>NZ_CP080000.1:4826578-4983972 GCF_019378755.1 Enterobacter sp. BIDMC 29 | reverse complement strand
TTTTTTCTCTTCAACCGACCGGGTTAACTGTGAAGTGATTCACATCTGCCGTGTCGATGGAGGCGCATTATAGGGTGCCGCCGAGGAATGACAAGCGGAAATATGCATTTTTATTTTGACCGCTCACCTTTTCACCAAAAAGGCTATTTTTGGTGCTTTTTAATCTCTTTTGGCAGATCTGCCAGGCTATTAATCACCCAATCCGCGGCACTCTCTGCTTCAGGCGTCACAGGTTTGCCGGTGCGCACAAGTATTTTAGTCCCCACACCTGCGGCGGTTGCTGCCTGCATATCTTCCAGTTTATCGCCCACCATATAAGAAGCAGCCATATCGATATGCAGGAATTCCTGCGCAGAGATAAACATTCCCGGATGCGGCTTGCGGCAATCACACGTCTGGCGAAACTCTTCTACAGTTCCCTGCGGGTGGTGCGGGCAATAGTAAATGCCATCAAGTTCGACACCGCGGTCAGCCAGCGACCAGTCCATCCATTCCGTCAGCGTCTCGAATTGCGCCTCGGTGAATTTTCCACGTGCGATGCCGGACTGGTTGGTCACGACCACCAGCGCATAGCCCATCTCTTTCAGCTGGCGCATAGCATCGATAACGCCCTCGATAAACTCGAACTCATCAATTTCGTGGACATAACCGTGATCCACATTAATAGTGCCATCACGATCGAGAAAAATTGCGGGTACTGATTTTGCCACCGGTTTGCTCCTGAAAAAGGCATGTACAGCTAGTATCTCATGAATCGCAGCGCAATAAAGTGCTCATCGTACAGAGTTGGATTGATTTAGACGTCTGGATGCCTTAACATCCGTTTTGTTTACGGTCATCACCCGTATCTGGCAGAAGAAAATGCCACGGCTAACTTACATACGATAAAAATAATCTAATGATTAAACTTTCCAATATCACCAAAGTGTTCCAGCAGGGGAACCGAACCATTCAGGCGCTGAACAATGTCAGCCTGCATGTTCCTGCTGGTCAAATTTATGGCGTCATTGGCGCATCGGGTGCAGGTAAAAGTACGCTGATCCGTTGTGTTAACCTGCTTGAGCGCCCAACCCAGGGTCGTGTAGAAGTAGGCGGGCAGGAACTGACCGCCCTTTCAGAGAAAGAACTGACGAAAGCACGCCGCCAGATTGGCATGATCTTCCAGCACTTTAACCTGCTGGCCTCCCGTACGGTGTTTGGCAACGTTGCCTTACCGCTGGAACTGGACAACACGCCAAAAGAAGAAGTTAAGCGTCGCGTAACCGAACTGCTGGATCTCGTCGGTCTGGGTGATAAACACGATAGCTACCCGGCAAACCTGTCCGGCGGACAAAAGCAGCGTGTGGCCATTGCCCGCGCGCTGGCAAGCAACCCGAAAGTGCTGCTGTGCGATGAAGCCACCAGCGCATTAGATCCCGCCACTACGCGTTCCATTCTGGAGCTGCTGAAGGACATCAACCGTCGCCTCGGCCTGACCATTCTCCTTATTACACATGAAATGGACGTGGTGAAACGCATCTGTGATTGCGTCGCGGTAATCAGCAACGGTGAGTTGATTGAGCAAGACACGGTCAGCGAAGTGTTTTCCCATCCGAAAACACCACTGGCACAACAGTTTATTCAGTCCACGCTGCACCTGGATATTCCGGAAGATTATCTGGAGCGTTTAAAAACAGAATCGACCGCTGACAGCGTCCCGATGCTGCGTATGGAGTTCACTGGCCAGTCCGTCGATGCACCGCTGCTGTCCGAAACCGCGCGCCGCTTTAATGTGAATAACAACATCATCAGCGCGCAAATGGATTACGCCGGTGGCGTGAAGTTCGGCATCATGCTGACGGAAATGCACGGCACACAAGCAGAAACCCAGGCGGCAATTGCCTGGCTGCAAGAACATCACGTAAAAGTAGAGGTACTGGGTTATGTCTGAGCCGATGATGTGGCTGCTGGTTCGCGGCGTTTGGGAAACGCTGGCAATGACCTTTGTATCAGGCTTCTTTGGTTTTGTGATTGGTCTGCCGGTCGGCGTGCTGCTGTATGTGACGCGCCCGGGACAAATCATTGAGAACGCGAAGCTGTATCGCACCCTGTCTGCACTGGTGAATATCTTCCGTTCTATCCCGTTCATTATTCTGCTGGTGTGGATGATTCCATTTACCCGTGTGATCGTGGGAACGTCTATCGGTTTGCAGGCAGCTATCGTTCCGCTGACCGTGGGAGCTGCGCCGTTTATCGCCCGTATGGTGGAAAACGCCCTGCTGGAAATCCCGACCGGTTTGATCGAGGCTTCCCGCGCGATGGGGGCAACGCCAATGCAGATCGTGCGTAAAGTCCTGCTGCCTGAAGCGCTGCCAGGGCTGGTTAACGCGGCAACCATTACGTTGATTACTCTGGTGGGTTATTCCGCGATGGGCGGTGCCGTTGGCGCCGGCGGTTTAGGCCAGATTGGCTACCAGTACGGCTATATTGGTTATAACGCTACCGTAATGAATACCGTTCTGGTATTGCTGGTTGTGCTGGTTTACTTAATCCAGTTCTCTGGCGATCGCATCGTCCGGACTGTTACTCACAAATAACGTTACACACAACACAAACTCGACGAGTTAAGGATATAACATGGCGTTTAAATTAAAGACCTTTGCAGCGGTAGGCGCGCTGATCGGCTCTCTGGCACTGGTGGGTTGCGGTCAGGACGAAAAAGATCCAAACCACATCAAAGTGGGCGTTATCGTGGGTGCAGAACAGCAGGTTGCTGAAGTCGCGCAGAAAGTCGCGAAAGAGAAGTATGGTCTGGACGTTGAGCTGGTGACCTTTAACGATTACGTTCTGCCGAACGAAGCGCTGAGCAAAGGCGATATCGACGCCAACGCCTTCCAGCACAAACCTTACCTGGATCAGCAGATCAAGGATCGCGGCTATAAACTGGTGGGTGTGGGTAACACCTTTGTTTACCCTATTGCCGGTTACTCCAAGAAAATTAAATCTCTGGACGAACTGCAGCCAGGCTCTCAGGTTGCCGTCCCTAACGACCCAACCAACCTTGGCCGTTCCCTGCTGCTGCTGCAGAAAGTGGGCCTGATTAAGCTGAAAGACGGTGTTGGCCTGCTGCCAACCGTTCTGGATGTCACCGAGAATCCGAAAAATCTGAAAATTGTTGAGCTGGAAGCCCCACAGCTGCCACGTTCTCTCGACGACGCGCAGATTGCCCTGGCCGTTATCAACACCACGTACGCCAGCCAGATTGGCCTGACGCCAGCGAAAGACGGTATCTTCGTTGAAGACAAAGACTCCCCGTATGTAAACCTGATCGTGACTCGCGAAGACAACAAAGATGCGGAAAACGTGAAGAAGTTCGTACAGGCTTATCAGTCTGACGAAGTTTACCAGGAAGCCAACAAAGTGTTTAACGGCGGCGCTGTTAAGGGCTGGTAATCTCACCTCAGTGTAATATCATCAAGACGGGCTTATGCCCGTCTTGTCATTTGTGCAGTCAACTGATTCAATATCTGACGTTTTGATTATCCATTGAGGAATTATTATGCGTGCTTTACCGATCTGTCTTTTAGCACTCATGCTGAGCGGCTGTTCTATGCTAAGCAGATCTCCTGTTGAACCTGTCCAAAGCACGGCAACCCCGCCAAAAGCAGAACCCGTAAAACCGAAAGCGCCTCGCCCTGCGCCGGTTCGCATTATTACCAAAGCTGACGAACTCGTGGGTAAACCTTTCCGTGAACTGGGTGAAGTAAGCGGCGAATCCTGTCAGGCTACCAATCAGGACTCTCCACCGAATATCCCAACAGCGCGTAAACGCATGCAGATCAACGCGGCAAAAATGAAAGCCAACGCGGTTCTGCTGCATAGCTGCGAAGTGACCAGTGGAACACCGGGTTGCTACCGTCAGGCGGTTTGCATCGGCTCGGCGCTGAACATTACGGCGAAATGAGTTCATTTCAGTTCGAACAGATAGGCGTTATTCGCTCTCCCTATAAAGAGAAGTTCGCCGTGCCACGCCAGCCAGGTCTGGTCACCAGCGGTGGCGAGCTTCACTTGATCGCGCCCTACAATCAGGCCGATGCCGTACGCGGGCTCGAAGCATTCAGCCACTTATGGGTTGTGTTTGTGTTTCACCAGACGATGGAAGGTGGCTGGCGTCCGACCGTACGCCCTCCTCGCCTGGGAGGCAACGCCAGGATGGGGGTGTTTGCGACGCGCTCAACCTTCCGTCCAAACCCTGTCGGGATGTCGCTGGTCGAACTGAAAGGTATACGCTGTCAAAAGGATCAGGTCATACTGGAGTTAGGCAGCCTTGACCTGGTTGATGGCACGCCGGTTATCGATATCAAGCCGTATCTCCCCTTTGCCGAAGCGTTACCCGACGCCCGCGCAAGCTATGCCCAGGAAGCACCGCAGGCAGATATGCCTGTTCACTTCACGGCTGAGATAACCACGCAGCTTGAGCAGTTGGAAACACGCTATCCCCGCCTTCGTGACTTTATCACCGAAGTGCTGGCTCAGGACCCCCGTCCGGCCTATCGTAAAGAAGAGGACGCCGGGAAAACCTACGCCGTCTGGCTGCTGGATTTTAACGTTCGCTGGCGCGTGACCGGGGCAGGTTTTGAAGTGTTTGCCCTTGAACCCAGGTAATTTTGTCCTCCTCTCTTTTGGCATCTTTGCCACACTGGTAAACTAAACCACTTTTTTTGTCTCAGGCTGGTGTTTCAGCCTGTTCCAATCGTCGAAATGGAACCGTAACAACATGCGTACTAGCCAATATCTGCTCTCCACTCTGAAGGAGACGCCTGCCGACGCCGAAGTGATCAGCCATCAGCTGATGCTGCGCGCCGGGATGATCCGCAAGCTGGCCTCCGGGTTATATACCTGGCTGCCGACCGGCGTGCGCGTCCTGAAAAAAGTCGAAAACATCGTGCGTGAAGAGATGAACAACGCCGGTGCTATCGAGGTGTCCATGCCTGTGGTTCAGCCCGCTGACCTGTGGCAGGAGAGCGGCCGTTGGGAGCAATATGGCCCTGAGCTGCTGCGTTTCGTTGATCGTGGCGAGCGTCCATTCGTCCTCGGCCCAACGCATGAAGAAGTCATTACCGACCTGATTCGTAATGAGCTGAGCTCTTACAAACAGCTGCCGCTGAACTTCTTCCAGATCCAGACCAAGTTCCGTGATGAAGTTCGCCCACGTTTCGGCGTCATGCGCTCACGCGAATTCCTGATGAAAGATGCTTACTCTTTCCATACGTCTCAGGAATCGCTGCAAGAGACCTACGACAAAATGTACGAGGCTTACAGCAAAATCTTCTCCCGTATGGGTCTGGATTTCCGTGCTGTGCAGGCTGATACCGGTTCTATCGGCGGAAGCGCGTCTCATGAGTTCCAGGTTCTGGCTCAGAGCGGTGAAGACGATGTGATCTTCTCTGACTCTTCTGATTACGCCGCGAACATCGAGTTTGCAGAAGCGCTGGCCCCTAAAGCGCCACGTGCTGCTGCAACGGAAGAGATGAAGCTGGTTGATACACCTCACGCAAAAACCATTGCTGAGCTGGTTGAGCAGTTCAACCTGCCCGTCGAAAAAACGGTAAAAACCCTGCTGGTGAAATCCACCGAAGGTAGCGCGTACCCGCTGGTTGCCCTGCTGGTGCGTGGCGATCACGAACTGAACGAAGTGAAAGCTGAGAAGCTGCCTCAGGTTGCCAGCCCGCTGACGTTCGCAACGGAAGCGGAAATCCGTGCCGTCGTGAATGCAGGTCCAGGCTCTCTGGGCCCGGTGGATATGCCGGTTCCGGTGGTTATTGACCGTACGGTAGCCGCAATGAGCGACTTCGCCGCTGGCGCTAACATCGACGGTAAACATTACTTCGGCATCAACTGGGATCGCGATGTCGCGACGCCGGAAGTGGCTGATATCCGTAACGTGGTGGCAGGCGATCCGAGCCCGGACGGCCAGGGCACCCTGATGATCAAACGCGGTATCGAAGTGGGCCACATCTTCCAGCTGGGGGATAAATATTCCCGCGCGCTGAATGCCGCCGTTCAGGGGGAAGATGGCCGCAACCAGATCCTGACCATGGGTTGCTACGGTATCGGTGTGACGCGTGTGGTTGCAGCCGCCATTGAGCAAAACTACGACGAACGTGGCATCGTCTGGCCAGACAATATCGCCCCGTTCCAGGTGGCTATTCTGCCAATGAACATGCACAAGTCTTACCGTGTGCAGGAGCTGGCCGAAAAACTTTACTCCGAGCTGCGCGCTCAGGGTATCGAAGTGCTGATGGATGACCGTAAAGAGCGTCCAGGCGTGATGTTTGCCGATATGGAACTGATCGGTATCCCGCACACCGTAGTCATCGGCGACCGTAACCTCGACAGCGACGACATTGAATACAAATACCGTCGCAGTGGTGAAAAGCAGATGATCAAGACTGGCGACATTCTTGATTACCTGGTGAAAGCCATCAAAGGTTAACGTTCAACAAAAAACCCCGCTCAGGCGGGGTTTTTTAATGGGCCGATATCGGCTTATTTGCTGTTACAGTCTTTGCCCGCAACAAACTTCGCGTCTTTATCTGTCACCAGCGTTTTCACCAGCTCTCCGCTGTCCGGGTTCGGCTCCAGCGTAAAGTGACCATCTACCGTCAGCAGGACAGGCTTGCTGTCATTGCCGCGCGCAACAGCGTAATCACGCTCCAGCTGCGCATTGTTCGCCACGCTGATTTTCTTGCCGGTGGCGCAGTCGGTAAAGATCGCCGCATCCGCCATATAGAAATACATCCCACGCATTGGCATTGGCGTTGCAGGCAGGGCCGCTTTCACCGGGGCCAGCGTATAGTTGAACTGGGACTCAATCGGATTGCCTTCGCGGTCGAGCATCTCCATCCCTTCACCTTTGGCGCGGAAATAGGTTTTCTCACCGGTGGTATCCGTCAGTACCAGCTTCTCAGCCGTACGCGCCCATGTCCCGTAGGACGCAAAGGAAGATGGTTCTTTCGCCCCCTGATAACGCTGGTTCATAACCCAGGTACCGTCTTTCTGCAGGAACAGTGACGTTTCAATGCCCTCGCAGTCGGCACACGGTAAAACGCCGCGCCAGCTCTGCTGCATTGGTTTTAACTCTTCATTCTGCGCAGGCTGCACGACCTGCGTTTCAGAACGGTTGTTACACCCGAAAAGCGCAAACAGCGTACTCACTGCCAGCGCTGACAATAATGCTTTTTTCACAATGAATTCCTTATGAAATTGTGTTCCTTTTCGTCACTCCGTAGGGCGACGAACTTTACCGCGTAGTGCTTTCACTGTGGATTTTTGGGCCTTCGACGATAGCCGACGCTCTTTCGATGCGCGGGTCGGTCGCGTTGCCCGACGGCTTTTTTGCACTGCCGTTAATTCTTTAATCATCGACACCAGTCTGGCAATCGCCGCTTCGCGGTTCAACTCCTGGCTGCGGTACTCCTGCGCTTTAATCACAATCACGCCATCACTGGTGATCAGGTGATGGCTGGCAGCGAGCAGGCTTTCTTTGTAATACTCTGGCAGGCTGGAGGCCCGAATGTCAAAGCGCAAATGGATAGCCGTTGAAGCCTTGTTAACGTGCTGTCCACCCGCCCCCTGAGCACGGATGGCGGTGATCTCCAGCTCATTGTCAGGGATACTAACGTTTCGGGACAAGACAATCATGGCGCTGGCTGCCACGCCGTCAAATGAATTTCCAGATTATTCTGAGAATCAGAAAGCCAGATAGCACCGTCCTGAATTGTGGCCTGCAGGACCATCGTCCGGCTGGCAAACTCGCTGAGCTTCGCCAGCTGCTCATCGTCCAGATACCAGACGGTAAGGTTGGCAAACTGCCCGCACTTGCTCTTGCTTTGCTGCCACCAGATTTCCGCAGCACGTTGATTATACGCGAATAACGCCACGTTAGCGGACTGCGTGCAGGCCTTTTTAATGCGACGCTCATCCGGCAGACCGAGTTCAATCCATAAATCGATACCCAGATGATCGTTGTGCAGCCAGGCCTCTGGCTCGTCCTCAGCGCTTAAGCCCCGGCTAAATTGCAGACGCTCGTCAGCATACTTTATCCACGCCAGCAGGCGCAGCATCATGCGCTCCTGGGTTTCAGAGGGGTGGCGTGCCAGAGTGAGTGACGCATCCAGGAACTGGTTGCGGTCAAGATCTGCCACATTGACCACAGCTTTATAAATTGTCGCTTTCAGCGCCATGAGAGAACTCCTTTCGAATCAGGCGCACATTGTAGCGAAAAAGGAATAAAAAGGCTGTTCCTGGGTGAACATTCACCGGCTATCAAGGCGCTGATATTGCTTAAATGAGTATGGTATAGTCACCTTGCTAAACCGAGTTTATCTTCGTAGGCTTAATGATATCTCACAGTAAGTCAGTGCGCTGGCGGGAGGGGATGTGAATAATTATTGTGAGTTAATTCGCAAACGGTATGCGGAAATCGCCAGCGGAGATCTGGGGTATGTCCCGGACGCGTTGGGCTGTGTATTGAAAGTGCTTAATGAAGTGGCCTCTGATGAGGGCCTTTCAGAATCGGTCAGGGAAAAAGCAGCGTATGCTGCGGCGAATTTACTGGTGAGCGATTATGTCAATGAATGAAACTTATCAACCCATCAATTGTGATGACTATGACAACCTCGAACTCGCCTGCCAGCATCATTTAATACTGACGCTGGAGCTAAAAGATGGCGAAGTGTTGAAGGCAAAAGCCAGCGACCTGGTTTCGCGAAAGAATGTGGAATATCTGATAGTGGAAGATGCCGGGGCGACGCGTGAGCTACGTCTGGACAAAATTGCCAGCTTCAGCCACCCGCAAATCGGCACCGTTGTGGTGAGCGAATCCTGATGACACTAACGGGCAGCCCGGCTGCCCGTTACGCTTTCCACTCAAACTGCACGCCCGTTTCTGCCCACCCCTCTTGCGTAATGAATACCCCCGCAGCAGCAATCAGCGTTTCACCGTAGAAAAGTAGCGGCGTGGTATCGCGTCGCCAGGGCGGCACATTGCTCTCCTGCCAGATTTTCTTCAGCTTCCGCCCTCCGTTGCGCCCGACAATATGCAGCAGACCGCCCGCCTTAAAGCGCACGGTGACCGGCTCCCCGGGTTCAGGCAGACGCACATGGCCGGTTGGCACCAAAGACACACGACCGGCATCACAGGGCAACAGTAGCGGTTCCGCAAGCGACGGCCAGTCAAGCACCCTGTCGGCGAGCGAGGGGGATGATTTAACCCACCAGAGCGCCCCTTTATAGCGTCTGACGTCGAAACCGTTCAGGTGCACACACGGCGTAGCATCTTCCCGTGCCAGGGCGACTTCATCCCAGAGACGAGCCAGCATTGCCCGCGACGGCATAGCGGCACCGTGAGAGGCCAGCCAGCGTCGTAACAAT
This sequence comes from Enterobacter sp. BIDMC 29, assembly GCF_019378755.1. NCBI lineage: Bacteria > Pseudomonadati > Pseudomonadota > Gammaproteobacteria > Enterobacterales > Enterobacteriaceae > Enterobacter > Enterobacter sp. BIDMC 29. The sequence continues at coordinate 4,974,558 of NZ_CP080000.1, read as the reverse complement.
GCGGCCCGACGCGCCGGGCTCATCGCTTCCAGCGGTGCGATGGTAAGCGATCCCTGCGCGGTAATCAGTTCCGCCAGCTCTTCGCTCAGCAGCTCATCCAGCAGACTCTCCTGTTCAGCGCACAGCATGGCGCTGCGTGCTGCCGCTTCTGCAAAGTGCGGCCAGCGCTCGCTCAGAAGCGGTACGACACGCAGACGCAGGAAGTTACGGTCATAGCGGTCATCCTGGTTGCTTTCATCTTCAATCCAGCTCAGCCCGTGTTCCCGTGCCCACGTTTCCAGCGAGGCTCGCGTCTCGCCAAGCAGTGGGCGAAGGAGGTGCGATCCGGCGAAATCAGCCCGTTCTGGCATCGCGGATAACCCCGCCGGGCCGCTTCCTCGTTTGAGGGCCAGTAATAACGTCTCGCACTGGTCATCGAGATGCTGCGCCGTGACCAGCGCTTCGTCAGGCTGTAATTCAGCGGCAAAAGCGGCATAGCGTGCTTTACGCGCCTGCGCCTCAATGCCCAGCCCCTCATCATGGAGATGTACACGTTCAACAGTCAGCGGGATCGTCCATGCTGCACACACCGCCTCGCAGTGTGCCACCCACGCATCCGCGTGCGGGCTTAACCCGTGATGAATGTGCATCGCCCGAAGCTGAATATCAGGCTCGTTGTCACGCCAGAGTTTGAGACGGTGGAGCAGAACGGTGGAATCCAGGCCACCGCTAAACCCCACCAGCAGCTGGCGGTACGGTGAAACGGCTTGAGCAATCGCGGGTAGGGTCATAGAAAATCACACATAAAAATGCCCGAACTGAGCGGGCATTATCACACAGGGTGGAAATTACTGCTGGTAAAGCTCCAGCGGAAGGCCATCCGGATCGTTGAAAAAGGTAAAACGCTTGTCGGTGAACGGATCGATACGAATCGCTTCGCACTTCACGCCGTGGGTCTCCAGATGTTTTACGGCGCGATCAATGTCGTCGACGCTAAAGGCAAGGTGGCGCAGGCCGCAGGCTTCCGGGCGGGACGGACGTGCTGGCGGAAAAGGAAAAGAGAACAGCTCAATCACATATTGCCCGTTTAAAGCGAGATCGCCTTTCCAGGAGTCACGCTCCTCACGGTAAGCCTCGCTTAACAACGTAAAGCCCAGAATATCGCAGTAGAAGGCCTTACTTTTTGCGTAATCGGTGGCAATGATCGCAATATGGTGAACCTGTTTTAAACCCAGCATAGCTTCTCCTTTTTATGATGCCTGAACGTTACAACCGACAACCCGGGCCTGGCAAGCTGTCGCCCTTATTTTAGGACTCGCACCCAGTAACCCCCTTGCTCATCGCGCTTCGCCCCGTGAATATCAGTCTCAAAGCCTGGATAGTGGCGCCCCACTGAGCAGAGCATCAGCAGAAAATCGAGCACCGCCCGACTCTCTTCGGTGATCATCTCCCCCGGCATCAACAACGGTACGCCCGGCGGATAAGGCAGGATCATGTTAGCCGACACGCGCCCGACCAGATTTTCCAGCTCAACGGTTTCAACCTCCCCTTTCACCTGACGTTGCCAGGCCTTGTGTGGGGTCAACTTCATCTCCGGTAGCACGTCAAACGCCTGCAGCATCAGGCGCGGCAGATCGTGCTGACGGATCAGCCGATGGATCCCCTGGGCCAGATCCTGAATGCGCATATTGCGGTAGAAGTCAGGATCTTCAGCATAAAGATCCGGCAGCATATTTTTCACCCGCAGGTTGAGATCGTAAGCGCGCTTAAACTCCATCAGTCCGCGCAATAAGCCCATCGCACGGGTTTTATCAATCCCAATACTGAACAGGAACAAGAGGTTATAAGGGCCGGTTTTCTCCACCACTACGCCACGTTCATCAAGGAATTTTGCCACCAGAGCAGCAGGAATGCCTTCGTCACTCATCGTGCCCTGTTCGTCCATCCCCGGCGTCAGGATCGTTACCTTCACCGGGTCGAGGAACATATGGTCGGCGTCGGCATCGCGAAAACCGTGCCAGCTCTCGCCGGGTGAGACAGGCCAGCACTCGGCCTCATCAATCTCTTCGGGTTGCCAGATATCGAAGAACCAGCCGTCCGCTTCATCTTTCAGCCGCTGAACTTCTTTACGGAAATGCAGCGCCCGCTCTACAGACCGATTGATCAGACGCTTGCCCGGATTCCCGCGCAGCATTGCCGCCGCCGTTTCAATAGAGGCCACCAGCGGATAGCTTGGCGAGGTGGTGGTGTGCATCATAAAGGCTTCGTTAAACGTCTCTTCGTCGTACTCGCCTTTGATGTGAATAAGCGAGGCCTGAGAAAACGCGGCCAGCATTTTGTGCGTCGACTGCGTTTCGAAAAACACTTTGCCCGGCACGCGCTCACCGCTCATGCCGCTTTTTCCCGCGTAAATCGGATGAAAGTTGGTGTATGGCACCCACGCGGAGTCAAAGTGGATCGACGGCACATCCAGCGCCTGCTTAATCCAGTTGGTGTTATAGAGCAGACCGTCATAGGTGGAGTTAGTGATGACCGCGTGGATCGGCCAGCTTGCCCCCGGGATCGCCGCGACCTTATGTTCAATCGCGGCGTGGCTAAATTCACGACGCGGGATCCCGCCGAGGATCCCAAGCGCGTTTCGCGTCGGGGAGAGCCATAACGGTACAACATCGCTCATCATCAGCAGATGAGCCAGCGACTTGTGGCAGTTACGGTCAATCAGCAAGGTGCTGCCGGCGGGTGCGGCGTACATTCCGACGATTTTGTTTGATGTCGAGGTGCCGTTGGTCACCATATAACTCTGCTCGGCACCAAAAGTCCGGGCAATGTATTCTTCAGCTTCCAGGTGCGGTCCGGTGTGATCGAGCAGCGATCCAAGTTCTGTGACGGAAATCGACACGTCCGCTTTAAGCGTGTTGCCCCCGAAGAAATCATAGAACAAACAACCCACCGGGCTTTTTTGATAGGCCGTCCCGGCCATATGGCCTGGCGTGCAGAAGGTGTATTTGCCTTCTTTGACGTAAGTAAACAGCGCGCGGGTAAACGGTGGCGTGATGTTATCGAGATATTCACCGGTGTACTGCTGAATACGGGTCGCAATATCTTCCGCGACACCGAGTGAGTATTCAAAGAACCACAGCGCCATTCGCATATCATGAGCGCTCACGTCCATTGTCGAGTGGGTATTAATAAAAGCGTACAGCGGGAGATATTCGTTCAGCTTATTGATATCGCTGCACAACTCCATGTCGTACTCGTCCCAGTCGAAGATCACGCCACAGATGCGAGGGTTGTGCTCGATAAATTTCAGCAGGTCGGCGCTATTGTGCGGCCAAATCAACTGGTACCCGCGGGACTGAAGGGCGTGCTCCAGCTCCTTAATGGGCTCGTCTTTATAAAAGACGCCGTGCGGCCCCATAATGGCGATGATGTTCACGGTTTACCTCCTTGAAAAACATTAGCTAAGCATAGTTAAGGTAAACGGCAGGCATAAAAAAAGCCGCAACAATGTGCGGCTTTTAGGATAATTGTGAAGCTTACGCGTAACCGTAGGTCATCAGACGCTGGTAACGACGGTTGAGTAGATCTTCTGTGCTCAGGACATCCAGGTCCGCCAGGTCTGCCAGCAGCTGCGCTTTCAGGGAAGCCGCCATCACTTCCGGCTTACGATGCGCGCCACCCAGAGGTTCAGGGATCACGGAGTCGATCAGCTTCAGCTCTTTCAGACGTGGGGCAATGATGCCCATCGCTTCTGCAGCCAGAGGCGCTTTATCGGCGCTCTTCCACAGAATAGAGGCACAACCTTCCGGGGAGATAACGGAATAGGTGCTGTACTGCAGCATATTCACTTTATCGCCCACGCCAATCGCCAGCGCACCACCGGAACCCCCTTCACCGATAACGGTACAGATGACCGGCACCTTCAGGCGAGACATCTCGCGAAGGTTACGCGCGATGGCTTCTGACTGGCCACGCTCTTCCGCGCCCACGCCAGGATACGCACCCGGGGTGTCGATGAAGGTGATGATTGGCATCTTGAAACGCTCAGCCATCTCCATCAGACGCAGGGCTTTACGATAGCCTTCTGGTGCCGGCATACCAAAGTTACGACGAATTTTCTCTTTGGTTTCACGGCCTTTCTGATGACCAATGATCATCACCGGGCGCCCGTCCAGACGTGCGATGCCGCCGACGATAGCTTTGTCGTCAGCGTAAGCGCGATCGCCTGCCAGTTCGTCAAATTCGTCAAACGCCAGGCGGACATAATCCAGGGTGTACGGACGCTGTGGATGACGCGCCAGCTGGGCGATCTGCCATGCGCCGAGATCGGCAAAGATTTTGCGCGTCAGTTCTACGCTTTTCTCACGCAGACGATGCACTTCTTCATCGATGTTAATATCCAGTTTTTCATCCTGACGGCTTACCGCTGTCAGAGAATCGATTTTCGCTTCCAGCTCAGCAATCGGCTGTTCGAAATCAAGGAAATTCAGACTCATAGTATTCCTGTATTAGTCAAACTCCAGTTCCACCTGCTCCGAACCAATGAGGCCACGGAGATCGTTAAGTAAACGATCGCTCGGAGAGACACGCCACGTTGCACCAAAGCGCAACCGCGCACGTGCATCCGCCCTCTGATAGTAGAGATGTACTGGAATTGTCCCCGAGCGGTGGGGTTCCAGAGACTGACGGAGTCGGTTTAAAAGCTGGTCATCAATTTGCCTGTCCGTCAGCGAGATAGCAAGCCCGCGAGCATATTTTTCCCGGGCTTCGTCAATGTCCATCACTTCGCGGGCGGTCATTTTAAGCCCCCCACTGAAGTCATCAAAGCTGACCTGTCCGCTGACGATAAGTATGCGGTCTTTTTCCAGCAAATGCTGGTATTTATCCAGCGCGTCGGTGAACAACATCACCTCCAGACGCCCGGAACGGTCATCCAACGTACAGATGCCGATACGATTGCCGCGCTTGGTGACCATAACCCTTGCAGCAATCACGAGCCCCGCAGCCGTGGTGATTTTACCACGTTCTGTCGGATGCATGTCTTTCAGCCTGTAGCCTCCGACATAGCGCTCAATTTCTTTGATGTACTGGGTGATGGGGTGCCCCGTCAGGTATAAGCCTAACGTTTCACGCTCTCCATCCAGCACCACCTGTTCTGGCCACGGCTGGCAGCTGGCATAAGACTGCTCTATCTGCTCTGGCTCTTCCGCCAGTACGCCAAACATATCCGCCTGACCGATTGCTTCCGCTTTGGCGTGCTGATCAGCCGCTTTCAGCGCATCGCCGAGAGAGTTCATCAGCGCGGCGCGATGCGGCCCCAGCCTGTCGAACGCGCCGGACATGATCAGTTTTTCGAGCACGCGGCGGTTCAGTTTTTTGGTGTCCGTACGGGCGCAAAGATCGAACAACTCGCGGAAATAACCGCCGTTGTTACGCGCTTCGAGGATCGCCTCAATCGGGCCTTCACCCACGCCTTTGATCGCGCCAATCCCGTAAACAATTTCCCCGTGCTCGTTGACGTGGAAATGATAGAGACCGGAGTTGATATCCGGCGGCAGGATCTTAAGCCCCATGCGCCAGCACTCATCGACCAGGCCAACCACCTTCTCGGTGTTGTCCATATCGGCAGTCATAACCGCCGCCATAAATTCTGCAGGATAGTGCGCTTTCAGCCACAGCGTCTGGTAAGAGACCAAAGCATAGGCAGCAGAGTGAGATTTGTTAAATCCGTACCCGGCGAATTTCTCTACCAGGTCAAAGATTTTGATCGCCAGCTCGCCATCAATACCGTTTTTTCTTGCGCCTTCTTCGAAAGTGCCGCGCTGCTTGGCCATCTCTTCCGGCTTTTTCTTACCCATCGCACGACGCAGCATGTCCGCGCCGCCAAGGGTGTAGCCAGAGAGCACCTGGGCAATCTGCATAACCTGTTCCTGGTACAGGATAATGCCGTAGGTTGGCTCCAGAACGGGCTTCAGGCACTCGTGCTGCCACTGTACATCCGGATAGGAAATCTCTTCACGCCCGTGCTTACGGTCGATAAAGTTATCTACCATCCCTGACTGTAGCGGGCCCGGTCGGAACAGCGCCACCAGTGCGATCATATCTTCGAAGCAGTCAGGCTGCAGGCGCTTAATCAAATCTTTCATGCCGCGGGATTCAAGCTGGAAGACGGCGGTGGTCTCCGAGCGCTGCAGCATGTCGAAACTTTTCTTATCATCAAGCGGGATGGCCGCGATATCCAGCGGCGGCTCGCCATTCTTCTCGCGACGGGCGTTGATCATCTTCAGCGCCCAGTTGATGATGGTGAGCGTACGCAGACCGAGGAAGTCAAACTTCACCAGCCCGGCGTATTCGACGTCGTTCTTGTCAAACTGGGTGACCGGATGCTGGCCCGCTTCATCGCAGTATAGCGGCGCAAAATCGGTGATTTTGGTCGGCGCGATAACCACCCCACCCGCATGCTTACCGGCGTTACGCGTGACGCCTTCCAGCTTACGGGCCATGTCGATCAGCGCTTTAACTTCTTCATCGGCTTCGTAGATTTCTGGCAGCTGTGGTTCAGCTTCAAACGCTTTTGCCAGCGTCATACCTGGGTCAGGCGGCACCAGTTTAGAGATACGATCGACAAAACCGTACGGATGCCCCAGTACACGGCCAACGTCGCGAATAACCGCTTTCGCTGCCATCGTACCGAAGGTAATAATCTGCGATACCGCGTCGCGGCCGTACATGTCCGCCACGTGTTCAATAACCTGGTCGCGTTTCTCCATGCAGAAGTCGACGTCGAAGTCGGGCATCGAGACACGTTCCGGGTTAAGGAAACGTTCGAACAGCAGGTCAAATTCCAGCGGGTCGAGGTCGGTAATTTTGAGTGCATAGGCCACCAGCGAGCCCGCACCGGAGCCACGCCCCGGTCCAACCGGTACGCCGTTATCCTTCGACCACTGGATAAACTCCATAACGATCAGGAAGTAGCCCGGGAAACCCATCTGGTTGATCACCTGGAGTTCAATATCCAGGCGCTCGTCATATTCTGGTCGACGTTTTTTACGCTCGTCTTCATCCGGGAAGAGGAATTCCAGACGCTCTTCGAGGCCTTCTTTCGACTTCATGACCAGGAAGTCTTCCGTGGTCATGTCCCCGGTCGGGAACTGCGGCAGGAAGTATTCGCCAAGGCGCACGGTGACGTTACAGCGTTTGGCTATCTCAACGCTGTTCTCCAGCGCTTCCGGGATATCGGAGAAGAGTTCGCACATCTCCTCTTCATTGCGCATGTACTGCTGAGTCGAGTAGTTGCGCGGACGTTTCGGATCGTCAAGCGTGAAGCCATCATGGATCGCGACGCGAATCTCATGCGCGTCAAAATCGCCAGGCTCAAGGAAACGCACGTCATTGGTTGCCACCACGGGCAGGCCGCGTTCTTCAGCCAGCGCAACCGCGGCGTGCAGGTAACTCTCTTCGTCCTGCCGACCGGTGCGGATCAGCTCAAGGTAGTAACGATCCGGGAAATGTTCTTCATAGAACGACACGCACTGATCCACCAGCGCACTGTTGCCACGCAGCAGACATTTGCCGACATCACCCATACGGCCGCCGGAGATCAGCAGCAGCCCGTCGTTCAGCTCAGCCAGCCAGTCCCGGTCGATCCACGGCCCCAGTGCGCCATAGCCGCGCTGATAGGCTTTGGAGATAAGCAGAGTCAGGTTTTGATACCCTACGTTATTCATCGCTAACACGGAGATTTGCGTCAATTCATCGCCAATAAGATCGCTTTGGACGTGAAAATCCGCGCCAACGATGGGTTTCATCCCCGCGCCATGTGCCGCTCCGTAGAACTTCACCAGGCCACACAGGTTGGTAAAATCGGTGATCGCCAGCGCAGGCATGCCAAGCGAGGCCGCCTTTTTTACCAGCGGCCCGGTCTTCGCCAGCCCATCGATCATGGAGTAGTCGCTATGCACCCGCAGGTGTACGAAACGTGGTTCAGCCATCTTCAGATTCCGCGTTACTTAATTGCTTGCGTATTGATTCAGGACACCAGTCCCAGCGCGCGTTTCACCGGGCCAAAGCTGCGTCGGTGATGTTCAGTTGCGCCATGTTCAGCCAGCCTTTCCAGATGAAAGGCCGTTGGATAACCCTTATGCTGGGCGAAGCCATACTGAGGGTAAGTGAGGTCCAGCGCGGCCATTTCGGCATCACGCGTCACTTTGGCAATGATTGAAGCCGCACTGATTTCTGCGACCCGGCTATCGCCTTTCACCACCGCCATTGACGGCATCGGCAATGCAGGGCAGCGGTTTCCGTCAATCAGGACATACTCCGGGGTAATTTTCAGACCCGCCACTGCACGCTGCATCGCCAGCATAGTGGCATGCAAAATATTGAGTTCGTCGATCTCATGCGGCTCTGCACGCCCCAGGCTCCAGGCCAGTGCCTTTTCCTGAATCTCACTAAACAGCGCCAGACGGCGCTTTTCAGACAATTTTTTAGAGTCGTTTAACCCGATAATCGGGCGAGCAGGATCGAGGATCACCGCAGCGGTCACCACTGCACCCACTAACGGGCCACGACCGACTTCGTCCACACCCGCCACGAGGTGGGTGTGAGGATAAATAAATTCCATCATTTTGCTAACTCCAGCACCGCTTCAGCCGCTTGTTCATCGGCATTACAGCGGATCTGCTGATGCAGTTCGCGGAACGTATCATGCATCTGGTGGCTGGTTTTGCCGTCGGCCAGTAGCGGTAACAACGCATCGGCCAGCGCCTGCGGCTCGCACTCATCCTGCAGAAGCTCTTTCACCAGCTCGCGCCCGGCAAGCAGGTTTGGCAGAGAGACATAGTCCGTTTTCACCAGACGTTTCGCCAGCCAGAAGGTGAACGGCTTCATGCGATAGCCTACCACCATCGGGCACTTCGCCAGCATACACTCCAGCGCAGCGGTGCCCGAGGCCAACAGTGCGGCGTCGCTTGCGACCATCGCCTCACGGCCCTTCCCGTCCAGCAGATGAACATGGAGATCCGGAGCAACCTCCGCCTTGATGCGCTCAAACTGCTCGCGACGTTTTGCATTCACCAGCGGCACAACCACTTCGAGGTCAGGATAGGTCTTGCGAAGGATTTGCGCCGTTTTCAGGAAGTCCGCGCTGAGCATCTCGACTTCTGCACCACGGCTACCGGGCAGCAGTGCCAGACAGTGCGCATCATGAGGAATACCCAGCACATCGCGCGCCGCGTTTTTATCCGGATCCAGCGGCATTGCATCCGCCATGGTATGACCGATAAAACGGCACGGGACATTAAATTTGTCGTAAAACGCTTTTTCGAAAGGCAGAAAAGCCAGCACCAGGTTGGTTGACCGTCCGATTTTGAAAACGCGTTTCTGTCGCCACGCCCAGACGGACGGACTGACATAATGAATGGTTTTGATGCCCTTCTGCTTCAGATTCCCTTCGAGGGTAATGTTGAAATCCGGTGCATCGATACCGACAAACACATCGGGTTTGAGTTCGGTAAAGCGACGGGTGAGATCGGCACGAATGTGCAGCAGACGGCGCAGGCGACCCAGCACCTCAACGATACCCATCACAGCCAGCTCTTCCATTTCATACCAGGCTTCACAGCCTTCGGCCTGCATCAACGGGCCAGCAACGCCTACAAAGCGCGCATTGGGTACCCGGGCCTTGAGCGCACGGATAAGACCTGCACCAAGAATATCGCCGGAGGTTTCTCCGGCGACCAGGGCTATCGTAAGCGGACGACTGTCGACCATTAACGAATCAGACCCCTTGTGGAACGGTCAAAGAACGTCATGAACTCGTTCACTTCAGGGTGCTTCTCCGCCAGCTCGGCAATTTCCGGCTTCGCCTCTTCCAGCGTTTTACCGCTACGGTACAACAGTTTGTACGCGTTGCGGATTGCAGTAATCGCTTCGCGACTAAAGCCACGACGCTTGAGGCCTTCGATGTTCACGCCAAACGGCGTGGCATGGTTACCCTGCGCAATGACGAACGGTGGGACATCCTGCGCCACACCGGAGCATCCGCCGACCATCACGTGTGCACCAATGATGCAGAACTGATGGACTGCGGTCATGCCGCCAATAATTGCGAAATCATCTACCGATACGTGTCCTGCCAGCGTTGCGTTGTTGGCAAGAATACAGCGGTTACCTACCGTACAGTCGTGCGCGATATGCGCATTAACCATAAACAGGTTGTCGCTGCCCACCTTCGTCAATCCACCACCCTGTACTGTTCCACGATGAATGGTGACGCTTTCGCGAATGCGGTTACGATCGCCGATTTCCAGACGGGTCGACTCACCAGCATATTTAAGATCCTGGTTTACTTCGCCGATGGAAGCGAACTGATAGATCTCGTTATTGCAGCCAATAGTCGTATGACCATTCACGACAACGTGAGATTTCAGTACTGTACCCTCACCAATTTCGACATGGGGTCCAACAATACAAAATGGGCCAATATGGACGTTAGCACCAATAATGGCACCGACTTCCACAATGGCGGTAGGATGAATAAAGGCGGATTTATCAATCACGTATCAAGACTCCCGGCTACGAGCACACATCATAGTCGCTTCGCAAACAACTTTGCCGTCAACCAGAGCTACGCCTTTGAAGCGAGTCAGGCCGCGACGCGTTTTTTCAAAAGTGACTTCCATGATCATCTGATCACCAGGCACGACAGGACGCTTGAAGCGCGCTTCATCGATACCCGCGAAGTAGTACAGCTCACCCGGCTCCAGTTTGCCCACGCTTTTAAACGCAAGAATACCGGTAGCCTGTGCCATCGCTTCCAGAATCAACACACCCGGGAAGATAGGTTTACCCGGGAAGTGTCCCTGGAAGAACGGCTCGTTCACGGAAACATTTTTCACTGCGCGCAGAAAACGACCTTCTTCAAAATCCAGCACACGGTCTACCAGCAAAAACGGGTAGCGGTGCGGCAGAAGTTCTAAAATCTCTTCAATATGCAGAGTATGAGTGTCAGTAGTCAAAATACTCTTCCTGTCAAAATGTACTGATAAAAATAATAACACGGCCTGCCGGTTTATAAGAAAGCCGACAGGCCGGGGAATATAGCATTAAACGGATGAACGCTTAGTCTTGTTGATCGATTTTGCGCTCAAGAGACTTGAGTCGCTTGCTCATATCATCAATATTCATCACCAGAGCAGCTGTTTTACGCCATACCTTGTTGGGTTGCAGCGGGATGCCAGAGGAATAGACGCCAGGTTCGGTGATAGGACGCATTACCATGCCCATTCCTGTCACGGTCACCTTGTCGCATATTTCCATATGGCCATTAATCACGCTCGCACCGCCGATCATGCAGTAACGGCCAATTTTCAGGCTGCCCGCCATGATAACGCCACCCGCAACCGCGGTATTGTCGCCAATCACAACGTTATGCGCAATCTGGCACTGATTATCGATGATAACACCATTGCCAATAATCGTATCGTCAAGTGCACCACGGTCAATGGTGGTACAAGCACCGATCTCAACACGATCGCCGATAATCACGCGACCAAGCTGTGGGATCTTAACCCAATTACCACGATCGTTAGCGTAGCCAAAGCCATCAGAACCAATCACTGTGCTGGACTGAATGAGGCAATTTTCGCCAATTTCTACTTCATGGTAAACAGACACGTTGGCCCATAAACGGGTCCCGGCGCCGATTTTCGTATTTTTCCCAACGAAGCAACCTGGGCCAATGACAACATTATCGCCCAGCACCACGCCAGATTCGATAACGGCATTTGCGCCAACTGCCACGTTGTGACCAAGCTGAGCCGTCGGATCAATCGCTGCACTGGCAGCAATGTCCTGCGCCGGCTGCGGCGTGGAATCAAGAATTTGTGCCATGCGTGCATACGTCAGGTAGGGATTTTTCACTACCAACGCGCTTCCAGTGGCAAACGGAAGATCGTCCTGCGTCAGAACAACAGCTGACGCCTGGCATTGAGCCAGTTGCTCACGGTACTTAGGGCTTACCATGAAGGTAATAGTGCCGGCTTTAGCAGATTGCATGGACGCAACAGCGGTGATGACGAGATCGCCATCACCGTGTAATTCTGCATCCAACTGCTGAGCTAAATCAGCCAGTCGAATTGAAGGCATTACTTATTTAACCTGTTTCAGAACATCAGCGGTGATGTCTTTAACATCGCTGCTGTTGAAAGCAACGGCATTCGCATCAACAACCAGATCGATGCTCTGATCGGCAGCAACTGCTTTAACAGCAGTCTGAATGCGAGTCACCAGCTTGCCACGCTCTTCGTTAGAACGACGCTGACGATCCTGCTCGAAAGCCTGCGCTTTCTGGGAGAACGTCTGACGCTGAGCCATTACGTCTTTTTCCAGCTTGCTACGGTCGCTCGCTTTCATGGTAGAACCATCACGCTGCAGACGCTGCATTTTGGACTGAAGATCGTTTTCCATACCCTGCAGTTCGCTTGCACGGCCTTTGAATTCGTTTTCCAGCGTCGCAGAAACACCTGTTTTCTGTGCAACCTGCTGGAACAAATTACCCATGTTGACGATTGCAATTTTGTCTGCTGCCTGAGCAGAGGTTGCCATCGCTAAACCGAGACCTGCAGCTAATAACCACTTTTTCACAATTAACTCCTTACCATCCCATTGGCACCAGAAGGTACCGTTCTTTGCGTGGCAAGGCGATCGTGTTACCGATCGCCAGTTGTCAGCGCTACACTGCCAACGCATTCCATTGCAGCGGATTATTACCAGGTTTTACCAATGTTAAACTGGAATTGCTCCGCTTTGTCTCCATCGTATTTCTTAAACGGCTGGGCGTAAGAGAAGACCAACGGCCCCAGCGGTGACATCCATTGTAATGCGATACCTGCAGACATGCGAATATTGCTCGGATCGCTGTAGTCTGGTACGCCTGCCGCACGCATCTGGGCAGTATTCTCCCAGTTGGTATCCCATACAGTACCGGCATCCCAGAAGATGGATGTACGGACTGAATTTGCGTATTTATCACTGATGAACGGCGTTGGTGTGATGAACTCCAGGCTGGCAACGGCCATGGCGTTACCGCCCACCGCATCATCAGAGCTACAGACTTCAGAAGACGACGATTTATTACAGTTATCGGTGTCGTTACCGCCGTAATAGACCGCTTTCGGACCAATGTTGTTGGACTGGAAGCCACGGACGGTGCTGGAACCACCGGCGTAGAAGTTCTCATAGAATGGCAGTTCTTTGCCACCTAAACCATCGCCATAGCCCCAACGGGTACGACCCAGGACGACCCACTTGTGGTCGTCATCAATTGGGAAGTAGGACGCGGTGTCCAGCGTTACCTTGTAGAACTCGTTATCAGAACCCGGAACGGTCACTTTACCGTTCAGGTTGACACGAGAACCTTCCGTCGGGAAGTAACCACGGTCGAGACGGTTATAGGTCCAGCCATAGTTGAAGGTGAAGTCATCAGCAGCAAAGCCGTTGTTGTCCCCATTTTTACTGGTTGACTGACCAATAGAGTCCAGATAACGCCACATCGCCACCTGCGGTTGCATGTTGGACAGGTCGTTATGCACATAACCTAAACCAGCGCGCAGCGAGTTGTATTCGTTAACCGGGAAGCCGAGCGTGCCATCTACACCGTAGCTCTTGTTGGTGTAAGAGGACAGATCCGCGTCATCTGCTTTAAAGTCGTTATAGAAGATACGACCGCCCAGGCTCACACCATCTACGGTGAAGTATGGGTTGGTAACAGAGAACTCAGAGTATGTCTGGTAGTCGTTTTTGGTACCGTTGATACCTACGGAGTAACCCGTACCCAGCCAGTTATCCTGCTGTACGCCGACCTGGAAGCTGACGCCACTTTCAGTACCGTAGCCCACACCGAAGTTAAAGCTACCGGTGTTACGCTCTTTGACTTTATAAACGACATCAACCTGATCCGGGCTGCCTGGAACACGCTGGGTATCGGTATCAACCGTTTCGAAATAGCCCAGACGGTTCAGACGCTCTTTACCCTGGTCAACAAGGTCGCTACCTAACCATGCGCCTTCCATCTGACGCATCTCGCGACGCAGGACGGAATCTTTGGAGGTGTCGTTACCTTCGAAGCGGATCTTACGCACGTAGAAACGGTTACCCGCATCAACGTTAACGTGAAGCTTCACAGTTTTATCCGCGTCGTTGATTTCAGGCTGAGTTTGTACACGCGGATAAGCATAACCATAGCGGCCGAGCAGCTTCTTAATGCTGTCTTCCATTTTGGTCACTTTAGACCCGCTATACAGCTCGCCCGGCTGAATTTTGGTCAGCGATTCGATCTCAGCAGAATGGCCTGCCAGGTTACCACTCACGTCAACACCAGAAAGTTTGTACTGATCGCCTTCTGTGATGTTAATCGTAATGTAGATGCCTTTCTTGTCTGGCGTCAGACTGACCTGAGTCGAGTCGATGTTGAAACGGGCATAACCGCGATCCAGATAGTAGCTGCGCAGGGTTTCAAGGTCGCCCGCCAGTTTCTGCTTCTGGTATTTACGATCGCCCACCACGTTCCACCATGGCACTTCGTCGCGCAGCTGGAACGTAGAGATCAGTTCATCGGTGCTGAACGCGTGGTTACCCACGATGTTGATCTGCTGGATCTTCGCAGAAACACCTTCCTGGAAGACCAGTTTCAGGTCAACACGGTTACGTGGCAACGGCGTCACAACCGCTTTCACGCTGGCACTGTATTTACCCACGCTGTAATAGAAGTCTTCCAGACCTTTTTCTATGTCTGAAAGGGTTGTGCGGTCCAGGGATTCCCCCACACGTACGCCAGATGCTTCAAGGTTCTGCTTGAGCATGTCATCTTTCACCGACTTGTTACCGGAGAAGGTGATACTGGCGATCGTCGGACGTTCTTTTACCTGAACCAGAAGCGTATCACCATCGCGCAGGACGCGGACATCCTCGAAGTTGCCAGTGGCAAACAGAGCACGGATGGTGTTACTGATGTCATCATCATTAACCGTATCGCCGGGGCGCACAGGCATACTGAGGAGGGCCGCACCAACGGCGACACGCTGAAGGCCTTCGAAATGAATGTCTTTCACTACGAACCCGTCAGCACCGTATACGGTGGCGCTGCTAAACAGCAGCGACGCTATGAGCAACTTTTTCATCGCCATCGTTATTATGCGTTCTTCCTAACTAACTCTCTTACAACCGAGAGAAATCATTGAAAAGTGCAAGCCCCATTAACAGCACCAGCAAAATCGAGCCAATGCGATAACTAAAGTCTTGAACTCGCTCGGATACCGGCCCGCCTTTTAGCTTTTCAATCGCCAAAAACAGCAGATGACCCCCGTCTAAAACGGGAAGCGGGAACAGGTTGATTATCCCAAGGTTCACGCTAATGAGCGCAAGAAACATGAGATAGTAAATCACCCCGAACTCCGCTGACATCCCAGCCCCCTGAGCTATTGAAATTGGCCCACTGAGGTTGTTCAGTTTCACATCACCGGTTATCAATTTCCCCAACATGTTTACCGTCAGCTTCATCAGTTGCCATGTTTTATCCGTGGCTTCAAGGATGGCGCTGAACGGCCCATACTGGCGTATTGTCTTGTACTCATCTGGCAGCGGGATGACTTTCGGCACAACGCCTGCAAACCCTTCTGCCTTTTTGCCGACCGACTTCGTATCCGGAGTCAGCGTCAGCGAAAGCGGACTGCCCTGCCTTTCAACTTCCAGCGCGAGCGACGTGCCCGGATTATCGCGCACCAGAGTAACAAAGGTCATCCACTCTGTTAATGGTTGACCATCGACTTTAACGATCCTGTCGCCCGCTTGCAAACCTGCTTTGCTGGCAGCCGAGTTTGCCTGTACTTCGGCTAATACCGGCTCAATCTGCGCACCGCGTGGACGAATGCCCAGCGCAGAGACGGGATCTTCTTTGTCTGGCTCGAAACGCCAGTGACGTAAATCGAGCACTTTGTCCTGCCGCTGGTCAGAACCAAACGGCGACACGCTGAATGTTGTCTGCCGCTCGCCAATTTTGGCTACCAGCTGCAGACGCACGGCATCCCAATCAGGGGTTTCGATGCCATCAATCGCTTTAAGTTCCATCCCCGGCGTAATTTGCGCACTCGCCGCGATGGAATCAGGCGCAATTTCACCTACAACCGGACGCACGCCAGGCACGCCGATGATAAACACCAGCCAGTAGGCGAAAACAGCAAAGATGAAGTTGGCTACCGGCCCGGCAGCGATGATGGCGGCGCGTTGTCCAACGGTTTTGTTGTTGAATGCGCTGTGTCGTAGCTCAGGGGCGACAGGCTCAACGCGTTCGTCGAGCATCTTAACGTAGCCGCCAAGCGGGATAAGAGCGATGACAAATTCTGTGCCGTGGCGGTCAGTGCGCGTCCAGAGTGATTTACCAAAACCGATGGAAAACCGCTCTACCCGCACACCGCAACGGCGAGCAACCCAGAAATGGCCAAATTCATGCACGGTAATCAGTACACCCAGTGCAACAATGAACGCCGCCAGATTCCAGAGAATGCTCAGCATAAAACCTTCCGTTAAATCGTCCCGAATACCAGTAAAAGCAAGCACGCAAACACTGGAACAGCCGCTGTCAGGCTATCAATGCGATCCAGTATACCGCCATGTCCTGGAATCAGGTGTCCGCTGTCCTTAATCCCTGCTTCACGCTTAAACATACTTTCGGTTAAATCACCGAGTACCGAGGCCAGCGCAGCAAAAATAGAGCACACCAGCAGTATTGACGGTGCCACTTCCAGATTCGCCCAGACGCCATAGCCCCAGGAAATGATTGCTGCCGTAAACAGGCCGCCGATGAATCCTTGCCAGGTTTTGCCCGGAGACACTTTTGGCGCCAGTTTATGTTTGCCAAACAGTTTACCAAACATATAGGCCCCAGAGTCAGCCCCCCAGACGAGAATCATCACATAAAGCAGCCAGATCGCGCCGCTGTAGTGGTTTTCGTCATAGTGCCAGGCGCGCAGTGCGACCATACCCCAGAAAAAAGGAACAATTGTGAGCAGGCCAAAAATAAGACGCAACACCTTTGAATTACGCCAGAATGCCGCGGAACCTGGGTAAAAAAGCACCAACAGCAGCGCGGCAACCCACCAGCCCAGCGATATCCAAAGGGAACCGGCAACCAGCGGTTGATGAATATCATGGTGATATTCAGGCAAGGTAAACAGCATCAGGGCCAGGATAAAGCCACAGAGTACCGCCAGCCATACCCGCTGAGTGCGTGAGGTAAAGCCGCTAAACTGACCCCATTCCCACGCGGCGAGCATGCAGACCACCAGCGTCAAAATAGCGAATCCCACCGGGGGCAGTAAAAACAGCGCCGCAATGACAATGGGTATTAATACAAAAGCGGAAATCAGGCGATACTTCAGCAAAAGCTACCCCCATCAGGCTTTGTCGCCACCTGGCTCGGTGCCGCCGAAACGACGCTCTCGATTGGCAAAGGCATGCAGCGCACCTTCAAAGTCTTGTTCATCAAAATCGGGCCAAAGAACATCAGTAAAGTAAAGTTCGGCGTAGGCAATTTGCCACAGCAAAAAGTTACTGATGCGATGTTCTCCCCCTGTCCTAATTACCAAATCCACAGGTGCCAGTTCATTCATGCAGATTTGCTTACTCAGCGCCTCTTCATCAATTTGGTCGGGTCTCAACAGCCCTTCCTGAACCTGTTCGGCCAGATGCCGAACGCCCTGGATAATATCCCAGCGTCCACCGTAATTCGCCGCGATATTGAGCGTCAGACCGGTATTATTTTCAGTCAGCGCTTCTGCTTTACGAATCCGTTCCTGCAAACGTGAGTTAAAACGACTGGTTTCGCCGATAATACGCAGACGGACGTTGTGGCGGTGCAGGCTTTTTACTTCGCTATCGAGCGCCCACACAAACAATTCCATCAACGCGGTCACTTCCTGCGGCGGTCGATTCCAGTTTTCACTGCTAAAAGCATAGAGCGTTAACGCATCAATGCCGTTATTGGCGGCAAAAGAAACGGCGCGGCGAACAGATTTCGCCCCAGCTTTATGCCCAAAGGCTCGTATCTTCCCTTGTCTTTTCGCCCAGCGGCCGTTGCCATCCATAATGATTGCTACATGACGGCAGCCATGAGCTGGCAAGTTTTCGCTTATTGGTTGATTCGCAGACAACATAACGCGTTTTTGGTCCCTGAAAAGGATTTAACGGTACTCAGGAATACTGAAGCCTATACGTAAAAAAGCCGTGTCAAACCACGGCTTACCTGACCACGTAAAGTCAAATACCTGCGATCAGGTGGCGCAGACTATATCACTGAAGCCCAACGCTAACAAATAGCACAACCACTAGTGCTTGCTTTATCACCAGCTTGCGAGGCGTGTTACCTGCTTACGTGCAATAACGCGAGCCTGTGCATCCACCGCCAGCACCTCTTCCACGCTTTGTGGTTCGCGCAAATCCATCATTTCCAGTACCGATAAATTCAACGTCGCAATATCGGTAAATCGGATCTGCTGATTCAGAAATGCCTCAACGGTAATTTCATTAGCTGCATTAAGTGCCGTCGTCGCCGCCTGCCCCTGGTCAAAGGCTTTCATCGCAAGCTTCAGACACGGATAACGATCGTAGTCCGGTTCGCTAAAGGTCAGTGAACTCAGCTTGCAAAAATCGAGCGGTTTCGCCCCGGACTTCACCCGATTCGGCCACGCCATGGCATGCGCGATAGGCGTGCGCATGTCCGGTTCGCCCAGTTGCGCAAGGACGCTGCCATCCTGATAGCGCACCATCGAGTGAATCACCGATTGCGGGTGGATCAGCACTTCCATCTGTTTCGCCGACGCATTGAACAGCCAGCGCGCTTCAATGTATTCCAGACCTTTGTTCATCATGGTGGCGGAGTCAACGGAGATTTTACGCCCCATTGACCAGTTCGGATGACGGCACGCCTGCTCAGGCGTCATTGCGCTCAGTTCAGACAGTGGCGTTTCACGGAACGGGCCACCTGACCCGGTAAGCAAAATCGATACTACGCCATTCTGCTCCAGGTCAGCGTACCCCAGGTTCTGTTGAAAAGGTTGCGGTAAACTCTGAAAAATCGCGTTGTGCTCGCTGTCGACCGGTAAAAGACGCGCCCCGCGCTGCTTCACCGCCTCCATAAAGAGACGTCCGCAGGTCACCAGCGACTCTTTGTTAGCCAGCAGAACCTCTTTACCGGCATCAATAGCGGCAAGCGTCGGTAGCAGCCCTGCAGCCCCGACGATTGCCGCCATGACCTGATCAACCTCATCCAGCGCAGCCATGTCGCAGGCCGCCTGCTGGCCGCTCAGGACCTCGGTACGACAGCCTTTCTCACGCAACTGCGCGGTGAGCAGGCGGGCGCTCTCTTCGTCATCCATAACCGCATAGCGAGGCGTAAACTCCAGACACTGTTCGATCATACGCTGCACATTCTTACCGGCCACCAGCGCGGTCACGGTGTAATGTTCAGGATTATGGCGAACAACGTCGAGAGTGCTGCAACCGATAGAGCCGGTTGAGCCAAGGAGTGTTAAATGCTTCATGAGATGCCCGAAAAAAGTTAGACCAGATAAAAGCAAAACGCCGCCAGCAAGACCCGAAGTCCTTCTGAACGGCGTTTATCAGTGTACGACAGAAATCAGAACTGCATCAGTTCCGCTTCTTTATCTGCCAGCGCCGCATCAATTTTCTTGATCGCAGCATCCGTCATTTTCTGAATGTCGTCCTGAGAACGACGATCGTCATCTTCACTGATCTCTTTTTCTTTCAGCAGCGCTTTGAGTTTATCGTTCGCATCACGACGTACGTTACGCACGGATACGCGACCCTGCTCAGCTTCACCACGAACAACTTTGATCAGGTCTTTACGACGTTCTTCAGTCAGTGGAGGCAGTGGAACGCGAATGTCAGCGCCCGCAGAGCTTGGGTTCAGACCGAGGTCAGACGCCATGATCGCTTTCTCAACCGCTGGGCTCATAGAACGATCGAAGACGTTGATTTTCAGCGTACGGGTATCTTCAACGGTAACACTCGCCAGCTGACGCAGTGGCGTTGGCGTGCCGTAGTATTCTACGATGATGCCATCCAGCAGGCTTGGGGAAGCACGGCCAGTACGGATTTTGCTGATTTGGGTTTTGAACGCTTCTACGCATTTTTCCATGCGTACTTCAGCATCTTTTCTGATTTCGTTAATCACGTTACGAATCCTTGAAAACTTGTCTCAGGCAGACTATCCGCCAGCACAGCGCTACAGGTGTGCTAAGTATAGTCGCGTTTAATTCTGACAACGCCAAAGGCGCGCCCAGGTAAGATACCACTACAAAATAAAGCGGAATCTTACCTGTATTTATCGCCGACGGAAATTATTCTGTGATCAAAGTGCCTTCTTTTTCACCCATGACCACGCGACGCAGTGCGCCAGGTTTGTTCATGTTGAAGACACGGATCGGCAGTTTGTGGTCACGAGCCAGCGTAAAGGCGGCAAGATCCATCACTTTCAGCTCTTTTTCCAGCACTTCGCTGTAGCTCAGCTGATCGTACATGGTGGCAGACGGATCTTTTGCCGGGTCGGCAGTAAACACGCCATCCACTTTGGTCGCTTTCAGAACCACATCGGCTTCGATCTCGATACCGCGCAGGCAGGCAGCGGAATCGGTAGTAAAGAACGGGTTACCCGTACCGGCGGAGAGGATCACCACGCGGTTGTTGCGCAGCAGGCTAATCGCCTCTGCCCAGCTGTAGTTATCGCAGACGCCATTCAATGGGATTGCGGACATCAGGCGGGCGTTCACATAGGCGCGATGAAGCGCATCACGCATTGCCAGGCCATTCATCACGGTTGCCAGCATACCCATGTGGTCGCCCACAACGCGGTTCATCCCCGCTTTCGCCAGACCAGCACCACGGAAAAGGTTGCCACCGCCAATGACCACGCCAACCTGAATACCCAGTTCGACCAGTTCTTTGATTTCCTGTGCCATGCGGTCAAGGATGCTTGCGTCAATACCGAAGCCTTCCGATCCCTGCAGCGCTTCGCCACTCAGCTTAAGCAGAATGCGTTTGTACACGGGTTTTGCATTGGTAGCCATGTTTCTTTCCTGAGACTGTCAACGATTAAGATGGGGGTTAATTCTGGCGACATGATATGTCGCATATCAGCACAGGGATACTGGAGCCTGTCTGATTTCGTGTGACGGGTGACAAAAAGAAGCCGCCCTCAGGCGGCTCCTTTTCAATCATTAAGACTGCTTGGACATTGCAGCAACTTCTGCTGCGAAGTCAGTCTCAACTTTCTCGATGCCTTCGCCCACTTCGAAGCGGATGAAGCCAGTCACGTCAGCGTTGTGCTCTTTCAGCAGCTGAGCAACAGACTTGCTTGGATCCATAACGAATGGCTGGCCAGTCAGAGAAACTTCGCCGGTGAATTTCTTCATGCGGCCTTCAACCATTTTCTCTGCGATTTCTTTTGGCTTACCAGACTGCATCGCGATGTCCAGCTGAACCTGGTACTCTTTCTCTACCACTTCAGCAGACACGTCTTCTGGCTTAACGAATTCTGGTTTGCTTGCAGCGATGTGCATAGCCAGCTGTTTAACCAGCTCTTCATCAGCGCCTTTAGCCGCAACCAGAACACCGATACGTGCACCGTGCTGGTATGAACCCAGAACGTCGCCTTCCAGAGAAGCAACACGACGGATGTTGATGTTCTCACCGATTTTAGCAACCAGAGCAACACGTTCTTCTTCGAACTGTGCTTTCAGAACTTCAACGTCAGTGATTTTGCCCGCAACAGCTGCGTCCAGAACTTTGTTAGCAAATGCCTGGAAACCACCATCTTTTGCAACGAAGTCAGTCTGGCAGTTAACTTCCAGGATGATGCCGTAGTTGCCGTCGATCTTAGTGATGATCACGCCGTCAGCAGCAACGTTGCCTGCTTTTTTAGCTGCTTTGATCGCACCGGATTTACGCATGTTTTCGATTGCCAGCTCGATGTCGCCGTTCGCTTCAGTCAGCGCTTTTTTGCAATCCATCATGCCTGCGCCAGTACGCTCGCGCAGCTCTTTTACCAGGGATGCGGTAATTTCAGCCATTCTTAAATCCTCGGGAGATGTGAACTGCCCGGCCTGCGGCCAAACAGTGTAAATTGAAAAAAGGGGCCGATAATTGGCCCCTATTCATACACGGTACTAATAAGGGGTGAAACCTTATTATTCAGCTTCTACGAAGCTTTCTTCCGCCTGAGAAGCCAGATCCTGGGAACGGCCTTCACGAACGGTAGCAGCTACAGCGCTCAGGTACAGGCTAACAGCACGGATTGCGTCGTCGTTACCCGGGATAACGAAGTCAACACCGTCCGGATCGGAGTTGGTATCAACGATAGCGAATACCGGGATACCCAGGTTGTTAGCTTCTTTGATTGCGATGTGCTCGTGGTCTGCATCGATTACGAACAGCGCGTCTGGCAGGCCGCCCATATCTTTGATACCGCCCAGGCTGTTTTCCAGCTTGTCCAGTTCACGAGTGCGCATCAGCGCTTCTTTCTTAGTCAGCTTGTCGAAAGTACCGTCCTGAGACTGGGTTTCCAGATCTTTCAGGCGCTTGATGGACTGACGAACGGTTTTCCAGTTAGTCAGCATGCCGCCCAACCAGCGATGGTTCACGAAGAACTGATCGCAGCTGTTAGCAGCATCTTTCACAGCTTCGCTTGCAGCGCGCTTAGTACCAACGAACAGAATCTTACCTTTACGGGAAGAGATCTTGTTCAGCTCA
The DNA here is from genome assembly GCF_019378755.1 of Enterobacter sp. BIDMC 29. Lineage (NCBI taxonomy): Bacteria > Pseudomonadati > Pseudomonadota > Gammaproteobacteria > Enterobacterales > Enterobacteriaceae > Enterobacter > Enterobacter sp. BIDMC 29. The sequence continues at coordinate 4,951,758 of NZ_CP080000.1, read as the reverse complement.
GCCAGGGCTTCGTTGAACATTGGTACAGTTTTCTCAAGGTTGATGATGTGAACTTTGTTACGTGCGCCGAAGATGAAAGGCTTCATTTTCGGGTTCCAGTAACGGGTCTGGTGACCGAAGTGAACACCAGCCTTGAGCATGTCGCGCATGGAAACAGTTGCCATGTTTAAAACCTCTATATTAAAAGTTGGGGTTATGCCTCCACGTATCCCATATTACCGACCCCGAAGGGCACCCCGGAATATGTGCCGATACGTGTGTGTTGTTACACAAAGTGAGATTTGTCGCTTCCGTCCAGCCTGTGTATCTGAAATGGATCGGAAGTCCGGCGCGCTTTATACCACAAAACACGACCAGAAACCAACAGTTGTTGGCCGAGTGTGCTGTTAATGATTCTCAATTTGGCACGGGGTGCGCCTGACTGATACCATTAACGACACTTAGACTAGTATTGTCGAAAAAATCGACACTGATGGACAGATTACATGGCTATCTCTATTAAGACACCTGAAGAAATTGAAAAGATGCGCGTCGCCGGTCGTCTGGCCGCAGACGTGCTGGAAATGATCGAGCCGTACGTGAAGCCGGGCGTGAGCACGGGTGAACTGGACCGCATTTGTAACGACTATATCGTCAATGAGCAGCACGCGGTCTCCGCCTGCCTTGGTTACCATGGTTTCCCGAAATCCGTCTGCATTTCGATTAACGAAGTGGTTTGTCACGGTATTCCGGACAACGAAAAACTGCTCAAAGATGGCGACATCGTCAACATCGACGTGACGGTCATTAAAGATGACTACCACGGTGACACCTCTAAGATGTTCATCGTGGGCAAGCCGACGATTCTGGGCGAGCGTTTGTGCAAAGTGACGCAAGAAAGCCTCTACCTGGCGCTGAAAATGGTTAAACCCGGCATTCGCCTGCGCACCATTGGGGCCGCTATCCAGAAATTCGTTGAAGCGGAAGGTTTCTCCGTTGTGCGTGAATACTGCGGCCACGGCATTGGCCGTGTCTTCCACGAAGAGCCACAGGTTCTGCACTATGATGCGGATGACGGCGGCGTGGTACTGCAAAAAGGCATGACCTTCACCATCGAGCCGATGGTCAACGCCGGTGATTACCGCATCCGCACCATGAAAGATGGCTGGACGGTGAAAACCAAAGACAGAAGCTTGTCTGCACAGTACGAGCATACTATTGTGGTAACAGACAACGGCTGCGAAATTATGACGTTGCGCAAGGATGACACCATCCCGGCGATACTCACGCACGATGAATGATAAAAAAGCCGGCAGATGCCGGCTTTTTTAATGGCTATAGCTTTTTCTTATGGGTGGCGCACGATGAGTAATCTTTTACCCGAACAGTATGCTAACACAGCACTTCCCACCCTACCCGACCAGCCCGATAACCCGGGCGTCTGGCCCCAGCAGGATCTGACCTGCGCCGGTATCAAGGCGCATATGGATGTCTTCCAGCGCTGGCTCGGAAGCGCATTTGATGCCGGCATCTCCGCGGAGCAGCTTATTGAAGCACGCACCGAGTTTATCGACCAGCTCCTGCAGCGTCTGTGGATTGATTACGGGTTTGGGCAGATCAGTGACGTGGCACTGGTCGCCGTCGGGGGCTATGGCCGCGGTGAGCTTCATCCGCTTTCCGATATCGACTTACTGATTTTAAGCCGCAAAAAGCTGCCGGATGAACAGGCGCAGAAAATTGGCGAACTGCTGACGCTGCTGTGGGATGTGAAGCTTGAAGTGGGCCACAGCGTGCGCACGCTGGAAGAGTGCCTGCTCGAAGGATTATCTGACCTGACCGTCGCCACCAACCTGATTGAAACCCGCCTGTTGATTGGCGACGTTGCGTTGTTCCTGGAGCTGCAAAAACACATTTTCAGCGACGGCTTCTGGCCTTCAGAAAAATTCTTCGCCGCGAAGGTCGAGGAGCAGAATCAGCGTCACCAGCGCTACCACGGCACCAGCTATAACCTGGAGCCGGATATAAAAAGCAGTCCGGGCGGACTGCGCGACATTCACACGCTGCAGTGGGTGGCCCGCCGCCACTTTGGCGCCACCTCAATGGACGAGATGGTTGGCTTCGGCTTTTTAACCGAGGCTGAGCGAAACGAGCTGAATGAGTGTCTACACCTGCTCTGGCGGATCCGTTTTGCCCTGCATCTCGAGCTTAGCCGCTACGATAACCGTCTGCTGTTTGACCGTCAGCTCAGCGTGGCGCAGCGCCTCAACTACCGCGGTGAAGGTAACGAACCGGTTGAGCACATGATGAAGGATTTCTTCCGCGTTACCCGTCGCGTCACTGAACTGAACCAGATGCTGCTGCAGCTGTTCGACGAAGCGATCCTGGCCCTGACGGCGGACGAAAAACCGCGGCCGATCGATGATGAATTCCAGCTGCGCGGCACGCTTATCGATCTGCGCGACGAAACGCTGTTTATTCGTGAGCCGGAAGCGATCCTGCGGATGTTCTACACCATGGTTCGCAACAGCACGATCACCGGGATCTACTCCACAACGCTGCGTCATCTGCGCCATGCGCGCCGTCATCTGACGCAGCCACTGTGCTATATCCCGGAAGCCCGATCCCTTTTTCTCAGTATGTTGCGCCATCCGGGGGCCGTCAGCCGTGGGCTTCTGCCGATGCATCGCCACAGCGTGCTGTGGGCCTATATGCCGCAGTGGTCACATATCGTCGGGCAGATGCAGTTCGATCTGTTCCACGCCTATACGGTGGATGAACACACGATCCGCGTCATGCTCAAGCTGGAGAGCTTTGCCAGAGAAGAGACACGCTCACGTCACCCACTGTGCGTCGAACTGTGGCCACGTCTTACCCACCCGGAACTGATCCTGATTGCCGCCCTGTTCCACGACATCGCCAAAGGTCGCGGCGGTGACCACTCGGTGCTCGGCGCGCAGGACGTGCTGAAATTTGCCGAACTGCATGGACTGAACTCTCGCGAGACGCAGCTGGTTGCCTGGCTGGTACGCCACCACCTGCTGATGTCCGTCACCGCGCAGCGTCGTGACATTCAGGATCCGGAGGTCATCAAGCAGTTTGCAGAAGAGGTTCAGACGGAAAACCGCCTGCGCTATCTGGTCTGCCTGACGGTAGCCGATATTTGTGCCACCAACGAAACGCTGTGGAACAGCTGGAAGCAAAGCCTGTTGCGCGAGTTGTACTTTGCCACCGAAAAACAGCTGCGCCGCGGGATGCAAAACACCCCGGACATGCGCGAGCGTGTACGCCATCATCAGCTGCAGGCGCTGGCGCTGTTGCGGATGGATAACATTGATGAAGAGGCGCTGCATCAGATTTGGGCGCGCTGTCGTGCCAACTATTTTGTCCGCCACAGCCCAAACCAGCTTGCCTGGCATGCGCGACATCTGCTTCAGCATGATTTGTCGCAGCCGATGATCCTCCTCAGTCCGCAGGCCACGCGCGGCGGTACCGAGATCTTTATCTGGAGCCCGGATCGGCCTTATCTGTTTGCTGCGGTTTGTGCCGAACTGGACAGGCGTAACCTGAGCGTTCACGACGCGCAGATTTTCACCACCCGGGACGGCATGGCGATGGACACCTTTATTGTACTGGAGCCAGACGGAAGCCCGCTGTCGTCGGACCGCCATGAAGGGATACGTTTTGGCCTGGAACAGGCGATCACCCAGCGCAGCTGGCAGCCACCGCAGCCGCGTCGTCAGCCGTCGAAATTACGCCACTTTACCGTCGATACCGAGGTCAATTTCCTGCCGACCCACACCGATCGTAAATCGTTCCTGGAGCTGATCGCGCTCGACCAGCCAGGGCTGCTCGCCCGCGTCGGCCAGGTTTTTGCCGATCTGGGAATTTCGCTTCACGGGGCCAGAATTACAACCATTGGCGAACGAGTAGAAGATTTATTTATAATCGCCACCGCCGACCGGCGTGCCCTTAATAATGACCTGCAACTTGAAGTGCAACAACGGTTGACAGCAGCCCTCAATCCAAACGATAAAGGGTGACGTGTTTTTTAGTGAAATGGAAAGAGTAAACAATGCAGCAGTTACAGAACGTTATTGAGTCCGCTTTTGAGCGTCGCGCCGAGATTACTCCGGCAAATGTGGATACCGTTACCCGTGAAGCGGTTAATCAGGTTATTTCTCTGCTGGATTCCGGCGCGCTACGTGTAGCAGAAAAAATCGACGGTCAGTGGGTAACTCATCAATGGCTGAAGAAAGCCGTGCTGCTCTCTTTCCGTATCAATGATAACCAGGTTATCGACGGAGCAGAAAGCCGCTACTTCGATAAAGTCCCCATGAAATTCGCTGACTACGACGAAGCTCGCTTCCAGAAAGAAGGCTTCCGCGTAGTACCGCCAGCGGCCGTACGTCAGGGTGCGTTCATCGCGCGTAACACCGTGCTGATGCCCTCCTACGTTAACATCGGTGCTTACGTAGACGAAGGCTCCATGGTGGATACCTGGGCAACCGTCGGCTCCTGCGCGCAGATCGGTAAAAACGTTCACCTGTCCGGCGGCGTGGGTATCGGTGGTGTACTGGAGCCACTGCAGGCTAACCCAACCATCATCGAAGATAACTGCTTCATCGGTGCGCGCTCTGAAGTGGTGGAAGGCGTGATCGTTGAGGAAGGCTCCGTTATCTCGATGGGCGTTTACATCGGTCAGAGCACCCGTATTTACGATCGTGAGACCGGTGAAATTCACTACGGTCGCGTGCCGGCCGGTTCCGTTGTGGTCTCCGGCAACCTGCCGTCAAAAGATGGCAAGTACAGCCTGTACTGTGCGGTTATCGTGAAGAAAGTTGATGCGAAAACCCGCGGTAAGGTGGGCATCAATGAGTTGCTGCGCACCATCGATTAATCGGATATAACAAAAAGCGGGGGCCACCCCGCTTTTTTCATATCTCAGGGTGGCGAAAATAGATTTTTTCGTTAATTATTCAAAGGTTATGTTGAGATCAAGGGTACCGCTATGTACGATAATCTGAAAAGTCTGGGCATTACCAATCCTGATGAAATTGATCGTTACAGCCTTCGCCAGGAAGCTAATAACGACATTCTGAAAATCTATTTTCACAAGGACAAAGGAGAGTTTTTCGCCAAGAGCGTGAAGTTTAAATATCCACGCCAGCGTAAGACCGTCGTCGCTGACGGTGTAGGACAGGGATACAAAGAAGTTCAGGAAATCAGCCCTAATCTGCGCTATGTGATCGATGAACTCGATCAGATCTGTCAGCGCGACCGCACTGAAGTCGATCTCAAACGTAAGATCCTCGACGATCTGCGTCACCTTGAAAGCGTTGTCACCAACAAGATTAGCGAAATCGAAGCGGATCTTGAAAAGCTTACCCGGAAATAAACGCTAAAACGGCAATCTTTGATTGCCGTTTTAGTGTTTGCGCCCTCTCCCGTGGAAAGGGATGGAGTAAGGGCATCAGGCCGTATTTCACTCATCTCTGCTCATCGAGCTGTAACGCCACATAAAGCAGCAGCCTGTCGTCAAAGCTCCCCAGATCCAGCCCTGTCAGCTCCGAAATCCGGTTCAGTCGATATTCCAGCGTATTACGATGTATAAACAGCGCTTTCGACGTTGCCAGCGGCTGTACGTTATGACGGAACCACGCCTGCAGCGTCCGACGCAGCAGACCGTTATTGTCCATCGCCTTCAGGCGCGCTAACGGACGTGCCAGCTCATTGGCCTGCCAGCCACCGCGCAGGCTGTCGAGCAGCACCGGCAGCATCAGATCCTGGTAGAAATAACTGCGGCTTTCCGGCATCCGCTGCTTACCCACCATCATGGTGGTGCGGGCAGTACGCCAGGAGCGGGCAATACTGCCCGGACCGGTGAAGTAATTGCCCAGCGCGACGCGAAAACGAAGCTGTCCATTCTCCTTCATGCGGGCAATCAACTGCTCCACGCGACGACGATGATCTTCTGCATCCCAGCGCCCGAACGCATTCAGCGCGGGCTTGAGCACCACCATTTCCGTCAGAGAGACAATCGCCACCAGGTTATCGCGTTCCGGCGTTGCCAGCGCATTTTGCAGCTGCTGCAGCTCAGCCATCGCACTGTCGACGCCAAGCTGGCCGCTGTCCACCTCAATTACCGCCACGACGCGCGGTTGATTCAGATCGATTCCCAGGCGCTGCGCCCATTCATTGAGTGCAGGGGTATGCTCATCCGCCTGAATCAGGTTCATCACCAGCTCTTCACGCAGACGGCTGTCCTGGGCGAGCAGATGCATCAGGCGCGACTGCTCAAGCATCATCTCCGCCGTCATACAGACCAGTTCGCCATATTTTCGCAGCGACTCCGGCTCGCCGGTCAGGCCGATAACGCCAACAATTTCCCCCTCAAGACGCAGCGGTAAATTGATGCCCTGACGGACACCGTGCAGGTGTTTCGCCACCGCATCGTCGATGTCCACCACCCGCCCCTGGGAGAGCACCAGCAGCGCCCCTTCGTGCAATTCCCCAATACGCTCACGATCGCCACTGCCAATAATGCGCCCACGGGCATCCATTACGTTGATATTGGTATCAATGATGCGCATGGTGCGTGCCACAATATCCTGCGCCATTTTGGTATCGAGATGCCAGCCAGCCATGTAACCCTCCTGTGAGCAGAGCTCAAGCATAGGGAAGTTCAGCTACCGCTGCATTGTGCGAATGCACAAAGTGAAAGGGAGAAGTATGGAGTTGTGGAAAAGGTCACAGAAAGGTGAAAAGCCCCTGCTCATCTGAAACAGGGGCCTGAGAGGATTACTGCATCAGCAGGTAAATTGAGGTATCACCACGCTGAATATTCAACGCCAGCACGGAAGGTTTGCTGTCCAGAATTTTGCGCAGTTCAGCAATGTTTTTCACTGGCTGCTGGTTCGCACCCATGATCACATCGCCTTTTTTCAGGCCAATGCGCGCAGCCGGGCTGTTCGCTTTAACGTTGTTTACCACAACGCCTTTGTCCTGACCTTTATTGCTCATCTCGGCGCCTTCAATGCCGCTGAAGATGGTGCTGGAATCAACCTGATTCTGGCTGCTCTGCTGCAGTTCCAGGCTCACGTTAACCGGTTTACCGTCACGCAGCAGGCCGAGGGTGACTTTGCTGCCAATCGGCATGGAGCCCACTTCAGCACGCAGCGCGGCAAAGCTGCTGATCGGTTTCCCGTTCAGGGAGGTGATGACATCACCTGCTTTAATGCCCGCTTTCGCCGCGGAGGAGTTCGGCATCACCTGGCTGACAAATGCGCCGCGCTGGGCGTCAACTTTCATCGCCTTAGCCAGTTCGGAATTCAGTTCGGTACCCAGAATCCCCAGTTCACCGCGTTTCACCTGGCCATACTGCACCATCTGCGCGGTCAGGTTTTTCACCATGTTACTTGGGATAGCAAAGCCGATCCCGATATTGCCGCCGTCTGGTGCAAGGATCGCGGTGTTGATACCAATCAGCTCACCGTTCAGGTTCACCAGCGCACCGCCGGAGTTACCCCGGTTGATGGCGGCATCCGTCTGGATGAAGTTTTCATAGTTTTCGGCGTTGAGGCCGCTACGACCCAGCGCGGAAACAATCCCCGAGGTTACGGTTTCACCCAGACCGAACGGGTTACCGATAGCGACGGTATAATCACCGACACGCAGCGCATCGGAATCGGCAATTTTAATCGCCGTCAGGTTTTTCGGATCCTGAATCTGGATCAGCGCAATATCGGAGCGCGGGTCTTTCCCGACCACTTTGGCATCAAATTTACGCCCGTCGCTCAGCTGAACCTTAATGCTGTTGGCGTTATCAACAACGTGGTTGTTGGTCACGACGTAGCCTTTCGCCGCATCGATAATCACACCCGAGCCAAGCGCCATGAATTTCTGCTGCTGGCCACCCCCCTGGGTGTCATCCCCTGCACCACCGCCCTGACAGAACGGGGAGCTCTGGAATGGCGAACCGTCCTGGCAGAAAGGTGAGTTATCACCAAAGAACTGCTGGAAGTTACGCGGCATACGCGGCGTATTGACGGTTGTGCTGCCCTCAACGTTAATACTCACCACCGATGGCATCACTTTTTCGAGCATCGGTGCCAGGCTTGGCATCTGCTGCGCGGTCGCTGCCGACGATGCGGTCTCAGCTGCAGTAGCAGTCAGAGGAGACAGCGCTAAACCTAAACTCAGAGCCAGTGCACTCATTGCTAATGTGGTTTTTTTCATGTGTCTTAATCTCGATTTACAGATAACGCAAAATTGCTGTGTAACTCAGATTCATTTTATACCGCTTAGTTCCGGGCATAAGTTTATGGAAAAGGTAAAAATTTATTGGCCGTCTTTACAAAACTCCGTGCTTATTCCACCGCCATGAGCTTGCGGTATTCATCCCAGGCATACAAATCTGTCATCCCGCTGATATAGTCCTGGATAAGACGGCAGCGATAATAATATTCCATCACCGGCCACTGGGGCGACTGCCGATCCAGCTTGCCGATGGCTTCGACATAAGCCAGACGGTGGCGGGTTGAAAGTTTCTGATAAAGCCGGGATTCAATCGGTATTCGCCGCACGCGCTCTTTTTCCACCAGCTCGCTGAACTCGTCGACGGATAACTGCAGCAGAGGCCGATAGATTTCGAGTAACCCACTGATAACCCTGTATCCCTGCAGCTCAAGCTGTTCAACATCCGGATGGCTGAAAACATTACGCACGGCCACGTTTTTATAGAGCTCAAGAAGCTGGCTAAAGCTGCTGTCATCTTCCAGCAACGCATGGTTGAATTCGCCGCTATAAATTAACGGCAGGTTGTCTATAAAGCGCGAGGCGGCATAAGGCACCAGTTTATTTAATGTATTGACCCGTAAATACATAAAGAACTGATCTTCCGTGCTGCGGCTTAATGTATTTGAACGCGATTTCTCCCAGGCATTTTCGACAACCTGAGCAAACAGCGAGCCTTTTTCATGCGTTCCCCAGGCCTCATAAAGATGCTGATAAAGTTCTTCGACGCTGAATATTCTTTTCTCAACGGCGTCTTCCAGGTCGGCAACACAATATGAAATGTCGTCGGCAGCTTCCATAATCCAGGTTAAGGGGAAGCGGCCGTTTGGTGTCAGAGAAAGTTCTTTACGCAGGCGCTCAATATAGGCTTCTTCAGAAAGATAATAGCCCGGCTTTTTCATCAAATAACTGTGCGACGCGGGCGTCTCGCCCATCCACCATGCCGGTCGCGTATATTTCAGGATGCACCCCACCTGTGCCCAGGTCAGGTTCATACGCATCAGGGAGTGTACCAGCCGGATCCCCTGCGCATTCCCTTCGAAGTGACAGAGGTCGTGACGGACTTTACGCCGCAGGTCGTTCAGCGCATCTTCACCTTCGCGCAGGCGTAAATCCCGCACCAGGCAGCGGTCATCGCTCAGAGGCTGGCTTACCGCATCAGCAGGATAAAGCCGCTGTTTAAACCAGTCATTTATGGCGGCTTCGCCAAAATGACCAAAGGGCGGGTTGCCGATGTCATGCATCAGGCAGGCCATCTCAACGATGCTCTCAAACGGCCCGGTCAGCTCATTCAGCCCATAGGTTTCGAGAAGCTGCTGCTCTTTGAGACGGCTTAAAATCTCTTTGGCAATGTAGCGGCCAACCTGCTGAACTTCCATAGAATGCGTTAAGCGCGTGCGCACCGCAGCGTTACGTTCAAGCGGAAACACCTGGGTTTTTTGCTGTAAACGACGGATTGCCGGCGAGTTTATGATCCGCCCACGATCGCTTTCGAAGATACGCAGGATCTCATGCTCGCTCTTGTCGCCCTGCGGCGAACGGAAACGTCGGTGCCAGTTAATTTTGGTGCGAAAATCGATTGGTGACATGTGCTCCCCCGCGTGAGAATGCGTTTCCTCTTAACCGCATGATAGACTATGCATCTTAACAAGGCACATCGCGAGTAAATCTATGAAAATCGGCATTATTGGTGCAATGGAAGAAGAAGTTACGCTGCTGCGTGACAAAATCGAGAACCGTCAGACTCTCTCCCTCGGTGGCTGTGAGATCTATACCGGCCAGTTGAATGGCGTTGACGTCGCTCTGCTGAAATCAGGCATCGGTAAGGTTGCTGCTGCGCTGGGCGCGACCCTGCTGCTCGAACGCTGCAAGCCGGACGTTATCATTAACACCGGTTCTGCAGGCGGCCTGGCGTCGACGCTGAAAGTGGGTGATATCGTTGTTTCCGATGAAGCGCGTTACCACGATGCAGACGTTACCGCATTCGGCTACGAATACGGTCAGCTTCCGGGTTGCCCGGCCGGGTTTAAAGCCGATGATAAACTGATTGCGGCGGCTGAAAGCTGCATCGCTGAGCTGAACCTCAACGCGGTACGCGGCCTTATCGTCAGCGGTGATGCGTTCATTAATGGCTCCGTCGGCCTCGCAAAAATTCGTCATAACTTCCCTCAGGCCGTTGCCGTTGAGATGGAAGCGACCGCCATTGCTCACGTTTGCCATAACTTCAACGTTCCGTTCGTGGTGGTCCGCGCCATCTCCGACGTGGCAGACCAGCAGTCTCATATCAGCTTCGACGAGTTCCTGACCGTTGCGGCAAAACAGTCCACCGTGATGGTGGAGCGCCTGGTGCAGAAACTGGCTCGTGGGTAACCCATACATCAGGGCGCTGGTCGCCCTGCTTTTTCTCGCACCGGCATGGCTATTTGCCACGCCGCGTGTGATTACGCTCTCTCCGGCAAACACCGAACTGGCCTTTGCCGCCGGGATCACGCCTGTCGGCGTGAGCAGCTTTTCGGATTACCCTCCGCAAGCGGCCCATATTGAACAGGTGGCGACCTGGCAAGGGATGAACATTGAGCGCATCGTGGCGCTTAAACCCGATCTCGTGCTCGCCTGGCGCGGCGGTAACGCCGAGCGGCAGGTCAACCAGCTCTCCTCGCTTGGGATCAAGGTGATGTGGATTGATGCGGTGAGCATTGAGCAGGTCGCTCAGGCATTGCGTTCTCTGGCCCCCTACAGCCCTACCCCAGCAAAAGCCGAGAATGCCGCGAAACAGATGCTCAGCGACTCTGCCGCGCTGAAATCCCGCTACGATACCCCCGTCAAAAAACGCATCTTCCTGCAGTTTGGCAGCCAGCCGCTGTTCACCACCGGGAAAGGATCCATTCAGAATCAGGTGCTGGAAATCTGCGGCGGTGAAAACATCTTTGCAGCCAGCCGGGTGCCGTGGCCTCAGGTCAGCCGGGAACAGGTGCTCGCACGCCAGCCACAGGCCATCGTGGTGGTCGGAAATGCGAGCGAGATTCCTAAAATTGAACAATTCTGGCAACGTCAGCTAAAAATACCGGTGATCCCCCTCACCAGTGACTGGTTTGAACGCGCCAGCCCGCGTATTATCCTCGCCGCAAAACAGCTCTGTGCCGCGCTGGCAGAGAGTCACTAACAACATACCCCGCTCGAGGATTTAACGATGCTCGTTTATTGGCTGGATATTCTTGGCACAGCCGTTTTTGCTATCTCCGGCGTTTTACTCGCCGGAAAACTGCGCATGGATCCGTTTGGCGTGCTGGTGCTGGGCGTGGTCACCGCCGTGGGTGGCGGGACGATACGTGATATGGCCCTGGCGAATGGCCCGGTATTTTGGGTGAAAGATCCAACCGATCTGGTGGTGGCGATGGTCACCTGTCTGTTGACCATCGTGTTGGTTCGCCAGCCCCGCCGGTTACCGAAATGGATACTCCCGGTACTGGATGCCGTCGGTCTGGCCGTCTTTGTGGGCATCGGGGTCAATAAAGCCTTCAATGCGGGAACGGGCCCGATGGTGGCCATCTGCATGGGCGTGTTAACCGGGGTCGGCGGCGGGATTATTCGCGACATTCTGGCGCGTGAAGTTCCCATGATCCTGCGTACCGAAATCTATGCCACGGCGTGTATTATTGGTGGGATTGTTCACGCGACGGCGTATTACACCTTTGCGATGCCGCTAGAAAATGCAGCCATGCTGGGTATGGTGGTCACGCTGGGGATACGGTTAGCGGCGATACGCTGGCATCTGAAGCTGCCGACGTTTGCGCTGGATGATAATGCACGATAAGCGTTGTTTATAAGCCCGGTGGCGCTACGCTTACCGGGCTTATGACTGCATCCCTGTCAGATACTGAACGAAGAGCCACATCCACAGGTACTTGTCGCGTTCGGGTTAGTCACAACGAAGCGCGAACCTTCCAGACCTTCAGTGTAATCCACCGAACCACCCACCAGGTACTGCAGGCTCATCGGGTCAACCACCAGCGCAACGCCCTGCTTCTCGATAGTCATATCGCCGTCGTTGACCTGATCGTCAAAGGTAAAACCATACTGGAAGCCGCTGCAGCCGCCACCGGTAATATAGACACGCAGTTTCAGATCCGGATTGTCCTCGTCGGCAATCAGGGTTTTCACTTTGTTGGCTGCTGCTTCGGTAAATTCCAGCGGCAACGCTACGTCATCACTCATCTTATGCTCCCATGAATACTGCTACTGCTATTGGGTAAAATTCACCCAATTCTTTATGTCATTATCTAATACCCTGGTAATTCATTCAAGTATTCTGCGTCGGGGCCCGCTCGGCCTCTTGTTTTGCCAGGGTACGAGCAAGAATGGTGGAGTATAGCGGTTTTCCACCCAGGAATTGGGCTAATAGTGTCGCGCCGAGACAGGTAATGATCATTGGCAAAATGAGCTGGTAATTATCCGTCATCTCCAGAACCAGCACGATGCCGGTCAACGGCGCACGCAGGGACGCCGCCAGCAGCGCGCCCATTCCGGCAATAGCAAAGGTCCCGGCGTCCAGATGATAGGCCGGGAATCCGGCAGCAGCGACCATGCCAAACGCGGTTCCCAGAAGCGTACCCAGCGCCAGCATCGGAGCAAAAATACCGCCAGGCGCACCGGAGGAGAAGCACAATACGGTGGTAATCACCCGCGAAATAAACATGAACAGCAACAGACCAATGCTGAAATTACCCGCCGCAGCAATCGGTATCAGCCCGAAGCCACCGCCTGCGGCATTGGGCTCAATGAAGCCGAGCACGCCGCAGGCGCCGCCCAGCAGTCCGCCGATCAATACCCAGCGGGTGGTATTCCCACCGTGAATGCGCTGGAACATATCCTGAGCGCGTAAGATAAGCGTGTTAAACAGCGGGCCAACCACGCCAAAAATCATGCCGAGGATCAGGTACAGCCACAGCGTATTCACCGGCGCATTGGTCAGTTTCCCCACCTCAATCACCGCCCCTTCGCCATTAAAAATGCGAAAGACAATGCTCGACATAATGACGCCGGTGAATACTGCTTTTATCGAGATCAGGTTGTAGCGAAACTGTGCCCGCATCTCTTCAATAATGAACAGGATCCCCGCCAGCGGTGCGTTGAACGCCGCCGAAAGGCCGGCCGCCGCCCCCGTTGCCAGCAGCGTATGTCGCGCCTCCGCGCTGCGCATGCGAAACAGATCGCCGACCATGCGCCCAACGTTTCCGCCCAGCTGTACCGTTGGTCCTTCGCGCCCGAGCACCATGCCTGCCCCGAGCGTTCCCATGCCACCGATAAATTTTACCGGGATGACGCGCCACCAGCGAACCGGCCTCAGCTCTTCCAGTGCGCCTTCTATTTCAGGGATCCCGGAACCGCCCGCTTCCGGCGCAAATTTACGAACCAGGAAATAGCCCACCATGGCGAACAGCGCTGATAAGCCAAAGGCCCACACCCATACCCATCCACCGCTATAGGCAAAACCCGCCACGGTTCCAATTCGCCAGTTCATTATCGCGTTAACCGCTTTTTCGAAGGCGATACCCACCAGCCCGGCAACTGCGCCGACCACGGCAGCAGCCAGCAGGATAGCCAGCGGCGTTTTATCACGATTAAGCAAGCGCCGGATGCTGATACGGTGCTGCGCACGTCTGAACTGCTGTTCAGTATAAGAATGAGTGTCTGCTTTCATTACCGTTTCTTTTCGTCATACAAATAACCGCAGGGATTTTACCAGAGTGCGTAATATCATCCCGTGAAAAATACTTAACAATTGTTTGGGCATGAAAGGGGGCAAAAATTTCATTACCTTCCGAGGATCACTTAGAATAGTGTGCTTAATCATTTTATACGAACCAGGAACGACGCCATGAGCAAGTCTGAAAACCTCTACAGTGCAGCCCGCGAGCTTATCCCAGGTGGCGTGAATTCGCCTGTTCGCGCCTTTACCGGCGTAGGCGGTACGCCGCTGTTTATCGAACGTGCTGACGGCGCGTATCTGTATGATGTCGATGGCAAAGCCTATATCGATTATGTCGGCTCCTGGGGTCCGATGGTGCTGGGTCACAACCATCCTGCTATCCGCAATGCGGTGATCGAAGCCGCCCAGCGCGGCCTGAGCTTCGGCGCGCCAACCGAGATGGAAGTGAAAATGGCGGAACTGGTCACCGAACTGGTCCCGACAATGGACATGGTGCGTATGGTGAACTCCGGTACCGAGGCCACCATGAGCGCGATCCGCCTGGCACGTGGTTTTACCGGCCGTGACAAGCTCATCAAATTTGAAGGCTGCTACCACGGTCATGCGGACTGCCTGCTGGTAAAAGCCGGCTCCGGCGCGCTGACCCTCGGTCAGCCGAACTCACCGGGCGTACCGGCTGACTTTGCGAAGCATACCCTGACCTGCACCTATAACGATCTGAACACCGTTCGGGCTGCCTTCGAGCAGTATCCGCAGGAGATTGCCTGCATCATCGTTGAACCTGTCGCAGGCAACATGAACTGCATTACACCGCAGCCGGAGTTCCTGCCGGGTCTGCGCGCCCTGTGCGATGAGTTTGGCGCTCTGCTGATCATCGACGAAGTGATGACCGGCTTCCGCGTCGCGCTGGCGGGGGCACAGTCTTACTACGACGTAGAGCCGGACCTGACGTGCCTTGGCAAAATCATCGGCGGCGGCATGCCTGTCGGTGCATTCGGGGGACGTAAAGAGGTGATGGAAGCGCTGGCGCCGACTGGCCCGGTCTACCAGGCGGGTACCCTTTCCGGCAACCCGATTGCGATGGCCGCAGGTTTCGCCTGTCTGACCGAAGTCGCGCAGCCGGGTATTCACGAAACCCTGACAGACCTGACAACTCAACTGGCCAACGGCCTGCTGGAGGCCGCGCAAGAAACCGGTATTCCTCTGGTGGTAAACCACGTTGGTGGGATGTTCGGGATTTTCTTCACCGATGCGACAACCGTGACCTGCTATCAGGATGTGGTGAAGTGTGACGTTGAACGCTTCAAGCGCTTCTTCCATCTGATGCTGGAAGAAGGCGTCTACCTGGCACCATCCGCGTTTGAAGCAGGCTTTATGTCCGTCGCGCACAGCGAAGACGATATCAATAAGACTATCGATGCTGCGCGCCGGGTCTTTGCGAAGTTGTAAGACAGAAACGATCTGCTGCCCTCTCCACCCGGAGAGGGCAATACCCCACCGCCCTTCTACCTGCTTTGCTTTCTCAACAAATAGATAAAGTACGGCGCACCGATAAACGTCGACAGCAACCCGGCAGGTATCTGGTACGGGAAGAGCACCATCCGCCCCAGCCAGTCAGCAACCACCAGTATTACGCCCCCCGTCAGCGCCGACATCACAATGTGCGGCATCGTGCGACGAAAGCCCATCATTCTGGCAATGTGCGGCGCCATTAAGCCGACAAAACTCAACGGGCCGATGGTCATGGTGGCCGTTGCCGTGAGGCATGCGGCCAGCAGCAGTAACCCGATACGGGACGGCGCCAGGGCCATCCCCACCGCACGCGCGGTCTCGCCGCCCAGCGGCAGAATGGTCATCCAGCGACGACACAGCGGCACCATCGCCAGCAATACGATCATTGCAATCCCGGAATGCACGACCTGGCTGGCGGTGGCGCTGTACGTTGAACCGGAGATCCAGGTCAGGATCTTGGCCATACGCGGATCGCCACTCGCCTGCAGCATCATCAGCAGCATAGTAAATGCCGTGCTGAGCGCCATCCCGGCAAGCAGCATCCGGTGAGGGGAAAACCCGCCACGCCCGGAGGCAATGAGGATGATCAGCAGCGTCACCGCCGCGCCAACGCTCCCGGCAGGCATCAACCAGCCGAAGGCATTTCCCGGCACCAGGAACAGCATCAGGACCACGCCAAAGGCGGCACCAGAACTGATACCCAGAACCTCCGGGCTGGCCATCGGGTTACCGGTCAGACGCTGGATAATACAGCCCGCCACCGCCAGCATAACCCCGGCGATTAACGCCGAGAGAATGCGCGGCCAGCGCCACTGCATGAGTTCGTTGAGCAGATCCCCAGACGCCCAGTGCCAGCCCACCGCATCGCGTCCGAAAGCGAGTGCGGCAAATGAGATAACAATCAGCACTGCCAGCCCGGCAAGGCTGAACCCCAGCACTGACTGGCGCTCAGCATAGACCTTATCGCCAGCATCCATCGCTGGCGCGCTGATACTGCGCAGACGCGGCAGCAGCCACAGCAGCAGCGGTGCACCGATAAGCGCCGTCATCGAACCGGTAGACACTTCCATCCAGACGCGTGCCAGCCAGAGAATGATTTGATCGGAAAGCCAGAGGATCAACGCGCCAATCAGCGGGGCTAACATCAGGCGCGCCAGCAGGCGGCGCGCACCGAGCATTTTTGCCAGCAGCGGCGCAAATAGCCCGATAAACCCGATGATGCCTACCGCATTAACCAGCAGGGCACTGAGCACAATCGCCAGCGTCAGCGCCCCCAGACGGGCCAGCGACAGCGCCAGCCCCAGATTACGCGCCACGCCATCATCAAGACCCATTAACGTCAGCGGGCGCAAGAGCAGCAGCGTCAACACGACGCCACCGACGAGCTGCGGCCACAGACGCTGCACGACGCTCCAGTCGGTCTGGGTGAGCGTACCGGTGCTCCAGAGGAACATGCTCTGCAGCTGATCGTGATGGAACAGCACCAGCAGCTGATTAATCGCGCCGCAGTACAGGCTCACCACCAGCCCCGCAAGAATAAGCGTGACGGGGGAGAGACGTTTGCCCCAGGCGACGCCGAATACCAGCGCGCCCACTACACACGCACCGGCGAGGGCAGCAAACTGCGAGGTCAATGCCCCAGGCAACGCCCAGAGTGTGGTAATCGTGATCCCAAGCTGTGCCCCGGTCGCCACGCCAAGCGTCGTCGGCTCGGCCAGAGGGTTACGCAGTACCTGCTGGAATAAAACGCCCACCAACCCTAATCCCGCACCGACCAGCAGCGAAATCGAAAGGCGCGGCAACAGACTGTAGTGGAACAGCATTTGCTGAATATTATCGATATCTGGCGTCACCAGCGCCGCACGCCACTGGTCGCGCGGTAAGGCCGTCGACAGATTGAACCAGGTCAATACCAGCGCGCACAGGAAAATGAGGCAAAGTAACAGTGCCGGGAAACGGGCAATACGCTTACTCATGCCTGGCCTCCCAGCGCGTTGTCCAGCACGCGGGCAAAGTGCATGGCAGAAAGCGTCGCGCCGTAGAACCATACCGCAGGTGCGCGCAGGAACCGTTTTTCACGCACAAACGGCATTGCCTGCCAGAGCGGCGTCGCCATCAGGGTTTGCATCTCCCGCTCGTTGCCGTGGTCAAAGCACAACACATCCACATCGCGAAATGCCGCAAGACGGTCAATCCCCACGGCGGTGCTGCCCCAGAAGGTCATCTCCCCTTCCCAGGCATTACGAATACCAAAACTGTCGAGCACGTCCTGGAACAGGCAGTTTTTCCCAAAGACCAGCATATGGCGGGCATCCAGCAGCGTCACCATCAGCAGCGGGCGATCGCCCCGGTGAGCAAAACGCGGCTTCAGGGTGTTAATCAGGGCATCAAAATCGTCGAGATGTTTTTTGGCCTCAACCTCACGGTTAAGGAACTGTGCCATCTCGTGGAGGGAGTTTTTCGCCATCGCCAGCGGATTTTTACCGTCGCTGAAGGAGAAACCACGGCCGGGCGCAATCCGTGCCATTGTCTCTTCTGACGGGCCGTAACCTGCAGACCAGAACAGGAATGACGGCTTCATCTGGGTGAGCAGTTCGAGATTTGGCTCGGTGCGCAGGCCGATGTCGATTACCGAGTCCGGTAGCCTCGGCTCATTCACCCATAGCCTGTAGTTGGGAATATCCGCCACACCATAGGGCGTAACGCCCAGCGCCATCATCAGCTCTACCGGCAACCATTCCAGCGCCACAATGCGGTGTGGATCGACCGCAGCCGCACGCGCGGTATTCATTTTTAACAGCAGCGGTGAAAGCGCCATTGCCGTCAGCAGACGACGGCGACTCATCAACATAGAATCCAGCATCAGTACACAAAGCTCACCGGTGCAGCCCCGGCAGGGTGAGGCAAAATCCCCATTGGAATACCGTAAATGTGTTCCAGCGTTTCACTGCGCATCAGTTCAGATGGCGTCCCCTGGGCGATCATCTCACCGCCGCGCAGGGCAACGAGGTAATCGCAGTAACGCGCGGCCATGTTGATATCATGCAGGACCGCGATAACCGTCAGACCGCGCTGCTGGCTTAAACGATGCACCAGCGCAAGCACGTCGACCTGATGGGCAATGTCCAGCGCAGAGGTCGGTTCGTCGAGCAGCAGGCAGCGGCTGTCCTGGGCCACCAGCATTGCTATCCACGCGCGCTGACGTTCCCCTCCTGACAGGCTGTCTACCAGACGATGGGCCAGCGGTTTTAGCCCCACCAGCGCAATCGCCTCTTCCACTTTCTCTCTGTCGGCCACGCCGAAACGGCCAAGCGCGCCGTGCCACGGATAACGCCCAATCGCCACCAGTTCACGCACGGTCATCCCCTCCGCCTGCGGCAACTGCTGCGGCAGATACGCCACTTTGCGGGCAAAGGCTTTACTGCTCCAGCTCTCCAGCGGCTGACCGTCCAGCAGGATATCGCCTTCTGACGGCGGCTGATGGCGGCCAAGCATTTTGAGCAGCGTTGATTTACCAGAGCCGTTGTGACCAATCAGGCCTGTCACTTTACCTGCCGGGAAGGTCAAAGAGAGCGGATGCAGCAGGGTGCGTCCGGGCACGCGAAAGGAGAGATTATTGAGCGTGAAGGTGGTGTCGGATTGCGTTTGATTATCCTGCATATCGGCCAACTTAAATAAAAAGGGCACGGCGAAGCGTGCCCGAAGAGAGATTAGAAGCGGAAGGTCGCGGTGGCGACAACCTGACGTTCAGCACCCCAGTAGCATGCATAATCCTTGTAGCAGCTGGAGACATATTCCCGATCGAACAGGTTATTCACGTTCACCGCCACAGATGACCCCGGCAGACCCAGACGGGCCAGATCGTATTTCACCATCGCATCGGCAAGGGTGTAGCTCGCGACGTTAAACGGCTGATCTTTTTTGTCGCCGCTTGAGTAGTAGCTCACCGTGTTACCGATGTAACGGGTACCGGCACCAATCGTCAGGCCGCTTAAGGCCGTGTCGGTGAAGGTGTAATCTGCCCACAATGACGCCTGATTACGCGGCACTTCCGCCGGACGTTTACCTTCAAAGGTGCTGTCATGGGTGTACTCAGCATCAATAAAGCTGTACGCCGCGGTCACGTTGATATTGGCGTTAACCGCTGCCTTCGCTTCCAGTTCGAAACCGCGAGAACGGATCTCACCGGTCTGGATACTGTGAGTATTCGTTGGATCGTTCGGATCCGCCGTCAGGTTCTTATCTTTCGTCAGCTGGAACAGCGATGCGGTGACCACAACCGGCAGGTCTTTCGGCGCGTATTTCACACCCGTTTCATACTGCTTACCGCGGGAAGGGTCGAACGGTGTGCCGTTACGATCGGCGCCCGATACCGGCTCAAACGACTCGCTGTAGCTGAAGTAAGGTGAAATACCGTTATCAAAGAGATAGTTAATTCCCCCGCGCCAGGTGAAAGCCTGGTCGTGGTTTTCAGCCAACGAATCGGCCGTACCGCGCGTCAGCGTTGAGGCCATCACGTAGTCGTAGCGTCCGCCCAGCGTCAGCACCCACTTATCCCACTCCGCCTGATCCTGAGCATAGAGCCCGGTCTGTTCATTACGGTTAACGACGGAATAGTTAGACCATGGCAGGTTGGTGTTGATGTTCGCGTTGCCGTAATCCGGGTTCTGGATATCAATAGGGTCGGCGGAACCGTACAGCGCATTGATATCATTACGCATACGCGAGTAATCAACGCCCGTCAGCAACGTGTGGTCTACGGCGCCCGTCGCGAATGTCGACTGCAGCTGAGTATCCACGGTGAACATATTCAGATCTTCATCTGAACGCACGTAAGCACGGTTAATCTTGCCAGGCTCAGCGTAGCCATTGCCGTAAACAGAGCGGTAGAGCGTATGAACTTTTGCGTAACGCAGATTCTGACGCACGGTGAACGTGTCATCAAACTGATGCGAGAAGCTGTAACCAATCAACTGCTGGCGACGAGCCATCTTATTATCCGCTTCACCTTCGTTGAAATCGGTTGGGATCTTATGCTCATTGCCGTTTGCGTCACGGTATGGCACCACGGTCCCTTCCCGTGGCAACCAGCCGTAGTAGCCCGCTTCCGGATCGTTCTGGAAATTGCTCAGGAAGGTGAAATCGGTTTTGTCATCCGGACGCCAGCTAAAGGAGGGCGCAATCGCATAGCGGGTTGATTTTGACATCTCCTGCTGTGCGTTCTGACTACTGCCAAGACCGGTCAGGCGGTACGACCACACGCCATCTTCATCGATTGCATCACTGAAATCGAAGCCCGTTTGCCACAGGTTATTGGTCCCCATTTTAAACTGGACTTCTTTCAGCGGCTCGGTCAGTGGGCGTTTGCTCACCATACTGACGATACCGCCTGGATTGCTGTTGCCGTAGAGCACAGACGTAGGTCCGCGCATCACTTCTACGCGCTCAAGGAAGTACGGATCCATGGAAGCTTCGGAGTAGTTATTCCCCATCAGCTTCATGCCATCGAGATACTGGTTGGTGTTCACCGTCGAAGGCGCGGTAAAACCACGAATTGAGACCACATCATAGGTGGTGGAGCTGCCGCGGGTCGCAAACACGCTCGGCGTATAGCCCAGCGCCTCTTTTACGGTCGCTGGCTGGCGGCGTTCCATTTCATCACGCGTTACCACGGAAATAGACTGCGGGGTCTTTTCAATCGCGGTATCGGTTTTGGTCGCCGTTGCCGTGCGTTTTGCTGCGATCGTTGGCGCAGGCCCCCACGGACTTTCCTGGGCGGCAGGCGCGGCAGTGACGGTGATGGTTTCTTCTTTTTTCTGGGTTTCAGCCGCATGTGCATACGTAGACATGCCGGCAACCGCTGTGGCTACGACGATCGCGATTTTTCGCAGCGACGTGTGAATTGGCTGAGCAGTATGGGAAAGCGCCATGTTTATCTCTGATGGAAAAGTGAATGATAACGTAAACGAGAATTATTATTATGACCGCAGAATAATATGCGAAACGCTGGCTGCATAGCAAGCAGTAAGCGGCCCTACGAGAATTAAGGGTTTAAGAAATAAACAAGAGAAAACGAAGGGTTAATCAGAATGAAAACGAGGGTTAAGGAAATGGAAAGTACAGGTAAAAAAATCCCCCCTTTCGGGGGGATGTGAGGCGTTAGTTACCGCCGAACATATCTTTGATCCAGCCCGCGACACCGTCGCTGTCTTTTTTCTCATTCTGCTGCTGCGGCTGTTGTTGCGGCTGCTGCTGAGGCTGAGAAGACTGCTCGAACGGGTTACCCGTCGGTTGCTCTGGCTGGCTTTGCTGGCACAGCGAATCCGGGTTGGTGGTCCAGACAGGCAAGGTACGCATACCGCCGCCACAGACAAAGTTACCGGAAGCGTCCACGCCCATATCGACGATATCTTCCGGCGCCACCAGATTCAGCGGTACCGGAGACTGATTCGCCAGATAGCGCTGGTAAATCGACATCGCCCCGCTCGCACCGTACAGTTTGGTTGGCTGGTTGTTATCGCGGCCTACCCAGGTGATCACCACTTCACGGCCATCGATACCGGCGAACCAGGTATCCACATTGTTGTTGGTGGTCCCGGTTTTACCTGCCAGATGCAGGCTCGGATACTTCGCACCCAGTTGACGTCCGGTCCCCCGCTGCACAACCTGCTGCATCGTCCACAACGTCATATAGGCCGCCTGCGCTGGCACGGCACGTTCCGCTTGCGGGAAGCTCTGATACAACACGGAGCCGTCCTCAGCAATCACCGAACGCAGAGCAGAGAGCGGTGCACGGTTACCCCCGCTGGCAATGGTCTGGAACGCCTGAGCCACTTCGATCGGCGTCAGGTTAAGCGCCCCCAGGATCATCGCCGGAACAGGATGGAGCTGATCTTTCGGCACACCCAGTTTCTGCCAGGTGTCGACAATCGCCGGCAGACCGAGCGCCATACCCAGGTTCACCGTTGGCACGTTCATCGAGCGGGTCAACGCATCCACCAGCATGACCTGGCCGCTGAACTGTTTATCGTCGTTCTGCGGAGACCATACCTGGCCGTTAGGCTGGCGCAGGGAAATCGGCGCATCGGCAATCCAGGTATTCAGGCGATACTGGTTAGGCTGACTCAGGGCGGTAAGATAGGTTGCCGGTTTTGCCAGTGAACCAATCGAACGTCGCGCCTGCATTGCACGGTTGTAGCCTGCGAACTGCGGCTCAGCACCGCCCACCATGGCGCGAACTTCGCCGGTGTTACGGTCAACCACCACCATCGCGGTTTCAAGATCGCTCAGCTTACGCTGTTTCTTCAGCGCCGGGATGCCTTCCACCGCAGCTTTTTCAGCGGCTTCCTGCGCCACGGAATCGAAGGTAGTAAAGATCTTCACGCCGGAGAGATCTTTCACCTTATCACCGAGCTTGCTTTGCAGCTCCTGACGCACCAGCTGCATAAACGCAGGCTGAGGCGAGATCACGCCACCGCGCGGCTGAACGCCGAGTGGACGTGCGCTCAGCATGTCGTACAGCTCCTGGTCAATCACCTGCTGCTGTTGCAGCAGACGCAGCACCAGGTTACGACGTTCCAGCGCCAGTTTCGGGTTACGCCACGGGTTATAAATGGACGCCCCTTTCACCATGCCCACCAGCAGCGCCTGCTGGTCAAGGCTCAGCTCTTCCACCGGACGACCAAAGTAGTACAGACTTGCCAGCGGGAAGCCGCGGATTTCGTTATCCCCGCTCTGACCGAGGTACACCTCGTTCATGTACAGCTCAAGGATACGATCCTTGCTGTAACGCGCATCCATCAGTACGGCCATGTACGCTTCGTTGGCTTTACGCCAGTAAGAGCGTTCACTGGAGAGGAACAAGTTCTTCACCAGCTGCTGGGTCAGCGTACTCGCCCCCTGCACCGTCCGTCCGGCGGTCAGGTTAGCCAGCACCGCACGGCCAATCGAGTAAAGGCTGATGCCATCATGCTCATAGAAGTGACGGTCTTCGGTTGCCAGCAGGGTATCAACCAGCAGGTCCGGGAAGCCGTTACGGGCAACGAACAGACGTTGTTCGCCGTTCGCCGACGAGAGCATGGTGATCAGACGCGGATCGAGACGGAAGAAACCGAACTGACGGTTGTTATCCATGTTCTCGATGGTGTCCAGACGATCGCCGTCAAAGGTCAGACGCGCACGCACCTGGCCCTCTTTGCTGTCCGGGAAATCAAACGGACGGCGGATCATCTCAATGCTTTTCGCCTGCACGGTAAATTCGCCAGGACGCGTCATTTTCGACACCTGACGATACTGGGTGGCTTCCAGCAGTTTCACCATCTCGTTCTTGCTGATGGACATATCTGGCTCAAGGTTCACCATGCGGCCATACACCGCCGCAGGCAGTTGCCAGACTTTTCCGTCGATACGGCTACGGATCTTCTGATCCAGATAGACGCCGTAAATCGCCATCAGCACAACAAATACAATGAACAGCTTCAGCAGCAGCCAGAACCAGCCGCGCTTGCCCCGAGGCTTACGCCCTTTGCCTTTCCCTTTACGCGGCATCGGTTCTTCATCCTCATAATCGTCTTCATAGTCATCGTCATAGTCCTCATCTCTGAGGCGACGACGGCTTACCTTTTCTTTCGCCGGACGCGTTGGTTTTCCCTTACGTCCTATTGGCTCGCGGTCATTCCCCGCCATGCTTTTTCTCCGCAACTTTCAGGCGCAAGGGCCCGATTCTCTTTTCTTCCACTGGCCTGTGAAAGAAGAAATCTCTCAAAGTAAACAGCAAGACCTTCCAGACAGGAACGTCTTTAGTATTTTCTCCCGCACCCTGCGGGTGAGGGCATCAAGCCGCACGTTCCCAGCCACACCCGTCACGAATACTTCTTCGTCCGTCGTGTCGGTGTCGTATTTGCCGGATCGTCCGGCCAGACATGTTTGGGATACCGCCCCTTCATCTCTTTTTGCACGTCACGGTAGCTCCCCGCCCAGAATGCCCCCAGGTCGCGGGTAATCTGTAACGGGCGATGGGCTGGCGACAACAGCTCCAGCACCAGAGAGACGCGCCCTTGCGCCACAGAAGGCGTGGTGGCCTCTCCAAACATTTCCTGCATACGTACCGCCAGCGCCGGAGGATTATCCTCGTGATAACGAATGGCAATCCGGCTTCCGGTCGGCACAGTGTAATGCCCTGGCAGTTCACTATCCAGACGTTGACGTAATGACCAGTCCAGTAAATTCTGTAACGCGACCTTAACATCAAGCGCTTTTAGCGCACGCAGCGAGTGTACACCGTGCATTTGCGGCAGCAGCCAGCGTTCCAGCGAGCCCAGCAATGTCTCATCATCGACTGCGGGCCAGTCATACTCCGGTAGCCAGCGCGCGGCACAGTGCAGACGAATACGGTACTGTTCCGCCTCTGGCGTCCAGTTCAACACCCCTAACCCTTTGTCCCGGATGCCGTTCAGCATGGCCAGATGCAGCACCTCTTCCGACGGTTTTGCCAGCGGCGTGGTGCCGAGGATCAGTTTACCTGTCTGGCTGCGACGAAACGCCTTCAGCGTGCCCTGAGCCTCATCCCATTCCACGGTATCGGATTGCTGGACCAACTGCGGACAGGCACGCGTCAGGGCATCTATATCCACCGCGATAGCCTGTAAAATACGCGCGTCCGGGGAGTGGCTACCCTGTAACAGTAACGGCGCAATCAGCCATTCGTGACGCGTCATGGCGTCATCGCTGTCCAGCATCGCACCCATGCCATTGGCCAGTTGATATCGCCCGTCCAGACCGCGACGACGTGCGATCCTGTCGGGAAACGCCTGCGCTAACAGAGGCGCGATAGCCGCGCTGTCTGGCGACCCGGCTTTGCCGTTAAGTCGCCGGCAAAGCTGCTGCGCCCGCTGCTGCCAGTTCCCCTGATTGCGGGAAAAGGCCTGCGCCAGATCGCTGCTGCCACCGCGTGGTGGCTCCTCAAGAATAGCCGCCAGTTTCGCCGCCGTAGCAATTTCATCTTCCCCCTGCGCGGCCACCAGCATCGCCGCCAGGCGAGGGTCATTGCCCAGCGCGGCCATTTTTTGCCCGCGGGATGACAATCGCTCACCATCAAGCGCCCCCAGGCGGTTCAGTAAGGTCCGGGCAGCAGCAAGGTTCGCGGCGGGTGGAGGATTAAGCCAGGTTAGCTGTGCCGGATCCGGGCATCCCCACTGCAGAAGATCCATCACCAGCCCCGCCAGATCGCTGTGTAAAATTTCCGGCGTGCTTTGCTGTGCAGCGCGCTCAGCCTGCTCCGCGCTGGTCAAATGCAGGCAGATACCGGGCTCAAGACGTCCCGCACGGCCTGCTCGCTGAACCATCGACGCCTGGCTTATGCGCTGCGTCAGCAGTTTAGTCAGCCCGGTGCGCGCGTCAAAGCTCGCCACCCTCTCCTGCGCACTGTCCACCACCAGGCGAATGCCTTCTATGGTTAAACTGGTTTCGGCAATATTGGTTGCCAGCACCACCTTACGCTGCCCCGCGGGCGCGGGCAGGATTGCTTTACGCTGATCCGCCAGCGAAAGCGCGCCGTAGAGCGGGCAAAGCAGCACGTCACTTCCCACCCGGGAAGCCAGTTGGTCCTGCACGCGCTGGATCTCGCCTACGCCTGGCAAAAACAGCAATAGCGATCCCGATTCCTGGCGGAGCAATTCGGCGGTTGCGATGGCTACCGCGTCGTCAAAACGCTGATGGGCAGGCAATGGTTGATAGCGACGCTCAACGGGAAATGCTCTGCCTTCGGAGGCGATAACCGGCGCGTCGGGCAACGTCTGCTGCAGTCGCTCGTTATCCAGCGTAGCGGACATGATAAGCAACCGGAGGTCGTCGCGTAGCCCTTGCTGAACATCAAGTAACAGCGCCAGTGCCAGATCTGCCTGCAGGCTACGCTCGTGGAATTCATCCAGAATCACCAGCCCGACGCCGTTTAACTCCGGATCGTTTTGCAGCATGCGGGTCAGGATCCCTTCGGTCACCACCTCAAGGCGCGTGGACGGGCCAACACAGGTTTCGGCGCGCATACGGTAGCCCACCGTCTCGCCCGGCTTTTCACCAAGCAGTTCCGCCAGGCGCTGCGCCACGTTCCGTGCGGCCAGCCTGCGCGGCTCCAGCAGGATAATTTTCCCGCGGACAGTACCCTCTTTAAGGATCTGCAGCGGCAGCCAGGTAGATTTACCTGCGCCCGTCGGGGCGTTAAGTAAAACCTGCGGGGCATGATGTAAGGCAGCAAGAAGCTCAGGAAGGACGACGGCGACCGGCAATGAGGACACTAACAACTCCAGAGGGTTAACATTAGTCGGCGTACATTGTAGCATCGGCGCATACCATTACCGAGTCCCCTGTATGTCTGAGTCGAAACGGCTGTTTTTTGCCATAGAATTGCCCTCCACGCTGCAGCGAAAAATCGTTCGCTGGCGAGCCAGCCATTTTCCCCAGGACGCAGGCCGTCCGATCGCGGCGGCAAACCTGCACCTGACGCTGGCCTTTCTGGGCGATGTCAGCGCCGAAAAACAGCGCGCGCTGGCAGCAATGGCTGGCCGCATTTCTCAGCCGGCGTTTACGCTGCACCTCGACGACGCGGGCCAGTGGCTGCGCTCACGCGTGGTCTGGCTGGGCACGCGCCAGCCGCCCCGCGGGCTTTTACAGCTTGCCAGCATGTTGCGCGCCCAGGCGGCTCGCAGCGGGTGTTACCAGAGTCCGCAGCCGTTTCATCCGCATATCACCCTGCTGCGCGATGCCGGTCAGGCCGTTGCCATTCCGCCACCCGGCTTTCACTGGGACGTTGAGGTCAATACCTTCGCGCTTTACGAATCGGTCTTTACCCAAGGACGCACCCGTTATACGCCGCTACAGCGCTGGTCGCTGGGCGATACCCTAAGGAATTCTGATGAAGTTTAGTCCTGCCCTGCAGCACGCCACGCTGGTTCAACGCTACAAACGCTTTCTCGCTGACGTGATCACCCCCGAAGGTGAACAGCTCACGCTGCACTGCCCGAACACCGGTGCCATGACCGGCTGTGCGACGCCGGGTGACACGGTCTGGTATTCCACTTCAGAAAATACTAAACGCAAATATGCCCATACCTGGGAAATGACCGAGACGCAAAACGGGGCATTTATTTGCGTGAATACCCTGCGCGCCAATCAATTAGTTAAGGAAGCATTGACCCTTGGCACCCTGCCCGAACTGGTGGGGTATGGCACGCATAAAAGTGAAGTTAAATATGGCGATGAAAGCAGCAGAATTGACTTCATGTTACAGGCGGAAGACCGGCCCGAGTGCTATATTGAAGTAAAATCAGTGACGTTAGCGGAACAGGAAAACGGCTACTTCCCGGATGCGGTCACGCTACGGGGGCAGAAGCATCTGCGGGAGCTGATGAGTGTTGCGGCGGCGGGCAAACGCGCCGTATTGCTGTTTGCGGTTTTACATTCAGCCATTGAACGATTTTCTCCAGCCCGCCATATTGATCTCAAATACGCGCAATTGTTGAATGAGGCACAAAAGCAGGGGGTGGAGGTTTTGGCTTATAAAGCGGAACTTTCTGCCGATAATATGACTCTGAGATCCTCTCTTCCCATTGTCTTATAAGGGATTAGACGATTGACTATTAAGTGTTCTGGCCGCGTGCGCAAATACGCTTTTCCTCACAGGCTTGTCAAGTGTTACGTTTAGATAATTGCCATACGGAAAAGCATCTGCTATTTATAGCGACCTGATTTTTCCCCCAACACGGGGATCGATAGTGCGTGTTAAGGAGAAGCAACATGCAAGAAGGGCAAAACCGTAAAACATCGTCCCTGAGTATTCTCGCCATCGCTGGGGTGGAGCCGTATCAAGAGAAGCCGGGCGAAGAGTATATGAACGAAGCCCAGCTGTCGCACTTCAAGCGTATTCTTGAAGCATGGCGTAATCAACTCAGGGATGAAGTCGATCGCACCGTTACTCATATGCAGGATGAAGCTGCTAACTTCCCGGACCCGGTAGACCGTGCCGCTCAGGAAGAAGAGTTCAGCCTCGAACTGCGTAACCGTGACCGCGAACGCAAACTGATCAAAAAGATCGAAAAAACGCTGAAAAAAGTCGAAGACGAAGATTTTGGCTACTGCGAATCCTGCGGTGTTGAAATCGGAATTCGTCGCCTGGAAGCGCGTCCAACCGCCGATCTGTGCATCGACTGTAAAACGCTGGCAGAAATCCGCGAAAAACAGATGGCCGGTTAATACCAGCGCTGTTTACACACTCCAAAGGCGGGAGTTTCTCCCGCCTTGTTACTGTTGATATGTCTGAATCACACTATATTGGGCGCTTCGCGCCATCCCCTTCTGGTGAATTACACTTCGGCTCATTAATTGCCGCCCTCGGCAGCTACCTGCAGGCTCGCGCCCGTCACGGTAAATGGCTGGTCCGCATTGAAGATATTGATCCTCCGCGTGAAGTTCCCGGTGCAGCAGATACCATTCTGCGTCAGCTGGAACATTACGGTCTTCACTGGGACGGTGACGTCCTCTGGCAGTCAAGGCGACATGATGCCTACCGGGAACGCCTGGCGTGGCTCCACGCACAAGGGCTCTCCTACTACTGCACCTGCACCCGCGCGCGTATTCAGAGCGTGGGTGGCGTCTATGACGGCCACTGCCGCACGCGCAATAACGGTCCAGAACTGGCCGCCGTGCGCATAAAGCAGCATGTCCCGGTGACGCACTTTACTGATTTACTCTCCGGCGAAATCCATGCGGATGAACGTCTTGCACGCGAAGATTTTATTATCCACCGCCGTGACGGCCTGTTCGCCTATAACCTGGCGGTAGTGGTTGATGACCATTTCCAGGGCGTGACGGAAATTGTGCGCGGGGCTGACCTGGTGGAACCTACCGTGCGACAAATATCGCTCTATCACCAGTTTGGCTGGAACGCGCCGGATTACATTCATCTGCCGCTGGCGGTCAATGAACAGGGCTTTAAACTGTCAAAACAAAATCATGCGCCCGCCCTGCCAGACGGCGATCCGCGCCCTGTTTTGATCGACGCGCTGCGATTTCTCAACCAGAATGTAACCAACGAATGGCAGGATTTGCGAATTGACGAACTGCTGAAAATGGCGATCGCCAACTGGACGCTGACGACCGTGCCAAAAATCCAGCATTCTCAAATGCGTTGCGCTGAGCTATGATTAGCCGCTTTTTTCATAACAAAACACACTACGAGGTGTACTATTTTTACCCGAGTCGCTAATTTTTGCCGTAAAGTGCTAAGCCGCGAAGAGAGCATGGCGAACGACGCTATTGCGCAAAACCGCATGTCGGTTATTCCACGTGAGCAGCACAATATTTCCCGCAAAGATATCAGTGAAAATGCCCTCAAGGTGCTCTATCGTCTGAATAAAGCAGGCTACGAGGCCTATCTCGTTGGCGGTGGGGTGCGTGATTTACTGCTGGGCAAAAAACCAAAAGATTTCGACGTGACGACCAGCGCCACGCCAGAGCAGGTGCGCAAATTATTCCGTAACTGCCGCCTTGTTGGCCGTCGTTTTCGTCTTGCTCACGTCATGTTTGGGCCGGAAATTATTGAAGTGGCGACCTTCCGCGGTCACCACGAAGCGGGCGAATCCGATCGCACCACCTCCCAGCGCGGCCAGAACGGCATGCTGCTGCGGGACAATATCTTCGGCTCTATCGAAGAAGATGCCCAGCGTCGCGATTTCACGATCAACAGCCTTTACTACAGCGTGGCAGATTTCACCGTCCGTGATTACGTCGGCGGCATGCAGGACCTGAAAGACGGTCTGATTCGCCTGATCGGCACGCCGGAAACGCGTTATCGTGAAGACCCGGTGCGTATGCTGCGCGCCGTACGTTTCGCCGCCAAACTCTCAATGCGCATCAGCCCGGAAACCGCAGAGCCGATACCGCGTCTGGCGACGCTGATTAACGACGTGCCGCCAGCCCGTCTGTTTGAAGAGGCGCTGAAGCTGCTGCAGGCCGGTTACGGCTACGAAACCTACAAGCTGCTACGCGAATACAGCCTTTTCCAGCCCCTGTTCCCGACCATTACGCGCTGCTTTACCGAAAACGGTGACAGCCCAATGGAACGCATGATTGCGCAGGTGCTGAAGAATACCGATACCCGCATTCACAACGATATGCGTGTGAACCCGGCGTTCCTGTTTGCTGCGATGTTCTGGTATCCGCTGCTGGAAGCGGCGCAGAGAATTGCGCAGGAAAGCGGTCTGGCCTACTACGATGCGTTTGCGCTGGCCGCAAATGACGTGCTGGATGAAGCCTGCCGCACGCTCGCCATTCCAAAACGTATTACGACGCTGGTGCGTGATATCTGGCAGCTTCAGCTGCGCATGTCTCGTCGTCAGGGTAAACGCGCCTGGAAGCTGATGGAGCATCCTAAATTCCGCGCTGCGTTCGATTTACTGTCGCTGCGTGCTGAAATTGAACGGAACCAGGAACT
This sequence comes from Enterobacter sp. BIDMC 29, assembly GCF_019378755.1. NCBI lineage: Bacteria > Pseudomonadati > Pseudomonadota > Gammaproteobacteria > Enterobacterales > Enterobacteriaceae > Enterobacter > Enterobacter sp. BIDMC 29. The sequence goes on along the minus strand of NZ_CP080000.1, from coordinate 4,920,781 downwards.
GCAGCGTCTGGCGCAGTGGTGGGGCGAATTCCAGGTTTCAGCACCGCCAGAGCAGAAAGATATGCTCGTCGACCTCGATGACGAACCGACGCCGCGTCGTCGCCACCGTCGTCCGCGCAAACGTGCGCCGCGCCGTGAAGGTACGGCATGACCCTGGCGTACATTGCCATCGGCAGCAATCTGGCCTCTCCGCTGGAGCAGGTTAATGCTGCCGTTCAGGCGCTGGGTGAAATCCCACAAAGCCGTATTGTGGCGGTCTCTTCTTTCTACCGGACACCGCCGCTGGGGCCACAGGATCAGCCTGATTACCTGAATGCCGCCGTGGTGCTGAACACTGCGCTGGATGCCGACACGCTGCTGGATAATACTCAGCGAATCGAACTGCAGCAGGGCCGCGTACGCAAAGCCGAACGCTGGGGGCCGCGCACCCTCGATCTCGACATTATGCTGTTTGGCCATGAGGTGATTAACACCCCCCGTCTCACCGTTCCGCACTACGATATGAAAAATCGCGGCTTTATGCTCTGGCCGCTGTTCGACGTTGCCCCTGACCTCACCTTCCCTGACGGCCTCTCGCTGAAGGCAGTGCTGGATAGCCTCGACGCAGAAAAACCAGCCCGCTGGTGATCCGCGTTTTTACCGGTTAACCCTCACGGAATTGTGGTTAATCGGTTGCCTAAAATCATTGTTCCCTCAAATGTTACTGTTAGAATGCGCAAAGATTCGCTTTTGGGCTATCAGGAAACAGTATGAAACCAACCACCATCTCCTTACTGCAGAAATGCAAACAGGAAAAGAGACGCTTCGCCACCATTACTGCGTATGACTACAGCTTCGCTAAGCTTTTTGCCGAAGAGGGTATCACTGTCATGCTGGTCGGAGATTCGTTAGGGATGACGGTACAAGGCCATGATTCCACCCTGCCGGTGACGGTCGAAGATATTGCCTACCATACCCGTGCCGTGCGCCGCGGAGCACCTGCCTGTCTGCTGCTTTCCGATCTGCCTTTTATGGCCTACGCGACCCCAGAGCAAGCGTTCGAGAATGCGGCAACCGTCATGCGTGCCGGGGCCAATATGGTCAAAATCGAAGGCGGAGCCTGGCTTGCAGAGACCGTGAAAATGCTCACCGAACGTGCCGTGCCGGTCTGCGGCCACCTGGGTCTGACGCCGCAATCCGTCAATATTTTTGGCGGCTATAAGGTGCAGGGCCGCGGTGATGCAGCACAGACACTGTTTGAGGATGCCCTGGCGCTGGAAGCCGCTGGCGCACAGCTGCTGGTGCTGGAGTGTGTGCCGGTTGAACTGGCAAAACGCATCACCGAGGCGCTGTCGATTCCAGTGATTGGCATTGGCGCAGGCAACGTTACCGACGGTCAGATTTTAGTGATGCACGACGCTTTTGGTATTACCGGCGGCCATATCCCTAAATTCGCCAAAAATTTCCTGGCAGAAGCAGGCGACATGCGTGCTGCTGTGCGGCAGTATATTGCCGACGTTGAATCCGGTGTTTACCCGGGTGAAGAACACAGTTTCCATTAAGGAGTCTTGTTGTGCTAATCATTGAAACCCTGCCGCTGCTTCGCCAGCATATCCGTCGTGCACGTCAGGAAGGTAAACGTATCGCACTGGTTCCCACGATGGGTAACCTGCATGACGGCCATATGAAGCTTGTTGATGAAGCCAGAGCGCGTGCAGATATCGTGGTGGTCAGTATCTTCGTGAACCCCATGCAGTTTGACCGTGCCGACGACCTGGCGCGCTATCCGCGTACCCTGCAGGAAGATTGCGAAAAACTCAAAAAACGCCACGCCGACATTGTCTTCTCTCCGGCACCTGCAGACGTCTACCCGCAGGGGACCGAGGACGCGACCTACGTGGACGTGCCGGGCATTTCAACCATGCTGGAAGGCGCCAGCCGTCCGGGCCATTTCCGCGGCGTTTCAACCATCGTCAGCAAGCTGTTTAACCTGGTGCAGCCCGACGTTGCCTGCTTCGGTGAGAAGGACTTCCAGCAACTGGCGTTGATCCGTAAGATGGTCGCCGACATGGGTTATGATATTGAGATCGTGGGCGTGCCGATTGTGCGTGCCAAAGACGGTCTGGCGCTCAGTTCCCGTAACGGGTACCTTACCGCGGATGAGCGTAAAATCGCGCCGGGATTGAGCAAGGTCATGAATACCATGGCGGAACAGCTTGTGGCTAAAGAGCTGAGCGCAGAAGAGATCGTTGCCCTCGCCGAACAGGCGCTGAACGACAAAGGCTTCCGCGCTGACGATATCCAAATCCGTGATGCCGATACGCTGCTTGAGCTGACCGATACCAGCAAGCGCGCGGTGCTTCTGGTGGCTGCATGGCTCGGTCAGGCACGCCTTATCGACAATAAAGTGGTTGAGCTGGCATAACTCTCTACCTCCCCTCGTTCGCGGGGGGTTAACGCATGATGATTAAAGGTAAACGTAATGATTCGCAAAATGCTGCAAGGTAAGCTTCACCGTGTGAAAGTCACTCAGGCCGACCTGCACTATGAAGGCTCCTGCGCCATTGATCAGGATTTTCTTGATGCAGCGGGCATCCTTGAAAACGAAGCCATTGATATCTGGAACGTGAATAACGGTAAGCGCTTCTCTACCTATGCGATCGCGGCGGAACGCGGCTCCAGAATTATCTCCGTGAATGGCGCTGCCGCTCACTGTGCTGACGTCGGTGATATCGTTATCATCGCCAGCTTCGTGATGATGTCTGACGAAGAAGCCCGTCGCTGGCAGCCAAAAGTGGCGTACTTCGAAGGCGACAACGAAATGAAACGCACCGCGAAAGCCATTCCGGTCCAGGTTGCCTGATATCCTGAAGGCTGTGAACCGTTCACAGCCTTCTCTCATCTCATCCCTGCGGCTGATTACTGATAAGCCGCGACATCGTCTCCAGCGAATCCGTCCTTAAAATATACAGTCGCTTAAGCAGGAACGGATTGTCCCCGGGCTTCACTTTGCCTTTTACCGTTGTCACCGCCAGGTGGAACCCTGCGTCATTCGCTGCTTTTACCGCTTTGTCATCATAGGCGCCAAACGGATAAGAGAGATAGAGCACGTGCGGGTTAAATTGCGCCAGCGCCCGGCGTGAACGCGCGAAATCGAACAAAATCACGTGATGGCTACGGCTCAGTAAGATCGGGTGTTTATTGCCGTCCACTCGATGCAAGAAGTGGGTATGAGACTGGATATCAAACACATCCTGGATCTGCTCAAGCTCAGAGACACTCATAAACTGCAGGTATTTCGGCGCCCACTTCTGCGGATGACGTTTTATACGCGACGAGATAATAAACGCCGTCGCCTTAAATCCATACGCTTTGAGGACGGGATACGCATAGCGGCTCACCGACTTCAGCCCGTCATCAAAGGTGATCACCACAGACTTCGCCGGCAGGTTCATTTTGTTACGCACATACCCTTCAAGCTGAGCCATCGTCAGCGTGGTATAGCCCTGATCGCGAAGCCAGGTCATCTGGTTGCTGAACGCACGCACGCTGGTGGTCGTGGAGGTATGTCGGAAACGGGTGTTCTCTTCATCACGCAGGATATGGTGATAGGTCAGAACCGGGATGCCGTTATCTTCCTGCGCATCCAGGCTGCTGATCCACGCCAGACGATTGCCGATGCGGATCTGATACCAGGTCTGGTTCAGACGGTCTTTAAGTTTATTCAGAATGGGGTAGCGAAGGTTAGCGCTCATCGTGCCGAAAGGGGCGCTTCCGCTGCTGGGGGCGTTAAAGACAGGCGTGTCTTTCCAGGTTATCAGGTTCTGGTTACTCAGCGGTTTATTCAAATCACCAAGGCTGTCTTCCACGCGCTGTTTGCCCTGCACATCTTCCAGGTGCTCTTTATCAATAAAGCCCGTGCCGAAGCCAAAACGAAACTCGTAGTAATCAGCGGATGTGGGGACGACGGCCAGGATTTGCCCGGCACGAATATTGCCGACATTGACCACATTGTTACCTACTTGCGCCCAGATAGCCGCATCTTCGGTGGTTTGCATATATCGGGCGGGAAGCCCTTGCTGAGCGATCAGGCTGGCAGATGCGCCGCCGGAAACCAGCAGCAACAGAAGGAACACAACGCGCATGAACATGGAATATTAATCGACACGAAAAATCAGCCACCATTGTAACAAAAGCAGCATCAATACCAATGTTTAATTCTTATACAAATCATGGAGCAAGACAAAGGGAGGATTTTTTTGCTGCTGATGCCACAGGCTGCTGACGCCGGCCACTTTTTTGTCGACGATCGCATGACGGAATTCAGCGCTGCTTAAGGTTTCCCGGAAGGGATACATGGATTCCAGCAGCAAAAAGTTAATGCCTGATATCACTTCACAGTTGTTGTGCTTGTGGCTCAACAATGCCGCAGAGCGATAAGGTGCCGCGCCGGATTTATCGGTCAGGAAGATGACGCCGTCACCGGTGTCGGTTTCATGCAGGGCATCGCACATCATGCGGCTGAGCATGTTGGTGCTCAATCCACGCCAGTAGTTAACCGCACGGCATTGCGCCAGCGGACCAAATCTGGCCTCCAGTTTATCCAGCATATCCTGCGCCTGTTCATCATGGCAGGCGATCACCCATCCCAGCATCACTCTCTCCTTAGCAGGCAAGTAGTTTAGCGGAGTGAAGGTTAGCGTACGGTGATAACAATCAAAGAAAAGCGCCCGGCAAACAGAATGTCGCCGGGCGGGAGATTAGCTGCGCAGACCGCGTCCACGCTGAATCAGAGACCAGCACAGCAGGTAGAAGGCGATAATAAACACCACCAGCACCGCAACCGTGGTAATCAGTGGCACATCCGTAATGCCGAGGAAACCAAAGCGGAAGCCGCTGATCATATAAACAATCGGGTTCAGGTGTGACAGCGCCTGCCAGAACGGCGGCAGCAGCGTCAGGGAGTAGAACACCCCGCCAAGATAGGTCAGTGGCGTCAGCACAAAGGTCGGGATCAGGCTGATATCATCAAACGTTTTAGCAAACACCGCGTTCAGCAGACCGGCCAGCGAGAACAAGATTGCCGTCAACAGTAACGTGAGCGCCACGAACAGCCATGAATGCACCTGGAACGGCACAAAGAACAGGGAGATCGCCGTCACCAGAATCCCCACGCAGAGACCGCGCGCCACGCCGCCGCCCACATAACCCGCAATGATCACATGCGTTGGTACCGGCGCGACCAGCAGCTCTTCAATGTTACGCTGAAACTTGGCGCTAAAGAATGATGATGCCACGTTAGCATAGGCGTTGGTGATCACCGCCATCATGATCAGGCCCGGCACAATAAACTGCATATAGGTAAAGCCGTGCATTTCACCAATGCGGGAACCGATGAGGTTACCGAAGATGATGAAGTAGAGCGTCATGGTGATCACCGGCGGTACCAGGGTTTGCACCCAGATACGCATAAAGCGGTTAATCTCTTTCGCCCAGATGCTTTTCAGCGCGACCCAGTAAAGATGCGTCATGCCTTGTCTCCTTGTTTATCCTGCACCAGAGAGACAAACAGCTCTTCCAGTCGGTTCGCTTTGTTACGCATACTTAATACCTGAACACCCTGCGCGCTCAGCTGTGAGAACACGCTGTTGATGCCCTGCTCGCGCAGCACTTCCACTTCCAGCGTTGAGGTATCCACCAGACGATAGTTATAGCCTTCCAGCGTCGGCAGCGGGCTTTTCGCCGCCAGATCGAGAATGAAGGTTTCGGATTTCAGCTTGGCGAGCAGGCTCTTCATCGAGGTGTTTTCCACCAGCTCACCGTTCTGAATGATGCCGATATTGCGACACAGCATCTCCGCCTCTTCGAGGTAGTGCGTGGTCAAAATAATGGTCGTGCCTTTGTCGTTGAGGTCCTTCAGGAAGCCCCACATTGAACGACGCAGTTCGATATCCACGCCCGCGGTGGGCTCATCAAGGATCAGCAGCTTTGGCTCATGCATCAGCGCACGGGCAATCATCAGACGGCGCTTCATCCCGCCAGACAACATGCGCGCACGTTCATTGCGTTTTTCCCACAGATCGAGCTGTTTGAGGTACTTTTCGCTGCGCTCAACCGCTTCTTTGCGCTCAACACCGTAGTAACCCGCCTGATTAACCACGATTTGCTGCACTGTCTCGAACGGGTTGAAGTTGAACTCCTGCGGTACCAGTCCGAGCTGGCGCTTGGCATTCACCACATCTTTTTGCAGGTCGTAACCAAACACGCTCACCCGGCCGGACGTTTTATTGACCAGAGAACTGATAATGCCAATGGTGGTGGATTTCCCCGCCCCATTCGGCCCCAGAAGCGCGTAGAAATCCCCCGCTTCCACTTTGAGATCTATCCCACGCAGCGCCTGAACGCCGCCTGGATAGGTTTTTTTGAGCTGCTCAAGCTCCAGTGCAATCGCCATGAATTAAACTTACCTTAGGTTCTGACACACGTTGTGTGGTTTCATTAAAAGTCGAGTTACCCTATATTAGCGCAACGCAATCACTCGGTTACAGGTCGCTAACCTCCATGAACGACATAGATACACTCATCAGCAACAATGCACTATGGTCAAAAATGCTGGTGGAGGAAGACCCCGGATTTTTTGGAAAGCTCGCGCAGGCGCAAAACCCACGCTTTCTCTGGATTGGATGTTCCGACAGCCGCGTTCCGGCAGAGCGCCTGACAGGTCTCGAGCCTGGCGAACTGTTTGTGCACCGTAATGTTGCCAACCTGGTGATCCATACCGACCTCAACTGCCTTTCGGTTGTTCAGTACGCCGTTGACGTTCTGGAGGTCGAGCACATCATTATTTGTGGCCACTATGGCTGCGGCGGTGTGCAGGCCGCGATTGAAAATACCGAACTCGGGTTAATCGATAACTGGCTGCTGCATATCCGCGATATCTGGTTCAAACATAGCTCACTGTTGGGTGAAATGCCGCAGGAGCGTCGTCTCGATACCCTTTGCGAGCTGAACGTGATGGAGCAGGTTTATAACCTTGGCCATTCCACCATCATGCAATCGGCGTGGAAACGCGGGCAAAAAGTCTCGATCCACGGCTGGGCATACGGTATTCACGATGGTCTGCTTCGTAACCTGGAAGTGACCGCCACCAACCGTGAAACGCTGGAGCAGCGCTATCGTTCCGGGATCGCCAACCTGAAGCTTAAGCACGTCAACCATAAATAACTGCCTGTAAGCGGTTCAGATAAAAACAAAACGGCAACCCGGGTTGCCGTTTTTACTGTGTGTCCCCTCGTCAGAGGGCAACAGACCGCACGTCACAAACCTTACTCGTCGAGCAGGATCACTTTACCCACATACGGCAGATGGCGGTAACGCTGCGCGTAGTCAATGCCATAGCCCACGACGAACTCGTCAGGGATAGAGAAGCCGACAAACTCTACCGGCACCTGCACTTCACGGCGGCTGGGTTTATCCAGCAGGGTGCAGATCGCCAGGGATTTTGGCTCACGCAGGCTCAGGATCTCGCGCACTTTAGAGAGCGTGTTGCCGGAGTCTATGATGTCCTCAACGATCAACACATCTTTGCCACGAATATCTTCATCCAGATCTTTCAGGATTTTCACATCACGGGTTGTGGACATGCCGCTGCCGTAGCTGGAGGCGGTCATAAAATCGACCTCATGGGACACCTGCACTTCACGGCACAGGTCTGCCATGAACATGAAAGAGCCACGTAAAAGACCGACCAGCACCATTTCGCTGCCGCTGTCCTTGTAATGTTCGGTGATTTGACGACCCAGTTCGGCGATACGCGCTTTGATCTCGGCTTCCGGGATCATCACTTCAACAGTATGTTTCATATTACTAACCATATGATTTTAATGAAAATCTCTCAATGCGGATGAATGTTACTCCGGCATCGATACGCAAGCCAGCCATTATATCAGTAAATGGATACACCTGGCGCATGAGTTATAAAAAGCAAATATTGTGATTCCGATCACACTTGTTAATACCTATAATTAGTTGCTAGCAAATAATTAACAAAACTGACGAGTACACTTTCTATGGCTGAAATAAAAACTCAACAGCCACGTCTACTGGTGACATTAACAGCGCTATTCGCCGCCTTCTGCGGCCTGTATCTGTTAATCGGTGGCGTCTGGCTGGCCGCAATTGGCGGCTCCTGGTACTACCCTATTGCGGGTCTGGTTATGCTTGGCGTAACCGTCCTGTTGTGGCGTAGAAAACAATCCGCGCTATGGCTTTATGCTGCTTTACTCCTCGCAACCATGATCTGGGGCGTCTGGGAAGTCGGTTTCGACTTCTGGGCACTGACGCCGCGCAGTGACATCCTGGTCTTCTTTGGTATCTGGCTGATCCTGCCGTTCGTGTGGCGTCGCCTGATTGTTCCTTCAAGCGGTGCCGTTGCGGCGCTGGTGGTTGCCCTGCTGATCAGCGGCGGCATTCTCACCTGGGCCGGTTTTAACGATCCGCAGGAGATTAACGGTACGCTGAATGCCGAATCCACCCCAGCTGCGGCTATCTCGCAGGTCGCGGATGGCGACTGGCCAGCTTATGGCCGTAATCAGGAAGGTCAGCGCTACTCCCCGCTCAAGCAGATCAACGCGGACAACGTTAAGAACCTGAAGGAAGCCTGGGTATTCCGTACCGGCGACCTGAAGATGCCAAACGATCCGGGTGAACTGACCAACGAAGTGACGCCGATTAAAGTCGGTAACATGCTTTATCTGTGCACCGCGCACCAGCGTCTGTTCGCGCTTGACGCGGCCACCGGTAAAGAGAAATGGCACTTCGATCCACAGCTGAACTCCAACCCGTCGTTCCAGCACATCACCTGCCGTGGCGTCTCTTACCACGAAGCGCGTGCTGATAATGCGAGCCCTGAAGTCATTGCCGACTGCCCTCGCCGCATCATGCTGCCGGTAAACGATGGCCGCCTGTTCGCGATCAATGCCGAAACCGGTAAGCTGTGTGAGACCTTTGCCAACAAAGGTATCCTGAATCTGCAGACCAACATGCCGGACACCACGCCGGGTCTGTATGAGCCAACCTCACCGCCGATCATCACCGATAAAACTATCGTGATTGCCGGCTCGGTAACCGATAACTTCTCCACCCGCGAAACCTCTGGCGTTATCCGTGGTTTTGACGTGAACACCGGTAAACTGCTGTGGGCCTTCGACCCGGGCGCGAAAGATCCAAACGCGATCCCATCGGACGAACACACCTTTACCTTTAACTCACCTAACTCCTGGGCACCGGCGGCGTATGACGCGAAGCTGGACCTGGTCTACCTGCCGATGGGCGTCACCACGCCAGATATCTGGGGGGGTAACCGTACGCCTGAGCAAGAGCGTTATGCCAGCTCTATCGTGGCGCTGAACGCGACCACCGGTAAACTGGCCTGGAGCTACCAGACTGTTCACCACGACCTGTGGGATATGGACATGCCGTCCCAGCCAACGCTGGCTGACATTACCGTTAACGGCAAAACCGTTCCGGTGATTTATGCACCCGCGAAAACGGGCAACATCTTTGTGCTGGATCGCAGCAACGGTAAGCTGGTTGTCCCGGCACCCGAAAAACCCGTTCCGCAGGGCGCTGCCAAAGGCGACTATGTCACCAAAACACAGCCGTTCTCTGACCTGAGCTTCCGTCCGAAGAAAGATCTCAGCGGTGCAGACATGTGGGGTGCCACAATGTTTGACCAGCTGGTGTGCCGCGTGATGTTCCATCAGCTGCGCTATGAAGGTATCTTCACGCCACCTTCTGAGCAGGGCACGCTGGTCTTCCCGGGTAACCTGGGCATGTTCGAATGGGGTGGGATCTCCGTTGACCCTAACCGTCAGGTGGCGATTGCCAACCCGATGGCCCTGCCGTTTGTTTCTAAGCTTATTCCACGCGGTCCAGGCAACCCAATGGAGCAGCCTAAAGATGCTAAAGGCAGCGGTACTGAGGCGGGTATTCAGCCGCAGTATGGCGTGCCCTATGGCGTCACGCTGAACCCGTTCCTGTCGCCGTTTGGTCTGCCGTGTAAACAGCCTGCCTGGGGTTATATCTCCGGCCTGGATCTGAAAACTAACCAGATCGTCTGGAAAAAACGTATTGGTACGCCTCAGGACAGCATGCCGTTCCCGATGCCGGTTCCTGTCCCGTTCAATATGGGTATGCCAATGCTGGGTGGTCCAATTTCTACCGCCGGTAACGTGCTGTTCATCGCGGCAACCGCCGATAACTACCTGCGCGCGTACAACATGACCAACGGTGAAAAACTGTGGCAAGGCCGTCTGCCAGCAGGTGGACAGGCAACGCCGATGACCTATGAAGTGAATGGCAAGCAGTACGTTGTCATCTCTGCGGGTGGTCATGGTTCGTTTGGTACGAAGATGGGCGACTACATTGTGGCTTATGCTTTACCCGACGACGCTAAATAATTAACACCGCCAACGGTAAAAAAAACGGCAACTTCGGTTGCCGTTTTTATTGCTTATCTCCTGTGGACCGGGGTCTGGGCATCAGGGCACACGATATTAAACCGTGAACCCCAGCATCATGCCCGTATCTTCATGCTCCAGCAGATGGCAGTGCGCCATATAGGCAAACGCCTTCGGTGCCTCGTGGTCAAATTTCACCAGCACCTCACTGACGCCACCTTCAACCCTGACGGTGTCTTTCCATCCCGCGCGGTGCGCCTGTGGCGCGTTACCGTTTTCAGAAAGGATGCGGAACTGGGTGCCGTGAATATGGAACGGATGCAGCATCATGTCGCCTTCGCCTGAAATCACCCAGCGTTCAAACTGCCCTTTTGTGGCAGCAAACATTGGCGTGTTCATGTCGAACGCTTTACCGTTGATCATGTTGGCATTGTGGAAATCGAAATCATGGCCACCGTGCCCCATGCCGCCCATTTTACCGTGGTCCATATTCATATGGCCCATCATCTCTCCGTGGTGCATACCCGCCATCGCCTGATTGCCATATTTCGCCATCAGTGCCTGCATGCCCATCATATCGAGCATCGGGTTCATGGACAGTTGCAGCTTGCGTTGGGTCAGGCCCTCGAGAGAAGGTAGCGCCGGGAGCGTGGTCAGGGTATCCGGCAGCATGCCCGAGGCCGTGACCTGCAGCGGCTGGATCTGCAGCACCGGGTGCGGCTTATCAAAGGGTGCAACCGCCATTCCCATCTGACTGACCGGTAGCGTGACCAGGTCAAACGGTTTGCCGTCGCTGATATCCACCAGCACCTCAAAACGCTCCCCCATCAGCATCGGTAGCATATCCACCTTCACCGGTTCAGGCAGCAGCCCCCCGTCGCTTGCGACCACGTACAGAGGGCGTTTATCGCTGGTGGCGAAATTCAGTGAGCGGGCGTTACAGCCGTTGAGCAGGCGTAAGCGCAGCCAGCCTTTCGGTGCCGCATGCTGCGGGTAAATGGCACCGTTGGTCAGCAGGGTGTCGCCAAACCAGCCTACCGCCGCGCTCATGACGTCCAGCTGGTAATCAATTTGCCCGTCAGCGGTGAATTTTTTGTCCTGCACAATGACCGGCACATCGTCGATGCCCCACTGTTTGGGCAGGCGCAGCAAACGGCTTTCGTCATCTTCAATCAGCACCAGTCCCGCCAGCCCCATCGCCACCTGATGGCCCGTTTTGCCATGCTGATGGGGGTGGAACCAGCAGGTCGCGGCGCGCTGGTCCGGGGTAAAGGTCACGCTTCGCTTACCGCCCGGTTTTATGATGCCCTGCGGCCCCCCATCCACCTCGCCCGGCACTTCCAGTCCGTGCCAGTGCAACGTGGTCTCCTCAGCCAGCGTGTTATGGATATCCACCGTCACCGCTTTCCCTTTACGTAACTGAAGTGCCGGGCCGAGAAGATTGCCGTTATAACCCCACGTTGTCGCGCTGTGGGCGCCAAAGGTCGTTTTACCGGACTGGACAACAAGCTGGATGCGGCTACGGGCATCCGCGGTGAGTAAATCAGGGATCGGTAAGGCAGGTCTGTCGGCCGCAAAAGCCGCGCGGCTCCACAGCGGTAAAGCGCTGGCTACGCCAAGCGCAACGGAATATTTTAAAAAATCACGGCGTTGCATGTTCATTTCCTTATTTCCAGCAGGCGATCTTTTGAGCATAAACCCTCCCCTTACCGGAAGGTCAAGTGAAGCGGCAATAATAAAGATCGTCGGCCTGGCATCAAGTATGCTAACGTTAATTTTCCGTGATGCAGTGGTAGAAGCAATGAAGACGTTTTTCAGAACAATTTTGTTCGGTAGCCTGATGGCGATGTGTGCGAACAGTTACGCGCTGAGTGAAAATGAAGCGGAAGATATGGCCGATCTGACGGCAGTTTTTGTCTTTCTGAAAAACGATTGTGGTTACCAGAATTTGCCCAACGGGCAGATTCGTCGCGCACTGGTCTTTTTTGCCCAGCAAAACCAATGGGATCTCAGCAACTACGATAGCTTCGACATGAAGGCGCTCGGCGAAGACAGCTACCGCGATTTAAGCGGTATTGGTATCCCTACCGCCAAAAAATGCAAAGCGCTGGCTCGCGATTCACTCAGCCTGCTCGCCTACGTGAAATAACTTTCCCGACGCCCCCTTGTTGAGCCTATAGCCGTGCAACCACGGTTATAGTTAGCTATCATGTTTCGCTCATTTTTTGTGAGCGTAACGGATGTTAACAAAGGAGGAGTCCGCGTATGGCCGACCACACGTTGTGGCATGAAACACTGCATGACCAGTTTGGTCAGTACTTTGCCGTTGATAACGTGCTCTATCATGAGAAAACCGATCACCAGGATCTGATCATCTTCGAGAATGCCGCCTTTGGCCGCGTGATGGCGCTGGATGGTGTCGTGCAAACGACCGAGCGCGACGAGTTTATCTATCATGAGATGATGACCCACGTTCCGCTGCTGGCACACGGGCATGCGAAGCATGTTTTGATTATCGGTGGTGGTGATGGCGCAATGCTGCGTGAAGTCTCCCGCCATCAATCCATCGAAACCATTACGATGGTGGAAATTGATGCCGGCGTGGTCTCTTTCTGTCGTCAGTACCTGCCGAACCATAACGCCGGTAGCTATGACGATCCGCGCTTCAGTCTGGTCATTGATGATGGGGTTAACTTCGTTAATCAGACGACCCAGACCTTCGACGTTATTATCTCCGACTGTACCGACCCGATCGGTCCCGGCGCGTCGCTGTTTACCTCCGATTTCTACGAAGGCTGCAAGCGCTGCCTGAAGCCGGGCGGGATTTTCGTGGCACAAAACGGCGTCTGCTTCCTGCAGCAGGATGAAGCCCTCGACAGCCACCGCAAACTGAGCACCTATTTTGGCGATGTCAGCTTCTATCAGGCCGCTATTCCGACGTACTACGGCGGGATCATGACCTTTGCCTGGGCGACGGATAACGACGTACTGCGCCATCTTTCCACCGAAATTATTCAGGCCCGCTTCCACCAGGCCGGTCTTACGTGCCGTTACTACAATCCGGCAGTTCATACCGCAGCGTTTGCCTTACCGCAGTACCTGCAAGACGCATTATCCACTAAGGGGGTGAGCTAATTGAAAAAGCTTAAACTGCATGGCTTTAACAACCTGACCAAAAGCCTGAGTTTTTGTATTTACGATATCTGCTATGCCAAAACAGCGGAAGAACGCGATGGTTACATCGCCTATATCGATGAACTCTACAATGCCAACCGCCTGACCGAGATCCTGTCAGAAACCTGTTCGATTATCGGCGCGAATATCCTGAATATCGCCCGTCAGGATTATGAACCTCAGGGTGCCAGCGTCACGATTCTGGTCAGCGAAGAGCCGGTCGACCCTCAACTTATCGATAAAACAGAACATCCGGGCCCGCTGCCGGAAGTGGTCGTCGCCCATCTCGATAAAAGCCACATCTGCGTGCACACCTACCCGGAAAGCCATCCTGAAGGCGGGCTGTGTACCTTCCGTGCCGATATCGAAGTGTCGACCTGCGGCGTGATCTCCCCGCTGAACGCGCTGAACTATTTAATCCACCAGCTGGAATCCGATATCGTGACGATTGATTATCGCGTGCGAGGCTTTACCCGTGACATTAACGGCATGAAGCACTTTATCGATCACGAGATCAATTCCATTCAGAACTTTATGTCCGACGACATGAAGTCGCTGTATGACATGATGGATGTGAACGTGTATCAGGAAAATATCTTCCATACCAAGATGTTACTTAAGGAGTTCGACCTTAAGCACTACATGTTCCATACCCGACCAGAAGATTTAAGCGAAGAAGAGCGCAAGGCCATTACTGACCTGCTCTGGAAAGAGATGCGCGAAATCTACTACGGCCGCAATATTCCGACCGTGTAAGCCGCGCTGGGAGCAAGGACGCTCCGGTGTGCTATTTCTGTTTCATGAACGCCCGGTACGCCGTCACGACTTGTAAAAAGTCTTCTACGCCGCACAGCGACAGACTCTCTTCATCGTAGTAGCTCATCCCCTCTTCCATCTCATCACCGGAGAATTCAAGCTGGTTGGCACGCACCATCACCTCTTCGCCATCCATCCACAGCGTGTATTCGTGCCCGGCACGTTGCCAGGAGCGTTCACTGCCTTTCACCGTATTTGCCGCCTGTTCAACTTCGTCCAGAAGGGCGAGATTCTCTTTCACCTCTTCGTTGAACCAGTGTCCAACAGCTTCGTGGCCCATCGACATACGCACTTTCACCACTCCGGTGATGTCGCGCAGAAATTCGTAATCCATAGTATTTTCCTCTGCAAAGCCATTACGCTAATTATCGCAGCAGAGAGGAAGAAAAAAAGCGTGGGAGGCAGGAGGAATGAAAATAAAAAGGTGAGAGCAAGACCTTGCGGTCTGATGCCCTCACCCTGTCCCTCTCCACAGGAGAGGGTGCAAACACAAAACCGCCTCCGTGGAGACGGTTTAGCTGTTTATACCGCCGTCTGGAAGATAACCCCGTCAGCTTTCTCGGTGTACTGAGAGAGCTGGTCGAAGTTCAGATAGCGATAGGTATCTACCGCCGTCTTATCCACCTGCGCCACAAAGGTCTGGTACTCTTCCGGCGTTGGCAGTTTACCAATCAGTGCCGCAACCGCCGCCAGCTCCGCAGAGGCCAGGTAGACGTTAGCACCGGTACCTAAACGGTTCGGGAAGTTACGGGTAGAGGTGGAAACCACCGTCGCACCGTCAGCCACGCGCGCCTGGTTACCCATACACAGGGAACAGCCAGGAATTTCGATACGCGCACCGCTCTTACCGAACACGCTGTAGTAGCCCTCTTCGGTCAGCTGAGCCGCATCCATACGGGTTGGCGGAGCCACCCACAGACGCGTTGGCAGCTGGCCTTTGTGAGTATCCAGCAGCTTACCGGCAGCACGGAAGTGGCCGATGTTGGTCATACAGGATCCGATGAACACTTCGTCGATCTTGTCGCCCTGAACGTCTGAAAGCAGACGCGCATCGTCCGGATCGTTTGGTGCACACAGGATCGGCTCTTTGATATCCGCCAGATCGATGTCGATCACTGCCGCGTATTCTGCGTCAGCATCGGCTTCCAGCAGCTGTGGATCCGCCAGCCATTTTTCCATGCCCTGGATACGGCGCTCCAGCGTACGACGGTCGCCGTAGCCTTCTGCAATCATCCACTTCAGCAGCACGATGTTAGAGGTCAGATACTCAATAATCGGTTCTTTGTTCAGCTTGATGGTACAGCCAGCAGCAGAACGCTCCGCGGACGCATCGGTCAGTTCGAATGCCTGCTCGACTTTCAGATCCGGCAGACCTTCAATTTCCAGAATACGGCCAGAGAAGATGTTTTTCTTCCCTTTCTTCTCAACGGTCAGCAGACCCTGTTTGATGGCATACAGAGGGATAGCATGCACGAGGTCACGCAGGGTGATACCCGGCTGCATTTTACCCTTGAAGCGCACCAGAACCGATTCTGGCATATCCAGCGGCATCACGCCGGTCGCAGCAGCAAACGCCACCAGCCCCGAGCCCGCCGGGAAGGAGATACCGATTGGGAAACGGGTATGGGAATCACCACCGGTACCGACGGTATCAGGCAGCAGCATACGGTTCAGCCAGGAGTGAATAACACCGTCACCCGGACGCAGCGACACACCGCCACGGTTCATGATGAAGTCAGGCAGCGTGTGGTGCGTGGTCACGTCAACCGGCTTCGGATACGCGGCAGTGTGACAGAAGCTCTGCATCACCAGGTCAGAAGAGAAGCCCAGGCACGCCAGGTCTTTCAGTTCATCACGGGTCATTGGGCCTGTGGTGTCCTGAGACCCCACGGAGGTCATCTTCGGTTCACAGTACGCGCCAGGACGGACACCGGCGACGCCGCAGGCGCGACCCACCATTTTCTGCGCCAGGGAGTAACCACGATTGCTTTCCGCCACATCCTTCGCATGACGGAACACGTCGCTGTGCGGCAGACCCAGCGCTTCACGCGCTTTGGTCGTCAGGCCACGACCGATGATCAGCGGAATACGGCCACCGGCACGCACTTCGTCAATCAGCACGTCGGTTTTCAGCTCAAAACTCGCCAGCAGTTCGTTGGTTTCGTGGTTGCGCACTTCACCTTTGAACGGGTAAACGTCAATCACGTCGCCCATATTCAGGTTAGAGACATCGACTTCGATCGGCAGTGCGCCCGCATCTTCCATGGTGTTGAAGAAGATTGGCGCAATTTTGCCGCCCAGCACCAGGCCGCCGCCACGTTTGTTAGGCACATGAGGGATGTCATCGCCCATGAACCACAGTACGGAGTTGGTCGCAGACTTACGGGACGAACCGGTACCCACTACGTCACCGACGTATGCCAGCGGGAAACCTTTTTCCTGCAGGGCTTCGATCTGTTTGATCGGGCCAACGCTGCCCGGCTGATCCGGCTCAATACCTTCACGGGCGTTTTTCAGCATCGCCAGCGCGTGCAGAGGAATATCAGGACGAGACCACGCATCCGGTGCCGGAGAGAGGTCATCGGTGTTAGTTTCACCGGTCACTTTGAAGACGGTAACGGTGATTTTTTCAGCCAGTGCAGGACGGTTCAGAAACCATTCGGCATCGGCCCAGGATTGCATAACCTGTTTCGCGTAGGCGTTGCCGGCTTTGGCTTTTTCTTCCACATCGTAGAAGTTATCGAACATCAGCAGCGTTGAGGAGAGCGCTTTGGCGGCAATCGGTGCCAGCGTGTCGTTATCCAGTGCGTCAATCAGCGGATGAATGTTGTAGCCACCCTGCATGGTACCGAGCAGTTCAATAGCTTTTTCAGGAGTAACCAGTGGGGAGGTTGCTTCGCCTTTGGCGACGGCGGCAAGGAATCCGGCTTTTACGTAGGCAGCTTCATCTACGCCAGGCGGTACACGGTTGATCAACAGATCTAACAGGAATTCTTCTTCGCCCTTAGGCGGGTTCTTCAGCAGCTCGACGAGCGCGGCCATTTGGGTTGCATCTAAAGGTTTGGGTACAATTCCCTCGGCGGCACGTTCTGCTACGTGCTTACGGTATTCTTCTAGCACGACGGTTCTCCTCGCTCTCATTGTCATATGCGGCGGGCGTTCTCTTCACGCTCCTGTGAGACAGCAGTTTGTAGGGTAAATGCCCGATACCGCGTCGGGCAGCATAGCAGGATTTCTGCACAGTGTTAATCCGTTTACAAAAAAGCAACATTAAAAAATTTGCTGAATCGTTAAGCATGGTGTAGCGGGCAGGTGCAACGAATTCTGACTGCAAAAACCGTGAGTGCGACCTTCTGAATATTCCGGCGGCATTTCAGCCATCCGATATAATTGTGTAATAAATACTCACACTCTTTATCCGGACGTACCGGATGATTCCCCACAAAAGTCAAAACAGTAAAAGACGGGTGATTGATACTCACGCCAATCGTAACGCCTCACGGCACAGCGCTTGTCTCGTTGGAGTCATTTTATGAAGTTGCCCTTTAAGCCACAACTGCTTGTCCTTCTGTGCAGTGCCGGGCTGTTTGCCGCCTCAGGCGTCATGTTCGTTAAAAGCCGCGCAACGGAGCCTGTGGCTCCTGCCCCCGTCGCACAACAACCGGCTGCGCCGCCTGCCGCTCAGCCAGCACCGGTCGTCGCGCCAGCCTACACGGCCGCGCAAATTGATCAGTGGGTTGCCCCCATCGCGCTCTACCCGGATGCCCTGCTATCGCAAATTTTGATGGCTTCGACTTACCCGGCCAACGTCATCCAGGCGGCACAGTGGTCAAAAGACAACCCTAAACTGCAGGGCGATGCCGCCATTCAGGCCGTGGCGAATCAACCCTGGGATCCGAGCGTGAAATCACTGGTGGCGTTTCCTCAGCTGATGTCCCTGATGGGCGAAAATCCACCCTGGGTGCAGAGCCTGGGCGATGCGTTTCTCGCGCAGCCGAAAGATGTGATGGATTCCGTGCAACGTCTGCGTTTGCTGGCGCAGCAAACCGGTGCATTGCAATCAACACCGCAGCAAACGGTCACCACCGAGACAAAACCGGCCCCGGCGAAAACGGCCACCAGCCAGACAACAAGCACCGCCACGACGTCAGCCCCGACGGTCATTAAAATTGAGTCTGCCGACCCGCAGGTGGTTTACGTTCCCACCTACAACCCGAATACCGTGTATGGCACCTGGCCGAACACCGCTTATCCGCCCGTCTATTTACCGCCCTCCCCGGGAGAGCAGTTTACGGACAGTCTGGTCAAAGGCTTAGGGTTCAGCCTGGGCGTGGCGACCACCTACGCTATTTTCAGCAACATCGACTGGGATGATGACGATGACTGGGATCACCACCATGATGACGACTGGGATCACCACGGCGGCTATAACCGCAACGGTGATAACAACATCAATATCAACGTCGAGAACTTTAATAAAATCAGCGGCCAGCGCCTGACAGACGCCAACCGCACCTGGCAGCATAACCCGGCCTATCGTGAAGGAGTGCCCTATCCCACCAACACGCTCAACAATCGCTTCCACTCAACGAATACGGCAACGGGGCTAAGCGCGACGCAGCAAAAACCGGTCAACCGGGACAGCCAACGGCAGGCTGCGCTGAGCCAGATGGAGAAATCGACGGGAAAAACCTTCCCGCAAACCGCGCGTCCGGGCACCAAAGATGCACAGCGTCAGGCGTCAACCGCCCAGCTGAAGCAAATTTCCCAGCGCAACAACTACCGGGGCTACGACACCAAACCGCAAACGGCACAGCGGACAGCCGCTAAGACGCGAGACAGCCGCCCGACCACCACCCAAAGGCAAGAGAAACGGGTTTCGCAGCCTGCGCGGAGTAGCCAGCCGCGCGCCAATGCGCTCAGCGGTAACGACAGTCGTTCCGCCAACTGGCAAGCCCAACAGCAGCGAGGTGCCCAGAGCCGGCAACAGGCTGCCCGCCATCAGCAACCGCGCCAGACGTCTACCGGGCGTGCTGAACACCGTGAATTCCGTCACCGTTAAGGAAGCCGACATGAAAAGCAAATTACTCAGTGGGATCGCGTTATTCATGCTGTCGGCCGCCGCAATGGCGCAGCAATCTTTCAGCACGCCAGACCAGGCAACCGATGCGCTGGCCAGCGCCATCAGTGAGCAAAATGAAAGCGCGATGAACACCCTGCTCGGTGAAAACTGGCGTGATTTCCTGCCGCCGGAAGGGGTGGATCCTGATGCCGTGGATCGCTTCCTGCGCGACTGGAAAGTTCGGCACAATACGGTCGTTGACGGGGATAAGGCACATCTTGTGGTCGGTGACAGCGACTGGCAGCTACCGATTCCGGTGATCAAAACCGCCTCTGGCTGGCAATTTGATATCAAAGAAGGGGCTGAAGAGATCCTGACCCGCGAGATTGGCCGCAACGAGCTCGCCGCCATCGAGGCGCTGCACGCGTATGTGGATGCACAGCAAAGCTATTTTGCGCTGAACCAGAAATATGCGCAGAAGATTGTCAGCTCAGCCGGCAAAAAAGACGGCTTATACTGGCCGGCCTCGCCCGGCGAAGCCCCCAGCCCACTCGGTCCGGCCTTCAGCCCGAAAGAACCCGGCACTGGCTATCACGGCTACCGTTTTCGAATCCTGCCGGATAAAAATGGTTTTGCCATGGTGGCCTGGCCAGTCAGCTACGGCCAGACGGGCGTGATGAGCTTTGTAATAAACCAGACCGACAAGGTGTACCAGTCGGACCTCGGCAGCGAGTCAGAGAAGAAAGCGCAGGCGTTACCTGCTTATCACCTGGATCACACCTGGCAACCGGTCGCCCCATAACGCAGGCAAAAAAAACGCCTCCGGAGGAGGCGTTTCGCAATCATGAAGAAACTTATTTCTTCTTCGCTTTCGCGTTAGGCAGGTCGGTGATGCTACCTTCGAACACTTCTGCCGCCAGGCCAACAGACTCGTGCAGAGTCGGGTGAGCGTGGATGGTCAGCGCGATGTCTTCAGCGTCACAACCCATTTCGATAGCCAGACCGATCTCACCCAGCAGCTCGCCGCCGTTGGTACCGACAATCGCACCACCGATCACACGGTGAGTCTCTTTGTCGAAGATCAGTTTGGTCATACCGTCTGCGCAGTCGGAAGCGATAGCACGGCCAGAAGCAGCCCACGGGAAGGTGGCGATTTCGTAGCTGATGCCTTTCTCTTTCGCTTCTTTCTCAGTCAGACCCACCCATGCCACTTCTGGCTCGGTGTAAGCGATAGATGGGATCACTTTCGGATCGAAGTAGTGTTTCATGCCGGCGATAACTTCAGCGGCAACGTGACCTTCGTGAACACCTTTGTGCGCCAGCATTGGCTGACCGACGATATCGCCGATAGCAAAGATGTGCGGCACGTTGGTGCGCAGCTGTTTGTCAACGCGGATGAAGCCACGGTCGTCCACTTCCACGCCTGCTTTGCCCGCGTCGAGGTTTTTACCGTTCGGCACACGGCCGATAGCCACCAGCACGGCGTCGTAACGCTGTGGTTCGGCAGGGGCTTTTTTGCCTTCCATGGAAACGTA
Organism: Enterobacter sp. BIDMC 29; assembly: GCF_019378755.1. NCBI lineage: Bacteria > Pseudomonadati > Pseudomonadota > Gammaproteobacteria > Enterobacterales > Enterobacteriaceae > Enterobacter > Enterobacter sp. BIDMC 29. Next base: position 4,899,755 of record NZ_CP080000.1, on the reverse strand, counting down.
AATACCGTCTTCTTTTGCTTCAACGGCAGTCACTTTAGTTTCCAGCATCAGGTTGAATTTCTTGCTGATACGTTTGGTGAAGACTTTAACGATGTCTTTATCGGCAGCCGGGATAACCTGGTCGAACATTTCAACCACGTCGATCTCTGAACCCAGCGCATGGTACACGGTACCCATTTCCAGACCGATGATACCGCCACCCATAACCAGCATACGCTTAGGTACGGATTTCAGCTCCAGCGCATCGGTGGAATCCCACACGCGTGGATCTTCATGTGGAATGAATGGCAGCTGAATTGGACGGGAACCCGCAGCGATGATCGCGTTGTCGAAGTTAATAACGGTTTTGCCGTTTTCGCCTTCCACTTCCAGGGTGTTCGCGCCGGTGAATTTACCCAGACCGTTGACCACTTTCACTTTACGGCCTTTGGCCATACCTGCCAGACCACCGGTCAGCTGAGTGATAACTTTCTCTTTCCAGGTACGAATTTTGTCGATATCGGTTTTCGGCTCGCCGAAGACGATACCGTGTTCAGCCAGTGCTTTGGCTTCTTCGATAACTTTCGCAACGTGCAGCAGAGCTTTAGAAGGGATACAGCCTACGTTCAGGCAAACACCACCGAGGGTGTTGTAGCGTTCTACGATTACGGTTTCCAGACCTAAATCAGCGCAACGGAAGGCAGCAGAGTAACCCGCCGGGCCTGCCCCAAGTACCACGACCTGAGTTTTGATTTCAGTACTCATCATGACCTCTTATTGATTTCCGGCGGTCCAGGTACTTGTCGCCCTTCATCCACCGGGACGTTCTATCCGCCCGCAGTTTACAAAATTGTTAACAATTTTGAAACAACAAACGGCTCACGAATTGTCGCTTTTCGCCAATAACCTCACAGACCACATGAGATTAACAGAAAAAAGCCGGCCGACTGGCCGGCTTTTCGATTACATCACCAGGCGGCGAATGTCGCTCAGGGTGTTGTTGATGATGGTGATGAAACGCGCACCATCAGCACCGTCGATCACGCGGTGGTCGAAGGACAGAGAGATTGGCATCATCAGACGCGGCACGAACTCTTTGCCATTCCATACCGGTTCCATCGCGGACTTGGACACACCAAGGATAGCCACTTCCGGCGCGTTAACAATCGGTGCGAAGTGGGTAGTACCCAGGCCGCCGATGCTGGAGATAGTGAAGCAGCCGCCCTGCATTTCGCCGGCAGTCAGCTTACCATCACGCGCTTTTTTGGAGATGGTGGTCAGTTCACGGGACAGCTCAGTGATGCTCTTCTTGTTCACGTCTTTAAAGACCGGAACAACCAGACCATTTGGCGTATCAACCGCAACACCGATGTTGATGTATTTCTTCAGCGTCAGCTTCTGGCCATCTTCGGACAGGGAGCTGTTGAAGCGTGGCATCTGCTCAAGCGCCGCAGCAACGGCTTTCATGATGAAGACGACTGGGGTGAATTTCACGTCCAGTTTACGCTTCTCAGCTTCGGCATTCTGCTGTTTACGGAACGCTTCCAGATCGGTGATATCCGTTTTGTCGAAGTGCGTAACGTGCGGGATCATCACCCAGTTACGGCTCAGGTTGGCACCAGAGATTTTCTGGATACGACCCAGTTCCACTTCTTCGATTTCACCGAACTTGCTGAAGTCCACTTTCGGCCATGGCAGCATGCCCGGGATACCGCCGCCAGCGGCAGCAGCAGGGGCAGCTTCAGCGCGTTTCACCGCGTCTTTCACATAGGCCTGAACGTCTTCGCGCAGGATACGACCTTTACGGCCAGTCCCTTTCACTTTCGCCAGGTTTACACCGAATTCGCGCGCCAGGCGACGAATCAGTGGCGTAGCGTGAACGTAAGCGTCGTTCTCAGCGAACTCAGATTTACCTTCTGCTTTTGCAGCAGGGGCAGCAGCAGGTTTAGCCGTCTGAGCCGGTGCAGCGGCAGCAGCGGCAGCCGGAGCAGCAGCTGGCGCAGCGCCTTCCACTTCGAAGACCATGATCAGAGAGCCCGTAGACACTTTGTCGCCGGTGCTGATTTTGATCTCTTTAACGGTACCCGCGAATGGCGCGGGTACTTCCATAGACGCTTTGTCGCCTTCAACGGTGATCAGTGACTGTTCAGCAGCAACTTTGTCGCCCACTTTTACCATCACTTCGGTGACTTCAACTTCGTCACCACCGATGTCAGGTACGTTGACATCTTTCGCACCGCCAGCAGCAGGTGCAGCGGCCGGCGCTGGCGCAGCAGCCTGAGCAGGCGCGGCAGCAGGTGCAGCACCTGCCACTTCGAAGATCATGATCAGAGAGCCGGTAGAAACTTTGTCACCGGTGTTGATCTTGATCTCTTTAACCGTACCCGCGAATGGCGCCGGCACTTCCATAGAGGCTTTGTCGCCTTCTACGGTGATCAGGGACTGCTCAGCCGTAACGGTATCGCCCACTTTCACCAGGATTTCAGTGACTTCTACTTCGTCACCGCCGATGTCAGGCACGTTGACTTCTTTTGCCGCAGCAGCTGCTGGTGCAGCCGCCGCAGGAGCAGCTTCTTTCTTCTCTTCCTGCGCAGGTGCAGCAGCTGCTGCACCGTCGGCGGAATCGAAAATCATGATCAGTTTGCCAGTCTCGGTTTTATCGCCAACAGAGACTTTGATCTCTTTAACGATGCCAGCCTGAGGAGACGGAACTTCCATAGAGGCTTTATCGCCTTCTACAGTGATCAGCGACTGTTCAGCTTCAACTTTGTCGCCCACTTTGACCAGGATCTCGGTGATTTCAACTTCATCAGCCCCGATGTCCGGTACTTTGATTTCGATAGCCATTCTTCTTTTACCTCTTACGCCAGACGCGGGTTAACTTTATCTGCATCGATGTTGAATTTGGTGATTGCGTCCGCAACCACTTTCTTATCGATTTCGCCACGTTTAGCCAGTTCGCCCAGTGCTGCTACAACCACGTAAGATGCATCCACTTCGAAGTGGTGACGCAGGTTTTCGCGGCTGTCAGAACGACCGAAGCCGTCAGTACCCAGTACGCGGTAGTCATCAGCCGGTACGTAAGTACGAACCTGCTCAGCGAACAGTTTCATATAGTCAGTAGACGCAACCGCAGGCGCGTCGTTCATCACCTGAGCGATGTATGGAACGCGTGGCGTTTCCATTGGGTGCAGCATGTTCCAGCGCTCACAATCCTGGCCATCACGCGCCAGTTCAGTGAAGGACGTTACGCTGTACACGTCAGAGCCAACGCCGTAGTCGTTCGCCAGGATCTGTGCCGCTTCACGTACGTGACGCAGGATAGAACCGGAGCCCAGCAGCTGAACTTTACCTTTGCTACCTGCAACGGTTTCGAGTTTGTAGATACCTTTACGGATACCTTCCTCGGCACCTGCTGGCATGGCCGGCATGTGGTAGTTTTCGTTCAACGTGGTGATGTAGTAGTAAATGTTCTCTTGCGCTTCACCGTACATGCGATGCAGACCGTCATGCATGATGACTGCCACTTCGTACGCGTAAGACGGGTCGTAAGAGATACAGTTAGGGATAGTCAGAGACTGAATATGGCTGTGACCATCTTCGTGCTGCAGACCTTCACCGTTCAGGGTCGTACGACCAGAAGTACCACCGATCAGGAAGCCGCGAGCCTGCTGGTCGCCTGCCTGCCAGCACAGGTCACCGATACGCTGGAACCCGAACATGGAGTAGTAAATGTAGAACGGGATCATCGGCAGGTTGTTGGTGCTGTAAGAGGTCGCAGCAGCCAGCCAGGATGCGCCTGCGCCCAGCTCGTTGATACCTTCCTGCAGGATCTGACCTTTCTCGTCTTCTTTGTAGTAAGCAACCTGCTCACGGTCCTGCGGGGTGTACTGCTGGCCGTTCGGGCTGTAAATACCGATCTGACGGAACAGACCTTCCATACCGAAAGTACGCGCTTCGTCGGCAATGATTGGAACCAGACGATCTTTGATCGACTTGTTCTTCAGCATCACGTTCAGGGCACGAACGAAAGCGATAGTGGTAGAGATCTCTTTGTTCTGCTCTTCCAGCAGCTGAGAGAAATCTTCCAGCGCTGGCAGTTCCAGCTTCTCGGTGAAGTTAGGCTGACGAGCTGGCAGGTAGCCTTTCAGCGCCTGACGACGTTCGTGCAGGTACTTATGCTCTTCAGAACCTTCAGGGAAGGTGATGTAAGACAGGTTTTCTACCTGCTCATCGGTCACTGGAACGTTGAAACGGTCGCGGATATAACGCACGCCGTCCATGTTCATTTTCTTAACCTGGTGAGCGATGTTTTTACCTTCTGCGGTATCACCCATGCCGTAACCTTTGATGGTATGGGCCAGGATTACAGTCGCTTTACCTTTGGTTTCACGCGCTTTTTTCAGTGCAGCGTAAATTTTCTTCGGATCGTGGCCGCCACGGTTCAGAGCCCAGATCTGTTCGTCAGTCCAGTCTGCAACCAGTGCTGCGGTTTCAGGATATTTACCGAAGAAGTGCTCACGAACGTAGGCACCGTCTTTGGATTTGAAGGTCTGGTAGTCACCGTCAACGGTTTCGTTCATCAGCTGGATCAGTTTACCGCTGGTGTCTTTACGCAGCAGTTCGTCCCAACGGGAACCCCACATCACTTTGATCACGTTCCAGCCAGCACCGGCGAAGATGCCTTCCAGTTCGTTGATGATCTTGCCGTTACCGGTTACCGGACCATCCAGACGCTGCAGGTTACAGTTGATGATGAAGCACAGGTTGTCCAGTTTCTCACGGGTCGCAATGGTGATTGCGCCTTTCGATTCTGGCTCATCCATCTCGCCATCGCCCAGGAAGGCGTAGACGGTCTGTTCAGAGGTGTCTTTCAGACCACGGTGTTCCAGATATTTCAGGAATTTAGCCTGATAGATAGCACCGATTGGGCCCAGACCCATGGATACTGTCGGGAACTGCCAGAATTCTGGCATCAGTTTAGGGTGTGGGTAAGAAGACAGACCTTTACCGTGAACTTCCTGACGGAAGTTGTTCATCTGCTCTTCAGTCAGACGACCTTCCAGGAATGCACGTGCATAGATGCCCGGAGAGATGTGGCCCTGGAAGTACACCAGATCGCCGCCGTCTTTCTCGTTAGCTGCACGGAAGAAGTGGTTGAAACACACTTCGTAAACGGTCGCAGAAGACTGGAAGGACGCCATGTGGCCACCCAGCTCCAGGTCTTTCTTGGACGCGCGCAGAACGGTCATGATGGCGTTCCAGCGGATTGCAGAACGGATACGGCGTTCCAGATCCAGATTGCCCGGGTATTCCGGTTCGTCTTCAACGGCAATCGTGTTTACGTAGTTGCTAGCCCCTGCACCTGAAGCAACCTTCACACCGCCTTTGCGGGCTTCAGAAAGCAGCTGATCAATCAGATACTGAGCACGCTCAACACCTTCTTCACGGATGACCGATTCGATCGCCTGTAGCCAGTCGCGAGTTTCGATCGGATCCACGTCATTTTGGAGACGTTCTGACATGGGGGTATTCCTTATCTATCTAATACGTTGATTTGTCTGGAACCTGTCCCATTGTGCTCTTGGGCAAGAACACAATAAGACAGGTTCTGCGTTTAGTTGCCGCGCTCTAAAAAACCCTGGCGCTTAATCCTTTCGTTGCTGTATGCGGCGTAATGAACGTTCGCGACGCGATTGTTCACGGCTGCGGTCCAGCAAGATTTCCTCAATGAAAGCCAGATGTCGGTGCGACGCTTCGCGCGCCTGCTCCGGTTCCCCGGCCATTATCGCCTCGAATACTCGGGTGCGATGGTTGCTTACCAATGGGAGCATGTCCCGACGGGCATACAACAATTCAAAATTCTGACGAACGTTCTGGGCCAGCATCGGCTCCATGCAGCGTAGCAGATGGAGGAGCACAACATTGTGTGCAGCTTCGGTGACGGCGATTTGATACTGGACAACGGCATTGGACTCGGCGTCTAAATCGCCGGATTGCTGTGCCCGTTCAATGGCCTGATGAAGTTCGCGGATACGCACGCGATCTTCATCAGTGCTACGAAGTGCGGCGTAATAGGCCGCGATACCTTCTAGCGCGTGACGGGTCTCAAGCAGATCAAACTGGGATTCTGGGTGGTCAGAGAGAAGTTCTACCAGCGGATCGCTGAAGCTCTGCCACAGGCTGTTTTGCACAAAGGTTCCGCCGCCCTGGCGACGAAGCAGCAAGCCCTTTGCTTCGAGACGTTGAATCGCCTCACGCAGAGAGGGACGTGAAACGTCGAACTGTTTTGCCAGCTCGCGTTCTGGCGGAAGTTTCTCACCCGGGCGCAGTGTCCCTTCGAGGATTAAAAACTCCAGCTGCTGCTCAATCACATCAGATAGTTTTGGTTGGCGAATTTTGCTGTAGGCCATATTCCCTGTCTTACGCCTTTTTGCCCGGAGTCAATTGGTCTTACCAATTTCAAGTTCGTATCGCTAAAGTAACAAAGTATTCACCTTCTGTCCATATTGGTTTTGATTGAAATCAGTAAACCCTGCACATTTTAACAACCTTACAGAAATAACGTTTCAGAAATGTAACTTCGCACAAATGAGTTAGTTACTCCCTTAGTGGGAGTTTTAACCTTAATGAAACGAGGGTTTTTGCAATCTGAAGCGATTCAACAACGCAAAATATGAAATTTTGCCCACTTACGGAGCATTTCTATTCTATAGGTTGGGGTATGAAGGGTTAGCGGGGTGATTTACAAATGCTTTCTTTTTATTCAACTCGTCATCGCCCCGTCATAAAGCAGGTGCATTCGCTGGCGCTTACCACTATTCTGGCGCTTACGGAAGACATCTCCGCTTTTTTCGGTCTCATTGACTGTAAAGAAATAAATACAGAAAACGGATATTCATAATTACACACGCGTCGCGTGAACATAACAACCACACACGAGGTTTCAAATGGAAGCTCAACAGCACGGCGATCAGCTAAAGCGCGGTCTGAAGAACCGCCATATACAGCTAATCGCACTGGGCGGTGCTATTGGCACTGGACTGTTTCTGGGAAGTGCATCCGTTATCCAGTCTGCCGGTCCCGGCATTATTTTGGGTTACGCCATTGCCGGTTTTATCGCTTTTCTGATTATGCGCCAGTTAGGTGAAATGGTCGTTGAAGAGCCGGTTGCGGGCTCTTTCAGCCACTTTGCCTATAAGTACTGGGGCAGTTTCGCCGGTTTCGCGTCAGGCTGGAACTACTGGGTGTTGTACGTTCTGGTTGCCATGGCTGAACTGACCGCCGTCGGGAAATACATTCAGTTCTGGTACCCGGAGATCCCCACCTGGGCTTCTGCTGCGGCCTTCTTCGTCATTATTAACGCCATCAACCTCACCAACGTTAAAGTCTTCGGTGAGATGGAGTTCTGGTTTGCCATCATCAAAGTGGTTGCCGTCGTGGCGATGATCATCTTTGGCGGCTGGCTGCTGTTTAGCGGCAACGGTGGCCCGCAGGCCACGGTACGCAACCTCTGGGAACAGGGCGGCTTCCTGCCTCACGGCATGACGGGCCTCGTGATGATGATGGCAATCATTATGTTCTCCTTCGGTGGTCTGGAGCTGGTCGGCATCACCGCAGCTGAAGCCGACAACCCGGAACAGAGCATCCCGAAAGCGACCAACCAGGTTATCTACCGTATTCTGATTTTCTATGTGGGCTCACTGGCCGTTCTGCTCTCTCTGCTGCCGTGGACGCGCGTTACTGCCGACACCAGCCCGTTTGTCCTGATTTTCCACGAGCTGGGCGATACCGTCGTGGCGAATGCGCTCAACATCGTGGTGCTGACGGCGGCGCTGTCGGTCTATAACAGCTGCGTATACTGCAACAGCCGTATGCTGTTCGGCCTGGCCCAGCAGGGTAACGCGCCGAAGATGCTGCTCAACGTCGACAAGCGTGGCGTTCCGGTGAACACCATCATCGTTTCGGCGATCGTAACGGCGCTGTGTGTCCTGATTAACTATCTGGCCCCGGAATCGGCGTTTGGCCTGCTGATGGCGCTGGTGGTCTCTGCCCTGGTTATCAACTGGGCGATGATCAGCCTGGCACACATCAAGTTCCGCCGTGCCAAGCATCAGCAGGGTGTGAAGACTCGCTTCCCTGCCCTGCTCTATCCGCTGGGCAACTGGATCTGTCTGCTGTTTATGGCGGGAGTGCTGGTCATCATGCTGCTGACCCCGGGTATGGCAATCTCGGTGTACCTGATCCCAGTCTGGGTTGCCGTTCTTGGTATCGGCTATCTGTTTAGCCAGAAAAGCCGCAATGCCCTGAAAGCTCACTAAGTCTCCCCCGCGGTATCTGCGTTTTGCAGGTACCGCGTGTTGTTACCTCCCTCACAGTTTCACGCCAACAGCGCATTTATCCATATCACCGCCCTGATACTGCAACGCATATATTCGTTTGCCAGCAAATAATTCTCTCCATACCGTAACCCGGAGAGCAGTCTATGGATAACGCTAAACTGTCAGTAAAAGAAAAGATCGGCTATGGGATGGGCGATGCAGGTTGCAACATCATCTTTGGCGCCATCATGTTGTTTGTTAATTATTTTTATACCGATATTTTTGGCCTGGCGCCTGCACTGGTCGGCGTACTGCTGCTGTCTGTCCGCGTAATTGATGCCGTAACGGATCCGATTATGGGGGCCATCGCCGACCGTACCCGCAGTAAATATGGCCGGTTTCGTCCATGGCTGCTGTGGATAGCCTTTCCCTATGCGCTGTTCAGCATCCTGATGTTCACCACACCAGAGTGGAGCTACAACAGCAAAGTTATCTATGCCTTCGTCACCTATTTCCTGCTCTCTTTAACCTATACGGCAATCAACATTCCTTATTGCTCGTTAGGCGGCGTGATTACCAACGATCCGCAGGAACGTGTTGCCTGCCAGTCCTATCGCTTTGTGCTGGTAGGTATCGCCACGCTGCTGCTGTCGCTGACGCTGTTACCGATGGCCGACTGGTTTGGTGGCGACAACAAAGCCAAAGGCTACCAGATGGCAATGACCGTGCTGGCGCTGATTGGTACCGGTATGTTTCTGTTCTGCTTCTATACCGTTCGCGAGCGTGTACGCCCGGCGGTACAGACTCATGACGAGCTGAAAAACGACCTGAAAGACGTGTGGAAGAACGACCAGTGGGTGCGCATTCTGCTGCTAACCCTGTGCAACGTGTGCCCGGGCTTTATCCGCATGGCGGCCACGATGTACTACGTGACCTGGGTTATGGGCCAGAGTACTCATTTCGCCACGCTGTTTATCAGCCTGGGCGTGGTTGGCATGATGCTCGGCAGTATGCTGGCGAAAGTCCTCACCGACCGCTGGTGTAAGCTGAAAGTGTTCTTCTGGACCAACATCGTGCTGGCGATTTTCTCCTGCGCCTTCTATTTCTTCGATCCGAAAGCCACGGTCACTATTGTGGTGCTCTACTTCCTGCTGAACATCCTGCACCAGATCCCGTCTCCGCTGCACTGGTCGCTGATGGCCGACGTCGATGACTACGGTGAGTGGAAAACCGGTAAGCGCATCACCGGGATCAGCTTCTCCGGTAACATCTTCTTCCTCAAACTGGGGCTGGCGATTGCCGGTGCGATGGTTGGTTTCCTGCTCTCCTGGTACGGTTATGACGCGGGGGCGAAAGCGCAAAGTCCGGATGCCATCAACGGCATTGTATTGCTGTTTACCGTGATTCCGGGCGTCGGGTATCTCATTACCGCAGGCGTGGTACGTCTGCTGAAGGTTGACCGCGAAACGATGAAGCAGATCCAGGAAGACCTCGAGAAGCGTCGCAACAATTATCGCGAGCTGAATAATTATCAGGAACTCAAAGCCGCTGAGACGAAATAAGGAAAGCCGAATGCACACCTGGCCAAACCCGTTTATTGAACAACGTGCCGACCCCTATATTCTGCACCACGAGGGGCTGTACTACTTTATCGCCTCCGTGCCGCAGTACGACAGGCTCGAGATCCGTCGCGCCGACTCGCTGGAAGGACTACGCGATGCCGAAGAGGTCGTGGTCTGGCGTAAACCGGAGACCGGGCCGATGAGCCAGCTGATCTGGGCACCGGAACTGCACCACATTGACGGTAAGTGGTATATCTATTTTGCCGCCACCCATACCCAGGCGCTGGACAGCCTCGGGATGTTCCAGCACCGTATGTTTGCGCTGGAGTGTGCGGACCACGATCCCCTCACCGGGACGTGGATCGAGAAAGGCCAGATTACCACCCCGTTCGACACCTTCGCACTGGACGCCACCACGTTCGTCCATCAGGGAAAACGCTGGTATTTGTGGGCACAAAAAGCCCCGGATATCTCCGGAAACTCCAACCTCTATCTGTGCGAAATGGCGAATCCGTGGACGCTCAAAGGCGAGCCGGTGATGCTCAGTAAACCGGAGTATGACTGGGAATGCCGCGGATTTTGGGTCAACGAAGGTCCGGCAGTGCTGTTTCACGAAGATAAGCTGTTTATCAGCTACTCCGCCAGCGCTACGGATGAGAACTATTGCATGGGGTTACTGTGGATAGACATGAACGCCGATCCGCAAAATCCGGCGAACTGGCATAAAGCGTCGCGTCCGGTTTTCCGAACCAGCGTCGAGAATCGTCAGTTTGGGCCCGGGCATAACAGCTTTACGCAAACGCCGGAGGGAGAAGACGTGCTGGTCTACCACGCGCGAAACTACACCGAGATTGAAGGCGACCCGCTCTATGACCCGAATCGTCACACGCGTCTGAAATGCGTGCGCTGGGACGAAAACGGGATGCCTGATTTTGGCATCCCGCCTGCTGATACGCTCTGACCGGTACGGCGCGCTGGCTTAGACCAGCGTGCCGTAAATGGTCAGCAACGCCACGACCACGACCACCACAAACGACGTTTTCTTCGCCATGGAGACAGCCGCTTTCGGCGTTTCAATCTTGTCGGTATGCGGCTCACGCGCCAGCGAGAACTGCGCCAGACGTGTTAACACCTGATACTGAGACGTGTGGCGGTCGGCAAGCGAAGCAAACCATGCCGGCAGCGCTTTTTCACCGTGGCCAATTAACGCATAAACGACGCCCACCAGACGTACCGGGAGCCAGTCCAGCACATGCAGAATGGCATCGATTCCCGACAATAAACGTTCATGCGGGGTAAGGTAACGGGCAAGCCAGGTCTGCCAGGCGCGCAGAAACGCATAGCCCATCAGCAGTACCGGCCCCCACGGACCGCCCACCACAAACCAGAACAGCGGTGCCAGGTAGTAACGGAAGTTGATCCACAGTAGCGCATTTTGCAGTTCGCGCAAAAATTCACGCTCATCGCAATCCGGCGGCACGCCGTGGATCATCGTCAGCTCACTCGCCATGGCGCCCCGCGCATGGGCATCGTCACGGGATGCGGCTTTCAGATAGGCGTGGTAGTGCATACGCACCTTGCCCGCGCCAATACAGAGCACGCCGAGCAGGATCCACACCACCAGCAGCGGCACGTTGAAAAAGAGGCCGTAAAGCGAACGCAGCAGTAAAAACGTTATAACCATCACGCCAGCGGTCATCAGCAGCGTGCGCAGCATGGAAAAATGTTTAATCCGGCGGAAAAGCACCTCCAGCCGGTGATCCAGATGCCAGTGCTCACCGAGTTTGAACAGGCGTTCAGCGATGATAACCAGCAGCATGGTAAACAACGTCATGTTATCTCCTTATTCTGACGACGCGGTAAGCAAGGCGCGAAACCGGGGCCAGTCAAAAGCCGGGCCGGGATCGGTTTTTCTCGCCGGGGCAATATCGCTGTGTCCCGTAATATTCCCGGCTATCGCGGGATAGAGCCCGATCAGCGTGTGGGTTACAGCCACCAACTGTTGATACTGTGAATCGGTGTAGGGGGTGGTGTCAGTGCCTTCCAGCTCAATCCCGATGGAAAAATCATTGCAGCGTTCGCGTCCCTGGTACATCGACACGCCGGCATGCCAGGCGCGCTTATCAAAAGGGACGTACTGAACCACTTCGCCGTCGCGACGGATCAGACAGTGAGCCGACACGCGCAGATGCGCAATCTCAGCAAAGAAAGGATGGGCATCAGGATCCAGGGTCCCCGTGAATAACGCGTCGATCCACGGGCCGCCAAACTCACCCGGCGGGAGACTGATATTATGAACAACCAGCAGTGTGGGCTTTTCATCCTCCGGGCGGCAGTCGTGGTGCGGCGAGGGCACATGCCGCGCATCCACCAGCCATCCGTTTTCTAACAACATGCTGGAACTCCTTATGTATGGTGCTGTTACTCGGTTCAGAGTAGCATGTTTCAATATTATGATTCGTTACCAATTTGGAGTTTTATCATGCCGCCTCGCCGTTACAACCCCGACAACCGACGTGAAGCGCTTCTGGAACGTATTAGTATGGATATTCCGGCAAGCGTTGCCCATGCCCTGAAAGAAGATCTGGGCGGTGACGTCAGCGCCGACAGGGATATTACCGCACAATTATTGCCAAAAGAGACTCGCTCACATGCGGTCATTATTACGCGCGAAGAGGGGATTTTTTGCGGTAAGCGTTGGGTTGAAGAGGTCTTTACCCAACTGGCAGGCGATGAGGTGCAGATCACCTGGCATGTCGACGACGGTGATGCGATTACGGCAAATCAGCCGCTGTTCGAACTTGATGGGCCTTCCCGCGTACTGCTGACCGGCGAACGAACCGCGCTGAACTTCGTGCAGACGTTGTCCGGCGTGGCAAGCGAAGTGCGTCGCTACGTTGACCTGCTGGCGGGTACCCGCACGCAGTTGCTGGATACCCGCAAAACGCTACCAGGTCTGCGCACTGCGTTGAAATACGCGGTGCTCTGTGGCGGCGGTGCAAACCATCGTCTGGGGTTATCTGACGCGTTCCTGATTAAAGAAAACCATATCATTGCCTCGGGATCCGTGCGTCAGGCGGTCGAAAAAGCCTTCTGGCTGCATCCGGATGTGCCCGTCGAAGTGGAAGTCGAAAACCTGGAGGAGCTGGAGCAGGCTATCAAGGCCGGCGCCGATATCATCATGCTTGATAACTTCGAAACCGGGCAGATGCGCGAGGCGGTAAAACTGACTAACGGCAAAGCCCAGCTTGAAGTATCCGGCAACGTGACGTTTGATACGATCCGTGAATTCGCCGAGACCGGCGTTGATTTCATCTCCGTTGGGGCGCTGACCAAGCACGTTCGCGCCCTCGACCTCTCGATGCGCTTCAAATAATGATCCTCCCCTCTCGTTGCGGAGAGGGGAAATTCACTCCCGCTCGCAAAACCATTGCCCTATCCTGCAACACGCCACGAATTCCCTGAAAGCCCCTTCACGTTCCTTTTTTTGCCCCTCGTTTCTGCGCTGTCTCACTGCCAGAGTAGCCCTACTTAACGTAAGGAGCAGACATGGACAGACAACAAGGATTCACACTCATTGAGCTGATGGTGGTGATCGGCATTATTGCCATTCTGAGCGCCATCGGCGTTCCCGCGTACCAGAACTACCTGCGAAAAGCAGCGTTGACCGATATGCTGCAAACCTTCATTCCCTACCGCACCGCCATTGAGCTTTGCGCCCTGGATCACGGCGGCGTGGAGAGCTGTGACGGAGGCAGTAATGGCATCCCGTCCCCCACCACTACCCGCTACGTTTCAGGCATGAACGTGGCGAAAGGCGTCGTGACCTTAACCGGCCAGGAGAGCCTTAATGGGCTGGAGGTGGTCATGACGCCACAATGGAGTGACGGCAACGGCATGACGGGGTGGACGCGTGACTGCAACATCGGTACCGACAGCGCGCTCAAGCAGGCCTGTGAAGACGTTTTCCGCTTCGACACCCACTAAGGAGCGGATGATGAATACCGATCAGCTTGTCGCACTTTGTCTGCGTCACCATGCCCTTCTGCTGAGTAGCGATAGCGACATGATTAGCATTGCCGTCGTGGGAAACCCCGGCCCTGAACTGATGGAAGCCCTGCGTTTCGCTACCCAGAAACGGATTGATATCGAGTGCTGGAGCGCCGAGCGCATGGAAAAGCACCGGCAGTTAACCACACAAACGCATCTGCCCGTCGTTACGCCGACACACTCAGCGGTGGATATTCTTAACCACACGCTGCAGCAGGCGATAAACCAACGCGCTTCTGATATTCATATTGAACCGATGGAGCAAACTTGCCAGATTCGCCTGCGCATCGACGGCGTGCTTTGCCCGCAGCCCCCACTTTCAGCCGCGCTGGCCACCATGCTCAGCGCCCGGTTAAAAGTGCTGGGTAACCTCGATATTGCGGAGCGCCGCTTACCGCAGGACGGTCAGTTTACGATTGAGCTGGCAAACGAGCCGGTCTCATTTCGCATCGCCACACTTCCCTGCAGTGGGGGTGAAAAAATTGTACTGCGCCTGCTGCATCAGGTTCAGCAATCTCTTGAGCCGGAAACGTTGGGGATGAATGCTAAACAGCTGGCCGGCTTTAGCGAAGTGCTCCACCAGCCGCAGGGGCTGATTCTGGTTACCGGCCCCACCGGCAGCGGTAAAACCGTAACGCTGTACAGCGCGCTGCAGGCTCGAAACACGCCGGATGTGAACATCTGCAGCGTGGAAGACCCGATAGAGATCCCGCTTGCAGGATTAAACCAGACGCAGATAAACCCGCGTGCGGGCCTTACCTTCCAGACGGTGCTGAGAGCGCTGCTACGTCAGGATCCTGACATCATTATGGTCGGCGAAATTCGTGATGGCGAAACGGCAGAGATTGCCATTAATGCCGCACAAACCGGGCATCTGGTGTTGTCGACGCTACACACCAACTCGACGGCGGAAACCCTGATCCGCCTGCAGCAGATGGGGGTGGCGCGATGGATGATCTCTTCCGCCCTCTCGCTGGTCATCGCCCAGCGGCTGGTGCGCCGTTTATGCCCCCATTGCCGCCAGGAAACCGACAAGCGGGCAGAACTGCCTCGCTCCGTTTGGCCCCGGCCGCTACCGCGCTGGCAACCCACCGGCTGTGAGCGCTGTTATCACGGTTTTTATGGTCGCGTCGCCATTTTTGAAGTGCTCGTCATTGACCAGACACTCCGGCAGGCCATTGCCAGCGGAGCGGGGTCAGAGGTGATAGAGGCCAGCGCCCGTCAGGCAGGAATGACATCCCTTTTCGAACATGGCTGTATGGCTGTTGAACAGGGACTGACCACGCTCGAAGAGTTGCTGCGTATCCTGGGAATGCCCGATGGCTGCTAATCACCTCTGGCGCTGGCGTGCGCTATCCGTTGAAGGAGAGCCCCGAAGCGGGGCTCTGTGGGCAACTGACCGCAATGCGGCTTTCGACAGGCTGATGCGCAAAGCGCTGCATCCTCTGACAATCACCCGCTGCACGCAGAGGTATCGCTGGCGACCACATCACCGCTACGAGGTATTTCACCAGCTCGCCACGCTTTTGCAGGCGGGCCTGACACTGTCTGACAGCCTGCAGATGCTGGCGGACCAGCATCCGATAACACCCTGGCAGGCACTCCTGCAAAGCCTTGCCGATGAGCTGAGTGAAGGATGCCCTTTTTCTGAGGCGCTGAAGCGCTGGCCCGCGGTATTTAGCCCACTGTATGTGTCGATGGTGAAGACCGGCGAGCTAACCGGGAAGCTGGAGACGTGCTGCCGTGAACTTGCCCAGCAACAAAAATCACAGCAGCAACTCAGTGCGAAAGTGAAAAAGGCACTGCGTTACCCGATGGTAATCCTGGCTCTGGCGGTACTCGTGGTGCTGGCCATGGTCACTCTGGTCTTGCCCGAATTCGCCGCCATCTACAAAACGTTTAATACCCCGCTCCCGATGCTGACACAAATAGTCATGGGAATGGCAACGTTTATACAGTCCTATGCCCTCGCGCTGTTCGCGGGGCTACTCCTTCCTGTGAGCATCGCCTGGGCTTGGCGGCAGGATCCACGCTGGCAACACGTACTGCTGCATATCCCCGTCATGGGTGCACTGGCTAAAGGACAAAAGCTGGGGCAAATTTTTACCGTGCTGTCGCTCACGCAGCAGGCGGGCATCGCTTTTTTAAAGGGTCTGGAGAGTGCAGAAGAGACGGTTGAGAGCAGGTACTGGCAGGGGATACTCCGCGCCATCCGGGAAGACGTTGAAAAGGGTTATCCCCTTTGGGCATCCTTTCAAAAGGCGGCGGTTTTTACTCCGCTGTGTATTCAGCTATTACGAACCGGTGAAACGTCAGGTGCGCTCGATATCATGCTGGTAAACCTGGCGCGTCACCACACGGAGCAAACCTTTCAGTCAGCAGATAACCTGGCTGCCGTGCTGGAGCCTGTGCTGCTGATCGTGACGGGTGTGATTATCGGCACGCTGGTGGTGGCAATGTATCTGCCTATCTTCCATCTCGGGGATGCGATGAGTGCGGGATAACGCTGGCACACGGATGCGCGCCAGCTTACGCGATTACAGGCTATTGAAAACGCGGTTTTCCTGTTCCTGAACGCGGATAAAGGTCGTGCGTTTCGTCAACTCTTTCAGGCGGGATGCCCCCACATAGGTGCAGGCCGAACGCAGGCCACCAAGAATGTCACGTGCGGTATTCTCAACCGGGCCGCGCAGCGGCAGCTTCACGGTTTTGCCTTCTGCCGCACGGTATTTTGCAACGCCACCCACGTGACGGGTCATCGCCGATTCAGAGCTCATACCGTAGAACAGCATAAATTTCTCGCCGTTCTCTTCCACCACGGTACCGCCACTCTCTTCATGACCTGCCAGCATACCGCCAAGCATCACGAAGTCTGCGCCGCCGCCGAAAGCTTTCGCGACATCACCCGGGGTAGTACAACCACCGTCACTGATGATCTGGCCGCCCAGGCCGTGCGCAGCATCGGCACATTCAATAACCGCAGAAAGCTGCGGATAACCGACACCGGTTTTCACACGCGTGGTGCACACGGAACCCGGGCCAATGCCCACTTTGACGATATCTGCGCCAGAGAGGATCAGCTCCTCACACATCTCGCCGGTCACTACGTTACCCGCAATGATGGTTTTGTTCGGCCAGGCTTCACGCGCCTTGCTCACGAACTGCACGAAGTGTTCGGAATAACCATTCGCTACATCAATACAGACGAAGTTCAGCGCGGGGTTACTCTTGAGGATTTGTTTGGTCTTTTCGAAATCGGTATCTGAGGTTCCGGTAGAGACCATCACATGCTTCACGACCTCAGCAGAAGCGGATGCCACAAAGGCGTTCCACTCTTCAGGGCTGTAGTGTTTGTGAACTGCCGTGAGGATGTCGAACTGTGCCAGCGCGGTTGCCATCTCGAAGGTTCCCACGGTATCCATATTGGCAGCGATGATCGGCACGCCAGACCAGGTCTGACCGGAATGTTTAAAGGTGAATTGACGTTCGAGTTCAACGTCTGAGCGACTTTTCAGTGTAGAGCGTTTAGGGCGGATAAGAACGTCTTTGAAACCTAACTTCAGATCTTCTTCGATACGCATGTGCGGATTCCTGGGGTTAGAGGCAAATATGTTAAAAGCACAACTCCAGTGACGTTATCATACGCACTAATACCTGCTCCGCAAGACTGCGAAATTCTCTTTTTTTACGCTACAATCCTATAAATTTACCTGGTAAAAAGCCGGTAAAGAGAGCTAAACATTGGCTGGCACACGTTTGAATTTCAACCAACTGATTTTAATAATGAATAATTCCCAGGATTTGATTTAATGGGGTATACCGTCGCATTAACCGGCGGCATCGGTAGTGGCAAAAGTACCGTTGCGGACGCTTTCGCTCGCCTGGGTATCGCGATTATCGATGCCGATATCATTGCCCGTCAGGTGGTAGAACCGAATACACCCGCGTTAAAGGCCATTGAAGAACATTTTGGCCCGGCCATCATCAATGCGGACGGCACGCTAAATCGCCGGCAGCTTCGCGAATGCATTTTTTCCGATTCTGCGGAAAAGGTCTGGCTTAATGCCCTGCTCCACCCCATTATCCACCAGGAAACCCAGCGTCAGATTGCCGCCGCCCGCTCACCGTATGTGCTGTGGGTAGTTCCGTTGCTGGTAGAAAATCAGCTGCAGAAGAAAGCCGATCGGGTTCTGGTCATTGATGTCCTTCCTGAAACGCAAATCCAGCGAACCATAACGCGCGATCGCGTCTCGCGCGTACATGCCGAACAAATTCTTGCCGCTCAGGCCACGCGCGATCAGCGCCTGGCCGTTGCGGATGATGTTATTGATAATAACGGCGCACCAGATGCCATTGCATCGGATGTTGCCCGTCTGCACGCGCAGTATTTGACCTTCGCCGCGCAGGCCGTTGCACAGGAAAAACCATAATGTCGACTCACATCCTTTTTGAGCATCCACTTAACGAAAAAATGCGTACCTGGCTGCGTATCGAATTTCTTATTCAACAACTCTCGCAACACCTGCCTGTCAACGATCACGCCACTGCGTTGCACTTCTTCCGCAATGTGGGCGACCTGCTGGATGTGATTGAGCGTGGAGATGTTCGCACCGAATTACTGAAAGAACTTGAGCGTCAGCAGCGTAAACTGCAGGCATGGGCGGAAGTCCCGGGTGTTGATCAAAGCCGTATCGATTCCCTGCGTCAGCAGTTAAAAAGCAGTAGCAGCACGTTAATGGCTGCCCCTCGCGTTGGCCAGTTTTTGCGTGAAGATCGCTTGATTGCCCTGGTACGCCAGCGCCTGAGTATACCCGGTGGATGCTGCAGCTTTGACCTGCCGACGCTTCATATGTGGCTGCACATGCCGCAAACGCAGCGTGATGCGCAGGTGAATATCTGGCTGGAAAGCCTGGAGCCGATGCACCGGACGTTATCGCTGATCCTCGATCTTATCCGTAACTCTGCGCCGTTCCGCAAGCAGACCAGCCTGAACGGTTTTTACCAGGATAACGGGGACGATGCCGATCTGCTGCGACTGAACCTTTCGCTCGACGTGCAGCTTTACCCGCAAATCTCCGGGCATAAGAGCCGTTTTGCGATTCGCTTTATGCCGCTGGACAGTGAAAATGGCACCGTGCCGGAACGCCTCGATTTTGAACTGGCCTGTTGTTAAGGAGTGCCAATGTCTGACGTAACCATCGTAAACTGCCCAACCTGTGGCAAAAGTGTTGTCTGGGGCGAAGTGAGCCCATACCGCCCATTCTGCTGTAAACGCTGTCAGTTAATTGACCTGGGCGAATGGGCGGCGGAAGAGAAACGCATTCCGAGTGAAGGCACTCTTTCGGACAGCGATGACTGGAGTGAAGAACAGCAGTAAATTAAACGCCCTGCACTAACCGGGTAATCACAGGCTCATTTGCCGGCGGGAATTTGTCGGCATCGCTTGCCTGCAGTTCAACCCAGTTACCCGGTTGCCCCTCTTTGCCCCAGGGATCCCCCTCCCAGTTTTCCACCAGCCAGAACCAAAGCGTAATGTGACGATCGGGAAACTGGTATTCGAGCTTGTCAAACAGCGTTGCGCCAAGCGGGGTGATCCCCACTTCTTCCTGAAGCTCACGGATCAGCGCCTGTTCCGGCGTTTCGCCTGACTCGATTTTCCCGCCCGGAAACTCCCATTTGTTCGCCATATGGGCGTCGGCGGCGCGCTGGGTGATAAAGAACTGGTTTTGCGGGTTGCGAATAATCCCGACGGCAATTTGCAGTATTTTCATATTGTCACTTCCATAAAAAAGGCGCAGATTTCTGCGCCTTTTTGTTTTGTTATGAATTTAGCTCAGACGACCGTGGCACGCCTTGTATTTTTTACCGGAACCACACGGGCACGGATCGTTGCGGCCAACTTTACGATCGCCAGTCTGGGCCGCGATCGCTGCCGCAGCTTCGCTCTCGTCAGTCTGGTGGCTCAGCTGTTGCATCTGTGCCAGACGCTCAGCTTCTTCACGGCGCTGTTGCTCCATTGCTTCCACTTCTTCTGGCATGCGTACCTGAACTTTGCTCAGGGTGCTGATCACTTCATACTTCAGTGACTCCAGCATGGACGCAAACATGGCGAAGGATTCACGCTTATACTCCTGCTTCGGATCTTTCTGCGCGTAACCACGCAGGTGGATACCCTGACGCAGGTAGTCCATCGCCGCCAGGTGCTCTTTCCACAGGGAGTCCAGCGTTTGCAGCATCACGCCTTTTTCGAAGTGACGCATCATCTCAGCGCCAACGACTTCTTCCTTACGCTTGTATACGTCCAGCGCGGTTTCGAAAATACGTTCACGCAGGGTCTCTTCGTGCAGCTCAGGCTCTTTGTCCAGCCACTCTTTGATTGGCAGTTCGAGGTCGAAGTCGTTTTTCAGGCGTTCCTGCAGACCTTCGATATCCCACATTTCTTCCAGAGACTGCGGTGGAATATGCGCGTCGATAGTCGCTTTGAATACGTCTTCGCGAATGCTGTTGATGGTGTCGCTCACGTCGGACACGTCCAGCAGTTCGTTACGCTGGGTATAGATGGCACGACGCTGGTCGTTGGCCACATCATCATATTCCAGCAGCTGCTTACGAATATCGAAGTTGCGGCTTTCCACTTTACGCTGGGCGTTAGCAATCGCTTTGGTGACCCACGGGTGTTCAATGGCTTCGCCAGGTTTCATACCCAGTTTACGCATCATGCCGGAAACACGGTCGGAGGCGAAAATACGCATCAGCGCATCTTCCATAGACAGGTAGAAGCGGGAAGAACCGGCATCGCCCTGACGACCCGCACGGCCGCGCAGCTGGTTATCGATACGACGAGATTCGTGACGTTCGGTACCAATGATATGCAAACCACCGGATGCCAGCACCGCGTCATGGCGTACCTGCCAGTCCGCTTTAATCTGAGCAATCTGCTCCGGCGTTGGGTTTTCCAGCTCGGCAATCTCTGCCTGCCAGCTACCACCCAGCATAATGTCGGTACCACGACCCGCCATGTTGGTGGCGATTGTTACCGCTGCCGGGTAACCCGCCTGCGCAACGATATCCGCCTCTTTGGCGTGGAATTTCGCGTTAAGAACGTTGTGTTTGATGCCCGCTTTGGTCAACTCATTGGAAACCACTTCGGATTTCTCGATGGAGATTGTCCCCACCAGCACCGGCTGGCCATTAGCGGTACGATCGCGAATATCTTCAATGATCGCCTGAATTTTTTCCGCTTCGGTCATGTACACCAGGTCCGGCATATCCTTACGGATCATTGGGCGGTTGGTTGGAACGACCACGGTATCCAGTTTGTAGATGGAGCTGAATTCAAATGCTTCGGTATCTGCAGTACCGGTCATCCCCGCCAGCTTCTCGTACAAACGGAAGTAGTTCTGGAAGGTAATAGAGGCCAGCGTCTGGTTTTCATTTTGAATATCAACGCCTTCTTTGGCCTCAACGGCCTGGTGCAGACCGTCAGACCAGCGACGTCCCTGCATGGTACGGCCGGTGTGCTCATCAACGATGATAACTTCACCGTCTTTCACGATGTAGTCGACATCACGGGTGAACAGCGCGTGGGCACGCAGCGCGGCAGTGACGTGGTGCATCAGCATAATGTTAGTCGGCGAGTACAGAGACTCGCCCTCTTCCATGATGCCTTCAGCCACCAGCAGCTCTTCAATTTTCACCAGACCGCGTTCGGTCAGGTTCACCTGGCGCGCTTTTTCATCGACAGAGAAGTGACCTTCACCCTGGAAGGTGTCGGAATCTTCTTTCTCCTGACGCAGCAGGTGCGGAATGATTTTATCGACTTTACGGTACATCTCGGAGCTGTCTTCGGCCGGGCCGGAGATGATCAGCGGGGTACGCGCTTCATCGATCAGGATGGAGTCCACCTCATCCACCAGCGCATAGTGCAGTTTACGCTGCACGCGCTCTTCAGGGCTAAACGCCATGTTGTCACGCAGGTAGTCGAAGCCGTATTCGTTGTTGGTACCGTAGGTGATATCCGCGTTATAGGCTTCACGTTTGGCGGGGGCCGGCAGACCGGACATGTTGATGCCAACGGTCATGCCCAGGAATTCGAACAGGGGACGGTTGTTTTCGGCATCACGCTGTGCCAGATAGTCGTTGACAGTAACGACGTGAACGCCTTTACCGGTCAGTGCGTTCAGGTAGGCGGGCAGCGTTGCGGTCAGGGTTTTACCTTCACCGGTACGCATTTCCGCGATGCAGCGCTCGTTAAGCACCATACCACCCAGCAGCTGAACGTCGAAGTGACGCATGCCAAACACACGTTTACTGGCCTCACGCACAACGGCGAAGGCTTCCGGGATCAGGCTTTCCAGCGTTTCGCCTTTTTCAAGACGCGCGCGGAATTCTACGGTTTTCGCTTTCAGCTCGTCATCAGAGAGCTTCTCCATCGCCGGCTCCATGCCATTGATGACGGTAACAGCTTTGCGCATACGGCGCAGGGTACGATCGTTACGACTCCCAAAAACTTTTGTTAACAATTTGATTAGCATAATAAATTCTCAAACGCCCCAGGTTGGGCAGATAAATTAAGGTATTGAAAAAAGGTTAATTTAGCTGAGGCGTTGAGGCCCGGCGCGGATGCCGTGGGCCTGGCTAATCCATGTCGAAACGGAGAAGGTCGCAGGAGGAACGTTAGCGATTTGCGAGGTCTGACGCACCATGACGGGTGGTTGACTGTCCTGCGTAAGCAGCGCGTTAAGCGTGTCCAGCAGAGCAAGATGCTGCGCCTGTACCGGCAGCGTCTCTTCAGCAACAGGCAGTGCCTGCGGAGCCATCGCAAATGACAGATGGCGAATAACGGTACGGATCGCATGCTGGTGCCAGTAATCCACCGAGAAATTCGGGCGGCGATTGGCTTCAAGCCACGCCAGGTTAGTAAAATTAACCCGCGTGTTGAGATCGTGTTTGGTTGTGGAGGTCTTCGTCGGCGTCGCCGCTTCCGCACTGTTGCTGAGCGCAGGCAAGCCGAAACTCGCCGCGACCATCCCTAATAAGAGATGCGGCCAGAAGTAACGTCTGCCAAATTGTCGCCAGCGCGTCAGTATTCCGCTCACTTGCTCCACCACATTAAGCCAGCCTTCAACAGGCTGAATTCAATTATTCTTTTAAGCGCCCAGATATTACCACTAAAGCCAATACACAGCAGCAGGAATGACGTATTGCTGCGGGGAAAAACGGTCAAGAATGCAGCTAACGCACAGATTTTCTGCACCGGGCAAACGAGAAGTGACGCTGGGGCAAATAAATGAAGAAAGGTAAAAATAAAAACGACTGGTCTCCCTGGTCGGAGAGAGTACCAGGTTAACCAGTCGATTTTTTACGAAACGGCTTTAACCGTTACGCCAGTACCGTGTTCGGTGCTTTGAAGGCCAGCGGCAGCTCAGCTTCGTCTTCAAAGGTCACATATTCCCAGGCTTCCTGTTTTGCCAGGACTGCCTGCAACAGTTTGTTGTTCAGTGCATGACCGGATTTAAACGCGGTAAATGCACCAATGATGTTGTGACCACACATAAACAGGTCGCCGATAGCATCCAGCATTTTGTGACGAACGAATTCATCTTCAAAACGCAGACCATCTTCGTTCAGTACGCGATAATCGTCAACAACGATGGCACAATCGAAGCTGCCGCCCAGGCACAGGCCGCGGGACTGCAGATATTCGATATCACGCATGAAGCCAAACGTACGGGCACGGCTGATCTGGCGCATAAACGCATCAGCAGAGAAGTTCATCGCATAGCGTTGGGTGCTGGCATCAATCGCCGGATGGTTAAAATCGATGGTAAAGTCCAACGAGAAACCATTGTACGGTTTGAATTCAGCCCATTTGTCGCCATCTTCGACGCGAACGGTCTCTTTGATACGAACAAATTTTTTCGCGCAGTTCAGTTCTTCGATGCCGGCATCCAGCAACAGATAGACGAACGGAGCAGCACTACCATCCATGATCGGGATTTCTGGCGCATCGACTTCAACCATAATGTTGTCGATACCCAGACCCGCCAGGGCGGCGTTCAGGTGCTCTACGGTAGAAATCCGCACGTCATGCTCGTTCACCAGACAAGTACAGAGCATAGTATCACGCACAGATTTGGCATCGGCCGGAAAGTCTACCGGTGGATTCAAGTCGGTGCGACGATAGATGACCCCGGTATTGGCCGGCGCAGGGCGTAACGTCAGTGTGACTTTCTTGCCGGTATGTAAACCGACACCAGTCGCCTGAACGATACGTTTAAGTGTCCTTTGTTTGATCATCGTATAATCTCGCCAAATTAACTATCCAACCGAAAGTGTATATCACTGACGGTGGGCCAGTTTAGCACAAAGAGCGAAAATCCCCAAATTCCAGCCAATTCTTAGTCAGCTTGCTTGCGCAGGAACGCCGGGATATCCAGATAATCTGGCTCTTTCGCCGTTTGCGGAGTGGGGTCGTTAACCACTTTCGCGGCCGGTTTCTGCTCCTGAGTCAGAGGAGACATACCGTGCTGCTGGTAACGATCCATAACCGGCTGCTGAGTCTGTTTGTTGGTCACCAGGGTGATCTCAGGACGCTTGTCCATACCGATACCGGTAGCAACAACAGTAACACGCAGCTCGTCGTTCATTTCCGGGTCAAGGGAAGTACCGATTACCACGGTAGCGTTGTCAGAGGCGAACGCACGGATAGTGTTACCCACGGTTTCAAACTCATCCAGACGCAGGTCGAAGCCAGCGGTAATGTTGACCAGCACGCCGCGCGCACCAGACAGGTCGATATCTTCCAGCAGTGGAGAAGAGATAGCCATTTCAGCCGCTTCTTCTGCACGGTCTTCACCGCTTGCCACGCCAGAGCCCATCATCGCGTAGCCCATTTCGGACATCACGGTACGAACGTCTGCAAAGTCAACGTTCATCAGACCCGGACGGGTAATCAGTTCAGCGATACCCTGCACCGCGCCTTTCAGCACGTCGTTGGCTGCGCCAAAAGCGTCCAGCAGAGAGATACCGCGACCCAGAACTTTCAATAGTTTGTCGTTCGGAATGGTAATCAACGAGTCCACGTGCTTGGACAGTTCAGTGATACCCTGCTCCGCGAAAGCCATACGCTTCTTGCCTTCAAAGTTGAAAGGCTTGGTCACGACAGCAACGGTCAGGATACCTAAATCTTTCGCTACTTCAGCCACAACAGGTGCTGCGCCGGTACCCGTACCGCCACCCATACCCGCTGCGATAAAGACCATGTCCGCACCTTCCAGTGCAGCGCGCAGGGCCTCACGATCTTCTTCAGCCGCATTACGACCGACTTCCGGGTTAGCCCCAGCGCCCAGCCCTTTGGTGATGCCACCGCCGATCTGGATAGTCTGGCCTACAGCCGTCTTACGCAGTGCCTGTGCATCGGTGTTAACTGCAAAGAACTCAACACCTTCAATGCGTTCACGCACCATATGCTCTACGGCGTTACCGCCGCCGCCACCGACGCCGATGACTTTAATCACCGCGTCGTTGGTCAGTTCCATAGGTTCAAACATAATTTCTCTCTCCGTTGTGCCTGTCGCCCGAGACCGCTAATTCTCTCCGGTCTCTTAAAAAAATTAAAACTCTTTTCGCAACCAGTTGTTCAGTCGTTTGACCCACGACCCAACTGAGACGCGTTTTTCCACTTCTGCTTCACCACTGAGATGAGATTCTTTCCCGTAGTGGAGCAGGCCCACGGCCGTTGAATAGTACGGCTCCTGAGCATAATCCGTTAAACCGGTGATATTCAGCGGAGCACCGATACGCACTTGCGTATGGAACACGCGCTGAGCGCAGGCCGCAAGACCTTCAATTTGCGCTGCCCCGCCGGTTAATACAATCCCCGCTGCAAGATGATGTTTCACGCCCTGCTGGCGAAGCTGTTCCTGTAACTGCAAAATCTCTTCGTTGACCAGGTTAAGCAGCTCGGTATAACGCGGCTCAATGACCTCTGCCAACGTCTGGCGCTGCAGGCTGCGCGGTGGACGTCCGCCCACGCTCGGCACTTCAACGCTCTCATCTTTGCCAACGATAGACCCCAGCGCACAGCCGTGGCGTACTTTAATCGCTTCTGCATCACTCGGTGGCGTACCAAAAGCGTAAGCAATATCGCTGGTCACAACGTTCCCGGCATACGGGATCACTTTGGTGTGGCGCAGTGCACCGCCGGTATACACGGCCATGTCCATTGTACCACCACCAATATCGACCACACAGACACCCAGTTCACGTTCATCTTCGGTCAGCACGGAATAGCTCGCTGCAAGACCGGCGAAAATGAGTTGGTCAACTTTCAGGCCACAACGTTCAACGGCTTTTACAATGTTCTTCGCCATATCGTTGTGACATGTGATCAAGTGCACTTTTGCCTGCATACGTACGCCGGAAAGACCGACCGGGTTTTTGATCCCTTCCTGGTAGTCAATCGCATACTCCTGCGGGATCACGTGCAGCACGCGATGCTCATCACGAACGCGCACGGATTTCGCCGTATGCACAACGTTTTCAACGTCTTCCTGCGTCACTTCTTCTTCGGAAATCGGCACCATGCCGATTTCGTTCTGGCAGCTAATGTGCTTGCCCGAAAGCGCCAGATAAACAGAGGAAATCTGGCAATCTGCCATCAATTCAGCCTGATCGATGGCGCGCTGTACGCACTTCACCACCGACTCAAGATCGTTAACCCCACCTTTATCCATACCACGGGACGGGCAACTGCCCACGCCAATGATATTGACCATACCGTCGGGCAGAACTTCCCCTACTAAAGCGGCAACCTTCGCGGTGCCAATCTCCAGTCCAACTACCAGTTTTCTGTCCGTCGCCTTGATCATTGTTGTTCTGCCTGTACCTGTGCCTGATTCTGTTGCTGATTAGGTTCCTCGACCGGAGCCGGTTCCCAACCGACTGCTGCGCCTGAGTCATAGCGCAAATCAACGTAGCTTATCCGTTTGCCGTCAGTCTGTGCCTGCTGCTGTAAAACCGGGTAAAGTTCTACAAATCGCGCCAGACGTTTCATTGTGTCCCCGCGACCCAGGTTGAGCTTAATGCCGTTCGTTAACGTCAGTTGCCAGGAGCGGCGCGCCGTCATTGCAGCATCTTTTAGCGTAAACCTGTCCTTCGCCAGCACCTGCCCCATTTCACGAAAACCTTGTAACACTTCGTTTTCGCTACCTTCCGGGCCATACAACATCGGTAAATTTTGCTTGTTGACACGATCGGCCGGGACGCTGAAGGAATTTCCGTCTACGTCAACCATGTGCTGATCATTCCAACGCGCAATGGGCACATATTCAACCAGATGAATCTTCAATTCATCAGGCCATTGCTTTCTGACACTCGCCTGTTTTATCCATGGCAGACGTTCAATCTGACTCTGGATAATATTGACGTCCTGCGTCATAAAGGTGCCAGGCGATCCCAGCGCCAGAATTGTCTGGCGAATGTCATCGTTACGGGTGTAATGACGCTCACCGGTGACCACCAGCTTCGAAAGCGGCAACCGTTGCGCATCTTCCATCCAGCCCAGAACCATCCAGCCGCTGATAAACACGGTGCACAGCACCCCGAGCAGGAAAATAATACCTGCAAGACGCGTTCCATTACTCCGGCGTGAAGAAGAGTATTCTTCTTCGTCATCGCGGTTGCGCGTGTTCAATGCAGCCTGAGACATATCAGCCCGCCTGGTCCAGAATACGTACGACTAATTGCGAGAAGCTCATCCCCGCCTGACGCGCTGCCATCGGCACAAGGCTGTGGCTGGTCATTCCCGGAGAAGTATTTGCTTCCAGCAGATAAAATTGTCCATCACTGTCGAGCATCACGTCGATGCGGCCCCATCCACGGCAACCCAGAACATGCCAGGCTTTAACCACCAGGGACTGTAAATCGGTTTCACGCTCAGCTTCAAGACCACTTGGGCAGAAATATTGCGTCTCATCAGAGAGATACTTCGCCTCATAATCATAGAAGGTTCCGGCCGGTTGGATACGAATTGACGGTAAAATTTCTTCGCCAAGCATCGCGACGGTAAATTCCGGCCCGCTGAGCCATTTTTCAATCAGAACTTCTTCATCATGTTGAAATGCCAGGGCTAAAGCGGAAGATAAATCCTCAGCTTTCTCAACTTTGGACATGCCAACGCTCGACCCTTCGCGGCTGGGCTTTACAATAACCGGTAAGCCCAGCTCAGCAATGCGTGCATTAACGCTATCGGAGAGGCCCATTTCAAATTCGCGACGCGTCAGGGCAATCCAGGGAGCAACGGGTAAACCCGCGCCCTGCCACAGCAGTTTGCTGCGCAGTTTATCCATAGAAATGGCGGAGGCCATCACACCGCTGCCGGTGTACGGCATGCCGGTGAGTTCCAGCAGCCCCTGAAGGGTGCCGTCTTCGCCACCACGGCCATGTAACGCGATAAAGACTTTATCGAAGCCCATCGCCTTTAACTGGGTTACGTCAGTCTCTTTCGGATCGACCAGGTGCGCATCCACACCACCTTCACGCAGGCCCGCCAGTACAGCGGCACCTGAATTCAGGGAAACCTCGCGCTCGGCGGATGTGCCGCCAGACAGGACAGCAATCTTATCAGCCATGATGCTCATCCTCCTGAGTTTGCGGCTTCAGTTTGATTTCAGCTAAGGTACGGGCGATTTTGCCGATATTTCCCGCGCCCTGAATCAGAATTAGATCGTTGCCGGTCAGCACCGGGGCCAGAATTTCAGCCACCTGGGCAGGATCGGAAACCAAAATAGGGTCTACTTTACCGCGTCCGCGGATGGTACGACATAAAGAACGGCTGTCTGCACCAGGAATAGGAGTTTCGCCCGCTGCATAAACATCCAGCATCAGGAGCGTATCCACCTGTGACAGGACGCTGGCGAAATCGTCATACAGGTCACGGGTACGCGTGAAACGGTGCGGCTGGAAGATCATGACCAGATTTTTTTCTGGCCAGCCTGCACGCGCGGCTTTGATCGTCGCGTCCACTTCCGTCGGGTGGTGACCGTAGTCATCAACCAGCATGGCAGTACCGGGTTTACCGTTCACCGCCTCCAGCGGGTATTCACCGAGGAAGTCGAAGCGACGCCCGGTTCCCTGGAAGCTTTCCAGTGCACGAAGAATGGCTTCGTCATCAATGCCTTCTTCAGTCGCCACGGCCACTGCCGCTGCGGCATTCAGGGCGTTGTGACGCCCTGGTGCATTCAGGGTGACATGCAGCAGTTCTTTGTCCTGACGCGCCAGGGTGAAATGCCCCTGCGCACCCAGCTGTTTGTAATCTTCCACGCGGACATCAGCGTCTTCGCTGAAGCCGTAAGTCGTGATTTGACGTCCGACGCGCGGCAACAGCTCGCGAATCACCGGATCGTCTACACACATTACCGCGCGTCCATAGAACGGCAGGTTGTGCAGGAAATTAATAAAGGTCTGCTTTAAGTTCTCGAAGTCACCCTGGTAAGTATCCATATGGTCGGCTTCGATATTGGTGACGATGGCGACCATCGGCTGCAGATGCAGGAACGACGCATCGCTCTCATCCGCTTCGGCAATTAAATAACGGCTGTGTCCGAGACGCGCATGCACGCCTGCCGCTTTTACCAGACCACCATTGACGAACGTCGGATCGAGGCCCGCTTCTGCATAAATGCTGGAGACCATCGCCGTGGTGGTGGTTTTGCCGTGGGTTCCGGCAATCGCAATGCCATGTCGAAAACGCATCAACTCCGCCAGCATTTCCGCACGGCGGATCACCGGAATACGCGCTTCGTGCGCGGCCACGATTTCCGGGTTATCAGAGGAGATGGCGCTCGACACGACCACCACGCTCGCATCGCGCACGTTTTCCGGGCGATGATTGAAATAGATAGTCGCCCCAAGCGACGCCAGCTGCTGCGTAACAGGGTTTGGCGCCAGGTCAGACCCGCTGATCTGATAGCCTTCGTTAGCTAACACTTCGGCAATACCGCCCATGCCAGCACCACCGATGCCAACAAAGTGAATGTGCCGGACGCGACGCATCTCGGGCACGATAGAACGCAGTTTTGCCAGTTGTTGTGTATTCATTCTCTAAACGCCATCGACTACTTAAAAAATTCGTGCAGCGCAACACGCGCTGCGAGGGTTAAGCCTGGGCTGCCAGGCTCACTTCTTTTGCCACCCGTTCCGTTGCATCAGGAATAGCGGTCGCGCGTGCGCGTTGCGCCATCTCCAGTAATGCCTCTCTGTTCCAGCCCGCCAGGGTGGTGGCGACCGCATCGGCGGTAAATTGTGGCTGTTCAAATATTTTCGCGGCGCCGGCTTTCTCAAGCGGCAGCGCATTCCAGTACTGCTGTCTGTCTTTGTGCTGGAACGGCACAAACAGAGCCGGCAACCCGGCGGCGGCAATTTCGCTCACCGTCAATGCGCCAGAGCGGCAGACCACGACATCGGCCCAGGCATACGCTGCGGCCATGTCGTCGATAAATTCCGTCACTTTATGCTGCGGCTGGCCTTCATCGGCGTAAGCCTGCTCAACCATCTGTTGAGCACCTTTTCCGCTTTGGTGCCAGATTGTCACCGCATCACCCAGCTTTGCTGCAACCTGCGGCATCGTCTGGTTTAAAATGCGTGCGCCCTGAGAACCGCCAACGACCAGCACACGGACCGGCCCTTCACGACCAGGCAGGCGCGCATCCGGTAATGGCAGCGCCAGCACGTCTACGCGCACCGGGTTACCCACCACGTCCGCCTTCGGGAAGGCTCCCGGGAAAGCCTGCATCACTTTGGTGGCAATTTTCGCCAGCCATTTATTGGTCAGACCGGCAATGCCGTTCTGCTCATGCAGCACCACGGGGATGCCCAATGACCAGGCCGCCAGCCCACCCGGGCCAGAAACATAGCCGCCCATCCCCAGCACCACATCAGGCTTAAAACGCTTCATGATGGCGCGCGCCTGACGCCAGGCGTTGAAAATACGCACCGGTGCCAGAAGCTGGGCCTTAATGCCTTTTCCGCGTAAGCCGGAAATGCGAATAAAGTCGATCTCGATACCGTGCTTCGGTACCAGGTCGGCTTCCATGCGGTCCGCGGTTCCCAGCCAGCGTACCTGCCAGCCCTGATCCATTAAATGGTGCGCAACTGCGAGCCCCGGGAACACATGTCCACCGGTACCGCCTGCCATCACCATTAACCGCTTCGGTTGATTCATCGTGAACCTCGTGTAAACGCCTGGGCTTTTTCCAGACGCGTTTCATAATCTATGCGTAACAACATCATGATGGCCGTCGACATAATCAGCAGACTGGAACCACCATAACTGATCAACGGCAACGTCAGGCCTTTGGTCGGCAGCATACCCGCTGCGGCCCCGACGTTAACCAATGCCTGGAAACTAAACCAGATACCTATTGAGCAGGCTAAGAAACCTGAAAAGCGGTGATCGATCTCCAGCGCTTTCCGCCCAATCGACATGGCGCGGAAAGCGACGAAGAATACCATTAATAGCGCTAATACCACACCGATATAACCCAGTTCTTCCCCAATAATGGAGAAGATGAAGTCAGTGTGCGCTTCGGGTAAATACTCCAGTTTTTGTACCGAGTTGCCCAGGCCCTGACCCCAGACTTCACCGCGACCAAAAGCCATCAGCGACTGCGTCAGCTGATAACCGCTGCCAAACGGGTCTTCCCACGGGTTCCAGAATGAGGTCACACGGCGGATACGGTAAGGCTCGGCGAGGATCAGCAGCACAACCGCTGAGATACCCATTCCGATGATGGCGATGAACTGCCACAGCTTCGCCCCGGCCAGGAACAGCATTGCCAGCGTGGTGACAAACAGCACGACCACGGTACCAAGGTCAGGCTGCGCCAGCAGTAAGACCGCCAGCACCAGAATAACGCCCATGGGTTTTAAGAAGCCGCGCAGGTTATTACGCACTTCATCCACTTTACGTACCAGGTAGTTAGCCAGGTAGCAGAACAGAGAGAGCTTGGTAAATTCCGCGGGCTGAATACGCAGTGGGCCAAAGGCAATCCAGCGCGATGCCCCGTTTACAGAGCTCCCCACCACCAGCACGATCAGCAGCATAATGATGGAGGCGATCAGCATCGCGGTACTGTGCCGCTGCCAGAACTCCATCGGCAGACGTAATGTCACCAGCGCCAGACAGAACGCCAGGATGATGTACAGGCCATCACGTTTCGCAAACAGGAATGGATCGTTCGCCAGCCGCTGCCCAACAGGCATTGACGCCGAGGTCACCATGATAAAACCAACCGCCGCCAGTCCCAGCGTGAGCCAGAAGAGCGTACGGTCGTACATAACCAGGCTGTCGTTATCTTTTTGACGAGAGCCCATCACCCAGCCTTTGAGTGCCGCAAACACCCACGCCAGAACGCCAAATCCTGGCAGGCGCGGCATTTTCAGGCGAGGGAGAGATAAACGCATCAGCCTAACTCCTTCGCCAGACGGGTAAAGAGATCGCCACGCTGTTCGAAATTCTTGAATTGATCGAGGCTGGCGCAGGCCGGGGAGAGCAGGACCATATCACCCGGCTTCACGCGAGGGGCAATCAGCCGCATCGCCTGCTCCATGGTCTCGGTTTGCTCGGCAATGTCAGGACGCAGCTCAGCCAGCTCACTGCCGTCGCGACCAAAGCAGTACAAGCGGATATTATTCCCGGCGAGATACGGTTTCAGCGTGGAGAAATCCGCCGATTTACCGTCGCCGCCCAGCAGTAAATGCAGGGTCCCTTCAACGTGCAGGCCGTTCAGGGCGGCCTCGGTACTGCCGACGTTGGTGGCTTTTGAGTCATTAATCCAGCGCACACCGTTATGCTCCAGCGTCAGCTGGAAACGGTGCGCCAGGCCGGTAAAGGTGGTCAATGCTTGCAGGCTGGACGAACGCGGCAGCCCTACGGCATCCGCCAGCGCCAGCGCCGCCAGAGCATTGGTGTAGTTATGCTGGCCGGTAAGCTTCATCTCTTTCACGTTCAGCACTTTCTCACCCTTCACGCGCAGCCAGGTTTCGCCCAGCTGACGGTTAAGATGATAGTCACCCATGGTGATGCCAAAGCTAATGCAGCGATCGTCCGCCCCGCGCACCGGCATGGTCAGGGCGTCATCCGCGTTGACGACGCAGACCTTCGCATTTTCATAAATGCGCAGTTTGGCGGCGCGGTACTGCTGCAGACCAAACGGATAGCGATCCATATGATCTTCAGTAACGTTAAGGATCGTCGCCGCGGCCGCACGAAGGCTGGAGGTCGTTTCCAGCTGGAAGCTGGAAAGCTCGAGGACGTACAATTCACAGCCCTTATCCAGCAGCATTAGCGCTGGCAGGCCAATATTGCCTCCCACGCCCACGTTCATGCCCGCCGCTTTCGCCATCTCACCCACAAGGGTGGTGACGGTGCTTTTACCGTTAGAGCCGGTAATCGCGACAACGGGTGCCTGCGCTTCACGGCAGAACAACTCAATATCACCGACAATCTCAACGCCCGCATCGGCCGCGGCGCTGAGTGAAGGATGCGCCAGCGCCATACCGGGGCTGGCGACAATCAGATCGGCTGCCAGCAGCCAGTCATCATTCAGACCACCAAGGTGGCGTTCAACCTGTTCCGGCAGTTTATCCAGACCCGGCGGAGAAACACGCGTATCCATTACGCGAGGCGTCACGCCGCGCGCGAGGAAAAAGTCCACGCAGGAGAGGCCTGTCAGCCCCAACCCGATGATAACGACTTTTTTGCCCTGGTAATCTGCCATGATTAACGTACCTTCAGCGTTGCCAGGCCAATCAGCACCAGCATCAGCGAAATAATCCAGAAGCGCACAATCACGCGCGGTTCCGGCCAGCCTTTCAGTTCATAGTGATGGTGAATCGGTGCCATACGGAAGATGCGCTGACCGCGCAGCTTGAAGGACCCGACCTGCAAAATCACTGAAAGGGTTTCAACCACAAATACCCCACCCATAATCACCAGCAGGAACTCCTGGCGCAGCAGTACGGCAATAATGCCCAGCGCGCCGCCCAGAGCCAGTGAACCGACGTCACCCATAAAGACCTGCGCCGGGTAGGTGTTGAACCACAGGAAGCCCAGTCCCGCCCCGACAATCGCCGTACAGACGATAACCAGTTCGCCTGCGTGTCGCAGGTATGGAATGTGCAGATAGTTAGCAAAGTTCATGTTACCGGTGGCCCACGCCACCAGCGCAAAACCGGCGGCGACGAAGACGGTTGGCATAATCGCCAGGCCATCCAGACCGTCGGTCAGGTTTACGGCGTTACCGGTGCCCACGATGACGAAGTAGGCCAGCAGAATGTAGAACAGCCCCAGTTGCGGCATCACATCTTTAAAGAACGGCACCACCAGCTCGGTGGCGGGTGTGTCTTTTCCTGCCAGATACAGCGCGAAGGCCACACCCAGCGCAATCACCGACATCCAGAAGTATTTCCAGCGGGCGATCAGACCTTTGGTGTCTTTACGCACGACCTTGCGGTAATCATCAACAAACCCAATGATGCCGTAGCCCACCAGCACGGTAAGTACGCACCAGACGTACGGGTTAGAGGGATAAGCCCACAGCAGTACGGAAACAACGATCGCGGTCAGGATCATGATCCCGCCCATGGTCGGCGTACCCCGCTTGCTGAAGTGCGACTCCGGACCGTCGTTACGCACAACCTGACCGAAGGAGAGTTTTTGCAGACGGGCAATCATGCGCGGGCCCATCCACAAAGAGATGAACAGCGCAGTCAGCAGGCTGACAATGGCGCGAAACGTCAGATAGGAAAAGACGTTAAAGCCTGAATAATATTTGACCAAATGTTCGGCCAGCCAAACTAACATGTCCCGTTCTCCTGTAATGCGTGCACAACCTCTTCCATGGCGGCACTACGTGAACCTTTCACTAACACAGTCACAATTTGTTTTTCTGTCATCAATGCCTTAAGGCGTTCAATCAGCGCGGCTTTATCGGCAAAGTGCTCGCCAACACCGCTGGCATGGCTAATCGCCTGGCTCAGTTTTCCGGCGCTCAGCACGCAATCAATACCTGCCGCTTTCGCCGCGTCCCCCACCTGGACATGACACGCTTCGCTTTCATCACCCAGCTCAGCCATATCGCCCACCACCAGCACGCGATAACCTGGCATCTCAGACAACACCTGCACCGCCGCGGTCATTGAGCCGACGTTCGCGTTATAGGAGTCATCCAGAAGCAGTTTGTTTTCCGCAAGCTGGATCGGGAACAGACGCCCCGGCACGGCGTTTAAATTTGCCAGACCGGTTTTAATCGCCTGATGCGACGCACCAACCGCCATCGACAGCGCCGCTGCCGCGAGCGCATTGGCGATATTATGACGACCCGGCAATGGCAGAAGCACCTCAATGCCCCCGGTTGGGGTATTAAGGGTGAATTCCGTGCCATGCGAAGTCACATGAATATTGGTCGCGGTAAAATCACTGTTGGCCGCGTTCGACGAGAAGCGCCAGGTCTTGCGGGAACCAATGATCTGTTGCCAGTTCAGCCAGTCATTGTTGTCGGCATTCATAATGGCGATACCATCTTCCGGCAGGCCGGTATAGATCTCGCCTTTAGCTTTCGCCACGCCTTCCAGCGAACCAAAACCTTCCAGATGTGCAGCGGCCAGGTTATTCACCAGCGCTGCTTCCGGGCGCGTCAGGCTCACGGTCCAGGCGATTTCGCCCTGGTGGTTTGCCCCTAACTCGATCACGGCAAATTCATGCTCTTTGGTCAGGCGAAGTAATGTCATCGGCACGCCGATATCATTGTTAAGGTTGCCTGCCGTATAAAGCGTATTTCCGCACTGGCTCAGGATGGCCGCAGTCATCTCTTTCACAGAGGTTTTGCCTGATGAACCGGTCAGCGCGACGACACGCGTCGGTACCTGCTGACGAACCCAGGCCGCCAGCTCGCCGAATGCCAGACGGGTATCTTTCACCACGATCTGCGGCAGATCGACAGCGAGTTTACGGCTGACCAGCAGCGCCCCTGCACCATTCTCCCTGGCCTGTTGTGCAAAATCATGCGCGTCAAAACGTTCGCCCTTCAGCGCCACAAACAGACAACCCGGGGTCACTTTGCGGGTATCGGTCGTCACGGCCTCGATGGTCAGCTCGTGACCCAGCAGCTCGCCCTGCAGTACCGCAGCGGCCTGACTTAAGGTGATGCTAATCATGCCACGACTCCCAGCAGACGCGCAGCCGTGACGCGGTCCGAATAATCGAGACGACGGTTGCCAACAATCTGATAATCCTCATGG
Source organism: Enterobacter sp. BIDMC 29 (assembly GCF_019378755.1). Taxonomy (NCBI): domain Bacteria; kingdom Pseudomonadati; phylum Pseudomonadota; class Gammaproteobacteria; order Enterobacterales; family Enterobacteriaceae; genus Enterobacter; species Enterobacter sp. BIDMC 29. The sequence continues at coordinate 4,863,541 of NZ_CP080000.1, read as the reverse complement.
CCTTTCCCGGCCAGCAGCACAACGTCGTTTTCCTGAGCCTGCATGATGGCGTTGGTCACGGCTTCCGCACGGCCTTCCACCACGCGGGCGCGGCCTGCATCCAGCATGCCCGATAGAATGTCGTTAATAATGGCGCGCGGCTCTTCAGTACGCGGGTTGTCATCGGTCACAACCGGAATATCCGCGAACTGTTCAGCAATGGCACCCATCAGTGGACGTTTGCCCTTATCACGGTCGCCACCGCAGCCAAACACACACCAGAGCTTACCGGTGCAGTGCAGACGCGCCGCTTCCAGTGCTTTTTCTAGTGCGTCCGGCGTGTGGGCATAATCGACCACCACGGTCGGTTTGCCCGGTGCGCTGAACACTTCCATACGGCCGCATACCGGCTGCAGACGCTTAGCCGTTTCCAGCAGCGCGTTCATCGGATAACCCAGCGCCAGCAGCGTCGCCAGCGCCAGCAGCAGGTTGCTGACGTTAAACGCGCCCATCAGACGGCTTTCAATTTCACCGTCACCCCATGAGGAGCTAAAACGAATGGAGGCGCCACTGTCGTGATAATCCACCGCAACCGCCTTCAGCCAGCGGCCGTGGCAGTTCGGGTTGATATGGTCTTCCATCGACACCGCAACCGCATCCGGCAGCTTCGCCAGCCAGCGGCGACCGACTTCGTCGTCAGCGTTGATGATGGCCTGTCCGCTATGGTGGGTGGAGTAGAGCAGCCATTTCGCCGCTTCGTAATGCTCCATATCACCATGATAATCAAGGTGATCGCGGCTCAGGTTAGTGAACACCGAGGCGGCAAACTTCAGCGCCGCCACGCGGTGCTGCACCAGACCGTGGGAAGAGACTTCCATCGCGGCAAAGGTTGCCCCCTGCCCTGCCAGGCCGGCCAGCACGTGCTGTACGTCGACCGCGGAGCCGGTGGTGTTTTCGGTCGGGCTCACTTTGCCCAACAGACCGTTACCGACAGTTCCCATGACCGCACCGGTTTCACCCAGCAGCTGCGCCCACTGCGCCATGAGCTGCGTGGTCGTGGTTTTGCCGTTTGTACCTGTCACGCCCACCAGACGCAGCCGATCGGACGGTTCGTGATAGAAACGTCCGGCCAGCGCAGAAAGACGCTCGTTTAACTGGCTGAGATAGATGACCGGCACCCCGTGCATTTCACGGATTTCACCGTCAGTTGCCTCATCTTTAGCCTCAGCAATAATGGCAGCAACACCTTGCGCAATCGCCTGCGGGATATAACGACGCCCGTCCGCCTGATGACCGACCACCGCCACAAAAAGATCGCCAGAAGCAGCCGCACGGCTGTCCAGTACCATCTCTCGCAGTGCTCGCTCCGGTGCATTAGGCACCCACGGAGCGAGAAGGTCGCGCAAATTACGATCTGCCACCTGTACCCTCGCCTTGATTAATTACAAATTCACTTTTCTCGCCCGTTGCCAGCGCATCCGGTTCGATGTTCATGGTGCGCAACACGCCGCCCATGATGGCCCCGAACACAGGCGCGGAAACGGCGCCGCCGTAGTATTTACCCGCCTGTGGATCGTTAATGACGACCACCAGCGCAAAACGCGGATTACTGGCAGGCGCAACGCCTGCGGTATAGGCAATGTATTTGTTGATGTAACGGCCGTCTGGCCCCACTTTTTTCGCGGTACCGGTTTTGATGGCGATGCGATAGCCTTTGATCGCCGCCTTCACGCCGCCGCCGCCAGGCAGCGCCACGCTTTCCATCATATGAACGACGGTACGAACGATGGATTCCGGGAAGATACGCTCACCCGGAACCGGTGGATCAACTTTGGTAATGGACAGCGGACGATAGACGCCATAGCTGCCAATCGTTGCGTAGACTCGCGCTAACTGTAACGGCGTTACCATTAGCCCGTAGCCGAAAGAGAAGGTGGCCCTCTCTATGTCAGACCACCGTTGTTTTTGAGGATATAAGCCACTGCGTTCTCCGACCAACCCCAAATTGGTCGCCTTTCCAAGCCCAAAACGTGAGTAAGTCTCTACTAACGCTGAGGACGGCATCGCTAACGCCAGCTTTGAAACGCCAACGTTACTCGACTTCTGTAAAACCCCGGTCAGGGTCAATTCGCTGTAGCGCGCCACGTCTTTAATCTCGTGGCCGTTAATACGGTAAGGGATCGTGTTCAGAACCGTGTTTTCATTGACGATGCCACGCTGGAGCGCCGTCATGACCACCATCGGTTTCACCGTGGAGCCCGGTTCGAACACGTCGGTAATCGCCCGGTTACGCATCGCATCTTTTGCGGTGCCGGTAAAGTTGTTCGGGTTATAGGACGGGCTGTTGGCCATCGCCAGCACTTCGCCCGTACTGACGTCCACCAGCACGGCGCTGCCGGATTCCGCCTTGTTGAAGGCGACAGCGTTGTTCAGCTCGCGGTAGACCAATGCCTGCAGACGCTCATCAATACTCAGCGCCAGGTTGTGTGCCGCCTGACTGTCCGTGGAAGAGATATCTTCGATAACGCGGCCGTAGCGGTCTTTACGAACAATTCGCTCGCCAGGCTGGCCGGTGAGCCACTTATCGAAGCTTTTTTCAACGCCCTCAATCCCCTGGCTATCCACGTTGGTAAAGCCAATGAGGTGAGCGGTTACTTCGCCGGAAGGATAGTAGCGGCGGGATTCTTCACGAAGGTGAATACCCGGCAGCTTCAGCTTACGAATGTAGTCCGCCATGTCAGGGTTGACCTGACGCGCCAGATAGATAAAACGCCCTTTTGGATTGGCGTTGACGCGGGAAGCGAGCTGATCCAGCGGCATTTTCAGGGCATCCGAGAGCGCCTTCCAGCGGTTATCAAGCGTAATACCACCCGCATCGTGCAGCTCTTTCGGATCGGCCCAAATGGCTTTAACCGGTACGCTCACGGCCAGTGGACGGCCTGAGCGGTCGGTGATCATCCCGCGGGACGTCGACACTTCCTGAACGCGAAGGGAACGCATGTCGCCCTGTCGAACCAGCATGTCAGGGGCGATAATTTGCAACCACGCCACGCGTCCCAGCAGGAAACCCAGCGCCAGTAAAATGCAGCCGCAAAGCAACGCAAAACGCCAACTGATAAAGTTGGCCTGTTCTTCCTGACGTTTTGGTTTAAGCGTTTTTGCCGCTGCTCTCATGCGTCGCGTTTTCCCTTATTTTTGTACTACAATATTTTCCTGAGAAGGATCAACATGCTGCAATTGCAGCTTTTCCGTTGCGATCCGTTCAACCCGGCTGTGATCGCCGAGCGCATTTTCTTCAAGGATCAGGTTTCGCCATTCAATATCCAGCGCATCGCGTTCCAGTACCATCTGCTCGCGTTGCGCAGTTAATAAGCGTGTGTGGTGGGCAGTCGTGACCACCGTGACGGCCGTGACAATGATGCAAATGAACAGACAGAGTGGCAGTTTCCCAAACCGCAAAAGATCGTCGCCGATCACGCCAGGCAAGGCATGGCGCTCGTTGCTTCCTAACGAATCCTTAACTTTGCTTAGGGTCTCTGTCACTCTGCCGATCATGCGTTCGTCCTCTCTGCAACACGCAGCACTGAACTACGGGCGCGTGGATTCTGTGCCACTTCTTCTTCGCCCGGCATCAACTTGCCTAATGCTCGCAACTGACGGCCACCCAGCTTCCTGAGTTGTTCTTCCGTCATCGGCAGCCCCGCTGGAACCTGTGGACCGCGGCTTTGTTCACGCATAAAGCGCTTCACAATGCGGTCTTCCAGCGAATGGAAGCTGATGATGGATAACCGCCCACCCGGGGCCAGCACGTCGAGCGAGCTTTTTAGCGCCAGCTCTATTTCCTCCAGTTCACTGTTTACCCAGATGCGAACCGCCTGGAAGGTACGGGTCGCGGGATGTTTGTGCTTATCCTTCACCGGCGTCGCTGCCGCGATCACCTCGGCCAGCTCTTTCGTGCGGGTCATCGGCTCAATGCGGTTACGCTCAACGATGGCGCGCGCGATACGCTTGCCAAAACGCTCCTCGCCGAAGGTTTTGATCACCCAAGCAATATCCGCTTCGTCCGCGGTCTGTAACCACTCGGCGGCAGACTGACCGCGAGTAGGATCCATGCGCATGTCCAGCGGACCATCGCGCATAAAGGAGAAGCCGCGTTCAGCATCATCAAGCTGGGGTGAAGAGACGCCAAGATCGAGAAGGATTCCGTCGATCTTGCCCGTCAGGCCACGCTCGGCAACATATTCAGCGAGCGCAGAGAAAGGTCCATGCACGATGGAAAAGCGTGGGTCATCGATGGTTTGCGCAACGGCAATCGCCTGCGGATCGCGATCGATTGCCAGCAGACGCCCTTCCGCTCCAAGCTGGGAGAGGATTAAGCGCGAGTGGCCACCGCGACCAAAAGTGCCATCAATGTAGATGCCGTCCGGACGAATATTCAGGCCGTTAACGGCCTCATCCAGCAGCACCGTTTTATGTTTGTAATTTTCCATCATATTTATAGAGACAAGTCCTGCAGCCGTTCCGATAATGTCGCGGAATCAGACTGCTCAGCGTCGATATCTTCCTTGACCTGTTGATACCAGGTCGTTTCATCCCACAGTTCAAACTTGTTGAACTGCCCGACCAGCATCACTTCTTTGGTCAGACCGGCATGTTGCCGTAACACAGGGGCAATCAGTAACCGGCCTGCGCTATCCATCTGACATTCACTGGCATGTCCCAATAACAACCGCTGCACGCGGCGTTCCTGCGGGTTCATGCTCGACAGTCGCGACAGCTTTTGCTCAATAATTTCCCATTCAGGTAAGGGGTAAAGCAGCAGGCAGGGGGAGTTGATGTCAATGGTGCAAACCATTTGACCCGTAGCGTTCTCAATCAGCTGGTCGCGGTATCGGGTTGGTACCGATAAACGCCCTTTGCTGTCGAGATTGACTAACGTAGCTCCACGGAACATGCCAGTCTCACCCCTCCTCACCACTTTAACCCACAAATTCCCACCTAAAGGAGTTTACGGAGCGAGGGAAAAGCTTGTCAAGCCAGGACTCTCCCTATACAGGCCCGAAAGGCCTCTATTTACAGAGATAAACAGTCCTGGTTAATAACTGCACAACTGGCGAGGCAAAATTAACGTTATGAATATTTGTAAGAAAAAAACCGAATATGCACACTAGCGTTAAGGCTCACTCAATATCATCGCAGATAAATATAAAGTGTCAGTTTGCGACGCGGGCAGCATTTTATGACAGATTCTCAGGGGATAACAGCGCCAGATTCACCCCAGGGCTCGCGAAACGCGGCGGTTGCCGTGCAAGCTGGCACAGGAGAAGGAAAAACGTCTGAATATTCATCGCCGGAAGAGGGTTTGTAACAAAATAATACAAAGACAGGCATTTAAAATCGTTTAAACGTCCTTTAAAGGAACCATTAAACGCCAAAATGAATTAAGAAAAATAGCAGAAGGTAAATTCGCAAGAATTATCCTAATTTCTCTACGGGAATTATCCCGGCGAATTATTTCGTCAAAAGGGGGCAGATTTCTCCGCCCCGTCATTTCATTTATGGCGGCTCAGAATTCCGCGATGGTAAAGATTACGTTTAATTCGCGTCAGACCCGGCTTCGGTTTACGCGGCTCGTCCAGACTTGCCAGCACAATTTCCAGCACGCGTTCAGCCACATCACGATGGCGTTGAGCCACCGCCAGAACCGGGCACTGGAGGAAGTCGAGCAGCTCGTTATCACCGAAGGTCGCGATGGCCAGGTCGGAAGGCAGTTTACCCTCACGGCGTAAGGTCACATCCATCACCCCCTGCAGCAGAGCAAATGAGGTGGTGAATAGCGCCTGCGGCATCGGGTGCGTTTCCAGCCATTTCTCGAAAAGCTGTGCGGCCGCTTCACGTTCATAGCTGTTGGCATAGAGGTAGTGCACCTCACGGGGATCGTCTTTCCAGGCGGTTCTGAACCCCTGTTCACGCAGGAAGCTGACTGACAGTTCAGGCAGCGCCCCCAGATACAGCACCGTTTCAGCCGGGAAGGTTCTCAGCTCTGCCGCCAGCATCTCGGCATCATCCTGATCGGCACCGACGACGCTCGTGAAATGCTCCCTGTCGAGCGCACGATCCAGCGCCACAATCGGGAATGGGTCGTTCGCCCAGCGCTGATAAAACGGGTGTTCAGGCGGTAAAGAGGTGGAGACGATGATGGCATCGACCTGACGCTGGAGCAGATGCTCAATACAGCGCATCTCGTTGTCGGGCTGGTCTTCCGAGCAGGCAATCAGCAACTGATAACCACGCTGGCGCGCCTGACGTTCAAGATAGTTGGCGATACGGGTATAGCTGGTGTTTTCCAGATCCGGGATCACCAGGCCAATAGAGCGGGTGCGTCCGGCACGCAGGCCAGCTGCGACAGCATTCGGATGGTAGTTATGTTCACGAACCACCGCCATAACTTTTTCAACGGTCTTATCGCTGACACGGTACTGCTTTGCTTTACCGTTAATCACATAGCTGGCCGTTGTTCGTGACACGCCGGCTAGCCGGGCGATTTCATCCAGTTTCACAATTGCCCCTTAAAAAATGAAAAGAGTCCATGGCCTTGGCAAGGTTATGGTTAAATCTTTTAACATCTAAACGCAGAATAGCCTTCGCGGCAACCGCTTTTATCTCTGTTGTCGGCTGATTACACAAAAAAAAGCCCGGCTTTGGTGACCGGGCAGAAAGAGGCGAACCTTTTAGACAACTAACGCATGATCTTATCGCCGCGTGACAGGCCAACAACACCCGATCTCGCAACCTCAACAATTTTTGCCACATCCCGTACAGATGCCAGGAAGGCATCCAGCTTGTCACTCGTTCCGGCCAGCTGAACCGTATATATAGAAGGCGTGACGTCTATAATCTGCCCACGGAAGATATCCGTGTTACGTTTCACTTCCTCGCGCCCGTAACCGCTGGCCTGGATTTTCACCAGCATGACCTCTCGCTCAACGTAGGCACCCTGCCCCAGCTCGCTGACGCGCAGAACATCGACCAGCTTATGCAGCTGTTTCTCGATCTGCTCAAGCACTTTGGCATCGCCGACGGTCTGGATGGTCATGCGCGACAGCGTCGGATCGTCAGTCGGCGCAACGGTCAGGCTTTCAATGTTATAGCCGCGCTGTGCAAAAAGGCCAATGACGCGCGACAGTGCGCCAGACTCGTTTTCCAGTAAAACAGATAATATCCGGCGCATATCAGGTTCTCTCCGTTTTGCTTAACCACATTTCATCCATACCACCACCGCGAATATGCATCGGGTATACGTGCTCGGTGCCATCAACAATGACATCCATAAAAACGAGGCGGTTATTTTTAACGTGCTCAAGCGCTTCACCGAGCTTCGTTTCGAGCTCTGCCGGATCGGTCACTCGCATCCCAATATGGCCGTAGGCTTCAGCCAGACGAACAAAGTCAGGCAGTGACGTCATGTAGGACTGAGAGTGACGACCAGAGTAGATCATATCCTGCCACTGCTTCACCATCCCGAGATAACCGTTATTCAGGTTCAGCACCAGTACCGGCAGCTCATACTGAAGGGCCGTCGACAGCTCCTGGATGTTCATCTGAATACTGCCGTCTCCCGTCACGCAGACGACGGTTTCGTCAGGCAGAGCCAGCTTGACGCCCAGTGCGGCAGGCAAGCCAAAGCCCATCGTTCCTAACCCTCCGGAGTTAATCCAGTGGCGCGGTTTATCAAACGGATAATAAAGGGCCGCGAACATCTGATGCTGACCCACGTCAGACGTCACGTATGCCTCGCCTTTCGTCAGCCGCCAGATAGTTTCGATCACCGCCTGCGGCTTAATGCTGTCGCTTTGCGTGTCATACTTCAGGCACTGACGCGCGCGCCATTGTTCGATCTGCTGCCACCAGTCACGGATCTCATCCAGCGGCTGGGAAGGGGGCTCCTGTGCCAGCAGATCCAACATTTGCTCCAGCACCTGGCGGGCATCACCGACGATCGGCACATCCGCAGACACCGTTTTCGAAATAGAAGTGGGATCGATATCAATATGAAGCACGGTGGCGTTCGGGCAGTATTTCGCCAGATTGTTGGTGGTGCGATCGTCAAAGCGCACGCCGACGGCAAAGATCACATCGGAATGGTGCATCGTCATGTTGGCTTCATAGGTACCGTGCATACCCAGCATCCCCAGAGCCTGACGGTGAGTTGCCGGGAAAGCGCCCAGCCCCATCAGCGACGACGCAACGGGAAGATTGAGTTTCTCGATAAACTCCCGAAGCTGCCCTTCACAGGCAGAATTGATTGCCCCACCACCGACATAGACTACCGGTTTTTTGGCGGCCAGCAGCGTTTGCAAGGCACGTTTGATCTGCCCCTTGTGGCCCTGCGTCGTTGGGTTGTATGAGCGCATACTCACCGACTCCGGCCAGACATAAGGAAGCTTGTTCGCCGGGTTCAAGATATCTTTCGGCAGATCGACCACCACCGGGCCGGGACGCCCGCTTGCTGCCAGCCAGAAGGCTTTTTTCAATATCCCCGGGATGTCTTCAGTTTGCTTAACCAGGAAGCTGTGCTTCACAACGGGACGTGAAATTCCCACCATGTCGCACTCCTGGAACGCGTCGTAGCCGATCAGTGACGTCGCCACCTGGCCGGATAGAATAACCAGCGGGATAGAGTCCATATACGCCGTGGCAATGCCGGTGATGGCGTTTGTCGCGCCGGGACCGGACGTCACTAATACCACGCCTACTTCACCTGTCGCGCGGGCCAGCCCGTCAGCCATATGCACCGCCGCCTGCTCGTGGCGTACTAAAACATGGTCAATGCCGCCTACCGTATGAAGCGCATCATAAATATCCAGGACTGCGCCTCCGGGATAACCGAACACTTGCTTCACGCCCTGATCGATTAACGATCGGACGACCATTTCCGCGCCAGACAACATCTCCATGCTTTGCCTCCAGGCATTTTGTTATAGACGAGATGCAGAATTCATTTCCGCACCGTCTTACGACTGGGTTAAACCAATCTTATATTTTGCAGAGTGATCGTTACCTTAACCGCTCGTTATGAGGCAGGCAATTAGCAGACCGGGTGAGCTAAACGGTTCGCAAAGCAGAAAAAACAGGTATTAAGGAAGGATATGGTCAATTCATCTGGTATTAGAGGATGAGATGATTAATCATCGCTGAAAAGCGCGTCGATTCAGGAAATCATCTATTTTTGCGAGCCAGAGAGCAGTAAGAAAAAATTCACAACAGAATAAAATAACAATAACAGAGAAAAAACCAGGATAAATCACACGCGAGGATGCAATTTATCCTGATGCGCTTATCGACGGCAAATACTGATCAGTAACTCTTCCATCCACTGGTGCCCTTTATCCCGACCGGCGGCTTCATGCCAGGAGAGATAGCAGGTACGGCTATTCAGCTTGAGCGGCAACGGCAACATTTGCAGTTGTAGTTGACCGGAAAACTCTTCAGCCAGCCAGCGTGGTGCAATAGCCACCAGATGTGTCTGCGAGACCACGTTCAATACGCTGACCATTGCCATTCCCTGATAAGCAACGCTTGCCTGTTTATCCGCCGTGTCATACCACGGCAGGCTAAAGGAAGCATATCTGTCGAGCGCAACAACAGCATGCTGCTCGCTATAAACGTCACTTTCCCGAAGCGGAGAATTGAGTCGGGGGTGTTTTTTACTGGCGACCAACACCATTTCATCTTTAAAGAGCGGAACGCAAGAAAATTCAGGACGTCGAAATTCTTCATATCCCAGAACGAACTCGGTCTCCTGGTAGCGTAACTGATGCTCTGTGTTTTGATTTAAGGATGATTTAAAAACCAGATGGATATTGGGAGCGATCTCTTCAACTTTATTATAAATAATCGACGTCAAATAATTATCTAACGGACTGCAAACACAAAGATTGAATACACGCTCACTGCTTAAAGGTTCAAAGCCTGACCCTGGCAGCTCGTTCTGAACCAGCTGCAACGCCTGACGGATAGAGCCGAATAACTGGAATGCCCGTGCGGTAGGCTGTATTCCTCTCCCGTAACGAACGAATAACTCGTCGTTAAACATAACCTTAAGTCTGGCAACAGCATTACTGACCGCGGGCTGAGACATCCCCAACGTATGGGCCGCCCGGGTGATATTCTGCTCCTGCATGACAGCATCAAATACCGTGAGCAGATTAAGGTCCACCGTACGTAACTGCGGTTTAATCCCATCAGTAGTTTGAGGTTGTTTAATATTAATTTCTGGCACTTCTGACTCCACTGTCACGCTACACTCCCTTTGCCAACGTACTGTAATAATTCCGAAGAATATGATTTACCATGCATATACGATCAGCGAAAGAGAATTATTTTAAATTCGGAAAATATAAAGAACAGTTTAGCGAAAATGACTTTTCTTCGCTGACAAACGATAAAATAAACACCACTGCAAATGATATACTTCACTTTAGGATTTGAATGAAACCATAAACTAGACCAATATACAATCGCCAGCGGGTTAATGATGTCTTAAGTATTATTAAACTGTTATTGCAACCCCGATTAAATAAGTTAACAATCTGTAATAACCATTAGACATCCGAAGTGATAAAAAACATTCACCGCATTTATAACTTAATGATATCAAACCCATTTGCGTCCCACACAATTGGGTAGCGAACTTTTAATTTATTCATCACAATTATATTCAATTATTTCTGCAACCTTTTTCTCAGTCCAAAATTAGACAATTTGTAGGGTCGGAAAAGCAAAACCCAGCACAATTAGCTAAAGCACATATCCTGTCAACCAGGCCAGCCGGGTGCGTTTTTGCCTGCAGGGGTTGACATGCACAGTCGTATCCAGTACCACTAAAAGCATATTGAATTTAACGGAGCACGATTCATGATTCGCACCATTCGTTTCACCGGTCTACTACTACTAAACGCATCCACTGTGCGCGGTAGACTGGCGGGCGAAATTCAGCGTTGAATCGTCACCAGTAAGACTAAAAACCCGCGCCACTGCGCGGGTTTTTTTATGCTCGTAGCAAGGCGCCCTAAGACTGACAAGGACCTAACCCATGAGCCAGCAAGTCATTATTTTCGATACAACTTTACGTGACGGTGAACAGGCATTACAGGCAAGCCTGAGTGTGAAAGAGAAACTGCAGATCGCGCTGGCTCTCGAACGTATGGGTGTCGACGTGATGGAGGTCGGTTTCCCTGTCTCTTCTCCGGGTGACTTCGAATCCGTGCAGACCATTGCGCGTACCATTAAGAACAGCCGCGTCTGTGGCCTGGCACGCTGTGTGGAAAAAGATATCGATGTTGCAGCCGAGTCGTTGAAGGTTGCCGAAGCATTCCGTATTCATACCTTTATTGCTACCTCTCCTATGCACATTGCCACCAAGCTGCGCAGCACGCTGGATGAGGTCATTGAGCGCGCGGTCTACATGGTCAAACGTGCCCGTAACTACACGGATGACGTTGAATTCTCCTGTGAAGATGCTGGCCGTACGCCGATTGAAGATTTGGCGCGCGTGGTGGAAGCTGCCATCAATGCGGGCGCTAAAACCATCAATATCCCGGACACTGTCGGCTACACCATGCCGTTTGAGTTCTCCAACATCATTACCGGTCTGTATGAACGCGTACCAAACATTGATCAAGCGATTATCTCCGTACATACCCACGATGACCTGGGGCTGGCCGTTGGCAACGCCATCGCTGCGGTGCACGCCGGTGCACGTCAGGTAGAAGGCGCGATGAACGGCATCGGTGAACGTGCAGGTAACTGTTCACTGGAAGAAGTGATCATGGCGATCAAAGTGCGCAAAGACATCATGAACGTGCATACCCGCATCAATCACAACGAAATCTGGCGTACCAGCCAGACCGTCAGCCAGATCTGCAACATGCCGATCCCGGCTAACAAGGCGATTGTGGGTACTGGCGCCTTTGCGCACTCCTCCGGTATTCATCAGGATGGCGTGCTGAAAAACCGTGAAAACTACGAAATCATGACCCCGGAATCCATCGGCCTGAACCAGGTTCAGTTGAACCTGACCTCCCGTTCCGGTCGTGCGGCGGTGAAACACCGTATGGAAGAGATGGGTTATAAGGACAGCGATTACAACATGGATCAGCTGTACGACGCCTTCCTGAAGCTGGCCGATAAAAAAGGTCAGGTATTCGACTATGACCTGGAAGCGCTGGCCTTCATCAATAAACAGCAGGAAGAGCCTGAGCACTTCCGCCTCGATTACTTCAGCGTGCAGTCAGGCTCCAGCGACATTGCGACTGCCTCGGTCAAACTGGCCTGTGGCGAAGACATTAAGGCCGAAGCGGCAAACGGCAATGGCCCGGTTGATGCCATTTACCGCGCAATTAACCGCGTCACCGAGTACGACGTAGAGCTGGTGAAATATGACCTGACGGCCAAGGGCCACGGTGAGAATGCCCTGGGTCAGGTTGATATCGTGGTCACCCACAATGGCCGTCGTTTCCACGGTGTGGGCCTGGCGACGGATATTGTTGAATCCTCCGCGAAGGCGATGGTCCACGTGCTGAACAACATCTGGCGCGCCGCTGAAGTTGAAAAAGAGTTGCAACGCAAAGCTCAGAATAAAGAGAACAACAAGGAAACCGTGTAATGTCGAAGAATTACCATATTGCTGTGTTACCGGGTGACGGTATTGGCCCGGAAGTGATGGCACAGGCGCTGAAAGTACTGGAAGCCGTTCGTTCGCGTTTTGCGATGAAAATCTCCACCAGCCACTATGATGTGGGCGGTATCGCCATCGATAATCACGGTACTCCGCTGCCAAAAGCGACCGTTGAAGGGTGTGAAAATGCGGATGCAGTGCTGTTTGGCTCCGTGGGTGGCCCTAAATGGGAACACCTTCCGCCCGCCGGGCAGCCTGAGCGAGGCGCGCTGCTGCCACTGCGTAAACATTTTAAATTGTTCAGCAACCTGCGTCCGGCGAAGCTGTACCAGGGGCTGGAAACGTTCTGTCCGCTGCGTGCAGATATCGCGGCTAACGGCTTTGACATCCTGTGCGTGCGTGAACTGACCGGCGGGATCTACTTCGGGCAGCCTAAAGGGCGCGAAGGCAGCGGTCAGCATGAAAAAGCCTTTGATACCGAGGTCTATCACCGTTTTGAAATTGAACGTATCGCCCATATCGCCTTTGAGTCGGCGCGCAAACGCCGCCATAAAGTGACGTCTATCGATAAAGCGAACGTTCTGCAGTCTTCTATTTTGTGGCGTGAAATCGTCAGTGAAGTCGCGAAACAGTATCCGGATGTCGAACTGTCCCATATGTACATCGACAACGCGACCATGCAGCTGATTAAAGATCCGTCGCAGTTTGACGTTCTGCTGTGTTCCAACCTGTTCGGCGATATTCTCTCGGACGAATGCGCAATGATCACAGGCTCTATGGGGATGTTGCCATCAGCCAGCCTCAATGAAGAGGGATTTGGCCTGTACGAACCTGCAGGCGGCTCCGCGCCCGATATCGCCGGCAAAAACATTGCCAACCCGATTGCGCAGATCCTCTCCCTGGCCTTGCTGTTGCGCTACAGCCTTGATGCCGGTGATGCAGCAACCGCAATTGAAAACGCCATTAACCGTGCGTTAGAAGAAGGTGTCCGTACCGGTGATTTAGCACGCGGCACGGCGGCAGTCAGTACCGATGAAATGGGCGACATTATTGCCCGCTATGTCGCTGAAGGGGTGTAATCATGGCGAAAACGTTATATGAAAAATTGTTTGATGCGCACGTAGTTTACGAGGCACCAAACGAAACCCCACTGTTGTATATCGATCGCCATCTGGTGCACGAGGTTACCTCCCCTCAGGCATTCGACGGGCTGCGTGCGCATAAGCGCCCGGTGCGCCAGCCAGGTAAAACCTTCGCGACAATGGATCACAACGTCTCCACGCAAACCAAAGATATCAATGCGTCGGGCGAAATGGCGCGTATCCAGATGCAGGAGCTGATCAAAAACTGCAACGAATTTGGCGTCGAGCTCTACGATCTGAACCACCCGTATCAGGGTATCGTCCACGTGATGGGGCCAGAACAAGGCATCACCCTGCCAGGCATGACCATTGTCTGCGGTGACTCCCACACGGCCACCCACGGCGCGTTTGGGGCCCTGGCGTTCGGTATTGGTACCTCTGAAGTCGAACATGTTCTGGCGACGCAGACCCTGAAACAGGGCCGCGCCAAAACCATGAAGATTGAAGTGAAAGGCAAAGCGGCCCCGGGCATTACCGCCAAAGACATCGTGCTGGCCATCATCGGTAAAACCGGCAGCGCAGGCGGCACCGGTCACGTGGTGGAATTCTGCGGTGAAGCCATCCAGGCACTGAGCATGGAGGGCCGAATGACGCTCTGCAACATGGCCATTGAGATGGGGGCAAAAGCGGGCCTGGTTGCGCCAGACGAAACAACCTTCAGCTATGTGAAGGGCCGTCTGCACGCGCCGAAAGACCAGGATTTTATTGAGGCGGTTGCGTACTGGAAAACCCTGAAAACCGACGATGGTGCGACGTTTGACACCGTGGTTACGCTGCAGGCGGAAGACATTGCGCCACAGGTCACCTGGGGAACCAACCCGGGCCAGGTGATTTCCGTTAACGATAATATTCCTGACCCGGCCTCTTTCAGCGATCCGGTCGAGCGCGCCAGTGCGGAAAAAGCGCTGGCCTATATGGGTCTGAAGCCAGGCATTCCGTTGACTGACGTGACCATTGATAAAGTGTTTATCGGCTCCTGCACCAACTCCCGTATCGAAGATTTACGCGCGGCGGCCGAGATTGCCAAAGGCCGTAAAGTGGCACCGGGCGTTCAGGCGCTGGTCGTGCCGGGTTCCGGCCCGGTGAAAGCCCAGGCGGAAGCTGAAGGCCTGGATAAGATCTTTATCGAAGCGGGCTTCGAATGGCGCCTGCCTGGCTGCTCCATGTGCCTGGCCATGAACAATGACCGCCTGAATCCTGGCGAGCGTTGTGCCTCCACCAGTAACCGTAACTTTGAAGGCCGTCAGGGCCGCGGTGGGCGTACTCACCTGGTCAGCCCGGCAATGGCCGCCGCTGCGGCAGTGACCGGTCATTTCGCCGATATTCGCAGCCTGAAATAAGGAGACAATCATGGCAGAGAAATTTACCCAACATACGGGCCGGGTTGTCCCACTGGACGCCGCTAACGTCGACACTGACGCCATCATTCCAAAGCAGTTTTTGCAGAAGGTGACCCGTACCGGGTTTGGCGCGCATCTGTTTAACGACTGGCGTTTCCTGGACGACAAAGGCGAAGTGCCCAATCCCGAGTTCGTGCTGAACTTCCCGGAGTTTAAAGGCGCATCGATTCTGCTGGCGCGTGAAAACTTTGGCTGCGGCTCTTCCCGTGAACATGCACCCTGGGCGCTCACCGACTACGGGTTTAAAGTGGTTATCGCCCCAAGCTTTGCCGATATCTTCTACGGCAACAGCTTCAATAACCAGCTGCTGCCGGTGACGCTGAGCGATGCGCAAGTGGACGAATTGTTCGCCCTGGTGAAGGCAAATCCTGGGATTTCGTTTGAAGTGGATCTGGAAGCGGAAGTGGTGAAAGCGGGTGATAAATCCTACAGCTTCAGCATTGACGCCTTTCGTCGTCACTGCATGCTGAATGGCCTGGACAGTATTGGCCTGACGCTGCAGCACGAAGATGCCATCTCCGCCTATGAGCAAAAACAGCCTGCGTTTATGGGGTAGGCTGCGTACCATCCCGGTGAAGATCAACATCGTCCAACAAAATGGTGCAGTACACCATCAATGTTAATTGATGTGGGCCTCATTACTGTTTGCCTCTTGCGTCAGCCTGAGGCAAACAGCCTCGGCTGACGCCACGCGCGCTATGCGCCTTCTCAGACCCTGTCAGAAAATCGTTTTATTGCGTGAAGCCGCCTTTCAGAATCACACATCTTTTACCCGGCAGGTTAGCACCAGCGTCACCACGGAAATGGCCGCAATCATCCAGTACACTGACGCGTGACCGTAGGTTTGTGACAACGCCCCCTGAATCACCCCTGCCAGAATAACGCCCGTTGAAATGCTGTTGGTAAAGAGCGTAGTGGCAGAGCCTGCCCGTCCCGGCATTAAGTCCTGGAACCAGAGCATCCCAATCCCGGCCACGATGCCAATAAACACGGCGTTAAACAGCTGCAGCGCAAGCAGTGCTTCGCGCGAATGGAAGACGATCAGCCCCAGATAAAAAAGCACTCCCGCCGCCACGGCGACGATCATCATGCGGCGTTTTCCAAAACGCTTAACGTAATAACCCGCCAGGATCATCGCCGGAATTTCCAGGCCGGCAGCCGTCCCCATCAGGATCCCCGCAAGCTTGTCCGGCAACCCCAGATCGCTGCTGATCCACAGCGGCATATCAATGATGTACATGGTGTTGCAGGTCCACATCAGCATGGACGCGATAAACAGCATGCGGACGTTTTTATCCTGCCAGCCGCTCACCTGGGTGATGGGTTTATCGGTCGTCTGCTCCACTCGCGCCACCGAGGGTAGCGCAAAGGCAATCAGTATCAGGCTGATGACAAAAATGCCGGCAGCGATGGAAAACATGGTGGTAAAGCCATAGTTCAGCGCCAGCATAAACGCCAGCGGCGGGCCGATCACCCAGGCCAGAGAGAGCTGCGCACGCATGACCGAGCTGAACATCACCACTTCCCGCGCCGAGTTATCCGCGTATTCACGGGCCAGCGCGAACAGCTGCGGCATGGCGGTATTGGCGAGCGACGCCAGAAGCACGCCGCAGGTAATCAGCGTCAGGTAATGGCGATTGAAGGCAAACAGCAGCGCGTTACCCACGGCCATGGCGCAGCAAAAGAGGATCAGTTTGCGACGATCGCCCCGATTGTCCGATCGTTTTGCCAGTGCCAGACTGACCAGGATCCCGGCGATGGCGTTCACGGTATAAAACAGCCCCACCCAAAACGGCTGCGCCCCCACCTCACGGCTGAGAAACAGACTCAGCGTCGGAGCCTGCAATGCCCCCGCCACGCCCATCATAAAGGCCACCAGCATAAAAGCGGCATACACGCCGTTCAGGCGTCGCCCCATCGTCATCAACCAGAGCATGCGCAAGTCCTTGTGAAAGCGAATCGAAAGTGGGTGAATAGTAAACGAAAAAAGCCAGCAAAAACATTTTGCTGGCGGGTGATAAGCACCAATACTCAGTCACACATGATCGAGGCGAGTTAGCAAGAAGAGGTCGGTTTCGTAACGTCCCACTGCATCAGATCTTCCAGGATTTTCAACCGTTGCTCTGCACACTGGCGGGCCAGCCAGGACGCTCCCTGCGTCGCTGAAAAATAACGCTGATAAAACTGACGTGCGGTAGACCTCTTCATAATTTACCTCCTCACTTCATCGGGAAGAATTATTGGCCTAATATAGGGATTAATAAATTGCTGATTTTTTGTCAGGAGTTCCCCTTTTATGCCATCTGGTCGTCTGCAACAACAATTTATCCGCCTCTGGCAATGCTGCGAGGGGCGATCGCAGGAGACCACGCTGAACGAGCTGGCGGACCTGCTCAGCTGTTCGCGCCGGCACATGCGCACGCTGCTTAATACCATGCAGCAGCAGGGCTGGCTCAACTGGGAGGCCGAGGCGGGTCGCGGAAAACGCTCGCGCCTGACCTTCCTGTATACCGGGCTGGCGTTGCAGCAGCAGCGGGCGGAAGACCTGCTGGAACAGGACCGCATCGACCAACTGGTGCAGCTGGTGGGGGACAAAGCGGCAGTACGCCAGATGCTGGTGTCGCATCTCGGGCGCAGCTTTCGTCAGGGTCGCCACATTCTGCGGGTGCTCTACTATCGACCGATGAAAAACCTGTTACCCGGCACGGCGTTACGCCGCTCTGAAACCCATATGGCCCGACAAATATTCAGCGGCCTGACGCGCATAAATGAGGAAAATGGGGAACTGGAAGCGGATATTGCGCACCACTGGCAGCAACTTTCTCCTCTTCACTGGCGCTTCTTTCTACGTCCTGGTATTCATTTCCATCACGGCCGCGAGCTGGAGATGGTCGATGTGATTGCCTCTTTAGAGCGCGCCTGCACGCTACCGCTCTATTCCCATATTTCACGCGTTCACTCCCCTACGGCATGGACACTGGATGTTGAACTGTCTCAGCCGGACAAATGGCTTCCGTGGCTGCTGGGCTATGTACCGTCGATGATTTTGCCCGGTGAATGGGAATCGATGAATAATTTTGCCAGCCTGCCGATCGGCACCGGCCCCTACTCTGTATCGCGCAATAACAACAACCAGCTGAAAATCCGCGCTTTTGATGACTATTTTGGCTACCGGGCGCTGATCGACGAAGTGAACGTGTGGGTATTACCGGATCTCAATGAAGAGCTGAGCGCCGGGCTGACGCTGGAAGGGCCCACCACGGGCGAAAAGGCCGTGGAGAGCCGGCTCGAAGAAGGGTGCTACTACCTGCTGTTCGACAGCCGTACCCATCGCGGGGCAAACCATGAGGTGCGCAAATGGATAAGCCACGTGTTGTCGCCCTCCAGCCTGATTTATCATGCGGAGGAGCAGTACCAAACCTACTGGTTCCCGGCGTATGGTCTGCTTCCTCGCTGGCATCACGCCCGTCCGACATACTGCGACAAGCCCGCCGGGCTGGAGTCCATCACCCTGACCTACTATCGCGAGCACGTTGAGCACCGCTTTATCGCCAGAATCATGACCCGACTGCTGGCCGCCGTTGGGGTGAGGCTGGATGTCAAAGAGGTGGATTACGATGAATGGCATCAGGGGGAGATCGTCAGCGACATCTGGCTTAACAGCGCCAACTTTACCCTGCCGCTTGATTTCTCGCTCTTCTCTCATCTGTATGAGGTCCCGCTTATCCAGCACTGCATAGACCGGGACTGGCAGCAGGACGCGGCACGCTGGCGCGCCGGCGACATGAATCTGGCCTCATGGTGCCAGCAGTTGCTGGCTGAACAAGCGATCGTGCCGTTAATCCACCACTGGCTGATGATCCAGGGGCAGCGTAGTATGCGCGGTGTCAGAATGAATACGCTGGGCTGGTTTGATTTTAAATCCGCCTGGTTTTCGCCGCCGGAGCCATAACACTTTCGTAATATTTGCCAAATCATTACAATAGCGCCGTTCTCAACGGGGTGCTGCATCACTGATGTGCGCTGAGATAATACCCGTCGAACCTGATCCGGATAACGCCGGCGAAGGGATTTGAGGCTGTCACTCAAAATCCTTTGCCACTCAACCTTGAGGTGCAAAGTGTTAAAAAAAGTTCTCCCCCTTCTGGCGCTGTTTGCGCTGCCTGCTGTCGCGAAGCCCGTCCTGACAGTCTACACCTACGACTCCTTCTCAGCCGACTGGGGTCCGGGCCCGGTGGTGAAAAAAGCCTTTGAAGCTGACTGTCAGTGCGAACTGAAGTTTGTGGCGCTGGAAGATGGCGTCTCGCTGCTTAACCGCCTGCGCATGGAAGGCAAAAACAGTAAAGCCGATGTGGTGCTTGGGCTGGATAACAACCTGCTGGAGGCCGCCTCGAAAACCAGACTATTTGCCAAAAGCGGCGTCGCCACCGATGCCGTCAGCGTCCCGGGCGGCTGGCAGAACGACACCTTTGTGCCGTTCGATTACGGTTATTTCGCGTTTGTTTACGACAAAAACAAGCTTAAAAACCCGCCGAAAAGCCTGAAGGAACTGGTCGAAAGCGAGCATAAATGGCGCGTTATTTATGAAGATCCTCGCACCAGTACGCCAGGCCTGGGTCTGCTGCTGTGGATGCAGAAAGTCTACGGCGATGACGCTCCGCAAGCGTGGCAGAAGCTGGCCGCCAAAACCGTCACCGTGACAAAAGGCTGGAGTGAAGCCTACGGTCTGTTCCTGAAAGGGGAAAGTGATCTGGTTCTGAGCTACACCACCTCCCCGGCTTACCACATTATCGCCGAGAAGAAAGACAATTACGCCGCCGCCGGTTTTGCTGAAGGGCACTATCTGCAGGTCGAAGTGGCAGCCCGCACGGCATCCAGCAAACAGCCCGAACTGGCTGAGAAGTTCCTGAAATTTATGGTCTCCCCGGCATTCCAGAACGCGATTCCAGCGGGTAACTGGATGTACCCCGTGACCAGCGTGACGTTACCAGCGGGCTTTGAGAAACTGACCAAACCGCAAACCTCGCTGGAGTTTACGCCTCAGCAGGTTGCCGCGCAGCGAGCAGCATGGGTAAGTGAATGGCAACGCGCCGTCAGCCGTTAATTCCCGGCTGGTTAATTCCTGGGCTGCTCGCCGCCATATTGATGGTGGCGGTCAGTCTGGGCGCATTCCTTGCCTTATGGTTTAACGCGCCAGAGAGCGACCTGTTCGCGCTCTGGCACGACAGTTATCTCTGGCACGTTATCCGTTTCTCTTTCTGGCAGGCCTTTCTCTCTGCGCTGCTGTCGGTTATCCCCGCCATTTTCCTGGCACGCGCGCTTTATCGCCGCCGTTTCCCCGGCAGGCAGGCCCTGCTGCGCCTGTGCGCCATGACGCTGATCCTGCCGGTCCTGGTGGCCGTGTTTGGCATCCTGAGCGTCTATGGCCGTCAGGGGTGGCTGGCTTCACTTTTCAGCCTGATGGGTCTGGAGTGGCGCTTCTCGCCCTACGGACTGAAGGGCATTCTGCTGGCGCACATCTTTTTCAATATGCCGATGGCGACCAGACTCTTTTTACAGGCACTGGAAAACATCCCCGGTGAACAGCGCCAGCTTGCCGCCCAGTTGGGCATGCGCGGCGTATCCTTCTTCCGCCTGGTCGAATGGCCGTGGCTGCGTCGTCAGATCCCGCCGGTTGCGGCTCTGATCTTTATGCTCTGTTTCGCCAGTTTTGCCACCGTGCTTTCACTCGGCGGCGGCCCGCAGGCCACCACCATCGAACTGGCAATTTACCAGGCGCTCAGTTACGACTATGACCCCGGCCGCGCCGCGCTGCTGGCGATGGTGCAGATGGTTTGCTGCCTGTGCCTTGTGCTGCTGAGCCAGCGTCTGAGCAAAGCCATCCCGCCGGGCAGTAATCAGATAACCGGCTGGCGCGACCCGCAGGACAGCATGCATAGCCGGATCGCTGATCTGCTGCTTATCACGCTGGCGCTGCTGCTTCTGCTTCCGCCGCTGATGGCCGTCATCGTCGATGGCCTGAACCTGAATCTCGTTACCGTGTTGCAGCAGCCCGTTCTCTGGCAGGCAACGTGGACCTCGTTACGGATCGCGCTCGCCGCCGGGCTGCTGTGTGTCATGCTGACCATGATGCTTTTATGGAGCAGCCGCGAGCTTTATGCGCGTCAGGCCCGTAAAGCCGGGCACGCCCTGGAGCTGACAGGCATGCTGATCCTGGCGATGCCCGGCATTGTACTGGCGACGGGGTTCTTTTTACTGTTCAACAGCACTATTGGCCTGCCGGAAAACGCCGACGGCATCGTGATTTTCACCAATGCCCTGATGGCGATCCCCTACGCGCTGAAGGTGCTGGAAAATCCGATGCGAGACATCAACAGCCGCTACGCGCTGCTGTGCCAGTCGCTCGGTCTGCAGGGCTGGCAGCGGCTAAAGATTATCGAACTGCGTGCGCTGAAACGCCCGCTGGCCCAGGCCCTGGCCTTCGCCTGTGTGCTCTCAATTGGTGATTTTGGTGTCGTGGCGCTCTTCGGTAATGAAGATTTCCGCACCCTGCCGTACTGGCTGTACCAGCAAATTGGCTCCTATCGTAGCCAGGAGGGAGCCGTCACGGCGCTGCTGTTACTGGTGCTCTGCTTTGCCTTATTTACCGTTATCGAAAAACTTCCGGGGCGTAATGTTAAAACTGACTGATGTAACCTGGCTCTACCAGCATCTGCCAATGCGCTTCTCCCTTTCGGTTCGTCAGGGAGAGATGATTGCGGTTCTGGGTCCGAGCGGGGCCGGAAAGAGTACTTTGCTCAATCTGATTGCCGGTTTTCTGCAACCGGCGAGCGGGTCGATAGTGATTGAAAACCGCGACCATACGCGCACGCCACCCGCCCGACGTCCGGTGTCGATGCTGTTCCAGGAAAATAATCTGTTCATGCACCTGACGGTGCGGCAAAACATCGCCCTGGGTATGGATCCTGGCCTGAAACTCAACGACGGTCAGCGCCAGAAGCTGGAGCTGATTGCCGCTCAGATGGGCATTACCGCGTTTATTGATCGCCTCCCCGAAGCCCTCTCCGGCGGGCAGCGTCAGCGGGTGGCGCTGGCGCGCTGCCTGGTGCGCGAGCAGCCCATACTGCTTCTGGATGAGCCCTTCTCTGCACTCGATCCTGCCTTGCGCCAGGAGATGCTTACCCTGGTGCAGGACGTGTGCCAGCGTCAGCAACTGACAATGCTGATGGTTTCGCACAGCATTGAGGATGCCGCGCGGATTGCGCAACGATCGGTGGTCATTGCAGAAGGGCGAATTGCCTGGGATGGCGGCACAGAGGAACTGCTCAGTGGTCACGCAGGGGCGTCTTCATTGTTGGGCATTAGTGCGGGCTGACCCTCTCCCACGGGAGAGGGAAACAGATTAACGGCTCACCACCTTCAAGAGGATTTCACCGTACACCGGCATCAGCGGGTGGCGAATCAGGGCGACCAGCGCCACCACGGCAACCCCCAGCATTAACGGCGCGAGCCACAGCAGGCGCGAGCGTGGCAGATAACGCGTCAGGCGATCAACATTCGCTTTCGCGCTGCGCCACAGTCGCCAGCACAGCCAGGCAGCGATCCACAACAGCAGGGCCGTAGCCAGCAACAACCACTTAAATTCACCGCTTTGCATTCCGTCAGGAATATCAACGGTGGCCCCTGCCAGGATCCCCGGCAGAAAATAGAACGGCGGCCAGAAAACACAGCCGATGATGTTCGGCACCACGAATTTCGCAACCGGCAGATCCAGCATCCCCGCGACCATCGGCACCAGCGGACGCGTTGGTCCAACAAAGCGACCGACGAGGATCGTGAACATGCTGTGCTGATGCAGCGCGTGTTCGGTTTTATCCAGCAAGGCTTTGTTCTTTTTCATGAACGACCAGCGGTGCAGCGGTTTCTTAAAGCGCCAGCCCAGCCAGAAGGAGATCCAGTCGCCGAGTAAACAGCCGATAATCCCCGCCATCCACGCCTGCCAGAAATTCACTTCACCGCTGCCAATCAACGCGCCCAGCCCCGCCATCATCACCGTGCCGGGGAGGATCAACCCAACAAGTGCAAGCGATTCCAGAAACGCCACCAGCGCAACGGCGATAAGCGAATACATAACGGACTGGGTGATAAAATGTTCCAGCAATGCCTGCATAACTATTCCGGTCAGAAAACGAATCAGGGATTCTGCTTAGCGCCCTGCACCGCGTCAAGACAACAATTGTCTGAATAGTTTACAGGTTGCTTCGACAGTTCACCTGCTTGTTTATCTTTTTTTACCGTTTATTCACATCCTGCCCGGAATTCACTGGGGCTGGCACCGGTGCATTTTTTAAATACCCGGGAGAAATAGAGCTGATCTTCAAAGCCCACATTGCGCCCCACGGTGGCAATAGGCATGCGGGTGGTGCTGAGCAGGAGCTTCGCCTGGCTGATACGCTGGTCCTCACGCCAGCTCAGGACGCTAACGCCCAGCTGCTGACGGAACAGATGTGACAGCCGCGACGGTGAGAGACACACATGCTGGGCGACGCTGGCGATATCGAACTGGCTGTCGGCCAGATGGTCGCTGATGTACTGGCAGGCGTCGCGCACGCGGTTGTCCAGCGGAGGATTAAGTGACGCGTTTATCGCCTCCATCCGGCGCAACAGCACCTGTTCAAGCAGGTTAATCGCCAGCAGTTCGGCATACCGGCCACCCGCCTGCCCCGCTTCAATAATTTGGGCAAAGAGTTCGCGGAACTGAGCCAGATGAACCTCGTCCGGGCGATAAAAACCGGTGTGCGCAAAAATAGCCGGCCACGAGAGCCACTCCTGCCAGTAGGCGCGCGGGCGGAAGTAGACCCACTGGTGATACCACTCTTTGGCCTCCGGGTGGCGCCCGTAGTGGTGGATCTCCCCCGGCGGAAACAGCAGCATATCGCCCGGACGGCAGACAAACTGCTGATCGTTATTTTTGATAATCCCTTCCCCACGCACCGTCAGGTTCAGAATATACCCTTTCATCCCGAGCGGTCGGTCGACATAAAAATCGAGATATCCCTCAGCCTCAATAGGGGTCAGCCCCGCCACCAGGTGAGCATTAAACGAGTAGCCCGGTAATAAGGGATCGTTTTGCGTTTCGGCCATAGATTCAGTTCTCCCAAGGGTCCTGAAGGAAACCAATTGTCCATATCGATAAAAGCAGTATAAAAATGGCCCGCGAAAAGATCCAAAAAGCATCACGCCTCTTTTACGTCCGCCATGTTTCAGCCTTTTCCCCTGATTTCTCCGCCCACGGGGGCAGATCAGCAGTAACAAAAGTGTCTATAAGTGCGGCAGAAATGTCCACATTGATTATTTGCACGGCGTCACACTTTCTATTGCAACAGCAATTTAGTCCATAAGATTAGCGGATCCTGCCTGACGATTTTCGCCTCCAGTCTCTAATGTTCTCTCATACCTGTTTTTTGATGGAGCAACACCATGGCAATTGCGATTGGCCTCGATTTTGGCAGCGACTCGGTTCGCGCTCTGGCAGTGGACTGTACAAGCGGCCAGGAAATAGCAACCAGCGTTGAGTGGTACCCGCGCTGGCAAGAGGGGCGCTACTGCGATGCGCCAAATAACCAGTTCCGTCACCATCCACGTGACTACATTGAGTCAATGGAAGCGGCAATCAAAACCGTGCTGGCTGAACTGACCGACGCCCAGCGGGCAGAAATCGTCGGGATTGGCGTCGACAGTACCGGCTCAACGCCTGCCCCTGTGGATGCCGAAGGCCATGTTCTGGCGCTGCGCCCGGAGTTTGCTGATAACCCAAACGCCATGTTCGTGCTGTGGAAAGATCACACCGCCGTTGAAGAGGCCGAAGCCATTACCCGCTTGTGTCACCAGCCCGGTAAAACGGACTACTCGCGCTACATCGGCGGTATTTACTCCAGTGAATGGTTCTGGGCCAAGATCCTCCACGTAACCCGCGCGGACGCATCCGTTGCGCAGGCCGCGGTATCGTGGATTGAACTGTGCGACTGGGTACCAGCCCTGCTCTCCGGTACCACGCGTCCGCAGGATATCCGCCGCGGACGCTGCAGCGCCGGACACAAATCCCTGTGGCATGAAAGCTGGGGTGGCCTGCCACCGGCGGCGTTCTTCGATGAACTCGATCCCGTCATCAACAAGAGTCTGCAATACCCGCTGTTTACCGACACCTTCACCGCCGATATTCCGGTGGGTACGCTTTGTGAAGAGTGGGCGACGCGCCTGGGTCTGCCGCAAAACGTGGCCATCTCCGGCGGGGCGTTTGACTGCCACATGGGTGCGGTGGGCGCTGGCGCCCAGCCAAACACGCTGGTGAAGGTTATCGGCACCTCTACCTGCGACATTCTTACCGCGGATAAAGCCAGCGTAGGCGATCGGGCGGTAAAAGGCATCTGCGGCCAGGTTGACGGTAGCGTCGTACCGGAG
The DNA here is from genome assembly GCF_019378755.1 of Enterobacter sp. BIDMC 29. Classification (NCBI taxonomy): domain Bacteria; kingdom Pseudomonadati; phylum Pseudomonadota; class Gammaproteobacteria; order Enterobacterales; family Enterobacteriaceae; genus Enterobacter; species Enterobacter sp. BIDMC 29. The sequence goes on along the minus strand of NZ_CP080000.1, from coordinate 4,837,880 downwards.
TTTATCGGCCTGGAAGCGGGTCAGTCCGCCTTTGGCGATATCTACGCCTGGTTTGGCCGTGTGCTGGGCTGGCCGCTGGATCAGCTGGCCGCGGCGCATCCTGAGCTGAAGACCCAGATTACCGAAAGTAAAAAGCAGCTTTTGCCGCAGCTCACCACCGCGTGGGCAAAGAATCCTTCTCTCGATCACCTGCCGGTAGTGCTCGACTGGTTCAACGGTCGCCGTACGCCATTTGCCAACCAACGCCTGAAAGGGGTGATCACCGATCTTAACCTCGCCACCGACGCGCCAGCGCTGTTTGGCGGCCTGATTGCCGCAACTGCCTTTGGGGCGCGCGCCATTATGGAGTGCTTCACCGAGCAGGGCATTGACGTCAACAACGTGATGGCACTGGGCGGCATCGCCCGTAAAAACCCGGTAATCATGCAGGCCTGCTGTGACGTGCTGAACCGTCCGCTGCAGATTGTCGCCTCCGATCAGTGCTGCGCCCTCGGTGCAGCGATCTTCGCGGCCGTTGCGGCAGGCGTTCATGCCGATATCCCGACCGCGCAGCAGCACATGGCGAGCGCTGTCGAAAATACCCTCCAGCCGCGTGCTCAGCAGGCGCAGCGTTTTGAACAGCTTTATCAGCGCTATCAGCAATGGGCAAAAAGCGCCGAACTTCACTATCTCCCTGTCGCCGCCCCGGCCAAACACACCGCGGACACTACGGCAACCCTGACACATTAAGGACACAATAATGACCATTTTTAATAATTATGAAGTGTGGTTTGTCATTGGCAGCCAACATCTGTACGGGCCGGAAGCGCTGCAACAGGTGACGAAACATGCTGAGCACGTGGTCAACGCGCTCAATGCAGAGGCTAAACTGCCGTGCAAACTGGTGCTCAAACCGCTCGGCACGACCCCGGATGAGATTACGAACATCTGCCGCGACGCGAACTACGACGATAAATGCGCTGGCATGGTGGTGTGGCTGCACACCTTCTCGCCGGCCAAAATGTGGATCAACGGTCTGGCCATCCTCAATAAACCACTGATGCAGTTCCATACCCAGTTCAACGCGTCCCTGCCGTGGGACAGCATTGATATGGACTTTATGAACCTGAACCAGACCGCGCACGGCGGCCGTGAGTTCGGCTTTATCGGCGCACGTATGCGCCAGCAGCATGCGGTCGTCACCGGCCACTGGCAGGATCAGCATGCGCAAAAACGTATCGGCTCCTGGATGCGCCAGGCGGTGTCCCGACAAGATACTCGTCATCTGAAAGTGGTGCGTTTCGGCGACAACATGCGTGAAGTGGCGGTCACCGACGGCGATAAAGTTGCCGCACAGATTAAATTTGGTTTCTCGGTGAATACCTGGGCCGTGGGCGACCTGGTGCAGGTAGTGAATGAAATCAGCGATGGCGACGTAAGCGCGCTGGTCGACGAATACGAAAGCAGCTACCGTCTGACCCCTGCGGCACAAATTCACGGTGACAAACGCCAGAACGTGCTGGATGCAGCACGTATCGAACTGGGCATGAAACGCTTCCTGGAACAGGGTGGCTTCCATGCTTTTACCACCACCTTTGAAGACCTCCACGGCCTGAAACAACTGCCCGGCCTGGCGGTACAACGTCTGATGCAGCAGGGCTACGGCTTTGCCGGCGAAGGCGACTGGAAAACTGCCGCTCTGCTTCGCATTATGAAAGTGATGTCAACCGGTCTGCAGGGCGGCACCTCCTTTATGGAGGACTACACCTACCACTTCGAAAACGGCAACGACCTGGTACTGGGCTCGCATATGCTGGAAGTGTGTCCTTCCATTGCCGTTGAAGAGAAACCGATCCTCGACGTGCAGTACCTTGGCATTGGCGGAAAAGCCGACCCGGCACGTCTGATCTTCAACACCCGTACCGGTCCTGCCATCAACGCCAGCCTGATTGACCTGGGCGACCGTTTCCGCCTGCTGGTGAACTGTGTGGATGCGGTTGAAACCCCGCATTCTCTGCCAAAACTGCCGGTCGCCAACGCCCTGTGGAAAGCGCAGCCTGACCTGCCAACCGCCTCGGAAGCCTGGATCCTGGCCGGTGGCGCGCACCACACCGTCTTCAGCCACGCGCTGGATCTGAACGACATGCGTCAGTTCGCCGAACTGCACGACATCGAACTGACCGTCATTGATAACGATACCCGCCTGCCCGCGTTCAAAGACGCGCTGCGCTGGAACGAAGTCTATTACGGTTCAAAACGTTAACAGGGGAACCTTTGGCCTGCCGCAGGGCGGGCCTCTTTTCCTGGAGGATTGCATGTTAGAAGATCTCAAACGTCAGGTACTTGAAGCCAACCTGGCGCTGCCCAAACACAATCTGGTGACGCTGACCTGGGGCAATGTCAGCGCCGTTGACCGCGAGCACGGCGTCTTCGTGATAAAGCCGTCAGGGGTGGATTACACGGTAATGACCGCAGAAGATATGGTTGTCGTCAGCATCGCCACGGGCGAAGTGGTGGAAGGAAAGAAAAAACCCTCCTCCGACACGCCAACGCATCGCCTGCTCTACCAGGCCTTCCCGACCATTGGCGGTATTGTGCATACCCATTCGCGTCATGCGACCATCTGGGCGCAGGCCGGCCAGTCCATTCCGGCTACCGGAACCACGCACGCAGACTACTTTTACGGCACCATTCCCTGCACCCGTTTGATGACTGATGAAGAGATCAACGGCGAGTATGAGTGGGAAACCGGCAACGTTATCGTCGAAACGTTTGAAAAACAGGGTATCGACGCTGCGCAAATGCCCGGCGTGCTGGTGCACTCCCATGGACCTTTTGCCTGGGGCAAAAACGCCGAAGATGCGGTACATAACGCGATTGTGCTGGAAGAGGTCGCGTATATGGGCATCTTCTGCCGCCAGCTGGCACCGCAGCTTCCGGATATGCAGCCAACCCTGCTGGATAAACACTACCTGCGTAAACATGGCGCAAAAGCCTATTACGGGCAGTAAACTGTATATATACCCAGCATAAAATATTCAACCAGGCTATAATCAAGCCTGGTTTTGTTTTATGGGATAGCGGCGTGGCGCAGGCGCAAGAAGGTTTTTTACTTACCCGACACTGGCGGGATACTCCTCAGGGCACCGAGGTGGCATTCTGGCTGGCGACGGACAACGGCCCGCTGCACGTGACCCTGCCGCCGCAGGAATCCGTGGCTTTTATCCCGAACGATCATGTTGAGAAAGTAAAGCAACTGCTGCGCGGTGAAAATGGCTGGCGCCTGACACCGCTTGAACTGAAAGATTTCCACCGTCAGCCCGTACATGGCCTCTACTGCCGCGCCCATCGCCAGCTGATGCGTTATGAAAAACTGCTGCGCGACGCTGGCGTGACCCTGTACGAAGCCGATATCCGCCCGCCAGAACGTTTTTTGATGGAGCGGTTTATTACCGCCCCCGTCTGGGTCGACGGCACCGCGCAAAACGGCAGCCTTATTAACGCCCGTCTCAAACCCAACCCTACCTACCGGCCGCCGTTGAAATGGGTCTCGCTGGATATCGAAACCACTCGCCACGGTGAGCTGTACTGTATCGGCCTGGAAGGCTGCGGGGATCGGGTTGTTTATATGCTTGGCCCCCCGAATGGCAAGGCGTCCGCGCTGGATTTCCGGCTGGAGTATGTCAACAGCCGGCCACAGCTTCTGGAAAAGCTTAACCAGTGGTTTGCCGATCGCGATCCCGATGTGTTGATCGGCTGGAACGTGGTGCAGTTCGATCTGCGCGTGCTGCAAAAACATGCTGAACGTTACCGCATCCCCCTGATGCTGGGGCGCGGAAACAGCGAGCTGGAATGGCGCGAGCACGGTTTTAAAAACGGTGTATTTTTCGCGCAGGCCAATGGCCGCCTGATTATCGACGGCATTGAGGCGCTCAAATCTGCCTTCTGGAATTTTTCCTCTTTCTCTCTGGAAACGGTGGCGCAGGAGCTGCTCGGCGAAGGGAAATCCATCGACAATCCGTGGGACAGGATGGATGAAATCGACCGGCGTTTTAACGAAGACAAACCGGCGCTCGCCACCTACAACCTGAAAGATTGTGAACTGGTGACGCAGATTTTCCACAAAACGGAGATCATGCCCTTCCTGCTCGAGCGCGCGACGGTGAACGGCCTCGCCGCTGACCGGCACGGTGGCTCCGTGGCTGCCTTTAGCCACCTCTATTTCCCGCGTATGCACCGGGCGGGCTATGTCGCCCCCAACCTCGGTGACGTGCCACCGCAGGCAAGCCCGGGCGGTTACGTGATGGATTCCCGGCCCGGGTTGTATGACTCCGTGCTGGTGCTGGACTACAAAAGCCTCTATCCGTCCATTATTCGCACCTTCCTGATCGATCCCGTCGGGCTGGTGGAAGGGATGGCGCAGCCTGACGATTTGCACAGCACAGAAGGTTTTCTCGGGGCCCGCTTCTCACGGGAAAAGCACTGTCTGCCGGAAATCGTGGGAAACATCTGGCACGGTCGCGACGAGGCTAAGCGTCATGGCAACAAGCCCCTTTCTCAGGCGCTGAAAATTATCATGAACGCGTTTTACGGGGTTCTGGGGACTAGCGCCTGCCGCTTCTTCGACCCACGACTGGCGTCATCTATCACCATGCGCGGGCACGACATCATGCGCCAGACCAAAGCGTTGATTGAATCCCAGGGTTATGACGTTATTTATGGCGATACGGATTCCACCTTTGTCTGGCTTAAGGGCGCGCATTCAGAAGAGGATGCCGCGCGAATCGGCAAATCACTGGTGGCTTTTGTGAACGCCTGGTGGCAGGAAAGTTTGCAAAAAGAGCGGTTAAGCAGCGCGTTAGAACTGGAGTTTGAAACCCATTTCAGCCGCTTTTTAATGCCCACCATTCGCGGTACCGACCAGGGCAGTAAGAAGCGCTACGCCGGTCTTATTCAGGAAGGTGACAAGCAGCGAATGGTCTTTAAAGGGCTGGAAACCGTACGCACCGACTGGACGCCGCTGGCGCAGCAGTTTCAGCAAACGCTTTATCTGCGTATCTTTCGCAACGAGCCTTATCAGGACTACGTGCGTGAAACAATTGCCAGTCTGATGGCCGGTGAACTCGACGCCCAGCTGGTGTACCGCAAGCGCCTGCGCCGCCCGCTGGCGGAATACCAGCGCAACGTTCCGCCGCACGTCCGCGCGGCGCGTCTGGCGGATGAGGAGAACGTGCGCCGGGGGCGTGCCCCGCAGTATCAGAACCGGGGTACCATCAAATACCTCTGGACCACCAGCGGCCCGGAACCCGTGGATTACCAGCATTCGCCTCTGGATTACGAGCACTATCTTACGCGTCAGCTTCAGCCGGTCGCGGACGGAATTTTGCCCTTCATCGACGACGACTTTGCTACACTAGTGACAGGGCAACTTGGCCTATTTTGACACGTGACGAAATGGCTGCCATCCAGTACCATAGCGCCCTTTCCATTCCCGGACCCATTTTTCAATGACTGTCTTTTTTGACGGTGGTTGAACTATTGCCTGCAATTTACGATTAGAGCCGAACAAATATGCCTTTTACACTTGGTCAACGCTGGATCAGCGATACAGAAAGCGAACTTGGATTAGGAACCGTGGTTGCCGTGGATGCACGAATGGTTACCCTCCTTTTCCCTGCTACCGGTGAAAACCGCCTGTACGCCCGCAATGATTCCCCTGTGACCCGCGTGATGTTCAACCCGGGTGACACCGTGACCAGCCACGACGGCTGGCAGCTAAAGGTCGAAGACGTAAAAGAAGAGAATGGACTGCTCGCCTACATCGGGACTCGCCTGGACACCGACGAGGCCAATGTCATCCTGCGTGAGGTGCTGCTCGACAGCAAACTGGTATTCAGTAAGCCGCAGGATCGCCTGTTTGCCGGGCAAATCGACCGTATGGATCGCTTCTCCCTGCGCTATCGTGCGCGCAAGTTCCAGAGTGAACAGTACCGTATGCCGTGGAGCGGCCTGCGCGGTCAGCGTACCAGCCTTATTCCCCACCAGCTGAACATCGCCCATGACGTGGGCCGCCGTCACGCACCTCGCGTTCTGCTGGCAGATGAAGTGGGCCTGGGGAAAACCATTGAAGCGGGCATGATCCTGCATCAACAGCTGCTTTCCGGCGCAGCCGAGCGCGTGCTGATTGTGGTACCGGAAACCCTGCAGCATCAATGGCTGGTCGAGATGCTGCGCCGCTTTAACCTGCGTTTCGCTCTGTTTGATGACGAGCGCTATGCAGAAGCCCAGCACGATGCGGACAACCCGTTTGAAACGGAACAGCTGGTGATCTGCTCTCTGGATTTCGTACGCCGCAGCAAGCAACGTCTTGAGCATCTGTGCGACGCCGAATGGGACCTGATGGTGGTCGATGAAGCGCACCATCTGGTCTGGAGCGAAGATGCACCAAGCCGGGAATACATGGCTATCGAACAGCTTGCCGAGCGCGTACCAGGCGTCCTGCTTCTGACCGCAACGCCGGAGCAGTTAGGTCTGGAGAGCCACTTCGCCCGTTTGCGCCTGCTCGATCCAAACCGCTTCCATGACTTTGAGCAGTTCGTTGAAGAGCAGAATAACTACCGTCCGGTCGCCGATGCCGTTGCCCTGCTGCTGGCGGGTAAACATCTTTCGAATGACGAGCTCAACACCCTGAGCGATCTGATTGGCGAGCAGGATATTGAGCCTCTGCTGCAGGCGGCCAACAGCGACAGTGACAACGCGGATTCCGCGCGTAAAGAACTGATCGATATGCTGATGGATCGCCACGGCACCAGCCGCGTCCTGTTCCGTAACACCCGTAACGGGGTGAAAGGTTTCCCGAAACGCGAACTGCATACCATCAAATTGCCACTGCCGACGCAGTACCAAACGGCCATTAAAGTTTCCGGCATTATGGGCGCGCGCAAAACTGCAGAAGAGCGTGCACGCGACATGCTCTACCCGGAACAGATTTACCAGGAATTTGAAGGCGATACCGGCACCTGGTGGAACTTCGACCCGCGTGTTGAGTGGCTGATGGGCTATTTGACCGCGCACCGTTCTCAGAAAGTGCTGGTGATCTGCGCCAAAGCAGCCACCGCGCTGCAGCTGGAGCAGGTCCTGCGCGAACGCGAAGGTATTCGTGCCGCCGTGTTCCACGAAGGGATGTCCATCGTCGAGCGTGACCGTGCTGCGGCATGGTTTGCAGAAGAGGACAGCGGTGCCCAGGTCCTGCTGTGCTCCGAAATCGGGTCTGAAGGCCGTAACTTCCAGTTTGCCAGCAACCTGGTGATGTTCGATTTGCCGTTCAATCCGGATCTGCTGGAACAGCGTATCGGCCGTCTGGATCGTATTGGCCAGGCGCATGATATTCAGATCCACGTTCCTTACCTGGAAAAAACCGCCCAGTCCGTACTGGTGCGTTGGTTCCACGAAGGTCTGGATGCGTTTGAGCATACCTGTCCGACCGGCCGCCCGATTTACGATCAGGTGCACGCCGATCTGATCGGCTATCTGGCCGCGCCAGAGAACACCGACGGGTTTGATGAACTGATCAAAGCCTGCCGTGATAAGCATGAAGCGCTGAAATCACAGCTGGAACAGGGCCGTGACCGCCTGCTGGAGATCCACTCCAACGGCGGTGAAAAAGCCCAGGCGCTCGCTGAAAGCATTGAAGAGCAGGATGATGACACCAGCCTGATCAGCTTCTCCATGAACCTGTTCGACATCGTTGGCATAAACCAGGACGATCGTGGCGAGAATTTGATTGTCCTGACCCCGTCCGACCATATGCTGGTCCCGGATTTCCCTGGCCTGCCGGAAGATGGATGCACCATCACCTTTGAACGTGATGTGGCGCTGTCGCGCGAAGATGCGCAGTTCATCACCTGGGAGCACCCGCTGATCCGCAACGGTCTGGATTTGATCCTCTCAGGCGATACCGGCAGCAGCACCATCTCGTTGTTGAAAAACAAAGCGCTGCCAGTGGGTACTCTGTTGCTGGAACTGATTTACGTTGTCGAAGCGCAGGCGCCGAAACAGCTGCAGCTCAACCGCTTCCTGCCGTCAACGCCTGTGCGTCTGCTGCTGGACAAAAACGGCACGAACCTCGCCGCTCAGGTTGAATTCGAGAGCTTTAACCGCCAGCTGAGCGCGGTGAACCGCCATACCGGCAGTAAGCTGGTCAACGCGGTACAGCAGGATGTGCACGCTATTCTGCAGCTGGGTGAAACGCAGATCGAAAAAGCGGCCCGGGCGCTGATTGATGCCGCACGTCAAGAAGCCGACGACAAACTGTCCGCGGAACTCTCCCGTCTGGAAGCGTTGAAAGCGGTAAACCCAAACATCCGCGATGACGAACTGGCGGCGATCGAGAGCAACCGTCAGCAGGTGCTGGAAAGCCTTAATCAGGCTGGCTGGCGTCTGGATGCCCTGCGTCTTATCGTTGTGACGCATCAGTAAACGGAGCGCAAGATGGTGATGGAGCCTTACAATCCACCTCAGGATCCCTGGCTGGTGGTGCTTTATCAGGATGAGCACATTATGGTGGTCAACAAGCCCAGCGGCTTGTTGTCCGTGCCAGGGCGTCTGGATGAGCACAAAGACAGTGTGATGACGCGTATTCAGCGTGATTATCCTCAGGCGGAGTCTGTCCATCGTCTGGACATGGCCACCAGCGGTGTGATTGTAGTGGCGCTGAATAAAGCGGCGGAACGCGAGCTGAAACGCCAGTTCCGCGATCGCGAGCCGAAAAAGCAGTATGTCGCACGTGTCTGGGGGCATCCTCAGCCGGCGGAAGGTCTGGTGGATTTACCGCTGATCTGCGACTGGCCAAACCGACCAAAACAAAAGGTCTGTTACGAAACCGGCAAAGCAGCACAAACCGAGTATGAAGTGCTGGAGTACGCGCCAGATAACACTGCGCGCGTACTGCTTAAACCGATTACCGGGCGCTCGCACCAGTTGCGTGTCCATATGCTTGCGCTGGGGCACCCGATTCTGGGGGACAGATTTTACGCGCCGCCCGATGCACTGGCACTGGCGCCACGCCTGCAGCTGCATGCGCAGACGCTCACCATCACCCATCCGGTTTTTGGCAATGCAATGACGTTTAAAGCCCCGGTCGACTTCTGAAAAAAAGGCCCGACAGTGTCGGGCCTTTTTTTATTTGAAACTTTTCTTCTCTTTAATCAACTCGTACGCTTTCTGAATTTCCTGCGCTTTTTGCTTCGCCATCTCCATCATCTCCGGCGGTAAACCTTTCGCGACCAGTTTGTCCGGGTGGTGCTCACTCATCAGCTTACGATAGGCACGCTTGATAGTGGTCACATCGTCCGATGGCTTCACCCCCAGCACGTTACAGGCATCCTCCAGCGTCGGACCCCGCTGCGCCTGCTGCCAGGCACCGCCAGAGGACTGCTGGTGATAGCCGCCGCCAAACTGCGCACCGCCCTGCATCATACGCAGGAACTGGTCGAACTGCATACGGGAGATGCCCAGTTCTTCCGCAATAACGTATAAAACATCGCGTTCATTCGGATGAAGTGAACCATCGGCAAACGCCGCCTGGATTTGGATCTCCAGAAACATCCGAATTAAATCAAAACGGCCGAAGCAGATGCTGCGGAACTGACGCATTTTATCGCGCAGCGGATAGTTATCCGCTTTGCCGATGCGAAACGCATTTTGTGCCGCGAGACGGGAGTCACCATGCAGATTCATGCGGTCCATAAAGACGCTGGCTATCTGAATATCGGCTTCCGTCACACGCCCTTTTGATTTGGTTAAGTGCCCCATCACCTCAAACGTGGTGGAGAAAAAGAGGGACTGACGCTCACGCTGATTGGCAAACCAGGCCATTTTGCGGCTGCGAGCCTTATCAAACATATGGCCGATAATAAGCCCCAGTACGATCCCCCAGAACCCGGCACCCATGATGATGGCGAACGCAACGCCGATTATTTTACCCCAATACTGCATATACTCCCCGGTTAGTCATGTTCCTGGCCGACGCAACGTCATCATCACAGTGTTCAAGCCACGGTCAATTGAAGGACATCGCCTATAATTTGCTTTATCATACTCGTCATTCGATAGCGAGCCTAACACTCTGGCGCGCAAACGGGCAGGATTAACGCTGGTACTGCGCTGATGAGTAAGATAGTCTCTGAGCGTTTGTAAGCCGTAGCCACTGATGACGGAACAATAAAATACAACGTATGAAAAAACGTATCCCCACCCTCCTGGCCACAATGATTGGCACCGCCCTGTACAGCCAACAGGGACTGGCGGCCGATCTCGCCTCGCAGTGTATGCTTGGCGTCCCAAGTTATAATCGTCCACTGGTAAAGGGCGATACGAATAGCTTGCCGGTAACCATTACTGCCGATAGCTCTAAAGGCACATATCCTGACAATGCGACATTTACTGGCAATGTGGATATTAACCAGGGCAACAGCCGTCTGCAGGCAGATGAAGTGCAATTACACCAGAAGCAGCCGGAAGGTGCGGCCGAGCCGGTACGAACGGTGGATGCGCTGGGTAATGTGCACTATGACGACAATCAGGTCATCCTGAAAGGTCCGAAAGCCTGGTCAAACCTGAATACCAAAGACACTAACGTCTGGGAAGGTGATTACCAGATGGTAGGTCGCCAGGGGCGCGGTGATGCAGACCTGATGAAACAGCGCGGCGAAAACCGCTATACGATTCTCGAAAACGGCTCCTTCACGTCCTGTCTGCCCGGGTCTAATACCTGGAGCGTGGTCGGAAGTGAAGTCATCCATGACCGTGAAGAGCAGGTTGCCGAGATCTGGAACGCCCGCTTTAAGCTCGGTCCGGTACCTGTTTTCTACAGCCCTTATCTGCAGCTTCCTGTGGGTGACAAACGCCGCTCAGGTTTCCTGATCCCGAATGCCAAATACAGCACCACGAACTACTTTGAGTTCTATCTGCCGTATTACTGGAACATCGCGCCCAACATGGACGCCACGATCACGCCGCACTATATCCATAAGCGCGGCAACGTTATGTGGGAAAACGAGTTCCGCTACCTGACGCAGGCGGGTACTGGCCTGATGGAACTGGATTATCTGCCGTCGGATAAAGTCTTCCAGGATGAGCATCCAACAGAAGGTGATAAACACCGCTGGTTGTTCTACTGGAAACATGCCGGGGTGATGGACCAGGTCTGGCGGTTTAACGTCGACTACACCAAAGTCAGCGACCCTTACTATTTCAACGACTTTGACTCCAAATACGGGTCCAGTACCGATGGCTACGCCACGCAGAAATTCAGCGTGGGATA
>NZ_CP080000.1:4826441-4826513 GCF_019378755.1 Enterobacter sp. BIDMC 29 | reverse complement strand
CAAGTACGTACGGTGCAGAACCGCAGCTGGACGTTAACTGGTACCAGAACGATGTTGGTCCGTTTGACACCC
>NZ_CP080000.1:4660566-4826223 GCF_019378755.1 Enterobacter sp. BIDMC 29 | reverse complement strand
CTGCCGCAGTTCAAAATGGACGGAAAACTGATCTTCGAACGCGATATGGGTCTTCTGGCGGAGGGTTATACCCAGACGCTTGAGCCACGTATGCAGTATCTGTACGTCCCGTATCGCGATCAGAGCAACATTCAGAACTATGACTCCTCATTCCTGCAGTCTGACTACAGCGGTCTGTTCCGCGACCGTACCTACGGTGGCCTCGACCGTATTGCGTCAGCAAACCAGTTAACGACCGGCGTCACAACACGCGTTTATGATGATGCCGCCGTTGAACGTTTTAACGTTTCTGTTGGTCAAATCTACTATTTCACCGAGTCCCGGACCGGTGATGACAACATTAACTGGGAGAAAGACGACAAAACGGGTTCTCTGGTGTGGGCGGGTGATACCTACTGGCGTATGACCGATCGCTGGGGTTTACGCGGGGGTGTGCAGTACGATACGCGTCTCAACAACGTTGCGACAAGCAGTGCGGCGATTGAATATCGTCGTGATGAAGACCGTATGCTGCAGTTGACCTATCGTTACGCCAGCCCGGAATATATTCAGGCCACGTTGCCAAACTATGCGAATACGGATCAGTACAAAGACGGCATCTCGCAGGTGGGTGGCGCAGCGAGTTGGCCAATCGCCGATCGCTGGTCAATCGTCGGTGCTTACTACTTTGACACCAACACCAGTAAACCTGCTGACCAGATGGTTGGTCTGCAATATAACTCCTGCTGCTACGCGCTGCGTGTCGGTTACGAACGTAAGCTTAACGGCTGGGATACCAAGAATGAACAGGGCAAATACGATAACGTGATTGGCTTTAATGTCGAACTGCGCGGCCTGAGCTCCAACTACGGCCTGGGCACGCAGCAGATGCTGCGCTCGAACATTCTGCCGTACCGCAGTTCCTTGTAATGTGCTTAATTTGCAACGTAATCCGCTTTGCGGTTAATTGAAATGGAAAAAGTATGAAGAACTGGAAAACGCTGCTGCTCGGTGTCGCTATGGTTGCGAATACCAGCTTCGCGGCCCCCCAGGTTGTTGATAAGGTCGCCGCTGTGGTTAACAACGGCGTCGTGCTCGAAAGCGACGTTGACGGTTTGATGAAATCTGTGAAGCTCAATTCGGGTGAAGCAGGTCAGCAACTCCCGGATGACGCTACCCTGCGCCATCAGATCCTGGAACGTCTGATCATGGATCAGATTGTCCTGCAAATGGGTCAGAAAATGGGTGTGAAGGTCACTGACGAGCAGCTCGATCAGGCCATTGCTAACATCGCGAAGCAGAACAACATGAGCCTGGACCAGATGCGCAGCCGTCTGGCCTATGATGGCATCAGCTATGCAACGTACCGTAATCAGATCCGTAAAGAGATGCTGATTTCGGAAGTGCGCAACAATGAAGTCCGTCGTCGCGTCACGATCCTGCCTCAGGAAGTGGACGCGCTGGCAAAACAGGTGGGTAACCAGAACGACGCCAGCACCGAACTGAACCTGAGCCACATTCTGATCCCGCTGCCAGAGAACCCAACCTCCGACCAGGCTGCGGAAGCTGAAAGCCAGGCGCGTTCGATTGTCGAGCAGGCACGTAACGGCGGTGACTTTGGCAAACTGGCCATCACCTACTCCGCTGACCAACAGGCGCTGAAAGGCGGCCAGATGGGCTGGGGACGTATCCAGGAGCTGCCTTCCATCTTTGCCCAGGCGCTGAGCACGGCGAAGAAAGGTGACATCGTGGGTCCCATCCGTTCAGGCGTGGGCTTCCACATCCTGAAAGTGAACGATCTGCGCGGTCAGAGTCAGAACATTTCTGTTACCGAAGTTCACGCTCGCCATATTCTCCTCAAGCCGTCACCTATCATGACTGACGATCAGGCGCGCGTGAAACTGCAACAGATTGCTGCAGACATCAAGAGCGGAAAAACCTCGTTTGCGAATGCCGCGAAAGAGTTCTCTCAGGATCCCGGCTCTGCTAATCAGGGCGGCGATCTGGGCTGGGCGGCCGCAGATATCTACGATCCTGCGTTCCGTGACGCACTGATGAAGCTGAACAAAGGCCAGATGAGCGCCCCGGTGCACTCCTCCTTCGGCTGGCATCTGATCGAACTGTTGGATACCCGCAATGTTGATAAAACGGACGCGGCGCAGAAAGACAGAGCCTACCGCATGCTGTTTAACCGTAAGTTCTCTGAAGAAGCAGCAACCTGGATGCAGGAACAACGCGCCAGCGCTTATGTGAAAGTACTGAGTAACTAATGAAACAGCATCGTGTTGTGATCACTCCCGGCGAACCTGCCGGGATTGGGCCTGACCTCGTTGTCCAGCTCGCCCAGCGCAGCTGGCCGGTGGAACTGGTTGTCTGCGCTGATGCAACACTGTTACAAGACCGGGCAACGCTGCTCGGTCTGCCTTTAACGCTCATCCCCTACGTTGAAGGCCAGCAGCCTGCACCACAGCAAGCCGGCACGCTTACGCTTCTTCCTGTTCCACTTCGTACTCCCGTCATCCCGGGTCAGCTCAGTACCGAAAACGGCCACTATGTTGTAGAGACGCTGGCGCGTGCCTGCGACGGTTGCCTGAAGGGTGAATTTGCCGCCCTGATCACCGGTCCCGTGCACAAAGGCGTTATCAACGAGGCGGGGATACCGTTTACCGGGCACACGGAGTTCTTTGAAGAGCGCTCACACAGCCCGAAAGTGGTCATGATGCTGGCGACAGAAGCAATGCGCGTTGCCCTCGTGACGACCCATTTGCCCATCAGGGCCATTCCGGATGCCATTACTCCGTCTCTTTTACGGGAGATCATCGGGATCCTGCATCACGACCTGCAAACCAAATTCGGCATCAAACAGCCGCATGTGCTGGTCTGCGGCCTGAACCCGCACGCCGGTGAAGGCGGACATATGGGTACCGAAGAGATCGACACCATTATTCCGGTGCTTGAAGAAATGCGGGCAAAAGGGATGAACTTAAGCGGGCCGTTGCCTGCCGATACCCTTTTCCAGCCAAAATACCTGGATAATGCGGACGCCGTGCTCGCGATGTACCACGATCAAGGCCTGCCCGTGCTAAAATACCAGGGCTTTGGCCGCGGGGTGAATATCACCCTCGGTTTACCTTTTATTCGAACGTCCGTTGACCACGGTACTGCGCTGGATCTGGCAGGCCAGGGGAAAGCGGATGTCGGCAGTTTTATTACGGCGCTTAATCTCGCCATCAAAATGATTGTTAATACTCAATGACTAATCGAGTCCATCAGGGCCACTTAGCCCGAAAACGCTTCGGGCAAAACTTCCTCAACGATCAGTTCGTGATCGACAGTATCGTGTCTGCCATTAATCCGCAGAAAGGTCAGGCTATGGTCGAAATCGGCCCGGGTCTTGCCGCTCTGACTGAACCCGTAGGCGAACGCCTGGACGAACTGACCGTTATCGAACTCGATCGCGATCTCGCCGCACGCCTGCAAACTCATCCGTTCCTGGGGCCAAAGCTGACGATTTATCAGCAGGATGCCATGACCATGAACTTTGGTGAGCTGTCGGAAAAAATGGGCCAACCGCTGCGCGTGTTCGGTAACCTGCCGTACAACATTTCCACACCGCTAATGTTCCACCTGTTTAGCTATACTGATGCCATTGCCGACATGCACTTCATGTTGCAAAAAGAGGTGGTTAACCGTCTGGTTGCAGGGCCGAACAGTAAAGCGTATGGTCGTTTGAGCGTGATGGCGCAATATTTCTGCAACGTGATCCCGGTGCTCGAAGTACCGCCAACCGCCTTTACGCCGCCACCAAAAGTGGACTCTGCGGTAGTGCGTCTTGTACCGCATAAAATAATGCCGTACCCGGTGAAAGACCTGCGCGTGCTGAGCCGCATTACTACGGAAGCGTTTAACCAGCGCCGTAAAACGATCCGTAACAGCCTGGGCAATCTGTTTACCGTTGAAGTGCTGACTGAGTTGGGTATTGACCCGGCAATGCGTGCAGAAAATATTTCCGTAGAACAGTACTGCAAGCTGGCTAATTACATCAGCGAAAATGCGCCGCCGAAGGAGAGTTAAGCCATGATTGATTCGCCCCGCGTATGTGTCCATGTACAAAGCGTTTATGTTGAATCCCAGTCTTCACCGGATGAAGAACGTTTTGTCTTCGCTTACACCGTGACCATTCGCAATCTGGGGCGGATGCCTGTGCAACTGCTTGGGCGCTACTGGCTTATCACCAACGGCAACGGCCGCGAAATCGAAGTTCAGGGTGAAGGTGTGGTTGGTGAACAGCCCCACATCGACCCTGGCGAAGAGTATCAATATACCAGCGGTGCCGTGATCGAAACGCCGCTGGGTACCATGCAGGGCCATTACGAAATGGTCGACGTCGATGGCAATGTGTTCCGCGTTGCTATTCCTGTGTTCCGTCTCGCCGTTACAACACTCATTCATTAATCTAATGTCTACATATCTGATTGGCGACGTTCACGGTTGCTACGATGAACTGATCGCATTGTTAAAACAGGTCGACTTTACGCCTGGACAAGATACGCTCTGGCTGACGGGCGATTTAGTGGCGCGTGGCCCTGGCTCGCTGGACGTTCTACGCTTCGTCAAATCACTGGGCGACAGCGTGCGCATGGTACTGGGCAACCACGATCTGCATTTGCTGGCCGTCTTTGCCGGGATCAGTCGCAACAAACCCAAAGATCGTCTCTCGCCTTTGCTGGATGCCCCGGACGCGGATGTTCTCATCAACTGGCTACGCCGCCAGCCGCTGCTGCAGATCGATGAAGAGAAAAAACTGGTCATGGCGCATGCCGGGATCACCCCTCAGTGGGATCTTGAGACGGCGAAAACCTGTGCGCGTGACGTTGAAGCGGTGCTGGCAAGCGACTCGTATCCTTTCTTCCTCGACGCGATGTACGGCGATATGCCGAATCACTGGAGCGAAGATCTTAGCGGTCTGGCCCGCCTGCGCTTTATTACGAACGCTTTCACCCGCATGCGTTTTTGCTTCCCGAACGGGCAGCTGGATATGTATTGCAAAGAGACACCGGAAAGCGCCCCTGCGCCTCTTAAGCCGTGGTTTGCCATTCCCGGTCCGGTGACCAACGCCTATCACGTGGTGTTTGGCCACTGGGCGTCGCTTGAAGGAAAAGGCACACCGGAGGGGATCTACGGTCTCGATACCGGCTGCTGCTGGGGTGGAGAATTAACCTGCTTGCGCTGGGAAGATAAAACGTACTTTGTTCAGCCATCCAACCGACAGCTGGACTTAGGGGAAGACGAGGCCGTTGCCTCCTGATGAGGATTTCCCTCCCCCGGACGGGAGAGGGACATTCACTTAGCGACGTTCCAGAATTTCGAAGCAGTAGCTGTGGGAGTTCTGCGCATCCGCGTCGTGGAATTCACTGAAGACAGATTCCCACTCATCAGGATCGTAGTCCGGGAAATGCGTATCCCCTTCCACTTCCGCATCAATGTGGGTCAGATACAGCTTCTGTGCTTTCGGCAGGAACTGTTCGTACACACGCCCACCGCCAATCACCATGATCTCTTCGGCATTACCGCATGCGGCAATGGCCTCGTCTACGGACTTCACCCATTCGACGCGATCGTCAGTGCCAGGCTGGCTACTGATAACGATATTTTTACGGCCCGGTAATGGACGACCAATCGACTCCCAGGTCAGGCGGCCCATCACTACCGGCTTGTTTAACGTAGTACGTTTAAACCATGCGAGATCGGCAGGCAGGTTCCACGGCATGGCATTTTCCATACCGATAACACGGTCCACCGCCAGCGCTGCAATCAGACTGATCATTGAAAATTTCCCGGATGCAAAAAATTGCCGCCACTATACGGAAAGCTTAATCTTTCGTCGACTGGCGGCTGAGTAAAGATAGAGAAATTTTTTAATATTGCTGGCAACTCCACTTCACGCGGAAGGTTTACTCTCCGGTTCGTCCGCCGGATCGCCGGTATGCTTGCCCTCTTCCGTGCCCTGCCAGCCGTGACGCTGGATAAGCGACAGGTGATTGCGGTCCTCGTTAATGATTTCCGTCAGCATCGCGCTGGTGCGTTTAAACACCGCTGCACGCTCGGTGGCTGTGCTGCCCGCCATCGCCACCATCTCTTCCACCATCTCGGTATTAAAGCGGCGGAACAGGTCCGCACGTTCACGGGCTTCATAGGCACCTAGCCCCAGATTTTCCAGCGCCATCCGGCCAGACTTGAGCGCACCTTCGAACGTTTCACGCTCTGGCGCCTCCACCCCTGCCTGACGCAGCCGGATGTAGTGATCCACATCGCGGGCGCGAGAGATAATGGTCAGCTCGGGGAAGTGTTCCTTGACCAGCTCCACCATCTGCATGCTGGTCTCCGGATCGTCGATTGCGTTAATCAACACTTCGGCTTTCGCCGCCCCGGCGGACTCCAGCAGATCGACACGCGTTGCATCCCCGTAAAACACTTTCATGTCGAATTTCCGCAGGGTCTCAACATGGTCGGGATCGTGGTCGAGGATCACCATTTTGACCCCGCTCGACAACAGCAAACGGCCCACGATCTGCCCGAAGCGACCAAACCCGGCGATGATCACCCGTGGCTGCTCCTCGTCGATCTCGTCGGCTTCGCGTTCTTGCTCGCTCCCCGTTTTTTCCAGACGCGCCAGCACCACCAGCAGAACAGGCGTTGCGGCCATCGACAGTGCGACGGCAAGCGTCAGCGCTTTCGCCCACTCAGCATCCAGTACGTTGGCCATCTGTGCCGCGCCAAAGACCACGAATGCAAACTCACTCCCCTGCCCCAGCAGTACGGCAAACCAACGACGCTGCTTGTTGGGCACCGTTAATGGACGCGCTATCAGCCACAGCATGCCCATCTTAATGACCAGGAAACCGACCAGCAGGATGAGGATCCGCAGCGGATGCGTTACCAGCGTGCCAAAGTCGATAGACATCCCCACGCCGATGAAAAACAGCCCCAGCAATAATCCCTTAAACGGCTCGATATCACTTTCCAGCGCATGGCGATATTCAGAGCTGGCCAGCAGCACCCCGGCCAGGAACGCCCCCATAGCCATCGATAGGCCGGCTTCCTCAAGCAGCAAACCAAAGCCAAACACCAGGAACAGCGCAACGGCACTGAAAACTTCACGCAGGCCGGAGCGAGCGACAAAGCGCAGCAGTGGTCGGGTCACGTAGCGGCCAAGCAGAATAACCAGCGCCAGGGCACCAACCACTTTCAGCGCGGAAAGCGCAAAAGCTCCCATGGTCGTTGAGGCACCGCTTGCGGCCAGCAGCGGGATCATCGCCACCAGCGGGATGGCGGCAATATCCTGGAACAGCAGCACCGAAAACGCGCTGCGCCCCATCTGAGAGACCGTCAGGTTACGCTCGTTCATTGCCTGCATGGCAATGGCTGTTGAGGAGAGTGCCAGCGTCAGGCCGATGAGTGTCGCAACTTTCCAGTCCATGCCCAGCAGGATACAGAACCCACCCAGCAGCAGACCACAGGCCACCATCTGCAACGCTCCCCCACCAAATACCGAAGCGCGCAGTTTCCATAACCGCCGCGGATCCAGCTCCAGGCCAATTACAAACAGCATCAGCACGACGCCGATCTCAGCGAAATGGAGAATCGCCTCGGCATCGGTCACCAGACGGAAGCCCCACGGTCCAATGACACAGCCGGCAATGAGGTAACCCAGCACCGAACCCAGCCCCAGACGTACCGCCACGGGTACAATCAGCGCAGCCGCGCCGAGGTAAATCAGCGCCTGTATCAGCGTATGGCTATCCATTGTTCGCCTCCTGCCACTCAAGTAACCGTTGTTTATAATGGCGTGCCTGCGCCTGCAACGTCTCATCATCGCAAACGAACGTACAGTGCATCGCAAAAGGAGGGAGCCAGTTCAGCCCACAATAGAGCGCCGTCGCCTGCAGCGGCTGTGACAGCACCTCAAAGCCCGGGAAAGCACCAATATCGAAGTGGCTTTCTCCCCCGCCGGTGGTCACGGCCCACATCAGGCTTTTACCTTTAAGCGCGTGACCGTTGTGGCCATACGCCCAGCCGTGGGAAAAGACTTTATCGATCCACAGTTTGAGGAGCGGAGGGGTGCTGTACCATTGCATCGGATGCTGCCAGATAATTAAATCGGCACGAGAGAGCGCCTCCTGTTCGGCGGCGATATCGATATTAAAATCGGGATAAAGTTGATAGAGGGAACGTATCTCTACGTTATCAAGCGTCCTTACCTGCTCAAGCATCCGTTTATTTGCATGCGAGTGATGCGGATACGGATGTGCGTAAATTATCAGAATCATTAATTAGCCTGTTGTTTTACTGCCTTCTTTTACCAAAAGAGTGTAGTCAGTAATTCAACAGGCTAATAGTGAATATTATTGACGGGCTAACGTCAGAAATCTGAACTAGTTATCCAGTTCGCCCATGGATTTCACCTGGTCACGGTTGATCTGTTCAGTTTGACCCGTTTCGGCGTTTTTATAGGAAACCAGACCGGTGTCATCATCGACCTGCGGCTTACCGTCAGTCACTATCGTACGGCCATCCGTGGTTTTTACTGCCTGATTAGATGAACAGCCCGCAACGGTAAACATGGCGGTGGCAGCCAGAACGGACGCGATCAGTAGTTTATTTTGCATGGTGTTTTCCCCTGCTCTCAGTTGAATTTCGTTATCGACCTAACCATTTTAGGCTAACTGACTGAATGCGGTTGGAAAACCAGAAGGTTCTGAAGGTGGGAATAATACCCGGCAGCGAATACTGCCGGGTATGTTGGCTTACTTGTTAATCTGGGCGTGCATTTCCTGAACGGAAATCACCTTCTCGGTGGCATCAGCGTTCAGTGCCATCGCGGTGGCGAAACCACCGTTAAGGGTGGTGTCGTAATGCACTTTGTACTGCAGCGCGCTGCGGCGAATCAGCTTGGAGTCTTCAATCGCCTGACGACCTGCGGTGGTGTTAATGATGTAGGTGTATTCGCCATTCTTGATGCGATCCTGAATGTGCGGACGACCTTCATGCACCTTGTTCACCAGACGCGGATTAATGCCCGCTTCACCCAGCACAATGGCCGTGCCGTGGGTTGCATCCAGCTCGAAGCCCTGTTTCAGCAGCTTAGCCGCCAGGTCAACCACGCGCTCTTTATCGCCTTCGCGAACAGAGAGCAGCGCACGGCCAGATTTTTTCATGGTGGAGTTACTGCCTAACTGCGCCTTCGCGAACGCTTCTGCGAAGGTGCGGCCCACGCCCATCACTTCCCCGGTAGAACGCATTTCTGGCCCTAACAGCGGGTCGACGCCCGGGAATTTGTTGAACGGCAGTACCACTTCTTTCACCGAGTAGTACGGTGGGATAATTTCTTTCGTCACGCCCTGCTGTGCCAGCGTCTGGCCCGCCATCACGCGCGCCGCCACTTTCGCCAGCGGAACACCGGTAGCTTTGGAGACGAACGGTACGGTACGTGCTGCGCGCGGGTTCACTTCAATCAGGTAGACTTCGTTGTCTTTAACAGCGAACTGGACGTTCATCAGACCGCGAACCTGCAGTTCGAAGGCCAGCTTCTGCACCTGCTGGCGCATCACGTCCTGAATTTCCTGGCTCAGGGTGTACGCTGGCAGGGAACATGCGGAGTCACCGGAGTGAACGCCTGCCTGTTCGATGTGCTCCATGATACCGCCAATCAGCACCATTTCGCCGTCACAGATGGCATCCACATCCACTTCAACGGCATCGTCGAGGAAACGGTCGAGCAGAACCGGCGCATCGTTGGACACGCTCACTGCCGTCTGGAAGTAGCGACGCAGGTCAGCTTCGTCGTAGACGATTTCCATCGCGCGGCCGCCCAGCACGTACGAAGGACGTACCACCAGCGGGTAGCCAATCTCTTTCGCCTTCTCAACAGCCATCTCGATAGCGGTGACGGTGGCATTGGCTGGCTGTTTCAGCTTCAGACGGTCAACCGCCTGCTGGAAACGCTCACGGTCTTCTGCACGGTCGATTGCATCCGGGCTGGTACCGATTACCGGCACACCAGCGGCTTCCAGCGCGCGCGCCAGTTTCAGTGGGGTCTGGCCACCGTATTGCACGATAACGCCTTTAGGCTTCTCGATACGCACGATTTCCAGCACATCTTCCAGCGTTACCGGCTCAAAGTAGAGGCGGTCGGAGGTATCGTAGTCGGTCGACACGGTTTCCGGGTTACAGTTGACCATGATGGTCTCGTAACCGTCTTCGCGCAGTGCCAGGGAGGCGTGAACGCAGCAGTAGTCAAACTCAATGCCCTGGCCGATACGGTTAGGACCGCCGCCCAGCACCATAATCTTGTCGCGGTCGACGGACGGATTCGCTTCACACTCATCTTCATACGTGGAGTACATGTAAGCGGTGTCGGTCGCGAACTCCGCTGCACAGGTATCCACGCGTTTGTAGACCGGGTGCAGGTCATACTGGTCACGCAGCTTGCGGATTTCCGCTTCACGTACGCCCGCCAGTTTGGCCAGACGCGCATCGGCGAAGCCTTTACGCTTCAGTACGCGCAGGAAGTCAGCGTCCAGGCCATTGATGCCCAGGTCCGCGACTCTTTCTTCCAGACGTACCAGCTCTTCAATCTGCACCAGGAACCAGCGGTCGATGTTGGTCAGGTTGAACACGCCATCAACAGAGAGGCCCGCACGGAACGCATCTGCGATGTACCAGATACGCTCTGCGCCTGCGTCTTTCAGCTCGCGGCGAATTTTGGTCAGCGCTTCAGGGTCTTCCAGGCTCACTTTCGGGTCAAAACCCGTGGCCCCCACTTCCAGGCCGCGCAGCGCTTTCTGCAGGGATTCCTGCTGAGTACGCCCAATCGCCATCACTTCGCCAACAGATTTCATCTGCGTGGTCAGACGGTCGTTTGCGCCAGCGAACTTCTCGAAGTTAAAGCGAGGGATCTTGGTCACAACGTAGTCGATGGACGGCTCGAAGGACGCTGGAGTGCGACCACCGGTGATGTCGTTCATCAGCTCATCGAGGGTATATCCCACCGCCAGTTTCGCGGCCACTTTCGCAATCGGGAAGCCGGTGGCTTTCGAGGCCAGCGCGGAGGAGCGAGAAACACGCGGGTTCATTTCGATAACAATCAGGCGACCGTTTTTCGGGTTCACGGCAAACTGAACGTTAGAGCCACCCGTTTCTACGCCGATTTCACGCAGTACCGCCATCGAGGCGTTACGCATGATTTGATACTCTTTGTCGGTCAGCGTCTGGGCTGGCGCTACGGTGATGGAGTCGCCGGTGTGGATACCCATCGCATCGAAGTTTTCGATGGAGCAGACGATGATGCAGTTGTCGTTTTTATCACGCACCACTTCCATCTCGTACTCTTTCCAGCCAATCAGCGATTCATCAATCAGCAGCTCTTTGGTGGGGGAGAGATCCAGACCGCGTTCACAAATCTCTTCGAACTCTTCGCGGTTGTAGGCAATACCGCCGCCGGTGCCACCCATGGTGAAGGATGGACGGATAATGCACGGATAACCAACGTCAGCCGCCACGGCCAGCGCTTCTTCCATGGTATGTGCGATACCGGAACGCGCAGTGTCGAGGCCGATTTTCTTCATCGCCACGTCGAAGCGACGACGGTCTTCAGCTTTATCAATGGCATCGGCTGTCGCACCAATCATGGTCACGCCGAACTCTTCCAGCACGCCCTGACGTTCCAGCTCCAGCGCGCAGTTCAGCGCCGTCTGGCCGCCCATGGTAGGCAGAACCGCGTCCGGACGCTCTTTTTCGATGATTTTGCGTACCACTTCCCAGTGAATCGGCTCGATGTAGGTTGCATCTGCCATTTCCGGGTCAGTCATGATGGTGGCCGGGTTAGAGTTCACCAGGATAACGCGGTAACCCTCTTCGCGCAGGGCTTTACACGCCTGGGCACCGGAGTAGTCGAATTCGCAGGCCTGGCCGATCACAATCGGGCCAGCGCCAAGGATCAGGATGCTTTTTATGTCTGTACGTTTTGGCATGGTCTTCTCGGCTCCTGATTATTTAGCGGTCTTACGGTATTGCTCAATAAGTTCGATGAAGTGATCGAACAGCGGCGCGGCATCGTGCGGGCCCGGGCTGGCTTCAGGGTGGCCCTGGAAGCTGAACGCTGGCTTATCGGTACGATGAATCCCCTGCAGGGTGCCATCGAACAGAGACTTGTGGGTCACGCGCAGGTTAGCAGGCATTGACGCCTCATCCACTGCGAAGCCGTGGTTCTGTGCCGTAATCATTACCGTGTTGTTATCGATATCTTTCACCGGGTGGTTCCCACCGTGGTGACCGAACTTCATCTTCACGGTGTTAGCACCGCTCGCCAGCGCCAGCAGCTGATGACCCAGACAGATGCCGAATACCGGGATATCGGTTTCCAGGAAGGATTTAATGGCGTCGATAGCGTAATCGCACGGTGCCGGGTCGCCAGGACCGTTGGACAGGAAGATACCGTCCGGATTCATCTTCAGTACCTCTTCAGCAGAGGTTTTCGCCGGGACGACCGTCAGGCGGCAGCCGCGGTCGACCAGCATACGCAGGATGTTGCGCTTGGCACCAAAATCGTACGCCACCACGTGGAATGGCAGGTCGCTCTCTTTTTTCGCTTCCGGCAGGTCTCCCGCCAGCGTCCAGCTTCCCTGCGTCCAGCTGTAGGCTTCTGCTGTGGTCACTTCTTTCGCCAGGTCCATGCCGTTCAGACCCGGGAAAGCTTTCGCTTTTTCCAGCGCCAGGGCTGCATCGAGGTTATCTCCTGCGATGATACAACCGTTTTGTGCACCCTTCTCGCGCAGCAGACGCGTCAGCTTACGGGTATCGATATCAGCAATCGCCACGATGTTATGGCGCTTCAGGTAGGAAGAGAGGTCCTCGGTATTGCGGTAGTTGCTGGCAATCAGCGGCAGGTCGCGAATGACCAGGCCTTGCGCATGTACCTGAGAGGATTCTTCGTCAGCAGCATTGGTGCCGACATTGCCGATATGAGGATAAGTAAGAGTAACGATTTGGCGAGAATAGGAAGGATCAGTGAGGATTTCTTGATAACCGGTCATTGAAGTATTGAAAACGACTTCCCCAACCGCCGAACCCGTTGCCCCTATGGCCCGACCGATAAACTGGGTTCCGTCTTCCAGAACCAATAGCGCTGACTTAATCAAAACACCCTCCAGAGAATATTCACTCACTTTATTTGCATATTAATTCATAACCGCGTCATGAATCAATGCAAATGTGTTGCCAGCGGATTTTTGGCAAACGGCGGCATTCTGGGGATTTGGTGGCTAAAAGTCAACTTAAAACGGAGATTTGTCATATTCTTTTGCGAGCCTGAGAGAGCCAGGAGAGCTTAAGCGGCAAAAAGATCAGGTAAATCACTGCGGGAAACGCTTGCGCGGCAAGTTTAATGGGAAAGACAGCTTCGTGGCATCAAAAAGTGGACCGGACGGTCAAAATTTACATTCAGATAACACAAAACACGAAGAAGAGATGAACTTTAGTGTGTAAATTCATGAAATCATGATGAAAGACATAAAATAAAAGGGCAATAAAATATTGCCCTATGCAATCAAAGCATTACGACTGCAATAACCACATCACGATGGGTAATAACGGTTACAAATTGTTGAGATCGAGCACATCTCGCATATCAAAAAGACCATTTCCCTTGCCTTTTAACCACAAGGCGGAGCGTACAGCGCCATTTGCAAACGTCATCCGGCTGGATGCCTTATGCGTAATCTCGACGCGTTCCCCAATATCGGCGAACATCGCCGTATGTTCGCCGACGATATCGCCCGCGCGGACGGTAGCAAAACCAATCGTGCCGGGAACACGTTCACCGGTGTGCCCTTCACGGGTGTAGACCGCGCAGTCTTTCAAATCTTTATCCAGTGCATGAGCAATCGCTTCCCCCATCGCCAGCGCCGTACCGGATGGCGCGTCGACTTTATAACGATGGTGCGCTTCAACAATCTCAATGTCGGTATAACTGCCCATGACCTTCGCTGCCTTCTCCAGCAGCTTCAGCATGACGTTCACCCCCACGCTAAAGTTTGCGGCGAAGACAATCGCAATCTCGTGTGAGGCATCCTGAATGGCCTGCTTCCCGGCATCATCAAAACCGGTGGTGCCGATCACCATTCCTTTACCGTGCTGACGGCAAAATGCCAGATGCGTGAGCGTGCCTTCCGGACGGGTAAAATCGATGAACACATCAAAGTCATCTTTTACCGCCTCCAGGCTGCTCTGCACGGTAACGCCTGTCTTACCCGCGCCCGCCAGCTCACCCGCGTCAGCGCCAAGCAACGATGAGCCGTCACGCTCCAGCGCCGCGCCCAGTGCCACGCCATCCATCTGTAGTGCCGCCTGAATCAGCTGGCGACCCATACGTCCACCCGCGCCCGCAATGGCGACACGGATCTGTGCATCATGCATAGTTATTCTCTTACGTTAAAATGATGTAAACCGTTTTCAGATTAACTAGCCTTTGCAGATGCTGCCAACTGAAAACGACGATAATTAGAATTTAATGATAAACAGGAAGAAATATCAGCAAAAGGCATAATCTTCAGCGAAAACCGCATGATTCGCGGACCACCAGCGCGGGCGGTAAAATAATGCGTTTCGCCGGCTCCCGGTTCCCCTGTATCCGGCTGAAAAGCAGCTCGCCGGCCTTACGCCCTATCTCCTTCGCGGCAACGGAGACGGTAGTCAGTGCAGGCTGTACCAGCCCGGCCTCGGTAATATCGTCAAAGCCCACCAGGGCAAAATGGCGTCCCGGCTCGCGTCCCATTTTGCGTAAACACTGCATAACGCCAAGGGCAACAATGTCCTGATAACACACTGCCGCGGTAATTTGCGGATGGTTCATCAACAACGCTTCCGCCACGCGCGCGCCATCACTCTGGCTTGCCTGTGAGGTGACGATCCATTCGGGATTCGGCGTCACACCATACTCCAGTAATTTACTGGTAAATCCGCCGATACGCTGAGCGCGAGACCCCGAATTCAGGCTACCGCCGATAAAGGCAATCTGACGATGCCCCATCCTCAGAAGATGCTCTGTCGCCATTTGGGTGCCAAGGAAGTTATCGGTTCCCACAAAATCAAAGTCCGGATCGTTTAGCGGTCGCACGACCATAATTGCCGGAATATTGCGTCGCTTAAGACCATCGAAAAAGGCCTGCGGGGTTTCTCGCGCGGCACACAGCACCATGCCACAGACGTTGTTACGCATCAGCGAATCCACAAACTTTTGCTGTCGCTCGGACGACTCTTCGCTGTTTGCCAGAAACAGCAGAAGGTCGTGGCGTTCCATCTCATGGCTTAGACCTGCCGTCATTTCGCCATAAAAAGGGTTCGTGATGTCATGCAACAGGAGCCCCACCTGATTACTGCTGCGGTTTCGCAGGTTGGCTGCCGTCTGATTGTAAACATAGCCCGATTCATCCAGCGCCTGAAGTACGCGCTCCCGGGTCCGTTGCGAGATCCGCCCTTTATTACACAGCACCATTGATACGGTGGCGGTTGAAACCCCGGCGCGTTTTGCCACATCAGCCAGCGTGATACCCGTCATGATCGCTCCTTGTCGTTCACATCAGATTAATCGAATAACCTCAATTTTGCACTTTTGCGCGTGAGCCCCTTCACATAATGGCCGCCTTTTCGCCACTTATCGCCAGAACTGGCGGGTTAATCGCGTTAATCACCCTTCCCAAACAAGGTTAATCGAATAACCTTAAGCAACGAAGACGGAGAGAAAAGATGGCAACTTACGATAAATTCCCGGAAGTCGCAGTAGAGGGGTATGACGATTGTGCCTGGCAGGGCTGGGACGCGATTGTGCGCGAGCTTACCCGCAGAGCGGGTCAATATACACGCACCGTACTGGTCATTGACTGCTACCCCGGCGTCAGGCTGGAGGAACTGGAGACAAAACTGCTGCCAGCATTGGGGGCCACGCTGACGCTCAATGCCGAACAGATGCGTCTCGACGAACACGCTTTAAGCCGGCTGCTGGCCCGACATCTCACTGACGACCGCGTCTTCGGCGTGCTCTCCTGCCACCAGCTCGAGGAATTCATCGACCCGGTGAAACGCGAGGCGTTGCAGGCGCAGGTCGAACTGTGCCGCGAAGGGATAATCGTTATTTACGGGCCGGGTGCCGCGCTGGTTAATGCAGGCGATATTCTGGTCTACGCCGATTTACCGCGCTGGGAGATCCAGCAGCGCATGCGCAGCGGTGAACTGGCTAACTGGGGCGCGGCGAACCAACACGAGGATATTCTGCGTCGCTACAAACGCGCCTTTTTCATTGAATGGCGCGTATTCGATCGTCACAAAACCCCGCTGCTACGGCGTACTGATTTTCTCCTGGATACCACCCAGGCGGATAATCCGGCGATGGTCGGCGGCGATGCGCTGCGCGCCGGGTTGCAACATACCACCCAACGTCCTTTTCGTGTAGTGCCCTTTTTCGACCCCGGCGTCTGGGGCGGACAATGGATGAAACAGAAATTCGATCTCGATCCCTCTGCGCCTAACTACGCATGGTGTTTTGACTGCGTGCCCGAGGAAAACAGCCTGTTGCTTCGTTACGGCGCGGTGCGGATCGAGATCCCCTCTCAGGATTTGGTGCTGCTGCACCCCCGGGCGCTGCTGGGTGAAAAAGTGCATGCCCGTTTTGGTGCGGAATTTCCCATCCGCTTTGACCTGCTAGATACCCTCGGCGGGCAGAACCTGAGTTTTCAGGTGCATCCGACCACGGAGTACATACAGCAGCATTTTGGTATGCATTACACCCAGGATGAGAGCTATTACATCCTTGAGGCAGAGCCAGGGGCTCAGGTGTATCTGGGGACCCGAACGGGTACCCGGCCCGAAGAGATGATGGACGACCTCAGACGGGCCAGCCGCGGTGAAAAGCCGTTCGACGACGCCCGCTTCGTCAATCATCTTGCGGCGAACAAGCACGATCATTTTTTGATCCCCGCCGGTACGGTTCACTGTTCTGGAGCAGGAACCGTGGTACTTGAGATCAGCGCCACGCCATACATTTTCACCTTCAAGCTCTGGGACTGGGGACGACTGGGAATGGATGGGCAGCCCCGCCCGGTTCATCTGGCGCATGGCGAAAAGGTGATCGACTGGCAACGCGATACGCAGTGGGTCGAACAGCATCTTGTGAATCAGTGTGAACCCCTCGGCGAAGACACCGGCTGGCGCGAAGAGCGGACCGGGCTTCACGAGCGTGAATTCATCGAAACGCGTCGCCACTGGTTCAGTGAACCGGTAACGCACTCCCCCCACGGAGGTGTGAATGTCCTTAATCTTGTTGAAGGTGAAGAGGCGACGGTAGACAGCCCCGGCGGCGCATTCGCCCCGTTCGTCGTGCACTACGCAGAAACGTTTATCGTCCCCGCTGACGCAGGCGAATACCGTATTTCTCCGTCAGGGCCGAGCTGTGGTAAATCCATTGCCACCATTAAAGCCTGGGTAAGAGGTTAACCATGATTCACATTATTGTGGCGACACACGGCCCGCTGGCCACCGCCCTGCTGGAAAGCGGAAAAATGGTGTATGGCGATCTTCCTCATCGACAGGCGGTATGTCTGAACGCACAGGCTGGCATAGCGGGGTTTCGCCGTGATTTCGCTGCGGCATACCACCGCGCAGGTGCGGGCGCAGACGGCATCGTCGTCCTGTGCGATATGCAGAGCGGAACGCCGTGGAATGTGGCCTGTGAATACGCGTTTAATCCCCAGACGCATCCACCGGTCGCCGTGGTGGCGGGAGTCAACTTCCCCATGCTCTTGCTCACCGACGACATTCTGATGGCCCGGGATGTCCATGCCGCCGCCGCGCAGCTCATCGAATTAACGCAGCCCACCCTGGTTCAGGCAAAACGGGTGGAATCCGCCCAGAACGACGATTTCTAAGGAGCTTATATGAGCATTTCGTTTGTACGTATTGACGACCGGGTGATCCACGGGCAGCTCGTCACGCGCTGGGCCAAAGAGCTGCCCTGTGATGGCATCGTGGCAATTGACGATGCCGTCGCGGCCGATCCGCTGCTCTCGTCGGTAATGAAAGGCGCGGTGTCAGATACCAGAGTGTGGCTGTTCGATACCCTGACCGCCATCGAAAAGCTGCCGAAAGTGATTGCCAGCGATAAGCGCTACTTCGTGATTGGCAAATCGCCTGTCACCCTGCAACGCCTTGAACAGGCAGGCATAAGCCTGAAGAACGGCAATGGCAAAATTAACGTCGGGCCAATGAGTGCCCGCGCCAACACCACCACCATTGGCCCTAATCAGTCCGTAACGCCAGAGGAGGCAGCAGCCTTTGACTGGCTGACTGAACAGGGACATGCCATCGAGTTTCGTCTGGTGCCCGATGCCAGTTTTTACAGCTGGCAGGACGCCCGGCAAAAACTGAAATAAGGAGCGCATGATGATTTTCGAAGCTTCTCTCATCGGTCTGCTTTGCTATCTCGGTGCACTCAGTAGTCCCTGGCTGTTTGGCCTGACGGGCGGCTGGTATCTCATCTCCCGCCCGCTGGTTTCGGGGATGCTGGTGGGCCTGATTCTGGGCGACGTTAAAACCGGGATCATGATTGGTGTGGCGGTGCAGGCCGTTTATATCGCGATGGTCACCCCCGGCGGTTCAATGCCTGCCGACCTCAATTTTGTCGCTTATCCCGCTATCGCGCTGGGCATTCTGTCGGGCAAAGGGCCAGAGGTGGCCGTGGCGCTGGCGGCGACCATTGGCATTGCCGGAACGATCCTGTTTAACGCCATGATGGTATTGAACTCGTTCTGGAACCACCGCGCCGACGTGGCGCTTGAGCTCGGCGATGAGCGCGGAATTTATCTTAACAGCGCAGTCTGGCCGCAGGTGATGAACTTTGTTCTGCGCTTTGTGCCGACGTTTATCGCCGTCTATTTTGGCGCGCAGTACATCAGCGGGTTTATGGACAGTCTGCCCGGCATCGTGCTTTCGACCATGAACGTGCTGGGGGGCATCTTACCGGCCGTTGGGATCGCCATCCTGCTTAAGCAGATCATCAAAAGCTACAGCATGCTGATCTACTTCCTGGTGGGCTTCATATGCATTGTGTTCCTGAAGCTCAACATGGTGGCGCTGGTGATTGTGGGCGCCCTGCTGGCGTTAATTCATTACAACTACAAGCCGGAAGCGCCGCAGGCTGTCACGCCGGGTAGGCCCGCCGACGATGAGGATGAATTCTGATGGAAGACCGTAAACTGACCCGAAAAGATCTGCGCCGCTGCTGGCGAGCGTGGATGATGCATAACCTCTCTTCGATGAGCTTCGAGCGTCTGGAATCGTTCGGCTTCTGTCTGAGCATGTTACCGGTCGCCAAAAAACTCTATCCGGATGCCGCCCAGCGCACCGAGATGCTGCGCCGCCACGCCTCGTTTTACAACACGGAGCCGCAGATCGGTGCCATCGTAAACGGTATGGCGCTTGGGCTGGAAGAGAAAAAAGCCAACGGCGAGCCCATTGATGGCGAAACGATCAATACCCTGAAGGTGGGGCTGATGGGGCCAATCGCGGGGATTGGTGACTCAATGATCCCCGGCATGCTGATCCCCATTTTGCTGAGCATCGGTATGGCGCTTGCCGCCGGAGGAAATGTTCTTGGCCCGTTGTTCTACACCGTCGCCTGGCTGGCCATCATTATCCCGGGATCCTGGTTTCTGTTTCTGAAAGGCTATCAGATGGGCTCAGGGTCGGTCGAGATGCTGGTGAGCAGCAAGTCAACGCGACTGCGCGAAGCTTTGTCTCTGCTGGGTGTATTTGTGATGGGCGGCGTGGCGGCAAGCTACGTTAAGCTGGGCACCGGGCTGGAATTTATCACCCGTGACGGGGTTAACATCCATGTTCAGCAGATGCTTGACGGTATCTTCCCGCAGCTATTACCGCTTCTGGTGGTTCTGGGCACCTGGTATTTGATGGCGAAACGTGGCGTCTCCCCGGTCAGGGCCATGATTGTGTTGCTTGCGCTGGCGGCGCTGGGCGTCGCATCAGGTCTGTTTGCCGGATAAGACAGCCGGGGCAATGCCCCGGTTTTTTTATGGGTGGAAGTTATGCCACAGCTCGGCCACTTTATCCGGGCGAGAGATAAACTGAAAGCGAGCAGGATCGGCAATAAATTGCGTATAGACAGGCTCATCCGTCAGGCCGAATTCGCTGTAGCGACGCGGTGTGATCATCTGTAGCCGCCCCGGCAGATAATGCGTGTTGTGCTGCCAGATGATATGGCTCCCCTGCAGCAGCGGATACCAGGCCAGTCCTTTACGCGCCCGCACGGCTTCATATTCAAAACCATATTCCCTGTCGCACCACGCACCGAAGGTCAGCGGTTCATCCGGCGAGGCAGAGATAGTGGCATGCCCCCAGCCAGGCGGAACCAGGACCTTTTCACCCGGCCCGGCCAGTACGGCGAAACAGCGCCCGGGATCGTCCGCAACAAACTCCTGCATATAGATAATGGCGCGCCCCTGCCAGATTTCATACAGCTCGGGCGGAGACCAGCCGCTGTGACGGCTTTTACAGTGAACATGCCCCTGGCTGCGGATCGGCTCTTCACCCAGCGTTCCCGTCGCGTAGGTCACGACCCCAAACAGCAGCATGCGTTTTTTCAGCTCCTGCCGGTCTGCCAGACGGGCGACATCCATCGCGATAGCATAAACGTCTTCCGGCCCTGAGCAGTCAGGATCCCGTAACGACGCGCGGATCTCATCAAGCGTACGGACCTCTGGCATCGGGCCGGTGACGTCATCACCGTAGCTGAACCCCAGCGGGTGCCGGGTGATGGTCATGTCGAGCCCAAAGTTATCCATTCTGAACCTCCCAGCCACCGTCAGTGGCCAATACCCGCACGGCAAAACCGTGGGGTAACGCGGCATAGTCGTGTCCGGCGACGGCGGGCCAGACCGCGAGTGAAGAGAGCGTGGTCTCACCGGTATTGATTAAACGGTGGGCGGTAAAAGGCGCAATAATATGGACGGATCCCGGCATCACGCACTCCAGACGGGTTTCGCCGGATGTCGTCTGGAGTAAAAGCAGGCCACTTCCCCGCAGTCCAAAATAGACTTCGCCCTGTTCACGACGTTGATGAAAATGGCCGCGGGTCATAAAAAATTCCCGGCCAATTTTACCTGCATGTAAATGGGTAACGCCGACAAACAACGCCCCTTCCTGTGCAGGCGATTCCAGCATTTCGACGTCATACACCGTCTGATGCGGATCGCATTGTGCCCAGGCGTCTCGATCGGCAAACAAACCATTGAGATCGGCAAGGCGTGTGGATTTAAGAATAAGTGCGCCGCGGGCAAGTGTACCACTGGCCCAGGCCACCAGAGGCGGCAGGATAATATCTGAAGTCATCGTCTTCTCCGGCCCGAGGAGAACAACCCGCCCAGCATAACAATTTAAACGATTAACCTGCGCATCAAAGGCGCAATGTGTCAGGTGAATCACAGTTAATCAGCGATAAAAATGCCGGCCACTGACGTGGCCGGCATTCGGGTCATGCGCGAGGAAACTTACTCGACTTCGCGTGCGTCGATACGCAGCTCTTTCGGGACCTCGAAAACAATATTCTCTTCGCGTCCTTCCAGCGGGACCGCTTCGCCGCCGCCCAGTTCCTGCAGACGGGAAATCACGTTCTGCACCAGGATATCCGGAGCCGAGGCGCCGGCGGTTACCCCGACACAGGCCACGTTTTTCACCCACGCTTCCTGGATATCGCTGGAATCATCAATCAGATAGGCCGCTTTCCCCATTCGCTGCGCAAGTTCAGCCAGACGGTTGGAGTTAGAGGAATTTTTCGAACCGACAACCAGCACCACGTCCGCCTGTTCAGCCAGAGCACGCACCGCTTCCTGGCGATTGGTGGTGGCGTAGCAAATGTCGTCCTTACGCGGGCCGACGATTTTCGGGAAGCGCTGGCGCAGGGCGTCAATCACGTCCGACGTATCGTCAACGGAGAGCGTCGTCTGGGTCATAAACGAGAGACGCGTTTCATTTTTGACGTTCAGCGTAAACACATCTTCCGGCGACTCCACCAGGTACATCCCCCCTTCCGGGTTGCTGTACTGGCCCATGGTACCTTCGACTTCCGGGTGGCCGGCATGGCCAATCAGGATCGACTCTTCACCACGACGGCTGGCGCGCGCCACTTCCATATGCACTTTGGTCACTAATGGGCAGGTGGCGTCGAACACGGTCAGATCGCGGCTTTTCGCTTCGTTACGCACCGCCTGAGAAACCCCGTGCGCGGAGAAAATCAGGATCGCGCCGTCAGGCACTTCGCTGATCTGCTCAATGAAGATCGCGCCACGCTCGCGCAGGCTGTCGACGACATAACGGTTATGCACCACTTCGTGACGCACATAAATCGGCGCGCCGTAAATCTCGAGCGCGTTTTCAACAATGCTGATAGCGCGGTCTACACCGGCGCAAAAGCCGCGCGGGTTAGCCAACAGGATCTGCATTTCAGGCCTCCAGTACCGGATCGATCTCCAGCACTTCAATATCAAAATGGACGGTGCGCCCGGCAAGCGGATGGTTGAAGTCAACGGTGATGGAGTCACCATTGATTTCGCGGATCACGCCAGGCATTTCGCTGCCATCCATAGCGGTAAAGAGCATGATCGCCCCGATTTCCGGCTCACCTGCATCCATAAACTCGCGGCGCGAGAAGTACTGAACAAGGTCCGGGCTTGGCACGCCAAACGCGGCATCCGGCTCCAGCGAAAATGCCTTTTTCTCGCCTTCTTTCAGGCCAAGCAGCTGTTGCTCAAGACCTTCAGACAGGGAGGTGTCGCCGAGACGAAACAGGGCGGGTTTGCCGTTATTGCGGGTGGATTCAGCCGTGGAGCCATCATCCAGTTTCAGCGTGAAATGAACGAGAACCGCGCTGTTGCTCTGTACGGATTTAGACATGCAAATTGCTCGCTTGTTTTGACCCACCGGTGAGAGACGGGAGGCCAGACATTCTGTAGGCCGGGGGCGCATGCGCCACCCGGCATTTACATTTAAGCCTGTTTCTTCGCGGCCGCGTTCGGCAAGAAGCCTTCCAGCACGATTAACGCCGCGCCGATGCAAATTGCGCTGTCGGCGAGGTTAAAGGTCGCAAAGTGCCAGTCGCCGACATAGAAGTCGATCATATCGACCACAAAGCCGTGCCACAGGCGATCAAACAGGTTGCCCAGCGCGCCACCGATAATCAGCGCATAGGCGATGTTATTTAGCTTTTGTGTTGCCTTCGAACGGTACATCAGCAGCGATAGCACCACGCAGATACCGATAGCGATACCTGCAAAGAACCAGCGCTGCCAGCCACCGCTGTCAGCAAGGAAACTAAACGCCGCACCGTAGTTACGTGCGTAATGCAGGTTAAGCGACGGGAACAGCGACACCGTCTCCCCCAGAGCAAAATTCTGGAGGATCAGGAACTTGCTGCCCAGATCGATAATCAGCACTACCACCACCAGCCACAGCCAGCGCAGTCCTGTTGAACAGAGAGTTTTACTCATCAGGCAAACTTACGTTTCTCGCCGTCACCGGCGACGTTGCTGACACAGCGTCCGCAGATATCTGCGTGTTCCGCCACCTGGCCGACATCAGTGGTGTAATGCCAGCAACGCGGGCATTTATCACCTTCGGCTTTGCTCAGTGCGACTTTCAGTCCTTTGAGCAGTTCGCTCTGCTGTGCATCAGCAGACGCCTGGGCATAATCCGCAACTTTCGCACCGGAGGTCAACAGGACAAATCGTAATTCATCGCCCAGCGCCGTCAGTTTCGCCGCCAGCTCTGGCTCGGCGTACAGGGTAACTGCCGCTTCCAGCGAGCCGCCGACTTTCTTGTCTGCACGCGCCTGCTCGATAACCTTGTTCACTTCGCCACGCACTTTCAGCAGCTCGTCCCAGAAGGCATCGTTCATCGCTTCGGTGCTGGAGAGATCGAACAGACCTTCATACCACTCGCCGGTGAAGACATACTTCTCACGGTCGCCTGGCAGGTAACCCCAGATTTCATCTGCGGTGAAGGACATGATCGGTGCCATCCAGCGAACCAGCGCTTCTGCGATGTGGAACAGCGCAGTCTGGCAGCTACGACGCGCCACGCTGTCCGCTTTCGCGGTGTACTGGCGGTCTTTGATGATGTCGAGGTAGAACGAGCCCATCTCGATGGAGCAGAAGCGCATCAGGCGCTGCACCACTTCGTGGAAATCGTAAGATTCGTAAGCCTTCAGGATATCTTCCTGTGCCGCTTTCGCGCAGCCTACCGCCCAGCGATCCAGCACCACCATCTCTTCCGGTTTCACCATATCTTTTACCGGATCGAACCCGTTCAGGTTCGCCAGCAGGAAGCGCGCGGTGTTACGGATACGACGATAGCTGTCGGCAGCACGTTTCAGGATCTCGTCCGACACCGCCATTTCGCCGGTATAGTCGGTAGAAGCAACCCACAGACGCAGAATGTCCGCGCCCAGTTTGTTCATCACGTCCTGCGGAGAGACGGTGTTACCGATCGATTTAGACATCTTACGGCCCTGACCATCCACGGTGAAACCGTGGGTCAGCACCTGGCGATACGGTGCTTTACCTTTCATGGCGGTGGAAATCATCAGCGATGACATGAACCAGCCGCGGTGTTGGTCAGAACCTTCCAGATACATATCTGCCGCGTGGCCGGCAAATTCCGGACGCACGTCAACAACAGACGCGTGCGTTGAACCGGAGTCAAACCACACGTCCAGGGTATCAGGCACTTTCTCGTAGTTGTCTGCATCAGCGCCCAGGATGTCGCGGGAATCGAGATCCCACCATGCCTGAATGCCGTCAACTTCAACACGCTTCGCGACTTCTTCCATCAGCGCCAGGGTGTTCGGGTGCAGTTCCTGTGTCTCTTTGTGCACGAACAGAGACATTGGCACGCCCCAGGTACGCTGACGGGAGATACACCAGTCAGGACGGTTAGCGACCATGGATTCGATACGCGCCTGACCCCAGTCCGGGATCCACTGCACGCCTTTGATCTCTTTCAGGGACTGCTCGCGCAGGCCTTTCTGATCCATGCTGATGAACCACTGTGGGGTCGCACGGAAGATGATCGGAGATTTGTGACGCCAGCAGCACGGATAGCTGTGCTGCATTTTCTCAACGTGCAGCAGCGCGCCGCTGGTGCGCAGCATGTCAACGATGATGTCGTTCGCTTTGAAGACGTTGATACCGTCCAGCGCCGGGTAGGTGCCTGGCAGGTAAGAACCGTCAGGACCCACCGGGTTAGCGATTTCAAGACCGTATTTCAGGCTGATGCTGTAGTCGTCAGGACCGTGGCCACCGGCGGTATGTACCGCACCGGTACCCGCATCCAGCGTCACGTGATCGCCCAGAATCGCCGGCACATCGAAGTCCAGGAACGGGTGTTTGAAGCGCATCAGCTCCAGCGCGTCACCTTTCACGGTGCCCAGCACGGTGTAGTCGGCGATGTTCGCGCGTTTCAGCACGCTTTCGACCAGATCTTTCGCCAGGATCAGCGCCTGACCGTCAACCTGCACCAGCGCGTACTCGAACTCACCGGACAGGGAGATCGCGCGGTTTGCTGGCAGCGTCCACGGGGTGGTGGTCCAGATAACCAGCGAGATGGGGCCGTTGACAGAGGTCACGCCAAATTTGGCTTTCACCGCCTCCTGATCGACCGCGTGGAAGGCCACGTCGATAGACGGAGAGGTTTTGTCGTAATACTCCACTTCCGCTTCTGCCAGCGCAGAACGGCAGTCCACGCACCAGTGCACCGGCTTCGCGCCTTTGTGCAGATGGCCGTTACCGATGATTTTACCCAGCGCACGGATGATGTTGGCTTCGGTTTTGAAGTCCATGGTCAGGTACGGACGTGACCAGTCACCCAGCACGCCCAGGCGGATAAAGTCCTGACGCTGACCGTCAACCTGCGTAGCCGCGTATTCGCGACATTTTGCGCGGAATTCTGCTGCGGTGAACTTCTCACCCGGCTTACCAAACTCTTGCTCAACTTTCAGTTCAATTGGCAGACCATGGCAGTCCCAGCCCGGAACGTAAGGCGAGTCATATCCCGCGAGGCCTTTGGACTTCACGATAATGTCT
Source organism: Enterobacter sp. BIDMC 29 (assembly GCF_019378755.1). NCBI lineage: Bacteria > Pseudomonadati > Pseudomonadota > Gammaproteobacteria > Enterobacterales > Enterobacteriaceae > Enterobacter > Enterobacter sp. BIDMC 29. The sequence continues at coordinate 4,800,046 of NZ_CP080000.1, read as the reverse complement.
TTCAGAATCTTGTTTACAGAGTGACCAATATGAATGCTGCCATTCGCATATGGAGGGCCATCATGCAGAATGAAGGTTTTTTTGCCTTTTTTGGCTGCACGGATGATGCCGTACAGGTCATCATCGGTCCAACGCGCCAGCATTCCCGGTTCGCGCTTGGCGAGATCGCCGCGCATCGGGAACCCTGTTTCCGGCAAATTCAGGGTTGATTTATAGTCACTCATCAGATTCTCGGTTCCGTATTTTTCACGTAGGCATTTAAGCCGGGTTTACTCGCCCAAAAAACTCGCGGGCCGTTAATTCATCTCGCGCGATTTGCGCCTTTAGTTCATCCAGCGAAGCAAATCGCTGCTCATTGCGTATTTTTTTACGCAGTATCACATCTATATGGCGACCATAAAGGTCCATTACAACGTCCAGCAGGTGCACTTCTAATTGTTGACGGACACCGGCGACTGTAGGACGTGTGCCAATATTGGCGACACCGAAATACGGTTTATCGCCCAGACCAGCCACTTCCACCGCATATACCCCTTTAACCGGGGAGACCTGACGACGTAGCGGTATATTCGCCGTCGGGAAACCTATGGTGCGGCCCAGCGCATCGCCATGAACCACACGGCCTGAAATGCTAAACGGATGTCCCAGCAGCGTTTCCGCCGTATCCAGTTCATCGTTGGCCAGCGCTTGACGCACCGCAGTGCTGCTAACCCGGACGCCGCCTTCGCAAAAGGTCATTGCGCTGGTGACATCAAAGCCGTACTCGAGGCCAGCCTTCTGTAATAGCAAGAAATCGCCCTGACGACCAGCGCCAAAGCGGAAATCATCACCCACGGCCAGAAACTGCACGCCAAGGCGCCTGACCAGCAGGTCACTGACGAAATTTTGTGCTGTGAGCGCGGCAAAGCGGCGATCGAAACGCACGCACAATACGTAGTCCACCCCGGACTCTGCAAGGTAGCGCAACTTCTCGCGCAGGCGAGTGAGGCGAGCCGGTGATTTATCGCCGGCAAACAGCTCCAGCGGCTGCGGCTCAAAAATCATCACTACAACGGGCAGGCCACGCGCCTCCCCTTCTTTACGCAATCCCTGCAGCAGCGCCTGATGACCACGATGCACGCCGTCGAAATTACCAATGGTCAGCACGCACCCGTGCGGTGCTCTGCTGAGATTATGTATGCCGCGTATCAGCTTCATGTCTGGCTCAAAACAGTGAAAATCGCCAAAGTATACCTTGTACAGCGGTTAAGGTTAACCGGCGATTGTTCGCGCAAAACAGAAAGCCGTAATGATTTCATCAGGCTGACCTTTCACAGCAAAAAAATCTGCCCGTGAACTGCGTTTTTTGTGCCGAAAAGCTGTATTCACGAACGACAAGCTGGTAGAATCCTGCGCCATCACTACGTAACGTAGCGTCGCCAATCAACGGCGCTTATTTGCACAAATCCATTGACAAAAGAAGGTATAGAGGGCATATTCCTCGGCCTTTGAATTGTCCACATAGATCATATTTGGGAGTTGGACCTTGGCTAATATCAAATCAGCTAAGAAACGTGCTATCCAGTCTGAAAAGGCTCGTAAGCACAATGCAAGCCGTCGCTCTATGATGCGTACTTTCATCAAGAAAGTATACGCAGCTATCGAAGCTGGCGACAAAGCTGCTGCGCAGAACGCATTTAATGAAATGCAACCAATCGTGGATCGTCAGGCTGCTAAAGGTCTGATCCACAAAAACAAAGCAGCGCGTCATAAAGCAAACCTGACCGCGCAGATCAACAAACTGGCTTAATCGCCACTTGTTGTTGCTTGTTTTAAAAGAACCCGCTTAACGCGGGTTTTTTTATATCTTCAGATTGCCGGTGGCGTAAACAGCGCCGAGTAGTCGCGGTTACAGATGCGCTGTACCGCCGGATGTTGAATCATCCTTTCTGCAAATATCGCGTGATACTCCTCCATCACGTTATCGACCCGGCCAATCTCCGTAATCTTGTTATCTGAATAGAGATCGTGCACGTACAGTGTCGGTGCAACGAAGATGGCGTTATGCGCCTCACCAAAGGCTTTCATTAGCGCAGCATCATCAAACTCGCCGAGGATCTCCACCTTCAGTCCCTGAGAGTTAAACCAGTTCAGCAGTTTGCGCCCAAGCATGGAGCGCCGGCCTGGCACCAGCAAACGACGCTCCTCCAGACAGGCAGGAAACGGTTTTTCCGGCGGCGGGTTAATGCACCAGAAGCTGACCCCGCATTCGCCAATCTTCACAGAGAACAGCCCTTCCTGCTGCGTAGAGTCGATCGGGCAGTCCGAGATAATCATATCCAGCTTATGCTGGCTCAGCTGCTCCAGCAGCATCTCGTGCGTGGACTCAAAACAGCGCAGATGGATTTGCTCATCTTCGACCACCGCCGCATCCAGCACGCCGCTGACCAGCCGTTTTGACAACGCATCCGCCACGCCGACGTCAAAGAGCAGGTTTGACTCTTTGCGGTAGTTAACAATATCCAGCATCTCCTGGCTTAAGGTGAACATCTTATCCGCGTAGCGGAAAACCAGTTCGCCCAGCTCACTTGGCTCAATCCCACGGCCCTTGCGCTTAAAGAGCTTGCCCTGCAGCCGCTCTTCCAGCGCTTTGATTTGCCCGGTGATGGTCTGCGGCGTCAGGTAGAGCGCCTCTGCCGCCCCCACGACCGATCCCTGCTTATAGACGTGCCAGAAGTAGTAAAGGTGGTTGTAATTCAAATGAGACATCGTGTCTTCGCTCCCTGATCGTGTAGCGGGAGAAGGTGTTCTTCTCCCGGTTTCCTGTTATGCCTGAACGACCGGTCCGGACAGTTTGACCTTCAATAAGGTATAGCCAGTGACTGCGGCCAGTAACGATCCGATAAGGATACCCAGCTTCGCCCAGACGATAAGCTCAGGCGCATGGGCACCAAAAGCCAGCGTTGAGATAAAGATCGACATGGTAAACCCAATGCCGCACAGCACGCCCACCGCCATGATCTGCTTAAACGTGGTACCGTGCGGCAGTGACGCCAGCTTCAGCTTCAGCGCCAGCCAGCAGAACAGGCTAATACCCAGCGGCTTACCAATAAACAGTCCGGCAATAATGCCCAGCGGCAGCATTGAGGTCAGTCCCTCAAGGGTTACCCCTTCCAGCGAAACGCCTGCATTAGCGAAAGCAAACAGCGGCAGGATCATAAAGGCGACCCACGGGTGCAGCACATGCTCCAGCTGTTTAGCAGGCGATTTCCCCTCCTGCGGCTTAAGCGGAACGAAGAAGCCGACGATGACCCCGGCGAGCGTAGCGTGCACGCCTGATTTCAGTACCGCGGTCCACAGCACCATCCCCACCAGCACGTAGATCCCGATGCGGCGCACGTTGCAAATGTTCAACAGCGCCAGTACCGCAATCGCTCCTGCGGCAACGCTCAACGACAGGATCGACAGGTCGCTGGTGTAGAACAGCGCAATAATGACAATCGCGCCCAGGTCATCAATGATTGCCAGCGCCATCAGGAAGATTTTCAGTGCCACCGGCACGCGGCTTCCCAGCAAGGCCAGCACACCCAGGGCAAACGCGATATCCGTTGCTGCCGGAATAGCCCAGCCATGACGCGATACCGGATCCTGCCAGGTGAACACCAGGAAGAGCAACGCCGGAATGACCATCCCCCCGAATGCGGCAATCACCGGGAACGCGGCACGCTGACGGCTGGCAAGCGAACCCAGGACCAGCTCACGCTTAACCTCCAGTCCTACCAGCAGGAAAAACACGGCCATCAGTGCATCGTTGATCCACAGCAGCATGTTCTTGTTAATTTCCAGCGCCCCGACTTTCAGCTCGACGGGAGTTTCCAGAAACGCGTGGTAAAAGTCGCGTGTGAAACCCATATTGGCCAGCGCCATCGCGGCCGCAGCGGCAATAATCAGGATGATGCCGCCTGATGCTTCACTGCTAAAAAAACGGTGTATTAATTTCACGTAGGCTCTCTCTTACAGCAATACTTCGGTAAAACCATAATACCAGGCCAAACAGCTCGGCAAAAGCAGATTAATGTTGAGTATATATTCAGTTTTACCGAATGATAGCCATGAGGACAGCTACAAAAAGAAAAAGCCCGAAATCGCTTCCGGGCTTTTTGAGATGAACACCAGCTAACGGATCAGCGGGTCAAATCGTCGAAGAATTTTTTGACGCCATCGAAGAAGCTTTTGGAGCGCGGGCTGTTTTTCTCACCCGTCGGGCCGCCAAAACTTTCCTGCAGCTCTTTCAGCAGCTGTTTCTGCTTGTCGTTCAGGCCAACCGGGGTTTCAACCACCACGCGGCACAGCAGGTCGCCCTGCGCACCACCGCGAACGGATTTAACACCTTTACCACGCATGCGGAACAGCTTGCCGGTCTGGGTTTCGCCTGGAACCTTCAGATTGACGCGACCATCAAGCGTTGGCACTTCAATTTCGCCACCGAGTGCCGCCATGGCGAAGTTGATGGGCACTTCACAGTACAGGTTGTTGCCTTCACGCTCGAAGATGGCGTGCTGCTTGACCTGAACCTGAACGTACAGATCGCCTGCCGGTGCACCGTGCTCGCCGGCCTCACCTTCACCTGCCAGACGGATACGGTCGCCCGTGTCCACGCCTGCCGGGATTTTAACGGACAGCGTCTTGGTTTTCTCAACGCGACCATGACCGTGGCATTTTGTGCAGGGGTCTTTAATCAGCGTACCGCGACCATGACAGTGCGGACACGCCTGCTGCACGGCGAAGAAGCCCTGACGCATCTGTACCTGGCCGGAACCGTGACAGGTTGGACAGGTTTGCGGCTGGGTGCCTGCTTTCGCGCCGCTGCCGTGGCAAACGTCACACTCTTCCAGCGTCGGAATACGGATCTCTTTGGTGACGCCGCGTACGGCCTCTTCCAGCGTCAGATCCATGTTGTAGCGCAGGTCGGCGCCGCGCGCCGCGCGCTGACGGCCACGACCGCCGCCAAAAATGTCGCCGAAAACATCGCCAAAGATATCGCTGAAGTCAGCGCCGCCGCCAAAGCCGCCGCCACCGAATCCACCGCCGCCCATGCCGCCTTGTTCGAAGGCTGCGTGGCCGTACTGGTCATAGGCCGCACGTTTCTGTGCATCGGTCAGGACTTCGTAGGCTTCTTTGATCTCTTTAAATTTGGCTTCAGCCTCTTTGTCACCCTGGTTGCGATCCGGGTGGAATTTCATGGCCAGGCGCTTATACGCCTTTTTGATTTCACGCTCTTCCGCAGTTTTCGGAACGCCTAAAATCTCGTAATAGTCTTGCTTTGCCATTGGTTTTTTTAAGCCCCTTAACATGCGAGCACGGGCGTGGAGAGTTCTCCTACGCCCGTGCCGATTAATTACCCTGCATCAGGGCGATTATTTTTTGTCTTTCACTTCTTCGAACTCAGCGTCGACAACGTCGTCGTCTTTCGCGTTGTTCTGAGAAGCGTCAGCGCCAGCCTGCTGTTGGGCGTGCTGCTGCTGAGCGATTTCCATCAGCTTCTGAGAAGCCTGTGCCAGCTCCTGCATCTTCGCTTCGATATCCGCTTTGTCTTCGCCTTTCAGAGACGTTTCCAGCGCGCTCAGTGCAGCTTCGATAGCCGTTTTGTCTTCAGCTGGCAGTTTATCGCCGGCTTCTTCAACCTGCTTACGGGTGCTGTGCAGCAGATGGTCGCCCTGGTTGCGGGTCTGAACCAGCTCTTCGAACTTACGGTCAGATTCCGCGTTCGCTTCTGCTTCACGAACCATTTTCTGGATCTCTTCTTCGTTCAGACCGGAAGAGGCCTTAATGGTGATCTTCTGCTCTTTACCGCTGTTTTTGTCTTTCGCGGAAACGTGCAGGATACCGTCAGCATCGATATCGAAGGTTACTTCGATCTGCGGCATACCGCGTGGCGCCGGGTTGATGCCATCCAGGTTGAACTGACCCAGTGACTTGTTATCCGCCGCACGCTTACGCTCACCCTGCAGCACATGGATGGTTACTGCAGACTGGTTGTCTTCAGCAGTAGAGAACACCTGGCTGTGCTTAGTAGGGATAGTGGTGTTTTTGGTGATAAGCGCCGTCATCACACCGCCCATGGTTTCGATACCCAGAGACAGCGGGGTAACGTCCAGCAGCAGAACGTCTTTCACATCACCCGTCAACACACCACCCTGAACGGCAGCACCGATAGCCACTGCTTCGTCCGGGTTAACGTCTTTACGTGGCTCTTTACCAAAGAATTCAGCCACTTTCTTCTGAACCATTGGCATACGGGTCTGGCCACCGACGAGGATAACGTCGTTGATATCAGACACGGACAGGCCAGCATCCTGCAGAGCGACTTTCAGTGGCTCGATGGAACGGTTCACCAGGTCTTCAACCAGGCTTTCCAGTTTCGCACGGGTCACTTTAATGTTCATGTGTTTAGGACCGGTCGCGTCTGCAGTGATATACGGCAGGTTCACGTCGGTCTGCTGAGCGGAAGACAGTTCGATCTTCGCTTTCTCAGCGGCTTCTTTCAGGCGCTGCATTGCCAGCGGGTCGTTACGCAGGTCAATGCCCTGATCTTTCTTGAACTCGTCAACGAGGTAGTTGATCAGACGGGTATCGAAGTCTTCACCACCCAGGTGGGTATCACCGTTGGTTGCCAGAACTTCGAAGGTTTTTTCGCCATCAACTTCGTCGATTTCGATAATAGAGATATCGAAAGTACCACCACCCAGGTCGTAAACCGCGATAGTACGGTTGCCAACTTCTTTATCCAGACCGTAAGCCAGTGCCGCTGCGGTTGGTTCGTTGATGATACGTTTTACTTCCAGACCTGCAATACGGCCAGCATCTTTCGTTGCCTGACGCTGAGCATCGTTGAAGTAAGCAGGAACGGTGATAACAGCTTCAGTTACCGGTTCACCCAGGTAATCTTCTGCGGTTTTCTTCATTTTTTTCAGCACTTCAGCAGAGATCTGCGGTGGTGCCGTTTTGGTGCCTTTCACATCAAGCCATGCATCGCCGTTATCTGCTGCGATGATTTTGTAAGGCATGATAGAAACGTCACGCTGAACTTCTTCGTCCTGGAAGCGGCGGCCAATCAGGCGTTTAATCGCAAACAGGGTATTTTGCGGGTTTGTCACTGCCTGACGTTTAGCCGGCTGACCAACCAGAGTTTCACCATCCTGGGTATAAGCAATGATAGAAGGCGTGGTGCGATCGCCCTCGGCGTTCTCCAGCACGCGTGCGGTAGTGCCATCCATAATCGCTACACAAGAGTTGGTAGTACCCAGGTCGATACCAATAATTTTACCCATCTAAACGTCTCCACTTAAAATTCAGTCAACATGTGGTTGTGTACCTGTAATAAGGGCAGAACGTGCTTTTTCAACTGCCCACAATTGATTTTTTTCAGGTCCACACACTGCGGTTGACTACAAGATGGGGTCGCGCCAGCGTCCATCAAGGGGGAACGGTAAAAAAAATTTTTAATTTCACCCTGATGAGATCATAGACGGCATTGATTGCGCCCATTATGATGCCGCGCCCCGTCAGGGAGAACTGACGCGGGTTTAACCATTTCACCATATTAATGATGATTTTTTTGAGGACTTATGGGCAACACTAAGTTGGCTAATCCGGCTCCGCTGGGCCTGATGGGTTTTGGCATGACCACTATCCTGCTGAACCTGCACAACATCGGGATGTTCCCGATGGATGGCATTATCCTGGCGATGGGCATTTTTTACGGCGGTATCGCGCAAATCTTCGCGGGCCTGCTGGAATATAAGAAAGGCAACACCTTCGGCTTAACCGCATTCACCTCTTATGGTTCTTTCTGGCTGACCCTGGTCGCGATCCTGCTGATGCCTAAAATGGGCCTGGCAGACGCGGCAAACGCACATTTCCTGGGCGTTTACCTTGGTCTGTGGGGCGTCTTCACGCTGTTTATGTTCTTCGGCACCCTGAAAGGCAACCGCGCACTGCAGTTTGTTTTCCTGAGCCTGACCGTGCTGTTCGCCCTGCTGGCGATCGGCCACCTCGTGGATAACGAAAGCATCGTGCATATTGCCGGCTGGATTGGTCTGGTGTGCGGCGCAAGCGCTATCTACCTGGCAATGGGTGAAGTGCTGAACGAGCAGTTTGACCGCACCATCCTACCGATTGGTGAAAAACACTGATCCATCTGTCGTGTCCGCCTCGCGGGCACGACATCCCTGTTTCTGCCGAAGCCAAATGCCTAATACCAGCCCCATCACCGACAGCGCGAGCACATACCAGGCGGGAGCCATCGGGGATACTCCCATCAACACCGTGACCGCAATCGGCGTCAGCCCGCCAAAGATGGCGTAAGAGACGTTATAAGAGAAAGAGATCCCGGTGAAGCGGACCTCTGGCGGAAAAGCTCGCACCATCACATACGGCACTGCACCGACAACCCCCACGCACAGCCCGACCGTACCGTAGAGCAGGAACAGCTGTTCAGGATGGCTGCCTGCCAGGTGGTAAAACGCCCAGCTCGACGCAGCCAGCAGCAGACTGCCGATGATGAAAGTCAGGCCGGCACCGATACGGTCAACGGCCAGCCCCGCGGCCAGACAGCCAAAGCAGAGCATAATGGTGGCGATACTGTTTGCCTGCAACGTTACCGCCGGCGCAAAACCGTACTGCTTTTGCAGCCATACCGGAGACATCAAGATAACGACCACGATGCCTGCCGACAGCAGCCAGGTGAGCAGCATCGACACCACAACCGCGCTCCGGTGGCGCACCACCACGGCTTTTACCGGCAACTCCTGTGCCAGCGCCTTGCGCTGCTGCATCTCAAGGAAAATGGGTGTCTCCTGCAGCCAGCGGCGAAGATACATCGCCACCAGGCCAAACGCCCCGCCGAGCAGGAACGGTACGCGCCATCCCCAGTCGTGAACCGCCTGTTGCGTCATGCTGGTATTCACGATAGTGGCCACCACTGAACCGAGGAGGATACCGACAGTCAGCCCCGCCGTTAAGGTTCCACAGGCTATGCCGATGCGGCGCGCCGGCACATGCTCCGCCACAAACACCCAGGCCCCCGGCACTTCGCCGCCAATTGCCGCCCCCTGAAGAATGCGCATCAGCAACAGCAGCAGCGGAGCAACAATGCCCATTGAGGCGTAAGTGGGCAGTAGACCAATGGCCAGCGTCGGCACGGCCATCAGTAAAATGCTGAGCGTGAACATCTTCTTACGCCCGACCAGGTCACCAAAGTGGGCCATCACAATGCCACCCAGCGGTCGTGCCAGATACCCGGCGGCAAAAATGCCGAAGGTTTGCACCTGGCGCAACCACTCCGGGATATCTGCCGGGAAGAAAAGTTCCCCCACCACGGCGGCGAAGAAGACGAAGATGATGAAGTCGTAAAACTCCAGCGCACCGCCTAAGGCCGCGAGCGTGAGGGTTTTATAGTCCTGTCGATTCAGAGGTCGGGTGTTATGTGACATAGCGAACCATTTGGCTTGTATTGTGGATTTATTTTTACAGAAAACGTAAAGAAAAAATTACTATACCGTAAAACCCTTACCACGCCACCGTCGCTTCAGCTAATGTCACATATTGATTAATTTCAGGAGATTGTCTCGCGACGGGCGTTTTTAGGACGAAAAGCTGCTACCACTTTCTCATCGGTTTCCACATACGGGCCGTCAAGCAACTGTATACAATACGGTACACTTGCAAAAATCCCGTGCACGATCACGCTGCCATCTTCCGCTTTCAGTCCTTCAAGCGTCTCTTTGATGGACTTCGGCTGGCCCGGCAAATTCAGAATCAATGCCTGCTTGCGGATCACCCCGACCTGACGGGAGAGGATCGCCGTCGGGACAAAGTGTAGACTGATCTGGCGCATCTGCTCACCGAAGCCAGGCATCTCACGATCGGCAACCGCCAGCGTGGCATCCGGAGTGACGTCCCGGCGCGCAGGTCCGGTGCCTCCCGTGGTCAATACCAGGTGGCAGCTCATCTCATCCACCAGCTCACAGAGTGTCTGTTCGATAATTGGCTGCTCGTCAGGGATCAGGCGGGTCTGGATCTCAAAGGGGGTTGTCAACGCACTGCCCAGCCATTCTTCCAGCGCGGGGATGCCTTTATCCTGATAAACACCGCTGGAGGCGCGGTCAGAAATCGACACTAAGCCGATGCGTAAGGTATTCATATCCATTCCATTCAAAAAAGTACTGCTTAAAGGGAATGATACACGCAGAGGGGAAATTCAGACAGAGTACGAAAGAAGTAGCGTGACCGGGAACCCGGTCACGCAGAATGATTACAGCAGGTCGCCGATCATTTTTTCCAGTTTTTCCTGGTCGATAGCAAACTTACGGATACCGTCCGCCAGTTTATCTACAGCCATTGGATCCTGGTTATGCTGCCACAGGAACTCAGATTCAGTGATGCGCTCCGGACGCGCTTTCACTTCACCGGTGTAGGACAGTTTACGCTCGATAGCACCTTCGCTTTCAGCCAGCTCTTTCAGCAGTGCCGGGGCGATGGTCAGGCGGTCACAGCCAGCCAGTTCGATGATTTCACCTACGTTACGGAAGCTTGCGCCCATCACCACAGTCTCATAACCGTGCTGTTTGTAGTATTCGTAGATTTCGGTCACGGAAACGACGCCTGGATCTTCAGATGCCGCGTACTCTTTCTTATCCGTGTTGGCTTTGTACCAGTCCAGAATACGGCCAACGAATGGAGAAATCAGGTATACGCCGGCTTCCGCACATGCACGCGCCTGTGCGAAGGAGAACAGCAGCGTCAGGTTACAGTTGATACCGTCTTTTTCCAGCTGTTCAGCTGCACGAATACCCTGCCAGGTTGACGCCAGTTTGATCAGGATGCGGTCATTGCTGATGCCGGCATCGTTGTACATTTTGATCAGACGTTTTGCTTTGGCGATAGACGCTTCGGTGTCGTAGGAGAGACGTGCGTCAACTTCGGTAGAGATGCGGCCAGGAACCAGTTTCAGAATTTCCAGACCAATGTTCACGGCCAGTTTATCAGTGGCATCAACAACCTGCTGCGCGCGGTCGTTGCTCTGTGCTTTCGCCCAGGTCACTGCGTCGTCAATCAGTTTGCGATACTCAGGGATCTGTGCGGCGTTAAGGATCAGAGAAGGGTTGGTGGTGGCATCCTGCGGCTGGTACAGCTTCATTGCCGCGATATCTCCGGTGTCAGCTACGACAGTGGTGAACTGACGAAGGGAGGTCAATTTATCCGTCATGATAGTGTTTCTCTTTTAACGTGCCCTGGATAATTCACGCTACCGACAGCATGCCTGCAGCGGAAAAATGACAGGTTTACTTGTTAGGGGGATGTAACCGGTCTGCCCTGATGATAACACGACGGAGGGGTAGCGCAACCGCAGACAGTGCGCTTAGACAGAGTATGATAAACTCAGAATATTAACAGGCTGCTAGGTAACAGCATGTCCAATCAGTGGTAGCGCTTACATATTCATTTTGGCATCAACAAGAGGGACGTTAATGCCTGATTTCCTTTTCTTTATTAATGAAGTCCTTTGGGGTTCGATAATGATATACCTGCTGCTGGGGGCAGGTATTTGGTTTACGCTACGCAGCGGGTTTATCCAGTTTCGTTATATTCGCAAATTTGGCAGAAGTCTGAAAAACAGCGTCACGCCCCAGCCGGGCGGATTAACCTCTTTCCAGGCCCTCTGCACCAGCATTGCCGCACGCCTCGGCAGCGGTAATATGGCGGGGGTGGCACTGGCCATCAGCGCCGGTGGCCCGGGCGCCGTTTTCTGGATGTGGGTCACGGCGCTTATCGGGATGGCCACCTCCTTTGCCGAAAGCGCCCTCGCCCAACTCTACAAAGAAAAAGATAAAAACGGACAGTTTCGCGGCGGCCCGGCCTGGTACATGGCGCGTGGCTTAGGAATGCGCTGGATGGGCGTGCTGTTTTCGCTGTTTTTACTGCTCGCGTACGGTCTGATTTTTAATACCGTTCAGGCGAATTCTGTCGCCCATGCCTTGCGCTATGCCTTTGCGTGTCCGGAGTTGATCACCGGGCTTGTTTTAGCCCTCTGTATCCTGCTGACCATTTCGACCGGCCTAAAAGGTGTCGCCCGCCTGATGCAGTGGCTGGTGCCGGTCATGGCGCTGCTGTGGGTTGCCGCCAGCCTGTTCGTCGCCGCACGGCATATCGAGCAGGTGCCGGAAGTGATTGCAACCATCTTCAAAAGCGCATTTGGCTGGCGCGAGGCGGCATCGGGCGCACTGGGCTATACCTTCAGCCAGGCGCTGATGTCGGGCTTTCAGCGCGGAATGTTCTCCAATGAAGCCGGTATGGGATCAACGCCCAATGCCGCAGCCGCCGCCGCGTCCTGGCCGCCTCACCCGGCAGCACAAGGCATTGTTCAGATGATTGGCGTTTTTACGGACACCATTATTATCTGTTCCGCCAGCGCCATGATCCTGCTGCTGGCCGGTCCGGTACCTCACTCATCGGAAACAGCCGGCATACAACTGCTTCAGCAGGCACTGGTGAATCTGACGGGCGGCTGGGGAGCCGGTTTTGTCTCGCTCATCCTGCTGTTATTCGCCTTCAGCTCGATTGTTGTGAATTACCTCTACGCCGAAAATAACCTTATTTTCCTGAAAGTGGACTCCCGCCGTATGATCACGCTGCTGCGCCTCGGGGTGATACTGATGGTGTTAGCAGGTTCGCTGCTCAGCATGCCGCTGGTCTGGCAACTGGCGGATGTCTTTATGGCGCTCATGGCCATCACTAACCTGACGGCGATCCTGCTGCTCTCACCCGTGGTTACGCTTATCGCACGGGACTATCTTCGTCAGCGCAAACTGGGCGTACCGCCGGTCTTTGATGCCTCGCGTTATCCCGACATCCAGGCGCAAATTGCGCCCGGCACCTGGGATGATTTGCCACGGCAATAACAGCTATCGATCAATTGAGGGCGATTTTTTGCTAAAGTCGCTCTAAATTTCCTGCAAGGACTGGATATGCTGATTCTGATTTCACCTGCTAAAACGCTCGATTACCAGAGCCCGCTCGCCACCGAGCGCTATACCCAGCCTGAACTGCTGGACTATTCGCAACAGCTGATTCACGTCGCGCGTAAGCTCTCTGCGCCACAAATTGCCTCGGTGATGAGCATCAGCGACAAACTGGCGGATCTTAACGCGACCCGTTTCCATGAGTGGCACCCGGACTTCACGCCGAACAACGCCCGCCAGGCGCTTCTGGCGTTTAAAGGTGATGTGTATACCGGCCTGCAGGCGGAAGATTTTAGCGAAGCCGATTTCGACTTCGCCCAGCAGCATCTGCGCATGTTGTCAGGTCTGTACGGCGTGCTGCGCCCGTTGGACCTGATGCAGCCGTATCGTCTGGAGATGGGTATCCGCCTGGAAAACCCTAAAGGCAAAGATCTGTACCATTTCTGGGGCGATATCATCACCGACAAACTGAACGCTGCGCTGCGTGCTCAGGGCGATAATGTGGTGATCAATCTGGCCTCCGATGAATACTACAAATCGGTGAAGCCGAAAAAGCTGGATGCGGAAATTATCAAGCCCGTTTTCCTCGATGAGAAAAACGGCAAGTTCAAGGTCATCAGCTTCTACGCCAAAAAAGCGCGTGGGCTGATGAGCCGCTACATCATTCAGAACCGCCTGACGAAGCCGGAGCAACTGACTGGCTTCAACAGCGAAGGCTACTTCTTCGATGAAGAAGCGTCGGGAAAAGGCGAACTGGTGTTTAAGCGCCACGAGCAGTAAAACAAACCCCGCCAGATGGCGGGGTTTTGCATTAATGGTGTTTCCAGTCCGGGCCAGGACGCGGGTCGTCGTGACGATCGTGATGGTGGTCATCATGATGACGATCGTGATGCTCGTCATGTGGGCGCCAGTGATTATCGCGCCAGTCATAGTGAGCCTTCCACCAGTCATGGTCGCGCCAGCGGCCACCATCCCAGTAGTGACCACGATTATCCTGATCGCCAATCTGCAGTTTTACCGCAGGGACGAGGGTGATTTCAGAGGCCTGAACCGCCATCGGAGCGACCAGCATCATTGAAAGCACCAGCAGAGCAGGTTTCAGTTTAGACATAGGTGACTCCTTATTCATTTACCCGATGTGGGCCGATGTAAGGAGAATACGTGAGGAGGACGGGGGATGTTATTCTCTGCAATCCTAATCGCTAAGTGACCGCATTTATTGGGAATTTCTGCTTTTTTACTGCTATTTTTCTCCTTAATTTCTCCATAAAAAAAGCCGGGTAAGTTTCACCTTACCCGGCCTGCATTGGAGGACAGAACCGTTATCCGCGCGTCATCATCAACTTACGCAGCGCGGCGAAATCCGCGGGCAGTTCATGCGAAAGCAGCGGCAGGTCCGCACGCTCGGCCAGCTCTTTTGGCAGCGGCAGCGTTTCACCCAGAATAACTTCCACGCTCTCTTTGAACTTCGCCGGATGAGCCGTTCCCAGGAACAGGCCATACTCCCCCGGATTCAGCTGATCGCGCAGCGCACGGTAAGCGATCGCCGCATGCGGTTCAGAGGTGTACCCCGCCGCTTTCAGCTCACGCATAGTGGCTTTGGTGGTCTCATCCGTCACCGCGGCGTAACCCAGATCGCCCAGACGCCAGACCTTACGGCGGAACAGCTCTTCCACACGCGGCCAGTTGTTCGGCTGGCTTACGTCCATCGCATTCGAAAGCGTCGCCTGCGTGGCGTTCGGTGCCCATTTACCGTCTTTCAGGAAGCGCGGCACGGTGTCGTTGGCGTTGGTGGCGGCGATAAAGCGTTTTACCGGCAGGCCGAGCGATTTCGCCAGCAGGCCCGCCGTCAGGTCACCAAAGTTGCCGCTTGGTACGGAGACGACCAGCTGATTGCGCGCCTCCTGTGGCAGCTGTGCAACCGCTTCGAAGTAGTAGCAGATCTGCGCCAGCAGACGGCTGATGTTAATGGAGTTCGCCGAGTTCAGACCCAGCGCCACTTTCAGCTCTTCATCATCGAAGGCCTGCTTGACCAGCGCCTGACAGGCATCGAAATCGCCGTTAATTGCCACGGTTTCAATGTTGCCCCCGAGCGTACAGAACAGTTTTTCCTGCAGCGGACTGATTTTGCCTTTCGGGTAGAGGATCACCACGCGAACGTTCTTCAGACCATAGAACGCATGGGCAACGGCCGCACCGGTATCGCCGGAGGTCGCCGTCAGAATCGTTACCGGTTTGTCGCCGCTGATGTGGGTCAGCATCTGCGCCATAAAGCGGCCACCGAAGTCTTTAAACGCCAGGGTTGGACCGTGGAACAGCTCAAGGCAGCCGACATCCGGCTCAACCTGCTTAACCGGTGCCGGGAAAGCGAACGCTGCACGCACGCGCTCTTCCAGCAGCTCCTGCGGGATTTCATCGCCGATAAAGGCAGAGAGAATTTTAGTGCTGCGGGTGACAAAGTCCTGCTTCAGCAGTTCATCAATGTCGGTCAGCTGAAATTCCGGCAGGTCATGGGGGAAGAACAGCCCCTGATTTTTGCCCAGTCCCTGAGTCACCGCCTGCGCGAAGCTGACCTGCTCGTTATGATCTTTAAGGTTGTAGAGTTTCATTCGTTATCCCAGTACTCGTGCGCCAGCCGTGTCCAGACGGCAAATATGAACAAAGCCTTCCTGATTTTGCAGGTAGTGTTTAGAGAGCCAGTCCGCCACGCGCTGCGCCGTGTCTGGCTTATCGCACAGGGCGAACAGCGTCGGGCCGGAGCCGGAGATACCGCACGCCAGTGCGCCGGTATCCATTGACGCCTGTCGCGCCTCGTTAAAGCCAGGCAGCAGCTTAGTGCGGTACGGCTCGGCGATAACGTCTTTCATTAATTTTGCTGCCAGCTGCGGCTGACGGGTGTAGCAGGCGTGTATAAAGCCGGCCAGATGACGTCCGTGAGCGATACAGTCCTGACGACGATACTGCGCAGGCAGGATCGCACGCGCTTCAGCGGTGGATACCTTAATGCCGGGATAGGCCAGCACCCACAGCCACTCATCAAACCCTGGCACCTGCTGGCTGATGATGCCATTTTCTTCAATCATCAGCTGCATACCGCCGAGGAAGCAGGGGGCGACGTTGTCATAATGAATGCTGCCGGAGATGCGCCCTTCCAGTTCGCCCATTAACCCGAGCAGACGGTTATTATTCAGTGGCTTGCCGCAGTGCTCATTCATGGCCACCAGTCCGGCGACCACGGAGCAGGCGCTGGAACCCAGGCCAGAGCCAATCGGCATACTTTTTTCCAGCGTCATGGCGACCGGCACATTTTTGCCGATCTCCTGACAGAACCGCTCCCAGCACTGATAAACGATATTCTCGCGCGGGTCTGTCGGCAGTTTGCTGGCGAAGCGGCCCACGTTATTCAGGCTAAAGCTCTCTGCCGCTTCAACCGTTACCGTATCGCCCAGCAGCGAACCATCAACCGGCGTCACCGCCGCACCCAGCACATCAAATCCGACGCTCATATTGGCGCTGGAAGCCGGGGCATAAACTTTCACCATGTTAAACTCCTAACTTCCATGACAGGGTCCGCAGCAAATCGGCAAATACACCCGCCGCGGTAACATCATTCCCTGCGCCATAGCCGCGAAGCACCAGCGGCAGTGGCTGATAATAGTGGCTGTAAAACGCGAGGGCGTTTTCGCCGTTTTTTACTTTGTACAGCGGGTCGTTGCCATCCACTTCAGCAATCTTCACGCGGCACATACCATCGTCTTCAATATTGCCAACATAGCGCAATACCTTACCTTCATCACGGGCTTTCGCAACGCGTGCGGCAAAGGCGTCGTCTAGCTGCGCTAAATTGGCCATAAAGGTGTTCACGTCACCGCTGTCGTCAAACCCGGCAGGCAGAACAGGCTCAATCACGATATCGGAAAGCTCCAGCTCACGGCCCGTTTCACGCACCAGTATGAGCAACTTACGCGCCACATCCATACCGGAGAGATCGTCTCGCGGATCCGGCTCGGTGTACCCCAGTTCACGCGCGGCACGGGTCGCTTCCGACAGGCTCATGCCCTCATCCAGCTTGCCGAAGATAAACGACAGCGAGCCGGAAAGAATGCCGGAGAAACGCTGCAGTTCATCCCCCGCGTTCAGCAGGTTTTGCAGGTTCTCGATCACCGGCAGGCCCGCGCCCACGTTGGTGTCGTAGAGGAACTTACGCCGTGACTTGCTCGCCGCCAGACGCAGCTGGTGATAGTAATCCATCGACGAGGTGTTGGCCTTTTTGTTTGGCGTCACCACGTGGAAACCTTCGCGCAGGAAATCGGCGTACTGATCGGCCACCGCCTGGTTCGAGGTACAATCGACAATGACCGGGTTAAGCAGGTGATACTCTTTCACCAGGCGGATCAACCGGCCCAGATTAAAGGGCTCTTTGGCATCATTCAGCTCAGCCTGCCAGTTTTCCAGGTTCAGGCCATGAACGTTGGTCAGCAGCGCTTTAGAGTTCGCGATACCGCACACGCGCAGATCAATGTGCTTTTTCTTCAACCACTCCTGCTGACGCTTCACCTGCTCCAGCAGCGCGCCACCCACACCGCCCACGCCAATCAGGAACAGCTCGATCACCTGATCGGTGTTGAACAGCATCTGATGAACCACGCGAACGCCGGTTGTCGCATCGTCGTTGTCAACAACCACCGAGATTGAACGCTCAGATGATCCCTGGGCAATGGCCACAATGTTGATGTTGGCCCTGGCCAGCGCGGCAAAGAATTTGGCCGAGATACCGCGCAGCGTACGCATACCGTCGCCCACCACCGAGATAACCGCCAGGCGTTCCTGGATAGAAAGCGGCTCCAGCAGCTCTTCTTTCAGCTCAAGGTAAAACTCTTCTTCCAGCGCACGACGGGCGCGCAGACAATCCCCCTGCGGTACGCAGAAGCTGATGCTGTATTCAGAAGAGGACTGAGTGATCAGCACAACCGAGATACCGTTGCGGGACATGGCCGCGAAAACGCGGGCCGCCATACCGACCATGCCTTTCATTCCCGGGCCGGAAACGCTGAACATGGCCATATTGTTCAGGTTAGAAATGCCTTTCACCGGCAGGCCGTCTTCATCGGTACTGGCGCCAATCAGCGTGCCTGGCGCTTGCGGGTTACCGGTGTTTTTAATCAGGCAAGGGATCTGGAACTGGGCAATGGGAGAGATGGTGCGAGGGTGAAGAACTTTAGCGCCGAAGTAGGAAAGCTCCATCGCTTCCTGGTATGACATCGACTTCAGCAGCCTGGCGTCCGGCACCTGGCGCGGATCGCAGGTGTATACACCGTCGACGTCAGTCCAGATCTCACAACAGTCGGCGCGTAAACAGGCTGCCAGCACGGCAGCAGAGTAGTCGGAGCCGTTACGGCCCAGTACGACAAGTTCACCCTTCTCGTTTCCGGCGGTGAAACCCGCCATCAGGATCATATGGTCAGACGGAATTTTGCTCGCGGCAATACGACGGGTTGATTCGGCTATATCAACGGTAGACTCGAGGTAGTGGCCCACCGCCAGCAGTTTTTCAACGGGATCGATAACCGACACATTGTGGCCACGCGCTTCCAGCAGGCCCGCCATGATGGCAATCGACAATTTTTCACCACGGCAGATTAACGCCGCGTTGATGCTGTCCGGGCACTGACCTAAAAGGCTGATACCGTGCAGCACGTGTTTGATTTGGGCGAACTCTTGCTCAACAAAGGATTTCAGCTGTGCGAGCGGGAAACCCGGCTGCGCCTCCGCCAGTCCCTGCAGCAGCTCAGCGAAGATACGCTCGGCGTCGCTCAAGTTCGGGAGTGCATCCTGGCCACCGATGGTCTTTTCAATCATCGCCACCAGGTGGTTGGTGATTTTTGCCGGGGCAGAGAGCACGGTCGCGACCTGCCCCTGCCTGGCGTTGCTCTCCAGGATATCGGCAACACGCAGAAAACGTTCTGCATTTGCCACTGATGTACCGCCGAACTTCAACACTCGCATGGTTCTACCTCGTTTCCTTTAGCCGAAAAAAAAGCCCGCACTGTTTGGGTGCGGGCTTTTTTCTGTTTTTCCTGTACGCGTCAGCCCGCATCATTTCCTGTGGTAATGATGATGGTTGTTGTAATGGTGGTGATGCTGATGCGTTTCATGGATGTTGTGTACTCTGTCATTATTATCTGTCTGTGCTGTATTCTTTTAGGGTTAAAGGATTGGGCACCTTAAGTCAATGAATTTTTAATTTGATCACAATTCGGGACGCTCTCACGTCCCGCTGCTTGCAGATTTATTTTCATCCGATTCCCCCAGACGCACCCCACCCAGACAGACGGATGCGCCATAGTAAAAACTTATGACAGCATTTTACTCGGCCAATTTTTTTTCAATATCATGCAGCAAACGGTGCAACATTGCCGTGTCTCGCTGCTCAAGACGCCCAAGTCGCTGATGCAGCCAGTCCGCCATTTTTTGATCTTCCGCGACACCGAGTTGTAATAACAGATGGTCAACGCGAGCGCGCAGCGCGGCCAGTTGGTTTTCATCTGCCCCTTCAGCCTGGGGTTGAGGAATTTGTATTAGGGAGGCTAATTGATAGCAATACACCATTACCGCCTGGCCTAAATTCAGCGACGGATAATCCGCCACCATCGGCGCACCGGTCAGGACGTCCGCCAACGCCAGCTCCTCGTTCGTCAGACCGGAATCTTCCCGCCCAAAGACCAGCGCGGCCTTCGTCAGCCACTGGCTTTTCTCCGTTAACATCGGCAACAGTTCCGCCGGCGTGGCGTAATAGTGGAACTTTGCCCGGCTGCGTGCCGTGGTCGCCACGGTAAAAGAAATGTCGTGCAGCGCAGCGGCGAGCGTGTCGTAAGTGGTTATATTATCGAGAATATCCCCTGAACCGTGCGCCACCCAACGGGCCGCGGGCTCGAGGTGCGCCTGGCTGTCCACGATGCGAAGATCGGTAAACCCCATGGTCTTCATGGCACGCGCCGCAGCGCCTATATTTTCGGCTCTGGCTGGGGCGACCAGTACAATCGACAGATGCATTTATGCTCTCTTTTTAATCAGTTAGCGGATAAAAATGTGATGCACTTCAACATATTACGCGGCGCGAATTTACAAAAATGCAACACAAATCACCGAAATAGCGTTTCAGAACAAATTAAAAACGCTAAACTATTTTGTGGCTGAACAATCAGTTAGAATGTTAACAGAAGGCTATTATCCTTATGTTTTATAATGGTAATGACCTCATGAATACTCTTTTCTGATTGGATTCGTATCGTTTATAAATCAAGGTACGCAACTAGTTGGTTTATTGAAAAATTGTGACAAAGGCTAGCATTCGGCTACGATGATTTCATCAAACTGTTAACGTGCTACAATTGAACTTGATATATGTCAACGAAGCGTAGTTTTATTGGGTGTCTGGTGTCACTTAGCCTGTTATGTTGCTGTTAAAATGGTTAGGATGACAGCCGTTTTTGACACTGTCGGGTCCAAAGGGAAAGTACCCACGACCAAGCTAATGATGTTGTTGACGTTGATGGAAAGTGCATCAAGAACGCAATTACGTACTTTAGTCACGTTAGGCCGGTCATGTTAATTTGCGACATGCATCAGGCAGGTCAGGGACTTTTGTACTTCCTGTTTCGATTTAGTTGGCAATTTAGGTAGCAAACATGCAGACCCCGCACATTCTTATCGTTGAAGACGAGTTGGTAACACGCAACACGTTAAAGAGCATTTTCGAAGCAGAAGGCTACGATGTCTTTGAAGCGACCGATGGCGCAGAGATGCATCAGATCCTTTCTGAAAATGATATCAACCTGGTGATCATGGATATCAACCTGCCGGGCAAAAACGGCCTTCTTCTGGCGCGCGAACTGCGTGAACAGGCGAACGTCGCGTTAATGTTCCTGACAGGCCGTGATAACGAAGTTGATAAAATCCTTGGCCTGGAAATCGGTGCGGATGACTACATCACTAAACCGTTTAATCCACGCGAGTTAACCATTCGTGCACGCAACCTGCTGTCCCGCACCATGAACCTGGGCACGGTCAGCGAAGAGCGTCGTAGCGTAGACAGCTACAAGTTCAACGGCTGGGAACTTGATATCAATAGCCGTTCACTGATTAGCCCGAACGGTGAGCAGTATAAACTGCCGCGCAGTGAATTCCGCGCGATGCTGCACTTCTGTGAAAATCCGGGCAAAATTCAGTCCCGTGCAGAACTGCTGAAGAAAATGACCGGCCGTGAGCTGAAGCCGCACGACCGTACCGTAGACGTGACCATCCGTCGTATCCGTAAACATTTCGAATCTACGCCTGATACGCCGGAAATTATCGCCACTATTCACGGTGAAGGTTATCGTTTCTGCGGCGACCTGCAGGAGTAATCCGGCAACTGAAGTAAAAAAACGGCGCTTTCGCGCCGTTTTTTATTTCCAGACTCGCATCGTATCCGCATCAGGTTCAACGGGGGGGACGGGACGCTTCGGCTGGGAGAGCGAATACCAGTCAAGGTGACGCGTCAGGTACATGACCGCAAACAGTGCCATCGCCAGTACGGCAGCTCCCAGCAGCAACGCGCTATCCTCAGAACGCAGCAGGAACCACATCACGACATCCAGCCCCAGCAGCGCCAGAATAAACACTCCGCTTCGCCTCCAGCTTTTCAGTACCGCCTGCAGGTACACACCATTCATCATCGCGCCGACAAGGCTTGCAATAATCCAGGCCGGCGTAAACCCGACATGCTCAGACAGGGCAAGTAAGACGAGATAGAACAGGACCAGCGACAACCCCACCAGCAGATACTGCATTGGGTGCAGACGCAATCCGGTGAGGGTTTCGAACACGAAGAAGGCCATAAACGTCAGGGCAATCAGTAAAATAGCGTATTTGATCGCGCGGTCTGTCAGCTGGTACTGATCCGCTGGCGTGGCAACCGTCACGCTAAAGGCCGGGATAGAACTCCACTCCGGTGACTCGCCCTCGGCAAACCAGCTTTGCATGTTGTTAGCAAACCAGCTGCTCTGCCAGTTTGCCTGGAAACCAGACTCGCTAATCTGATGTTTAACAGGCAAGTAGTATCCCATAAATCCCGGGTGCGGCCAGTTACTGCTCAGCGTCATTTCACTGTTACGCCCGACCGGCACCACCGCAAAACTGCCCGTCCCTGCCAGGTTAAACGACATATCAAGGGCGAGCGTTTTCGGCTCAAGGGCTTTATCACTCAGCGGAATATGAATACCGGCAAGTGTGCCATACACGCCGGTTCCCGGTTCTACGCTGAGCGCCTCACCGTTGATTTTTGCGACCTTCACCGTACCAATGCCCCGGGCATCACCCACGCCAATCACCAGGAATGGCTGCCCCAGCGTCATGGTTTCGCCCTTCAGCTGCGCCATTTTCTCCGTCGAAAACTGCGCTTTTATTTTGAGATCGGTGTTCCAGATTTGCCCGTCATAAATACCGATGCTTCTGGACTCCACGTGCTGATTTCCCTCAACGAGCAGAGATTCCGGCAGGATAAAGTGCAGGTAGCTTTTTTTGTATTCGACCTTTTTCTCATCCTCAAGTTTGTAAAAAACCTCGGTGACAGGAATGGCAATCAGCGGTCCTACCAGCTTTTGCGGCCCGCTGGTGCTTTGGCGAAGCGAGTGTTCAACATCGTTACGGTAGCTCTCACGCTCCGAAATCAGGTTACTGACCATAAAGAGCGGGACTAACAACAGCAGAATGCACCCCAGCAGGGTGCTTACTTTCCAGAACAGGGGGGATTTCATCATTACGTCTCCTTTGTGATGAGGAGAGCGTACCGGGGCTATGTGGGGCCAGTTTGAAGTTATGTGAAGTGACGGTGAAGTGTTAGCGTGGCTTTCACGCCGCCTTCTGGCTGGTTATGCAGAGCAATGTCCCCCTGATGCAGACGCGCCACCTCCTGCACGAATGCCAGACCCAGCCCGCTGCTTTTCAACCCGTTCTCGCGAGGGAGCGAGTAAAAACGTTCAAAAATACGCGCCATGGCATAGTCCGGGATCCCGCTTCCGCTGTCGCTTACGGTAAGCCGGATCTCGGTTGGCGTCTCCTCGGCAGCCAGCTGAAGCGTCCCGCCCTGCGGAGTAAAATCGATGGCGTTATCCAGCAAATTGCCCAGCGCCTGTTCAAGCAGCTCGGGGTCGCCCTGCACCTGCAGCGAAGTGGGCTGGCAGGTCAGGATGATATTTTTCGCCGTGATAACGGCGGAGCGTGAATCCGCAAGCCGTGAAAACAGCGTGCTGATACTCACGCTCACCGGCTCTATCTCTACCCGGTTTTCAAGACGCGCCTGAGAGAGCAGTTTTTCCACCAGCGACTGCATACGCGCGTTTTGCACCAGAATATTATCGATAAACCGCGCGGCCACCGCCGGCGGTGGCTGCTCATTAAGGATCTCTGCCGCGCCGCGGATTGCCGCCAGCGGGCTTTTGAGTTCGTGAGTAAGCGCATGCACATAATGCTCGATGTAATTCTTACCCTCGAGGCGAATGCGCATATTTTCCAGCGCCTGCGCCAGCTTTCGTAGCTCACTGCTGCCGGGGTTAGGCAGCGGGAGAGGCATGTCCGTGGTCACCGCATCGGCATAGCGCGACAATCTGCCAATGGAACGATTGATCCATCCCGCCACCAGCAGACCAATCAGCAGGGCAATCCCGAGCAGTGCCCCACCCGCCCACAGGATCCGCCGCTCGCTACGGTGAATAACCGGTGCCATGGCGCTGTTAGGTTTTCCGACCGACAACACGCCGATAATGTTGCCCCTGTCCATTACCGGTGCGGCAACATACATCACCGTACTTTCCGGATCGTCAGGGTTGCTCTGGGTGCTGCGCGCGCCATATTCCCCGCGAAGCGTCAGCCAGACGTCATTCCAGCGGGAGTAGTCTTTTCCTACCGCCAGGCCCGCCGAATCAAACACCACTTTGCCCGTGGCATCGGTCATGTAGACGTGGTACTCGTTGCGGACTTTATGAATGCCGCCAATGTTGGCGCGAAACGGCCGCTGATGGAGCCGTGAAAAGGCCTGCGCCAGCTGGCCCTCCTGCGAATTGCCTGCGAGCAGGTCGTCTCGCCCCACTTCCGCCAGCAGGGTCGCGGTGTCAATCAGCGTGCCTTCGGTGGCTCTGCGCACGCCGGGCTTAACCTCCTGCACGAAGATAGACAGTACAAACCACGCGGCGATAGCGACAATCAGGAAATAGCCCAGCAGCAGACGCATGCCAATACGCATTAATAAAGCCCCAGACTGTAACCCATCCCGCGATGGGTACTGATGGGCGAAAGCCCGTCATTGACCGCGCGCAGCTTGGCGCGCAAGGTTTTGATATGCGTATCCACGGTACGATCGAAGCTATCGCCGTCTTCGCCCCACACTTTGTCCATAAGCTGCTGGCGAGAAAAGACCCGGCCCGGCGCCTGCAGCAATGTTTTGAGCAGCAGGAACTCGTAGCGCGTGAGCGGTAAAGGCTCCCCATACCAGCTGATTCTGGCGGCGGGTTCATTCAGTTCAAACTGCCCGATACGAATGATCTCGGCAGGGGCGGTGGATTTTTGTAACCGCCGTAGAATAGTCCTCACCCGGGCACAGACTTCACGCGGGGAGAAGGGTTTGGCGACATAATCATCCGCGCCCATCTCCAGTCCGAGCAGCTTATCCACCTCGTCACTTCGCGCCGTCAGGAACAGGATCGGCAGTGACGGATGCTGCGCCAGAAGCTGACGGCAGAGTTCAAAGCCGCTGATGTCAGGCAACCCGACATCCAGAATCGCCAGCGCGGGGACCTGCCGCCGCGCCTCTTCCAGTACCGGTAACCCACGCCCGAAAGCCTTCACCGCAAACCCCTCCTGCTGAAGCATGTAGAGTAGCGTGTCGGCGATACTGATTTCGTCCTCAACCAGCCAGACCAGAGGTTGCTGCATGATTCATCCCTGAATTAGTGCCATGGCATGATTGGCACGGCGCTGATGGCGTTTTTCGGTGAGCCTTCAACCACTTTGTCGGAATAGGCCAGATAGGCGAGCGTGTTGCGTTTGGCGTCATAAAAACGCACCACCTGCAGCTTTTTAAACACCAGCGAGGTCCGTTTCTGGAAAACCACGTCGCCCTGCGCTTTGCCGTTTTTGATTTTGTCACTCAGCTCCACAGGGCCGACCTGCTGGCAGGAGATAGCCGCATCAGAGGTATCTTCAGCCAGCCCAAGCCCGCCTTTAATGCCCCCGGTTTTCGCCCGACTAACGTAGCAGGTGACGTTTTTCACGTCCGGATCATCAAACGCCTCCACCACAATCTTGTGGTCCGGGCCGAACACTTTGAAAACGGTATCGACAGAACCAATCTGTTCCGCCTGCGCGGCGTGCCCCACCGTCAACATCAGGGCAGTGAAGATCAAAGTCTTGTATTTCATATTGTTACCATTTTTAAGAATTACGCTGAGCGATTATTCAACACTGTAGACAAAAATGTAGCAAGATCACAGGATTAGAATATATTCACCCAAAACGAGGAACAAAAGGCATTAATGAGCAAAAAAAACACTGAATGCTAAAACATCAAAAAATGCTATTATCCGCTAACCTGTTATCAGGCACCTGCTGTTTTAAGGATGAGGATAGTATATGGATCAGGCTGGAATTATTCGCGACCTGCTCACCTGGCTGGAAGGTCATCTCGACCAGCCTTTGTCACTGGATAATGTGGCGGCTAAAGCAGGCTATTCCAAGTGGCATCTGCAAAGGATGTTCAAGGATGTCACCGGTCATGCTATCGGGGCCTATATCCGCGCACGTCGTCTGTCAAAATCAGCGGTGGCATTACGCCTGACCGCGCGGCCGATTCTGGATATTGCACTGCAATATCGTTTCGACTCGCAGCAAACCTTTACCCGCGCCTTTAAAAAACAGTTCTCGTTAACGCCAGCGCTCTATCGCCGCTCGCCTGACTGGAGCTCGTTTGGCATGCGTCCGCCGCTGCGTCTGGGTGAGTTTGCAATGCCGAAATATGAATTTATCACCCTGCCAGAAACGCACCTGATTGGTACGACGCAAAGCTACTCCTGTTCGCTGGAGCAGATTTCC
Organism: Enterobacter sp. BIDMC 29; assembly: GCF_019378755.1. Classification (NCBI taxonomy): domain Bacteria; kingdom Pseudomonadati; phylum Pseudomonadota; class Gammaproteobacteria; order Enterobacterales; family Enterobacteriaceae; genus Enterobacter; species Enterobacter sp. BIDMC 29. Next base: position 4,773,920 of record NZ_CP080000.1, on the reverse strand, counting down.
GAATTCCGTCATCAGATGCGCGTTCAGTTCTGGCGCGACTTCCTGAGCCATGCGCCGGCGATCCCGCCCATCCTGTATGGTCTCAACGAAACGCACCCAAGCCAGGAAAAAGACGACGAGCAGGAGGTGTTCTACACCACCGCGTTAACGCCAGAACTGGCGAATGGCTATATTCAGGGTTCAAAGCCCGTGGTGCTGGAAGGCGGCGAATACGTGATGTTCGCTTATGAAGGGCTGGGAACGGGTGTACAGGAATTTATCCTGACCGTTTACGGAACCTGCATGCCAATGCTGAACCTGAATCGCCGTAAAGGTCAGGATATTGAGCGCTACTATCCGGCAAGCGATGCTAAACCGGAAGAAGGCCCCATCAATCTGCGTATGGAATACTTAATTCCGATACGTCGTTAACGCTGAAGTTCGTCAAGCGCAGGGGCATCAAGATGCGAAATGTCCCCTGCCATCTCTACGACCCAACCTGACGCCAGCCACGCGCTTTCCTGATAGTCGATACGGGAAATAGAGCAGTTGCGCAGACGCAAACGGCGCTCTGCATACGCAGGTAACCCCAGAATCGTGCTCACCAGGCAGCCCAGCGCAATACCGTGACTCACCAGCAGCGGACGGCTCCCGGCCGGAAGCTTCAGGCATTCCGCCAGCGCGGCATGCATACGCACGCTCAGCTCCTGCATGGATTCGCCTTCCGGAATACGACCATCTTCGGTGCCGTTGACCAGCGTGCGACGCCAGCCCTCTTCCGTTTCCGTCAGCGTATCGATATGCCGTTTTTCCAGCACGCCCATATCCAGCTCGCGCAGACGCGGCTCGATCATGACATCACAACCACAGGCATCGGCAATGATGCGCGCCGTCTGCTGTGTGCGACCTAAGTCGCTGGTGATAACATGCGTAATGCCCAGCGTTCTGGCGCGTTCTGCCACCTGCCACGCCTGCTGCACACCCTTTTCAGTAAGAGGACTGTCTGACTGGCCTTGAATACGTCGCTCGGCGTTCCACTGCGTCTCACCGTGGCGAACAAGGTATACCTGTAACATGCTTTTTTTCCGTTATACTGCGATGAGTTTTTTTTGAATCGAGCTTAATTATGCACCATGTTGTCTCTGCTACCACCAATCCTGCCAAAATTCAGGCAATTCTAAGGGCATTCGAAGAGATTTTCGGCGAAGGATCCTGCCATATTGATGCCATCGGCGTCGAGAGTGGCGTGCCTGAACAGCCGTTTGGCAGCGAGGAAACGCGCGCTGGCGCACGAAATCGCGTGGCAAACGCCAGGGCTGCCGCACCGGATGCTGACTTCTGGGTGGCAATTGAAGCGGGTATCGACGAAGGCGCGACGTTCAGCTGGGTGGTCATCGAGAACCGTGAACAGCGTGGAGAAGCGCGTTCAGCAACCCTGCCGCTGCCAAAAATCATTCTGGAAAAAGTATCTGCGGGTGAAGCGCTCGGGCCGGTGATGTCTCAGTACACCGGCATCGATGAAATTGGCCGCAAAGAAGGCGCGATTGGCGTCTTTACCGCTGGCGCACTAACGCGTTCAGGCGTTTACCACCAGGCGGTGATTCTGGCCCTGAGCCCGTTCCATAACGCGATTTATCGCTGAGCGCCCAGCAGCACAGACTCCAGCCACTGACGCAGTTCCACCGGCGCGGATTTCAGGCTGTTCGATCCGCGGGTGATCGTCGCGATACCCGCGCCCAGTTCATTTTTGAGCTCACGCTGGCTCATCTCACCGCGCAACAGCTCTTCGATGATCCGCACGCGTGTGCCCAGGGCTTCACGCTCATCCGGCGTCAGCATCAGCTGCAATAAAGGCAAATGCAGATCCTGGTCGTAAGACTGGCGGAGCAACTCCACAAAACGAAGCCACTCCTGATGACGTTGTTCGGCCATTGCCGAGGAATACGGGGAATGCTGGGTCATGTTATGCCGCCTGTTGTACTCATTAACGAGTACAGCATAACACAACCCGCCCCATCAGTAACGTCTCTGCCACTCAGCATCGCTCATCAGGGTATCTTTTTGTCCCATGAAATAGCGATAGTAGGCGTCATAAGCCAATACGTTCTTCACATAGCCGCGGGTTTCCGAGAACGGAATACTTTCCACAAACGCGACGGCGTCAATGCGCCCGGCGCTGTTGCCAAGCCAGGTGCGCACGCGGCCCGGGCCTGCGTTATACGCCGCTGAGGAGAAGATGCGGTTATTGCCGAACTGCTGATAAACATACTGCAGGTAGCTGGTACCGATATTGATGTTGGTCTCCGGATCCAGCAGCTGTGACGGGCTGCTGTATCCCGGGATGTTAAACATCTTCACCGTGTGCGTCGCGGTTCCCGGCATCACCTGCATCAGGCCGCTGGCCCCAACCGGAGAACGGACTTTCGGGTTCCACGCACTCTCCTGACGGGCAATGGCCATGGCGTAGCTTTGCGGAATGTCTTTACCGCTGGTGTAGCGCTCAAACAGATCTTTATAGGCCAGCGGGAAACGCTCTTCGAGATGATCCCACAGCTTGCCGGCGATCGTTGCCTGCACGCTCAGATCCCACCAGTGGTTATCAAAGGCATAGCGGGCAAGCTGTGCCTTCTCATCGGTCGTACGGCTGGTCACCAGATTCGCCCATTCGCTACGGGCGGTATTGTCCATGTTCCAGTACATCAGCTCGCGAACGCGCGCCATTTCTGGCCCCTGAGTCAACGCCGGGTTGGCGTTAGCAGGTGCTTTATCAATGCGGAACGTGTACTCCTCACCCAGTCGCTGCGCGGCCGCCATCGGATAGAACCCACGCTGCTGCATCAGCGCATGGAGGATCTCTTTGGCTTCATCGTCACGCCCGCGCTCCATCAGCAGATCCGCCTGCCAGTAACGCCATTCGTCTTTCTCTTTGGCATCCATTGGCAGACGCGCAAGCCAGGTATTCAGCCCCCGGCGATCGCCCGTCCCCAGCGCCATACGCACGCGGCGCTCCACCAGCGACGTGGAGTTCGAACGCATAATCGCATCGTCTCGCCAGCGCGCCTGCTCGTCGGTTACATCGGTGCTCATCAGTCGCCACGCCACAATGTCGCGCAGCTCCTGAGTTTGATCTTCATTGAGCTGCTGCGCCTGCACCAGCTGCGGGATCATCAGCCGCGCATTTTCCACGTCGTCACGCGCCACGCTGGCAAAAGCCACCGCGGCCATCTGGCGGGTAAAATCGGTCGCGCCGGTGCTGCGGGCAAAGGTCAGTACGCTGTTCGGATCGTTCGCCAGGGCGATGACGGCGGTTGAGATCGTCTGATAATCAGACGGCATTTGTCCCGCAAGCGTGGTAACCAGCCGCGTGTTTCCGGCTTTCATCGCCAGGCGAATACGTTCAAGGTACGCCAGCGGATCCTGCTTACCTGACGCACGCCATGCGCCAAAGAGGGAATCACAGGCATTTGGCTGGCTTTTTCCGGTCAACCACAGATCTTTCGCGCCCGCCCAGGCCTCTTCCTGCTGTCCGGTAACCCACTTCGCATAGTAATAGTTACACTGGGCTTCGGTGGTGTTCGGTTTTTCCGGGCTAAACGCCAGCAGCCCACGCCAGTCTTCACGACGTGCCAGCTCGTTCACAAAACGAGACTGCAGCGTCCGCGCGGGCGGCAGCGTCGGGTTCGCCTGAATAAAGTTATTCACGGTGACCGTGGGTTGATTCATGAGATCGTCAGTGATCTGCCGATACTCCAGATACGGATAGAGAGGATACGCTTTTAAGGTCGGCATCAGCGCCTGCACGATATCCATCTGCTTATTGTCCCACGCCTGTTTAATCTGGGCGTAGCGATTACGTTGTTCATCCAGTGAATCGGCATGCACCGCCTGGCTTGCCGCCATCACGCATACGCTGGCAGCCAGCAGACGCCAGACCACCTGTTTGGCTTTTCCCACAAGCTCTTCCTCATTGTTTTTTCGTCAATTGCAGCGTCTTGCCACGTCAAAGTCTAATTAACTTATGCTAACCAGGCATCCTGCAACGCGCCACGTCGCGGACGCTTTTTTACCTTTCTTGCGCGTTTTAACACTCCCGACGTTCCTGGCTGGGATTAAGACGGGAAAAAGGCTACACTTCGAGGCTGATATTCTTTCTCATCACGATAAAAGAGGCGAAGTCCAACGTGGCTCAATTCGTTTATACCATGCATCGTGTCGGCAAAGTTGTCCCGCCGAAACGTCATATTCTTAAAAATATCTCGCTGAGCTTCTTCCCGGGCGCAAAAATCGGTGTTCTGGGTCTCAACGGTGCCGGTAAGTCCACCCTGCTGCGCATCATGGCCGGCATCGATACAGACATCGAAGGTGAAGCCCGTCCGCAGCCTGGCATCAAAATTGGCTACCTGCCGCAGGAGCCTCAGCTCAACCCGGAACACACCGTTCGTGAATCCGTTGAAGAGGCGGTTTCTGACGTCGTTAACGCACTGAAAGGTCTGGATGAAGTGTATGCCAAATACGCTGAACCGGATGCGGACTTCGATAAACTGGCCGCTCAGCAAGGCAAGTTTGAAGAGATTATCCAGGCGCATGACGGCCACAACCTGAACGTGCAGCTCGAGCGCGCCGCTGACGCCCTGCGTCTGCCAGACTGGGATGCGAAAATCGCGAACCTCTCCGGGGGTGAACGCCGCCGCGTGGCGCTGTGCCGTCTGCTGCTGGAAAAGCCAGACATGCTGCTGCTCGACGAACCGACCAACCACCTGGATGCGGAATCCGTGGCATGGCTGGAGCGTTTCCTGCACGATTTCGAAGGCACCGTTGTGGCGATCACCCACGACCGTTACTTCCTCGACAACGTTGCAGGCTGGATCCTGGAGCTTGACCGTGGTGAAGGCATTCCATGGGAAGGCAACTACTCCTCCTGGCTGGAGCAGAAAGACCAGCGTCTGGCGCAGGAAGCCTCTCAGGAAGCCGCGCGTCGTAAGTCTATCGAGAAAGAGCTGGAGTGGGTTCGTCAGGGCGCTAAAGGCCGTCAGTCTAAGGGCAAAGCCCGTCTGGCACGCTTTGAAGAGCTGAACAACACCGAATACCAGAAACGTAACGAGACCAACGAACTGTTTATTCCGCCTGGCGCACGTCTGGGGGATAAAGTGGTTGAAGTCACCAATCTGCGTAAGTCTTATGGCGATCGCCTGCTGATTGACGACCTGACCTTCTCCGTACCGAAAGGTGCCATCGTGGGGATCATCGGTCCGAACGGCGCGGGTAAATCCACCCTGTTCCGCATGATGTCCGGTCAGGAACAGCCAGACAGTGGTTCAATCACTCTGGGTGAAACCGTGAAACTGGCTTCCGTTGACCAGTTCCGTGACGCCATGGATAACAGCAAAACCGTGTGGGAAGAAGTCTCCGGCGGCCTGGATATCATGCGTATCGGTAACACTGAAATGCCAAGCCGCGCTTACGTTGGCCGCTTTAACTTCAAAGGCACCGACCAGGGTAAACGCGTGGGCGAGCTCTCCGGTGGTGAACGTGGTCGTCTGCACCTGGCCAAACTGCTGCAGGTTGGCGGTAACGTGCTGCTGCTCGATGAACCGACCAACGACCTGGACATTGAAACCCTGCGCGCACTGGAAAACGCCCTGCTGGAGTTCCCGGGCTGTGCAATGGTTATCTCGCACGACCGTTGGTTCCTTGACCGTATCGCAACCCACATCCTGGACTACCAGGACGAAGGGAAAGTGGAGTTCTTCGAAGGTAACTTCACCGAATACGAAGAGTACAAGAAACGTACGCTGGGCGCGGATGCGCTGGAGCCGAAACGTATTAAGTACAAACGTATCGCGAAATAAATGTAAAACGGCAACGTCAGTTGCCGTTTTTTTTGTTTGTTCCTACATCCTGTGAGTGACGCACCGTTCACCCACCCACGTAAAACCGCTTCACCTCATCACACTGCATCGCAAAGTCGATATAACGCATCAGCGCCGGCGAGTTCAGCTTGCGGCTCGGGTAAGCCAGCCACAGATCGTTCCCCTCGACGTTCCACTCCGGCAGCACCTTCACCAGCGCGCCCTTTTCAACCTTATCCTCAAGTAAAAAAGCGGGAAGCAGCGTGATCCCGGCGCCGGCGATGGCACATTCGCGCGCATACACCAGATTATCCGTCAGATGGGCGTTATCCGGCAGATAACGGTAATCCTCACTTTCGCTTTGCAGCAGCCACTCAGACCACGCCTTGTGGGTAATACAGCGGTGATCCACCAGCTGCCGGGGATGCGTCAGCGGCTCCCGGCGCGCCAGGTAAGCCGGTGAGGCCAGCATATAACGCGGGCAATGACCAATCATACGGCCAATCAGGGAGGAGTCCTGCGGCTTACCGGTACGCAGCGCCACGTCAAAACCTGACTCGACCAGGTCGAGCACGTCGTCAGAAATGGACACGTCAAGCGAAACGTCCGGATAGCGGAGCTGGAACTCCGCATTCAAATGCGCCAGCAGTGTCGCGCCGATCCCGGCCGGGCAGGTGATGCGCAGTCGACCGCTGGGGTTTTCACGCAGCCGCTGAATGGCGTACTCCGCCCGTTCACTTGCCGCCAGCATCTCACGGCAGTGAACCAGATAGTGCTCGCCGGCGAACGTCAGGTTCAGCCTGCGCGTAGTACGATTGAGCAAGCGGATCCCCACCTGCTGCTCAAGCTGACTGATTCGCTGGCTGACGCTGGATTTCGGCAGCTCAGCTTTCTGTGCCGCCGCGGTAAAGCTGCCCAACTCTGCCACCAGCGCAAACAGCGCCATGTCCTGAAGTTGTTTAAACATGATTGTTCATCCTGTACGAACACTTCGTTCTTAATTGTCCATCTTATCACGCGACTGAGCACTTAATAGACTAGTCTCAACAACACGCTTTCCATAAAGGAGCTCACCATGTCAGTTAAAGCCATTGCCGTTAATCCAGACAGTCCTGCTGATTTCATTGAAATTACCCAACCGATGCCGCAGCCCGGCGAGTACGATCTGCTGGTTGAGGTAAAAGCCGTTTCCATCAACCCGGTCGATACCAAAGTTCACGCGGGCATCGTCAGAAGCGGCCTGACGGAACCACGCGTTCTCGGCTGGGACGCCAGCGGCATTGTGAAAGCCGTGGGTGCAGGTGTTAGCGGTTTTAAACCGGGTGATGAAGTGTGGTACGCGGGCGATATTACCCGCCCGGGCAGCAATACCACCCATCAGCTGATCGATGCGCGCATTGTCGGGCATAAGCCGGTAAGCCTCGGCTGGTCTGCCGCAGCCGCCTTGCCGTTAACCGCCCTCACCGCCTGGGAAGGATTGTTTGAACGGCTGAATATCCAGGATGCCGGCCCGGACAAAACGCTGCTCATTATTGGCGGCGCGGGCGGCGTAGGATCGCTGGCGATCCCGTTTGCGAAGCATCGCAGCAACGTGAAGATCGTCGCGACCGCCTCGCGGGAAGATTCTGCTCAGTGGTGTCGCGATCGCGGTGCCGATCACGTGGTGAATTACCGGGACCTGAAAGGTGAACTGGCTAAACAGGGCCTGACGTTTGTGGATTACATTTTCATTCTCAATGATACCGACGGCCACTGGGATGCCGTCAGTGAACTGATCGCACCGCAGGGGCATATCTGCTCCATCGTTGAGAACGCACATCCGCTGAACCAGGATAAGCTGAAATCCAAATCCGCCGCGCTGCACTGGGAGTTTATGTACACCCGCAGCATGTACCAGACCGCCGACATGGCGCGTCAGGGCGAGATCTTAAACGAGGTTGCGAAGCTGGTGGATAACGGCGTGGTGGAAAGCTCACTGAGCGAAACGCTGCACGGGCTGAGCGTCGAAAGCATCACCGAAGCGCACCGAAAAGTGCTGGACGGGCATATGCGTGGCAAAGTGGTGGTTGAGTATTGAGGGGGGGGTTCCCCCTCACACCGGCCCTCTCCCTCAGGAGAGGGTTAGGATGGGGGGAATTACCCCTGCTCCCCCATCATCTCTTTCACCAGCTCTACGCAGCGCAGGAAACGGCTGTCGTAATCTGACTCCTCCACATGCACAAACTCCACGTTATTTTCGTGCAGCATGCCGATGAGCATGCTCTGGAACTCTTTTCTGTCGACGGAACTGCCGAGGCTGCGGATCCCGTCGGCAACCCACGGGGTATTGTTTTCGAGCAAAATCACCAGGTCAAAGCGGTATTCGTCTATCAGCGCCTGCACAAACGGATGCTCGCGTCCCTCGTATTTTTTGCAGAACGCCTGGGTGGTGACGAAATCGGTATCAATGAAGGCCACTTTATTGGCGTATTTCACCGCGAAATCAATGTACTGCGCATGACCGAGCGCGATTTTATCGTAGTCGGAGTACTGCAACGCCATCTCGTCACCGCCCAGATGTGAGAAGACGTAATCACGCCCGTACTCCCACGCACTGGTGGTGTTAAAGATGTTGGCCAGCTTGTTGACCAGCGTCGATTTCCCGCTCGACTCGCCGCCCAGAATCGCAACAGTGCGCACAAAGAACGGTTTTACCTCGGTTGGGATGTAATCCCAGTAGCGGAACGGGTTTTCGCGGATCAGCGCCCCGCTGATGTTCATAAAGGTACGCTTTGGATCGATCAGCACGGTTTCAATGCCCAGATGCTCGCGGAACTGCGGCGCATCGGACTCTTCAGAGGTGTAGATCCAGTTCGGGGTGATCCCTTTTTCGTCCATGAACGCTTTGACGCCATTGCTCCACACATCCCAGCCGTGCGGATACGGCTCCATGCCCTCTTCATTAAAAGCATGAATACGAATGTTTTTCTGGTACTTAAAGGTCTGCAGCAGCCAGCGCAGGCGATCCGGCACGGTTGGCTGCTGCGACATGGCGCTGTCCTCGAACAGCTGACGGTCGCGGGTTTCATCGTAACCCATGATGATATGCAGCTCGTCCACCTGGCTACAGGCACGCTGGATAAGATAGATGTGCCCGGTATGCAGCGGGTAAAACTTGCCAAATACCACGCCGACGTTCTTTTGCATACGCGGGAATTCAAGCCCCAGAAAGCGGTGCAACGCTTCCAGCTTTTGTGCGCTGGGGCTTTTGATTTTGGCGTTCAGCAGTTGGCTCAGGTAGCCTTTGGTCATGCCGCTGGCATCCGCCACCTGCTGCAGCGTGCAGCCTTTCTGGCGGATTGCGGTCTTGATGTAGTCAAATGATGACATAAATTACGGTGCCTCCTGCAAAATCGAATACGTAATTATAAGTCGTCAAAGACATTTAACGCATCTGCGAGTTTCTTCACGCCAAAGACCTGCATCCCTTCCGGGATTTTTTTCGGCACGTTGGCGGCGGGCACAATGGCGCGGCGAAAGCCGTGCTTCGCCGCCTCGGAGATGCGCTCCTGGCCGCTTGGCACCGGGCGTATCTCCCCGGCCAGACCCACTTCACCAAACACCACCAGGTCCTGCGGCAGCGGTCTGTCACGCAGGCTGGAGACCATTGCCAGCAGCAGCGCCAGATCCGCACTGGTCTCAGTGACTTTGACCCCGCCGACCACGTTGACGAACACGTCCTGATCCGCCATCTGCAGGCCGCCGTGGCGGTGCAGTACGGCCAACAGGATCGCCAGGCGGTTTTGTTCCAGGCCAACGGCCACACGCCGTGGGTTACCCATCATTGAGTGATCCACCAGCGCCTGAATTTCCACGAGCAGCGGACGCGTCCCTTCCCAGAGCACCATCACCGAGCTACCGGAGGTCACTTCATCGCCCCGGCTGAGGAAGATGGCAGACGGGTTGCTGACTTCACGCAGCCCCTGCTCGGTCATGGCAAACACGCCCAACTCGTTCACCGCACCAAAACGGTTTTTGTGGCTGCGCAACGTACGGAAACGGGAATCGGCATCGCCGTCGAGCATGACGGAGCAGTCGATACAGTGCTCCAGCACTTTCGGCCCTGCCAGCGAGCCATCTTTCGTGACGTGGCCGACCATCACAATCGCCACACCGCGCGTTTTGGCAAAGCGCGTGAGATAGGCGGCGGTTTCACGCACCTGCGCCACGCTCCCCGGTGAAGACTGGATATCCGCCATGTGCATCACCTGAATGGAGTCGATAACCATCAGCTTCGGCTGCTCTTCTTCGGCAATCATGCAGATTTGCTCGATGCTGGTTTCCGAAAGCATGTTGAGGTTGCCGGTTGGCAGGCCAAGACGGTGCGCACGCATCGCCACCTGCTGCAGGGACTCTTCACCGGTGACGTACAGGGTTTTCATCTGTTCGGCGAGCTTGCAGAGCGTTTGCAACAGCAGTGTTGATTTACCCGCTCCCGGGTTACCGCCGATCAGGATCGCACTGCCCGGCACCACTCCCCCGCCGAGCACACGGTCAAACTCTTTGAAGCCGGTCGAGAAACGCGGCAGCTCTTCGAGGCTAATATCCGAGAGCTTTTGCACTTTCGCGACACCGGCGTTGCCGGCATAACCGCTCAGGCGTTCATTGCGGGCCACGCTCGGCGAAGCCGCCACACCACGCACTTCGGTGATGGTGTTCCAGGCATGACAGGCGCTACATTGCCCCTGCCAGCGCGGATAATCCGCACCACATTCATTACAGACAAATGCGCGTTTTGGAGCTTTCGCCACGGTTTACCTCGTTATTTCTGATTCACGCTGCCGGAGAGAATGCAGAACACCCCCATCAGGTCAGCATGACGGATGGTGACTTCCGTCTTTTCATTCACTTTAGGCTTGGCATGGTAGGCAATGCCAAGGCCTGCCGCTTTGATCATCGGCAGGTCGTTCGCGCCATCACCGATGGCAACGGTCTGGACGACAGGAATTTCATATTTTTCCGCCAGACGGGTCAGGGTATTGGCTTTGTACTGGGCATCCACGATATCGCCGATCACCTGGCCGGTCAGCTTGCCGTCCATGATTTCCAGCTCATTCGCCACCACGGTGGTCAGGCGCAACGTGTCGCGAAGGTAGTCGGCGAAGAAGGTGAACCCGCCCGAGGCGATAGCCACTTTCCAGCCCAGCGTTTCTAACTTCAGCACCAGCTGCGTCAGCCCCGGCATTAACGGCAGCTCATCACGCACCTGGCGCAGGATGTTCGCGTCCGCCCCTTTCAGGGTCGCTACGCGCTGTCTCAGACTGGCGGTGAAATCCAGCTCGCCGCGCATCGCGCGTTCGGTCACATCGGCCACCAGCTCGCCGCTGCCGGCAAGCCTGGCGATCTCGTCGATACACTCGATCTGGATGGCGGTGGAATCCATGTCCATCACCAGCAGACCCGGCGTTTTCAGGTGTGGAATTTTGCCGAGAGGCGCCACGTCCAGGCCGGCATCATGCGCCAGGCGGGTCGCGCGCTGCGTCAGGGAACCTGCCAGGCGGATGACCTGATAATCCTCTACGCACCAGGCCGCCACGATGACCATCGCTGCACCCAGTTTGGTTTGATATTGGGTCAGGCGTTGTTTGTCCAGGCCGCGTCCGTACAGCAGCCAGCCGCTACGGCCAGCGTGGTAATCCAGAGGCATCACCTCATCACCACTTAAAGAGAGCGGCAATCCTGGCCATAAAGAGACATCCGTAGGCAGGTCGCACCAGGTAATGTTCGGCATTGAAGCTCCTGTGAATTCGTTCGCGCCGGAAGGTTCCAGAGGGAAAATAACGCATGAGGCTACCTTGTAACCATCACTTCTGGCAACATTAAGCCGTAAATTTTCAGCAGGTGGAATATGGCTCGCGCAAAACTGAAATTCCGACTTCATCGTGCCGTGATTGTCCTGATATGTCTCGCACTCTTGGTCGCGCTGATGCAAGGGGCATCGTGGTTCAGCCAGAATCACCAGCGGCAACGTAACCCGCAGTTTGAGGAACTGGCGCGTACTCTGGCGCGTCAGGTCACGCTCAACATCGCCCCGGCGATGCGCACCGAAACGCCGGACGAGAAGCGCATAGGTCAGATATTACGCCAGTTAACCGAAAACAGCCGCATTCTTGATGCCGGTGTCTATGACGAACAGGGCGACTTGATCGCCCGTGCCGGTGAGCACGTTGACGTCCGTGACAGGCTGGCGCTGGACGGCAAAAAAGCCGGCGGCTATTTCAATCAGCAGATCGTCGAACCCGTGCAGGGGAAAAATGGTCCGCTCGGGTATTTGCGCCTGACGCTCGACACCCACACCCTGCCCACCGAAGCAAAACAGGTGGACAACACCACCAATATTTTGCGCCTGATGCTGCTGCTCTCGCTGGCCATCGGTGTGGTGCTGGCACGCACGCTGCTGCAGGGTAAACGCACCCGCTGGCAGCAATCGCCTTTCCTCCTGACCGCCAGTAAATCGGTGCCCGAAGAGGACGAGAGCGATAAGAAAGAATAGTGATAAAGTAGGCTTACGATTCGGAAAAGGAACTTTGCCATGACGACGTTACGCCTGCTTATCTCTGACTCTCACGATCCCTGGTTCAATCTCGCGGTAGAAGAGTGCATCTTCCGTCAGATGCCAGCCACTCAACGGGTGTTATTTTTATGGCGCAACGCCGATACGGTGGTGATTGGCCGTGCGCAGAATCCCTGGAAAGAGTGTAATACCCGGCGTATGGAAGAGGATAACGTCCGCCTGGCGCGACGCAGCAGCGGCGGCGGCGCGGTATTTCACGACCTCGGCAATACCTGCTTTACCTTTATGGCGGGCAAACCTGAATACGATAAAACCATTTCCACCGCGATTGTGCTTAACGCCCTGACATCGCTGGGCGTGACTGCCGAAGCGTCAGGCCGCAACGATCTGGTCGTCAAAACCCCCGACGGGGATCGCAAAGTCTCCGGCTCCGCCTACCGTGAAACCCTGGACCGGGGATTCCATCACGGGACATTGTTGCTGAATGCCGACCTCAGCCGTCTTGCGAATTACCTTAATCCCGATAAGAAAAAGCTGCAGGCCAAAGGTATCACCTCCGTGCGAGGCCGCGTCGCCAACCTGACCGAATTACTGCCGGGCATCACCCATGAACAGATCTGCGATGCCATCCGCGAAGCGTTTTTCGCTCACTACGGCGAGCGGGTCGAAGCCGAAGTGATCTCCCCGGATAACACCCCTGACCTGCCAAACTTTGCGGAAACCTTTGCCCGTCAGAGCAGCTGGGAGTGGAACTTTGGTCAGGCGCCGGCCTTCTCGCACCTGCTGGACGAGCGCTTCACCTGGGGCGGCGTGGAGCTTCATTTTGACGTGGAAAAAGGCCACATTACCCGGGCGCAGGTCTTTACGGACAGCCTGAACCCTGCGCCGCTGGAGGCGCTGGCCAGCCGCTTACAGGGCTGCCTGTATCGGGCCGACACGGTGCAGCTGACATGTGAGGCGTTACGTGGCGAGTTCCCCGATCAGGCAATCGAGCTGGGCGAGCTTTCTGCCTGGCTTTCGCAGACCGTACGCTAAACCATGTTGCCCGGCGAGCTTCGCCGGGCGAGTGGTGTAACCTGTTTACGCGATAACGTCTTATTCTTATTTTTTTAGCAGGCTTCAGGGATCCAGCCTGCCCCATCTCATTAAAAAATATTATATTATCGTCGGGAAGGGCATTGAATGCTTCCCGGCCTTACGAAAACCGCTAATAATTTTCAATAATAAATTGAACAACAAAAAGCGGAAATATGCCCGTAAAATGCGTGAAAATATTCACACCATCTATGCTTTTATATTTTCATTACTGCCCGTTTAGAAATTCTAAATACACCATTTAGAGCAGCCACAATATACTACTGCCCGTGGTTACACCCATATATAAAACCTATTGATTACATTACTAGTCGACAGCTCTATAATTTCTCTTCGTTAAGGAACAACAATGAAAAAAATTCTTCTTGTCGCGGCCATCGCTGCGGCAACGTCCATGACCGCAGCCCATGCGGCTAACACCGCCGTCATGAAAGTGAAAGGCAAACTGACCAACGCGTCATGTACTCCTACAATGAGCAACGGCGGTGCAGTAGATTATGGCAAAATATCAATGGGCTCACTGAGCGCGACTGAGGATAACCAGCTCGGCCAGCGTGATATCACCATGACAATTACCTGTAATTCTGCGACCAAAGTCGGCTGGACAATGTACGACAACCGCAAAGACAGTCTGGCTGATGGCCATTATATTGAAGTCGATGATTCTGCCGTTGATGGCAGCTCGACATTCAGCCCTCAGTACACAAGCGGTTTAGGTTTTACCAAAGAGGGCCAGAAGATTGGCGGATGGGCAGTGTATACCAACCTGCCATATGTCACGGTAGACGGCGCACCTGCTGATGCGATTACCGCGGGAGGCACTAATCTGACTAAATGGAATAAAAATACGACGGGTCGTCTTGTTCTGGATGACTACGAAACCATGTCCGTCGCCAAACCGGGTGAACTCGTGCCGATGGCCTTTACCGAAGCCGTATTCCCAATGAAAGTCTCCATGGCAATCAGGAATACCAACAGACTGAGCATTACCGAAGATACCGAACTGGATGGTCAGGCGACCATTACGCTGAAATACCTCTAATTAAATTATCGCTCAGGCGATAACGTATCTCTGACGGCGAATTTAATTCGCCGTTTTTTATTCTTTATTCATACTGCATCCATCATATTATTCGCAAGACGTAAATACATACATGATTGTATTTACAGCCCTTAATTAAACTCACAACCGAGTGTAGAATTTCTCATTTCACAAATAACTCTGACCATTAATAGAATTCCCGCGCTTGTGAATCAATACGTTAATTACACGCACATAAGAAAATGTCCACTTTTTGGTTAAGGAATAACAGTGAAAAAACTTCTTCTCGCCACTCTGATTGCCGTGGCTTCGCACGCTGCGCTCGCCGACTCTACCGTTGTGATGAAGGTGAAAGGCAAAATGAATAATGCGTCCTGTACGCCTGAATTAAGCAATGGCGGTTCTATCGATTTTGGCACCATCGCCCTGGATCAACTTTCTCCTACCCAGACGAATCAGATGGGTCAAAAGGACATGTCGTTAACCATTAACTGCCCTTCAGCGACCAAAGTGGCCTGGAGCATCGCGGACAATAAAGAAGATACCAATGCGGCAAATGACCTGACGTCCAGCCAGTTCTACATCCGCGATGCGGCGGATAACGGAGGTGATGCCTGGGGCGCTGGCACCACCTATGGCGTTGGCACCACGGCTGCGGGCGAAAAGATTGGGGCGTATGCCATCGCAACGCGCGTGAATGAAGTTACCGCCAATGGTCTTCCGGCTCAGGCCATTTATGCCCCGGCGTACGTCAACAGCAATGGCGAATACATGTGGCGTAACCTGAGTACCGGTATTATTGCCAACGGTAACGCAGAAATTATGACGGCGACCACCCCAGGCAAATCTTCTCCGCTGGCGATTACCAACGTCGTCTTCCCGTTTAAAGTCTCGATGGCCATTGTGAATACCGATCGCCTGACCACGACCGATGAAGCTCAACTGAGCGGCGAAACCACCATTACGCTGGTTTATCTCTGATACGTTAAGGTCATGTTTTCTTTTCTCCGGCGGGGATATCCCGCCGTTTTAAAGCAGAATATAAATCCATTCATATCTGATTGTAATGACTTAATAAAATCTCAATGTGCTCGTTAGAAAATCTAATTATTGCATTCTGTGAATCATTAATAGAATCAGCGGCGCTTGTTATTTAACACGTGTATTCATGCAAGCACTTTGCGGACTAAAAATATCTTTTTTAGTCACTCTCTTTCAGGTTAAGGAATAACAATGAAAAAGCTTCTTCTTGCCACCGTGCTATCCATGGCGGCAACAGCCGTTTGCGCAGAACCGACCGCCATGCTCAAAGTACAGGGCTCACTGACCAGCGCAGGCTGCGTGCCGGAAATCAGCAACGGGGGTCTGGCCAACTTCGGTGAAATCGGTCTGGACTCCCTCTCCTCCAGCGTGCCATATCAGGCAGGCCATAAAGATGTCACCCTGACCATCAAGTGCCAGTCCGCCACACGCGTGGGCTGGACGCTTCACGACGATCGCGCGGATTCCAACGCCGGTGCCAGCCTGCCAGCCAACCAATTCCACGTGGATAACGCTACCGCAAACGGTGGCCAGGCTTCTGGCTCCAGCCAACTGAACGGCGTAGGTAAAACCAGCGCCGGCGAGAACATCGGTGCGTATGCCATTTCTACCTACCTGACCTCCGTTACCGCAGACGGCGCGGCGGTACAGCCTATCGCGGCTACCCTGTATACCGGCGGCACGATCAGCAGCAGAAGCTGGATGAACATGTGGACCAGCGGCATCCTCTCCAACGATGGCACCGACGTCATGACCGTTTCCAAAAGCGGCCAGCGTGCACCTTTAGCCTTCATGAGCGCGGCATTCCCGCTGAAGATTGCGCTGGCCGTAGCCCCAAGCGACAAGCTGACCCTGACCGACAAAACCGAGCTTGAAGGCCAGTCAACGATCACCCTGGTTTACCTCTAATCCAGCCCCCTGACGCAAAACTCTCCAGTTACATGGGGAGTTTTTTTCCTGACCAGCGAATGAAACCCACTATGTCTACGATCCACACATCAACACGTTTGATCTGCTCACTGTGCCTCGCCCTTCCGGCTTCGCTTTTTGCCGCCGGAATGGTGCCTGAAACCACCCTGCTGCTGATTGACGAAGCGAACCACGGCGGCGTCATGAGCGTGAAAAACACCGACAGCATTCCCACCCTGCTTTATACCTCCATCCGGGATATCGGGGGCGACCAGGGGGTAAAACTCAACGTCACCCAGCCGGTGGTGCGCCTCGAGCCAGGCCAGGAGCAACAGGTTCGCTTTATTCTTGAAACCGACAAACCGCTTAGCGTTGAACAGTACAAACGCGTGGTGTTCGAAGGTATTCCGCCCAAGAGCACGGATAAAAACGTGAAGGTCGGGATCAACCTGCGTCAGGATTTACCGGTCCTGATCCATCCCAAAGATCTGCCGGTGGTCACCGACGCCTGGAAATTACTGACCTGGTCAGTCACCGGGAAAGAGATCAAGGTGCAGAATCCGTCCGCCTACGTGGTCCGTTTCTCCACCTCTGTCACCTTACTGCCTTCGCATACGGAAGGTCTGGTCAACAAGACGTTTATCCTGCCGGGAGAGACCATGACGGTGCAGACCGACACCCCGGTTAATGGCACCGATAACGCCATTGAGTTCAATCCGGCCAGCCGCTACGGGATTGAAGTTGAGAGCTTTACCGCTTCCCTGACGCGCCAGTAAGACAGGGATGTTTTGGTGATTGAGTTCTCTTTGCGTAATCAGACGCTTCGCGCCGCCATACTGGGGGCTTTGACGTTGCCCGCCCAGTCGGTATCGGCGGCCGGTATGGATTTTAATACCGATATTCTGGCGACCCGCGGTATCAGCACCAACCTCGCCCACTACTTCTCCCAGGCCCAGCGATACCTGCCGGGGCCGCATGCCGTGCAGGTAAAAATTAACGGCGTCGATAAAGGCACGCTTGCGATCCGCGTGGGAGAGGAAGGGCAACTGTGTCTGGATGATGACTTTACCCGTGCGGCAGGTCTTCTTCCGCTGAATATCAATGCAAAAGAGCCCTGCCATAATCTTCTGCAAGATTACCCGACGGCCACCGTCACGCTGCTGCCCAACGCGGAGTCGCTTGAGATTTATGTTCCCGCAGAGGCGATGGACAATGGTTTTTATGCCGCGAAATACTACGCGCACGGCGGTGAGGCGGGCCTTATCAATTACAGTGCGTTCAGCAACTACAACGAGTACGGCAGCGGCGGAAACAGTACCTTTTCCCAGGGCAATATTGGCGCCGGTCTCAACGTGGCGAACTGGACGCTGCGCAGCAACTTTATCCTGACCGACGATAACGGAACCCGCAGCACAGAGAATCTCTATACCTACGCGGAACACGTCTTCGAAGAACGAAAACTTCGCATTCAGGCGGGGCAGATTAACGTCAACTCGGCGCTGTTCAGTGGCGCACAAATTAATGGCGTTCAGTTCCTGCCGGAAACGGGCCTGCAACCGAATATTCCGGCGACGACCATTTCCGGCATCGCCCGCACCAACCAGGCGCGCGTTGACGTTCGTCAGTCCGGGCAGGTTATCTACTCTTCGCTGGTAAATGCCGGTCCGTTTACTCTGACCGATGTCCCGGTGGTGCGTGGTAACGTGGATCTGGACATCAGCGTGGTCGAAACCGACGGTTCCACCACGACGTTTACGGTTCCCTCCTCCTCACTGAACGTGAGCGGGATGACGCGCACCGAAGGGCTCAGCGTCTCGTTGGGTAAAGTTCGCGATACCGGGGATGAACAGGGGTCGCCCTGGGTATTTAATTTTTCTGACGGAACCCGGTTTACGCCCCAGCTCACCGGCGTCACGGCGGGCGTGCTGGCAGAGCAGTATCAGGCCCTCGGGGCGATGCTGGAATGGTCGCCAGCCGAGTACTGGCTCCTTTCTCCCAGCGTTCAGATGAGCCGCGCGCAGTTCTACGGTCAACAAAATGGCCGCAAGATAGAATTGCAAAGTCACCTTTCCCTGCCCGAGCAACTCACGCTTGGGGTCAGCGCATCAACCTACAGCACCGGCTACCGGGAGTTAAACGAGGCGATGGACGCTGAATCCCAGCGCTATCAAAGCGCCTGGAATACCAGCCTCAACTGGAACAACGCGTGGGTTGGCTCGCTTTCTTTCCAGTACAGCGAGAATGCCGGGGATGAAGAGAGCAGTAGCTCCCGCTACCTGATGGTCTCCTGGGGCAAGAGTCTGGGGCACACGTCGCTCTCAGTGAACTGGCAGCACGCCCTCAGCAGCAGTGAGACGGAGAAAGGCGGCACAAGTGATGGCGACCTGCTCTATCTTAATCTGGTCATTCCGTTTGGCACTGAGCGCATCAGTACCTATATGCGCAGCCAGGGTGAAAAACAAAACCTCGGTATTCAGGACAGCGGATCGTGGGGTCAGAACACCAATTACAACCTCTCGGTCGATCGCGACAATCAGGACAAGACCCAGTCGTTTAACGGCAATGTCAGCACCAACCTGCACTACACACAGTTGGGCATGGCCGCAGGGCTGAACGACGGGAACCAGCATAATTACAGCACCTCCCTCAGCGGCGGCATCGCCCTGCATGGTCATGGCATTACGTTTGCACCCTACCCGATTAAAGACACCTTTGGCATTGCGCGATTAAGCGAGCCGGAAAGCGGTATTCAAATCGCCACGCCTGATGGAACCGTCTGGACCGATGCGTGGGGACAAGCCGTGGTGCCGGGTCTGCGCGAGTGGCAAACCTCTCAGATTGTCATTGATGCCAGCTCCCTGCCACAGGGAATGGATTTATCGAACGGGATACAGACCGTTTCCGCAGCTTACGGCTCATTCGCGCAGGTGGATTTCCACGTGCTGAACACGCGTCGTCTAATGCTTAGCGTGAAACGCCCTGACGGGTCATGGCTCGCCAGAGGGCTTAGCGTGGTGGATAAAGACAGTCGTTATATCGTGAGCGTAATGGATAACGGCAGCGTGTTTATTCCCGACGCCACGGATGCGCCCGCCCTGTATGTGGTGGACGACAACATGGCAAAAATTTGCCACATCACGTATTCGCTCAGCGAAGACAAAAATACCGAGTCCTATTACGAAAAAGCAGAAGGAATGTGCCAGTGAAAACCTGTTATTCCCTTTTATTCGCGGCGTTTGCCAGCATGATTTTGCTCTTCTCCGCACGCGCGTCCAGTGAAGAGTGTCAGGTTACGTTTTCGCAGCCTGTTGTCTCGTTTGGAAAACTCAAACCGTCGGATATCGCCGCCTCGCAGAAGAACTGGAACCGAATGCCGGCCAAAGAAATCACGGCCAACGTCTTCTGCCCGGAGCCGAGAGTGATGGCGCTGTTTCTGCAGTCCACTGCCGGCGTCAACGGGGGGGTTCTCTTTGGTCAGGACGGGCGACTGGCCATTATTGCCGACAATATGGTGGTTGACGGGCATGCCTGCACGCTGGCGAAAACGACGGACCGTATCGGTTTTACGCCCTCCTCCAGCCCGACGCAACGCGCGTTTATCAAAAATAATGAAGGTCTCGTTGCCCGGAAAAATGCCGCGCCGGTGCGGGGTAAACACATGAGCTTCACCCTTAAGATTGTTCCCGTCATTAATAACAGCCAGCTTCGTCATGTTGCTGACAATACCCTTCTTGAGAGCAATATGGCCTGGGAATTATTAACACAGGAATAACCCCATTCACGCGTCAGGTACCTGCCTGCGTGAAGCGTAGAAAAGCACTACCGTTACAAATACTGACGGGTTAATACCCCGCAATGTCATGCTTTTTATTTATGTTAAGGATTAACAATGAAAAAATGTTTACTCGTTGTCGCGCTGGCCCTGGCGGCCACATCCGCACACGCGGGCGATACCGCCGTGCTGAAAGTCAAAGCCTCGCTTGCCGGTGCCTCGTGTGTACCGGAGCTGAGCAATAATGGCGTGATCGATTTTGGCAGGATTCATATTGGCGATTTGTCGCAAACCCAGGCCACGCAGCTGGGCGAAAAAGGGGTGATGCTAACGATCAACTGCCCTACGCCAACAAAGGTGGGCTGGAGCATTGCGGATAACCGTACCGATTCCAACGCCAGCACGGGCAGCAGTAACCTGAAGGTGAAAAACGCCAATGCTAACGGCGGTGAGCTTCGCGGTGCGATGAGCACCTTTGGGCTGGGCAAAACGCACGATGGTAAAAACATCGGCGCGTACTCCATCTACACCACGCCAGGCGATGTGACGGCGAACGGCAATAACGCTGAGCCTATCCGTACGGCCGTGACCGCGGGAGCGGGCGTGAGCCGCTGGCAGAAAGCCAACGGTGGTACCATCGCCAATAAAGATTTGGGTCTGATGAGCGTTGCGCCGGCGGGCAAAAACGACCCGATGGCGGTCACCAGCGTCTCTTTCCCGCTGAACGTGTCGCTGGCGGTCGAGAATCTGAAGAATCTGTCTTTAACGGAAGATACGGAGTTTGACGGTCAGGCGACCATCAGCGTGGTGTATTTGTAACCGGGAAGAGCATGCCGGGCAGCGAACGCCGCCCGGCAGTACAACATTACTCTTTGTCGCCCAGCAGAACGGATTCCAGCGCGATTTTGATCATGTCGTTGAAGGTGGTCTGACGCTCAGCAGCGGTCGTCTGCTCGTGCGTACGGATATGGTCAGACACGGTGCAGATGGTCAGTGCTTTCGCGCCAAACTCAGCCGCGACACCGTAGATCCCAGCCGCTTCCATTTCCACACCCAGGATGCCGTACTTTTCCATCACGTCGAACATCTCGCCGCCGTCTGGTGCATAGAACAGGTCAGCAGAGAACAGGTTACCCACGCGTGCGTCTACGCCCAGCGCTTTTGCGGCGTCAACCGCGTTACGTACCATGCCGAAGTCAGCGATGGCGGCAAAGTCATGGTCTTTGAAACGCATACGGTTAACTTTAGAGTCCGTGCACGCGCCCATGCCGATAACCACATCACGCAGCTTAACGTCCATACGTACTGCACCGCAGGAGCCTACGCGAATAATTTTCTTCACGCCGAAATCGGTGATCAGCTCTTTGGTGTAGATGGAGCAGGATGGGATACCCATACCGTGACCCATCACGGAGATTTTGCGGCCTTTGTACGTACCGGTGAAGCCCAGCATGCCGCGAACGTTGTTCACTTCACGCACGTCTTCGAGGAAAGTTTCTGCAATGTGCTTCGCGCGCAGCGGGTCGCCCGGCATCAATACGACGTCAGCGAAATCACCCATTTCGGCATTAATGTGAGGAGTTGCCATCTTCAGTTCCTTTTATCGTGTTTTTGCCGGGTGGCGGCGGCGCCTGCCCGGCCTGCATGGTGTTCTCCCTCTCCCGGAGGGAGAGGGGATACGCCCGGATGTGTTTAGAACATGGCCTTGCCATATTCCATGTCGGACGTACCAAAGTATTTCGCAATAGTCTGACCGATATCGGCGAAGGTTTCACGGTGGCCCAGTGAGCCAGGTTTCACTTTCGGGCCGTACACCAGCACAGGAATGTGCTCGCGTGTGTGGTCGGTACCGGTCCAGGTTGGGTCGCAGCCGTGGTCGGCGGTCAGGATCAGAATGTCATCTTCACCCACCAGCTCCATCAGCTCCGGCAGACGGCGGTCAAACAGTTCCAGGCCCGCGGCATAACCGGCCACGTCACGACGGTGGCCCCAGGAGGAGTCGAAGTCCACGAAGTTGGTGAAGACGATAGTCTTGTCACCCGCTTCTTTCATCTCTTTGATGGTGGCGTCAAACAGCGCATCCAGACCGGTGGCTTTCACTTTTTTGGTGATACCGCAGTTGGCATAGATGTCTGCAATTTTCCCCACGGACACCACGTGGCCATCTTTCTCGTCAACCAGCTTCTGCAGTACGGTCGGTGCCGGTGGCTCAACGGCCAGGTCATGACGGTTACCGGTGCGCTGGAAGTTACCCGCTTTATCACCGATAAACGGACGTGCAATCACGCGACCGATGTTATAGCCGCCTTCGGTAAGCTCTTCACGTGCGATTTCGCACAGCTCGTAAAGCTTATCCAGGCCAAAGGTCTCTTCGTGGCAGGCAATCTGGAACACGGAGTCGGCAGAGGTGTAGAAAATCGGCTTGCCGGTTTTCATGTGCTCTTCACCGAGTTCGTCCAGAATCACGGTACCGGAAGAGTGGCAGTTACCGAGGTAGCCCGGCAGATTGGCACGCTTAACCAGCTTGTCCAGCAGCTCCTGCGGGAAGCTGTTCTCGTGATCGGAGAAGTAACCCCAGTCGAAGAGAACCGGCACGCCAGCGATTTCCCAGTGGCCAGACGGGGTATCTTTACCGGAAGAGAGCTCGTGCGCCCAGGCGTACGCGCCTACCACTTCCGCATTGCCGTCCATACCGGCTGCAATTTTACCGGTAGAACCTTCATGGGCTTTCACCAGACCCAGACGGGTCAGGTTTGGCAGAGTCAGAGGGCCTTTACGACCGTTGTCCGCTTCGCCTTTCGCACAGGCTTCAGCGATGTGACCCATGGTATCGGAACCCACGTCACCAAAACGTTCTGCATCTTCGGTTGCGCCGATGCCGAATGAGTCCAGCACCATAATAAATGCACGTTTCATAATTGTTCTCCGTACGTAGTGCTTCAAAAATTATCGATCAGATCAGTATACCGCTATTCGGTGATACGGCGATAGACAGTCGGTGTGCTTTGCGGTGCTTTATCATCAAGCGTAATGGCCGCTTTCACCGCCTTCGCCGCTTCCTGCCAGCTGGCTTCATCTTTCGCATGGATCACGGCCAGCGGACGTTGACCATCAACGCTGTCACCCAGACGCGCCATATCGGTAAAGCCGACGCTGTAATCAATGGTGTCCGAGGCCTGACGACGACCGCCGCCCATCGACACGACGGCCATGCCGAGCGCGCGCGTATCCATCGCCGAGACAAAGCCTTCGGTATCGGCGTAGACCGCTTTGCTGAGCGTCGCCGTTGGCAGGTATTTCGCGTAGTGTTCCACGAAGTCGGTCGGGCCTTTCTGCGCCGCTACCATGCGGCCGAAGATCTCTGCCGCTTTGCCGTTATCCAGCACCGCCTGAAGTTTGGCGCGTGCATCGGCATCATCGCTGGCGAGCTTGCCGGAGATCAGCATCTCCACGCACAGGGCCATGGTGACATCGAGCAGACGCGGGTTCCGGTATTCACCGGTGAGGAACTGCACGGCTTCACGCACTTCCACAGCGTTGCCTGCGCTGGACGCCAGCACCTGGTTCATGTCCGTCAGCAGGGCGGTAGTACGCACGCCCGCACCGTTGGAGACGCCCACAATGGCTTCTGCCAGCGCCGCGGAAAGCTCATAGGTCGGCATAAAGGCGCCGCTGCCCACTTTCACATCCATGACCAGCGCATCCAGGCCTTCCGCCAGTTTCTTGGCGAGGATAGAGGCGGTAATCAGGGGAATAGAGTCGACGGTCGCGGTGATATCGCGGGTCGCGTAGAAGCGCTTGTCTGCAGGAGCAAGAGAGCTGGTCTGGCCGATAATCGCCACACCAACGTCTTTAATAATGTCGCGGAAGCGATGGTCATCCGGGAAGATATCGAAGCCCGGGATGGCCTCCAGTTTGTCGAGCGTACCGCCGGTATGCCCCAGGCCACGCCCGGAGATCATGGGGATATAACCACCACAGGCCGCCACCATTGGGCCCAGCATCAATGACGTCACGTCACCTACACCGCCGGTTGAGTGTTTATCCACAATCGGGCCGTTGAGGTTCAGGCTTTTCCAGTCCAGAACGGTTCCTGAATCTCGCATCGCCATGGTCAGCGATACACGCTCAGGCATCGACATATCGTGGAAGAAAATGGTCATCGCCAGAGCAGCAATCTGCCCTTCAGAGATGGTGTTATCACGAATGCCATTGATAAAGAAGCGGATCTCTTCGTCGCTTAATGCATGACCATCACGTTTTTTACGAATAATTTCTTGTGCGAGAAACACGGTAACCCCCGAGAAAACAGGTTAAATGCGGCGGATGGCCCGCCGCAGGATAAAAATCAGTAGCTGCTTGCGCTCTTACCATCGCCGTGACCCAGCGCTTTCAGCAGGCTCGCCAGCAGGCTGGATGCACCAAAGCGATAGTGACGGGAATCCGCCCACGCCGGGCCAAACAGTTCATCGGCAATCGCCAGGAACTGCTGCGCATCTTCAGCCGTGCGCACGCCGCCTGCAGGTTTGAAGCCTACGGTTTTTTCCACGCCCATATCACGGATCACTTCCATCATGATGCGCGCGCTTTCCGGCGTTGCGTTCACCGGCACTTTACCGGTAGAGGTTTTGATGAAATCTGCACCCGCGTTGATGGAGATTTCAGACGCTTTACGGATCAGCGCTTCTTCTTTCAGCTCACCGGTTTCGATGATCACTTTCAGCAGCACGTTTGCCGCTGCACAAGCGTCTTTACACGCTTTAACCAGGTCAAAACCAACCTGCTCGTTACCGGCGATCAGCGCACGGTACGGGAATACCACGTCCACTTCGTCAGCACCGTACGCGATGGCCGCGCGGGTTTCAGCCAGCGCAATCTCGATGTCGTCATTGCCGTGCGGGAAGTTAGTCACGGTTGCAATGCGTACATCCGGCGTGCCCTGCTCTTTCAGCGTCTTACGGGCAATGGGGATAAAGCGCGGGTAGATACAGACGGCTGCAGTGTTCCCGACGGGCGTTTTCGCCTGATGGCACAGGGCGATGACTTTCTCATTGGTGTCGTCATCATTCAGGGTGGTCAGGTCCATCAGTTTCAACGCGCGCAGGCTGCTTGCAGTTAAATCGGTCATAACATTCTCCAACGGCATCGCCGTATAAATTTCACCTTGCGGTCTGTGACTATTCTAACATCCAGCCGCACTTACACTTCGACATTCATCACAGTTAATGAAAACTGCGTACAAATTTGCATTACTGTAATGAGATGAACT
Organism: Enterobacter sp. BIDMC 29; assembly: GCF_019378755.1. Classification (NCBI taxonomy): domain Bacteria; kingdom Pseudomonadati; phylum Pseudomonadota; class Gammaproteobacteria; order Enterobacterales; family Enterobacteriaceae; genus Enterobacter; species Enterobacter sp. BIDMC 29. The sequence continues at coordinate 4,748,411 of NZ_CP080000.1, read as the reverse complement.
TCAAATTTTACTGCTGTCGCTGCTGATTAAAGCAGCGATACCCGGTGTGGGATCAAAAGTCGCCCCAGGATGACTTCCTACAATTCGGTCATCATCCGCAGAACCATAAAGGAAGCGAATATGTCCCACGCCAGCCCTCACGCACTGCAACAACGTTGCCAGCAAATTGTGACAAGCCCGGTATTGACCCCCGAGCAAAAACGTCATTTTCTGGCGCTGGAGGCGGAGAACCATCTTCCCTACCCCGCGCTGCCTCAGGCCGCTCGCACCGCGCTGGAAGAGGGATTTATCTGCGACATGTTCGAAGGCCATGCGCCTTATAAACCGCGCTATGTTCTGCCTGATTACGCCAGATTCCTCGCCAACGGCTCGGCATGGCTGGAACTGGAAGGGGCAAAGGATCTGGATGACGCGCTCTCACTGCTGACCATCCTGTACCACCATGTTCCTTCTGTCACATCGATGCCGGTCTTCCTCGGCCATCTTGATGCATTACTGCAACCGTATGTTAGTATTCTAACACAAGAAGAAATCGATAGCCGAATAAAACGTTTCTGGCGCTATCTCGACAGAACGCTTCCGGATGCGTTTATGCATGCCAATATTGGTCCGGCGGACACGCCCGTTACCCGCGCGATTTTACGCGCTGATGCAGAGCTGAAGCAGGTCGCACCGAATCTGACCTTTATTTATGATCCCGATATCACACCAGATTCACTGCTGCTCAGGGTGGCCGAAAATCTCTGTGAATGCAGCAAACCCCATCTTTCTAACGGCCCGGTGAATGATAAAATTTTCACAAAAGGCCGTTATGGCATCGTGAGTTGTTACAACTCCCTGCCGCTGGCAGGCGGTGGCAGCACGCTGGTGCGCCTTAACCTGAAGGCCATTGCCGAACACAGCGACTCGCCCGAAGACTTTTTTACCCGCACGTTGCCCCACTACTGCCAGCAGCAACTGGCCGTCATCAATGCCCGCTGCGAGTTCCTGTATCAAAAATCCGGCTTCTTTGAGAATAGCTTCCTCGTCAAAGAGGGGCTGATTGATCCCGACCGCTTTGTGCCGATGTTCGGCATGTACGGCCTGGCCGAAGCGGTGAACGTGCTGTGTGAGAAAGCGGGTTCACCGGGCCGTTACGGTAAAGACGACCAGGCCAACGCGCTGGGGTATCGGATCAGCGAACAGCTCGCGGCGTTTGTTGAAAACACGCCGGTGAAATACGGCTGGAAACAGCGTGCGATGCTGCATGCCCAGTCCGGAATAAGCTCTGATATCGGTACGACGCCGGGCGCGCGGTTGCCTTACGGGGAGGAGCCGGACCCGATTAGCCATCTGCTGAGCGTGGCGCCACACCACAAGCACTATCACGCCGGGATTAGCGACATCCTGACGCTGGACGAGACGGTAAAACGCAACCCACAGGCCGTGGTACAACTGTGTCTGGGTGCGTTCAATGCCGGAATGCGGGAGTTCACTGCCAACGTGGCCGGTAACGATCTGGTACGCGTGACCGGATATATGGTCCGGTTGTCCGACCTGGAGAAATACCGTGAAGCAGGGTCACGCACTAACACCACCTGGCTTGGAGAAGAAGCCGCCCGACATACCCGCATCCTGGAGCGCCAGCCACGCGTGATAAGCCATGAACAGCAGATGCGCTTTAGTTAGTCAGGTGATCCCCTTCTCCTGCGTGGACGGGCCGGGCAGCCGCCTGGCTCTGTTTCTCCAGGGCTGCAACCTGCGCTGCAAAACCTGCCACAATCCGTGGACCATCGGACGCTGCAACGACTGTGGCGACTGCGTACCCCATTGCCCACACGATGCGCTGAACATACAGGCCGGGCGGGTCTGGTGGCAGGAGAGTCAGTGTCAGCAGTGTGATACCTGCCTGCAGTTGTGCCAGCAACAGGCAACGCCAATGGCGCACCGTTTTAGCGTCGACGAGATCCTCACTCAGCTCTCTAAATCCGCACCCTTTATTGAAGGCATTACCGTGAGCGGCGGTGAAGCGACAACGCAGCTACCGTTCCTGGTGGCGCTCTTCACGGCGATCAAAGCCGATCCCGCCCTGCAACACCTGACGTGCCTGGTGGACAGCAACGGTCTGTTAGGGGAAACCGGCTGGCAAAAACTGCTGCCGGTATTCGACGGGGCAATGGTGGATTTGAAGGCCTGGGGGAACGAACACCATCGCTTCCTGACCGGACGCGAAAATCCGCAGATTAAGCACAGTATCCGCTGGCTGGCACACCACCAGCGGCTGGCGGAACTGCGATTACTGGTGATCCCGGAGCAATGTGATTATCTGGAGCATCTCAAAGCGCTGACGGCGTTTATCCACGCGTTGGGCAATGTCCCGGTACGCATTAACGCCTTTCATGCTCACGGCGTTTACGGTGAAGCGGCGTCCTGGCGCAGCGCCACGCCCGAAGATATTGAGCCGCTGGCGCGGGCGCTGGAACAACAGCAAATCATGGTGATCCGACCGGCGCTTTATCTATAACGTAATACCAAATACCGCGCGGGTATTCTCCAGCAGGGCATGCGCAATCACCTCTTCCGGCTCCTCACGCAGCTCACAAAGCGTGTCAAAGACCCGAGCGGCCTGCTCCGGGCGATTTGGCTGCCCCTGAAAACCGTTGAGCGGCATATCCGGTGCATCGGTTTCCAGTAATAATGCTTCGAGCGGCAGCTGCGCCATCACATCGCGGGTTTTACTGGCGCGTGGATAGGTGATGGTACCCCCGACGCCAATTTTATAGCCCAGCGCAATAAAGCGCTGCGCCTGCTGCAGGCTCCCTGAAAAGCCGTGCACAACGCCCCTTCGCGGAAGATCGATACGCTTCAGATGCATTGCCAGTTTGTCATGGGTTCGACGGGAGTGAAGGATCACCGGCAGATCGTGGCGCTTCGCCAACCGCAGCTGCGCATCAAGGATCGTCTGCTGGCGCGCAAACTGCGGATCGTCGCGATAGAGATCGAGGCCGATCTCACCGATGGCGACAAGTTTGTCGCCAGCCGTCTGCACAATGGCGTCCAGCGCGTCGATATGCTCATCAAGATGGTGTTCAATCACAATGGGATGCAGGCCGAGCGCGGCATACAGCGCCTGGTGCCGCCTTGAGAGATCCACTACCCGCTCAAAGTATGCCGCTTCAACCGCCGGCACAATTATCGCCTCTACGCCGGCTTGTGCAGCTCGCGTGATGCTTTGCTCTTCATCCCCCGTAAACGGTGGAAAATCAAAATGACAGTGGGTATCGATAAACCGGTACGTCACGCCAGATCCTCATTATCTAACAATGCGTCATTCGCCTGCGGAGCATCCACCAGCGGCATCGCCAGCGCATCATTCGCCACCACCGCTGGTGGGGTAATAATGGCTTTATGACGATGTATAGGCGGTTGTTCAGCCAGCAGTTTGCCTATTGTCGCCAGGAAGTAACGCCCGCACAGACGCCCCGTTTTGTAATCGGTACGCAGCGCAGGAACGCGGCTGCCCAGCGCCATGCTGACCAGCGGTTTAGGCGGATAAATTTCAAATATACGCAGCTTACCCGGCGGTTTTTCAATAAAGCGCTGCATGGCGCCATAGGTCGTTTCATGCTGCTTCGCGATGTTGACCAGGTGTTGCAGGCTGCTGTCACCTAACCAGCGCTCCATGCGTTTAAACCATTGCGGGGTATAGTACATTTGCGACGGGACGGTGCGGATCACCACAATGGTGTTTGCCCCGCGTCGCGCAGCTTCCTGTACCGGCACCGCGTCACTGATGCCGCCGTCCAGATAGCTGATGCCGTCCAGCAGCGCGCCGGAACGATAGAAACCGGGAATGGCGCTGGAGGCGCGAATGATATCCAGCCAGTTCTCTTTTTGAGGAGAGAAATACCCCGGCGTGTAGTCATCACCACGGCTGGCGCACATCCAGAACTCTTTTCCGCTGTCGAACAGGCGCGCCGCCGTATCCATTGCCAGCGGCATCTGGCTTGAGGTCGAATCCAGCAGCCAGTCGAGGTCAATCAGGTTCCCGCCGCGCACAAAGCGCACCGGGTTGAAAAATTCTTTCGCCGTGGTGTAGCGCATGATCACTTTTCGCGCGTAGCCGGGCTGGTTACAGACATAAGCAGAGAGGTTTTGCGCCCCGGCAGAGGTCCCGAAGTACAGGTCAAACGGGTTGAATTGCGCGCGCATAAACTCGTCCAGCACACCGGCCGTAAAAATGCCGCGCTGTCCGCCACCTTCACACACCAGCGCAAGCGGGCCTGCGCGAAACGGCTTTAACGCCAGCGGCGCAATATTGCCGAGCGTAACGGGAATTCGTTGCCCCACCTCTGCTTTCCTGTTTTCATTTTTCTGTTATGACACAGTAGCGCACCCGACCAGCGACTGAAACAAGAAAAAGCCAGTCACGAGGACTGGCTTTTTTTTGTTGAAGGAATATTGCGTTTGCTACGGACGTCGACGACCCGTAAACAGGCTGACCAGGAACAGAATAATACCCACGACAAAGACAATTTTTGCTGCCCATGCCGCTGTACCTGCCAGACCACCAAAGCCCAATGCGGCGGCAATTAACGCGATAACCAGAAATATAATGCCCCAACGAAACATAAGCTTCTCCTTTACCATAGTTAATGTCGGCCGCTAAATGTGAGCGCGCTCAGATCACTCACCGGCGATTTTCCAGAGTCATTTTTATTTCGCCCGCTGACGTTAGCCAGACGGGCGAATGGTGCAGATTTACTTCGTTTTCAGATCGTTTTTAACGCTTTTAACACCATCGATCGCTTTCGCGATGGACTCGGCGCGCTCACTTTGCGCCTGAGAATCGACCGTACCGGAAAGCTGAACCACACCATCGGTGGTTTCCACTTTCACTTTACGAGATGGCACGATGTCATCTGCTAAAAGTTTAGCTTTGATTTCGCTGGTGGTGGCTGCATCTCCGGCATACCCTTTCACCGACGCGTTTTTGCTGTCCCGAACGTGCAGTTTGTCGCTCACGGACGCTACACCTTCAACACCCTTCGCCACTTTTACCGCCTGTTCGGCCTGGGCCTGGCTTTCTACAAAACCACTCAGGGTGACAACTTTCTTGTCAGTTTTAACGGAAATATCGGTGCTCTTGATAGCTTCATCATCCACCAGTGCGGCTTTCACTTTTGCTGTGATTGAGCTGTCATCCATGAAATTACCGACTTTATTCATAGAGCTATCGATTTTTTGCCCTGCGGTATCGGCGGTGGACTGCGCTTTATCCATAGTGCTGGTTTCAGCCAGAGCAGAACCACTTACCAGGATGCTACCCAGTGTCACAGCCAGCAGAGTTTTAGAAATCTTCAGTCTTGTCATATTCATCGATGTATTCCTGTGTATACCCGTCATTCGGGCGACATACTTCCCTAATTGCTAGTTTTATATATTGCGAATGAACACACGGGCAAAATGGAGAACCCAAAGTCATGCATTGAACAGTTAATTCATCCACGCCCGGTGTTAAACACTGAGTTAAATATAGATCACTCTCACAGTGCCGCTTTCAGATTTGGGTAAAAAACGAGCAAAAGACGCGAAATAATGTTGAATTAAGAACATTCCGCAAGAGATTAATAAGACAGGAAATAAAGAAGAGCACGGCGATTGCCGTGCTCTGAGAGGGGATCAGTGTTCGCGCGTTTTGCGGAACTGGACATCAGGATAACGTTCCTGCGTCAGGTTAAGATTGACCATGGTTGGAGCGATATACGTCAGGTTATCACCGCCATCCAGTGCCAGCTGCACTTCATTCTTACGTTTAAATTCTTCGAATTTCTTCACATCAGAACACTCTACCCAGCGCGCGGTCGCCACGTTAACCGATTCATAGATCGCTTCCACGTTGTACTCGCTCTTCAGACGCGCAACGACCACGTCGAACTGCAGCACACCGACAGCGCCTACGATCAGATCGTTGTTAGCGATTGGGCGGAACACCTGGACAGCACCCTCTTCGGAAAGCTGAACCAGCCCTTTCAGCAGCTGTTTTTGCTTCAGCGGATCGCGCAGGCGAATACGACGGAACAGTTCCGGTGCGAAGTTCGGAATACCGGTGAACTTCATCATTTCACCCTGGGTGAAGGTATCGCCGATCTGAATCGTACCGTGGTTGTGCAGACCGATGATGTCGCCCGGATAGGCTTCTTCAACGTGCGAACGGTCGCCCGCCATAAAGGTCAGCGCGTCGGAGATCACCACATCTTTACCGATACGTACCTGACGCAGCTTCATGCCCTTTTCATACTTACCGGACACCACGCGCATAAAGGCGACGCGGTCACGGTGTTTCGGGTCCATGTTGGCCTGAATTTTAAAGACGAAACCGGTGAACTTCTCTTCTTTCGCTTCCACTTCACGGGTGTCAGTTTTACGTGACATCGGTTGTGGCGCCCACTCCACCAGGCCATCAAGCATATGGTCAACGCCGAAGTTACCCAGCGCGGTACCAAAGAAGACCGGGGTGATTTCACCGCTCAGGAACAGTTCTCTGTCGAATTCGTGAGATGCACCTTGAACCAGCTCCAGCTCGTCACGCAGCTGCGCGGCCAGCTCTTCACCCACAGCCGCATCCAGCTCCGGGTTATCCAGACCTTTTACGATACGGACTTCCTGAATGGTATGGCCTTTACCGGTCTGGTAGAGATAGGTTTCGTCTTTATAAAGGTGGTAGACACCCTTGAACAGCTTGCCGCAGCCAATGGGCCAGGTAATAGGCGCACAGGCAATTTTCAGCTCGTTTTCCACTTCATCCATCAACTCCATCGGGTCGCGGATGTCACGGTCGAGTTTGTTCATAAAGGTGAGGATCGGCGTATCGCGCAGACGGGTAACTTCCATCAGCTTACGGGTACGATCTTCGACCCCTTTCGCGGCGTCGATGACCATCAGACAGCAGTCCACCGCCGTCAGCGTACGGTAGGTATCTTCCGAGAAGTCTTCGTGCCCTGGGGTATCCAGCAGGTTGACCAGGCAATCATGATACGGGAACTGCATCACGGAGGTGGTAATGGAAATACCACGCTGCTTTTCCATCTCCATCCAGTCAGATTTTGCATGCTGGTTGGAACCACGGCCTTTTACGGTACCCGCAGTCTGAATCGCCTGTCCGAACAGCAACACCTTCTCGGTGATGGTCGTTTTACCGGCATCCGGGTGAGAGATAATGGCAAAAGTACGGCGCCTGGCCACCTCTTGCAGATAAGGAGACAACGTCATAATGAAATCTTCTATATAAGCGCGGCGTCAGGCCGCGCATCATGGGATACGAAAAATGCGGCTATTTTACCCATCAATGGGGGGCAGGCAATCATTGTTTACACAGGAGCTGCTCCAGTTCGTTCAATGACGTGACGGTCCAGGTCGGCTGGATACCTTCCGGCAACGTGCGACCGTGTGCATTCAGCCAGACGGTCGACAGGCCGGCGTTCATCCCGCCACGAATATCCGACTCCGCGGTGTCCCCGACCATCAGCACACGTTCACGATCGGGATTGCCCGCTTGTTCCAGCGCATAATCAAAAATACGCGGATCCGGCTTAGGTACGCCCACCTCTTCAGAGATCACCAGCGCGTCAAAATGATCGCGCAGGCCCGTACGCTCAAGGCGGATCTGCTGCAGGGCGGTAAACCCGTTGGTAATAATGCCCAGCTTCGCCTTGCCCTTCAGGGCGTCCAGCAGGGAAACCGCGCCCGGCAATGGCGCGCAGATATCCGCCATGGCATTAAGGAAGGCATCGTTAAGCGCACCCGGGCTGACGTTTAACCGCTCGGCCCAGACATCAAAGCGCTGGTGCTGCAGCTGTAACGCGGTGATGGCACCGTTCTGGTAATCCACCCACAGCGGTTTGTTTACCGCCTGATAGTCCTGAAAGTCTTCAGCGGTGAAGGTAACGCTATAATCGAGAAACATCCGCTGTAGGCCGCCAAACGAGTCAAACGTAAACAGCGTTTCGTCGGCATCAAAGAAAATCCAGTCCCATTTCATCGTTACAACCTTATTTTAGTTATCCAAGCGGCAGAGCCATTATGATGGCGTCTTCACGTCCCTCTGCGGTGGGGTAGTAGTTACGGCGGATAGTCGCCTCGTTAAAGCCTAAGCTTTCATAGAGTGCGATGGCGGCGACATTCGACGCGCGCACCTCCAGCCACAGGGTGAAAACGTCACGGGTTTCGAGCTCGCGAATGAGATACTCAAGCAGTTCTCTTCCCAGCCCCCGGCGCTGATACGCGGGATCAACCGCGATATTAAACAGCGTCGCTTCGTCCAGAACGACCTGCGTGATGGCAAAAGCGGCCATCGTGCCGTCGACGTCCAGACGGTAATTCAGATACCGCTCGCCCTGATTGCTGGCGAGGGTTTTTTCGCTCCATGGAAAAGCATGGGCGCGCGTTTCAATCGCGTACGCCGCGGTCAGATCAGGCGTCGTGAGGGAAGAAATCGTGTTCATAGTCGCAGATTTGTTGCCATAGCGCGCTGCGCGCTTTTGGGTTGGCTTTCAGTTCGTCCAGCGCTGGCGAGCAGATCTGGCTCCCTTCCAGGGAGACCTCATCGATGTCTCCCATACGCCAGCTGTTGCAGCGGCTGTCGGATGGCAGCATGGTGACCCTGTCTGGCGTAAGCTGTAAAACCTGTTCAGTGGTCAGCTTCAGGCTACGAAGGACATCACCAATAAGGGGTTCATTCAGGGCAGGCAGTTCCTCCGCCACCATCACCAGCCGGACGTGCGCAGGGATGGAGATGGCGATTTCGCCCTGCAACGCCGTCGGGCGACGCAAGGCCCACTGGGTGATGCCCAGTTGCTGCAACTGCCAGTCTCGTCGGGATGTCATAGGGAAAACTCCTGTCTCTCAGGCGCGCAAATATAGCAAATGTGTCGAAACTGCGCCATCTACCTACTATAATCCCCGCCTGAGTTAATTGAGGAACAATTCATGTCTGCATTTACCCCGGCAAGTGAAGTCTTGCTGCGTCACAGTGATGATTTCGAAGAAAGCCGTATTCTGTTTGCCGGAGATATGCAGGATGACCTGCCCGCACGTTTCGACTGTGCTGAAAGCCGTGCCCACACCCAATACTACCACCACTGGCAGGTACTGAGCCGCCAGATGGACGACCGCGCGCGCTTTAGCCTGGTCGCTGAACAGAGCGACATCGCCGACTGCGACACGCTCATCTACTACTGGCCGAAGAACAAGCCAGAAGCCCAGTTCCAGCTGATGAACCTGCTTTCTCTGCTGCCCGTTGGCTGCGATATTTTCGTGGTCGGTGAGAACCGCAGCGGCGTTCGTAGCGCAGAACAGATGCTGGAAGGCTATGCGCAGCTGAATAAAATCGACAGCGCCCGTCGCTGTGGCCTGTATCACGGCCGTCTGGAAAAACAGGCGACCTTTGATGCTGAGAAATTCTGGGATGAGTATCAGCTTGACGGTCTGACCATTAAAACTCTGCCTGGCGTCTTCAGCCGCGACGGTCTGGACGTGGGCAGCCAGCTGCTGCTCTCCACCCTGACGCCACATACGAAAGGCAAAGTGCTGGATGTCGGCTGTGGCGCGGGTGTACTGGCGACCGTACTGGCGAGCCATTCGCCAAAAGTGCGCTTAACCCTGTGCGATGTGAGCGCCCCGGCGGTTGAAGCAAGCCGCGCAACGCTTGCTGCAAACGGCCTGGAAGGCGACGTGTTTGCCAGCAACGTCTTCTCTGATGTGAATGGCCGTTTCGACATGATCATCTCCAACCCGCCGTTCCACGATGGCATGGAAACCAGCCTTGAAGCGGCGCAAACGCTGATCCGTGGTGCAGTACGTCATCTGAACAGCGGGGGTGAACTGCGTATCGTGGCTAACGCCTTCTTACCGTACCCGAAAGTGCTGGATGAAACCTTTGGCTTCCATGAAGTCATCGCCCAGACGGGTCGCTTTAAGGTTTACCGCACCGTGATGACGCGTCAAGCTAAGAAGTAATCCCCTTATCTGGCAGGCCGGATACGCGTAACCGCTATCCGGCAAAACCTGGCGCTACCATCGGCCATTTTTGCAGCAATCAAAACAGCGTGCGCATTTTTCTGTTGACGTAAAGCTGAAAACATCTAGAATGCGCCTCCGTGGTTACGATACTTTTACAGTGTCGATGGTATGCGAAGGTGGCGGAATTGGTAGACGCGCTAGCTTCAGGTGTTAGTGTCCTTACGGACGTGGGGGTTCAAGTCCCCCCCCTCGCACCATAAATCACGTTGATATTGCTCGCACTGGGCGAAGGTGGCGGAATTGGTAGACGCGCTAGCTTCAGGTGTTAGTGTTCTTACGGACGTGGGGGTTCAAGTCCCCCCCCTCGCACCAACGAGGCGATATCAAAAAAGTAAGATGACTGTGCGAAGGTGGCGGAATTGGTAGACGCGCTAGCTTCAGGTGTTAGTGTCCTTACGGACGTGGGGGTTCAAGTCCCCCCCCTCGCACCAATTATCTTACATCCTTTCTGACGTTCTTCTCGCTTTCCGCTTATTTCAAACTCATCAGTATCACCAGAATTCCACTGACCAGTGCTACGCATGACGGCAGTAACACAAAGTGGCGCAGCTGTTTATGCCAGATCATCCCTGACGTCACTAACAGTCCTGACACAATGAGCGCTTTCCAGACATCAATGGAGAGATCGGCAAACATCAGACCGCCAAGAATCGCCCCCGGCAGTAACACTCCCCAACCACTTCCCAGCGCCCTGTTCAACATGGTTCGCCCTCTTACACTGATAATGATAACCAATATCATATGATATCAATTATCATTTGTCAGCACGATTAATCAAAAACTCTCCCCCTTTACCTTTCCTGTAATGACAGGAAATGCCTAAGGTGATAAATTGCTCACCTGTTAACTAGACCTAAAGATTTTCTGATAATTACTCTTTGAGTTTTTTGCATCTTTCATTGCGAAACAACACCTATTTACCTGTTTTAATTAAATATTAATAAAAACGCACTACTATGACATCACAATCCTGGCGGTCTTTGGTCCACAGTAAATATCAATTATCGTTACGTTTATTTTTATTTCTGAACGCGACCTCAGCTGTGTTCTCGGTAACAAACCCGCTCTATTCTATTCGCCTGTTATCAGTCCCCCTGATTTCTATTTTTGTTATCAGCACCGGGCTGCTCGTCTGGCACTGGAAAAAGAGAACCCGCAAGGTAAATATTCCTGCCGTTTCAGCGATCTTCGGTATTTTATGGGCGTGGCAGGTGGCCTCGAAATTTTCGTTAATTACCCACGATCAGGCGACCTATTTGATCATGGCGTTATTAACGGTACTGTTTATTGGTACGCTGGCCTTCGCCAGTAATATCAAAGCATTTACGCTGCACTCCTTCCCCACCTTTATTGTCTGCCTGTGGTTAAGTAATCATGATATATGGCTGAGAATGACCTATTCTTTCGCACTTCCTGTGGTAGCAATTGCGATTCATAACATTTTGCAAAGACGTAACGATCGCTTCGCGCAGGAACTGCTCTCCCGTTTGCTGGAGGAGCGTGAGACCCTCACCGATCTGAGCATGATGGACCCGCTTACCGGCCTTTATAACCGTCGCGGACTGCAAAGCCGGCTGGAGGATCTTCCGGCAGTGGAGAACGGCGAGCACTTTGTCCTGCTGATGGATATCGACCACTTTAAAGCCTACAACGACCACTACGGCCATATGATGGGCGACCAGGCGCTGATCCGGGTCTCTGCTGCCATCCGTGATGCCGTGCGTTCACGTGATATTGTGGCGCGCTTCGGCGGGGAAGAATTTATGGTTCTGCTGACCAATATTTCTCTCGAGCATGCCCGCCAGACGGCAGAGCGGATCCGCCAGAAAGTCTACGATTTAAAAATCCCGCATATGTTCAATGAAAGCGTGGCGACAAACGTCACCATCAGCATTGGAATTGCCATTTTTGAGGATGAAGACGCCGAAGGTGCACTGGAGAAAGCGGACAAAGCCCTCTACGAAGCAAAGCATATGGGGCGCAATAACATCCTGCTGAGCGAAGAGCTTCAGACCGCGTAAGCGCGGCGTCATATAACGAGGACAAAAGTCTTGCCATCGGTATGAGCAATAGTTAGGATTGGCAATCATTATCATTTAGATTTGTATCTATACTATGGCTACTCATACCGCACAAATCGTTGAACCACTTCTCTGGAGAGCCCGCCTCCCCACCGGGAATGTTTCGCTTGCGGATGCCATCAGGGATAAGATCGCTAAAACCCGCGCCCACCTGCTGGACTTTATCAGGCTGGATGAAGCGCACCCGCACCACGCCATGACGCTGGAAGAGTGGCGACAGCCGTCGACACTGCAGTCGTTGCTGGCAACCTATTCCGACCATATCTATCGCAATCAACCGACCCTTACGCGGGAAAACAAACCCCTGCTCTCCCTCTGGGCGCAGTGGTATATCGGGCTGATGGTGCCCCCACTCATGCTGGCGCTGCTCACTCAAGAGGGCATGCTGGAACTCTCCCCGGAATATTTTCATGTCGAGTTCCACGAGACCGGCCGTGCGGCCTGTTTCTGGATTGATCTCCACGAAGACCAGAACGCGGAGCACCTCTCTGCTCTGGAACGTATGGAGCAGCTCATAACTCGCGCCCTGATCCCGGTGGTGGATGCGCTGGAAGAGACGGGGGAAATCAACGGGAAGCTTATCTGGAGCAATACCGGGTATTTAATCCACTGGTATTTGACGGAAATGAAACCTCTGCTCGGTGATGAGAAGGTCGAGGCCCTGCGCCAGTCCTGTTTCTTTGCAAAACAGCTTTCCGATGGCCGCGATAACCCGTTATTCCGCACCGTGGTCCTTCGTGACGGGCTTCTGGTTCGCCGCACCTGCTGCCAGCGTTATCGCCTGCCGGACGTTCAGCAGTGTGGAGATTGTACGCTCAAGTAAGGTCAGGTGTTGCCGGGCCGCATTAACGCTGACCCGGCATCCGTTTCTCACGCTATCTGCTGATTTTCCTCTTCCGCATTACGTTGCGCTTCTTCTGCTTCCTGCTCCAGCAGTTGCTTCTCGTACACTTTAAAGAACGGGAAGTAGATGATGGCCGATACGCACGCCAGGACCACCACCAGAATGGCTGCACGGAAATCCCAGCCCAGCGCCCATGCGGCACCTACCGGTGCAGGTGCCGTCCACGGCACAACGGAGATCACGCGGCCAATCAAATCGAACTTCATCGCCGACCAGGCCAGCACGGCGTTAACCATGGGTGCCAGCAGGAACGGAATAAAGAACACCGGGTTCATGACAATCGGCGTACCGAAAATAACGGGTTCGTTGATGTTAAAGAGGCTTGGCACCACGCTCAGGCGGCCGATAGAACGCAGATGAGCGGAGCGGCTGCGCAGGTAGCAGAACACCAGCCCCATCGTGGCACCTGACCCCCCGATGACGATAAAGAACGTCCAGAACGCTTCCATAAAAATATGCGGCAGCGGCTGGCTGGCGGCCAGCGCGGTCTGGTTAGCGCCCAGGTTGGTCAGCCAGAACATCTGCAACATCCCGGAGACAATCGCGGCACCGTGGATCCCGGCGAACCACAGCAAATGCCCAATCAACACCGCCAGCAGGATTGCCGGCAGGGAGTCTGCGGCGGAAACCAGCGGTTTGAAGACAGACATAATCGCCTGCGGGATCAGCATGCCAAACTCAGACTGAATCACCAGACTCAGCGGGTAAAGCGTCAACACCACCACCAGCACCGGGATCAACAGGTCAAAGGAGTTTTTGATCATCGGCGGAACCTGGTCCGGCAGACGGATCCCGATGTTATGCGCTTTCAGAAAACGCATCATCTCAACGCAGTAGATAGCCACCAGAATCGCGGTAAAAATGCCTGTCCCGCCGAGGCTGTCGACCGGAAGCGTGCCTTTGGTTTTCGGCGCCGCGACCAGCAGAAACGCCATCAGCGACAGCATGGCGCACATAAACGGGTCTAACTGATGCGATTTGACATAGTGTTTGCCAAGGTTATAGGCAATGGCCGCGCAGATATACAGGGACATAACGCCCATGGTCATATCAAACGGCGTGAGGATCTGACCTTCAAATTGCTTCGCCATGTCCAGCCAGGCGCGCGCGAAACCCCAGGTGGTATCAGGAGAAAACGGTGGATACGCGAAGACGAGTAAAAATGAACCCACAATCATGAACGGCATCGCGGAGATAAAGCCATCACGAATAGCCATAACATGACGCTGGGAGGAGATCCGCCCGGCAATCGGGCTGACGTAATTTTCTACAAAACGAAATATCAGATTAAATGCAGCATGGTTGGCAGACATAGCAGATCTCCTTTCAGACGTTTATGACGGGCGCATGCACGCCATACGTTGGTCCATACATCACCTTCACAACCTTGCCGGCGCGTTTACCAGCGGTACTGCTCAGACGGAATGGTTTCATATTTAGCTCTTATTATTGGATACAGGGGACGTTACACAGTCAGTATTAATCTCTCACTCACGGTCTGCAACCGGTTACTGTAACCGGTTTCCGTGAATGTGAAGGCGATCCAGAAATCGGCCGTGTGGGATATTTGTTACTGAAGAGATATTTACAGAGCATAAATTCTTATGACAGATTACGCGGGATATTTGTCAGGAGGAAACAATGAGTTTGCAGTCTGTACAGCAGTTTTTTGCCGACAACGCTCCGGATATAGAGGTTATTGAACTTAGCCAGAGTACCGCAACCGTTGCGTTGGCTGCTGCCGCCCATCGTGTTGAGCCGGGACAAATCGCCAAAACGCTGTCGTTGAAGGTTAAAAATGACGTCATTCTGGTGGTCGCGAAAGGTGATGCGCGTCTGGATAATAAAAAACTGAAAGACACGTTTGGCGCAAAAGCACGCATGCTCAGTTGTGATGAAGTGGTCACCATCACGGGTCATCCTGTTGGCGGCGTGTGCCCGTTTGGGCTGGAAAATCCGCTCGCGGTTTATTGCGATATTTCACTGAAACAGTATGCTGAAGTGCTGCCGGCCGCGGGTGCAATTCACAGTGCCGTGCGTATTTCACCCGACAGAATGGCAGAACTGACGTCCGCAAAATGGGTGGATGTGTGCATCTGAATGAGGCGCCAGAGCCTGTCTGGCGCACAGATATCAGCTTATAAAAATGTCGGCTGGCTTAATACTGATGTTCGCGGATCCCGGGCCGGGAGATGAGTCAGAATATCTGCCGCATCAAGCAGCCCCACGTCAGAATTGACCCCAAGCTTCACCATCGCATTAAACTTGTGCGCCCGGATGGTCTTAATATTGCGCTCAAGCTGCGCGGCGATTTCAGGAATAGAAAACCCGCAGGACATATACCGCAAAATCGCCCGCTCCGTTGGGCTTAACATCCTGTTTTGACTCTTGTACCAGTGGTTGAGCATATTGTCATTGATGTGCAGCGTTTCACTCAGCAACACCAGCAACTCCTCCTGCAGGCGGTCGAGCGACACCGATTTACTGACGACACCGTGAAGGCGTGAAGGGGAAAGATGGCTGATTAACCGCGCTTCCATTTCATCTGCCGCCAGGATGATGCGCTGAATATGATTATGCGTAAACGCGAGATCCCGCAGGGATGCCAGGCAGTTTCGACGCTCTTCTCGCGCATCAGAAAGTGAATAGATCAGCGAGAAAAAAGAGACATGAGGAAGCGCCTTCTTAAAGCTGTCAAATTCACTGAACATGTGCAGTTGATAATGGCTGAGCGTGGGCAGTACAAACAGGTGCTCCAGCCCGACGGCACTCATCGCGCAATTTTCGATGACGGCAATATGTCTTGTTGAACCGGTTTTATCCATTCCTCGAACTCTCCATAGGCTGACATTAAACTCAGCTCTCTCAATCCCTGAGTACTGTTGATCCAGGCGTACAGATCGGCATTACTCCGTAATGACAACCGTCGCATCGCACTGTTTTTCTGTGCACTGATCGTTTTATTGCTCTTCTTGAGCAAAGTGGCAATTTGGTTAATCCCCCAGCCCTTGCCTAACAGACGCAATACCTTGCGTTCAGAGTGGGTGAGCGCAATGACGCGGTCGTCTTCATCATCGTTACAGGCAGGCTCGGGCGTTAATAACGTCTGGCTTATCCGCTCTGCCCGTTCACTGCCTGCACGGATGGCGTTAATTACGCCTTCTATCGGCTCCATATCAGAAAGCAACGTGCTTTCCGGACGCATAAGCAGCTCAACGGCAATAGGGTAAAGCGGCCGGGAGACTAAAAAAATCCAGTGAATATCCCGATATTGATTTAATAAACCGTAATATTCTTCGAGCGTGCTCCGGGGATTCCTGTATTCACCTGAAATATCAGCGATAATGACGTCTGCACGCCGTAACTGCAGTAGGGTTAATTCCTGCAGCGAACGGCAAAACGTTAAATCAAAATCGGCAAAATGGCGTGTCATCACGCCCCCCAACCCGTTTTGCATTACGGGTATTCTGCTAATGACGACGCCATGTTTACCATTCAATGACGACATAGACCCTCCGTGTCCATTTTCATATGATGAGTAACGTTAAAACGCATCAAGGTATAAGTGTATTCGTCCCTGAGTGTAAAACTGATTAATACAAGCAGAAGATGAGATGTGTGCTTCATTTAAGAAATGCCTAAAACAGCGGTAATATCTCACAAAGCACAGATAAATTTAATTATAAAGGCCTTAAAATAATTAAAATATAAACTTAGTAAAACTAAATATAAATATCTTATATTTCCCAATTAATAATTCATCATATTTATGACCCAAAACCGCATCCCGCCGCCAGACAGCCCGCAACTGTTTGCATAAAGCTTGATCTGACCCACAGCTAGAGGCACTGCAGTTTGTGCTAAAAGTAAGCATGACGGGCCATCAGGCAAGCTATTCACCTTCTCTTCAGGACATGACATGCAGGCAGATCGATCAACGCAGCGTGCCATCACGCGGCTCTGTATTCAGTGCGGTCTTTTTCTGCTCCAGCACGGGGCGGAAAGCGCGCTGGTCGAGGAACTCTCCACCCGGTTGGGGCTGGCGCTGGGTATGGACAGCGTTGAGAGCGCCATTTCATCCAATGCTATCGTGTTGACCACCATAAAAGACGGTCAGTGCCTGACCTCCACCCGCAAAAACCACGACCGCGGCATCAATATGCACGTTGTAACCGAGGTCCAGCATATTGTCATTCTTGCTGAGCATAAGCTTCTCGACCTGCACGACATTGAAAAACGGTTCAACCAGATTAAGCCCTTACGTTATCCCCGCTGGCTGGTGGTGTTAATGGTCGGGCTGTCCTGCGCCTGTTTTTGTAAGCTCAACAAAGGCGGCTGGGACGGCGCGGTCATCACCTTTTTCGCCAGCAGCATCGCTATGTACGTGCGCCAGCTCCTGACGCACCGCCAACTCCACCCGCAAATTAATTTCTGCATTACCGCTTTTGTCGCCACCACGGTTTCTGGCCTGCTGCTTCGTCTGCCGCAGTTTGCCAACACGCCGACGATTGCCATGGCGGCCAGCGTGCTTCTGCTGGTGCCCGGCTTCCCGTTGATTAACGCCGTAGCCGATATGTTTAAGGGGCACATCAATACCGGTCTGGCACGCTGGGCGATTGCCAGCCTGCTGACGCTTGCAACCTGCATTGGTGTGGTAATGGCCATGACACTCTGGGGGTTACGCGGATGGGCGTGATCGATTTTCTGCTGGCGCTGGCGCAGGATATGCTGCTGGCCGCGATCCCTGCCGTCGGTTTTGCGATGGTCTTTAACGTTCCGCAACGCGCGTTACCGTGGTGCGCGCTATTGGGTGCTATTGGTCATGGCTCGCGAATGGTGATGATGACGGCGGGATTCAACATTGAATGGTCAACATTTATGGCCTCAATGCTGGTCGGTAGCATCGGAATTCAGTGGTCGCGCTGGTATCTGGCGCATCCCAAGGTGTTCACCGTCGCCGCCGTTATCCCGATGTTCCCCGGCATATCTGCCTATACGGCCATGATTTCCGCGGTAAAAATCAGCCATTTCGGCTACACCGAACCGCAAATGATCCTCCTTCTGAGCAACTTTCTTAAGGCTTCGTCCATTGTCGGTGCGCTCTCTATCGGACTGTCGATCCCCGGACTGTGGCTGTACCGCAAACGTCCACGGGTTTGAGATTTGTGTTATTACGCTGCCGTGAGGATAATCACTCCCATCCGTTTGGTGACGATAAGGAAAGGATGTGGCTAACCCAGGCAGCGAACTCCCCGAGCACAATGAAGAATCCAGCCTGAAAGAGAAAATCTTTCAGAGCGCTATCACGCTGTTTGCCGAATACGGGTTGAACGGTGCCCGCATGGAACAAATTGCGGAGAAAGCCGGCACCACCAAACGCATGGTTGTTTACCACTTCAAAAACAAAGAGAACCTGTATCTTCTCGTGCTGGAGTATGTTTACACCCAGATCCGCGCCAGTGAACAGGCGCTCAGCCTGGCGGGAATGCCCCCTGTCGAAGCACTGGTTCATCTGGTTGAAGCCACCTTTGACTACCATGCCGACCACCCGGATTACATCCGCATTATCTGCATGGAAAACATGCAGCGTGGCCGTTTTATGCAGCAGTCCAGCTACCTCCGCCAGGTCAACCGCAGCGCGCTTGATCTGCTGGAAGCGATCCTCCGTCGCGGGAAAGAAAAGCAGTTGTTCAATCAGACGGTTGAAGCCCGCGATCTGCATCGTTTGATCAGCAGTTTCAGCTTCCACTACGTTGCCAACAGCTACACCTTCACCCTGCTGTTTGAAGAAGGTGCGGACGAACAGGCACAGCGCCAGCACTACCGCAAAATGGCCGTTCAGGTGGCGCTCCGCTATACCTGCCCATAAAATAGCTTGCAATTAAATCGCACACTATCTATATTCATCTCATGAACGCGAAAACGAACGACACGACCGCTGCGCTCCTGCTGGATAACCAGCTCTGCTTTGCTCTCTATTCAGCAAATCTGGCGCTGAACAAGCTGTACCGGCAACTGCTGGCACCGCTGAACCTGACTTACCCGCAATACCTGGTGATGCTGGTGCTGTGGGAGCAGGATGACATTACGGTGTCGGACATCGGTGAACGGTTGTTCCTTGACTCTGCCACGCTGACGCCGCTGTTGAAGCGTCTGGAAAGCGCGGGGCTGATAAACCGCCACCGCTCACGTAAAGACGAGCGTCAGGTCGCCGTCACCCTGAGCGATGCGGGACGTCATCTCGAGAAGCAGGCTTCCGGGATCCCCCATGCAGTGGGATGCGCCGCCCAGTGTGATACTGAGACCATGTTGTCACTTAAGCAGCAGCTGGAACGTTTGCGACAACAGATCCAACGCGCGTAAGGCTATACTTTACACGTATTTATTTACCCATATATATCGCACGCTATTTAATAGCGCACATTAATGTAAGATGAGGAATCTGCCATGTCTTTAGAAAAAGTTGTCTACACTGCCAAAGCAAAAGCAACCGGAGGCCGTGATGGCCGTGCGACCTCTTCCGACGGCGTACTGGACGTTAAACTCGGCGTGCCAAAAGAGATGGGCGGCATGGGCGGTGACGTCACCAACCCTGAGCAGCTGTTTGCTGCCGGCTACTCTGCCTGCTTCCTGGGTGCCATGAAGTTTGTAGCCGCTCGCGACAAATTTACCCTGCCGAAAGAGGCCTTTATTGAAGGCGAAGTGGGGATTGGGCCGCTGCCAACCGGTTTTGGTATCGAAGCAAAACTGAACATCCACGTTGAAGGTATGGATCCTGCAGAAGCCAAAAAACTGGTCGATGCAGCACACATTGTGTGTCCGTACTCTAACGCGACCCGCGGTAACATCGACGTAACGCTGAACATTATCGCCTGATAACTGCCTGATGGCGTTACGCTTATCAGGCCAGCCGTTGACGCCCCGGCAGGCATCGCGCCGCCGGGGAAAACCCCTCCTTCCCTTCCCGCTCTCTGTGCTACCATAAGCCCATATCACGCCCGTAGTTATCAGTAGAGTAAGCGTTATGTCCTCCAGAATTCTGACCACCAGCATTGCTGGTATTGATGCCTTTATGCGCGATCCCCGCGGTGTGCTGACCCACGCCGAAGGCGGCACGGTTGCGGTATTTGCTGACAACGCTCCGGCGTTTTATGCCATCACACCGGAACGTCTGGCACAGCTTCTGGAGATTGAAGCGCAGTTGTCCCGCCCGGCGAGCGACGTAACCCTCGATAACCAGTTCTTTGACGAGCCGGTTAACGTCCCCATGGCCGTTCCCATGGGAAAATTTGCCCTGTATGCGGGCTGGCAACCTGATGCGGATTTTCAACGGCAGGCGGCATTGTGGGGCATAGCGTTAACGCAACCGGCTACCCCCGAAGAGCTGGCCGCGTTTACCGCGTGGTGGCAGGCGGAAGGCAAAGTATTCACTCATATTCAGTGGCAACAGAAGCTCGCGCGTCATCTGCAAATTAATCGCGCCAGCAATAACGGCCAGCCAAAACGTGATATCAACGCGTTTTCCGAACCGGATAAACAGATCCCCAATGGATTCCGAGGTGCGAAATGAAGAACGTCGGCGACCTGATGAAACGTCTGCAAAAGATGATGCCAGCCAACGTGAAGCCCGCCTTCACGACGGGTGAAGAACTCCTGGCGTGGCAAAAGGAGCAGGGTAAGATCCGCGCCGCCGCGCTGGCCCGCGAAAACCGGGCGATGAAAATGCAGCGCACCTTTAACCGTTCCGGTATTCGCCCCCTGCACCAGAACTGCTCATTTGATAACTATAAAATTGAGACCAACGGGCAGATGAATGCACTCGCTGCCGCGCGTCAGTACGTGGATGAATTCGACGGCAATATCGCCAGCTTCATCTTTAGCGGCAAGCCTGGTACGGGGAAAAACCACCTGGCGGCCGCTATCTGTAACGAGCTGCTGCTGCGCGGGAAATCGGTGCTGATCATCACCGTGGCCGATATCATGTCCGCCATGAAAGACACCTTCAGCAACCGCGAAACCAGCGAAGAGCAACTGCTTAACGACCTGAGTAATGTCGATTTACTGGTTATTGATGAGATTGGCGTCCAGACCGAATCCCGCTATGAAAAAGTGATCATTAACCAGATTGTCGATCGCCGCTCTTCCTCCAAACGCCCCACCGGCATGCTGACTAACCACAACATCGACGAAATGACCCGCTTGCTGGGCGAACGCGTCATGGATCGCATGAAGCTCGGGAACAGTCTGTATGTCATCTTCGACTGGGAAAGTTACCGCAGCCGTGTCACCGGTAAAGAGTATTAAGATATTTCCAGGAAAGACCGGTGGCCCGGAGGTATATACTGACTCCACTTTCGCCCCAAAACGGACCTTTTTTGAGTAAGCCATTATGAAAAAACAGTTTCTTTTCAGCACCGTATTAGGCGCCCTGCTGGTTACCGGCGCGGCACAGGCCGCATCCTGGCAGGATTCGCTGTCCAGCGCAGCGAGCGAACTGACCAAAGAGAGCAGCAGCACCCAGGGCGGGCTGTCAGCCTCTTCCCTTACCGGCCTGCTGGGTAACAGCACCCAGAGCCTGAGCGCAGGCACAATGAACAATGCCGCGGGGATTCTGGAATATTGCGCGAAGCAAAAACTGGCCTCCGTGACCGACGCGCAAAACGTGAAAAATCAGGTGCTGGGCAAACTCGGTCTGGATACACAGGAGCAGAAACAGGACACCAACTATATGGATGGTATTCAGGGCCTGCTGAATGCGCAAAACGGTCAACAGCTCAACCTGAGCACCATCGGCAACTCCTCGCTGGCGAAACAGGTGAAAACCAAAGCCTGCGATCTGGTGCTGAAACAAGGCGTTAATTTCATCTCCTGATCCCCGCCTGTATTGCCATTACACGCCGCGTTTAAGACGTTACTCTTTTAACGCGGCGTTAAAGCCGTCTTTTTCCTGCCTGCCACCGTCTGAGCGTCCATATGTCAGGATGCGACCCCCTTCAAAAAAACGATTTTCTAAACCAAATCCTAACAACAGCACACTTTCGTGACACTAAAATTGCAGCTACACGACAACGCAATTACATTGTATAACCCAAAAAATAATCAGTTAGCCAGCTAAGCGCCTGGCGTCATGAGGATAGACTGTTGTCAGAGTTAATGTCCCTTGTCCTTTTTCTGGCCTCTGTCGGCGTTTACGCCTGCAAAGCGGGCCGTAACACCTGGTGGTTTATCGCCACGCTGGTGGTGCTCGGCATTTTTATTATTTTAAACATTACCTTATACGCCAGCGATTACTTTACCGGTGACGGCATTAACGATGCGGTGCTCTACACGCTGACGAATAGCCTGACGGGCGCGGGCGTGGGTAAATACATTCTTCCCGGGCTTGGCCTGATTGCGGCGCTGGTGATTATTTTTGGTGCCCTGGCCTGGGTGCTGCGCCGCCGTCGACATCTTCCGCATCATGGCGGCTACAGCCTGCTGGCACTCTGTCTGGCGCTGGCGTCCGTGGATGCCAGCCCGGCGTTTCATCAGATAACCGAGCTGGTAAAGTCACAGTCGCGCGACGGCGACCCGGATTTCATGGCCTGGTATAAAGAGCCGTCCAAAAAAATAGCCAACCCGAAGCTTAACCTGGTGTATATCTACGGCGAGAGTCTGGAACGCACCTGGTTTGATAACAATGCTTTCCCGAACCTGACGCCGGAGCTGGGCGCGCTGAAAAACGAAAGCCTTGATTTCAGCCATACCGCGCAGCTGCCCGGTACGGATTACACCATCGCCGGGATGGTTGCCTCGCAGTGCGGTATCCCGCTCTTCGCCCCCTTTGAGGGTAATGCCTCGGCCTCAATGTCGAGCTTCTTCCCGCAGAACGTTTGCCTCGGCGATATCCTGAAAAACTCCGGCTACGAAAACTACTTCGTACAGGGGGCTAACCTGCGCTTTGCCGGAAAAGATGTGTTCCTGAAATCCCACGGTTTTAACCATCTGTATGGCTCAGAAGAGTTAAAAACGACCGTTGCCGACCCGCATTACCGCAACGACTGGGGCTTTTACGACGACACGGTACTGGACGAAACCTGGAAAAAGTTCGAGGAACTGTCCCGCGCCGGCAAGCGTTTCTCCCTCTTTGCCCTGACGGTAGATACCCACCATCCGGACGGGTTTGTCTCGCGCACCTGTAAGCGAAAACGCTATGAGATTGACGGCAAAAACAACACGTCGTTCAGCGCGGTAACCTGCAGCCAGGAGCATATCGCCGCTCTGGTCGAGAAAATCAAAGCCTCGCCGTATTTTAAAAACACGGTCATCGTCGTCTCATCTGACCATCTGGCGATGAAAAACAGCGCCTGGGATCAGCTCAGCAAACAGGATCGCAGCAATCTGTTCTTCATTCTGCGCGGCGACCAGCCGCAACAGGATGTGATCGCCACCAAACGCAACTCCATGGATAACGGCGCAACCGTGCTGGATATTCTGGGCGGGGATAACTTTATTGGCCTTGGCCGCAGTACGCTCTCGGGGCAGTCACTGTCGGAAGTGTTCCTCAACATGAAGGAGAAAATCCTCGCGTGGAAGCCGGACATCATCCGCCTGTGGAACTTCCCGAAAGAGATGAAAGACTTCACCATCGATCAGGATAAAAACACGATTGCCTTCTCCGGCAGCCATTTCCGTCTGCCGCTGCTGCTGCGCGTGTCGGATACGCGCGTCGAACCGCTGCCGGAAAGCGAATACTCTGCGCCGCTGCGTTTCCAGCTGGCCGACTTCGCCCCTCGCGATAATTTTGTCTGGGTCGACAGGTGCTACAAAATGGGCCAGCTCTGGTCCCAGCCACTGGCTCTCTCAACCGACTGGTGCGTTTCTCAGGGACAGCTTGGCGGGGAGCAAACCGTGCAGCATGTCGATAAAGCGCAGTGGAAAGGCAAAACCGCATTCAACGATACGGTCATCGATACCGCGCGCTATCAGCGAAATGTCGACATGCTGAAAATCGTGGATAACGATATTCGCTATAAAGCAGACAGCTTTATCTTCAACGTGGCCGGGGCACCGGAAGAGGTCAAACAGTTCAGCGGCATCTCGCGTCCGGAATCCTGGGGGCGCTGGTCTAATGCGCAGCTGGGCAGTGAAGTGAAGATTGAGTACGCGCATCCTCTGCCGGAAAAATTCGACCTGGTGATCACCGCCCGGGCCTATGGTCCAAACGCGAACCGTCCCATCCCGGTGCGTGTGGGCGATAAAGAGCAAACGCTGACGCTGGGAAATGACGTCACCACCACCACGCTGCATTTTGATAATCCTTCCCGCAGCAATACGCTGGTGATTGTTCCGCCGGACCCGCAGCCGACGAATGAGGGAAATATTCTTGGCCATTCACCGCGCGAGCTCGGCATCGGGATGGTAGAGATTAAAATTGTCAGTAAAGAGAGCTGATCCCTTCTGCGCCCGGCGTTCTGTCGGGCGCTTTATGTAAATATATAATCCTATAAAACCATTAAAAATAAGACAGAGACACCATATATCTCTCATTTCTATTTATAAATTCACCAGAAAAGAAATCATATCTCAGAATGTGTAACTCCTTACACCCTGAGAGAGTTACCCACTTTTTATCATGCTAACCGGCAATACGTTCGAATCCACCCTGGCACAGCGCAGCGGAGTACGACCAGCGCTATCAGGGGAAAAAACCCTGATGCCGCAGACACTGAATGCCGACTATAAGGTCATCGTTTTAAGCGGCAATGCCTTCTTGTGGCTGGGCCTGAAGACGTTCATCTCGCAGAGTGTGGACCCCTGCCCTGAAATTTTCTGGATTAACGACGTGAGCCCTGAGGGGATCCTGCCCCTGCGGCAACTGATGTTGAATATCCGCGTCAAAAAAGGGTGGCTGGTATTCACCGATGCGTCCCGCGTCAACGATATTAAAATCATTCTGGGGGGTGAGCGTGTCCACGTGGTGGCGGGAAACCTGTCACTCGCGCAGCTCAGCCGCTGTTTTCAGAACACGCCGTTCGCAAGCGTAAAAAACGCCACGCTCACCTGCCAGGAGCTTCGGGTTTGCATGCTGTTCCGCAACGGGTTCAGCCCGGTTCGCATCGCGCAGATCCTGAATAAATCACCGAAAACGATCTACACCCACAAGCGTAACGCGATGAACAAATTTCACTGCCAGAACCTGGCGGAATTCCATCGCAAACTCTTCCTGCTCGACTACCCGGCATCGTGTTTGTAACTGCACGGCTAATCACGTCGGGAAATAAGATCATGCGGCGTCATCTTCCCTGTCTCATTCTCTGGCTGTTGATGCTGGCGCTGCTGTCTCGCTATGCCCTTCCCGCCACGTTGGGATGACGTGGTAATCCGACTGCACGAGTAAATTGCCTTAAATCTTGTCTGGATCAATGTTATCGGTAACAATGGCGTTAAAATAGCCAGCGTGTTATGTCCGACAAGGCACAGCCTTATCTTCTTTTTTGTTATTTTTTCTGTATTACAATAACTTATGAAATACCTGCTTGCTGACGCCATCGTCTATAACGACGAAGACGGTTCTGTTTCTCTTATCAATGCACCCGATCTGGACAGACAAATCCTCACCTGTACCGCCAACGCCATCCTGAAGCTGCTGGTTCAGCATCACGGCAACGTCGTCGAACGTGACACCTTTCTGAGTGATGTCTGGGATCAACGTGGGCTCCAGGGGTCCAACAATTCGTTAAATCAATACATCAGTATTGTGCGCAAAATGCTGTCGAGCCTGCTGCCCGACACCCTGTTTATCGTCACCGTACCGAAAACGGGCTTTATGCTCAGTGCTGATATCGCGGTAACGCCCCTGGAGGACGATTTTCCCGTCGTGGAGTCGGTCCCGGCCTCACGACGCATTCAGCCAGAATGGCTATTCTGCGGTGTACTCACGCTGATGGTCGTGGCGCTGTGCATCGGCGCCTGTTTGACGAAACAGGCGCACCAGTACAGTGACACTCATCTGCTCACCCACATTGGCACCTGTCCGGTCTACACCTTCTCCCCGCTGGCAGATGTGTTTCACACTAAGGCCATGGCGCTGGCGCAGACGCTTCAGCGCGAAGGTAATCTGCCCTGCCTGAAAAACTCTATTTTCTATATGCACATCCAGAGAACACTTTTCTATGGCCACGAAGGGCGGCTGGTCCTTTCCCAGTGTTCTCTCACGGACGGTAAAGCCAGCGCCTGCCGAACGCTTTACTTTTACGAGTGGTGATATGAAACAAAAAAAAGTGTGGCTTATTCTGGCGCTCAATCTGTTGCTGATTGGCGTGACGCTGGCGTGGTACGTCTACACGCCTCCGCTGTCCGGAACCTGTGCAGGAAACCTGACATTTTCAGCCCGACATGACGATCATGATTTCTCCTTTGAAGGGGAGGTTACGCTGCGCTTTCAGCCCGACAACACAGGGTACCTTACGCTTAACGGCGACGTGGTTAACGAGCCACATCACTGGGATGTTTCCCGCCAGGAGATGTTTACGTGGCGGCACGTTGAGGGTTCACTCTATGAAATATTCATACAAAGCGTGGCGCGCTTTAGCCATGACACCCTGCCACCGGGGGTCTTTGAAAAGTACGTCGCCGGCCTGACGCCGGGGAACAAAAGACTTCTGAAGATTGAACGCACGCCGGAAGACGCGCTGGTGATCAGCAATTTCTATGCGCCAGTCCTGATTTGTTCAGAATAGGCGCGGCTGGTCGGAGTATACTTTCCGCCATGAACATTCTCTTTCGACCGACGACGCCCAAAGATGTTGCTGCCCTGCCCGCCATCGAGCGCGCGGCAGGCGAATGTTTTCGGGACGTCCCCGAACTGGCCTGGCTTGCAGACGGCGACGTCATTTGCGCGGAACATCATCTTGATTACGCGAAACGCGGGTTAAGCTGGCTGGCGCTGGCAAACGGCCTGCCCGTCGGGTTTATCCTTGCAGAAGCCCATCCGTCATCGCTGTTTATTGTCGAACTCTCGGTTCATCGGGAGTGGCAGGGAAGAGGAATAGGTCGGCGACTTATCGCCTGCGTCGCAGACCATGCCCGCACGCTGGGGCTGACATCGCTGACGCTGACCACCTTTTGCGAGGTGCCGTGGAATGCGCCGTTTTATGCGCGACTCGGGTTTGAAACGGTGACGATGCTAACGCCTGAACTGCGTCAGAAAAGAGAGGAAGAAGCGGCGCACGGTTTCGCGTATGACTCCCGCTGTGCCATGCGCCTGCCTCTTTGATATCGGCCTGCAAAACGCCCCATTACAGGCCGGGTCAGGCGTAGCCGCCCCCCGGCACTGTGGCAGGATTAAAACGTTTCCCAGTTTTCGCCCGCATCGGTGGTCGCGGCTTTACGCGCCATCATAGGGGCTGCAGCGGTTTTCGCTGAGGCCTGCTCGCGGGCTTTCATCTGCTCCTGCTGAATGCGAAACACGGCCACGGCCTGAGTCAGACGGCTCGCCTGCTCTTCCAGTGCCGCTGCCGCCGCGGCAGACTCTTCCACCAGCGAGGCGTTCTGCTGGGTCACGCGATCCATCTCAGCCACCGCCAGACCCACCTGATCGATACCACGGCTCTGCTCATCAGACGCAGAGGCGATTTCGCCCATGATGTCCGTCACGCGGGTTACCGCATTAACGATTTCGCCCATGGTTTCGCCGGCGCTTTCTACCAGGGTAGACCCGACTTCCACGCGGCCAACAGAGTCTTCAATCAGGCTCTTGATCTCACGTGCTGCCTGGGCGCTGCGCTGTGCCAGGTTACGGACTTCACCCGCAACAACGGCAAATCCGCGGCCCTGCTCGCCCGCACGTGCCGCTTCTACTGCGGCGTTCAGTGCCAGGATGTTGGTCTGGAACGCGATGCCGTCGATCACGCTGATAATGTCGGCAATTTTCTGCGAACTGCCCGCGATGTCACGCATGGTTTGCACCACGTTATCCACCACTTTACCGCCCTTCTGCGCGGTTTCAGACGCGCTCAGCGCCAGGTTGCTCGCCTGACGGGCGTTCTCGGCGTTCTGCTTAACGGTCGCCGTCAGCTGCTCCATGCTGGCAGCGGTCTCTTCGAGGGATGCGGCCTGCTGTTCCGTACGGGAAGAGAGATCGTTGTTACCCATCGCGATTTCGCTCGCGCCGCTGTAGATGGCATTAGCACCGTTACGCACATCACCAACGGTACGGACCAGCTCGCCCTGCATATGACGCAGCGAGTCGGCCAGTTCACCCATCTCGTTAGCGCCCTGCACCTCAATGCGCTTCACCAGATCGCCGCTGGCGATATGACGAATGTTGTCGATAAGACGGGTAAGTGGCGAAATCAGCGCCTGCTTGATACCCAGCCACACGGCCACGATCACCACCAGCACCGCAATCAGTACGCTAATCAGCACCCAGATTGCCTGGCTGTAAGAGCTATTGCTGTTTTCCACCGCCATCTGATACAGCTTGTCGTTCTGCTGCAGATAGTTCACGTACTGCTTCTCAAAACCATCCTGATAGCTCTGGGTAGGTTGATCGAAGAAGGCGTTGATTTTGCCCGCGCCCAGCAGCTGGATCAGCTCCGCCAGTGCACCGTGGTAGATATCGTAGTTACGTTTGATCTCCGTCGCGTCGGCATCGTTTTGACGCGGATCGCGTGGCAGGGCTTCGTATTCAGCCCAGTTTTTTTCTGCCTGTTTCAGGGAAGCCGCCGCAATTTGCATCAGATCGTTCACGGTCGCGCCGCTGCCGATATTGCTCTGATCCATCATGTAGCGGATACCCGCACGGTTCAGGGTATTACGGGTTTGCAGCAGGGCAACCCAGCTGGCGTTCAGCGTGGACTGTTGCTGGCGAATGGTTTGCAGGACGGTGAAATTCTCTTTGTCATGCTTGAGGGCATTGAAGAAAAGACCACCGGATGTGAGTTGTAAAAGGCCAAATATCGCTAATACCAGCATTAAGCTGGTGACAATCTTGATACGGTTTAACATGTTTTCGCTTTCCATCAGACAGATAACAGGATTTTCGGCCTGGAAAGGGAAAACTTTACGAAAATCATCCTTAAATTTGTGGTTTTTACTCTTCTTCGCGCGCTGTGATATGCCGGTTCCCCAGTTCAATAAACTCTTCCAGCAGCGCTGTCAGCTGTTGCATCTTCGCCGGCGTATATTCGGCCTCGATTTGCTGATACGCCTCTTCCACCTGGGCCTGGGCACGCTCGTATAGCCTGTTCCCCTCTTTGGTCAGCGATACGTACAGCTTGCGCTGATCGTTTACGGGCTTAAGGCGCAGCACCAGACCGTCACGCTCCATGCGCGTCAGAATGCCCGTCAGGCTGGGACGCAAGATACAGGTGCGAAACGCCAGATCGTGAAAATCCATCGACGGATGTTCGGCCAGCACGCGCACGATGCGCCACTGCTGCTCGGTCAGGTTATGCCGTTTCACAATCGGGCGGAAGTAAGACATCGCCGCTTCCCGCGCCTGTAACAGGGCGATAGTTAATGAATCATGCATAGCCTCTCCCGGTAATCATTAACACATGAACAATTCAGTTCTGCTGGTTTTACACACAACGCGTTTTACGACAAAAAGTCTAACAGAAACAAGCCTGATTTATTAACGCAATGATAAATATAGCCTTTAATCTCTTTATGTAAATTTATTGTTATTCATATCACAAATTATTCACTTCTGGTTGCGAAATAAACAGCAAAGGCATACAACCAGATTATTAACATATTAATGAAATCACAGACCGGACGTCCGGCCTGAGGAGTAAGTGAATGAAAGGTACTGTTTTTGCCGTAGCGCTGAACCACCAGAGCCAGCGCGATGCCTGGCGCGACGCGTTTGAAAAAGCCCCCTACAACACGCCGCCAAAAACCGCCGTGTGGTTTATCAAACCGCATAACACCGTGATCCGCACGGGCGACCCCATTCCCTTCCCGCAGGGAGAAACCGTGTTAAGCGGTGCCACGGTTGCGCTGGTTGTGGGCAAAACGGCGCGTAACGTTCCCGTGGACGAGGCGGCGGAGTACATCGCCGGTTACGCGCTTGCCAACGAGGTGAGCCTGCCGGAAGAGAGTTTTTATCGCCCGGCGATCAAGGCCAAATGCCGCGACGGCTTTTGTCCGCTGGGAGAGCTGGCCGCCGTCGACCACGTTGATAACCTGACCATCGTCACCGAAATTAACGGCCGGGAAGCGGACCACTGGAACACCGCTGACCTGCAGCGCAATGCCGCCGAACTGCTGAGCGCCCTGAGCGAGTTCGCCACCCTCAGTCCGGGCGATGCAATTCTGCTCGGCACCCCACACTCGCGCGTCCCGCTGCAGCCGGGCGATCGCGTACGCATTCTGGCGAAAGGCTTCCCGTCCCTGGAAAACCCGGTGGTTGATGAACGCGAGGTCGCCCATGCGCAAGGCCCACATCCGCACGCCACGCTGTTCGCGCTTGGTCTGAACTACGCCGATCACGCCAGCGAGCTGGCGTTTACGCCACCAACGGAACCGCTGGTGTTTATCAAAGCCCCCAACACCGTGACCGGCGATAACCAGACCTCGGTCCGCCCGAACAACATTGAGTACATGCACTACGAGGCGGAGCTGGTGGTGGTCATCGGCAAAACGGCGCACAAGGTCAGCGAGCGCGAGGCGATGGACTATGTCGCGGGCTATACCGTCTGCAACGATTACGCCATCCGTGACTACCTGGAAAACTACTACCGCCCGAACCTGCGGGTGAAAAGCCGCGACGGGTTGACCCCCCTCAGCCCGCATATCGTGCCGAAAGAGGCCATTCCCGACCCGCATAACTTAACCCTGCGTACCTTCGTGAACGGGGAATTACGCCAGCAAGGGACCACTGCCGATCTGATCTTCAGCATCCCGTTCCTGATTGCCTATCTCAGCGAATTTATGACCCTGCAGCCCGGCGACATGATTGCCACCGGCACGCCAAAGGGTCTGTCTGACGTACAGCCAGGCGACGAAGTGGTCGTGGAAGTGGAGGGCGTGGGCCGCCTGGTGAACCGCATTGTCAGTGAGGAGACTGCAAAATGAAAAAAATAAACCATTGGATTAACGGCAAGAACGTCGCAGGAAGTGATTACTTCCACACCACTAACCCGGCCACCGGAGAGGTGCTGGCGGAGGTCGCGTCCGGCGGTGAAGCTGAAATTCATCAGGCCGTGGCGGCGGCCAAAGAGGCATTCCCGAGGTGGGCTAACCTGCCGATGAAAGAGCGCGCACGCCTGATGCGTCGCCTCGGGGATCTTATCGATCAACACGTTCCGGAGATTGCGGCCCTCGAGACCGCCGACACCGGCCTGCCGATCCACCAGACCAAAAACGTGCTTATTCCACGCGCGTCGCACAACTTCGCGTTCTTCGCCGAAGTGTGCCAGCAGATGAACGGTAAAACCTACCCGGTCGACGACAAGATGCTCAACTACACCCTGGTGCAGCCGGTGGGGGTCTGCGCGCTGGTGTCGCCGTGGAACGTGCCGTTTATGACCGCCACCTGGAAGGTTGCGCCGTGCCTGGCGCTGGGCAACACCGCGGTGCTGAAGATGTCTGAGCTCTCCCCGCTGACCGCCGACCGTCTGGGCGAGCTGGCGCTGGAGGCCGGTATTCCGGCGGGCGTGCTGAACGTGGTGCAGGGCTATGGCGCAACGGCGGGCGATGCGCTGGTACGTCACCACGACGTGCGCGCCGTCTCCTTTACCGGCGGCACCGCCACCGGGCGCAACATCATGAAAAACGCCGGACTGAAGAAATACTCCATGGAGCTGGGAGGGAAATCTCCGGTGCTGATTTTTGAAGATGCGGATATCGAACGCGCGCTGGACGCCGCCCTGTTCACCATCTTCTCCATCAACGGCGAGCGTTGCACCGCTGGCTCACGCATTTTCATTCAGCAGAGCATCTACCCGGAATTCGTCAGGCGCTTTGCCGAGCGCGCGAACCGTCTGCGCGTGGGTGACCCGACCGATCCGAACACTCAGGTTGGCGCGCTGATCAGCCAGCAGCACTGGGAAAAAGTCTCCGGCTATATCCGTCTTGGCATTGAAGAAGGCGCGACCCTGCTGGCGGGCGGCCCTGACAAACCCACCGATCTCCCTGCTCACCTGAAAAACGGCAACTTCCTGCGCCCGACCGTGCTGGCAGACGTCGACAACCGGATGCGCGTGGCCCAGGAAGAGATTTTCGGTCCGGTTGCCTGCCTGCTGCCGTTTAAGGACGAAGCCGAAGGGCTGCGTCTGGCTAACGACGTGGAGTACGGCCTGGCGTCATACATCTGGACCCAGGACGTCAGCAAAGTGCTGCGCCTGGCGCGCAATATCGAAGCCGGAATGGTGTTTGTAAACACCCAGAACGTGCGCGACCTGCGTCAGCCGTTTGGCGGCGTGAAGGCTTCCGGTACCGGGCGCGAAGGGGGCGAATACAGCTTCGAGGTGTTCGCTGAAATGAAAAACGTCTGCATCTCCATGGGCGACCATCCGATTCCAAAATGGGGGATCTGAGTATGGGCAAGTTAGCGTTAGCGGCAAAAATTACCCACGTTCCGTCAATGTACCTCTCTGAGTTGCCGGGAAAAAACCACGGCTGCCGCCAGTCCGCCATCGACGGACATAAAGAAATCAGCAAGCGCTGTCGGGAGCTGGGCGTCGACACCATTATTGTGTTCGATACCCACTGGCTGGTGAACAGCGCCTACCACATCAACTGCGCGGATCATTTCTCCGGCATCTACACCAGCAACGAGCTGCCGCATTTTATCCGCGACATGACCTACGACTACGACGGCAACCCGCCGCTCGGCCAGCTTATCGCCGACGAAGCGGTGAAACTCGGCGTACGTGCCAAAGCGCACAACATCCCGAGCCTCAAGCTGGAGTACGGCACGCTGGTGCCAATGCGCTACATGAACAGCGATAAGCACTTCAAAGTGATCTCTATCGCCGCGTTCTGCACCGTCCACGACTTCGCCGACAGCCGCAGGCTGGGCGAGGCCATCGTCAGCGCGATTCAGAAATACGACGGCACCGTGGCGGTGCTCGCCAGCGGTTCGCTGTCGCACCGTTTTATCGACGACCAGCGCGCCGAAGAGGGAATGAACAGCTACACCCGCGAGTTCGACCGTCAGATGGACGAACGCGTGGTGAAGCTGTGGCGTGAAGGCAAGTTCAGGGAGTTCTGCAGCATGCTGCCGGAGTATGCCCACTACTGCTACGGCGAGGGCAATATGCACGACACGGTGATGCTGCTGGGGATGCTCGGCTGGGACACATACGACGGCAAGGTGGAGTTCCTCACCGAGCTGTTCCCCAGCTCCGGCACCGGCCAGGTTAACGCCGTTTTCCCCCTGCCCGCGTCCGCGTAAGGAGCCACCATGCCGCACTTTATTGCTGAATGCACTGACAACATCCGCGAGCAGGCGGACCTGCCAGCACTGTTCGCCAAAGTGAACGACGCGCTTGCCGCCTCGGGAATCTTCCCACTCGGCGGTATCCGTAGCCGCGCGCACTGGCTGGACACCTGGCAGATGGCCGACGGTAAGCACGATTACGCCTTTGTGCATATGACGCTGAAGATTGGCGCCGGGCGCAGTCTGGAGAGCCGGGAGGCGGTGGGAAAGGCACTGTTTGAGCTGATTAAAACCCACTTCGCCGACCTGATGGCATCGCGCTATCTGGCGCTCTCTTTTGAAATAGACGAGCTGCACCCGACGCTCAATTACAAACAAAACAACGTGCACGCTTTGTTTAAGTAGCGCCCTTACCGGGCCGACAACGGCTTTGAACGCAAGCCGGGTGAGCAGC
Organism: Enterobacter sp. BIDMC 29; assembly: GCF_019378755.1. Classification (NCBI taxonomy): domain Bacteria; kingdom Pseudomonadati; phylum Pseudomonadota; class Gammaproteobacteria; order Enterobacterales; family Enterobacteriaceae; genus Enterobacter; species Enterobacter sp. BIDMC 29. The sequence goes on along the minus strand of NZ_CP080000.1, from coordinate 4,714,542 downwards.
ACGCCACCCGGCAACAACAGGAAATCGCCATGCTCGATAAACACACCCATACCCTGATCGCCCATCGTCTGCATCAGGCGGAGCAGTCCCGGGAGCAGATCCGCCAGATCTCGCTCGACTACCCGACGATCACCCTTGACGACGCCTACGCCGTACAGCGCGAATGGGTGAGCCTGAAAATCGCCGAAGGTCGCGTGCTGAAAGGCCACAAGATTGGCCTCACCTCCAAAGCGATGCAGGCCAGCTCGCAGATTAGCGAGCCGGACTACGGCGCTCTGCTCGACGACATGTTCTTCCACGACGGCGGCGATATCCCTGCCGACCGCTTTATCGTCCCGCGCATCGAAGTGGAGCTGGCCTTCGTGCTGGCAAAACCCCTGCGCGGCCCAAACTGCACCCTGTTCGATGTCTACAACGCCACGGATTACGTCATCCCCGCGCTGGAGCTGATCGACGCCCGCTGCCACAACATCGATCCCGAGACCCAGCGTCCACGCAAGGTGTTCGATACCATCTCCGATAACGCCGCCAACGCAGGTGTGATCCTTGGCGGTCGCCCGATTAAACCCGACGAGCTGGATCTGCGCTGGATCTCCGCGCTGCTCTACCGCAACGGCGTCATTGAAGAGACCGGGGTCGCCGCGGGCGTGCTCAACCACCCGGCCAACGGTGTGGCATGGCTTGCCAATAAACTCGCGCCGTACGACGTTCAGCTGGAGCCTGGCCAAATCATCCTCGGCGGTTCGTTTACCCGCCCGGTGCCGGCCAGCAAGGGCGATACCTTCCACGTGGACTACGGCAAGATGGGCTCCATCAGCTGCCGTTTTGTTTAGGAGACCACCATGGAAAACAGATTCAAAGCGGCGCTCAGCGCCGGAAAACCGCAAATCGGCCTCTGGCTGGGGCTGACCAGCAGTTACAGCGCCGAGCTGCTGGCCGGTGCGGGTTTCGACTGGCTGCTGATCGACGCAGAGCACGCGCCCAATAACGTGCAAACCGTCCTGACCCAGCTGCAGGCGATCGCGCCTTACGCCAGCCAGCCGGTGGTACGCCCGTCGTGGAACGATCCGGTCCAGATCAAACAGCTGCTGGACGTCGGGGCGCAAACCCTGCTGGTGCCGATGGTACAAAACGCCGATGAAGCCCGGCTGGCGGTGCGCGCCACGCGTTATCCACCGGCGGGGATCCGCGGCGTGGGCAGCGCGCTGGCTCGCGCCTCGCGCTGGAACCGCACGCCTGATTACCTGCAGCGCGCTAACGATGCCATGTGCGTGCTGGTGCAGATTGAAACGCGCGAGGCGCTGAAAAATCTGCCGCACATCCTCGATGTGGAAGGCGTGGACGGGGTGTTTATTGGCCCGGCGGATCTGAGCGCCGACATGGGCTTTGCCGGAAATCCGCAGCACCCGGAAGTCCAGGCCGCCATCGAGAAGGCCATTGCGCAGATCCGTGCGGCAGGCAAAGCGCCCGGCATCCTGATGGCTAACGAGCCGCTGGCAAAACGCTACCTCGAGCTTGGCGCGCTGTTTGTCGCCGTCGGGGTCGACACCACCCTGCTTGCACGCAGCGCCGAGGCGCTGGCGGCACGTTTTATCGATATCCCGGTTACGTCAGTAAATAACAATAAATCCGTCTACTAAACGTACGATGTGGAGCGCAACATGACGACCTCTACCCTGCAAACCCATGATAATAAAGCTGTAGAACACCGCGTTATTCAGAAGCTGTTTCGTCGTTTGATCGTGTTTCTCTTTATCCTGTTTGTCTTCTCGTTTCTTGACCGCATTAACATCGGCTTTGCCGGGCTGACGATGGGCAAAGATCTGGGCCTCACCTCGACCATGTTTGGCCTGGCCGCCACCCTGTTTTACGTCACCTATGTGATATGTGGGATCCCCAGCAACATCATGCTGGCGAAGGTCGGCGCCCGGCGCTGGATCGCCGGGATCATGGTGGTGTGGGGCATCGCTTCCACCTGCACCATGTTCGCCACCAGCCCGCACACGCTCTATGTGCTGCGCATGCTGGTGGGCATTGCCGAGGCTGGATTCCTGCCGGGGATCCTCGTCTATCTCACCTGGTGGTTCCCTGCTTACCACCGCGCCCGCGCCAATGCGTTGTTTATGATCGCCATGCCGGTGACCATGATGCTCGGCTCGATCCTCTCCGGTTATATTCTGGCCATGGACGGGCTGTGGAACCTGAAAGGCTGGCAATGGCTGTTCCTGCTGGAAGGGCTACCGTCCGTGGTGCTCGGCGTTGTGACGTGGTTCTACCTGAACGACACGCCGGATCAGGCCAGCTGGCTGGATGACGACGAAAAGCAGGCGCTTAAAACAATGATCGCCCGCGAGCAGGAGTCGGCCATCGCCCGTCCCGTCACGCCGCGTTCGACGCTGCGCGAAGTGTTTACCCCGGCCGTGCTGCTCTATACCCTGGCCTATTTCTGCCTCACGAACACCCTGAGCGCGATTAATATCTGGACGCCGCAGATCCTGCAGAGCTTCAACACCGGCAGCAGCAACATTGTGATTGGCCTGCTGGCGGCGATCCCGCAGTTTTGCACCATCCTCGGGATGATCTGGTGGAGCCGCCGCTCCGACAGGCTGAAAGAGCGAAAAAAGCACACCATTCTGCCGTACCTCTTTGCGGCGGCAGGATGGCTGCTGGCCTCGGCGACCCACCACAGCCTGATCCAGCTGCTTGGCATCATCATGGCCTCAACCGGATCGTTTACCGCCATGGCGATCTTCTGGACCACGCCGGATCGGGTTATTAGCCTGCAGTCGCGGGCGGTCGCACTGGCGGTGATCAATGCCATCGGTAACGTCGGATCCGCCGTCAGCCCGCTGTTGATCGGCATTCTGCGTGACAGCACCGGCAGCTTCAGCTCCGGGTTGTGGTTTGTTGCCGGCTTGCTGGTGGTCGGCGCGCTGGTGCTGACACGTATCCCGATGACGCAGCGGGAGAGCCTTGAGCACGAGCCAGGTATGGCGGCGCAGAAAATCCCGTAAGGAGCGGCTATGTGCCAGAGCCCGATCGCGAATATCGACATCAGCAAAGAGTACGACGAAAGTCTGGGAACGGATGATGTTCACTATCAGTCGTTCGCCCGCATGGCGGCCTTTTTTGGCCGCGACATGCAGGCTCACCGTCACGACCAGTATTTTCAGATGCACTTTCTGGATACCGGACAGATCGAACTGCAGCTCGACGATCACCGCTACTCGGTGCAGGCTCCGCTATTTGTGCTCACGCCCCCGTCGGTGCCGCACGCGTTTATTACCGAATCCGACAGCGACGGGCACGTTCTGACGGTGCGCGAGGATCTGATCTGGCCGCTGCTGGAAGTGCTCTACCCCGGCACGCGGGAAGCCTTTGGCCTGCCGGGGATCTGCCTCTCGCTGGCCGATAAGCCGGACGAACTGGCGGCACTGAAGCACTACTGGCCGCTGATTGCCCGGGAATCGACGGAACAACTGCCCGGGCGCGAACACACGCTGGTTCTGTTAGCCCAGGCGGTGTTCACCCTGCTGCTGCGCAACGCGAAGCTCGACGATCACGCCGCCAGCGGCATGCGCGGCGAGCTGAAACTGTTCCAGCGCTTTACCCAGTTGATTGACGTCCATTTTCATGAGCACTGGACGGTGCCGGAATATGCCAGCGAACTGCACCTGACCGAATCGCGTCTGACCGATATCTGCCGGCGCTTCGCCAACCGCCCGCCGAAGCGGCTGATTTTTGACCGTCAGCTGCGTGAAGCGAGGCGGATGCTGCTCTTCTCCGACAGCGCGGTCAGCGAAATCGCCTGGCAGCTGGGGTTTAAAGACCCGGCCTATTTTGCCCGGTTTTTTAATCGGTTAGTGGGGTGTTCGCCGAGCGCGTATCGGGCACAAAAAGTACCGGTGTCGTCTGTCACCCCACCCCAGCCCTGACCCTCCCCCGGGTTCAGGGTGAGGGAAATCACACTCTGCGATCATATGCGAAAAGTACCAGCCGTTGTCCCAATCGTCCCTTCACGTTCACCCCCGCTCAGGCTTCAATTAAACAACAAAAACAAAACATAAATTTAACATCACTGTTCCGATACGAGGTCCCTATGAAGCCTGAAGATTTCCGCGCTGATGCCAAACGTCCGTTAACCGGTGAAGAGTATTTAAAAAGCCTGCAGGATGGCCGTGAGATTTATATCTACGGCGAGCGCGTCAAAGACGTGACCACTCATCCGGCGTTTCGCAATGCGGCAGCCTCCATCGCACAGATGTACGATGCGCTGCACAAGCCTGACATGCAGGACACGCTGTGCTGGGGTACCGATACCGGCAGCGGCGGCTACACCCATAAGTTTTTCCGCGTGGCGAAAAGCGCCGACGACCTGCGTCAACAGCGTGACGCCATCGCCGAGTGGTCGCGCCTGAGCTACGGCTGGATGGGCCGCACCCCGGACTACAAGGCGGCGTTTGGCTGCGCGCTCGGTGCCAATCCGGCGTTCTACGGCCAGTTCGAACAGAACGCCCGCAACTGGTACACCCGTATTCAGGAAACCGGGCTTTACTTCAACCACGCCATCGTTAATCCCCCCATCGACCGTCACAAACCGGCGGACGAAGTAAAAGACGTCTACATCAAGCTGGAAAAAGAGACCGACGCCGGGATCATCGTTAGCGGCGCAAAAGTGGTGGCAACCAACTCGGCGCTGACTCACTACAACATGATCGGTTTTGGCTCCGCGCAGGTGATGGGCGAAAACCCGGACTTCGCGCTGATGTTCGTTGCGCCAATGGACGCCGAAGGCGTGAAGCTGATCTCTCGCGCCTCTTACGAAATGGTGGCAGGTGCGACCGGCTCTCCATACGACTACCCGCTCTCCAGCCGTTTCGACGAAAACGACGCGATCCTGGTGATGGATCATGTGTTGATCCCCTGGGAAAACGTGCTGATCTACCGCGATTTCGATCGCTGCCGTCGCTGGACCATGGAAGGCGGTTTTGCCCGCATGTACCCGCTGCAGGCCTGCGTACGTCTGGCGGTGAAGCTCGATTTCATTACCGCGCTGCTGAAGAAATCGCTGGAGTGTACCGGCACCCTGGAGTTCCGCGGCGTGCAGGCGGATCTCGGGGAAGTGGTGGCCTGGCGCAACATGTTCTGGGCGCTTAGCGACTCCATGTGTTCTGAAGCCACACCGTGGGTGAATGGTGCGTACCTGCCGGATCACGCGGCACTGCAGACCTACCGCGTCATGGCCCCGATGGCCTATGCGAAGATCAAGAACATCATCGAGCGTAATGTCACCAGCGGCCTGATCTATCTGCCGTCCAGCGCACGAGACCTGAACAATCCGCAGATCGACCAGTATCTGGCGAAATACGTGCGCGGCTCCAACGGCATGGATCACGTGGAACGCATTAAGATTTTGAAACTGATGTGGGATGCCATCGGCAGCGAGTTTGGTGGTCGTCACGAGCTGTATGAGATCAACTACTCCGGCAGCCAGGACGAAATCCGTCTGCAGTGTCTGCGTCAGGCACAGAGCTCTGGCAACATGGACAAAATGATGGCAATGGTCGACCGCTGCATGTCCGAGTACGACCAGCATGGCTGGACGGTGCCGCACCTGCACAATAATTCCGATATCAACATGCTGGATAAGCTGCTGAAATAACGCAGCGGGAGGTTTCAATGCATACAGAACAACGCCTGCGTTTTCGCGATGCGATGGCCAGCCTGTCGGCGGCGGTTAACGTTGTCACCACCGAGGGCGATGCAGGACGCTGCGGTATCACCGCCACCGCCGTCTGTTCAGTCACGGACACCCCGCCATCGCTGATGGTCTGCATCAATGCCAACAGCGCCATGAACCCGGTTTTCCAGGGTAACGGTAAGCTGTGCGTCAACGTGCTGAACCATGAGCAGGAGATCATGGCCCGCCACTTCGCCGGGATGACCGGCATGGCAATGGACGATCGCTTTGCCCTCTCCTGCTGGCAGAAAGGTCCGCAGGGGCAACCGGTGCTGAAGGGCGCGCTGGCAAGCCTTGAAGGCGAGATTAGCCAGGTGCAAACCATCGGCACCCATCTGGTTTATCTCGTTGAAATTAAAAATATCATTCTGAGCGAAGCGGGACACGGCCTGATCTATTTTAAACGCCGTTTCCACCCCGTCATGATGGAGACTGAAGCCGCAGTGTGACCCCCTCCTGCGCTGGCCATTTCCCGGCCAGCGCCAATTTCCACAAAAATTCCTAAGGTTTCCGCTTAATCACGCCGTTATATAGCCATAAGAGAAATTTTCTGTGTCTGAATACTGACAATACATGTCAGTGCTACCCGCATCATTCAGCGCATACCCTAATATACAGGAAGACCTTATGGCTAAATCGACGCGGAGCCGCTCGGCTGAACGTCTGGTCGATATTCTGGTTGAGTTACATTTAAATGGTGTGGTAAACCGCAGTGCGCTCATGGAAAAATTTAAAATTACCGAGCGCACCGTCTACCGGGATTTAAATGCGCTTTCACCTATTGTGGAACATACCGGTAACGGACTGTATCGCCTGATCCACTCCGCACAATCTCCCGGTGGACAAGGATTACATCACACGATTGCTAACTTCCTGAATGCCGATAGCTTTTTCCCGGAAAGAAATACGGAATTCTGGCAGAAACTTGAAACACGCGTTGACGAAAATCATATTCTTATTCTTGGCAACGAAGCAGAGCACACGGTAGAACGTGATATTCGTCGCTATTTATCGAAAATCGAGAAATCGATTAAGAATCGTAATGTATGCCAGATCGTTTATAAGGGTAAAACCCGCCTGATTAATCCCTATAAACTCATTAACAATAAAAATATATGGTATTTACAAGCCACCGAGAATAGCCGGCTAAAATCCTTCTCGTTGAGTCAGATTAGCTGGTTTGATATTCAACAAAAAACCTTCACGCCGGAAGAAAATGCGCTCGGGCTGCTGGAAAAAAGCCTTGATCCGTGGGTGTCGGAAGACACTTTCGAAGTGAAAATATTCATTAAAGATACTATTTCACATTACTTTATGCGCCGCGACCTGCTGCCGGAACAAGAGCTTGTCGGTGAGCAGCACAACGGCGTCACGCTGCGCTGTCAGGCGGCACACGAGAACCAGATCCTGCCGCTGCTGTTCTACTGGCTGCCGAACATTCAAATCCTGGAGCCCAACTGGCTAAAAGAGAAGCTGCTTAAAACGCTGGAAAATTATCTGGTGGTAGAGCGCACAGCAGATAACCACGTGATCTCAATCACATAATTTCTCCCGGCGGCGGCGAGACGGAACCACTCGCCGCCCTCTTTGACCGCTCACCTGGCCCTTTCAACCGCTCATTCATTTACCTGTCTTTACACGCGCGTGGTTCTGGCACGATCGCTCCAGCATTAATCAATACCTCCTCATAACGAACCCTGACCCTTTTTCATTACATAAAAAACCAGGTCTTACTATGGATACGAAAAAACTACTGAAGCACGTGCCCTGGGCGTTACTCGGGATCCTCGGCGCTTTTTGTCTGGCGGTTGTCGCACTACGCCGGGGCGAACACGTAAGCGCCCTGTGGATCGTCGTTGCGTCTGTCTCCGTCTATCTTGTTGCTTATCGCTACTACAGCTTATACATCGCGCAGAAGGTCATGAAACTCGACCCGACGCGTGCCACTCCGGCGGTCATTAATAATGACGGTCTCAACTACGTGCCCACCAACCGCTACGTGTTGTTTGGTCACCACTTTGCCGCTATCGCCGGTGCGGGTCCGCTGGTCGGCCCGGTTCTGGCCGCGCAGATGGGCTACCTGCCTGGTACCCTGTGGCTGCTCGCGGGCGTAGTGCTGGCCGGGGCGGTGCAGGACTTTATGGTGCTGTTTATCTCTTCTCGCCGTAACGGCGCCTCTCTGGGTGAGATGGTGAAAGAGGAGATGGGCCGCGTGCCGGGGACCATCGCGCTGTTCGGCTGCTTCCTGATTATGATCATCATCCTCGCGGTGCTGGCGTTAATCGTGGTGAAAGCGCTGGCCGAAAGTCCGTGGGGGGTCTTCACCGTCTGCTCTACCGTGCCGATTGCGCTATTCATGGGTATCTACATGCGCTTTATCCGCCCGGGTCGCGTGGGTGAAGTGTCGGTGATTGGTATTGTGCTGCTGGTTGCATCCATCTACTTCGGTGGCGTGATTGCGCACGACCCGTACTGGGGCCCGGCGCTGACCTTCAAGGACACCACCATCACCTTCGCGTTGATTGGGTATGCGTTTGTCTCCGCTCTGCTGCCGGTCTGGCTGATCCTGGCACCGCGTGACTACCTGGCGACCTTCCTGAAAATCGGCGTTATCGTTGGTCTGGCGATCGGCATCCTGGTGATTAACCCGGATCTGAAAATGCCGGCAGTGACCCAGTACATCGACGGTACCGGTCCTCTGTGGAAAGGTGCGCTGTTCCCGTTCCTGTTTATCACCATCGCCTGCGGTGCGGTCTCTGGCTTCCACGCCCTGATTGCTTCCGGTACCACACCGAAGCTGCTGGCTAACGAAAAAGACGCGCGTCTGATTGGCTACGGCGCAATGCTGATGGAGTCTTTCGTGGCGATCATGGCGCTGGTTGCCGCGTCCATCATCGAACCGGGTCTCTACTTCGCGATGAACACCCCTCCGGCAGGCCTGGGCATTACCATGCCAAACCTGCATGAGATGGGCGGTGATAACGCGGCGCTGATCATGGCGCAGCTGAAAGATGCGAGCGCACATGCTGCCGCAACCGTCAGCTCCTGGGGCTTCGTGATTTCGCCTGAGCAGATCATGCAGACCGCGAAAGACATTGGCGAACCCTCAGTCCTGAACCGCGCCGGTGGCGCACCGACGCTGGCAGTGGGTATCGCACACGTGTTCCACAAAGTGCTGCCGTGGGCGGACATGGGCTTCTGGTACCACTTCGGTATTCTCTTTGAAGCGCTGTTCATCCTCACCGCGCTGGACGCCGGTACCCGTGCGGGACGCTTTATGCTGCAGGACCTGCTGGGTAACTTCGTGCCGTTCCTGAAGAAAACCGACTCTCTGGTGGCGGGTATTCTGGGAACCGCGGGCTGCGTGGGTCTGTGGGGCTACCTGCTGTATCAGGGCGTTGTCGACCCGCTGGGCGGCGTGAAGAGCCTGTGGCCGCTGTTCGGTATCTCTAACCAGATGCTGGCCGCTGTCGCCCTGGTTCTTGGCACCGTTGTACTGGTGAAGATGAAACGCACCAAATACATCTGGGTCACCGTGATCCCTGCGCTGTGGCTGCTGCTCTGCACCACCTGGGCGCTTGGTCTGAAACTGTTCAGCGCCAACCCGCAGCTGGAAGGCTTCTTCTTCATGGCTAACCAGTACAAAGAGAAAATTGCCGCAGGCGGCGCGGACCTCACTGCGCAGCAGATTGCCAACATGAACCACATCGTGGTGAACAACTACACCAACGCAGGTTTGAGTATTCTGTTCCTGGTGGTGGTGTACAGCATCATCTTCTACGGCATCAAAACCTGGCTGAACGTGCGTAACGCCGAGGGTCGTACGGATAAAGAAACCCCGTATGTCCCGGTACCGGAAGGCGGCGTGAAGACCTCTTCACACCACTAATCCGCCCTCGCATCCCTCTCCCTGCGGGAGAGGGTTAGGGTGAAGGGAAACTACGCCCGGCAGCCCCTGCCGGGCTTTTTCTATCTGGAAGGCACAATGTTTGGTAACTTAGGCGAAGCGAAAAAATACCTCGGTCAGGCGGCGAAAATGCTGATTGGCATTCCGGACTATGACAACTACGTTGAGCATATGAAGACCAACCATCCGGATAAACCGTACATGACCTATACCGAATTCTTCCGCGAGCGTCAGGAAGCGCGCTACGGCGGGAGTGGAGAAGGCGGCGTACGCTGCTGCTAAAGGAGAGACCATGACCCCGATTGCCGTCACCCTGCTGACCGGTTTCCTTGGCGCCGGTAAAACCACCCTGCTGCGCCACATTCTGAACGCGCAGCACGGCTTCAAAATCGCCGTGATCGAAAACGAATTCGGCGAAGTCTCGGTCGACGATCAGCTGATTGGCGATCGCGCCACGCAGATCAAAACCCTGACTAACGGCTGCATCTGCTGCACCCGCTCGAATGAATTAGAAGACGCCCTGCTGGATCTGCTCGACAGCCGCGATCGCGGTGAAATCGATTTTGACCGCCTGGTGATTGAATGCACCGGTATGGCCGACCCCGGCCCGATTATTCAGACCTTTTTCGCCCATGAGATCCTCTGCCAGCGCTACTTGCTGGACGGCGTCATTGCGCTGGTCGATGCGGTTCATGCCGACGAACAGATGAACCAGTTCACCCTCGCCCAGTCGCAGGTGGGCTACGCCGATCGCATCCTGCTGACCAAAACCGACGTGGCGGGCGACAGCGAAAAACTGCGCGAGCGCCTGACGCGTATCAACTCGCGGGCGCCGATTTACATCGCGACGCACGGTGATATCGACCTCTCGCAGCTGTTCAACACCAACGGCTTTATGCTGGAAGAGCATGTCACCTCAACGCCGCGCTTCCACTTTATGGCAGATAAGCAAAACGACGTCTCGTCGATTGTGGTCGAGCTGGATTACCCGGTGGATATCAGCGACGTCTCCCGCGTCATGGAAAACCTGCTGCTCTCTTTTGCCGACAGGCTGTTGCGCTACAAAGGGATGCTGTGGATTGATGGCGAACCGAACCGCCTGCTGTTCCAGGGCGTACAGCGGCTGTACAGCGCGGACTGGGACAGACCGTGGGGAGATGAAACACCGCGAAGCGTCATGGTGTTTATTGGGCTACAGCTGCCGGAAGACGAGATCCAGACAGCGTTTGCAGCACTGCGCAAATAACCGTACGAACGCAGCCCTCTCCGCAATTGAGGAGAGGGCTGTGAGATTATTTCAGCGCGTCGGGCAGCGTCACAATCCACAGTTCGCTTTCTGACGCCGGCTTCGCCAGCGGCTTCACGGCGAGGGTGGTCGCAACCGGTTTATCATCAATCGTGAGCGCGCCTTGCGAATTCACCCGATAGTCCTTGAGCTTCTTGCCCTCGACCGGATTTTCCATCGCCACCTTCACGCCAAAGTCGTTATCGTTCGCGACCGCCAGCGTGTTGTTGTCAATCAGCGCTAACCCTTCGGCCTTTTCCTGCTGCCAGCCAAGCGCGCGCAAATCCACGACCTGGGTTTTAGCCGCCAGCGTAATGCCGCGCTGGGCCAGCGTCTTCTCGTCATCAAACTCCGGATATTCGCCCGGCTTATCGAAGCGTGTCAGATCGCTCGCCTTGCTGAGGTCCACCTTGTAGATGAGGTTGCGCATGCCATCGTTTTTATCGCTGCCCTGCTCAATCAGCAGCAGCTGCTGGTTATCAAGCGCCACAATATCGCCAATTTTGGCGTCACTGTTTTTGCTGTAGGCCGCGCTGTCGATGGGATAACCGTACATCGCGGTTTTCCCGGTCGCCGGGTCGAAGCTCACCAGGCGGGTAAACAGCGCCTGTTTTTTGCTTTTACCGTCGATATCCAGCGTGCTTTGCACCGCGGCAATGATACGCCCGTCCGGCATACGGGTCAGGCCTTCAAAGCCCCGGTTTGGTTGACGCCATTTAATAATATTCGGCAAGCCGCCCGCGATGGATTTCTCGCCTTCCGCCGCCTGCGGACCGTGAATCGCCAGGATCTTGCCTTTACTGTCGACGTTAATCAGGAACGGACCGTACTCGTCGCACAGCCAGTAACCGCCTTTACCGTCCGGCGTGATACCTTCCGTATCCAGCCCGCGATTGTCGCCCTTCAGCACCTTTAACGTGTCACTGAACGCCACTTCATTGGTCGAGCCAATCACGCCGCTTTGCAGCGGCAGACCGTTGATCTCGCCTTTATCGTCATGCAGAGGGCGCGCATCGACGGCCTCCGCTTTGCCATTTTGTACGCGAATCGTCATCAGCAGCGGAGCGAAATCGGGCGTGACAAAGATTTTGGCTTCGTCTTTCCCCACTTTCGGCGAATCCGCATTCGGACCGCGATCGGTCACGGTCACAAACGTCAGGGTATCGCCCTGTTTACCGGTAAACAGCAGGCCAGAGCCGATCCCGACCGGGAGCCCCTTCGGGAACGCACCGGCAAACGCGCCGCTGTAGCTCACGCGCGTGCCTTCGGGGAAGCTGACAACATAGTGTTCAGCCGTGGGCTGCGCCGCCAGGCCAGAGAAAGAGAGCGCACAACCGATAAGCACAGGAATAATTTTTCTTTTCATATTGTTAGTATCCAGAAAGTGAAGCCAACAACGTAAAGAACAAACGTGTCAGGAAAATGACACCGCAGAGATACGCGGACAGGCAATTGCAGGCGCATGAACCGCCAGAAATGTAAAACTAAACCACAAAGTGTAAAATTTGAAATGTTTCTGGAAATTATTAGAAAGCCAATTAATTCATGTCAAACGGTTATCCTCTGTCTCGTTCAGTGTCTATTTAGTCAAAAAACTAAACCTGTCCTAAACGTCCAGGTAATACATATTGACCCGGCGATAACTAAACATGAAAGCAACATTTCAAAAGCCAGCCATTAACAAAAACAGCATAAAAACACGACCTTAATCACATTTGCAGTCATAAACTTCGCTTGTTAAGGTGGCCTCAGATGAAATTAATGACGAGGCACAAAACATGAAAAAACTGAATGTTCTTCTTCTTTCTGCTCTGACCGTCCTGTCGGGTTCCGCACTGGCTATGGGCGGCACGATTGAGCAAGGTAAAAACTTTACTAATCTTAATCTGGAAATGGGTAAATCCTCATCCGGTGTGTACCTTGAAAGCAACTGGCTCAAAAACACCGATGACGGCACGCAAACAGGTGGCGTTGGCGCCGGTTACAACCTGGAAGTGGGCCCGGTGATGCTGAATGCCGGCGCTAAAGCAATCTACCTTGGCCCGAAAAAAGGCGATAACGGCGTGGCATTCCCCATCGGTGGCGGTATTAACGTTGCGCTGACCGACAGCATCCACGTGTTTGGCGAAGGGTATGCCGCACCAGAAGGTCTGAACAACAGCGTGAAAAACTACGTGGAAGCCAACGGCGGTGTGAGCTGGACGCCAATCACGCCTGTGACGCTGAAAGTGGGTTATCGTCACGTAAGCGTTGACGGCAAAGACGGTCGCCCTGGCCACACGCTGATCGACGGCGCATATGTAGGCGGTGGAGTCACCTTCTGATGAAACACCGCATTACCGCGCTTTGCGTTCTGAGCATCACGCTTCTGCTCACCGGTTGCGTCCAGTATAAATGGGTGAAACCGGGAGTCAGTGACGCTGAGATGAATAAAAAGCTCACGGAATGCGAAGCACAGGCCCTGATTGATCTGCCCCCGGACAATGTTGTGACCGGTTCGAGCTCGGAAAAAATGGACAAATCGAAAAAGAAAAAGGATATTTCCACGAGCTACACGGTTGAAGACGCGAATGAATATCGCCGGGATACCTTAGTCGACAGCTGCATGTTCAAAAGCGGCTGGGACAAGATTGAAGTGCAATAACCCAAAAAAAACCTGCCGGATGGCAGGTTTTTTATTCGCGGAGTTACTTACGCACCACCACCAGCTTCTGGTTCACAAACTCTTTGATCCCCAGGTCCGACAGTTCGCGTCCGTAACCGGATCGCTTCACGCCGCCAAACGGCAGCTCTGGGGCGGTATCGGTGAGCCAGTTGATATACACCATGCCGGTCTCAATACGCGACGCCATTTTCTTCGCCCGCTCGATATCCTTGCTGAACACCGCGCCGCCCAGACCATAGTGGGAATCGTTCGCCAGTGCGACCGCTTCGTCATCATTTTTCACCACATAGATCTGCGCCACCGGGCCGAAGAACTCCTCAAAGTAGGCCGGGTTGTCGCGCGAGATATGCGTCAGGATCGTCGGCTCAAAGAAGCACCCGTCACGCTGCACCGGTTTGCCACCGTAATGCAGCGTCGCGCCGTTTTTCACCGCCTCGTTGACCTGTGTGGTCAACGTGTCCAGCGCATCCTGAGAGGACAGCGGCCCCAGGGTGGTGCTCTCGTCCAGCGGATCGCCAATCTTCACCTGCTTAAATGCCTCGGTGAATTTCGCGAGGAAGGCATCCGCAATCTTCTCATGCAGGATGAAACGCTTCGCCGCCGTACAGACCTGGCCGGCGTTATTGAGTCGGGCATTCACGCCCGTCTTCACGGCCTTCTCCAGATCGGCATCATCCAGCACCACAAAGACGTCATTACCGCCCAACTCCAGGGTCGATTTTTTGATGTGCTTCGCCGCCTGCGCCGCGACCACGCTACCCGCTTTTTCGGAACCGGTCAGCGCGGCACCCTGTACACGATCGTCGGCGATGATGTTCGCCACCTGATCCGACGAAATAAACAGGTTGGTCCACGCCCCTTCCGGTGCACCGGCCTCGCGTACCAGATGTGCAAACGTCTCTGCACAGTGCGGCACGATGCTGGCGTGTTTGGCGATCACCGGGTTACCGGCCGCCAGGTTCGGGGCGAGGACACGCATCAGCTGGTAATAAGGGAAGTTCCACGGCTCAACGGCCATCAGCACGCCAATAGGGTGGTGCTCGACCCACGCTTCCCCGAGTTCGGAGTCGTACTTCACCGGGGCGAGGAACCGTTGGGCATTATCCGCGTAGTAGCGGGCGATTTGCGCGCACAGTTTCACTTCACCGCGGCTCTGTTCAATGAGCTTACCCATCTCTTTGCTGGCAATTTTGGCCAGATCCTCCGTACGTTCGTCGATGAGGTCCGCAAGTTTACGCAGTACCGGCAGGCGCTGGTTAATGTCGCCTTTTGCCCAGTCCGAATGGTAAAGCGCATCGGCCGCCTTCAGCGCCGCTTCAACATCCGCGTCGGTATGGGAGGGATATTCTTTGATGAGCTGGTTTGTGGCAGGATTTACTGTCTGGTAAGCCATGTCGAATCTCCTTGTTTTACCGCTTAGGGTATTAAGGGTAGACAATATGACTGGCGATGGACGTAAAGTTGGGTATATCCGGAAGGTTCTTAGCGTGGTACTGCAACATGTCGCGCGGGCATGGTATAAAAAACTTTCCTGACAGGAGTCCCCCATGACCGAGACCCGACACATCCGCCAGACCTTTCATCGCGCCTGCGGCCACGAGCTGCGCAGCACGTGGCAGAGCACCCAGGCGTATAAACGTCATTGTCACCCACAGCTCTCTATTGGCGCGATCCTGGAAGGCCAGACGTGCTGCACAGTCCATGACAGGGAGTATATCCTGACCCCTGGCGACATCATCGTCATCCCGGCGCATGCGCCCCACAGCTGCAACCCGGTGGCGGGGCAGCCACGCAGCTATCATATGCTGTATATCGACACTGACCTTTCGCTGGCACTGCAGGCCATTCGCGACCAAACGCTGTTTAATCATTATCTTGACGTGGTTGAGAACATGACCGCGGCCTCCCTGAACGCACTGCTTTGCGCCCTTCCTCCCTCTACAGGCCCTACAGATAAGCCCCATTCACTGAGTCAGCAGGTGCAAGAGGCGTTTCTGTCGAACCTCACCGCTCCGCCTTCCCTTGACGACCTTGCCCGGCGGTTTTCACTGCGCAAAGAGACATTAATTCGCACCTTTAAACAGGACACCGGCCTGACGCCAGGACGCTTTCTCAACATCTCTCGCGTGGAATACGCCAAAGCGCGACTGCGTGCGGGAGATGATCTCGCCGATGTCGGTTACCAGAGCGGGTTTGCCGACCAGAGCCATTTCCATAAAACCTTCGTCAGCTACACGGCCGCCACGCCTCGCCAGTACGCGACGGGCCGATCAATATCAGACAATAATCAGGATACGTAACGCCGTAAGGTGATCTCCGTTTTTGCTCTGGAGGTCACGATGGAACTGTTCTTCCCTTCCGCTTTTCTCGCCCTGGCGCTGGCGCATTTTGTAGCCCTGTTAAGCCCCGGTCCGGATTTCTTTTTGCTGGTCGGTTACGCCGCACGTTACCGGCTGCGCGGCAGTGCCGGGTTGTGCCTCGGTATCGCCGCGGGTAACGCGCTCTATATTGTGCTGGTGATTATCGGCTGGAGCGCCCTGCGCACGTTTTCGTGGCTGTTTACCCTTATCGAATTATCCGGCGCGATCTACCTGCTCTGGATTGGATCGCGGCTGGCGCGCAGCCGCCCACAGACGCTTGCGCTCAATGAGACTCATCAGCGGTGCCCCTCATTGCGTAAGCAAATCCTGCTGGGGCTCGGTTCGGCACTGTTAAACCCGAAGAATGCACTTTTTTATCTGGCGCTCATGACGGCGCTGTTAGGGCCGGATGTCACGCTGCTTCAGCAGTCAACCTGCGGTGTCTGGATGGTAATGGTGGTGCTGGTCTGGGATTTAGCGCTGGTGTCGCTGATGGGCTTGCCCGTGGTTCAGCGGACGCTCAGCCGTGCACTCTGGCTGATTGAGCGAACCGCTGGCGTGGTGCTGATGGCGTTTGGTGGGTGGGTCGTGTGGCGTTTTTTGCATTTTCTTCCCGCCTCCCTCTATTCTTAAGCCATGGAAAAAATAGCTGAACTTAAACGCGCCAAGCTGCTGGCGCTGTCGCTGCTGCTGATTGCCGCCGCGGCGTTTATCACCACCCTGTTCCTGCCGCAAACCTTCTGGGTGCGCGGCGTAAAGGCCATTGCCGAGGCGGCGATGGTCGGCGCACTGGCGGACTGGTTTGCCGTCGTCGCGCTGTTTCGCCGGGTGCCTATCCCGTTTATCTCACGCCATACGGCGATCATTCCGCGCAACAAAGACCGCATTGGCGACAATCTGGGTCAGTTCGTGCAGGAAAAGTTTCTCGATACCCAGTCGCTGGTGGCATTGATCCGCCGCTATGAACCGGCACAGATGATTGGCACCTGGTTCAGCCAGCCCGACAACGCCCGGCGCGTCGGGCTGCATCTGATTCAGGTAATGAGCGGTTTTCTTGAACTGACCGACGACGGACGCATTCAGCGGCTGCTCAAACGGGCGGTGCACAAAGCCATCGACAAGGTCGACTTCACCGAAACCAGCGCGGTGATGCTGGAGAGCATGACCCGGAACAATCGCCATCAGGTGCTGCTGGACGCCATCATCAACCGCCTGATCGCGCTTATCCAGCGTGACAGCACGCGGGACTTTATCGCCGACCAGATTGTGCACTGGCTTAAGACCGAGCATCCGCGCAAGGCCATGGTGCTGCCTACCGAGTGGCTCGGCGATCAGAGTGCGGAGATGGTGTCGAATGCGGTGAATACGCTGCTGGATGATATCAGCCACGACCGCACGCACCAGATCCGCCAGGCGTTTGACCGCGCCACGCTGAAGTTTATCGACAACCTGAAAAACGATCCGGAAATGGCCGCCAAAGCCGATAACATCAAGCACTACCTGAAGAACGACGAGGCGTTTAACCGTTATCTGGGCGAGATGTGGGCCGACCTGCGTCAGTGGCTGAAAGCGGATATGCAAAGCGAGGACTCGCGCGTCAGGCAGCGCATCGCCAACGCCGGACTGTGGTTTGGCGAAACGCTGTCGAACGATGCCAGCCTGCAGGCATCGCTGAACGAGCATCTGGAGCAGGCGGCGCACCGCGTGGCACCGGATTTTGCCGCGTTCCTCACGCGGCATATCAGCGACACGGTCAAGAGCTGGGATGCCAAAGATATGTCGCGCCAGATTGAGCTTAACATCGGCAAAGACCTGCAGTTCATCCGTGTGAACGGCACGCTGGTGGGCGGGACGATTGGCCTGATCCTGTTTTTACTCTCGCAATTGCCTGCCGTGCTCGCGCATTAATTCGCCTCAGGCGGCGCGATCACATAGCGCGTAGGGGCAAAGCGATTGAGGATCATATGCACCAGGAAGACCATTGTCAGGGTCGCCACCAGCGCAAAGGTCACCGAGGTTATGCGATAGAGATCGCTGAACACCAGGTCGCTGTCCGGGTGCATGTTCTGCCCGAACATAATGCCGATGGTGGTGATGCTGGAAAACCCGACCCCGGCGCCGACCTTCTCCATCACGTGCAGCCGCGCGCCAAATGCCAGCCCAAGGCCGATAAGCGGCATCATCAGCAGCATATGGCTGCTGTGATCGTAAAGGATAAGCTGGACGACCAGAATGTAGAGGCAGCCCAGCACCACGCCGACCACGCGCCAGAGGGAACTCATCACCGCGCCGCGATAGTGCATGGGAAACAGAATCAACACCCCGGCCATCAGCGCGGACAGTGAGTCGCTCAGGTCGCTTATCTGGAAGATGACGAAAATCAGGGTGGCAACGGTCCCGGAAAGCAGCGACTCGTGGCGCACACGGGCGTCATCTTTTTCAATCAGCGGCGGCGGCTTGCGCGGCTCCACGTCCGGCAGCAGGTAATTCATCAGCGCGCTCAGGCACACCGCCATAACGCTCGCTTCGATATTGGAAAACAGCAACGTATGCCAGTCGGTGGTGGGATAGCTCATAAAGTTGAGCATCACGCTCTGGCAGACCACGCCCATCGAACCAAACAGAAACAGCGGTCCCTTACTCATAAAGCGAAAACGCATGACGTACAGGGCGAACACGACTAACGTCATGATCACCGGCCATTGCGACAGATAGCCGATGATAATCACCATTTCAACGCAGTTAAGTGAGGCGCTAAAGATAAATTGCTTCGCCACGTGGCGGTTAAAGACCGGTACCAGCGACAGCAGCATGATGGGGTAGACCACGAAAAACACGCCGTAGTGAGTGTTGTAAAAACTCGAAATGCTCAGCGCAATCATGCCGGCAAAGACGATGCGCAGGGTCTGGCGAAAGTCGTTTGCCGTATAGACGATGTTGCCGTGCGGGGTAAACACCCGCGCCAGAGTGTTAATAGACATAGTGCAGCAGGCTCACCAGGTGGATCTGCATCCCGGAGAAGAAGCGCGCAAACGGCCCTTCGCTGTTATAGAGCTGCACGGTGGCACGCGCACCGGTCGGAAGCTGCTTCGGCAGCGCCTCGTCCAGCGCCACGTGGATTCGCATACGCTGGGCATCACGAACCCACCGGTTGGAGGTTTCTGGCTCGGACAGCTCGCCGTTCACCGCTTCCTGTCCGGCGAGGATCCCCGCATCGCTGCTGGTCACATGCGCACGGAAGACGTGTCCCGGGAAGGCGTCAAACACCACGGCGGCATCGGTTCCCTGATGGGTATGGCGCAGGCTCTTCTCGCGGAAGTCGGCCACGATATCGGCCTGATTATTCACCAGCGCCAGCGCGGCCGAGCCGGAGGAGGCGTAATAGCCGGGGCTGAGCTGCAGGTTACTGACCGTGCCGTCCGCCTGGGCGTAAACCTTCGTCCAGCCAAGATTCAGTTCCGCTTCATCCAGCGCGTTGCGGTATTTCTGCAGGGTGACGTTGCGGTGTTCTTCCCGCTCACCGCGCTGAATGCGCAGGTTACGGATGTTCGCCTGCAGCGAACTGACGGACTGCTCGCTGCTCTGCCAGGTGGTCCGGACTTTATCCAGATCCGCCTGCGACACGTTCTGCAGCGTGCTGAGTTTCTGATAACGATCGTAGGTCACCTTGTCGTTACGCGCGGTCAGCACGGCGGTTTTCAGGCTGGCCTGTGCGGCTGCGATCTGCGCATCCAGCTGTTCGTTAGAAAGACGTGCCTGCTCCAGCGCGATTTGCGCTGCTTCCACTTTATTGCGAAACGGCGTGTCATCCAGCTCAAACAGCAGGTCGCCTCGCTTCACCTGGCTGTTGTTGTGTACATGGACAGCCGCCACGTAGCCGGAAACGCGCGGAGAAACCGGTGTCACCACGCGCATGACGGTGGAGTCCGGCGTCAGCGGGATCCAGATGTCCGCGACGACAAAGTAGACAAACATCAGCAGGAAAGAGGCAATACTTACCCTTACCCAGCGGGCAAACTTTTGTTCAGGAGTCATTATTTTTCGGTCTTGTTATCTTCTTCGCGGATTTTCCGCAAATTGCAGGCGATTTGATTCAATGTGGCGCTGAAAATATCGAGATGCTCCGGCGCGATGTTTTGCGATACGCGCGCCTGAAATGTCTCGATCACCCGGGAGAGCGTCCTGAGTACGGCGTTCCCCGCCGGCGTCAGCGTGAGTAGCCGGATACGCTTGTCATAAGGCGATACAGTGCGTAACAGGTAACCCTGTTTTTCCAGCTGTGTCAGCGTGCGCATCAGCGGCGGCAGTTCAATACCCTGCACCTCCGCCAGTTCACTCACCGAGACGTTATCCCCAAGCTGTTGAAGCTGCATCATCACCGTCCAGCTCGACTGAGTTAACCCGGTCTCGAGAATGGCGTCGTCAATCACGGCGCGCCACTGACGCACGATCATGGCCATCCGCATCCCCATCGGTCTGCGGCTAAACAGTTCTTCTTCACGCATGGGATATCCTCTCGTAACACGCGGTCAAGATAATAGTTACCAGGATAAGTATCAAGAAACGAGAGACAAAAGAGCAGGAATTGCGAAAGACGAATGCCCTCTCCCGGTGGGAAAGGGCATCAGACCGCCGAGACTTTAGCGGCTAAAACGTTTTTTAATGGCAACGTTTCCCGACGCGGTGACCACCACGTCCCGATATCCCGCCACCCGCTGGATCCAGCCGTTGCTGTCCAGGTACGCGAGGAGCGCCGCGCCCGCCTCGCCCCCAAGATGAAACCGCCGCTCGCTCCAGTCAAGACAGGCACAGCAGGCCTTACGGCGCGGATTGGCGCTTAATGAAATACCGAGCGTCAGGAACTGTTCGCGTCCATACACGGTCAGGGCTGACCCGTCCGTCTCCAGCCAGCCCTGCGCCTGCATAAAATCATAGATTTGAACGGCCACCGTCCCTGCCAGATGGTCGTAACAGGTGCGGGCTTCACGCAGGGCTTTCGGGGCGGTGGTTTCCGGCGGGGTGATGCGGCTCCACGACAGCCCCATCATCTGCTCGACCAGTTCCGCCACGTCGTGTCCTGCCAGGCGGTAATAGCGATGCCGCCCCTGTGACAGACAGGTAATCAGCTTTCCGTCCAGCAGACGGGTCAGGTGCCCGCTGGCAGTGGAGGGGGCGATATCCGCCGCCGCGCTCAGCTCGGTGGCGGTCCACGCCCGGCCATCCATCAGCGCACAGAGCATTTTCACACGCGACGGATCCGCCATGGCGGCGGCCACTGCCGCCATAGCCTGTTCCAGCAGCGCGCTGTTGTCAGGGGGTAAACGGGTCTTAAGCATTGACTGCCCATGGTCTGGTGATCTCTGCCGCCAGCTTATCATTATCCGTCAGCAGAATGAGGTGATTCGCATGGTCGCTGTACTGGATCAGTACAGACACACCGTGAGCCGCTAACGCCGCGGCAATCTCGCCCAGCTCACCGGGGCGCGCCTGCTGCAGTTTTCTGATCAGCGGTTTACGGACTGATCGGACGTTAAACCCGCCCTCAAGCAGCACACGACGGGCTTTTTCGCCCTCTTCCACCAGGAAATGGGCTTCGGTACCAAACACGCCGCCGCCCTCCAGCCCCACACCATTACACCCCAACAGCTGGCCAAATCGCGCCAGTTCCCCTGGCGTATCGTCGAAAATCACATGGACGTCATACATCCGCATGCCCTCCGGTTTCTGAGGCGTATTCCCGCACCACCTGCGCCACCCGAATGCGGTAGTAGGTAAAGATGGCCTCCCGCCCCTCCCTCTGCGCCGCCTGATGAAAGACGTTCTGCTTCCAGCGGCGGACCGCTTCTTCGTCCCGCCACCAGGAGAGGGAGAGAATTTTGCCGTCGGTGGTCAGGCTCTGGAAACGCTCGATATCAATAAACCCGTCGATATCCGCCAGCAAGGGTTTGAGTTCGGCTGCGAGCTGCAGGTAACGCGCCTGGTGGGCAGGCGCGGCCTGGGCTTCGAAAAGGACTGCAATCATGGTTGTCTCTCCGTTGTGAGGGTGCGGAGAGCATGCAGGAAAGAAAATGCGGATGCTTCGGTGAAGGGCGAAGTATTGTCGCCCTCTTACCGGGAGGGCGACAAACGGTTATCCCAGAATCGACTTCGGCTCCATAAACGCGCGGATCCCCCACTCGCCCATCTCACGCCCCACGCCGGAGTGCCTGAACCCGCCAAACGGCGCTTTAGGCTCATGGGCCAGCGTGTTCACCAGCACGCGGCCCGCGACAATCTGCTGCGCCACGCGACGCGCACGTTCGACATCCCTGCCCAGCACCATCGCACTCAGGCCATACTCGGTGTCGTTGGCAATGGCGACGGCTTCGGCCTCGTCCTGATAAGCGATCACACACAGTACCGGGCCGAAGATCTCTTCCCGGGCAATCGCCATCTGGTTAGTGACGTCAGCAAACAGCGTCGGGCGCACAAACCAGCCGTCCTGCGTGCCTTCCGGACGCCCTTCGCCCCCCACCAGCAGGTTTGCCCCTTCGTCGAGACCTTTACGGATATAGCCCTGCACCCGCAGCCACTGTTTTTCGCTGACCATCGGGCCAATTTCTGTCGCGTTATCGCGCGGATCGCCGGATTTCACCGCCGCGACGGCCTGCGCCAGTGCAGTTTCGATTTCCGCCTTACGCGACTGCGGTACCAGAATGCGCGTTCCGGCCACGCACGCCTGCCCGCTGTTCATAAACCCGGCCTGCACCACCAGCGGGATAGCCTGCGCCAAATCGACATCATCGAGCAGGATCGTCGGCGATTTACCGCCTAACTCCAGCGTCACCCGCTTAACACTCTGCGCCGCGTTGCGCAGTATCGCTTTGCCGGTAACGGTCGAACCGGTAAACGAAATTTTCGCCACGTCCGGATGGCGGCTGAGGGTCTCACCGACCGTATCGCCCCGTCCGGTGACAATGTTAAACACGCCCGGCGGTAACCCGGCATCGCGCAGCGCCTCGGTGACAATGCGGGTTTGCAATGCGCTCATCTCGCTCGGTTTAATCACCGCCGTGCAGCCCGCCGCGAGCGCAGCCGCCAGTTTGCCGCAGATAAACCCCGCGTCGCTGTTCCACGGGGTAATAAGCCCGGCGACACCAAGCGGCGTCATCTGCACCGTTGCCGCCCCCGCCGTGGTCACAAACTCAAAGGCTTCCAGCGCCTCGATGGCCTGGGCAATGACATCTGCCGGGTAGCGGGCCATCCACGCCGAGCGCGAGGCTGGCGCGCCGTACTCTTCAATCACCGCGTCCAGCAGCGCATCATGACGGGCGGCCACGGCGGCATGCATGCGTTTCAGCGCGGCAATGCGTTCCTGTCGGGGGGTTTGCGACCATGCCGGAAATGCCGCTTTCGCGGCCGCGATGGCATGCTCAGCGTCTACCTCATCGGCCAGGCGAACCTGGCCGATCACCCGCGCCGTCGCCGGATTGTATAAATCAAAACGTTCGGTGCCGTGCGGGGTAACAAATTCGCCGTTGATAAAGATCTGTTCGATGTTGTGCATATAAACCTCCTCAGGCTGTATGGACACAGTCTGGCACGGCTTCTCCGTTGCGATAATCCACGCTATGCTGCAAAGGTTGTTTCGATTTTCAGGATAATCTATGCATCGTTCGGGTCTGACAGAGCTGGAAGTGGTCATGGCGGTGGTGCGGCGCGGCAGTTTTCGCGGGGCGGCACAGGAGCTGGGCATGTCCGCCACGGCGGTAAGTAACGCTATCGCCGGGCTGGAGAGTCGCCTGGAGACGCGCCTGTTTAACCGCACCACCCGCAGCGTGGCGCTTACCGACGCCGGGCAGCGCTACGTGGCGCGTATCGGCCCGGCACTGGAGGCGATACGCCAGGCCAGCGAAGAGATCCACAGTGATACCGGCGAACCTGCCGGCACCCTGCGCTTAAACGTACCGAACCATATCGGTGCGCTCTTTCTGGATCAATTGCTGATCGACTTTATGATCCGCTACCCGAAAATGCGCGTCGAGACGCTAAGCGAAGCACGAATGATCGACATCGTCGCAGAAGGTTACGACGCCGGGATCCGTCTTGAAGAATCCGTGCCACAGGACATGATCGCCGTGCCGCTGACCGGTGAGATCCGCCAGCTTGTCACCGCCACGCCGGATTACTTTGCCCGCCACGGCACGCCGCACACGCCGGAGGATCTGCTCTTACATCAGGGGATCGGTATGCGCATGGCGCACGGTGGGATCTACCGCTGGGAGCTGGCGCGTCACGGGGAACAGTACGCCCTGGCGGTACCGCCGCGCTTTGCCACGTCCGATCTCTTCACCTCGATCCGGGCCGTGAAGGCGGGATTAGGGATAGGGTTTTTACCGGAACTGTATATCCGGGAAGAGCTTGAAAGCGGGGAACTGGTGAGCGTGTTAAACGACTGGACGCAGCCGTTTGCCGGGCTGCGCTTGTACTATCCGGGGCATCGCCACGTCCCGCCAGGGTTACGGGCGCTGGTGGCGATGATCCGTGAGCGCGGGGTTATTCGAGGTTAGCTTTATTCAGCCCGTAAGCCGCGTCCAGCGAGCCCGGCTCCATGCGGGACGTGATCCCCAGACGGTTCCAGGCGTTGATCGCCACAATGGCAAAGTTCAGCTCTGAAATCTCCACGTCCGAGAAGTGCTCCGCCACGCTGCGGTAGAGCGCATCGCTCACGCCATGCACGCTAATTTGCGTCAGCGCTTCGGCGAAGGCCAGCGCCGCTTTCTCACGGGCGCTGAACAGCGGGGACTCGCGCCATGCCGCCAGATGGTACAGGCGCAGCTCGCGTTCTCCGGCGATTTTGGCCTCTTTCGAGTGCATATCCAGGCAGAAGGTACAGCCGTTCAGCTGTGAGACACGAATGTCGATCAGGTGCTTCAGCGCCGGGTCGAGAGAGGTTTTCGCCACTTCCATGCTCAGGTTGGACAGCGCGTTGGCGAGGGCAGGTGTGATCTTATGGTGGTTTACGCGGGTGCTCATTGTCTTTCCTCTTTTTTGTGCGGCATATGTCATGCGATGAGGACAATCTACGCGGATAATGACATAGTAAAAAGATACAAAAACCGTCAAACGAGGTAGGACATGAAACCGGGCTATCACGCTATTTATACCCGCTATCGCGACAACATCACGCGTGGCGTGCTAAAGCCTGGCGACAAAGTCCCCGCCATTCGCGTGCTGGCGGAAGAGCTGAAGGTGGCGCGCAAAACCGTTGAAACCGCTTACGCCATCCTGACGGGCGAAGGGTATCTGGTAAGCCGGGGGGCACGCGGCACGCGGGTCAATCCGGACCTGTTACTGCCCGCGCAGCACGCCCCTGCGGAGCAGACCACCGGCACACTTCCGGCCTCGCTGATCGGCCAGCGCGAACGGGCAGGTTTTCTGCGCCCCGGCATTCCCTCCCTCGACAGCTTTCCCTATAAAAAATGGCTGCTGCTTTCAGGCCAGGCGACGCGCGCCATGCGCCAGGAAGAGATGCTGAATCCGCCCGTGCTGGGCTGGTATCCGCTGCGCCAGGCGATTGCCAGCTATCTTAATATTTCACGCGGGCTCGCCTGCACCGCCGAGCAGGTGCTGATCACCAGCGGCTACAGCGGTAGCCTGCGCCTGATCCTCGATACGCTGGCCAGCCGCAGCGACAAGGTGGTGTTTGAAGATCCGGGCTACTTTATGGGCCAGCAGTTACTCAAGCGGATCGTACCGCGCCTGCACACCGTGCCGGTCGATCGCGCCGGGATCGATACGGAATACCTGCTGCGCCACCATCGCGATGCCCGCTTCGCCATCGTCACCCCGTCGCACCAGAGCCCGCTGGCGGTCACCCTCTCTCTGCCGCGTAAACAACAACTTCTCGACTGGGCGAGTCAGAACGAGGCCTGGATTATTGAGGATGACTACGACGGGGAATTTCACTACACCCGCAAGGTGCTGCCGTCGCTAAAAAGCCTCGACCGGCACGACCGGGTCATTTTTATGGGCACCTTCAGCAAAACCATTATGCCGTCGCTGCGCATGGGCTACGTGGTGATGCCCGCCAGCACCCTCGGGGCGTTTACCGACTGCGCGGACATCGTTACCAGCGGCCAGCCGGTGCTGACGCAAAAGATCCTCACCGCCTTTCTCAACGAAGGCCATTTTTTCCGGCATCTTAAGAAGATGCGGGCCCTGTATCAGACCCGGCGGGAGTGGATGATTAAGGCTTTACAGGAGGTGTATGGCGACCTGTTTTTCACCGAGCAAAACGACGGTGGGATGCACATCGTGGCATTCCTTTCGAAGGGGAGTTGTGACCGGGAAATCGCGCACTGCTGGCAAGCGCAGCAGCTACAGGTTAACGCGCTCTCGGAGTGGTATCGCGGCTCCGGCAAGCGGTACGGCCTGGTGATGGGCTATAACAACGTGCGCACGTATCAGGAGGCGGTGGCACTACTTGAAAGGCCAAAACAAGAAACGCTGGAATTACTACTCTGAAATCAGATAGCTATCCACGCTATAAAAGAACGTGATAAAGATACAATCTTGAGCCTTTTTTATATTTCTAAGGAAAAGAAAATGAAAGCCATTCTGGGATTTGACTACTTATTAACGCCACGCGTGCTGGTCTTCTTCTACTGGATCGTCATGCTGGTGATTTTGATTGCCGGCGTGTATTCCATGTTTACCGATCATCTGATCACCGGATTTATCGGGATGATTTTCAGCCTGATCGGCTGTCGCGTGACGTTCGAACTGATCATGGTTGCGTTTAAGAATAACGAATATCTGCGCCGCATCGCTGAAAACACCGCGGTGAAATCACTCGAATAATCTCTCCGTTGCGCCGGGTAGGGGTTTCTCCTTACCCGGCCAGCGCCGACCCTGCCCGCTTACACATCATAGCGCGACAACCCGACATCCTTAAGCTGCTCGTCACTCATCTTGCTCAGGATGCGACGTGTGCGGTGAATACGGTACCAATTGCGTAGCGTTTTGCCGATCCAGACAAAAACAACAAACGGACGTTTTGAACGGTTCTCGTAAAATTCCATGATGCTCTCCTCACTGTGCCAGTAGCGTTATCATCGTGGAATTCAGGTCGTACAATACAGATTCAAAAACATCTTTTGTTTAACATACAGATCCGCTAAAAGTGTATCTGCATGCCGTTTTTTGCGGCAATCTGTACTGGTTTTACAATCTGTATGGCGAAAACAAAGGATACAGCATGACGCGCTACCAACATCTCGCCAACCTTCTGGCGGAACGCATTCAACAAGGGCTGTATCGCAGCGGTGAACGTCTGCCGTCGGTGCGCGCGCTGAGCCAGGAGCATGGCGTTAGCATCAGCACCATACAGCAGGCCTACCAGATCCTCGAAAATCTGCAGCTGATCACGCCTCAGCCACGCTCCGGCTATTTTGTCTCGCAACGTAAGGCCATGCCGCCCGTACCGGCAATGACGCGTCCGGTGCAGCGTCCGGTAGACGTCACCCAGTGGGATGAAGTGATGATGCTGCTGGATGCCCGTGCCGACAAAGAGATGATCTCCTTTGGCGGCGGCTCGCCGGACGTCAATCAACCGAGCCTGAAACCGCTGTGGCGCGAAATGAGCCGCATCGCGCAGCACAATCCGGGCGAGATGCTGAGCTATGACGTGCTCGACGGTCGGCTCGAGCTGCGCGAGCAGATCGCACGGCTGATGCTGGACGGCGGCTCTACCGTGGCCGCGAATGAGATTGTCATCACCAATGGCTGCCACGGCGCGCTGTCGATTGCCCTGCTCTCGATATGCAAACCGGGCGATATTGTGGCCGTGGAATCCCCGTCGTTTCACGGCACCATGCAGATGCTGCGCGGGTTCAACATCAAAGCCATCGAAATTCCCACCGATCCCGAAACCGGGATCAGCATTGAAGCGTTAGAGCTGGCGCTGGAGCAGTGGCCCATTAAAGCGGTGATCCTGGTGCCCAACTGCAATAACCCGCTGGGTTTTATCATGCCGGAAGCGCGGAAGAAGCAGGTGCTGGCTCTCGCCCAGCGGCACGATATCGTGATCGTGGAGGATGATATTTACGGCGAGCTGGCGGCGGAATACCCGCGCCCGCGCACCATTCACTCCATGGACATTGATGGCCGCGTGCTCCTGTGCAGCTCGTTTACCAAGACCGTGGCCCCGGGCCTGCGCGTCGGCTGGATTGTGCCGGGGCGCTATTACGACCGGGTGATGCACATGAAATACGCCGCAGGCGGCTTTAACGTGCCGGGAACGCAGATGGCGGTGGCGGCGTTTATTCGCGACGGCCATTATCATCGTCACGTTCGCCGTATGCGCCAGATTTATCAGCAGAATATGGAAACCTATACCTGCTGGGTGCGGCAGTACTTCCCGGCGGAGATCTGCGTGACGCGCCCGCAGGGCAGTTTTTTGCTGTGGGTGGAGTTACCGGAAAACGTCGACATGGTGTGCGTCAGCAAGCAGCTGTGCCGGCTGAAGATCCAGGCGGCAGCCGGGTCGCTGTTCTCTGCGTCCGGCAAGTACCGCAACTGCCTGCGGATCAACGTTGCGTTACCGCCAACGGAGAAGCATCGCGAGGCGCTGAAGAAGATGGGTGAGGCAATTATGATTGCGATGGAGGCGTAGTGCGGCCTGATGCCTCCACCGCCAGGCCGGGCAAGGCGTCACCGCCGCCCGGCACTGTCACCGACTCAAAACGTCCATGAAACGCTGCCAACGATACTGCGTTCCGCGCCGAAATAGCAGTAGGAGAGCGAGTTACACGCCGCCACATAGCGTTTATCGGTCAGATTATTGACGTTCAGCTGCGCGCTCATACCCGTGAGCCCCACCTTCGACAGGTCATACCCCACCACCATATCCACCAGCGTATACGACGGCAGCGTATGGGTGTTCTGGCGATCGCTGGTAATGCCGTTAACGTAACGAACGCCGGATCCGACGGTCAGACCGTCCAGCGGGCCCGTTTTCACGTCGTAGCTGAGCCAGGCACTGGCCATATTCCGCGGCGCATAGACGGCGCGCTTGCCCTCCTCTTCCGGGCTGCTCTTCTTGTAGCGAATGTCGGTATAGGTGTACGCCGCCTGCATGCGCAGGCTGTCGGTCAGTTGACCCACCGCTTCCAGCTCAACGCCCTCGGACTCGATTTCACCGATGGAACGGTACGGATCGGTCGGCTCCTCTTTGGTGGCGATATTCTTCTGGTTGATGCGGAACACCGAGGCGCTGAACTGGCTGTTCATCCCCTCGGGTTCATACTTCACGCCCGCTTCCCACTGCTTGCCTTTCATCGGGTCCAGAATGTTGCCCTGCTCATCGGCGAAACTGGTCGGCGTAAAGGCCGTGGAGTAGCTGACGTACGGCGCGACACCGTTATCAAACAGATACAGCAACGCCGCGCGGCTGCTGACGTTGTTCTTATCCAGGTCGCTGCGGGTATGGTTAACGTTATCAACGTTCGACACGCTTACCTGGTCATAACGCCCGCCCAGCGTCAGGCGCCAGCGGTCAATGGACATCTGATCCTGCAGGTAGTACCCGGTCTGGCGCAGCTTATGTTTTTCCTTGCTGTACTGGGTGATGTAATCCGGTTTCGCACCGTAAACCGGGTGGAACGCGTCAATGGGCGGGAAACCGCCGTAGTAGCCGGTCACGTTATTGGTACGGTCCTGATAATCCAGGCCAATCAGCACGCGGTGGTTAACTGCCCCGGTATCGAAACTGCCGTCGACCTGGTTATCCAGCGTGATGGCATTCATCTTCTCGTCAGAACCGGAATAGCCGCGGTTGAGCTCGGTATCGTTCAGCCAGCCCGCGGCATATACCTGATTCAGCTCCACTTTGGTGTGCAGATAGCGCAGCTTCTGGCGCACCGTCCAGCCGCTGTCGAACATGTGCTCAATGTTGTAGCCCACCATGTTTTCCCGACGATCGTACTTGTCGTAATCATCCTCACCTTCAAAGAAGGTGTTGGTGATTTTCTTACCGTTATGCGGCACCACGGTGCCGTCATAAGGCAGGCCGGAGTGGCTCCCTCCTTCCGGATCGCGGTGCAGATAGGCCATCAGATCCAAACGCGTGTTATCAGTGATGCGCCAGGTCAGGCTCGGCATCAGCGCGTAGCGCTCTTCCTTCAGCGGATCAAACTGGGAATCGGCATAGCGGGTCATCCCGCTGAGGCGCACCGCCACGCGGTCGTTATCATCAACCGGGCCGGTGACATCGAACATCGCCCCGCGCTGGTTATTGTTCCCGGCAAATAGCTTAATCTCCCCACCCGGATCGAACGACGGCTTGCGGGAGGTCAGCGCCACGATACCGCCCGGCGATGAACGGCCGTACAGCACGGAGGCCGGGCCACGCACCACCTCGATATTGTCGAGGAACCAGGGATCCACCACCAGCGAGCTGTGAGAGTTGGTGTCTCCCATCATCTTCAGGCCGTCGAGGTAGACGTTATCCAGACTGCCATCGGAGAAACCGCGCAGCACCATGTAGTCGAAGCGGTTTGACGCGCCAATCTGGTTGCTGTAAACCCCCGGCGTATAACTCACTGCCTGGCGCACGCTGGTCGCACCCTGCTCTTCAAACTGCTCGCGGGTAACGATAGAGACCGACTGCGGAGTCTCTATATCCGGCGTTTCAAGCTTGGTGGCAGCAGATTGCATCTGCGACGTGACCACAACGGTGTCCGTTTTTTGGGCATCCTGCGCCAGTATAGGAAAAGCGACGCTACCGGTAACCCATCCCACCAGCAGTGCCAGACGTGACTTAGCAAACATAACCCTCTCCAAAGGTATTTCTTATTGTTAATAAGAATTATTACCTTTTTGAGAGGGCAAACAGCTATGCGCGCCGCCAGGATACGTATGCGCGGTGCTAAACCGCACGGGTTGCGTTCGCGCGAAGAGAGAAAGTAGGTTAGCGGCGTTTGCGCACGTCGCCCGGTGCAATACCGTAATGGCGACGAAACGCGGTAGCGAAATTGGTGGCGTGCTGATAGCCACACATCCACGCCGCCTGCTGCACGCTATAGCCTTCAAGCAGATAGCGACGCGCCAGCGCGAGCCGACACTCGCGCAGGTAATTGAAAAGGGTGCAGCCGTAGCGTTGACGAAATTTGCTGCGCAGGCTGCTCGGGCTCATGGCGGCGAGGGCGGCCAGCTGCGCAAGAGTATGATCCTGCTCCGGAGACTGTTCCAGCCTGCTGCGCACGCGTTCAAGACGCGCATGCTCTGGCCGGCACGGGAAGGATTGCTGGCGCTGCGCCAAACCCTGGCCCAGAAGCTGATACATCAGCCCTTCCAGCAACAGCTGACGGGATAATGCGCTTAGACCCTGCTGCTGAGCATGCTGGATCCCCGCAAGGACAAACTCAGGAACGTGCCAGACCAGAGTGGGCGCATTCAGGCTTTGCCATTCCTGGAGCAGCGACTCAAGCAGGGTCTCGCGCCTGGCATCGTGTGGGAACAGACCAAACGAGAGCGTTTTCAGCGTGCTGTCGGCATCGTGACGCGCGCACATTATCTGCTCTTCACTCAGGCGGGAGCTGAAGGCCATGCCGGATCGTACGACATATTCAACGCCATTAAGCGCGATCGTGACGCCCCCTTCCAGCACCACCAGCATATAGAGTGGGCTGCTATGGCGAGAGGTGGTTTCGTAAGGTTGTAAAACGCGAACGTTGGAGTGGGTCAGTGAAATGCCGGATGAAAGCGTCATCTCTTCCACATTCCCCTGCAGCACGGCGCGGTTGTTGACCTGCGCATCTTTTAACTGCGGGAACCGGTAGTCGATGCCGTAGCGCTCACCGAATATCTGAAAATCCTCAACAAAAAACAGGCGTTTCGCTGATCTATTTTCACGCTGGAGCATATGACGGTGCCTGCATCGGGGAAAGGACAAACGAAACAGTACCATTCATTGGTGGTGGCAGCAATCACTGGGCATAAAACGTATTACGCTCCGGTCTGAGCCGGAGCGAAGAAATATATTTCAGTTAAAGAGATATATTTATGCTTGCTGCCACTCAGCAAAAACCTCTTTATGGTTTTTGGTCAGGACAACTTTATTATCATTCACTTTGTCCACCCAACCGAGCGGTATAAAGTGGTGCTTCCCACCGGATTCCGGATCGCTTTTCGCAAGCTTGATGCGCTCACCATCCAGATGGTCCACAACACCGACGTGTGTTCCGCAGCTGGCGACAACCTGAGCGTGATCCATAATTGCGTTTTTATCTACCATAATAATTCTCCCGTTTTGGTTATTTGGCCGTTGCACGGAATTAACTATAGCGCATAAATTTGGCTTACGGGCGCTTATTAGCATTTTGAAACATCATTGACACAACAGAATATTATAGCTACCGCGAGGCATAGCGAAGCATAATGAAAAAATAAGAATAAGATGAATTATTCTCGCAGTTTATTTTTTATTTCATAATTACATTATCGCAACCAACGAGGAGGCATTAATGACGATTCGTAATATTCGTAATAATCGTACAGAAATTTCACTGGCTCTTGGTGAAGCGGTTTTAGACATTGTGCAAAAAGGCCACGAGCTATCGCGTGAAAATCTGGCGCAGGCGATGAAAACAAAAGCAGAGAAGGAGCGCGACGATGAGCGGCTCCTGAATTACTGGAAAGCCTGTAATATGCTGGTCTGAACGAGGCGGCGTTTAGCCTGGCTAAACGCCGCCAGCCGTTACTCGTCGAAGAACCAGTAGCCCTGGTTAATCAGTCCGGTCAGTTCGTCAATAAACGCCGGATTGTTCAGCGCCTCGCCCAGCTCAGCCTGGCCGAGTTCCGTGTAGCGACACAGCACGTCCGCAGCCTTTGCATCTACCGTTTCCAGCAGTTCGCTGTTGATGAAGACGCTGCCGTTGATATTCAACACGCGCAGACCGCTCAGGCGAGACAGCGTTTCGCCACCCTGCAATGCATCACGCACTTCTTCTGCCGTGTACGGCGGTTCTGCGGTGGCAATATCCAGCTCATGGCGCGGCGTCGAGACAAAGCTACCGAACCATTTCGTGAAATCATCAGGCTTGCTGATCATGTCGATCATCATCTGGCGAATACGATCCAGCTCGTACTGTTCCACGCGTCCAGGGTGTTCGCGGCAGGTCAGATCCGGATCGCTGTAGTGCTCGCCGCCCAGATCGTTTTCCAGCGCGTAATCGGCAAAGCTGCTGATCAGATCGCGGCCGTTCGGCCCACGGAAACCGACGGAGTAGTTGAGCGCCGTTTCGTGGGTAAAGCCGTCGTGCGGGAAGCCAGGTGGAATGTAGAGGATATCACCCGGGGCCAGATCTTCGTCGATGATCGGCTCAAACGGATCAACGTGCAGCAGTGCCGGATGCGGGCAGAACTGGCGCATTGGCAGCTTGTCACCCACGCGCCAGCGGCGGCTTCCCATCCCCTGAATGATAAACACATCGTACTGATCGATATGCGGGCCCACGCCGCCGCCAGGGACAGAGAAGGAGATCATCAGGTCATCCAGACGC
This sequence comes from Enterobacter sp. BIDMC 29, assembly GCF_019378755.1. Lineage (NCBI taxonomy): Bacteria > Pseudomonadati > Pseudomonadota > Gammaproteobacteria > Enterobacterales > Enterobacteriaceae > Enterobacter > Enterobacter sp. BIDMC 29. Next base: position 4,681,042 of record NZ_CP080000.1, on the reverse strand, counting down.
CAGTCTGGCAAGACGCGGAACGGGCGCACCAGCTCCGCTGCAGGCATGTGCCAGTGGTTCACCGCCTGCGCCAGCAGCGACCAGCCGGTTTCGCCCAGGCCATCGAAGTGCTCAAACGGCCCATTGCTGGCCTGCCATTTACCGTTGGAATGGCTGACCAGACGGCTATCGACTTCAGGCTCCATCGCCAGCCCTGCCAGTTCGTCCGGGGTAATCGGGTCGACAAAAGCAGGGAAGGCATTTTTCAGCACTACGGGTTGTTTCTGCCAGTATTTTTCAAGAAATTCCGGCCAGTTCAGGTTCAGTTGATACGCCATGGGTAGCACCAGTGAGAGGGTAAACAGGCGCGATTATAGGGGAGACGGTCCAGGGGGAACTTGTCATGGGTCAAACGAGAGGAGAAGGCCGGCGCAAACGTCCGGCCCTGAGGGATCAATCCAGCTTCAGATCGTCATAATGCGTAATCAGTTTACCCACAATGCCGTAGTCCAGCGCTTCTGCCGGAGACATCCAGAAGTTGCGGTCGGTGTCTTTTTTCACTTTTTCCAGCGGCTGGCCGGTGGCGTCCGCAATCAGCTTGTTCACGCGATCCAGCATGCGGATGATCTCGCGCGCTTCAATCTCAATATCCGTCGCCTGACCACGCACGCCACCCAGCGGCTGGTGGATCATAAAGCGGGTGTTGGGCAGAGAGTAGCGATGCTCTTTTTTCGCCGCCAGGAAGATGGTGATCCCGGCGCTCGCCACCCAGCCGGTACCGATGATGTGTACGTCCGGACGGATGAACTTGATGAAGTCATGGATGGTATCACCCGCTTCCACGTGACCACCCTGGCTGTTGATGTACAGCTTGATCGGATCGTTGCTCACGCTTTGCAGCAGGATCAGTTGGGTAATGACTTTTTGCGCCAGTTCCTGGTTGATCTCACCGGAGATAACAATCGAGCGGGACTCGAGCAGTTTTTGCTGCAGCGCGCCCGCGCCGTTTGACCCTTCCGCTTTATCCTTATCGCCTTCTTTCAGTGTGTAGTGCATTGTTATGTCCTCAGCATTTAGCGCTCAAAACCAGAGTGTAGCCTGTTTTACCGGTCAAAGTCCTCAGGCGCACACAATGCGAACATCCTGCGCCGCAAACGCGTCGATAACGTCCTGTTTAATATTCGCGTCCACCACCAGCACATCAATGTCCCGGCTCTTTGCCACGACAAAGCGCGCCACGCCGGGAAGCTTGTCAGCAGTCAACGCCACGATGGTCTGGTTGCTCTGGGCGATCACCGCTTTTTTGAACGCACAGTCGGCAAAATCAAAGCCGGTCAGCCCCATCTCAGGATCCATCGCACAGCCACCGATAAAGGCCTGATCAAAGATAATCCCCTCAAGCTGGCTTGCAGCCGTGGCACCCACCGTCGCGCCGGACGCCCGCTGGATCTGCCCGCCAGTGATGATCACCTCACACAGCGGATGTTGCAGCAGCGCGGTCGCGATGGCCGGGGAGTTGGTCACCACCGTCACGCTGAGTTCGGCAGGAAGGGCTTTCGCCAGCGCCAGATTGGTGGTGCCCGTATCCATAAAGATACAGCCACCTGCTTTGATCAGCGTTGCCGCTTTCTGCGCGATTGTGGCTTTTTGTGCACTGTTTTCCTGCTCGCGGCGGCTAAATATCCCCGCATCCGGCAGCTGAAGTACCGCGCCACCGTAGACCTTTTTACAGAAGCCCTCTTTGCTAAGCTCATGTAAATCACGGCGAATGGTGTGCTCGGAGACCTTCATTTGTGTCGCCAGTTCGGTGCACACCACCCTTCCGCTCTCCTGAAGGATCTGACGGATCAGCGCTTGTCGTTGCTCCGGAAAAGCAGCATAATCGAGCATTATAAGTCCTTTAAAATAACAAAACCGAGCATCAAAGCGCATAATGTTGCACTGCGCGTGCTCTGTCAATCAGCACTCACCGCGAGGATAACAATGAACATTGCCCATGTTGCACTCTGGACCCGACACCTTGATGCACAGGTACAGTTCTGGGAAACGGTTTTTGGCGGACGCCGTAATGAACGCTACCTCAGCAAAAATCGCCCGGGCTTTGCGTCACATTTTATTACTCTGGATGGCGGGCCAACCCTTGAACTGATGACGGTGCCGGACCTGCCCGACGCCCCGGCTCATCCGGAGTTTATTGGCTGGGCGCATATCGCCATTCACGTCGGCAGCCAGGCAGATGTGGACCGTATGGCGGCGCAGGCGCAGTCAAACGGCACCCTGCTCAGCGCCCCCCGCATGACCGGGGATGGGTTTTATGAGGCGGTGATTGCGGACCCGGACGGCAACCGGATTGAGCTCACAGGAGAGTAAAAGCCATAACGCCTGCCATGCAGGCGTTAATGTTTAATTCACCGTGGCCGGGCGCGCCAGATTTTCCTCGTCCTCACGTTGCTGCGCTTTCTCGTGCTGACGTTCCGCCAGCAACCGGCAAATCTCCGCATGCTTCTCCTCGGTAAAGGTAAAGCGCGACATGAACCCAAGCCGGATCAGCGAGCCGATGGCCGGCAGCAGACAGATACCAAAGAACAGCCCCGACAGCACGCCGTCACTCTGGGTTTGCGCCTGCGGGACATAGCCGATCATCGTCAGAAACACGCCGATTAGCCCACCGCCGACCGCCACCGACATCTTGCCGGTAAAGGTCTGTCCGGAGAAGGTGATCGCCGCACAGCGCTTGTGGGTGTGGTACTCCGCATACTCAATGGTGTCGGCAATCATCGACGAGGTGAGGATGTTGGACATCATCACAAACAGCGTACTCAGGCCAAGCAGGATAAACAGCATCGCCGTCTGCTGATAGCCCACAAACCACATCACCACGCGTACCGCGACATCCAGCCCGCAGAGGATCATAAACAGCTTCCGCTTCTGCATCCTGCGCGTCAGCGTCGGGGCGACGAGACACACCACCGCCGCCATAATCCCCATCACGCCGATCGCCATCTGCAGGCTGCCGTCACCCATATTGTTGATAAAGAAGTAGATGTAGAGGCCGCCGGCCACGTTATGGAACACGCAGAAGAAGAACGAAAGCAGCACGATAAACAGCGGCTTGTTCTGGCGCAGGTTATGGAAGGTGTCACGTATCGTCACCTTTTCCGGACTCGGCGGCACACGCTCCTTAATCTGCATAAAGCCGTTGAGCATCAGCGGCAGGCCGACCAGCATCATCACCAGCGCCGCCATAAAATAGCCTTTGTCGTTGCTGTACTGGGCAAAGAACGCCGCCAGTTTCGGAAAGAAAATGTTGGCGCAGGCAATCCCGGCATTAACCCCCAGCATGGCCGCCGTCACCGCACGGGTGCGCTGCCCGGAGTCGTTAGTCATCACCGACGACATCGACCAGAACGGGATATCAGAGATGGCGTACAGCGTTCCCCACAGAATGTACGTCACCCCGGCGTAGAGAATTTTGGTGGTCATGTCCGCTTCGATTTTATAGAACGACAGCAGCGTGACGCCGGTAATGAGTAACGGGGCGATCAGCAAAAAGTGGCGAAACTTGCCGAACCGGGTGTTAATGGTGTCCATTATGCTGGCAAATAGCGGGTCGTGAACCGCATCCCACGCGCGGGCAATCAGGAAGATGGTACTCGCCGCCAGCGCCGAAATCCCCAGCACGTCGGTGTAAAAATAGTTAATAAACGAACCCACTAAACCAAAGCTAAAACACTGACCTAATCCATAACCAAAATAAGACCACAACTCGCGAGACGGTATTTTCATTGTCATTGCCATAGTACGTACCTGGTTGCCCGGCGGCAGGCCGCCGGGTCGATATTATTAGCCCTGCGCTTTCGGGGCGATCTTACGGAGCTTCTTCATTAAGGCCATTTCACTGCGCGAGAACGGGATACCGTTCTCCTCAAAGACGTCGTGGAACCAGAGGCGGCAGTAGTCCGTAGACTCCTTCATCACCACCGGCCACGGCAGCCACGTCTGGGTTTTACCGCGCACCAGCCCCCACTGATACGGCGCGACCTTCGCCGTGTACATCAGCGGGAGCTGCTCCTCGAGGGTGCTGCCCACGTGGCGGGCCAGCCATTCGGTGCAGAAGATTGGCCGCCCAAGCGCCTGCAGCTGCTGGATAATCGCGGTCATACGTCCGGTGTTGGTGTAAGCGTGGAAGCTCACCACGTCGGATAGTGCCAGCGCGGTTTGATCCAGCGGATGCTGATAAAACGTCTCGCCCTCCTCTTCCGCCGGCAGACGCCACGCGCAGACGGTGAGCGGCTGAGTGGGATCCTCTTCACGCACCCACCGGAACGCCAGCTTCATCAGCTCATGCGCGCAGGTCTCCAGCTTCGCGTCGTACTGCACCTCCTGCGTACCGGTCGCAAAAATGCCGCGGTTGCCCGGCTCGTTATACAGATCCCACAGCAGTACGCGCTCATCGTCGCGGAACTGGCGGATAACGTCGCGGATATAGCGCTCAATCTGCGGCCAGCAGTCGGGATCGCAGACTTTATCGCGCCCCGGGCTCGCTGCCGCCTGGCTGTTGTGCTTGCCCGGCACCGGCGGCTTTTGCGGCCCCAGATACGGTTCATCGCCGGAGAAACCGCAGTCGTCCATCAGGGTCAGCATGGTGCTGAACCCGTGGCTGTCGGCCATCGCCAGAAACGCGTCGATGCGCGCCATCAGGCCGTCGCGGTCGTGTTCCCAGACAATAAACGGCAGGTTGATGCGCAGGGTGTTGTAGCCCGCCTCCGCCGCCCAGCCCAGTTCGCGATCGATGGTATCGGCATCGAAGGTCTCTTCCTGCCAGATATCGGTCCAGTTCACCGCCGTCGACGGTAAATAGTTAAACCCACACAGCCAGCCTTTTTGCTGATACCACGCCTGTGCCTGCTCCCTGCTCCACTGCTCTTTCATTACGCGTCCTCTTACTGATAATATTTAGCTAATAAATATTAGTTGCGGGATAAATGCGCAATTCATGACGCTCCGAAAAGCGACAGCCTTCACAAAGTTCATGCAGGCGCGAATAAGAAACGTGATCGACGGCGCGTAAGCGAACAGTTAGGGTATGATGCGGTGTCGCGAGAGGGAGAGGACGGATGAAGCGAAAAACAAAAGTCACGATGAACGATATTGCGCGGACGGCGGGGGTGTCGCAGGCGACGGTATCGCTGGTGCTCAACCAGTCCCGTAACATCAAGCTCAGCGACGAGACCCGCCAGCGGGTGATCGGCGTGGCGACCGAGCTCGGTTATGACCGCCTGCCTGCCATTCACGCCCCGCGCAACCAGGAGGAAATCGCCCTGCTGGTAAGTTCCCTGCAAAGCTTTGATCCCTTTATCGATGCCATCAGTCAGGCGCGGGAAGCCGCATGGCGCAACGAAGCGCTGCTGACGGTGTACGACTACGGTGATGACGTAGAGCTGGCGCTGAACATTATCCGCCAGCTGGAGAAGCGTAACTGCGTGGGGATTATCCTCGCCTCCCCCGTTACCACGCTTGTCGACATGACCGCTTTTCAGGACTGCACCCGCATTCCACTGGTGCTGCTCAATCAGCGCGACCCCGGCTCGCCGCTGCTGCCGTCGTTTATTCCGGACGACTACGCCAACGCCTTCCAGGTGACCAAACACCTGATCGCCTGCGGTGCAACGCGTATCGCCCACATCACCGGCGAGAGCTGGATGGAGGCCTCCCGCCAGCGGCTGGCCGGCTATCAGGCCGCCTTACAGCAGGCCGGTTTAGCCTGTGACGAGAGTCTGGTGCGCCAGACCAACTGGCAGTTCAGCGAATCCTTTACCGCCACCACCTCTCTGCTGGCGCTGGACAAACGCCCGGACGCCATCTTCTGCGCCAGCGACTGGCTGGCGATCGGCTGCTATCAGGCGCTGGCGGTAAACGGCGTGCGCATCCCGCAGGATATGCTGCTGGCGGGCTACGACGACCAGAAGATCTCTGAGCAACTCACCCCACCGCTGACCAGTATCCAGCTTCCCTACAGCGAACTGGGACGGCTGGCGGTGGAGTACCTGTGCAATCAGGAAGATGCCGCCACCCACGTGACGCTGGCGGGCAGGCTGAAGGTACGGACCTCAAGCCTCGTCTGAGGTGAAGACCATTCCGGCATAGGGTTTCTCCCGGCACGCCGCCAGCCGCGCGGCGAGGCTGCCCACGTGCAGCTCCAGCTTGTGCCCGTCCGGGTCGAGAAAATAGAACGATGCCCCCTCGCTTTTGTTTTGCTTCCAGACGGTAACGCCCGCCTGCTCCAGCTTGTGCGAGAACGGCTCAAAATCTTCCGCCGCAACGGTAAACGCGTAATGGGTATAGTCGCTCTCCTGCGGCGGCACGTAACCGCGCGCCTCGTCATAGGACAGGCAGACCCACAGATCGCCGCAGGTAAGATAGGCCCCGGTATTCCAGCGGGCGTGCAGCGTCAGCCCCAGCAGCTCGTGCCAGAAGGTAACGCTTTTTTGCAGGTCGCTGACCGCGAGGGTCAGATGGTTGAGTGATTGCAGCATGACGTGCCCTTTTGTTTTTTGCGCCAGACGTGGTACGGTAACTTCATGAACATAAACCACGCCGTGCTCACCGTAAACCGCTGGTGGCTGCCTTCTTAAAGGCGGCATGGAGTAGTTTTCCCCATTTTCAGATAGCCGCCGAAAGGCGGCTTTCGCATTTCTAAGACCCCTTTCGGCACTTGCACATTAAGGAGTCTTTATGAACGTTCAAACCATCCTCACCGGCGACCGCCCAACCGGCCCGCTGCACCTGGGCCATTTCGTCGGTTCGCTGCGCCAGCGCGTGGCGCTACAGCAGACGCATAACCAGTATGTCTTGATTGCCGACCTGCAGGGGCTGACCGACAACGGCAGCAACCCGCAAAAAATCCGCGACAACATCCCTGAAGTGCTCGCCGACTACCTCGCCGCCGGCATCGACCCGAACCTGACGACACTCTGCCTGCAGTCCGCCCTGCCCGCTCTCGCCGAGCTGACAATGTTGTATATGAACATCGTCACCGTCGCCCGCGTCGAGCGTAACCCGACGGTGAAAAATGAGATTGCGCAGAAAGGCTTTGCCCGCTCGCTGCCGGTCGGTTTTATGGCCTACCCCATCAGCCAGGCGGCGGACATCACTGCGTTCAAAGCCGAGTGCGTCCCCGTCGGCGACGACCAACTGCCGATGATTGAGCAGACCAATGAGATTGTGCACAAGATGAACAGCCTCTTGCCTGCCCCGGTGCTGCGCCACTGCAAAGCGATGCTCAGCGACACCGGCCGCCTGCCCGGCATCGACGGCAGCGCCAAGATGTCAAAATCGCTGGGCAACACCCTGCACCTTTCCGCCAGTGAAGAGACGATTCACCGTGCGGTCAGCGCCATGTACACCGACCCGAACCACCTGAAGGTGAGCGACCCGGGGCAGATTGAGGGAAACGTGGTGTTTACCTACCTCGACGCGTTTCATCCGGACAAAGCGAAAGTGGCAGCGATGAAGGCGCATTATCAGGCGGGCGGACTGGGTGACCGGGCATGCAAGAACGAGCTCGAGGCGTACCTGCAGGAGCTGATTGCACCGATGCGGGAACGGAGGGCGATGTACTTGCAGGATAAAGGGGAGTTGATGGCGATGCTGAAGCGCGGCACCGAACGGGCGCAGGCGGTGACGCAGGGAACGCTGAGGGAAGTGAAGGTTGGGCTGGGGGTGCCGGTGTTTTGAACTCGCGATTACAGTCGTCTTCTCCTCAGTCGGCGCCGCATCTGTGGCCTTCACAACCAGAACCACCGCACTCTCGCAGCAGTGGCGGCGGTAGTAAGTCTGGAGGGATGGCGTCAGGGGATATCTCTACCGATGCGGCTAGCCGCCCTGCTCAATGGTCTGGACGGCGCTGATATCCAGGATGAGAACAAAACATGTTCTCACCCTGTTTAGCCCTTTTTCACCTCGTAATCCGGTAGCGAGAATCGAGTGATAAAGGTATTGAGTGCGTTGGTATCAGGTAGCGCGGTCAGCGCCCCTTTGCGCGTTGTCGCGAGGGCACCGCAGGCGCTGGCCTGAGCAATGGACTGGTGGAGTTGTTCAACATTCTGCGGCATCCCGCGATGTGCAATCCAGGCCAGCAACCCTGCGACAAACGCGTCGCCAGCCCCGGTTGTATCAACACTGTTGACGGTATAACCGTCGAAATGAATAACGCTGTCGCGCCACAGCACCATGGCACCTTGCTCACCGTAGGTCACGACTTTGAGTTGCGCGGGCAGAGCATTGAGAGCGTTGAGAGCATGGGAAAAATCGTGAGAGCCTATCATCCAGTGCCATTCTTCTTCCGAGAGTTTAAGAATGTCGGCCTGCGCGGCGAAATGACGCACCGTCTCGAGCATTTCATGCTTATCGGGCCACATTTGCTCCCGTAAATTCACGTCGAAACTCAGTAATCCCCCACGCTGTTTTACATGGCTGATGGCGGTGACGAGCGTATGACGACACGTTTCGGCGACCAGGGCCAGAGAGCAGAAGTGCAGAATATCGTCGCTAAAGTCGGGCAGCGCATCGGGTGTTAAAAATTGATCCGCGGAAGGGTTGGTTAAAAAGGTAAATCCACGCTCGCCAGCGCGGCCCAGAGAGACCAATACCGTGCTGGTTCTGTGCTGATTATCCAACTGCAGACTTTCGGTTGAAACGCCTGCGTCAGACAGCGTTTTCTTCAGAAAATAACCAAAGTCATCCTCACCGACCCGGCCAATAAAACCACTCTGGCAGCCCAGACGCGCAGCGCCAATTGCCACATTGAACGGGGCACCTCCTGCGCAGGCCTGATATTGCATGTCTGAAAGCGGTAGAAGATCCACCACTGCATCGCCAAGAGTCCAGATATTCATGACATTTCCTCAATAATAATTAACTTTTTAAATGCGACCTGCGGGAAGGTCAGTTTTTTAATAATGCTTAAGCGTGAACAGGTGCCATGGATTATCCAGGCATACGGTTTAAAAGTTATAATCCAGCATCAGCTTATATTCGGTGGTAACAGCCTCACCGTGGGTCACCCAGCTTCCGTCCTGTTTTATCAACGAGCCAGTAACTTCTCCGGACACGGTAAAACGAGAGGTCAAAGGATAATTCGCCGATACCTTTAGGAAGCGGTTGCGGGTATTCTGGAAGACTTCGCCATCTTCAGGCTGCGCATTGTATTTCTTATAATGGCCATACCCGCCGCTGAGCGTTGTGGATAATTTCCCCCAGTTGCGCCAGACGCCGACAGACGTGGTCCAGCTTTTTTCGTCAATATCGCCCCACTGCGCCCTGTCTAAAACGGCAGAGGCAAATTGCTGGCGGAACCAGACGCCGGTAGTGTTATTAATAATATATTGCACGCCAGGCTCAATCTGAAATGAACGCACGTCGCGGTCATTTTGCGATCCACCGCTGCGGCGGTGATCGATCTGCTGATACAAATAGTTAAAGAATGAGAAATTGTCCGTAACCCGAAGATCGGTAAAGAACTTAACGCGGCCTTGCCAGCGGTCCTCGATTGAGGCGCTTCCACCCATGACATCCCAGCCATAGCGCAGACGTTTGTAAAAATATTCATGGCCGATGATCAACTGAGTCCACTGGTTTTGGCTAAGGTAAGACTGATCCTCCCACGTCCCGTTATAGTGGGTGGTTCTGCCCTCAGAGAAAGCCAGATACCAACCGGGTAACGCATCGTGTCGCATCACGCCTTGTACAAACGTCAGTGAATCATTCCCGTTGTGGAAATGGCTGTTACGCCAGTTATTGTCCTCAATGGCATATTTCATCTTCAGTTGGCCATGAACGCGGCCACCGGCAGGATTGGAGGAGCGGGCTGAGGTCCACATTACCTCTTCATCCAGATAGGACCACGGGTCCACGGCAACAACCTTTCCCGAGGGATCCTTCATGATGCTCATGCTCGCATTCGCCAGCGCGGGAAACAGAAGAGCAAAAATAACAGACAGGGCATGATAGTTTTTCATAATAATATCCCGTTAAATCATTTCTTTTATTTTCAACGTTGCGTGAAAATGGTCGTTTTGAGGCAGGCTAATACTCCACGGCTTCTCCTGCATGGAATACATCCGGGTACTGAATGCCGCTTTATTGTTTATATAAAAGACAGCAATTGAGTTTTGAATGAGAACGCGTAACTCAATTTTTTCCCCGATCGGAACATCCACCCAGGATTCCGCGTTAGCCTGATGAATCGACGCGAGCGGCGCGTTGAAAAAATAGACTTTTCCTTTGCTCTTATTGAACACAACGTTCAGCATCGCATCACTGACTCTGTCGTCGGTCAGACCAAAGCTCATCACCATTCCGGCAGAAGGAACATCGATGGTTGCGCTCAACTCACCGCGTTCAGGCAAGGCCGGGTACAGCGCCGACTGTAAGGGGCCGAACGACGTGGCCGTTTTAAGCGTTTTGGTGCTCGTTAAGGTGGTCACCGGACCAGGATTCTCACTGATGACCTTCTGAAGCTCCTGGGGCAGGATGCTGTTGAGCTGGCCCTGATCATCTGCGGTGAGCTCATGTGCAACCAGATTCCCTGCCCAGTCAATGTTGCCGCTGTCACGGTTACCGGCTTTCGTCGGGATCCAGCCGAAAACAAACAGCCGATCGTTTTTGAGTACCATTTTCCCCGCGTAAAAACCCGAGCCGTCGACCACATAATTGCCCGGTTTCCGCCACGGCCCCTCCGGATTATCCGCAACCCGGTATTGTGTCAGGCGTAACGGCCATTGGTCGCTAAAGCTGAGATACCAGCGTCCGTTGAAGTAAACCAGTGTCGGGCATTCGAGGTTGGCATTGCTGGTGATGGTGTCGTTATCAAAAAATACGCCGCGATCTTCCCAGTGCGTTAAATCCGTTGAACTGTACCGGGCAATAACCCCACGACCGTTACTGCGGGTAGTAATTAACATCCAGTATTCTTTCTTTTCCTCAACCCAAACGACGTGAGGGTCCCGGAAATCATTACCCCGATAGTTACCGCCGGGTAAAATGGTGTCCTGCGGGTGTTTCACCCAGTGAAGGCGGTCCTTACTGGTCGCGTGCATAATAGACTCAACCGGGAACACATTTTCATTGTGTGCGGTGTACCAGGCATGCCAGGTATCGCCGACCTTAATAATCGAACCGGTTCCCAATAACAGTTCAGGATCGTCAACGTCGTTAACGTAGGGGATCACTTCGGAATGGCTCTGATAATCATACAAGTTGGCACTCGATAAGAGATGAAAAGCATGTACCCCCAAATCGCTGCCGCCGCGGACATCATTAAGATAATAAATATCAAATTTGCCATCGTTAAACACGGGCATAGGGTCGCCCACAAATGAACCGTCAACCCGCGGGAAAAAGCCATTAATATGGGTGATACTTTTATTCTGTAATGTTTCTTTCGAAGGCTGCGCCCAGGCAGGATTATTGCCGAGCGAAAGCGCAAGCAACGCGACAGATGCCGCAACTATTAATTTTTTCATGCTACACCTGAATGTCAGAAGTTATAATTCACGCCAACCACGGTAAACGGGTTCCATGAGTGACCGGTCGATGTCCAAAGTCCGGTTTCTTTCGTAAATTGTGCTTTGAATTCACCGTATAATCGCACTTCACCAAATACCGGATAACTTAGCGTGCCACCGATAAACTTATACCGACCGTCATAGAAAACTTCGCTGGCATTGCTGGCGTTATCTATTTTGTCCTGGCCAAATCCAACATACAGGGAGGTTAATAATGGATACCAGTTTCGCCAGAGTCCGGCCGTGACTTTCCATTCTTCTTCGACAATATCGCCCCAGCTCTGACGCTCCTGGCGGTTATGGTAATAATAGGGTCGCAAATAGAGTCCGAGATCCGGATTCACGCGGTATTGAATGGCTGGCTCAATTTCGAAAATGTACTGCTCCAGATCGCCATTCCCCGGTTCGTTCCCCTGAGGCTGGTATTCGCCATACGCGTATCCGGCCAGGCTCCATTTGCTGGACAGTCGCAGGTCCTGCCAGACTTTGAACCGGTTTTTCCAGCGTTTCGTTGCCGTTTCGGAGCCGACCATAACTTCCGTACCGATATTACCTCGCCAGGTTTCGAAAATATGGCCCACAAAAAATTCATTGATGGTATTGGTGCCTTGATAGTCCTGATTACTAAACTGTCCTTTATAACTGTCTTCTCTGGCATTCCAGAAACCGAAATACCAGTTAGGCAATTCATCGTGCCTTAAAAAAGCCTGAATGGTGGCGAGTTTAAACTTGCCGCTGTTTTTCTTATTATTGCTCCAGCGAACATCGTCAATTTCTATCTGAGACCCGATGTTTCCATGCAGGCCACCCACTTCCATATTACGACCGATACTGTTCCAGTGAACCGGTGGATCTTCCTGCCTTAAACGCAACAGACTGACGTCTTCGGGGTTATCCCCTTTAGGACGCTTTTTCACTTCCGCTTTTTTATTCTCCGTTTGCGCCGATAACGTCACGGGCTTTGACGAGGTCGTGAGTTCTGGTTTTTGACCTGCAGCAACCGGAGAAGACGAAGCACGAAGGGACGATTGTTCTTTGCCGTTATTGGCTGATGATACACTCGTACCGTTGGTGTCTGATTCATCCTGAAAATAGCTTTGATAGTTTCCTGTAACGTCTTCAGCAATGGCAGGAAATGCCGCTAATGTCACCATTAATGCCAGCGTCTGTTTTCCTGGAACAAATATGTTTTTATCTTTCGCGGTAATGCAATTTTGAGGTATTACGCTTTCATCCATTTTGCTCTCTCATTATTCCAGACAATAACATGCCAGCCAAAGACTGGCAGAAATAAAAACTCACCCTGCAAGAAACAAGTCGGAACGGAGAATTATTTATCTAAAGACCAGTATCCCGCATCGTATAATGAGGCCTTCCCCTGATTTGCAAACAATGAAATATCGCGCTTGCCCGGCTGCGGATAAATACGACTGCTTAAGCAAGCGTCACCATCGTTAACAAAAACTTCCACCGATGAGCGGTCAATAAAAATTCGCAGTGACAGAACGCTGTCCGCTGGTAGCGGAATACTGCGCGTGCCTTCCAGCGAATATTGCGGATAGCGACGCTCCACCACCAGACGCCCGGCCTGATCGTCGACGTAAATTCTCAGCCCGTCGCCCAATGCGATACCAAACTGTTCAGCCGTCGATGCGCTCAAATCCCATGCCAGCTGAACTTCGACCGCGTCGGCATCTGCCGCGACAAGGACGTTCTGATTGTTCAGGCAGCGGACGGGCGTGGGATAATAGCTGCCACGCAGCGCGGTCACTTCGGCAGCCGGTTTCATTCTCACCCGGCCATCGACAAGGCTTAATTCGCGCGGAAGCGAGAGCATTCCGGCCCAGCCATCCTGCTGTTCGGGCATCGGTGATTCCCACATATCGAGCCACCCGATGACAATGCGTCGGCCATCCGGGGTCACGAAACTCTGCGGGGCATAAAAGTCGTGGCCGTGGTCCAGCTCAGTAAATTGTCCGCTGTGGGTGAACGGTTGACCTGGCTGCCAGTCCCCAAGTAAATAGCCACTCTGGAACAGGTTGCGATAGTGATACCCTTCCGCCGCCATGCCCTGTGGCGAGAACATCAGGACACGCTTCTCTCCCAGGGTGAAGAAATCCGGGCATTCCCACATAAAGCCCTTGCCTTCATCAGCCTCGGCGAAAATACCGTCGTCATGCCATTCGCGGAGATCGGTGGAACGGTACAGGCGCACCTGGCCGGTATTTTCCACGCGGGAGCCGACAACCATGTACCAGAACTCCCCTTCGCGCCACACCTTCGGATCGCGAAAGTGATGCAGTCCGGGCGGTGTATCAATCACCCTGCCGTGCCGTTCAAAATGGATGCCGTCACGACTGGTCGCCAGACACTGCACCTGGTAGAGGTTGTCGTCTGTGTCCGACGGGCCGTGAAATTTATGTCCGGTGTAGATGAGCGCCAGCGTATCGCCGTCCACCACGGCGGAGCCAGAGAAACAGCCGTCTTTGTCCGCCGGGCCTTCCGGCGCTAGCGCGACGGGCAGATGTTCCCAATGCACCAGATCTTTGCTTCGGGCATGCCCCCAGTGCATCGGCCCCCATTTCGGGGAATAGGGATGATGTTGATAAAAGGCGTGATACCAGCCGTCAAACCATACCAGGCCATTAGGATCATTCATCCAGCCTGCGCGAGGGGCGAGGTGATAGCGCGGATACCAGCGCGGATTAATCCCGGATTGTGCTTTTTCAAGCACCTGTTCAGCCTGTTCTAATAAGGATGTCATCGTCTTTACTCTCAGTACATTACACAGCGTTTTGCTGCAGAAAAGATGGCTCAGATGAGGATTTAGTTGAGCGCAAAAGGAAAATGGAAATAAACGTGGTGCTGAACACCATGATGCCCATGATCAGATAGGATTGGGCGAAGCCAAATCTCTCATAGCTAAAGCCTGCCAGCGGGGACAAGACGGTGCCAATGACGGAGCTGGTGCAGGCAAATCCCACCAGATAAATGGTGGAGGAGAGACGTTTGTCGAAATTCAGGCTGTTGTATTTAAATATGGCGACTAACAATATTGGCAGTTCGACCGCGTGAAGCAGTTTGGTAATGGAGATAAGCAAGGGGCCTTCCACCAGCCCGGAAGCAATCATGCGCAGCGCCATCACCATACCTGCGAATATCAGGCCATTTTTAGCGCCAATGCGATTAACCAGCCATGGCGCACAAAACATACCCGCGGCCTCGAGAAAGACCTGGAAAGAGTTTAAATAGCCAAACATCTCGTTCCCTTCTCGTAATGTCGGGAACTGTGACGAGAAATAGACCGGGAATTGCTGATCGTATACGCCGTAAATGCAGGTTCCGACCACGAAGAATATCAGCGCCCAGAAGCGCGGCAGAGTAAGCAGACGCAGGGCGTCTTCCAGAGAAACTTTTTTAGCACCAATTTCGAGTTTCTCCATGCTTGCCGGTGCGGCCACCTTTAAGCGGGCCAGCAGACAGAAGAAGATTAACCCTGAGCATGACGCCACCAGGAAGTTAAGGTCAGGGTTGATATTAAACAGTAACCCGGCAAAAAACGTGGCGACCGCCCAGCCCAGAGACCCCCACATGCGTGCCCGCCCAAACTCAAAGGTACTCTGACGCGCAACGCGCTCGGTATAGGACTCCAGAACGCCGATACCGCCATTAAACGTCAGCCCGATAAATAACCCCCCGAATACGCTGCCCAGCAGAATATTAACGCTCAGCAGGTAGCTAAAAAGCAGATAAGCCGGGCCGGAGAGGATCAACAACGCGGTGATAAACCATAACAAATGTTTGCGCAGACCGAGTCGGTCCTGGATAAAGCCATAACAGACCTGCGCGAAGAGCGCGGAGACAGATAACACGGAAAAAATAATGCCGGTTTCCGATGCCTTTAGCCCCACTTCCTGGTGAAGCCAGATTGAAAGAAGTGAACTTGATGAGGACCAGGTCACAAAGAAAAAGAACAGCAGAGCGCTGAGCAGCATGTAACTTCGAGTAGGCCGTTTTTTCATCTACGTAATCTCGCAAGAAGGATATGCTAAGATGGTAACGTTAACATTTCAGGCGTACACTCGATTTTGATGTGATACTCGATGTTAATCACAAAAGTTAACGTTAACATTAATGTGTTGAGATCGCGCTCAAACTTTTGAGTGTGACTTGCGTAACCCTGGGTGTCGGTGCCTAGAATAGGACATTCGCATTGGCTCACAACACCTTACCGGGTCGAATGCATTCAGATAATGGAAAGCTATGGCGTCTTTAAAAGATGTGGCCAAACTGGCCAATGTATCGCTCATGACGGTTTCCCGGGTGCTCAATGACCCGAAACGCGTAAAGCCTGAAACCCTGTCCCGGGTGCAGGAGGCGATCCTGCAGTTAAATTACGTGCCTGACCTCTCAGCCCGGCAGGTTCGTCGTGTCGGCTCCCGGAACAAAACCATCGGCGTGCTGGCGCTGGATACCGTCACCACCCCTTTTTCGGTAGAAATCACGCTATCTATCGAAGAAACCGCACGGGCGTACGGCTGGAACAGCTTCGTGGTGAATATGTTTACCGATGATAACCCTGACGATATTGTCGACCTGCTGCTCGCCCACCGGCCCGGGGGGATCATTTTCACCACCATGGGGCTGCGTGAAGTGAGCATCCCGCCCCGACTACTGGAGCACCCTTGCGTTCTGGCCAACTGCGAGAACATGGGAGAACCGGTTGCCAGCTATATACCTGACGATGAACAAGGCCAGTATACGGCCGTACAGGCCTTGCTGGCGGCGGGATACAGCCGCCCTCTCTGCCTGCATTTACCTGTCAACCATCTGGCGACGCGTCGCCGCCGTCAGGGGCTTGATCGCGCCTGCCGTGAAGCCGGTATCGATCCTGATACGCTTGAACACTGCTATATGCAATTTGGCGATGAGCACTACCGGGATATTCCGGAGATGCTGCTGGCGCATATCGTTCAGGGGAAACCGCAATTTGATTCGGTCATCTGTGGTAACGACCGTATTGCCTTCATGGTGTATCAGACGCTGTTAACGCAGGGGATCCGAATCCCACAGGATATTGCCGTTCTTGGCTACGATAATCTTGTCGGCATCGGAAATTTGTTTTTACCCCCGCTATCCACGGTCCAGCTGCCGCATTATGAGATTGGGCGCTTAAGTACCCTGCACATTATCAATGGCGACACCCACCGGGATAAAGTGCTGGTCGAGAGCCCCTGGCTCAGGCGCGAATCCTGTTGAGCAAGAGAGGCCGCATACCGACGACCTTTTGACAGTCACATGGGGACATTATGCAAAACGAATTTTACTGGATAAACGAACCGGCCGAATGGCATAGCGAGAACAACACGTTATCGGTCGTGACCGACGACCACACCGATTTCTGGCGCCATACGTGGTACGGATTCGAGCGTTTCTCGGGCCACATCTACGCGACTGACACGGCGGGTGATTTCACGTTTCAGACTAACATCCGCGCTGAGTTCAGCACGCTCTATGACCAGGCGGGGATCATGCTGATGTCGGACGAGCAACACTGGCTCAAGGCCGGGATTGAATACAATGATGGGGCGCCGGCCATTGGCAGCGTACTGACGTTACAGGCCTCCGACTGGGCAACCGGTATCTTCCCGGGTAACCCCAGGGAGTTCTGGCTTCGCCTGACCCGCAAGGGAGACGCGTTGCGGTTACAGTACTCAGCAGACGGGCTTTCGTGGCCTTTGCTGCGTTTATGCCATTTCCCGTCGGGGCCAGTGAAAGTCGGTGTCATGTGCTGCACGCCTGAACGCAGCGGCTTAGCCGTCGAGTTAAGTGATTTCAGTCTCGCTCCGGCCATGGATAAAGCGCTGCACGATCTCAGCTGATTTACATCGCGCCATCCGGTTCTACGATCCGTTGATGGCGCAGCCTGAGCTTCCACCTGGATCACACTTTTCCCACCCGACCATTCCCTTAAAATAAACAGGTGWTATYATTCWCCCCGTAAATACCTCTCAACTCAACCCGAGGCTTTGATGCTGGAGAATGTMATCATCCGATAATCAGCTCCCCGACCTTTCAGGCCGGACTGATTATCAATGCGCCGAAATCGAATGCGGACACCGCRGTGTGTTTGCACGTTTTGCACATGATGATTAAACAGRTTTTCCAGTATGAATTTATCCCGTCAGGAACAACGTACCTTACACGTTCTCGCCAAAGGTGGWCGTATTGCGCACGTYCGYGATASSTCWGGCCGCGTCACCGCCGTTGAATGCTACASCCGCGAAGGGCTGTTGCTCRCCGACTGCACSCTCGCCRYYTTCAAAAAACTCAAAACCAAAAAGCTGATCAAGTCCGTCAACGGTCAGCCCTACCGCATYAACACSACCGGGCTGAAYARCGTTCGYGCMCAGCCAGATAAYCGYTAAGGAGAGSATGATGGATATCCCACGTATTTTTACCRTCAGYGAAAGCGAACACCGCATYCAYAACCCGTTCACCSMRGARAAGTACKCCACGCTGGGYCGCGTGYTRCGCATGAAGCCTGGCACGCGCATTCTCGATCTCGGCAGYGGCTCGGGSGAGATGCTCTGCACCTGGGCSCGSGATCAYGGCATTACSGGSACYGGCATCGACATGAGCCGACTTTTCACCGAACAGGCAACGCGCCGTGCTGACGAACTCGGCGTCAGCGATCACGTGCGCTTTATTCATGACGACGCGGCCGGATACGTCGCAGATGAAAAATGTGATGTGGCGGCCTGCGTAGGCGCCACCTGGATTGCCGGCGGCGTCGCCGGAACAATGGCGCTGCTGGCAAAAAGCCTCCGGCCTGGCGGGATGATACTCATCGGTGAACCCTACTGGCGTCAGGTTCCTGCGAGCGATGAGGTAGCCCAGGCCTGCGGCGTCTCGTCCATCGCAGACTTTCTCACCCTGCCCGACCTGGTCGCCTCGTTCGACGCGCAGGGCTATGACCTGGTGGAAATGGTCCTCGCAGACCAGGAAGGCTGGGACAGATACGAAGCGGCGAAATGGATGACCCTGCGTCGCTGGCTGGCGGAAAACCCTGACGATGACTTTGCACAAGAAGTTCGGGCGGAGCTGACAATTGCGCCCAAACGCCACGTCACCTACACACGAGAGTACTTTGGCTGGGGGGTGTTTGCGTTGATTGCCCGATAGCCTGAAACAGGCGGTATAGCCTTAACGACTATACCGCCTTCACGCATCAGGTATTAAGGCGGCTCAGGATAATATGAACGCGGATTCCGTCACGTTTACCCGCGCTTAATCACCGGGATATCGCCCGTATCATTTAACGCCCCTGGAAATGTTTTTAACCACTGAGCGACTTTTTGTTTATTGATATTCACCACACTCATCCCTTCCAGGCATCCCCATAATTCTCTTGTATGCTGCGGCGTGATCACAATACAGTCTTTCATCACCCGGATTTTAACCGGCATACCGCTGATAAACCCTGCCCGGGTTAGCCAGTCTCCCCCCAGCGGAAGATATTTATTATCTATCCGGGCATAGAGTTCACAGCAGGCGGAACTTGCTTCCGGCGTTTCTGCGCGGGGATGGACTGGCGCGGCACTGGTCTGGTTGCCGTGAAGTCGGCGGGTACTGTTTTTGCGTACCAGCTCGCGGTTTTCAATCATGCCGGTGAAAGCATCTGATTCTGTTTTGCAAACCGTAAACTCTGGCATAAAATTCGGCGCAGCCATTTTCAACTCCTCAGTAGTTGCTTGTGGTTAGCGGTATGGGGGTGTTGCAGCACCTTCATATCGCGTCTCGTTGTAAATAATTCCTGTGAAACTCACTCTGCCGTTCGGCGTTATTTCTGATGCGTATTATACCAGGCTGAATATAAATACAGCGGTTTGGTGTGGGGTAAATTTGGAATTTGCGAGGGGGATTCAGGAAATAGTGTTGTGTGCGCTAAGGCCATGTTTTTGCTCGTTGTGGGTTGATTGGTCTGGGTTTTGCGAGCATCATCGCAATTATTTACCTTCTTCCGTAACGCGATGGCTTCCAGCAAAACACTCG
Source organism: Enterobacter sp. BIDMC 29 (assembly GCF_019378755.1). Lineage (NCBI taxonomy): Bacteria > Pseudomonadati > Pseudomonadota > Gammaproteobacteria > Enterobacterales > Enterobacteriaceae > Enterobacter > Enterobacter sp. BIDMC 29. Next base: position 4,661,441 of record NZ_CP080000.1, on the reverse strand, counting down.
AACAGGCAATTGCCAACATCACCATCTGGCGCAAGGGCGAACAGCGTGCGCCGCATAAGCCCTTATTGCTTCTGTATGTGCTGGCGAACTATCAGCAGGGGCATGCACGTCTGTTTGATTACGGTACCGAGGTACATGCTCAACTGCTAAGCCTGTTAGAACGCTTTGGTCCAGACAGGAAAGAACATTACCCAAACATGCCCTTCTGGCGGCTCAAAGGGGATGGATTCTGGGATCTTGAGAACAGTGAAATCTGTTCCACCACTGGCAGCAAACAACCACCGGTAAAAGAGCTTGTTGAACATAAGGTCGCTGGCGGTTTTGATGAAGAACACTATGCGCTATTGAGAAAGAACAAGAAGCTGATCGGCTCGCTGGCACAGAAGATCCTTGAGGCGCATTTCCCGGAAAGCATCCAGGAAGAGATCGCAGATGAGATGGGTTTTGATATTCAACAGATCCGTAAGGTTCGCGATCCGTTGTTTCGCCAGCAGGTGCTTCGCGCCTATAACTATGAATGTGCAATCTGCGGATTCAACATGCGACATGATAACACCTCCGTTGCGCTTGAAGCCGCGCATATCAAGTGGAAACAGTTTGGCGGGCCGTGTGAAATCCCGAACGGGCTGGCGCTGTGTGCAATTCATCATAAAGCGTTTGATAAGGGATCGATTGGGCTGGATGACAGTTTGCGGGTTCTGGTGTCTGAGGCGGTAAATGGCAATGGGAATGGGATTGTAGGAAGACTTTTCTGGGATTTCGCCGGGAAGCAGATAGCACTGCCGATGGTGAAAGGGAATTATCCAGGGGAGGGTTTTGTTGAATGGCATCGGAGGGAGGTGTATAGGGGGTGAGTGCGAAGGCCGGACTCGAAC
>NZ_CP080000.1:4559394-4641158 GCF_019378755.1 Enterobacter sp. BIDMC 29 | reverse complement strand
TATGGTGCCGAAGGCCGGACTCGAACCGGCACGTATTTCTACGGTTGATTTTGAATCAACTGCGTCTACCGATTTCGCCACTTCGGCACTGAAGGGGATGCGGAAACGTTGTGGATTATACCTGTCGCGCGCCGCCATGCAAGCGGCGACGCGCTAAACCTACGCTAAGTGCCCAAAAAACCAGCGCCCTGTCATTCTACCTCGGAAACCGCCAGCCGAATCACGCCTGCCGCCTTCTGCTCTGGCAGCGCCAGCACCTTCGCCCACATCTCCTGCACCATGTCGCAGGAGAGCTTCTCTTTGCCCACCGCCTTCTCCGGCATCTGCAGCAGCTGGATGTCCTCGCCGTACTTGTCGGCCAGCGTTTTCATAATCGGACGGACATCCGTCACCGCGGCTTCGCGTTCTTCCGGGGTTACGGTGTGGCGGTTTTTGCCGTAGGCCGCGCGCATCATGTCGGCGTCGGCCTGCATGCGCCGTGTCATCAGGTCTTTATCCAGCATGCGCATCGGGTTGACGCCCCCCTTCACCGCCGGGTAGAGGAAGCGGAAACAGGCGTCGTCGCTCACCTTCTGAATGGCGGCGGTCTGCTCCATGTTGATCGTCATATAGTTCACCACGTTAGCGTCCGGCGCGTTTTGCAGGCGCGACATCTGCAGATGCAGGATCTGCGGCTGGATGGTGTCGATAATCTTCTGCTCCGGCTCGCCGGCTTTTTGCAGGGCCGCCATCTGGTCAAGAATGCGCTGATGAAGCACAGGCTCCTGCTCTTTAATCACCTGCCAGGCGGGCATTGCGTTGAGGGTGGTATCAAGCTGCTGTTCGGGGGTGTGCTGGCGTTGTTTGTCGAAGTAGACCCAGAACGCCACGACGGCGGCCAGGAGAGTCACCACGACTATACGGATCCACGTTTTATTCATCTCGCATCCTTTTCTTTTCGCTATGCCGGTTTACACCGGCACGCCGCTGTGAAAGCGAAACTCGTTGTCCGGTGTCGAGATAAGTGTGGCTTCAATTTCGCCAAAAAGCTGTATGCGCGGTGAGATATCGTCGTCGCTCACCTGTTGGGCAAGCGTCAGGTAGTCCTGATAGTGGCGCGCTTCCGAGCGCAGCAGCGAGAGATAGAACTTCTGCAGGTCGTCGTCGAGGAACGGGGCCAGCGCGGCGAAACGCTCGCAGGAGCGGGCTTCGATGTAGGCACCGCAGATGAGCTTGTCGATAAGCGTCAGCGGTTCATGCGTGCGCACCGCTTTCAGCATCCCTTTGGCGTAGCGGCTGGCGGTGATTTTGACGTACGGAATGTCGCGCACCAGCATCGCCTCGCGCACCTGCCAGAAGTGGTGCAGCTCTTCTTTGATCAGCAGCACCATGCTGTCGATAAGCGCCTGGCCCCACGGGTCGTCGGTTTTGGGCATGACGCTTTTGCCAATCTGCTTGTGCAGGGCCACAAAATCCGGTTCAGGGCCTTCGCGGAAGGTGAACGCTTCGTAGGGTTTGAGCCAGTCGAGCAGCGCGTCGGCACCGCTTTCGTCGGCGACATATTTGCGCACCAGCAGCAGCGCGGTCTGGGCGGCCTTGAGCTCGCACACCATGTGGTCGGTGAGCAGCAGCGGCAGGTTCGCCGGATCGCGGGCTTTATCAATCCATGCTGGCGGGGTCGGGCACTGGAGGAAGTTAAGAACGGGGGCGAGTATGTGCGGGTAATCCATGGTTCTGCCTTGAAAAAGCGGTGGCACGCGCCACCGCCTGAAACGCTTAGTGACGCACGCCGTCGTCGTCTTCGTCGATGAAATCTTCGTCGTCGCCTTCTTCGCCGTCTTCACCGTTCGGATCTTCGAAGTAGGTTCCCCAGCCGTCGTATTCCACTTCAAACTTCTCGGCCAGGTTCATCAGCTGTTCGACCTGAGCGTCGATCAGTTCTGCTTTCAGCGCGCCTTCGCTCAGAATATCGCAGCAGATGACGGTGTCGCCCTCTTCCACTTCCAGCTCTTCCGGCTCGGTCACTTCGTAACCCAGTTTGAAAGCTTCTACCGCCAGTTTTTCCAGCGCGTCGAAATCGTCAGCAGAGAAATGGTGCTCGATGGTGTACAGCGCGTCCGGATCGCTACCGTCTTCCAGCAGTTCTTCGATAATCAGGCGCGTCTCTTCGCGTTGCTCTTCCAGGTGTTCCGGGTTTGCCATGGCTCATTCCTCTTTAAAGTGCGGCAGATACTTCTATTTTCACACACGGACGGGTTTGCCTCCACCTTTGTTGGAAAGATTTGTGAAACGGGGTTGCAAATGAATAATTACACATATAAAGTGAATTTTAATTCAATAAGTGGCGTTTGCCATGTGAGGATAAAATGTCTGATCTGTACAAGAAACACTTTCTGAAATTGCTCGATTTTACCCCTGCACAGCTCAATTCCCTGCTGACCCTTGCCGCTCAGCTTAAAGCCGATAAAAAAAAGGGTAAGGAAGTACAAAAGCTTACTGGCAAAAACATCGCGCTCATCTTCGAAAAAGACTCAACCCGTACACGATGCTCTTTCGAAGTTGCCGCATTTGACCAGGGCGCGCGCGTCACGTATTTAGGGCCGAGCGGCAGCCAGATTGGGCATAAAGAATCAATTAAGGACACCGCGCGGGTACTCGGGCGGATGTACGATGGCATTCAGTATCGCGGTCACGGTCAGGACGTGGTCGAAACGCTGGCGCAGTATGCGGGCGTGCCGGTGTGGAACGGGCTGACCAACGAGTTCCATCCAACGCAGCTGCTGGCGGACCTGCTGACCATGCAGGAGCATCTGCCGGGCAAAGCGTTTAACGAGATGACGCTGGTTTATGCGGGCGATGCGCGTAACAACATGGGTAACTCGATGCTGGAAGCGGCAGCGTTAACCGGGCTGGATCTGCGTCTCGTGGCACCGAAAGCCTGCTGGCCGGAAGAGCGCCTGGTGGCGGAGTGCAGCGCGCTGGCGGAGAAGAATGGCGGGAAGATCACCCTGACGGAAGAGGTCGCGGCCGGCGTGAAAGGGGCGGACTTCATCTATACCGATGTGTGGGTGTCGATGGGCGAGGCCAAAGAGAAGTGGGCCGAGCGGATTGCCCTGCTGCGCGGGTATCAGGTGAACGCGCAGATGATGGCGCTGACCGGTAACCCGGACGTGAAGTTCCTGCACTGTCTGCCGGCGTTCCATGACGACCAGACCACGCTGGGTAAGCAGATGGCGAAAGAGTTCGATCTGCACGGCGGGATGGAAGTGACGGACGAGGTGTTTGAATCGGCGGCGAGCATTGTGTTTGACCAGGCAGAAAACCGGATGCATACCATTAAGGCGGTGATGGTGGCGACGCTTGGGGAGTGATCCTCTGTAGTCTGGTGCCCTCACCCCGGCCCTCTTCCACCGGGAGAGGGCGTAAACCGGCGCCGCTTCATTGATTTTTCCGCCTGAAAAAGGTACGTTTTCGCCTTAATTCCTGCGTGGACATACCATCATTATGCCGATTATTCAGTCTGTTGAACGTGCGTTGCAGATCCTCGACCTGTTTAACGAGCAGGCCACCGAGCTTAAGATCACCGACATCAGCAAACTGATGGGGCTGAGCAAAAGTACCCTCCACTCGCTGCTGAAAACCCTGCAGCTTCACGGCTATATCGATCAGAACCCGGAAAACGGTAAATATCGCCTCGGCATGAAGCTGGTTGAGCGCGGCCATTTTGTGGTGGGCTCAATCGATATTCGTCAAAAGGCGAAAGGCTGGCTGACGGAGCTGTCGCAGCGTACCGGGCAGACCACCCATCTGGGGATCCTGGACGGCCGTGAAGGCGTTTATATCGAGAAGATCGAAGGCAAGCTGGCGGCTATCGCCTATTCACGCATTGGTCGTCGGCTGCCGGTTCACGCCACCGCCATCGGCAAGGTGTTGATTGCCTGGCTTAGCGAGGCCGAGCTGAACGCCCTGCTTGAGGGCTATCAGTACACCACCTATACCCCTTCCACCCTTGCCTCCCGCGACGCCTTGCTGGAGGCCCTCGCCAAGACCCGCGAGCAGGGTTACGCCTTCGACCGCGAAGAGAACGAGCAGGGCGTGCGCTGCGTGGCGGTACCGGTGTGGAACCATGAATCCCGCGTGATTGCCGCCCTGAGTCTGTCGACGCTGACGTCGCGGGTGGATGACGCCGAACTGGCCAGCTTCCGCGAGCAGCTTCAGCAGGCCGGGCTCCAGCTCTCACGCGCGCTGGGTTACCCGGCCTGAGCCGCTATTTCGCGGCCGGTTCGTAGGTGAAGTAATCAAAGTCAGCGTGGCAGCCGTCACCGCTGATGTCTTCGCAGTGCAGGCCGACAAACGCGCCGGTAAAGAAGCCGCGGCCGCCGATGTAGTCATCCGACAGTTTCCACGCTTCATACGTCACCGGCACGGTGTGCCACGCCTCACCGTCAAACGAGTAGCTGTAACGGTAAACCAGGGTGTCGACGTCAACCCGTAACCAGATGCTCTCTGCGCTGTCCGGTACCGAGATCGGCTGTTCATGCAGCGGCCACGACGGCACGTTGTGGTCAAGCTGGATCATTTTGATCGTTCTGCCCTGCCCCTCCTCGTAGTCCACAAAGCAGTAGCTCCAGTTTTTACTGTTGTAGTAGCAGGTCAGCCCGGCGCTCTGCTGGAAGTGAACCGGCGAGAACTGCATGCGCGTCTCTGCCCGGAAGGCGAAGTGCTGCCAGCGGCGGGCCACGGTCGACTGGGTAAAGGTCGAGTTGAGCGAGTCGTTGCCGTAAAGCCGCAAATACCCCGGTCGCACGCTCAGCGAGCCGAGGGTGTCGTCGAACGGAATGCGCAGGGTCTGCAGCTCCGGGTCAAGCGTGCTGCCGTCGAAATCCTCCCGCCAGCTGTCCCGGGAGGCGGCGGGCTGCTCCGCTATCTGCGGGCCGGGGACGGTCAGTTGCGCGTGTTTGCCGCCTTCAACGTACGGCCAGCCGTCGCGCCATTCGATGCGCGCAATGCCGGTCTCGCGTCCCAGCGGGCAGTAGCCGCGCCCACCCGAGGCCAGCAGCGGTATACCCGGCAGGCGCAGCGGTCGGCTGGTGAGGTAGGCCATATACCACTCCCCGGTGTGGGTCTGCAGCAGCGAGCCGTGGCCGCTCTTCTGCAGCGGGTTCTCCGGCAGATGCCAGCTGGTCATCATCGTCACGTCCGGATGCAGTTCGTACGGCCCGTCGAGCGTTTTTGAGCGCAGCACCACCACCGCGTGTTCATAGCTGGTGCCGCCTTCGGCGACCATCAGGTAGTACCAGCCCTCTTTACGATAAAGGTGCGCCCCTTCGGTGTAGCAGAGCGGCGTGCCGGTAAACAGGGTTTTGCGCTCGGGTGAAAGGGTGCCGGTCTGCGGGTCAAACTCCTGCATCACGATGGTGTTATGCGGGTTGCTGTGATGGCGCGGCCCCCACGGGCGGTAGAGATAGTATTTACGGCCATCGTCGTCATGGAACAGCGACGGGTCAAACCCTCCGTTGCCCATCGGGATCGGTTCGCTCCACGGCCCCTCGATGGAGGGCGCAGTGACGAGGAAGTTACGGCCATTTTTCCACGGCGAATCGACAATTTTCACGTCGGTGTACAGCAGCCAGAATTGGCCATCGGCGTAGCTCAGGCACGGCGCCCAGATGCCGCCGGAGTCCGGGTTGCCCTTCATGTCCAGCATCGACACCCTGTCCAGCGGCGTGCTGACCAGCGACCAGTTCTTCATGTCGCGGGAGTGGTAGATGCGCACGCCCGGAAACCATTCAAACGTCGAGGTGGCGATGTAGTAATCCTCCCCCTGACGGCACAGGGACGGGTCCGGGTTAAAGCCGGTGAGGATCGGGTTTGTTATCGTTGTCATGTTGCCTCCTGTTAATGGGATGCGGCTGTCGCAGCGTCGGGCACGGCGTCACCCTGCGTTGCACGGTGCTTAATCAGCTGCTGGCTGATGGCCGCCACGCGGGCGTCGGTGAGTTTGTAGAACGACAGCATGATGAACATGCCCACGTAGAGCACCACCGGCACCACGCAGAACAAAATTTTAATGGTGGTCAGCACTTCGACCGGCTGCACGCTGCTGCTGGCGGAGTAGTTCACATACGCCAGGATCCAGCCCACCACCGCGCCGCCAATCGCCAGACCGATCTTCAGGCTGAACAGGTAGGTGGAGAACACCAGCCCGTCGAGACGGCGACCGCTACGGCTCTCCTCGTAATCCACCACGTCAGAAGCCATCAGCCACTGCAGAGGCGTGGTGGTGTTAAAGACGAACAGGAACAGAATGTTAAGGGCGAAAATCAGGGCGATATGTTCGGCCGGGATGAAGAAAATCAGCAGGCTGATCAGGGAGTAGGCCACGATAATCCACTTGAAGGCGGTCACCCGGTCAAAGCGCCCCAGCAGGCGGGATGAGCAAAGCGAACCAAACATGGTGGCGAGGCTGCCGTAAAGCAGAAACTGCGTCGCCATCTCCGGGTGATCCATGACGTACTTCACGAAGTAGAGCGTCGCCCCGCCGCGGACCACGTTGGAGCAGGTCGCCATCATCTTGAACGCACACATAATGCGCCACTGGGTATTGCCAAACAGAAGCTTGAGGTCTTTCGACACCGACGACCCCGGCTGCACCTCAAAGGTGTAGCGCTCTTTGGTGGTGAAGAAGCAGACGTAGAGCAGCACCACACCGCTCAGCCCCAGCACGCACATGGCGCCGAAATAGCCGACCTGCTCATCGCCTTTACCAATGATGCTCACCAGCGGCAGCGCAATGCCACTGATGGCCAGCGATCCCGCCGCCGCGAGGAAAAAGCGCCAGGACTGAAGCGCGTGGCGCTCTTTCGGGTCAGCGGTGATGACGCCCGGCATGGCGCAGTAAGGGACGTTAACGAAGGTGTAAACCAGGGTCAGCAGAATGTAGGTTATGCAGGCGTAGATGATTTTACCCTGCGCGGAGAAGTCCGGCGTGTAGAAGGTCAGCACGCAGACAATCCCAAACGGGATCGCGCCCCACAGCAGGAACGGGCGGAACTGGCCGTGACGCGTGCGGGTGCGGTCAACCAGCAGCCCCATCAGCGGATCGGTGACGGCATCCAGCACGCGGGAAACTAAAAACAGCGTCCCCATAATGCCCGCCGACAGGCCAAACACGTCGGTATAGAAATAGGCCAGCAGGAACATGGTGGCCTGCCAGACAAAGCCGCAGGCGGTGTCACCCAGCCCGTAGCCAATTTTATCTTTCATGGTTAATTGCATCATTACCCCCAACGGCAGTACGTGGAACAGTGCAAACGCCAGGGTCCTGATTCAGGCAAATAAATGCCCGGTGCATCATCAGGAATACACCCTTATTTCGTGTGCTGAATTCACAACATCGTGTTAATAGAGTGTAATTAAGTGTTCAATTAACCGACAATGGTCATATCTTATTTCTGAATTATGATATTTTGCTTTTGTGACGCCACTCGACATCCTGATATCATTTAAAGACTTTGTTTTTCATGCAATTACATTATTTTCGAAATAATAAAAAACAGACATGCAAAAGCCGTCCACGGAATATTTTCCGTAGACGACAAGAGCCAGAAATATAATTAAAGGCCGAGCGCTTTTTTACCGGCGTTAATTACCTCGATGATTTTATCGGTGTCATAGATACACCCTTTCCAGGTGCCGCCGCTCACCGACTGCAGAGCCGCCCACAGGCGGGTATCGTCCGGCAAAAATGCATGGGCGTGCAGGTCAGGATGCACCGGACGCGACGCCAGCACGCGCGCCCCCTCTTCCGGCGTCAGCGGCTGTTCCGCCGTGCCGATAAAGTTAACGCTGCCCGTTAAGGACAGGCGGTCGACGCTGATCTCAATGATATCGTTGTCGCGCAGCTTGCCGATGGGGCCACCTGCCAGCGCTTCCGGCGACACATGGCCGAAGCACGCCCCGGTTGATACCCCCGAGAAGCGCGCATCGGTGATCAGCGAGACCGTCTTGCCCCACGAGATATGTTTCAGTGCGGAGGTCAGCTGGTAGGTCTCTTCCATGCCGGTGCCGGACGGGCCTCCGCCAATCACCACCATAATATCGCCCTGCTGGATCGCTTCCTGCTTAATGGCCTTGATGGCCTGCGCTTCAGAGACAAACACCCGCACCCGGCCGGTATGGCGGTAAACGCCATCGTCATCCACAACAGACGGGTCGATGGCCGTGGCTTTGATCACCGACCCTTCGGGCGCGATATTGCCGGTCGGGAAGCAGACCGTCGAGGTCAGGCCTTTCGCGTGGGCGCGCTCAGGCGGCAGGATCACGTCATCCGGATCGACGCCATCCTGCTCGCGCAGGCACTGACGAAAACGCGCCCGACGCGCTGAGTTTTCCCACCAGTCGAGGTTCTCCCCGACCGTCTGGCCGGTAACGGTCATGGCATCTTCATGCAGCAGCCCCAGCTTGCGCAGATGGAGCATCACCTCCGGCACGCCGCCCGCCAGGAAAGCACGCACCGTCGGGTGGTAGTCCGGGCCGTTTGGCAGCACGCTCACCAGACGCGGAACCTTACGGTTGATGCGTGTCCAGTGCGCCACATCCGGAATGGTGCAGCCCGCCGCATGGGCAATCGCCGGGATGTGCAGCAGCAGGTTGGTGGAGCCGCCAAACGCCGCGTGAAGCACCATGGCGTTTTCAATGGCTTTGTCGGTCAGGATATCGCGGGTCGTGATCCCCCGGTTATCCAGCTCGCTCACCGCCCGCGCAGACTGACGGGCAATCTCCAGCCACACGGCCTGCCCGGACGGGGCGAGCGCGGAGTGCGGTAGCGCCAGACCCAGCGCTTCGGCCACCACCTGTGACGTTCCCGCGGTGCCGAGAAACTGACAGCCGCCGCCGGGTGATGCACAGGCGCGGCACCCCAGCTCGGCAGCCTCCTGCAGCGACAGCTCATGGTTAGCGAAACGCGCACCAATGGTCTGCACTTTTCCGGCATCTTCCCCCACGGTCGGCGGCAGTGTCGCCCCACCCGGCACCAGAATGGTCGGCAGATCATGCATGGAGGCCAGCGCAATCATGGTCGCGGGCAGCCCTTTATCGCAGGTTGCCACGCCAATCACCGCGCGCCGCGTCGGCAGGGAGCGGATCAGACGACGAAACACGATCGCCGCGTCATTACGGTACGGCAGGGAGTCGAACATGCCGTGGGTGCCCTGAGAACGTCCGTCGCACGGATCGCTGACGAAGGCCGCAAACGGGATCCCACCATTACGGGTGATCTCCTTCGCCGCCGCCTGCATCTGCATGCCAATCTCCCAGTGCCCGGTGTGGTAGCCCAGCGCAACAGGTCGCCCGTCCCCGGCGCGAATGCCGCCCTGCGTACCGATAATCAGCACCTCTTTGCCGGTCAGCTTGTTGGCGTCCCAGCCCATACCGGCGTTTTGCGTCATGCCAAACAGGTTACCGCTGGGGGATTCCATCAGCATTTGCGGGGTCAGCGGCAGCGCCCCCTGCGGCCCGGCCGCATGGGTGATGACGGCATAAAACGCATCGTCCTGTGGGGTGAAAATTTTCTCAATGGTCATCGTCGTCTTCCGGCTCAGCAGAGCTTGAGCTGTTGCAACAGGGTTTTCAGCTGCGCCTTACGCGGCTCATCCAGTGGCGACGCGGGCGGCAGCACGTATGTGGAGATCGGGCGGCCGCACAGCACAATCGCCTCTTTAATGACGTTCACAAACGGCGTATCAAGCTGATACATCTGCGGTATTTGCAGCAGGGTCTGGTGGTATTCTGCCGCCTTCGCCACCTCCTGGTCACGCCAGGCCTTCAGCAGATTCACCGACACCTGCGGAGCAAAGTTACCGCTGGCCGAGATCGCGCCATCGCCCCCCAGCAGCAGCGTATTAAACAGATGATCGTCATAGCCGCACAGCACCGTGAAGTGCGGATGGGCAGATTTGACGGTGTGGATCATGCTGCGCAGATGGGCGACGGAATCGATCGTGTCTTTGATGCCGACAATATTGCTCCGCGAGTCGGCCAGGGTTTTGACCAGCGCCGGAGTCAGATCCTGCCCGGTCAGCGCCGGGAAGTTATACAGCATTACCGGCAGCGTGACGCTGTCTGCCACCTGTTCGAAATAGCGGATCAGATTCGCTTCTGACACTTTCCAGTAGTACGGGTTGATCACCACGATCCCGTCGGCGCCGGCCTGCTGCGCATGCTGGCTCAGTTCAAGGGTTTCCCGGGCGTTGGTGCCACCGGTGCCAATCAGCACCGGCACCCGGCGATCGACATGATCGATAGCAAACCGGGCAATGGTTTTACGCTCTTCGGCGTTTAGCTGGGAGAACTCGCCGCCGCTGCCCAAAAAGAACAGGCCATCGACGCCTGCGGCGATCAGGTCGTCGATCAACGCGGCGGTGCCGTGTTTATCAAGCTGTCCATCGGCGGTAAAGAGGGTGGAGACAGGGGGAATGATTCCCGTGAACAACGCGGTCTGCGGCATGAGATCTCCTTGCTGAATTATTTTGTTCTACATTATAGAACAGCGTTCATTAATTTAACGATCATACTATGACGCAGAAAAAGCGCAGGTAAATGGGAGGCGATGAGGGAGTGCGGAAAATATAAGCTGGATCACATAATGACGGGCTGCGGCCTGATGCTTTCACCCTCTCCCACCGGAAGAGGGAATGTTTCACCCTTCGCTTACGCTAACAGGGCTTACCCCACCAGCATTTTCACCACCACTTTACGCACCTTCGCAGGCGCGCCCACCGCGCACAGCGGCTTGTGCACTTCACCCGGATAGAACACCACAAAATCACCTTCACTTAACACCACCGTTTTCTCCTGCCCGCCCTCGGGCAAAAACGCGATGTCTTTATCCGCCAGCCAGTCGGTGTCCGGCGTACCGTGCGGCAGGGTACTGAAGGTCATCCCCTCCTGGCCTTTCATGATTATCTGAATATCCAGATAGCGGGCGTGATACTCAGCGCGGCGCTCGGCAAACGGCTGGGTCATATCTTCAGACACCAGATAAAACAGGCTGTTGCCGTCGATGTCGTGTTTGCCGCAGGGGGTAGCATCGGTAACGTGCGCCTTGACGTACTCGATAGCCTGACGCAGTTCTTCAGGTAGCCAGGACTGCAGATGATGGATGTTGCCAGCGATCATAAATAAACCCTCAATATAAAACAGCGTTTCATTTTAATCTTTTATACGAGAATTCAGACTGTCCTACCACCGCTTTTTCGATGAGTTTTGCGCGAGCGCATGTTTATCGGGAAATGTGTTACTTCACTGTTAATCGCTCACAGGCATTTATGCAGTCTTTATGCATAACCTCAGCCCTCCGCTTTCAGGCCGTGATGCTAACTTACTGATCGTATACGCTTCATAGCAAAACTCTCTGTGACTTCACACTTTATCATTTTGGTAATTTGCTATTAAATCCCATAATTATTTATTGATTTTTCTTAAGTCGAAAATAGTTAATGGATAATAGTGCATAGTCATTCTGCGCGCCGTTTAATTATCATTAAAATCAATAGCATAACTAAATATGTCAAAACATTAAATTCTACAAAATAATAACAACTCCAAATAATGCCAACGGATCCTGCTTAGCTATTCACCCGCAAATATAATCAAATTAATCATTATCTGATACGAATCATGCAAATGAAAACAAACTCCTTAATAGCTATTCTCACGTGAGCGACGTCACAATATTCATTATTTAAGCGCCTACTATAAATCTCGAAATCAATTGAGCTTAGCCGCCATGTAAATAAACACATCACATGGCGCATGCCCTTTTTATTCTGAAAAACAGTTAAAGGAATAATTATGGAAAAGCATTACGTCGGTTCTGAAATTGGTCAATTGCGTAGCGTTATGCTGCACCGCCCAAATTTAAGTCTGAAACGTTTAACGCCATCGAACTGCCAGGAGCTGCTATTCGATGATGTGCTCTCGGTTGAGCGGGCGGGTGAGGAGCATGACATCTTCGCTAACACCCTGCGCGAACAGGGTGTGGAAGTCCTGCTGTTGACCGACCTTCTCACGCAAACCCTTGATATTGCAGAGGCCAAAACCTGGCTGCTGGAGACGCAAATCTCTGACTATCGCCTCGGGCCAACCTTTGCCGGCGACGTGCGCGGCTGGCTGGCAGATATGCCACACCGCGAACTGGCACGCAGATTAAGCGGCGGATTAACCTACGGTGAAATTCCGGCTGCCTTTAAAAATATGGTGGTGGATACCCACACGGCAAATGATTTTATTATGAAGCCACTGCCTAACCATTTATTTACCCGCGATACCTCGTGCTGGATTTATAACGGCGTGTCAATTAACCCGATGGCCAAAGCGGCCCGCCAGCGTGAAACCAATAATCTCCGGGCCATATATCGCTGGCACCCTGCATTTGCCGATGGCGATTTTATTAAGTATTTCGGCGATGAAAACATTAATTACGACCACGCCACGTTAGAGGGCGGCGACGTATTAGTCATTGGCCGCGGCGCAGTGTTAATCGGCATGTCTGAACGCACCACGCCGCAGGGCGTTGAGTTCCTCGCCAATAGCCTGTTCAAACACCGCCAGGCCGAGCGCGTCATCGCTGTGGAACTGCCAAAACACCGCTCCTGCATGCACCTCGATACCGTCATGACCCACATCGACGTGGACACTTTCTCCGTCTACCCGGAAGTGGTGCGCAAAGACGCTCAGTGCTGGACGCTCACCCCGGACGGCCGCGGTGGCCTGCTGCGCACCCAGGAAACGGATCTGCTGCACGCCATTGAAAAAGCGCTCGGCATTAATCAGGTACGCCTGATCACCACCGGCGGCGACGCCTTTGAAGCCGAACGCGAACAGTGGAATGACGCGAATAACGTGCTGACCATCCGCCCGGGCGTGGTGATTGGCTACGAGCGTAACGTCTGGACCAACGAGAAATATGACAAAGCGGGTATCACCGTGCTGCCTATCCCGGGTGACGAACTGGGACGCGGCCGCGGCGGCGCGCGCTGCATGAGCTGCCCACTGGAACGCGACGGAATTTAAAGGAGCCATCATGGAACGAAAACCCACTCTGGTTGTGGCGCTTGGCGGTAACGCATTGCTGAAACGCGGCGAGCCTCTGGAAGCGGAGATCCAGCGCCAGAACATCGAGCTAGCGGCTCGCACCATCGCCGGGCTGACGGAACAGTGGCGCGTGGTACTGGTTCACGGCAACGGGCCGCAGGTTGGGCTGCTGGCGCTGCAAAACAGCGCGTACGACAAAGTCACCCCCTACCCGCTGGACATCCTCGGCGCCGAAAGTCAGGGAATGATCGGCTACATGCTCCAGCAGGCGCTGAAAAACAATCTGCCCCAGCGTGAGGTGAGCGTCCTGCTCACCCAGGTGGAAGTGGACGCCGCCGATCCGGCATTTACTAACCCGACCAAATACATCGGCCCGGTCTACAGCGAAGCCCAGGCAAACACGCTGCAGGCGGAGAAAGGCTGGGTGTTCAAGGCCGACGGCAGCTATTTCCGCCGGGTGGTTCCCTCTCCACAGCCGAAACGCATCGTTGAGAGCGACGCCATCACGGCTCTGATACAGCGCGATCACCTGGTGATCTGCAACGGCGGCGGCGGCGTGCCGGTGGTGGAAAACGCCAATGGGTACCACGGCATTGAAGCGGTGATCGACAAAGACCTCTCTGCCGCCCTGCTGGCGCGCCAGATTGAAGCCGATGCCCTGCTGATCCTGACCGATGCCGACGCGGTGTACCTCGACTGGGGCAAACCAACCCAGCGTCCGCTGGCACAGGTCACGCCGGAACTGCTCAGGGGCATGCAGTTTGACGCCGGTTCGATGGGGCCAAAAGTGGCCGCCTGCCGCGAGTTTGTCGAGGCCTGCAACGGCATCGCCGGGATCGGCGCGCTGGCCGACGGGGCAGACATTCTGGCGGGCGAGAAAGGCACGTTGATTCGCCACTGAACCGTATTTTCCCCTCACCTTCCCTCTCTCACTGTGGGCGAGGGTCGGGGTGAGGGCACCAGACAACACCATTTTAAAAGGGACGACCCAATGACCATCAATCTGAAAAACCGTAATTTCCTCAAACTGCTGGACTACACCCCGGCAGAAATCCAGTACCTGATCGACCTGGCCATCGAACTCAAAGCCGCCAAAAAAGCCGGACGTGAAAAACAAACCCTGGTCGGGAAAAACATCGCCCTGATTTTTGAAAAAACGTCCACGCGCACCCGCTGCGCTTTTGAAGTCGGTGCCTTTGACCAGGGCGCACAGGTGACCTACCTCGGCCCAAGCGGCTCGCAGATTGGCCACAAGGAGTCGATGAAAGACACCGCCCGCGTGCTGGGGCGGATGTACGACGGCATCGAGTATCGCGGCTACGGCCAGGCCATCGTGGAAGAGCTGGGCCAGTACGCGGGAGTGCCGGTGTGGAACGGCCTGACCGACGAGTTTCACCCCACGCAGATCCTCGCCGACCTGATGACCATGCTGGAGCATGCTCCGGGCAAAACCCTGCCGGACCTGAGCTTTGCCTACCTTGGCGACGCGCGGAACAACATGGGCAACTCCCTGATGGTCGGTGCCGCCAAAATGGGGATGGATATCCGCCTCGTCGCACCGAAATCGTTCTGGCCGGAAGCCGGGCTGGTTGAGCAGTGCCGCGCCATCGCCAAAGAGACCGGCGCACGCATCACGCTCACCGACGACGTGGAGGAAGGCGTACACGGTGCCGATTTCCTCTACACCGACGTGTGGGTCTCGATGGGCGAGCCGAAAGAGGCCTGGGCCGAGCGCGTCAGCCTGATGAAGCCTTACCAGATTAACGCCCAGGTGATGAAAGCCACCGGCAACCCGAACGTCAAGTTCATGCACTGCCTGCCGGCGTTCCACAACGAACACACCAAAGTCGGCCGTGAAATCGAGATGGCCTACGGTCTGAAAGGGCTGGAGGTGACGGAAGAGGTCTTCGAATCACCGAACTCAATCGTCTTTGACGAAGCAGAGAACCGCATGCACACCATTAAAGCGGTCATGGTGGCGACACTCGGCGACTAATCACCGCCCGGCGCGCCACAGGGTGCGCCGGGTACAGGAGAACATCATGGGCAAGTTCAAGTTTCCCTCCGCTTACACCATTCTCTTTTTTCTGATTGCCGTTGTGGCGGCACTGAGCTGGGTCGTGCCTGCCGGTCAGTATCAGATGGCAATGAATGAAACCCTCGGTAAAGAAGTGCCGATTGCCGGAACGTACGCGCACGTGGCGGCGCATCCGCAGGGGCTGGTTTCCGTACTGATGGCCCCCATTGCCGGGCTGTACGATCCCGTTTCCGGCCAGGCCGGGGCGATCGACGTCGCGCTGTTTATCCTGATCATCGGGGGATTTCTCGGGATCGTCACCAAAACCGGGGCGATCGACGCCGGGATCGAACGCGTAACCACCCGCCTTCGCGGACGTGAAGAATGGATGATCCCGATCCTGATGGCGCTGTTCGCGGCTGGCGGCACCATTTACGGCATGGCCGAAGAGTCCCTGCCCTTTTATACCCTGCTGGTCCCGGTGATGCTGGCCGCCCGTTTCGATCCGGTTGTCGCTGCATCCACCGTGCTGCTCGGGGCGGGGATCGGCACGCTCGGCTCCACCATCAACCCGTTTGCCACGGTGATCGCCGCTAACGCCGCCGGGATCCCGTTCACCAACGGTATCGCCCTGCGCGTGGCGCTGCTGGTGATCGGCTGGATCATTTGCGTGGCATGGGTGATGCGCTATGCCCGTAAAGTGCGGCTGGATCCGTCATGCTCCATCGTCGCAGACAAGCAGGAAGAGAACCTCGCCCACTTCCTCGGCAATAAAGGCGAGCAGTCGCTGGAATTTACCCCGGTGCGCAAAATCATTCTGCTGATCTTCGCCCTCGCCTTCGCGGTGATGATCTACGGCGTAGCGGTACTGGGCTGGTGGATGGCGGAGATCTCGGCGGTATTTTTGGCCAGCGCCATTATCGTCGGGCTGATTGCCCGCATGAGCGAAGAGGAGCTGACCTCGACGTTTATCAACGGCGCGCGAGATTTGCTGGGCGTCGCGCTGATTATCGGCATTGCGCGCGGTATCGTAGTCATTATGGATAAGGGCATGATTACCCACACCATTTTGCACAGCGCGGAAGGGCTGGTCAGCGGGTTGTCCACGGTGGCGTTTATCAACGTGATGTACTGGCTTGAGGTCGTGCTGTCGTTTCTTGTGCCTTCTTCGTCCGGCCTGGCCGTTCTGACGATGCCGATCATGGCACCCCTTGCTGATTTCGCTAACGTCAACCGCGACCTGGTGGTTACGGCTTACCAGTCGGCCTCCGGCATCGTTAACCTGGTCACGCCGACCTCAGCGGTTGTGATGGGCGGTCTGGCGATTGCCCGTGTGCCTTACGTGCGTTACCTGAAATGGGTTGCGCCGCTGCTGGCGATCCTGACGGTGGTGATTATGGTGGCGTTAAGCCTGGGTGCCTTGTTGTAATTTGCCGGCTGGCACTGCGCCTGTCCGGCCTACGGACCGGTGCGGTGCCACCGGTTATGTCGGGAACTGATATGGGAAATATGATGGATTACGAAGACTGCTCTCCCAGAGAACAACTGCAGCTAACGGTGTGCCAGCAGCTGATCGCCGAAAAGAGTTATCTCTCCCAGGAAGAAATCCGCCGCGATTTGCAGGAGAGAGGGTTTGACAGCATCAGCCAGTCGACCGTTTCGCGTCTGCTGAAATTGCTCGGTGTCATAAAAATTCGAAATGCCAAAGGGCTAAAGATTTATTCGTTGAATCCTCAGTTGCGCCCTGCCCCCGATGCCGCGCGTACCGTTTCCGAAATGGTGGTGAGCGTGGAGCATAATAGCGAATTTATCCTTGTTCATACCGTGGCCGGATATGGCCGTGCGGTGGCGAGAATTCTGGATTATCACCAGTTACCGGAAATTTTAGGTGTGGTTGCCGGAAGCAGTATCGTCTGGGTCGCTCCCCGGGTGGTGAAGCGTACTGCGCTGGTGCATAAACAAATTAATTATTTACTCAGAACGAATTAATATTCATAAAGAACCGTTTGCATTGAGTAAAGTGTGCATTAAACCCCTTGATCCGAAAATCGAGCTGCGTATAATGCCCGACAATTTGCCGGGAGGAAGCATGGTCAAGCGTGTACGACATAACGTCTTACCGCGTCTGAAATCAGACGCTGGCCTGCCGTTTTTCTTCCCGTTGCACAATCTATTCCCAGAGCCCCTCATTTGAGGGGCTTTTTTTTGCCCGGCGTCAGGAGATAAACATGAATCCGCTTTATCAAAAACACATCATTTCCATAAACGACCTCAGCCGCGAAGAGCTGGAACTGGTTCTGGAAACCGCGGCAAAACTGAAGGCAAATCCGCAACCGGAACTGCTGAAGCACAAGGTGATTGCGAGCTGCTTCTTCGAAGCGTCGACCCGCACCCGCCTCTCCTTCGAAACCTCCATGCACCGCCTCGGCGCGAGCGTGGTGGGTTTTTCAGACAGCAGCAACACCTCGCTGGGTAAAAAAGGCGAAACGCTGGCGGATACCATTTCAGTTATCAGTACTTACGTTGACGCGATTGTGATGCGCCACCCGCAGGAAGGCGCGGCGCGTCTGGCGACCGAATTTTCCGGCGGTATTCCGGTACTGAACGCCGGAGACGGGGCCAACCAGCATCCGACACAGACCCTGCTGGATCTGTTCACCATTCAGGAAACGCAGGGCCGTCTGGAAAACCTGAACATCGCCATGGTGGGTGACCTGAAATATGGCCGCACCGTTCATTCGCTGACCCAGGCGCTGGCGAAATTTAACGGCAACCACTTCTTCTTCATCGCGCCGGACGCGCTGGCAATGCCGCAGTACATCCTCGACATGCTGGACGAAAAAGGGATCCCGTGGAGTCTGCATGCCAGCATCGAAGAGGTGATGGGCAACGTTGATATTCTGTATATGACCCGCGTGCAAAAAGAGCGTCTGGATCCGTCTGAATACGCCAACGTGAAGGCACAGTTTGTGCTGCGCGCCAGCGACCTCGACGGCGCACGCGAGAATATGAAGGTGCTGCACCCGCTGCCACGTATCGATGAGATCACCACCGATGTGGATAAAACGCCGCACGCCTGGTACTTCCAGCAGGCCGGAAACGGCATCTTCGCCCGCCAGGCGTTACTGGCACTGGTTCTGAATCGCGAATTGGCTCTGTAAGGGGAAACGACAATGACACACGATAACAAACTCCAGGTTGAAGCCATCAAACGTGGCACCGTGATTGACCACATCCCTGCCCAGATCGGCTTTAAGCTGCTGACGCTGTTCAAACTGACCGAGACCGACCAGCGCATCACCATCGGCCTGAACCTGCCGTCGGGTGAAATGGGCCGCAAAGACCTGATCAAGATTGAAAACACCTTCCTGACCGACGAGCAGGTTAACCAGCTCTCTCTGTACGCGCCGGATGCCACCGTGAACCGCATCGACGAGTACGAAGTGGTCGGTAAATCCCGTCCCAATCTGCCGGATCGCATTGAAAATGTGCTGGTCTGCCCGAACAGCAACTGCATCAGTCATGCTGAGCCGGTTTCGTCCAGTTTTGCAGTGAAAAAACGTGCCGATGACATCGCACTCAAATGCAAATACTGCGAAAAAGAGTTTTCTCATTATGTGGTGCTGGCCAACTAATTGAGGTTGGTAAAGGATCCCGGCCTCCCTATAATGGCCGGGAACATTTAATCACTGTTATTCTGGAGAAATCATGACCAAAGTACTCGCGACGGAAAATGCACCAGCGGCTATCGGCCCATACGTTCAGGGCGTTGATCTGGGTAGCATGATTATTACCTCTGGCCAGATCCCGGTGAACCCAAAAACGGGTGAAGTGCCAGAAGACGTGGCGGCGCAGGCGCGTCAGTCGCTGGAAAACGTACAGGCTATCGTGGAGTCTGCGGGTCTGAAAGTGGGCGACATCGTGAAAACCACCGTGTTCGTGAAAGATCTGAACGATTTCGCGACCGTTAACGCCACGTACGAAGCGTTCTTCACTGAGCACAACGCCACTTTCCCTGCACGCTCCTGTGTGGAAGTTGCGCGTCTGCCTAAAGACGTGAAAATTGAAATCGAAGCGATCGCCGTACGTCGCTAAGTTTCAGTCAGGGGGCAGCCGAGGCTGCCTTTGCGCCCGGCAGGCAACGCGCTACCGGGCGTTTTGCTACTGATTCCGCGTCGCCCGTAGCAGCGTTTCCAGCGGATACACCGCCGCAATCACCACTTCATCCTGTATTTTCGCCGCGTTATCCAGCTCGCCCTGAATAGAGGCAATCTCGTTGTCATCCAGCGTCCCCTGACGCGCCACCAGATCCGTCAGCCGCAGGCCAATCGAGGCCAGCTTATCCACCTCCTGAATAACCGGTTTAATCGCCTTCAGTGCGTAGCTGTTTTCGCTTAGTGCCAGCGCATCGCTGGTGTTGCTTTGCCAGCGGTTGAAGACGTGGCGCAGCGCGTCGGCGCTTTCCGTGTCTTCCGCGTCGCTGACCAGGCGGTCAGCCCATTTGTTCATCTGGCGCACCGTGGCACTTTCGGCGTTGAGCGCATCAGCAAACCGGTTGAGCGGTTCGAACTGATGGTAATTTCCGGCCTGGAACTTAAGATGCTGACGGGTGTAATACTGCGCCGGCTCGATTGCCTGCGCGAGGATTTGCAGCGGAAGGGTATCGGCGTTATTCGCCAGACGCGTGAACTGCACCTGCTGCTGAGTATGCTGCTGCAGCCCGACCGAGACCGTCGACCAGCTGTCCATCGCCTGCAGGCGGGTGTACATGTTGTCGACATCGTTAACGTCCTGCGCGGACCATAACCGCTCCGCCACCGCAAAGGTGCGCGGCCACAGGCGGATATCCAGCACCGGTGCGACCACGTTTTCCGCCCACAGCGCGGCTTCCCCGCCGAGCAGGTTGACCTGATGAGCGGCGTCCGGTACCACCGGCGGGATGCCTTTGGGGATATCGTCCAGGCGCTTGCCGCTAATGGGATAGCGGGCATTGCCCACCAGGAAATAGCCGCTCAGCTTATCGTTGTCCACCGACACCACCGGGCGCGTTTCGCCCATCCAGGTATCGACGGTAAACGTCACCTGATTGTCGTCGCGCCACGCAATATCCTGTACCGCACGACGGGATTTCCCGGCGAAATCAATAAATCCACGCCAGCCGGAATCCCCTTTCACCAGGGTGAAACTCCCCTCCACCGGCTTGCCTTTCAGACGCGGCATGGTGAATGTCCAGCTTTGAGCGCTGTCGGTGTCGCCAATCACATCCTCGCCGTTTAACCCCTGCGGTACAATTTCATTGCGGTAGTGATAGGCGGTGGACTGGGGCTGATCGAGGTAAAAACCGGTCGAGAGAATGCCTTTATAGCCATTTTGCGCCACCTGCCCCAGCGCGTCCTGGCCCTGCCAGGACTGGATCAAGATGCTTTTTGGCAGATCAGGATGAGCAATTTCATCCCAGCCCACCATCTGCCGGTGGTGTTTTTCGAGGATATTTTCCAGCTTGCGATTGAAATAGGCCTGCAGGGCGTGGCTGTCTGCCAGTGTGTTGTCGCGCATAAACTGCTGAATGGCGGCGTTCGCTTTCCATTGGGTGTCATCCACCTCATCGCCGCCGATATGCAGATACGGATCGGGGAAGATCGCCGCCAGTTCACTGACCATCGCCTCCGCAAACTGATAGGTCGCCGCTTTTGTCGGATCCAGGACCGGTTTCAGCACGCCCCAGTGGCGCGCCATCTCATACGGTCCCGGGGCGCTCATCAGTTCCGGGTAGGCCACGGCAATCGCCGAGGCGTGGCCCGGCATGTCGATCTCCGGCACCACGCGGATGCCGCGTTCGGTGGCATAGCGCACAACGTCGCGCATCTGTTCCGGCGTGTAAAACAGCCCGTCGCTGGCAAGCTGCGTGAGCTTTGGATAGCGTGTCGAGCTGAAGCGCCAGCCCTGATCGTCGGTCAAGTGCCAGTGCAGCACGTTGAGTTTTGCCGCCGCCATACCGTCAATCTGCCGTTTGATATCCGGCAGCGGGATAAAGTGTCGTGCCGAGTCAAGCAGCAGCCCACGCCACGGGAAACGGGGGGAATCCTCGATAGTGACCCACGGCAGAGAGGTGTTTTCCGCCCCATTTTGTATCAGCTGGAGCAGGGTTTCCATGGCGCGCAGCGCACCAAAACGGGTGTTGGCGGTGATATCCACGCCACTGGCATCGACCGTGAGCGTATAGCGCTCATCGCTATCCGGGAGCGGCTGCGGCTTCACTTTTTTGGTAATGGCAATGCGGATGGTGGGCTTGTCCGGTTTAACGGCCTGCGGCTGTAGCGTCCAGCCGGTTTGCAGGGCGATGCGCTGGCGCAGACGGTTGACCGCGTCGCCGAGGTCATCTCCGGTAACGCTGACGGAAAGGGTGTTGCTGAGTACCAGTGCGCCCTGCGTCGCGGGACGTTCAACCTTCGCAGGCCAGGGCATCAGGGGAAGGTCGCCTGCCGGAGCGGCAAACGCTGACGCGCCGAGCATCAGCCCGGCGGTTAAGAGACTGTACCGTAACATGAATGTTCCTTATCTGACGGGCCAAATAAAGGCAAAACATTCAGTTAACATGCGCTCATTTTGTCGTCAAGCGAATGCGCTGACGGAGATCACAGGTTGTTGAATTTGGGAGGAAACGTACCCCCTCTCCCGTGCCGGGAGAGGGGAGAAATCACTGCCACCCATACCGACGGCTATAGAAGCCTTTGACCATCTGCGTCAGCACCATATAGCCCGCGAGGATCGCCACCAGCCACGGGAAGTAGCTCAGCGGCAGCGCCTGCAGCTGGAGGTAGCTGGCCAGCGGCGAGAACGGCAGTGCAATGCCGAGCGCCATCACAATGCCGGTCATGACAATCAGCGGCCACGCGGCCCGGCTCTGGATGAACGGGATGCGACGCGTACGGATCATATGCACAATCAGCGTTTGCGACAGCAGCCCTACCACGAACCAGCCGGACTGGAACAGCGTCTGGTGTTCCGGCGTGTTGGCATGGAACACAAACCACATCAGGCAGAAGGTCAGAATGTCGAAGATGGAGCTGATCGGGCCAAAGAAGAGCATAAAGCGCCCCAGATCGGACGGGTTCCAGCGCTGCGGCTTCTGGATCTGCTCATCGTCCACGTTATCAAACGGGATGGCAACCTGAGAGACATCGTACATCAGGTTCTGGATCAGCAGGTGCAGCGGCAGCATCGGCAGGAACGGCAGAAACGCACTCGCCACCAGCACGCTGAAAACGTTACCGAAGTTGGAACTGGCGGTCATCTTGATGTACTTCAGCATGTTGGCGAAGGTGCGACGTCCCTCGATAACGCCCTCCTCCAGCACCATCAGGCTCTTTTCCAGCAGAATGATATCCGCCGCTTCACGGGCAATGTCCACCGCACCGTCTACAGAGATACCAATATCCGCCGCACGCAGGGCGGGCGCATCGTTAATGCCGTCGCCCATAAAGCCCACGACATGCCCTTCGCGGCGCAGCAGGGTGACAATGCGCTCCTTGTGCATGGGTGTCAGCCGGGCGAACAGCGTGGTGCGCTGCGCAAGCGTAGCCAGCGCATCATCGGAGAGGGGCTCAATATCACTTCCCACAACGACGTCACCCGCATCCAGCCCCACTTCATGACACACTTTGGCGGCCACCAGCTCGCTGTCGCCGGTAAGGATTTTCACGGTGATGCCGCTGGCCTTTAACGCTTTCAGCGCAGGCGCGGTGGTCTCTTTCGGCGGATCGAGGAATGCGATATAACCCTCGAGGATCAGATCGGATTCGTCGATACGCTGATAGTCCCCTTCGCGTGCAGGCAGGAATTTACTCGCCACCGCCACCACGCGCAGCCCCTGACGGTTCAGGTTATCGGTGACGCGCTTGATACGGCGCAGCATGGTTTCATCCAGCGGCACAATGTCGCCGTTATAGCGCACCTGGGTTGATACATTGAGGATCTCCTGCAATGCGCCTTTGCAGATCAGCTGATGCACGTCCGGATGCTCGCTCACCACCACCGACATGCGGCGGCGCTCGAAGTCGAACGGGATCTCATCCACTTTCTGCCAGCGCCCGGAAAGCGTGCGGGCAGATTCTTCATCCACGCCTTCAAGCACGGCGACGTCGAGCAGGTTTTTCAGCCCGGTCTGGTAGTGGCTGTTCAGCCAGGCGCTGTGCAGCACGCGATCGCTGGTTTTGCCGGCGATATCGGTGTGGTTCTCCAGCACAATTTTGTCCTGGGTCAGCGTGCCGGTTTTATCGGTGCAGAGAATGTCCATCGCGCCAAAGTTTTGAATGGCATCCAGGTGTTTGACGATCACTTTCTGTTTTGACAGTTTGACCGCTCCGCGCGCCAGCGTGGAGGTGACAATCATCGGCAGCATTTCAGGCGTTAACCCCACGGCGACGGAGAGCGCAAACAGCGCCGCTTCCCACCAGTCGCCCTTGGTATAGCCGTTGATCAGCAGCACAATCGGCGTCATCACCATCATAAAGCGGATCAGCAGCATGCTGACGCGGCCAATCCCCTTCTGGAAGGCATTCGGTTCGCTCTCCTGCTCGCTCACGCGCCCGGCCAGCTGTCCAAACCAGGTGTTGCCGCCGGTAGCGATGACCATTGCCTGCGCCGTGCCGCTGACCACCGTAGTGCCCATAAAGCAGAGGGTGTCACACTCGAGCGGGTTCATCTGCTGCGGGTCGCGGGTGCGCGCCACTTTTTCCACCGGCAGAGATTCGCCGGTCAGCGAGGCCTGCGCCACGAACAGATCCCGCGCCTGAAGAATACGTAAATCCGCGGGGATCATGTCGCCGGCCGCCAGCTTCACCAGATCGCCCGGCACCAGCTGGTCGATGGGCAGCTCAACCCAGGCGTTCTCCCCGAGATCGTTAATAACGCGCGAGACGGTTGCGGTGTTGCTTACCATCGCTTTCAGGGCGTCTGCCGCGCGGGTAGAGCGGGCCTCCTGAATAAAGTTCAGCAGCGTGGAGATCCCCACCATCAGGGCGATAACCCCGGCGGCAAACAGATCTTCGGTGGCATAAGAGATAATGCCAAGCACGGTCAGCAGCAGGTTGAACGGGTTACGGTAGCAGGTCCACAGATGCACCCACCACGGCGCCGGTTTTTGCGCCGGAATTTGGTTATCGCCATGCACGGCACGGATTTTTTCCACTTCCGCCGCGTTCAGCCCCTCCGGATGCCCGCCAAAGGCACGCCAGACTTCGTTTTCATCCATCGCCGCCACGTTCAGGCAGCGTTGGCTCAGGGAAGCAGGGATCGCTGCAGAGGCCATATTTTTGGCATTTGGCAGCGGGTCGCGCTGAACAAGACGATGTGGCAGGTGGCGGCTCAGCATCGCCTGCAGCTGCCGGGTGATATTTTTAAACATAGTCATTCCCCCGCGCCCGCAAACGCGGACACAGTATTTCCTGCAGGCGTGGCAAGGCCGTACCTGACAGGCACTTAATGTTTTAAGCAGGAACGTGCAGGACGTTGCTGCCTCACATACCGGTGAGACAGCACAAAGGCTGGCTTACCGGAAAGAAAGAACGCTCCCGTTCAGGAGAAGCGTGGGATCGGGATCCATGTCACCTCCGGTAAGTAAAAAAGTAGGGTGCCGCCGCGCAGTATAAGGATTTAACCGTACCGTTTGCGGCGATTCGGGCGGTATTATACTCCCCCGCAAATAAACCGAACGTAAACCAGACTTTGCCCATAGCGAAAACACGCTATAGCATTAGGCTCTACTGACCACGTTGTCATTGTTACAGGGAATACAGCATGCAGAACCGCCTTACGATAAAAGACATCGCGCGTTTAAGCGGCGTGGGGAAATCCACCGTATCGCGCGTGCTCAACAATGAGAGCGGTGTAAGCGAACGCACCCGCGAGCGCGTCGAGGCGGTAATGAATCAGCACGGTTTTTCCCCTTCCCGCTCTGCGCGCGCCATGCGCGGGCAAAGTGACAAAGTGGTTGCCATTATCGTCTCGCGTCTGGATTCCCTGTCCGAAAACCTCGCCGTTCAGACCATGCTGCCCGCCTTTTATGAGCAGGGCTACGACCCAATCATGATGGAGAGCCAGTTCTCCACGCAGCTGGTTGAAGAGCATCTGGGTATGCTCCAGCGGCGCAACATTGACGGCGTGGTGCTGTTCGGTTTTACCGGCATCAAAGAGGAGATGCTGAAGCCCTGGCAGGCGTCGATGGTGATGCTGGCGCGCGATGCCCACGGTTTTGCCTCCGTCTGTTACGACGATGAGGGGGCGATTATTACCCTGATGCAGCGTCTGTACGATAAAGGCCATCGCCATATCAGCTACCTCGGCGTACCGCATGCAGACGTTACCACCGGCAAGCGGCGTCACGAGGCCTACCTGACCTTCTGTAAACAGCACAACCTTTCCGCCGTCGCGTCTCTGCCGGGGCTGGGAATGAAACAGGGCTACGAGCAGGTCGCCAGCGTGCTGACCCCGCAGACCACGGCGCTGGTGTGCGCCACCGATACCCTGGCGCTGGGCGCGAGTAAATATCTTCAGGAGCAACGCATAGAGGGACTGCAGATCGCGAGTGTAGGCAGTACGCCGCTGATGAAGTTTCTGCACCCGGAGATTATCACCGTCGACCCGGGCTACGCCGAGTCAGGCAGGCAGGCCGCTGCACAGCTGATCGAGCAAATTAACGGACGTGCTGAGCCGCGTCAGATCGTAATTCCTGCCCACCTTTCATAACCCCCGTTTATCAGTTTATTGTGATCTTCGCCCGATTTCGGGAACGTTCCCATTTTCGCCGTCACGCTGAAGGAGTAGGCTTGCGCTCAGGTCATTACCCCCCTCACCATCGGTCATGAGGTTTCATGATGAGTAAAGTCAAACAAGAAGATATCGACCAGTTGATTGTCCTGGTAGGCGGCCGTGAAAACATCGCGACCGTCAGCCATTGCATTACCCGCCTGCGCTTCGTGCTGAACGACCCGGCCAAAGCCGATCCGAAAGCCATTGAAGCGCTTTCCATGGTTAAAGGCTGCTTCACCAACGCCGGTCAGTTCCAGGTCGTCATTGGTACCGAAGTGGGCGATTACTATCAGGCTCTGCTGGCGACAACCGGGCACAGTTCAGCCGATAAAGAGCAAGCCAAGAAAGCTGCACGCCAGAATATGAAATGGCACGAGCAGTTAATTTCCCACTTCGCGGAGATTTTCTTCCCGCTGCTCCCGGCGCTGATCAGCGGCGGTCTGATTCTGGGCTTCCGCAACGTTATCGGTGATGTGCCGATGAGCGACGGCAAAACCCTGGCGCAGATGTACCCGGCGCTGAAAACCGTTTACGACTTCCTGTGGCTGATTGGCGAAGCGATCTTCTTCTATCTGCCGGTCGGGATTTGCTGGTCAGCGGTGCGCAAAATGGGCGGCACGCCGATTTTGGGTATCGTGCTGGGCGTCACGCTGGTCTCTCCGCAGTTAATGAACGCTTACTTACTTGGTCAGCAGGTGCCTGAGGTGTGGAACTTCGGTCTGTTCACCATCGCGAAAGTGGGCTATCAGGCGCAGGTGATCCCAGCCTTGCTGGCCGGTCTGACGCTGGGCTTTATTGAAACGCGCCTGAAACGCATCGTACCGGATTACCTCTATCTGGTGGTGGTGCCGGTCTGCTCCCTTATTCTGGCCGTCTTCCTCGCCCATGCGTTTATCGGTCCGTTTGGCCGCATGATTGGCGACGGCGTTGCCTTCGCGGTACGTCACCTGATGACCGGCAGCTTCGCGCCGATTGGTGCCATGCTGTTTGGCTTCCTGTACGCCCCGCTGGTGATCACCGGCGTGCACCAGACCACGCTGGCGATTGATATGCAGATGATTCAGAGCCTGGGCGGTACGCCGGTCTGGCCTATCATCGCGCTGTCTAACATTGCGCAGGCCTCGGCGGTCACGGGCATTATCCTGGTCAGCCGCAAGCATAACGAGCGTGAGATTTCTGTTCCGGCGGCCATCTCCGCCTACCTCGGCGTCACCGAACCGGCGATGTACGGTATCAACCTGAAATACCGCTTCCCGATGCTGTGCGCGATGATCGGCTCCGGTCTGGCAGGCCTGGTATGCGGTCTGTACGGTGTGATGGCGAACGGGATCGGTGTCGGCGGTCTGCCTGGTATTCTCTCCATCCAGCCCGCTTTCTGGCAGGTGTTTTCCCTGGCGATGGTCATCGCGATTGTCGTCCCAATGGCTCTCACCACCGTGGTTTACCAGCGTAAGTACCGTCAGGGCGCGCTGCAGATTGTTTAACTTCATCTTTCGGGGCGCAGTTGCGCCCCTTCGCATTTGCAGGAACGCATTATGAATACCCTTCCTCACTGGTGGCAGAACGGCGTTATCTACCAGATCTATCCAAAGAGTTTTCAGGACACGACGGGCAGCGGTACCGGCGATTTACGCGGCGTCACGCAGCGGCTGGACTACCTGCAAACCCTCGGCATCGACGCCATCTGGCTGACGCCGTTTTATATTTCCCCTCAGGTAGATAACGGGTACGACGTGGCGAATTACACCGCCATCGACCCGGCCTACGGCACGCTGGATGATTTTGACGAGCTGGTCGCGCAGGCCCATCAACGCGGCATTCGTATCGTGCTGGATATGGTGTTCAATCACACCTCAACGCAGCACGCCTGGTTCCGGGAATCGCTGAATAAAGAGAGCCCGTATCGCCAGTTCTACATCTGGCGCGACGGTACGCCGGAACAACTGCCCAATAACTGGCGCTCCAAATTTGGCGGCAATGCCTGGCGCTGGCACGCCGAGAGCGAGCAGTACTATCTGCACCTGTTCGCCCCCGAGCAGGCTGACCTCAACTGGGAAAACCCGCAGGTGCGCGCCGAGCTGAAAAAGGTATGCGAGTTCTGGGCCGACCGTGGCGTGGACGGTTTACGCCTCGATGTGATTAACCTGATTTCCAAAGACCAGGATTTCCCGGATGACGCCGTGGGCGATGGCCGTCGCTTCTATACCGACGGACCGCGCATTCATGAGTATCTTCAGGAGATGAGCCGCGACGTCTTTACCCCGCGAAACCTGATGACGGTAGGCGAGATGTCGTCGACCTCGCTGGAAAACTGTCAGCAATACGCCTCTCTCGACGGGCGCGAGCTGTCGATGACCTTCAACTTCCACCACCTGAAAGTGGATTACCCCGGCGGCGAAAAGTGGACCCTGGCCAGGCCGGACTTCGTGGCGCTGAAAACCCTCTTCCGCCACTGGCAGCAGGGCATGCACAACAAAGCCTGGAACGCGCTGTTCTGGTGTAACCACGATCAGCCGCGCATTGTGTCGCGCTTTGGCGATGAAGGGGAGTACCGTCCCCACGCCGCGAAAATGCTCGGCATGGTGCTGCACGGAATGCAGGGCACCCCGTATATTTACCAGGGCGAAGAGCTGGGTATGACCAACCCACACTTCAGCCGTATAACCGATTACCGCGACGTTGAAAGCCTTAATATGTTCGCTGAACTGCGGGCCAACGGTCGCGCCCCTGAAGAATTGCTGGCTATTCTGGCGAGTAAATCCCGCGATAATGGCCGCACGCCAATGCAGTGGGATGCCACACACAGTGCGGGCTTTACCGAGGGTGAGCCGTGGATTGGCGTTTGCGACAATTACGAGACGGTCAATGCCCGTGCGGCGCTGGACGATACTGATTCGGTGTTTTACACCTACCAGACGCTGATTCGCCTGCGCAAAACCCTGCCGGTGCTGACGTGGGGAGATTATGAAGACCTGCTGCCTGACCACCCTTCCCTGTGGTGCTATCGCCGGCGGTCGCAGGGCCAGACGCTGATGGTGGTGGCAAACCTGAGCCGTGAGCGCCAGCAATGGGTTCCCGCGTCAGTACAGGGAGCCTGGCGGGTCGCACTGAGCAACTATGCGGATGCTCCCCCTCAGCCCGACAACCTGCTGTTGCGCCCGTTTGAAGCCATCTGGTGGATACAGGAATAACCCTCAAGAGATACAGCCAGCTGTATCTCTTTTTTTATGTTTAGCGATACGCTAAATGTACGACGATAACTTTTACTTCACGGTGTGCCAAAATAAGAATAGCCCTGCCATTTAAATAACCTCGGCAGGACATTATGAAAAAGACAATTATTAAAGCAACATGTATTAGCGCATTATTATTAAGTACCCAGGGATGGTGCGGAAATACCTCCGTCGATCTTCGCTTTGGTCATAATACGCGCTCAGACGTAAATGATTCACGTATTAAAGTGATGCATCAGGCTGATAACGGTTTTTACTTCTCCGTCGAAGCGGCGCAAAACCATAACGATACGTTCTTTGGTGATACCGACCGATATAATCCGGACGAAAAAGGGTTAACGGAGGCAGCACAGGAAATCGAAACGCGCTGGCGTTTTGATCTGGGAAATGGGTTCGCCATCGCGCCAGGGATGGTGACCGTCTTTACCGCCAGCAATACGCATTACCGCCCCTTCATCCAGGGCTGGAAAGCATTCGATAACGGCCTGAACCTGTCTGCCCGCTACCGCTATAACACCGTTAACGACGCGCACAGCGACAAACGCCTGGACGGCAGCGGCTACACCCGCCGCGAGTCGCACCAGTTCGACCTGTGGTTCGCGTACAACATCGGGAAATTCGGCATGTCCTATAACCCGCGCTTCCGCTGGCAGGATAATGTCGATCAGGGAACCGGGGATGATACCTACTGGGAGCACACCGTAGCGTTCAACTACAAGCTCGACGACGGCTGGACGCCTTACGTCGAACTGGTGTCGCTGGATAAAACCTACCTCACTCAGGATGGCAATCATGAAAATGATTACGCCATTCGTCTGGGTATCGTGAAACAGCTCTGACGGCCTGCCTACTCCGTATCGTGCTGCAGAAGCCTGCAGCCGATACGATCGACGGCGCTTAACAGGTCCAGCTGTCCCTCTCGTTGATATAACGAGACGGCATTCATATCAATCGACAACGGCCAGCACAGCGTAGAAAGCCCGGCCAGCGTCGAACCCTGACGGGTAATCGCAATAATCTTTAGCCCCTTACGCAGCGCGTTACGCGCCATTTCAATCAGCGACTGCGTCTCCCCGGATTTACTGATCAACACCAGCGTGCCCTTCGATACCCGGGTCAACTGGTGCATATCATTCAGAATCAGGTGCGGCAGGCTCGCCAGTGACAAAAAGCGCGACAGGTAGTTGAGGCTGGTGAGAGATGCCCCGCGTGCATATAAATAGATATGGCTGGAATGGGTCAGTAACCGGGACACGTCCACCACGATATCGTCTGCCTGTGGCTCCATCGCAGGCTCGGCAGGGACAGACGTAAAATGGTCGCGTAAAAACCGATAGCGAAGCTCGGTATAACTTTTATAGCCCATTTTCTTACAGACACGATTCACCGAGGTGGTTGTCGTAAAAGTATCACGCGCAATCTCTTTTGCCGATATATCAGAAATATTGCGTGCGTGGTGCTGAATGTATTCAAATATCAACCGTTCACTTCCCTGAAATGAATTCATTTATTACGTCCTGTTAAAACCTAACAGGATATTAGCAGAATAGCGAAATAGTCTCTGGAAGGCGCTTCACATATTGCCACATAGCGTATGACGATACGTAATTAGTATTAGCAAACCTTAAACACTGTTTTAAGTTCTCTTTATACTTTCGCTATTTTCACACCCAGGGAATTATTACAATGATGAATCAAAAAATTATCGCTGTAACGGCTTGTCCTACAGGGATCGCGCACACGTTTATGGCGGCAAGTAAAATTATTGCATGGGCAAAAGAGCATAATATTGAGGTCAAGGTCGAAACGCAGGGCAGCGACGGCGTAAAAAACAGATTAACGAAACAGGATATTGCCTCCGCCACGGCCATTATTCTTGCAACCGACGTTCCCATTCAGGATGCAGAACGTTTTGAACACGTTCCTCACCTTCAGACCCGCACGCAGGAGCTGATCAAAAATACCGACCGCTACCTGCGTCAGGCGCTGGCCATGCAGAAAAACGTCACCACTGTGGCGGACGAAGACGCCATTCAGCGTTCGGCTTACCAGATTTTTATCGGCCATATCATGGCGGCCATCAGCTATATGTTACCGGTCGTGGTGATGGGCGGCCTGATGATGGCGACGGCCAAAATTACCGGACAGTTTATAAACATTGAGCATTCGCCGTTCAGCGTGCTGGATAAAATGGGCTTTATGACCATCAAGTTCATGTACCCGGTCTTTGCGATGTATCTGGCCTTTTCCATTGCCGGTAAACCGGCACTGATCCCCGGACTGATCGGCGGCATCATGTCAGATGAGGTCTACAAACGCTTCTTTGATATTGAAGGCTTTATGCCCTCCGGCTTTTTCGGCGCAATTGGCATCGGCTTTTTTGTCGGCTATCTGGTGCGCTGGCTGAATGATGCGATTCACGTCCGACAGCAGCTTACCACCCTTAAAACGATGCTGGTCGTTCCGCTGATCACCGGTATTACGCTGGTGATGGTAATGGAATATCTGATCAACCCGATTTTTGGTTCGCTTAACCAGCTGATGGTGGTCTTTTTTACCTCGGCGGGTGATACCGGACGCGGCTTCTATTCGGCCATGATCGCCGCGGGTACCGCGTTCGATCTCGGCGGCCCGGTCAATAAGGCGGCAGGATCGGTCGCGCTCGGCCTGAACGGCATGAGCGAGACATTTGATTTAACCGCCCGCGAGCTCTCCATCGTGATTCCTTCTATTGGGGTAGGCCTCGCCGCGTTCCTCAATGGGCGTTTTGGCCTGCCGGACGTGTTCAGCCGTGAAGAGAAAACCGTTGGCAGCACTTCGTTATTGCTGGGTTTTATCGGTATTTCAGAAGGCGCTATCCCGTTCATCCTGAAAAACCCACGCCTGATCCCCGTGTTCATGACAGGAGCCGTCTCGGGTGCGCTGGTGGCGATTGCCCTCGGCGTGAAGCAGACGTTGCCCCTGCCGGCTATCTGGGGCTGGCCGCTGGCGACCAATGTGGTCGGGTACCTGGCAAGCGTCTTTATTGGCGCACTGATTTGCGCCCTGGGCGTGCTTTATCTCAGCCCAAAGAACGCCAGATAAGGAGAGCGCAATGAGCCAGATCCACGTCATAGCCCATACCCACTGGGATCAGGAGTGGTATTTCACCCGCCAGGACAGCATGGTGCTGGCGTCATACAACTTTGCGGAGGTCATCGAGACGCTGGAGCAGGATCCGGCCTGGCAGTGCTATCACCTTGACGGGCAGATGGCGGTGGTGGATGACTTTCTCGCCATCAATCCCGATTACCGGCCCCGGCTGGAAAAACTGGTCAGGGAGAAAAGCGTGTTTGTCGGGCCGTGGTTCACCCAGACGGATACCTACAACGTTCACGGCGAATCGATTATCCGCAACCTCAAGTACGGCATTTTCGCCGCTCGGGCGCTGGGGCATGCCATGCAGGTCGGTTATCTGCCGGATACCTTTGGGCATAACGCGCAGATGCCCACGATTTTGCAGGGCTGCAATATCGATAATATCGTTTTCTGGCGCGGTATCGACCACGACACTCAGGCCAAAAACAGCCAGTTTCTCTGGCGCGCGCCCTCAGGTGCAACCATCATCGCCTGTGCAATGGCGCTGGGGTATGGCGCGGCCAAGAACATGCACGCGGAGGCCAGCCATCTGCACGGCAAGATCTACCCGATGGTGGATCTGCTGCGTTCACGGTCGCAGATTGACGACCTGCTCCTGCCCTGCGGCGGCGATCAGGTCAGCATCGACCCGGCGCTGCCGCATATCCTGCAGGCTGCCAGCGCGCACTCTCCCACGCAGGACCGTTACGTCCTCAGCTCGCTGGAGCAGTACGTCGCTCTGCTGCGCACAAAACGGGAACAACTGGCGTTATGGGAAGGTGAGCTGAAATCGCCGCGCTACACCCGCATTCACAAAACGATCGGGTCTGTGCGTTACGATATCAAAAAGAAAAATGCCGACATCGAGCAGTTCATCCTGCGACAGCTGGAGCCCACCATCGCCATGGCGCGTCATCAGGGCATTCCGGTCACGCTCCCGATCGTGGACACCCTCTGGAAGAAGCTTCTGCGAAGCCATGCCCACGACTCCATGGGCGGCTGCAACAGCGATGCCACAAACCGCGACATTCTTCATCGGCTCGAGCAGACAGAGCAGCTTTGTCACAGCCTGTGGAATCTGGTGGTGAAGTCACTGGCCGCCGCGTGCTGTCAGGAGGGTGACCTGCTCATTTTCAACCCGCTGGCCACCCCGACCCGCTGCGTGATCCACACCACCCTGTACAGTCGGGCCGACAATATCACCCTGACGTATCAGGGCCAGCCGCTGCCCTTCGACGTTCTGGAACGCGAGACGTTACCCGGAGGAACGGCCATCTCCCTCACCTGTGAGGGCGAACGCGAAACGCACCTTCCGCCTTATTTCCGCTGGCATGTTGTTCTGCAGACGCCTCTCCTGCCGCCGGTGGGCTATATCACCGTCAACCTAAAAGACACGCCGGCTCCGTTTGCCAGGACCTGCGCCGCGAAAGGAGAGGCGATAGAGAATACGGTTTATCGACTGACGCTGGAGGCCGGTACGCTGGTGCTTGAAGACAAGCGCAACGCCAGGCGCATCACGTCGTTATTCAGTCTTGAAGACTGCGCGGATGCCGGAGACAGCTATGATTTCTCGCCGCTCGCGGGCGATGAACCGACGCGTTGCGCGCATTTCACGCTGATCGACTGCAGCAAAACCCCTCTTTGCCAAACGATGGTGCTTGAGGCGGTCATGTCGCTGCCGCCGGATCTCGCTGGTCGCCGGGAAAATACCCGCACCCCGTTATCGATGCGCATAGTGTGCGAATTACGTCACGACGATCCGAATCTGCATGTCGATAGCTCGCTGGTAAACAGCCACTGCGATCACCGGCTGCGTTTACTGATCAACAGCGATATTTGCACCCGTCACTCCCTCGCCTCGCAGCCGTTCTCGATAATCGAGCGCGAAACGGGGTACGACGATACTCGCTGGCAGGAGCGCTATCGCGAGAAGCCCGTGGATATCGAAACCAGCGAGGGCATTATCGCTATCGCGCAAGCGGGCAAAGCGCTGGTCGTGAATAGCCACGGCATGAAAGAGTTTCAGGTTATTGGACGCGATCCGGCAGTCATTGCCCTGACCTTATTCAAATCAACCGGCGTACTGGGGCGCAGCGATCTTGACTGGCGACCCGGCCGGGCGTCTGGCATTAACAATACGGTGGTCGACACGCCCGATGCGCAGCTGCTCAAACCGCTGCACTTTTCCTTCACCGTGGCGCTGGCCGATAACGCAGACCATCTGACGCTGCGCCAGCTGGAGAATCAGGCGACGGGTCACCCCTTCACCTATCAACGACAAACGCTGCATACCCTCGATAACCGGCTTGAGCGTTTTTCGCTGCGCCTGCCCGAACGCACGCTGCCGGCAGAATTTTCGTTATTCGCCTTACCGGAACCGCTCGTTCTTTCTGCCCTGCCTCATGCGCAACGATCGCCTGGCACGATCGCCCGCGTGTTCAACGCCGGGACGCAGCCTGTCCCTGTTCCGGCTGGCCTGGCAGAGCGTCCCCAGCTCAATTATCTGGAAGAACACGTGCCATCGGTGACGACGATCCCCCCTTCTGCGACCTGTGATTTTTTGATTGAGGCTTAACATGAACTTGCTTGAACTCACGCACCCCGAACTGGTGTTTATTAACCCACCCTGCCGCACGCCTGAAGCGCTGATCCGCTGGCTCTCCGAACCGCTTGTCGGGCGAAACGTCATCACCGATAAAGACGCCTTTATCCAGAGCGTCTTACACCGCGAAAGTGAAGGTCCCACCGCGCTGGGCGAAGCGCTGGCCGTTCCGCACGGTAAATCAGACGCGGTGCAGCAGGCGGCGTTTTGCCTGGCGCTTTTTGATGAGCCGGTTATCTGGCCGGGGCTGGAAGGCGATGAAGCGGTCAGGATGGTTTTTCTGCTCGCCATCCCACACGCCGAGGCCGGCAGTACGCATATGCAGCTGCTGACGACGCTGACCAGTTCGCTGGCGGAAGAGCGCGTGCGTAACGCGCTTCTGGCGGCGCGCACCGGCGAAGAAGCGCTGTCCGCGTTGCGCAGAGAAATGCCACAAAACGCGGACGCCGAACCCGGGCGCTCACTTGTTATCCCGCTGATACTGGGGGGTATTGCGGCGGCAGCCTTTCTCCAGGCCGGACTGAACTGGGCATGCGGGGTGAGTTAACCGACTGGCGCTCGGCACATGCTGCTGAGCGCTTGTTTTTGTTGAATAATTAATCAGAATTTTCCCTCTCGTCTTTACAAACGCTGGAGTGCCCGTCGTTTGTACTCTCGTCTTTTTACTTTGTTCTGAATCAAATAAATCGCAAACATGTTTGATGCAAATCACTATATGTAGCACTTAAAATGCACGCCGTCCCAACATATTGTATTTATCGTCTACTATTCCAACAACAAGACGGCGACTCAGCTCTCCGGAATTGTGGATAACACGCGTTGGGAACGTGGGAAGTCTCTGGCCTGGCTGACAATACGCCCGGTGAACACTTCTCCACCTTTGTGGATAACCTGTTTTTAAAAATGGAGTGATCATGACACCGCATGTGATGAAACGTGATGGCTGTAAAGTGCCGTTTAAATCAGAGCGCATCCAGGAAGCCATTCTGCGTGCAGCTAAAGCAGCGGGTGTCGATGACGCAGATTACTGCGCCACCGTCGCAGAAGTCGTTAGCAGCCAGATGAACGAACGCAGCCAGGTCGATATCAATGAGATCCAGACCGCGGTTGAAAACCAGCTGATGGCGGGCCCCTACAAGCAGTTAGCCCGCGCCTATATCGAATACCGCCACGATCGGGACGTTCAGCGTGAGAAACACGGTCGTCTTAATCAGGAGATTCGTGGCCTGGTGGAGCAGACCAACTCCGCCCTGCTGAATGAAAATGCCAACAAAGACAGCAAAGTGATCCCCACCCAGCGCGACCTGCTGGCCGGTATTGTTGCCAAACACTATGCCCGTCAGCACCTGCTGCCGCGCGACGTGGTCTCGGCGCATGAGCGCGGTGAGATCCACTACCACGATCTCGATTACTCGCCCTTCTTCCCGATGTTCAACTGCATGCTCATCGACCTGAAAGGCATGCTGACCCACGGTTTTAAAATGGGGAATGCCGAGATTGAGCCGCCAAAATCCATCTCCACGGCCACTGCGGTCACGGCGCAGATTATCGCTCAGGTCGCCAGCCATATTTACGGCGGCACCACCATTAACCGCATTGATGAAGTACTGGCACCGTTCGTCACGGCAAGCTTCAATAAACACCGTCAAACCGCTGAAGAGTGGCAAATCCCGGACGCCGAGGGCTACGCGCACTCCCGTACCGAAAAAGAGTGCTACGACGCGTTCCAGTCGCTGGAATACGAGGTGAACACCCTGCATACCGCCAACGGTCAGACGCCGTTTGTGACCTTCGGTTTTGGTCTGGGTACCAGTTGGGAATCACGCCTGATTCAGCAGTCTATCCTGCGCAACCGTATCTCCGGGCTTGGTAAAAACCGTAAGACAGCGGTGTTCCCGAAACTGGTGTTCGCTATCCGCGACGGCCTGAACCACAAGTTTGGCGATCCTAACTACGACATCAAACAGCTGGCGCTGGAGTGTGCGAGCAAGCGCATGTACCCGGACATCCTGAACTACGACCAGGTAGTCAAAGTGACCGGCTCGTTTAAAACGCCGATGGGCTGCCGTAGCTTCCTCGGCGTGTATGAAGACGAAAACGGCGAACAGGTTCACGACGGCCGTAACAACCTCGGCGTGATCAGCCTCAACCTGCCGCGTATCGCCCTCGAAGCCAAAGGCGACGAAGCGGCCTTCTGGGCGCTACTGGACGAACGTCTGCAGCTCGCACGAAAGGCCCTCATGACCCGTATCGCGCGTCTGGAAGGGGTGAAAGCCCGCGTTGCGCCCATCCTGTATATGGAAGGGGCCTGCGGCGTGCGCCTGAAGGCGGACGATGACGTGTCGGAGATCTTCAAAAATGGTCGCGCGTCGATTTCTCTGGGCTACATCGGTATTCACGAAACGATCAACGCGCTGTTCGGCAACCAGCACATGTATGACAGCGACGCCCTGCGTGAAAAAGGTGTTGCCATTGTTCAGCGTCTGCGCGATGCGGTTGACCAGTGGAAAGACGAAACCGGCTACGGCTTCAGCCTGTACAGCACCCCGAGTGAAAACCTGTGTGACCGTTTCTGCCGCCTGGATACCGCTGAATTTGGCATTGTCGAAGGGGTAACCGACAAAGGGTACTACACCAACAGCTTCCACCTCGACGTGGAGAAGAAGGTGAACCCTTACGACAAGATCGACTTTGAAGCCGCGTATCCGCCCGTCGCGAACGGTGGCTTCATCTGCTACGGCGAGTATCCTAACATTCAGCACAACCTGAAGGCGCTGGAAGATGTCTGGGATTACAGCTATCAGCACGTACCGTATTACGGGACCAACACCCCGATTGACGAGTGCTACGAGTGTGGCTTTACCGGTGAGTTTGAGTGCACCAGCAAAGGCTTCACCTGCCCGAAATGCGGTAACCACGATGCGGCTCGCGTCTCGGTGACCCGCCGCGTGTGTGGCTATCTCGGAAGTCCCGATGCGCGTCCGTTTAACGCCGGTAAGCAGGAAGAGGTTAAGCGACGCGTGAAACATTTGGGGAATGGGCAGATCGGTTAAGGCGTCGGGGGTTTCCCCTCACCCTACCCCTCTTCCTCCGGGAGAGGGAACCGAACGCGCACCTACGTTTTCCCCCTCTCCCTGTGGGAGAGGGCTGGGGTGAGGGCACCCGCGCACAAACACTCTGGACATCTTCTTATGCGATATCATCAATACTATCCCGTCGACATCGTCAACGGCCCCGGCACCCGCTGCACCCTGTTTGTCTCAGGCTGCGTCCATGAATGCCCCGGCTGTTACAACAAAAGCACCTGGCGCCTGAATTCAGGCCTGCCGTTCACCGCGGAAATGGAACAGCGGATCATCAACGATCTCAACGACAAGCGCATTCCCCGCCAGGGGATTTCACTCTCCGGTGGCGACCCGCTTCACCCGCAAAACGTGCCGGACATTCTGAAGCTGATAAAACGCATTCGCCGCGAATGTGCAGGAAAGGATATCTGGGTCTGGACGGGTTATAAGCTCGAAGAACTGAATGCTGAGCAGAGGGAAGTGGTGGATTTGATTAACGTACTGGTTGACGGCAAGTTTGTGCAGGATTTAAAAGACCCTGCGCTGATCTGGCGCGGCAGCAGCAACCAGGTTGTGCATCATTTGCGGTGATCGCTAAAGCCGTTTGTTTGCGTCATGAGAAACGGCTGATTTCTCTCTCTAACCGATAGCAATAACACATACCGTCACAACGTTGTCCTGAACCTGATAGACCAAACGATAACCCTGGGATCTGAGTTTTATCTTGTCGCAATCAGGCAGGCCATGCAGGCGAGCCGATTCAACCCTGGGGTTCACCAACACGTTCGCAAGCTTCTTCTTAAACTGATTTTTTACGGTATCACCCAGCCTGGTCCACTCCTTGAACGCCCTCGGATCAAATACGAGTTCATAAGTCATCCAGCCTAACCTTAATTCCTTTTTGCGGATTAGCCAGCCGCTCCCGGACTGTCTGTATGAGTTCATCTTCACTGTCGCTAACAGTGACCGTTTTCACCGGCATACGCCCCGTCTCCGCAACGTACTGAAACAGTAACCGAACGGCTTCCGTTGGCGTGATATTGAGTTTTTCAAGCACGGCATAAGCCTCGTTTTTGAGTTTGTCATCCAGACGGACGTTCAGCGTGGCCATTATGCCTCCAGTGAAATCGAATGTGTAATGCATCTTAGCATTACATTTGCATTACATCGAATTCTGGATAACGTCTCTCAAAACCGGCTCACACTCTCCATCGCCACCGCTTTAAACCCAGCGAAATCATTGCAACTGCACAGCCGTGACATGGCGCGCTCACGCAGGAAAGTCACGAAAATATCGTAAATCGCCATCGCCTCTTCGTACTCGCGCTTGCTAATGGCGAGCAGGAAAATCACGTGGGCAGTTTCATCCCCCCAGGCAATACCCTGCGGTGCCAGCACGGTGTAAACCACCGTTTTTTGTGCCAGTAGCCCGAGGGAGTGCGGTAGCGCAATGCCGTCGCCCAGCATGGTGCTGACGATGGCCTCTCGCTCCACGACCGAATCCAGAAACTCCGCGCCAACAAACCCCTCTTCTTCGAGCTGCTCGCACAGCTCCCGGAACAGCGTTTGCTGGTCAATCGGCCTGTCAATAATGCGGAAATGGGCGGCATCGAAGTATTTATCCAGCATCCACGGGCGGGTTCGGTCCACCAGCACCAGCTTACCTATCTGCTCAAGCTGGTAGTCCGTCGGGAACGGGGCGATCATCACCACCGGTTTAGACTTTTCGCTCACCCGGGCGGTCGAGATAACAAAGTCTTCGCCGATCGGTTCCGCCAGCTCATACTCGCGCAGCGTGAGCGTGCGGGTCACCTCAATTTGCGGATATTTGCGCTGCAACACCGCTTCAATCATCCGGACCATCGCATTCCCGGCATCGCAAACTAACAGCACGCGCGGCTGACGCTGGTAGCCGATGTTGTAGTGGCGCTCCAGCCCGACACCGATATGCAGCACCAGGAAACCGATCTCGTTTTCGCTGATCACATACGGCGTGTATTTCCCCCAGCTCGACACTGCCGCGAGGGTCATATCCCACGCCATCGGGTAGTGCTGCTTGATGTTATCCAGAAGCGGATTAGGGATCATGATTTGATAGCGCACGCGGGTGATCATGGTTTTGATGTGGGTGAGCAGATCCGCATGCAGTTGCTCGTCGCTGAGCAGGTTGTAGTTATAGTGGGTATTGATGTAGCGCAGGATGTAATTGACCAGCGCTTCGTCGTCATCGGCATTAATGGCACTGGGGGCAATCTCCTGGATCTGACGTGCCGCGATGTGAACGCAGAGCCAGCTCTCTTCTGAAGGCGAAAGCGCTTTATCCGCCAGCTGTTGAATGGTCACAGCGATGTCTTTCGCCGCCTCACGGACATTCTCGGCCACATCTTCTGCGTGAAATTCCGGCAGCGGATAGCCCTCGCTGATACGACGCACCGACACCGCACAGTACAGGCGCAGGAACAGCTCGCCCTCGTCAGTCAGACGAATGTGATGTCGCGTCAGCGCATCGTGCAGCACGGGAACCATCTGCTCCGCCACCCCCGCATTGAGCGCAACGTCGGTCACCAGCGGGTTCAGGCTATCCTGCTGTGCCAGCTCCCAGAGCAGATCGGTGAGACAGGCGCGGGTCGCCATCTCGCTGCCAAACAGCTTCATGCCGTGGCGCGGTCGAGTTTCCAGCGTCAGGTTGTAACGGTGGAACCACTCGCGCACTTCCACCATGTCACTTTGCAGCGTCGCACGGCTGACAAACCACTCATCTGCCAGATCCTCCAGCTTGAGCGAAAACGCGGAGGTAAGAAAACGGACCACCAGATAGTGCACGCGCTCCGGCCCGGTGCGGGGAATGCGCAGCGCGCGCGGGTGTGAGGACTGAAGCTGCTGATAGCGTTCTGCATCGTCAATTTTGAGCTGATAGCCATTGCCGCGGCTGAGAATAAACTGCGCACCGTGACTCGCCAGCAGCGCGTTCAGGGCGGTGATATCAGCGCGGACGGTTCGCGTGGAGACCGACAGCCGCTGCGCCAGTTCGTCCTGCGGCAGCGTCTCGTTTTGCAACAGATCGAAAAGTTGCGCTAAACGTTGGTTCGGAAATCGCACGGGGTTGTCCTCTTACGGCTTAGGGTGAAATGACCATCTGGGATGGGCTGCCGACCGGGGTATAGTCCGGCTCGGCGCTGAGTTTGCCGTCCTGCGCCACGCGAAAACGGGTAATGTTGTCGCTGCGCTGATTCATGACGTACAGCCAGCGCCCCTGTTTGTCGAGCGTCAGGGTGCGCGGGTAATCACCACGCGTCCACACATCATCCTGATGCGTCAGCGTGCCATCCGCTGTTACGGTAAAGTGCCCGATGCTGTTATGCAAACGGTTAGCCACATACAGCTGTTTGCCATCGGCACTGAGTGCCAGCCCGGCGGCAAAGCTGGTGCCTTTGTAGCCGTGTGGCAGGGCGGAGAGGGTTTTCCCCTCCTGCAGCCTGCCCCGGGCATCCAGCGTATAGTGCGTGAGCGTGGATGCCTCTTCGTTAATCAGCCATAACGCATCGCCTTTCGGCGTAAAGACGAAATGCCGCGGACCGGCCCCTTTCGAGGAGGCACTGATAAACGGCGGATCGTTCGGCGTCAGCTTGCCTGTTTGATCGTCAAAACGGTACTGGTAGATACGATCCAGGCCCAGATCGGTAGAAAAAACGTATTTCCCGCGCGGATCGGCGGCGATCATGTGCGCATGAGGGCCATTGTGATCGCTAATGGCAAAACTGCCTTCCACCGCCGCCACCGGTTTCGCCGCGCCCGGCTCTCCCCGATTCTGATGCGTGTCCGAGGCCTCCCCCAGACTGCCGTCTGCATTAACGGGCAGAACAGCAATCGAGCCGCTGACGTAGTTCGCCACCAGCAGGTGGTGACCCTTTGGCGTCAGGGAGAGATAGACCGGCCCTGCACCGCCGGACGCCACCTGATTAAGCTCGCTCAGTTCGCCGTTATCGCCCACGCGCAGCGCCTGCACCACGCCCTGCTCCACTTCGCTCGCCAGATAGAGCGTCTTACCATCCTGCGAGACGGTGAGCTGCGCGGCGTTTGGCAGCGTGCTGACCAGCGTTTTATTCGCGAGCGCACCGG
Source organism: Enterobacter sp. BIDMC 29 (assembly GCF_019378755.1). Taxonomy (NCBI): domain Bacteria; kingdom Pseudomonadati; phylum Pseudomonadota; class Gammaproteobacteria; order Enterobacterales; family Enterobacteriaceae; genus Enterobacter; species Enterobacter sp. BIDMC 29. The sequence continues at coordinate 4,599,122 of NZ_CP080000.1, read as the reverse complement.
TTTGCGGGTCGAGGGTAAAGCGGTACAGCCCCTCGCCGTTCGGGTTGTAGCTTCCCACCCAGGCGTACTGCGTCTGGGCGATGGCGGTGGTAGCGAGTAACGAGAGTGAAGCGACAAGCAGGTTACGGGTGTGCATGGTGGCTCCTTTGGTTTTGTGCGGTTTGTGCCCCTCACCCTCTCCCCAAAGGGGAGAGGGGACGATTACACCCTCTCCCCTTTGGGGAGAGGGCCGGGGTGAGGGGTAAAGACTACTTAGCCAGCTTCTTCGTCATCTCCAGCAGCGTACGCACATCTTCCGGACGCGTGTCGCCGCTGGCTTTGTCGATAATCGAGCTGTAGATATGCGGAATGATTTTACTCACGCCCGCATCAAGGGCGATCTGCAGGATCGCTTCATAGTTCTCCAGATCGATCCCACCGGTCGGCTCCAGCCAGAAATCGTGACGGGCGCAGGCTTCCGCCACTGCCTGGTATTCGTCCCGGCACGCCAGGCCTCCCATCGGGAAGTATTTGATGGAACTGCCGCCAAAATCTTTCAGCAGGGCAATCGCGGTTTCAACCGGCACAATGCCGTCCGGCGCCGTGCTGCTCAACGGACCGGTGGAGATTTTCACCTTGCCAACGGTGCCGGTCGGAGAGACCAGGCCGTTGACCACGGATTCACTCTGCCCCAGCAGCGCACGGCTGGTTGCCACACCGGTGAACACCTGGTTAACGTGCTGCGGCTGCACCTGACGGGCGATCTCACTGACCATCGCGGACTGGTTCGGATCGCCCGCGCCGAGGCCCACAGAGAGCGCATTATCGATAAGCTGAGCGTAGTCGCGCATATCGGCAACCGCACTGGCGACATCCGGGTAATTTTTGGAGAGCACGCCCACCAGCACGTGGCCTTCCGCCGCCTCGTAAATGGCGCTGGCGTTGGCTTTCGATCCTGCCAGCACGTTCAGGCAGACGCGGTCACGGTAAAAGTTGGGGGTCAGTTTCATGCCTTTTTCTCCTGTCCTAACACTTCACTCATGCGGCGATAAACAATGTTCAGCTGATCGGCATTCACGCTGCGCACGTCCGCTTCGATAATCCCTTCGTTGGCCTTATAGCCACGGAAATAAATGGCATACTCGCCCTGCTTCAGCGCGGTCACCAGGTCGCCGGTGCCAACACCGGTGGTGGCTTCATCAAACTTAATCTCGGTACGGGCGATATCACGACCGGCACTGTCCCAGACCACGCGTGCCGTCACGCCGTTAAGGGTATTAAGCGCGTCAATAAAGGGCGTCATCTTCGCCACCATCTCTTCGCCGCTCTCTTTGGTCGCCGTCAGGTAGTGTTCGATGGCACAGGTAAGGCCGAGGATCCCCTCCTTACCCACTTTCATTGCGCGGCCAATCCCCGCCGTCTGGCGTTTCACCCACTCAACATACTGCGTTTTGCCGATCACCAGCCCGCTGGTTGGCCCTTCAATCGCTTTCGCACCGCTGTAGATAACCAGATCGGCACCGGCGCGGTAGTAAACGTGAAGATCTTCTTCCGCGGCCGCATCCACGATCAGCGGCAGATCGTGCTTACGCGCCACCACCGCCGCCTGCTCTACGCTGAGCATGCTTTTCTGCACGCAGTGGTGAGACTTGATGTAAAGAATGGCCGCGGTACGCGGCGTGATGGCCGCCGCCAGCTGATCGGCGGAGCATTCGTTCGCGTAGCCCGCTTCCACCAGCTTGCCGCCGCCCAGCGCCACCATGGTGCCTACCGGTGCGCCAAAGTTAACGTTATGGCCTTTCGGCAGCACGATTTCGTTGTTCTCAATCGGGGTGACGTGCAGGTTCTCCAGCAGCCAGTCGCTGTCTTTGACCAGCACCGCCGCCACGGACTGGGCGATGCCCGCTGACGCGCAGGAGACCACCGTCGCCCCTTCCACATCCAGCAGCTTCGCGATGTATTCGCCGGTTTTGTTGACCAGATCCTTCATCTCGAAATAGTGATTCATGCCATCCATCGCCGCCTGCACCACGTCCGGGCGCGGCGTGGAGACACCCAGCGCCGTCATACGGCCTGAGGTGTTGATGACTTGCTTTAAGTGATACTTCTCATAAATCGAAGGCATGTTCCGTGCTCCCTTGTTCGGTCATGTAGCCCTTGCCTGCGCGGATGGCGGCAAGCGGCACCAGAATGTGTTCAGCCTGCAGGCTGTCATTTTCAGCATCCACCAGCAGCGTTGGCTGGCGTTTTATCGTGAACAGCGTCAGGTCAGCATCAAGACCTGGCTGAATACGGCCTTTGTGCGTCAGACGCAGCCCGTCGGCGGCGTTCGCGGTGACGCACTCAATCACCTGCGGCAGCGACATGCCGATGGCGAGAAACTTCGACATCACGCTTGCCAGCGACCCTACCGGGCCGTTAATGCGGTTGCGGCAGTAAATATCCGAGCTGATGGTGTGTGGCAAAATGCCCATCGCAATGGCGCGTCTCGCCACCTCAAAGCTAAAGCTCGCCGTACCGTGCCCGACGTCCAGGCGCACACCGCGTTTCAGGGCGGAGGTGATAGACGCACGCAGTTCACCGGATGGCGTCAGAATGCGGTTCGGCTTGCCGTTGTAGCAGTGGGTGATGATGTCGCCTGAGCTGAGCAGGTCGGCAATTTCATCGAGGTTGGGCGGGTTGTTGCCAATGTGCACCATCAGCGGCAGGTCGCCGTTCTCTTTCTGGATGGCTTTCGCGCGCTCAAGCGGCGTTATGCCGTTTTCGCCAACCACGCTGCTGCTTATGCGCGCTTTCAGGCCAACGATAAAATCCGGGTAGCGCGTAACGGCCTGCTTCACGGCCTTCGCATCAATGTTGGCCATATTGGCCAGTTCGTTCTGGGCAATCAGCCCCACGCGGGAGATGTTCAGTAAGGCATAAACGTCGGTTGAGGCTTTACGGGTGATTTCATAAAAATCGTCCACGTCATCCGCGCCGGTACTGCCGGCATCCACCACCGAGGTCACGCCGGTGGCGATGCCCACGCTGTCCGGTTCGTCGTGATAAATAGGGGAGTTCGGGTAGCAGTGAACGTGGGAGTCAATCCAGCCTGCGCTGACGAACACTTCACCGTTCAACTCAACCGTTTTGCGGGCGGGCGCGGTAATGTCGCCCAGCGCCGCGATTTTTCCGTCCTGAATGGCGATATCGGTCAGGGTATCGTCGGTGAGGCGCGCACGGCGCAGGAGTAAATCAAACATGAGGATCTCCTGATAAGGCGGGCGCCGGGGCGCCCGCGGGCATTAAAGGGCGACCGGGAACAGCCAGCCCAGAATCATTGCACCGAGAATGGCGCCACCGGTAATCGGCTTCTGCCAGATATAGAACAGCAGCGCACCCACCAGAGAGCCGACGCCAATAGGAATGGAGGCGGTCATGGCGCTGAGGATAATCAACGGCCCGAGGAAACGACCGGAGGCGTTACCGGCCCCCATCATCACGTCCGCCCCGTAGGTGGAGTTGCTCTGATTGATGGTGAACTTACGCGCCAGGATGATGACGTAGCCAATTGCCAGGCCAATCACCAGGCCGGTGATCAGCGCGGCGATAAAGTTGGTCACCGGGAACATGATGCCCGCACCCAGCAGCAGCGCCGGAACCCCGAGGCCCACCCCGGTCTGGATCGCCCCGCCGATATCAAGGATACCGACCAGCGACCCTTCGATAATACGGGCGAACAGGAAGCTCGCACCGAACGCCGCCACCGCGCCGTAAACGCCAGTATCCATCCCCGCTTTCAGCATCGCCACGAAGGCCACTTCGTTGAACGCGCCGATGCCGTAGAGGTAGTACATATGCGTCCCGGCGAAAACACCGGAAGAGAGCAGGCCAACGAAGATCGGGAACGACCAGTCGGCATACCAAAAACCTTTATTCTGTTCCATGTCGAGGCTCCTGTTATTTACCGCTGAGCGCGTTGTGGATCATGTCGAGCCAGTTCGGCACGGTAAGATGGAAGGATTCGATCATCTTCATGTCGAAGCCACGGAAGAAACCGCTCAGCACGAACAGCGCCACGATGGCCGCCATCATCACTTTGGTGACGTGGTTCCATCCGCTCTCTTCAACGCCCTTACCGATCAGGATACCCAGCACCAGACCCGGTACGGCGTTACCCATGATCAGCTGCGCCGCGCCGCCAAAAATGGTGGCCCAGAAGCCCGATTTTTTACCCGCATCGATGGCGGCCAGCCAGAAGATCACCGGCATCACGGTGTTGACCAGCAGGTTTGCCGCAGGCACCAGCACCTTCACGGCGGTTACCTGAAGCGCAGCCGGAACAGAAGAGGCGGTGAGGTTAAGGAAGGTGACGACAATCATGCCGATTACGCCGCAGGCAATCGCCATTTTGCGCGGATCGTGCAGCGTTTCGCCGACGTTACGGTTTTTAATCATCAGTGCTGCAGCACCCCAGTTCGGGATGATGCGGTGGTCAACGTCCTGTGTGAATGCCCCTGCGGCCACGGAAGAGGCCCAGGCGTTAAAGAAGAAGCCTAACCCAAAGGAGAAGTGAGAAGCCGGATCCCCTTCACAGGAGTTCAGTTCCCCCAACGTACGAAACGCGCCCATACCCTGAGTGGTAGGCGCATGAAACATGCGTGCAGCCCCGGCCCCCACACCGACGCCAACCAGGCCGCCAATGATGAGCGATTTTATTAATATAATTAAGAACATCAGTCTGCCCTTTTATGAATAATCAGCGTTGCGTGACGAAATCCACCTGGTCGAGATTGATGGCAGTCACGTTGACGGTCACATCCAGCTCCACGCTGTAGGTGCGTCTTTCCCGGCGCAGAAAGAAGAACAGAAAAGCTTCTTTACGCACCGCTTCTTGCGCCTGAACGACCTGCACATCCTGTGGCTCAATACGCAGTAAGATATGCGGTGAGGCTTTCATCACCGCGGCCTGAACGTGGTTGAGCGCATCAGCAAAGGCGCGCGCTTTAGCGTCGCCTTTGCCCTTCACTCTCACCGTGGTTGTGAACTGTTCTTTCATGCTTATGCGCCGTGTTTCTTCTGCCACGCCTGAACCAGACGCTCACCCAGCTCTTCTTTATCCATAAAGCCAAAGCCCAGCACATTGCAGCCTTCATTGATGGCGGTGACGCCTTCATCCACTGAACGCATGCCGTATTTGGCTTTGTAGCCATATTTGGTTTGTGCGGTGATGGCACCCGCGCCGCCGCTGCCGCAGAAGGAGATGCCGAAGGTGGCATTTTCCGCTTTCATCACGTCCCCGAGCTTCATGTCGGCTGCCACACCCGGCACGACAACCGCGCGTCCACCGGCTTTTTCAACGCCTGCCGCCACTTTCTGACCTTTACCCAGGCGATCGCCAATCACGACTGTAATCTGTTCCATGTGTTGCTCCTTAAAGGTTGTCTTTCGCGACTTCGAAGTGAACGGAGAGCAGCCAGGCCTCTTCATCAGGAAGGTTGCCAAACTGCGCGACCACTTCACGGGCAAGCCGCATTGAATCGGGAGAAATTTCGTCGAACAGCTCGGCTTCAACCTCCGGCAGCGGCTCGCCGGTCACGGACCGGTGCGCCATCGCGCGAACGTGGGAGGTGAGCATCTGTTCCTGTACTGCGTTGGGGATGATGTTGTGCCGGGCCAGCAGGGCATACACCTGCGCCAGCATGGTGTTAGCGAGCTGCTCTGTTTGCACCGCCTGATCTCCAACGTCATTCATTACCGCTCCGTTAATCACTCGTCTTACCCCGTTAATGGCTCTGGAATAAAACTAACGTTGGGGGGGAATTGTTTGTAGCGAGTTGTTTTCCACTTCGAAGTGGAAAGGCGAGCACCGGCAGTGATCTGTGCCACATAAATATGCTGAATATAGATAAATCACTGTATTTACGTGATGAATATCACGCTATCTGACGGCAATTAAGGGGGCGTGGGAGCGAAAAAGATTATGGGCAGGCGTGCAAATATGTGAGGTGGATAAGGTTTTCTTATGCCCGGAGAGCAAACATGCGGGGGCGATTAACCGCCCCCGCACGGGGAAAGCGCGTACCGAGAATTAACGATACTTTTTGTGATAGGTATTACGCGTGGTCACAAACTGGTCAGCTGCCGCCTGGGCTTCCTTCACTTTGCCTTCGTTGGCAAGCTTCAGTGCGCCGTCAATCTGACCGACCAGCACGTCAAAGCCGTGGCGGTAGTCTTTCATCTCAGCGCTGTCTGCCGCTTTATTTTCCAGCTTTGGCGGCGTGGATTTCTGCGCGTCCAGTGCCGCTTCACGCATTTTGGTCAATGCGCCTTTCATTTCCGCCGCATTGTCCGTTTTCTGCACCACCTTCAGGTTTTCACTGAGGATGCCCATGTCGTCTTCAAGATCGGCAGCAAACGCAGAAGAACCAAGAACCAGCGTTGACGCTGCGACGATCGCTAACAGGTGTTTACGCATTGCTCACTTCCTTTTTTATTATTAAACGCCTTTACGGGTATTACTGCCCGGCGATTTTCATCTCCGGTAAGAGGACTGAACCACACTGTATATTGCTACGTGTTTCAATATCGTTACCGACAGTAACAATATTGCGCCACATGTCTTTCAGGTTGCCGGCGATGGTAATTTCGCTTACCGGATACTGAATTTCACCGTTCTCAACCCAGAAGCCCGCCGCGCCGCGCGAATAATCGCCGGTAATGCCGCTTACGCCCTGGCCCATTAACTCGGTGACGACCAGACCGGTGCCCATCTCTTTAAGCATCTGCTCAAAGCTCAGGCCCTGACCCGCGATTCGCCAGTTGTGAATGCCGCCCGCGTGACCGGTGCTTTTCAGCCCCAGCTTGCGCGCAGAGTAGTTGGTCAGCAGCCACTGCGTCAGAATGCCGTCTTTGATGATATCGCGGCGCTCGGTGCGCACACCTTCGCTGTCGAACGGCGTCGAGGCCAGCCCTTTCAGCAGGTGCGGATGCTCTTCAATGGTCAACCATTCCGGCAGGATCTGCTTGCCCAGCGAGTCGAGCAGGAACGTCGATTTACGGTAAACGGAGCCCCCGGCAATCGCCCCCACCAGGTGGCCAAACAGGCCGGTCGCCACTTCATTGGCAAAAATGACCGGGGCTTTCATGGTGGAGAGTTTACGTGGCGACAGACGGGACAGCGTGCGCTGCGCGCATTCTGCGCCAACCCACTCAGGAGACTGCAAATCGCCCAGCGCGCGACCGATGGTGTAGGCGTAATCACGCTCCATATCCCCATTCTCTTCAGCGATAACGCAGCTGGAGAGCGAATGGCGCGTTGAGCAGTAGCCCTGCAGCATCCCGTGGCTGTTACCAAACACTTTGATACCGTAGTGGCTGTTAAAACTTCCGCCTTCGGTATTGGTGATGCGTTTATCGGCCTTCAGAGACGCCTGCTCGGCACGGGCAGCCAGTTCGATCGCTTCGTCCGGCGTCACTTCCGCCGGGTGGAAAAGATCGAGATCCGGGGCATCGAATGCCAGCAGCTCTTTGTCGGCAACGCCGGCGTAAGGATCGGGCGAGGTGTAACGCGCAATATCCAGCGCAGCCTGCACCGTACGGGCAATGGCATCCGGGCTGAGATCGGTCGATGATGCGCTGCCTTTGCGATTCTGGTGATAAACCGTGATCCCCAGGGCGCCATCGCTGTTGAATTCTACATTTTCCACTTCGCCGTAGCGGGTGCTGACGCTGATGCCGGTGGTTTTGCTTACCGCCACTTCGGCGCCATCTGATTTACCTGAAGCGAGCGTCAGCGCGGTGGAGACGGCTTCTTCCAGAATCTTACGCTGCGCTTCAACTTGTGAGGTTACTTTCATCGCAAATGCCATACTGTAAGAGAGAGTTAATTGAAGTCTAACAGAGAACCGTTTTTCAGTGCGCGTCTTAACTGGTAACATTAGCCTCTTTTTTTAAGGAGCCTGACATGACTAAGCAGCCCGAAGACTGGCTCGACGACGTTCCCGGTGATGACATCGAAGACGAAGATGATGAGATCATCTGGGTCAGTAAAAGTGAAATTAAACGTGACGCCGAAGAGTTAAAACAGCTTGGCGCGGAAATGGTAGAACTGGGTAAAAACGCGCTGGATAAACTCCCGCTCGACCAGGATCTGCGCGATGCCATTGAACTGGCACAGAAAATCAAGAAAGAAGGCCGTCGCCGTCAGCTTCAGCTTATCGGTAAAATGCTGCGTCAGCGTGACGTTGAACCGATCCGCCAGGCGCTGGACAAACTGAAAAACCGCCACAACCAGCAGGTTGCGCTGTTCCATAAGCTTGAGCAGATCCGCGATCGTCTGATTGAACAAGGTGATGATGCGGTACCGGAAGTACTGAACCTGTGGCCGGATGCCGATCGCCAGCAGCTGCGTTCGTTGATCCGCAATGCCCAGAAAGAGAAAGAAGCGAACAAGCCGCCGAAGTCTGCACGCCTGATTTTCCAGTATCTGCGTGAGCTGTCTGAAAACGAAGAGTAAGCACAGCATCGTTGAGTGCCCTTAACCCCGCCCCTCTCCCTGTGAGCGAGGGAGAAAAAGCCCGGTAAGCGTGAGCGCTACCGGGCTTTTTTTTACTCGGCGACCGCCTGCGCTTTCTTCGCCAGACCGTCCAGCAGCTTCTGATGGATCCCACCAAAACCGCCGTTGCTCATCACCAGAATGTGATCGCCAGGCTGTGCGGATTTCACCACCATATCCGCCAGCGCATCCACATCCGCACTCCAGTGCGCAGGCTGAATGCAGGCATCGGCCACTTCGGCCACCTGCCACGGAATATGCTGCGGCTGCAGCAGGAAGACTTCATCGGCACGCCCTAAGGATGGCGCAAGATCGTCTTTGCAGATGCCCATTTTCATGGTGTTCGAACGCGGTTCCAGCACGGCCAGAATGCGGGCGGTCCCGCCGACTTTGCCGCGTAAAGCTGCAAGCGTCGCCAGAATGGCGGTCGGGTGATGCGCAAAATCGTCATACACCGTGACGCCGTGGGCTTCACCGCGCAGCTCCAGACGACGGCGGGCGTTAATGAACGAGCCTAACGCATCCGCCGCATCCGCAGGCTGAACGCCCACATGACGTGCCGCGGCAATCGCCATCAGGCCGTTGTGCATGTTGTGCTCGCCCACCAGGCCCCACTTCACCTCACCCACTTTCTCGCCGTCGAGCAGCACTTCCCACTCGGAGGCATCCGCATTGAGTTTTTTCGCCTGCCAGTGCCCCTGCTCGCCCACCAGCTCCTGCTCGCTCCAGCATCCCATCGCCAGGGTTTGCTTCAGGTTGATGTCGTTTTCCGGCAGGATGATGCGGCCCTGACCCGGAACGATGCGCACCAGATGGTGGAACTGTTTCTGAATCGCTTTCAGGTCGTCAAAAATATCCGCGTGATCGAACTCAAGGTTGTTGAGGATCAGCGTCCGCGGGCAGTAGTGCACGAACTTGGAGCGCTTGTCGAAGAACGCGCAGTCATACTCGTCGGCTTCGATCACGAAGAACGGGCTGTCACCCAGACGCGCAGAAACATCGAAATTACCCGGTACACCCCCGATTACAAAACCTGGCTTATAACCACAGGCTTCGAGGATCCAGGTCGCCATTCCGGCGGTCGTGGTTTTGCCATGCGTTCCGGCTACGGCAACGACCCAACGGTCGCGCAGCACGAAATCATGCAGCCACTGCGGGCCAGACATGAACGGAATGTTGCGTTCCAGAACCGCCTCAACGCACGGATTACCGCGGGTCATGGCGTTGCCAATGATCACCAGATCCGGCTCAGGATCCAGCTGGCTGGCATCGTATCCCTGAATCAGAGAGATGCCCTGTTTCTCCAGAAGCGTGCTCATCGGCGGATACACATTGGCGTCCGAACCTGTCACTTCATGGCCCAGAGAGCGCGCCAGCATTGCCAGTCCGCCCATGAAAGTGCCACAAATCCCCAATATATGAATGCGCATACGTCACTATCCTTCTTCAATGTGGCGCACATTTTACTCACATGTCAGCGACAGCGAAACGCATTTCAGGTAAATCCGTATATTGCTGGCGCGATTCACCTCTGCGCTAATATTTGAATGTTTGTTAAGATTGTTGGGCTTTAGTCGTTTTAGTGAACATACAATCGCTCTACTCACAAAGATGCAGGGAAAGTGTTATGAAAACGTTAGGTGAATTTATTGTCGAAAAGCAGCACGAGTTTTCTCATGCTACGGGTGAACTCACTGCTTTGCTGTCGGCAATAAAGCTGGGCGCTAAGATCATCCACCGTGATATCAACAAGGCCGGTCTGGTCGATATCCTGGGTGCCAGCGGTGCCGAGAACGTTCAGGGCGAGGTTCAACAGAAACTCGATCTGTTCGCAAATGAAAAACTGAAAGCTGCACTGCGCGCGCGCGACATCGTGGCGGGTATCGCCTCCGAAGAAGAAGATGAAATTGTCGTTTTCGAAGGGTGTGAACATGCTAAATACGTTGTGCTGATGGATCCGCTGGACGGTTCCTCTAACATCGACGTTAACGTTTCTGTCGGTACCATTTTCTCCATCTACCGCCGCGTCACGCCTGTTGGCACGCCGGTGACAGAGGAAGATTTCCTGCAGCCGGGCAGTAACCAGGTGGCGGCCGGTTACGTCGTTTATGGCTCCTCCACCATGCTGGTGTACACCACGGGCTGCGGCGTTCACGCCTTTACTTACGATCCCTCGCTGGGCGTTTTCTGCCTGAGTCAGGAACGTATGCGCTTCCCGGAGAAGGGCAACACCTACTCCATCAACGAAGGCAACTACATCCGATTCCCGAACGGCGTGAAGAAATACATCAAGTTCTGCCAGGAAGAAGATAAAGCCACTCAGCGCCCGTACACGTCCCGCTATATCGGCTCGCTGGTTGCTGACTTCCACCGCAACCTGCTGAAAGGCGGTATCTACCTCTACCCAAGCACGGCAAGCCACCCTGACGGCAAGCTGCGTCTGCTGTATGAATGCAACCCAATGGCGTTCCTGGCCGAACAGGCTGGCGGCAAGGCGAGCGACGGTAAAGAGCGTATTCTGGACATCGTGCCGGAAAGCCTGCACCAGCGTCGTTCGTTCTTTGTCGGCAACACTCATATGGTTGATGACGTTGAACGTTTTATCCGTGAGTATCCGGACGCATAACCCATAACACGGGGAGCCCTTCAGGCTTCCCGCTTCATTTATATATTTTACCGTATAAGTGTTTATAAAAAACACGCTTTAATATTCGGTTTTGCTCCTGCATTATTTCCATAACAGTTTGACAAATATTTCCTGGAGCCTAATCGTCATGAAAAATTATTCCCGTGCTAATACCGGCATTGATTTAAATCTTATCCCTGTTTTTATTGAAGTGGTCCGCTGCGGCAGTATGGCAAAAGCCTCTGTACGTCTGGAGATGTCGCGCCCCGCGGTGAGTCTGGCATTAAAACGCTTTAATCAGCTGTTTGACGAGCCGCTATTTTTCCGCAAAGGGTTATATCTTGAGCCGACTGAAAATGCATTAGCATTAACCCAGTCTCTGGAAATATTAATGGGCGATATTCACGATAATATTGGCGCATTAAATTCAGCGACACATAAAACCCCGACACAGAATGCGCCGGGGCGGGAAAATATTATGCCGCTGTCTGAGCCGTCAGTTTAAATGATGCCATGGCGTCCATCAGCTGACGCGATTGCTCTTCCAGCGAGCGCGTCGCGGCAGAAGATTGCTGGACCAGCGCCGCATTCTGCTGCGCGGTTTCGTCCATCTGATTCACGGCAATATTCACCTGCTCAATGCCGCGACTCTGCTCCTGGGACGCGGTCGCAATCTCGCGCATCAGTTTGGTCATGCGCAGTACTTCTGTTGCGATCTCATCCATCGTTTCGCCAGCCTGCTGCGCCAGCTCGCTGCCTTCGTTTACGTGGGTCTGAGAATCACTGATAAGCGAACGGATCTCTTTTGCTGCGTCAGCACTGCGGCTGGCGAGGTTTCGCACTTCACCGGCGACAACGGCAAACCCGCGCCCCTGCTCACCCGCGCGCGCCGCTTCCACCGAGGCGTTCAGCGCCAGAATATTGGTCTGGAAGGCAATGCCGTCAATGACGCTCAGAATATCGGCGATGCGTGCCGAACTGCCGGCGATATCACGCATTTTTTCAATGACGTAGCAGACCATTTCGCTGCCGTGATCGGCGGTGTCAGACACGGATTTCGCCAGCTGGTGCGCCTGCTCGGCGTTGTCTGCATTGAGTTTCACCGTGGCGGTGATCTCTTCCATGCTGGCGGCCGTCTGCTCAAGCGATGTCGCGGTGGATTCCGTGCGCTGGGCAAGATCCATGTTCCCCGCCGTCAGCTCGCGGCTGCCGGTATCAATTTGCGAGCTGGCATCACGTACCCGTAAAACCGAGTTCATCAGAGACTGCCGCATCCCCTCAATGGCCGCGTTCAGGCGGTTAAACTCCTGGCTCGCCGGGTCATTCAGCGTGTGGGTTAAATCGCCCGCCGCCACGTTCTCCAGCTGAGCAATGGAGGCCGAAAGCGGTTTGAGCAGCATGTGACGCAGTACCAGCCACGCCAGCACAATAATGCCAGCCGTCAGCAGCGCGGCCACCACGATCAGGATCAGTACCCGGTTTTTGCTCGACTGCACGGCCTTCACTTCCGCTTTCCCGCGCGCTTCGCTCCATTTCTGAAAGACCTGCATATCATTATCAAACTGCGCCGCCACCGGGATCAGCGTGTTCTCCAGCAGATCGTAATAGCTGTCTGCGCTCTGATCGTTCAGGGCTTTCAGCATCGGGTCGATCCCCTGCTGGTTATAGGTCGCCAGGCTCGCGGCCACCTTATCCAGCAGTTTTTGTCCCTGCTCATCCGCCACCCCGCCGTCGATCACGCCTTTCAGCGTATTACGGGCCTGGGCAATCTCCTGATTGATGTTTTTCACCGATTTGGCCGCGTCATCCAACATGCCGATTTCCATCATCCGGACCGCCTGACCCGCTTCATTACGCGCGCGCAGGATCAGGGTATAGCCAGAATTAAGCTGCACCATCTGCTCACCCTGAAGGTGGTTGATGCGCTGGAGTGAAGAAGAACTCTGTGTGAGGGCATAAATGCCAATGCCGCTGACAATCAGCAGCAGAAGGGTCATAACGGCCAGTAAAGAGAGCAAGCCGGTACGAATCGATAGCGTTTTAAGCATGATATTATTTCCGGTAGCGAGATATTTCTGGGCATAAAAAAAGAGTATCGGCCGCTACCGGAAAATGTTTAGACTTTAAGCAAATTCAGCGTGTTATGGCTCTGTTACTGAAGTGTTTACACGGGTAACAGGCGAGCTTTGTCGGTTCTCCCAGAGCACCGTCAGGCCGCGCTGCAGAGCGATAAAAATAAACAACAGAATGCCAATGGCGATCTTGGTCCACCATGAACTGAGCGTGCCGTCAAAGTTGATATAGGTCTGGATCAGCCCCTGGATCGCCACGCCGAACAGCGTCCCCAGCACCGTGCCAACGCCGCCGCTGAGCAACGTGCCGCCAATCACCACCGAGGCGATGGCATCAAGTTCCACCCCGACCCCTGCCAGGGCATAACCCGCCTGGGTATAAATCGAGAAGACGATCCCCGCCAGCGTCGCCAGTCCGGTCGAGAGCATATAGATGCGGATTGTGGTGCTGCGGGTGGAGATCCCCATCAGATTTGCCGAGGTGGCGCTGCCGCCAATGGCATAGACCTGATTACCAAACCGGGTACGGTGGGCAAGGAAGATCCCCACCACCACCACGCCCAGCATCAGCAACCCCATCGCGCTCAGACGACCGCCGCCGGGGATTTTCCACGCCAGGCTGGAGAGCGTGTCGTAGACAGGATGGTTAATCGGAATCGATTCTTCCGAGACCAGGTAGCTTACGCCGCGCAGGAAGAACATGCCGGCGAGGGTGATAATAAAAGCCGGAATTTTCAGCGCGTCGATCAAAAGCCCCATAAATGCGCCAAACGCGCAGCCCATCACCAGCACCAGCGGGAAGGCCAGCAGCGGCGAGATCCCCCAGAAACCGATCGCTTTTGCGAGGAATACGCCCGTGAAAGCGATCACCGACCCAACCGAGAGATCGATCCCACCGGAGAGGATCACAAAGGTCATGCCAACGGCGATAATGCCTAAAAAGGCGTTATCCGTCAGAATGTTGCAAATCACCCGGGTAGAGGCAAAGCCCGGGAATTGCGTCAGGCAGTAGAGATAACCCAGCACAAACACGCCCAGGGTGATCATTAACGGTAAATTACGTTTTATCATGGCCACGGATCCCTTTAATGATGCTGACAAAGCGCGGCGACTGGACGATCAGCACGCAGAGCACGACCACCGCTTTCACCACCTGGTTGAGTTCCGGCTGAAAACCGGAGAGCAGGATCCCGGTATTCATACCCTGAATAATCAGCGCGCCGATCACCGAGAGCAGCAGATTAAACCGCCCGCCCATCAGCGATCCGCCACCGATAACCACCGCCAGGATCGCATCCAGCTCCAGCCATAACCCGGCGTTGTTGGCATCCGCACCACGGATGTCCGCCGCGACGATCACCCCGGCAATGGCGGCGCAAATTCCGCTCAGCACGTAGGTCAGCATGACCATCAGCCGTGTATTAACCCCGGCGTTTCGCGCCGCACGGATGTTAATTCCGACCGCTTCAATGAACATGCCCAGCGCCGTTTTACGGGTAAAGAGCCAGAACACCACTAATGTGACCAGCGCAATAACGATCGGCGTCGGGAAGAAGAACAGCTTACCGCTGCCAAGCCATGCCAGGCCGGGGGAGTTGAAGGTCACAATCTGACCCGAGGTGATAAGCTGTGCCACACCGCGTCCGGCCACCATCAGGATGAGAGTGGCGACAAACGGCTGAATTTTCAGGACCGCCACCAGAATGCCGTTCCACAGTCCGGCCAGCACCCCGGTACCTAATGCAGCCAGCAGCACCACCGGCAGGCTGTGCCCGGCGACGGTCATGGACGCTGCCGTGGCGCCGGCGATGGCCATCACCGCACCGACGGAGAGGTCAATCCCGCCGGTGGCGATCACCAGCGTCATACCAATGGCCAGAAGCGCCACCGGGGCGGCACGGTTTAAAATGTCTATCGGACTGCCAAACAGCCGGCCATCCTGCACGATAATCTGAAAGAAATGCGGGGCGACCAGGCTATCGATCAGCAGCACCAGCAGCAACGCGATAATTTGCGGCGTGCCGGTAGGCCAGGTGAAGCGGCGCCTGGTTGCACCGGTTTGCGGAAGCGAACGGGGCATCACGATTAACTCCTTACGCCGCGATGGCATTCATGATTGCCGGAACGGACAGTTTATCCAGCGGGATTTCTGCCACCTGCTTACGATCGCGCATGATGATGACGCGATCGGCATACCCCACCAGCTCTTCCAGCTCGGATGAGATAACCAGCAGCGCCAGACCGTCTGCACACAGCGTTTCGATAAGCCGGATAATTTCGGCGTGCGCCCCGACGTCGATACCGCGCGTCGGTTCATCGAGGATCAGGAACTGGGGTTTAGTCAGCAGCCAGCGTGACAGCAATACCTTCTGCTGGTTGCCACCGGAGAGAAATTCAATGGGCTGTTCAGCGCTCGGCGTACGTATACCGAGCTGACGGATAAATCGCTCGGCAATGGCGTTTTGCTCTTTCCGCGGGATGGGGCGTAGCCATCCGCGCTGCGCCTGCAGAGCCAGAATGATATTTTCCCGCACCGAGGCGGCGGCAATTATGCCATCGGTTTTCCTGTCTTCCGGGCAGAAGCCCACGCCCAGGCAGGAGGCCTGATGCGGCGATCGCAGGGTCTGCGGTTTACCTTTGATCAGCGCGCTGCCGCTGTCCGCAGGTTTGATCCCGAAGATCACCTCAGCGGTTTCGGTGCGCCCGGAACCCAGCAGGCCCGCCAGCCCAACAATTTCACCGGGCCGCACGTCCAGATTAAAGGGCGAGATCACCCCTTTTTTGCCAAAATCGCTGAAGGCCGCGACCGGTTTATCGCTGAGCAACGTGCGGCCTGCGCGCTGAAGCGCGTTGGTTTCCAGCTCGCGGCCCAGCATCATTTTGACCAGTTCTATCTGCGGCAGCTCGCGGGTTTCGCGGCAGCCGACAAAGCTACCGTTGCGCAGCACCGTGATGCGATCGCTGACCTCATACACCTGATCGAGGAAGTGGGTGACGAAGATCAGGCTTACCCCCTGATCGCGCAGCTGGCGCATCAGGGTAAAGAGCATTTCGACTTCCTGGGTATCAAGGCTCGCGGTGGGCTCATCGAGGATCAGCACTTTCGCGGAGAGATCGATCGCCCGGCAAATCGCGACAATTTGCTGCATCGCGACGGAAAAACGGTTCAGCGGTTCGCGAACGTCCAGGGAGAAGCCATAGGATTCCATCAGCCTGGTGGCCCGCGCTTCCATCTCTTTGCGTCGCAGCAGGCCGAAGCGTCTTGGCTCACGGCCGATAAACAGGTTATCCGCCACCGACATATTCGGCAGCAGGTTCACTTCCTGGTAAACCGTCCCAATCCCCAGCTGTTGTGCATGGGCGGTGTTTTTTGGCGAAATGGCGTTGCCTTCTAGCCAGATTGTGCCGCGATCGGCATGGTAAACGCCGGTAAGTGCCTTAATCAGCGTCGATTTTCCCGCACCGTTCTCTCCCAGCAGCGCCATAATCTCACCGCGTCGCAGGCTAAAATCAACGTTATCCAGCGCTTTTACACCGGGGAAAAACTTGCTTAAGCCCTCTGTGCGGAGGATTTCCTGGTGTTGTGTGTCGGTCATGTTTCCCCCTCACCCTCGCCCTCTCCCGGTTGGGGAGAGGGAAATGTTCATGCCAGTCTACCCGCCCTTGTACACCCTCTCCCCTCAGGGGAGAGGAGTGGGGTAAGGGGCGAGGGAAAAGACCTTAGTAGCCCATATTTTTCTTCTTCTCTAACTCTTCTTTCGCAGTGTCAGGCAGGTAGAGCGTCGATTTGGTTATCGTCACTTTTTCAGGCAGGGTGCCGTCTTTCTTGAATTTCTCCAGCGCATCGAATGCCGGGCCAGCCATGTTTGGCGTCAGCTCCACGCTGGCGTTCGCTTCGCCGTCCATCATCGCTTTATAGATATCCGGCACGCCATCGATAGAGCCAGTGAGGATATCTTTGCCCGGCTTCAGCCCCGCTTCTTTGATGGCCTGGATAGCCCCGATCACCATGTCATCGTTGTGGGCGTAAACCATGCAAATGTTCTTGCCGTTGTTTTCAGCTTTGATAAAGCTCTCCATGACCTCTTTACCTTTACTGCGGGTAAAGTCGCCGGACTGAGAGCGGATAATCTTAATGTTTGGCGCTTTGGCGATGGCTTCCGCGAAGCCTTTCTTACGATCGATGGCCACGCTCGCCCCGACGGTCCCCTGCAACTCAACGACGTTACACGGCTTGCCATCCACCTGTTTCACCAGCCAGTCACCAATTAATTGGCCCTCGAGAACGTTGTTGGCGGTGACGGTGGTCATATAGAGAGATTTGTCTTTTACATCAATGGAACGATCGAGCAAAACAACCGGGATCTCAGCGTCTTTCGCTTCCTTCAGGACCGGCTCCCAGCCAGTGGCCACAACCGGCGCAATAAAGATGGCATCAACGCCCTGGGCGATAAATGACCGCACGGCTTTGATCTGGTTTTCCTGTTTTTGCTGCGCATCGGCAATTTTCAGGGTAATACCGCGTTTCTGGGCCTCGCTTTTCGCAACGTTGGTTTCTGCCGCTCGCCAGCCGGATTCAGAGCCGACCTGGGAAAAACCTACGGTTAAAGGGGCGGCCATCGCCATAGACGACATGGCTGCCGAAACTGCTGTGACAAGAAGTAAGCGCTTCCACATATGAACGTCCTCGTAGGGGTGTTTATTGTTGGTTAAAAGATGTTCTGCGAAATGACTATAGCCAATGAAATATGTAACGAATTGCGTTACATCACACTTCAGAAAAGTGAATAAAACGTTAATCACAAGTTTGTAATCGCTTTCATTTCACCATTAAAAAAGCGGCTGAGTTTATGGATTTTCCTGTCATGGAATCGGTCTGAAAAGTGGGGAGAACGTGGAGAGAAGACGAAAACAGGCGGAGACATTCAGCGCCAGTTGGCTATAATACCTGCCACTTGTTTACCATCCATTTTAAAGGACACAGACATGAGCTTACTCAACGTCCCTGCGGGTAAAGAACTGCCAGAAGACATCTACGTAGTTATCGAAATCCCGGCTAACGCAGATCCTATCAAATACGAAGTGGACAAAGAGAGCGGTGCGCTGTTTGTAGACCGTTTCATGTCTACCGCCATGTTCTATCCATGCAACTACGGTTACATCAACCACACCCTGTCTCTGGACGGTGACCCGGTTGACGTACTGGTTCCAACGCCATACCCACTGCAGCCAGGCGCAGTCATTCGCTGCCGTCCTGTTGGCGTGCTGAAAATGACCGACGAATCTGGTGAAGATGCGAAACTGGTTGCTGTTCCGCACACCAAACTGAGCAAAGAGTAC
Source organism: Enterobacter sp. BIDMC 29 (assembly GCF_019378755.1). Lineage (NCBI taxonomy): Bacteria > Pseudomonadati > Pseudomonadota > Gammaproteobacteria > Enterobacterales > Enterobacteriaceae > Enterobacter > Enterobacter sp. BIDMC 29. The sequence goes on along the minus strand of NZ_CP080000.1, from coordinate 4,580,569 downwards.
GATCACATCAAAGATGTGAACGACCTGCCAGAACTGCTGAAAGCGCAGATCACTCACTTCTTCGAGCACTACAAAGACCTCGAAAAAGGCAAGTGGGTTAAAGTTGACGGCTGGGAAAACGCAGAAGCAGCGAAAGCGGAAATCATCTCCTCTTTCGAACGCGCTGCGAAGAAGTAATTCTTACCGCTGAATAATAAGGCCCCGCGAGTCGGGGCTTTTTTGTGCCTTGCGTCTGACGCGACACTGGCACGCTAAATACGGCATAGCGGCTACCATTTCAAGGAACCAGCAGAATATATGAGCTTGTGACCCCAGGTTTTGTCCCCGGCAGAGCCGACCTGTTTGAAGAGCTTGCAGGGTATTATGAGAGTGATGACCTGATATTTACCGATAGAGGTCTTTGATATTATCTAACGCTATTAATAGCCTGCTTTTGCCCTACTCGCTGCGTTAAAACAATTACCGACGAATATGCCCGTTTCGTGTCTGCTTCAGGGCTTTATGAAGACAGGTGTGTCTACCCTTTTTGTTGCAATGCACAGCGGGTAGAGTAAACGGCATACCCTGAGCTCAGGTGCTACTAATATCACCCATAGCTATTTTTTAATCGAGTTGCTGGCCAGCACACTCCTGACCATCGCGATTGTGGGCGTTTTACATGCTAAGTTTCTTTCTTCAAAGCATAAAGATGGGCTACATAAAGGCGTTTGACTGTTACGGCAAAGACAGCAAATGGCAGTATCTCTGCATCATGACATTCCAGCTCGCCTGGTTTTTGTTTTATTTATGGATCCCCTACCGTAGCGATTATGCCATTTTGCTGTTTTTACTGTTTTTTATTCCCGTCATTTCAAGCAATACGCGGTGCATCAACTACTACGGCTTTTCACGCGCCCTGTGTCTGATATGGCTGGTTGCTCCGTACATCATGCTTTTTGTTCCGCTGTTTTTGACCCGACGCCGAAGCACAGAAGAGAGCTAAGCCCATAAAAAACAACGCCACCTGACGGTGGCGTTGTTTTTTTCAGTACTGGTCTCTGTCTAACCAGTTACCGCTTACAATCCGCTTTAACCCCTCGACCGGACGCTGGTAGACGTACATCCACGCACTTCCATACGGCGTCTGGATCAACTGGCGAGCGTATTCACCGCCCCTGGTGCGCAAGGCATCAAGTTCGGCAAGTGTAGCATTATCAATACGATAAACTTCACCCTGTACTGTTCCTTCCCCAGGAACCGCGCCTGGATAGTGGCCCAGGCTATACAACTGGTAGTTCTCAATATTGTAATTCCCCAGCAGCAGGGCATTGGTCATCCAGTGACTGTTGCCTTGCTTGGTTCGTAAACTGCCGTAGACAAATATTCGCATTGCTAAAACTCAAACTGATAGAGCAGATCAAGTGCCTGGTCTACGCCGGACACTGCTTCCAGATATAGCTTAGGCATAAGGCGATAGCGTAACGTGAGTGTTGCCAGTGAGTCAAAGATCCCCACGCCATATTTTACCTGCAGACCCGGCAGTACATAGCCACTGACCACCACTTGCGAGGAGTCACCCACGCCCTGGGTGTCCAGTGCCAGATTGCTTACGCCGAACGTCTCGCCGATTTTACCCACAACCTGCCCACTTTGTGCAACCCCCAGACCCACTAACATCGAGGTCATCGCTGCACTGTCGCTCTGGCCGCTCTCCAGTCCTTGCCCACGCAGCAGGTAAGACAGGGCTTCCTGTTGGGACATTGCCGGGTCGGAGAAGATCTCCGCCTTCGGTTCATCAGCAGAGCCGGTAACGCGAACACCTGCAATAACGTCGTTTTCGGTGGCTTCCGGGTTACGAATCGCTTCGATATTGAGCAGTGGCTGATCCGGCGGGCCGGAGAACAGCAGTTCACCTTTACGCACAATCAGATCCTGACCATAGGCATGGAAGCGCCCTTCAGGAATATTGATCTGGCCGTTCAGACCCAGACCCTGCTTGTCCTGCGCGACTTTCAGATCCCCCGTCAGTCTCGCCTTCAGCCCAAACGCATCCAGACGCACGTTATTGCCGACGTGAACGGTGAGGTTACTGTTGATCGGAATACCGGCGCTCTTCTGCTCAACGGGTTTGAGATTTTCATTGAGCATGACTTCGTCACTGGAGACGCCCACCGCGCTCTCAGGCACCTCGTGCACCACGATGCGTGCCCACGGTACGTCCACGTTGCCGTCCAGCGTGAAGAGGCTTGGGGTGGCTTCAAAGACAATATCCGGGGATACGTCCAGACGTACCATCGGCGGTACGGTGATCCGCACCTTGCTGCCTTTGGCCGCAACACGGGCCCGCCAGTTATCAAGCTGGCTCCAGTCGGCGTCGCCGCTGAGGTTGATTTGCCCCTGCTGGGTACGCACCACCCCGGCGAGGGTCGAGCTCATGCCGTTGAAGTTCATCGCAATCTGGCTTGGCTGCATATCAAACGGCATAAAGTTGCCGTCGATATCCACGCCGTTAAGCTGCATCTGGCCAAACAGCTGCGGGCTTTGCGCATTGCCCGCCAGGCGCAGGTTCGCGCTGAGCATCCCCTCCGCTTTTTCTCCGCGTGAGAAAATCGGGTTGGCCATCGCCAGGTTGAAGTTGCGGATATTAACGTTACCGGCGAGATTACGGCGTCCTTGCGGATCGGTAATCTGCACCTGCCCGTCAAACTGACCATTATTGGTCAGACGGATAAGCCACCCCAGCTCCGCGCGGTTGTTATGCAGATCGGCACTCAGGTTGAGGGTATCAAACGCCACCGGCAGCGGTGCGTCGTTCACTTCCTGTATCACCTTCACGTTACGACCAGAGAGCGTCACGCTACCCTGCGGCAGCCCCTCTTTGGTCGTGTCCCATGCGACATCGGCTTTCCCGCTAAAGACGCCGCTGGCCTGAGTCGTCTCCGGCATAAACGGTTTTAGCATCGCCAGGTCGAAGCGATTAAGGTTGATCTGCGCACGCCCTTCAGCCCCCGCATCAATGGTCTGCGGTACGCACAGTTCCGCATTCGGGTTGGTCCAGCAGTGCGGCCCGATACTGATCTTTTGTTCGGCGTTGCGGTAGTCCAGCGCGATAGAGCGGGACAGCGCCAGCGGCCCTACCGGGGTGTTGAAGCGGGTATTGTCCAGCGTCCCTTTCCAGCGCGCCTGTTTGCGATCAAAGCTTCCGGTCAGATGAAGCTGACCGGATACCGGCTCGCCCTGCACCTTAAGCTGGAGATCGTGCTGTTTTTCGTTACCTTTGGCATCCAGAGTGACCAGATTAATGTTCACGTCGGGCTGAGAAATGCGCTCCACGCGCAGGTTCAGATTACCGCCAATCTGATCGGTGGATTTCACATCCCCTTCGACGCGAACCCGCGCAACGGTCAGCGCCTGCCAGCGCAGGTTGCTGGCGGTGATATCGGCCAGCAGCTGCGGAGCCTCTACCGTGCCGCGCACCTTCACTAACCCTTTCGCCGTGCCGCCCAGCCCTGGCAGGGCGTTATCCAGATTTGGCGCATCAATGGTGGCATCCAGATTAAGATCTTTCACCCCCAGCTCGCCTTTGATATCCGCCGTGTTACGGCCCAGCGCCACGTGCAGACCCGGGATCACCCACTGCAGATAGCTGTTGCCCTTCAGCGAGCCTTCAACGTTAACCTTATTCTGCTTCACGTTACCGGTAAGCTTGATTTCCGGCACGTCCATCTGCCACGTACCGCCATACAGGCTGCCGCGGGTTTTGATCAGGCCGTCCAGTTTTGATGGCCAGTCCGGCACCTCTTTGGCCGTGTTGATCCCCGTCAGCTTCAGCTCGCCGCGCCAGCTGATCGCCTGCTGCCAGTCAAGCAGCGCGGTGAGTTCAGTTTTGCCTTCCAGCGCCGCGACGGTCAGTTTGTCGAGATTCACCTGCTGCTCGTTGCCTTTAGCATCCAGCGTAATCGTCGCAGGCGGAACACCTTGCCCCTTCACCGCCGTGCGGAACGACAGGGTGTAATCCGTCATTTTGCCGCTCAGCTTGAGCTTCAGGTCATCGGCCTGGAACTGTTTTTCGCCGGTGAACGGCCAGTAGAGCTGCTTACTGACAACCTCAAGGTTGAGCGGCAGCCCCGCTTCCGCCAGCTGCGTTTGCGCGCGCAGATCCATATCCACCGGGCCGGAGAGGTTAACGCCGACATCCAGTTTATCGCGCAGCGCCCCGCCCACTTTGACCTTCACTTTTTCGCCTTTCAGCGGGTCGATGTTGAGCGAACTGTTCAGGGTGATATCCACCGGCCAGTTGTCGCGCAGCAGGGCATTCCCTGACGCGTTAACCGAGCCCTGGTTGGTGTCGATATCCAGCGCGTCGAGCTTCATGTTGCCGTCGATGCTGCTGACTTTAAGCAGCATGTTGAAGACCGTCAGATCGGTATCGCCAGTGAGACGCAGCTGCTCGCCTTTGAACTCTTCAATATTCAGGTTCAGCGGCAGATGAACGTCCGTCATCTCCGGCAGCACAGGTTTAGAGAAGAGATCTTTCAGCGTTTCGCCCAGCGGTTTCTCTTCCGGCTGCGGGTTCTGGATCTTCGGTTCGACAATTTCTTCCTGCGCCACGTCCGCCACTTTCGGCAGCGCAATCAGCAGCCCCTGAAGGGAGGTTGGCGTCAGGGTGAGGTTTTTCTCCTGCCAGCGCAGGCCGGAGGTGAAATCCATGACGGAGACGGTGGTGTCGTCGATTTTGACATTGACGTTATCCAGCGCCACCCGATAGAGGGCAATCGGATACGGTGTGGAGAGATTCAGCGGGCCGCTATCCTCTTCCTCAACGGGTGCCGATTTCGGCATTTTCTTCGAATCTATCGCCACGTTCACGTCTTTCAGCGACAGATCGTTAACGCACAGCTTGCTGTCCCGCAGGCAGCCAAGCTTCACCGCGAGGTGAAATTCCCCCGCGTTTACCGCCACGCCAGGCTGCTCGTAGCGGATGTTTTTCAGACGCAGATCGCGCCAGCCGCCTGTCACCTGGCCAATTTCCAGCCCGGGAACCCAGCGGTTAGCCGCGTTAAACAGCAGATGCAGGCCAGACGTCGTTCCGACCAGAAACGCCACCGTACCGAGCAGCAGTACGATAAAAATCAGCACCCCGAGGCTTATCTTCTTCCATAAACTCATAATTCAGGCCCCAGACCGATGTAAAACTGTAAACCGTGTTCTTCTTTATCACCCACCGGCACGGCGAAATCGAGCTTGATTGGCCCGACGGGAGACTGCCAGCGTACGCCCACGCCCGCGCCGGTTTTAAAGTCGCTGCGGCGGATATCGCTTACCGCTTCGCCGCCGTCGACAAACATCGCGCCCCACCATTTTCCGCTGACGTTGTACTGGTACTCCAGCGAGCCAGTAGCCAGCTTGGAGGCACCAATCAGCTTGCCGTCATCATCTTTCGGCGCGATGGATTTGTATTTGTAACCGCGAATACTGCGGTCGCCACCGGCGAAGAAGCGCAGATCCGGCGGAACTTTGTCGAAGTCGCCGGTTTCAATCCAGCCGAGGTTGCCGCGCATCACGAAGCGGTGTTTGTCATACAGCGTGCGGATCCAGACGTTTTGCGCCTGAATCACCGAGAAATCCACATCGGAACCCCACATGGTGTTGGAGTAATCGATGGAGTAACGCTGGGAATCGCCCCAGGTTGGCATCAGGCCGCCACGCGAGCGGGTACGGCTGATCATCACCCCCGGGTAGAGCAGCATGGTGGTGTTGGTGACGTTGGCCTGGGTAAAGTGGTCCAGACTCCAGCGCAGGTTAATGGCGCGCTGCCAGCCGCTGGAGAGGTCCCAGTATCGCGATACCGCAAGCGTGGTGGAATCTGCCTCGGTATCGTTCAGGTCGGTACGCTTAAAACCGCCCTGAACAAGGTAATACTGTTCAAGCGGGTTTTTCAGCAGCGGCATTTTGTAGCTGAAATCGAGCTGCTGTTCCGGCGCTGAGATACTGGCGCTGGTGGTCAGGCTGTGACCGTATGAGTTCATCCACGGCTTTTTCCACGTGGCTTTCACGCGCGGACCGACGTCGGTCGAATAACCAACACCGGTCTCAATGGTGTTCTCGGTGCGCGGCGAAACAACGCCATGCAGCGGCAACACCTTGGTTTTGCGCGATTTATCAAACTCCGGCGCGACAACCACCGAGTTAAACCACCCGGTGGCGGAGAGGCGGCGGTTCAGCTCCGCCAGATCACGCGACTGGTAGTAATCGCCCTTTTTGAAAGGCACGAGGTTTTGCAGATACTCTTCACGAATTTGTGAGCCTTCGAAGGTCACATCGCCGAAACGATAACGTTCGCCGCTGTCATAATCGATATCCCAGAAGGCCTGGTGCCTGTCGAGCGCAATGCCCAGCTGGCTTTTGTCGAACTGGCTGTCAAAGTAACCCTTACGCAGGGAGACGCTCGTCAGCTCTTTTTTGAAATGGTCGTAGTCACCGTGGTTCAGCACGGTACCGTTTTTCGGCCGCGTGCTGAGCAGATCCAGGTAATCCCGGTCCGTACGCGCGCCGCCGCGCAGAATGACGTTAGTGCCGCCGATCAAGACCGGCTCACCCGGTGAAACGCGGGCAATAAGCACCTGTCGCCCCTTCTTTGGCGGCGGACGGAGATCGAAATCAATGGTGGGTTCGTAATAACCCAGCGCTTTCAGCCCTTCGCGGATCGCATCATCCACGCGCGCGCGAAAACGCCGGTCCGGCGTCACTTCGTCGCTCTCGATGGTCGACAGCTGCGCACGCACGTTTTTTTCCAGCGCCCCGGATAACCCCTCAACCTGCAAACGGACATTCGCCGCGCTGGCAACCCCGCTTGTCAGCAATAAACTGACCAAACATAACTGGCGGATTTTTGTCACGTTTTCTCCTGAATATCCCTTTTTCCACCCTGGAAGCAAATGAAGTGCCGCTCCGCGGCAAAATACGGCCTGTTAGCCAAAAACCCACATCACGGGTTGAAAACGGGTGTAACACCCAAATATTTCTTATGATTAAATCTAGACTCATTCAGCGCATTTATTGTGTTCAATTAAACGCTTCGTGACAACCTTAACCGAAACATCGCAGCCCGGGAGGCCCCCATCGTGAGTTTATTCGACAAAAAGCATCTTGTTTCACAAGCTGATGCATTACCGGGACGCAACACCCCTATGCCTGTGGCGACCTTACACGCCGTGAATGGCCATTCAATGACAAACGTTCCTGATGGAATGGAAATCGCCCTGTTCGCCATGGGCTGCTTCTGGGGCGTAGAACGTCTCTTCTGGCAACTCCCCGGCGTTTACAGCACCGCGGCGGGCTACACGGGGGGGTATACGCCAAACCCAACCTACCGCGAAGTGTGCTCTGGCGAGACCGGTCATGCCGAAGCCGTACGCGTGGTGTATGACCCTGCCGTCATTAGCTATGAGCAACTTCTGCAGGTGTTCTGGGAAAACCACGACCCGGCCCAGGGCATGCGTCAGGGTAACGACCACGGCACCCAGTACCGCTCGGCTATCTACCCTCTCACTCCTGAGCAGGAGACGGCCGCCCGCGCAAGCCTTGAGCGCTTCCAGAAAGCGATGCACGATGCCGGTGACAATCGCGAGGTCACCACGGAAATCGCCTCTGCCAAACCGTTCTACTATGCGGAAGACGACCACCAGCAGTACCTGCATAAAAACCCGTACGGCTACTGCGGTATCGGGGGTATTGGCATCTGCCTGCCGCCACAGCTGGCCTGATTACTGGTCTAGCGCCACGCGAGCCGCGTGGCGCGTGGCATTACTGACCGACCCATAATTCATGACTTTTCCCTGCAACAGCAGGTTAAAAACCGGTGCCTGCGGCCTGTTAAGGCGGGTCTGCAACAGGTGCACGGCCTCAATCCCCAGTTCGCGACAGGGCACCGTGACCCCCGTGACCGGTTTTTCCAGCCGGTGCGCTAAATTCCAGGCAAAATCGGTGGTAATCAGAGAGATGTCTTCCGGAACGCGCAGCCCGTGGCGGGTTAATGCCCTCACCACACCTTCGGTCATGCTGGTGCTGTTCGGGAAAATCACCTCTGGCCACTGCGCTCTGTCATGACTCAGCAGCCACTCACCCAGCGCCCGCTCGGCTTCGTCTGCGGTAAACCACTCCGTCACGAGTAAATCACGCTGCGGCTCAAAGGCAACGTGAAAATGGCGATACGCCTCTTTAATGCCATCCAGACGAGCATAAAGCGTATCTCGCCGAAGGCAGGTCAGCGTCAGGACCCGCCGGTGCCCCTGTTCAAAGAGATACTGCATGGCGGTGAAGCCAATCGCCCGGTGATCGGGTGATACCGAATCCAGTACCCGCTCCCGGTCCACGGAATTAATTAAGACGCAGGGTTTATTGAGCGTGCTGGCCAGTTTAAATATGGTGGCATCATCAGTACCAATAATAATTATCGCGTTGATGTTCTTCTGGCTGGCCTTTTCCATAAATAATTTTACATCGGCGTGCTGTTCTTCTAATCCGCAACAGCTGACCCACACATTGTGTGGCGAGCAGGCCTCAGCAATCCCTTTGGTCACCTCAAGATAAAAAATATCGCCGCGCCCCTGAAAGGTTCTTTCCGGAGCAAAAACGGCAATACCGTTAATCAACAGCCGTCCACTGGCCATGGACTCCAGCACGCCCAGCTCTCGGGCGGTGCGAACGATCGCATCCCGGGCTTTATCGCTGGTATATGACTTGCCGCTTAATACCCTCGACACCGTGCTAACGGAATATCCCGTGAGGGCCGCGATCTCCTCCATTTTTAACCTGCCCGGCATAGTGTGACCTCGCTCTCAATCAGTTTTTGCAAATATTTGCAGAAACAGCCTTTTGATTTTAAAACCAAATTTCAGAAAGCCTGGAGATTACTTATTCACCTTGCGAGTATTCTCACAAAAACACATTGTCGCTACGCCTCGCCTTTCCTATTTTCCGGTCATCACTTCTTTTCAACTGAAATTAAGGTGTGACATGGAGAAGGTACGTTTTGGCATTATTGGTATAGGTAATATCGGTACGGTCCACGCACGTTATTTACTCGCGGGTACGGTCAATGACGCCTGCCTGACGGCAGTTTGTGACAATGCACCGGAAAAACACCCGGCCATTCGCCAGCTGGTGGGGGCCATTCCCCTGTTCAGTGATGCCCAGGAGATGATCCAGAGCGGGCTTATCGACGCGGTGATTGTCGCCACGCCCCATTACGAACATCCGCGCCTGTCGATGCTGGCAATGCGTAACGGCATTCATACCCTGTGTGAAAAACCGGCAGGCGTTTATACGGCGCAGGTGCAGGAGATGAACGCCTGCGCGCGCGAGTGCGACGTGGTGTTTGGCATCATGTACAACCAGCGACCAAACCCGCTCTACCGGAAGGTTAAGGATCTTATCGACAGCGGCGAGCTGGGCGAGATCCGCCGTTCTAACTGGATAATCACCAACTGGTACCGCTCGCAGAGCTACTACAACTCCGGCGGCTGGCGCGCGACCTGGAAAGGAGAAGGCGGCGGCGTCTTGCTCAACCAGGATCCGCATCAGCTCGATCTCTGGCAGTGGCTGGTGGGCATGCCGGTCCGCCTGCGCGCGTTTTGCCAGTTCGGCAAACATCGTGACATTGAAGTGGAAGACGAGGTCACCGCCTATGCCGAGTATGCCGGTGGGGCTACCGGTGTATTTATCACTACCGTGGCAGAAACGCCGGGGACAAATCGCCTGGAGATCGTCGGGGATCGCGGCAAAGTGGTCGTCGAAGAGGGGCGGCTTCGCTACTGGCGGCTACGTGAGTCCGAAACCGCGTTTAACGCCCGCTGGCAAAACGGTTTTGGGGAGCCTGAATGCTGGGAGGTCGACATTCCTGTCGCCGCCGAATGCAGCGAACATCATGTCATTACCGCAAACTTCTGCGCCGCCGTCCTGCGCGGTGAACCGCTGATTGCGCCGGGCCTGGACGGGATCCACGGCCTGACGCTCTCCAATGCCATGCATCTTTCCACCTGGACTGACGACTGGGTCGAACTGCCGATCAACGAGAAACACTACTTGCGCCTGCTCCAGCAACGCATCAGCACCTCTGTTGCTAAAGAGGCCATAAACGTGACGCTTGATGCCTCAGGCACCTGGTAACTCCGGAGACGACACGATGCTAAATATCGCCATTGTAGGTACAGGCAATATCTCACATAACCATATTCAGGGTTATTTGCAGTTTGGTCAGCGCTGCCGGATTGTCGCGCTGGTGGATATCTACCCGGAAAAAGCGCACGAGAAAAAAACGCGCTACGGCCTGACGCAGGCCCGCGTGTATGAGAGCCATCAGCAGATGCTGGCATCCGAACCAGACGTCGATATCGTCGATGTCTGCACCCCGCCGTATGTCCACGCACAGATCAGCATTGATGCACTGGAGGCCGGGTGTCATGTGCTGTGTGAAAAGCCGATGGCCGCCTCGCTTGAGGAGTGCGACGCGATGATTGCCGCTCAGCAGGCCAGCGGCAAAACGCTCTCCATCATTGCGCAAAATCGCTTTACCGATGCCTTCTGGCGCTTAAAAGCAGCGCTGGATTCCGGCCTCGCGGGCAAAATCTGCCATGCGCAGGTGGATTCGTTCTGGTGGCGCGGCCACTGCTATTACGATCTGTGGTGGCGTGGCACCTGGGAAAAAGAGGGGGGCGGCTGCACGCTCAATCACGCGGTTCACCATATCGACGCTATTCAGTGGATGCTCGGGTTTCCATCCGAGGTGGTGGCGATGATGACCAACGTGGCGCATGACAATGCCGAAGTGGAAGACCTCAGCGCCGCAATATTCAAATATCCCAATGGCGCACTCACGCAGCTTACCGCCTCGGTAGTGCATCACGGCGAAGATCAGACGATCGTCATCCAGGGCGATCGCGCGCGCATCTCTGCCCCCTGGCAAGCCTGTGCCAGCGTGAGTGCCGATAACGGTTTTCCTCAGGAAACTCACGACCTGCAGCGGGAAGCACAGCTCAACGCTGTTTTTGCGCAGACACCGGCACTCGCGTGGACGCTGCATACCGGGCAGATTAACGACCTGTTGCTGAGTATTGAACGCGGCACGGCTCCGCTGGTGGATGGATTACAGGGAAAACGCTCGCTGGAGTTGATTACCGCAATTTATAAATCTGCCATCACCCGCACCGTGGTCTCGCTCCCCATTCCACGTGACGATCCGTTTTACCGTACCGGCGGGATTAACACCCTCGCCCCCCGTTTTCATGAGAAATCCGCAAGCGTAGCCAACTTCAGCGAAGTGGGCGCTATCCCCCTGGGTAAAGATCTGGATCGAGGAATCTGAAGATGAATAAACATGACGGAATGAACTACGCGCCAGTCGGCAAACCTCAGCCCGTTGTCCGGGAAGGTGAATTTGTCTTTGCCGCTGCCGCGCTCGACCACGGGCATATTTATGGAATGTGTAACGGGCTGATTGAAGCCGGCGCCACGCTGAAATGGGTTTACGATCCCGATCCGTCCAGAGTGGATAAATTTATCCAGCAGTATCCGCAGGCCAGAGTGGCAGATTCGCTGGAGGCGATCCTCGCCGATAACGAGGTCCGTCTGGTGGCAGGCGCCGCCATCCCCTCTGAACGCTGTGCGCTGGGGCTGAAATCGATGGCGGCGGGGAAGGATTACTTTACCGACAAAGCGCCGCTCACCACCCTTGAACAGCTGGCAGATGCCAAAGCGATGGTTGAAAAAACCGGTAAGAAATATGCGGTTTACTACAGCGAACGTCTGCATGTTGAGAGTGCTGTCTTTGCCGGTCAACTGGTAAAGCAAGGTGCCATCGGCGACGTGGTACAAACGCTGGGGACAGGCCCACACCGTGAAGGCGAAGGAAGGCCGGACTGGTTTTACGATCGGCGATACTTCGGCGGCATCCTGTGTGACATCGGCAGCCATCAGATTGAGCAGTTCCTTTTTTACACCGGCAACCGCGATGCCACCGTGATAGCAAGCCAGGTCCGGAACGTTAAACACCCGCAGTACCCCGCCTTTGAAGATTTTGGCGATGCAATGCTCAAAGGCGAAAACGGTGCCAGCGGCTACTTCCGCTGCGACTGGTTTACCCCGGACGGGCTATCCACATGGGGTGACGGGCGACTGACGCTGCTCGGCACCGAGGGCTACATCGAAATCCGCAAATACGTCGATTTAACCCGCGGCGAGCAGGATGTGGTTTATCTCGTCAATAAAGAGGGGGAGTTCCGTTATCCGGTAGCAGGCCAGGTCGGATTCCCGTTCTTTGGCGAACTGATCCTCGACTGTCTCCATCGGACTGAAAATGCCATGACGCAGGCGCACGCCTTCAAGGCTGCGGAGCTCTGCGTGAAGGCTCAAATGCTCGCTAACGCGGCGGGTTAAGGGGAGCCGGAGATGACTATCCTGAATACCGCTATCATCGGCGGCGGGGCGATTCATGGCTGCCATGTCAATGCCCTGCGCCAGATACCCAACGTCGCGCTGCGTGCGCTGGTCGACATCGACAGCGTTAAAGGACTGGCGCTGGCGAAAGACTATCAATGCCGTTTTTATCAGGATTACCGGGAAATGCTGCTGGATGATGCCATCGACGTAGTACACATCTGTACGCCCCACTTCGAGCATAAAGAGATGATTCTGGCGGCACTCGCCGCCGGGAAGCATGTTTTTTGCGAAAAACCGGTGGGCATGAACACCAGTGAACTCATTGATATCACCCGTGCCGCCGATCGGGCTCAGAGCCTGCTCGGCGTGTGCTATCAGAACCGGCTCAACCCCACCAGCCAGCGTATTCGGCAGGAGTTAGGCCATGGACAGCTGGGGAAAATGCTCAGTATCAGGGCAGTACTCACATGGTCACGCGCGGGCGCTTACTACACGCAAAGCCCCTGGCGCGGTCGGCTGGCAACAGAAGGCGGGAGTCTGCTGATCAACCAGGCAATCCATACGCTCGACCTGATGCAGTGGTTCGGTGAAGGCGTGACGCGAGTGAAAGGCGTGGTGGATAGCGGTGAGCTGGCAGAGGTGACCGAAGGCGAAGACAGCGCAATGGCCACGCTACACTTCGCCAACGGCGCCCGCGGCCTGTTTTATGCCAGCAATTGCCACACCACGGACGCCCCTCTCCTGCTGGAGATCCACTGTGAACACGGCTCGCTGCTGCTGAATGACAACACTCTCTGGCGCGTCACGCCGGGTGAGCGGTTAAAACTGGCAAGCGATGATTCCCCCGACGGCACGGTAAAAAGCTACTGGGGGCTGGGTCATCAGCAGGCGATCCGCCGGTTTTATACTGCCGTTCATCATCCGGAAAACAGAGACTATATCGATATCCGTACCGCCGGAAAATCACTCACCCTTGTGGAGGCTATTTATCGGTCATCTCAAACAAGACAATGGATAAATATCAACAACCAGAACGTAATTTGAATTCCAGACGTTAATAAAAATACGCCCCGTAAAACGGGTTAATCATTACCCTACACTGGATATTATTATGGTCAAACCAACTGAACGTAGAGTTGGTTATGGCGTGGCGCTTGGCTACGGCATAACCGATCTGTTTGGCGGAGGCGCTTTCGCCATTATCGGCACCTGGCTGTTATTTTTTTACACGACCTATTGCGGGCTGTCTGTTATTGAAGCGGGCTCTATATTTGCTATCGCCCGCGTCATTGATGCGCTGTTAAGCCCGATCATGGGTTATATCACTGATAATTTTGCGGGTACCTGGCTCGGCCGTAAATTTGGCCGTCGCCGTTTCTTTTTATTACTGAGTTCCCCGTTAATGTTTTTGTATGCCCTGCTGTGGCTGACGGATATGGGATACTGGTATTACCTGGGAACCTATCTCTCTATTGAACTGCTGTCGGCGATGGTGCTGGTGCCGTGGGAGACGCTGGCCGCAGAAATGACGAACCGCTACGAAGAGCGCAGCCGACTTTCAGGGGTGCGCATGATCTGCTCCCAGCTTGGGGGGTTCCTTGCCGTTTCCGTCCCCGGTGTCATTATGCAGTTCACCGGGAAAGACAATCCGTTTACCTATACGCTCACCGGCCTGATATTTTCCTGCGTTTTTTGCCTTGCGGTGTTTATTACGTGGTACACCACCTGGGAAGCGAAAGATGTGCATCAGGAGTCCGATTTTAAGATAGATAACCAGCGCAGCAGCGGGGTAGCCAATCATCTGAAATATCTGGTACTGGACCTCTTTTCGTCCTTTCGCATCCGCGCATTCCGCCTGCATATCATTATTTATATCTTCTCGTTTACTGCGATGGACGTCTTCGGCTCGGTCTTTACCTATTATGTCGTTTATTGTCTGAGCCAGGATGCGGCGGCCGTGTCGGGCTGGCTGAGCATTGCCGCCTTTGCCTCGGTACCAGGCACGTACGGATTTATGCTGCTTTTGAACCGGCTGAATATCACGCCGTCCGCCGCGCTACGCCTCTCCTATGGCTGTATCTTCGCCGTGCTGGTATTCCTGTTTACGGTCTACCTCACCAAAACGCAGGTGCCAACGCTGCTGTTCTCGGGGGTCTTTATCCTGCTCGGTGCCGCCCGCTCTGGTCTTTATTACATCCCGTGGAATATCTACAGTTTCATCCCTGATATCGATGAGATTGTAACGCAGCAGCGCCGCGAAGGGATTTTTGCCGGCGTGATGGTATTGACCCGCAAAAGCACCGTGGCAATTGCCATTATGATCATCGGCCTGGTGCTGCAGGAGTCAGGGTTTGTGAAGGGCAGCGGCGCACAGCCTGAAAGCGCGCTGGGGGCCATTATCGGCCTGCTGATTTTCGCGACGGCGGCCCTTCTGGCCGTGAGCTTCTTCACGACCTACAAATTTAAACTGACCCGCGAGACGCACAAGCTGCTGTTGAAGGAGATTGCGCGCCGCAAGCTGGGCGGAGATTATCGCGACTGCGACGCCAACACCCGCGTGGTGATCAAACAGCTCACCGGCTATGAGTATGATCAGGTGTGGGGAGGGGATGCCACGCGCCGGGCGGCAGGAAACGCCAGTTTATCCGCAGTAAAATAGCCGTACGTACCGGGCAGCGCTTCGCTGCCCGGCCGGTTTTATGCCAAAATGTGACCTCTGGCAGATTTACACGCCTTTACGCTATACTACCCGCTGAAATAATCAGCTCAACGCTACGAGCTGACGTTCTATGTGTCTTCACACAAATGTAATTAACTTCCCTTCCGAGGATCTGGCTGAAGCCGGATAAACTATGTTAAACAGTATTTTAGTGATACTTTGTCTCATTGCCGTCAGTGCATTTTTCTCGATATCCGAGATCTCGCTGGCCGCCTCCCGTAAAATCAAACTGAAACTGCTTGCTGACGAAGGCAACGTTAACGCATCACGCATACTCAAAATGCAGGAAAACCCGGGAATGTTTTTCACCGTGGTGCAGATTGGCCTGAACGCGGTCGCCATCCTGGGCGGTATCGTGGGGGATGCAGCATTTTCACCGGTGTTTCATGGCCTCTTCGCACGCTACTTTTCACCTGAACTCTCCGAGCAACTGAGTTTTATTCTCTCCTTCTCGCTGGTGACTGGCCTGTTCATCCTCTTCGCTGATCTGACCCCGAAACGCATCGGTATGATTGCGCCAGAAGCTGTGGCTTTGCGCATCATCAACCCGATGCGCTTCTGCCTGTTCCTGTTCCGTCCGCTGGTGTGGTTCTTCAACGGCCTGGCCAACAGCATTTTCCGCCTGTTTAAAATTCCGATGGTGCGAAAAGACGATATCACCTCTGATGATATCTATGCGGTCTTCGAAGCGGGTGCCCTGGCGGGCGTGCTGCGCAAGCAGGAGCACGAGTTGATTGAGAACGTGTTTGAGCTGGAATCCCGCACCGTACCGTCATCCATGACCGGACGTGAAAACGTGATTTGGTTCGACCTGCACGAAGATGAGCAGAGCCTGAAGCAAAAGGTGGCCGAGCACCCGCACTCCAAGTTCCTGGTCTGTAATGAAGATATCGACCACATCATCGGTTATGTGGACTCGAAAGACCTGCTGAACCGCGTGCTGGCCAACCAGAGCCTGGCGCTCAACAGCGGCGTTCAGATCCGCAATACCCTGATTGTTCCGGATACCCTCACCCTCTCTGAAGCGCTGGAAAGTTTCAAAACGGCCGGTGAAGATTTTGCCGTTATCATGAACGAATACGCGCTGGTGGTGGGCATCATCACCCTCAACGATGTGATGACCACGCTGATGGGCGACCTGGTTGGCCAGGGTCTGGAAGAGCAGATTGTGCAGCGTGACGAGAACTCATGGCTTATCGACGGCGGTACGCCGATTGACGATGTCATGCGCGTGCTGGATATCGACGAGTTCCCGCAGTCAGGTAATTACGAGACCATTGGCGGCTTTATGATGTTTATGCTGCGAAAAATCCCGAAACGTACCGACTCGGTGAAGTTCTCTGGCTACAAGTTTGAAGTGGTGGATATTGATAACTACCGCATCGACCAGCTGCTGGTGACGCGTATCGATAATAAACCGACCGTGCTGGTGCCGCGGATGCCTGACGCAGAAGAGAAAGTGTCGGCGTAAGGCCCATAAACATCAACGGCTCCCATCGGGAGCCGTTTTTTTATCAACTGCGTTTTTAACTACTGCATAGCACGTTGGTTAAGCCATCTCAGTTTGCAGACGCATAACCTGACGGTTGACTTCAGACATCACAGACAGGTGCTGCTTGTCCTTCACTTTTGGGATAAGGATCTTGCCCTTATCAAACTCAAAAGCGCCAACATCCTTGATATACAACCGTCCACGGAACAGGATCTTCACGTACTTCGCCACCTGAAGCGGGTTGTAGCGTTGGAAAATTTTCATTCTTGTATCTCCTGCGAATCATACGCTCTTGCGGTGCCACAATCGGCCCGACTGTCCTGAGCGCAAATTTTGTTGCCCAAAGACTATAGACCAGAACTACGGTGTTACCCAGTATGCATAAGTTTATTTACCGTTTGATTACAATTATTCAGAATAATCTTTGCAAAGCTTCACTCAGGGCAGTATAAGCCGTCGTTTTTTCATGGATATGTGCGTTCACCCGCAAACTGGCATCGGGATTGCGGGAAAACCACATTGATCGCACTTATGATTAAAAGCGTATGACCAAGTGGTCGGATCACCTGCAAACAATAAGGAAACACCATGACCCTACGTACTATCCTTGCAGCAGCCTGTCTGCTTCTGCCTCTGTGGGCTAGCGCTCACGCGATTGAAAAAGGACAACGAGTACCACCAGTCGGCATTGCTGACCGGGGAGAATTGATTCTCGACAATGATAAGTTTAGCTACAAAGCGTGGAATAGCGCGCAGCTCGCAGGCAAAGTGAGAGTTGTACAACATATTGCCGGTCGTACATCCGCAAAAGAGAAAAATGCCAACCTGGTGGAAGCGATCAAGGCCGCAAAATTCCCACACGACCGCTACCAGACCACCACGATTGTTAATACTGACGATGCCATTCCTGGCTCCGGCATGTTTGTGCGTTCAAGCCTTGAGAGCAATAAAAAACTCTATCCGTGGTCGCAGTTTATTGTCGACAGCAACGGCGTGACGCGTAAGGCGTGGCAGCTGGAGGAAGAGAGCTCCGCAATCATCGTGCTGGATAAAGACGGCCGCGTGCAGTGGGTGAAAGACGGGGCATTAACCCAGGAAGAGGTGCAGCAGGTTGTCGCCCTGCTGCACAAACTGCTGGCTCAATAAATAGAGACGCGGAAGCCGGGGTTAAGGAAGGATTCGCGCGGGGTGTAGTCCAGCGGCTTACCCTGCCAGTCATGAACATGTGCCCCGGCGGCCGTGGCGACCGCATGCCCTGCCGCGGTATCCCAGACGTTCGTTGGCCCAAAGCGAGGGTAGAGCTGGGCATGACCTTCCGCCACCAGACAGAATTTCAGTGATGAACCAATCGAGGTCGTCTGGTGTTCACCCAGCTGTTGCAGATATTCCTGCAGTTCGCTGTCGCTGTGCGACCGGCTGATCACCACCAGCGGTGGACGCGCATCGCGCACCTGAATCTGCTTACGCACGCCGCACTCTTCCTTCCACGCCTTACCGTCTGCAGCGCTGTACATGACCTTCATCACCGGCGCGTATACCACCCCAAGCACCGCTTTGCCTTTTTCAATCAGCGCGATGTTGACGGTGAACTCACCGTTACGCTTGATAAACTCTTTGGTGCCGTCGAGGGGGTCCACCAGCCAGTAACGCTGCCAGTGCTGACGCTCGTCCCAGCTCTGCGGCGCTTCTTCTGACAGGACCGGGATATCCGGCGTTAAGGCCTGCAGCCCTTGCAGGATCACCTTGTGAGCCGCGATATCTGCCGCGGTGACCGGAGAGTCATCTGCCTTGCTGACGACCTCCATCGGTTTTGCACCGTCATACACCTGCATGATGGCATCTCCCGCATCCCGTGCGAGCTGACAAATCTTATCTAACATTCTCCACCTCTTTGTTAACGCAGTGGGGTTAACTCTTTGTTTTAGTTATATCGTAATGGGAACAATTCCGCTATCTGTGAAGCAATTCTGGTTTCATGGCGCTTTTTTCTGTCAGGATTCACATTTCTGTAAGCAACACGCTATAGATACATACTCTTTTGTGGCCTGGATCGAAAAAAGGACTCTTCTGATGATTAAGTTTAGCGCAACGCTCCTGGCGACGCTGATTGCAGTGAGCGTACAGGCGGCGACGGTAGACCTGCGAATTCTGGAAACTACCGACCTGCACAGCAACATGATGGACTTCGATTACTACAAAGATACCCCGACGGAAAAATTCGGACTGGTACGCACGGCAAGTTTGATCGCTGCCGCCCGCAATGAAGTTAAAAACAGCGTGCTGGTCGACAACGGCGATCTCATTCAGGGTAGCCCGCTCGGGGACTACATGGCCGCGAAGGGGCTGAAGAAAGGCGAGATCCACCCGGTGTATAAAGCGATGAACACCCTGGACTATACCGTCGGCAACCTGGGCAACCACGAATTTAACTACGGCCTGAAGTACCTGCACGATGCGCTGGCTGGCGCGAAATTCCCGTACGTTAACGCCAATATCATCGACGTTAAGACGCAGAAGCCGCTCTTTACCCCCTATCTGATTAAAGAGACCGAGGTTGTCGATCAGGACGGTAAAAAACAGACGCTTAAAATCGGCTATATCGGCTTTGTACCGCCGCAAATCATGACCTGGGATAAAGCCAACCTCGACGGTAAAGTGACCGTTAACGATATTACCGAAACTGCGCGCAAATACGTGCCGGAAATGCGCGAAAAAGGCGCAGATCTGGTGGTGGTGGTTGCGCACTCGGGACTCTCCGCCGATCCGTATCAGGCCATGGCGGAAAACTCCGTTTATTATCTGAGTGAAGTCCCGGGCGTCGATGCGATCCTGTTCGGCCACGCCCACGCGGTCTTCCCGGGTAAGGACTTTGCCAACATTAAGGGTGCAGACATCGAGAAAGGGACGCTCAATGGCGTGCCGTCGGTGATGCCGGGCATGTGGGGCGACCACCTTGGTGTGGTGGATCTGGTCCTCAATAACGACGGCGGCGACTGGAAGGTCACTCAGTCAAAAGCAGAGGCGCGCCCGATTTACGACGCTGCGGCTAAAAAATCACTGGCCGCCGAAGATAAAAAACTGGTCGACGTGCTGAAGCATGACCACGACGCCACCCGCGACTTCGTCAGCAAGCCGATCGGTAAATCGGCGGATAACATGTACAGCTACCTGGCGCTGGTGCAGGATGACCCGACTGTCCAGGTGGTTAACATGGCGCAAAAAGCCTATGTCGAACACGTTATTCAGGGCGACCCGGACCTGGCAAAACTGCCGGTGCTGTCGGCCGCGGCACCGTTCAAAGTGGGCGGGCGTAAGAATGACCCGGCAAGCTACGTTGAAGTCGAAAAGGGCCAACTGACCTTCCGTAACGCCGCCGATCTCTATCTCTATCCGAACACCCTGGTGGTGGTCAAAGCGACGGGCAAAGAGGTGAAAGCGTGGCTGGAGTGCTCCGCCGGGCAGTTTAACCAGATTGATCCGCACAGCAGCAAGCCGCAGTCGCTGATTAACTGGGACGGGTTCCGGACCTATAACTTTGACGTGATTGACGGCGTGGAGTATCAGATTGATGTTACCCAGCCTGCAAAATATGACGGCGAATGCCAGGTCATTAACCCGCAGGCCGAGCGCATCAAAAACCTGACCTTTAAGGGCAAAGCCATCGACCCGAATGCCACCTTCCTGGTGGTAACCAATAACTACCGCGCCTACGGCGGCAAGTTTGCCGGCACGGGAGATAGCCATATTGCCTTTGCCTCACCGGACGAGAACCGCTCGGTGCTGGCGGCGTGGATCAGCGCGGAGTCCAAAAAAGCGGGGGGCATTCATCCGGCAGTGGACAACAACTGGCGCCTGGCCCCCATTCACAGCGACACGCCGCTGGACATCCGTTTTGAAACTTCACCGTCCGATAAAGCGGCGGCGTTTATTAACGATAACGCCCACTATCCGATGAAGAAAGTTGCAACGGATGATATTGGCTTCGCCATTTATCAGGTGGATTTAAGCAAGTAACGCGGTGTGTGCCGGGTAGCGGCTTCGCCTTACCCGGCCTGCCTTTACGCCGCGCGTTCTTCCCGGTTCGCCATCACCTGCGGCGTATGCACTTCTATCCAGTCCGCCAGCGCGGCCACTTTCTCACTCACCTCTGTCCCTAACGGCGTCAGGCTATACTCAACGTGCGGTGGTACAACCGGATACGAGACGCGATTAACAAACCCGTCCTGTTCCAGCGCCTGTAGCGACTGGGCCAGCATCTTTTCGCTGACGCCTCCCATTTTTCGGCGCAGGTCGCTGAAACGGTGGGTTCCCTGCCGCAGGGCCACCAGAATCAGCACGCCCCAGCGGCTGGTGACATGTTTGAGAACCTCTCTGGAAGGACACTGTTCCGCGAAGAGGTTGCCATCGCGCATTTGTTCGCTGAGTGTCGGTATCGTTGTTTTCATACTTACCTTTATGTGCGTACTTACTAAAAGTTAGCTATGGTGCTAGTGTGCCACAACACCAGACAAACACGAAGAGGATGTGAAGAAACAATAAAGTTGTAC
>NZ_CP080000.1:4555797-4555894 GCF_019378755.1 Enterobacter sp. BIDMC 29 | reverse complement strand
GACGGATACGCCCCACGAAATCCGTTAAAAAGCAGCACTCAGCAGTACCTTCACTATTACGGGGATGAACGCCCGGATATTGAACCCGTGGATGGCT
>NZ_CP080000.1:4555067-4555132 GCF_019378755.1 Enterobacter sp. BIDMC 29 | reverse complement strand
ATTTACAGAAGAGCACAAATGATGGTGATAGGAAGCGGGAATGAGGTCATTAACAAAGCCGTACT
>NZ_CP080000.1:4545545-4545610 GCF_019378755.1 Enterobacter sp. BIDMC 29 | reverse complement strand
TTTGAATCGCCACGGGTTTAACAGACATCTCGGAGTCATTTTAGATGACTTAAAGAGAGGTACCC
>NZ_CP080000.1:4445204-4445509 GCF_019378755.1 Enterobacter sp. BIDMC 29 | reverse complement strand
ATGATCAGACCTTCTACACATTTAACAACCTATAGGCTGTATTATTGCTTTAACACCCTATACGTTGTTAAATTTGTTTAGAGATGCAAGTATCAGGAGCAAGCACAGCGGCTAACTTATATGAATACGACTTACCCGATAAAACACCTTAATCAGTTACGTCCAATGTTGATTGGCTTTCGCAAAGAAAATGGGCTAACACAGAAAGAGGTTTCTCAGTATTTAGGAGTAACGCAGCAGGCCTATGCCCGACTTGAATCTAATCCTGCCAGCGCTAGTTTTGAACGTTTGTTTAGAGTTTTTAC
>NZ_CP080000.1:4445076-4445184 GCF_019378755.1 Enterobacter sp. BIDMC 29 | reverse complement strand
TCTTATCTTCATTACAACACTCAGCCCTAATAACTGAAGTGAAAAACGAATATGAAAGCTCTCCGGCCAGACGGGAAAAATGGTGACGATGCATATACAACAGAGAAT
>NZ_CP080000.1:4402038-4444876 GCF_019378755.1 Enterobacter sp. BIDMC 29 | reverse complement strand
GTACAACATTATTGTCACTTCACAGAGGATTCATCATGATCGCAATTACCGGCGCAACCGGCCAGCTTGGCCAGCTCGTTATCGAACAGCTGTTAAACACCGTACCGGCAAACCAGATTGTGGCGATTGTCCGCAATCCGGCAAAAGCTGAAGCCCTGCGCCAGCAGGGAATTACCGTTCGTCAGGGGGATTACGCTGACGAAAGCACAATGACCTCCGCGCTTAAGGGCGTAGAAAAGCTGCTGCTGATCTCCTCCAGCGAAGTGGGTCAGCGCGCCACCCAACATCAGAACGTCATTAATGCTGCCAAAGCCGCTGGCGTGAAATTCATCGTCTATACCAGCCTGCTGCATGCGGATAAATCGCCGCTGGGTCTGCACGTTGAACACGTCGCGACGGAGAAGGCGCTGGCGGAGTCCGGCATCCCTTACGCCCTGCTGCGTAACGGCTGGTACACCGAAAACTATCTGGCGAGCGCACCACCCACGCTGGAGCACGGCGTATTTATTGGCGCGGCCGGTGAAGGCAAAATCGCCTCTGCCACCCGTGCGGATTACGCGGCTGCCGCGGCAAAAGTCATCTCCGGGGACGGCCATGCAGGCAACGTATACGAGCTGGCCGGCGACCACGCCTGGACGCTGAGCGAACTGGCGGCCGAACTCAGCAAACAGAGCGGCAAAAACGTGGCGTATCAGAACATGAGCGAAGCGGATTTTGCCGCTGCGCTGAAGGGCGTTGGCCTGCCTGCCGGGCTGGCGGAGATGCTGGCGGACTCCGATGTGGGCGCGTCTAAAGGCGGTCTGTTTGACGACAGCCATACGCTGAGCAAACTGATCGGGCGTCCAACCACACCGCTTTCAGAGAGCATTAAAGCCATCCTGTAAATGTTGCAAAATGGTTATTTTTTGTAGCATCCCCTCGGGTCATCTCTGATAATGGAGAGATGACTCATGAGGAGGTTCACCGTGCAGGGCGTACCGGAACAGTTCATTGATGAGAGAGACAGCGCGCGCTTTCGCCATCTGGCGCATTTGCCGGGCCTGGAGCTTTATCACGCGCATATTTCTGACTACGCCTTTGAGCCTCATACGCATGAAGCCTTCGGCATCGGCACCATTGAAACCGGTGCCGAACGCTTTCGCTATCGCGGTACTCAGCATCTCGCGGCGGAAAAATCCGTCGTGACCATGAACCCGGACGAGATCCACACCGGGGAATCGGCGACGGATGGCGGCTGGCGCTACCGGATGGTTTACATTGAACCCGATCTGCTGGAAGAGGTAACCGGTCTTCGCCACTGGTGGTTTAGCGACGTAACTCGCCATGACCCGCTGCGCTCACAGCAAATCGGCAGGCTTATCTATGGCCTGTGGCATACGGACGACCCGCTGGCGCAAAAAGGCTTGCTGCTGGATCTGATCGAGACCTTCCAGCCGTTAGCCCGCCACGCGCCGGTTACCCGGGAAGGTGCACACCGGTTCGAACGGGTTCGTGAGTATATGCACGACAACTATATGCACGCCCTGACGCTGGACGAGCTGGCCAACGTGGTCTCACTGAGCCCCTACCATTTTCAGCGCCAGTTCAAGGCGCATTTCCATGTCACTCCGCATCAGATGCTGATGGCTATCCGCCTGTGGCGCGCCAAAGCGTTTCTCACGCACGGCATGCCCGCCGCCGAAGTCGCCGCCGCGACCGGGCTGACCGATCAGTCCCATTTGACTCGCGCCTTTACCCGCCGCTATGGCATTACCCCCGTGCGCTACCAGAAACAGGTCGTTAAGCGCTGATGCGCAACCTCATACAATACGCGCGCCCTTCCCCCTCCTACACTGAACGCAGAATAAACCGATGTGGATGGAAAAATGATTAGTGGTGTGTTGTATGCCCTGCTTGCGGGTCTGATGTGGGGACTGATCTTTGTCGGCCCGCTGATCGTGCCGGAGTACCCGGCAATACTGCAGTCGACCGGACGTTATCTGGCACTGGGACTGATTGCTCTCCCGCTGGCGTGGCTCGGTCGTGCACGTTTGCGTCAACTCGGCCGGCAGGACTGGTTCACCGCGCTGGCGCTGACCATGATGGGCAACCTTATCTATTATGTTTGCCTGGCGAGCGCCATTCAGCGAACCGGGGCACCGGTATCTACCATGATTATCGGCACGCTGCCCGTGGTGATCCCGGTCTTCGCTAACCTGCTTTACAGCCACCGCGACGGGAAACTGGCGTGGTCAAAAATGGTACCAGCGTTGGTGTGTACCGCCGTGGGGCTGGTCTGCGTCAACATTGCCGAGCTGCAGCATGGGCTGGAGGACTTCTCGCTGTTGCGTTACGGTTCTGGCATCCTGCTGGCATTCGTTTCCGTGGTGTGCTGGGCGTGGTATGCCCTGCGCAATGCGCGCTGGCTGCGGGAAAACCCGGATAAACACCCGATGATGTGGGCGACGGCTCAGGCGTTGGTCACGCTCCCGGTTTCGCTTATGGGCTATGTGGGGGCCTGTCTCTGGTTAGGCCATCAGCAACCGGATTTCGCTCAACCGTTCGGGCCGAGACCGTGGGTCTTTGTCGGGCTGATGCTGGCGATTGCGGTGCTCTGCTCGTGGGTGGGTGCGCTATGCTGGAATATCGCCAGCCAGAAGCTGCCGACGGTAATTTTAGGGCCGTTGATTGTATTCGAAACGCTGGCCGGGCTGCTTTACACCTTCCTGATGCGCCAGAGCGTACCGCCGCTGTTAACCGCCTGCGGGATTATATTGCTGGTCGTTGGGGTCGTGATGGCGGTGAGAGCAAAGCCGGAAAAACCGATGGTCGTTCCGGCTTCAGAGAGTTAAAACGTTTCCCAGTTCGCTTCAGACGTCGCCGCGACAGGTTTAGCCGCTGGAGTGTAGCTTTTCACCGGCGCGGCGTTGACCACCGGGTTGCGGGTAATTTTAAACACCGCCACCGCTTCGTTCAGGCGTGCCGCCTGATCTTCCAGCGCGGCCGCCGCTGCCGCAGACTCCTCTACCAGCGAGGCGTTCTGCTGGGTCACGCGATCCATCTCGGCCACCGCCTGACCTACCTGATCGATACCGCGGCTCTGCTCGTCAGAGGCAGAGGCAATCTCGCCCATGATGTCGGTCACGCGGGTGACCGCATTCACGATCTCTGCCATCGTCGCCCCGGCTTCGTTTACCAGCTGTGAGCCGGCATTCACGCGCTCGCCGGAATCGTCGATCAGCGCTTTAATCTCTTTTGCCGCCTGAGCGCTACGCTGGGCAAGGGTACGCACCTCACCTGCGACCACCGCAAAGCCACGGCCCTGCTCGCCTGCACGCGCGGCTTCCACCGCCGCGTTCAGCGCCAGGATGTTGGTCTGGAAGGCAATGCCGTCGATTACGTTGGTAATTTGCGCAATTTTGCTGGAACTGGTCGCAATGTCGTCCATGGTGCGCACCACACCCTCTACCACGTTACCGCCCTTCTTCGCGGTTGAGGAGGCATCGAGCGCCAGACGGGAAGCCTGACGTGCGTTATCGGCGTTTTGTTTTACCGTGGCGGTCAGTTGTTCCATGCTGGCAGCCGTCTCTTCCAGAGAGGCGGCCTGCTGCTCGGTACGGGAAGAGAGGTCGTTGCTGCCCGCAGAGATTTCCCCTGCACCGGTGTAAATGGTGTCTGCACCTTCACGCACCACGCCCACCGTGTTTGCCAGCGAGGTTTGCATCTCCTGAACGTTGCGCGCCAGGATTGCCATTTCATTCTTACCCTCTGCCTGAATCGGCTGGGTCAAATCCCCTGCGGCAATGGCGCGGATATGGCCGATCACATCCTGCAGCGGCAGCAGCAGAACGCGGCGCATCGCAATCCAGCTGGAGACGATCACGGCAATCACCAGCAGCATGACCGCAGAGAGGATCCACAGGATACGTTTATAATCGTTTTCGTTGTCTTTAATCCCTCTGTCCGTGAGGACGGCCTGCGCTTCACGCCATTCACGGTACACGTTCTGCATCGCGGTCTGTTTCTGCTCCGCATTCTGCTTGAACATATCTTCCAGATTGCCCTGGCCCAGCAGGACGTTCATTTGCGTCAGCGTGGCGGAGTAAATGCGGTACTGCTCTTCCAGACGGTTAGCCAGATTCTCGTCCAGACCCGGAGTATTAGGCAAAGCGTAGTATTTATCGTAATGGGACTGTGCATCCGCCAGCAGGTTCTTCGCCGTGTTCACCAGTTCATTCAACTGGCCGCCGTTAATCTGAGACGCCATGCTGCTTTGCAGACGCAGCATGCCGCGGTTCAGGGTTACGCGGGCCTGGTTGAGGCTGATCCATGCATCGGTAAACTCAGCGACATTCTGGCTTGAGAGCTGCGAGACGGTGAAGTTATCTTTGTCGTTATTCAGCGCGTTGATAAAAATGCCGGCGGAAATGACTTGCATGATGCCGAGCACAAGCAGCACCGAAATAAGAAGGGTAATGACTTTTATACGTTTAAACATGCGTTGCCTTTTTTATATGCAGGTTTGTCTGACGTGGATATATCGGCAGGCACGGCGAGTTGTTTACTGTTTCCCCACGTGAAAAAACTTTCTAAAGTAATTTCCTGCATTCATTCAGCAAGTTAAAAGTCATTATTTTTTTGTGATCTAGTTCTCACTTTGCCCCTTCCCTCTAAAGGGTTATAGCGTCGCCTTAAAGATGCATTTAAAATGCATCTTATATTATTGATGACGAGGTAACTGCTATGGCCTTCCGCGACCAACCCCTTGGCGAGCTGGCGCTCTCCATCCCGCGCGCGTCCGCGCTGTTTCGTAAATACGATATGGATTACTGCTGTGGCGGTAAGCAAACCCTGGCACGTGCCGCCTCGCGTAAAGAGCTGGATGTGGGGCTCATTGAAGCGGAGCTGGCGCAACTGGCTGAGCAGCCTATTGAGAAAGACTGGCGCACTGCAGCCCTTGCCGACATCATCGACCATATCATCGTGCGTTTTCACGACCGTCACCGTGAACAGCTGCCTGAACTGATCCTGCAGGCGACAAAAGTGGAGCGCGTTCACGCCGACAAACCTTCCGTACCGCGCGGTCTGGCGAAATACCTGACCCTGCTTCACGAAGAGCTTTCCAGCCACATGATGAAAGAGGAGCAAATCCTCTTCCCGATGATCAAACAGGGTATGGGCAGCCAGGCGATGGGGCCCATCAGCGTCATGGAAAGCGAACATGATGATGCAGGCGAGCTGCTGGAAGTGATTAAACACACTACCCATAACGTTACACCGCCACCAGAGGCGTGCACCACGTGGAAAGCGATGTACAACGGCATTAACGAGATGATCGACGACCTGATGGAGCACATCAGTCTTGAGAACAACGTCCTGTTCCCGCGTGCCCTCGCAGGTGAATAAAAAAAGGCGCCCGAGAGCGCCTTCCTGAGGTTATCATTCGGCCACAGCATCTGTGGCCTTTTTTTATTAACGCATGCCTGCCATACGTTTCTTACCGATAAATAACCATCCCAGCCCCAGCGCGATGAACCACAGCGGCGTGACGATTAACGCCTGACGGGTATCGTCTTCCAGCGTCAGCAGAACCAGCACGAAGACGAAGAACGCCATGCACACCCAGCACATCAGCTTGCCCAGCGGCATTTTGTAGATCGATTTTTCATGCAGGTGCGGACGCTGTTTGCGGTACACCAGGTAAGAACACAGGATGATGGTCCAGACGAACATGAACAGGATCGCAGAGACCGTGGTGATCATGGTAAACGCACCGATCACACTCGGGTTCACGTAGAGCATCACCACACCGCCCAGCAGGCAGATACAGGAGAAGGTCAGCCCTTTCGCCGGTACCGCACGCTTAGACAGTTTGGCAAACGCGCGGGGCGCAACCCCTTCCTGTGCCAGACCAAACAGCATACGGCTGGTAGAGAACACCCCACTGTTGGCCGAAGAGGCCGCGGAGGTCAGCACCACGAAGTTAATCAGGCTTGCGGCCGCAGGCAGTCCAACCAGTACAAACAGCTCAACGAACGGGCTCTTGGTCGGTACAACGGAGCTCCACGGCGTCACGGACATGATGATAATCAGCGCGAAGACGTAAAACATAATGATACGAATCGGGATGGAGTTAATCGCGCGCGGCAGGGATTTCTCCGGATCTTTAGTTTCCGCCGCCGTGGTACCGACCAGCTCAATCCCCACAAAGGCAAACACCGCAATCTGGAAACCGGCAAAGAAGCCGCTGATGCCTTTCGGGAACCAGCCGCCGTCATTCCACAGATGCGCGAACGAAGCCTGAACGCCGGTTGGAGACTGGAAGTGCGTCAGTACCATCACCAGGCCGACAACAATCAGGGCGATAATCGCCACGATTTTGATCATCGCAAACCAGAACTCCATCTCACCGAACATTTTAACGGTGGCGAGGTTAAGGCTTAGCAGCAGAACAATCACCGCCAGCGAGGCCACCCAGTCCGATAACCCCGGGAACCAGAACTGCGCGTAGGCCGTGATGGCGACCACATCCGCCATGCCGGTCACCACCCAGCAGAACCAGTAGGTCCAGCCGGTGAAGTAGCCCGCCCAGGGGCCAAGCAGGTCGGAAGCGAAATCGCTAAAGGACTTGTATTCGAGGTTCGAGAGCAGCAATTCACCCATTGCACGCATCACGAAGAAGAGCATAAAACCGATGATCATATAAACGAAAATGATCGACGGCCCGGCAAGACTGATGGTTTTACCTGACCCCATAAACAGCCCGGTACCGATGGCACCCCCGATGGCAATGAGCTGAATATGACGGTTTGTGAGATTGCGCCGTAGCGACTGTTCAGACGACGCCTCTTCGTCGGCGACGACTTTAACCTGATCTACCATGTGATATTTTCCTGTTTATGCCTGTCTGTGTTGTTAAGGCTCTTCTGGCCTTTAAATACGTCAAAAAAATAACGGTCCCCATGAAAGGACTCATCGATATTAGGTAAGAATCGGCGGGATGAATACTATGATTTGGATATTATGTTAATAATATGTTTAAAGTGAGTGTCATATCACTCATACAACGCGAAACAGCTCACAAAAATACACGCAACAGTTTCGTTTGCAAGATAAAATGTTGATTCCGTCGTAACTATAGGTTTTATCACTATATTCCTCTCCCCCGAAGGAGAGAGGAAATAAGAAAAGCTGATTACAGAATTTCCAGCAGCTCGACTTCAAACACCAGGGTGCTGAATGGCGGGATGGACGCACCAGCGCCACGCTCGCCGTACGCCAGGTTGTGCGGGATAGTCAGTTCCCATTTGGAACCCACTGGCATCAGGGTCAGCGCTTCGATCCAGCCCGCGATAACGCCGTTAACCGGGAATTCAGCCGGTTCGCCACGTGCTACAGAGCTGTCGAACACCGTACCGTCGATCAGTTTACCGGTGTAGTGCACGCGAACGTGGTCAGTACGCGCCGGGATTGCACCGTCGCCCTGGTTGATCACGCGGAACTGCAGGCCAGACTCGGTGCTGTTCACGCCTTCACGCTCACGGTTCTCTTCCAGATATTTCACGCCTTCTGCAGCCATCTCTTCGAAACGCGCGCGACGCACGGCGTCAGCACGTTCGTGGATTTCACGCAGCGCACGGTGCACAACATCAACCGGAACCGCCGGGTTGTTGCCTTCCAGCGCATCAGCGATACCCGCCACCAGCGCTTCGGGTAACAGACCTTCCAGGCCGGATTCGCTCAGCTGCTGTCCTACCTGCAAGCCGATACCGTAACTTGCCTGCGCTTCGATAGTGTCAAAAGTCGGGGTGGTCATGGGTTTTCCTTCCATCACATTTAAAGTAGCGGGCAGCATATCAGCCATGCCCTTATGGGTAAAACTTTGTCTGAAGTTAAGGTGACAAACCGCGACGAAACAGAAACAATAGAGAGAACCAGGATTAATCCCGAACGAATGTCACGGATGTCGGGTTTGCTACGCCGTTCAGGCAGTTAGCAAACTATACTTCGGAGCACAGGATAAAAAAGACGCGGAGCAGGAGGAGAGCCATGCCCGGGCGATTTGAACTGAAACCTACCCTGGCGAAAATCTGGCAGGCGCCGGACAATTTTCGCATCATGGACCCGCTGCCGCCTCTGCATCGCAGAGGGATCATCATTGGCGCGCTGATGGTGATCGTGGGCTTCCTGCTTCCTTCCGGTGGCGATGACGCCGACACCGCGACGGTGACCCGCAATGCCCAGCTGGATATTCAGTCGCAAACGCGACCGCAGCCGGACACACAGCCTGTGCAGACGCAACTGGTCACCCCGACGAACGATCCGGGACAGGTTGCGCCTGTTGAACCGGAACCCATTCAGGATGAACAGCCACAGGAACAGGCCGCGGCCCCGGCAGAGCCACAGGCTCAGCAGCCAACCGGCATTGAGCAGCAGTGGCGTTCCTATCGCGTAGAGCCGGGTAAAACCCTTGCGCAGCTGTTCCGCGACCACAATTTGCCGCCAACCGATGTGTATGCCATGGCGCAGGTGGAAGGCGCAGGTAAGCCGCTCAGTAATTTGCAGAATGGCCAGCTGGTGCAGATACGTCAGAATGCCAGCGGTGTCGTCACCGGGCTCACGATTGATACGGGAAATGGCCAGCAGGTGCTGTTTACCCGCCAGCCTGACGGTAGTTTTATCAGAGCACGTTAATGTTCAGGCCGGGTAAGGCGAGCCAGCCCCCCGGCAATGCCCTTCTTAGTAACTCCGCTTATTGACCCACCAGATCCCCGAGCAGACCAGCACCAGCGCAATCGCATATTTGATGTCCAGAATGTTTTCACCGAGGAAAATGGCAGACAGCACCGTCCCGGCAACGGGGATCACAAAGTTGAACGGGGCAATCATACTTACGCGGTTCACTTTCAGCAGCGCGCTCCAGAGGGCGAACGCTACCGAAGAGAGTAACGTCAGATACCCCAGCACCGCGACGGCCGTCATGCTATGCACTTCCAGCGTCCCTCCCGTGAGATAGCCACCCGCCACCAGCGCCGCGCCGCCGATAGCCAGCTGCCAGCCGGTCATCACCGTCGGGTCGACGGTCTGGGAGATGCGTTTTCCGTAAAGCGTGGCGGCAGAAAGGATAAAGGCTGCCAGCACCACAAACCCGTCCCCCTTCCAGACGAAGCTGAATTCGCTTAACCCGCCGTGGAAGTTAACCAGCATCACTCCGGCAAAGCCCAGAATACAGCCAAGCGTTTTGTTATAGCTGAGCTTGTCGTTGTGGTAGATGAAGTGCGCCAGCAGCACGCTGAAGAAAGTGCCGGTGGCGTTCATGATTGAGCCGTTCACGCCTGTCGTGTAGGCCAATCCGATATAAAAGAAGGTGTACTGAATGCTCGTCTGCGTCAGTCCCAGGACGGTCAATTGGCCAAACTGCCCGGGCGTGAACCTGCCGATGGGCTTGCGCTGGGCTAATGCAAAGAGAAGCAGCAGCACACCCGCAAACAGAAAACGGTAACCGGCGAACACGACCTTTGAGGGAATATCATCGGTGGCAATCTGGAAGAGTTCATAGCCGCTTTTTATGGCCGGGTAAGAGCTACCCCAAAGCAGACAGCAGAGCGTGGCGCAGGCATAGGCCACCTTTCGACGGGCAAATACGGGCGTGGGCAGAGCGGTTTCCATGTCGAATCTCATAAATAAAATTGCGTTTCATTTTATTATCAGAGAATGCGCCAGGAATAGCGACCCTACAAGCACTAAAGCGCGAATCTGGTCCCTTAAAAAAGCAAAACGCCGGCACAAGGCCGGCGCTTCGACGTGAGCAGAGTAAAATTACTCAGCTACAACGTTAACAACCAGTTTAGCGAACACTTCGCTGTGAACCTGGAAGTCCACTTCGTGCTCACCAGTGGTACGCAGAACACCGTTCGGCAGACGAACTTCGCTCTTAGCCACTTTAACGCCAGCTGCAGTTACTGCATCAGCGATATCGCGGGTACCGATGGAACCGAACAGTTTACCTTCGTCGCCAGCTTTGGAAACGATGGTAACAGTGCCCAGTGCGTTGATTGACTCAGCGCGAGCATTAGCAGCCGCCAGAACGTCAGCCAGTTTGGCTTCCAGTTCAGCGCGACGTGCTTCGAAAAACTCTACGTTTTTCTTGGTAGCTGGAACAGCTTTACCCTGTGGAACCAGGAAGTTACGAGCGTAGCCCGCTTTAACGTTTACCTGATCACCCAGGCTGCCCAGGTTTGCTACTTTATCAAGCAGAATAACTTGCATTACCTTATCCTCTTAAAGTCGTATTAATGGACCGTGCCCGATTACTGATGACGATCAGTGTACGGCAGCAGGGACAGGTAGCGAGCGCGTTTGATAGCGCGAGCCAGCTGACGCTGGTATTTTGCACGAGTACCGGTGATACGGCTTGGGACAATCTTACCGCTTTCGGTGATGTAGTTTTTCAGCGTTGCGATATCTTTATAGTCGATCTCTTGAACGCCTTCCGCGGTGAAACGGCAGAACTTGCGACGACGGAAATAACGTGCCATATGGCTAGTCTCCAGAATCTATCAAATCAATCTGCTCGGCATGCAGAACCATTTTGCTCAGGCCGTTCTTTGCCTTGTGGCAAGAAATGAACCCCTGAACGATTACTGCGCTACCGACCGTTAAACTGTGAGTAATGGCCTGGTTTTCGTGTCCGCTAATAATAACGGGCATTTGGCACCACGCCTGCCGGTGAAAGCCGGCTTCCTCTTGCACAGAACGATGCTCAAGCACGAACTGGCAATGCGGAATTCCTGATGGACTGACCTTACGAAGGGGGGTCCTGCACACGGTACCGGACAACACCAGACGGTTGGTCATCAGAAATTACTCTTCAGAATCCCCAGCATCAGAATCATCTGCGGTTTCGTTTGCGAAATCATCGCGACGCTCACGGCGCTCGTCTTTCGCTTTAACCATCGGAGATGCTTCGGTCACTGCGTTTTTGGTACGCATAACCATGCTGCGGATAACGGCATCGTTGAAGCGGAAGGTAGTTTCCAGCTCATCGATCACTTCCTGCGGCGCTTCAACGTTCATCAGAACGTAGTGTGCTTTGTGCAGTTTGTTAATCGGGTAAGCCAGCTGACGGCGGCCCCAGTCTTCCAGACGGTGGATCGTACCTTCTGCACCAGTGATGGCAGCAGAGTAGCGCTCGATCATGCCCGGAACCTGTTCGCTCTGGTCAGGATGGACCATAAAAACGATTTCGTAATGACGCATCGAATTGCTCCTTACGGATTATTCAGCCTCCTGTCTGGGTCAGCCGAGGCCCGGGGAGGCAAGGAACGTGTTAAAGGTCGGCTGAAAAATTGACGCGTCATAATACTTGCGCGCCCCTGGAAACTCAAGCTGATTGCACAAATAATTCGCACAAAGCGTAAAGCTGGTCTAAGTGGGTGATTTAAAATTAATCACATCAGGAAGCGTTGTTTTTTTGAACAACAGCATCAGAAATGGTCACGCATCCCCGCCGGATAAGTGATTACACTTTAATCAGAGACCTTATTTATAAAAGGAGAGCAACACCCCCTTTCACAGCACGCAGTCGTGGAGCGCATATCATGAAAAAAATCGCATTTGCCGTAATGGCTGCACTTTTGCTCAGTGCAAACGCGATGGCAGCCATCAAGATAGACGGCCGGCAGGCCCAAAACATGGATGATGTGCAGAGCTTAGGCGTAATCTACATCAATCATAATTTCGCCACTGAAAGTGAAGCAGATCAGGCACTCAATCAAGAGACCGATGCTCAGGGTGCACAATATTATCACGTCATACTGATGCGTGAGCCCGGCAGCAACGGCAATATGCACGCCAGTGCAGATATCTACCGATAACGCTTTAACGCTAGCACCAGGAAAGCCAACAAAGAGAACATAGCCATAGTTTAACTTGCCCCCTGCCCGGGGGCTTTTTTTTGCTAATGGCTCTGAAATACCACCGGTTACAACTGTTTTTCGGTATTCCAGAGCACTTATTCACTTCTGCCCGTAATAGGCGTTGGGCCCATGTTTACGCATGAAATGTTTATTCATAAGGTAATCATCAATGCCCTGAAGCTGCGGATTGATGCTGCGGGCGATCCACGCCATTCGCGCCACTTCCTCCATCACCACCGCGTTATGCACGGCATCGTGAGCGTCTTTTCCCCACGAGAATGGACCGTGCTGATACACCACAATACCCGGCGTATGCAGCGGCTCACGCTCAGCCAGCGTGTCGATAATGACGCGACCGGTGTTGAGTTCATACTCCCCTTCCACTTCGGCCTGCGTTAATGCCCGCGTGCAGGGAATATCGCCAAAGAAGTAGTCTGCATGCGTGGTGCCAAGAGCCGGAATGGGCAGCCCTGCCTGCGCCCAGGCCGTGGCATGAGTCGAGTGTGTATGCACAACGCCGCCCAGGGAGGGATAACGCTGATACAGTGCCAGATGGGTGGCGGTATCAGAAGAAGGACGCCACTTTCCGTCAACCACGTTGCCATGAAGATCCACAACCACCATGTCGTCGGCGGTCATGGACTCATAGGGCACACCGCTGGGCTTAATCACGACCCGCCCCTGCTCACGGTCGATGGCGCTGACGTTACCCCAGGTAAACGTCACCAGACCGTAGCGAGGTAGATCCATATTGGCCTCAAAGACCTGCTGCTTAAGCTTATGCATGCTCAGCCTCCATCAACCCAGCCCGCGCCATACGTTCACGGACCCAGTCCCGCGCCTTCGCCACTTCGGCTGCCGGGTCGTCCGACGTTTCACTCCACATCTCAATCAGGTAAGGCCCGCAATACCCTGTCTGTTTGAGCGTCTGGAAGCACCGTTCGAAATCCACCACCCCGGTGCCGAACGGAACATTTTTGAATACACCAGGCCGGGTATCTTTGACATGAACCGCCACGATATGACCAATACCCGCCTGCAGTTCCATCTGCACGTCGTTATCCCAGGCTGACAGATTGCCGATATCAGGGTAGAGCTGGAACCACGGATTATTCAGGTAGTGCGCGTAACCCAGCGCCTTGCTGATGGAGTTCATTAACGGAT
This sequence comes from Enterobacter sp. BIDMC 29, assembly GCF_019378755.1. Lineage (NCBI taxonomy): Bacteria > Pseudomonadati > Pseudomonadota > Gammaproteobacteria > Enterobacterales > Enterobacteriaceae > Enterobacter > Enterobacter sp. BIDMC 29. The sequence goes on along the minus strand of NZ_CP080000.1, from coordinate 4,431,815 downwards.
AATCCATGATCTCCATCGCCAGCGTCACCTGAGCACGGCTGGCCATGTCGACGCTCTCTTTCAGGCCGTCACGAAAACGACGGCGCGTTTCATTATTGGCGTCCTTATAGTAAACGTCATACCCCGCCAACTGGATCACACGGATGCCGACATCCTGGGCAAAGCGAATGGCTTTACGCATGATCTCCAGCCCCTGAGCACGCACAGCATCATCTTCACTGCCAAGCGGAAAACGACGGTGGGCGCTGAGGCACAGGGAAGGCACACGTACCCCCGTTTCAGCGATGGCGCTTACCAGTGCCAGACGCTGTTCGCGGCTCCAGTCCAGGCGAGACAGGCGTTCGTCCGTCTCATCCACTGACATTTCGACAAAATCGAAACCGAGTTGTTTCGCCAGTTGCAGCCGCTCCAGCCAGCACTCCCCCGCAGGGAGTGCCTTTTCATAGATGCCGAGCGGGACTTGTTTAGACAACATACCCGCTCCTTAGCCCCAAAGCTGAGCGATTGAGCGTTTGAACTGACGCGCGGCTTCTACCGGAGAGGCGGCATCACGGATGCTACGGCCTGCGATAAAGACATGAATTGGGATACCTTTGAACAGCGGCAGATCTTCCAGCGCCAGGCCTCCGGTCACGGTCACTTTGAAGCCCATATCGGCCAGACGCTTAATCGCGCTGATATCCGCTTCCCCCCACGCTACCCCAGCGGCCTGCGCATCACGGCTGCGGTGATAAACCACCTGTTGAATGCCCGCGTCACGCCACTCCTGCGCCTGCTCCCAGGTCCAGAACCCGGTCAGCTCAATCTGCACATCACCGTTGAACTCTTTTGCCACATCCAGCGCACCTTTAGCCGTGTTGATATCCGCACAGCAAATAACGGTGACCCAGTCAGCATTGGCTTCAAAACACATACGGGAAAGAATTTTGCCCGCATCGGCAATCTTGGCATCCGCCAGCACGATTTTATGCGGATACAGCGCCTTCAGGTCGCGGACGGCGCGAACGCCTTCGCCCACACACAGAATGGTACCGACTTCGATGATGTCCACTTCTTCCGCAATCAGGCGGGTGGTTTCGTAAGCGTGAGACAGAGTCTGGTTATCCAGCGCGACCTGCAACATTGGTAATGACATTTTCAATTCCCTCTTAAACTGCCGCCGCAGTGGCGTTATCAATTAAATCCAGCACGTCCTGCTCGGTGCGGCAGGCGCGTAAACGGTCGAAGTTGGCCTCATCATCAAACAGATTCACGATCTGCATAATGCCCACCTCCTGGTGAGTGTTGGCATCAACAGCCGCCATGGTGATGAGGATGTCGACCGGGTCGTTATCTTCGTGGTTGAAAGCCAGTGGTGTTTTCAGCGTAACCAGCGCAAAGCCGGTTTTTTTAACGCCCTCTTCCGGGCGGCCATGCGGCATCGCCAGCCCTGGTGCAATCACGAAGTAAGGGCCGTGCTCTGCAACACCATCCAGAATGGCCTGGTAATAACGCGGCTCGACAACATCAGCTTTTACCAGCAGATCTACGCTAAGTTTCACCGCCTCCTGCCAGGTGCTGGCGTCGGCCTGTAAAAGGATGGAGCTGTTCTCTGCCAGCGAATCACGTAGTTTCATGTTGCGTCCTTACTTCACATCTTGTGGGAAATGCGCGTTGATCACTTCCAGCAGCTTTGGCCCAAAGTCGGCTGGCGACAGCATGTTGCGCACGCCTACCACATATTTGTTGCCTGTCACGGTGATCTCACCGGCGATGTGGGTAGAGGCGATGATGATGTCCGCGCCGTTCAGTTCACTTTTGTATTCGCCCACTGCGCAGCTGTTCACCGTGTGGTCGATGTTTGACTGGGTTAAAAACTGGTCCACTTTCATCTTCATGATCATGGAACTCCCTTGCCCATTGCCACACACAGCCAGGATACGTACGGTCATAATCGAAACTCCTTAATGAGCAGAAACTTCTGCTGTTTGTTTTTCTGCATCTTCTTCAGCCCGCAGAGAGCGACCAGCGAAGAACATATAAGCCAGAGCAATGAGGATGATGACGGCCATAAAGATCAGGCCAACAGAGGCGAAGCCCTGCATCATCGGAGGTGCCAGAATTGACCAGTCGGCCATGCCCATCCAGGCGCTCATACCGGTGAGCTTGACTGCCCACACACATCCGAAGATTTCCACCATCCCCATCACCAGGCAGATCTTGAGCGCCGCGCGCCAGCCACCAAAGTGGTTCGCAAAGACGCCGATGGTGGCGTTGGAGAAGAACATCGGGATAAAGCCAGGAATGATCAGAATGGAAGAGCCGCAGCCCACCAGGATACCCACCGCAATCAGCTGGCCGATGGTGCCCCACATAAAGCCCCAGACCACCGCGTTTGGCGCGAAGCTATAGATAGCCGCGCAGTCAATCGCCAGTACCGCACCTGGAATCAGACGCTGAGAGATACCGTTGAAGGCTTCGGACAGCTCGGCAACGAACATACGCACGCCCTGGGTGATAATGAAAATCGCCACCGCGAAAGAGAAACCGGTCTGCAGGATATAGACAGTCCAGTGGGTTTTACCCGCCATCGCCTGTACGACGTCAATGCCAAAGGAGAGCAGAATGGCACCGAAGAAGAGGGTCATCACAATCGCCGTAGAGACGATATTGTCGTGGAAAATATTCAGCCAGCCCGGCAGTTTAAGATCTTCGACGCTCTCTTCTTTTTTACCCAGATACGGCGCGACTTTATAGGCAATCTAGGAGGCAAACTGCTGCTGGTGGCCGATGGAGAAGCCGCAACCGTCGGTGACGTCCTGCGTGGGCTTGTACATCATGTTGGAGGTGATACCCCAGTAGAGCGAGACCAGCACCGCGGTGCAGATAATGGTCGTCCACATTGGGTAGCCAAAGATAAAGAAGGAAACCGCAATCAGCCCTGCCTGCTGGAACATGATATGACCAGTCAGCATGATGGTGCGAATACCGGTAATGCGGCGCAACAGAACGTAAATGATGTTCAGCGCCAGCGCGAGCAGAACCGCATACCCTACCCAACTGTAGGCATCGCCCATGCGATCGATGGTGGCCATCATCGAGGCGTAGGTGTCAGAGATGGCGCCGTTGATGCCATAGACTTCCGACATTTTGGCCACTACCGGCTTGAAGGTGCCGGTCAAAATGCCTGAACCCGCCTGCAACAGCATGAAACCGATGATGGTTTTAATGGTGCCTTTAATAATAACGCTGACGCTTTTACGCAGCAGGATATAGCCAAGGCACGTCACGATGCCCAACAACAGCGGGGCATTAGTCATTACCTGATTAAAGAACACGGTAAAGACGTTGTAGAGGATCTCCATAACTCTCTCCAGAAATGAGAACACGAGGGGCAATCCCTGTGCGGTTGGTGACAACACTCTATTAATCACAAATAATCATCACAAGATTAAATCTGATTATTTGTGACGCATCACGCAAATTATTTCCCTGGTGTTAGTAATGATTTTCACTTCGGCATGCCACATAGAATTATTTCCATATAATTCATGCAATTAATGATTAATACGGTAAAAGATAACAAGAAGCGAGAAGAGCGTCCGTGACGTCAGGCAGATAAAATTACACATTTTGATCGTTGCAATGCGCGTGAAATGGTGCCAGCATTAATCACAACAAATCACCAGTTGATTACTTTTGATTAAACCAGGAGTCAAAACGATGAGTAAAGTGAACACCATTACCCGTGAATCATGGATTCTGAGCACTTTCCCGGAATGGGGTAGCTGGCTGAATGAAGAGATTGAGCAGGAACAGGTTGCTCCTGGTACCTTTGCAATGTGGTGGCTGGGGTGCACGGGGATCTGGCTGAAATCAGAAGGTGGCGCGAATATTTGTGTCGATTTCTGGTGCGGCACCGGCAAACAGAGTCACGGTAACCCGCTGATGAAAAAAGGCCATCAGATGCAACGCATGGCGGGCGTGGAAAAACTTCAGCCAAACCTGCGTACCACACCGTTTGTTCTTGATCCGTTCGCCATTCGCCAGATCGATGCCGTTCTCTCTACGCACGATCATAACGATCATATTGATGTCAACGTGGCGGCAGCGGTCATGCAAAACTGTGCCGATGACGTACCGTTCATCGGGCCGCAAACCTGCGTGGATTTATGGATCGGCTGGGGCGTACCGAAAGAGCGCTGCATCGTCATGAAACCGGGCGATGTGGTCAAAATTAAAGACGTTGAGATCCACGCGCTGGATGCCTTTGACCGCACTGCACTGATTACCCTTCCGGCCGATCAGAAAGCCGCAGGCGTACTGCCAGACGGTATGGACGAACGTGCGGTGAACTACCTGTTTAAAACGCCCGGCGGTTCCCTGTACCACAGCGGTGACTCTCACTACTCAAACTACTATGCAAAGCACGGCAATGAGCATCAGATTGATGTGGCGCTCGGCTCATACGGGGAGAACCCACGCGGCATTACAGATAAAATGACCAGCGCCGATATGCTGCGCATGGCGGAAGCGCTGAACACCAAAGTAGTGATCCCTTTCCACCACGATATCTGGTCAAACTTCCAGGCCGACCCGCAGGAGATACGCGTACTGTGGGAAATGAAAAAAGATCGCCTGAAGTATGGCTTTAAGCCGTTCATCTGGCAGGTAGGAGGCAAGTTCACCTGGCCGCTGGACAAAGACAATCTCGAGTATCACTACCCACGTGGCTTTGATGATTGCTTTACTCTTGAGCCAGACCTGCCGTTCAAGTCATTCCTCTGATTATTAAGGCCCATCGCCAGACCCGAGTGTCTGGCGGTTTCATATTTCTTTTAGTAATTTCACGCTATTTCAAATATCATCTTTTAAAATCAATTCTTATCGGAATAGCTCATGACGGAAGCGCAACGGCATCAAATATTACTGGAACTCCTGGCGCAAACAGGGTTTGTCACCGTTGAGAAAGTGATCGAACGTTTAGGGATTTCCCCGGCAACAGCGCGGCGGGATATTAATAAGCTGGATGAAAGCGGTAAGCTGAAAAAAGTCCGCAACGGTGCGGAAGCGATTAGCCAGCAGCGTCCACGCTGGACGCCGATGAACATTCATCAGGCGCAAAATCATGATGAAAAAGTCCGTATTGCCAGAGCGGCATCGCAGCTGGTGAACCCCGGCGAGAGCGTGGTGATCAACTGCGGCTCCACGGCGTTTCTGTTAGGTCGGGAGATGTGCGGAAAGCCGGTACAAATCATCACGAACTACTTGCCGCTCGCCAACTATCTTATCGATCAGGAGCATGAAAGCGTGGTCATCATGGGCGGCCAGTACAACAAGAGCCAGTCCATTACGCTCAGCCCGCAGGACAGCGAAAACAGTCTTTATGCCGGACACTGGATGTTTACCAGTGGCAAAGGCCTGACCGCGGAAGGCCTCTACAAAACCGATATGTTGACCGCCATGGCAGAACAAAACATGCTTAACGTGGTGGGCAAGCTCGTTGTGCTGGTCGACAGCAGTAAAGTGGGCGAACGCGCAGGAATGCTGTTCAGCCGTGCTGAACAGATAGACATGGTGATCACCGGCAAAGGTGCCAACCCTGAGATCCTCCAGAAACTGAAAGATCAGGGTGTCAACGTCCTGTGCGTTTAAAGGTGCTGGCGGAAGAAGTCCACCGTGGCGTCCAGCGCCGTTGGCGTAATGCGGTGGCGAACGCCCGCTTCCCACAGGCAGGTCAGGTTGCCATCCAGCCCCTCGTGCTGCAGCGCCTGCTGAAGCCGGAACGTTTCTCCGGGTGGGACGACATCGTCCGCATCACCATGCCACAACAGCAAAGGACGATCGGCCAGACGCGGTAACGCCCGGGTAACCTCCCACTCTGCAAGCGCCGCCTCAACCTCTGTGAGTGCCTGAGGTGGAAAAAGCGTCTTCGCCAGTGAGGTGAAGTAGCCCGAGCCCATCAGACAAGCCACTGACTTCACTTCTGGATGGTGCGTCATGATCCCCAGCGCCGCCATCCCGCCCATCGATGCCCCAGCCACGGCCAGCCGATTATCAGCCACCAGCCCTGCCTGATAAAGCGCATCGCGCAGTCCGGCAAACTCGGTCAGGCTACCGTGCAAAATGTGCCAGAACTGCCCAAGTCGCGCCTGTTCGTTGCCGGTAAAACGTGCGCCGTGATCGGGTGCATCCGGCATGACCACACGAAAACCGGCCTGCGCGAGTGCCACCGCAAAATAGCTGTAGACCAGCTTCGATGAGGTAAATCCATGATAAAACACTATAACAGGCAGTGGTTCCTCACGTTTTCCGGCGGGTGTTGCGTGTAATATTTCACGATCACCCAGATGGCGTATTTCAATTTCAATCATTGTCGACCCTGTAATGATGAATGATTCATAATGTTGAGAACTGGGTTACGATTTCACGCTATTTTCATTCGAAAATTACGCCCCAGCTAACACTTCGGGAACATTCCCCCAAAACTAAATTCACAGACAACTACACTATGGCTATCAGGAAACGAGATATGGTTATGCGCAGGTTTGCTGCTTTATTGCTGATGTTACTGCTCAGTGGCTGTAGCGCGCTGCAGGGAACGCCACAACCCGCTCCCCCGGTCGCCGATCACCCGCAGGAAATCCGTCGTAATCAGACGGAAGGATTACAGCGTATGGGTACCGTCTCTGCGCTGGTTCGCGGCTCCCCGGATGACGCGGAAGAAGCAATAAAGGCACAAGCCGTCGCCGCCAAAGCAGATTATTACGTCATCATTATGATCGACGAAACCATCATTACGGGACAGTGGTACTCACAGGCCATTCTGTATCGTCAATGATCGTCTTCATTTGAACGACATTTACACTGCTTTGCGTCCATAGACACTTTCCTGTCCACAATAAACTCCATGCCCGCAACAATGGAAGTGAGTTTATTCGCGATGGATTGCCCGGCGGATACCGGAGACATGTGAAATGGAGCTGACGATGAAACGAACTCTTGCTTTGACCACACTGTTGCTCTCAGCAGGTCTTGTGAGCACAACCGCGCAGTCAGCTGAATTTGCCAGTGCTGATTGTGTGACTGGCCTGAATGAAATTGGCCAGATCTCCGTGAATAATATTTCGGGGAGCCCGCAGGACGTTGAACGTGTCGTTGCATTAAAGGCCGATGAGCAGGGTGCTTCATGGTATCGCATTATCCAGATGCAGGAAGATCAGTACATCGATCACTGGCGGGTACAGGCCATTCTCTACGCGTAATCCCCCCTCCGATAAAAGCCACTTACTTTTAGTGGCTTTTCGTTTTTGCAAATTTTTTATCTTTTAGCAAACCATTTAAAAACAATTAAATAACATTTTGTTACACTAAAACAGTAAACGTTATCTCTGCTCTGCCGTTGAAAAGCCATACCTTTTCAATGATGAGCAATTTATGATCAACTTTTTCCGTCGTGCAGGTCTGGGTGCAAAGCTGTCGCTGCTTACCGGTGCCAGTGTCGCCATCCTGTTTCTGTTTTTCACTTTTCTGCTCAGCCAAAAAGCCAGCCAGCAGCTTGAAGCCCTCGCGATAGAAGACCTGCATAATCAGTCCACCGGCATGGTCGATATGGTGCAGATGTTTAACACCAGCCTGAGTGAAGAGGTCGAGAGTTATACCCGGCTGTTTACCACCTTTTTGCCCCAGCCACTGAGCGTTGATAACACTCAACCCCAGACGATTAACGGGATTAACGTTCCGCTCCTGAAAGGAGGGGAAACCGGACTGCATGAAAACAATACCCTTTCAGACGATTTTCTGAGCCGGACAGGGGCAATTTCTACCCTGTTTGTGCGTAGCGGTAACGACTTTGTGCGCGTCGCCACATCGCTGCGCAAAGAGAACGGCGAGCGGGCAATGGGCACCGTTCTGGATACCACCAGCCCGGCTTTTGCTGCCGTCACCCGGGGCGAGGTTTATCGCGGTCTGGCGCTGCTGTTCGGCAAGCGCTATATCACCCAATACCAGCCGGTTAAAAACGCGGACGGCCAGGTCATTGCAATCATCTTTGTTGGTGTGGACATCACTCACTCCTGGAATGTCATGCGCGAGAAAATCCTCAACCGTCGACTGGGCGAGAGCGGTCACTTCTTTGTTCTGGATCGCAGCCACGGCAAAACGCGCGGGCAGTATCTGTTCCACACCAGCGCGGAGGGAAAAGTACCGGAGTGGGATAGCGCTATCCAGCAACAGCTGTTGAGTGATAAATCCGGCACGCTGGAGCGCGTCAGTGCCGATGGCCGCACGCTGACCATGGCGTATACGCCGCTGCCAGGCTGGAACTGGGCCATTGTCGGCGAAGTGGATAAATCGGTACTGCTCTCAAGCGTGACCGCCATGCGCGACCGCTTCCTGCTGGCAGGGGTGGTGCTGTCAGTGCTCTTCGCGGGTCTGTTTGTGGTCATTATACGACGCATACTGACGCGCCCATTGCGCAATGTGATCCACCTGGCCCGACAGTATGCCGCAGGCGATCTGCGCTCCAGCCTGCCCGTGACCCGCCAGGATGAGGTCGGTCAGCTCATCGATGCCATTAACGGTATTGGAGGGGGACTACAGAAAATTGTTCTTCAGGTGCGCGAGGCCGCAGCGGAGATCCATATGGGCACCAACGCGCTGGCATCCGATAGCGAAGAAATATCCGGGCAGATTAACAAGCAGGCCAGCAGTGTAGAAGAGACGTCAGCCAGCATGGAGCAACTGGCCGCGACCGTGCAGCAAAATGCCGCCAACATGGAACAAACGCAGCAGCTGGTAGGCGAAACGTCGCGCGCGGTACACCAGGGTGGTGAGACGGTCACCCACGCTGTCGCTACCATGGATGATATTCGCGAAGCATCAAAGCGAATCGAAGACATCACGCGCGTGATTGAATCCATCGCTTTTCAGACCAACATTCTGGCGCTTAACGCAGCGGTTGAAGCAGCCCGCGCAGGCGAGCACGGAAAAGGTTTTGCGGTGGTGGCGCAGGAGGTGCGCGCGCTGGCAGGACGCAGCGCCAACGCGGTGAAGGAGATTGAACAGCTCATCGGTGATACGCTCAGAAAAGTCAGCGAAGGCCATGCGCTGTCTGAACAAACGCGTCTGGCGATGGATTCCATCATCGTGCACATCGATAACATCAACAAGCTGGTCACGGAGATTAACCATGCGTCCCGCGAGCAATCCGCGGGAATAGGCCAGGTTAATCTGGCCATGACCCACATTGGCGAAGCGTCGCACATCAACGCCGACCGCGTCTTACGTAGCGAACAAACCGCACACACGCTGCGTGAGAAAGGCTCACACCTCACCCAACTGGTGAGCCTGTTCCAGCTAAAGAGTTAGCCAACCCTGCCCGTGGCACGCAACAGCAGGTCATTTTGCACCTGCTCGCTCATCAGCGTACCGCCGCGGGTATCAAGCATCTTGCGGCACCACGCCTGCGCCACGGGTGGCGATGCGTACCGCAGCATCTGACTTCCGGCCCCCAGCAGGAAAAGCTGTTGCGTGATCTCCCGTCCCTGCGCCTCCTGCGGTTTTCGCAGTTTTTGCTGAAGCTGACGCCAGCTGCGATCGAAGTGCCTGTCCTGCCCTTTTACTTGGGCAAAATCATCCACAAGCAGGTCGAGGATGCCGGATTGCTTCGTCAGAACACGCAGAACGTCCAGGCACATAATATTGCCGGACCCTTCCCAGATGCTGTTCACGGGCATCTCACGGTACAAACGGGGAAGCTCACTCTCCTCGCAGTAGCCTGTGCCGCCGAGCACTTCCATGGCTTCCGCCACAAACGGGATACCCGCTTTGCAGACGCTGTATTTCGCCGCGGGGGTGAAAAGCCGTGCCCAGGTGGCCTCCTGAGGATCGGCACGCCTGTCCCACGCCCGGGCCAGACGAAACAACAGTGCCGTCTGGCCCTCCAGCATCAGCGCCATGCGGCTCAGCACATCGCGCATGAGCGGCTGGTCGATAAGGTTTTTACCAAACGTCTGGCGTTGATGCGCATGGTAAAGCGCCACGGATAAAGCCCGACGCATCAGCCCATGGCTGCCCAGCGCGCAGTCAAACCGCGTCAGCCCGCCCATTCGGAGGATCTGGCGTACCCCTTCTCCTTCCTCCCCCAGCAGCCAGCCGGACGCATCCAGGAACTCCGCTTCGCTGCTGGCGTTAGAGCGGTTGCCGAGCTTCTCTTTCAGCCGCTCCAGACGTACGGCATTGCGTTGCCCGTCAGGCAAAAAGCGTGGAACAAAAAAGCAGGACAGCCCCCCTTTCGCCTGGGCCAGCACCAGATGCGCATCGCTTTGCGGCACAGAGAAAAACCATTTATGCCCGATAAGCCGGTAGCTGCCGTCACTGCACTTTTCCGCTTTGGTGGTATTGCTGAGTACGTCCGAGCCGCCCTGTTTTTCTGTCATCCCCATGCCAATCAGCAGGCCACGCTTTTGCGCCCCTGGGGCAAGATGAGGATCGTAACGATCGCTCATTAACGGCGTGATCCAGTCACGGAACGGCTCGGGCAGCGCCTGTTGCAGCAGCGGTGTAGCAGCAAAGGTCATGGTAACAGGGCAAAGCGTGCCCGCTTCTACCTGAGCGTGCAGGACAAAACGTGCAGCTCTGGCGACAAACGCGCCTTTGCGCGCCTCCTCTTCCCACGCCAGGTTATGGACACGGTTGGCGCAAAGTCCCTGCATTAAGAGGTGCCATGCGGGATGAAAGCGAACGTCATCCAGTCGCTCCCCGGTGGCGTCATAGCGTAATAACTCCGGCGGATTAACGTTTGCCAGCCTGCCCAGCTCCAGCGATTCCGCGGTTCCTAACTGCTGGCCGATGCTGGCAAGAAGCTCGATATCCCACTCGGCGCCTTCGCGAACAACCGCGTCACGCAGAGCGCAATCAGAGAGGAAAAGGTTGCTGTTTGAGAGCGGTGCAGGTTGATTAAAAACGGTATGGGTCTGCCAGTGCATGCTGTCTCCCTCCTTCAGTGGCAATGAAGATAAGTATGGACAGGCCACGTGCACGCTGCATGGGAGTGAGGTCACACGATGACGATCCCGCTGATATCATTCGTGAAATAGCTCACAGAACATAAGAATAAACTATTTCGCGCATTCGCTTTTGTTGAATAATTTATTCTTACCCCCTTTCAGTGAGGAACGTTATGCAACCGGACGCGCACAAGCGTGCATTAATTGCAGGCTCCATTGGTAACTTTATCGAGTGGTATGAGTTTGCGGTCTATGGTTTTCTGGCGACCGTAATTGCGAAGAACTTCTTCCAGCTTGAGGGGGACGCGGGGCTGACCAGCCTGATCCTTACCTACGCTTCCTTTGCCATCGCCTTCTTCTTTCGCCCACTGGGCGCGGTGGTGTTTGGCAGAATAGGTGACCGGATAGGCCGAAAACCGACGCTGATTATTGTACTGGTGCTGATGACGCTGGCCACCGCCGCAATCGGTATTGTGCCGGTCTATGCCAGCATCGGTATTGCCGCCCCGCTGATTATCACGCTGCTGCGCATCCTGCAGGGATTGTTCGCCGGTGGTGAGTATGGCGGCGCCGTCTCGCTGATGACGGAGTTTGCCCCACGCGGCAAGCGGGGCCTCTACGGTGCATGGCAGTCATTTACCGTCGCGCTGGGCCTGTTAGCAGGCGCTGGCATTGTCGCACTGCTCTCCGCCCTTCTGACACCGGAAGCCCTGCATGACTGGGGCTGGCGCATCCCGTTCTTCCTGGCATTACCGATGGGCGTGGTGGCGCTGTGGCTGCGGGTGAGTATGGAAGAGACGCCAAGCTTTGTGCAACAACAGGAAAAGCCGGTTGCCACTCAGGCTGATACCGTCGCCACGCTCAACGCCATTGCGATGGGCATTGGCCGGGTGATGGTCTGGTCAGCGGCGGGTTATACCTATCTGGTGATTATGCCCACCTATCTGCAGTCGGCGCTGCATACCGGATTTAATCAGGCGCTGTTGATTGCGGTGATTTCGAACATCGGTTTTGCGCTGACGATTATTCCGTCCGGGATCCTGAGCGACAAAATCGGACGCCGCACGGTGATGATCGTCGCCACCACGTTGCTGCTGCTCCTTGCCCTGCCGCTGCTGAAGGTTTTACAGGCGGAGTCCAGCACGCTGGCCATCAAAGCGCTGGTGGTGCTGATTGCGGGTGGTCTGGTGGGGATGCTGGCAGGCCCCGGGCCGGCGATGCTCTCAGAGATGTTCCCGACGCGCGTACGGTATACCGGGCTTGGTCTGGCTTATTCCCTGTCGAACGCCCTTTTCTCGGGCTGCGCGGGGCTGATTATTACCGGGCTGATTAAAGAGACGGGCAACCTGGATATTCCGGCTTATTACGTCATGGCGACGGCGGTAGTGAGTATCTTCGCGCTGATGACGCTCAGGAAGGATGACCATTTGCGGTCACTGGAGGAGTGAGTTTTTCACCGTCTGGTGACCCTCCCACAGAAAATACGAAAAGCCGTCCTCAGGACGGCCTTGCTGTTTATTCCCCGCGCTGACGTACCGCTTCAAACAGGCAGATACCTGTTGCCACGGAGACGTTCAGAGACGACACGCTGCCCGCCATTGGAATGCTGATCAGCTCATCGCAATGTTCACGGGTCAGACGGCGCATACCTTCGCCCTCGGCACCCATCACCAGGGCCAGACGGCCGGTCATCTTGCTCTGATACAGAGTATGATCCGCTTCACCCGCGGTACCGACGATCCAGATATTCTCTTCCTGCAGCATACGCATGGTGCGCGCCAGGTTGGTGACGCGGATCAGCGGTACGTTTTCCGCTGCGCCACAGGCCACTTTCTTCGCCGTCGCGTTAAGCTGTGCAGAGCGATCCTTTGGCACGATGACCGCATGAACACCTGCCGCATCTGCGCTTCGCAGACATGCGCCAAGGTTGTGCGGGTCGGTCACGCCGTCAAGGATCAGGAAGAATGGATTTTCCAGCCCGGCGATAAGATCCGGCAGATCGTTTTCCTGATACTGACGACCTGGCTTAACGCGGGCAATAATGCCCTGGTGAACGGCACCTTCACTTTTCTCATCCAGGAACTGGCGGTTCGCCAGCTGGATCACGACACCTTGTGCTTCCAGGGCGTGGATCAGCGGCATCAGACGTTTGTCTTCACGCCCTTTCAGAATAAACACTTCCTGAAAACGCTCCGGTGCGCGCTCCAGCAGGGCCTGCACCGCGTGGATGCCGTAAATCATTTCACTCATTGATGGTTCTCGTTCTGTCTTTTCTTTTCCCTCTCTCCGCAGGAGAGAGGGTCAGGTTGAGGGGGAGAATTACTCCGCCTGCTGTTTCTTCGCTGCGCGCTTTGCCCTGGTGGCAGCCGCAATTTTCTGCGTTTTGGTGGACGGCTTTTTCGCCTTCCGGGCCTCTTTCTTTGCGGCCTTCGGCTTCTGTTTCTTCTCACCGCGGAACGCGCTGTCTGGCTCGAAGTTTACCTTCTTACCCGCCTGACGACGTTTGCCACCGCTGTTGCCGTTGCCCCCTTTTTTCGTCTTTTCACGCGCCGTTTTACCCACATTACGCGGGGCACGCTCGCTGGAGATCAGGCTAAAGTCGATTTTACGGTCGTCCATATTAACGGCTTCGACCTTCACTTCCACGCGATCGCCAAGACGATAGGTCTGGCCGCCAGATTCACCAATCAGGCGCTGCCCGACCTGGTCGAAACGGTAGTAGTCGTTATCCAGGCTGGAGACATGCACCAGACCGTCGATAAACAGTTCATCCAGACGGACGAAGAAACCAAAGCCGGTGACGCTGGCAATCACGCCTTTAAAGACGTTACCCACCTGGTCCAGCATAAAGTCACACTTCAGCCAGTCTGCCACGTCGCGCGTCGCTTCATCTGCACGACGTTCGGCCATGGAACAGTGCTGACCGAGTTGCAGCATCTCTTCCATTGAATAATGGTAGCCACCGGTTTCGGTCGTATTACCTTTATGACCCTGCTCCTGCGCCAGCAAATACTTGATCGCGCGGTGCAGGGAAAGGTCCGGATAACGACGGATCGGCGAGGTAAAGTGGGCGTAAGACTGCAGCGCCAGACCGAAGTGGCCGCGGTTTTCCGGATCGTAAATCGCCTGCTTCATGGAACGCAGCAGCATGGTCTGCAGCATTTCCGCATCCGGGCGATCGCCAATCGACTCCAGCAATTCAGCGTAATCACGCGGCTCTGGCTTGTTACCGCCAGGCAGTTCCAGACCCAGTTCAGCCAGCACGGAGCGGAACGCAGTGATGGCTTCGGTCGACGGTTTATCGTGAATACGGAACAGCGCAGGTTCTTTGGCTTTCTCAACGAAACGTGCCGCCGAGATGTTTGCCAGAATCATACACTCTTCAATCAGCTTATGGGCATCGTTACGCTGGGTCTGCTCAATACGTTCAATGCGGCGTTCAGCGTTAAAGATGAACTTCGCCTCTTCGCTCTCAAACGAGATCCCGCCGCGCTCTTCACGCGCCTGATCCAGCGTTTTGTAGAGGTTATGCAGCTCTTCGATGTGTTTCACCAGCGGCGCATACTGCTCACGTAGATCCTGATCGCCCTGCAGCATATGCCAGACCTTGGTGTAGGTCAGGCGCGCATGGGAGCTCATTACCGCTTCGTAGAATTTGTAACCCGTTAAGCGCCCTTTGGTGGAGATGGTCATCTCGCAGACCATGCAAAGGCGGTCAACCTGCGGGTTCAGGGAGCACAGGCCGTTAGACAAGACTTCCGGCAGCATCGGGATTACCTGCGACGGGAAGTAGACCGACGTTCCACGGCTGCGCGCTTCGTTATCCAGCGGAGTATGCGGGCGCACGTAATAGCTTACGTCAGCGATGGCAACCCACAGACGCCAGCCGCCGCCGCGTTTTTTCTCGCAATAAACGGCATCATCGAAGTCGCGGGCATCTTCACCATCAATAGTCACCAGCGGCAGATCGCGCAGATCCACGCGGCCCACCTTGGACTCTTCCGGCACGTCTTCTTTCAGGCCGACAACCTGCTCTTCAACCGCTTTCGGCCAGACGTAAGGAATTTCATGAGTACGCAGCGCCATATCAACGGCCATGCCGGTGCCCATGTTATCGCCTAACACTTCGACGATCTTCCCGACCGCCTTGGTGCGGCGGGTAGGACGCTGGGTGAGTTCAACCACCACCACAAAGCCCATACGGGCGCCCATCACCTCTTCAGGCGGGATCAGGATATCGAAGCTCAGGCGGCTGTCGTCCGGCACCACAAAGCCCACGCCAGCGTCGGTAAAGTAGCGGCCAACAATCTGGCTGGTTTTAGGGACCAGGACACGCACCACGCGCGCTTCGCGGCGACCTTTACGGTCCGCGCCCAGCGGTTGCGCCAGGATCTGGTCACCGTGAATGCACATCTTCATCTGCTCAGAGGAAAGATAAAGATCGTCTTTACGGCCTTCTACGCGCAGGAAGCCATAGCCATCACGGTGGCCGATGACGGTGCCTTTCAGCAGGTCAAGACGTTCGGGAAGCGCATAGCACTGACGGCGGGTAAAGACCAGTTGCCCGTCGCGCTCCATCGCGCGCAGGCGGCGGCGAAGGGCTTCAATTTGCTCTTCACCTTCAATGTTTAATTCAACGGCAAGTTCTTCACGATTGGCGGGTTTTTCGCGTTTTGTTAAGTGTTCAATGATGAACTCGCGGCTGGGGATAGGATTCGCGTATTTTTCGGCTTCGCGTTCCTGGAAAGGATCATGTGACATATCGGTTCCTCCGTTGTCAGCTCCGGTGGAAATTTTCTTCATTCCACCAGCAATAATTTATAAAGTGGTTGATTCTCTTCAACCAAATCGGCCAGCGTGTAGTTATCCAGTTCCTTGAGAAAACTTTGCACGGCCAGAGAAAGTGCCTGTTTAAGGCGACAAGCGGGCGTAATGTGGCAGAACGCGCTGCTGCAATTCACCAGAGACAATGGCTCCAGTTCACGTACCACATCCCCAACACGAATACTCTGCGCCGGTTTACCGAGACGGATCCCACCATTCTTCCCGCGGACGGCAGCAACGTATCCGGCACGACTAAGTTGATTGATTATTTTGACCATATGATTACGGGACACACCGTATACCTCTGTAACCTCAGAGATACTGGTCATTTTCCCATCGGGTAACGACGCCATGTAAATCAGCGCGCGTAAGCCGTAATCGGTGAAACTTGTTAACTGCACATCAACCTCAGGAAAAAGGGAAAACGCGGATAAACCGCACAGATATTCATTAATGATGATAAACCAGCCAGATAGTAAGCGGCTAATTTATTTGACAGACGGGGCGAAAAAGCGGAGATCGAGGAGCGTTCGCCGGATGGCGCGACGCGTATCCAGCCTGCGGGTTGTCCCGCAGGCCAGCAGTCACGAAGATTATGCGTCGAACGGGTCGCGCAGGATCATCGTTTCAGTACGATCAGGGCCGGTAGAGATAATGTCGATCGGCACTTCGGTCAGTTCTTCAATACGCTTGATGTAATTCAGTGCTGCCTGTGGCAGACCGCTACGCTCTTTCACACCGAACGTCGTTTCAGACCAGCCTGGCATGGTTTCGTAGATTGGCTCGATGCCTTTCCAGTCATCCGCAGCCAGCGGAGTGGTGGTCACTTCGCGACCATCAGGCATACGGTAGCCTACGCAGAGTTTCACCTCTTTCAGACCGTCCAGCACGTCCAGTTTGGTCAGGCAGAAGCCAGACAGGGAGTTAATCTGTACTGCGCGACGCACGGCTACCACGTCCAGCCAGCCGGTACGACGACGACGACCGGTGGTCGCGCCAAACTCGTTACCCTGCTTGCACAGGAACTCGCCGGTTTCATCAAACAGCTCAGTCGGGAATGGACCCGCACCCACGCGAGTGGAGTAAGCTTTGATGATGCCCAGAACGTAATCCACATAACGTGGACCCAGACCAGAACCGGTCGCAACGCCACCTGCGGTGGTGTTAGAGGAGGTGACGTACGGATAGGTACCGTGGTCGATGTCCAGCAGCGTACCCTGCGCACCTTCGAACATGACGAAATCGCCACGCTTGCGCGCCTGGTCCAGCAGATCGGACACATCAACAACCATACCGGTCAGAATGTCAGCAATCGCCATGACGTCATCCAGCACTTTCTGGTAGTCAACAGCGTCAGCTTTATAGAAGTTCACCAACTGGAAGTTGTGATATTCCATCACTTCTTTCAGTTTTTCAGCGAACGTCTCTTTATCAAACAGATCGCCCACGCGCAGACCGCGACGAGCAACTTTGTCTTCATAAGCCGGGCCGATACCACGACCGGTCGTGCCGATCGCTTTCGCGCCACGCGCTTTTTCACGCGCTACGTCCAGCGCCACGTGATAATCAAGGATCAGCGGGCAGGCTTCGGAGAGCAGCAGACGCTCGCGAACGGGGATACCACGGTCTTCCAGACCTTTCATCTCTTTCATCAGAGCAGCCGGAGACAGCACAACGCCGTTACCGATGATGCTGGTGACGTTTTCGCGAAGAATGCCTGATGGAATAAGATGGAGGACGGTTTTTTCACCGTTGATTACGAGAGTATGGCCTGCGTTGTGACCGCCCTGGTAGCGTACAACATATTTAGCCCGTTCAGTCAGAAGATCAACAATCTTCCCTTTACCTTCGTCACCCCATTGGGTGCCCAGTACGACGACGTTGTTACCCATTTTTTTCAAAATCACCGTTTGCTTAAAAATGGATTCTACCATCGCTTTTTCAGATATACAGCACTTTTTGACCTCAAAATACGCCAAACCAGATTACTTTTTGATCAGCCAATCGTTTTCCTCAACATGTAGTAGATAACGATGCCGGCAACCACAAGTCCGCCCCCAAATCGACGCAAAATATTATCCGGCAACTGGCTCAGAGAGGCTATCATCCGACGCCATGCACGCGGATAAAGCATCGGTCCAAGGCCTTCCAGCACCAGAACCAGGGCCAGCGCAAGCCAAATCGTTGAATTCATTTTTCATCCTTATAAAAGAAAACCACCGCTCCGTTGAGAGCGGTGGTTTGAATACTCAAACTGGCCTGAGTTTATCGCGTTGCGTTAGCCGGCGTCTTCATGTAACGGAAGAAATCGCTGTCCGGGCTGAGCACCATCACATCCTGGTTGCTCTGGAAGCTGTTCTCGTAAGCACGCAGGCTACGGATAAAGGCGTAGAAGTCGGGATCCTGGCTGAAGGCATCGGCAAACAGTTTTGCCGCTTCGGCATCCCCTTCACCGCGCAGAATACGGCCCTGACGCTCAGATTCTGCCAGCGTCTTGGTCACTTCGTAATCCGCTGCCGCACGCAGTTTCTCCGCCTCTTCCTGACCTTGTGAACGATGACGACGGGCTACCGCTTCACGCTCGGCGCGCATACGGTTGTAAATCGCCTCGGACACTTCCGCTGGCAGGTTGATCTGCTTGATACGGACATCGACCACTTCGATACCCAGAGCAGCCATACTGTTCGGGTTGATCACCGGCACTTTGCCGTTGGTTTCAGCCTGAACGCGTTCTGCCGCTTTGGCAATGGCATCATCCGCTGCCGGGGTGGTGACTTCGTCTTCGGTTCCTGCAGAACCGGAGTTCAACGCATCACGCACTTCCAGCGTCAGACGACCACGGGAGTCGGTGACGATGTCTTTCACATCCAGACGACCAATCTCAGAGCGCAGACGGTCAGAGAACTTACGTTTCAACAGCACTTCCGCCTGAGAAACGTCGCCACCGCCCGTTGCCAGGTAGTAGCGGCTGAAATCACTGATACGCCATTTGATGTAGGAATCAACGATCAGGTCTTTCTTCTCTTTGGTCACGAAACGGTCGGCCTGGTTATCCATGGTCTGGATACGGGCGTCGAGCGTTTTCACCGATTCAATCAGTGGCATTTTAAAGTGCAGGCCCGGCTCAAACACCAGCGGCTTGTTCTCGCTGTCGCGCAGAACTTTACCAAAACGCAGGGTAATTCCACGCTCGCCCTCTTTCACCACAAAGATAGAGGTATAAAGCACGACCAATACGATGATGATGATCGCAATAACTGACTTACGCATCCTTATTCCCCCTGACGCTGGTAGTCGTTACGCTGCGCGTTAGCACGGCGTTGGTCCATAATGTCACCATCGTTCGAAGAAGGCGTGGTTGTGGCGCTTGAGCTACCGGATGCCGCAGGTGGCAGACGCAGCAGGTTGTTGGCACCACTGGTATCCGCCTTTGCCGCCGGCGCCGAACCGCCTTTCAGCATCTGATCCAACGGCAGTACCATCAGGTTTCCACCTTTGCTGTCGTTAACCAGTACCTTACGCGTATGGCTCAGCACTTTTTCCATGGTCTCAATATAAAGACGTTCACGGGTAATCTCCGGAGCCGCTTTATATTCTGGCAAAATCTTCGCGAAACGCGCCACTTCACCCTGAGCTTCCAGGACGGTCTGGGTTTTATACGCACGCGCTTCTTCAAGAATACGCTGCGCCTGACCGTTAGCACGTGGCTGAACTTCGTTGGTGTACGCTTCCGCTTCACGGATGTACTGTTGTTCGTTTTCACGGGCGGCAATCGCGTCATCAAACGCGGCCTTCACCTCTTCCGGTGGACGAGCAGCCTGGAAGTTGACGTCCAGCAGGGTGATACCCATGTTGTACGGGCGAATGGTCTCTTCCAGCTCACGCTGGGTATCGCTACGAATAACGGTACGACCTTCGGTCAGAATGCGGTCCATGGTGTATTTACCGATCACACCGCGCAGCGCACTGTCTGTGGCCTGGCGCAGACTGTCATCCGCACTGGTCACGCTAAACAGGTAGTGCTGCGGATCGGTGACGCGGTACTGGACGTTCATCTCAACGCGCACAACGTTCTCGTCGGAGGTCAGCATCACGCCGGAGGCCGCCAGTTCACGGACAGACTCCACGTTCACCGCGGTCACGTCGTCAATGAAAGTCGGTTTCCAGTTCAGACCTGGCTCAACCAGATGGCTGAACTTCCCGAAACGGGTGACCACACCGCGTTCCGCTTCTTTAATGGTGTAGAACCCGCTGGCAGCCCAGATGATCACCACGGCAGCGGCAACAATGCCCACCACGCGGCCCCCTAACTGCGGGCGCGGCCCCTGAGTGGAACCTCCACCAGAGCCAGAACCTTTACCTCCGCCAAGGCCACCAAGCTTCTTGCTTAGCTTGCGGAAGATATCATCCAGATCCGGCGGCCCCTGCTCGCGACCACCTTTGTTGCCATTTCCCCCAGAGTTGCCGCCTTGATTATTGCTGCTTCCCCACGGGTCGCGGTCTTGTCCGTTATTACCGGGCTGATTCCACGCCATGTATATGCTCCATATTTGTTATGCAAGGGCGAATTATTCAGGCATCCCCTTTCTGATCAGACGATATAGTCGACCAGCGCAGGTTCTTGTTTACAGAGGCGACGCCAGTCAACGATCGGCAAACGCACCTGCATCCCCACGCTGCCGTCATCCTCCATCCACTCTTTTTCTATCGCCTGAAGCTGATAAAACCGGCTGCGCAGCCTGCCTTCCTGTGGCGGCAATCGCAGCGTGTGCTGGGCTACCTCACCGGAAAGACGTTCTGTCAAAGCCTGGAAAAGCAGTGGCACACCAATACCGGTCTGAGCGGAAAGCCAGACCCGAATCGGTTTGTTCTCTTCATCTCGGTCGATACGCGGCTCAAAATCCTCCAGCATATCGATCTTGTTCATCACCAACAGCGTTGGGATGTCGTCGGCGTCGATCTCGTCGAGCACCACGTTTACCGCGTCGATGTTCTCCTGCAAGCGAACGTCTGCAGCATCAATGACGTGCAGCAGCAGGGTCGCCTGACGCGTCTCCTGCAGGGTGGCTTTAAACGCAGCCACCAGGTCATGCGGCAGGTGACGGATAAACCCTACGGTATCCGCCAGCACCGTTTCACCGACGTCGGCGACGTCAATACGACGCAATGTGGGGTCCAGGGTCGCAAACAGCTGGTCTGCGGCATAAACCTGGGCCTCAGTAATCTGGTTAAACAGGGTGGATTTACCGGCGTTGGTATACCCCACCAGCGACACCGTCGGGATGTCAGCTTTCGATCGCGCCCGACGTCCTTGCTCACGCTGTTTTTCAACGCGTTCCAGACGTGAAAGGATCTGGGTAATACGGCCACGCAACAGACGGCGGTCGGTTTCAAGCTGGGTCTCACCCGGACCGCGCAAACCAATCCCGCCCTTTTGTCTTTCAAGGTGGGTCCAGCCACGCACAAGCCGCGTTGCCAGATGGCGCAACTGCGCCAGCTCAACCTGCAGCTTACCTTCGTGAGTACGCGCACGTTGAGCGAAAATATCTAAAATCAAACCCGTGCGATCGATAACACGGCATTCGCAAAGACGTTCCAGGTTACGTTCCTGAGCCGGAGACAGCGCATGATCAAACAACACGACTGACGCGCCGGTTGCTTTTACGGCATCCGCAATTTCAACTGCTTTACCTTCACCAACAAAATACTTTGGGTGCGGCGCTTTACGGCTACCGGTAATCACCTGCATTGCTTCGACACCGGCGGAAGAGACCAGAGATTCAAACTCCTGGAGGTCTTCCATATCTTTGTCTTGCGTAAAATAGATGTGTACCAGCACCGCCTGCTCACCGGCATCATAACGGTCAAACAAGCGTAAATTCCTCAAAAAAGATCAGCGGGGAACGCAGGATCCCTGGCTCCCCGTGTGGATAACAGCCCGAAACCTTATTCGGTATCTTCGCTGTCCTGCGCAGGAGAAGAAGAACCCTGCGCGCTGCTGCCATGATGGTAGTTACTACCCGTGCCGCCGCCAGTGTTATTGCTGTGATGGGATACCGGACGAGACGGAACAACTGTAGAAATAGCGTGCTTATAGACCATCTGACTGACCGTGTTTTTCAACAGGATCACGAACTGATCGAAAGATTCAATCTGACCTTGCAGCTTAATACCATTCACCAAATAAATAGAAACTGGAACACGTTCCCGACGCAATGCGTTCAGGAACGGATCTTGTAAAGATTGCCCCTTAGCCATTCTATCTTTTCCTTATATGCTTGTTTTGTACTTAGAACCTTGCGATTCTGAAAAATTGCGCACGATACGACTCAATTGTACACATTCAGTGAGCGATATCACCAACAACCTCAATCACTTCGTTTAACGCCTGTTGCGGTTTTTCACTGTCTAACCAGTGAACACCGTCCCAACCGCGCAACCAGGTGATCTGGCGCTTCGCTAACTGTCTCGTGGCGCAAACACCTCGATAAACCATTTCATCATATGAAATCTCGCCTTCAAGATATGACCACATCTGGCGGTATCCCACACAACGAACGGAAGGCATATCCGTATGCAAATCTCCACGGGCAAATAGCGCCCGCACTTCTGCTTCAAAATCTGAAGCTAACATCTGATGAAAACGCTGCTCAATTCGTTGATGGAGCAGTTCACGGCTCGCCGGGGCGATGGCGAACTGATGCACCTGATACGGCAGAGCGTCTCCTGACGTTTGCGTCAGTTCCGTTAAAGTTTTACCCGAAATGAAAAAAACTTCCAGTGCCCGGGAAAGCCTTTGCGGATCATTTGGATGGATCCGTGCTGCGGCAACCGGGTCAATCTCGGCCAGTTGCTTATGCAAAACGTCCCATCCCTGCTCTGCCGCCTGCTGCTCAATTTTTGCTCTTACTTCCGGATCCGCTGATGGCAGAGGTGAAAGCCCCTCCAGCAACGCCTTGAAATAAAGCATGGTTCCGCCAACCAACAGCGGTATACGTCCCGCCGCCGTTATCTCGGCCATTTCGGCTAATGCATCGCGGCGGAAATCCGCTGCGGAGTATGCCTGAGCCGGGTCGAGAATATCCAGCAAACGATGCGGTGCCGCACGCAGTTCGTCTGCGTCAGGCTTCGCCGTGCCGATGTCCATCCCTCGGTAGATAAGGGCAGAATCGACACTAATCAACTCTACAGGCAAAACTTTACGCAACTCAATGGCCAGTGCCGTTTTGCCGGAGGCCGTAGGGCCCATTAAAAAAATCGCCTTTGGCAGGCTCGCCTTGCTTACGTCAATCATGTTTCAGGGCATTCATCGCCGTTTGTAAATCAACAGGTTGTAATAACCCACCTGGCGGTGTCTTCACCAGATGCGGACAAAGGCGTTCAACCTCCGCCAGCACGCTAATGGCCTGCGCCATACTCCACGGCGTATGTTCGCTTGCCAGATGGCGGGCGATCCACTGCGCGGTGTTGGCGGCATCAAACGACGTTTGCTGCGCCAGGTAGCCTATCAGTTCAGGAATCAAGTTTTGTAAATTTTGTTGGCGTAAGGGTAAAGGCACTGCGCGAATGGTCACATGTTGTGGTTCGAGCACCATTTCAATGCCCATCTGCGCCAACAGGGCCTCTGCGCGACGCAGTACCCCTGTTTCTTCAGGGGATATTTTTAGCCGGACGGGGATCAGCAGCGGTTGCGCACAGGCCGCGTTTTCACCCGGCGTAAGCTGCACTTGTTTAAGCCAGCGTTCCGCCACCGGCAATGCCAGAAGCATCACGTGGCCTTCGCGCTCCAGCAACGCCATATCCGGTGCGATAATCGTCAGAACCCGGCCAAAACTCTGGCTGTGGCCGTCCAGTGAAGGCGCTGGCACCGCGACAGGCGCTTTGCGCTCCACCGCGGGGGTTTCCAGCAATTTCCGGTACAACGCGCCCTGCTGTTTTTGATAGCCAGGTTGGGCATTCGGATAGTTCGCTCCCGTTGGGCGCGGTGTGCTACCCGCAGCAGAGAAACGCGGGGCATCCGGCTCACGCGCCACGGCAGGTTCAGCAAAATGGTTCCGGCCCGCTGCAACACGGTTTTCCGGAAACGCGCGCGGGGCGGGTTCTTCTTTTTCCAGCGGCAGCATCGGTTCAGCCTGCTGTTGCAATACGCTCAGCACGCCCTGATAGATAAAATCATGCACCAGACGTGACTGGTGGAACCGCACTTCATGCTTGGCAGGATGGACGTTAACGTCCACCTGGTGTGGATCGATTTCTAGATAGAGCACAAACGCCGGTTGCTGATCTGCGCCCAGTTTATCTTCACAGGCCTGACGAATGGCGTGGTTGATGAGGCGGTCACGCATCATGCGGCCGTTCACGTAGCAATACTGGATCTCAGCGAAGGCGGCGCTGCTCGCGTTGGGGTCAGCCACCCAGCCGCGCATGGCCAGATCGCCATGCTGCCACTCAATGGCCAGCGCGTGCTCGAGGAAGGGTACGCCGCAGATAGCGCCCAAGCGGCGCTCTTTCTGCCCACCTTCTGCCACGGCACGGTACTGGCGCATGACTTTGCCGTTATGGCTAAGGTTAATGGTCACGTCAAACCGCGCCAGGGCAATGCGACGAATGATCTCATCGATATGCCCAAACTCGGTTTTTTCGGTACGCATAAACTTGCGTCGGGCGGGGGTGTTATAAAACAGATCCAGCACTTCCAGCGTCGTACCGACCGGATGCGCCGCTGGTTTAATCGTCACGTCCATATCACGCCCTTCGGCGTACGCCTGCCAGGCTTCCTGCTGTTCAGCGGTACGGGAGGTGAGCGTGAGACGGGAAACGGAGCTGATACTGGCCAGCGCTTCCCCGCGAAAACCGAGGCTGATGATCGCTTCCAGGTCATCAAGAGAGGCAATTTTACTGGTGGCATGACGCGCCAGCGCTAACGCCAGCTCGTCTTTTTTAATTCCACAGCCGTTGTCACGAATGCGAATCAGCTTTGCGCCGCCGCGTTCGATATCAATATCAATGCGGGTGGCCCCCGCATCAAGGCTGTTTTCTACCAGCTCCTTCACCACCGATGCAGGGCGCTCCACCACCTCACCGGCGGCGATTTGGTTCGCGAGCTGCGGCGGTAGAACCTGAATCGGCATGAATTCTCCTTAGTTGGTCGCGGTCATCTCACCTGGCTGCGCTGCGCTGGCCGTCTGGGCGGCACCGCCCTGTGGCGCGGACTGCAGCGGATGCGCATCAAAGTATTTACGCAGACCGTTATAGATCGCTTCGGCAATTTGCTGCTGATAGCTGTCGCTGCCCAGCAGGCGTTCTTCAGCGTTATTACTAATAAAGCCTGTTTCCACCAGAATCGATGGAATATCCGGCGATCGCAGAACGCCAAGGCTCGCATGCTCCGGACGGCGCTTGTGCAATGACCCGATGCCCTGCAGCTGATTCAATACATTTGTGGCGACATCATACCCGACGCGCTGGGAATGACCGAATTGTAAATCCAGCACCGCCTGGCTGAGATACGGATCGGCCTGGCTGTTTGCCAGCACATCACCCGCGCCACCTAACAGTTCGGACTGTTTCTCGTGCTCTTCAAGCCAGTTTGCCATTTCACTGTTCGCCCGACGGTTTGACAGCACCCACACTGAGGCTCCCGTGGCGTTACGGTTTGGCGCGGCATCCGCATGAATGGACACCAGGAAATTGGCATTTTGCTTACGTGCCACATCCGAGCGGCCCATCACCGAGATAAAGTAATCGCCGTCGCGCGTCAGCACGCCTTTAAACATAGGATCGTCGTTTAGCAGCGTCCGCAGCTTACGGGCAACCGCGATGGTGACATTTTTCTCCCGCGTACCGCCCGGGCCAATTGCGCCGGGATCCTGACCGCCGTGCCCCGCATCAATGGCGATAATCACTTTATCACCGCTGACCGCGCGACGTGCGCTGGCCGCCGGCCGCGTCACGGTATTGCTGCTGGTAACGCTGGTAATGCGGTCGCTGTCCGTTTTAAACGGATTACGTGCCGGTTCAGATGGGCGCGGGGTATAAACCGGCTCTTCCACGCGTTTCGCCACCACCGGTGGAGGCGGAGGCGGTGGAGGGGCGTCAGCGTTGATGGTAAAGACCACCGTATAATTCGCACCGTTTTGCTGCTTAACCGCTCTGGTTTTACCCTTTTCGGTTAGGTCGACCACCAGACGCAATGACTGGCTATCTTTTGGCGAGCCGGAACGAATGCTTTTAACCAGATTATTGCCGCTGAACTGGAGCGGTAACCCCTGGATAACCCCGGTTTGTTTGATATCCAGCGCCACGCTGTGGCTGTCTGGCTGTGAAAAAGCATATTCCGGATCGCCCATAAAGCTGAACGTGATCCTGGCCTGGCTTTCGCCGTTCGACACCTGAATATCCGAGAGGCTTGCCGCCCCGGCCTGCGCGCACAGCAGCACCGTGGCAGCCAATAACCAACCTTTAACGCGACTAATCATCCCGTCATCCCTACGCTTAACCGGCCAGACGCGCCAGTAAGGAACTACCTGATGAGGAAACAGCACTGATGCGTGCCTCACGCCCTTGTGCCTGGTAATCTAAGTGAATTTCGACATCCGGGTCAGGCAACACACCCGCACCTTGTTGCGGCCACTCCACCAGGCAGATGGCATCATTGGCAAAATAATCACGGATCCCCATAAATTCCAGCTCCTCGGGATCCGCAAGGCGGTATAAATCAAAGTGGTACACCATGAGATTTTCAAGGGTGTACGGTTCTACCAGCGTGTAGGTTGGGCTTTTCACATTGCCTTTATGGCCTAACGCCTGCAGAAAACCCCGGCTGAAGGTGGTTTTACCCGCACCTAAATCACCATACAGATAAATGACGGTTGCCCCCTGACAGGCCTGTGCCACGCGTTTGCCAAGATCTAAAGTGGCTTGTTCATCAGGTAAAGAAATCGCTCGATTAGTCATTTTCTACGTCAATCACATCCGGGTTAACAACACGCCGTAGCGTGCAAAAAAGATCGGTGGCCAGCATTCCGCGTGTACCGTAACGTGCCGCCAGCTTATCCGCCGCGACACCATGGGCCACACAGCCAGCGCAGGCTGCATCATAAAGGGGAAGTTTCTGTCCAAGCAATGCGCCAATGATGCCGGAAAGCACATCGCCCATTCCGCCGCTCGCCATGCCCGCATTTCCGGCATCGACAATGCCCAGTGCCTCGTCGCTGGCGACAACGGTTCCTGCCCCTTTCAGAACGGCAACACCTCCGTAACGTTTTACCAGACGCCGGGCAGAAAGTAAGCGATCGCTTTCAATTTCTGCCACGCTGCAGTTAAGCAGGCGCGCGGCTTCGCCGGGGTGCGGCGTCAGAATGCGATTGTGACGCTTATCAGGATTGATTGCCAGAAGGTTCAGCGCGTCGGCATCCCACAGCATCGGTTTACGAAAATTCTCGACCTTCTGCAGGGCCTGTTTCCCCCAGGCCTGCTGCCCAAGCCCCGGGCCAATGACCACGACATCCGCCCATTCGAGACTCTCTTCAAGCGACTGCGGCGTCAATTCATGCACCATCAGCTCCGGACGGGCCGTAATAATTGGCGCACTATTTTCGATGCGCGTCAGCACCCGCACTAAACCGGCACCGCAACGTAATGCCGCTTCCCCCGTCATGCGGATAGCCCCCGCCGTGCCGTGGTCACCTCCAATGATCACCAGCCTGCCGTGATCGCCTTTATGGGACGTCGGGCGGCGCGGCGGTAGCCACTGTGCCAGCAGCGAAGCATCAACGCGCGAAACGTGGGTTTCCTGTCCGGCAAGCCAGCTCTCCAGCCCCAGTGCGTTATGGTGCAACGTTCCCGTGACATCCCGTGCTTTACCGGTAAGCAGCCCCGGTTTCAGGGCGATAAAGGCAACGGTGTGCGCGGCCTGAATCACCGCGCCCGGCGTCGTGCCGGTTTGCGCCATCAGGCCAGAAGGTATATCCAGGGCCACCACCGGCGCGCTGTGGGCATTGGCACGTGCAATCAGGGTGGCAACCGGGTCGCGCGGCGCACTGCGAAGCCCGGTGCCCAGCAGGCCATCAATAATCACATCAATCTCTTCCGGCCAGACGATATCGGTGGCATGTATAACACCGCCCGCGTTCAGCCAGGCTTCCCGCGCCGCACTGGCCTCTTCTGGCAGCGGTTTATCGCTCTCCAGCGCCAGCAACGTCACGTGGATCCCGGCGGCAACCGCCAGCCGGGCAACGACATAACCGTCACCGCCGTTATTGCCGTGTCCGCATAAAATCAGCCAATGCGACGATTCAGGGTAAGCCGTGCGGGCAACGTTAAACGCCGCTTCGCCCGCGCGTTGCATCAGTTCATACAGGGTAATGCCGAGGCTGTCTGCGGCCTCTTTTTCGGCGTGCCGGAGGTCATCCGCATGCCAGATGGAATGTGGTATACTTTCGGGGTTTTTCTTCACAGTATGGTCCGTCATGTCACAGCCCCTCGATCTCAATGAATTAGCGCAAAAAATTAAACAGTGGGGTGCTGAGCTTGGCTTCCAGAAGGTGGGTATCACCGATACCGACCTCTCCGCCAGCGAGCCGAAACTGCAGGCATGGCTGGATAAACAATACCATGGCGAAATGGAGTGGATGGCGCGTCATGGCATGATGCGTGCCCGCCCACACGAGCTGTTACCCGGTACATTACGCGTCATCAGCGTACGCATGAACTACCTGCCCGCCAACGCGGCGTTTGCTCGCACGTTAAAAAATCCCGCACTTGGTTACGTCAGCCGGTACGCCCTGGGTCGTGATTACCATAAGCTTCTGCGTAACCGTTTAAAAAAACTCGGGGAAACTATTCAGCAGCACTGTGTGTCGCTGAATTTTAGACCGTTTGTAGACTCTGCGCCTGTTCTTGAGCGCCCGATAGCAGAAAAAGCCGGGCTTGGCTGGACAGGTAAGCACTCACTTATCCTTAGCCGCGACGCCGGATCGTTCTTTTTCCTCGGCGAACTGCTCATAGATTTGCCGCTGCCGGTAGATGGTCCGGTAGAGGAAGGTTGCGGGCGCTGCGTGGCCTGCATGACCATCTGCCCGACGGGTGCCATCGTTGAGCCTTATACGGTGGATGCGCGCCGCTGCATCTCCTATCTCACCATTGAACTCGAAGGGGCGATACCGGAAGAATTCCGTCCGCTTATCGGGAACCGTATCTACGGCTGCGATGACTGCCAGCTGATCTGCCCCTGGAATCGTTACTCGCAGCTTACGGATGAAGACGATTTCAGTCCTCGTAAAGCGCTTCATGCGCCTCAGCTTATCGAGCTCTTCGCCTGGAGTGAGGCCTGGTTCCTGAAAGTCACCGAAGGATCCGCCATTCGGCGTATTGGGCATCTGCGCTGGTTACGAAATGTCGCCGTTGCGCTGGGCAATGCGCCCTGGGATGAAGCCACTATTCAGGCGCTCGAAAGTCGCAGAGGTGAGCACCCACTTCTTGATGAACACATAGAATGGGCGATTGCGCAGCAAATCGAGAAGCGCAATGCCTGCGTTGTCGAGGTGCAGCTGCCGAAGAAACAACGGCTGGTGAGAGTGATTGAAAAAGGGCTTGTACGGGATGCTTGATATATTCACAGCCTGTGAATAAAAATAAAAACTCAAGCGCCATCGGGGCTGGCAATGAGGTCAAGTGATCTAAATAACATTTTGAAATGAAATTTACTTCATTAAATTCAGTATGTTAAGAAGATATTATTCACCCTGCTAATTTTCTTCTGGTCTGTAACTGAGTAGGGCTTCTGTGGATAACTCTGTTCACAAGAGTATTTCAGATGCAATAGAAAATGTCCCCAACGAAGCATTCCGCTGTGGATAATCTGGAGATGATAAGAATTTGGAGCGGGAAACGAGACTCGAACTCGCGACCCCGACCTTGGCAAGGTCGTGCTCTACCAACTGAGCTATTCCCGCTTGGGTGGTC
>NZ_CP080000.1:4370378-4401938 GCF_019378755.1 Enterobacter sp. BIDMC 29 | reverse complement strand
TTCAAATTTTGGAGCGGGAAACGAGACTCGAACTCGCGACCCCGACCTTGGCAAGGTCGTGCTCTACCAACTGAGCTATTCCCGCAAATTTGCACTGCTTTTGTTGCTGTCGTAACGTGTATTTCTCTGTCGTTACGGGAGGCGCATTATACGAGAAATCCGTTTAGCTGCAACCCCCCTAAAAGCGTTTTTTGTGAAATTCAGTTCAAGTGATGGAATATTCATCGCTTTGCACGTTTTTACACCATTCATGCGTTCTGTAGGCCGGGTAACGCGCAACGCCCCCGGCAACCGCCTGAATTACAGCTTAATAAAGTTCTCGCGATAATACGCCAGTTCGGCCACAGACTCACGGATATCGTCCATGGCCTGATGCGTTCCCTGCTTTTTAAAGCCATCCAGGATTTCCGGTTTCCAGCGACGCGCCAGCTCTTTCAGGGTGCTCACATCCAGATAGCGGTAATGGAAGTAAGACTCCAGCTCCGGCATGTACTTAAACAGAAAACGGCGATCCTGACCGATGCTGTTACCGCAGATAGGTGATTTGCCCGCCGGAACCCACTGTTTCAGAAACGCAAGCGTTGCCAGCTCCGCCTCGCGATCGCCCATGGTGCTGGCCTTTACGCGTTCCACCAGCCCGCTCCCCGTGTGGGTGCGCACGTTCCACTCATCCATTAACGCAAGCTGGTCGTCGGACTGATGAACCGCGATAGTCGGCCCTTCCGCCAGAATATTCAGGTTGGCATCGGTCACCAGGGTTGCAATCTCAATAATGCGATCGCGCTCGGGATCCAGCCCGGTCATTTCAAGATCGATCCAAATCAGGTTGTTTTCATCCGCGCTCATGTTATTTTCCACCCTTCTCGCATAACCGGCTGTAGCAGGTTAACTAGTATTAATTAGAGTGTATCATAGAGGTTTTGCCCCTTACGGGCGACCAGGAGCCAGCGCGATTGAGTAAAAATAAACTCTCCAAAGGGCAGCAGCGCCGTGTGAATGCCAATCACCAGCGCCGTCTTAAAACCACTTCGGAGAAGGTCGATTACGACGACAACCTGTTTGGCGAACCGATGGAAGGCATCGTCATCAGCCGTTTCGGTATGCACGCCGACGTGGAATCCGCCAACGGTGAGATTCACCGCTGCAACATCCGCCGGACGATTCGTTCTCTGGTGACCGGCGATCGCGTGGTCTGGCGCCCGGGTAAAGAAGCGGCGGAAGGCGTCACGGTAAAAGGCATCGTTGAGGCGGTCCACGCGCGTACGTCGGTACTGACCCGTCCCGATTTCTACGACGGGGTTAAACCTATCGCAGCCAACATTAACCAGATCGTTATCGTCTCGGCGATTTTGCCCGAACTTTCGCTCAATATTATCGACCGATACCTTGTCGCCTGTGAAACGCTGCAGGTTGAACCGATCATCGTACTCAACAAAATCGATCTGCTCGATGAAGACGGTATGAACTTCGTCAACGAGCAGATGGATATCTACCGTAACATCGGGTATCGCGTTCTGATGGTTTCCAGCTATACCAAAGATGGTCTGAAACCGCTTGAAGAGGCGCTTACCGATCGCATCAGCATCTTTGCGGGACAGTCCGGTGTGGGCAAATCAAGCCTGCTGAACAACCTTCTCGGCCTCCAGCAAGAGATCGTGACCAACGATGTGTCTGATGTTTCTGGCCTGGGCCAGCACACCACGACCGCGTCACGCCTGTATCACTTCCCGCACGGCGGCGATGTCATTGACTCCCCGGGCGTGCGTGAATTCGGTTTGTGGCACCTTGAGCCGGAACAAATCTTCAACGGATTTGTCGAATTCCATGATTATTTAGGCGCTTGCAAATACCGCGACTGTAAACATGACAATGACCCGGGCTGCGCTATCCGTGAAGCGGTCGAGAAAGGCGAAATAGCGGAGACCCGCTTTGAAAACTACCACCGCATTCTCGAGAGCATGGATCAGGTAAAAACGCGTAAAAACTTTTCTGATTCTGATAACTGACAACTAAGCTAAGCATCGCTAAAATCGTCCCCTTTTTTCAGGTTCCGGCGCTTTGCGGCCGGATCAGGAACGACAAAACAATGGCCTGGAGGCTACCTTGTTAAACTCATTTAAACTTTCGCTTCAATACATTCTGCCGAAACTGTGGCTCACTCGCCTGGCGGGCTGGGGCGCGAGCAAACGAGCGGGCTGGCTGACCAAACTGGTCATCGACCTTTTCGTAAAATATTACAAGGTCGACATGAAAGAGGCGCAGAAGCCGGATACCGCCAGCTACCGCACCTTCAACGAGTTTTTCGTCCGCCCACTGCGCGACGACGTGCGCCCGCTGAATACGGACCCTAACGTGCTGGTGATGCCTGCAGATGGCGTGATTAGCCAACTGGGTCACATCGAAGACGACAAAATCCTGCAGGCGAAAGGCCATAACTACAGCCTGGAAGCGTTGCTGGCAGGTAACTACCTGATGGCGGATCTGTTCCGTAACGGGACCTTCGCGACCACCTATCTCTCACCGCGCGACTATCACCGCGTGCACATGCCGTGCAACGGCATCCTGCGTGAAATGATCTACGTTCCGGGCGATCTGTTCTCCGTGAACCACCTCACGGCGCAGAATGTACCTAACCTGTTCGCCCGTAACGAACGCGTCATCTGCCTGTTTGATACTGAATTCGGTCCTATGGCGCAGATTCTGGTGGGCGCGACCATTGTCGGCAGCATTGAAACCGTCTGGGCTGGCACCATCACCCCACCACGTGAAGGCGTGATCAAGCGCTGGACCTGGCCTGCCGGTGAAGAAGAAGGCTCTGTCGCCCTGCTGAAAGGTCAGGAGATGGGTCGCTTCAAGCTGGGCTCAACCGTTATCAACCTGTTTGCACCGGGTAAAGTTAAACTGGCCGAACAGCTTGAAAGCCTGTCGGTCACCAAACTGGGTCAGCCGCTGGCCGTCTCTACCGAAACCTTCGTAACGCCGGTGGCAGAACCTGCACCGTTGTCCCAAGAAGAGATCGACGCCGAGCACGACGCCAGCCCGCTGGTTGACGACAAAAAAGACGAAGGCTAATAACAGAAGGATCGCTGACGTGCGCCCGATTATCGTTCTACTGATGGCCTGGTGCCTCAGCATGGGGGCGTACGCAGCGACAGCCCCCGACGCAAAACAGATAACCCAGGAACTGGAGCAGGCAAAAGCGGCAAAACCCGCTCAGCCAGAGACCGTTGAGTCGCTCCAGTCCGCCCTGAACGCGCTTGCGGAGCGAAAAGGCTCCCTTGAGCGCGCGCAGCAATATCAGCAGGTTATCGACAACTTCCCCAAACTCTCGCAAACGCTGCGCTCGCAGCTCAGTAATCTGCGTGATGAACCGCGCGATATACCGGCGGACATGTCTTCTGATGCGCTGAATCAGGAGATCCTCCAGGTCAGCAGCCAGCTTCTGGAAAAGAGCCGTCTGGCTCAGCAGGAGCAGGAACGGGCGCGTGAAATTGCCGACTCGCTCAGCCAGCTTCCCCAGCAGCAAACCGATGCCCGCCGCCAGCTTAATGAAGTTGAGCGTCGCGTTGGCACGCAAAGCGGCAACACGCCGCAAGCGCAGGCGCAGAATCTGGGACTACAGGCCGAATCTGCTCGCCTCAAAGCCCTTGTCGATGAACTGGAGCTGGCGCAGCTCTCCGCCAATAACCGCCAGGAGCTGTCGCGGATGCGCTCTGAGCTGGCGCAGAAGCAGAGCGAACAGCTGGATGCATATCTGCAGGCCCTGCGTAATCAGCTTAACAGCCAGCGGCAGCGCGAAGCCGAGCGTGCGCTTGAAAGCACCGAACTGCTGGCGGAAAACAGCGCGAACCTGCCCAGCGGCATCGTTGAGCAGTTTAAGGTCAACCGCGAGCTCTCTGCGGCGCTGAACCAACAGGCGCAGCGTATGGATCTGGTGGCCTCGCAACAGCGTCAGGCTACCAATCAAACCCTGCAGGTCCGCCAGGCGCTTAACACGTTGCGTGAGCAGTCCCAGTGGCTAGGGTCATCAAACCTGCTGGGTGAGGCGTTACGCGCGCAGGTCTCACGCCTGCCGGAAATGCCCAAACCGCAACAGCTGGATACCGAAATGGCTCAGCTGCGCGTGCAGCGACTGCACTTTGAGGATCTGCTCAACAAACAGCCGCAAATCCGCCAGATCCGTCAGGCTGACGGACAGCCGCTGACCAGCGAGCAGAACCGCATTCTGGAAGCCCAGTTGCGTACCCAGCGTGAACTGCTGAACTCCCTGCTCCAGGGCGGGGATACGCTGATTCTGGAACTGACCAAGCTCAAGGTCTCTAATAGCCAACTGGAAGATGCGCTGAAAGAGGTGAATGAGGCAACGCACCGTTATCTCTTCTGGACCTCCGACGTGCGGCCGATGACCTTCTCGTGGCCGATTGAGATTGTCCAGGATCTGCGCCGCCTTATTTCGCTGGATACCTTCAGCCAGCTGGGCCAGGCCAGCGTGATGATGCTCACCAGTAAAGAGACCATTTTCCCGCTGCTGGCCGCGCTGATTCTGGTGGGCTTCAGCATTTACTCGCGCCGGTATTTCACCCGATTCCTGGAGCGCTCCAGCGCCCGGGTGGGGAAAGTTACGCAGGATCACTTCTGGCTGACGTTACGTACCGTCTTCTGGTCGATTCTCGTCGCCTCACCGCTACCGGTGCTGTGGATGACGCTTGGATATGGCCTGCGGGAAGCCTGGCCCTACCCGCTCGCGGTGGCCATTGGCGATGGCGTCACTGCCACGGTGCCACTGCTGTGGGTGGTAATGATTTGCGCCACGTTCGCGCGTCCCAACGGTTTGTTCATCGCTCACTTCGGCTGGCCGCGTAATCGCGTTGCACGCGCCATGCGTTACTACCTGATGAGCATCGGACTGATTGTGCCGCTGATTATGGCGCTGATCATGTTTGATAAACTCAATGACCGGGAATTCTCAGGGTCGCTGGGCCGCCTCTGCTTTATGCTGATATGCGGGGCGCTGGCAATTGTCACGCTCAGCCTGAAACGCGCCGGTATCCCGCTCTATCTGGATAAATCCGGTAACGGCGACAACATGTTCAACCGGCTGCTCTGGAACCTGCTGCTGAGCGCACCGCTGATTGCCATGCTGGCAGCGACGGTGGGTTACCTGGCGACCGCCAAGGCGCTGCTGGCGAGGCTTGAAACCTCGGTGGCGATCTGGTTCCTGCTTCTGGTGGTGTATCACGTGATACGCCGCTGGATGCTGATCCAGCGCCGCCGTCTGGCGTTCGACCGTGCCAAGCACCGGCGGGCAGAGATCCTCGCCCAGCGTGCGCGTGGCGAGGAAGAGCCAAACCATATCAACAGCACAGAAGGCACGACGGAAGCTGACGAAGTCGAGCTGGATCTGGATGCCATCAGTACCCAATCCCTGCGACTGGTACGCTCCATCCTGATGCTGATTGCCCTGCTGTCGGTGATATTTCTGTGGTCGGAAATTCACTCCGCGTTTGGCTTCCTGGAAAACATCTCCCTGTGGGACGTAACGTCCACGGTACAAGGTGTGGAGAGCCTGGAGCCGATTACCTTAGGCGCGGTGTTGATTGCCATTCTGGTGTTGATCATCACCACCCAACTGGTGCGTAACTTCCCGGCGCTGCTGGAGCTGGCCCTGCTGCAGCATCTCGATTTAACCCCGGGGACGGGATACGCAATTACCACCATCACCAAATATCTGATCATGCTGTTTGGCGGGCTGGTAGGCTTCTCAATGATTGGTATTGAATGGTCGAAACTGCAGTGGCTGGTGGCGGCACTTGGTGTGGGGTTAGGGTTTGGCTTACAGGAGATCTTCGCCAACTTTATCTCTGGCCTGATTATTCTGTTCGAAAAACCGATTCGTATTGGCGATACGGTAACGATCCGCGACTTGACCGGCAGCATCACCAGGATCAACACGCGCGCCACCACGATCAGCGACTGGGACCGTAAAGAGATCATCGTGCCGAACAAGGCGTTTATTACCGAGCAGTTTATCAACTGGTCGCTGTCAGACTCCGTCACGCGTGTGGTGCTGACGGTACCTGCGCCGTCGGATGCCAACAGCGAAGAGGTCACTCAGATCCTCTACACTGCCGCGGAGCGCTGTTCATTCGTGATCGACAACCCGGCGCCGGAAGTGTTCCTGGTGGATTTACAACAGGGGATCCAGATTTTCGAACTGCGTATTTACGCCGCCGAAATGGGACACCGTATGCCACTGCGTCATGAGATCCACCAGCTGATTCTGGCAGGGTTCCGTGAGCACGGCATTGATATGCCGTTCCCACCGTTCCAGATGCGTCTGGAAAGCCTGGACGGGCGTAAAACGGGAAGAACGTTAACGTCAGCGGCGCGCACACGCCCGGCAGGAAGTCTGTAACCCTTCTCCCCTCCCTTCCGGGAGGGGAATGTTTAACCGCTACGCCACTTCCGTCAGCAACGCCACAGAACGTCGGCGGTAATTCTCATAAATCCCCATCGCCAGCAGCGAGAAGAAGACTGGACCGCCCACCATCCACAGTGCGCTACTCCAGTCATTCGCCTCAATCACCGGCTGAATAACGGTAAAGATGTTGGCGAATGCCACTACCAGCACCACCACCGCGGTTGCCAGCAGCGTGGCGGCGCGCGTTTTGAAAATCACAAACGGACGCTCAAGATCCTCCTTCGCCTTAAAGAACGGGAAGGCCAGGCTCAGAAAGAGATAAGGCAATGTCATCGACACGTTCGCCATCAGGGTCAGCTTGTTATAAAACGCTGACGCGGTATCCCCACCAAACGACACCAGCAAAATGAACACGCTGACCAGCAGGCACTGCATCCACATGGCGTTGGCGGGCATACCTGCGGTATTCAGTTGCGTCATGCGTGCAGGCCACAGCGCTTTTGGCGTGCCCTGAATTATCGCTTTCAACGGAGAGTAAATCAGCGTGAAAAACGCGCCGGTATAGGCAAGGAACATGGACAAGCCGGTGATGCGTGCAAACCAGACGCCCATCGTTGCCGCCGCTTCCGGTGTCAGATTCATCGCTTGTCCCAGCGTCATCCCCAGGCTTTTCATCAGCACATAGGTAATGTTGCCCAGGTTAGTGGTGTTGTTGCTGAGTACCTGCTGCCAGTTGGTGCTGACGCCCCAGAGGAAAATTGCCAGCGAATAGCCAATGGAGATAACTATCGCGGCAAAAATAATGCCTTTCGCAAAGTTCTTTTCCGGGTTCTCGGTCTTGTCGACCAGGCCGCCCACTGCCTCAATACCGCCGTACGCAAAAATGGCAAACACCACAAAGGAGAGCATAGCGAGCCCGGACTGATAGCTCGGGTTGGGCGAGGAAACGAAGTTCACCTCCTGAGCGAAGTGTCCGCCGTTCAGGCACAGAATGGCAATGCTGACCAGCAGCAGCACCAGGTTCAGACACATCACCGAAATCCCGCCCACGGCGGTAATGCGGGCAATTTTGTTGATGCCCTTAGACGCCACCAGCGTTACAACCACCATCCAGCAGACGGCCAGAATCCCGACCACCTGCGTGGAGCTCAGACCGGCCAAAGACCAGACCTGAGTATGATCGCTGCCGAAAACAAACGTCGAAAACGGTACCCAGACCTTGGCCGCCGTACTGACCATCCAGACCACATACGAGGAGAACCACATAAACGTGCCGATAAATGCGTAGCGCGGGCCGATGCTGTTGTTCATCCAGGAATAGATCCCGCCCTCTTCTTTGCGGTAGGCCGCCCCCATTTCCGCCATCATCAGCGCAAACGGTATGAAGAAAAACAGGGCCGAGACGATGTAGAACGGCGTTGCGCTGTAGCCCATCAGATAGAAAGCCGACGGGCTGTTGGCAAAGCCAAAGACGGAGGTGAAAATCATCAGGATGAGCCCGGTGAGGGTCATCTTTTTAAGTGACTGGGACATAGCGCCATCCAAAGGAAGTTAAACTGCGCGGATGGTAGCAGAAGACCAGACTAATATTGTGGCTATTAGGGGCAAATTAAGAAAAAGACCTGCGTACAGAGAATGTGGCAGTTTTTAATGTTGTCGTGCGGAAATGGAAAGGTTAATTGACATCAGAGGTGAGCCGGGTAAGCGACAGCGCTACCCGGCAATACGGTGCGTTATGCGCGATCGACCGTAAACGCGATCACTTCGCCCAGCTGTTCTGCGCCCAGCGCCAGCATCACCAGACGATCAACGCCCAGCGCCACGCCGGAGCAGTCCGGCAGGCCCGCCTTCAATGCTTCCAGCAGATGGGTATCAATAGGCTGCTGCGGCAGACCACGTGCCGCGCGCTTGCGGTTATCCTGCTCAAAACGCTGCTGCTGTTCGCGTGCGTCGGTCAGTTCGTGGAAGCCGTTCGCCAGCTCGATACCTTTGTAATAGACCTCAAAACGCTCCGCCACGCGGTGATCTTCGGTGCTGATCTGCGCCAG
Source organism: Enterobacter sp. BIDMC 29 (assembly GCF_019378755.1). Classification (NCBI taxonomy): domain Bacteria; kingdom Pseudomonadati; phylum Pseudomonadota; class Gammaproteobacteria; order Enterobacterales; family Enterobacteriaceae; genus Enterobacter; species Enterobacter sp. BIDMC 29. Next base: position 4,393,469 of record NZ_CP080000.1, on the reverse strand, counting down.
CGAAGCCTGGCTTGCCGGGAAGTGATATACAAACGTCGGCCGGTCTTTGCCAATTTGCGGCTCAACGCCAAAGGTGAAGAGCAGTTGCAGCAGCGTGTCGCGGTCTTCTTCGGTATCTGCCACGTTGCTCAGATCCAGTTTTGCCGCCACTTCGCGCAGCTGCGCTTTATCCGCAGAGAGCGGATCAATTTCCAGGTAACGCTGGAAAACCTGCTGATAAGAGAGCGTTTCCGCTTCTGAGCACTCCAGCACCTGCTGCAGCAGATCGTCCACCTCGTTCATCAGGCGGTACATATCATAATGCGGACGGTACCACTCCAACATGGTGAATTCCGGATTGTGGTGACGCCCCATCTCTTCATTACGGAAACTGCGGCACAGCTGATAGACCGGGCCACACCCTGCCGCCAGCAGGCGTTTCATGTGGTATTCCGGGCTGGTCATCAGATACAAATTCATGCCCTGTGAGTGGCCAGGACCAACAAAACGGGTTTCAAACGGGACCAGATGAATATCCGTTACCGTTGCCTGACTCATGCACGGGGTTTCCACCTCAAGGACGCCGCGGTCGGCAAAGAAGCGGCGGATCTCCGCCATAATTGCAGCGCGTTTTAGCAGGTTGGGGATGGATGCGCTCGGCTGCCAGGTGGCCGTTTCGCTCATGAGTTTTTCTCCGATTTCAGACAAGGGCACGAAGTCTACTCGTTACCAGGGACGGAGACAAATTTTGCGCAGTAAAAAAGCGCATTTCATTTAGGCGAACAATTGCGCGACGAAATTCATTACTCACCGCGATAAATCGCCGCACAGAACAGCAAAAAAATCGAACACGTCAAATTTCCCTGACATCCACGCGGTTATACTGCTTTACCCATAAAGGAGCAGTGGAAACGCTTTCGCAATCGTCCTTTTGGACGGGTGAACTACCTTTAGTTTATCGCGTTGCGAAATAACAAAAATCTGGAGGAATGTCGTGCAAACTTTTCAAGCCGATCTTGCCGTTATAGGCGCTGGCGGGGCTGGATTACGTGCTGCGATTGCTGCAGCACAAGCTAATCCCAACGCTAAAATCGCATTGATTTCAAAAGTCTATCCGATGCGCAGCCATACGGTTGCCGCAGAAGGAGGATCCGCCGCCGTTGCGCAGGATCATGACAGCTTCGAATACCATTTCCACGACACGGTTGCAGGGGGCGACTGGCTTTGCGAGCAGGATGTCGTTGACTACTTTGTACACCATTGTCCTACGGAGATGACCCAGCTTGAACTGTGGGGATGTCCGTGGAGCCGTCGTCCGGACGGCAGCGTCAACGTTCGCCGCTTCGGCGGGATGAAGATCGAACGCACCTGGTTCGCCGCCGATAAAACCGGCTTCCACATGTTGCACACCCTGTTCCAGACCTCCCTTCAGTTCCCACAGATTCAGCGCTTTGACGAACATTTCGTCCTCGACATTCTGGTTGATGACGGTCAGGCGCGCGGTCTGGTGGCGATGAACATGATGGAAGGCACCCTCGTCCAGATCCGCGCCAACGCGGTGGTCATGGCTACCGGCGGTGCGGGGCGTGTTTACCGCTACAACACCAACGGCGGTATCGTCACCGGTGACGGCATGGGCATGGCGCTCAGCCACGGCGTGCCGCTGCGGGATATGGAGTTCGTGCAGTATCACCCTACTGGCCTGCCCGGCTCCGGCATTCTGATGACGGAAGGCTGCCGTGGTGAAGGCGGGATCCTGGTCAATAAAAATGGCTACCGCTATCTGCAGGATTACGGCATGGGCCCGGAAACCCCGCTCGGCGAGCCGAAAAACAAATACATGGAACTGGGCCCACGCGACAAAGTGTCTCAGGCCTTCTGGCACGAGTGGCGCAAAGGCAACACCATCTCCACGCCACGCGGCGATGTGGTCTACCTCGACCTGCGTCATCTTGGCGAGAAGAAACTGCTGGAACGTCTGCCGTTCATTTGCGAACTGGCAAAAGCCTATGTTGGCGTCGATCCGGTGAAAGAGCCGATTCCGGTACGTCCAACGGCCCACTACACCATGGGCGGTATCGAAACCGATCAGCAGTGCGAAACCCGCATTAAAGGGCTGTTTGCCGTGGGCGAGTGCTCCTCTGTCGGCCTGCACGGTGCTAACCGTCTGGGGTCAAACTCACTGGCGGAGCTGGTGGTCTTTGGCCGCATGGCGGGCGAACGCGCGATGGAGCGTGCTGCCACCGCGGGCGAGGCGAACAGCGCGGCGCTGGATGCCCAGGTCGTTGACGTCGAAAAACGGCTGAAAAACCTGGTGAACCAGGAAGGAAATGAAAACTGGTCGAAAATCCGCGACGAGATGGGCCTGTCGATGGAAGAAGGCTGCGGTATCTACCGTACCCCTGAGCTGATGCAAAAAACCGTGGATAAGCTGGCAGAGCTGCAGGAGCGCTTCAAGCGCGTGCGCATTACCGATACCTCCAGCGTGTTCAACACAGACCTGCTCTATACCATCGAGCTGGGTCACGGCCTGAACGTGGCGGAATGTATGGCGCACTCTGCGCTGGCACGTAAAGAGTCACGCGGCGCGCATCAGCGTCTTGATGAAGGCTGCACCGAACGTGATGACGTCAATTTCCTGAAACACACTCTCGCCTGGCGCGATGCGGATGGCACCACCCGTCTGGACTACAGCGACGTGAAAATCACGACGTTGCCACCGGCTAAACGCGTGTATGGCGCAGAAGCAGAAGCCGCCGAGAAGAAGGAGAAGGCGAATGGCTGAGATGCAGAAACTGAAAATTGAAGTGGTGCGCTACAATCCGGAAGTGGACACCGCACCGCACAGCGCATTCTATGAAGTCCCTTATGACGAGCAAACCTCTCTGCTGGATGCGCTCGGCTATATCAAAGATAACCTTGCGCCGGACCTGAGCTACCGCTGGTCGTGCCGTATGGCAATCTGCGGCTCCTGCGGCATGATGGTCAACAAGGTGCCGAAACTGGCCTGTAAAACTTTCCTGCGTGAATATACCAAAGGCATCAAAGTAGAAGCGCTGGGTAACTTCCCGATTGAACGCGATCTGGTGGTCGATATGACCCACTTTATCGAAAGTCTGGAAGCGATTAAGCCGTACATCATCGGCAATCCACGTACGCCGGATCAGGGGACGAACACCCAGACGCCAGCTCAGATGGCGAAATACCATCAGTTCTCCGGCTGCATCAACTGTGGTCTGTGCTACGCCGCGTGTCCACAGTTTGGCCTGAATCCAGAGTTTATTGGCCCGGCGGCCATTACCCTGGCGCACCGCTATAACGAGGACAGCCGCGACCACGGTAAAAAAGAACGTATGCCGCAGCTTAACAGCCAGAACGGCGTCTGGAGCTGTACTTTTGTGGGCTACTGCTCCGAAGTCTGTCCAAAGCACGTCGACCCGGCCGCCGCTATTCAGCAGGGTAAAGTGGAAAGCTCGAAAGACTTTCTTATCGCCACCCTGAAACCACGCTAAGGAGTGCATAATGACGACTAAACGCAAAGCCTACGTGCGGCCAATGCCGTCCACCTGGTGGAAGAAACTGCCGTTTTATCGCTTCTATATGCTGCGTGAAGGCACCGCGGTGCCGGCGGTCTGGTTCAGCCTGGAGCTGATGTATGGCGTTTATGCCCTCAAACATGGCCCTGAAACCTGGGCCAGCTTTGTCGGCTTCCTGCAAAACCCCATCATCGTGATCCTGAACCTGATTGTGCTCGCGGCAGCGCTGCTTCATACCAAAACCTGGTTTGAACTGGCGCCAAAAGCGGCGAACATCATCATTAAAGACGAGAAAATGGGGCCAGAGCCGGTCATTAAAGGGCTATGGGGCGTGACGATCCTCGTCACTGTGGTCATTCTGTTTGTCGCACTGTTCTGGTAAGGAGACTACTGTGATTAATCCAAATCCAAAACGTTCTGACGAGCCGGTCTTCTGGGGACTGTTTGGCGCAGGGGGGATGTGGAGCGCCATCATCGCGCCGGTCATCATCCTGCTGGTCGGTATTATGCTGCCACTGGGGCTGTTTCCGGGCGATGCGCTGGGTTACGAGCGAGTACTGGCCTTTGCCAGCAGCTTTATTGGCCGTGTGTTCATCTTCCTGATGATCGTCCTGCCGCTGTGGTGTGGCCTGCACCGTATTCACCACGCGATGCATGACCTGAAAATCCATGTCCCGAGCGGGAAATGGGTGTTCTACGGCCTGGCAACCATCCTGACGGTGGTTACGCTGATTGCCGTGGTTACTATCTGATACATCAGGCCCGCTCCCCGGCGGGCCTGTCATTTCTGCATTTTCCCCACCAGCCACTGCGCAAACTCACGCATTGCAGGGGTTTCTGTCCGTGACTGCAATCGGGTTAACCAGTAACTGCCCAGCTCAATCTGTGTCGCAAACGGCTGAATGATACGTTCGCTGTTCAGCAGATGAGTGAACATACCCACAGGTGCGATAGCAATTCCCACGCCGGCCTGCGCGGCTTCCAGCATGGTAACGGATGAATCAAACACCATCACCCGATGCGTTGGTGACGGCGGGAGTTCGCCCGCGGCCTGCATCCACGCCGACCATTCGTCGCGTCGGTAAGAGCGCAGCAGCGTAAACTTCAGCATGTCCGCCGGTGCTTGTAGCCCGACGGCAATTTCAGGCGTGCACAGCGGAGCCAGCGGCGCAGAACACAGAAACGTCGCTTCAGTGCCATGCCACGCCCCTCCACCGTAGCGGATCGTGTAATCCAGCCCTTCGGCGGCCGGATCGACGCGGTTATTATGGGTCGAAAGATGCAGATCGATATGCGGATAGCGGCGACGGAAATCATCTAGCTGCGCGAATAACACCCCGGTCGCAAAAGTCCCCACCACGCCAATTTTAAGCTTCTCCAGCGCGCGATGACTGGCAAAGCGATCCAGCATGCCGGCGATACGATCAAACGAATCGTTCAGCACCGGCAGCAGATTCTCGCCCTCTGTCGTCAGCATCAATCCGCGCGAAACCCGGACAAACAGCTGACAGTTCAGATGTTGTTCCAGCGTCTTAACGTGCTGACTGATGGCTGAATGGGTGACATTCAGCTCAATGGCAGCATTAGTAAAACTGAGGTGCCTTGCCGCGGCTTCGAAGGCACGAAGCGAATTAAGCGGTAAATAGCTGCGTGTCATCGACCCATCCGTTAGAAAAATTAACAGCTAATGCTAAATTTAACCGTTTGTCAGCCACAGTCAAATCCAACAGACTAGGTATGTCTGACGGGCCCGGACACTCCCTTGACTCGCTATTACGGAAGATAACTGATGATGAAAAAATCCCTGTGCTGCGCCCTGCTGCTCAGCACCTCCTGCGCTGCATTAGCCGCACCTCTGTCAGAAACACAGCTGGCGAAGGTCGTGGAACGTACCGTTACGCCCCTGATGAAAGCGCAGTCTATTCCGGGTATGGCGGTCGCCGTGATCTATCAGGGCCAGCCGCACTACTTCACCTTCGGCAAGGCCGATGTCGCAGCGAACACACCCGTCACTGCACAAACGCTGTTTGAGCTGGGCTCAATCAGCAAAACCTTCACCGGCGTTCTGGGTGGCGATGCTATTGCTCGCGGTGAAATTTCGCTGGGCGATCCGGTGACCAAATACTGGCCTGAGCTGACCGGCAAACAGTGGCAGGGCGTTCGCATGCTGGACCTGGCAACCTATACTGCCGGTGGCCTGCCGTTACAGGTGCCCGATGAGGTTACCGATAATGCCTCGCTGCTGCGTTTTTACCAGTCCTGGCAACCACAGTGGGCGCCAGGCACCACGCGTCTTTATGCGAACGCCAGCATCGGTCTGTTTGGGGCTCTGGCGGTGAAACCTTCTGGCATGCGCTTTGAGCAGGCGATGACAGAGCGGGTCCTGAAGCCGCTTAACCTGAACCATACGTGGATTAACGTTCCGAAGTCAGAAGAACAGCATTACGCCTGGGGTTATCGTGACGGTAAAGCGGTTCACGTTTCGCCGGGCATGCTCGACGCCGAAGCGTATGGCGTGAAAACCAACGTGAAGGATATGGCGAGCTGGGTGGTGGCTAACATGGCCCCCGATGGCGTACAGGATGCCTCACTGAAGCAGGGCATGGTGCTTGCACAGTCTCGCTACTGGCGCACAGGCTCGATGTACCAGGGCCTGGGCTGGGAGATGCTCAACTGGCCGGTAGAAGCCAAAACCGTGGTGGAGGGCAGCGACAACAAAGTAGCGCTTGCGCCGTTGCCCGTGGCAGAAGTGAACCCTCCTGCACCACCGGTAAAAGCGTCATGGGTACATAAAACAGGCTCGACGGGCGGATTTGGCAGCTACGTGGCATTTATTCCTGAGAAGGAACTCGGCATCGTTATGCTGGCGAACAAGAGCTACCCGAACCCGGCACGCGTGGAAGCGGCATACCGTATTCTGAGCGCTCTGCAGTAACATCTTGCCGGGTGATGCTGATGCCCACCCGGCCTGCAAAATTCCCGCATTTTCCTTGCTGTCATCTACACTTAACAAAAAACAGTAAGGAAACTCCTATGCGCATTTTGCCTGTTATCGCCGCAGTGACAGCCGCGTTTTTAGTGGTTGCCTGCAGCTCCCCTACTCCCCCTCCCGGCGTCACCGTTGTCAGCAATTTCGACGCACAACGTTTTCTTGGAACATGGTATGAAATCGCGCGCCTTGACCACCGTTTTGAACGAGGTTTAGAGAAGGTCACGGCAAATTACAGCCCGATGGATGACGGCGGTATTCAGGTTATCAACCGGGGCTATAATCCGGACCGGGAGATGTGGCAGCAGTCGATTGGACAAGCGTACTTTACCGGCGACCCGCGACGGGCCGCGCTCAAAGTCTCCTTCTTCGGCCCGTTCTATGGCGGATATAACGTGATCGCGCTCGACAGAGAGTACCGTCACGCGCTGGTCTGCGGGCCGGATCGTAACTATCTGTGGATCCTCTCTCGCACCCCAACCCTTTCACCTGAGATGAAACAGCAGATGCTGGACGTCGCGACCCGGCAAGGGTTTGATGTGTCGAAACTCATCTGGGTAGAACAACCCCATTAATGGGTGCTGAGCTTCAACCCAATAATACCGGCCACAATCAGGGCGAGGCTGGCGATACGCGCCAGACTCGCTGACTCACCCAACAGCAGGATCCCCGTGATGGCCGCCCCCACGGCGCCAATTCCCGTCCAGACGGCATACGCTGTCCCCACCGGTAAAGAACGCATCGCCCACGAGAGCAAAACGATACTCACAATCATCGCGGTGATGGTAATGACGCTGGGTGTCAGGCGGGTAAAACCGTGGGTGTACTTCAGACCTATCGCCCATACCACTTCGAGCAGGCCAGCAATAACAAGAATGATCCAGGACATTTCAGGCTCCTTAACTTAAATGCAAGTTGGGGCCGTCCCCGATGAAGGAAGCGCTTACGGGTCGTCCCGCAAGGCAAAGATTACGCCTCATATTTTGGTTAGCGTGCGATTTTTTTTCAATCCTTTTGTGCTGAACATGTTAAGGCAAGAAATAGCCGCAGTATGCCGCGCAGTTCAGGCATTTATCACTCATCCGACTTCTCTATGATGATGTGCTTTCTGATGGCAGGAAGCCAAACCACTAGCCGACTGCGAATATAATATGTTCAAAATTCTTTTGATTGACCGTTGTCACTTCACCCGCACCGGGTTTGAAGCATGGCTCAATCATTCCGGTTTATTTCCGGAAAACGTCGTTGTGACCGGCCTGAATAATCTTTTCCTCGCCAGAGAGCACATTCTGCAATGGAAACCGACGCTGGTTATTGCTGACCTGCATGGGTTCAGACAGGATGTACATCCCTTTCAGTCCCTCTCATCTTTGCTGAACGCCAGCGAAAGAGTGCCCTTTATTTTGCTGCAATCGGGTGAGGATAGTGAAATGACCGCCTGGCTGAAGCAATTCCCGGTCTGGTCATCGCTGTTGAAAAATGCCCGTCTTGAACAACTGGGGACAGTTATCCACGACGCACTCATTTCGCACGCGAACAGTGAAAAGCCAAAGGTAACCGCGCCTTTGCTGACGCGCCAGGAGGAGAAAGTGCTGACGTTGTGGATGGAGGGTGCCAGCAATCAGAAAATTGCGGCTCACCTGAGTATTAACGGTAAAACGGTCTATACCTATAAACGGAATATCCGCATGAAATTGCATATGGATACGCGTTATTCACCGTTTTTATCCCTGCAGGAATCAGAAAGCTGACGGTACGAAACCCGTCTGGTTCCGTACCGTTTATTCAATTACTGCTGTGCTTTACTTGCCGCACCAGAGATTGCACTACCACCTTCAGAAATATCCTGACCAACGCCACGCGTGGTATTACAGGCTGTTAATACTGAAGAAAGTACCAGGACTGAAAAGATCGCTGCAATTGTCTTCTTAACCATAATATCTTCCTTTTATAGCCAAAGTTGTTTTGTGTATAGCAACTTAAGAATAGACAATATCCCGTCGTTTGACGGAAAAGGACGCATTTTTAGGAAAATTAGACGGGGTTAGCTGGCCGCGTGAGAAATGATATGGCCGAGATCCTGGATATCTTCCCCCATTCCACGCGTGGTGTTACAGCCGGAAAGCAACGCGCTGGACAGCGCTAACAGAAGCAGAATTTTAACGGTACGGTTCATCATCCCTGCCTGCAAAAAACAGGCGCAGCGGGCGCTGCGCCTTCAGTCTTGACGTAAATTACTTCACGCGAGATACGTATTCGCCGGAGCGGGTATCTACTTTGATCACTTCACCAGTCTGTACGAACAGTGGAACTTTAACCACTGCACCGGTGGACAGGGTAGCTGGCTTGCCGCCAGTACCTGCGGTATCACCTTTCAGACCTGGGTCGGTTTCAACGATTTCCAGCTCTACGAAGTTTGGTGGGGTAACAGCGATAGGCTGGCCGTTCCACAGGGTCACGATGCACTCAGCCTGGTCCAGCAGCCATTTTTCGCTATCGCCAATCGCTTTAGCATCCGCAGACAGCTGCTCGAACGTTTCGTTGTTCATGAAGTGCCAGAACTCACCGTCGTTGTACAGGTAAGTCAGGTTCATATCGACAACATCAGCGCCTTCAGCGGAGTCAGTAGACTTGAAGGTTTTCTCAACACGGGTACCGGTCAGCAGGCGACGCAGCTTAACGCGCGCGAATGCCTGGCCTTTACCTGGTTTAACGAATTCGCTGGCTTCAACCGCGTACGGTTCGCCGTCCATCATGATTTTAAGACCAGCACGAAAATCGTTGCTATAGTACGTTGCCATAAGGCCCTCTAAATTTGTTAACTGGTAGCTAAGCCACAAAATGGCGCATATTGTAACCCTAAACACCCCGTCCAGAGAAGATTGGTTATCGCAACTTGCCGATGTAATCACCAGTCCTGATGAATTGCTGCGTCTGTTAGACCTCGATCAGCACCCAGAGTTGCTTGCAGGCCGCGAGGCTAAGCGACTTTTTGCCCTGCGTGTTCCCCGCGCGTTTGTTGCCCGTATGGAGAAAGGAAACCCTGACGATCCATTATTAAAACAAACGCTTACTACGCAGGAAGAGTTTATATCGGCGCCAGGGTACAGCACCGATCCTCTGGAAGAGCAGAACAGTGTGGTACCGGGTTTACTGCATAAATATCTCAACCGTGCCCTGCTGCTGGTGAAAGGCGGCTGCGCGGTAAACTGCCGTTATTGTTTCCGTCGCCACTTCCCGTATGCCGAAAATCAGGGTAATAAACGCAACTGGCAGGTCGCCCTGGACTATATCGCCGCCCATCCGGAACTGGATGAGATCATTTTTTCGGGTGGCGATCCGCTGATGGCAAAAGATCATGAACTGGACTGGCTGTTGACCCAGCTTGAAGCCATTCCACACATTAAGCGTTTGCGCATCCACAGCCGTTTACCGATTGTTATTCCGGCACGTATTACGGACGGTCTGGTATCTCGCCTTGAGCAGTCTCGTTTACAGGTTCTGCTGGTGAACCATATCAACCATGCGAATGAAATCGATGAGGCATTCCGTGCGGCGATGGCGCGTCTGCGCAAAGCGGGTGTGACGCTGTTGAACCAGAGCGTGTTGCTGCGCGGTGTGAATGATAATGCCCGGGTTCTGGCGGAGCTCAGTAATGCGTTATTCGATGCGGGCGTGATGCCCTACTACCTGCACGTACTGGATCGTGTGCAAGGCGCGGCGCATTTCATGGTCACGGATGATGAGGCCCGGCAGATTATGCGCGAACTGTTAACGCTGGTTTCAGGCTATATGGTGCCGAAGCTGGCGCGAGAGATTGGCGGTGAGCCGAGTAAGACGCCGCTGGATTTGCAACTGCGGCAACAATAATGGCAGGTGGCGCTACGCTTATCCGCCCGGTGGGGTTGGGCGCAGCGCCATCAGCAATGTAGATCAGTTAGGGCACTTATAGACCTGGCCATTCATCTGGCTGGCCGTTGGCACGAAGCTGGACAACATCCCTTGCGACGGGCTGCTCACACCGTAAATCACGTTGCCACCCATCTCTGCAGCCTGGTTACGCAGCGCGTTAGCGGCACCGCGCATAGATCCACCTTCTTCACCGTGCTGACCCGACATCCAGTTGCTTTGCTCACCGGTTGCCGTGCCTAAAAACTGGCACTCGTTACCCGGCTTATCTTCAACAAAGCGAACGCCCTGACCTGCAGCAGACAGCTCATTGCTGGAGCTACAACCCGCCAGCAGCAATGCTGCTCCTACGATCCCTGCACAGACTTTTACGCGCATGTTATTCCTCGTTTTCAATAAGCTGGACAGCAGATGTTGTCCGTGTGTAAACCTTATACTAAAAAGATGACCAAAAGAAAAACCCCCGAGCATTTCTGCCCGGGGGTTTTTCTCATTCTAAGCGGTAAAGCGCACGATTACATCATGCCGCCCATACCACCCATGCCGCCCATACCCGCAGCACCTAAGTCAGGTGCGTCGCCTTTAGGCATGTCGGTCACCATGCACTCGGTAGTGATCATCAGACCCGCTACAGAGGCCGCGTACTGCAGTGCAGAACGGGTCACTTTGGTTGGATCCAGGATACCGAAGTCGATCATGTTGCCGTATTCTTCAGTTGCAGCGTTGTAACCGTAGTTACCTTCGCCCGCTTTCACCATGTTCGCAACCACGGATGGCTCTTCACCGGCGTTGGAAACGATCTGACGCAGTGGTGCTTCCATTGCGCGCAGCGCAACTTTGATACCCACGTTCTGATCTTCGTTCTGAGCAGTCAGGCCAGCCAGTTTAGCGGCAACACGCACCAGCGCGACACCACCACCAGCTACCACGCCTTCTTCTACTGCTGCACGGGTCGCGTGCAGAGCATCGTCAACGCGTGCTTTCTTCTCTTTCATTTCAACTTCAGTTGCCGCGCCCACTTTGATTACTGCCACGCCGCCTGCCAGTTTCGCTACGCGCTCCTGCAGTTTTTCACGGTCGTAATCAGAGGTTGCTTCTTCAATCTGCTTACGGATCTGAGCAACACGGCCCTGAATAGCCGCTTCTTCACCCACGCCATCGATGATGGTGGTGGTGTCTTTGTTGATCACAACGCGTTTAGCCTGGCCCAGGTCTTCCAGGGTCGCTTTTTCCAGCTCCATACCGATCTCTTCAGAGATTACGGTACCGCCAGTCAGGGTAGCGATATCCTGCAGCATCGCTTTACGGCGGTCGCCGAAGCCAGGTGCTTTAACCGCAGCCACTTTCACGATGCCACGCATGGTGTTAACCACCAGGGTCGCCAGTGCTTCACCTTCAACGTCTTCAGCAATGATAACCAGCGGCTTGCCTGCTTTCGCAACGGCTTCCAGCACTGGCAGCATTTCACGGATGTTGGAGATTTTCTTGTCAGCCAGCAGGATGAATGGGCTTTCCAGCTCAACAGCGCCCGTTTCTGGCTTGTTGATGAAGTATGGGGACAGGTAACCGCGGTCGAACTGCATACCTTCAACCACGTCCAGTTCGTCTTCCAGACCGGTACCGTCTTCAACGGTGATCACGCCTTCTTTACCGACTTTGTCCATCGCTTCCGCGATCAGTTTACCTACGGTTTCGTCGGAGTTAGCGGAGATAGTACCAACCTGAGCAATCGCTTTAGAGTCGGAGCATGGAACGGACAGCGCTTTCAGCTCTTCAACCGCCGCAGTAACCGCTTTGTCGATACCGCGCTTCAGATCCATTGGGTTCATACCCGCAGCAACGGCTTTCAGACCTTCGGTGATGATAGCCTGCGCCAGTACGGTTGCGGTGGTGGTACCGTCGCCTGCAGCGTCGTTCGCTTTAGAGGCAACTTCTTTCACCATCTGCGCGCCCATGTTTTCGAACTTGTCTTCTAGCTCGATTTCACGTGCTACAGAAACACCGTCTTTAGTGATGGTTGGCGCGCCGAAGGATTTATCCAGCACTACGTTACGGCCTTTCGGGCCCAGGGTCACTTTAACTGCATCTGCCAGTACGTTTACGCCGCGGAGCATTTTTACACGAGCGTCGTTACCGAATTTTACGTCTTTAGCTGCCATGTTCTTATTTCCTCAAATTCTCGTGCGTAAAATTACGCTTCAACAATTGCCAGAATGTCGCTTTCGGACATGATCAACACTTCTTCATTGTCGATCTTCTCGGATTTCACGCCGTAGCCATCGTTGAAAATTACGATGTCACCAACTTTAACGTCCAGTGGCTGCACAGTTCCGTTTTCCAGAATGCGGCCCTTACCGACAGCGATGATTTCGCCACGCGTTGATTTTGCTGCTGCAGAACCAGTCAGAACGATGCCGCCAGCAGACTTGGTTTCAACTTCTTTACGTTTGACGATCACACGATCATGTAACGGACGAATACTCATTGATAGCTCTCCTTTGAGAAAGTCATTATCAGTTATGGATGACGCCGGTCCGCACGCGGTTTTCCGACTAGTGCCCTGAGAGATGGGGATAGCTTTTTCCCCCTTCAAGGGGCAGACGAAAAAAAATTTGCGAAAGTGTTACCATCGCCTCTCTTTTGATCGTGGCAGGGCGATGTCAATGAGTGGACTAAAACAGGAGTTGGGACTGGCGCAGGGCGTGGGTCTGCTGTCGACCTCCTTGTTAGGTACGGGTGTGTTTGCGGTACCCGCGCTGGCAGCGCTGGTGGCCGGCAATAATAGCCTGTGGGCGTGGCCAGTGCTGATTGTGCTGGTGTTTCCGGTCGCGGTCGTGTTTGCCATCCTCGGACGGCATTTCCCCAGCGCGGGCGGCGTAGCGCACTTTGTCGGTATGGCGTTTGGTCCGCGACTGGAGCGGGTCACCGGTTGGCTGTTTCTTTCTGTTATTCCCGTCGGTCTACCGGCAGCGTTGCATATCGCGACCGGTTTTGGCCAGGCGCTGTTTGGCTGGCATAACGAGCAACTGCTGCTAGCCGAGCTGGGTACGCTGGCCATCGTCTGGTGGGTCGGCTCACGGGGCGCCAGCTCGAGTGCCAACCTGCAAACCGTCGTTGCAATACTGATTGTGGCCCTCATTGTCGCCATCTGGTGGAAAGGGGATATTACGCTGAAGGAGATCCCCTTCCCCGCGGTAAGTGAGGTCAACCATTCGCAGCTGTTCGCTGCGCTGTCGGTGATGTTCTGGTGTTTTGTCGGGCTGGAGGCGTTCGCCCATCTGGCCTCTGAGTTTAAACAACCGGAACGGGATTTCCCGCGCGCCCTGATGATTGGCCTGCTATTAGCAGGTACCGTTTACTGGGCCTGTACCGTGCTGGTACTGCATTTCAACGCGTTCGCCGCGGATAAAGCGGCCGCTGCCTCGCTGCCGGGCATTGTGGTGCAACTGTTTGGTCTGAAAGCGCTGTGGGTCGCCTGTGTTATTGGCTATCTGGCCTGTTTTGCCAGCCTCAATATCTACATCCAGAGCTTTGCGCGTCTGGTATGGTCGCAGGCGCTTGATAGACCAGAGAGCCGCCTTGCGCGCCTGTCTAAACGTCAGTTGCCGTTGAATGCGCTTAATACCGTGCTGGGCTGCTGCGTCTTGAGTTCGCTATGTATTTACGGGCTGAATATCAATCTTGATGCCCTGATCGTGTACGCCAACGGGATTTTCATCATGATCTACCTGCTGTGCATGCTGGCGGGTTGTCGTCTGCTGAAAGGTCGCTATAAAGCGCTGGCAGTGGTTGGTGGCGTGCTTTGCCTGCTGTTGATGGCGATGGTGGGGTGGAAAAGCCTGTATGCGATTAGCATGCTGGCGGGGCTGTGGCTGTTTTTACCGAAACGCGGCACCCTGTAAAACAAAGCCCGGTAGCGATTCGCTTATCGGGCCTGGCCTCTTTTACCGATCGTCTTTATGGTCTAAACGGTCGCGCTGTTCATCTTTACGCTGATACTCCCCTTCGAAAGTATCCCCCGGCCCTGTACTGAATCCACCGCCCGGCATACGGCTAAAACGCAGATGCGGCAGTAGCTTCATGGTCAGGTGTTTTTGCACCGGTGGCAGAAGCAGCAGCAGGCCGAGGAAGTCAGTGAAGAACCCCGGCAGGATCAGCAGCAGGCCAGCAATAATCAGCGAGACGCTTTTGATCATCTCTGCGGCCGGGCTTTCGCCTGCGGCCATCTTCTGCTGCATTATCAGGAAATTTTTGAAACCCTGATTACGCACCAGCGACATGCCGATCACCGAAGTGAAAATCACCAGAATCAGCGTTAACAGGACACCCAGTACATGGGCGACCTGGATAAAAATTGAAATCTCGATGTAAACATAGAGAAAGAAAGCAATAAATGGTACCCAGCGCACTGGCATCTCCTGTGTGGCAGGTGCCCTCAGGCCCCCGTCTGAATGTGTTCGCGAAACGCGTCTGTAAGAAATGGTGACGATTAGCCAAAATTCAATCGGTTTGCACGGATATTTTTTCTGGAAATTTTAAAGCGGTGACTCATTTCACAGATTAATAATTATCATGGAATCGGGTCGATAATAAGTGATCCAGATTACGGCAATTCGCTATCATCAGCATATGATCTCGAACATCTGGCTGATTGAGGGAATAATCGTCGGTCAGAAAATATTCAAAACCACATAAATACTGTGTGTTTAGTACAATCCATCGGCAGCTTGAAAAGAAGGTTCACATGTTAAACAACATTCGTATCGAAGAAGACTTGTTGGGTACCAGGGAAGTTCCAGCGGATGCCTACTATGGTGTTCACACTCTGAGAGCGATTGAAAACTTCTACATCAGCAACAACAAAATCAGCGACATCCCTGAATTTGTACGTGGCATGGTGATGGTGAAAAAAGCCGCAGCACTGGCCAATAAAGAGCTGCAAACCATTCCGAAAAGCGCGGCAAATGCGATTATCGCTGCCTGCGATGAAGTGCTGAACAACGGCAAATGCATGGATCAGTTCCCGGTCGATGTCTATCAGGGCGGCGCGGGTACCTCCGTCAACATGAACACCAATGAAGTACTGGCAAACATCGGCCTGGAGCTGATGGGTCATCAGAAAGGTGAATACCAGTATCTGAATCCGAACGACCACGTTAATAAATGTCAGTCCACTAACGACGCCTACCCAACCGGCTTCCGTATCGCGGTGTATGCCTCCGTGGTGAAACTGGTGGACGCCATTAATCAGCTGGGTGATGGCTTCCAGCGCAAAGCCGTTGAGTTCCAGGACATCCTGAAAATGGGTCGTACCCAGCTGCAGGACGCGGTTCCGATGACCCTCGGTCAGGAATTCCACGCGTTTAACGTGCTGCTTAACGAAGAAACTAAAAACCTGCTGCGCACCTCAGAGCTGCTGCTGGAAGTGAACCTGGGCGCAACCGCCATCGGCACGCGTCTGAATACGCCGGACGGTTACCAGCAGCTGGCGGTACAGAAGCTGGCTGAAGTCTCTAACCTGCCGGTTGTGCCTGCAGAAGATCTGATTGAAGCCACCTCCGACTGCGGCGCGTACGTTATGGTTCACAGCGCCCTGAAACGTCTGGCGGTGAAACTCTCCAAAATCTGTAATGACCTGCGCCTGCTCTCTTCCGGTCCGCGCGCTGGCCTGAATGAAATCAACCTGCCAGAGCTGCAGGCCGGTTCGTCCATCATGCCGGCGAAAGTGAACCCGGTAGTGCCAGAAGTGGTGAACCAGGTCTGCTTTAAAGTCATCGGTAACGATACAACCGTGACCATGGCCTCTGAAGCCGGCCAGCTGCAGCTGAACGTCATGGAGCCGGTCATCGGCCAGGCAATGTTTGAATCCATCCACATTCTGACCAACGCCTGCTACAACCTGCTGGAGAAATGCGTTAACGGCATCACCGCAAACAAAGAAGTTTGTGAAGGGTATGTCTACAACTCCATCGGCATCGTCACCTACCTCAACCCATTCATCGGCCACCATAACGGCGACATCGTCGGTAAGATTTGCGCCGAAACAGGTAAGAGCGTGCGTGAAGTCGTTCTGGAGCGTGGACTGTTGACCGAAGCCGAGCTGGACGATATCTTCTCGGCCCAGAACCTGATGCACCCGGCATACAAAGCGAAACGATATACCGATGAAAGCGAACAGTAGCAGTTCAGGCTAGGCTTCCTTAAGGCACGTCACTTGTGACGTGCCTTTTTTCTTTATAGGCGTTACCAAAATACAACAATTCAATATCAACTTGTTAATAAGCAAGGCAGGTCCTTATGTTTGGAGCAGAACTCGTCATCGTCCTGTTGGCGATTTATTTGGGAGCAAGACTCGGGGGTATCGGCATTGGTTTTGCCGGCGGTCTCGGGGTGCTCGTACTTACCCTTATCTTTCAGATTAAACCCGGCGCAATCCCTTTTGACGTTATCGAAATCATCATGGCGGTTATTGCCGCTATCGCAGCCATGCAGGTGGCAGGCGGTATGGACTACCTGGTGAGCCTGGCGGAGCGTATGTTACGCCGCCATCCAAAATACATTACCTTCCTTGCCCCGCTGGTGACGTGGTTTATGACCATTCTCGCCGGTACTGGCCACACCGCCTTCTCCACGCTGCCGGTCATTACCGAAGTGGCGAAAGAGCAGGGCATCCGTCCGTCTCGTCCACTCTCGATTGCCGTGGTCGCGTCCCAGATTGCGATTACCGCATCACCTATCTCCGCTGCGGTGGTCTTCTTCGCCGGTATCCTTGAGCCTATGGGCGTGAGTTACCTGACGCTGCTGGCCATCTGTATTCCGGTGACGCTGATTGCAGTGATGATCACCGCCGTGCTGTGTAACTTCCTAGGCGCCGAACTGAAAGACGATCCGGTTTATCAGGAGCGTCTGGCAAAAGGTGAAGTGAAACTGCGTGGTAGCCAGGTCTTCGAACTGAAGCCGCATGCAAAACGCTCCGTCTTGCTGTTCCTGATCGGTATCGTTGCGGTCATGTTCTACGCAACCGCCATCAGTGACACCGTGGGTCTGATCCAGAACCCGGTCCTGCCGCGTAACGAAGCGATTGTGGTTTTCATGCTGACTATCGCTACGCTGATCAGCATCACCTGTAAAATCGACACCAGCGAAGTGCTCAACGCCAGTACCTTTAAATCCGGTATGAGCGCCTGCGTGTGTGTACTGGGTGTGGCCTGGCTTGGTGATACCTTCGTGAAAGCTCACATCAGCGATATCCAGACCGTTGCGGGCGACCTGCTGCACAACTATCCGTGGCTCCTGGCTGTGGTGCTTTTCTTTGCCGCAACCCTGCTTTACTCTCAGGCGGCCACCACCAAAGCCCTGATGCCTGCGGCACTGATGCTGGGTGTTACCCCGCTGACGGCTATCGCCTCGTTTGCTGCCGTTTCTGCGCTGTTCGTTTTACCCACCTACCCAACCCTGCTGGCGGCGGTTGAGATGGATGACACTGGCTCGACTCGCATCGGTAAGTACGTGTTTAACCATGCGTTCCTGATCCCGGGCGTGGTGGCTATCTCGCTGTGCGTGATCCTCGGCTTTATCATTGGCGGCATCGTGCTGTAAACAATGATAGGTTGTAAAAATAGTTAAAAACGGGCCGCTCTGCGGCCCGTTTCATTAATGACCAATAGCCTTGCGTGATATAGTGAAGACTTTCGTGATGAGGAGGTCGACTTGTGAACACGCCTGATGCCGTTGTTGTCCTTTGTACCGCCCCTGATGAAGCCTCTGCCCAGGATCTCGCCGCCAAAGTGCTGGCCGAAAAACTGGCAGCCTGCGTGACGCTCCTTCCTGGCGCCACCTCCCTTTACTACTGGGAAGGTAAACTGGAGCAGGAGTACGAAGTCCAGATGTTGCTCAAAACCAATCTGGCGAACCAGCAGGCACTCCTGGACTGCCTCAAATCTCATCATCCTTATCAAACCCCCGAACTGCTGGTATTGCCAGTGGTCCACGGCGACAACGATTATCTCTCATGGCTCAACGCTTCCTTACGCTGATCCTGCTGCTGTGCAGCACATCAGTTTTTGCCGGGTTATTTGACGCTCCCGGCCGTTCGAACGTTATTTCTGCCGACCAGGCATTTGTTTTCGATTTTCAACAAGATCAGCATGACCTGAATCTTACCTGGCAGATAAAAGAGGGGTATTACCTCTATCGCAAGCAGGTCAGCATCACGCCTGCTCAGGCAAAGGTAGGCCCACTTCAGATGCCTGCGGGCGAGTGGCATGAAGACGAGTTTTTCGGCAAAAGTGAAATCTATCGCCAGCGGTTAAGCGTGCCCGTGGCGGTCAATCAGGCCGATAAAGGCGCCACCGTGACCGTCACGTATCAGGGCTGTGCTGACGCGGGCTTCTGCTATCCGCCGGAAACCAAAGTCATTCCGCTGAGCGAAGTTAAAGCGGCCGACAGTATGCCTGCGCCTCCCGCAGATGAGAGCGCCGGAATGAAGGACGACGGTCACACAGCGCTGCCCTTCTCCGCCTTGTGGGCTTTACTGATTGGTATCGGTATCGCCTTCACGCCGTGCGTGCTGCCCATGTATCCGCTTATCTCCGGGATTGTCCTAGGCGGTAAGCAACGCCTTTCAACCGCACGCGCCCTGCTGCTGGCCTTTATCTACGTGCAGGGTATGGCGTTGACCTACACCGCACTGGGCCTCGTGGTTGCTGCTGCCGGACTGCAGTTCCAGGCTGCACTTCAGCACCCTTATGTGCTGACTGGCCTGTCGATCGTATTTATTGTGCTGGCGCTGTCGATGTTTGGTTTGTTCAGCTTACAGCTGCCGTCCGCGTTGCAGACTCGCTTAACGCTGATGAGTAACCGTCAGCAGGGTGGCTCCCCGGGCGGCGTGTTCGTGATGGGTGCCATCGCCGGGTTGATTTGCTCACCGTGCACTACCGCGCCACTGAGCGCGATCCTGCTGTATATTGCCCAGAGCGGTAACCTGTGGCTCGGCGGTGGTACGTTGTATCTCTACGCGCTGGGAATGGGTCTGCCATTGATTCTGGTAACGGTATTTGGCAACCGTCTGCTGCCCAAGAGCGGCCCGTGGATGGAGACGGTGAAAACCGCGTTTGGTTTTGTCATTCTGGCGCTGCCGGTGTTCTTGCTCGAGCGTATTATCGGCGACGTCTGGGGGATGCGCCTGTGGGCAATGCTCGGTGTTGCCTTCTTCTGTTGGGCGTTTATCACAAGCCTGGCAGCGAAAAAGCCGTGGATGCGTCTGGTGCAAATCCTCCTGCTCGCCGCCGCGCTGGTGAGCGTACGGCCACTGCAGGACTGGGCATTTGGCACACCCGCGGGACAAACGCAGGTGCATTTGAACTTCTTCCAGATAAAGAACGTGGATGAACTCAACAGCGCACTGGCGCAGGCGAAAGGCAAACCGGTCATGCTGGATCTGTATGCGGACTGGTGTGTCGCCTGTAAAGAATTCGAAAAGTACACGTTTAGCGATCCGCAGGTGCAAAGTGCACTGAAAGAGACGGTTCTGCTCCAGGCGAACGTCACCGCCAACAGTACAGCGGATAAGACACTGCTGAAGCAACTTAACGTGCTGGGTCTGCCAACCATTCTGTTCTTCAATGAACAGGGCCAGGAGCAGCCCGCACAGCGTGTAACCGGGTTTATGGACGCGACGGCATTCAGCGCGCATTTGCGCAATCGCCAACCGTAAACAACACTTGAAACGGGACAAACCGTTGGGAATAACGGAGGAGATAACCGTGCAACGCGAAGACGTACTGGGACAAGCCCTGCAATTACTTGAGATTCAAGGGATCGCCAGCACCACGCTTGAGATGGTAGCCGACCGTATTGATTATCCTCTGGATGAACTCATGCGCTTCTGGCCGGATAAAGAGGCGCTGCTTTACGATGCCCTGCGTTATCTCAGCCAGCAGGTTGATGTCTGGCGCAGGCAGCTGATGTTAAATGAAGAACTGACTGCGGAGCAAAAGCTGCTGGCGCGTTATACCGCCCTGAGCGAATGCGTAAGCAACAACCGTTATCCGGGTTGCCTGTTTATTGCCGCCTGCACCTTCTACCCTGACCCCGGCCATCCTATCCATCAACTGGCGGATCAGCAAAAGCGGGCGGCGCATGATTTCACGCACGAACTGCTGACCACGCTCGAAGTGGATGACCCGGCGATGGTCGCTAAGCAGATGGAGCTGGTACTGGAAGGTTGCCTGAGCCGCATGCTGGTAAACCGTAGCCAGGCCGATGTGGATACAGCACACCGTCTGGCCGAAGATATCCTGCGTTTTGCGCAGTGTCGTATGGGTGGTGCGCTGACGTAATCTGTCTGAAGAATTTGACCTGTTCGGCGCGTAAACCGTCAGATTGCCGCAAAGTTAAGCAGTTGAACGGCTTTTCCCGAAATAGTGTTGACGATCAGGCGCGATTGCGGTTTAATGCGCTCCGTTGCCCGGATAGCTCAGTCGGTAGAGCAGGGGATTGAAAATCCCCGTGTCCTTGGTTCGATTCCGAGTCCGGGCACCACTATTTAAAGAACCCAGCCTATGGCTGGGTTTTTGCTTTTCTGCGTCTGATAAACTCTCCTGTAACCACTCTCTGGTCACATCCTCGTAAACCTGTTCCTGCAGTATTTCATGGCGCTTAAAGTGGTCCTGTGCACGCTAAATTCCGTACTGATCTGAAGTGTTTGGGGATCCTGAAGGGAGATGATGGGGTTTGGGGTTACCGTATCGTGGCTTCGCCTTGTCTGGCTGCACTCTTTGGGGTATTCAGATGTGTATTTCGCGCCCCAAAGCAAAAAACCCCGCACCATACGGTACGGGGTTCTTTTAATTGATGCCTGGCAGTTCCCTACTCTCGCATGGGGAGACCCCACACTACCATCGGCGCTACGGCGTTTCACTTCTGAGTTCGGCATGGGGTCAGGTGGGACCACCGCGCTAAAGCCGCCAGGCAAATTCTGTAATCTGTATCAGCTGAAAATCGTCTCTCTCACGCCAAAACATCTTCGGCGTTGTAAGGTTAAGCCTCACGGTTCATTAGTATCGGTTAGCTCAACGCATCGCTGCGCTTACACACCCGACCTATCAACGTCGTAGTCTTCAACGTTCCTTCAGGAGACTTAAAGTCTCAGGGAGAACTCATCTCGGGGCAAGTTTCGTGCTTAGATGCTTTCAGCACTTATCTCTTCCGCATTTAGCTACCGGGCAGTGCCATTGGCATGACAACCCGAACACCAGTGATGCGTCCACTCCGGTCCTCTCGTACTAGGAGCAGCCCCCCTCAATTCTCCAGCGCCCACGGCAGATAGGGACCGAACTGTCTCACGACGTTCTAAACCCAGCTCGCGTACCACTTTAAATGGCGAACAGCCATACCCTTGGGACCTACTTCAGCCCCAGGATGTGATGAGCCGACATCGAGGTGCCAAACACCGCCGTCGATATGAACTCTTGGGCGGTATCAGCCTGTTATCCCCGGAGTACCTTTTATCCGTTGAGCGATGGCCCTTCCATTCAGAACCACCGGATCACTATGACCTGCTTTCGCACCTGCTCGAGCCGTCACTCTCGCAGTCAAGCTAGCTTATGCCATTGCACTAACCTCCTGATGTCCGACCAGGATTAGCTAACCTTCGTGCTCCTCCGTTACTCTTTGGGAGGAGACCGCCCCAGTCAAACTACCCACCAGACACTGTCCGCAACCCGGATCACGGGTCTACGTTAGAACACCAGCCATTAAAGGGTGGTATTTCAAGGTTGGCTCCACGCAGACTGGCGTCCACGCTTCAAAGCCTCCCACCTATCCTACACATCAAGGACCAGTGTTCAGTGTCAAGCTATAGTAAAGGTTCACGGGGTCTTTCCGTCTTGCCGCGGGTACACTGCATCTTCACAGCGAGTTCAATTTCACTGAGTCTCGGGTGGAGACAGCCTGGCCATCATTACGCCATTCGTGCAGGTCGGAACTTACCCGACAAGGAATTTCGCTACCTTAGGACCGTTATAGTTACGGCCGCCGTTTACCGGGGCTTCGATCAAGAGCTTCGCGTTACCGCTAACCCCATCAATTAACCTTCCGGCACCGGGCAGGCGTCACACCGTATACGTCCACTTTCGTGTTTGCACAGTGCTGTGTTTTTAATAAACAGTTGCAGCCAGCTGGTATCTTCGACTGATTTCAGCTCCATCCGCAGGGACTTCACCTACATATCAGCGTGCCTTCTCCCGAAGTTACGGCACCATTTTGCCTAGTTCCTTCACCCGAGTTCTCTCAAGCGCCTTGGTATTCTCTACCTGACCACCTGTGTCGGTTTGGGGTACGATTTNNTGTTACCTGATGCTTAGAGGCTTTTCCTGGAAGCAGGGCATTTGTTACTTCAGCACCGTAGTGCCTCGTCATCACACCTCAGCGTTAACAAGGAACCGGATTTACCTGGAACCTCCGCCTACATGCTTAAACCGGGACAACCGTCGCCCGGCTAACATAGCCTTCTCCGTCCCCCCTTCGCAGTAACACCAAGTACAGGAATATTAACCTGTTTCCCATCGACTACGCCTTTCGGCCTCGCCTTAGGGGTCGACTCACCCTGCCCCGATTAACGTTGGACAGGAACCCTTGGTCTTCCGGCGAGCGGGCTTTTCACCCGCTTTATCGTTA
>NZ_CP080000.1:4295424-4370278 GCF_019378755.1 Enterobacter sp. BIDMC 29 | reverse complement strand
TACCCCCCTCTACAAGACTCTAGCCTGCCAGTTTCGAATGCAGTTCCCAGGTTGAGCCCGGGGATTTCACATCCGACTTGACAGACCGCCTGCGTGCGCTTTACGCCCAGTAATTCCGATTAACGCTTGCACCCTCCGTATTACCGCGGCTGCTGGCACGGAGTTAGCCGGTGCTTCTTCTGCGGGTAACGTCAATTGCTGCGGTTATTAACCACAACACCTTCCTCCCCGCTGAAAGTACTTTACAACCCGAAGGCCTTCTTCATACACGCGGCATGGCTGCATCAGGCTTGCGCCCATTGTGCAATATTCCCCACTGCTGCCTCCCGTAGGAGTCTGGACCGTGTCTCAGTTCCAGTGTGGCTGGTCATCCTCTCAGACCAGCTAGGGATCGTCGCCTAGGTGAGCCGTTACCCCACCTACTAGCTAATCCCATCTGGGCACATCTGATGGCAAGAGGCCCGAAGGTCCCCCTCTTTGGTCTTGCGACGTTATGCGGTATTAGCTACCGTTTCCAGTAGTTATCCCCCTCCATCAGGCAGTTTCCCAGACATTACTCACCCGTCCGCCACTCGTCACCCGAGAGCAAGCTCTCTGTGCTACCGTTCGACTTGCATGTGTTAGGCCTGCCGCCAGCGTTCAATCTGAGCCATGATCAAACTCTTCAATTTAAGTTTGATGCTCGTGAATTAAACTTCGTAATGAATTACGTATGTTCACTCAGAGACTTGGTATTCATTTAGTGTCCGAAGACATTAAGAATCCATGTCACTTTGAGTGCCCACACAGATTGTCTGATAAATTGTTAAAGAGCAGTTGCGACGCGGCTTACAGCTCACCGTCGCGAGGTGGCGTATATTACGCTTTCCTCTTTCAGAGTCAACCCTGAAGTTCAGGATTTTTTTCTCTTCAACCGACCGGGTTATCTGTGAAGTGATTCACATCTGCCGTGTCGATGGAGGCGCATTATAGGGAGTTCTCTGCAGGCCGCAACCTAAAAGTTGCAAAAAGATGACTGACTGCTGTATTCCCCAGCAAAACCCCGCTTTATACCCTTTTACGCACAGACTTATCCACAATTGAGGCGGGATCTCTGTGCGATCCTACGGATTAACAGGCAAGATCAACTATACTAGCGACAAATATTCCCCCACCAGGCCACCCCATGACCACACAACAACTGACTCGTGACTGGCGTCTTCCTACAGCAGGCATCATGTTGCTGGCGATCCTCTTAGCCGGGTTTACCCTGCATACGCACTGGAACACCTTTCTTCAGTGGTGCCTTGCCACGCAAATTACCCTGCACCGTTATCTGGTGATGTACCTGCTCCAGCTTAACAACCACCAGTACAGCGGCGGGTTATGGCTATTAACCGGCGCCTTCTTCTATGGCGTGTTGCATGCCATCGGGCCGGGGCATGGGAAATTCATTGTGACGACCTACCTCACGACAAATAAAGAAAGCGAACGGGCCGCCCGGGTCGTTCCTTTTCTTGGCAGCCTGATGCAGGGCGTCAGCGCCATTCTCTTTGTCTTTATTCTGGCGGTAGGGTTTAACCTCGCATCGGGGGATATCAGTACCAGCCGCTGGTACGTCGAGAAGATCAGCGCGGTGCTCATCGGTGCATTTGGTGTATTTGTCATTTACCAGGCGCTGAAAAGCCTGCGGCCTCGCCGGATGGCTATCTCAGCCATCATGCCCCTTCATCAGCATAATGAACACTGTGGTTGTGGTCATCACGGTGTAGGTGCAGACCTGGCGCAAGGCGACTGGAAAACCCGGTTGGGCGTCATACTGGCGATTGGTGCGCGCCCGTGCAGCGGGGCGATCATGATCCTGATGTTTTCAAATGCGCTGGGTATTGTTACCTGGGGGATGGCCGCGGTCATGACCATGTCGCTGGGAACGGCGTTGTCGATTATGGGCCTGTCACTGGCGGTACGTTATGCCCGAGAGCGGACGGTGGCCTGGTTTGGCGGCGGGGCTTCACTCAGCTGGCTGGTCCCGGTCTTTAAAATAGCCGGAGGGATAGTCCTGATCCTGTTCGCGACCGTGCTGTTCCTGACGGTACTCCCCATCAGCGCCAATGGCGATTACATCGCTGCAGGCTGCTAATAAAAGAAAACCCGCCAGCGGCGGGTTTTTTATTACTCGTTGATTCGTGGATGCTGGTCCACCAGGCGGGAGCGTTTTTGCTGCAGCTCTTCAATCTCTGCATCAATGTCTTCAATCTTCTGCTCTACATTATCGTAGTGTTCGCGCAGGATCTCTTTCGCTTCCTGGATATCAGACGCCGCAGGCGTGGCCCCTTTAAGAGGACGATTCGCCGTCTCCTTCATGGTAATACCGGTAATCAAACCAATCACCGCGATAACCATCAGGTAATAAGCCGGCATCATCAGGTTCTGCGTACTTTCCACCAGAGAGGCGGCAAGCGTCGGGGTCAGACCGGCAATCAGCACCGAGATGTTAAAGGCAGCCGCCAGCGCACTGTACCGAATGTGTGTCGGGAACATCGCAGGCAGCGTCGAGGCCATCACCCCGATAAAGCAGTTAAGGATCACCGCCAGCATCAGCAGACCGGCAAAAATCAGACCCAGCACATTACTGTTAATCAGAATAAAGGCCGGGATTGCCAGGGCAAACAGCGCGACACTCCCCAGAATAATGAACGGTCGACGGCCAAAGCGGTCGCTCAACAGCCCCATAATCGGCTGCACAAACAGCATACCCACCATGATGGCGATGATAATCAGCACACCGTGGTCTTCTGAATAGTGCAGGTTATGCGACAGATAGCTCGGCATGTAGGTCAACAACATGTAGTAGGTCACGTTCGTGGAGATGACCAGACCAATACAGGTCAGCAGGCTGCGCCAGTGCTTCGTCGCAATCTCTTTAAAGGAGACTTTCGGGCCATCCTGCAGCCCTTCGCGGTCGCCCTGCTCCAGCTTCTCAACGTGCTGCTGGAACGCCGGCGTTTCTTCAAGAGCATGACGCAGGTAAAGACCGATAATCCCTAACGGCAGCGCCAGGAAGAACGGAATACGCCAGCCCCAGGAGAGGAAGTTCTCTTCACCGACGACGGTAGAAATCAGCACCACCACGCCCGCCCCCAGGACAAACCCGGCAATCGAGCCGAAGTCCAGCCAGCTTCCCATAAAGCCGCGCTTACGGTCCGGGGAATACTCTGCGACAAAGATAGAGGCACCCGTATACTCACCGCCTACGGAGAAGCCCTGGGCCATCTTACAAAGCAGCAGCAGAATCGGAGCCCAAATGCCGATGCTGGCATAGGACGGTATCAGGCCGATACAGAACGTACTGATCGACATAATGACAATGGTGATAGCAAGGATCTTCTGGCGACCATATTTATCGCCAAGCATACCGAAGAACAGACCACCCAGCGGGCGAATCAGGAAGGGGACGGAGAACGTACCCAGCGCGGCAATCATCTGCAGACTGGGGTCGGCGCCGGGGAAGAACACTTTACCTAACGCATAGGCCACAAAGCCGTAAACACCAAAATCGAACCATTCCATCGCATTACCCAGCGAGGCGGCGGTGATCGCTTTGCGCAGTTTGGTATCATCAATAATGGTGACGTCGCGAAGCGTGATGGGTTTGATTTTTTTCCTTCTGAGCATAGCTATCCTCGTAGACTCGGCCCTGTCCGTTTCACAGTCCCGTATGTGATCTGTGAACCATGGGATCCGCTCCATGCGAATCGCCTTATTCAAGCGTAGCAGGTTTACTTACATTGACGTTTTACGTCGATACAACCGAACCTGTTGACGCCTGCCTGGGCAGTTAATGACCTTTTTACCCTACCAGCGTTTATATTTGTGATCAACTTCACACATATATTTATGTTACGTCAGCTGGCTGCAGTTTTTGTCAATTAGCGCAAATCTGCACGTTCTCAATCGCCATAAAAACACATCCTCACACACGTCATTATTTCCCGGACAACGGAAAATGAAACCCCATTACTTCACATCAGATTTACATAAATTCTAACCCTCCGACGCGCGTTTAAAACGTTTACGTCAATATGTGATGCAGATAACTAAAACACTGTTTTATTTTCATTGAATCATCATTCCAATGATCGCATGATAATTCCGAACACCACGTTCCCGGTGCTGTGGCACCGCGTTTACCAGGATCGCTTTTTTAGTTTTATTGCATGGGTAATGACGCCATCGACCCCAGAGACATTCAATTCATTGAATTTATTGATTTATTTTTTTTGTTTTTGCCGCCCGCCATGCGGGATACGATTTGAGGGTTATCTATGAAGATTAAAGCCACGATTGAACGCATACCGGGCGGTATGATGCTGGTTCCGCTTGTACTGGGCGCTATCCTGAATACCCTGGCTCCTGAAACCGGCGCTTATTTTGGCGGGTTCACAAAAGGGATGATTACGGGCACCGTTCCCATTCTGGCCGTCTGGTTCTTTTGTATCGGCGCATCAATTAATTTACGGGCAACAGGCACCGTATTACGGAAATCCGGCACGCTGGTGATTACGAAAATTGCCGTGGCCTGGGTAGTGGCAATGATCTGTGCGATGTTCATTCCGGAGAATGGAATTCAGACCGGATTCTTCGCCGGATTATCGGTTCTGGCAATTGTCTCTGCGATGGATATGACCAACGGCGGTTTGTATGCCAGCCTGATGAACCAGTACGGCACCAAAGAAGAGTCAGGTGCATTTGTCCTGATGTCTCTGGAGTCCGGCCCGCTGATGACCATGCTGATTCTGGGCTCTGCTGGCCTGGCGTCCTTTGAACCCCACCACTTTATCGGCGCGATCCTGCCCTTCCTGATCGGTTTTGCTCTGGGTAACCTGGATCACGATCTGCGTGATTTCTTCAGCAAAGCCACGCCGGTGCTGATCCCGTTCTTCGGTTTTGCGCTGGGTAACACCATCAACCTGAATGTCATCCTCGATACGGGTCTGCTGGGTATCGTGCTGGGCGTGGCGGTTATCATCATCACCGGTATTCCGCTGATTATTGCCGACCGGGTCATTGGGGGAGGAAACGGAACGGCGGGGATCGCCGCCTCTTCAGCCGCAGGTGCAGCCGTGGCCAACCCGGTGATCATTGCGCAGATTAATCCGGCTTTTGAACCGGTGGCCGCGTCCGCGACGGCACTGGTTGCAGCCAGCGTGATTGTGACCGCGATTCTGGTTCCCATCATCACCGCACTGTACGCAAAACGCGTCGGACATGTTGCTGAGGTTCAGACAGAGCCTAAGCCTGTTGAAACACACCACTAACCGGTGCTCCCCCTCCCGGTGAGAGGGGGATTTCAGCCACCAAAAATCTCTTCCACCATCCCATCCACAAGCCGTTTTGCCGAGCACAGCCTCGGCATACCCAGCGCGACAGTGTGCCAGCTTTGCGTCACCGACCAGCTCACCGGATGGTTATCCGCCTGACACCAGTCGCCCAGCCAGCCGAGCATGTCTTTATGATCTATCAGTCCCGGCGACGCGGGCGTTGTCAGCCACTGATGGTAGAAATGGCGGGTGGAAGGAGAAGCGTTGATGCCCTGCGCAAGATAGTTTGCCGCCATACTGCGTAAGTTATCCTTGAGCATCGCCGCCACGTCTTCATTCGCCAGGCGACAGGCATCACCAAATGCACCCCAGCGCAGCTCTTCCAGGACGACATAGCAACGCCCGGCCAGCGACCAGCCATCGTAGTGGCCGGCTCGCCAGCGGGTAAAAATTTGTTCACTGTGCTCACCCGCCTGCACCGTCAGTCCACGCTGGGAGAGCGCCTTCTCTTTATAGGCGGCTCGTTGCGTAAAATGAGCGGAAAGCTCAGCGTACTGCTGAATCAGGCCGGGCGATTGCTGGGCCCGCGGGTTAGTCTGCTGACGCAGCGCAATCAATTTGTCTGCCATCAGCGTCAGCGCAAGGTGCCCGGGGTCAAGCATACCGGCCAGCTTTTCCGCCAGCCCCAGGCGCAGCGCCGCATTTTCATTAAGCATACCCGCCATCGCCCAGGGCCGTAGCCGGGTATGCGTCATGATCTCCTGGGTCAAACGCTCACGAAACTGCAGCTGTTGTGGTCCCGGGTGGGGATGACGCGCCGCGTCCACCCCCTGAACCAGATCGACCATAAATTTTGGATGAATACACTCCAGCGTTCGCCCGGGGCCGTCCAGTAGTTGTGTTGTCATGGTTGTTCTGCCGCGAATAGGGTTTGAATATCATCGCGTAACAGTCGGGTATCTTCCTGTATCCACGTCGCAGTCGTGATACTTTGCTTTAACAGCTGGCTGAGCGCTCGGGTCGAATGCTCATTTTGCTGACGTACTGCGAGGCTATCACGCAAACTTTCCTGTAACCCGGTCAGGCATAACGAAAATTCCGCAAAGAACGTTGCCATCCCCGCCGTAACAGAGACATCGACCTGGGCGGTCAAAGCTTTACGGATTTGTTCACAGAACTGATCGATATGCTGCTTAAATTTTTCATTCAGCTGTTCAATATCAATGACATAGCGTGTGCGTGCGACAACATAATCTTCCCAGCCCCAGCCCGGGTTATTCAGCCAGCGAGAGACGGTTTCACGCATGCTCGTCGCGCCCGCTGGCTGGCCTGCCGGGCGGTGATCCTGCGCAATGGCATCGTTAAACAGCGCCCGGGTGTTGAAGTTAAGTTGATGTGCCTGAAACGCCGGGAAGCTTATCCGCGCGCGAAAACCCGCATGGCTGAGTTGTTCTTTAATACGCGTTTCGATTGGCCGCATGGCTTCATTCAGCGAGCGCGCCAGCGTCGACTCCAGTTGATCGAAGCGTAACGCCAGCTCCCGGCCGATCTTCGTCTGCGCATCCAGCATGATCAGCTCGCAGGAGGAGCGGATTTTACTCAGCGCAATTTGCGCCTGCCCTTCATCATCCAGTACCAGCTGTTTCAGCGCCTGCGGCTCGTCACGGCGAAGATCCCGCGGTTCGATGCCAGCCAGGTCGAGAACAGAACGGGCGCTAAACACATGGCTAATCGCCTGCTGGAGTGAAGTATTCTGCGACATCATAAAGTCAGCGGTGGCGTTAAGCGCCTGCTCCACTTCATGCTTCACTTCGTCGCTCACCACGCGCTGACGCTTATGCAGCAGGGCCATGTCCTCTTCCAGGCGCGCGATATTCAATTCCAGCGCCTCAAAAGCGACCGTCAGCCCCTGGTAGCGGAAGTCGAGGTATTCCCGGGCATTTTGGGCGTAGTTAAGCAGCTTATGCGACGCCGAACGCAGAGCGAAGAGCGATGCATTGGCATAGGCGGCATAAATAAGCTTGCGGATCGGCTGTTCAAATAACGAATCTTCCCACAGCAAATCGGCAGCATGACGAATATGGTCGATGTCGTCCAAATCCTCCGTACGCCAGCGGCGTCCCAGCGCGGCTTCGGCGAAATCCTGAACCCAGCGCTGCTCCTTGTGATCCGGTAGCTGACCGTGGGTAGTCATCTCATAACGGGCGCGGTTCGCCAGATACGCCCACATCGACGAAACGGGATAAATTTGCCCCGGCGAAATATTCCCTTTCATTAGGGTGCCGGAGATCATCGCTTTAACCTGTTCTTCATCGTCGCTGTTACGGTCTTTCTGATCGAATTTATTGACCAGCGCATACAGCGGAACCGATTTACCGGCGACTGAAATGGCCTGCCGGACCTCTTGATCGGAAATCGATTTGAGCTGGGTATAATCCATCACCGCCAGCACCGCCGACGCGCGGGATAACTGCTCGCTCAGCATTTTTTGCAGATGCGGTTGCCCGGCCTCATTCGGCCCGGGGGTATCAAGCAGCGTCAGTTGCCCAAGGTGGGCATCCAGACCCGCGAGATGCACAAACTCCACTTCAATCACCGGAATGTGTTCGATGGCCGCATATTCAGAGAACGGAAACTCGACGCCCAACGCCTGTGAGAGCCTCACCAGGTCGTTAAGGCTTTTCAGACAATGAAATATCGGCTGCGCACCAAGGTGATGCTTCTCGAAAGCCTCACCTTTTTCAATTCTTTCCAGCAGCGTAATCATGTCCTTATCAATTTCCAGACGCTGCGCCAGCTTCCCGCGATCGTAATCGCAGAGCTTTTTCTGTAACAGGAGGATTAATTCATCGATAGGAGAGACGTGAGCAAAATGGAGCACCGGTTCTTTCTGACCCGGCGTATGACGGATCAATGTCGGGAGCGCCGTCATCGGTCGGTTGCGGTTCGGCAACACTTCGGTTCCGACAATGGCATTAATGGTGGTCGATTTCCCCGCTTTCATGGTGCCCACAATTGCCAGCACCATTTCCAGACGGGTTATTTTCCGTAATTCATTATTCAGCATAGCCTGCTGGGCTTCGACACCCCGCGCACTAAAATGCAAAGGTAAGACGTTGTTCTTTTCACCCGTAATGGCTGCGGCGGTGCTTTCCAGCTTCGCCGTCGGCATTGATTTCAACGTATCAAGATTTTGCAGGGCGAGCTGTAACAAACGCTCTGCTTCCTGGCTTAATTCAAAAATGGTCTGTGTGTGCATGATAAAAGCCTTTCCTTAACGCAAATTTATTACTTTTATTAAGCCACTGGTTTTAATTATGTTGTTCAGGCTTATATGATCACGTGTGGAAAACATGTTCACCGAAATATAACTGATTGAAGATAATCAGAAATAAATCGCTATCCTTGCATGGCGTGTAAAGCTTCCCCTCTGGCATGACAGCCAAAAGATAAAAGCCTGGCCCATTTTTAAGAAACTTCAGGATATATCATCATTATTTACCCACCTAAAAAGAGAGGTAATGCGTCACCGCCATAAGATATGGATGACGGGGAAGTCAGGAGATAAATAACAATGTGTCGCTTCACCTTATCCGAAATGGAGGTGCGTAGCAATTTGCTGCAATAAAATATTCGATATATTTACTGCCATTTCTTTCCACCGTGTTAATGCCGTAAGCATCGCTTAACTGACTGACAGGAAATGTCACTGGCGACACGCTTTTTGCTTTTTTTTTAAATAGAATATCACCGACAACGGTGTGGATTTGCGTTATACTTGCCCCCTTTTTCGGCACCCAGCCGTCATTTTGCTGGCACTTTCCAGCGTGTTACGCACTTTTTGAGGATACCCTTATGCAACTCCCACACTGCCCGAAATGCAATTCTGAATACACCTATGAAGATAATGGCATGTTCATCTGCCCGGAATGCGCTCACGAATGGAATGACGCCGAGCCGTCGCACGATACTGATACGCTTGTTGTAAAAGATGCGAACGGTAATCTGCTGGCTGATGGCGACAGCGTCACCGTGATTAAAGATTTGAAGGTTAAAGGCAGCTCTTCCATGCTGAAGATCGGCACTAAAGTGAAGAATATCCGTCTGGTAGAAGGCGACCATAATATTGACTGCAAAATTGACGGCTTTGGCCCGATGAAACTGAAATCAGAGTTTGTGAAAAAGAACTGATTTACCCGCCCGGTGGCGCTTCGCTTACCGGGCTGGCGAGAACTACACTTAACGGGCTCTTCTTACGTGAGGTATAGATTATGCCGTTAAGTCCCTACATCTCTTTCGCCGGTAACTGTGCCGAGGCCTCCGCCTTTTATCAGCACGCCGTCGGCGCAGAGCTCCTCTATAAAATCACCTTCGGTGAAATGCCAAAAGGCGACAGCAGCGAAGAAGGCTGTCCGTCTGGCATGCAGTTTCCGGATTCGGCGATCGCCCACTCGAATGTTCGCATTGCGGGCAGCGATATCATGATGAGTGATGGGCAGCCGCCCGGCAGCAAAGCGCAGTATGCCGGGTTCACGCTGGTGCTGGACACCCAGGACGTGGCGGAAGGCAAACGCTGGTTCGACAATCTGGCCGCGGAAGGCCATATCGAAATGGCCTGGCAGGAGACCTTCTGGGCGCACGGTTTCGGTAAAGTCACCGACAAATACGGCGTGCCGTGGATGATTAACGTCGTTAAGCAACAGCAGTGATCTTCTGGCGGTGGGCAGTCTGCCCCCGCCTGTCATCAAACTCCCCTCAACTCTTCAAACTCCCGCAACCGAGACTTAACCCAAATGTCATATTGATGCGCCAGCATGAGGCCACATTTATTGTGAGGCCCAGCATATGCAAACTGTTATCCGCGTCGAGAAACTGAGCAAGACCTTTCATCACAACAAGGCCCTGCATGCCGTTGATCTGACCGTCCAGCAGGGCGAAATGGTGGCGCTCCTGGGGCCATCCGGCTCTGGTAAATCCACCCTTATGCGTCATTTAAGCGGCCTTATCACCTGCGATAAGACCTCAGAAAGCCACGTCGAGCTGCTGGGCAACACCGTGCAACGTGCAGGACGCCTGGCGCGGGATATCCGCAAAAGCCGCGCCCAGACGGGCTATATCTTCCAGCAGTTCAACCTGGTCAATCGCCTGACGGTACTGGAGAACGTGCTGATTGGCGCGCTCGGCAGCACCCCGTTCTGGCGTACCTGTCTGCGCTGGTTCTCCCCCTCTCAAAAGCAGGAAGCGTTGCAGGCGCTGACCCGCGTCGGAATGGCGCATTTCGCCCACCAGCGCGTCTCCACACTTTCCGGTGGACAGCAGCAGCGCGTGGCGATCGCCCGTGCCCTGATGCAAAAAGCGCAAATCATTCTTGCCGATGAACCCATCGCCTCGCTGGACCCGGAATCGGCTCGCATCGTGATGGAAACCCTGCGCGACATCAACCTCAACGACGGCATCACCGTAGTGGTGACGCTGCACCAGGTGGATTACGCCCTGCGCTATTGCGAGCGCATCGTCGCGTTGCGTCAGGGGCATGTGTTCTTTGATGGCCCAAGCCATCAGTTTGATAACGACCGTTTCGACCATCTCTACCGCAGCATTAACCGCGTCGAAGAGAACGCGCAGGCTGCTTAATTAAAACCGATCCGAGGAAAGTACATGAGCTACAAAGCCGTTGCCGCGCTGGCGTTTACCAGCATGTTCAGCATAAGCACTCTGTTAAGCCCTGCGTACGCCCAGGAGCAGGAAAAAGCGCTGAACTTTGGCATTATTTCGACGGAATCACAGCAGAACCTGAAACCTCAGTGGGAACCGTTCCTGAAAGATATGGAAACCAAACTGGGGATCAAAGTGAACGCCTTCTTCGCCCCGGACTATGCGGGCATCATCCAGGGGATGCGCTTTAACAAAGTCGACATCGCCTGGTACGGTAACCTCTCCGCCATGGAAGCGGTGGATCGCGCGAACGGCCAGGTCTTTGCCCAGACCGTTGCCGCGGATGGCTCTCCGGGTTACTGGAGCGTGCTGATCGTCAATAAAGACAGCCCCATCAACAACCTGAACGACATGCTCGCCAAACGTAAAGAGCTGACGTTTGGTAACGGCGATCCCAACTCCACCTCTGGTTTCCTTGTGCCGGGCTATTACGTCTTTGCTAAAAACAACGCCTCTGCCAGCGAGTTTAAGCGCACCGTGAACGCCAGCCATGAAACCAACGCGCTGGCCGTGGCCAATAAGCAGGTGGATGTCGCCACGAATAACACCGAGAACCTCGACAAGCTGAAAACCTCGGCACCGGACAAGCTGAAAGCGCTGAAGGTTATCTGGAAATCCCCTCTGATCCCGGGCGACCCCATTGTCTGGCGCAAAAACCTGTCTGAGGCCACCAAAGACAAGGTGTACGACTTCTTTATGAATTACGGCAAAACGCCGGAAGAAAAAACGGTTCTGGAACGCCTGGGCTGGGCACCTTTCCGCCCGTCAAGCGACCTGCAGCTGGTCCCGATTCGCCAGCTGGCGCTGTTTAAAGAGATGCAGGGCGTGAAGGACAACAAGGGCCTGAAGGAGGAGGAGAAGAGCAGCAAAGTGGCTGCGATTCAGGCTCAGCTCGAAGACCTTGACCGCCTGACCGCGGCGCTCGGCGCCATGAGCAGCGTGAATAAAGCGGTGCAATAACGCTTACCGCCCTCTCCCGGTGGGAGAGGGCATTCAGACCAAAGGGGCACACATGCAAACCATCACCCTCCCACCGCCGAAACGCAGCTGGTTCTCGCTTTTTAGCTGGGCCATTTTGCTTGCGGTGCTCGTTATCTCCTGGCAGGGCGCGGAAATGGATCCGCTGCTGCTGTTTAAAGATGCCGGCAATATGGCCACTTTTGCCGCCGACTTCTTCCCGCCTGATTTCAGCCAGTGGCAGGATTACCTCAGCGAAATGGCGGTCACTCTGCAAATCGCCGTCTGGGGCACCGCCCTGGCCGTCATCCTTTCTGTTCCGTTCGGCCTGATGAGCGCCGAGAACATCGTTCCGTGGTGGATTTACCAGCCGATGCGTCGCCTGATGGACGCCTGCCGCGCCATCAACGAAATGGTCTTTGCCATGCTGTTCGTGGTGGCCGTCGGCCTGGGTCCGTTCGCCGGGGTGATGGCGCTGTTTATTCATACCACCGGCGTGCTCTCCAAGCTGCTCTCCGAAGCGGTGGAAGCTATCGAGCCGGGCCCGGTCGAAGGGATCCGCGCAACGGGCGCCAACAAAATTGAAGAGATTCTCTTCGGCGTACTGCCCCAGGTGATGCCGCTGCTGATCTCCTACTCCCTGTACCGTTTCGAATCCAACGTTCGTTCCGCCACCGTCGTCGGCATGGTGGGCGCAGGCGGTATTGGCGTCACGCTGTGGGAAGCGATTCGCGGGTTCCAGTTCCAGCAAACCTGCGCCCTGATGGTGCTCATTATCATCACCGTCAGCCTGCTGGATTTTATGTCTCAACGTTTGCGTAAGCACTTCATCTGAGAAGCGAGGCTTTGATTTGTATGCACTTATCCAGACATCCGACCAGTTACCCTACCCGCTGGCAAGAGATAGCGGCAAAGCTCGAGGTGGAACTTCGCACCCACTACCGCTGCGGAGACTACCTGCCTGCCGAGCAGCAGCTTGCCGACCGCTATGAAGTGAACCGACACACGCTGCGCCGCGCCATTGATCAGCTGGTCGAGCGCGGCTGGGTGCAGCGCCGTCAGGGCGTCGGCGTGCTGGTGTTGATGCGTCCGTTTGACTATCCGCTCAATGCGCAGGCGCGTTTTAGCCAGAACCTGCTGGATCAGGGCAGCCACCCGACCAGCGAAAAACTGCTGTCGGTGCTGCGCCCGGCCTCAAGCCACGTCGCGGACGCGCTGGGCATTCAGGAGGGCGACAATGTTATCCACCTGCGTACCCTGCGTCGGGTCAACGGCGTGGCGGTGTGCCAGATAGACCACTACTTCGCCGACCTGGCGCTGTGGCCGGTGCTGCAAAATTTCTCCAGCGGCTCGCTGCATGATTTTCTTCAGGATGCCACGGGCATCGCGCTTAAACGTACCCAGACGCGCATCAGCGCCCGCCGCGCGCAGGCCAAAGAGAGCAAAGTGCTGGAGATCCCCAACATGGCTCCGCTGCTCTGCGTTCGCACCCTCAACCACCGTGACGGCGAGATCGACGCGACGGAATACTCCGTCAGCCTGACCCGCGCCGACATGATCGAATTCACCATGGAGCACTGAATGCATTTCGATACCTCCACCCGCCAGCGCTGGATGGGCGTCCTGGCGCACAGCCAGCCCGCAGCGCTTTCGGACCGCATGCAGGCGCTGAATCTGACGCCGGAATATGACCTCATCCGCGCGCCGGAAATCGGTCTGGTGCAGATCCAGGCGCGTATGGGCGGTACCGGTGAGCGCTTCTTCGCCGGCGATGCCACCCTCACCCGCGCAGTGATCCGCCTGAACAGCGGCACGCTGGGCTACAGCTACGTGCTCGGGCGCGACAAACCACACGCCGAACGCTGCGCGGTGATTGACGCCCTGTTACAGGAACACCCTCATTTCCAGACCCTGATGGAAACCCTTATTGCCCCGCTGGAAGCCGACCGTGCCGCACTGATTGCCGCCCGCCAGGCCCAGATAAACACCAGCCGGGTCGACTTCTTTACGCTCGTTCGCGGAGATAACGCATGACGCTTCAACCCGCTTTTACCCTGGCCGTCCAGGATGCCCAACAAAGTTTTCGTCGCCTGCTGAAAGCCATGAGCGAACCGGGCGTCATCGTCTCGCTGCATCAGCTCTCTCAGGGCTGGCTGCCGCTGAATCTGGCGACCACCAGCGTACTGCTGACGCTCGCCGACAACGACACCCCGGTGTGGCTCTCTGGCGCGTTATCGAATGATATCGCCAGCCAGAACCTGCGCTTTCACACCAACGCCCCGCTGGTTGAACAACCCCGGCAGGCGGTGTTTGCCGTGGCCGACGAGCAAATCAGCCACGAGCAGCTTAATGCCCTGAGCGAAGGAAGCGCGGTGGCACCGGAGACCAGTGCCACGCTGATTTTGCAGGTATCAAGCCTGAGCGGTGGCCGCATGCTGCGCCTCACGGGGGCGGGGATTGCCGAAGAGCGCATGGTCGCGCCACAGCTGCCGGAGTGCATCATTCATGAACTGACCGAACGCCCGCACCCGTTCCCGCTCGGTATTGACCTGATCCTCACCTGCGGAGAACGCCTGCTGGCCATCCCTCGTACCACTCATGTGGAGGTGTGCTGATGTACGTTGCCGTCAAAGGGGGCGAGAAAGCTATCGCCGCCGCCCATGCCTTGCAGGCGCACAGACGACGGGGTGATGACGCGCTTCCCGAGCTCAGCGTCACCCAGATTGAGCAGCAGTTCAATCTGGCCGTCGACCGGGTAATGACTGAAGGCGGCGTCGCTGATCGCGAACTGGCGGCGCTGGCGCTGAAACAGGCCAGCGGCGACAACGTCGAAGCCATCTTCCTGCTGCGTGCTTATCGCACCACACTGGCGAAACTGGCAGTGAGCGAACCGATCAATACGGCAGAAATGCGTCTGGAACGTCGTATTTCGGCGGTCTATAAAGACATCCCCGGTGGTCAGCTGCTTGGGCCCACCTATGACTACACCCACCGTCTGCTGGATTTCACCCTGCTGGCGAACGGCGAAACGCCCCAGCTGAGCACCACGGATGCAGAGCAGGTTCCCTCCCCGCACGTTTTTAGCCTGCTGGCGAAACAGGGTCTGGCGAAGGCCGAAGACGATACCGGCGCGCAACCTGACGACATCACCCGCACGCCGCCGGTTTACCCCTGTTCACGCTCGTCGCGCCTGCAGCAGCTGATGCGCGGCGACGAAGGGTATTTACTGGCGCTGGCCTACTCCACCCAGCGTGGCTACGGCCGCAACCATCCGTTCGCGGCGGAGATTCGTAGCGGCTACCTTAACGTCGAGATCGTGCCCGAAGAGCTGGGTTTTGCGGTGAACATCGGCGAACTGCTCATGACCGAATGCGAAATGGTGAATGGATTTGTCGCCCCCGAGAACGAGGCCCCGCATTTTACCCGCGGTTACGGGTTGGTGTTCGGCATGAGTGAGCGCAAGGCGATGGCGATGGCGCTGGTCGACCGTGCCCTGCAGGCACCGGACTACGGCGAAGCGGTCTCCGGCCCGGCGCAGGACGAAGAGTTCGTGCTGGCCCATGCGGATAACGTCGAGGCCGCGGGCTTCGTTTCCCACCTCAAGCTGCCGCACTACGTCGATTTCCAGGCCGAACTGGAACTGCTGAAACGCCTGCAACGGGAGCGCGCACATGACTAACTTAAGCGGCTACAACTTTGCTTATCTGGATGAACAAACTAAACGCATGATCCGTCGCGCCATTTTGAAAGCGGTGGCCATCCCCGGTTATCAGGTGCCGTTCGGCGGCCGCGAAATGCCCATGCCTTACGGCTGGGGTACCGGTGGTATTCAGCTGACCGCCAGCGTCATCGGCGAGTCGGACGTGCTGAAGGTCATCGACCAGGGGGCTGATGACACCACCAACGCCGTGTCGATTCGCCAGTTCTTTCAACGCGTGACGGGCGTCAATACCACCGAAAAAACCGAAGATGCGACGCTGATCCAGACCCGTCACCGCATTCCGGAAACGCCGCTGACGGAAGATCAGATTTTGATTTTTCAGGTGCCTATTCCGGAGCCCCTGCGCTTTATCGAGCCGCGTGAAACGGAAACCCGCACCATGCACGCCCTGGAAGAGTACGGCGTCATGCAGGTGAAGTTGTATGAGGATATCGCCCGCTTCGGCCATATCGCCACAACCTACGCCTATCCGGTCAAGGTCAATGGACGCTACGTGATGGACCCGTCCCCCATCCCCAAATTCGACAACCCGAAGATGGACATGATGCCTGCCCTGCAGCTGTTTGGTGCCGGGCGTGAAAAACGCATCTACGCCGTACCGCCTTACACCCGCGTGGAGAGTCTCGATTTCGACGACCACCCGTTTACGGTGCAGGAGTGGGACGAGCCGTGCGCCATTTGCGGCTCAAAACACAGCTATCTGGACGAAGTGGTGCTGGATGACACGGGCAAACGGATGTTTGTCTGCTCCGACACCGACTTCTGCCGCCAACAGAGCGAGGCGAAAAGCCAATGAAACCGCTGCTTTCGGTTAATAACCTGACCCACCTTTACGCGCCGGGCAAAGGCTTCAGCGGCGTCTCGTTTGAGCTGTGGCCAGGTGAGGTGCTGGGCATTGTCGGCGAGTCCGGCTCGGGCAAAACCACCCTGCTGAAATCTATCTCTGCACGACTGACGCCGCAAAATGGCGACATTTTATATGAGGGCCGGTCGCTGTACGGCATGAGCGAGGCCGAACGCCGTCGCCTGCTGCGCACCGAATGGGGCGTGGTGCATCAACATCCCATGGACGGCCTGCGCCGCCAGGTCTCGGCCGGAGGCAATATCGGTGAAAGGCTGATGGCCACCGGCGCACGCCATTACGGCAACATCCGCGCCACGGCACAGCAATGGCTGAGCGATGTGGAGATCCCCACCTCGCGCATTGATGACCTGCCCACCACCTTCTCCGGCGGTATGCAGCAGCGCCTGCAGATTGCCCGCAATCTCGTCACTCACCCGAAGCTGGTGTTTATGGACGAACCCACCGGTGGGCTGGACGTCTCCGTTCAGGCGCGTCTGCTCGACCTGCTGCGCGGCCTGGTGGTGGAACTGAACCTGGCCGTGGTGATTGTCACCCATGATTTAGGCGTTGCCCGCCTGCTGGCGGACCGTCTTCTGGTGATGAAGCAGGGTCAGGTGGTGGAAAGTGGGCTGACCGACCGCGTACTCGACGATCCCCATCATCCGTACACCCAGCTGCTGGTGTCATCGGTATTGCAGAATTAAGAGGCCTCCATGATCCGCGTAGAAAATGTCAGTAAGACCTTTGTACTCCACCAGCAAAACGGCGTGCGCCTGCCGGTCCTGCACAGCGCCTCTCTGGAGGTTAGCAAGGGTGAATGCGTGGTGTTGCACGGCCATTCCGGCAGCGGCAAATCGACGCTGCTGCGCTCCCTGTACGCCAACTATCTGCCGGACGAAGGCCACATCTATATTCGTCATGGCAATGAATGGGTCGATCTGGTGCAGGCGCCGGCGCGTAAGGTGCTGGACGTGCGCCGCTCGACGATCGGCTGGGTCAGCCAGTTTTTGCGGGTGATCCCACGGATCTCCGCCCTGGACGTGGTCATGCAGCCGTTGCTGGACCTGGGCGTTCCGCGCGAGACCTGCGCCGCGAAAGCCGCCGGCCTGCTCACGCGCCTGAACGTGCCGGAACACCTCTGGCACCTTGCCCCATCGACCTTTTCCGGTGGCGAGCAGCAGCGGGTGAATATCGCCCGCGGGTTTATCGTCGACTACCCGATTTTACTGCTTGATGAACCCACTGCCTCGCTCGACAGCAAGAACAGCGCGGCGGTGGTTGAACTGATCGAACAGGCCAAAGCACGCGGCGCGGCGATCGTGGGGATCTTCCACGACGACACCGTTCGCTCCCGCGTCGCAGACAGGCTGCATCCGATGGGGACGCTCGCATGATCGTGAATAACGTAAAGCTGGTGCTGGAAAATGAAGTCGTTGATGGCTCGATTGAGATCCAGGCCGGAGAGATCCGCGCCTTTGCGGAAACCCAGAGCCGCGCCCCGGAAGCGATGGACGGTGAAGAGGGCTGGCTGCTGCCGGGCCTTATCGAACTGCACACCGATAATCTGGATAAATTCTTTACCCCGCGTCCGAAAGTCGACTGGCCAGCTCATTCCGCAATGAGCAGCCATGACGCGCTGATGGTCGCCAGCGGCATCACCACCGTGCTGGACGCCGTAGCGATTGGCGACGTGCGCGACGGCGGCGACCGTCTGGAAAACCTCGAGAAGATGATC
Source organism: Enterobacter sp. BIDMC 29 (assembly GCF_019378755.1). Taxonomy (NCBI): domain Bacteria; kingdom Pseudomonadati; phylum Pseudomonadota; class Gammaproteobacteria; order Enterobacterales; family Enterobacteriaceae; genus Enterobacter; species Enterobacter sp. BIDMC 29. Next base: position 4,352,006 of record NZ_CP080000.1, on the reverse strand, counting down.
AACGCCGTGGAAGAGACGCAAAAACGCGGCCTTAACCGCGCCGAGCATCGTTTGCACCTGCGGTGTGAACTCCCGCATCACACCACTCTGCCGCTGTTTGAAAAGCTGGTGGACCGCGAACCGGTCTCACTGGTCTCATTGATGGACCACTCGCCGGGGCAGCGTCAGTTCGCCAGAATAGAGAAATACCGCGAGTACTATCAGGGAAAATACGCGCTGACCAACGAGGAAATGGCGCGTTATGAAGAGGAACAGCGACAGCTTGCGGCGCAGTGGTCTCAACCAAACCGGCTCTCCATTGCCGCCATGTGTCGGGATCGCAACATTGCCTTAGCCAGCCATGATGATGCGACGCATGAACATGTGCGCGAATCACACCAGCTTGGCAGCGTAATCGCTGAATTTCCCACCACGTTTGAAGCAGCAGAAGCCTCCCGCACCCATGGCATGAACGTCCTGATGGGGGCGCCGAATATCGTTCGCGGCGGCTCACACTCCGGCAACGTGGCGGCAAGCGCGCTCGCGTCGCTAGGTCTGCTGGATATCCTCTCGTCCGACTACTACCCCGCCAGCCTGCTTGACGCCGCCTTCCGGGTCGCGGCTGACGAAAACAATCGCTTTACGCTGCCGCAGGCGATTCGTCTGGTAACGAAAAACCCGGCAACGGCACTTAATCTTCACGATCGTGGAGAGATAGCTGAAGGTAAACGGGCGGATCTGGTGCTGGTTCACCGTAAGGGCGAGCACATCCATATCGACCACGTCTGGCGTCAGGGAAAACGGGTGTTCTGATGGGAAGACTAATCTGGCTAATGGGGCCGTCAGGCTCTGGTAAGGACAGCCTGCTGTCCGCGTTACGGCAGCGGGAACATCCCCAGCTTCTGGTTGCGCACCGCTATATCACCCGTGCGGCGAATGCCGGGAGTGAGAACCATATCGCCCTGAGCGAGCCGGAATTTTTCACGCGCGCCGGGCAAAATCTGCTGGCGCTCAGCTGGCATGCCAACGGTTATTACTACGGGATAGGCATCGAGACAGACCTGTGGCTGCACGCCGGGTTCGACGTGCTGGTCAACGGCTCACGCGCACACCTTCAACAAGCGCGCGCCCGCTATGAAGCAGCGCTGTTGCCGGTCTGTCTGCAGGTCTCGCCTGATGTGCTGCGCAGCCGGTTGCAGAGCCGGGGTCGCGAAAACGCCAAAGAGATCGAGCAGCGGCTTGAACGTGCGGCGCGCTATACCCCATCGAACTGTCATATCCTCAATAACGACGGAAGTTTGCTACAGTCAGTCGATAACTTTTTAACGCTTATCCGTCAGAAGGAGAAACAGCATGCCTGACTGCCAGCTTCGCCCCGCCACTGCCGACGATGCGCAGATTGTTTACGCGCTGATTTGCGAACTCAAGCAGAGTGAGTTTGATCATCAGGCGTTCCACGCCGGGTATCTTGCCAATCTGCAGGACCACAATATGCGTTACCAACTGGCTGAATTAAACGGCCAGGTGGTGGGCATGATTGGCCCGCATATGCAGTTTCACCTGCACCACGCCAGATGGATTGGCGAGATCCAGGAGCTGGTGGTCATGCCGCAGGCTCGCGGTCTCAGGGTGGGCAGCCAGCTGTTGGCCTGGGCGGAGAACGTGGCGCGGCAGGCGGGCGCTGAACTGACAGAGCTATCCACCAGCGTGAAGCGCCTGGACGCTCACCGTTTTTATGCGCGTGAAGGGTATACGCAGAGCCATTTTCGTTTCACCAAACTGTTGTAGAGGCGCACGATGAGTCTGACGATTACGTTAACGGGAACCGGTAGCGCTCAGCTGGTGCCGGTGTTTGGCTGCGACTGCGCGGCGTGTCGCCGGGCGCGTCTGCAGGATAACCATCGTCGTCGCCCCTGTAGCGCGGTAGTCAAATTCAACGATGCGGTAACGCTGCTGGACGCCGGTATCCCGCACCTGATGGACGACTGGCCGGCAGGCAGCTTTCAGCAGTTTTTACTGACCCACTACCATATGGATCACGTCCAGGGGCTGTTCCCCCTGCGCTGGGGCGTCGGTGCCCCTGTTCCGGTGTACGGCCCACCAGACGAGGCGGGGTGTGACGACCTGTTTAAACACCCGGGGATTCTGGATTTCAGCCATACGGTAGAGCCGTTTGTGGTGTTTGAACTGCAGGGCCTGCGGGTCACACCGCTGCCGCTGAATCACTCGAAAATCACCTTTGGCTACCTGCTGGAGTCCGCCCACAGCCGTGTGGCCTGGCTTTCCGACACCGCCGGATTACCCGATAAAACGGTAAAATTCCTGCTCAATAACCGGCCGCAGGCGATGATCATCGACTGCAGCCACGAGCCGCGTGACGAAACGCCGCGCAACCATTGCGATCTGAATACGGTTATTGCCTTAAATGAGATCATCGGCTGTCCACAGGTGATCCTGACCCATATCAGTCATCAGTTCGACGTATGGATGATGGATAACCCGCTACCCGACGGGTTCGAGGCGGGATATGACGGAATGACGTTGTTGCTGGATTAGGTCACTCCCTCTCTGAATGAGAGGGCGAGGCGTATGGATGCTAAACCGCGCGTATCAGCGATCGTAATCGTCTTCTAACCGGCGCTCATCTTCTTCTAACTGACGTCTGTCATCATCCAGCTGGCGTTGACGCTCATCCAGACGGCGACGGCGATCCTCCAGTTGCCTGCGGCGATCGTCATACTGACGGCTGTCGGTCTGGCGGCTGCGATCGTAGCGATCGTCGTCATCATCGCTACTGCGACTGCTGCTGGGGTTATAGGCATCGTTGATCGCCTGCTGAATATTGCCAATGGCTTCATCAATAACATCGGCGTGAGCCAGTTGGCTGGTAAGTGACAGCAGACCAAATAACAGAGCGGTAGAGTAACGTTTCATAAGACCAGACTCGCAGGTGGACTGGCCTTACGGTAATGAACAACAGCTGGCTAGGGTAGCGGAGGAATCTCAAATTACCATCACCTTGCGCAACGCCTGCGCCAGCTGAACACGGGTAAAAGGCTTACGCAGTAACGCCACGTCCGGCAGTTGCGGGTTATGCGTCGGACGCAAATCCTGGCCGCTGATCAGCAACACCGGAAGCTGCGGATAATGGCTGCGCACATGGTTGATCACCTCGGCGCCGCTGAGGTTGCCGGGCAGCATTAAATCGCTAATAAACATGCCAATATCCGGTGACGCGTCCAGCATCTTCAGGGCCTGTTCGCCGTTGTCCGCTTCAAGCGTCAGATAGCCCAGCTGATGCAGCTGCTCGCACAGGGTCTGGCGGACATCGGCTTCATCTTCCAGCACCAGTACCAGGCGTTCATTTTCAACGGCAGCCGCGGCGGCCTGGGTCTCATCAGCAGAACGAACAGGCAGCGTCGAGCGTGGCAGATGCAGCCGCACGGTGGTCCCCTGCCCCGGCGCGCTTTCAATCTCCACGCGCCCACCGGACTGGCGTACAAAACCGTAGACCATCGACAGGCCTAATCCGCTACCGCTTCCGGTTTGCTTGGTCGTAAAGAACGGTTCGAAGACCCGGGATTTGACCTCCTGCGACATTCCACTTCCCCGGTCAATAACCTCCAGCGCCACCATATCCTGCCTGCGTCCGTCACTGCGGGTCACGCGCTGATTCCACGTGCGGATCTTAATAACCCCCGTCTGTCCCTCCATCGCATCGCGGGCGTTCATCACCAGGTTAATAATGGCGTTTTCCAGCTGGCTGACGTCTATCCACGCCGGCCACGCCGGTGATTGCGCTTCAATTTCCAGCGTCAGGGTGGCCGGCAGCGAGTGGTACATCAACTCCCGCAGGTTCTCGAGCAGCGGTTTCATCTCTACCGCGTGCGGGGTCAGGGATTGCTTGCGGGAAAACGCCAGCAGGCGCTGGGTCAGCACCGCACCACGCTCGGCGGCCTTGAGTGCCCGGGTGATACGCGGGGCGTCCTGTGAGTCAGGATCGGTGAGTTCCAGACTGCCAATGATCACCGCCAGCAGGTTGTTAAAGTCATGCGCCAGACCGCCCGTCAGCTGCCCGACGGCCTTCATCTTCTGGCTGTGCACCAACGCCTCTTCCAGCCCCTGACGCTCGATGCGGTCGATCTCCATCTGCGTGGTTTTTTCTTTCAGCAGGCGGGTGGTGTGGACAAGCGAGGCGGTGTTGCGGGCAAAAACGTTAAACGCTCGAGCCAGCTCACCCAGCTCATCACGACGCTGCAGCCCGGGGACGGAAACATCCTGCTCGCCGTGAGCAAGGCGCGACATCGCCCGGGAGATGGCCGTCAGGTTGGAGGCCAGATTACGGTAGATATACCAACAGGCGCACCCGGTGATGATCAGCGCCAGCACGGCGAACACACTGATAAATACGCTGATGGAGCGCAGCTCCTGGTGACTCTGGGCAGTGCGCAGCCGGGAGGCCTGCGCCACCTGTTCAACGTACTGATTGATGTCGCTGTTTAATATCGCCACCAGCGCCTTGATGTGGAACATATACCAGCTGATCGCCAGATCGCTCTCCTCCAGCTGCGTCGAGAGCGGAACAAGCTTGTGAAGCTCGGCATTAAAATCGGGCAGGATAGCGTTCACCACGGGCTGCGTCACGCTCCGGGGCAGCGTTGCCGTCACGGCATCCAGCTGTTGAACCGTGGCGCGCGGCGAGGGCGTTTCAATAGCGGCGATGATTAGCCTGTCCATTTCCATAAGCTGTTGCGCATCCGGGACGTTGCTGGCGTAACGGCGGTTGATGTCCTGCAGATGGCGTAAATAGCTCTGGCTTTGATAGAGCGCACTGAGAAGCGCATTACGCTCCAGATGACGCCGCTGCCCGCGCTCCAGCATGCCCGTCACGCTCTGCTGTAACTCATTACTTCTCTGAATAATTCGCGCCACCAGCGCGGGCTCCTGTTGCGCCAGTGGCGCATCGGCAAGCTGTTCCAGCGAGTGACGCAGCGCCATCTGCGTCTGCTTCAGGCGCTCGGCTTCGCCCTTGTATTCCAGCGCGCCTACAACTTGCGAGAGCCGCACCGCCGCCGTTGCCACATTGGCGGTATCGCGGGCGAGGTTCATGCTGCCGGTCATGTCATCCAGCGTCTGCTGCTGCACCTGTTCCTGGATCTGGCTGGCATGACGAAAGCCGAGCACCGCCACGCCGCTGACCATCAGCGTCACCGCCACCACCAGCAGATTAAAAATCAGCAGGCGACCACGGGCGCTGGCAAAGAAGGGCGGACGGTGTGATGGCATACGGTAAGCTCCAGTGCAATGTGATGCCCTCACCCTGGCCCTCTCCTGCTGAGAGGGAAAAAGCGGGGAATTGTGATGTAAGTTAACTATTCATAACTATGACAAATATGAACGGCTTCTGACATTTTGCATTTACCAACCTGTGATGAAGTGCGGATATCGACATTCAAGGAGATCCGCCATGAGCAGAACCCCGGTACTGGAGATGCGCAACATTGCCAAAACGTTTGGCCATTTCCACGCGCTCAAGGGTGTGGATTTGACGGTGTACCCCGGTGAGATCCACGCGCTGATGGGGGAAAACGGCGCAGGAAAGAGTACCCTGATGAAGATCCTCGCGGGGGCCTATACCGCCACCAGCGGTGAGATCCTGATTGACGGACAGCCGTTTCACATCAAAGGGCCAAAGGATGCGCTGGCCGCGGGTATCACCCTCATTTATCAGGAGATGCAGCTTGCCCCCAATCTGACCGTCGCTGAAAACATTTTCCTGGGCAGCGAGCTGTCGCGCGCGGGGCTGGTACAGCGCAAAGAGATGGCCGCACAGGCGCAGGCGGTGATTGACCGTCTGGGCGCGCACTTCAAGGCGACCGACCTGGTAATGAGGCTGACCATCGCCGAGCAGCAGCAGGTTGAAATTGCCCGCGCGCTGCACCGCAACAGCCGCATTCTGGTGATGGATGAACCCACCGCCGCCCTCTCCTCACGTGAAACCCATCGCCTGTTCGAGCTGATACTGCGTCTGCGAGAGGAAGGAATGGCAATTATCTATATCAGCCACCGCATGGCGGAAGTGTATGAACTCTCCGATCGCGTCAGCGTTCTGCGTGACGGGCAGTACGTCGGTAGCCTGACGCGCGACAAACTGAACGCCTCTGAGCTGGTGAAGATGATGGTCGGCCGTCCGCTAAGCGATCTGTTTAACAAAGAGCGCGATATCCCGCTCGGCAGCCCGCGTCTTAACGTGCATCACCTTACCGACGGCAAGAAAGTGCTCCCCTGCAGTCTGCAGGTGCGTTCCGGAGAAATTGTCGGGCTGGCAGGTCTGGTGGGCGCCGGACGTTCCGAACTGGCGCAGCTGATCTTCGGCGCGCGCAAAGCCACGGGCGGCATGATTGAGGTCGACGGCGAACCGGTGGTGATCCACTCCCCGCGTGCCGCCATCGACAACGGGATCGGTTTTCTCACCGAGAACCGCAAAGAACAAGGGCTGTTCCTCGAGCTGGCCGCACAGGAGAACATCACCATGGCGACGCTGGAGCGCGACGCCACCTTCGGCATGCTGAACCGCAAAAAAGCGCAGACCATTTCTGACGATGCGATCGCCCTGCTTAACATCCGCGTGCCGCATTCACAGGTCCGCGCGGGCGGCCTGTCCGGGGGCAACCAGCAAAAGCTGCTTATCTCCCGCTGGGTGGCCATCGGCCCACGCATTCTGATTCTGGACGAACCGACGCGCGGCGTCGACGTCGGGGCGAAAAGTGAAATCTACCGCATCATGAACCAGATGGCGCGCAAGGGCGTGGCGATCCTGATGATCTCCAGCGAGCTGCCGGAAATCGTCGGCATGAGCGACCGCGTCTATGTCATGCGTGAAGGCAGCATTGCAGGTGAACTTCACGGAGCAGAAATTTCTCAGGAAAACATCATGACGCTGGCGACCGGCGTGAACGACTCTCATCATCAGGCGGTGCAACTATGACAAATTCAACCCATCCGCAGCAGGTGGCGAAGTCCGCCTCTGCCAAAAAAATGCTGATGAGCGATCTGATGCAGACGGTCGGCATTTTGCCCATCTTGATCCTGATTGTGGCGGTATTTGGTTTTATCGCGCCTAACTTCTTTACCGAAAGTAATCTGCTCAATATCACCCGCCAGGCGTCGATCAACATCGTACTGGCCGCAGGGATGACCTTCATCATTCTGACCGGCGGGATCGACCTCTCCGTCGGCTCCATTCTGGGCACCACGGCCGTGGCGGCGATGGTGGTGTCGTTAATACCTGAGTTCGCCATGCTTTCTATTCCGGCAGCGCTCATGCTCGGCCTGGTGCTGGGTTTGTTCAACGGCGCGCTGGTGGCTTTTGCCGGGCTGCCGCCGTTTATCGTGACGCTCGGTACCTATACGGCCCTGCGCGGTGCGGCTTACCTGCTGGCGGACGGTACGACCGTCATTAACTCCAACATTAGCTTTGAGTGGATCGGCAATAACTATCTTGGACCCATTCCGTGGCTGGTGGTGATCGCGCTGGCGGTCATTGTGCTGTGCTGGTTTATTCTGCGTCGCACCACGCTTGGCGTTCACATTTATGCGGTTGGCGGCAACACGCAGGCGGCGCGTCTGACAGGCATTAAGGTCTGGCTGGTGCTGTTGTTTGTGTACGGCATGAGCGGGCTGCTCTCGGGCCTGGGCGGCGTGATGAGTGCCTCGCGTCTCTACAGCGCCAACGGCAACCTGGGCATGGGCTACGAGCTGGATGCGATTGCGGCGGTGATCCTCGGCGGCACCAGCTTTGTCGGCGGGATCGGCACGATCACCGGCACGCTGGTGGGGGCGCTGATCATCGCCACGCTTAACAACGGCATGACGCTGATGGGCGTCTCCTACTTCTGGCAACTGGTGATCAAAGGGGCGGTGATCATCATAGCGGTGCTGATCGACAAATACCGTACCCGACACCATCAAAGTGCATAACAACAATACCCTACAAGCGAGGAAGAGAAGATGCGTTTGAAACCGTTAGTGACCGCGCTCTGTGCTGGCGCGCTGCTTGCCGCAACGCCGTTTGCGCAGGCGAAAGATCTGAAGTCCATCGGCGTGACGGTGGGCGACCTGGCCAACCCATTCTTCGTGCAGATCACCAAAGGTGCCGAGCTGGAAGCGCGCAAACTGGCGGGGGATAACGTCAAAGTGACGCTGGTCTCCAGCGGTTACGATCTCGGCCAGCAGGTAGCGCAGATCGACAACTTTATTGCGGCCAAAGTGGACATGATCATCCTTAACGCTGCGGATTCCAAAGGGATCGGCCCGGCGGTTAAACGCGCGAAAGAGGCCGGGATCGTGGTTGTCGCGGTTGACGTCGCGGCGGAAGGGGCGGATGCCACCATCACCTCCGATAACACCCAGGCGGGGGAAATGGCCTGTAAATACATTACTGATCGCCTGAAAGGCAAAGGCAACGTGGTCATCATCAACGGGCCGCCAGTGTCCGCGGTGCAAAACCGCGTCGAAGGCTGCCAGACCGAGTTCAAAAAACATCCGGATATCAAGGTGCTCTCTGATAACCAGAACGCCAAAGGTAGCCGTGAAGGCGGTCTGGAAGTGATGACCTCACTGCTGGCGGCCAATCCGAAGATCGACGGCGTGTTCGCGATTAACGATCCGACGGCGATCGGTGCCGATCTGGCGGCAAAACAGGCCCAACGCAATGAATTCTTTATCGTTGGCGTAGACGGCAGCCCGGACGGCGAAGAAGCGCTTAAGCGTGAGAACTCCCTGTTTGTCGCGACGCCGGCTCAGGATCCGCAGGTAATGGCGGCAAAAGCGGTTGAGATCGGCTATGACATTCTGCAGGGCAAACCTGCGCCTAAAGAGCCTGTGCTGATCCCGGTGACGATGATCGATAAAAAGAACGTCGGATCCTATAAGGGGTGGACAGTGAAGTGAAGTAGTGCGGTTTGATGCCCTCACCCTGATCTTCTCTTCGCGGGAGAGTTGGGGTGAGGCCTGACATAGCGTCCTGGGGGCCCCATGAAACGCTCCGAAATCAATGAAATCCTTGGCCACACGCGGCAGTTCTTCTCCATGCACGATGTGCATCTCCCTCCCTTTGCCAGTTTTCCGCCGACGAAATGGCAGCAGCTTGATCCGGCCGCCTGGCAGGAAGTGTTTGATCTCAGGCTTGGCTGGGACGTAACGGCATTCGGCGGCGACCATTTTGCCGCACACGGGCTAACGCTCTTTACCCTGCGCAATGGCTCACCGAACGGCGTGCCCTATGAAAAGTGCTATGCCGAAAAAATCATGCACGTCCGGGATGGTCAGGTGACGCCCATGCATTTTCACTGGCGTAAACGGGAAGACATCATCAACCGTGGCGGCGGAAACCTGATCGTCGAGTTATGGAATGCCGATGCACATCAAGAACCTGAAAATACCGACGTGACCGTTACCCTCGACGGCTGTCTGCAAACCCACGCGCCCGGCAGTCAGTTACGCCTGCAACCCGGGGACAGCATCTGCCTCACCCCCGGCCTGTACCACAGTTTCTGGGGCGAACGCGGTTTTGGCGACGTACTGGTGGGGGAAGTGTCATCGGTGAATGACGATGAACACGATAACCATTTTTTACAGCCCATTGCCCGCTATAACAATATCGAAGAAGACGAACCGGCGGTGCTGGTGTTGTGCAACGAGTACAACCTGTTTCGGAAATAAGGAGTAAATAATGCCATTGATTTCTCTTGCCGACGGTCTTGAGCACGCCAGGAAACACCGCTACGCGCTCGGCGCGTTTAACGTTCTCGACTCCCATTTTTTGCGCGCGCTGTTTGCTGCCGCGAAACAGGAACGCTCGCCGTTTATCATTAATATTGCGGAAGTCCACTTTAAGTATGTCTCCCTGGAGTCGCTGGTCGAAGCAGTCAGGTTTGAAGCCGCCCGTCATGATATTCCGGTGGTGCTCAACCTCGATCACGGCCTGCATTTCGAGGCGGTGGTACGTGCGCTGCGCGTAGGCTTCAGCTCCGTGATGTTTGATGGCTCCACCCTGAGCTATGAAGAAAACATTCGCCAGACGCGGGAGGTGGTGAAGATGTGCCACGCGGTTGGCGTATCGGTAGAAGCGGAACTGGGTGCGGTAGGCGGTGACGAAGGTGGCGCGTTGTATGGCCATGCGGATGAAGCGTTGTTTACGGACCCGCTGCGGGCGCGCGAGTTTGTCGATGCCACCGGCATTGATGCGCTGGCGGTCGCCATTGGCAACGCGCACGGTAAATACAAAGGCGAGCCAAAACTCGATTTCCCTCGTCTGGACGCTATTCGCCAGCAGACCGGCCTGCCGTTGGTCTTACACGGCGGCTCCGGCATCAGCGATGCCGATTTTCGTCGCGCCATCGAACTGGGGATCCATAAAATCAACTTTTATACTGGCATGTCACAGGCCGCGCTTTCCGCCGTTGAGCAACGGATGGCAAAACGTCAGCCTCTGTACGATGAATTTGCAGAACTGTTGCTGGGTATAGAAGAGGCGATTACCGATACGGTCGCCGCGCAAATGCGCATCTTTGGCAGCGCGGGGCAGGCATAATGGAACGTAAAGGGATTATCGCCGCCGGCAATATGCTGGTGGATCACGTCCACCAGATTGTGCAATGGCCGGAGCGCGGCTGGCTGGCGGAGATTACCCACAGCGAACGTTCAACCGGCGGTGCGCCGCTGAACGTCCTGCTGACGCTGGCCAAAATGCACGTTGGCCTGCCGCTGCAGGCCGTCGGCCTGATTGGCGAAGATAGCGACGGCGATTACATCCTGGCGATGCTCGATCAGTATCACGTCAACCGCCAGCGGGTGCAGCGCACGACCTTTGCGCCAACCTCTATGTCGCAGGTTATGACCGACCCCAGCGGGCAGCGCACTTTTTTCCACTCCCCGGGCGCCAACCGTCTTCTGGATCTGCCCGCCTTCGACCGCCTCGACGGCGCAATGAAGATTTTCCATCTCGGCTACCTGTTACTGCTCGACAGCCTGGATATGCCCGATGACGAGTACGGCACCCGCAGCGCACGGCTGCTGGCCCAGATGCGCGATCAGGGGTATGAAACCTCGCTCGATCTGGTCTCGCGAAAGGGTGACCCGCGCTACCAGCCGCTGGTCCTCCCTGCCCTGCGCCATCTTGATTATCTGGTCATCAACGAACTGGAAGCCGGCGAGTTTAGCGGGCTGGAGATGCGCGACGAGAACGATGCTCCGCACATTGCCCATATCGCGGAAGCCGCCTCACAGCTTCTGGCGGCTGGCGTGCGTCAGCGGGTGGTGATCCACTGTCCGGAAGGGGCGTGGGGGTTAACACCGGACGATGAAGGGCGCTGGATCCCCTCCTGGTTGCTGGAGCGGGAAGAGATTATCGGCAGCGTCGGGGCGGGTGATGCCTTCTGCGCAGGCTTCTTATACGGCTGCCATGAAGCGTTGCCGCTGGTCGAGAGTATTTATCTGGCCCATGCCTGCGCGCGGGCAAGCCTGCTGGCTGCGAACGCCATTGATGGGGCAAAAACGCTGGCCGAGCTGCAGCTGTTTATTAAAGAGAATATTTAAGCCGCTTTCTCGCTGTGAGACACATCGGCAGCAAAGACGTAGCCCAGCCCACGGACGGTTTTAATGAGTGCGGGCTGATGCGGGTTGGCTTCTATTTTACGGCGCAGGCGCATGATCAACACATCGATTGTGCGGTCGAACACCTCGGCACTTTCGCTGTGCGTCAGCTCGAGCAGTTGTTCCCGGCTGAGCACCCGCCGGGCGTTCTGGGTGAGCGCCAGCAGCAGACCATATTCTCCCTGGGTCAACGGTACAGGGTTACGCTGCGGATCGCTGAGTTCACAGCGGGAAGTATCCAGCGTCCAGCCATTGAACGTCACGCCCGCCACGCGTGGCACCGGGGTATCTGCGGCCAGCGCCCCGGTCCGGCGAAGCACGGCTTTAACCCGGGCAACCACCACGCGCGGGTTAAACGGTTTGCCAATATAATCGTCGGCCCCCATCTCCAGCCCCACCACCACGTCTGACTCACTGCCCAGCCCGGTCAGCATCACCACCGGCAGCTCCGGACGTTGCTTTTGCAGGTGCAGTAATACCTGCAGGCCGTTGATATCCGGCAGCATCATATCCAGCAGGACAAGGGCGATGTGTGGCTCATGCTGAACCAGACTCAGCGCGTCCTGGCCGTTATGGCAGACGAGCACGCTAAAGACGTGCTCACTCAGCACATCCTGCAGCAGCTCGCAGACTGCGGTATCGTCATCAACCACCAGAATCGCCGGTTTCATCGCATGCTTCCATCAGGGGATTATGTTAAGTCTGAACTATTCTGCCGTCGGCTCCAGCCAATTTGACTTTTACATGACGGAATTACAACCCATGTCACATCCACTGCCCATTCGACACGTCAATTTTGACGATTGGCTGTTTTTCGTCAGGGTTTTGCCCCTCTGTTGGCCGTAAAGTCTGCTGATACCCACAATAAAAACATGGCATAGAAGCTGCATAGTGGGGCGTAAGCATTGATTAACTGGAGCAGACTGATGAAAAAAGTCGTCACGGTTTGCCCTTATTGTGCCTCGGGTTGCAAGATCAACCTGGTGGTCGATAACGGCAAAATCGTCCGGGCGGAGGCCGCCCAGGGGAAAACCAACCAGGGCACGCTGTGCCTGAAAGGCTACTACGGCTGGGATTTTATTAACGATACCCAAATCCTTACCCCACGCCTGAAAACCCCTATGATCCGCCGCGAGCGCGGTGGCAAGCTGGAAGCCGTCTCCTGGAGCGAGGCGCTGGATTATGTCGCCACGCGCCTGAGCGCCATCAAAGCCAAGTATGGCCCGGATGCGATCCAGACTACCGGCTCTTCACGCGGTACCGGTAATGAAACCAACTATGTAATGCAAAAATTCGCGCGCGCCGTTATTGGTACCAATAACGTCGACTGCTGCGCTCGCGTCTGACACGGCCCATCGGTTGCAGGTCTGCACCAGTCGGTCGGTAACGGCGCTATGAGTAACGCGATCAACGAGATAGATAACACCGATCTCGTGTTTATTTTTGGCTATAACCCGGCGGATTCTCACCCTATCGTCGCGAACCACGTGATTCGCGCCAAACAGAATGGGGCGAAAATCATCGTCTGCGATCCGCGCAAAATTGAAACGGCACGTATTGCGGATATGCACATTGCACTGAAAAACGGCTCGAATATCGCGCTGTTGAATGCGATGGGCCACGTCATTATTGAGGAGAATCTCTACGACCAGGCGTTCGTCGCGACCCGTACGGAAGGGTTTGACGAGTATCGGAAAATTGTCGAAGGCTACACGCCGGAGTCCGTCGAAGCGATAACCGGCGTAAGCGCGCAAGAGATCCGCCAGGCAGCGCGGATGTACGCCGGTGCGAAAACCGCGGCCATTTTGTGGGGCATGGGCGTCACCCAGTTCTATCAGGGCGTGGAAACCGTACGCTCCCTGACAAGCCTTGCGATGTTGACCGGAAATCTGGGCAAACCGCATGTGGGCGTGAACCCGGTACGTGGTCAGAATAACGTGCAGGGTGCGTGTGACATGGGCGCACTGCCGGATACCTATCCGGGCTATCAGTACGTTAAATTCCCGGAAAATCGTGAGAAATTCGCGAAGGCCTGGGGCGTTGAGAGCCTGCCGGAACATACCGGGTATCGCATCAGCGAGCTGCCGCACCGTGCGGCGCACGGTGAAGTGCGTGCCGCCTACATTATGGGTGAAGATCCGCTGCAGACCGACGCCGAGCTGTCAGCGGTGCGTAAAGGCTTTGAGGATCTCGAACTGGTGATTGTCCAGGACATCTTTATGACTAAAACCGCGGCGGCGGCGGATGTGATTTTACCGTCAACGTCATGGGGCGAGCATGAAGGTGTCTACACGGCGGCAGACCGCGGCTTCCAGCGCTTCTTCAAAGCGGTGGAGCCGAAGTGGGATCTGAAAACCGACTGGCAGATCATCAGCGAAATCGCCACCCGCATGGGTTATCCGATGCACTACAACAACACCCAGGAAATCTGGGACGAGTTGCGCAAACTGTGTCCGGACTTCACCGGTGCCACCTATGAGAAAATGGGTGAACTGGGGTATATCCAGTGGCCGTGCCGCGATGAGTCAGAGGCCGATCAGGGCACGTCGTATCTCTTTAAAGAGAAGTTCGACACCCCGAACGGACTGGCGCAGTTCTTCACCTGCGACTGGGTCGCGCCAATCGATAAACTCACCGATGAGTATCCGATGGTGCTCTCTACCGTGCGTGAAGTGGGCCACTACTCCTGTCGTTCGATGACCGGTAACTGCGCTGCGCTGGCGGCACTGGCGGATGAACCGGGCTATGCGCAGATCAACACCGCTGACGCAGAGCGTCTGGGTATTGAAGATGAAGCCCTGATCTGGGTGCACTCGCGTAAAGGACGCATCATTACCCGTGCGCAGGTCAGCGACCGACCTAACAAAGGGGCGGTCTATATGACCTACCAGTGGTGGATTGGTGCCTGCAACGAACTGGTGACGGAGAACTTAAGCCCGATAACCAAAACGCCGGAGTATAAGTACTGCGCCGTACGCGTGGAGCCGATTGCTGACCAGCACGCCGCGGAACAGTATGTGATTGACGAATATAGCAAGCTGAAAGCCAGACTGCGCGAAAGCGCGTTGGGTTAATGCCGTTAATTAATCGATGAATAAAAGGGGGTGACTTATTCACCCCTTTTTTATTTCTTAATAAGCTATTTATATTATCAATATATATTGTGCACACTGCCCCGCAGCAATAATGTCATTAGCACCGAAATAAATACCCGGCTTTGTATTTTAATTCAGTGAGAGAATCTCCCCTGCGAGCGTCTAATGCCCTCTTTCACAAGCATTATTGTGAGACGAAACGCGGCGGACACCGGGAAATGTTCATTCACCTTTACCGCGCCCGTTTTTTTCTTCTGCGACGACGATTATACTGCGCGGCGTGTACCCAGATGATAAGAATCCATGAAATCAATTTTTCTGATGTTGTTATTTTTTACGTCACTCGTCCACGCGGATGAGATTGGCAGCCAGTACAAGCAACAGGCGGAAGCGGGTGACGCCCGCGCCCAGTATTACCTTGCCGATACCTACTTCAGTTCCGGCGACAGCAAGCAGGCCGCGCAGTGGGCAGAGAAAGCAGCAAAAGGGGGCGATGTCGACGCCATGGCGTTGTTATCGCAAATCCAGTTTACACAGGGCGATTACGCGCAGGCCAAAGCGCTGGCGCAGCAGGCCACTATCGCCGGCAGTAAACGTGGCGCAATTATGCTGGCACGCGTGCTGGTCAACACCCAGGCAGGGAAAACTGACTACCCACAGGCCATCGCACTGCTGCAAACGGCAACCGAAGATATCGACAACGACTCCGCGGTGGATGCGCAAATGCTGCTGGGGATGATTTATGCCAACGGCGTTGAGGTGGCGCAGGACGACGTCAAAGCCGCGTCGTGGTTCAAACGCAGCTCCTCCCTTTCGCGTACGGGTTACGCGGAGTACTGGGCCGGAATGCTGTTCCAGCAGGGCGAGAAAGGCTTTATAACGCCGAATAAGCAGAAAGCGCTCTACTGGCTGAACCTGAGCTGTACCGAAGGGTTTGATACGGGATGTGAAGAATTTGACGCGTTGAGTGGGGAGTAAAGCCTCTTACACGGCCCTCTCTTTTGGCAGAGAGGGAATGCGAAAAGGCCGGGTTAACCCCGGCCTTTTTATTTTACTGGTCTGCGGTCTTATCAAAACGACCCAGCACTTCGCGTTCATACGCCAGCGCTTTTTTACGGTCGAATTTGTGCTCCCACTTAGCGATAACCAGCACCGCCAGGGCGTTACCCACCACGTTCAGCGCCGTACGCGCCATGTCGAGGATACGGTCGACACCGGCGATAAACGCCAGACCTTCCAGCGGGATCCCTACGCTGCCCAGGGTGGCCAGCAGGACGACAAAGGAGACGCCAGGTACGCCTGCGATGCCTTTTGAGGTCACCATGAGGGTCAGCACCAGCACGATCTCCTGCCACAGAGACAGGTCAATGCCGTACAGCTGAGCAATAAAGATAGCCGCAATACTCTGGTACAGCGTTGAGCCGTCCAGGTTAAAGGAGTAGCCGGTTGGCACCACAAAGCTGGTAATCGATGCCGGCGCGCCGTAGGCCTCCATCTTCTCGATAATACGCGGCAGTACGCTTTCAGAGCTTGCCGTGGAGTACGCCAGAATCAACTCATCTTTGAGAATACGGATCAGGATCCAGATGCTCAGTCCACACAGGCGCGCCACAATTCCCAGTACCACCAGCGCGAAGAACAGGATGGCGAAGTGAACCAGAATCACCAGCTTCGCCAGCGGCCACAGAGAGGCGAAACCGAAGTTCGCCACGGTTACCGCGATAAGTGCAAACACCCCAACCGGCGCGTAGCGCATCACCATGTGAGTCACTTTGAACATGGTTTCAGAAATTGAGCGGAACACGGTGACCAGCGGTTCACGGTGCGTGGCAGGCAGGGAGGAGAGACCCAGACCAAACAACACCGAGAAGAAGATGATCGGCAGCATCTCGCCCTTCGCCATGGAAGCCACGATGTTGGTCGGCACCAGCGAAAGGATGGTTCCCATCAGGCCATGCGCGTGGCTCTGTACTTCAGCGGTAGTGCTTTGATATTTCGAAATATCCACCGTCGCCAGCTGCGACATATCGATCCCGGATCCTGGCTGGAACACGTTCGCCAGTGTGATGCCCAGAATGATGGCAATCGTCGTGATCACTTCGAAATAAAGAATTGTCTTCGCGCCGATACGGCCTAACTGTTTTGCATCCCCCACACCGGCAATGCCGACGACCAGCGTTGAGATAACAATCGGTACGACAATCATCTTGATCAGATGAATAAAGATATCTCCTGCCGGGGAGAGCAGGTTCGCAATCAGCCACTCGCGGCTGTCGCTGTGATAATGCAGGTAACTACCCAGCAGGATACCCAGCACAAGGGCTAGCAAGATTTGCCAGGCCAGGCTGACTTTAACGTTTTTCATAGAAACTGACTTCCTCAATGAAGCGCCCTATTCACATAAACTGCATGAATATGGATACATACTGAAAGGGTATGAATTGTGTTGCGTTGGTTTATGGGATTTTTTAACGCGGCGTATGAGTATCATTTGCGCGGCATGTTGCGCAAGCCTTAAAGAACGGCACATTTCGCTGCAAAAAGCGGCCATGACGTGAGTTTGTCACAATTCCCATCAATAACTTTTTGTTATAAAAAGGCTTTTTTAATGGAAATTGTGAATAATCGGCACGGTGAATTATTTTCCTTCAAAGTTTCATTCGCTCATTTTTCATACTCTTCAAACAATGCGTGATCTGTAGCCCAAATAATAAACAAAGCTTGTAAAGCCCCTACTATTAACGTTTTTGCGACATATTATTAACATCTTACAAGGAGAAAAAAAGCCATGAGCCAAGTACATAAACACGACATTCCCGCAAACATTGCGGACCGTTGCCTGATAAACCCGGAGCAGTACCACGAGAAGTATCAGCAATCCGTCTCCAGCCCGGACGTCTTCTGGGGTGAGCAGGGCCATATTCTTGACTGGATTAAACCTTATCAGAAGGTGAAGAACACCTCCTTTGCGCCCGGCAACGTCTCCATTAAATGGTACGAAGACGGCACGCTGAACCTGGCAGCAAACTGTCTTGACCGCCACCTTGCCGAACGCGGTAATGAAACGGCCATTATCTGGGAGGGTGACGACGCCTCTCAAAGCAAACACATTACTTATAAAGAACTGCACCGCGACGTGTGCCGCTTTGCCAACGTTCTGCTGGAAAGGGGCATTAAAAAAGGCGACGTGGTGGCTATCTATATGCCAATGGTGCCTG
Organism: Enterobacter sp. BIDMC 29; assembly: GCF_019378755.1. Classification (NCBI taxonomy): domain Bacteria; kingdom Pseudomonadati; phylum Pseudomonadota; class Gammaproteobacteria; order Enterobacterales; family Enterobacteriaceae; genus Enterobacter; species Enterobacter sp. BIDMC 29. Next base: position 4,334,059 of record NZ_CP080000.1, on the reverse strand, counting down.
AAGCGGCAGTAGCCATGCTGGCCTGCGCGCGCATCGGTGCGATTCACTCGGTGATTTTTGGCGGCTTCTCACCGGAAGCGGTAGCCGGACGTATTGTCGATTCCAGCTCGAAACTGGTGATCACGGCCGATGAAGGCGTGCGCGCTGGCCGTGGCATTCCCCTGAAGAAAAACGTCGATGAAGCGCTGAAAAATCCGAACGTGAAAACCGTCAGCAACGTCATCGTTCTCAAGCGTACCGGCGGCAAGATCGACTGGAATGAAGGACGCGACCTGTGGTGGAGCGATCTGATTGAAAAAGCCAGCGACCAGCATCAGCCGGAAGAGATGAACGCGGAAGACCCGCTGTTTATTCTTTACACCTCCGGCTCAACCGGCAAACCGAAAGGCGTGCTGCACACCACCGGCGGCTATCTGGTCTATGCCGCTACCACCTTCAAGTACGTATTCGACTACCATCCGGGCGACATTTACTGGTGTACTGCCGACGTAGGCTGGGTCACCGGTCACAGCTACCTGCTTTACGGCCCGCTGGCCTGTGGTGCCACTACGCTGATGTTTGAAGGCGTACCGAACTGGCCAACGCCGGCACGCATGTGTCAGGTGGTCGACAAACACAAGGTCAATATTCTCTATACCGCCCCAACGGCGATCCGCGCATTAATGGCGGAAGGCGATAAGGCCATTGAAGGCACTGACCGCTCTTCGCTGCGCATCCTCGGTTCCGTTGGCGAGCCCATCAACCCGGAAGCCTGGGAGTGGTACTGGAAGAAAATCGGCAACGAAAAATGTCCGGTAATGGACACCTGGTGGCAGACCGAAACCGGCGGCTTTATGATCACCCCTATGCCGGGTGCGACGCAGTTAAAAGCCGGTTCAGCAACTCAACCTTTCTTCGGCGTACAACCTGCGCTGGTGGATAACGAAGGTAATCCGCTGGACGGGGCCACCGAAGGCAATCTGGTGATCACCGATTCCTGGCCGGGCCAGGCGCGTACCCTGTTCGGCGACCACGAGCGCTTTGAGCAGACCTACTTCTCGACCTTTAAAAATATGTACTTTAGCGGTGACGGCGCCCGGCGTGACGAGGACGGTTATTACTGGATAACCGGGCGCGTGGACGACGTGCTGAACGTCTCCGGCCACCGTCTGGGTACCGCGGAGATTGAATCCGCGCTGGTATCTCATCCGAAGATCGCCGAAGCCGCCGTCGTTGGGATCCCACACAACATTAAAGGCCAGGCGATTTACGCCTACGTCACGCTGAATCATGGCGAAGAGCCGTCACCAGAGCTGTATGCCGAGGTGCGCAACTGGGTACGTAAAGAGATTGGCCCGCTTGCCACGCCGGACGTGCTGCACTGGACCGACTCTCTGCCGAAAACCCGCTCAGGCAAAATTATGCGCCGCATATTGCGCAAAATCGCAGCCGGTGACACCAGCAACCTCGGTGATACCTCAACGCTTGCCGATCCTGGCGTGGTGGAAAAACTGCTCGAAGAGAAGCAGTCCATCGCAATGCCATCGTAACGCGATCTCCCCTCTCCCCCCGGGAGAGGGAATAAAAAACCTCCCCTATAAATACTTCTGGAGACCTCTGATGAATAACGATATTTGTCAGCAGATAGAGAATAGTGCGCACTACAGGGAGCTCGTGGATAAACGGCAACGGTTTGCCTTCTTACTTTCCATCATCATGCTGATTATTTACGTCGGCTTTATTCTGCTGATTGCCTTTGCCCCACACTGGCTCGGTACGCCGCTGCACGCGGGCACCAGCGTCACGCGCGGAATTCCGATTGGGATTGGCGTGATAATCATTTCGTTTGTGCTGACCGGCGTGTACGTCTGGCGCGCCAATGGCGAATTCGATCGTCTTAACAGAGCAGTCCTGGCAGAGGTAAAAGCATCATGAAGAGAGTCCTGACGGCGCTTGCCGCCACACTTCCCTTTGCCGCCAACGCCGCTGATGCCATCACCGGTGAGGTACAGCGCCAGCCAACCAACTGGCAGGCGATTATCATGTTCCTGATTTTCGTGCTGCTGACGCTGTACATCACGTACTGGGCCTCGAAACGCGTGCGCTCCCGTAATGATTACTACACCGCAGGCGGCAACATTACCGGTTTTCAGAACGGACTGGCAATCGCAGGCGACTTTATGTCCGCCGCCTCCTTCCTCGGCATCTCCGCGCTGGTGTACACCTCCGGCTACGATGGTCTGATTTACTCCCTCGGCTTCCTCGTGGGCTGGCCGATTATTTTGTTCCTGATCGCAGAACGCTTGCGCAACCTGGGCCGCTATACCTTCGCAGACGTGGCCTCCTACCGGCTGAAGCAGGGGCCGATTCGTACCCTCTCCGCCTGTGGCTCGCTGGTGGTGGTCGCGCTGTATCTGATTGCGCAGATGGTCGGCGCGGGTAAATTGATCGAACTGTTGTTCGGCCTGAACTACCACATCGCGGTGGTGCTGGTGGGTGTGCTGATGGTGATGTACGTCCTGTTCGGCGGCATGCTGGCCACGACCTGGGTGCAAATCATCAAAGCGGTCCTGCTGCTGTTCGGCGCCAGCTTTATGGCCTTTATGGTCATGAAACACGTCGGGTTCAGCTTCAATAATCTGTTCACTGAAGCGATGGCGGTACACCCGAAAGGGGAAGCGATCATGAGCCCTGGGGGGCTGGTGAAAGACCCTATTTCTGCGCTTTCGCTCGGTCTGGGTCTGATGTTTGGTACGGCCGGCTTGCCACACATCCTGATGCGTTTCTTCACCGTGAGCGATGCGCGTGAAGCGCGCAAAAGCGTCTTCTACGCCACGGGCTTTATGGGTTACTTCTACATCCTGACCTTTATCATTGGTTTTGGCGCCATCATGCTGGTGGGGGCGAATCCGGCGTTTAAAGACGCGGCGGGCGGGCTGATTGGCGGTAACAACATGGCGGCAGTGCATCTGGCCGACGCGGTAGGCGGTAATCTGTTCCTTGGCTTTATCTCGGCCGTGGCCTTCGCCACCATCCTCGCGGTGGTTGCCGGGCTGACGCTGGCGGGCGCGTCTGCGGTATCGCACGACCTCTATGCCAACGTTATCCGCAAAGGAGCAAGCGAACGTGATGAGCTGAAAGTCTCGAAAATCACCGTGCTGGTGCTGGGCGTGGTCGCTATTCTGCTGGGGATTTTGTTCGAGAAGCAGAACATCGCCTTTATGGTGGGGCTGGCCTTCTCCATTGCGGCAAGCTGTAACTTCCCTATCATCCTGCTCTCCATGTACTGGTCAAAACTGACTACCCGTGGGGCGATGATTGGCGGCTGGCTGGGGCTTTTGACGGCAGTGATTCTGATGGTCCTTGGCCCGACGATTTGGGTACAGATCCTCGGTCACGAAAGCGCTATCTTCCCGTATGAATACCCGGCGCTGTTCTCCATTGCCGTGGCGTTTATTGGTATCTGGGTCTTCTCCGCGACCGATGACTCGCCGGAAGGTAACCTGGAGCGTGAGAAATTCCGCGCCCAGTTTATCCGCTCACAAACGGGTCTGGGCGTCGAGCAAGGCCGCGCGCACTAACCTCGTCTCCCCGGCCTTACCGGCCGGGGAAATCAGAACATCACCCACGCCACCAGCGGTGCAATCAGTACCATCACCACGCCCGAGAGCATCATCACCAGGCTTGCCACCACCCCTTCCTGCTGCCCGAGTTCATACGAACGTGCCGTTCCCGCACCGTGCGATGCCGCGCCAAATCCCGCCCCTTTCGCCATTCCTTCACGGATCGACAGCCGCAAAAAAAGCATGTCGCCAACCGCCATCCCGAAGACGCCCGTCACGACCACAAATAACGCGACCAGATCCGGCTGTCCGCCGAGCGGCTTGGCCGCGGCCAGCGCAAACGGGGTGGTGACCGAACGGACGGCCAGGCTGCGCTGAATTTCATCGGGCAGCGTAAACAGCCGTGCCAGCCAGACGGAACTGCAGACCGCCACCACCGTGGCCGTGATCACGCCAGCGCTGAGCGACATCCAGTGGCGTTTGATGATCGCCAGGTTGTCATACACCGGTACCGCAAAGGCAATGGTCGCAGGCCCCAGTAGCCACAGCAGCCAGTGGGATTCCCCAATGTAGTTCTGCCAGGAGATATGCCCGAAGACCAGCATCAGGACCAGCAGGATCGGCGTGAAGACCAGCGGCATCAGCGGCAGCGCGTGAAAACGGCGATACAGCCGTTTATTGGCAAAGTAGATCGCCAGGGTGGCAATCAGGCACAACACGCTTATCTGGAAGTTAGTCATGCTTTTGCCTGCTGATTTCAAACCGATACACTTTATCAACCACCCAGGCGGTGGCCCCCAGCACCATCAGCGTGCTCAGCGCAATGACCGCGAAGATGCGCCAGCCATCTACCCTCAGCAGTTGCGCATAGTTCACCACCGCGACCACGGCAGGCACAAAGAACAGCAGCATCTCCGCCAGCAGCCAGCGCGCGCCGGCACGTACCCAGTTGAGGGGGATAACGCGGCAGAGGATAAGCGTCAGCATCAGCACCATTCCGACCAGGTTGGCAGGCAACGGCAGATGCAACCAGTTGACAAGATATTCCGCGAAAACAAACAGTCCCGCATAAAGCAGTACCTGAACCGGTACCTGAAGTCGTTGCACAACGGCAGGCGTAACACGGCTTAACGCCATGGCCATGGGGGTTTTCCTCAAAAATGAGACGAGGCGCCAGTATAGTGAGCGCACGTAATGGACTGAAATGAATTAAAATCATCAAAGGTATAGTTCCGAGGAATAATCATGGACATAAGAACGCTGCGCTATTTTGTCGAAGTGGTTCGTCAGCAAAGTTTTACCCGCGCAGCGGAGAAGTTGTTTGTCACCCAACCCACCATCAGCAAGATGCTGAAAAACCTCGAAGATGAACTGAACTGCACCCTGCTTATCCGCGATGGACGCAAGCTGCTGCTGACCGATACCGGGCGGGTCGTCTTTGAACGCGGGCTGGCGATCCTGGCGGAGTTCCGCCAGCTGGAAGCGGAGCTTGGCGATATCAATCACCTGACAAAAGGGCTGCTGCGCCTCGGCATCCCGCCAATGGTTGGGATGATGATGGCCGGCCCCATCAGCCTGTTTCGCCAGCGTTATCCCGGCGTTGAGCTGAAAATTTCCGAGTTTGGCGGCTTAACGGTTCAACAGGCGGTCACCAACGGCGAGCTGGATGTCGCCATGACCGCCCTCCCCGTGGAAGAAGAGAGCGGTCTGGCGACGCTGCCGCTCTTTAGCCATCCGCTGTGCGTGCTGGTCCCCCGCTCTGGTGACTGGCTGAAGGTCGACACGGTGAAGCCCGAACGGCTCGGCGAACACCCGCTGCTGATTTACAACGAAGATTTCGCCCTCAGCCGCCAGCTGATGGCGCTGTTTAATCAACACAACGTGAAGCCGCGCATTGCGGTGCGCAGCGGGCAGTGGGATTTCCTGGCCGCGATGGTGCAGGCAGGCGTCGGCATTGCGATATTGCCGCAGCCGATTTGCGAACGGCTCGATAAAAACACCCTGCGCTGGATCCCGCTGGAAAGCGATTTGCACTGGCAGTTAGGGATGATTTGGCGCGAAGGGGTTTATTTATCGCACAGCGCGCAGGCGTGGCTGAAATGCTGTGAAGGATTTTGGGTTCCCTGACCCTCTCCGGGCGGAGAGGGTCAGGGTGAGGGCATCAGCCCGCACGGGCTACTGATTCTCTATCAGCAAGGCTTCCAGCAAATCCAGATCGTGCAGCAGTTTTTGCAGCGTCTCATTGCTGATTTGCCGCGTGGCGCGCAGGTGGTACAGCTCGGCACGCTCTGAGCGCAGTGCCGCCAGACGGAACCGGCGCTCCAGGTTCTCCTCCTGCAGCGAACTTTCCACATCGTTGCGGCCATCGGCACGACGACGCAGGTTACCAATCACGCGTGAGCTCACTTCGGTCAGCAGCTGGTTGTCGATGTTCTCTTCCGTGTCCGCCGCAAGACGTTCTTCCATCTTCTGAATGGCCACAATCGCCACTTCGGCGGTCGCCGCGCGGGCAATACGCTCCTCTTTATGCTGCTGAGTCGAGTCACCCGTCTCAATATGCTGCAGCAGAAGAGGCAGCATTATCACGCCGACAAACAGTGAGAACAGAATCACCCCTGCCGCCAGGAACACCAGTTCATAGCGCGCCGGGAAGACATCGCCCGTGGGCAGCAGCAGCGGAATGGACAGCACACCGGCAAGCGTAATCGCCCCGCGAACGCCAGCAAAAGAAGCAATCAGCAGCTCCCGCGTGGTCCACGAGCCGAACTCCATCGGTTTTTTCGTCAGGAAGCGCATGCTGAATTTTTTCATCGTCCACAGCCAGCCGAAACGCACCAGCATCAGCGCCATGTAGATCAGCACGATATCGGTGAACAACATCCACGTTTCGACGTTCGGGTCGGCCTCGGCCGCCACCAGCGAGGATTCCATGATGCCCGGCAACTGCAGGCCCAGGAGCAGGAACACCATACCGTTAAAGACAAATTCCAGCATCGCCCAGGTGCTGTTCGCACGCAGGCGCATGGCCAGCGGCGCGCGGCGCATTACGCCGGAGCGGGTGATGGTCATCCCTGCCGCCACCGCCGCCAGAATGCCCGACACGCCGATATGCTCGGCAATCAGGTAAGAGGCAAACGGCAGAAGGAACAGCAGCACAATCTGTGTCGCCGGTTCATCGCCGCCCCAGCGGCTGAGGAAGCGCAGCGAACGACCATACAGCCAGCTCACCACAAACCCGGCCAGGATACCGCCAATCGCCACCTTGAAGAATTCCAGGGTCGCGCCGCCTACGGTAAAGATCATCGTGCCCATCGCGACGGCCACGGCAAATTTCAGGGCAACCAGGCCAGAGGCGTCATTCATCAGCGCCTCACCCTGTAAAATCCCCATGATTTTCTTCGGAATACGGCCTTCACCGACAATGCCGGACAACGCCACGGCATCGGTTGGTGACAGCACCGCGGCCAGCGCAAAGGCCGGAATTAACGGAATGCCCGGTACCGCCCAGTAGATCAGGAAACCAATCCCGACCACCGTGACCACCACGAGCGCCAGCGCCAGACCTAATATCTCTCGCCCGTGTTCAAGGAATTCACGCGTGGGCGTTTTCCAGCCATCGGCAAACAGCAGCGGCGGAATAAACAGCACGAGGAACAGTTCGGGGTCGAACTCCACGTGCAGGCCAAACGTCGGCCACGCCAGCAGCGCGCCGATGGCAATTTGCATTAATGGCAGGGGGACCTGAAAGGGCAGTACGCGTGTGACTACCCCGGATAGCGAGACCACAAGAGTCATGATGAGTATTGTGAAGAAGATTTCCATGCGTTCCCTGTTTGCTGTGTTTCTTAAAAGCCAAACCTAAGGCGTCGTGCCTGTTATTCTATCTTCCCCAGAGTAACGCAAAAGACAACGGGATGAGTCCTGAAAATAAAAACGGGCGGCCTGAGCCACCCGTTTTCGCATCAATGGACAACTTAGATTGCCCAGCCGCCCGCGTAGAACGCCACCAGCGCGACGGCAATCACAACGGTGCCGATGTTCAGCTTGCGCCACTCGCCGGAGACCAGACGCCCAATCACCAGCGACGCGAAACCGATCATGATGCCGGTAACGATATTACAGGTCAGCACGATAAAGACCGCCGTGATGAGGCCTGACATCGCATCCACAAAATCAGCAAAATCGATTTTCGCCACGTTGCTCAGCATCAGCAGACCAACGTACATCAGCGCAGGTGCGGTCGCGTAGGCCGGCACCAGGTAGGAGAGTGGAGAGAGGAACAGGATCAGCAGGAACAGCACGCCAACGGTAATGGCCGTCAGGCCGGTTTTACCGCCTGCCGCCGTACCCGCAGCGGACTCGATATACACCGCAGCCGGAGCCGCGCCCACCAGACCCGAGAAGACGCTGCTCAGGGAGTCGGTGGTCAGCGCTTTGCCGCCATCGATAATCTGACCGTCTTTATCCAGCAGGTTCGCCTGCCCCGCGACGGCACGGATGGTACCCGTTGCATCAAACACCGCGGTCATCACCAGCGCCAGCACGCTTGGCAGGATCACCGGGTTCAACGCCCCCATGATATCCAGACTGCCAATCAGAGAGTTGCCTTTGTCATCGCTCAGCGACGGCATGGCGAAAATCCCGGAGAAGTGAACGTTAGGATCGAAAATCAGGCCAACAATGGACACCCCGATAATGGTCAGCAAAATGCCGCCCGGGACTTTCAGTTTTTCCAGACCAATAATCACCGCCAGACCGATCAGGGACATAATGACCGGGAAGCTCGCGAAGTGCCCCAACGCCACCGGCAGACCGTCCAGCGGGTTCTTGATCACCAGGCCGACGCCGTTTGCGGCAATCAGCAGCAGGAACAGCCCGATACCAATGCCGGTGCCATGCGCCACGCCGTGAGGCAGGTTGCGCAAAATCCAGCTACGGATGCCGGTGGCGGAGATAACGGTAAACAGTACACCCATCAGGAACACGGCACCGAGCGCAACCGGTACGCTGATGTGCTGACCCAGAACCAGGCTGAAAGCGGTAAAGGCGGTCAACGAGATTGCACAACCGATCGCCAGCGGCAGGTTCGCCCACAGGCCCATCACGATGGAGCCAACGCCCGCCACGAGACAGGTAGCAACAAAGACAGCAGCCGGCGGGAAGCCCGCTTTACCCAGCATACCCGGAACGACAATGACGGAGTAAACCATCGCCAGAAACGTGGTCAGACCGGCAACGATTTCCTGACGCACGGTGCTGCCGCGAGCCGAAATTTTAAAGATGGCGTCAAGCGAACCGCCAGTACGCGCAGATGGCGTAGACATAGAAAACATCCCCTGAGAGTTTTTATAGAAAGTCCGTAAGCGTGGTGGAGACGCCACTGCCAGCTAAACGTCAAATCCGTGTTTTGCATTTGCGACGAAAGGGGCGTCACAGAAAAAGCAAACGTTTAGCTCCGCGCTTACAAACGGGTGGTCAAATTAAGGCAAACGATTATCTAGCCTAATCCCCGCCCTTTTCAACTGAACTTTATCGTTTTTCGCTAAAATTCCCTTATGACGCTGAAGAAATAAACAGAGGATGCGCAAACGTTATCGTCTGTGCGCAATTTGTTTACATTTCACTCCCCACCCGGAATCGATAACGGGCCACCTTGCTCCAGCGTTTTTTGCCAGCCAGGGCTGCTCTCCACCTTTTTCTTCCAGGCCTGGGTATGCGGGAGGTTATCGATGCCACCGCGCGCCAGCAGGGCAAAAATCGGGAAGCTCATCTGAATATCCGCCATGCTGAGCGCGTCGCCAGCAAACCAGCTGTTTTCGGCAAGATGCGACTCAATAAAGCGTGCATGGGTTTCAAGCTGGCGGTTGAGATACGCTTTTTGCACTCCCTGCCCCAGCGCTTTACCCAACGTGCGGATACCAAATGGCACGGGCGGCTTACCGAGGCTACTGAAAACCAGCTTCATCAACAGCAGCGGCATTAGCGAACCTTCGGCATAGTGCAACCAGAAGCGGTATTGCACCTTATGCGCAGGATCCAGAGGTTTAAGCCGCGACTCAGGATCGTAGGTTTCCTGAAGATATTCGAGGATGGCCCCCGACTCGGCGAGGATCAGGCCGTTATCTTCAATAACCGGCGATTTGCCCAACGGGTGCACTTTTTTGAGCGACTCAGGCGCCAGCATGCTCTTTTCGCGCTGGTAATGAACAATCTCATAGGGCAGGGAAAGTTCTTCCAGCGCCCAGATCACACGGTGTGAGCGGGACTGGTTCAGGTGGTGTACCGTGAGCATTGTGTTCTCCTTTTATTCATACTTTTTAACTATAGAAAATCGAACAACACCGCGAAAAAAATTCGCCTAAAAACGGCCTGACCGACTGGCGAAAAGACGGGTCTTGCATAGAATTAAAGTGTCAGCACAATCCGGAACCTCCCCAACACGCTCGACATGAGGGGTGCTGATGTCGGGGGAAACCCTCCCGTGAACCAGCGGGATAGAGTGAAAGACAAAGACCGGGAAAAACTAAAGCGCCCTTTTGTGGCGCTTTAGTTCTTTATGAGGTGCGGTATGAGGTGCGGTTTTCTGCCGGATCTCAGTCTTCCTCCAGCAACCGCGCCCCTGTCCCCTGCTCACCCAGCCTGTCGCCCGGGTTACGCAACGGACAATCACTGCGCGACAAACAGCCGCAGCCAATACATCCGTCCAGTTCATCACGCAGCGCTACCAGCGTGTGAATGCGTCGATCCAGCTCTTCACGCCACTGAGAGGAAAGCTCTTTCCACTCTTTCGGGCTGAGAGAGTGCCCTTCCGGCAGCACGCCGAACGCATCGCCGATGGTGGCCAGGGGGATTCCGATTCGTTGGGCAATTTTGATAATCGCGACATAACGGAGCACGTCACGCGTGTAGCGTCGCTGGTTTCCGGCGTTTCGGATGCTTTTAATTAACCCTTTGCTTTCATAGAAGTGGAGCGCCGACACCGCAACACCGCTTCGCTTCGCCACTTCGCCGGGGGTTAACAACGCTTTAATTCGCGGCAATCTCTTTTCCATAAAACCTCTTTACCTCAAGTTAACTTGAGGAATTATACTCGCCCGCAGAGAAAACGACGAATCAACCAGGGCAGTTGTATCTACAGAGGGGCAACCTTATGTCGCATCAGCAAATTATTCAGACACTTATTGAATGGATTGATGAACATATCGACCAACCGTTGAACATTGATGTGGTCGCTAAAAAATCCGGCTATTCGAAATGGTATTTACAGAGAATGTTCCGTACCGTTATGCACCAAACGCTGGGTGAGTACATTCGTCAGCGCAGACTGCTGCTGGCGGCGCAGGCCTTACGCTCAACGCAGCGGCCCATTTTTGATATCGCGATGGATCTGGGATATGTGTCGCAACAAACCTTTTCCCGCGTGTTTCGCCGCGAGTTTGACCGCACACCGAGCGACTATCGCCACCAGTTGAATTAATGGCTCTCAATGCAAAGGTTGCTGCTGCCAGGTCATAAACTCCTGGGGCGGCATCGCTTTCGCGAAGTGCCATCCCTGACAGAACTGAACGCCACGTTTCAACAACCAGCTCACCTGTTCTGCCGTTTCCACCCCTTCCGCAATGGTTTTAAGCCGCAGGCTTTGTGCCATCTCAATAATATGCTCGGCGATAAGGTGGCTGGTGCTGTTGGTTGTTAGGGTGTCGATAAAGGATTTGTCGATTTTCAGAATATCGACATTCAGCGAATAAAGGTTGTGCAGGTTAGAGTAACCCGTTCCAAAATCATCAATCGCCACTTCGTAACCCGCCTGACGGAACGCCTGAATAACCGGAGTGGTTTTAGGGACATCAATAAAACCGCGCTCCGTGACTTCAATTTTAATTTGCTGCGCACGCACGGCGTAGTGTCGGGCCTTGTCCGAAATCATGGCGATCAGCCGTGAAGAGTGGAAATCCGTGGCCGACAGGTTAATCGAAATATAGAGATGCGGATGTGTTGCCAGGAATGTGCCCAGATCGCTGAATACCTCTTCGACAACATAATCCGTAATTCGCTCGCTCATGCCCTCTTTTTCCGCCAGCGGAATAAATTCAGCCGGGCTCATGACCGGTCCGTTAAAGCCAGGCCAGCGTAATAACGCCTCGGCTCCCACGCACTGGTTGTTCTTGATATCAATAATCGGCTGATAGTGAACACAAAGCTGGCGTTTATTGAGCGCTCGCTGCAGTAACCGCCCGGGAGAATTAAGTTCACGATGGGTGCGAGACCACACCAGCAAAATAATTATGCTGCAGATCATCCCCAGCGGTAGCGTCAACGTCGCCTGGTGATAAAGCATTTCATAAAAACGTTTATTCGACGTCGACACGATAGCGGCAATAGGCCGTTTTGGGGATTTGACGACCGTATAAAAACGGTTATCTTTTTGAAATACTGATTCCTTATCCCGAATCATCGAACTTAATAAAGTAACATTCGCGCGCTGACTGACGGAAAAGAATGCATTCGTTACCGTGTCGTATACCCCCCACGAAAGGGAATGATCTGTCGACATTACTTCGCTGTAGGAAAGCGGATTGACCACCACAACATAATTTCCGCGCTGCATATATGTCATTTTATAGCCAGTAAAAAATGGCGTATCGCGATAATAATAGATAGCAACGTCAGGTTTACGGGTGTAATTAGCCGTGGATATCAGATAAGGTTTGGCGGGTGTAAAAACGGTCGAACAAAGAAAATTCTGACCTTCTGCATAAATTAAATCCGCAACAAACAGACGACCCCGAACAACGTTCAACATATATTGGCGATGTTCTGGTGTACAACGCTCACCCTGATATTTTTCAGCCTCGTCGCGGGCCAGATCAACCTGTTGAATTACCAGCTCTGTTTTGTCTAACGCCAGTTCAGCAAAGGTGCGTAGTTGGGCGCTTGTTTCCGACACGGCTCTTATCTGGGCAAACCATAGCGCAAGCATCACCGGCAGCATAACTACCATGATGATCCCTACCACCCTGAGCATCTTGCGCCGCGCGCTACGATTCATTTCCCGCCCTATATCCCTGCATGTTGTACGCCTGTAGTAATGAAGGCCGGATGCTTTGTTTAACAGGTGATTACGTTGCATGAATCATGCGAAGTTAGCAACTGACTTTTAGTATTAAAAATCTTAATTTTCGTTATGACGATAATATTTTCCCGTAAGCTAAACTGTAAGTATTCGTTCCGTTTCAATTAAGGAAAATAATTATCCAGCGGGTACGGGAGGTTTGAAGATAACACAACAGAGGATCGTTGATTAAGCCAAACTTCTGGCAGTGTGAAAAAACAACAACGGCAACATGACATTTTATGCTATTTACTCGCGCGTATTTTGTTTTTTGATTTATAAATAATCAGCAGCCACCACCGTTTTCCCCCGACCCGTACGCTTGGCGTCATATAATGCTTTATCGGCACGCATCAGTAATCCTGAAGTATCGCGTTGGCCCTGGCAGACCTCCACCGCCCCGGCGCTGAATGACAGTACCAGCTTTTTATCTCCCACCACGAGCGGGTTGGTTTTGAGGGCAGTACGTAGCCTCGCCGAAAAAAGTGCGCCTGCGTTGCCGTCGGTTCGCGCCAGCAGGAGTAAAAACTCCTCGCCGCCCACACGGCCAAGCGCAGCGTTCTCGGGGCTTAACTCACGGATAGCCTGGCAAAAGTGGATAAGCGCCCGATCGCCCACCTGATGCCCCCACCGATCGTTGATCTGTTTGAAAAAATCCAGGTCAAACATGAGCACGCAAAAATGGCTGTCAGCATCCTGCCTGGCATTTGCCGCCAGCGCGGATTCCAGCTGCTGTAAAATGGTTGAACGGTTAAAACACCCGGTAAGATCGTCCGTGGTCGCTTTCACTTCCAGCTGCTGTTCGGCTTTTTTACGTTCGGTAATATCAAGCCCGATATTCAGGACTGAGCTGTCCGGCAGCAGAATGTTTGACCACAAAACCGTCAACGGCGTACCGTCTTTACGCAATGGATGCCACTCGTACATATCCTTTAGCGGCGAGACATTTACCGACTCCCTGACCCGTCGCCGCTCTTCCGGGTCGGGGTAAAACAGTGAGAGCGGATCGGCATGGGCGCTGATCTCCGCCATTGTCCAGCCAAACACTTTTTCACACTCAGCATTCCACAGCACGCAGCGGTTAAATTTATCGAATGAGTTCATTAAAACAGGCGCTCGTTCAAACAGGGTTTTATATTGGGTCACCACACGCTGCATTTCCTGCGCTGTTTTTTCACGAACGATAATTTCTGAAAAATAGTCTTTTAATTTTTCGACCAGTACCGCAACAATACTTTTCAGGATGGCCAGAGAATATAACGGCTCAGCAAACGCCAGAAAAAAATAGCCGCTGCCTTGTCCGTTATGGGTTGAAAGCTTGCATAACACCCCGCTTTGCAATTGCGAATAGCCAGGATGATGAGCGGAGAATAATGCGCGGCCGATATTCTCTTTCCAGTAGACGACCCGCCACGCGCGGTGATGCTTCTCCAGCAGGGTACCGGCAAGAAAATCGGCCACCTCAAATGAGTGACAGGTCACTTCACCGGCACAGACCACGCGCTGCAGCCCGTCAGTATCAACGCTAATCCAGGCCAGGCTTGCCCCGAAGGCCCGGTTGATCGTCTCAAGCATCTCGCCCAGCGAACAATGGGCGTGAAGCTGGGGCATCAGATCTGCCAGCGCATGCAACGCCCGCAGGCTGTCATTAACAATCTCACGTCGTTTTTCTTTCATTTTTTTCGCAGATTATTAAGCGTTAAACCGGACGCAACTTTCTTCAGATTCAAAAATCGGCGAGCCAGAGCAGGATGCTGAATATCAGCACAGCTGGAGTGCGAGACGTTGTGTGTAATTAAAAACGTACAAAGAGAAAAAAACCAATAAAATTCAAAAACCTGAATTATAGAATGCGAGTAAATTTATTTATCCACTCAAGCATAATCCAAAGGGTTGTTGCTGTAAACGTTCTACAGCACACCTCAATTTGCAGAGGTTTTGTTATCTCAATGAATTTATTACCTGGAAGCGATAAAAGGGGGTCATTAGCGTGCAAAGATATATTTTCCCCTCAATCCTCGTGCGACGCCTGGCTGTGATAATTCCTGCTTTTTTCACCCGTCTGAGGCTGGCGAATAAATCAGCAAATGTGATATAGTTCACACATATTGTGTAACGAGAAACACTGTTTCATTCAGTTCGTCTGCTTTGTTGAGGATGGGTTTTATGGCAACCATTACTACCAGCATGGTTCTCCTGCGCTGGCCTTTGTTAAGTGCGGTGCTGATGTTCCTGGCCAGCACGCTAAACATTCAGTTTCGTAAATCTGACTATGCTGGCCTTGCTGTCATCAGCACCCTGTTGGGGTTGGGCGCAGCATGCTGGTTCGCAACGGGCCTGCTTGGCATCACCCTGCTGGATCTCGCTGCCGTCTGGGAAAATATTAAAGTGGTCATGGTGGAAGCCATGAGCCATACCCCGCCAGACTGGCCGATGGTGATTACCTGATCCCTGAGATGAATAAAAAAACCCAGACCGAGGTCTGGGTTTTTTGTTTTAAACCGTCGGATATCAGAACGGAATATCGTCGTCGAAGTCCATTGGGGGTTCGTTAGACGGTGCTGGCGCGGACTGCTGCTGTGGGCGAGACTGCGCGCCACCGCTGAACTGGTTGCCGCCCTGTGGCTGCTGAGGCTGACCCCAACCGCCCTGCTGCTGCTGACCGCCACCTGCTGGTGCGCCACCGCCCTGACGGCCACCGAGCATCTGCATGGTGCCACCCACGTTGACCACAACTTCCGTGGTGTACTTCTCAGCGCCGGCTTGATCGGTCCATTTGCGGGTACGCAGTTGGCCTTCAATATAAACCTGAGAACCTTTACGCAGATACTCACCAGCCACTTCCGCCAGTTTGCCAAACAGCACAACGCGGTGCCATTCGGTCTGCTCTTTCATCTCACCGGTCGCTTTATCACGCCAGGATTCGGAAGTAGCCAGCGTAATGTTGGCAACTGCGCCACCACTCGGCATGTAGCGTACTTCCGGGTCCTGGCCCAGATTACCGACGAGAATCACCTTATTTACGCCTCTGCTGGCCATGTTCGTGTCTCCTGAATACGTTTCTTAATAGTGTAAACGCGCGAGTGTACCATTTCCACGCTGCAATTTGCATAGTTGCGTAGTCGGTTCCGAAATCTCTCGCGAGCTCGACATTGTTACACAGTGAATCAGAAAATGCATTCCAATACTGTATATTCAAACAGGTCATTTTGTGTCATAATTAGCCGTTTCTGACGGCCGTTTGTCCTTCAAACAAACCAGGCAATCCGTGTTCCAACCGGGAAAGGTGAATGGATAAGATCGAAGTTCGGGGCGCCCGCACCCACAATCTCAAGAATATCAACCTCATAATCCCTCGCGACAAACTCATCGTCGTGACCGGGCTTTCGGGGTCTGGCAAATCCTCACTGGCTTTCGACACTTTATATGCCGAAGGACAGCGTCGTTACGTGGAGTCACTCTCTGCATACGCACGTCAGTTCCTGTCACTGATGGAAAAACCGGATGTAGACCATATTGAAGGGTTATCACCTGCTATCTCCATTGAGCAGAAATCCACCTCGCATAACCCGCGTTCAACGGTTGGTACGATTACCGAAATTCATGACTACCTGCGTCTGCTGTATGCACGCGTGGGTGAACCGCGCTGCCCGGATCATGACGTCCCGCTGGCCGCGCAGACCGTAAGCCAGATGGTGGATAACGTGCTGTCGCAGCCGGAAGGCAAACGCCTGATGCTGCTGGCGCCCATCATTAAAGAGCGTAAGGGCGAGCACACCAAAACGCTGGAGAACCTGGCAAGCCAGGGCTATATCCGCGCCCGTATCGACGGCGAAGTGTGTGACCTGTCGGATCCGCCTAAGCTGGAGCTGCAGAAAAAGCACACCATCGAAGTGGTGATTGACCGTTTCAAAGTCCGTGACGATCTGGCGACCCGCCTGGCCGAATCCTTCGAAACCGCGCTGGAACTCTCTGGCGGTACGGCCGTGGTCTCCGATATGGACAACCCGAAAGCGGAAGAGCTGCTCTTCTCCGCCAACTTTGCCTGTCCGATTTGTGGTTACAGCATGCGCGAGCTGGAGCCGCGTCTGTTCTCGTTCAACAACCCGGCGGGCGCCTGTCCGACGTGTGACGGGCTGGGCGTACAGCAATATTTTGATCCGGACCGCGTGATCCAAAACCCGGAGCTGTCGCTGGCTGGCGGTGCGATCCGCGGATGGGATCGCCGCAACTTCTACTATTTCCAGATGCTGAAGTCGCTGGCAGAGCACTACAAATTCGACGTCGAAGCCCCGTGGGCCAGCCTGAACCCGAACGTGCACAAAGTGGTGCTGTTCGGTTCCGGCAAAGAGAACATCGAGTTCAAGTACATGAACGATCGCGGTGATACCTCCGTGCGCCGTCACCCGTTTGAAGGGGTGCTGCACAATATGGAGCGCCGCTACAAAGAGACCGAATCCAGCGCGGTTCGCGAGGAGCTGGCGAAGTTTATCAGCAACCGTTCCTGTGCGACCTGTGAAGGTACGCGTCTGCGCCGTGAAGCTCGCCATGTGTTTGTTGAAAACACGGCGCTGCCGACCATCTCAGACATGAGCATCGGTCACGCGATGGACTTCTTCAACAACCTGAAGCTCTCCGGCCAGCGCGCGAAAATCGCGGAAAAAGTGCTGAAAGAGATCGGCGATCGTCTGAAGTTCCTGGTGAACGTCGGCCTGAATTACCTGACGCTTTCCCGCTCCGCAGAGACCCTCTCCGGTGGCGAAGCTCAGCGTATCCGCCTCGCGAGCCAGATTGGCGCAGGCCTGGTCGGCGTGATGTATGTGCTGGATGAACCCTCAATCGGCCTGCACCAGCGTGACAACGAGCGTCTGCTCGGCACGCTTGTCCACCTGCGTAACCTCGGTAACACGGTGATTGTGGTTGAGCACGATGAAGACGCGATCCGCGCCGCTGACCACGTTATCGATATCGGCCCGGGCGCTGGCGTACACGGCGGCCAGGTGGTCGCGGAAGGAACGCTGAAAGATATTATGGCGGTGCCGGAGTCATTGACCGGCCAGTACATGAGCGGCAAGCGCAAGATTGAAGTGCCGAAACAGCGTGTACCGGCGAACCCGGAAAAAGTGCTGAAGCTGACCGGTGCTCGCGGCAACAACCTGAAAGATGTGACGCTGACGCTGCCGGTTGGGCTGTTTACCTGTATCACCGGCGTATCCGGTTCCGGTAAGTCGACGCTGATCAACGATACGCTGTTCCCGATTGCGCAGACGCAGTTGAACGGCGCGACGCTGGCCGAACCGGCGCCGTACCGTGACATCCAGGGGCTGGAGCATTTCGATAAAGTGATCGATATCGATCAGAGTCCAATCGGGCGGACTCCGCGTTCCAACCCTGCCACCTATACGGGCGTGTTCACACCCGTACGTGAACTGTTTGCAGGTGTGCCGGAAGCGCGTTCACGCGGGTATACGCCAGGACGTTTCAGCTTTAACGTGCGCGGCGGACGCTGTGAGGCGTGCCAGGGCGACGGGGTTATCAAGGTTGAGATGCACTTCCTGCCGGATATTTACGTGCCGTGCGACCAGTGCAAAGGCAAACGCTATAACCGCGAAACGCTGGAGATTAAGTACAAAGGCAAAACCATCCACGAAGTGCTGGATATGACCATCGAAGAGGCGCGTGAATTCTTTGACGCGGTCCCTGCGCTGGCGCGTAAGCTGCAGACGCTAATGGATGTGGGCCTGACCTATATTCGTCTGGGGCAGTCTGCCACCACGCTGTCTGGCGGTGAAGCACAGCGCGTGAAGCTGGCGCGTGAGCTCTCCAAACGCGGTACCGGCCAGACGCTGTACATTCTCGATGAGCCGACCACCGGTCTGCACTTTGCCGATATCCAGCAGCTGCTTGATGTTCTGCATCAGCTTCGCGATCAGGGCAACACAATTGTGGTCATTGAACACAACCTGGACGTGATTAAAACCGCGGACTGGATTGTCGATCTCGGCCCGGAAGGCGGCAGCGGCGGCGGTGAAATCCTCGTCTCCGGTACGCCAGAGACCGTGGCAGAGTGCGAAGCCTCGCACACCGCGCGCTTCCTCAAACCGTTGCTGTAATTGTCACACGGAGAGTTGCTGTCGGGTCGCTTCCGGCAGCAGCTCTACCGCCTGCTGATAAGACGCGTCCACCAGATAGTAAATTTGCGAACCCGGCAGTGAACCGTCGAGATAAACGGTACTCCAGTGCGCTTTGTTGAGATGCTTGCTTGGCCGGACGTCATGGTGCTGCTGGCGTAACAGCTCCGCCAGTTCCGGACTGGTTTTCAGCGACGCCGCCGGGCGACCCTCAACCTCTTTCACCATCGCAAACAGAATATCCCCCACTTTAATCTGCGTGGCTTTCCAGTCGCTGTGAACGCTTTGCTCCGCGCCAGGTTTACTCATGCAGTACTGAAGTAGCTCCGAAATTGTCATCTTTATTCCCCTTGTAGCGTTGCGATAATTTTACGCGAACCACCGTGAATACGATGTTCTCCCAGCCAGATCCCTTGCCACGTTCCCAGCAGTAACCGACCATTGTGCACCGGCAGCATCAGCGATACGCCCAGCAGAGAGGATTTGATATGCGACGGCATGTCATCTGCTCCCTCATAGTCGTGTTCATAAGGGGCGTTGTCCGGAACGGTTTTGAGAAAATGCTGCTCCATGTCAGACCGGACGGTGGGATCGCAATTTTCATTAAGCGTGAGAGAGGCTGACGTGTGCTGAAGCAGCAGATGCAGTAACCCCGTCCTGATGCGCGAGAGGTCGCGAATTTGCCCAATGACTTCATCAGTCACCAGATGAAATCCACGAGGTTTCGCGCTTAAGGTCAGGGTCTGTTGATACCACATGTGCTGCTCCGTTATGAAAGATGAATCTTTCTAAGTGTGCAGCAAGAAAGCGAAAGGTAAAACCCACAGCGGCGAGATTTGATTAAAAAAGAGGCAGCCTCGCCGCCCGGCGGTTAATACTCAGAATTAACAATCACTTCTTCGCCAAACTTTCCGGCCATGGGCAACGGTCGATACGTAGAGTTTGAGGCGCGTAACACCCTGATCCCTCTGGCTCCGACGTCATGCGCGGCGGTGATATCGTTATCTGAATCGCCATAGAAGACTTTGATGTTCTTCTGTTCCAGCCATTGGGTTTTGGTGTTTTGGCCGGGTTTGTCGCCGGCAAAAATAACCGGATTCATGCTGGAAGCCGGGATCTGAAAATCATCCTGCAGCGTTTTAGAGACGGTTTCGGTTTTGGTCTGGCTGCGTCCGGTCACAAAGTAAATGCTGTCACCGCGTTTAACGTGCATGGCGATAAGCGCGCGCGCCACCTCTTTAGGAATGCTGAACTCGTCCCAGCCGTTATTCATCTTTTCCCAGAACTCGGGGTTCTTCAGATACGCTTCGCTGTCCGGTGAGTAGGTTTTTTTGCCCCGCCAGAATCCCGGGCTGGAAAACAGGACCGTATCGTCGATATCAAAGCCTACAGCCATTGGCGGGCGCCCTAACAGGCTATTTTCGATTTGGGCTACGGATACCCAGTGAACAGGTGCCTGCTCGGCAAGCATGGCGGCTGTTGTGCCGGTGTAAAGTGGCGTCGGTGCGGAAGCGCGCGCCACGACGGCACTATTTAGCGAGAATAATAAGCAGGCGGCGCTGAGCGCCAGTGTGATCTTGCGCATGTTTTCCCCTGAATATTCAGTTTGTTATCGTTTTATTTTGAGTGAATGGTCAAAAAACTATCCGACCATAACCCCGGGGGGAGATGAAGGAAAGGAGTTTTTACTTATGAAGCTGAATAAAAAGAAGAAGATCACAAAGCGCGGATGAGGTCCGAAAGCCCGGTAGACGCAGCGCCACCGGGCAGGATATTTGTGCGTCATGATGCTCTCACTCGGCCCTCTCCCGCAGGGAGAGAGCATGGATAGTGAGTGCTTACATCACTGCCGCAAACGCCTGCGCAACACGATGAACGTTGCTGGCATTAAGCCCCGCCACGCACATACGGCCGCTGGAAATCAGGTAGACGCCGAACTCTTCACGCAGGCGATCGACCTGAGCCGCGCTGAGGCCGGTGTAGCTGAACATCCCACGCTGCTTAAGCAGATAGTCAAAATTATGCCCTGGGACGGCCTCTTTCAGCACGTCGACCAGCTCCTGACGCATCGTCAGGATGCGCTTGCGCATAGATTCCACTTCGGCGAGCCACGACGCTTTCAGCCGATCGTCACCCAGCACCGTGGCGACTACCTGCGCACCAAAGTTTGGCGGGCTGGAGTAAATGCGGCGCACGGTCGCCTTCAGCTGACCGAGCACGCGTCCGGCCGCTTCAGCGTCCTCACAGACCACTGACAGGCCGCCGACGCGCTCACCGTACAGGGAGAAGATTTTTGAGAACGAGTTGCTGACCAGCGCAGGCAGTCCGGCGCTGGCAACGGCGCGGATAGCGTAGGCATCTTCTTCCATGCCCGCGCCAAAGCCCTGATAGGCGATGTCGAGGAAGGGGATCAGGTTACGCGTCTTCAGCACGTCGATTACCGCATCCCACTGGGTATTAGTCAGGTCTGCACCGGTCGGGTTATGGCAGCACGGATGCAGCAGAACAATACTGCGCTCCGGCAGCGTATTCAGTTTTTCCAGCAGCGCGTCAACACGCACGCCGTTGGTTTCGCTGTCAAACCACGGATAGGTCTGCACCGTAAAGCCCGCGCCCTCAAAAATCGCCACGTGGTTTTCCCACGTCGGGTCACTGACCCACACGCCAGAATCCGGGAAGTATTTTTTCAGAAAGTCAGCGCCAACTTTTAATGCGCCCGAACCACCCAGCGTCTGGATGGTCGCCACCCGTTTTTGTGTCAGCACGGCGTGATCGGCACCAAACAGCAGCGGCGCAATGGTGTTGCGGTAGCTGTTTAACCCTTCCATTGGCAGATAGAGCGAGGCCCCGTGCGGGACGGCGTTAAGACGCACTTCCGCTTCTGCCACGGCTTGCAACTGAGGAATAATGCCCTCCTCGTTGTAATACAAACCAATACTGAGGTTGACTTTGTCGCTGCGAGGATCTTCTTTGAAACGCTCCATTAAGGAGAGAATGGGGTCGCCGGCATAGGCGTCAACTTTCTGAAACACGCGATGATTCTCCGGAATTCGATGAGGCAGGGATTTCAACAATAAACCGGATATGACAGAAGATCGAGAGCGATATCAGATCCGTTCCTGCAGATGTCGTCGAATCTGTTCAATGCGTTCAGCGAGCGAACCAGAAACAGGCAGATAGGGGATATTTCTGTCAGTTAACGCGCGGATGTACCATGCCTGTTGTCGCTGGCGGAATGCAGCCCCCTGACGGGTACCATCCTGAACAAAAGGAAACTCATCGCCACAGAGCACCACCAGAGAATATGCGCGCCCGGCTAATTCTTCTAGCTCGCGTGGCGCGCTGCCAAACTGGTCGAGCATATAAAACAGCGTGGTTAAGGGCGAGGTATCGCAAACCAGGAAGGGAGCCGTGCTGGCCATCGCTTCACGACGTACCTGCTCGCGGGCAATATGCAGCAGATCGTCGCATCCCAGCACGCCATTCTTCTCTTCCCAATATTCTCGGCCAAACTCGGCGACAAATGGGGCGTTGAGCGTCGTCGCCAGCGCGCGGGAAAGCGTGCTTTTTCCTGTCGATTCGCCCCCCAATAAACAAATCCGAAAGACAAAGCTACGGTAGACCTCCGGGGACATCATCGTGCGGTAGCGATGGACGTCAGAACGTATCAGGGTTCCCGAGGGCGCATCAGGCCCCTTCGGACGCTGGAGGCGGACATGCGTAACCTGCTTGCCAAAACGCTGGCTTAACACCGCCGCAAATCCGTCGCCGTAGTCTTCGGCGGTAAATACGGCCTGTGGCTGGCAGTGAAGTATTTTTTCACACAGCGTTGCCACGTAATGCCGGTGAAGATCGGCATCCGCATCATTATGCGGCAGTGGTTCAAGCGCATGGGTCGCGATGACCTCCGGCGTCAGCACAAGGTGATGACATTGCGGGAAGCGCGCGCTTAACCAGTGAAGGCGCTTGTCGGGGTCATAACCCGGAATTTCCGGACGCGAATAACTGATGATATAGACCGTCTCACACTGGGCCAGCGCAGCGTTTATCAGCGCTTCATGCCCCACGTGTAATGGCGCGAATTTGCCCACAACCAGACCGTCGCGATAAGGCTTCACTGGGCGCGAATCTCCTTACGCCACTGATATAAACCGTGCCAGGCATTAAACCAAAACACCAGATATAAACCCGCGGTCAAATGCAGATCTCTCATCGCATATAACGGTACCGCCAGCGTGTTTACAGCCAGCCAGACGTACCAGTTCTCCAGGCGTCGCCCCATTAACATAAACTGTGCAAGCACGCTAAATGTCAAAATAACGGAGTCCACCCAGGGGGCCCAGGCGTTAGTGTAGCGATGCAAGATCAGGCCATAACCCGCGGCCACCAGCAGGGCGCAGGCGAGCAGGATGAAGAAATGTCTGGGCCGGGTACGCCGAACGGGCAATACCTCCCCGCGATGACCTTTGAGCCAGTGCACCCAGCCGGTGATGCTGGTGATGATGAAAAAGAGCTGCAGGGTAACGTCTGCGTAAAGCTGAACCGAATAAAAGACCCAGCCATAAAGCCCACTGCCGATGATGCCTATCCACCACGTGTGAATACTGTTTCTGGCAGCCAGCCAGACCGAGAGGGCATAAGCCAGACAAGCGGCCATTTCGGATGGTGACATTACCCCTCCCTGGAAAGGTCTGTTAGTCGATGTACTTCATCGCAACCCTTGATGTCAGGCGCGTGATAAGTTCGTAAGCACTCACTTTTGTGATTTCAGCGATGCGTTCAACAGGCAAACCCTCACCCCACATCACCACGTCATCACCCGGTTTATCCTGTGCATCTGGTCCGAGGTCAATACAGATCATGTCCATCGCCACGCGGCCCACGATGTTCGCTTCACGGCCATTGACCAGCACCGGCGTGCCGGACGGCGCGGCACGGGGATAACCGTCGCCATAGCCCATCGCCACCACGCCAAGGCGTGTGTCGCGCTCGCTGGTCCAGGTTCCGCCGTAGCCCACGGGCTCACCCGCTTTGTGATCGCGCACAGCAATCAGGTTAGACACAAGGGACATCACCGGCTGGAAACCAAAATCCGGCCCCCAGGGTCTGTTCTCCAGCGGAGAGACGCCGTAAAGAATAATGCCTGGACGCGCCCAGTCGAAGTGCGACTGCGGCCACAGCAAAATACCGCCAGACGCGGCAATGGAGCGCATTCCTGGCTTGCCTTCGCAGAAAGTATTAAAAATATCCAGCTGCTGCTCGGTCGCGCCACACTCGGGCTCATCGGCACGGGCAAAGTGGCTCACGATATTCACCGGCTGACGGACGTTTTTGCACTGACACAGACGCTGATAAAACGCGTCCGCCTTTTCCGGGCGCACGCCCAGACGGTGCATGCCGGTATCGAGCTTCATCCAGACGGTGACAGGCTCACTCAGCTCGGCGGTTTCCAGCGCCGCGAGTTGTTCTTCGTTATGTACCGCGGTGTGCAGATGCTGGTCAGCAATGGTCGGCAGATCTGCCGCTTCAAAAAAGCCTTCCAGCAGCAAAATCGGTTGAGTGATCCCACCCGCGCGCAGGCGGATGGCTTCTTCAAGACGGGCGACGCCAAAGGCGTCGGCATCGGGGAGCGTTCGCGCGGTCTCAATAAGACCGTGTCCGTAAGCGTTCGCTTTCACGACTGCAACGAGTTTACTGGCGGGAGCCAGTTCACGCAGACGTTGCAGGTTGTGTCGCAGAGCGCGGCGGTTAATGACTACAGTTGCCGCTTGCATTTGAATTCCTTAGAAATTACTCATCATCATATTGAGGACCGGCGTAGTTGTCGAAACGCGACCACTGTCCGTTAAAGGTCAGACGTACCGTACCGATAGGGCCGTTACGTTGTTTACCAATAATAATTTCGGCGATCCCTTTCAGGTCGCTGTTCTCGTGATAAACCTCATCACGGTAGATAAACATGATTAAGTCGGCATCCTGCTCGATGGAGCCCGATTCACGCAGGTCGGAGTTGACCGGGCGCTTATCAGCACGTTGTTCCAGGGAGCGGTTAAGCTGTGACAGCGCCACCACGGGCACATGCAACTCTTTGGCTAACGCCTTGAGCGAGCGGGAAATCTCCGCGATTTCCAGCGTACGGTTGTCGGACAGCGACGGCACGCGCATCAGCTGAAGGTAGTCAATCATGATAAGGCCAATGCCGCCATGTTCACGGGCGATACGGCGCGCACGGGAGCGCACTTCCGTCGGCGTCAGGCCGGAGGAGTCATCGATATAAATATTCCGTTTTTCCAGCAGGATACCCATGGTGCCGGAGATACGCGCCCAGTCCTCATCGTCGAGCTGGCCGGTACGGATACGGGTCTGATCCACGCGCGACAGCGACGCCAGAGAACGCATCATGATCTGTTCTGATGGCATCTCAAGACTGAAGATAAGAACCGGCTTGTCCTGCAACATCGCCGCATTTTCGACGAGGTTCATCGCAAATGTCGTTTTACCCATGGAGGGACGCGCCGCGACGATAATCAAATCCGACGGCTGCAGACCCGCGGTTTTCTTATTGAGATCGTCATAGCCGGTGTTCACGCCGGTGACACCGTCGTGCGGCTGCTGGAACAGTTGCTCAATACGCGCGACGGTGGCATCAAGCACATCAGCAATATTCTTCGGGCCTTCGTCTTTGTTTGCCCGGCTTTCCGCGATTTTAAAGACGCGGGACTCGGCCAGATCAAGCAGGTCTTCGCTGGTACGCCCCTGCGGATCAAAACCGGCTTCGGCGATCTCATTCGCCACAGAGATCATCTCACGAACAACTGCACGTTCGCGCACGATATCGGCATAAGCGCTGATATTCGCCGCACTTGGCGTGTTTTTTGACAGTTCCGCCAGGTAAGCAAACCCACCCACGCTGTCCAGTTGCCCCTGACGCTCCAGCGATTCCGCGAGCGTGATAAGGTCAATCGGGCTGCCCGACTCCTGCAGACGTGCCATTTCGGTAAAGATATGACGGTGCGGACGGGTATAGAAATCCTCGGACACCACGCGCTCGGCGACGTCGTCCCAGCGTTCGTTATCCAGCATTAAACCGCCCAACACCGACTGTTCCGCTTCAATCGAGTGCGGCGGGACTTTTAATCCTGCGACCTGGAAATCACGCTCGCGAGGTTCAGTCTGTTTGTTGAAGGGTTTGTTTCCTGCCATAGTGAATGGAGTTACCGAGATAAAGAGTGGGTCGAAAGATTACCATATTTTTCTGACGGAGGGAGCATGGCAACGCGCATTGAATTCCAGAAACATGGTGGGCCAGAAGTGTTAAACGCGGTGGAGTTTACCCCCGCAGCGCCTGGTGAAAACGAAGTTCAGGTTGAAAACAAAGCCATCGGCATTAACTACATCGACACCTATATTCGCGGCGGTCTCTATCCGCCTCCCTCCATGCCAAGCGGACTGGGAACGGAAGCGGCAGGCGTCGTGCTCAAAGTGGGCAGCGCCGTTAAGCATATTAAAGAGGGCGATCGCGTGGTGTACGCGCAATCCGCGCTGGGTGCCTACAGTTCCGTGCACAACGTGCCGGCCGATAAAGCCGCCCTTCTGCCAAATGCCATCTCGTTTGAACAAGCGGCCGCCTCATTCCTGAAAGGGCTAACGGTCTATTATCTGCTGCGCAAAACCTATGAGATCAAACCTGACGAGCAGTTCCTGTTTCATGCCGCGGCGGGCGGCGTGGGGCTGATCGCCTGTCAGTGGGCCAAAGCGCTCGGTGCAAAACTTATTGGCACGGTGGGCAGTGCACAAAAAGCCCAGCGCGCGCTTCAGGCCGGCGCCTGGCAGGTGATTAACTACCGTGAAGAGAGCATTGCTGAGCGCCTCAAAGAGATAACCAACGGCAAAAAGGTGCGCGTTGTTTATGACTCGGTGGGTAAAGATACCTGGGAGGCGTCGCTGGATTGTCTGCAGCGTCGCGGGCTGATGGTGAGCTTCGGCAACGCCTCGGGCGCTGTGACCGGCATTAATCTTGGCATTCTCAATCAGAAAGGGTCGCTGTATGTGACTCGCCCTTCCCTGCAGGGGTATATCACTAACCGGGAAGAGCTGATCGAGGCCAGCAACGAGCTCTTTTCGCTGATCGCCAGCGGCGTGATTAAAGTGGATGTGGCGGAGGCGCAGAAATACGCGCTAACCGATGCCAGGCGTGCACATGAGGTGCTGGAGAGCAGAGCGACACAGGGTTCAAGTCTGTTAATTCCCTGACCCCTAAAAAGAAATTGGGCTTCCCGTGGGAAGCCCTTTCTTTTTTTTAGTTCGGCTGTATGTAGGGTACAGCTCGATGAATTCTTTAGCGGCAGTCATAGTGACAGATTCGATAAGTAAATCCTATTCTGTTCTAAGCAATGCTGCCGGAAAAGTTGCAGGTATGTGACGAACACCTCAATACCTTAGTAACGAAAACGGTTATTGCGCTGATAAGTGGGCAGTTTTGGTGATTTAATCGCCCGTATTACCCACACCACGGCAATGGCCAGCAGCAGCCACGGCAGGAGCTTCAGCGTCAGGGCAAATAATCCCCCGATAAACATGACCACCGTCGCCACGACGATAGCCGCCAGAATCCCGAGCAGGGAAATCCCCGTCATCATCAGCATGACAAAAAAGCCAATCACAAAAAGTAGTTCTAACATGGTGCTCTCCCACGCGTTCCCGAATGATACCGCGATCATTACAAGAATCATGCCAACCATAACCCGCTGTTCTTAAAGCAAAACGCCCCGCACGGGTGTGCGAGGCGTGGTGAATTTGACGATCTTTTAGCGAAAATTATCGCTTATCAGCGACCAGACATAGCGCGTGTTCCAGCACCTCGATATCTGCACCGGCTTTATGCGCGTTCTCGCTAAGGTAGCGACGCCACTGGCGTGCTCCCGGGATCCCCTGGAAAAGGCCCAGCATATGACGGGTGATATGACCAAGATACGTCCCGTTACTCAACTCACGCTCAATGTAGGGATACATAGCGCGTACCACGGCCACCGGGTCGGTATCTGCGCCTTCAACGCCAAAGATTTCCCTGTCGACCGTCGCCAGAATGCCTGGATTTTGATACGCCTCGCGCCCGACCATTACGCCATCCATATGCTCCAGGTGTGTTTTGGCCTCTTCCAGCGATTTAATGCCGCCGTTGATCGACATCGTGAGCTGCGGGAAGTCACGTTTTAGCTGGTACACGCGCGGGTAGTCCAGCGGCGGGATTTCACGGTTCTCTTTCGGGCTAAGTCCGGAGAGCCAGGCTTTACGCGCATGGATGATAAACATCTCGCACTCGCCTTTCCCGGAGACCGTATTGATAAAATCGCAGAGAAATTCGTAGCTGTCCTGGTCGTCAATGCCGATACGGGTCTTGACCGTCACCGGAATGGAAACCACATCACGCATCGCCTTGATGCAGTCTGCCACCAGCGATGCATTGCCCATCAGACACGCGCCGAACATGCCGTTCTGCACACGATCAGACGGACAGCCAACGTTAAGGTTAATCTCGTCATAGCCGCGCGCTTCTGCAAGCTTCGCACACTGCGCCAGCGCAGCGGGATCGCTACCGCCAAGCTGCAGCGCAACCGGATGCTCTTCTTCGCTGTAGGCCAGATAGTCGCCCTTTCCGTGAATAATTGCTCCGGTGGTCACCATTTCGGTGTACAGCAGCGTATGGCGGGAGAGCTGACGCAGGAAGTAGCGACAGTGTCTGTCCGTCCAGTCGAGCATCGGCGCAATGGAGAAACGGTGTGCAGGGAAAGCAGTCTGTAATTCTGACGACATGGCGAAGTTTTAAGCATCTGGTGAAAAGGGGGCGCTACTATAGCACAAAGAAAAGCCGGAGGCGCAGCGCCTCCGGTGCACTTTAGAAGGTCATGCTCAACTGGGCGCCTGCGCCCCAGGTCTCGTCTTCACCATACAGGCCCATCAGGTCGACATGGACCGTGTTAAACGGTGCAAAACCGACACCGCCTGTGAAGACATTGCTGTCATTACCTTTCATGTCAGCACGGAAACCCGCACGCACCGCCAGCCAGTTCAGCGGCGTCACTTCGGCGCCTACGCCAACATACTGAGAAGTGTCTTCGCTTTTGAAGCCTTTGGTTTCCGTCAGATCGCCATCGGCGGTTAACGTCACCAGATCGTTATGCCAGGCGGCACCCGCGGTAACCAGAGGGCGGATCTGGTAGGTGTCTTTATAGCTCACCACCTCCCCCGTGCGCCCGTTGCGGATGCGAATGTCTTTGGTGTCGATATCGCGTGACATCAGGTTTTGCCCGCTCACGCCGACCGTCCAGTGCTCACCAAAATCGGCCGCGATACCGGCATCAACGTTAAAGCCGGTGTCGTCAGTACGGTAGCGACTGTCGTTCCACTTGTTGCTGTCATAATCGTAAATGGAGGTGGTGTAGTTATAAACCCAGGTCTTTTGCAGTTTTGGAGTCACGCCAACAGACACCGGAACACCGCCAAGCTCGAACTGACGCGCCACCGCGATACCATAGTCGGAGACAATTGCCGCCCGGCCAGACGCCGTTGAGTTGAGGTTTTTCGTGATTTGATCGGTGCCGTTTAGCGCAGCGTCCAGTGCAACGCCGGCAGCCACCGCATCGCTGCGTTGAATACCGCGCAGGTAATCAATATCTTGCTGATCAATAGAAGAACTGACGCGTCCGTGGGCATAGCCTTTAGCCATAAAGGCCACGGAAAGGACATCGTTAGGAATACTGACGGCTATCCCCGCACCCGCCGTGGCGCGTGCCGTTTTGCCCTTAAGATAGTCCAGCTCATCGGCGAGATCTTTCGCCGCGCCCTGGAACTGGTTGATGGAACCTAACGGGTTGGTAATGATCTCAATCGGTGTAAGGTTATCAACCACGTCTTTGTAATGGTTGATTTTATCGTTGATGGTATCAATCTCATCCTGAAGATTGTCTTCATCGGTCACCTGCACGCCAGCGGACGGTAAAATGACCGTCACATCGTCGTCCGGTTTCGCCTTCGCCAGTAGCGCAGGGTTGATTAACGCCCCGCTGCCATAGTTTCCGGCTGCGACACCCGTACCCCCCATGGCGTCGCTACGTGATTCTGTCCAGGTATTGGCTGCTCCCGCCTGATTTGCCATAAACAAGGAGACAGCGATGCTAACCACCGAAAATTTAAAATATTTTTTCACAGTATGCTCGTCTTATAGTCTGTTATTAAATAACCCCTGTCTGTTATCTCCCAAACAGGAACGAACTATTGCTGTGAATAAGTGCAAAAAGACCCGCTATTTCCTTAAGTTAAATTCCCGCCAGGCCTGTAGTTATTTGTGACGGCCCTCAATATTTATAGAAGAGGAAATTATTTTTTCCCAGGTTTTCCATCGTGCGGTCCAAAAAACTGAGGAGGGTGGTCTACCCAGCGATCGTCGCGCGTGGCGGCGTACTCCGGATTAAGCGGGTAATAGATACGGTTATGCTTCTTGTTGGCCTCACCCACCACCAGGAGCCGTACCTCTTCGTCGGTGTTGTTGATGAAGGTATGACAGACCCCGGTTCCGGCGGGAAAGCCCACGCTGTCGCCAGGTTCAAGTTTCCATAAATATCCGTTAATCCAGGCTTCAGGGTAGCCTTCAAGCACGTAGATAAACTCTTCTTCGTCGCTTTCAGCATGAGGATAAGAGGTCCGTCGGCCTGGCGGTAAACGCTCATGGTGTATACCAATGCGTCCAAGACCGAGCTTACGCGCCAGCGGTGCGCCAATGGCAAAACGTTCACTACTGTCGGGATAGGTTGAGTCATCTGCGCCTTCTATGTCGCGCCAGTGTCGAATACAGTCAGGTCTTTTCATCGTTTATTCCCAGGATTGCGTTGCGTCAGGTATAGCACAGCCTGGCGGATCTCGGTGTTT
Source organism: Enterobacter sp. BIDMC 29 (assembly GCF_019378755.1). Lineage (NCBI taxonomy): Bacteria > Pseudomonadati > Pseudomonadota > Gammaproteobacteria > Enterobacterales > Enterobacteriaceae > Enterobacter > Enterobacter sp. BIDMC 29. Next base: position 4,303,349 of record NZ_CP080000.1, on the reverse strand, counting down.
TTAGCAGAACATGATAAAGTGGGGGTTTTCCAGCCTATAACATCCGGGGTGCTAAATGGATAAGTCCACAAAAGAGCTGTTAGCGCAGGCAGAAAAGCTGTGCGTGCAACGCAATGTGCGCCTGACTCCGCAGCGCCTTGAAGTATTACGTTTGATGAGCCTGCAGCAGGGCGCGATCAGCGCGTACGATCTGCTTGATCTGCTGCGCGAAAGCGAGCCACAGGCTAAACCGCCAACGGTGTACCGTGCGCTGGATTTCCTGCTGGAACAGGGCTTTGTGCATAAGGTTGAATCGACAAACAGCTATGTGCTGTGCCATCTGTTCGATCAGCCAACCCATACGTCGGCCATGTTTATCTGCGATCGCTGCGGCAGCGTGAAGGAAGAAGGTGCGGAAGGTGTTGAAGATATTATGCATACGCTGGCAGCCAAAATGGGCTTTGCGTTGCGTCATAACGTGATTGAAGCGCACGGCCTGTGCTCAGCCTGCGTAGAGGTAGAAGCCTGTCGTCACCAGGATGAGTGCCAGCACGACCATTCGGTACTGGTGAAGAAAAAGCCGCGTTAACGGCAAAAGAAAAGGCGGCCCGAAGCCGCCCTCAGGGGGAGTAAAGGATTACCAGCGATAATCGTTACGGGTTTCCCAGTCTTTCACTTCGTTTTCAGCACGATCTTTCTCGTAGCCGTAACGTTCCTGAATTTTACCCACCAGCTGATCGCGTTTACCTTCGATGATGGTCATATCATCATCCGTCAGCTTACCCCACTGTTCTTTCGCTTTACCTTTGAACTGCTTCCAGTTGCCGCCGATTTCGTCTTTATTCATAATCGTGTCCTCGTGTTAAGCGTCTGTAGGTTTCGTCCGCTTCGTTCTTTTCTGCTGGACGTGATTATTATTGTAGTTAAGGATCCGGCAGTTGTTTTTATATTCGGAATCTTTAACCGTCACGATATATCGTGGCGGGAAGGCAGCCAGGTGTTATTTCGCCAGTGACGATGCCAGATAAAGGCCAGCGACAGGCCACGTAACGCGAGGAAAACCGCCAGAGCCAGCCACAAACCGTGGTTGCCCAGATACGGCAGCGTCAGCAACGTCAGACCAAATCCCGCCGCAGCGACCGCCATGCTATTGCGCATCTCCGCACCTCGCGTCGCGCCAATAAACATGCCGTCCAGCAGATAACACCACACGCCCACCACCGGTAAGATTGCCTGCCAGAAGAGATAGTGACTCGCCAGCTCGCGCAGCGATGGGAGGGAGGTGAGTAAGGCAACGATCTGTTCACCCAGACAGGCGTAAATGAGTGCAAACGCCAGCGCCACCAGGCCTGACTGACGACAGGCGGCCCGCCACACCTCGCGGAGCTGGCCGCTTTCGCGTGCGCCATACGCTTGCCCGGAATGGGCTTCAACGGCATAGGCAAAGCCATCCAGCGCATACGCGGTAAAGGTGAGCAGCGTCATCAGGACCGCATTAACCGCGACGATCTCCGGCCCAAGTCGCGCCCCAAAGACCGTCAGCGCGCCAAAGCAGAGCTGAAGCAGCAACGAGCGCAGCATAATGTCGCGGTTAAGCGCCAGCAGCGTGCGGATATTACCGCGCCACGCGGTTTTGAGCATCGCAAGCGAGATACCGCGCAGGGCCAGCACGCGCCAGACCATCCACAGGCCGATGAAAAAGGTACCGTATTCTGCAATTGCCGTCGCCAGGGCGGCGCCCTGCACGTTCATATGCAGGCCCATGACCAGCCAGACATCAAGCACGATGTTGAGAAGATTACCTGCCACCAGCAGAATGACTGGCGCACGGGCATACTGCACGCCGAGTAACCAGCCAAGCAGAACCAGGTTCGCCAGTGATGCAGGCGCGCTGAGCCAGCGAATTTCAAGGAAGCGCCGCGCCTGCTCAAGTACCGCCTCGCTCCCGCCAACGACATGCAGCGCCAGATCAATCAGTGGCGTGCGCAACACCACGATCAGCGCACCCGCGCCCAGGGCAAGGATCAAAGGTTGTACCAGCGCACGCGCCAGACGCAACGGATCTTTTGCGCCGTACGCCTGAGCCGTAAGCCCGGTGGTACTCATGCGCAAAAAGAGCAGCAGCATAAAAAGGAAGCTGGTTGCCGTCGCGCCGATCGCGACGCCGCCCAGATAAACGGGGGAATCCAGATGACCAATAACAGCCGTGTCTACCAGTCCCAGCAGAGGGACGGTGATATTGGAAAAAATCATTGGCAGTGCAAGACGCCACAATGCCTTATCTGATGTCGTCAGCAGTGACATGAAAAATACCGGCAGTGGAGATTGAATCAGGCTACGGCAGGTCCGTAGCCTGTTATGACATGATTACAGCCATTCACCGTTGCGGATAACCCCAACAGCCAGCCCTTCAATAGAGAAGTTATGTTCGCGGAGATCCACCACAATCGGGGAGAACTCGTTGTTTTCAGGCAGTAACTGGACGGTGTTACCCTGCTTTTTCAGACGCTTAACGGTAACTTCATCGTCAATACGCGCGACCACAACTTGCCCGTTGCGCACGTCCTGGGTTTTATGAACTGCGAGCAGATCGCCGTCCAGAATACCGATATCTTTCATCGACATGCCGCTGACGCGCAGCAGGAAATCTGCGCTCGGTTTAAACATGCCTGGGTCAACCTGGTAGTGACCTTCAATATGCTGTTGTGCCAGCAAAGGTTCACCTGCCGCGACACGGCCCACCAGCGGAATGCCTGTCTCTTCTTCCACCAGCAGACGGATGCCACGCGAAGCGCCCGATACAATCTCAATGACGCCTTTACGCGCCAGCGCTTTCAGGTGTTCTTCGGCAGCATTCGGAGAACGGAAACCCAGACGCTGAGCGATCTCCGCACGCGTGGGTGGCATACCCGTCTGGCCGATATGATCCCGGATGAGATCAAACACCTCTTGCTGCCTGGTCGTTAACGCTTTCATTCCGCCCCCTGGGTGTATATACAGTTATGCTGTGAGTATATACAGTCAAAGGCGATTTTGGAACCAAAAACTGCACAAAAAACCAGGGACTTAATTATTTCTCGAGGCTTATCGGAAATGTGACCAAAGCAGCGTGACCCAGGTGATGACCGCAGTGATAATCGCCAGCAATACGGCAGCAGACCCCATGTCTTTCGCCCGGCCGGAGAGCTCATGGAAATCAGAGCCGATACGGTCCACCACGGCCTCAATAGCGCTATTGAGAATTTCCACTATCATCACCAACAGCACGGCGCCGATCAACAAAATGCGGGTAATCGCATCAACATCAAGGAAACAGGCGATAATCACCGCGATGATAGCGGCGACGCCCTCCTGGCGAAACGCGGCTTCATTGACCCACGCGGCACGGAAACCTTTCCATGAATAGCCGGCGGCTTTGATGATTCGGGTTAACCCAGTGGTATTATTGGCCATTAAAAGAACCTTTTAATTAAAATAGCGTCAGTAACAGTAGGCGCAGCGTGTTTCGCTGCTGCCTGAAGTATGACGGGTAACAACAGAAATTTTGCGCGCTTTCTGTTATCCTTGCGCCGCAATTGCATTATTAACCAGAGGCTTTACATCGTTTATGTCCGGCTGGCCACGAATTTACTACAAATTACTTAATTTACCATTAAGCGTCCTGGTAAAAAGCAAGTCTATCCCAGCGGAACCCGCGCTGGAATTGGGGCTCGATACGTCACGCCCAATTATGTACGTTTTGCCTTATAACTCGAAGGCAGACCTACTGACGCTTCGCGCCCAGTGTCTGGCGCATGATTTACCTGACCCGCTTGAACCCCTCGAAGTCGACGGCACTCTGCTGCCGCGCTATGTGTTCATTCACGGCGGGCCGCGCGTGTTTACCTATTACACGCCAAAGGAAGAGTCCATCAAGCTTTTCCACGACTATCTCGACCTGCACCGCAGCAATCCGGGTCTGGATGTGCAGATGGTGCCGGTATCGGTGATGTTTGGTCGCCGCCCGGGCAGAGAGAAAGGTGAAGAGAACCCACCGCTGCGCATGCTTAACGGCATTCAGAAATTCTTCGCGGTCTCCTGGCTGGGACGTGACAGCTTCGTGCGTTTCTCCCCGTCCGTTTCGCTGCGCCGTATGGCGGACGAACACGGCACCGACAAAATTATCGCGCAAAAACTGGCGCGCGTGGCGCGTATGCACTTCGCCCGTCAGCGTCTGGCTGCCGTCGGCCCGCGTCTTCCTGCACGTCAGGACCTGTTCAACAAGCTGCTGGCCTCCAAAGCGATTGCCAGAGCCGTTGAAGATGAAGCACGTAGCAAAAAGATTTCCCATGAGAAAGCACAGCAGAACGCTATTGCGCTGATGGAAGAGATTGCCGCGAACTTCTCTTACGAGATGATTCGTCTTTCCGATCGTATCCTGGGCTTTACGTGGAACCGTCTCTATCAGGGCATCAACGTTCATAACGCCGAGCGCGTACGCCAGCTGGCCCATGATGGCCATGAGATTGTCTATGTCCCCTGCCACCGCAGCCACATGGACTATCTGCTCCTCTCCTATGTGCTCTATCACCAGGGTCTGGTACCGCCGCACATCGCTGCCGGCATTAACCTGAACTTCTGGCCAGCCGGCCCGATTTTCCGCCGCCTGGGGGCGTTCTTTATCCGCCGTACCTTTAAGGGCAACAAGCTCTACTCCACCGTATTCCGTGAATATCTTGGCGAGCTGTTCAGCCGCGGTTATTCCGTTGAATACTTCGTGGAAGGGGGTCGCTCCCGTACCGGTCGTCTGCTCGATCCTAAAACCGGCACGCTGTCGATGACCATTCAGGCGATGCTGCGCGGGGGAACTCGCCCGATCACCCTGGTACCCATCTACATTGGCTACGAACACGTGATGGAAGTGGGCACCTACGCCAAAGAGCTGCGCGGTGCGACCAAAGAGAAAGAGAGCCTGCCGCAGATGCTGCGCGGCTTGAGCAAGTTACGCAACCTTGGCCAGGGCTACGTCAACTTTGGCGAGCCGATGCCGCTGATGACCTACCTGAACAACCATGTTCCGGAGTGGCGCGAGTCTATCGATCCTATCGAAGCAATACGCCCGGCCTGGCTGACGCCTACGGTCAACAGCATCGCCTCTGAGCTGATGGTGCGTATTAACAACGCCGGTGCGGCAAACGCCATGAACCTGTGCTGTACGGCGCTTCTGGCCTCTCGTCAGCGTTCACTGACCCGTGAACAGCTTACGGAGCAGCTGGATTGCTATCTCGACATGATGCGCAACGTGCCGTACTCGGTGGATTCGACCGTACCGGTAAGCACGGCAAGCGAGCTTATCGAGCATGCCCTGCAGATGAACAAGTTTGAAGTCGAAAAGGACACCATCGGCGACATCATCATTCTCCCGCGCGAGCAGGCGGTGCTGATGACTTACTATCGCAACAACATCGCGCATATGCTGATGCTGCCCTCGCTCATGGCGGCCATCATCACCCAGCATCGTCGCATCTCGCGTCAGGAGCTGTTGCGTCATGTTGAAACGCTCTATCCAATGCTGAAAGCGGAGCTGTTCCTGCGCTGGGACAAGGACGAACTGGCGACTGAGCTGGATAAACTGACCGAAGAGCTGCGTCGTCAGGGGCTGATTACCGTCACGAATGACGAGCTGCATATCAATCCGTCACGGTCCCGTACCCTGCAACTGCTGGCGGCGGGCGCGCGTGAAACGCTGCAGCGCTACGCCATCACCTTCTGGTTGCTGAGCGCGAATCCGTCCATTAACCGCGGTACGCTCGAGAAAGAGAGCCGGACGCTGGCACAGCGCCTGTCTGTTCTGCACGGGATTAACGCCCCGGAATTCTTCGACAAAGCGGTCTTCAGCTCTCTGGTGCTGACGCTGCGTGATGAAGGATTTATCAGTGATACGGGCGATGCCGAGCCGGAAGAGACGCTGAAGGTATACCAGATGCTGGCCGAACTGATCACGTCTGATGTGCGTTTAACGATTGAAAGTGCGACGCAAGGCGAGTGAAGCGTGCAGCGGTCTGATGACCTGCGATGAAAACAAAAACGGCAGCCTTCTGGCTGCCGTTTTTTTACGAAAAGTAGCTCATCGCCAGCCCTAAAAACAGCACCAGACCGACATAGTTGTTATTCATAAACGCCTTGAAGCAGGCTTCACGCTCCCGTTTCGCAATCAGCTTCTGCTGGTAGACAAACAGCATTCCCGCCACCAGCACGGCCCAGTAAAACGCCCAGTTGAGCCCGTTCAGGTAACCTATCGTCACCATTAACGCCAGCACCGCAACCTGCAGGATACCGATGATCAGCTTGTCATGACGTCCGAAGAGGATCGCCGTCGATTTAATGCCAATCTTCAGGTCATCGTCGCGGTCTACCATCGCGTATTGCGTGTCGTATGCCACGGCCCAGAGAATGTTCGCCAGGAACATCAGCCAGCAACTTAACGGGACGGACTCACTCACCGCCGCAAACGCCATCGGGATCGACCAGCCAAACGCCGCGCCCAGCACCACCTGAGGCAGGTGGGTGTAGCGCTTCATGAACGGATAAACCCAGGCCAGAGCCAGGGCCGCGACTGAAAGCAGAATGGTCATGGTGTTCAGGGTTAACACCAGCAGGAAAGAGAGCAGCACCAGTACGATAAACAGCGTACGGGCCTCTTTTTCGGTCACTTGCCCGCTGGGCAACGGACGATGGGCCGTACGTTTTACGTGCCCGTCGAATTTACGATCCGCATAGTCATTGACCACGCAGCCCGCCGCACGCATCAGCCAGACGCCTGCAATGAACACCCCCAGGATCCACAGCGGCGGTACCCCTGGTGTTGCTACCCATAGCGCCCAAAGGGTCGGCCACAGCAACAGCAGCGCGCCGATGGGTTTATCTGTACGCATCAAGCGGTGATAAGCCAACAGCTTATTCTGCGTCAGGCTCCACTCCATTTTTTCTTCCTCTTAGTACAACGGCGATGCCGGTAAAAAAAGCTCCGTCAGTATTAACGGTTTACCGCTCAGGCGAAGGCGGGAACGACGCCCCCACAGTTCGGCATCGCGACCAATCTCAATAAAATCCCGGGTAAGCTCGGACGACGTGAAAAGATAACGCCCCAGCGGCGTATTCCCCAGCCGTTGTAGCGCCAGCTCTGGCCCGGAAAGGGTGGACTCGGGAACGACCGTTCGTCCGGCAAGCCATGGCTCACCGTCTGCACAGAGTAAAATTTCGCGCAGCCAGTAGCGTTCTTCCTGCGGCAACAGGGGCAGCTCAGAGGCGATCTCAGCGCAAGAGACAAACCCTTCCTGAACCAGGGTCACCGTAACGGTTTTGCCCTGCTGCTCGAAACGTTTAGTCATGGAATCTTCCAGCAGCAGCCAGTCCAGTTGCTCCGGGTCAAGCGCAGGTATTTGGTCGAAATAGCGCAGCGCACGCAGTTGCGTTAGCGCGGGGTGTGACATGCCAGACTCTCCGATACATAACGTAATGGCATTGTATCGCAGAAAAGCGGATTGAGGGGGGCCAAACGTTATTTAACGATCACGATCGCAACAAGAGCGCAACAGCCCGTGTGACACCAAAAAAAGTGCGCCCACTCAGGCGCACTAAACTACTAACAAATCAGCACTGTGGGGAAACGGTTACCCCTTGCCTTTTACACTGCTGATAAAGGTGGAACGGGCAGTGGTTGAACCTAAACGTTCGGCTTCATCAAGCAGTTTCAGCGCTTTGTCGACATCGCCGCGCTTCACCGCCTGCTTAATGGCGTTATTGAAGTATTCTTCGGTGTCGTTCAGTACCGGCTCGGCTTTCTTCGCCGGAGCTGGGGCTGCGGTTGCAGCCGGAGCAACTGGTGCGGCATACACAGGCGCAGCAGTGTTCCCCACCGTGACCGGGCCTGTACCGGATGAACCAAACAGAGGGCCAACCAGTAC
>NZ_CP080000.1:4294618-4294842 GCF_019378755.1 Enterobacter sp. BIDMC 29 | reverse complement strand
CGCCGGAACACAGGCCAGCAGCCCCGCAGAGAGGCACAGCGCGACGAGACTTTTCTTCATTTTCATTGTTATTACCTCTGATAGCAGTGAGCACTGCGGTGGCCAGGCAATAGCGCGCAGCACCCTAAGGATAGAGGGGCTTGCGCCCCTCTTTTTAGGTCATTACGTCAGGTCTACCGAATTACCACCAGATTTCCATCTGGGCACCGAAGGTCCACTCGTCG
>NZ_CP080000.1:4294254-4294534 GCF_019378755.1 Enterobacter sp. BIDMC 29 | reverse complement strand
TCATAGCCCCATTTCTCATCCCACTTCGCGTAGGTTGCGAAGACACGGATAGCCGGGCGAGACCAGATGCTGTCGCCTGCCTGCCATTGCTGTGCCAGGGTGATTTTGTATTGGCTGTTTTTCTCGTCAGTTTTCTGAGACTTAACGTTGTCGTAGCCCACTTCAAGCAGGGTGCTCATGATTGGCGTCCATTTGAACATTGGACGAACGCCGACAGTCCACCACTCGGTACCATTGTTGTTGTCACGATCGATATTCTGGTACATACCGACGTACATCA
>NZ_CP080000.1:4294004-4294119 GCF_019378755.1 Enterobacter sp. BIDMC 29 | reverse complement strand
GACCTTTACCTTGAGAGGTCATGGAGTCCGTACCGTACTGCAGCACGAACTTGTTGAAGCCTTTCAACATGCTCTGGGTGTGCTCAGCGGTGAACAGCCAGCCATCTTTAGAGGC
>NZ_CP080000.1:4261455-4293823 GCF_019378755.1 Enterobacter sp. BIDMC 29 | reverse complement strand
GTGGAACGGGTCGCGGCCAGAGACAGTTTACCGAAGCCCAGATCGATGTTTTCGATACCCGCACCAGGACCAGAGATATCCCAGTAGTAGAAGTCGATCATGTGGACGTCATGACGCTGATAGAAACGCTTACCGGCCCAGATGGTGGAGCCTGGCAGCCATTCAATCAGGTTTTTACCCTGCACGTTTGCTTCACGGAAGGCCGGGCTGGTGGATTCCCAGTCATTCTGCTGAGAAACGGAATACGCAACGTTAGTGTCGAAATAGAAGCTCTTATCGCCCTCTTTCCACACTTCCTGACCCAGTTTCAGTTCGGCGTAGGTTTCACATTCGTTACCGAGACGGTATTTACTTTGTGCACCGGTTGCCTGGAAACATTGTTGTTCACCGCCACTCCCGGTCCAGCCAATGCCAGAACGAGCATAACCTTTAAAGTCCACGGCACCCGCGTGTGCAGACAAAATGCCTGCCGTCACGGCGATTGCCAGAGGAAGTTTGCGCAGAGTAATCATCATTCTATCTCCTGAGATCATTGCTTTTCTTTGTAATTGGAATGCTTAAACGCCTGGCTCTTTGTGCAACCGACGACATGCGGTGCCATCCTCACGGAACAGATGGCAACGCTCTGGCGGCAAACCGATAGCGAATGTGGCACCCTCTTCTACCAACACCACGTCATTCTGGCGGTAGACCAGGTTCTGACGGATGGCGGGGATCTGGATATGAATCTGTGTTTCGTGACCAAGTTGTTCGACGACCTGAACGTCACCTTCCAGCGTCACATCGGCGATGTGGCTCGGCAGTAAATGCTCAGGACGAATACCGAGGGACATATTGGCCCCCACCTGTACGTTGGCGCTGTCGACCGGCAGCCACACTTGCTGACGGTTTGGCAACTCCACCTGTACCTGTTCAATGGCTGTCGCGGTCACTTTGACGGGCAGGAAGTTCATCTTTGGCGAGCCAATAAAGCCCGCAACAAAGCGGTCTGCCGGGTAGTGATAAAGCTCCAGCGGTTTACCCACCTGCGCCACGCGACCGGCGTCCAGCACCACAATTTTGTCGGCCAGCGTCATCGCTTCGACCTGATCGTGGGTGACGTAAATCATCGTGCGGCCAAGACGTTTGTGCAGACGGGAGATTTCGATACGCATCTGGACGCGCAGGGCGGCATCCAGGTTAGAAAGCGGTTCATCGAGCAGGAACACGCGCGGTTCGGCGACCAGCGTACGGCCAATTGCCACACGCTGACGCTGACCACCGGAAAGGGCTTTTGGTTTACGCTCAAGCAGGTGTGCCAGCTGTAACACTTCCGCCACCTGCGTGACGCGCTGGTTAATCACCTCTTTTTTCGCGCCCGCCAGCTTCAGACCGAAGGACATGTTCTCGGCTACGGAAAGGTGGGGATAGAGTGCATAAGACTGGAAAACCATGCCGACGCCACGTTCGGCAGGCGGAATGTCATTCATTCGGGTATCACCAATCAGCAAATCGCCGCTGGTGATGGTTTCAAGACCGGCAATCATACGCAGCAGAGTTGATTTACCGCAGCCAGATGGGCCGACAAATACCACGAATTCACCTTCGTGGATGTCCAGATTGATGTCTTTCGACACCACAACGTCACCCCAGGCTTTCGTTACATTACGCAGCTGTACGCTCGCCATGCCCTTCTCCCTTCGTTACAACCTGTCACCGACAGAAACATTCAAGATAAGTTCACTATGGGGTATCCATTACTTTCGTGAATCCTCCACCCCCCGGCTTTTTTATGGGGGAGGAGGCGGGAGGATGAGAGAGCAGGCTCTGCGACCGCTGCTGGAGGGCTGAGGCGAAATTCGTGAAGCCACCTGCAAAATTCACTGTGTTTTTATGTGCGCCAGCACTCATAACTTAAATTTATGTAACGGAGATCACACAAACGGGGGGTGGGGCGTAGGGGTTGGGAGGATGGAAAGAGGATGTCAAATAAGGAGACTGAGTCACGTTGAACCACCTCAGTGTATCCACGAGCACATCACCAAAAAAGGATGGCAGATATGAAGATCAAGACTGGCGCACGCGTTTTCGCATTGTCCGCCCTTGCAGCAATGATGATTTCCGCACCGGCTCTCGCCAAAATTGAAGAAGGTAAGCTGGTTATCTGGATTAACGGCGATAAAGGCTATAACGGCCTGGCCGAAGTGGGCAAGAAATTCGAGAAAGACACCGGTATCAAAGTTACCATTGAACACCCGGACAAACTGGAAGAGAAATTCCCGCAGGTTGCTGCAACGGGTGACGGTCCGGACATCATCTTCTGGGCACATGACCGTTTCGGTGGCTACGCGCAGTCGGGTCTGCTGGCTGAAGTGACGCCAGACAAAGCTTTCCAGGACAAACTGTACCCGTTCACCTGGGATGCCGTTCGCTATAATGGCAAGATCATCGCTTACCCAATCGCGGTAGAAGCGCTGTCTCTGATTTACAACAAAGACCTGGTACCCAACCCACCGAAAACCTGGGAAGAGATCCCGAAACTGGATAAAGAGCTGAAGGCGAAAGGTAAGAGCGCGCTGATGTTCAACCTGCAGGAACCGTACTTCACCTGGCCGCTGATTGCTGCCGACGGCGGTTACGCGTTCAAATTTGAAAACGGCAAATATGACGTGAAAGACGTGGGCGTGGACAACGCTGGCGCGAAAGCAGGCCTGACCTTCCTGGTTGACCTCATCAAGAACAAACACATGAACGCGGATACCGACTACTCCATCGCAGAAGCGGCGTTCAACAAAGGCGAAACCGCGATGACCATCAACGGTCCGTGGGCCTGGACCAACATCGACAAGAGCAAAATCAACTACGGCGTAACCCTGCTGCCAACCTTTAAAGGCAAGCCGTCTAAACCGTTTGTTGGCGTGCTGAGCGCAGGTATTAACGCTGCCAGCCCGAACAAAGAGCTGGCGAAAGAGTTCCTGGAAAACTACCTGCTGACCGATCAGGGTCTGGATGAAGTGAACAAGGACAAACCGCTGGGCGCGGTTGCGCTGAAATCCTTCCAGGATCAGCTGGCGAAAGACCCACGTATCGCGGCAACCATGGATAACGCCCAGAAAGGCGAAATCATGCCGAACATCCCACAAATGGCAGCGTTCTGGTACGCCACCCGTACCGCCGTCATCAACGCAGCAAGCGGTCGTCAGACGGTTGATGCTGCGCTGAAAGATGCTCAGGGTCGTATCACGAAGTAAGGCTTTTATCCCCTCTCTCCCCTGCGGAGAGAGGGAGAACAAAATGTGTTGTAGAGGAAGAACCCCATGGATGTCATTAAAAAGAAACACTGGTGGCAAAGCTCTGCCCTGAAGTGGTCTGTAATGGGTCTGCTGTGTCTGCTGGTGGGTTACCTTGTTGTTTTAATGTACGTACAAGGGGAATATCTGTTCGCCATCATGACGCTGATTTTAAGCTCTGCTGGCCTGTATATTTTCGCCAACCGTAAAGCCTATGCCTGGCGATATGTTTACCCGGGCGTGGCCGGGATGGGTCTGTTTGTCCTGTTCCCGCTGATTTGTACCATTGCTATCGCGTTCACCAACTACAGCAGCACCAACCAGCTTGCGCAGGAGCGCGCCCAACAGGTGCTGATGGACCGCTCTTATCAGGCGGGCAAAACCTTTAACTTCGGCCTGTATCCTGCGGGCAGCGAGTGGAAGTTAGCACTCACTGACGAAGAAACCGGCAAAAATTATGTTTCCGACGCTTTCAAATTTGGCGGCGAGCAGAAGCTAGCCTTAAAAGAGGCTGCGGCCCTGCCGGAAGGCGAACGCGCTAACCTGCGCATCATTACGCAGAACCGTCAGGCACTGACGCAGCTTACCGCCCAACTGCCGGACGAAAGCAAAGTGACCATGAGTTCACTGCGCCAGTTCTCCGGGACACAACCGCTCTATACGCTGGCGGACGATGGCACGCTGACCAACAACCAGAGCGGCGTGAAGTACCGTCCAAACAATGACATTGGTTTCTACCAGTCCATTACGGCTGATGGCAAATGGGGTGATGACAAGCTCAGCCCGGGCTACACCGTGACGATAGGCTGGGACAACTTCACCCGCGTCTTCACCGATGAAGGGATCCAGAAACCGTTCTTCGCCATCTTTGTCTGGACCGTAGTGTTCTCCATACTGACGGTGATCCTGACCGTTGCCGTGGGCATGGTGCTGGCGTGTCTGGTGCAGTGGGAATCTCTGAAAGGGAAAGCCATTTACCGCGTGCTGCTTATTCTGCCGTATGCCGTCCCGTCGTTTATCTCGATTCTGATTTTCAAAGGGCTGTTTAACCAGAGCTTCGGTGAAATCAACATGATGCTGAGCGCGCTGTTCGGTATCAAACCGGCCTGGTTCAGCGACCCAATCACCGCCCGCTCGATGATTATCATCGTGAACACCTGGCTCGGTTATCCGTACATGATGATCCTGTGCATGGGCCTGCTGAAGGCTATTCCGGACGATTTGTACGAAGCCTCGGCAATGGATGGCGCGGGTCCGTTCCAGAATTTCTTTAAGATTACGCTGCCGCTGCTCATTAAGCCGCTGACGCCGCTGATGATTGCCAGCTTTGCCTTCAACTTTAACAACTTCGTGCTGATTCAGCTGTTGACCAACGGTGGGCCTGACCGTCTTGGCACCACCACGCCGGCAGGCTATACCGACCTGCTCGTCAGCTACACCTACCGTATCGCCTTCGAAGGCGGCGGCGGTCAGGACTTCGGTCTGGCGGCAGCGATTGCCACCCTGATCTTCCTGCTGGTTGGCGCTCTGGCGATTGTGAACCTGAAAGCAACACGCATGAAATTCGACTAAGGAGGGCACAGAATATGTCTATGGTCCAACCCAAATCTCAGAAACTGCGCCTCTTCGCGACGCATTTAGGGCTGCTGATTTTTATCGCGGCAATCATGTTCCCGCTGCTGATGGTCATCGCCATCTCCCTGCGTGCCGGTAACTTCGCGACCGGGAGCCTGATCCCGGATGAAATCTCCTGGGAGCACTGGAAGTTAGCGCTGGGCTTCAGCGTTGAACACGCGGATGGCCGCGTCACGCCACCGCCGTTCCCGGTGCTGTTATGGCTGTGGAACTCGGTGAAAATTGCCGGGATTACCGCGATTGGTATTGTCGCACTCTCCACGACCTGTGCTTACGCCTTTGCCCGTATGCGTTTCCCGGGTAAAGCCACGCTGCTGAAAGGGATGCTGATTTTCCAGATGTTCCCGGCGGTACTGTCACTGGTGGCGTTGTATGCCTTGTTTGACCGACTGGGCCAGTATGTGCCGTTTATCGGCCTGAACACCCACGGTGGCGTCATCTTCGCCTATCTTGGCGGTATCGCGCTGCATGTGTGGACCATCAAAGGGTATTTCGAAACCATTGACGGCTCGCTGGAAGAAGCGGCGGCGCTGGATGGCGCGACCCCGTGGCAGGCATTCCGTCTGGTGCTTCTGCCGCTGTCGGTGCCGATCCTGGCGGTGGTCTTTATCCTGTCGTTTATCGCAGCCATCACCGAAGTGCCGGTCGCTTCCCTGTTACTGCGTGATGTCAACAGCTATACGCTGGCCGTCGGTATGCAGCAATACCTCAATCCGCAGAACTATTTGTGGGGCGACTTTGCTGCGGCGGCTGTACTCTCCGCCATCCCTATCACCGTCGTGTTCCTGCTGGCGCAGCGCTGGCTGGTGAATGGCCTGACGGCGGGCGGTGTGAAAGGTTAAGTTTCATTTGTTATGCCACTGCAACCCTCAACTTTAGACGTATTGTATTGACCCAACTTGTGACTGTTGTTAGGCGGCCTCCGGGCCGCCATTTTTTTATTCCCGTTTCAGCCGTTTCGAATTGCACAGCCAGAGCGTGATCACCAGCAGCAGGATCGCCGCCGAATAGATCAGTACGTCGAGCGGGGAGGTATGATCCACGATGATCAGCCGCACAATCGCGGTGATCCCGATGTAAACAAAATAGCGTAGCGGGAAGTGAAAGCCTGACTGGAAATACTTCACAATCAGCGCGATAAATTCAAAGTAGAGAAAGTAGACCACCAGGCCTTCCACCAGCTCATATTTGCTGGTTTGTTCAGGGGCGAACAGCACATCCGCCAGATGCACCGTCTCTTTTCCCAAAAAGACGACCAGTATCAGGCCAAGGCTCAGCAGACCGAGGTTCAGCACGGTCTGGAGGATTGTTGAGATAAACTCAACGCGCGGGCGAGTCAGGGATGTCATAGAGCACCTCATTCTCCAGGGCGAGGTTCCTGTATAACGCAAAAATGTGACGGTGATCTATATTTTTTGTTTATATTATGTTCAGCGCTGTGGCATGTTGCACTCTGACACGCTTATTTCGACGAAGGGATGATGAAATTAACCATTCAACGCGCCACCGTGGATGATGCAAAACAGCTGAGTGAAATGGGGTATGCCAGCTACCGGCATCACTTTGGGCATCTATGGGAAAGCCAGACAGAGCTTGCCGCCTTTCTTGAGCAGGAATACGCGCCGCAGGCGATAGCAGACAGCCTGATGCAGCCGGGCACTTACTGGCTCATTGCCAGCGCACAAATGCCAGTCGGATTCGCAAAATTCTCAACCCAGCAGACCATCGAGCCCGAGGGGCTGTCGGGTACGCTCCTGCATAAACTCTATTTATTGCCGGATGCCACAGGACACCGCTACGGCGAGCAACTCCTTGCGGAAGTGATTCGCCAGGCAAAAGCCTGTTCGGAAAATCTGCTGTGGCTGGAAGTCCTCGAAAAGAACCCTCGCGCACGCCGGTTTTACGAAGCGCAGGGGCTGAAACATGTCAAAGACACCCTCTTCGTCACTGCGGCGCAAACCAGCACCCTCCATATTATGTCGATGCCAGTCTAAGGAGATGTATGCCAGAGCAACGCCAGACGGCTATTCGTCATGTTGTCTGCGGCGAAAACGTCGTCATTTACGAACCCGCGAATCTTTATGAGTGTTCGCTGGGCGATAACGTCTTTATCGGCCCGTTTGTTGAAATCCAGGCTAACTCGCACATCGGTGCTGACAGCAAAATTCAGTCCCATACCTTCATCTGCGAGTACGTCACCGTCGGCGAGCGCTGTTTCATTGGCCATGGGGTGATGTTCGCCAACGATATGTTCCGCGACGGTAAACCCAATGCCGACCGGCGCAGCTGGGGACACATTCGCGTGGGCAACGACGTTTCAATCGGCAGCGGGGCCACCATTCTGGCTGTCTCAATTTGCGATGGGGCGGTGATTGGGGCGGGAAGCGTGGTGACAAAGTCCATCACCGAGAAAGGGGTTTACGCCGGCAACCCGGCGAGACTGTTGCGGCGTTTGTAAGGTGCCCGGCAGGCGTAACGCTACCGGGCACTCACGCATCATCTGAAGTTGATGTTCTTATCGCTGGTCATGTCGTACAGCTGGAATTTACGCCCCAGCTGCTGACCACCGTCACGCGTCAGCGGCGTCCAGCCAATTGCCGCACGGCTGCGGGTTGGGCCTGACGAGAACAGATCCAGCGGAATGGAGACGTACACGCCTTTGGTGAAGTCCCCTTCCCCGTACTCGTCCGGCGAGACGTTAGTGATCGTGGCATAGCCACCGACCACCACACCGCTGTCGAAGTGTTTAGAGATATCCAGCGTGCCGCCTTTATCCCCCGCCAGATACTGACCAACGCTGGCTTTCACCAGTACGTCCGGGGCAAACGACGGCGTCCAGTAGGCCGTCAGATGGCCGGTTTTAACGCTGTAGTCGGTGAACTTCATCATGTCCTGCGCGCTGCGCCAGTCACGCTGTTTCACGTAGTTGGCATCAAGACCGAACGCCCAGTTACTGTCTACCGGACGGTAGAGCACTTCAGCCCCCGCGCCGCCAAACATCGTTTCCAGATAACCGCCGTAAACCTGGCCGTAGAAACCGTTACCAAAGTACTGGAAGTAGTTGGCCTGCAGGTTGTTTACGTAAGCGTCGTTCTGCACATATTCACGTACGCGAGTACGCACGCGCGGCAGCTTCGAGTCGTTCGGCGGGTTGGTATAGTTAAACTTGTCGTAGTTGTTGGCAAGGTTACCGAACAGGCTGCCGGTGGTCAGCAGGTGGTCGGTGACCCACAGATCCGCCGTCGCCATGACGCCCAGCTGATACATGTAGAAGTTTTCTGGCCCACCAACAGACTGGTTCAGCACCGGATCGATATGGAAATCAAAGCGCGACTTATCGATATACCAGCCCTGCTCGGTGGTGTCTGGCACCACTGGCTCAACGCGTTTTTGCACCAGCTCGGTTTCATGCCCAAGCGGTTCGCCTTCCAGATGGCGCTTAAGACTGGCGACATCCGTTTCCGTCGTAACCTGCGGCATGTTCAGACGGTTTTCGGTCACGCGGATCGTGCTGATCCCGTCCGGCAGATCGTTCATGATGATCCGGTTGGCGCGTTCGATCCCTTCCCGCGAGTCGCGGTATTTCACCTGCTCGCCGGTCACGTACAGCGTATCGCCTTTCACCTGAATCTTCGGATCCGCCAGACCGGCGTTGTATTTCAGCAGGGTCAGCTGGTTCGCCACGACGGAGTGCTGCAGAATGGCATCCTGCGGCTCCGGCTGGTAGGCAGGGCGCGCGTTGTCGTTGTAGTGTGGCCGCATATCGTTAAAGTTGGTACGCAGCGTCACGCCAAACATCACGGTATTGCCACGCTCATAGCTGAGGTTAACGTCAGCCCAGTCAGCCACACGGTAAATGGCACCGACGTTAAATTTGCTCTTCTGCTCAATCTTGCCGGCGAAATCCTGTGAATAGTCATTCCCTTCGTATTCCAGTTTCAGGCGCAGCGGCTGCCAGGGCGTCTGGTACTCTACGCCGCCAAACAGCGAGGCCGGGCCGTGGAACATCTGGTCGCCGTTGATGGAGCCTGCTTTCTGATAGCTATTATCGCGATAGCAATATTTGTCGCTGTAGGAGCAGAACGGGTTTTTCACGTTGCCGCTGGTCCCCAGATACCCCCAGCCGAGACCGAGTGAGAAATCAAACGGTCCCCAGGCTTTGCTGGCCACCACGTATTCCGCATCAAACAGACCGGTACCGCCGATATCCCGCGCGCCAACGGAGACCTGCGGCATCCAGTAGCTCTCTTCCCACAGACGCAGCTTCACGTCGAACGCTTTATCTTTGTAGGTCTGATCGCCGGAGAAGGACTCGACGCTGCTGTACCGTTTGGTGCGCACATCAGTGTAGCGCAGCGTGGTTTCGAGCCACGGAAACAGCTGCACAGCGGCGGAGTAGTAGCGATACTGATCGTTATCACGGTAGTTGAGGCTGATTTCCCCTTCCCGCGCCATGCGCGCGGTAGGCGTTTGCAGTAAACCGACGCCGCCGAAGTCTGACTGAGACGGGCCAATGGGTGCCGGATACGTTTCTGCATGGCAGGCGGCACTCACGCACAACGCCAGCATGCTATAGAGATAGGTTCTTTTCATTATTCCGGTATCCGCTGTTTCAGGGAGTGAAGGATATCGGCGTTCAGCCCGTCATATGCCTTCGTCCAGAAATGGTCGGCAAAACCGACAAAAATGACGCTGCCTGGCATCGGTTCGATATGGCGTTTATTCCAGTAGGCTACCGGTGCTTTTTGCGTTTGGCCGTCCGGGTACACCACCCATGCGTAGCTCTTATCCGCACCGCTCAACAAATTTTGTTCATCGAGATAGCTCGCCACATCGCGACCCGGCATAAACGGCTTGTCACCGGGACTGCTGACAAGCCCGAACACGGTAATCGTAGAAGGCTGAACAGGTAGCCAGAGCGTGTACTCACCTTCCAGTGACGGGTTAGCCGTTTCCGCGACGCGAACGTGGTCCGGATCGAGATTGACCGGCAACCGTCCGGTGACCTTCAGCGCCTTAAGCTGCTGGCGAAGGCTGTTAATGGCCGCCGCGTCGTCACCCTCTTCCTGCTCCGCCAGCCCTGTTAGCCTGGCGAGCAGCGCGTTATGTTGTTGCTCCGCCACCACCGTCGCCTGTCGTTCACTGATGACCGCACCTGGCCACCAGCTGTTCGCCAGCCTTGGCTGGCCGACGAGATCGATCAAGTGTCCGGCGTTGGTCAATGTTTTAGGCTTCGTATTGTCCTGCGTATAGACTTTTACCGTCCCGGCAGACCATGCGAGCGGCGTAGCAAAGCTTGCGATCAGCGCAACGCGAATAAGTGTTTTCATGATTTCGCGGCCTTGATCAGCGTGGTTTTGACCGGGAAGAATCCGGCACCAAGATACTGTAACGACTGGCGTATCTGGCCGTCATCGTCCACCCAGAAGCGGTTATGCCAGGTTGCCTGATCGGTAGTGACCTCTTCATCCAGCACGCGAACCCGGGTTTCGTCGCTGCCCACGTTGACGCTGTCCGTGCCATCCCAGCGGAAGGTGGAGCGGGCGGTGGCATAGCGCACCTGCTTGTGTTCGGTCCAGCCCATCGTGCGGGTCCAGCTTGCCCCGTCGGTTATCTGGTTCGGCTTGTTCAGCGGATCGGCGGCGAGATTGTTGACTTCAAGCAGGTTGTCGCCCCCGAGCAGGGTTTTCACGATACGGCTATGCTGCGTTACGATGGTGGCCTGATCCTGCGTCACCCATTTCTGCTGCCCGTTTTCATCGAAAGCGAGCACCACAAACAGCTGTGGGCCATCGTTGAGCTGCATGTACTGACTGGCATAGGGCATGTTCTGAAGTTCGTCATCGGTCAGATGCACGCCCGGCGTACCGAACATGCTTTCCCACAGTGAATGGCCCAGCCCTTTGGTGGTGGCCGAGCACGCCTGCAAAAGCAGACAAATCAGGATGATCCCAGGTCGCTTCACGACTCTTCTCCGCATTATTGCCGGGTGATGCTGCGCTTACCCGGTCTACAGGTCCCGAAGGCTACTGAAAAGCCAGAATAACCACACCGAAGTGTGGTTATGATTAAAACACCCGTTATTACTGGGTGCTGGTGGTCGTGGTGGTCGTGGTTCCGGTATTGGAGCCATCACCGCCACCGGTTGCCGCCAGGGCGACACCCACGGCTGAACTTACGGTGCTGGCGCTGGACGCGGTAGAAATCCCCGCAGACGCAGACGTCGCAGCCGACCCTGCCGCTTCTCCGACCTGAACCGGAGCCGCATTAACAGATGTCGCCGCAAGCGCAGATATGGCGAAAATGCCATACAGTACTTTCTTCATAAGAATTTCCCTTCATTTAATGAATGGAGATTTGCCCAAAAAGAATTTCAGGCGGATTCGAGTATACACAACTAAAGGTGAGGGTTTGCCGTAGGGGTAAATAGAAGAAGTGTTTTCGGACAATTGGATAAAATGGAAACAAAAGGACGATTAGATAATAATATAACTTATATAAATCAATTAAATAGAATTAGATCCCGTGACGATAATTATCCGTCTTTTCCTAAAATAAACCGCAGCAATTAACAGGTTAACAGCTATTTTCAGATTAAACTCACTACAGGAATTTGAGTTTAATAACAGACATCAGGAATTATCCGATAAAAAAATGCCGGCATTTCGCCGGCACTTTTTCATGACACTTTAATTACGCGCGCCATGCTTTATAACGGTTGATCAGACCATTTGTGGAGCTGTCGTGGCTGTTAATCGCGTTATCATCACCCAGTTCAGGCAGGATACGGTTTGCCAGCTGTTTACCCAGCTCAACGCCCCACTGGTCAAAGGTGAAGATGTTCAGGATAGCGCCCTGAGTGAAGATCTTATGCTCGTACAGGGCAATCAGCGCACCCAGGCTGAACGGCGTAATTTCGCGCAGCAGGATGGAGTTGGTTGGACGGTTGCCTTCGAACACTTTGAACGGCACAACGTGGTCCAGCGTGGCCGGATCTTTACCCTGGTCGCGGTATTCCTGCTCAACCACGTCACGAGACTTACCGAACGCCAGCGCTTCAGTCTGTGCGAAGAAGTTAGACAGCAGCTTCGGATGGTGGTCTGACAGCGGGTTATGGGTAATGGCCGGGGCGATGAAATCGCACGGAACCATTTTGGTGCCCTGGTGGATCAGCTGATAGAACGCATGCTGGCCGTTAGTGCCTGGCTCGCCCCAGATGATTGGGCCAGTCTGGTAATCCACAGCGTTACCGTTACGGTCAACGTATTTACCGTTGGATTCCATGTTGCCCTGCTGGAAGTAGGCCGCAAAACGGTGCATGTACTGGTCGTATGGCAGAATCGCTTCGGTTTCAGCCCCGAAGAAGTTGTTGTACCAGATACCAATCAGCGCCAGCAGCACAGGCAGGTTTTTCTCAGGTGCGGTGGTGGAGAAGTGTTTATCCATCGCATGCGCGCCGGAGAGCAGCTCAACGAAGTTGTCGAAGCCGACGGAGAGGATGATCGACAGGCCGATAGCGGACCACAGAGAGTAACGCCCCCCCACCCAGTCCCAGAACTCGAACATGTTCGCGGTGTCGATACCGAACTCGCTAACGGCTTTCCCGTTGGTCGACAGCGCGGCGAAGTGTTTCGCCACGTGCTTGTTGTCGCCTGCGGTTTTCAGGAACCAGTCGCGCGCGCTGTGGGCGTTGGTCATGGTTTCCTGAGTGGTGAAGGTTTTAGACGCGACCAGGAACAGGGTCGTTTCCGGATTCACGTTTTTCAGCACCTCGGCGATGTGGGTACCATCGACGTTAGAAACAAAGTGCATGTTGAGGTGGTTTTTGTATGGGCGCAGCGCTTCGGTGACCATGAATGGGCCAAGGTCAGACCCGCCGATACCGATGTTAACGACATCCGTAATCGGTTTGCCGGTGTAGCCTTTCCAGCTTCCGGAGATGATCGCTTCAGAGAAAGCTTTCATCTTTTCCAGCACCGCGTTCACTTCCGGCATCACATCTTTGCCGTCAACGACAATCGGAGTATTGCTACGGTTACGCAGCGCCACGTGCAGCACGGCACGGTCTTCGGTGCGGTTGATCTTCTCACCGGAGAACATGGATTTGATGGCGTCGGCCAGCTCAGTCTCTTTCGCCAGATCCTGCAGCTTCGCCAGCGTTTCTTCGGTAATGCGGTTTTTGGAGAAATCCACCAGCATCAGGTCATCGAAGGTCGCGGAGAACTTATTGAAACGATCGGCATCTTTCGCGAACAGGTCCGCGATGGTGACGTCTTTCATTTCATCATAATGTTTCTGTAGTGCCTGCCAGGCAGCGGTCTGCGTTGGGTTGATGTTTTTCATTAGCAATACTCTTCTGATTTGAGAATTGTGACTGCGGTCGATTGTAGCGCCTGCAAATAAAAATTGTGATGGTTTTTATGCCATTGCCCTGGCCTGCATCAAACACAGGTGAAAAGACCCGAAAAGTATAGCTGCTGAAACGCCCTTCAGGGGCGGCGAAATGTCGGTCAAAAGGCGGTAAAAAGGAGCATAAAATATGGCCCTGTTATAAGTCCTGTTACTGAGGGGTACCCCCCCATAAAAAATCCGCATAATCCCAGCATTGACAGGACCTCCCCCACATTTTATTTATAGGGCCGTATTTTGCGCCTGCACCTGTTCTCGTTTCATTCTTGTGCCAAGGTCGCTTTATTCATTCCCTGACACGAGGTTGTTATGACGAGTTTTGTGGTCGCCAAATTTGGCGGCACCAGTGTGGCCGATTACGATGCCATGAACCGCAGCGCCGATGTGGTGCTGGCCGATCCGAATACCCGCCTGGTGGTGCTTTCCGCCTCTGCTGGCGTGACGAACCTGCTGGTTTCTCTGTCTGAAGGACTGGAAGCAACCGAACGTTTCGTTAAGCTGGACGCACTGCGCAAAATTCAGTTCAACATCCTTGAACGTCTGCAGAATCCGAACGTGATCCGTGAGGAAGTGGAACGCCTGCTGGAAAATATCACTACCCTGGCTGAAGCCGCCTCTCTGGCGACCTCCACCGCGCTGACCGATGAACTGGTCAGCCACGGCGAGCTGATGTCCACGCTGCTGTTCGTGGAGATCCTCCGCGAGCGTAACGTCCATGCTCAATGGTTTGACGTGCGTAAAGTCATGCGCACCAGCGATCGCTTTGGCCGTGCCGAGCCGGATGTTGAAATGCTGGCCGAACTGACCCAGCAGCAACTGGCTCCGCGCCTGGCAGAAGGGATGGTGATCACTCAGGGCTTTATCGGTAGCGAAGCCAAAGGCCGTACAACAACGCTTGGCCGCGGCGGCAGTGACTATACGGCAGCCCTGCTCGGCGAAGCGCTGCATGCCACCCGTGTGGATATCTGGACTGACGTGCCGGGTATTTACACCACCGACCCGCGCGTGGTCTCTGCGGCGAAACGCATTGATGTGATCGCGTTTGAAGAGGCGGCCGAAATGGCCACCTTCGGCGCGAAAGTATTGCACCCGGCGACGCTGTTGCCGGCCGTGCGCAGCGATATCCCTGTCTTCGTTGGCTCCAGTAAGGATCCCAAAGCAGGCGGTACGCTGGTGTGCAAGAAAACCGAAAACCCGCCATTGTTCCGAGCGCTGGCCCTGCGCCGCCGCCAGACGCTGGTGACGCTGCACAGCCACAATATGCTGCATTCTCGCGGTTTCCTGGCGGAAGTGTTTGGCATCCTCGCGCGCCATAATATCTCCGTGGATTTGATCACCACATCCGAAGTGAGCATCGCGCTGACGCTGGACACCACTGGCTCCACGTCAACCGGCGACACCCTGCTGACGCAGTCGTTGCTGATCGAACTCTCTGAGTTGTGCCGCGTGGAAGTGGAAGAAGATCTGGCGCTGGTTGCCATCATCGGCAACAAGCTGTCGCGTGCCTGCGGCGTGGGCAAAGAGGTCTTCGGCGTACTCGACCCGTTCAGCATTCGTATGATTTGCTACGGCGCCTCCAGCTACAACCTCTGCTTCCTGGTGCCAGCCGATCAGGCCGAGCAGGTCGTGCAAAAACTTCATCAGAATTTGTTTGAATAAAATTCGTTAGCACGATAAACAATACCTATAAGCCGGGCACAGACCCGGCTTTTTTATAACTAAACAACACGACAATACTGCAAGGACTATCTATGTTATCCGCCATCACCCGGCTGTTCCCGTTGTGGGCACTGCTGCTTTCCGTACTCGCGTATTACACTCCCACCCACTTTACGGGCATTGGCCCATGGGTCACGACGCTGCTGATGCTGATTATGCTCGGCATGGGCGTACACCTGAAAATTGACGACTTCAAACGCGTCCTGTCGCGCCCGGCCCCCGTAGCGGCAGGAATTTTCCTGCACTATCTGGTCATGCCGCTTGCGGCCTGGCTGCTGGCCATGGCCTTTAAAATGCCGCCAGATTTATCCGCCGGTATGGTGCTGGTCGGCAGCGTGGCCAGCGGCACGGCATCCAATGTGATGATTTACCTCGCAAAAGGCGATGTGGCGCTCTCGGTGACCATCTCTTCCGTTTCAACGCTGGTGGGCGTGATTGCCACGCCGCTGTTAACGCGTCTGTATGTGGATGCGCAGATTCAGGTAGACGTCATGGGGATGCTGCTCAGTATTCTGCAGATTGTGGTGATCCCGATTGCGCTGGGCCTGGTGATTCACCATCTGTTCCCACGCGTGGTCAAAGCCGTTGAACCGTACCTGCCTGCCTTCTCGATGGTCTGCATTCTGGCTATCATCAGCGCCGTGGTTGCCGGATCTGCATCGCACATTGCCTCAGTGGGCTTTGTGGTGATCATCGCGGTAGTGTTGCATAACACCCTTGGTCTTTTGGGCGGTTACTGGGGCGGGAAGCTGTTTGGTTTCGACGAATCCACCTGTCGTACGCTGGCAATCGAAGTGGGGATGCAAAACTCGGGGCTGGCCGCAGCACTGGGCAAGATCTACTTCTCGCCGCTGGCAGCCCTGCCGGGTGCGCTGTTCTCCGTCTGGCATAATCTGTCCGGCTCGCTGCTGGCAGGCTACTGGTCTGGCAAACCCATTAATGAGCCCGCGAAAAAAGATGCAGTGAAACAGGGTTAATTTCCTTCGCTTGCTTTACACTGGAGCCTCCCCTTCAGGAGGCTTCAGCAATGGCTACACCACGTTTGACCCAGAAAGACATGACGGAAGCTGAGCAGCGCGAACTGAAAACGCTCCTCGACCGCGCTCGTATCGCCCATGGCCGCACGCTGACTAACGCCGAAACCAATCAGGTTAAAAAAGAGTACATCGATAAATTGATGGCTCAGCGTGAAACTGAGGCGAAACAAGCCCGCAAGCTGAAAAAAGAGCAGGCTTATAAACCCGATAAAGAAGCGACCTTTTCCTGGTCAGCCAATACCTCACCCCGTGGAAGGCGCTAATTAGCGCCCTTTCTTTTTACGGCCCGGCTGGACGAAGCGTTTGCCCGCAGGCTTGCCGCGGCTTTTCTCTTCTGATGGCGGCGCTTTCACCACCGGGCGCTTAATGGCCTGGGTTTTCGGTTTGGCTTTCGTTTTTGGCTTCGCTTCAGACGATGAATTCTCGATGAGCCTGAACAGCTCAATCAGTTCGTCATCCGTTAAATCACGCCACTCGCCCAGTGGAATACCGGACAGACTCACGTTCATAATGCGCGTACGTTCGAGCTTCACCACGTCATAACCGAAGTGCTCGCACATCCGGCGGATCTGACGGTTTAAGCCCTGCACAAGGGTAATGCGGAAAGCAAACGGCGCCTCTTTCTTCACCTTGCACTTCTTCGTGACGGTCCCCAGAATCGGCACACCTGCGCCCATACCGTGGATAAAGTCGTCCGTGACCGGCTTATTGACCGTGACGATGTACTCTTTCTCGTGGTCGTTACCGGCACGCAGAATTTTGTTCACCAGATCGCCGTGGTTGGTCAGGAAAATCAGCCCCTGTGAGTCTTTATCAAGGCGGCCAATCGGGAAGATACGGCTGCTGTGGTTAACGAAATCAACAATGTTGTCCCGCTCGCCGTCTTCCGTGGTACTGACGATGCCAACCGGCTTATTCAACGCGATAAATACCAGGTCTTCCGCATCACGCGGTTCAATGAGCTGACCATTCACTTTGACCACGTCACCGGGGACGACCTGATCACCGATGGTGGCGCGTTTGCCGTTGAGGAACACGTTACCCTGTTCAATGTAACGGTCCGCCTCGCGACGTGAGCAGATCCCGCTCTCGCTAATGTATTTGTTTAATCGTGTTGATTGAGTTGGCAGCATAGTTTCTCCTGTAAAGGCGAAATATACCTTAGGTTTGGGCTGGTAAAAAGATTAGCCGACGGTTACCGGGCATCATGCCCGGCGTAAACCTGCAGGTTTTCAGGTTAACCACCTTATAAAGGCGCTTTCAGAGATTAATATTCATCTCGATCGTCGTCTTCATCCGGCTGCTCCATGACGCTATAAGCGACCGCGCAGAATAACGAGTTGAGACGCTTCATGTCCCCCAGCAACCCCAGGTGCAGGGAGCTGGTTTCAATGCTCTGGACGTTCTGCTGGTGCAGTCGTTCAACGTGGGCGTGCGAGTAGCGCCGGTTGAGGATACGGAAGCGATGTTTGTTACGACGCAAACGGCGTGCGCTCGGTACGTCGCTGGAGAAGAAGACCAGCATTGCCAGCTTCAGGTTGCTCAGCAACTGCTCGTGCAGCGCCTCGAGCTCCTTCAGGCCTTCAACCGAGAAGGCGCGGCGCGCGGCAAGGGATTTGTCAGCAATTTCACTTCCCATACGCTCAACGATATCCGAGGCCTGCTCGAGGTTAAGCGACATTTCGATGATTTCCGCCCAGCGGCGGGACTCTTCCTCTGCCAGTTCATCCTGCGGAATACGCGCCAGGTAGAGCTTGATGGCGGTATAGAGCACGTTGATATCGTCCGCCAGCCTGCGCAGCTCTTTCTCTTCTCGCGGCTCTCCGTGCATGACCTTTTGCAGCCCTTCAAGCATCGTTTCCATGGCATCGCCCATGCGCAGCGTCTCGCGCGCGGCATTAGCCAGCGCCAGTGCCGGGGTATCCAGCGCGGAGGTGTCCAGATGCTTAGGTTTCAGACGCGCATCCAGCTCCGGTTCATCCCGAATAAGCCGTTCGCAGAAGCGGGCCATGGGTTCAGCAAAAGGCACCATCGCCAGACAACGCACCAGGTTGTAAAACACGTGGAAATAGATTACCAGCTCAGCCTTCGGTAACGGGAGATTGTCCATCAGGTTGGCCAGCGGATAGACAAACGGCAGAATAATCAGGCTGCCCACCAGCTTAAACAGCAGGCTTCCGAGCGCCACGCGCCGGGCAGCAGCGTTTGCGGCGCTGTTATTGAGCATCGCCAGCAGGCCAGAGCCAAGGTTGGCCCCGATCACCAGACACAGCGCGACCGGGAAAGAGATCGCCCCCGCGGCGGTTAACGTCGCCGTCAGCAGCACAGCGGCCAGGCTGGAGTAACTGACGATGGCAAATACCGCGCCGATCAACGCATCCAGCATGATGTCCCCGGTCAGCGAGGCAAAGATGACCTGAACGCCGTTGGCCTCGGTGATGGGGGTCACCGCCTGCACAATCAGCTCCAGCGCCAGCAGGATCAACCCAAGGCCAATCCCCACGCGGCCAAGCTGTCCGGCACGCGTCTGCTTACGGCCAAGGAAGAAGATGACACCGATAAAAATCAGCAGCGGCGACAGCCAGGAGAGATCGAAGGTCAGGATACGCGCCATCAGCGCGGTCCCCACGTCAGCGCCCAGCACAATGACCAGCGCGGGTGCCAGCGCCACCAGATCCTGCGCCACAAACGAGGTCACGAGCAGGGTCGTCGCATTACTGCTCTGCACCAGTGCCGTCACGCCGATGCCCGCGCAGAAGGCGAGCGGCTTCTTCTCAACGCTGCTGCTGAGAACGGTGCGTAAGCGCGCGCCAAAGACGCGCATAACGCCGGTACGGACAATATGCGTGCCCCATACCAGCAGTGCTACTGCGGAAAGCAAGTGTAACAGGGTCAGCACGGAAGGTTCTCCTCCTTATCGTTCTACGTTTTTATGATTCAGTATAAGGGTTTAAACGTAAGAAAGAGACAGGGCGCCCAATGAGCGCCCTGTTTGTTGTAAGGAAAAGTGACGTTAGTCAGCGTCGTAGCCTAAATTGGGTGCCAGCCAGCGTTCAACCTCTGAGACACTCATGCCTTTGCGCAGGGCGTAATCTTCAATCTGATCGCGCTGCAGCTGCGCGACGGCGAAGTATTTGCTGTCGGGATGGCTGAAATACCAGCCGGACACTGATGCCCCAGGCCACATGGCGAAAGACTCGGTGAGCTTCATGCCGGTATGGGCTTCTACATCCAGCAATGTCCAGATAGTGCCCTTTTCGGTGTGTTCCGGGCAGGCTGGATAGCCCGGAGCCGGACGAATCCCCTGGTAGTTTTCGCGGATCAGCTCCTCGTTGCTGAGGTTCTCATTGGCCGCGTAGCCCCAGTGCACCTTGCGCACGCGCTCGTGGAGGTACTCTGCGAAGGCTTCCGCAAGACGATCGGCAATCGCTTTCACCATGATTTTATTGTAATCATCGTGCTGCACGTCGAACGCCTCCGCCAGCGCATCTTCTTCAAGACCCCCGGTCACGGCAAACGCCCCGATATAATCCGCTTTCCCGGAAAGCTTCGGTGCAACGAAATCGGCCAGGCAGTAGTTAGCAAAGCCCACTTTCTCGGTTTGCTGGCGTAGATGGCGACTTACTGCCAACACGTGCGTGCGGGTCTCGTCGCGATAAATTTCGATGTCATCGCCCACACGGTTCGCCGGGAACAGGCCCACCACGCCGCGCGGGTTGAGGCTTTTCTGCGCACTCAACTGGTCAAGCATTTCGTTGGCGTCGTTGAACAGGCGTTTGGCTTCTTCCCCGACCACCTCATCTTCAAGGATGCGGGGATATTTACCCGCCAGTGACCAGGTCATGAAGAACGGTGTCCAGTCGATGTAGTTACGCAGCGTCTCGATGCTGGCAGTGACGTCCTGAACGCCCAGACGATGCGCTACGGGGGGTGTATAGCTGGCCCAGTCAAACGCCAGATCGTTATCGCGTGCGGCCTGGAGTGTCACCGGCGGCGTCCGCGGTTTCTTACGGCCATGCTGAATACGCACGGTCTCGTACTCTTTGCGGGTACGCGCGACAAAATCATCACGCTGGGTGGCAGACAACAATGCCGACACGACGCCCACGGTACGCGAGGCGTTTTGCACATAAACCGTCGGGCCACTGTAGTTCTGCTCGATTTTCACCGCCGTGTGCGCTTTGGACGTTGTCGCCCCGCCAATCAGCAATGGAATGGTAAAGCCCTGACGCTCCATCTCTTTCGCCACGTTGACCATCTCGTCCAGCGACGGGGTAATCAGCCCGGAAAGTCCAATCAGGTCAGCATTCACTTCGCGCGCGGTTTTGAGGATTTTATCCGCCGGCACCATCACGCCAAGATCGATAATCTCGTAGTTATTACACTGCAGTACGACGCCCACAATGTTCTTACCGATGTCATGCACGTCGCCCTTCACGGTGGCGATCACCATTTTACCGTTGCTGGAGCCTTTCTCTTTGCTGGCTTCGATAAAGGGTTCGAGATAGGCCACCGCCTGCTTCATGACGCGTGCGGATTTCACCACCTGCGGCAGGAACATTTTGCCTTCGCCAAACAGATCGCCGACCACGTTCATGCCGTCCATCAGCGGCCCTTCGATCACTTCAATCGGGCGCGTCGATTGCTGTCGTGCTTCTTCGGTGTCCTGTTCAATAAACTCGGTAATTCCTTTTACGAGTGAGTATTCCAGACGTTTTTTCACGTCCCAGGCACGCCACTCCGCCTGCTGAATGTTTACCGATGCATCGGATTTACTGCCGCGGTATTTCTCGGCCAGATCCAGCATGCGCTCGGTGGCATCATCACGCCGGTTGAGGATCACGTCTTCTACGGCGTCGCGCAGTTCCGCCGGCAGGTCGTCGTAAATGGCCAGCTGTCCGGCGTTAACGATCCCCATGTCCATACCGTTACGGATAGCGTAATAGAGGAACACGGCGTGGATAGCTTCACGCACCGGATCGTTACCGCGGAAGGAGAATGACACGTTCGATACGCCGCCGGAGATCAGCGCATGCGGCAGCTCGCGTTTGATGTCTTCACACGCGCCGATAAAGTCCTGCGCGTAGTTATTGTGCTCTTCAATACCGGTGGCAACCGCGAAAATGTTCGGGTCGAAGATGATGTCTTCCGGCGGGAAGCCCACCTCTTCGGTCAGAATTTTGTATGCGCGGCGGCAAATCTCGATTTTGCGCGCACGGGTATCGGCCTGGCCTATTTCATCGAAGGCCATCACCACCACGGCGGCACCATAACGGCGCACCATCTTCGCGTGGTGGATAAAGGTTTCAATGCCTTCTTTCATCGAGATGGAGTTAACAATGCCTTTACCCTGAATACACTTCAGCCCTTTCTCGATGACTTCCCACTTAGAGGAGTCAATCATGATCGGCACCCGGGCAATGTCCGGCTCACCGGCTATCAGGTTGAGGAAGCGCACCATCGCCGCTTCGGCGTCGAGCATCCCCTCATCCATATTGATGTCGATGATCTGGGCGCCGCTCTCAACCTGCTGGCGGGCCACGTCCAGCGCTTCACTGTACTTCTCTTCTTTAATCAGCCGTTTGAATTTCGCCGAACCGGTCACGTTAGTCCGCTCCCCGACGTTCACAAACAGGCTGTCATCACCGATGGTCAACGGCTCAAGACCGGCCAAACGGCAGGCAACCGGCAGCGTAGGCAGTTGACGCGGCGGCAGACCCGCCACCGCATTGCTCATCGCGGCAATATGCTCTGGCGTGGTACCGCAGCAACCACCGACGATATTCAGAAAACCGGATTCGGCCCACTCGCGGATTTGCGCCGCCATGGTGTCTGCATCCAGATCGTATTCACCAAAGGCGTTCGGCAGGCCGGCGTTCGGGTGTGCGGTGACATAGCATTCAGCGATGCGCGAAAGTTCCTGCACATACTGGCGCAGCTCATCAGGACCCAGCGCGCAGTTCAGGCCGAAAGAGAGCGCTTCAGCGTGACGGAGGGAGTTGTAAAAAGCTTCTGTGGTCTGGCCGGAGAGGGTACGACCAGAGGCGTCGGTGATGGTACCGGAAATCATGATCGGCAGGTCGACGCCCAGCGCCTCGAACTCCTCTTTCACCGCGTAAATCGCGGCTTTGGCATTGAGGGTGTCGAATACCGTTTCAATCAGGATCAGATCGGAACCGCCTTCCACCAGCGCTTTGGTCGATTCACGATACGCCGCCACCAGCTGATCAAAGCTGATGTTACGAAAGGCCGGGTCGTTCACATCGGGTGAAATCGACGCGGTGCGGTTGGTCGGGCCAAGCACCCCGGCCACGTAGCGCGGTTTGTCCGGCGTACGGGCTGTCCATTCATCAGCGCAGGCGCGGGCCAGCTTTGCCGCGGCAAGGTTTATCTCCGCCGAGAGGGATTCCATCTGGTAATCCGCCATGGCGATGGTTGTCGAGTTAAAGGTGTTGGTTTCGACGATATCCGCACCCGCCTCGAAATACGCGTTGTGGATCGCCGAAATGACCTGCGGTTTGCTGAGCACCAGAAGGTCGTTGTTACCTTTGAGGTCGCATGGCCAGTCGGCGAAACGCTCGCCGCGGAAATCGTCTTCACTCAGACGATAGCTCTGGATCATGGTACCCATGCCGCCGTCCAGCACCAGAATTCGTTTATTTAACTGCGCACGCAGTTGCTCTACTTTGCTGCTCACACTTGCTCCCGACAACGCTCAACCAGGCCAAAAGGCCAGCAGTCCATACTGGCACAATCTCGCAGGGTGTAAAAGTCACACAGCGGTAACATGAGACATGTTCACTATCACTCATCCGATCAGTCAGGATAACGGTTGCAAAATCACCAAATAAAACGAAAATGATTTCCACGATACAGAAAAAGGAGTTCGTCATGGTCACGACCGTTCCCGCTAAACGCGGCAGAAAACCTGCTGCCACCACCGCCGCCTCTCAGGGCGGACAGGTTCAATCGCTCACGCGCGGTTTGAAGCTGCTGGAATGGATAGCCGAGTCGCACAGCAGCGTGGCCCTGACAGAGCTGGCACAGCAGGCTGGCCTGCCGAACTCAACGACCCATCGACTGTTGACCACGATGCAGCAGCTGGGCTTTGTGCGCCAGGTGGGCGAGCTGGGACACTGGGCGGTGGGCGCACATGCTTTTATCGTCGGCAGCAGCTTCCTGCAGAGCCGCAACCTGCTGGCGATTGTGCACCCTATTCTGCGCAAGCTGATGGAAGATTCCGGCGAGACGGTAAACCTGGCCGTGCTCGACCAGAGCGACCATCAGGCCATTATCATCGACCAGGTACAGTGCACCCAGCTGATGCGTATGTCGGCACCGATTGGCGGCAAGTTGCCGATGCATGCCTCCGGGGCGGGGAAAGCGTTTCTGTCGCAGCTCAGCGAAGAGCAGGTCACCGGGCTGCTGCACCGGAAAGGGCTGCACGCCTACACCCACGCCACGCTGGTCTCACCGGTACATCTGAAAGAAGATCTGGCCCTGACCCGCAAGCGCGGCTATTCGTTTGATGACGAGGAGCATGCGTTAGGCCTGCGCTGTATTGCAGCCTGCATCTTTGACGAGCACCGCGAGCCGTTTGCCGCCATTTCGATCTCCGGACCGATTTCCCGTATGACCGATGACCGCGTCACGGAGTTAGGTGCGCTGGTGATTAAGGCGGCGAAAGAGGTCACGCTGGCATATGGTGGGATTCGATAACATCGGGTGCACCTGAATCCCTCTCCCGTCGGGAGAGGGGGCATTACACCGCATACCGGATGCAAAACCGTTGTTTGCGGCGATAGGCATACACATCTTCCACATGCCCATTCTTGATGCGCGTCTGCAGGCCCCGCCAGTAGCTGGCGCGGAACAGGTCATCATGCATCTCTTCAAACAGTGGCCTGATGCGCGGGTCAGCGCACAGCCAGTGGCGAAACTCCTCAGGAAAGACATCTCCCGGTGAGATGCTGTACCACGGCTCGCCGGACAGTTCATCTTCCGGATAGCGGGGCTGCGGTATATCGCGGAAATTCACCTCAGTCATATAGCAAATTTCATCGTAATCGTAGAACACCACCCGCCCGTGACGGGTGACCCCGAAGTTTTTAAACAGCATGTCGCCCGGGAAGATATTCGCGGCGGCAAGCTGACGGATAGCGTTGCCGTATTCTTCAATGGCATCACGCAGTGCCTGACCTTCGGACTGCTCGAGCCAGATATTGAGTGGGATCATGCGGCGTTCGATATAGAGATGGCTGATGGCAATTTTGTCACCCAGATCGGTGATTTTCGCCGGCGCTTGCTGCAGTAATAACGCCATTAATGCCGGATCGATCTGCTGCTTATCCAGCACAAAGTTCTCGAACTCCTGGGTGTCCGCCATTCGCCCGACGCGATCGTGCTCTTTAACCAGCTGGTAGCAGGCGCGGACGTGAGCAGCGGTCATCTCCTTCTGCGGCGCGAATGTATCTTTGATGACCTTAAACACCCGATCAAAACCCGGCAGAGTAAAGACCAGCATCACCATGCCGCGAATACCGGGGGCTTCGATAAATTGCTCATCTGCCGTGGTGACATAGCGCAGATATTCCCGATAGCTTTCCGTCTTGGCGTGTTTCTGACAGCCAATGGCCATGTACAGCTCGGCGGTGGTTTTCCCCGGCAGGATCTCGCGCAACCACTCCACCAGAGCAGCAGGCAGCGGGGCATATACCATAAAGTAGGAGCGGGCGAAACCAAAGACAATGCTGGCCTCGGCGCTGGTTGTCAGGCAGGTATCAACAAACAGTTCACCGTCATCGGTACGATGGATGGGTAACAGAAACGGTACAATGGCCGACGGTGTCATCAGTTTACCGACCAGCCAGGCGGCCTTATTACGGTAAAAAAGCTCATTGGCAACCTGCAAATGGCTTTGCCCGAGCACCTCTTCGCCGAAGGTCTCCTTGAGATGCGCAGAGATATAGCCGATATCACGGGTTTTATTCTCCCAGGGCAAACGCAGCGGCAAATCCGTTAATACGCGATACAGGAGTTTTTCCCAGCCACGATCGGGAAAGAAATCCTTCGCCAGCGGACGCGGAATAGTGCGAAAGCGGCGTTCCGGCTGAGAGCTAAAGATAAATAACCGCTCAGGAGATAATGAGCGGTGGTCAAATAACCGGCAATAGACGGAGTTGAAAAAGCTCTCCGCAATCTCGAAGCGCGGGTAATCAGGTAACAGATGGGTGTAATGCTCCTTCACGCGCAGTAAAAACTCCGCGTCAGGGATTTTGCCGTCGGTAATGCAGCGCAACTGCTCCACCACCAGACCCACATGGTGGTCGTAAAGGTGGATTCGCTGCTTCATGGCCTGCTGAACCGCATGCCAGTCGGCGTGCTCAAAACGCTGCTGCGCGCCGGATGTGACTTCCAGGAAACGTCCGTACTGGGCATCGAAGCCCTGCAGAATAGTTTGGGCAATCAGTAATTCCAGACCACGCGACATTGTTCATGCTCCCTCACCCCGGCCCCCTCCCGACGGGAGAGGGAGTATGTTCACAAGCCCGGTAGCGTGCCACCGGGCGTTACACGGCTCAGAACTGGGCTTCTTCCGTCGATCCCGTTAAGGCGGTGACGGAGGAGGTGCCCCCCTGGATGATAGTGGTCACGTTATCGAAGTAACCGGTCCCGACCTCCTGCTGATGCGAAACGAAGGTATAGCCCTCTTTACCGGCAGCAAATTCCGGCTGCTGCACCTTCTCAACGTAATGCTTCATGCC
This sequence comes from Enterobacter sp. BIDMC 29, assembly GCF_019378755.1. NCBI lineage: Bacteria > Pseudomonadati > Pseudomonadota > Gammaproteobacteria > Enterobacterales > Enterobacteriaceae > Enterobacter > Enterobacter sp. BIDMC 29. The sequence continues at coordinate 4,267,990 of NZ_CP080000.1, read as the reverse complement.
TTCACCCTGCGCGTAGGCATGCGCCAGGTCGAACATGTTGAACCACATGCTGTGAATGCCAGCCAGCGTGATGAACTGATACTTGTAGCCCATGTCGGACAGCTGCTGCTGGAAGCTGGCGATGGTTTTATCATCCAGTTTCTTCTGCCAGTTGAAGGACGGCGAGCAGTTATAGGCCAGCAGTTTGCCCGGATATTTGGCGTGGATAGCATCGGCAAAGCGTTTTGCCAGCGCCAGGTCCGGCGTGGAGGTTTCGCACCAGACCAGGTCCGCATACGGTGCATATGCCAGCCCACGGCTGATCGCCTGTTCAATGCCAGCATGGGTACGATAAAACCCTTCGCTGGTGCGTTCACCGGTAATGAACTCGCTGTCGTAAGGATCGCAGTCAGAGGTGATCAGGTCAGCCGCATCCGCATCGGTACGGGCAATCACCAGCGTGGGTACGCCGAGCACGTCAGCCGCCAGACGCGCCGCAACCAGCTTCTGAATCGCTTCCTGGGTTGGGACAAGGACTTTCCCGCCCATGTGTCCGCATTTCTTCACTGACGCCAGCTGGTCTTCGAAGTGAACGGCCGCTGCACCGGCCTCAATCATCGATTTCATCAGCTCAAAGGCGTTCAGCACGCCGCCGAATCCCGCTTCCGCATCCGCGACGATTGGCAGGAAATAGTCAATAAAACGCGGATCGTTTGGCTCAATGCCTGCCGCCCACTGGATCTGATCCGCACGGCGGAAGGTGTTGTTGATCCGATCCACCACGGTTGGTACCGAGTTTGCCGGATAGAGCGACTGATCCGGATACATGCTGGAGGCCAGGTTGGCGTCCGCCGCAACCTGCCAGCCGGAAAGATAGATGGCTTCGATGCCGGCTTTCGCCTGCTGCAGGGCCTGGCCGCCAGTCAGCGCGCCGAGGCTATTGATGTAACCTTTTTTGGCACCGCCGTGCAGCAGCTCCCACATTTTCGCCGCGCCGCGCTGCGCCAGGGTACATTCCGGATTGACCGAGCCACGCAATTTCACCACCTCTTCCGCGCTATACGGGCGGCGGATGCCTTCCCAGCGAGGTTGGGTCCACTCTTTCTTCAATTCTTCGATTTGTTGGGTACGGGTTTTCATGTGCAGATGCTCCATATTGTTGTGGGGTGAATTACGCCAGGAAGCGGTAGCCCGGCAGGGTCAGGAAGTCGATTAAGTCATCGGATGTGGTGATTTGCTCCATCAGGCGTGCGGCGTCATCAAAACGTCCGCTGCTGAAGCGGTGTTCACCCAGTTCGTCCTGGATCACCCGCATCTCTTCGGCCAGCATCTGACGGAACAGGGATTTGGTCACCGGCTTGCCGTTGCTGAGCGTTTTTTGATGGTGGATCCACTGCCAGATTGAGGTGCGAGAGATTTCGGCGGTAGCGGCATCTTCCATCAGGCCGTAGATCGGCACGCAGCCGTTACCGGAGATCCACGCTTCAATGTACTGGACGGCTACGCGGATATTGGCGCGCATGCCCTCTTCCGTACGCTCGCCCGCACACGGTGCCAGCAGGTGTTCTTCAGCCGTTGGGGCATCCTCATCACGCGTCACAAACAGCTGGTTTTTGTTCTCACCGAGTACGCGGTTGAAGACGTCCATTGCCGTATCCGCCAGACCCGGATGCGCGATCCACGTTCCGTCATGGCCATTTCGTGCTTCAAGCTCTTTATCGGCTTTCACCTTGTTGAGCACCTGATTGTTACGTTCAGCATCTTTGCTTGGGATAAATGCCGCCATTCCACCCATCGCAAAGGCCCCACGCTTGTGGCAGGTCTTAATCAACAGGCGTGAGTAGGCACTCAGGAACGGTTTATCCATGGTGACAACCTGGCGATCCGGCAGTACACGATCGGGATGATTTTTCAGGGTTTTGATGTAGCTGAAGATGTAATCCCAGCGTCCACAGTTCAGCCCAACAATATGGTCGCGCAGCGCATGCAGAATTTCGTTCATCTGGAACACGGCGGGCAGCGTTTCAATCAGCAGGGTGGCTTTAATGGTGCCGCGCGGCAGGTTGAAACGATCTTCCGTGAAGCTAAACACTTCACTCCACCAGGCCGCTTCCTGCCAGGCCTGTGTTTTCGGCAGATAGAAATAGGGGCCGCTGCCTTTTGCCAGCAGATTCTTGTGGTTGTGGAAGAAATAGAGGGCGAAGTCAAACAGACTGCCCGGAATGGCTTCGCCACGCCAGGTGACATGCTTTTCAGGCAGATGCAGCCCACGTACGCGACAGATCAGAACCGCCGGATTGGGTTTCAGTTGATAGATTTTGCCGGCTTCGTTGGTATAGCTGATGGTGCCATTTACGGCATCGCGCAGATTGATTTGCCCGTCGATAACCTTATGCCAGTCCGGCGCCAGTGAGTCCTCAAAATCTGCCATAAAGACTTTTACGTTCGCGTTCATGGCGTTGATCACCATTTTGCGCTCCACCGGGCCGGTGATTTCGACGCGCCGATCCTGTAAATCATCCGGAATGCCGCGGATTTTCCACTCACCACGGCGAATGGAAGCGGTTTCCGAAATAAACCCAGGCAACTTGCCATCATCAATTTCCTGCTGCTGATGAATGCGTGCCGCCAGCAGCTTATTGCGCGTTGGCGTAAAGTGGGTCACCAGTTCGGTCAGGAATTCGACAGCGTCTGCTGTCAAAATTTGCTGTTCTTGCTCGCCATGCGGCTGGGTAAAGGCCAGTTCATCGACCGTCGTTGCCTGTTGAGTCATTACTCTGCTCCTCATCAAAGATCCAAAATCACGCCCCCGATGCGAACGAAAGATCGTTGTGTAGTTTTCGCTCAGCAGAATTAAGACTATCTATATTTTTTCCAAAATCAAAAACAATTTCCATTTTAATTATTAAATGCATTTAACACATTGATTAATATGAAATTAAAGTTTTATTGTTTGTTGAGTGGTATTTCGGAAATGAAAAAGGCACCCGAAGGTGCCTGATGTGAATAGCTGAAACGCTTTAGGATCGTTTAGTGCAGAAGATTACTCCAGCGTTGGATTCATGTGGCGCAGATCGTATGGTGTGATCTGGTAGACGTAATAGTTGAGCCAGTTCGTAAACAGCAAATTCCCGTGGCTACGCCAGGTGGCTCTCGGTTTGTTCTGTGGATCGTTTTTGGGGAAATAGTTGTACGGAACGTCCGGATTCAGACCGGCTTCAACGTCACGGAAATACTCCGACGCGAGGGTGTTCGGATCGTACTCAGGATGCCCGGTAACAAAGGCAATGCGCTTGTCTTTACTGGCAAACAGGTAAGCATCCCCGTCTTCGGTTTCGGCCAGGATATCGAGATCGGTGTAATCACGAATCAGCTGTGCCGGGAAATCGGCGTAGCGCGAGTGTGGGGCCAGGAAGGAGTCATCGAACCCGCGCGTCAACAGGGCGTGAGGTTGGACAAGGTGGTGCTCGTAAACACCTGAAAGCTTCTCAGTGCGGGTTTGTTTGGGGATCCCATAGAGGATATTCAGGGCAGCTTGCACCGCCCAACAAACAAACAGCGTGGACGTGACGTGATCTTTAGCCCACTCCAGTACCTGTTTGATCTGCGGCCAGTAGGCAACATCATTAAATTCGACCAGGCCCAGCGGTGCACCGGTCACAATCAGTCCGTCGAAGTTTTCGTCGCGAATGTCGTCGAAGTTACAGTAAAAATTATTCAGATGCTCAGAAGGCGTATTTCGCGACTCACGGGCATCGATTCGCAGCAGCTGGATATCAACCTGCAGCGGCGAGTTCGAAAGCAAACGCAGGAACTGGTTCTCTGTTTCGATCTTTTTCGGCATCAGATTGAGAATAAGCACCTTCAGTGGGCGAATTTCCTGACCTGTAGCGCGTGAAGTCGTCATCACAAAGACGTTTTCATCACGTAAGAAATTGACGGCTGGTAGCTCGTCCTGCACCCGAATCGGCATAACCTCATATCCTCACAGCATACGTATAAACGTTTAGACATCCAGACAGCTAACGATACCCAGAAACAGGCTGAATGTCGAGTCTGCAAGCGGAAGGTGAGAAAGTTTCAAGGAGGAAGTAAGAAGCCCAAAAAGCAAAAAACCCCGCACCATACGGTACGGGGTTCTTTTAATTGATGCCTGGCAGTTCCCTACTCTCGCATGGGGAGACCCCACACTACCATCGGCGCTACGGCGTTTCACTTCTGAGTTCGGCATGGGGTCAGGTGGGACCACCGCGCTAAAGCCGCCAGGCAAATTCTGTTAATCTGTATCAGCTGAAAATCGTCTCTCTCACGCCAAAACACCTTCGGCGTTGTAAGGTTAAGCCTCACGGTTCATTAGTATCGGTTAGCTCAACGCATCGCTGCGCTTACACACCCGACCTATCAACGTCGTAGTCTTCAACGTTCCTTCAGGAGACTTAAAGTCTCAGGGAGAACTCATCTCGGGGCAAGTTTCGTGCTTAGATGCTTTCAGCACTTATCTCTTCCGCATTTAGCTACCGGGCAGTGCCATTGGCATGACAACCCGAACACCAGTGATGCGTCCACTCCGGTCCTCTCGTACTAGGAGCAGCCCCCCTCAATTCTCCAGCGCCCACGGCAGATAGGGACCGAACTGTCTCACGACGTTCTAAACCCAGCTCGCGTACCACTTTAAATGGCGAACAGCCATACCCTTGGGACCTACTTCAGCCCCAGGATGTGATGAGCCGACATCGAGGTGCCAAACACCGCCGTCGATATGAACTCTTGGGCGGTATCAGCCTGTTATCCCCGGAGTACCTTTTATCCGTTGAGCGATGGCCCTTCCATTCAGAACCACCGGATCACTATGACCTGCTTTCGCACCTGCTCGAGCCGTCACTCTCGCAGTCAAGCTAGCTTATGCCATTGCACTAACCTCCTGATGTCCGACCAGGATTAGCTAACCTTCGTGCTCCTCCGTTACTCTTTGGGAGGAGACCGCCCCAGTCAAACTACCCACCAGACACTGTCCGCAACCCGGATCACGGGTCTACGTTAGAACACCAGCCATTAAAGGGTGGTATTTCAAGGTTGGCTCCACGCAGACTGGCGTCCACGCTTCAAAGCCTCCCACCTATCCTACACATCAAGGACCAGTGTTCAGTGTCAAGCTATAGTAAAGGTTCACGGGGTCTTTCCGTCTTGCCGCGGGTACACTGCATCTTCACAGCGAGTTCAATTTCACTGAGTCTCGGGTGGAGACAGCCTGGCCATCATTACGCCATTCGTGCAGGTCGGAACTTACCCGACAAGGAATTTCGCTACCTTAGGACCGTTATAGTTACGGCCGCCGTTTACCGGGGCTTCGATCAAGAGCTTCGCGTTACCGCTAACCCCATCAATTAACCTTCCGGCACCGGGCAGGCGTCACACCGTATACGTCCACTTTCGTGTTTGCACAGTGCTGTGTTTTTAATAAACAGTTGCAGCCAGCTGGTATCTTCGACTGATTTCAGCTCCATCCGCAGGGACTTCACCTACATATCAGCGTGCCTTCTCCCGAAGTTACGGCACCATTTTGCCTAGTTCCTTCACCCGAGTTCTCTCAAGCGCCTTGGTATTCTCTACCTGACCACCTGTGTCGGTTTGGGGTACGATTTCNTGTTACCTGATGCTTAGAGGCTTTTCCTGGAAGCAGGGCATTTGTTACTTCAGCACCGTAGTGCCTCGTCATCACACCTCAGCGTTAATAAGGAACCGGATTTACCTGGAACCTCCGCCTACATGCTTAAACCGGGACAACCGTCGCCCGGCTAACATAGCCTTCTCCGTCCCCCCTTCGCAGTAACACCAAGTACAGGAATATTAACCTGTTTCCCATCGACTACGCCTTTCGGCCTCGCCTTAGGGGTCGACTCACCCTGCCCCGATTAACGTTGGACAGGAACCCTTGGTCTTCCGGCGAGCGGGCTTTTCACCCGCTTTATCGTTACTTATGTCAGCATTCGCACTTCTGATACCTCCAGCACCCCTCACAGGACACCTTCAACGGCTTACAGAACGCTCCCCTACCCAACAACGCATAAGCGTCGCTGCCGCAGCTTCGGTGCATGGTTTAGCCCCGTTACATCTTCCGCGCAGGCCGACTCGACCAGTGAGCTATTACGCTTTCTTTAAATGATGGCTGCTTCTAAGCCAACATCCTGGCTGTCTGTGCCTTCCCACATCGTTTCCCACTTAACCATGACTTTGGGACCTTAGCTGGCGGTCTGGGTTGTTTCCCTCTTCACGACGGACGTTAGCACCCGCCGTGTGTCTCCCGTGATAACATTCTTCGGTATTCGTAGTTTGCATCGGGTTGGTAAGCCGGGATGGCCCCCTAGCCGAAACAGTGCTCTACCCCCGAAGATGAGTTCACGAGGCGCTACCTAAATAGCTTTCGGGGAGAACCAGCTATCTCCCGGTTTGATTGGCCTTTCACCCCCAGCCACAAGTCATCCGCTAATTTTTCAACATTAGTCGGTTCGGTCCTCCAGTTAGTGTTACCCAACCTTCAACCTGCCCATGGCTAGAT
>NZ_CP080000.1:4218317-4257359 GCF_019378755.1 Enterobacter sp. BIDMC 29 | reverse complement strand
CCCGTCCGCCACTCGTCACCCGAGAGCAAGCTCTCTGTGCTACCGTTCGACTTGCATGTGTTAGGCCTGCCGCCAGCGTTCAATCTGAGCCATGATCAAACTCTTCAATTTAAGTTTGATGCTCGTGAATTAAACTTCGTAATGAATTACGTATGTTCACTCAGAGACTTGGTATTCATTTAGTGTCCGAAGACATTAAGAATCCATGTCACTTTGAGTGCCCACACAGATTGTCTGATAAATTGTTAAAGAGCAGTTGCGACGCGGCTTACAGCTCACCGTCGCGAGGTGGCGTATATTACGCTTTCCTCTTTCAGAGTCAACCCTGAAGTTCAGGATTTTTTCTCTTCAACCGACCGGGTTAACTGTGAAGTGATTCACATCTGCCGTGTCGATGGAGGCGCATTATAGGGAGTTCTCTGCAGGCCGCAACCGCTAAATGACAGAAAAATGACTGACTGCTGCATTCCCCAGCAAAACCCCGCCTTATACCCTTTTACACACAGACTTATCCACAGAGATACGAAAAAGTGAAAATTCGCGAGCGTTGCGCAAACGTTTTCGTTAAAATGCTCGCGCTTAACAAGGATGCCTCGTCAGGTGTGTTAGATGAGTTTTTCGCTGGAAAATTCATCTAACGCTCTCTGTAATCGTGAAATCCAGGGGATTTACCATGCAACAACGTCGTCCAGTCCGCCGCGCTCTGCTCAGTGTTTCTGATAAAGCCGGTATCGTCGAATTCGCTCAGGCACTTTCTGCACGCGGTGTGGAGTTGCTTTCTACAGGTGGTACCGCTCGCCTGTTAGCAGAGAAAGGTCTGCCGGTAACCGAAGTGTCCGATTACACCGGTTTTCCGGAAATGATGGATGGACGCGTCAAGACCCTGCACCCGAAGGTCCACGGCGGTATTCTTGGTCGTCGCGGCCAGGACGACGGCATTATGGAAAAGCATGATATCGCGCCAATCGACATGGTCGTCGTTAACCTCTACCCGTTCGCTCAGACCGTTGCCCGCGAAGGCTGCTCTCTGGAAGACGCCGTCGAAAACATTGATATCGGCGGCCCAACCATGGTGCGCTCAGCGGCTAAGAACCATAAAGATGTTGCCATCGTGGTGAAGAGCAGCGACTACAACACCATTATTAATGAGATGGATGCCAACGAAGGGTCGCTGACGCTGAAGACGCGTTTCGACCTCGCCATCAAAGCATTCGAGCACACCGCCGCGTACGACAGCATGATCGCCAACTACTTCGGTAGCCTGGTGCCTGCTTATCATGGCGAAAGCACTGAACCTTCCGGCCGCTTCCCGCGTACGCTGAACCTGAACTTCATTAAGAAGCAGGATATGCGTTACGGTGAGAACAGCCACCAGCAGGCTGCCTTCTATATAGAAGAAGAGGTAAAAGAAGCCTCTGTTGCGACCGCACAGCAGGTTCAGGGCAAGGCACTCTCCTATAACAACATCGCTGACACCGATGCAGCGCTCGAGTGCGTGAAAGCGTTCAGTGAACCCGCCTGCGTAATCGTGAAGCACGCGAACCCATGTGGCGTAGCGGTAAGCACCTCCATTCTCGACGCCTATGATCGCGCGTATAAAACCGACCCAACCTCTGCATTCGGCGGCATTATCGCCTTCAACCGCGAGCTGGACGCTGACACAGCACAGGCCATCATCTCCCGTCAGTTTGTCGAAGTGATCATCGCTCCTTCTGCATCCGACGAAGCCCTGAAAATCACCGCGGCAAAACAGAACGTGCGCGTACTGGTGTGCGGCGAGTGGGCTGAGCGCGTACCGGGTCTGGACTTCAAACGCGTGAACGGCGGTCTGCTGGTTCAGGATCGCGATCTGGGCATGGTCACCGAGGGCGATCTGCGCGTCGTGACGAAACGCCAGCCTACCGAGCAGGAACTGCGTGACGCGCTGTTCTGCTGGAAGGTCGCGAAGTTCGTGAAATCCAACGCGATTGTCTATGCAAAAGAGAACATGACCATCGGAATAGGCGCAGGCCAGATGAGCCGCGTTTACTCCGCGAAAATTGCGGGTATCAAAGCGGCCGATGAAGGTCTGGAAGTGAAAGGCTCGGCAATGGCCTCTGACGCCTTCTTCCCGTTCCGTGACGGTATCGACGCTGCTGCTGCAGTGGGTATTACCTGTGTTATCCAGCCTGGCGGCTCAATCCGTGACGACGAAGTCATTGCCGCTGCTGACGAACACGGCATTGCGATGATCTTCACCGACATGCGTCACTTCCGCCATTAATCCACGGAGCAGAAAATGAAAGTATTAGTCATTGGTAATGGTGGGCGCGAGCATGCTCTGGCGTGGAAAGCGGCTCAGTCGCCGCAGGTGAAAACCGTCTTTGTGGCACCGGGTAATGCCGGTACTGCGCTGGAACCCACGTTACAGAACGTCGCTATCGGCGTGACCGATATCCCGGCCCTGTTGAGCTTTGCTCAGCAGGAGAAAATCGATCTGACCATCGTGGGTCCGGAAGCGCCGCTGGTGATTGGCGTCGTTGACGCCTTCCGGGCTGCTGGCCTGCAAATCTTCGGCCCAACGGAAGGGGCTGCACAGCTGGAAGGTTCGAAAGCCTTCACCAAAGATTTCCTCGCACGTCATAACATCCCGACGGCGGAATATCAGAATTTCACCGAAGTAGAGCCAGCCCTGGCTTACTTACGTGAAAAAGGTGCGCCTATCGTTATCAAAGCCGACGGTCTGGCCGCCGGTAAAGGCGTTATCGTGGCGATGACGCTCGAGGAAGCCGAAGCCGCGGTTCAGGATATGCTGGCAGGCAACGCCTTTGGCGACGCGGGCCATCGCATCGTGATTGAAGAGTTCCTTGACGGTGAAGAGGCGAGCTTTATCGTGATGGTCGACAGCGAGCATGTTCTGCCAATGGCCACCAGCCAGGATCATAAACGCGTTGGCAATGCAGATACCGGGCCGAACACCGGCGGTATGGGCGCTTACTCCCCTGCCCCTGTGGTCACTGACGAAGTGCATCAGCGCACCATGGACCGCATTATCTGGCCAACCGTCAAAGGCATGGCTGCCGAAGGTAATACTTACACCGGTTTCCTCTATGCAGGCCTGATGATCGACAAGCAGGGCAATCCGAAGGTGATTGAGTTCAACTGCCGCTTCGGCGATCCGGAAACGCAGCCAATCATGCTGCGCATGAAATCTGACCTGGTGGAACTGTGTCTTGCCGCCTGTGAAGGTAAGCTGGATGAGAAAACGTCTGAGTGGGATGAACGTGCTTCTCTGGGCGTGGTGATTGCTGCGGGGGGTTATCCGGGTAATTACAATACCGGTGATGAGATTCACGGTTTACCGCTGGAAGAAGTAGAAGGCGCGAAGGTATTCCACGCCGGCACGAAGCTGTCTGACGACGATCGCGTGCTGACCAATGGCGGCCGTGTACTGTGTGCGACCGCACTGGGTCACACCGTTGCAGAAGCACAGAAGCGTGCCTATGCGCTGATGGCAGATATTCACTGGAACGGTAGCTTTAGCCGCCAGGATATCGGTTATCGCGCAATTGCGCGTGAGCAGGGCGAGTAATACTTCAGCCAGCCCCTCTCCCGTCAGGGAGAGGGGACGCCACTCAAAAACTCTTTTCTGTCGGCTGCCAGGTGCAGAAGTCTTCGTTCGCGACCAGCAGCAGTTGAGAACCTTCCGGCGCTTCCAGCCACGCCACACTCACTTCCATGGATGAATGCCGCTGACGGCGCTCAATATGTTCGGTTGCCCAGGCTTCAAGCTCAGGCTTAACGGTTTGCCCTTCGCAGGTGGTTACCGTGCCATCGGCATGCCAGCGCCCCTGGCGCAGCACAACGCGTCCCTGACGCAGCGCATCGCTGGTCTGGCGGATTTGTTCGGCACGATAACGATAGAGTGCGACTTGATCGCTGGAAAGCTGCTGTTTTTGACCGCTGACTTCCCGCTGCATAAAGCTCAGCTCGCCATGGTCATCAAAACGCACTTTCACATGTTCGGGGGTCTTGCTGTAGACATTCAGTTCTATCAGCGATAGGTCATCGCCCTGCCAGCGATACTCCGCGGTCGACGTATTGCCGTTATGCCACGGACTGAAAGCAGAAAGCAGATGCACTTCGCCGCCAGAATCTTTGCGCCAGATCCTCACCGCACCCTGGTTGTCAGCGTAGCCGCTGGCGGTAAACGGTGGCAGAGAGGTGTCGTGGCTACAGGCGGACAGAAACATCACGCCCGCCAGCGCGAAAAGACCGCGCCAGACAGACAAAAGGGGCGTTACCGCCCCTTCGTTAAAACTGTTCACTGCCACGCGTCTTACTTAACAGCGTCTTTCAGTGCTTTACCAGAAACAAATGCCGGCACGTTAGCTGCGGCGATTTTGATTTCTTTACCGGTCTGCGGGTTGCGGCCAGTACGCTCAGCGCGGTGGTTCACTTTGAAGGTACCGAAACCAACCAGTTGTACAGCATCACCTTCTTTCAGAGACTCAGTAATAGCAGCCAGGGTAGATTCCAGAGCAGCTTTAGCCTGCACTTTAGACAGATCAGCCTTGTCCGCAATTACATCAATCAGTTGAGTCTTGTTCATAAGTTATCCTTTCAATGTGTTTATCGCTTGCTAAGCATCGAGTGCGACGAAAATGCCAAAAAAGCACTCTCCTGCATACACGCACCGATAGCCACTTTTTTTCGCCCCCCAAATGTAGACCAGACAAGGGGCGAAAGGGAAGAGTCGAGGAGCGACAAAACGAGCGTTATATCAAGTTTTGTTGTCTCATTGGTTAAAAATTATACCAATATTACTCTCACCAGCCTCACGTAAGTCCGCACGGAGCCCTTTTATCAGCTCAATATCGCGTTCTTCACACTCTGCCAGCAGGCGGAAAATCTCCCACTGGATATCCCATTCCTGCTCAACCGCGGGGTTTACTCGCAGCTCTTCGTCGGTCATTTCCCGACCTTCCTGGGTCATTTCCAGCATCGCGACGGTCGTAATGGATGCCTTGCTGACTTCGATAGCATGCTCCAGCGTTTCACCGCTCAGACGGGAATGAATCAGCTCGCTTAATGCCACGCAGGCATCAATGGCCGGATAGACACCATACAGGTCGTAGTCATCCGCCGCCGGGATCGCCTCTTCAAGCTTTTCAAGCTGAGAGTCGAAATTCACCTTAGCGTCTTTGACCGTCAGCGTCTCCCAGATTAAATCCAGGATGCGGCGATAAATCTGCCCTTCACCAAAGCCTGTCTGCTTGCAGAACGCGGCATAGTTGGGATACATGCGCTCGCACAGGCAAGCCATAAAAGTCACGTGCTGCCAGCTTTCCAGCTTCTCAAGGCGCAGATGAATCGGGTTTTGTAGCATGATGAGGTCTCGAATCGAAAATTAGCCGCAGTTTACCTGAATCATCACTGAATTTCTTGCCAACGCGTAAAAGCCGGACGCCCTGACGCTACCGCATCAGCCCAGCGGGTGGGCTCCGGTAAGCGATACCCTTTCATGCAGCGCTGCACCCACGCCAGCGCACTGTCCGTGCTCACCCGATGCCCGGTGGCGATAAACAGGGGGTTACAACGCGCTTTACTGCGCCAGACCCACGCCAGTTGCTCACCCTTATCGATGAGAGGTGCCAGCGCGCCTGGCTCGGCGGAGAGCGGCTCAAACGCACCGCACAGGCGTTTTTTAGCCACACCGATGGTGGGGACATCCACCAGCAGCCCAAAGTGGCTGGCGACGCCTAAGCGGCGCGGATGAGAGATACCATGGCCGTCGACAAACAGCAGGTCGGGTTTTTGCGAGAGTTGCTCCCACGCTGCCAGCAGCGCGGGATATTCACGGAATGAGAGAAAGCCAGGAATGTACGGCATGGTGGTGGCGATACGCGCCACCTTGTACTCCACCAGTTCCAGCGAGGGATACTTCAGCAGCACCATTGCCGCCCGCGTCACTTCACCTCCCTGCTCAAACCCCACATCTGCTCCGCCAATGTACTGCGGCGGGTCTGTGTCCAGACGATCCTCACGGATCACGGATGAGGCCAGTTCTATCTGTTGAGCGCGTAATGACGCGAGATCCATAACCACTCCTTACTGATGATAATGTGCAGAAAGTCGGTGCACCGCCTCCACAAACGCGCCAGCGTGTTCTGGCGGTACATCCTGATGAATACCGTGCCCGAGGTTGAACACGTGTCCTTCGCCCTGGCCGAAACCAGCAAGAATGGAGGCCACCTCTTCCTCAATACGGGCAGGCTGAGCATAGAGCATAGACGGGTCCATGTTGCCCTGCAGCGCCACTTTGTCACCCACGCGACGGCGCGCATCGGCAATATCGGTTGTCCAGTCGAGACCCAACGCGTCACAGCCGGTGGCGGCCATGGCTTCCAGCCACTGCCCGCCGCCTTTGGTGAACAGCGTCACCGGCACCCGGCGACCTTCGTTTTCACGCAGCAGGCCATCGACGATTTTATGCATGTAATACAGCGAGAACTGCTGGTAATCGCGCCCGGTCAGTACGCCGCCCCAGGTATCGAAAATCATCACCGACTGCGCGCCTGCTTTAATCTGCGCGTTAAGATAGAGTGTGACGCTCTTCGCCAGCTTGTCGAGCAGCGTATGCAGCGCCTGTGGCTCCGCGTACATCATCTTTTTAATGACGGTAAAGGCTTTGCTGCTGCCACCTTCCACCATATAGGTCGCCAGCGTCCACGGGCTGCCTGAGAAGCCAATCAGCGGCACTTCGCCTTTCAGTTCACGGCGAATTGTGCGCACGGCGTTCATCACATACCCCAGCTCCTGCTCAGGATCCGGTACCGGCAGCTTATCAACGTCGGCTTTGCTTTTGATCGGGGAGGTGAAACGCGGACCTTCACCGGTTTCGAAATAGAGCCCAAGGCCCATGGCATCCGGAATGGTCAGAATGTCCGAAAAGAGAATAGCGGCATCCAGCGGGTAGCGGCGCAGCGGCTGGAGCGTCACTTCGCAGGCCAGCTCGGCATTTTTGCACAGCGACATAAAATCACCCGCCTGCGCACGCGTGGCTTTGTACTCTGGCAGATAGCGCCCCGCCTGGCGCATCATCCACACCGGGGTGACATCAACGGGCTGGCGCAGCAGCGCACGCAGATAACGATCGTTCTTCAGTTCGGTCATTTTGCAGTTCCTTATTGCGTCAGTCCGTGAGTGTAACACTACTCATACTCGGCCCGACACATTGCCACGGTATCTTCTATCAGCCGACGGGCTACCGTTCCCGGCGGGGGTAACAGTGGCAAATCGTCATAACGGTACCAGTTCGCGTCCAGCAGCTCTTTCTGGTCGATAACAATCTCACCGCTATCGTATTCGGCCATAAACGCCGTCATCAGCGACTGTGGGAACGGCCACGGCTGAGACGTTACGTAACGCAGGTTCTTCACCCGGATCCCGCTCTCTTCCATCACTTCACGCGCCACCGCCTGCTCCAGCGTTTCGCCCACTTCAACGAACCCGGCAAGAACAGTATGAATGCCGTTGCGATGGCGGGTATGTTGTGCCAGCAGGATGGAATCGTCACGCCGGATAGCGACGATAATGCACGGCGCAATCTGCGGATAATAGCGTTCACGGCAGTGGCTGCAGAGCATGGCCCACTCGGTTTTACTCGGGTGCATGGTATGCCCGCAGTAGCCGCAGTATTTATGCGATCGGTAAAACTCGGCCAGCTGCACGCCACGGCCTGCCAGCTGGAACAGGCCCACATCGAGATCCAGCACCTGACGAACGGATCCCATGTCCTGGCGGCGAGGCTGCTGGATCAACCACACCGGCTCCCCTTGCCACTCGCCGATCTTCAGCGCAGGCTGACCAACGAGATCGAAACGATCGGCAGTGCCATAGGGTATTTCCCCACCGGGCAGCCATAATTTTTGTTCGTGACTGACAATCCACCAACCCAGATCTGATTTTTCAATAATACGATCCATATCTATTGCACTACCTTCGCTTCACTGACATGTTGTTAGCATTGTGGTTACATTTTGGATAAGCAGAATCAATTCTAAACCTTGCGGAGTCGAACATGTTAAACCAGCTAGAAAGCCTGACTGAGCGCGTTAGAGGAAGTAACAAACTGGTGGATCGCTGGCTACATGTGCGCAAGCATCTACTCGTGGCTTATTACAATCTGGTCGGTATTAAGCCTGGCAAAGAATCGTTTATGCGGCTGAATGAAAAAGCGCTGGATGATTTTTGTCAGAGCCTGGTCGACTACCTGTCCAACGGCCATTTCAATATTTATGAACGCATTATCCGCGAAATGGAAGGCACTAGCCCGTATTTAACGGCATCCAAACTCTACCCTCTGTTGGAAGCCAATACCCAGCAGATCATGAATTACTACGATTCCACCCTCGAGAACGCCATCGATCACGACAACTACCTTGAGTTTCAACAGGCGCTGTCCGATCTCGGCGAAGCGCTGGAAGAGCGATTCTCGCTGGAGGATAAGCTGATCGCCCTCGTACTGGATAACGATTCTAAGGCCAGCAACGAAGATAACATCGCGCGGCCTGCTTGAGTTCTTAATCGTTAACGAGTAGTTTACAAACATTCGCCCCTCTCAGGAGGGGTATTACACGAAATCATTCATGCGATAGCGTGAACGATGGCGTGTAAATTTCTTGTCGGAGTGCCCAGTGTGAAAGCACGGGCTGAGACCGTTAATTCGGGATCCGCGGAACCTGATCAGGCTAATACCTGCGAAGGGAACAAGAGTAAAACTGCTGTAGTATCGCCCCCGGGCGATCTCCTCTTGCTTCATCCGTCGTCTGACAAGCCATGTCCTTCACTTTTGGAATGAGCTATGTCTACTACTAAACTGACCCGCCGCGAACAGCGCGCACACGCCCAACACTTCATCGACACCCTGGAAGGCACCGCTTTCCCGAACTCTAAGCGTATTTACATCACCGGCTCTCAGGCGGATATCCGCGTTCCGATGCGCGAAATCCAGCTTAGCCCGACGCTTCTTGGCGGCAGCAAAGAAAACCCGCAGTATGAAGACAACGAAGCCGTGCCAGTCTACGACACGTCTGGCCCATACGGCGATCCTGATGTGGCCATTAACGTGCAGCAGGGGCTGGCAAAACTTCGCCAGCGCTGGATTGACGCGCGTAACGACTGCGAAGAACTGACGGTTCGCAGCTCTGCCTACACCAAAGAGCGTCTGGCCGACGACGGCCTGGACGAACTGCGCTTCGCGGGCCTGCTGACGCCGAAACGTGCGAAAGCGGGCAAATGCGTCACCCAGCTGCACTATGCGCGTCAGGGGATCGTCACCCCGGAGATGGAGTTTATCGCCATCCGTGAAAACATGGGCCGTGAGCGCATCCGTAGCGAAGTGCTGCGCCACCAGCATCCGGGCGAAGGTTTCGGTGCCCGCCTGCCGGAAAACATCACCCCGGAGTTTGTGCGCGATGAAGTGGCCGCTGGCCGCGCGATTATCCCCGCCAACATCAATCACCCGGAATCCGAACCGATGATTATCGGCCGCAACTTCCTGGTGAAGGTCAACGCCAATATCGGTAACTCCGCGGTCACCTCCTCCATCGAAGAAGAGGTCGAGAAGCTGGTCTGGTCAACGCGCTGGGGCGCGGACACGGTAATGGATCTCTCCACCGGGCGTTATATCCACGAAACCCGCGAGTGGATCCTGCGTAACAGCCCGGTGCCTATCGGAACGGTGCCGGTCTATCAGGCGCTGGAGAAAGTGAACGGTATCGCTGAAAACCTCACCTGGGAAGCGTTCCGCGACACGCTGCTGGAGCAGGCTGAACAGGGTGTAGACTACTTCACCATCCACGCGGGGGTGCTGCTGCGCTACGTGCCGATGACCGCGAAGCGTCTGACCGGCATTGTCTCGCGCGGGGGCTCAATCATGGCGAAGTGGTGTCTGTCTCATCATCAGGAAAACTTCCTCTACGAACACTTCCGCGAGATCTGCGAAATCTGTGCCGCTTACGACGTCTCGCTGTCGCTGGGCGACGGCCTGCGCCCTGGTTCCATTCGTGATGCCAATGACGAAGCGCAGTTTGCCGAGCTGCACACGCTGGGCGAGCTGACCAAAATCGCCTGGGAGTATGACGTGCAGGTGATGATTGAAGGCCCGGGCCATGTCCCCATGCAGATGATCCGCCGCAATATGACGGAAGAGCTGGAGCACTGCCATGAAGCACCATTCTATACCCTGGGGCCGTTGACCACCGATATTGCCCCGGGTTACGACCACTTCACCTCCGGAATTGGTGCGGCGATGATCGGCTGGTTCGGTTGCGCCATGCTCTGCTATGTGACGCCAAAAGAGCACCTCGGTCTGCCCAACAAAGAGGACGTGAAGCAGGGGCTTATCACCTACAAAATTGCCGCCCATGCTGCGGACCTGGCGAAAGGCCATCCGGGCGCGCAAATTCGCGATAACGCGATGTCGAAGGCCCGCTTTGAATTCCGCTGGGAAGATCAATTTAACCTCGCGCTCGACCCGTTTACCGCCCGCGCCTATCACGACGAAACCCTGCCGCAGGAGTCCGGCAAAGTGGCCCATTTCTGCTCCATGTGTGGGCCAAAATTCTGCTCGATGAAGATCAGCCAGGAGGTGCGTGACTACGCCGCCGCGCAAACCATTGAAGTGGGCATGGCGGATATGTCAGAAACCTTCCGCGCGAAAGGCGGCGAAATCTACCTCAAAAAAGAGGAGGCGTAATGTACCAGCCCGATTTCCCACCCGTGCCCTTTCGTTTGGGGCTCTACCCGGTGGTGGACAGCGTGGAGTGGATTGCCTGCCTGCTGGAGGCAGGTGTACGCACGCTGCAGCTACGCATCAAAGATAAACGCGATGAGGAGGTGGAGAACGATGTCGCCGCCGCCATCGCGCTGGGGCGTCGGTATAACGCCCGCCTGTTTATCAACGACTACTGGCGACTGGCGATAAAGCACCAGGCCTACGGCGTGCATCTGGGTCAGGAGGACCTGGAGACCACAGATCTGAATGCCATCCGGGAAGCCGGTTTGCGCCTGGGTGTCTCGACCCATGACGATATGGAGATTGACGTGGCACTGGCGGCACGCCCTTCGTACATTGCGCTTGGACACGTCTTCCCGACGCAAACTAAACAGATGCCCTCCGCGCCACAAGGGCTGGCACAGCTGGCGGCTCACGTGAAGCGTCTTGCGCAGTACCCGACCGTGGCCATCGGCGGGATTAGCCTTGAACGCGCTCCGGCCGTGCTGGATACCGGTGTCGGCAGTATCGCCGTCGTCAGTGCCATCACCCAGGCCGCAGACTGGCAGGCCGCCACCCGGCAGCTCTTACAACTGGCAGGAGCAGGCGATGAATGATCGTGACTTTATGCGCTATAGCCGCCAGCTCCTGCTGGAGGATATCGCCATCGACGGGCAGCAAAAGCTGCTCGCCAGCCGGGTTTTGATTGTCGGGCTGGGCGGATTAGGCGCGCCTGCCGCGCTCTATCTGGCCGGTGCAGGCGTGGGCACGCTGGTACTGGCCGATGACGACGAGGTGCATCTTAGCAACCTGCAGCGTCAAATCCTCTTTACCACCGAGGATATCAACCAGCCCAAAGTACACATTACCCGCCAGCGTCTGAACCAGTTGAACCCGGATATTGAGCTCATTGCGTGTCAGGAGCGGCTCAGCGGCGACAATCTGCTCCGAGAGGTCGCCCTGGCCGACGTGGTGCTGGACTGCACCGACAATATGGCAACCCGCCAGGCGATCAACGCCGCCTGTGTCGCAAAAAATACGCCGCTTATCACCGCCAGCGCGGTGGGGTTCGGCGGGCAGATGATGGTCCTGACACCGCCGTGGGCGCAGGGCTGCTATCGCTGTCTGTGGCCAGACGATGCTGAGCCAGAGCGTAACTGTCGCACCGCGGGCATTCTTGGCCCGGTTGTGGGGGTGATGGGTACCCTGCAGGCGCTCGAGGCCATCAAGCTGCTCAGCGGAATGGAGACCGAGCGCAACACGTTGCGGTTATTTGACGCCCGCTCCAGCGGCTGGCGTCATTTGGCGTTACACCGCGCCAGCCACTGCCCGGTATGTGGAGGCGGCAATGCGCATTCTGTTTAACGATGAGCCGATGAAATGCGAGGACGGGCTCACCGTTGCCGTGCTGCTCGATAAGCTTCGCCAGCTCAAGCCGGGAACGGCACTGGCGCTCAATCAACAGATCCTGCCGCGCGAGCAGTGGGAACATCAGCAGGTCAGTGAAGGCGACCAGATCCTGCTGTTTCAGGTTATCGCAGGGGGCTGAGATGTTACGTATTGCCGATAAAGTCTTTGATTCACATCTGTTTACCGGAACCGGGAAATTCGCATCACCCCAGCTGATGGTCGATGCCATCCGTGAAAGCGGCAGCCAGCTGGTCACGCTGGCGTTAAAGCGCGTGGATCTGCGCCATCACAGTGATGCCATTCTGGCGCCTTTACTGGAAGCTGGCGTCACGCTACTGCCAAATACTTCCGGCGCGAAAACGGCCGAAGAGGCCATTTTCGCCGCTCAACTGGCGCGTGAAGCGCTCGGCACACGCTGGCTGAAGCTGGAAATTCACCCGGATGCTCGCTGGCTGTTGCCCGACCCGATCGAGACGCTGAAAGCGGCGGAAAAGCTGGTACAACAAGGGTTCATCGTTCTGCCTTACTGCGGTGCCGATCCGGTACTCTGCAAACGTCTGGAAGACGTTGGCTGCGCCGCCGTTATGCCGCTGGGCGCGCCTATTGGCTCTAACCAGGGGCTGGAAACCCGGGCAATGCTGGAGATCATCATTGAGCAGGCCACCGTGCCGGTGGTGGTGGATGCGGGTATTGGCGTACCAAGCCATGCCGCGCAGGCGCTGGAAATGGGGGCGGACGCGGTGCTGGTGAACACGGCCATCGCGGTTGCCGACGATCCGGTCATGATGGCGCGCGCGTTTCGCATGGCGGTGGAGGCTGGCCTGCTGGCACGGCAATCAGGCCCTGGCTCGCGCAGTTTTCAGGCGCAGGCCACCAGCCCGCTGACCGGTTTTCTGGAGGCAATCTCATGACCACCTTCACCGACCGCTGGCGGCAGCTTAACTGGGACGACATTGCCCTGCGCATCAACAGCAAAACGCCGGTCGACGTCGAGCGCGCATTGAATACGCGCCATCTGACCCGCGACGATTTAATGGCCCTGCTCTCCCCTGCGGCCAGCGCTTATCTGGAGCCGATGGCCCAGCGCGCCCAGCGTCTCACCCGACAGCGCTTTGGCAACACGGTGAGCTTTTACGTCCCGCTCTATCTCTCAAACCTGTGCGCCAATGACTGTACCTACTGCGGCTTCTCCATGAGCAACCGCATTAAGCGTAAGACGCTTGATGCGGAGGAGATCGCGCGCGAGTGTGCGGCCATCCGGGAAATGGGCTTCGAGCATCTCCTGCTGGTCACCGGTGAGCACCAGGGCAAAGTCGGAATGGACTATTTCCGCCAGCACCTTCCTGCCATTCGTCGTCAGTTCGCCTCGTTGCAGATGGAAGTGCAGCCCCTGTCGCAGGATGAGTATGCGGAGCTCAAAACGCTCGGACTGGATGGAGTGATGGTCTATCAGGAAACGTACCACGAAGCGACCTACGCCCGGCATCACCTGAAGGGCAAGAAACAGGACTTCTTCTTCCGCCTTGAAACGCCGGACAGGCTCGGACGTGCCGGGATCGATAAAATTGGCCTTGGTGCGCTGATTGGGCTTTCCGATAGCTGGCGCGTGGATTGCTACATGGTGGCGGAACATCTGTTGTGGCTTCAGCAGCACTACTGGCAGAGCCGCTACTCCATCTCCTTCCCCCGGCTGCGCCCGTGTGCTGGCGGGATTGAACCGGCCTCACTCATGGATGAGCGCCAGCTGGTACAAACGATCTGCGCGTTTCGCCTGCTTGCCCCGGAGGTTGAATTATCGCTTTCAACACGTGAATCACCGGCGTTCCGCGACCGCGTGATCCCGCTTGCGATAAACAACGTGAGCGCATTTTCCAAAACACAGCCGGGCGGTTACGCCGATGATCACCCTGAACTGGAGCAGTTTGCCCCGCATGATGGACGACGTCCGGAAGCGGTCGCCGCGGCCCTGAGCGCACAGGGGCTGCAGCCGGTCTGGAAAGACTGGGACAGCTGGCTGGGAAGAGCCTCGCAATTACGCTGAAACATACTGCAACTCCGCAGAAATAAAACGAGGCGGCACGGAGAGTCACAACCGGATGATTGTCAGCTATCGTCCGGTTTTTTATTGTCATGTGGTCAGCAACGGACGCTGACCAGGGCGAAAAGCTTCTTCCTCGTTTCGCCCTGCCTCTGACTTATCGTGCACACTGAATTTCTGATTTTATGAGTAATTTCTTAGCCATTCTTAAGATAAATCATCTCGTCTGAAATCGTGTTCCGTATAATTCACAGCTAACCGCAGGACTGCGACTATGCTGAGAGGATATCGGCAGACGAAAAGCATTCACCCTCAGGAATGATGTACAACTCATGGCACTTCACAGCAAAAAACTCTCTTTTACCCGGCCAATAATGGCCAGCTTCGCGGGGATACTGTGCAGTTTTGCACTGATCGCTGTCGTGGTTACGCTTTCGCAACGAAAGGATTTTCTTGAGGATTATCATAAAATTAATGGTAATTTCACGCATAATCTGGCGGTTAACTATACCGAATCAATGTTGCGTGAAAACGACTATATTCTTGGTCGTTCTGCGATGTACTTTTCCCGCAACGAAATACTGAATGAGACGCTGAACGTCAACCCGACGCAAGGGTTGCAGATGTTGATGCATTTGCAAAACCTGATGCCGACCGTGTCATCCATCTCGCTGGCCGACACGGAAGGGCATTATTTGCACGTTCCAGAAGCGCCTCCCACGGAAAAGAGTAAAAACGCCGATCCGCGGACGCGCCCGTGGTTTGTCGCCCACGCGGAAGCCAGTATTTTCAGCCATTATACCCACCCTTATATGGACTACTTTACCGGGCATCCAACGGTCACGCTTTATAAGCCATTGATTTCAACAGAAGGCAGACTCAAGGGAACCCTCGCCTTTCATCTTGATTTGGCGTCGATGGGGTATACCCTTCGACAGATGGTGGCCCCTGTACAAGGGGAATTCTTCGTCGTCGAGCGCGACGGAACCGTGGTGCTTCATCCTGACACGGGCGCGCTGTTCAAAAAATACGTGAGCGAAGCGCTGATGGACAAAATGACCAGCGGCGAGGGGCATTTATACGACCGGAAAAGTAAAACCTGGTATTACTACTACTCCTTCACTAACCCGGATTGGTTTGTCATCTACCGGGTCTCTGGCGCGACCCTGACGGATATTACCCGCCACGAAACCACTATCGTTGGCTGGGGATTTGCACTGGCGGCGATTATTATCATTCTCTTCGGTTTGTACCTTCGCCATGCCTCGCGTACCGTGCTAATGCATATTATCAACGCCATCAAAACTGGCGACGTCAGCCAGGCACCGCGTCTGGAAGCGATGCTGAGTCATACTATCCAGTCGAATAAAGAGCGTGAGATGGCATATGTCCGCCAGGCAACCCACGATGCGCTAACAGGCTGCAAAAACCGCCGCGCGTTCGATACCGATGTGGAAGAGTTAATGGCGGCTCAACAGCCTTTCGCACTGGCGCTGGTGGACATCGATAACTTCAAATCAATCAACGATACCTGGGGCCACCTTAGCGGCGATATTGTCCTGCGTAACGTGGCGCGTGAAGGGCTCCAGATCATGCAACCGCACCACATCTCGGTGTACCGGTATGGTGGAGAAGAGTTTGCGGTGGTCTTCCAGGCTGCGCAAATTGCTGATGCAATCTCGTTGCTGGAAGCGTGGCGTACCACCATTGAAAAACGCGTCTGGCGGGAAGAAAACCTGCAGGTCACGTTCAGTGCAGGCCTGGGGGAATGGCATTTCGAACCGCTGGAGCAATTTGTCGGGAGCGTGGATAACGCACTTTACAGCGCAAAACAGCAGGGTAAAAACCGTATCCTTCGGACCTCCATCCGTTAATTTCTCCCCTCCCACGCTGTCCGTTTCGACGGGCAGCGTGCACTTTCATGCAAAATTGTAACCGGTTTCAGAAAATCACCCATTTCTTTGTGATGCCTGACACACAATCGCGGTAAAGCGGTTGTTGAAGCGGTCTGCACGGGATAATTATCAATAAACACATGTAGATCGAGGCTGATTATGAAGAACATCGTTTTATGCTGTGCAGCGGGAATGTCAACCAGCATGCTGGTTCAACGTATGAAAGACGCCGCGCAGAAAAAAGGGGTTGAAGTCACCATTAAAGCCGTTCCGGTTGCGGAGTTTAAAGATAATATCGCGACGGCTGACATCGTATTGCTGGGGCCACAGGTTAAATACGAGCAGGCTAAACTTCAGGCGCAGGCCGATCCGCTGGGTAAAAAGGTCGCGGTGATCGACATGATGGATTACGGCATGATGAAAGGTGATGTCGTCCTGGAAAAAGCGCTTAAATTACTGGAGTGACCCGTGGAAGATTTAGAAACAACGATCATGGAACTGCTGGTCAACGCGGGAGCAGCGCGCAGTGCTGCCCTTACGGCGTTGCAGATGGCCCGTAAAGGTGACTTTGACGAAGCCGAAAAGGCAATGGAAGAGTCGCGTGAATACGTGAAACATGCCCACACCATCCAGACGCAGCTGATTGGTCTTGATGAAGGGACCGGAAAGCTGCCGGTTAACCTGATCACCGTCCACTCTCAGGATCACCTGATGAACGCGATGGTCATTCAGGACCTGGCGGGCGATATGATTGAACTGTATCGTCGGCTACCGCTGATAAACTGAAAAATATGCAGACATAAAAAAACCCGCCGAAGCGGGTTTTTTTATGTCTGCATCAACGATTACTCGTTGTCAGAACCACCCAGACCTGCGTTCAGCAGTTCTGCCAGGCTCGCGGATGCATCTTCAGCAGTTACCTGCGGTGCAGCTGGCAGTTCGCCTGCAGCACGACGACGCATACGATCCTGATGGTACGCATAACCGGTACCAGCCGGGATCAGACGACCTACGATAACGTTCTCTTTCAGACCGCGCAGTTCATCACGCTTACCTGCTACAGCGGCTTCGGTCAGGACACGCGTGGTCTCCTGGAACGATGCTGCAGAGATGAAGGACTCGGTTGCCAGAGACGCTTTGGTGATACCCAGCAGATCGCGCGAGAAGGTCGCAGCGATTTTGCCGTTCGCTTCCAGATCGCGGTTAGCGATCTTGACGCGTGAGTATTCAACCTGCTCGCCTTCCAGGAACTCAGAGCTGCCCGCGCTATCGATGGTTGCTTTACGCAGCATCTGACGAACGATAACTTCAATGTGTTTATCGTTAATCTTAACGCCCTGCAGACGGTATACGTCCTGTACTTCGTTAACGATGTAACGAGTAACAGCATGCACACCACGCAGACGCAGGATGTCGTGCGGCGCTTCTGGACCGTCGGAAACCACGTCACCACGTTCTACACGTTCACCTTCGAACACGTTGAGCTGACGCCACTTAGGAATCATCTCTTCGTACGGCTCGCTGCCATCTACTGGGGTGATAACCAGACGGCGTTTACCTTTGGTCTCTTTACCGAAGGAGATGATACCGCTGATTTCAGCCAGGATTGCAGGCTCTTTCGGACGACGTGCTTCGAACAGATCCGCAACGCGTGGCAGACCACCGGTGATGTCCTTGGTACCGCCGGATTCCTGAGGAATACGCGCCAGGGTGTCACCAGAACTGATCTGTACGCCATCTTCCAGCTGTACAATCGCTTTACCCGGCAGGAAGTACTGCGCAGGCATATCGGTACCAGGGATCAGAACGTCGTTACCCTGAGCATCAACGATTTTCAGTGCAGGACGCAGATCTTTACCACCGGCAGTACGCTCAGCAGAGTCCAGAACGACCAGAGAAGACAGACCGGTCAGCTCGTCGGTCTGACGAGTAATGGTCTGGCCGTCGATCATGTCAGTGAAGCGGATGAAACCACTTACTTCGGTGATAACCGGCATGGTGTGTGGATCCCAGTTTGCAACGGTTTCACCGCCGGCAACCTGCTCGCCATCACCTTTCGCCATAACAGCACCGTAAGGCACTTTATAGCTCTCTTTGGTACGACCGAATTCGTCGATCAGCTTCAGCTCGGTGTTACGAGAGGTCACAACCAGCTTGCCTGCGGAGTTAACAACAGACTTCGCGTTGCTGAGCTTGATGCTACCTTTGTTTTTCACCTGGATGCTGGATTCAGCAGCCGCACGAGATGCCGCACCACCGATGTGGAACGTACGCATCGTCAGCTGTGTACCCGGTTCACCGATGGACTGTGCCGCGATAACACCGATTGCTTCACCTTTGTTGATGATGTGGCCACGCGCCAGGTCACGACCATAGCAGTGCGCACATACACCGAAATCGGTGTCACAAGATACAACGGAACGAACTTTCACAGAGTCAACAGAGTTCGCTTCCAGCAGGTCACACCACTGTTCGTGCAGCAGCGTGTTGCGTGGAACCAGAATGTCTGCGGTACCCGGCTTCAGAATGTCTTCCGCGGTTACACGACCCAGTACGCGATCGCGCAGCGGCTCTTTAACATCACCACCCTCGATAACCGGGGTCATGGTGATACCTTCGAGGGTGCCACAATCGTCTTCGGTCACAACCAGATCCTGCGCAACGTCAACCAGACGACGCGTCAGATAACCGGAGTTCGCAGTTTTCAGTGCGGTATCCGCCAGACCTTTACGCGCACCGTGAGTAGAGATGAAGTACTGGAGTACGTTCAGACCTTCACGGAAGTTCGCGGTGATTGGCGTTTCGATGATGGAGCCATCTGGCTTCGCCATCAGACCACGCATACCTGCCAGCTGACGAATCTGTGCTGCAGAACCACGCGCACCGGAGTCGGCCATCATGTAAATGCTGTTGAAGGAAACCTGCTGCTCTTCTACGCCGTCACGGTTAATCACGGTTTCGGTTTGCAGGTTATCCATCATCGCTTTGGATACACGATCGTTCGCCGCAGCCCAGATATCGATAACTTTGTTATAGCGTTCGCCCGCGGTAACCAGACCAGACTGGAACTGCTCCTGGATCTCAGCAACTTCGGCTTCCGCTTCAGAGATGATCTCGTGTTTCTTCTCTGGGATAACCATGTCATCGATACCAACAGATGCACCTGAACGCGCTGCATATGCAAAGCCGGTGTACATTGTCTGGTCAGCGAAGATAACCGTCGGCTTCAGACCCAGAATGCGGTAACAGGTGTTCAGCATTTTGGAGATCGCTTTCTTACCCAGCGCCTGGTTGACGATGGAGAAAGGCAGACCTTTCGGTACGATCATCCACAGAATGGCACGGCCAACGGTCGTGTCTTTCAGGCTGGTTTTCGCAACGAATTCGCCGTTAGCATCTTTTTCATATTCAGTGATACGCACTTTGACACGCGCATGCAGAGAGGCCAGGCCAGCGCGATAGATACGCTCAGCTTCTTTAGGGCCAGTCAGCACCATGCCTTCGCCTTTGGCGTTAACACAGTCGCGGGTCATGTAGTACAGACCCAATACAACGTCCTGAGAAGGAACGATGATTGGTTCACCGTTCGCTGGAGACAGGATGTTGTTAGTAGACATCATCAGCGCACGCGCTTCGAGCTGGGCTTCCAGCGTCAGCGGTACGTGAACAGCCATCTGGTCACCATCGAAGTCGGCGTTATATGCCGCACAAACCAGCGGGTGCAGCTGGATAGCTTTACCTTCGATCAGTACCGGTTCAAATGCCTGGATACCCAGACGGTGCAGTGTTGGTGCACGGTTCAGCAGTACCGGGTGTTCGCGGATAACTTCGTCCAGGATATCCCAAACGACAGCTTCTTCACGCTCAACCATTTTCTTAGCGGCTTTGATGGTGGTGGCCAGGCCACGCAGTTCCAGCTTGCCGTAGATGAACGGTTTGAACAGCTCCAGTGCCATTTTCTTCGGCAGACCGCACTGATGCAGACGCAGGTATGGACCTACGGTGATAACAGAACGACCGGAGTAGTCAACACGCTTACCGAGCAGGTTCTGACGGAAACGACCCTGTTTACCTTTGATCATATCGGCCAAAGATTTCAGAGGACGTTTGTTAGAACCGGTGATCGCACGACCGCGACGACCGTTATCCAGCAGGGCATCTACCGCTTCCTGCAGCATACGTTTTTCGTTACGTACGATGATGTCCGGCGCAGCCAGATCCAGCAGACGTTTCAGACGGTTGTTACGGTTGATAACGCGACGATACAGATCGTTCAGATCCGACGTTGCGAAACGACCACCATCCAGCGGAACCAGCGGACGCAGATCTGGCGGCAGAACCGGCAGAACGGTCAGGATCATCCACTCTGGTTTGTTACCAGACTGAACGAATGCTTCCAGCAGTTTGATACGCTTGGTCAGCTTTTTACGCTTGGTTTCGGAGTTGGTTTCGTTCAGCTCTTCACGCAGCTGCTCGCACTCTTGCTCCAGGTCCATGCTTTTCAGCAGGGCCTGAATAGCTTCCGCACCCATCTTCGCGTCGAATTCGTCACCGAACTCTTCCAGCGCGTCCAGATACTGTTCTTCGGTCAGAATCTGGTGGCGTTCCAGATTCGTCATACCGCCTTCGATAACCACATAAGATTCGAAGTACAGAACACGTTCGATATCGCGCAGCGGCATATCCAGCAGCAGGCCGATACGGGACGGCAGAGATTTCAGGAACCAGATGTGCGCAGTTGGAGATGCCAGTTCGATGTGGCCCATGCGCTCACGGCGCACTTTGGTCTGGGTCACTTCAACGCCGCACTTCTCACAGATCACACCACGGTGTTTCAGGCGCTTGTACTTACCGCACAGGCACTCGTAGTCTTTTACTGGCCCGAAAATTCGTGCACAGAAAAGGCCGTCACGCTCAGGCTTGAACGTACGGTAGTTGATGGTTTCCGGCTTTTTAACTTCACCGAAAGACCATGAACGGATCATGTCTGGCGAAGCCAGAGCAATTTTGATCGCATCAAACTCTTCGGTTTTAGTCTGCGCTTTCAGAAACTTTAATAAATCTTTCACGGATTTGCTCCCGTCGGAGTTAGCACAATCTGGTGTCGGGGGTTAGCCCGACACCAGTGACCTGTTTGAGCGAGAATTACTCGTCTTCCAGTTCGATGTTGATACCCAGCGAACGAATCTCTTTCAACAGTACGTTGAAGGACTCTGGCATGCCCGGTTCCATCTGATGATTGCCGTCCACGATGTTTTTATACATCTTGGTACGACCGTTCACGTCATCAGACTTAACGGTGAGCATTTCCTGCAGGGTGTATGCTGCGCCGTATGCTTCCAGCGCCCACACTTCCATCTCCCCGAAGCGCTGACCACCGAACTGCGCCTTACCACCCAGCGGCTGCTGAGTAACCAGGCTGTAAGAACCGGTAGAACGAGCGTGCATCTTGTCGTCGACCAGGTGGTTCAGTTTCAGCATGTACATGTAACCTACGGTTACCGGACGCTCGAACTGTTCACCGGTACGGCCATCAAACAGCGTAATCTGACCAGACGTTGGCAGACCACCCAGTTGCAGCAGCTCTTTGATTTCAGCTTCTTTTGCACCGTCGAATACCGGCGTTGCAATCGGCATACCTTTGCGCAGGTTCTCTGCCAGACGCAGCACTTCTTCATCGCTGAAGGTGCTCAGGTCGACTTTCTGACGAACGTCGGTACCCAGATCGTAGGCACGCTGGATGAATTCGCGCAGTTTCGCGACTTCTTCCTGCTGTTTCAGCATGGCGTTGATCTTATCGCCGATACCTTTCGCAGCCATACCCAGGTGGGTTTCCAGAATCTGACCGATGTTCATACGAGACGGTACGCCCAGTGGGTTCAGTACGATATCTACCGGCGTACCGTTAGCATCGTGCGGCATATCTTCGATCGGGTTGATCTTAGAGATAACACCCTTGTTACCGTGACGACCTGCCATCTTATCACCAGGCTGGATCTGACGTTTAACAGCCAGATACACCTTAACAATCTTCAGCACGCCTGGTGCCAGATCGTCGCCCTGA
This sequence comes from Enterobacter sp. BIDMC 29, assembly GCF_019378755.1. NCBI lineage: Bacteria > Pseudomonadati > Pseudomonadota > Gammaproteobacteria > Enterobacterales > Enterobacteriaceae > Enterobacter > Enterobacter sp. BIDMC 29. The sequence continues at coordinate 4,235,193 of NZ_CP080000.1, read as the reverse complement.
GTGATTTTACGGCGTTTCGCTTCGAGTTTTTTCTCGAACTCGTGTTTCAGTTCGTCATACTGCTCAGCCAGCTGTTCCAGCTGATTTTGTTTCTCTTCGTCGGTCAGGCCCAGTTCCAGCCAGCGATCGCGTGGCAGTTTGTCGAGCTTCTCAGCTTCAACGCCACCGGCAACCAGCACCGCATAGATACGGCTGAACAGACCCGCTTCGAGGATCTGCAGTTCTTCAGACAGGTCTTTCTTAGCCTGCTTGAGCTGCATCTCTTCGATTTCCAGCGCACGCTTATCTTTTTCAACGCCGTCACGGGTGAAGACCTGAACATCGATAACCGTACCGGAAACACCGTTTGGTACACGCAGAGAAGAGTCTTTAACGTCAGACGCTTTCTCACCGAAGATAGCACGCAGCAGTTTCTCTTCTGGCGTCAGCTGGGTTTCACCTTTCGGCGTTACCTTACCAACCAGAATGTCGCCGCCGGTCACTTCTGCACCGATGTAAACGATACCGGATTCATCCAGTTTGGAGAGCGCAGCTTCACCCACGTTAGGGATGTCAGCGGTGATCTCTTCTGGCCCCAGCTTGGTGTCACGGGACACACATGCCAGTTCCTGAATGTGGATGGTAGTGAAACGATCTTCCTGAACCACACGCTCGGAGACGAGGATGGAGTCTTCGAAGTTGTAACCGTTCCACGGCATGAACGCTACGCGCATGTTCTGACCGAGCGCCAGTTCACCGAGGTCAGTGGACGGACCGTCTGCCAGCACGTCGCCGCGCTCAACGGGCTCACCCAGAGACACACAAGGCATCTGGTTGATACAGGTGTTCTGGTTAGAACGGGTGTATTTGGTCAGGTTATAAATGTCGATACCTGCTTCGCCCGGGTACATCTCGTCTTCGTTAACTTTGATAACGATACGGGAAGCATCCACGTACTGAACAGTACCGCCACGTTTAGCCACCGCAGTAACACCGGAGTCAACGGCAACAGCACGTTCCATACCGGTACCAACCAGCGGCTTATCAGCACGCAGAGTTGGAACGGCCTGACGTTGCATGTTCGCACCCATCAATGCACGGTTGGCGTCATCGTGTTCCAGGAACGGAATCAGGGACGCACCGACGGATACCACCTGCTGGGTGGATACGTCCATGTAGTCAACCTGGTCGCGGCTGAACAAGCTGGATTCGCCTTTGCTACGGCAGGTAACCAGATCTTCTACAAAGTGGCCTTCGTCATCCAGGTTGGAGTTCGCCTGAGCAATAACGTAGTTGCCTTCTTCGATAGCAGACAGGTAGTGAATTTCGTCAGTTACAACACCGTCGGTCACTTTACGGTACGGCGTCTCAAGGAAACCGTATTCGTTAGTCTGTGCGTACACGGACAGGGAGTTGATCAGACCGATGTTTGGACCTTCAGGCGTTTCGATTGGACATACGCGACCGTAGTGAGTCGGGTGTACGTCTCGAACTTCGAAGCCTGCACGTTCACGGGTCAGACCGCCTGGGCCGAGTGCAGAGATACGACGTTTGTGCGTGATCTCAGACAGCGGGTTGTTCTGGTCCATGAACTGAGACAGTTGGCTGGAACCGAAGAACTCTTTCACTGCTGCAGAAATCGGCTTGGCGTTGATCATATCCTGAGGCATCAGGGTATCCAGATCGCCCAGAGACAGACGCTCTTTCACCGCACGCTCAACACGTACCAGGCCAACGCGGAACTGGTTTTCCGCCATTTCGCCTACGGAACGGATACGACGGTTGCCGAGGTGGTCGATATCGTCCACTTCGCCTTTGCCGTTACGGATATCGATGAGCTTCTTCATCACTTCGATGATGTCGTCTTTGCTCAGGATACCGGAACCTTCGATCTCATCACGCAGCAGAGAACGGTTGAACTTCATACGACCAACCGCGGACAGATCGTAGCGGTCTTCGGAGAAGAACAGGTTCTCGAACAGGCTTTCAGCCGCTTCGCGAGTTGGTGGTTCACCAGGGCGCATCATGCGGTAGATTTCTACCAGCGCGCTCAGACGATCGGTCGTTGGATCGACGCGGATAGTCTCAGAGATATAAGGACCGTGGTCCAGATCGTTGGTGAACAGCGTTTCGATGCGTTTGTGGCCAGACTGGCTCAGCTTAGCCAGCAGATCCAGGCTCAGCTCCATGTTCGCCGGGCAGATCAGCTCGCCAGTTGATTCATCAACGTAATCTTTCGCGGCTACTTTTCCAGCAATGTATTCAACCGGAACTTCGATGAGTTTGATATCATCTTTTTCCAGCTGACGGATGTGGCGCGCGGTAATACGGCGGCCTTTTTCCACATACACTTTGCCGTCGGCTTCGATGTCGAACGACGCGGTCTCACCACGCAGACGCTCTGGCACCAGCTCCATCTGCAACTTGTTGTCGCGGATTTCAAAGATTACTTTCTCAAAGAACAGGTCCAGGATCTGTTCAGTGGTGTATTGCAGCGCACGCAAAATGATGGTCGCAGGCAGTTTACGACGACGGTCGATACGGACAAACAGGTTGTCTTTAGGATCGAACTCGAAGTCCAGCCAGGAACCACGGTAAGGAATGATACGCGCGTTATACAGTACTTTACCGGATGAGTGTGTTTTACCTTTATCGCTGTCGAAGAAGACACCCGGGCTACGATGCAGCTGGGAAACGATAACACGCTCAGTACCGTTGATGACGAAAGTACCGTTGTCTGTCATGAGTGGAATTTCACCCATGTAGACTTCTTGTTCTTTAATGTCTTTTACGGTGCCTTCTGGCGCTTCGCGCTCATAGATCACCAGACGCAGTTTTACGCGCAGCGGTGCGGAATAGGTCACGCCACGGATCTGACATTCCTGAACGTCAAACACCGGTTCGCCAAGGCGGTAGCTGACGTACTGCAGCTCGGAGTTACCGCTGTAGCTCTGAATCGGGAACACGGAACGGAAGGCTGCTTCCAGGCCGTACTGCCCTTCAGGATCTTGCTCGATAAACTTCTGGAACGAGTCAAGCTGGATAGAAAGGAGATATGGAATGTCCAGAACTTGTGGACGTTTACCAAAATCCTTACGAATACGTTTTTTCTCGGTATAGGAGTAAACCATAGGGTTCCTCAGCTCGCTGACAAGTCGACCCATCTGTCCGACGAAGGGACAGTTTGTGCAACACCATTTTGTGGACCGGAAAATTGAATACTTTCCGCAATACCTGTTGCTATCACGCTTAAATCATTTCGTCGCGATTTACACAGAGCGCGCACCCTGTCGCAATATATTAAGTCGTCGATAGAAACATGCATTGTCAGGACAACCAGTAGTCAAACAGTGTGAAATGCTACTGATGCCTTACAGCGCAAAAAGGCTGGTGACTAAAAAGTCACCAGCCATCAGCCTAATGACTTAGGCTGCAACCAGAAAAGTTGGCTTATTTAACTTCAACTTCAGCGCCAGCTTCTTCCAGAGATTTTTTCAGTGCTTCTGCGTCGTCTTTGCTCACGCCTTCTTTCAGCGCAGCTGGAGCAGCTTCTACCAGGTCTTTAGCTTCTTTCAGACCCAGGCCAGTTGCGCCACGTACTGCTTTGATAACAGCAACTTTGTTAGCGCCAGCAGCTTTCAGAATTACGTCGAATTCAGTTTTTTCTTCAGCAGCTTCAACCGGGCCAGCAGCTACAGCTACAGCAGCAGCAGCGGAAACACCGAATTTTTCTTCCATTGCAGAGATCAGTTCTACAACGTCCATTACGGACATAGCTGCAACTGCTTCAATGATTTGATCTTTAGTGATAGACATTTAAATTGTTCCTGAAAATCAGAATAAGTTTATACGTAAGCAAATGCTTTATAAAGATAACTGCGATTAAGCAGCTTCTTTTGCATCGCGAACAGCAGCCAGAGTGCGAACCAGTTTGCCAGCCGAAGCTTCTTTCATGGTTGCCATCAGGCGTGCAATTGCTTCTTCGTAGGTCGGCAGGGTTGCCAGGCGATCGATTTGCGATGCCGGGATCAACTCACCTTCAAAGGCTGCAGCTTTGACCTCAAATTTTGCATTCGCTTTCGCGAACTCTTTGAACAGACGAGCAGCAGCGCCCGGGTGTTCCATAGAGTATGCAATAAGGGTCGGACCAACAAACGTGTCTTTCAGGCACTCGAAAGGAGTACCTTCAACTACGCGACGCAGCAGGGTGTTACGAACAACACGCATGTATACGCCAGCTTCACGACCTGCTTTACGCAGTTCAGTCATTTTGTCTACAGTAACGCCACGGGAATCCGCAACTACTGCAGACAGCGCGCCTTTGGCTACTTCGCTGACTTCAGCAACAATCGCTTGTTTGTCTTGAAGATTTAAAGCCATTAGCTTTGCTCCTGGATGTTTGCCGGAACTCATGTTCCGGAACTCACTTCACTCTCCCCAACGGAAAGAGCGTCTTAATACGGTGAGCAGAAACAAGCCAGAGTATCCAAAAATAATCTTAGCGTTCTGTCACCGTCTACGCAGGGCATTAAGTTTCTTGCGAAACACCTGCGGTCTTCGACGGAGGCCTGGATTAGGCCAGGCTCCAACGAACAAATCTTTTAGCCGCTAACTTTTGTTAGCAAACGTGGGGGTAAGATTGTAGACAAAATCACCGCCCACGTAAAGGCATTAGTTTGCAGCAGCGCTCAGGCCAGCCTGGTCAACTGCAACACCTGCACCCATGGTGGTGGAGATGCTAACTTTCTTGATGTACACGCCTTTCGCCTGAGTTGGTTTTGCTTTTTTCAGCGCAACCAGCAGAGCTTCCAGGTTTTCTTTCAGTTTGTCAGCGTCAAAGTCCACTTTACCGATGGTAGTGTGGATGATGCCGTTTTTGTCGTTACGATAACGAACCTGACCTGCTTTAGCGTTCTTAACAGCTTCAGCAACGTTAGGGGTTACAGTACCCACTTTCGGGTTTGGCATCAGGCCGCGTGGACCCAGAACCTGGCCCAGCTGGCCAACAACGCGCATTGCATCTGGAGAAGCAATAACAACGTCAAAGTTCATTTCGCCTTTCTTGATCTGGTCAGCCAGATCTTCCATACCTACCAGTTCAGCGCCGGCAGCTTTAGCCGCTTCAGCGTTTGCACCCTGAGCAAATACAGCTACGCGTACGGAACGGCCAGTACCGTGTGGCAGTACAGTTGCACCACGAACGTTCTGATCAGATTTACGAGCATCGATGCCCAGGTTAACAGCAACGTCAACGCTTTCAACGAACTTAGCGGTAGCCAGTTCTTTCAGCAGAGCGATAGCTTCGTTGATGTCGTACTGTTTGGTCGCATCAACTTTGTCACGGATCACGGACATGCGCTTGGTCAGTTTAGCCATTTCTTAGTCCTCCACTACCAGGCCCATGGAACGTGCAGTACCTTCGATTGAGCGAGTCATCGCTTCAATGTCGGCACCAGTCATGTCGGCAGCTTTGGTCTGCGCGATTTCCTGCAGCTGAGCGCGGGAAATTTTACCCACTTTGTCTTTGTTCGGTTTACCGGAACCAGACTTAATGCCCGCCGCTTTCTTCAGCAGAACTGCTGCTGGAGGGGTTTTGGTAACGAAAGTGAAAGAACGGTCAGCGTATACAGTGATAACAACTGGGATTGGCAGACCTTTTTCCATGGATTCGGTTTTGGCGTTGAACGCTTTACAGAATTCCATGATGTTCACACCCTGCTGACCCAGAGCTGGACCAACTGGTGGACTTGGGTTCGCCATACCTGCTGCAACCTGCAGCTTGACGTAGGCTTGTACTTTCTTAGCCATTCTAAAATCCTCTGATTGGGTGATAACGCCTCAAGGAGGCTCCCCGTGAATAAAATCGTTTTACAGGCCGCAGCCCATAAAAACAAAAGGCGCGAAATTGTATTCCAATCTCGCGCCTTGTGCAACGATTAAATCGTCGCTTTTTTGATCGCTGCTTAGGCTTTTTCTACCTGGGCAAAGTCCAGCTCTACCGGGGTCGCACGACCGAAGATAGAAACGGACACTTTCAGGCGGGACTTTTCGTAGTCCACTTCTTCAACCACGCCATTAAAGTCAGCAAACGGACCGTCATTAACACGAACCATTTCACCCGGTTCAAACAGCGTTTTCGGACGCGGCTTATCCCCCACCTGCTGCAGGCGGTTCATAATCGCATCAACTTCTTTGTCGCTGATTGGCGCCGGACGGTCAGACGTGCCGCCGATAAAGCCCATCACGCGCGGTACGCTGCGCACCAGGTGCCAGCTCGCGTCGTTCATAACCATCTGAACCAGCACGTAACCCGGGAAGAATTTACGCTCGCTTTTGCGACGTTGGCCGCCACGGATCTCGACCACTTCTTCGGTCGGAACCATAACTTCGCCAAATAACTCTTCCATGTTGTGTAATTTGATATGCTCACGCAGCGACGTTGCTACGCGGCCTTCAAAACCGGAAAACGCCTGAACGACGTACCAGCGCTTTTTAGGGGCTTCAGACATCTCAGAACCTCAGGCCAGTGATAAAGGATACCAGGCGAACCAGAATACCATCCAGTCCCCACAGGATCAGTGACATTACAGCGGTAACCGCCGCTACGATCAGCGTGGTGTGCAATGTTTCCTGGCGAGTCGGCCAAATTACCTTGCGGACTTCGGTACGCGCTTCGCGAGCAAAAGCGACAGTCGCTTTGCCTTTTGTCGTCAACAGCGCGACACCACCCGCTGCAGCAATCAGAATTACCACTGCAAGCGCGCGTAGCGGCAGCATCATGTCACGATAAAGGTAGTTGCCGACAATCGCTACAATCAGCAGCACGGCTACGACTACCCATTTCATCGCTTCCAGGCCGCGCCCGCTCCCTTGAGCTTCGGTATTCGCACTCATAAACCAACCTGTCAGAAGTATTCTACAAACATTTTCACCCCGCGATTGCGAGGCAAACCAAATCGAAATGCTAATTCGCTTTTCGGATTATACGCTCTCTGCAGAGCCTGTCTCAGCAATGATTATGACAAATTTAATCACTGATGAGCCAGGTTCTGATCTGAAAGCGTGCAAAAAGGGCATCAAATGATGCCCTTTTATTGCGCATTGCGTCAAATGTTATCAGCAATTAGCCGAGAACTTTAGCAACCACGCCCGCGCCAACGGTACGGCCACCTTCACGGATTGCGAAACGCAGACCGTCGTCCATCGCGATTGGGTGGATCAGCGTCACAACCATCTTGATGTTGTCGCCTGGCATTACCATCTCAACGCCTTCTGGCAGTTCGATGGTACCGGTCACGTCAGTTGTACGGAAGTAGAACTGTGGACGGTAGCCTTTGAAGAACGGAGTATGACGGCCGCCTTCGTCTTTGGACAGGATATACACTTCAGATTCGAACTTGGTGTGTGGCTTGATTGAGCCTGGCTTAGCCAGTACCTGACCACGTTCGATTTCTTCACGTTTGATACCACGCAGCAGAACACCTACGTTCTCACCAGCACGGCCTTCGTCCAGCAGTTTGCGGAACATTTCAACGCCAGTACAGGTAGACTTAGCAGTCTCTTTGATACCAACGATTTCAACTTCTTCGCCAACTTTGATGATACCGCGCTCAACACGACCGGTAACAACGGTACCACGACCGGAGATGGAGAATACGTCTTCGATTGGCAGCAGGAACGGCTTGTCAATCGCACGCTCTGGTTCTGGAATGTAAGAATCCAGGAAGCCAGCCAGTTCGATGATTTTCTCTTCCCACTCTGCTTCGCCTTCCAGCGCTTTCAGCGCGGAACCACGAACGATTGGGGTATCGTCGCCTGGGAAATCGTACTGAGACAGCAGTTCACGAACTTCCATCTCTACCAGTTCCAGCAGCTCTTCGTCATCAACCATGTCACATTTGTTCAGGAACACGATGATGTAAGGAACGCCTACCTGACGACCCAGCAGGATGTGCTCACGGGTCTGAGGCATAGGGCCGTCAGTCGCAGCAACAACCAGGATCGCGCCGTCCATCTGCGCAGCACCGGTGATCATGTTTTTAACATAGTCGGCGTGGCCTGGGCAGTCTACGTGTGCGTAGTGGCGAGTCGGGGTGTCGTACTCAACGTGAGAGGTGTTGATGGTGATACCACGAGCTTTTTCTTCTGGTGCGTTATCGATCTGGTCGAATGCACGAGCAGAACCACCGTAGGTTTTAGCCAGAACGGTAGTGATTGCAGCGGTCAGCGTTGTTTTACCATGGTCAACGTGGCCGATAGTACCGACGTTAACGTGCGGTTTTGTACGTTCAAACTTTTCTTTAGACATCGATTGTCCCTCTAAGACACGGATAAATCGGTGATATCACCACATCAACCAGGCGAAATGCCTGAATTGTTGAATACAGTAAAATTGAAACAGAGAGAAACGGGAAGGAGAAGTGAAGTGGTGCTGATACCCAGAGTCGAACTGGGGACCTCACCCTTACCAAGGGTGCGCTCTACCAACTGAGCCATATCAGCACGTATTGGAGCGGGCAGCGGGAATCGAACCCGCATCATCAGCTTGGAAGGCTGAGGTAATAGCCATTATACGATGCCCGCATCCTGAAACTCGGCTACCCAGTTCTTTCTGTAACAAAAAAAGAGATTTCTCTCTTTTTAGGTTCGAGCTGATTCAATTTTCAAACCAGCTCCGGCGGCTTAACGCTGCCAGAAAGTGGTGGTGGGGGAAGGATTCGAACCTTCGAAGTCTGTGACGGCAGATTTACAGTCTGCTCCCTTTGGCCGCTCGGGAACCCCACCGGACTTGATGGTGCCGACTACCGGAATCGAACTGGTGACCTACTGATTACAAGTCAGTTGCTCTACCTACTGAGCTAAGTCGGCATCAAGTAGCGCGCATTCTATGGAGACATGCGCAGTCATGCAACTAAAAAATTGCATAAAACGTTCTTTCGCTCACATTTTATTCGAAACCAGGGTTAACCGCTGTAAATTCATCCACTCAAGGTCAAAAATTCAACATCAGCGCCCGATTTACACCACTTATACCGTATCGTGATGACTCCCGCGTAAAGCATCGCTTCCCCATATTTTTTCTTATTATTCCTGTCATCTGGTGTTAACCTCCTGCCCATTGTCCAAAATTAACTGTGTTGAGCCCGGACGCGCTGTGTTGTGCTGGCTCACTGAAGCATGCTTATGAGCAAAAAAGAGCAAACGTTAATGACACCTTATCTTCAGTTTAACCGTAGCCAGTGGGCTGCACTGCGTGACTCCGTCCCGATGACGCTGACGGAAGGCGAAATCGCACGGTTAAAGGGGATAAACGAAGATCTGTCGCTGGAAGAAGTGGCAGAAATCTATTTACCACTCTCGCGCTTGCTTAACTTCTATATCAGCTCCAACCTGCGCCGTCAGGCGGTGCTGGAGCAGTTCCTCGGGACGAACGGCCAACGCATTCCTTATATCATCAGCATTGCAGGCAGCGTGGCCGTCGGTAAAAGCACCACCGCACGTGTATTGCAGGCGTTACTGAGCCGCTGGCCAGAACACCGCAGCGTGGAGCTCATCACCACTGACGGTTTCCTGCACCCGAATGAGGTGTTAAAGGAACGTGGGCTAATGAAGAAGAAGGGCTTCCCGCTCTCTTATGATATGCACCGTCTGGTGAAGTTTGTCTCTGACCTGAAATCGGGCGCGCCTAACGTGACGGCTCCGGTCTATTCGCACCTGATCTACGATCGCATCCCGGGTGGAGACAAAACGGTGGTTCAGCCGGATATCCTGATCCTCGAAGGGTTAAACGTCCTGCAAAGCGGGATGGATTATCCTCACGATCCCCATCATGTGTTTGTCTCTGACTTCGTCGATTTCTCTATTTATGTCGATGCGCCGGAAGACCTGCTGCAGAACTGGTATATCAACCGCTTCCTGAAGTTCCGTGAAGGCGCGTTCACCGATCCTGACTCCTATTTCCACCACTACGCCCAGCTTTCTGAAGAAGAAGCCATTAATGTGGCGAGAGGGCTGTGGAATGAGATCAACTACGTGAACCTGAAAGAGAACATCCTGCCCACACGTGAACGCGCCAGCCTGATCCTCACCAAGAGTGAGAAACACGCTGTCGACCAGATCCGTCTGCGCAAATAATCACGCAGACATAAAAAAACCGGCTTAGCGCCGGTTTTTTTTATTGATGGATTACGCCATCGGCTTTTCGCCATTCTCATCCTGATCGACCGCGAAGCAGGCAACCAGCTGACCGCCATAATCCTTGAGCTGTGGCTGCAACTGGGTGCACGGGCCAAAGCGGCGACTGCAGCGGGCGTTGAATGCACAGCCTGGAGGCGGATTCAGCGGGCTGGGCAATTCACCCGTCAGCTTGATACGCTCACGACGATCGTCAGGGTTCAGACGCGGGGTCGCAGACAGCAGCGCCTGGGTGTACGGGTGACGAGGATGAGTAAAGATCTGCTCTTTTGTCCCCTTCTCCACGCAACGCCCCAGATACATCACCATCACTTCGTCGGCAATGTGCTCCACAACCGACAGGTCGTGCGAAATAAACACGTACGACAGCCCCATGTCCTGCTGCAGATCCATCATCAGGTTCAACACCTGCGCACGCACAGAAACGTCGAGGGCTGATACCGGCTCATCGGCGATGACCACGTCAGGGTCGAGCATCAAACCACGCGCAATCGCGATACGTTGGCGCTGGCCGCCAGAGAACATATGCGGATAACGATCGTAATGCTCGGTCTTCAGGCCCACTTTCGCCATCATCGCCAGCGCTTTTTCACGACGCTGCTCTTTGTTCAGACTGCTGTTAATCAGCAGGGGCTCTTCCAGAATCTGTCCCACTTTTTTACGCGGGTTCAACGATCCGTACGGATTCTGGAACACAATCTGGATTTTCTGACGGCGCAGTTTCTGCGCCTGCGGATCGTGCTTGAGCAGGTCCTGTCCCTGATAATAGAGCTCACCGCCAGTGGGGACTTCAATCATCGTCAGCAAACGACCCAACGTCGATTTGCCACAGCCTGACTCACCGACCACCGCCAGCGTTTTGCCGCGTTCAAGGGTAAAGGAGACGCCATCCAGCGCTTTCACCAGGCGTTCAGGCGCAAACAGCCCCTTCTTCACCGGATAGTATTTTTTCAGGTCGATAGCCTGCAACAGCGGTTGTTGCGTGGTGGCCTGTTGCGTACTCATAGTGTTGGCCTCCCGGCATCATCGAGTGGGTAGTGGCATTTCGACTGACGACCGTCAGCAAGCAGATTGAGCTCTGGCTCTTCTGCACGACATTTGTCTGTAGCATACGGACAACGCGGATTAAGCAGGCAGCCCTGCGGTCGGTCATATTTACCCGGTACGACGCCCGGAAGTGATGCCAGGCGTGCTTTGTCCTGGGCAAACTCCGGCAGCGCACGCAAAAGCGCCTGCGTATACGGGTGACGCGGCGCGCGGAAAATATCGTGCGAATGTCCAGTCTCGACCACCTGACCTGCGTACATCACGATAATTTTGTGCGCCGCTTCGGCCACCAGCGCCAGGTCATGCGTAATCAGCACCAGCGCCATGTTCTCTTTCTGCTGCAGTTCCAGCAGCAGCTCGATGATCTGCGCCTGGATAGTCACGTCCAGTGCCGTTGTCGGTTCATCCGCGATCAGCAGTTTTGGCCGACAGGCAATCGCCATGGCGATCATCACACGCTGGCTCATCCCACCGGAGAGCTGGTGCGGGTAAACATCCAGACGCGATGCCGGGTCAGGGATACCGACCTGATTTAGCAGATCGATCGCACGCTGACGCCGGGTCTTCTTATTTCCGCCCTGGTGCACCTTGATGGCTTCCATAATCTGGAATCCCACGGTGTAACAAGGGTTCAGGCTGGTCATTGGGTCCTGGAAGATCATCGCCACTTCCGCACCAACCAGCTGGCGGCGCTGCTTTTCGGAGATACGCTGCAGGTCCTGACCGTTAAACTCCAGACTTTCGGCCATGACGCGGCCGGGATAATCAATCAGCCCCATGATGGCCAGTGAACTGACCGACTTACCGGAACCCGACTCACCCACAATGCCGACCACTTCGCCCTGATTTACGCTGTAGCTGATGCGGTCCACGGCGCGAAACGGAGTGCCTTCGTCTCCGAAGTGCACCGATAATTTATCTACATTTAATAACGCCATCTCGTGCCTCTTACTGCTTCAGTTTGGGATCAAGTGCATCACGCAGGCCATCACCCATCAGGTTAAATGCCAGCACCGTCAGCAGGATTGCCAGACCCGGGAAGGTCACAACCCACCAGGCGCTTTGGGCGAACTGCAACACATCGGAGAGCATGGTGCCCCACTCCGGTGTTGGCGGCTGCGCACCCATGCCCAGGAAGCCAAGAGCGGCCATATCAAGAATGGCGTTAGAGAAACCGAGCGACGCCTGAACAATCAGCGGCGCCAGGCAGTTCGGGAAGATGTTGACGAACATTTGACGCATCGCGCCAGCACCCGCCACGCGGGAGGCCGTTACGTAGTCGCGGTTTACTTCCACCAGCACCGCCGCACGCGTGAGTCGCACATAGTGGGGAAGCGCCACGAAGGTTAATGCCAGCGCGGCGTTACTGATCGACGGACCAAAAATCGCCACCAGTACCAGCGCCAACAGCAAGCTGGGCAGCGCCAGCATGATATCGACGATACGCATGATGATGTTATCGATAATGCCGCCGAAGTAGCCAGCAACCAGACCGAGTACGATCCCCATAACCAGCGACAACACGACCACCAGGCAGCCGACCAGCAGCGACAGACGCGCACCGTACATCAGACGCGACAGCACATCGCGGCCCACGTCATCGGTACCCAGCAGGTGCGACAGGCTACCGCCGTCCTGCCATGCTGGCGGTGCCAGCAACGCATCACGGAACTGATCCGCCGGGTTATACGGTGCGAGCACGTTGGCAAACACCGCAATCAGGATCATGACAGAGACATAAACCAGCCCCACCACCGCGCCTTTGTTGCGCTTGAAGTAGTGCCAGAATTCCTGCAGCGGCGTCATGGGAACCGGTGCAGTAACCACTTTATTTTCAGAAACGTGTGACATGATGGCCCCTTACTTCTTATGACGAATACGCGGGTTCACCACGCCGTAGAGCAAATCGACCAGCAGGTTGACGAGAATAATCATCGTCGCGACCAGCAATACCCCGCCCTGCACAACCGGATAATCACGGCGTTGCAGTGCGTCAATCAGCCAGCGTCCGAGGCCCGGCCATGAGAAGATGGTTTCGGTCAGAATCGCACCCGCCAGCAACGTCCCCACCTGCAGACCAATAACGGTCACCACCGGCAGCATGGCGTTACGCAGGGCGTGAACGATAATGACGCGCATACGCGTCAGACCTTTGGCGCGTGCGGTGCGAATGTAATCCTCACCCAACACTTCCAGCATTGAAGAACGGGTCATACGCACGATAACCGCCAGAGGAATGGTGCCGAGCACCATCGCAGGCAGGATCATATGTGCCACCGCATCAATGAAGTTACCCTCTTCGCCCCAGATAGCCGTATCGATCAGCATGAAACCGGTCAGAGGATTCGTATCATCCAGGAAGACCATATCGCTGACGCGTCCGGAGACCGGCGTCAGGTTTAGCTGCACCGAGACCAGCATGATCAGCATCATGCCCCACCAGAAGATAGGCATGGAGTAACCCGTCAGCGCCAGGCCAACAGCCGTATGGTCGAAAATAGAGCCACGTTTCACGGCAGCCAGGACCCCAACAGGGATACCCACCGCAGTGGCGAAAATCATGGCGCAGACACCAAGCTCCAGTGTCGCTTTAAAACGCGGCACGAACTCGTCCCACACCGGAAGACGGCTTTTCAGCGAAATCCCTAAATCACCGTGCAACACGCCCCAGATATAGTTGAGGTATTGCTGCCACAGTGGTTTGTTCAGGCCAAGCTCAGCCAGCAGCTGTGCATGGCGTTCAGGTGAAATACCACGCTCGCCCGCCATAATCATTACCGGGTCGCCGGGGATCATATGGACGAAGGCAAAAGTGAGAAGGGTGATACCGATAAACGTGGGGATAACAAGTCCCAGACGTCGGAGGATGAACTGCAACATAACCCGGATTCTCTCTGATGACGTACAACCAGTTGGCGTGACGTCTGTATTGCTCACAAATGTAAATTCCCTCTCTCTTCAGGAGAGGATTAGGGTGAGGGAATGCATGCACGCCCTCACCCCTGCCCTCTCCGTGAAGGAGAGGGAGAACACCCTACTTATTATTCAACAGAGACGTTTTCGAAGTGGTGTTTGCCCAGTGGATCAACCACGTAGCCCTTCACTTCTTTACGCACTGGTTCGTACACGGTGGAGTGAGCCACAATCAGAGCCGGAGCCTGATCGTGCATCACAACCTGAGCCTGTTTGTACAGCTCGATACGTTTGTTGTGATCGTCGGTCGCACGCGCCGGCTGGATCAGGTCTTCAAACGGCTTGTAGCACCAGCGAGAGTAGTTAGAACCGTCTTTCGCGGCTGCACAGCTGAACAGGGTAGCGAAGAAGTTGTCCGGATCCCCATTGTCACCGGTCCAGCCCATCATCACCGCCTGATGCTCACCCGCTTTGGCACGCTTCAGATACTCGCCCCACTCGTAGGTCACAATCTTGGCCTGAACGCCCACTTTAGCCCAGTCAGCCTGAACCATTTCAGCCATACGGCGTGCGTTCGGGTTATACGGACGCTGTACTGGCATCGCCCACAGCTCAACGGTAAAGCCTTTATCCTGGCCTGCTTCTTTCAGCAGCGCTTTCGCTTTCTCAGGATCGTAGGTGTAGTCTTTAACGTCGTCGTTATAGCCCCACATGGTTGGTGGGATCAGGTTCTTGGCGGCAACACCCGCGCCCTGATAAACCGCTTTAATGATCGCTTCTTTATTCACCGCATAGGTCAACGCCTGACGGACTTTCACGTCATCAAACGGTTTCTTCTCGGTGTTGAAGGAGAGGTAACCCACGTTCAGACCAGCCTGCTCCAGCAGGTTGATGTTTTTATCCTGCTTCATGCGCGCGATGTCAGCCGGGTTCGGGTATGGCATGACCTGGCATTCGTTTTTCTGCAGTTTTGCGTAACGCACAGAAGCATCAGGCGTGATGGAGAAGACCAGACGGTCGATCTGCGGCTTGGTGCCCCAGAAGCCCGGGAAGGCTTTATACAGAATACGGGAATCTTTCTGGTACTGCAGAAGCTGGAACGGACCGGTACCGATTGGGTTCAGGTCCACTTTCTCCGGGGTGCCGGCTTTCAGCATGTTGTCCGCGTACTCTTTAGACAGAATAGAGGCGAAGTCCATGGCCAGGTCAGCCAGGAATGGTGCTTCCGGACGCGTCAGCACGAACTGAACGGTTTTATCGTCCACTTTTTTCACTTCAGCGATCAGGTCCTGCAGGCCCATCCCTTCGAAGTATTCATAGCTGCCGCCAGACACTTTGTGATATGGGTTCTGAGCGTTTTTCTGACGGTCGAAGGAGAACACAACGTCATCGGCGTTAAAATCGCGCGTTGGTTTGAATTCTTTGTTGTCCTGCCACTTCACGCCCTGGCGCAGGTGGAAGGTATAGGTCTTACCGTCTTCGCTGACGTCCCACTTCTCCGCCAGACCTGGGATCACTTCCGTGGTACCGGTTTTGAATTCAACCAGACGGTTATAGATAGGCACAGAGCTTGCGTCGTAAGTCGTACCAGAGGTAAAGAGCTGTGGGTTAAAGCCTTCCGGCGAGCCTTCAGAACAGTAAACCAGGGTTTTTGCCTGTACGCTTGCTGCCACGGTCATAGCCACCAGGCTCAGACCAAGCTTCAGCATCCCTGACTTCTTCAAGGAAATACTCATTATTCTGCTCCAATGTGATGTTTTGCTTTGTTGTGTTACGCCGCCAGACCTTTATTTATTTTTTACCCGGTCCGGTCGGTGATGCCCGAAGGCGTTTAAGGGATGGAGAATCCTTTCAGAAGAGCGTTTGAGTTGCAGCGCAGATCGTCCCTGAAATGCCCCTCATGCCCTACAATCTGTCAACAGAATGTGAAAACGTCAATACAGGTGACGGGGATTTACGCTGAGTGTGAGAAACCGCAAACAAAGATTAAAAAAACTATGTATGCCAGTTTTCAGCAGGGAAATTTATGCTACTCGCTATGTTGCAGCACAATTATCTTCATATTTCGCAACAATCAGTGATTAACTTTTATTCAGATCGGGTAAATTTTCTTGCAGAACGGTGATTATCTGAGCACTAAATACCGCGAACGTTAAAACGCACAGCGAAAAATGCTGAGGTTATCCATAAGCAACGCGAAAAAAGATCAATCTATATATAAAAAAATACAATGGATTATGTCACAAAATCGTTAACAGACAGGAAGAAGGCGGGATAAGGGGCGTTTTGGTGAATCAGGATGAGTAAGCTGCTAATGCAAAAAGGGCTAACCTTGCGGTTAGCCCTTCTTTAAATGTGGTCGGCGAGAGAGGATTCGAACCTCCGACCCACTGGTCCCAAACCAGTTGCGCTACCAAGCTGCGCTACTCGCCGAATGCGGAGCGCATCTTACTGCTGAGGTGCGCCCCCGTCAATCCCTTAAATTAAAAAAGCCCTTCAACTGGCGATATTCTCGCCAGACGCGTTACTGCGCGGCTTTCGCCTTGCTATCAGGGAGTTTGCACCAGTTGTTATTTTCGTTGATACCGCCGTCAGGAGAGGTATAACCCAGGCAACCCAAAATGGTGTCGTACAGCTCAACATGACGACGCGGCACCTTCATGTCTGCCTCTTTTTTCAGGTGGGCAAACATCTTCGCTTTCTCTGGGTCTTCGAGGTACTTGTCCGACATCCACATGATCAT
>NZ_CP080000.1:4217576-4217735 GCF_019378755.1 Enterobacter sp. BIDMC 29 | reverse complement strand
GGAGAGCTTGGTTGCGGTATCGCAAGAATACCCCCGATAAGCCACCAGGTTCTTTTCCTGCGCCAGTTTTGGCGTGGTATCCCGGTCATAACCGAGGATGCCCATATGATCCCAGCGCGTCGTTTCACCAATAACAAAGACAACATAGGTATCATCGAT
>NZ_CP080000.1:4216669-4216764 GCF_019378755.1 Enterobacter sp. BIDMC 29 | reverse complement strand
CGTTAATCAGAAACGTCTACAAGCGCGTTAAGTAGACCACAGGGATGGGAAAAAGTGGCAGCAGAGAATGTGATCGGTGCATTTTTTTACAAAAA
>NZ_CP080000.1:4141733-4216584 GCF_019378755.1 Enterobacter sp. BIDMC 29 | reverse complement strand
GTCAGGCATGCGCTTCGTTAAAGACTTCACGCTGCGGCTGGCGAATGGTGGTCGACAAGGCCAGCGAGATTATCAGCAAAGCAAATATCACGCAGAAGGTCACATAGAACCCACCGAACAGCGAGGCGATTAACGAGCCGCAGATACTGCCGATGCCAAAGCCCAGATAGATAACGCCGTAGTTTTTCGCCAGATTGTTCAGGCCAAAGAACTCACTGACCAGCGACGGGAAGACGGTAATCGTGCCGCCGAAATTAAAGGCCACACAGGCAATTGCGGCGAAGAACGTGGCTTCGTTCAGTGGGGCAAACAACAGCGCCGCCATCCCCACCAGCGAAACAACCTGCCCGATAGTAATCACGCGGATACGGGCAATTTTGTCAGACAGAATCCCGAGCACCAGACGGCCAGAGAGGTTGGCAATGGAGATGACGGTGACCGCATTCGCCGCTGTTGCCGCATCCAGTTTCACCATTCCCTGAGCAATATCTTTCGCCACCCCAATCACATACAGACCGCTCATGCAGGCTGTCAGGAACATGACCGCCAGCATCCAGTACTGTGGTTGACGCATAGACTGCGCAAGGGTGAAATCATTCTCCACCACACCGTTAACGGTTTTCACTTCCTGCTGCGGCGCATCTTTCATCAGCGTGGCGCCGAACAGGATCATGACCAGAACGATAGCGCCCCAGATCATGAACGTTTTTTCGAGCCCCACGGAAGCAAGCAGGTGGGAATCGATAAATTTAAAACCGAGGCTCCCCAGGCCATAGGACCCGATGGCAAACGCAGAGATTAAACCTTTACGTTCCGGGAACCACTTCACACAGTTTGACAGGGTCAGCAGATAACCTGCACCGTCGGCAAGTCCCACCAGCACCCCGGCGCTCAGCCACAGCATCATCAGGTTGCTGGAATGCGCCGTCAGGAAAAAGCCCACGCCCAACAAGATACCGGATGCCATCGTCACCCGCTTCACGCCGAATCGCTCCTGCAATTTTCCCGCGACGGAAGATGAAAGCGCCAGCCCGAGGCTCAGCAAGCCGAAGGAGAACGCCACCTGGCTGACCGGTGCACCAAGCTTATCGGAAAGTGCACTGTTAAACAGGCTCCAGGTATAGACCGACCCCAGCGCAAACTGGGTCACGATGGTGCCAAAAAGCGTTAGCCAGCGCGTACGGTTGTAAGTTGATGTGTTCATGGCAGTTGTCCTGCAAGAGAAAGTAAGGGAATTCGCTGAGGACAACGATAAACAAAACCTTAATATGCCTGGGGTAAAACGGCATGAAATGCAGGAGGAATGGAATGAAATGCCATAAATCGGGAATGAATGACCTTGCCGGGGAATGAAGCGACAGCATGTTAGTGACTGCTATCGCTACAACCCCCACGGCTATTGTATTCAGGATGTTATCGGCACGTTTAAAAAAGTAACAACCTTAAAAATTAGCGCTCACGCCCAGGGTGTACATAAACTCCTCACCCGTGGTGGTGTATTCCCCTTGTGCTAACGACGCATAGGCCGCCATATGCGTGTTAAACGGAATATCCGTTCCGACGGTTACATCCATCCAGTTGCCGCTTTGTGTTGGTGCCGGCGTCTGTGGCATCCCAAACTGGGATTTCCACTGGTTTTCGCCAAACTGCTGGTTATAGCTTATCTGCGCCCACGGGCGAAGCTCGCCGTACTGTGTATCCACGCGCCAGCCGAGCGTGCTGACGCTGGCATGCCAGAGTGGGTCGGTAAGCCCCTGCGTCGTCGCGCTGTCACCAAATTCGTTGATCATCATCGGTGCCGTGCCGTCATAACGCCACGCCATCACCGGACCGGTCGTGATACGCCCTGACACCGGAATGTTCCAGCCCACGCTCATGGCCCCTGCCGGCGTGGAACCCGATGGTAAACTCAGCGCAAGTCCGGGGGCATTTTGTGAGGACTGAATCCGCTCGGCGAGAATATCCTCATAACGCGGTTGGTGATCCGCATCCCATGTATAGCGTTCCGCCGTATTACTTTGGGCGTCTGAAACGATATATTCCTGTTGCCAGGCAAATGCTGTATTACAAAAAAACAGACAGGCTGAAATCCCCGCCAGGCCAGAAACAGCATGGCGACCACTGATTTTTTTTATCATCATCAAAGCGACTCCAGAGAGAGCCGAATTCGGCGATATTTGTCATTGTTTAGGAAGAGTTTTGCGGGCATATGGCCCTGTATTAACTATTGTCTTTATAGTAGACACGTCAAGCCTGACAGAATGAAAATTTTGCGATAACCGTTTCATTAAGGGAGATAACCGATGCAGCGTTGCGGTTGGGTAAGCCAGGATCAGCTTTATATCGACTATCACGATCGGGAATGGGGCGTACCGGAGACAGAAGGGAAAAAGCTTTTTGAGATGATCTGCCTGGAAGGTCAACAGGCGGGCTTGTCATGGATTACAGTGCTTAAGAAACGGGAAAACTATCGTAATGCCTTCCATCAGTTCGATCCGGTCGCCGTCGCTGCCATGACCGAGGACGATGTGGAACGGCTGGTCCAGGATGCAGGCATCATCCGCCATCGCGGTAAGATCCAGGCCATCATTGGTAACGCGCGCGCTTATCTGGCGATGGAGCAAAACGGAGAACCGTTCTCAGAATTTGTCTGGACGTTTGTGAACAATACGCCGCAAATTACCCAGGCCGCCACGCTCGCGGAAATCCCGGCTTCCACCCCGGCGTCGGATGCGCTCTCTAAAGCGCTGAAAAAACGCGGCTTTAAATTTGTCGGCTCCACCATCTGTTACGCCTTTATGCAGGCCTGTGGCCTGGTCAACGACCACGTTACCGGCTGCGTCTGTTATCCAGGGAGGCACCATGATCCGCAAATGGGAAAGTGATAATGCCGGGCCACTCCTGAGTCTGTGGCTTGAAAGCACCACGGAGGCGCACCCGTTTATCAGCGCGAGCTACTGGAAAGAGAACGAAGGTATGGTGCGGGATGTTTACCTGCCCGCCGCCGAAACCTGGGTATGGGAAGAGGATGGAATGCCGCGCGGCTTTATCAGCGTCATGCAGTCCCAGTTTGTAGGCGCGCTGTTTGTCTCAACTGACTTTATTGGTCGGGGGATTGGGCGTGCGCTGCTGAACCATGTTCAACAGCGCTTCCCGTATTTAAGCCTGGAGGTCTACCAGAAAAATGTCCGGGCGGTGAATTTCTATCATGCACAGGGTTTTCGCATTGAAGACAGCGCCTGGCAGGATGACACTCAGCACCCAACGTGGATCATGAGCTGGCAGGCGGATCAAACGCCGTGAGCGTAAGCTCGGGTCCCTGATATTTCTCGACCCAGGCCAGCGCCGTGTTCCCCGCGCAGCCATTCCCCAGCTTCGAGCTGGGGAGATCTTTGGTCAGAACGTTTACTGCACCGTTTTTACAAATACCGCCTTCGCTCGGCTCCAGGTCTGGCCATGCCCCCTGGTGAATGCAGATAACGCCAGGTTTAATCCCGTCGCTCACTACCGCCCCTGCCAGCACCTGGCCACGCTGATTCCAGACGCGAACCACGTCACCGTCAACGATCCCACGCGCGTGTGCATCTGCGCTGTTCAGGGTCACGGGCTCCCGTCCGGCAACCGCATACCGCTCGCGCAGTGATGAATAGTTAAGCTGGCTGTGCAGGCGATGGGCAGGATGGGCCGATAACACCTGCAGCTGTTCCGGCTGGGCATTACCGTGCCACTCGTCCGGCTCAAGCCACGTTGGATGCGCCGGACAGTCGGCATACTTAAATTGGGCGATACGCTCGCTGTAGATCACAATCTTCCCGCTCTCGGTTTTCAGCGGATGGTTCTCCGGGTCGCGGCGGAAATCGGCGAAGCGAACAAACTGCGCATTCTGTTCGCTCTCCGGCATCTCAATAATCTGGTTCGCTTCCCAGAACTGTGCAAATGGCGGCAGCGTCACGCCCTGCGGGGCCCCGCGCTGGCCTGCAATCTGGTAGAACGTCTCCAGCCACTGCAAATCCGTTTTGCCCTCGGTAAAACGCTCGCGCCCCCCCGTTTCCCACAACTCGCTCAGCTCAGCAAACACCTCAAAATCATCACGCGCCTCATCACGCGGCGCTACGACGCGCTTCATCGGTACCATATGCTGATTGCTGTAGTCACCGGTCATGGTGAGGTCGTTACGCTCAAACGAGGTGGTCGCCGGCAGCACAATATCGGCATGTTTGGCTGAGGCGGTCCAGAAGCATTCTGAGATAACCACCAGTTCTGGCTTCTGCCAGGCGCGGATCAGGCGATTCGTGTCCTGGTGATGAGTAAAGTTCGCGCCGCCGGCCCACCAGACAAACCGGATATCCGGGAAGTGGCGATCCAGACCGTTATGCTGATAAAACCCGCCCGGGTTTTCCAGGGCTTCAACAATGCGCGCCACCGGGATTTTATCCACGGCATCCACACCGCCCTGAACCGAGCCCTGCAGAGAAGCCAGCACTGCCGCTTTGCGGGTTGGGTTGCCGCCATTGGCGAAGTGATAAGAGAGACCAAACCCACCGCCCGGCGTACCGATTTGCCCGAGCATGGCGGCCAGCGTCACGAGCATCCAGTGTTTCTGCTCACCGAACTGCTGGCGCTGCATCCCCCACCCAGACATTAACATCGTGGTGTTTTGGTGGAATAACGCTGCCAGTTCACGCAGTTTGGCCGCAGGAACCCCACAAATCTCTGCCGCCCACTCTGCCGTTTTGGCAATACCGTCTGTATTGCCCGTCAGATAGTCGGCGAAGTTGTCAAAACCGGTGGTACAGCGTGCGAGGAACCCGGTATCGTGCCAGCCGTTCTCCACCAGCGTATGGGCAATGCCCAGCATCATCGCCACGTCGGTGCCCATGTGCGGGGCAATCCACTCGGCGCTGTCGCCAAAGAAGTCCATGGTTTCCGAGCGCATCGGGTCAATGCAGATGATGCGCTTGCCGCTTTTACGCAGCGCATCGAAATACGGGATCCCCTGCTCGTCACTGGCATTCCACGCGATTTTCAGGGTGTTGAGCGGGTTGGCGCTCCACAGCACCACCACATCGGTGTGCTCCAGCACCAGCGGCCAGCTGGTCTGCTGCTGATACACTTCGTTACCGCCCACCACGTAGGGCATGATCGCCTGCGCTGCGCCGGTGGAGTAATCCCCAAGATGCCCGGTATACCCCCCGGCCAGACTCATATAGCGCTGAAGTAACGTTGAAGCCTTATGCAGCACGCCGTTTGACCGCCAGCCGTAAGATCCGGCAAAAATGGACGACGGGCCATACGTGTCGCGAATACGTTTGTGCTGCGCATGGATCAGCGCCAGCGCGTCATCCCAGCTCACCCGGACAAACTCATCCTGACCACGAATCCCCTGCGGCTTGTCTGGCGACGTCAGAAATCCTTTACGCACCATCGGCCAGCGCACGCGCGTTTTGCTGTGTACCTGATCGCGAACGACGGTCTGTAAAGAGTTGGGATGTTGCGTTGGCAATGCCCCGCGAGACGACAGAACATTTTCGCCATCGGTTTCGACCAGCATCGGCCCCCAGTGGGCGGCGGTCAGAATCGTTTTTGTTGAGGTGCTCAAGCGTGCGCTCCTGGTTGCGTGCAGGTTTTACGGCCTTCTTAGTGAGGCAGTTTATGGTTTGTCACAAATTTCAGAGTTATACCCGGAATTTTCTCCGTATCTGGACGTCATAATCAACTGCCACGCGCGTCGTGGCAAAGAATAAAAAGGATTAAGGAAATAAGATGAAAAAACGCGTATTCGTTATTGCCGCTCTGGTGAGCGGTGCACTGGCTGTTTCTGGCTGCACAACAAACCCTTACACCGGTGAAAGCGAAGCTGGTAAATCCGGTATCGGCGCGGGTCTCGGCTCGCTGGTAGGGGCCGGTGTGGGCGCACTCTCCTCCTCCAAGAAAGACCGCGGCAAAGGCGCGTTAATTGGCGCAGCGGCAGGTGCAGCCCTGGGCGGCGGCGTGGGTTATTACATGGATGTGCAGGAAGCAAAACTGCGCGACAAAATGAAAGGCACCGGCGTGAGCGTGACGCGCAGCGGCGATAACATCATCCTGAATATGCCAAACAACGTCACCTTCGACAGCAGCAGCGCAACGCTGAAACCAGCGGGGGCGAACACCCTGACCGGCGTGGCAATGGTGCTGAAAGAGTATAACAAGACCGCGGTGAATGTGATCGGTTATACCGACAGCACCGGCAGCCAGGATCTGAATATGCGTCTGTCTCAGCAGCGTGCCGACTCTGTGGCCAGCTCGCTGATCACGCAGGGCGTTGCAGCAAACCGCATCCGCACCAGCGGCATGGGCCCTGCAAACCCTATCGCCAGCAACAGCACGGCGGAAGGCAAAGCGCAGAACCGTCGCGTTGAGATTACCTTAAGCCCAATTCAGTAAGGGCTGCCCCCCTCTTCCTGGGGAGAGGGGGATAAGGGCGTCATGCCGCCACGTCGGCATGAACCGCTTGCCATCGCTCATTTTCCCGCTAAGGTGTTCTCACTCACTTCAGGGAATTCAGCGATGAGCAAACCAACACGGGCCACAATCAGCGACGTGGCGAAAGCCGCAAACACCGGTAAAACCAGCATTTCACGCTACCTCAACGGCGAGAAACACCTGTTGTCCGATGCATTGCTCGCTCGTATTGAACAGGCCATTGCCGATCTCGACTACCGCCCGAGCCTTATGGCGCGCGGGCTCAAACGGGGTCGTACCCGTCTTATCGGGCTAATCATCGCCGATATCACCAACCCCTACTCCGTCAACGTATTGAGCGGAATTGAAGCCGCCTGTCGCGAAAAGGGCTTTACGCCGCTGGTCTGTAACACCAACAACGAAGTCGATCAGGAGCTGCATTACCTGGATCTGCTGCGCAGCTATCAGGTCGAAGGGATTGTGGTAAATGCCGTGGGCATGCGTGAAGAGGGTTTAAACCGCCTGCAGCAATCCTCCCTGCCGATGGTTCTCATCGACCGCAAAATTCCGGAATTCGCCTGCGATGTCGTCGGGCTGGATAACACTCAGGCGGCGACAACCGCCACTGAGCATCTGATTGAACAGGGCTTTGAAGCCATCCTGTTTCTGAGCGAACCTCTGGGCATGGTCAACACCCGTCGTGAGCGACTGAGCGCGTTTCGTGCCACGCTGGAGCGTTACCCCGGCGTGATTGCCGAGAATGCCGAAACGCCACTTCATGAAGCCGATCAGCTCGACAATACCCTGCGGCAGTTCCACACCCGCCATCGCGGAATGCGTAAAGCCGTTATCTCTGCCAACGGGGCGCTGACCCTGCAGGTCGCCCGCTCGCTTAAGCGCATTGGCCTGCACTGGGGAAGCGATATCGGTCTGCTGGGGTTCGACGAACTCGAGTGGGCAGAACTGGCTGGCGTCGGGATCACCACCCTCAAACAACCCACCTGGCAGATTGGCTATGCCGCTGTTGAACAAGTGGTTCGTCGTATTGAAGGCACCAGCGATGCCGTTCGCGAGCAGGTATTTTCCGGCGAGTTGATTGTTCGCGGCTCCACCGCCCGTTAATTTTCCCTTGTGATACCGATCATAAATTCAACATCCTGACCTTTTCTTTGGAACCGGTTCCATCTAGCGTAATAGTATTGATGTATTGCGATGGAGTCCGACGATGGGCAGAAAAATCATGGTGGTCACCGCCGCGTATGGCGCGGAACAGGTGCGACAGGCAGGTGGTCAACGGGCAATGCTGCCCGTCATTGCGGGCGCGGGTGCCGACGGCGTCGAGATCCGCCGCGAGTTGTTCAACAGCGAAGAGCTGCTGGCGCTGCCCGCGCTGGGTGAATCCATTGAGTTGCTGGGCCTGCTGGCATGCTACTCCGCCCCTGCGGCCCTGTTTATGCCCGATGGCACCCTCAACCCTGACCTGCCCCGTTATCTCAGCGAAGCCAGTACCCTGAATGCGCTGTGGCTCAAGGTCTCGCTGGGTCATTTCAGCGACACCCAGCCGCTTCACGCCCTGCGTGCCCTGCTCGATGAAAGCGGTATGGCCCTGGTGGTGGAAAACGACCAGACCGACTGCGGCCAGCTTGCGCCGATGCAGCGCTTCAAAGCCGCCTGCCGGGACATGGCGCTGCCCGTCACGCTGACGTTCGACATGGGCAACTGGCTGTGGGTGGGCGACTCCCCGGAAGAAGCCGCGCACCATCTGGCCTCCGCAGTGAGCTATATCCACGTTAAAGCCGCCGTGCCGCATAAAGAAAATTTCCGCGCCGTGGCGCCGGATCGGGCCGATGCGCGCTGGCTGGATCTGCTTTGTCAGCTGCCCGCCGATGCCCCGCGTGGTATCGAGTTCCCGCTGGAAGGGGCGGATTTAACCGCCGTCACCCGTCATTACGTAAACCTGCTGCGTGAGGAGTAAACCATGCACAAGACGCTGGATGTGATCACTATCGGCGAAGCCATGGCGATGTTTGTCGCCACCGAAACGGGCGACCTGAGTACGGTGGAGCACTTTATCAAACGCGTGGCGGGGGCTGAGCTGAACGTTGCGACCGGCCTGGCGCGCCTGGGTCTGAACGTCGGCTGGGTCAGCCGCGTGGGTGATGACAGCTTTGGCCATTTCGTTCTCGATTCGCTGAAAAAAGAGGGCATTGATGCTTCCGGCGTCACCCTCGATGGACGCTTCCCGACCGGTTTCCAGCTTAAATCGAAAGTCGAAAATGGAACCGATCCCATTGTAGAGTATTTCCGTAAAGGGTCTGCGGCGAGCCACCTCTCAGTCGAGGATTACCACGCCCACTATTTCGCCTCCGCACGCCATCTGCATCTGAGCGGCGTGGCGGCTGCGCTCTCTGCCAGCTCGTATGCATTACTGGATCATGCCGCAACCACCATGAAGGCTCAGGGGAAAACGATCTCATTCGATCCTAACCTGCGCCCGGTGCTGTGGAAAAGCGAAGCGGAAATGATCGAGAAGCTGAACCGTCTGGCGTTTCAGGCTGACTGGGTTCTGCCGGGCGTGAAAGAAGGCATGATCCTGACCGGTAAAAACACCCCTGAAGGGATTGCCGATTTTTACCTTAACAAAGGGGTAAAAGCGGTGGTGCTGAAAACCGGCGCCGATGGCGCCTGGTTTAAAACGGCTAACGGCGAGCAAGGCGCAGTCGCGGCCGTGAAGGTCGATAACGTGGTTGATACCGTCGGCGCTGGCGATGGTTTTGCCGTGGGAGTCATTAGTGCCCTGCTGGAAGGCAAACCGCTGCAGCAGGCCGTCGCCCGGGGCAATAAAATTGGCTCGCTGGCAATCCAGGTGCAGGGCGACAGTGAAGGATTACCGACCCGCGCGCAGCTGAACGAATAAATTCCGTTTCCCTCCCCCTCTCCTCAGGTAGGTCAGGGGGAAACAAAACAAACCACCGTGTACCCTACATACAACGGCGGTACAAACCTCAACAACAGAGGCAAGCCTATGAACAGTTCGACCAATGCAGTAAAACGCTGGTGGTACATCATGCCAATCGTGTTTATCACGTACAGCCTGGCGTACCTTGATCGTGCCAACTTCAGTTTCGCGTCCGCGGCAGGGATCACCGAAGACCTGGGGATCACCAAAGGTATCTCTTCGTTGCTGGGTGCCCTTTTCTTCCTGGGCTACTTCTTCTTCCAGATCCCCGGCGCTATCTATGCGGAGCGTCGCAGCGTCCGCAAATTGATTTTCGTTTGCCTGATCCTGTGGGGTGCCTGCGCCTCACTGACCGGCGTGGTGAATAATATTCCTGCTCTGGCAGCCATTCGCTTTATTCTTGGGGTCGTTGAGGCAGCGGTAATGCCCGCGATGCTGATTTATATCAGCAACTGGTTTACCAAATCCGAACGCTCACGAGCCAATACTTTCCTGATCCTCGGTAACCCGGTCACCGTGCTGTGGATGTCGGTGGTTTCTGGCTACCTGATCCAGTCCTTCGGCTGGCGTGAAATGTTCATTATCGAAGGGGTACCAGCGGTTATCTGGGCATTCTGCTGGTGGATGCTGGTAAAAGATAAACCTGCGCAGGCGAAATGGCTCTCCGAAGATGAAAAAGCCGCTCTGCAGGCGCAGCTGGATAAAGAACAGCAAGGCCTGAAAGCAGTGCGTAACTACGGCGAAGCATTCCGCTCACGTAACGTGATTCTGCTCTGCGCCCAGTATTTCACCTGGAGCATTGGCGTGTACGGTTTCGTACTGTGGCTGCCATCGATTCTCCGCAATGCCGGTGAAAACCTTGGCATGGTGGAAGTGGGCTGGCTGTCATCCGTGCCTTACCTCGCAGCAACAATCGCCATGATCATTGCGTCATGGGCATCGGACAAAATGCAGAACCGTAAGCTGTTTGTCTGGCCGCTGCTGCTGATCGCTGCCTTTGCCTTCATTGGTTCCTGGGCCGTCGGCGCGAACCATTTCTGGGTCTCTTACACCCTGCTGGTGATTGCGGGCGCGGCAATGTACGCCCCTTATGGACCGTTCTTTGCGATCATCCCGGAGATGCTGCCGCGTAACGTGGCAGGCGGCGCGATGGCACTGATTAACAGTATGGGGGCGCTGGGCTCGTTCTGCGGCTCCTGGTTTGTGGGTTACCTGAACGGAGCAACCGGCAGCCCGTCCGCATCGTACATATTTATGGGGGTAGCGCTTTTCGCCTCCGTGTGGCTTACTCTGATTGTTAAGCCTGCTAATAATCAACAATTACCTGTCGGCGCACGCCACGCCTGAATCCTTAAAAATCAACGGAGATTAGCATGAAGCTGTCCGTCATTTTGTATAAAGCACTGCCGGAAGATCTGCAGAAACGCCTTGAGGAACACTTCACCGTTACCCAGGTGAAGAACCTCAGCCCGGAAACCGTGGCACAGCACGCCGATGCGTTCGCCAGCGCCGAAGGTTTGCTGGGTTCAAGCGAAAAAGTGGATGTCGCCCTGCTGGAGAAAATGCCGAAGCTTCGTGCTACCTCTACCGTTTCCGTGGGCTATGACAACTTCGACGTGGATGCCCTTAATGCCCGCAAGATCCTGTTGATGCATACGCCACATGCGCTGACGGAGACCGTGGCCGACACGCTGATGGCGCTGGTCCTCAGCACGGCGCGTCGTGTGGTCGAAGTGGCCGATCGCGTTAAAGCTGGCGAATGGACAAAAAGCATTGGTCCGGACTGGTTTGGGGTGGATGTTCATGGCAAAACGCTGGGCATCGTTGGCATGGGCCGTATTGGCCTGGCCCTGGCGCAGCGCGCACATTTTGGTTTTAACATGCCGATTCTGTATAACGCGCGTCGTCATCACAGTGAAGCCGAAGAACGTTTTAACGCCCGCTACTGCGAGCTGGATACACTGCTGCAGGAAGCCGATTTTGTCTGTCTGATCCTGCCGCTGACGGACGAAACCCGTCATCTTATCGGTAAAGAGGCGTTTGAAAAAATGAAGAAAACGGCCATTTTCATCAACGCGGGTCGTGGCCCGGTGGTGGATGAGAAGGCGTTGATTGAGGCTCTGCAACAGGGTGAGATCCACGCTGCCGGTCTTGACGTGTTTGAACAGGAACCGCTGCCGGTGGACTCCCCGTTGCTTTCATTGCCCAACGTGGTGGCCCTGCCCCACATCGGCTCAGCAACCCATGAAACACGCTACAATATGGCTGCAACCGCGGTAGACAACCTGATCGCTGCCCTTAGCGGAAAGGTGGAAATCAATTGCGTTAACCCGCAGGTTCAGCGATAGAAATGAAAAAACCCGCCAGAAGGCGGGTTTTTAAAATTTGTGCTACTGGGTTGGAAGCTTACAGGCTTACAACGTTACCAGCTGCTGGGCCTTTAGCGCCGCTTTCGATGGTGAAGGAAACTTTCTGACCTTCATCCAGAGATTTGTAGCCTTCGTTCTGGATAGCAGAGAAGTGTACGAACACGTCTTTAGAGCCATCGTCAGGAGTGATGAAGCCGAAACCTTTATCAGCGTTGAACCATTTTACCAGACCAGTCATTTTAGCAGACATAGAATTACCTTAATTAACAAATATATTGTGCCTTCCGGCTTGATGGATTGTGTTACAGATTTTTAAGCGATGAAGGAAGGGTCACTACGAAGGGTATCTATGGATAACAATCTGGACTGCTTTACTAAACTGCTTTAGGTCTGTGTAACAAACCGACCTGTATAGTTATACCGATGTGGTAGAAGAATAACAAGCGTTATTTTCGCCCGGAATAAAAAACCCCGCCTGAGGCGGGGTTTTCCGATTTATTCTGTGGCAGCGACCGCTGCACTCCACGCCTGACTAAAGGCCTGGTGCTGGGAGGCCAGTGGCCCAATCAGCGCATTATACTGGCTTGCCTGCTGCGAGGTCGGGAACTGAATACCGTTGGCCACAAAGCTCACCTGAGTGCCCTGCTGGGAGATGAAGTCCCCCACCTGAACCAGCTGCTGCGTGAAAATTTGCGCGGCCGGGATCAGCGGTTGCATCGCTTCAGAAGGTTTCGACACCACTTTCTCATACACTTTGTCGAAGACCGGTTTGAGATCGTCGCCCTGCTTCAGCGCGGAACGTGACGCGTCCGCCTGCATTTTCGCATTCTGCAGCTGTTGGCTCAGCACGCCGAGCGCACCGTTGGACTGGCGCAGCGGTTCACGTTGCGTCATGTAATCCTGCGGGACGCGAATAGCGTTCACGCTATCCACAACCGGACGGATACCGGAATCCATCGCCTGGCTCACCTGCTGTGAATAACCATAAAGAATGGCGTAATCAGACACGAAGGGGCCAAACTGTTTTTTCTGATCCGCAGTCAGCGTCGGCAACCGTTCACCGCTGCGCATCACCGTATTCTGTAGAAAATCGATAAACGCTTTGCGCTGATCGCCTTCTTTATCAAAACACCCACTCAGGCTAACAACCATCAACAACGCCGCAATAGGCGCAAACCAGCGAGAGCAGGACTTTCCTGTCGCCATTTCATTACTCCTTTCACCCAAAAAAGCGCACACCGGCACATGCGTGCCCGACGCTGACAAGGATAGTCCAGGTCAGCCCTGCAAGATACTCTTTTCATGCAAAACGGCTATTGCCGTTTTATTTCTTACTATTTACAAAAAAATACCTGGCGAAGCCGACATAAGCGTAATCAGGTAATTAGTCTCACCCTGGCAACGGCTGAAACGCATAAAGCGATCGTTACCGCACGATTAATCACATCCGTGACGATCCGTCGTTTGTATTAGGGACTATTCTTAACAGGCTCTCTGATGTTCTTGATCCCGGTATGTGATTTAAGAGGAGTCCTCAATGGAATATAAAGATCCTGAGCTTGAGCTGCTGAGCAGCCTGGAACAGATTATTTTTAAAGATGTACCGCAGACGTTAACCCTGCAACAAAGATCCAACCCCTTTAAAGAATATGAGCAATTGCGCAAAGGGACTGGATTAAAAACTGAAGAATTCGCCAGAGCGATGGGTGTCAGCGTGGCTATGGTGCAGGAGTGGGAGTCAAAACGCGAAAAACCCACCCCAACCGAGCTAAAGCTGATGCGCCTGATTCAGGCCAACCCTGCACTCAGCAAGCATATAGCATGATGCAGTAAAGTGAGTTACCGCCCCCGCCTTTGCGGGGGCTTGTGTTTTAAAGGGGGGCACACCGCCAACCCGCCTCTTCCCAGACCAGTTCATGCGTCAATGCTAACCCCCGCAAAAAAGCCTCATCGTGAGAAACCACCAGCAATGCCCCGGGGAAACCGGCCAGTGCGGCTTCAATCGCCTCGACCGAGGCCAGATCCAGATGGTTGGTCGGTTCATCCAGCAGTAAAAGCTGCGTAGCGTCTTCACGCCACAAGACACAGGCCAGAGCAGCCTTGAGACGTTCCCCGCCGCTCAGCTCAGCCAGCGGAAGCGCCACTTTGTCAGCGCCCAGCTGAAGCTGCGCTAAACGGGTTCGCAGCACACCCTCTTCCAGAGGTGTATGACTCAGATTGAGATGCGCCATCACCGACTGCGAAAGATCGAGCTGCGACAGATGTTGATCGAGATAAGCGCAGTTTACCGATACCTTACACGTTCCTGAGAGCGGAGCCACTTCGCCGAGAATGGCTTTTAAAAGCGTCGATTTACCGCAGCCGTTTGGCCCTTTTAGCGCCACACGCATCGGTCCGTCCATCCGCCAGTTGGTCGGCGGGAGAGTGACGTGCGGCAGCACCAGCCCCTCCATCACCAGCACCTGTTTCCCCTCTGCAATCTGGCTTCCAGGCAACGTGAACATCACCGGATTCTCCTCTTCAACTCGCTCCCGGGCCTTGTTCACCGCAGCATTCAGCGCTTCATGTTGATCGCCATGCTGTTTTTTCCAGGTGCCAATGCGCTCTTTGGCGGCCATTTTGTATCTGACCCGCTCGAACGAGGCGATATTAAGGTTATCGACCGTACGTAACGTCTTCGCCGAACGCCGCTGGCTTTCGTCATGCTCTTTTTGCATCCGTGCGCGGGTGCGTTTGCGCTCTGTTGCCGCATGTTCCAGTGCCGCACGGGCTGCCTGCTGTTCGGCGTCCCGCTGATGCGTATAGTCGTCGTAACTGCCACCGTAGTGGCGAAGACCCGAGGCGCTCAGTTCAAGAATACGCGGTACCTTCGCCAGCAGTTCACGGTCGTGGGAGGCCACCAGCACGCCCCCCTGATAACGGGCGAGCTGGTCGTAGAACCACTCACGTCCCTGCCGGTCGAGATGGTTGGTGGGTTCGTCCAGCAGCAGATAATCCGCATCAGCCGTAAACGCGCCACAGAGCAACGCGCGAATGCGCTCGCCGCCACTGAGTTCCATGGCTGATTTATCCGGGTCAAATGATGGAAGTTTTGCATGGAGAAACGCCTCGCTCAGGCGTTCTGCTACATCCCAGTGTCCGTCGAGTAACGCCAAATCATCGGGCTGGTAGTCACCGCTGTCGATGCGCTTACGCGCCGCAAAAATCGCCTCATACCCCAGCAGCTCAGCAAGCGTGGTTCGCGGGGTGATATCGGGCTGTTGTGCCACATAAGCGTGCGTTGCAAAACGTTCGATATGACCGCTGGCAGGTTCATCACACCCCGCCAGCAAACGTAGCAGACGTGTTTTACCGCTGCCGTTGCGGCCAACCAGCGCGCACAGTGACGGCGCCAGAGAAAGATTCAGCGGACCAAAAAGGGTATCGCCCGTCGCAAACTGACAGGTCACCTGATGCAAAATAAAAGAAGGGGATTGCGCAAAATGAGCCATAAGCACTCCTGAATGAAATCAAAACATCCCCTGCCGACGCGGTCGCGTTTAGCAAGGATCGAAATTCATCAGTCGTGTTTGTTCATTTTCGGGATGCGCTCCTGAGGGAGAAATATAACGAGAAACAGGATAACGGTAATTTGCTGACCATTTCAAGGTGAATTTTTAGGCAATTGCACTGCGCTTACCTGGCCCACGAAAAAACGAGACATAAAAAAACCCGCCGAAGCGGGTTTTTCTCATCTGCTGGCCCGTCACCGGGCACATGCACGTTACTGCAGCAGCGAAATATCCGCCACGCGCAGGAACAGCTCACGCAGTTTTTCGAGCATAGAGAGACGGTTGATACGCAGCTCTTTATCTTCCACGTTCACCATCACTTTCTCGAAGAAGGCATCGATGACATCACGCAGTTCCGCCAGCTCCACCAGGGCTTCCTGGTAGCGGCCTTCGGCGAAATACGGCTCCAGCTTGTCACGCAGTACCACAACCTGCATCGCCAGGGCGATCTCTTCTGGCTCTTTCAGCGTCGCAGCGTTGACACGCTCGTTCAGCGTTTCGTCGGATTTCGCCAGAATGTTAGAGACACGCTTGTTAGCCGCGGCCAGTGCAGATGCCGCTTCCAGCGTACGGAAGTGGGAAACCGCCTTCATACGCGCATCGAAATCTGCCGGACGGGTTGGACGACGTGCCAGTACCGCCTGAATGGTATCGACGGTGTAACCTTCGTCCTGATACCACGCACGGAAGCGACCAAGCATAAAGTCGATCACATCGTCGACCACGTTGGCGTTGGTCAGCTTATCACCGTACAGACGTACCGCTTCTTCAGTCAGGGTCTGCAGATCCAGGTTCAGGTTCTTTTCAACGATGATACGCAGCACGCCCAGGGCAGCACGACGCAGCGCAAACGGGTCTTTGTCGCCTTTTGGATGCTGGCCGATGCCAAAGATACCTGCAAGGGTGTCCATCTTATCGGCAATCGCGACCGCACAGGCCACCGGATTAGACGGCAGCGCGTCACCCGCGAAACGCGGCTGATACTGCTCGTTCAGGGCCACGGCCACATCTTCCGCTTCACCGTCGTGACGCGCGTAGTGCATCCCCATCACACCCTGGGTGTCGGTAAATTCGAACACCATATTGGTCATCAGGTCACACTTGGACAGTAAACCCGCGCGCGTTGCGTGGTTCACATCCGCACCGATTTCACGTGCGATCCAGCCAGACAGCTCCGCAATACGGTCAGTCTTGTCGCGCAGCGTACCCAGCTGTTGCTGGAACAGCACGGTCTGCAGACGTGGCAGGTGATCTTCCAGACGCTTTTTACGGTCGGTGTTGAAGAAGAACTCGGCATCCGCCAGACGTGGACGCACCACTTTCTCGTTACCGGAGATAATCTGGATCGGATCTTTTGATTCAATGTTCGCCACGAAGATGAAGTTTGGCAGCAGCTTGCCGTCGTTGGCGTAAACCGGGAAGTACTTCTGGTCACCCTTCATGGTGTACACCAGCGCTTCAGCCGGCACGGCCAGGAATTTCTCTTCGAACTTCGCGGTCAGTACCACTGGCCATTCAACCAGAGAGGTCACTTCTTCCAGCAGGCTGTCGCTCAGATCCGCTTTACCGCCAATCTTACGCGCCGCGTCTTCCGCATCCGCCTTGATTTTGGCTTTACGCTGTTCGTAGTCAGCAATAACTTTACCGCGCTCCAGCAGGATCTGCGGATACTGGTCAGCATTGTCGATGGTGAACTCAGGCTCGCCCATGAAGCGGTGCCCACGGATCACGCGATCGGACGCCACACCCAGGATGGTAGCCGGAATAACAGTATCGCCCAGCAGCAGCGTCACGGTGTGCACAGGACGCACGAAGTGCACGTCGCTTGCGCCCCAGCGCATCAGTTTTGGAATCGGCAGCCTGGCCAGCGACGTGGCGATCATGTCAGGCAGCAGCGCTTGCGCACTTTCACCTTTCACATGTGCACGGTACAGCAGCCACTCGCCTTTATCGGTGGTCAGACGCTCAGCCTGATCGACGGTGATACCACAACCACGCGCCCAGCCTTCAGCCGCTTTGCTTGGCTTGCCTTCAGCATCAAACGCCTGAGCAATCGCCGGGCCACGTTTTTCAACTTCACGATCCGGCTGAGACGCCGCCAGGTTCGCCACTTTCAGCGCCAGACGACGCGGAGCAGCAAACCATTCAATTTTACCGTGTGCCAGGCCAGCGTTATCCAGCTCAGCAGTCACGTTCGCAGCAAAAGATTCAGCCAGGCTGCGCAGGGCTTTTGGTGGCAGCTCTTCGGTGCCAATTTCCACCAGGAAAGTTTTCTCAGACATGGCCGCCTCTTATTTGTTTCGGTTGCACATCGGGAAGCCAAGGGCTTCACGGGACGCATAGTACGCTTCTGCAACGGCTTTGGTCAGGGTACGAATACGCAGAATGTAGCGCTGACGTTCAGTCACGGAGATGGCTTTGCGGGCGTCCAGCAGGTTGAAGCTGTGGGCGGCCTTCAGAATACGCTCGTAAGCAGGCAGCGGCAGCGGAGACTCCAGCGCCAGCAACTGCTGCGCTTCTTTCTCGTACTGCTCGAAGCAGGTGAACAGGAAGTCCACATCCGCGTATTCGAAGTTATAAGTGGATTGCTCCACTTCGTTCTGATGGAACACGTCGCCGTAGGTGGTTTTACCCAGCGGGCCGTCGCTCCAGACCAGGTCGTAAACGCTGTCTACGCCCTGAATATACATGGCCAGACGTTCCAGACCGTAGGTGATTTCGCCGGTAATCGGTTTACATTCCAGACCGCCAACCTGCTGGAAGTAAGTGAACTGCGTCACTTCCATACCGTTCAGCCACACTTCCCAACCCAGACCCCAGGCACCGAGCGTTGGGTTCTCCCAGTTATCTTCCACGAAACGGATGTCGTGAATGGTTGGATCCATACCCAGCTCTTTCAGTGACCCGAGGTACAGTTCCTGAATGTTGTCTGGCGATGGCTTAATCACCACCTGGAACTGATAGTAATGCTGCAGACGGTTCGGGTTTTCGCCGTAACGGCCATCGGTCGGACGACGTGAAGGTTGCACATAAGCAGTCGCCATTGGCTCCGGCCCCAACGCGCGTAAGCTGGTCATTGGGTGTGAAGTGCCTGCGCCTACTTCCATGTCCAAAGGTTGAACAATGGTACAGCCCTGACGAGCCCAGTAATCCTGTAAGGTCAGGATCAGGCCCTGGAAGGTCTTGGTATCAAACTTTTGCATAGTATGTCGTGCTGGATACGTGTGGTTTTAAATGGAAGGGACCAGTATACCCGCTGCCTGCAAGATATACAGTACGAAACGGGTTTGTTTAGGGAAAATTGGGGAAATAAGCCACCACGCCAGGCAGCTGCCGGCGTCTGGCTGTTGATTAAGCGAGCGGCTTAGCGCATGGAGAGATGTAAAAACTGACCGTCTGCGTCAAACGAACAGACAAAGCCCTCTTTACGGGACGTATGGCCTTTCAGCTCATAACTCCCCTGGAATCGCTCAAATCCGGTGACATCAATGTTCTGCGCATCCGAGTTATAGCGGCGCGCAGCCTGATCCTTACAGAACTGCTCCATATTCAGGGAGCGTTCCGGGCTGATTTTTCCCTGCTGTGCTTTTTGCACGGGTGCAGAGGGTGGCGTACTGCATCCTGCCAGGATAAACAGCAGAAAGAGTGACGCCGCACGCTTCATCATCATTTTTATTACCGCCCTGTTCAGTGGCTGTTATTTTTAGTAGCAAAGCTTTTATAGATTATGCCCTGGCATTCTGCGAACCTCGCGGCTTTCAAACAAGGCTGCTCAATAAAACTCAGAATTTTCCAGAGAGAGGCTTCAATACAATCGCAGTCACACTGAATTTACAAGGGATGATGAGGAACTGATGTCGTCAAAAATTAGCTGGATTGATAATCTGCGAGGAATAGCGTGTCTGATGGTGGTCATGATCCACACGACGACCTGGTATGTCACCAATGCGCACAGTATCAGCCCTGTTAACTGGGATATAGCCAATATTCTTAACTCCGCGTCGCGGGTCAGTGTGCCGTTGTTCTTTATGATTTCCGGCTTTCTCTTTTTTGGCGATCGTAGCGCGCAACCGCGTCATTTTATCCGCATCGCCGCCTGCCTGGGCTTCTACAGCGCCGTGGCCTTGCTCTATATCACCCTGTTCACCTCGATTAACGCCGGGCTATCACTCAAATACCTTCTGCAAAAACCCGTCTTCTACCATCTGTGGTTTTTCTTCGCCATTATCGTTATCTATCTGGTTTCCCCACTGATTCAGGTGAAAACCGTGAGCGGGAAAATGCTGCTGGCGCTGATGGTGGTCATTGGCATCATAGCCAACCCGAATACGGTCTCGCAGAAAATTGATGGTTTTGAATGGTTACCGGTCAATCTCTATATCAACGGCGATACCTTTTACTACGTACTCTACGGCATGCTGGGGCGAGCTATCGGGATGATGGACACCCAAAAACGCGGCATGAACGGGCTATGTGCAGCGCTGTTTATCATCGGCGTGATCGTGATTTCGCGTGGGACGCTGCATGAACTGCAATGGCGCGGCAATTTTGCCGATACCTGGTACCTGTATTGCGGCCCGATGGTCTTCATCTGTGCCGTATCCCTGCTTACGCTCGTCAAAAACACCCTGAACGCACGCCCCCTTCCGGTGCTGAGCGTTATCTCCCGGCACTCGCTCGGAATATACGGTTTTCACGCGCTGGTGATCCACGCCCTGAGAACGAGAGGGGTCGAGTTCAAAAGCTGGCCGGTGCTGGATATCCTGTGGATTTTCACCGTCACGCTGATGGCGAGCCTGCTGCTGTCAATGCTGCTGCAGAAGGTCGACACCCGCCGCTTCGTCAGTTAACGCTGCGCTGTCGGGCACGATGATACTGGCGCGGGGAGGAAAACCCCGCAGCCAGTGAGGCCTGTTCCACGCCACGCCCTTGCAACAGCCACTGTTCAGCCACCGCCAGACGCAACTGCTCCAGATAGTCGCGAACGCTTATCCCTAAATGCGTCTGAAAAAGCCGCGTTAAATGGCGCGGGCTGACATGCGCCAGAGCGGCAATCTCGGGTAAAACCCAGGCTTTGTGCGGCTCGGTGGTAAGCGCGTCCTGCGCACGATGAATGGCCGGGTGAAGATGATTGCGGTAGCGTAACCATGGCGACAGCTGGGGATCGTCCCCGGAGCGACGAAACCAGACCACCATTTCGCGCGCCACGGCCAGCGCTTTTTCTGCGCCACACAGGCGGTTAATCATATGCAGCGCCAGGTCGATGCCCGAGGTGATGCCGGCGCTGGTCCAGATATTCTCATCCTGCACGAAGATCCGGTTTTCTTTGATGATTGCCGTCGGAGCCGCCGTACGCAAACGGCTTATAACGTCATGATGCGTTGTGCACTGCCGGTGGTTCAGCAAGCCCGATTTTGCCGCCAGCAACGCCCCTGAACAGACACACATGACGGTGATATCCTGACGATGAATTTTTGGCTGCAGGCGCATTAACCAGTGCTGGATCAGCTGCGCCTGCGGCGTTGAAAACTGAAAGCGGGAGTCGCTTACCCCCGGCAGTACCAGCAAACTGCCCTCAGGCAGGCTTTCCGGCAGCGGCTGAATACCGCCCATCATCAGACCAATCGACGTCGGAACCTCTGCCTGCGGACCAATGTAATGCAGGCGAAACGCGTCCCCGGCCAGCACAAAGGTCTCTGCCGGGCCCGTCATGTCTAATGACAGCACCCCGGGCAACATCACAAACCAGACGTCGATGCTCATTACAGTGACTCCAGCGTCTCCGCAACCGTTTTAATGTCGGCAAACCGCCCGGCCAGTACCGTCTCGGTACGATGACGCAGTTCCTCTGCGCTCAGGGTTATCCCCTTGTGCGTCATTGGAAACGTGAGCGTTGCCTCGCTAACAAAGGTCACAGCATAGCCCAGATCGGATGCCACCCGCGCAGTGGTTTCACAGCATTGTTCCGTGCGAATGCCGCACACGATGAGCTGATTAATGTCTCGCTCACGCAGCCAGCGGTCAAGCCCGGTATCCGTGAACGCATTATGGACGTGTTTCTGGAAGACCACGTCCGGCTGATGACGTAAAAAGGCCATCGGTTTGACATAGCCGCTTTGCAGTGTGAACGGACCGTCTTCATCTACATGGAAAATATCAACGACAGGAATGCCACGCGCCTGGCAGCCCTCAATCAGCCCCAGCATCGCCTGCTGAAAGGCAGGAATTTCGTCCTCCTGCCAGTAATGACGATGATGAAAAGACTGCTGAGTATCGATGTTGATTAATGCAGTACGTGACATGTTGAATCTCCTCGCCAGTGGGTATGACACCATACTGGCAAGGAAATGAAGGCCCGCACAGACCAAAAAAGGACAACCTCGTGCCTCTGACAGACAACCGTATTTACGACATCAGCGGCAGCAGCTGTTGGTAGATTTTGCGAAAGACCTCGCGTCTTTGCGCATAACGCGCATGACGTGCCGCGTCAGGCAGATGCGCCTGTTCCAGTTGAAGCTGCGGTAACAGCTGAGAAAGCGGCGTTTCCGGGTTCATGGCAATCTGTGCCAGTCGCGCTGCACCGAGCGCAGGCCCCACATCACCACCGGTACGAAAATCGAGCTGCAGTCCGCTGATATCAGACAGCATCTGGCGCCAGTAGCTGCTACGCGCACCGCCGCCAATCAGGGTGATACTCGCCGGCGTCACACCGCAGTCATGTACCACGTCCATTCCGTCCGCCAGGGCATATCCCACGCCTTCCAGAACGGCACGAGCCAGTTCCGCCGGGCCATGCTGATGGGTTAACCCAAAGAATACCCCTTTCGCTTCCGGGTTGTTATGCGGCGTGCGCTCGCCGGAAAGATAGGGTAAAAACCAGACGGTACCCGCACTTTCATCCGCCTGCTGTGCAGCAGCAATCAGTGCCGGAACATCAGCCATCCCGGTCAGTTTCGCGGCCCAGTCAAGGCAAGAGGCGGCGCTCAACATAACCGACATCAGATGCCATTTTCCCGGCAGCGCATGGCAGAAACTGTGAACGGCACTTTCAGGATTACTGCGATAACCCTCGCTGACCGCAAAATAGACGCCAGACGTTCCCAGCGAAAGCATCGCCTGCCCGGCGTCCACCATCCCGACCCCCACGGCACCCGCCGCGTTGTCACCGCCACCGGCCACCACCGGGACAGCAGGCATATTCCAGCGTTCTGCGACGGCAGGCTGTAAGGTACCCGTTATCTCACTGCCCTCATAGAGCGCTGGCATATGTTCGCGAGTCAGGTGGCAGGCATCGAGCATGGCCTCGCTCCAGTCACGTTTGGCCACGTCGAGCCACATCGTGCCGGCAGCGTCGGACATGTCGCTGGCGAAATCACCCGTCATGCGAAAACGCAGATAATCTTTTGGCAGTAAAACTTTCGCCACCTGACGGAAAATTTCCGGCTCATGGCGGTGTACCCACAGTAACTTTGGTGCGGTAAAACCGGGCATCATCAGGTTGCCGGTAATACTGCGGGAGGTGGGTACTCGCTCTTCAAGGAGTGCGCACTCTTCTGCACAGCGACCATCGTTCCAGAGAATGGCCGGTCGCAGAACGTGATGCTGACTGTCCAGTAACGTCGCGCCGTGCATTTGCCCGGCAATGCCGAGGGCTTTGACGTCACGCAGACTGTGCTGTTCACCTAGCGCTTTGATTGCACGATCCGTTGCCAGCCACCACTGCTCCGGATCCTGTTCCGACCATAGCGGATGCGGACGTGAGACCTGCAGCTTTTCTGTCTGCGTTGCTAACACGTCGCCCTGCTCGCTTAACAGGATGGCTTTCACACCCGATGTGCCAAGATCAATCCCGATATACATTCGGTGACTCCTTTAACAGAAATGCCCGGTGGCGCGACGCTTACCGGGCTTACGTGATTATCTACTCGCTGTTATTTATCAAACAGGTAGTGATTAACCAGGTTTTCCAGCAGCTCCTGATGCCCGCTCTGATGCTGCGGTGCCAGTTGATGTTGTTCAGCGTACTTCGCGACGTCCGCAAGCGATAACTGGCCTTTCAAAATTTGCTGACCCAGCTCACTGTTCCAGCCGCTATAACGCTTCGCGACACGTTTATCCAGTTCACCGTCTTCAATCATACGGGCGGCGACTTTGAGCGCCAGCGCCATGGTATCCATTGCGCCAATATGGCCATAGAACAGGTCGTATTTGTCGGTGCTCTGACGGCGCACTTTGGCATCGAAGTTCAGCCCGCCGGTGGTGAAACCACCCGCTTTGATAATTTCATACATCACCAGCGCATTCTCTTCCACGCTGTTCGGGAACTGGTCGGTATCCCAACCCAGTTGCGCATCGCCGCGGTTAGCATCAACAGAACCGAAGATACCCAGCGCGATAGCAGACGCAATCTCGTGATGGAAAGAGTGGCCGGCCAGCGTGGCATGGTTGGCTTCAATGTTAA
Source organism: Enterobacter sp. BIDMC 29 (assembly GCF_019378755.1). Taxonomy (NCBI): domain Bacteria; kingdom Pseudomonadati; phylum Pseudomonadota; class Gammaproteobacteria; order Enterobacterales; family Enterobacteriaceae; genus Enterobacter; species Enterobacter sp. BIDMC 29. The sequence continues at coordinate 4,192,800 of NZ_CP080000.1, read as the reverse complement.
CTTTGATCTCTTTTTCCAGGCCGAACTGTTTCAGGAAGCCGTACACGGTAGCAACGTCGTAGTCGTACTGGTGCTTAGTAGGTTCCTGAGGCTTCGGTTCGATCAGCAGCGTACCGCGGAAACCGATTTTGTGTTTATGGTCGACCACCATCTGCATAAAGCGGCCAATCTGCTCGCGCTCCTGACGCAGGTCGGTGTTGAGCAGGGTTTCATAGCCTTCACGACCGCCCCACAGCACATAGTTTTCGCCGCCCAGCTGATGCGTGGCGTTCATTGCGGTAACCACCTGCGTTGCCGCCCAGCTAAACACTTCCGGATCAGGATTGGTTGCCGCACCCGCGCCATAGCGTGGGTTGGTAAAACAGTTGGCCGTGCCCCACAGCAGCTTCACGCCGCTTTGCTGCTGTTTAGCCGCCAGCACATCCACCATCTGCGCGAAATTGTTCAGATACTCTTTCAGTGAGGCGCCTTCCGGCGACACATCCACGTCATGGAAGCAGTAGTACGGCACGTTCAGCTTGTGGAAGAATTCAAAGGCGACATCGGCTTTACGCTTCGCCAACTCGATGGCCTCACCCGGCTGCTGCCATGGACGGTCAAAGGAACCCACGCCGAACATATCGGCTCCGTTCCAGCAGAAGGTATGCCAGTAACAGGCGGCAAAGCGCAAATGATCTTCCATGCGCTTACCCAGCACCAGCTCATCCGGGTTGTAGTGACGAAATGCTAAAGGATTGGTTGTTTTCGGGCCTTCGTAACGAACACGATCGAGTTGGTCGAAATAAGCTTGCATATTGAGCTCCATAATCAGGGTATGCGGCGAGTCGTTGATACAGGAGTAATAGTGAATAGACATTTTGGCTTGCTCAATTACGTTATTTCACACTGCTATTGAGAGAATGCACAACTGTGCGCTGGCTCGCAAAATAATGCGCAGGCAAACTATTTTTCGGTCCCTCTTCCATAATCAAATGTAATTAAGACGTTACGTATTTTAAAATTCGATCGCGGTCATAAATTCAGAAATAAACCAAATATCATAATGCGAAGATAAAAATCTGTAATTGCCAGCCCGCCTTTCCCCGTTAAAAATTTGCTGCGTCCCAGCAGTGAATGTTTCTTTTATCTCAGCAACACATACCCCTACAAAAAGGCCCTATAATTATGAAGATAAAGAACCTGTCCCTTACTCTCTGCACTACGCTCCTCCTTGCAAGCTTTGCCGGACATGCCAAGGAAGTCAAAATTGGCATGGCGATTGACGATCTGCGCCTTGAACGCTGGCAGAAAGATCGCGATATTTTTGTGAAAAAAGCGGAATCACTTGGCGCGAATGTGTTTGTGCAATCCGCGAACGGCAACGAAGAAACGCAAATGTCGCAAATTGAGAATATGATCAACCGCGGCGTCGATGTGCTGGTCATTATCCCTTATAACGGCCAGGTATTAAGTAACGTCGTTAAAGAAGCCAAACAAGAAGGCATAAAAGTCTTAGCCTATGACCGCATGATTAATAATGCGGATATCGATTATTATATTTCGTTCGACAATGAAAAAGTGGGTGAATTACAGGCTAAAAGCCTGATCGACAAAGTACCTCAGGGCAATTATTTCCTGATGGGCGGCTCGCCGGTTGATAACAACGCCAAGCTGTTCCGCGAAGGGCAAATGAAAGTCCTGAAGCCGTATATCGACAGCGGTAAGATTAAAGTGGTCGGCGATCAGTGGGCGGATGGCTGGCTGCCAGAAAACGCGCTGAAAATCATGGAAAACGCCTTAACCGCCAACAACAACAAAATCGATGCTGTCGTCGCATCCAACGATGCCACCGCAGGGGGCGCAATCCAGGCACTCAGCGCCCAGGGGCTGGCAGGAAAAGTGGCTATTTCGGGTCAGGATGCCGACCTCGCGGGCGTCAAACGCATCATGGCAGGCACACAAACCATGACCGTCTACAAACCGATTACCCAGCTTGCGAATACGGCGGCGGAAATTGCCGTGGAGCTGGGAAATGGTAAGCAACCTAAGGCAGACGCGACGCTGAATAACGGGCTTAAAGATGTTCCGGCTCGTCTGCTCACCCCCATTGAAGTCAATAAAGAGAACATTGACGCCACCGTCATTAAAGACGGTTTCCACAAGAAGAGTGAACTGTAATCCAGCGCGCCCCTGATCTGCGGGGGCGCATCGAGTTGTACTGTTCTTCCCTCGGGTCATGTGGAGCAGTTATGCCTTATTTACTTGAAATGAAAAGCATCACCAAGCGCTTTGGCGTGGTGAAAGCGGTCGACAACGTCAGTCTGCGGCTCAATCCCGGCGAAGTGGTCTCGCTGTGTGGCGAAAACGGATCGGGCAAATCGACGTTGATGAAAGTGTTGTGTGGGATCTACCCGCACGGCAGTTACGAAGGCGAAATTGTCTTTGCCGGTGAAGTGATTCAGGCGACACACATTCGCGATACCGAACGCAAAGGCATCGCCATCATCCACCAGGAGCTGGCGCTGGTGAAGCACCTCACCGTGCTGGAGAACATTTTTCTGGGGGCCGAAATTTCACGTCATGGCGTACTGGATTACGACACCATGACGCTACGCTGTGAAAAACTGCTGGCCCAGGTAAGTCTCGCGATCTCCCCGGATACGCGCGTCGGTGATCTTGGCCTCGGGCAACAACAGCTGGTTGAAATCGCCAAGGCGCTGAACAAACAGGTAAGGCTGCTGATCCTCGATGAGCCAACGGCCTCCCTCACCGAGCAGGAAACGGCCGTCCTGCTCAATATCATTCGCGATCTGCAAAACCACGGCATTGCGTGCATCTACATTTCGCACAAGCTCAATGAGGTAAAAGCCATTTCGGACACCATCTGTGTGATCCGCGACGGTCAGCACATCGGCACACGTGAAGCTGCCGGCATGAGTGAAGATGACATTATCACCATGATGGTGGGGCGCGAGCTCACGGCGCTCTATCCAAACGAACCGCACACCACGGGTGACGAAGTGTTACGCGTGGAAAACCTCACCGCGTGGCATCCCGTTAACCGCCACATCAAGCGCGTTAATGACGTCTCGTTTTCCCTTCACAGCGGCGAAATCCTCGGTATTGCGGGGTTAGTCGGGGCCGGGCGCACTGAAGCCGTCCAGTGCCTGTTTGGCGTGTGGCCGGGCCGCTGGGAAGGCCGTATTTTTATCGACGGACAGCCGGTAAAAATCGAAAACTGCCAGCAGGCGATTGCCCACGGTATTGCCATGGTACCGGAGGATCGCAAGAAAGATGGCATCGTCCCGGTCATGGCGGTGGGTAAAAACATCACGCTTGCCGCGCTCGATAGGTTCTCCGGTGCGCTGAGCAGCCTCGATGATGCTGCTGAGCAGCAGTGCATTCTCCAGTCGCTCGCCAGACTCAAGGTCAAAACATCCTCCCCGGAACTGGCCATTGGACGTCTGAGCGGGGGCAACCAGCAGAAGGCAATCCTGGCGCGCTGCCTGCTCCTCAACCCACGCATATTGATCCTGGACGAGCCGACGCGTGGGATCGATATCGGCGCCAAGTACGAAATCTACAAACTGATTAATCAGCTTGTACAGCAAGGGATTGCCGTCATTGTCATCTCGTCTGAGTTACCCGAAGTGCTCGGCCTGAGCGATCGCGTGCTGGTCATGCACGAGGGAAAACTGAAAGCCAATCTGATTAACCAGAACCTGACGCAGGAGCAGGTGATGGAAGCCGCTTTAAGGAGCGAACGTCATGTCGAAAAGCAATCCGTCTGATATTAAAGTCGCTGTTCCGACGCCCGGCGCGTTTGCCGGGCTAAAAGCGCTGAACCTGCAGGTTTTCGTGATGATCGCGGCGATTATTGCCATCATGTTGTTCTTTACCTGGATGACCGATGGCTCGTACTTAAGCGCGCGTAACGTCTCTAACCTGCTGCGTCAGACTGCCATTACCGGCATCCTCGCGGTGGGCATGGTATTCGTGATTATCTCGGCGGAAATCGACCTGTCGGTGGGGTCGATGATGGGTCTGCTTGGTGGCGTGGCGGCCATTTTTGACGTCTGGCTTGGCTGGCCACTGCCGCTGACCATTGCGGTTACGCTGGTGCTGGGCCTGCTGCTGGGCGCCTGGAACGGCTGGTGGGTTGCCTACCGTAAAGTCCCGTCGTTCATTGTCACGCTGGCGGGGATGCTGGCCTTCCGCGGGATCCTAATTGGCATCACCAACGGCACCACCGTCTCCCCTACCAGCGCAGCCATGTCACAAATTGGTCAGAGCTACCTCGCCGATAGCGTCGGCTTTACCTTCGGTGTGATTGGGTTGCTGGCGTTTGTGGCCTGGCAGTGGCGTGGGCGAATGCGCCGTCAGGCGTTGGGTCTGCCATCGCCAGCGTCAACGTCCACAGTCGGTCGCCAGGCACTCACTGCGGTCATTGTACTGGGCGCAATCTGGCTTCTGAACGACTATCGCGGTGTCCCGACGCCGGTATTGCTGCTGGCACTGTTGCTGCTGGCCGGGATGTTTATGGCCACGCGTACCGCGTTTGGCCGCCGTGTTTATGCCATCGGCGGCAACCTTGAGGCTGCTCGTCTTTCAGGGATCAACGTCGAGCGCACCAAACTCGCCGTCTTCGCCATTAACGGCCTGATGGTTGCTATCGCCGGGTTGATCCTCAGCTCGCGTCTGGGGGCGGGTTCTCCCTCGGCCGGGAACATCGCCGAGCTGGATGCTATCGCCGCCTGCGTCATTGGCGGCACCAGCCTCGCAGGCGGTGTCGGCAGCGTGGCAGGCGCGGTGATGGGGGCATTTATTATGGCTTCGTTGGATAACGGGATGAGTATGATGGACGTCCCGACGTTTTGGCAGTATATCGTCAAGGGGGCCATTCTTTTGCTGGCAGTCTGGATGGACTCTGCAACCAAGCGACGAGCCTGATAACAATATTGTGACTTATTTGGGAAGTTAGCCATGTTTGAAAAGCGTCACCGCATCACGTTGTTATTCAATGCCAACAAAGCCTACGACCGTCAGGTGGTGGAGGGCGTTGGTGAATATTTGCAGGCGTCGCAATCCGAGTGGGATATTTTTATCGAAGAAGATTTCCGAACCCGTCTCGAAAACATCAAAGAGTGGCTGGGCGATGGGGTCATCGCTGACTACGACGACCCCGTCATTGAGCAATTGCTGACTGACGTCGACGTTCCGATTGTTGGCGTCGGCGGGTCTTACCATGCGCCCGAGCACTATCCGCCGGTTCACTATATCGCCACCGATAACCATGCGCTGGTTGAGACCGCCTTCCTGCATTTGAAAGAGAAAGGCGTCCATCGCTTCGCGTTTTATGGTTTACCGTCAACCAGCGGCAAGCGCTGGGCAGTTGAGCGCGAACATGCTTTCTGCCAGCTTGTCGCGCAGGAGAAGTACCGCGGCGTGGTTTATCAGGGGCTGGAGACCGCGCCGGAAAACTGGCAGCACGCGCAAAACCGACTGGCGGACTGGCTGCAAACCCTGCCGCCGCAAACCGGCATCATTGCCGTCACGGATGCTCGTGCCCGCCACGTTTTGCAGGTCTGCGAACATTTACACATTCCGGTGCCGGAAAAACTGTGCGTCATTGGCATCGATAACGAGGAGCTGACGCGTTACCTCTCTCGCGTGGCGCTCTCGTCCGTTGCACAGGGTACGCGTCAGATGGGCTATCAGGCAGCGAAGTTACTGCATCGTCTGCTGGATAAAGAAGCGTTGCCGCTTCAGCGCTTACTGGTTCCCCCAGTCCGCGTAGTCGAACGCCGTTCAACGGATTACCGCTCCTTAAGCGACCCGGCAGTTATTCAGGCCATGCACTACATTCGCAACAACGCCTGCAAAGGGATTAAGGTCGATCAGGTGCTGGACTCGGTGGGCATTTCCCGTTCGAATCTGGAGAAGCGGTTTAAAGAGGAAGTGGGCGAAACCATTCATGCGGTCATCCACGCCGAGAAACTGGAGAAAGCACGCAGCCTGCTGATCTCCACCTCATTGTCGATCAACGAAATCTCACAGATGTGCGGTTACCCGTCGCTGCAATATTTTTATTCGGTGTTCCGAAAGGAGTATGAAAGTACGCCAAAAGAGTACCGGGAGCGTCACAGCGAAGTGATGATGTAGAAAAAAGAGAAAAAAAAAACGCCTTCCGATGGAAGGCGTTTTTTTGAATTACATATGTGCGGCGATTAAGCGCTGGTTATCCTGGTACATCGCGAACAGATAGTTGTTATAGCTCTGTCCCTTGGTCGAATAACCTTTCAGCTTGTGGATCATCGTGCTGGCCGTCACTTCCTGATCCGCTTTACGCAGCTGAGCGCGCGATTTACGGAACGATGAGTAGGCCGGATGCGTGTTCAGATTCACCACGTAGGCATTCACGGAATCTTTCACCGATTCAAACTGAGAATAGCCTTTCACCTTACCTGGTGCATTGTTACAACGCCCCTTGATACATTTCATACCAAACAGGTTGTTGTTATTACGCGCCAGTTTCGAGGTACCCCAGCCACTTTCTGCTGCAGCCATGGTCGCAACCATGCTCCCCGGGATAATGTCGACACGCTCTAAGAGAGAGTTCCACGGCACACGGCGCGTGTTACCGTTCCAGCTCACCTTGTAGCGTTTGGTGATATCTTTCAGACGCGCGCGTTCTGATGGCGACCAACGGCTGTCGTACTGTTTGGCAATCAACCAGTTACGATCCGCAGTAATCGCGGCGTTTTGACTTGTGATGTAAGGCATTACCGTCCGGAGAAACGCTTTTTTCCTTGGTGTTCCGGAAGGGTATTTTCGCAAATCAGGAAGTGAACTACTCTTTGCACTATTGCGAGAATACTCTTGTTTACTGCTAACCTTACTACTTGTCGTCTTTATTACGTGGGCTTTCTTACTCGTTGTATCCGTGTGCGTCTTCGCAAGCACCTCACCCGAAAATGCCATGGTGAGTAACATGAGTATCGCGGCCCCATATCGTCGAATGGGAGTCGATATCATTAGGTCTCCTGGTCGGATATAAACATTCCAACACCTTATTTTTTTCACAAATTTGAGAGCGGAATCTCAAATCATAACAAAAATAGACTGCAAGAGCACGTATAGAAATAGTCCAATTCCGAAACTATGTCACCTGAAACCTGCTCACATAAGCATCAATTATGAAAAATTGTGCGCGAACTCGCAGATAACTTCCTAATTTTGCGCGGGATCACTCATCCTCACGCGTCATCCTTGCAGAAAGCCCCGGGGGATGAGTTTTTACCCAACACCTGATGGCACACTGGTCAAAAATGCCGCGACAGGAAAATGGAATGAAACGCACCGCATTAGCTTTTCTGATGTTACCCGCACTGGCTCATGCTGACTGGTCATCACCGGGTTTCAACGCCTTGAGCGCCGAAGGTACCGGGATATTCACCAGCCAGGCAAAGCTTGCGAAGGGTACTCGCCCTCTTACGCTGAGTTTTGACAACACGTGCTGGCAGCCAACGGATGCAATAAAACTCAATGAGATGCTGTCGCTTAAAAAATGTGACGGCACGCCGCCGCAGTGGCGACTGTTCCGCGACGGCGAGTATCAGATACGTGTCGATACCCGCTCCGGTACGCCCACACTGATGCTGACTATTCAGAGCGCAGCGGAACCGTCGCTTGCAAACGTTACCCGCCAGTGTCCGAAGTGGGACGGTAAACCCCTGACGCTTGAAGTTGGCAACGATTTCCCGGAAGGATCGGTGGTCCGTGATTTCTACAGCAAACAGACTGCAACAGTGCAGAATGGGAAAATCACCCTGCAACCCGCCGCCAACAGCAACGGTCTGCTGCTGCTTGAACGCGCTGAGACCGACAAACCCGCGCCCTTTAGCTGGCAAAACGCCACCGTCTATTTCGTGCTGACTGACCGCTTTGTCAACGGCGATCCCTCTAACGATAACAGCTATGGACGCCACAAAGATGGCATGCAGGAGATCGGCACCTTCCACGGTGGCGATCTCAAGGGGCTTACAACCCGGCTCGATTATTTACAGCAGCTGGGCGTGAATGCGCTCTGGATAAGCTCCCCGCTGGAGCAGATCCACGGCTGGGTTGGCGGTGGCACCAAAGGTGACTTCCCCCACTACGCCTATCATGGCTACTACACCCAGGACTGGACCACGCTTGATGCCAACATGGGCACCGAAGATGATTTACGCCACCTTGTCGATGAAGCGCATAAACGCGGGATCCGCATCCTGTTTGATATCGTCATGAACCACACGGGTTACGCGACGCTCGCAGACATGCAGGCGTTCCAGTTCGGGGCCCTTTATCTGCAGGGTGATGAACTGAAAAAAACGCTGGGCGAGCACTGGACGGACTGGAAGCCGGGAGCAGGCCAAAGCTGGCACAGCTTCAACGATTACATCAACTTCAGCGACAAAGCCGCCTGGGAAAAATGGTGGGGTAAAAAGTGGATCCGCACCGACATTGGCGATTATGACAATCCCGGCTTCGACGATTTAACCCTGTCGCTGGCGTTCCTGCCGGACCTGAAAACGGAGTCGACGACCCCTTCCGGTTTACCTAATTTCTATCAACATAAACCCGATACCCACGCGAAGGCCATTTCGGGCTACACCCCGCGTGATTACCTGACCCACTGGCTCAGCCAGTGGGTACGTGACTATGGCATTGACGGTTTCCGTGTGGATACGGCAAAACACGTGGAACTCGAGGCCTGGCAGCAGTTGAAAGATCAGGCAAGCCAGGCGCTGGCAGCCTGGAAAGGCGCGAACCCCGACAAAAAACTCGACAATACCCCGTTCTGGATGACCGGCGAGTCATGGGGCCACGGCGTGATGCAAAGCGATTATTACCGCCACGGGTTTGACGCGATGATCAACTTTGATTATCAGGAGCAGGCAGCAAAAGCGGTCGGTTGTCTGGCGGACATCGACCTGACCTGGCAGCAGATGGCGGAAAAACTGCAAAGCTTCAATGTCCTGAGCTATCTCTCGTCGCATGACACACGCCTTTTCCGTGAAGGCGGCCAGCGTGCCGCAGAGCTGCTCCTGCTCGCCCCGGGCAGCGTACAAATTTACTACGGAGATGAATCCGAGCGGCCATTCGGACCGACAGGGTCCGATCCATTACAGGGCACCCGCTCGGATATGAACTGGCAGGACGTGACGGGCAAGCAGGCCTTAACTGTCGCCCACTGGCAGGTTCTGGGCCAGTTCCGCGCCCGTCATCCCGCAATAGGTGAAGGCAAACAAACCACGCTGTCGCTGAAAGAAGGCTACGGCTTCGTTCGCGAGCACAATGGCGATAAGGTCATGGTGGTGTGGGCGGGTAATCAATAACGACGCAAACCGGTTCCCTCTCCCCCTCCGGGAGAGGGATATTTCACCAGAACAATCCACTACCTAAATACCTTCCCACCACATAAAACAACAATCCCGACCGCATCTCTCGATTTGCACCAGCACGGTGCTAGCGTTATGGTTACCCACTTTCAAAATAAGCTCGACAGATCACCTGCTATGACGTTTTCACTTTTCGGCGACAAATTCACCCGCCATTCAGGCATTACTCGCCTGATGGAGGACCTCAACGACGGGCTGCGCACACCAGGCGCCATCATGCTCGGCGGCGGAAACCCGGCTCAAATCCCGGAGATGAACACCTATTTTCAGACGCTGCTGGCTCAGATGCTGGAAAGCGGGAAAGCAACCGATGCGCTTTGCAACTACGATGGCCCGCAGGGTAAAACCGAACTGCTGACACTGCTTGCTGAAATGCTGCGCAAAGAGCTGGGTTGGGATATCGAACCACAGAATATTGCACTGACAAACGGCAGTCAGAGCGCATTTTTCTACTTGTTTAATCTGTTCGCAGGCCGTCGCGCCGACGGCACCACCAAAAAAGTGCTGTTCCCGCTGGCGCCAGAGTACATCGGCTATGCCGATTCCGGCCTCGAAGAGGATCTGTTCGTCTCGGCGCGCCCGAATATTGAGCTGCTGCCAGAAGGCCAGTTCAAATATCATGTCGACTTTGAACATCTGCATATTGGTGAAGAGACGGGCATGATCTGCGTATCACGTCCAACCAACCCAACGGGCAACGTCATCACCGACGACGAACTGATGAAGCTGGATGCGCTGGCGAATCAGCACGACATCCCGCTGGTGATTGATAACGCTTATGGCGTGCCGTTCCCGGGGATCATCTTCAGCGAAGCACGTCCGCTGTGGAACCCTAACATCGTCCTGTGTATGAGTCTTTCCAAGCTGGGTCTGCCGGGCAGCCGTTGCGGGATCATCATCGCCAATGAAAAAATCATCACCGCCATTACCAACATGAACGGCATTATCAGCCTTTCCCCGGGGGGAATCGGCCCGGCGATGATGTGTGAAATGATCAAACGTAATGACCTGCTGCGCCTGTCGAACGAGGTTATCAAGCCGTTCTATTACCAGCGGGTACAGGAAACGATCGCCATTCTTCGCCGCTACTTACCGGAAGAACGCTGCCTGATCCACAAACCTGAAGGGGCAATTTTCCTGTGGCTGTGGTTTAAGGATCTGCCGATCACCACCGAGCTTCTCTACCAGCGCCTGAAAAAGCGCGGCGTGTTGATGGTGCCGGGTGATTACTTCTTCCCGGGTCTGGATAAGCCGTGGCCGCATACGCATCAGTGCATGCGCATGAACTACGTGCCCGATCCGGAAAAAATCGAAGCGGGCGTGAAAATTCTCGCCGAAGAGATTGAGTACGCCTGGCGCGAAGATAGCCAGTAACGCGTTACGCCAGATTATGCAGCCGTTCGGTGCGTAATCTGGCGGGGTCAACGCAGCGCAGCGCGTGGGTTGGGCACGCCTCCACACAGGCGGGTCCAGCCTCGCGATCTGCGCACAAATCACATTTCACCGCCTGAACGCGGTTCCCCACTCGCTGAACCTGCATTGCCCCAAACGGGCACGCTACCACACAACTTTTACAGCCAATACAGCGCGCCGGCTCCACCCGCCAGGCACCCGCGGTGTGGCGAATCGCCTGTGTCGGACAAACAGCGGCACAAGGGGCATCTTCACACTGATGACAGCCCACAGCCGTAGTGAATGCACCGCCTTTGACCACCCGAATGCGGGGCGTAAACGCGCCTGCAGAAAGCATTCCCTGATGCGACACCACGCAGGCCACTTCGCAGGTACGGCAGCCAATGCATTTTTCCGTATCAGCCAGGATAAATCGGTTCATCTGTCACGCTCCGCGCACGTTAAAACCCAGCTCTTTTGAGATAGCCTCTGCCGTTTCCCGCAGCGGTTTCAGCAGGTTTTTTTCACCAATTTGCTTCATGCGGGACGTCGAGAGCGAAATGGAGATCGCGTACGGCACGCGGCCATGAATATCAAACACCGGTACGGCAAGACAGGAGACGCCCAGCTCGTTCTCTTCTTTATCCATCGCCATGCTGTGCTCGCGGATTTCCGCCAGCTCGTCATACATCGCGCTCAGCTCGGTAATCGTGTTGCGCGTGAGCGGCTGGATCTGCTCATGATGGCTCTGCCAGTAGCTCGCCACATAGTCCTGATGACCAAACGCCATGTAGATTTTGCCCATCGCCGAACAATAAAGCGGCATATGCTGACCGATGTAAGCGCGCGTGCGCAGCATACCGGTTGTGGGCTCCAGCTTATAAATCAGAATGGCGTGATCGTCCTCGCGGCTTGAGAAGTTCACCGTCTCACCGGTGGCGATATTCAGCGTCTCAAGGTGCGGGGCCGCCACGTGAATGATATTCAGCGACGACAGCGCCTTTTGCCCGACGGCGATAAATTTGGTGGTCAGGCGGTAGCTGCCCGCCGCAGGCGCCGGGGTAACGTACCCGCACGACTGTAATCCCTGCAGTAAGCGGTGCACGGTGCTTTTATTCAGCCCTGCCAGTTCCGATAAATGGGCCAACGGACACCCGTTCGGGTAGTTGCTGAGGATCTCAATCAGCATCAGGCCGCGAAACAAGCTCTGGCTACCTGCTGGCCTCTCTTTTTCTTGCGTCATTTCGCTCTCTTTCGTGCTCATCCAATGGCTCCTTTTTATCGCGTCCTGATGGTAGCGCAAAGTGTGGTTCAGTTCACGATCTCAACAGAAAAAACACAACCAGTTGATTTTAATCGATTTTGAAAATCATGAATGTCGTTGATCTGGCAAAATTTGATCGCTATATTTGAAATCAGATTTCGCATAGTGAAATTTAGCGATAAAAAAGCACTCACACTTGCCCCGACAAAAACAGGAGAACAGGGATGAAAGTGACCTTTGAAGAGTTAAAAGCGGCGTTCAGGCGGGTCCTGGTCGATCGCGGCGTAAAAGCGGACACCGCCGACGCCTGCGCGGAGATGTTTGCCCGCACCACGGAATCGGGCGTCTATTCACACGGGGTTAACCGCTTCCCTCGTTTCATTCAGCAGCTTGATGCCGGCGACATCATTCCTGATGCCCAGCCAACACGGGTGACCTCGCTGGGTGCCATCGAACAGTGGGATGCCCGACGTTCGATTGGCAACCTGACGGCGAAAAAGATGATGGATCGCGCCACCGAACTGGCCGCCGACCACGGTATCGGCCTTGTGGCACTGCGAAACGCCAACCACTGGATGCGCGGCGGCAGCTACGGCTGGCAGGCTGCAGAGAAGGGGTACATCGGGATCTGCTGGACTAACTCCATTGCCGTCATGCCAGCCTGGGGCTCGAAAGCGTGCTGCATCGGCACTAACCCCCTGATCGTGGCGATTCCGTCTACGCCGATCACAATGGTCGATATGTCGATGTCAATGTTCTCCTACGGCATGCTGGAAGTGAATCGCCTGGCCGGACGCACGTTGCCGGTGGATGGGGGCTTTGATGATGAAGGGCACCTCACCAGAGAACCTGGCGTGATCGAGAAAAACCGCCGCATTCTGCCGATGGGCTACTGGAAAGGATCGGGCTTATCCATCGTCCTCGACATGATCGCAACCCTGCTCTCCAACGGATCCTCCGTTGCGGAAGTGACCCAGGACAACAGCGACGAATATGGCGTGTCACAAATCTTTATCGCCATCGAGGTCGATCGTTTGATCGACGGACCCACCCGCGATGCCAAACTGCAGCGCATCATGGACTTTATAATCAACGCCGAGCGGGCTGATGACAACGTTGCGGTTCGACTGCCGGGTCATGAATTCACACGTCTGCTCGAAGAGAACCGCCGCAACGGCATCACCATTGACGACAGCGTGTGGGCGAAAATACAGTCTCTGTAAGGAGTGGGCCATGATTTTAGGACATATTTCGCAGCCAAATCCGTGTCGCCTGCCGCGGGCGATAGAGAAAGCACTCGATTTTCTGCGCACCACGGATTTCACGGCGCTGGCACCTGGCGTGGTGGACATTGACGGACGTAACATCTTTGCTCAGGTGCTCGACCTCACCACCCGGACGTGGGATGAGAACCGTCCCGAAGTGCACCGTCGCTATCTGGACATTCAGTTTCTGGCATGGGGTGAAGAGAAAATCGGTGTCGCCATTGATACCGGCAATAACGAAATAAGCGAATCACTGCTGGAACAGCGGGATATTATTTTTTATCACGGCAGCGAAAATGAATCATTTATAGAAATGACGCCCGGCACGTACGCCATATTTTTTCCGCAGGATGTTCACCGTCCTGCCTGCATTAAAAATAAGGCATCGGCAATTCGTAAAATTGTGGTGAAAGTAGCAATCAGCGAAATAGATTAATTTTCTGAACTCTATTGGGAATGCGAAATGACTAACACCGGTTTTATAATTGGTGCGTACCCCTGCGCACCCTCGTTTCACCAGCAAGGGGAACAAGAAGAGCAGGACTTCTGGCGAGAGCTTTCTGACACGCCAGATATTCGCGGGCTGGAGCAACCGTGTCTTGAGGATCTCCATCCGTTGGGTGACGCATGGCTGTTCCGCCATACGCCGGGGGACTGGCAAATAGTGGTTACCGCGGTGATGGAAACCATGCGCCGCCGCGGCACAAATGGCGCGTTTGGCCTGGCCTCTGCCGATGAAGAACAGCGCAAAGCCTGCGTTGACTATTACCGCCATCTGCTGCGAAAGATTGATGCCATCAATACTCGCTTTCCAGGCAAAATTATTGCCCTGGAGATGCAAGCCGCGCCGCAGGCGGGAAACCCGTCTGTTGAACAAGCTACCGCTGCGTTTTCCCGTTCTGTACGTGAAATCACCTCATGGGACTGGTCATGCGACCTGGTGCTTGAACACTGCGATGCCATGACCGGCCCCGCGCCACGCAAGGGTTTTTTGCCCTTAGCGCAGGTGCTTGAGGTGGTGAAAGAAACGGATATCAACGTATGCATTAACTGGGCGCGGTCGGCTATCGAAGGACGCAATACCGCGCTGCCGCCTGAACATGTTAAAGCCGCACTTGAGGCCGGGAAGCTGGGCGCGCTGATGTTCTCCGGGACCTCCGTTCGCGGGGCCTACGGCGAATGGCAGGATCTGCACGCGCCATTTTCCCCGTTCTGTGCCGACAGTTTAATGACCACCGACCAGGTAAAAGCACTTTTTACTGCGGCGAGCGCCGCAACATTGAAATTCTCCGGTATTAAATTACTGGAAATAAATGCTAATGCTAACGTCAGCCATCGCATCGCTATTTTGCGCGACGGCATTAGTGAAATGAAAAAAGCAACGCAATAACAATAAAAATCTTATTCCGGTTACATTCACTGAGATATTAAATATGAATATTTCTACTCATGCTCTACAAGCGGATATTCCGCGCCAGCGCTGGTTAAGAATCATTCCGCCTATTCTTATCGCCTGTATTATTTCATATATGGACCGCGTGAATATCGCATTTGCGATGCCAGGCGGTATGGATGAAGAGTTAGGTATCTCTGCCACCATGGCAGGCCTGGCGGGTGGGATCTTCTTTATCGGTTATCTGTTCCTGCAGGTGCCCGGCGGCAAGATTGCCGTGCATGGCAGCGGTAAGAAGTTTATTGGCTGGTCACTGGTTGCCTGGGCGGTGATTTCGGTCCTGACCGGCGTTGTGACCAACCAGTATCAACTGCTGGCACTGCGCTTCTTACTCGGTGTGGCAGAAGGCGGGATGCTGCCTGTGGTGCTCACGATGATCAGTAACTGGTTCCCGGACGCCGAACGCGGCCGCGCCAATGCGATTGTCATCATGTTTGTTCCCATTGCGGGGATCATCACCGCGCCCCTGTCGGGCTGGATTATCACCGCACTTGACTGGCGCTGGCTGTTCATCATTGAAGGGCTGATGTCCATTGTGGTGCTGGTGCTCTGGGTGTTCACCGTCTACGACCGCCCTCAGGAGGCTCGCTGGATCTCCGAGGCCGAGAAAAATTATCTGATACAAACGCTGGCCGCAGAATAGCAGGCTATTGCCGGAAAAGCGGTGAAAAATGCCTCACTGAGTGCGGTTCTGTCCGACAAAACCATGTGGCAGCTGATTGCCCTGAACTTCTTCTACCAGACCGGGATTTACGGTTACACCCTCTGGCTGCCGACCATTCTCAAAGAGCTGACGCATACCAGCATCGGCCAGGTGGGAATGCTCGCCATCCTGCCTTATGTCGGCGCCATTGCGGGCATGTTCCTGTTCTCCTCACTGTCTGACCGTACCGGCAAGCGCAAGCTGTTCGTCTCCCTGCCGCTGATTGGCTTCGCGCTCTGCATGTTCCTCTCTGTGGCGTTGAAAGAGAACATCTGGCTGGCCTATGCCGCGCTGGTGGGCTGTGGCTTCTTCCTGCAGTCCGCTGCGGGTGTGTTCTGGACGATTCCGGCGCGCCTGTTCAGCGCAGAGATGGCCGGTGGCGCTCGCGGCGTGATTAACGCCCTGGGTAACCTCGGTGGGTTCTGCGGCCCTTACGCGGTGGGCGTGCTGATTACCCTCTACAGCAAAGATGCCGGGGTGTACTGCCTCGCGGTTTCACTGGCGCTGGCCTCGCTGCTCGCCCTGATGCTACCGGCGAAATGCGATGCCGGAGCGGAACCCAACCCCGGCGTGAACCCGCATAAGCACGCAGCCTGATCCCCCCGCCCTCTCCTGAAGAGAGGGCGTAAGACAAGAGAGTCAACGATGAGTGAAAAAGAGCCCTTCTGGCTGGGTATCGATTGTGGCGGAACGTATCTGAAAGCCGGTCTGTACACCAGCCAGGGCCAGGAAGTCTGTATTGAGCGCCGCTCGGTTGCCACACTCAGCCCACACGCAGGCCACGCTGAGCGGGATATGCACCAACTCTGGCAGCAGTGCCACGCCACCGTCGCCCTGCTGCTTAAAAAGGCCGGCATCGGCGGCGCACAAATCAAAGGCGTCGGGATATCGGCTCAGGGTAAAGGACTGTTTTTACTGGACAAGTATGACCAGCCGCTCGGCAACGCCATGCTCTCCTCTGACCGCCGGGCGCTGGAGATTGTACAGCGCTGGCAGCAGGACGGTATTCCTGAAAAGCTTTATCCGCATACGCGCCAGACGTTATGGACGGGGCATCCCGCCTCCCTCCTGCGCTGGGTGAAAGAGAATGAACCACACCGTTATCAGCAGATTGGCTGTGTGATGATGGCGCACGACTACCTGCGCTGGTGCCTCACCGGCGTTAAAGGGTGTGAAGAGAGCAACATCTCTGAATCCAATCTCTACAACATGAACACCGGGCAGTACGACCCGCAGCTCACACGCTGGCTCGGCATCGATGAAATTGACGGCGCACTGCCGCCGATCGTCGGTTCAGCAGAAATGTGCGGGGAAATCACCGCTCAGGCCGCCGCCCTGACCGGTCTCGCAGCGGGTACACCCGTTGTGGGGGGGCTGTTTGATGTGGTTTCCACCGCGATCTGCGCCGGGTTACATGACGACAGCACGCTCAACGCCGTGATGGGCACCTGGGCTGTCACCAGCGGGATCGCCAACGGTATAGGCCATAACGAGCCGTATCCCTATGTGTATGGGCGCTACGTTCATCCGCAGCACTACATCGTTCACGAAGCCAGCCCCACCTCGTCCGGTAACCTCGAATGGCTGACCACACAGTGGGGCGACATGTCATTCGATGCGATCAACCAGTCCGTTGCCAGCCTGCCGAAAGCCGGAAGCGATCTGCTCTTCCTGCCGTTCCTCTATGGCAGCAACGCCGGGCTGGAGATGACCTGCGGGTTTTACGGCATGCAGGCCCTGCACACCCGCGCGCATCTGTTGCAGGCGGTCTATGAAGGTGTGGTCTTCAGCCACATGACCCATCTTAACCGCATGCTAGCGCGCTTCACGCACGTGCAGGCATTGCGCGTAACCGGCGGCCCTGCCCATTCGGATGTGTGGATGCAAATGCTCGCGGACGTCAGCGGTCTGGCAATAGAACTGCCACAGGTCGAAGAGACCGGCTGTTCCGGCGCGGCGCTGGCCGCGCTGGTGGGTACCGGCGTTTATCCCGATTTCCGCACCGCGCAGCAGGCTGTCAGACATCACATTCGCGTCATCACACCCGACAAGCATGCCCATGCGGCCTACCAGCGCAAGTATCAGCGCTACCAGCTACTGATTTCAGCACTACAGGGCTATCACGCCCATGTTAAGGAGCACGACCTATGAGCCGACCATTACTGCAGCTGGCGCTCGACCATACCTCACTTCAGGCCGCACAGCGCGACGTCGAGCGGCTTGCGGATCACGTCGATATTATCGAAGCAGGCACCATTTTGTGTCTCACCGAAGGGCTTAATGCCGTGCGCGCACTGCGCCAGCAGTGTCCGAAAAAAACGATCGTGGCTGACTGGAAAGTGGCCGATGCCGGAGAAACGCTGGCTGAACAGGCGTTTGGCGCAGGCGCGAACTGGATGACCATCATCTGCGCCGCACCGCTGGCAACCGTCGAGAAGGGTCACGAGGTGGCTCTGCGCTGCGGCGGGGAAATTCAGATGGAGCTGTTTGGTCACTGGACGCTGGATGATGCGCGAGAATGGCACCGTATCGGGGTCACACAGGCCATTTATCACCGTGGGCGCGACGCACAGGCCAGCGGCCAGCAGTGGGGCGAGGCGGATCTCGCCAGCATGAAAGCCCTCTCGGATATCGGCCTGCAGCTCTCGATCACCGGCGGCATTACCCCCGCCGACCTGCCGCTGTTTAAGCAGATCAATGTGAAAGCGTTTATTGCCGGACGGGCACTGACAGGCACTGCTAACCCACCGCAGGTGGCCCATGCATTCCATTCACACATCCGCGACATCTGGGGGGAGTAACCATGCGTCAGCATCCGTTAGGTATCTACGAAAAAGCGCTGCCGAAAGCGCTCACCTGGCCAGAGCGCCTGGTGCTGGCAAAAAGCTGCGGATTTGATTTTGTCGAGATGTCGATCGATGAAACTGATGAGCGTTTGTCCCGCCTTGAATGGAACACCGCGCAGCGCGCCTCTCTGGTTGAGGCGATGCTGGAAACCGGGGTCGCGATCCCGTCGATGTGTCTGTCTGCCCACCGCCGTTTCCCGTTTGGTAGCCGGGACGAGACCGTCCGCGAGCGCGCCCGCGCCATCATGACCAAAGCCATCCGTCTGGCGCGCGATCTCGGTATTCGCACCATCCAGCTTGCCGGGTATGACGTCTATTACGAAGAACATGACGAAGGTACCCGGCAACGCTTTGCCGAAGGGCTGGCATGGGCCGTGGAGCAGGCCGCCGCCGCGCAGGTCATGCTGGCAGTGGAGATCATGGATACCGCGTTTATGAACTCCATCAGCAAATGGAAAAAGTGGGACGAAATGCTCGCTTCGCCATGGTTCAGCGTTTATCCGGACGTCGGCAACCTGAGCGCATGGGGTAACGATGTGGCCGCCGAGCTGACGCTGGGCATCGATCGCATCGCCGCCATCCACCTGAAAGATACCCAGCCCGTGACTGAACAAAGCCCCGGACAGTTTCGTGACGTACCGTTCGGTGAGGGGTGCGTTGATTTCGTGGGCATATTTAACACGCTGAATCAGCTCAATTATCGCGGCGCATTTCTGATTGAAATGTGGACCGAAAAAGCCAAAGAGCCGGTACTGGAAATCATCCAGGCACGCCGCTGGATTGAAGCCCGGATGCAGGAAGGAGGGATGACATGTTAGAACAACTCAAAGCCGAGGTCCTGGCGGCAAACCTGGCGCTGCCCGCCCACCAGCTGGTGACTTTCACCTGGGGCAACGTCAGTGCGGTGGATCGTGAACGCGGCCTGATGGTGATTAAACCCTCCGGCGTGGAGTATGACGTGATGTCCGCAGAGGATATGGTGGTGGTGGACATTGCCACGGGCCAGGTGGTCGAGGGGGTTAAGAAACCCTCTTCCGACACGCCAACCCACCTGGCGCTGTATCGCCGTTACCCTGAAATTGGCGGCATTGTGCATACCCATTCCCGCCACGCCACTGTCTGGGCGCAGGCAGGGCAGGATTTACCGGCATGGGGTACCACGCACGCTGACTATTTTTATGGTGCGATCCCCTGCACGCGGTTGATGACCCCGGCTGAAATTGCGGGTGAATACGAATACCAGACCGGTGAAGTGATCATCAAAACCTTTGAGGAGCGCGACGTAAACCCGATGCAAATCCCGGCGGTGCTGGTCCATTCTCACGGCCCGTTCACCTGGGGAAAAAATGCGGCCGATGCGGTACATAACGCTGTGGTGCTGGAAGAGTGCGCCTTTATGGGGCTGTTTTCACGCCAGCTTGCGCCACAACTACCGACGATGCAGCAGGAACTGCTCGATAAACATTACCTGCGCAAGCATGGAGCAAATGCCTACTACGGGCAGTGATCACCCGGAATTAATATGCTCCTTACAGTACCGCCGTTTCCAGACGGCGGGCGTTAAGCCGGTATGCTTTGAAAATATCTGCCGGAAATACCCGACATCATTAAAACCGCAGCGGGTTGCCACTTCGGTCAGGGACGCGGAGTCGTTCAGCAACAGTTTTTCTGCCGCCCTGACGCGCTGGCGATGGATCGCTTCCGTCAGGGTTAAGTGAAAGGTCCGGCGAAATACGCGTCCCAGATAATCGGCATTGCAGTGCAAGGCTTTTGCCAGTTGCGATGTGGAAAGCGGCAGATGAAACTGCGTGCGAATAAGCTGTTTTGCCTTCCATGCCATGGCCGCGCCGGCTTCATCGGCTCTGTCTTCATAACCTGAGGAGATCGACACTTGCTGTAAAATCAGCAGCAAAATCATTTCCAGCGCCACGCTTCGCTGTAATTTTTCCTGCTCACTCAGGAATTGCCGGAATAGCGCAATCACATATTGAGCATCGCGCACGCAGCAATGTTGTTCAATGGCCACCGGAAAAGCATGTGGCAAAGGCGACGATTGCCCTTCGACCTCAAAATGCAGCCAGTAGAACCGCAGGTCCGCCGGGAAATCTTCTGTCCCCACGTGTCGACGCGCCGGCCAGAGCAGTAAGCTCTCTCCCGCTTTCACCTCAAAGAGCGTGTTTTCTTCCTGGATCGTTAATGTCCCTTTTTCGACGAAGATAATCTCCCACGAGGTTAATTTGCGCGCCGGATGCCGGCCCACGCCCCGGGAAATAAAGAGCCCACCATTTTGCACTTTAATCGGAAGCGCTATGGATAATTCAAGCATGGATATTCACCATTCCGCTCTGATTGCCATTAATATTCATCTTATGCTTTGATTATTAATGAATATCTTCCTGCCTTCCCGATCGAAATCACAAATTTTTCATCAGGTCGGAATCGTCACCTTTTTATACTTTTCCCTTCCCTTGTTGGCCTGAGCGTTCGGTGCAGAATGAATGGGGTACCTTGCATAAATACGATAAAAATCGATTACCGAGGAGTTACCTCATGACTTCCACACCGATTACAGAATCACAGGTCGTACAAGGGGCAATGGATGACCGCCTGTCAGTCCGCGAGAAAATTGGCTACGGCCTGGGTGACGCGGGTGGCACGGTCATTACCTGCCTGATCATGAATTTTCTTACCTTCTTCTACACCGACGTTTTTGGTCTGACGCCTGCGCTCGTTGGCACGCTGTTTATTGCCCTGCGCGTGTTTGATGCCATTTCCGATCCGGTGATGGGGGTGATTGCCGACCGAACACAAAGCCGTTGGGGGCGTTTTCGCCCGTGGCAGCTGTGGGTGGCGCTTCCTGTCGGGGTTATCGGTGTACTGACCTTCACCGTGCCTGACGCCAGCATGGGGGTGAAAATCGCCTGGGCGTTTGGTACCTATCTGCTGTTGTCAGTGGGCTATACCGCCATCAACGTGCCCTACTGCGCGCTGATCAACACCATGACCACCCGCCACAGCGAGGTCATCTCCTGCCAGTCATGGCGCTTTGTGCTGTGCGGTGTGGCGGGCTTTTTGGTCTCTGTTGGCCTGCCGTGGCTGGTCGCAGCGCTGGGCGAGGGCAACGCCGCGCGAGGTTATCAGCTCGGCGTTGGGGTGTTGTGCGCCATCGCCGTGGTGATGTTCCTCTGCTGCTTCTTCTGGGTGCGTGAGCGCGTCCCGCTGGCGCTGATGGGCAAATTCACCTTACGCGAGCATTTGGCCGGCCTGCGCAACAACGATCAGCTCCTGCTGATGCTGGTGATGTCATTCCTGCTGATCAACGTCTTCAACATTCGTGGCGGCGGCTACATGTACTTCATCACCTACGTGCTCCAGGGCAGTACCGCTTATACCTCGCTGTTCTTCACGATGGTGACCTTTGCCGCCATTCTCGGCGCGGTGATCGTGAATCCCCTTTCTCGCCGGATTGATACCGTCAAACTCTATTACTACACCAACCTCGTGCTGGCCGCGCTCGCGGCGGGAATGTGGTTTCTGCCAGGCGGTCCGGCTCATCAGATGCTCTGGCTGATCGTTATTCTGAGTAACGGTGTCATTCTCGGTTTTACCCTGCCCCTGCACTTCTCGCTGATGGCATTTGCAGATGACTATGGTGAGTGGAAAAACGGGGTACGTTCATCTGGCATGAACTTCGCTTTCAATCTGTTTTTCATCAAGCTCGCCTGGGCGTCCAGCGCCGGGATCATCAGCCTGGTGTTTATCGCCGTCGCCTACCAGCCGGGCGCGGGCAACCAGACGCCAGCCTCGTTACAGGGAATTACTGCGATGGAGACACTGCTCCCCGCCCTTTTCCACCTGCTGCTGGCGGTCTCAATCCGCTGGTGCAGACTCAACAATCCCATGATGTCGCGCATTGCCACCGATCTGCGCCAGCGTCACGTATCGTCCTGAGGAGAATGACATGTCCATAATGGAAGCCGACCTGCACACACTGAACATCAACGACCCGTTTCTCGGCCAGTATCAGCGGCTGGTGCGTGATGTGGTGATCCCCTACCAGTGGGATGCGCTAAACGATCGCGTTACCGAAGCCGAACCGAGTCACGCCATCACCAACTTCCGCATTGCGGCTGGGCTGGAACAGGGGGAGTTCTATGGAATGGTGTTTCAGGACAGCGACGTGGCGAAATGGCTGGAAGCCGTCGCGTGGTCGTTGTGCCAGAAGCCCGACCCGGAACGTGAAAAAACCGCCGATGAGGTGATTGAGCTGATTGCGGCGGCGCAGTGCGACGATGGCTATCTCAACACCTACTTCACGGTGAAAGCACCCGGTGAGCGCTGGACGAATCTCGCCGAATGCCACGAACTGTACTGTGCCGGACATATGATTGAAGCTGGCGTGGCCTATTTTCAGGGAACCGGAAAACGCCGTCTGCTGGAGGTGGTATGCAAACTGGCGGACCATATCGATCGGGTCTTTGGCCCCGGCGAGGAACAGCTTCACGGTTATCCGGGCCATCCGGAAATTGAGCTGGCGCTGATGCGGCTTTACGACGTCACTCAGGAACCGCGTTACCTGGCCCTTGTGAAATATTTTATCGACACGCGCGGCACGCAGCCTCATTTCTACGATATCGAATATGAGAAACGGGGCCGGACATCGTACTGGAACACGTACGGCCCGGCGTGGATGGTCAAGGACAAAGCCTATAGCCAGGCGCATCAACCGCTTGCCGAACAACACACCGCCATCGGCCACGCGGTTCGATTTGTCTATCTGATGGCGGGTATGGCGCATCTTGCTCGCCTGAGTCATGACGAGGGTAAACGCCAGGACTGCCTGCGGCTGTGGAATAACATGGCCCAGCGACAGCTCTATATTACCGGCGGGATCGGCTCGCAAAGCAGTGGCGAAGCCTTCAGCAGCGATTACGATTTGCCTAACGATACGGTATATGCCGAAAGCTGCGCCTCCATTGGCCTGATGATGTTTGCCCGCCGGATGCTGGAGATGGAAGCGGACAGCCAGTACGCCGACGTGATGGAGCGAGCCTTATACAACACGGTACTGGGCGGCATGGCGCTGGACGGTAAACATTTCTTCTATGTGAACCCGCTGGAGGTACACCCTAAAACACTGGCATTTAATCATGTCTACGACCACGTTAAGCCGGTTCGCCAGCGCTGGTTCGGCTGCGCCTGTTGCCCGCCCAATATCGCCCGCGTGCTCACTTCGCTGGGCCACTATCTCTATACCGTTCGTCAGAACGCGCTCTTTATCAACCTCTATGTGGGGAACGACGTCGCCATACCGGTAGATGAGGGCACCTTACAGCTACGGATTAGCGGTAATTATCCATGGCAGGAAGAGGTCAACATCGAGATCACCTCACCTCCACACGCTGGCGCTACGTTTACCGGACTGGTGCGCAAGCCCGGCCGTGTCACTGAACGGCGAAAGGGTCACGGGTGATGTCTCCCGGGGGTATCTGTACCTCACCCGCCGCTGGCAGGAGGGAGATACCCTTACGCTGACCTTACCCATGCCGGTCCGCCGCGTGTACGGTAACCCGCTGGTACGCCAGCAGGCCGGCAAAGTCGCGCTGCAGCGTGGCCCGCTGGTCTACTGCCTGGAAGAGGCCGACAATGGCGCGAACCTGCATAACCTCTCCCTGCCTGAGCAGAGCGAATTTCGGGTCTTTGAAGGAAAAGGGATCTTTGCGCACAAGATACTGATTCAGGCGGAGGGCATCGCGCGTCACGCTGATGAGAAAGGCACGCAGGCACTGTGGCAGTATGATCGCCCCCCGGTGCAGCGCCAGCCCCGGACGTTGACCTTTATTCCGTGGTTCAGCTGGGCAAACCGGGGAGAAGGGGAAATGCGGATTTGGGTGGATGAGGCCTGAAGGCATCTGTCCTGTCAGCCTCACCCCAACCCACTCCCACAGGCGCGGGAGATAAAAACCGAGGCCGGGTAAGGCAATCGCCACCCGGCTTTAGATCAGAAACGCCAGGACATGCCGGTCATCAGCGCGAAGCTGTCTTCGCGGTCGATCATCGGACTGTTCTTCACGTCGTCAGGTAACACGGTATAGACCGCGCTGGCGTTGATGAACAGATTCTGGGTTAACTGATATTTAGCCGCGAGACCCACATACGGCGTCCAGCTATCACCTGCGGTGTATTCATTGAGGCCTGAGCGGCGAGACTCATTGCCGGATACGCCGTAGTAGTAATCGTTATAGCTTTCGTCGCTGTAGAAAATACCTACCGATGGCGTCAGCGTCAGACGTTCCATCCGAACCGGACGGAAGTATGAGATTTCACCGATCACGCCGCCGCTCTCATCCATCGCATCACCCGAGACCGCCACTTTCAGCGAGCCCCAGTGTTCATGGCGGTAGTACGCCCCGCCGAGAAACGCTGATGCTTTACGCTCATCGAGGTGTTTCATCTGAGCGTCGTCGTTATCTTCAGGATCAAATCGCAGTGGCATCCACGATGCGGTCATGCTGAATTCATTTTTTTCGTCTTTCCACAGGATCCATCCGCCGGTGGTCTGGCGAATATAAAACCGGTCGCCTTCATAGCTAATTAACGGTACCGCTGTGGTATTTTCGTTATATCCTTTATAAGGCGACTCATTAAATACAGCCCCCGCCCCAAG
This sequence comes from Enterobacter sp. BIDMC 29, assembly GCF_019378755.1. NCBI lineage: Bacteria > Pseudomonadati > Pseudomonadota > Gammaproteobacteria > Enterobacterales > Enterobacteriaceae > Enterobacter > Enterobacter sp. BIDMC 29. The sequence continues at coordinate 4,167,788 of NZ_CP080000.1, read as the reverse complement.
TGAAAAGTCACCAGCCATTGCAGATGATGTTGCAAATAACGTGGCTGCGATGAGTAAATTGTATTTAATAGTCATTACATGTAATCCATTTAGACGCCAAACAAGCGAGGCGAATAATAATGGTTACAAATTTGCCAATGCAACGCTGCAGTTTATATAATATTATATATAAAAACATATAAATGGGTGCGCATGATGAATAAGTTCCAGCTAAAGCCACGCGAGTTAAAAATTATTTCCGTCATCGCAGCCACCCACAGTATTGGCGATGCCGCCGCCCTGCTGGGCATGGCACAGGCTAACGTCAGTAAATACCTTTCTGACTTTGAAACGCGTGTCGGTCTTAAGGTATTTGAGCGCACGACCCGTCAGCTTGCGCTAACCCAGTTTGGCGAAGCGTTACTCCCCTACATTGACGCCACGCTGGATAAAAATAGCCAGCTCATTAATTTCATTGCTGATTATAAGCATGAGAAGCGCGGAAAAGTGACCATTTACGCCCCAACGGGTATCGTGATGTATCTGGCGCGACACGTGATCCATCAGATTGAGGACATCGGTGATATCCGCATCTCGTTAAAAACATACAACCTGGATCGTAATGAATATTCCGAAGGGGTCTCGTTCCCCGATGATTGCGATATTCTCATTACCTATGCTCAGCCGAAAGATGAAGGTCTGGTCGCCAGTGTGTTAACGAAATATTCCGTCACGGCATTTGCCACAGAAGAGTATTTGAAAAACCACCCTTTAACCGGACCTGAAGATTTAATGAATCACTCCTGTATTTTAATAGACTCGATGCTGGTGGATGAGGCGAACATCTGGCGTTTTCGCGTCCACGGTAGTGAGACCGTATATGATTACAGAGTGACCGGAAATTATATTTGCGACAATACACAGACGGCGCTGGAACTGGCACGAAATAATCTCGGTATTGTTTTTGCGCCGAAAGAAAGCCTGAAAAAAGAGCTTAAGAGTGGTTCGCTGGTTCCCTGCTTCCCCCATCAGGAAGAGTGGTGGCTCGACCTGACGGCGATATTCCGCAAACGTGAATACCAACCCTGGCGCGTGCAGTACATTCTGGACGGCGTACTGAACTGCCTGCGTCAGCAAATTGCTCAGGCTGCCCAGGGGCAACCTGAGCTGGAGGGTTAGAACAGCCCCAGTGGTTTATCGGAATAACTCACCAGCAGGCATTTCGTCTGCTGGTAATGCTCCAGCATCATCTTGTGGGTTTCACGCCCGATGCCCGACTGCTTATAGCCCCCAAAAGCCGCGTGCGCCGGATAAGCATGGTAGCAGTTGGTCCACACGCGCCCGGCCTGAATGCCCCGCCCCATTTTATAAGCCAGATTACCGTTGCGGCTCCAGACGCCAGCCCCGAGGCCATACGGCGTATCGTTAGCAATCTCCAGCGCCTCTTCCATCGTTTTGAAGGTGGTGACGGCCAGCACCGGTCCGAAAATTTCCTCCTGGAAGACGCGCATGTTGTTTTTGCCGAACAGGATCGTCGGCTCCAGGTAATACCCGTCCTGCAGATCGCCGCCCAGCATTTTACGCCGACCGCCGGTCAGGACATCCGCCCCTTCTTTCTTGCCGATATCAATGTAGTTGAGGATAGTGTCCATCTGCCCGTGCGAGACCTGCGCGCCCATCTGGGTCACGTTATCAAGCGGGTTACCGCTGCGGATAGACTCGACGCGGCGAATGGCTCGCTCCATAAAGCGCTCATAGATAGACTCCTGCACCAGCGCGCGGCTTGGGCAGGTACAGACTTCACCCTGGTTAAAAGCAAACAACGCAAAGCCTTCCAGGGCTTTATCGAAGAAGGCATCCTCTTCCTCCATGACGTCGGCGAAGAAAATGTTCGGCGATTTACCGCCCAGCTCCAGGGTCACTGGAATGATGTTCTGGGTCGCGTACTGCATGATCTGCTGACCCACTTCCGTCGACCCGGTAAACGCGACTTTGGCGATCCGTTTTGAGGTCGCCAGATATTCCCCTATCTCACCCCCCGCCCCGTTCACCACGTTAATTACGCCTGGCGGGAGAAGGTCGCCAATGACTTCCATCAGCAGCAGGACTGACAGCGGGGTCAGGCGGGCCGGTTTGAGCACAATGCAGTTACCCGCCGCCAGCGCGGGCGCCATTTTCCAGCTCGCCATCAGCAACGGGAAGTTCCACGGAATGATCTGCCCCACCACGCCCAGCGGTTCGTGGAAGTGGTACGCCACGGTGTCGCTGTCTACCTCGCTAATTCCGCCCTCCTGAGCGCGAATACAGGAGGCAAAATAGCGGAAGTGGTCAATGGCCAGCGGCACGTCTGCCGCCATCGTTTCACGGATTGGCTTGCCGTTATCCCAGGTTTCCGCCGTAGCCAGCAGCTCCAGATTCTGTTCCATCCGGTCAGCGATTTTGAACAATATCGCCGCTCTGTCCTGAACAGAGGTATGCCCCCATTTGTCTTTGGCTTTGTGCGCGGCTTCCAGCGCCAGATCGATATCCCCCTTGCCGGAGCTGGCTATCTCACACAGCGGCTGGCCGGTAACGGGCGTCAGATTGGAATAGTATTCGCCGCCGACGGGTGCAACCCAGTCGCCGCCGATAAAGTTTTCATAACGGGGCTTCAGCTTGAGGGGAAAACCATACTCGCCAGGCTGGATACGCGATGAGGGAGGATTGTTTGTCATGACCGTCTCCTTGCTGTTGGTGTACAACAAGGGTAGTTCCGGCTGGCGATTTTCTCGCCAGCCGGTAACGGTGTTTACGACGGGGGTCACGGAGTTTCAGGAAATAATAACGAATCCCGCAATAAATGATCGTTGCCACGACGACGGGTAAAGCCGATGCGGTTGAAATATTCCAGGATCTGGATCGCCAGCTTGCGCCCGACGTTCAGCCGATCGCGGAAATCTGCTGCGCAGGTCGTGCCTCGCGCCTGATCCAGCTCGCGGATCAGGTTTGCAAACGCCACAATACGATCGTTACGGTAATAACGATCTTTTACGATCGCGACGATTAATCCCTGCTGCGCCGCATGGCGCAACACCTGGCGCATCACCTGTTCGTCGGTATTCGTTTCACGTGCGAGATCGCGAACCCACCACGGCTCGTCGCCAAACAGCGGGGCCACTTTCTGCCATATCGCCTCTTGCCCGGCGTTGAACCCGGCTTTGTGATCCGGCAGATGCAGCCAGCCATGGTGGCTTTTTATCAGCCCACTTTCGCGCATGTTTTCAATCAGCAGCAGCACCAGCGCATCGTTTTCCATCGGCAACGCCATGCGTCGCAGGCGTTCACGTCCCGGGCCGGGTTCATCCTGATGCTGTTCATGGTAAGTGGCGAGCGTGGTCAGTACCTTGCGCTGCCAGCATGCTGCGACCGGGGCATTCAGTAAATTGTTACCCGCCTGAATAAAGCCGGGCTCCTGGGTCAGCAGGCGTAATCCTTCCGCGCTGAGCTGACGAGCCCATGCGAAATCGCTCAGATTGACGGCACCGCGCTCAAGATGAACAAGCAACGCGGCTTTATCATCCGCGGCCTGCGCCAGCGCTCCCAGCCATTGCAGATACTCCGGCTTGCGCTTGCCGCGACGCGGCGGGTTGAGCGTGACCACCCGCGCCCCGGCCAGCGTCTCCCGGGCCGAAATGTCACGCAGTACCAGACGGTCATTATCCGCGAGCCACAGTGGCGAATCGAAAACCAGTTCGGCAAGGTCGTTTTCCAGCAGTGACACGCGCCCGGTGATATGGCTGGCCGCGTGGTGGATATGCAGCGGCTGCCATTGGGTCAGCGGCACATGCGTCTGCAGGGCGACGATCGCCCGCTCAGAAGGCTCTGGCGGTACACCGGCCAGCAGCCAGTCGCCACGGTTAAGCTTCTCTTTTTCCGCATCGCCCGCAATATTGAGCGCGATCCGTTGCCCGGCATGGGCATGCTCTACGGGCTGGTTCTGCGCATGCAAACCGCGCACACGCATCGGGGCGTTGGCACCCGTGAGCCATAAGGTATCGCCCACGTTCACTTCACCGCTCAGCGCGGTACCGGTGACCACCAGCCCCGCGCCTTTAACGGTAAAGGCCCGGTCGATCGCCAGACGGAAACGATGATGGCTGGCATGCTCGCGTGAAGTAAGCTGCTGCAAATGGTGGCGAAGTTCGTCAATACCGCGCCCTTCTGTCGCCACGGTGACGAACAATGGCGCATCGGCAAATCCATACTCCCGCAAGGTCGCCTGCACGGTTTCACGCACCGCGTTGAGTCGCGCCTCATCGACGCGGTCAGCTTTGGTCAGCGCAACGGTCAGCTGCGGGTTGCCCGTCAGCTGTAAAATTGCCAGATGTTCACGCGTTTGCGCCATCACGCCGTCATCACAGGCCACCACCAGCAGAGCATGATCGATGCCACCGACGCCCGCCAGCATGTTAGAAAGAAACTTCTCGTGTCCCGGTACATCAATAAAACCCAGCACCCGGCCATCAGGCTGAGGCCAGTAGGCATAGCCCAGATCGATGGTCATGCCGCGTTTTTTCTCTTCCGGCAGACGATCGGCATTCACCCCGGTCAGGGCCTGTAATAAGGTGGTTTTTCCGTGGTCGACGTGACCGGCGGTGGCAATAATCATTTCAACAGCATCTCCAGAAATCGCGCTTCATCTTCAAGACAGCGTAGATCCAGCCACATTCGGCCATCGTAAATGCGCCCGATAACCGGTGCTGGCAAGGCACGCCAGCGCGCCGACAAAGCGTCAAGCTGGCTGCCGCGTCCGTCACGGGGTGTAAATGTGAGCGCCGCGCTGGGCAGCCTGTCCACCGGCAGTGAACCGCTGCCGATCTGCGACTGACAAGCTTCAAGGCGCACGTCAAAATCGGGGTAGTGCGGCGCAACGTGTGGCAATAGCAGTTCACCCTGGGCGCGAATTGAGGCGGCATCACGGGCCAGCAGGCGCAGCGTGGGCAGACGTTCAGCCAGTTTTTCCGGGTGGAGATAAAGGCGCAGCGTCGCTTCCAGCGCAGCAAGCGTCATTTTATCGGCTCGCAGTGCACGTTTGAGCGGGTGCTGCTGCAGCTTCGCAATAAGCGCACGTTTACCCACGATAATCCCCGCCTGCGGGCCGCCAAGCAGTTTGTCGCCGGAGAAACTCACGAGACTGACGCCCGCCGCAATCATCTCCTGCGGCATGGGCTCTTTTGGCAGACCGTACTGGCTCAGATCGACCAGCGAACCGCTACCGAGGTCGGCCACCACCGGCACACCCAGCTCACGGCCCAGCTCCGCCAGCTCCGCCTCTTCAACGGTTTTGGTGAATCCGGCTATCTGGTAATTACTGGTGTGGACCTTCATCAGCAGCCCGGTATTTTCATTCACTGCCGCGCGATAATCTTTTGCATGCGTGCGGTTGGTGGTGCCCACTTCATGCAGGGTACAGCCCGCCTGGCGCATAACATCCGGAATGCGAAACGCACCGCCAATCTCGACCAGCTCGCCACGGGAAACCACCACCTCTTTACCGCTGGCGGTCGCTGCCAGCATTAACAGTACCGCCGCCGCGTTGTTATTCACGATGCAGGCATCTTCCGCGCCGGTCAGCTCGCAGAGCAGGTCCGCCAGCGCCCGATCGCGATGTCCGCGCCCTGCGCCGTCCAGATCGTACTCAAGCGTCACGGGGGAACGCATGGCCTGCACGACCGCAGCGACGGCCTCTTCTGCCTGTTGAGCGCGACCAAGGTTGGTGTGCAGCACGGTTCCCGTCAGGTTGATGACCGGGCGTAACGCGCTTTGTGCTTTCTCCTCGAGTCTCAGCTCCACTTCCAGCCCCCACGCCGCACACCAGTCCGGCAATGCATTTTCTGTCTGAATATGGCTGCGGGCTTCGTCCTGAAGCAGACGTAATATTTCAACCGTCGCGGTATGGCCGAACCGCGCAACGGCAGCATGCACGCGCGGCTCGCGAAGAAGACGGTCGGTTGCAGGGATCTGGCTGTACAGGGAGTGATGAGTTGTCATGAAAGCGCCTGGCGAGTAAATATCATCCCCCCTCCCGACGGGAGAGGGAGTCAACATAAGAAGGGATTGTACCGCCTCCTGCTGCGAAGTGTTATAACCCGCATCAAGCCTTTGGCGGTTCGGTACGGGCAAAGCTCTCGCGCTGAAAGAGTGTTTCTGCAAGCTTCACCAGCAACGGACGGTCGACGCACCAGCCGGGGGAAACGCGGCGGAAATTGAGATAACCGATGGCGCAGGCAATGGCTATCGTCGCCAGGTTCAGACTATCGGGTTGAATTTTTCCCTCCCGGATAAGCTGTTCGCACCAGTCCAGGCTGCGGCTGATTTTTTCACGCTGGCGTAACAGTTCCGTTTCAGACTGCTGGGCGGCGGGTCTTGCCTGCTCGCGTACGGACGTTAACGCCGCATCCATAATACCGTCGGCCAGCGCTTCAATTTGCTTCATTGCCAGCGCCGCGTTTGGATCGGCCGGTAACATCGCCGGGGCCACGCCGAGCAGCTCGATGTACTCCGCAATAATGGGGGAATCAAACCAGTACTGGCCTTCGTCTGTTACCAGCGCCGGCACTTTTCCCAGCGGGTTGTACTGCGCCACACCGTTTTCAGCGTGATAAGGCTGTTCATTGACGAACTCGAATTCAATCCCTTTCTCCAGCAGGAGAATCGAGATTTTTCGCACGAAGGGACTGGTGTAGCTGCCGATAAGTTTCATTGCCTGATCCTTGATGCCGAAAAAAGTCAGTATGGATCAAGCGATGAAAAAAGGGCAGGTATGCGTGTCGCATTCCTGCCCTGAAGGGGTTAGTGATCGAGATAGAGGTAGTGCATCCAGCTGGTCATACGCAGCAGCACCTTACGCATTACCGAGACGTGAGCAAAGTGATCCGAATAGACCGCCACCTGAGCATAAATGCCGTCGGGCAGCGCATCGACATCAGCATTCGGCTCCAGCTCGATAGTGCCTAATACGCCATCGGTGCCAGGGATCACGGTCAGCGACTGCAGCGCACCCTGCGCCTGGTATGACCCCCCCGGCACCACCGGCAGAATACTGGTGAGCTTGCCGGAGAAGACCTGGCCCGGCAGCGCGTTGAAGACCACTTCCGCTTCGTCGCCCGGCTTCAGACGCAGCAGCGAGTTCTGACGGAACTGGGCCACAATCTGGCGTTTCTGTTCAGGAATAAAGACCATGACCGGGCGCAGCGGCAGCGCGGCAGCATAGGTCCCCGGACGAATCAGCACCTGCGTGATATAGCCATTGCTCGGCGCACGCACCACGGTCTGATCCAGGTTGTATTTCGCTTCAGCAAGCTGAGCACGCAGGGAAGCAACCTGGGATTGCTCACCGTTGACCATACTGTCTAACTGACTTTGTATTTGCGTCTGTTCAGCCACCGAGCCTTTTACCAGCGCATCCTGCGCCAGATAGTTTTGCCGTGCGTTGTCGATATCGCTTTCAGAGAACGGGTTAACCTTTGCCCGGCTGCCTTTCAGGTAGCGCTGGTAATCTTTATACAGGCGGTCACGTTCAGCGGACACGCGCGTGGTATTGGCGACCGCTTCCGCAAGCTGCGCTTTGAGATTGTCGATATTGTGCGTGGCGGTGACCAGGTCGGCCTGCAGTCTGTCGACGCGCGCCTGATAGCGGCCCGGATCAAGTTTAAATAACACTTCGCCTTTTTTAATTAGCTGGTTATTTTTATCGGTAACTTCACTCACTACCCCAGTAACCTGCGGCGTAATCGGAATGGAAATAACCGCTTTTTGCGCCGTAAAGGTATAGGGATGGTTATAGTTCATCAACAGGATAAGCCCGGCGACAATAAACACCCCACCTAATGTTGCGGTCGCGAGGGTCCACTGGTTTACCGGAATACGGAATATTTTAAAAATGGCCCAGGCAAAGGCCACATAGGTCAAAATAATCAGCAGATCCATGATTAGTGCTCCAGCGTGTTCTTGTCAGCCGTGGGAGGTACTGCTGCCAGTTTTTGTTCTAATTCGGCCACACGTTTAGTCAGAGCATCCATACCCGGGACCTCATCAGGTTTTGAGATGTGGTTCTGCATCCCCCAGCCGCGATCTTCGCGGTACAACGTGGCCCAAATCCACAGGAACGGCCAAATCGCATGGAGCGTAAACAGGCTAATCCATCCCGCCGTATGAATGGCATCCGCATGGGGATGATTCCGTTTTTTGGCCATATTATAAGGAATATCATGGATGGCGATGATTCCGTAAAAAAGAACCAGAAATACAAAAATCAATACGCCCAGCGCAAAATAGTTGAGAAACATATTCTCCTCACTTAAACAACGTCAACTCATTAAATTAATAAAACGGTACGCAACCTAATTAATTTTTTATAAATACGAGGTGTACTTATATTTCAGAGCCGGGGAGTATCGTTTTTTATAATATCTCCATGCAAGTTTATAAGCGTGTCAAAATATATCCTGAATAATAATAGACTTAACCTTACAATATGAGCGTAACGTACCTTATTGCTTTTCGCCATACCACACATGAAAAGTCATTTTTTAGCTTTATGTGTGACTTCATGACATCCTGGCGTTGAATCGCCAGGCAGAATTTGTCGCCGATCACATCCGGAGAATTCTGCATAAAAATTTTTTGTGAAATTAATCACAATCCAGAAACAAACTCACGACAATCAAGTGTGATTCACATCACAGAAGTGGGTGGTTTTTGCGTTATTTATCGCCATCGTATTTTTTTTATCCACCATTTTTGTGACGAAGATCACTTCATTCATGTCTGCACCCCCTACATTTACGTGATTCATATCACACAAATTTCCGTCGTCTGGACAGTTGAACGATTCAGTGCCAGATTTCACAGCATCAGAACAGGGCCCGGCTACCTCTGCCGCCTCATTAACAATAAACCTCGGGCCGCAAGCCTAAGCGTAAACAGAAGAAGGGGTGTTTTATGTCATCCGATTTCAAGATCAAAGTTCAAAGCTTTGGTCGTTTTCTCAGCAATATGGTGATGCCAAATATCGGCGCGTTTATCGCGTGGGGTATCATCACTGCGTTGTTCATCCCGACAGGGTGGTTGCCTAACGAAACGCTGGCGAAACTTGTTGGCCCAATGATTACCTATCTGCTGCCGCTGCTTATCGGGTTTACCGGGGGTCGTCTGGTGGGTGGAGATCGTGGTGGCGTTGTGGGTGCCATCACGACGATGGGGGTTATCGTCGGTGCGGATATGCCGATGTTCCTCGGTGCAATGATTGCGGGCCCTCTGGGCGGCTGGGCAATTAAGAAATTCGACGTCTGGGTTGATGGCAAGATCAAATCCGGCTTCGAAATGCTGGTGAACAACTTCTCTGCGGGCATCATCGGTATGATCCTCGCGATTCTGGCGTTCCTCGGTATTGGCCCTGCGGTTGAAGTGCTGTCCAAAGTTCTGGCGGCAGGCGTTAACTTCATGGTTGCGCACGACATGCTGCCGCTGGCGTCTATCTTTGTTGAACCGGCGAAAATCCTGTTCCTCAACAACGCCATTAACCACGGTATCTTCTCACCGCTGGGTATTCAGCAGTCTCATGACCTCGGCAAGTCCATCTTCTTCCTGATTGAAGCCAACCCGGGTCCGGGCATGGGTGTTCTGCTGGCGTACATGTTCTTTGGTCGCGGCAGTGCGAAACAGTCTGCGGGCGGTGCGGCTATCATCCACTTCCTGGGCGGTATCCACGAAATTTACTTCCCTTACGTGCTGATGAACCCACGTCTGATCCTGGCCGTTATCCTCGGCGGTATGACGGGCGTGTTCACCCTGAGCGTGCTGGGCGGTGGTCTGGTTTCTCCGGCCTCTCCAGGCTCCATCCTGGCGGTCCTGGCGATGACCCCGAAAGGTGCCTATTTCGCTAACATCGCAGCCATCTGTGCGGCAATGGCCGTCTCCTTCGTGGTCTCTTCTATCCTGCTGAAAACCAGCAAAGTGAAAGAAGATGACGATATCGAAGCGGCAACCCGTCGTATGCATGACATGAAAGCCGAATCAAAAGGCGCCACGCCGCTGGCGGCGGGCGATGTCTCTAACGACCTGAGCCACGTACGTAAAATCATCGTGGCCTGTGACGCGGGTATGGGTTCCAGCGCCATGGGTGCCGGCGTGCTGCGTAAGAAAGTGCAGGATGCGGGTCTGACCAACATCTCCGTCACCAACAGCGCCATCAACAGCCTGCCTGCAGATGTTGACCTGGTGATTACGCACCGCGATCTGACCGAACGTGCGATGCGTCAGGTTCCTCAGGCACAGCACATTTCGCTGACCAACTTCCTGGACAGCGGCCTGTACACCAACCTGACCGAACGCCTGGTGGCCGCGCAGCGTCATGAAGATAACGAAGTCAAAGTCCGCGACAGCCTGAAAGACAGCTTTGACGCGAACGACAGCCACCTGTTCCGCCTGGGCGCAGAAAACATCTTCCTGGGCCGCACGGCGTCCAACAAGGAAGAGGCGATTCGCTTTGCCGGTGAACAGCTGGTGAAAGGCGGCTACGTGCAGCCTGAATACGTTGACGCGATGCTGGAGCGTGAAAAGCTGACCCCAACCTATCTGGGTGAATCCATTGCGGTTCCACACGGTACGGTTGAAGCGAAAGACCGCGTACTGAAAACCGGCGTGGTGTTCTGCCAGTATCCGGATGGTGTACGCTTCGGTGAAGAAGAAGACGACATCGCCCGCCTGGTGATTGGTATCGCCGCTCGAAACAACGAGCACATCCAGGTGATTACCAGCCTGACCAACGCGCTGGATGACGACTCTGTCATTGAACGTCTGGCCAACACCACCAGCGTGGAAGAAGTGCTGGCGCTGTTGAACAAGTAACGGAACCTCTTCCCTCTCCCCCTGTGGGGAGAGGGTTAGGGTGAGGGCAAAGCCTCACCCCAGCCCTCTCGGGTAAAAACATTGATTAAGGTTAATACTATGAAAGCATTACATTTTGGCGCAGGTAATATCGGTCGTGGCTTTATCGGTAAACTGCTGGCAGACGCAGGCATTACGCTGACATTCGCCGATGTGAATCAGGTAGTCCTGGATGCCCTGAATGCCCGTCATAGCTATCAGGTACACGTGGTAGGCGAAAACGAGCAGGTTGAGACGGTGTCTGGCGTTAATGCGGTAAGCAGCATTGGCGAAGACGTTATCGACCTCATCGCCAGTGTCGATCTGGTGACCACGGCCGTTGGCCCGGTGGTGCTTGAGCGCATTGCCCCTGCGGTGGCGAAAGGCCTGGCAAAACGTAAAGCGCAGGGCATCGACACACCGCTGAACATCATCGCCTGTGAAAACATGGTGCGCGGCACCACGCAGCTGAAAGGCCATGTGCTCGCCGCCGTCGCGGACGAAGATAAAGCCTGGGTGGAAGCGCACATCGGCTTTGTGGATTCCGCCGTTGACCGTATCGTTCCGCCATCAGAATCCGCCACCCACGATCCGCTGGAAGTGACCGTGGAAACCTTCAGCGAGTGGATCGTCGATAAAACCCAGTTTAAAGGCGCGCTGCCAACCATTCCGGGGATGGAATTAACCGATAACCTGATGGCCTTTGTCGAACGTAAACTCTTCACGCTGAACACCGGGCATGCTATAACCGCGTACCTCGGAAAATTGGCCGGTCATCAGACCATTCGTGACGCGATCCTCGATGAGAGCATCCGTGCGGTGGTTAAAGGGGCAATGGAAGAGAGCGGCGCGGTGCTGATCAAACGCTACGGTTTTGATGCTGAGAAACATGCAGCATACATCCAGAAAATCCTCGGTCGTTTTGAAAACCCGTATCTGAAAGATGACGTTGAGCGCGTAGGCCGTCAGCCACTGCGTAAACTGAGCGCGGGCGATCGCCTGATTAAACCGCTGCTGGGCACGCTGGAGTATGGTCTTGCGCACGCCAACCTGGTGAAAGGGATTGCCGCCGCGATGCATTACCGCAGCGAGCAGGATCCACAGGCGCAGGAGCTGGCTCAGCTGATTAACGATAAAGGCCCGCAGGGTGCGCTGGCGCAGATCTCTGGTCTGGATGCCAACAGCGACGTGGTTGTGGAGGCGGTGAACGCTTACAACGCAATCAAATGATGCAGAGTGCGGCGCAGGATAGCCTGCGCCCAAATAACAGATTGTCAGATATGCAGGCAATAATGGAACAAACCCAGGCCTTTGAAAATCGTGTGCTTGAGCGTCTGAATGCTGGCAAAACCGTACGAAGTTTCCTGATTGCCGCCGTCGAGTTGCTAACCGAGGCGGTGAATATTCTGGTACTTCAGGTGTTTCGCAAAGACGACTACGCGGTAAAATATGCTGTAGAACCGTTACTGGACGGAGACGGACCGCTGGGCGATTTATCGGTACGTCTGAAGTTGATTTATGGTCTTGGCGTGTTGAACCGACAAGAGTATGAAGATGCCGAGCTGCTGATGGCGCTGCGCGAAGAGTTAAATCATGACGGTAATGAGTACACCTTTACCGATGATGAGATCCTTGGCCCCTTCGGCGAGCTACACTGCGTCTCCGCGCTTCCCCCTGCTCCCCATTTTGATAACAGTGACCCTGAGCTGTACGCGATGCAAAAGCTGCGTTATCAACAGGTTGTCCGTTCCACAATGGTCCTTTCCCTGACTGAGCTGATTTCCCGAATCAGCTTAAAAAAAGCGTTTCAGAAGTAAGCCTGCTCACATTGGTGTATCCTTCCCTGTAAATTCCCCGTTTTCAGAGTTATTTGTCATGAAAGAAGTCGAAAAGAACGAAATTAAACGCCTGAGCGACCGCCTGGATCTGATCCGCCACCAGATGGCTGGTCTCTCACTGGTTGAGTCCGCCGAGAAGTATGCCGAGCTGGAGAAAGAGAGTGAGAAGCTTGAAGCGGAAATCGAGCGTCTGCGCGAAGTCAAAGGCCAGAAGCTGAGCAACGAAGCCCAAAAGCTGTTGAGCATGCCGCACCGTCGCGCCATCACTAAAAAAGAGCAGGCCGACATGGGCAAGCTGAAGAAAAGCGTCCGTGGCCTGGTGGTGGTTCATCCCATGACCGAGCTTGGTCGCGAAATGGGTCTGAAAGAGATGACGGGTTTTTGTAAGACCGCGTTTTGATCGTCCCCTGCCCTCTCTCCCAGGCGAGAGGGCGAAAACCATACCGCGTCGCCCCCCTCACCGCTTAAAATTGGCCCAACCAATCTCCCGGTAATCACTTTCCTGGTTCACAATTCCACTAATCCCCCTCACAAAATCATTGCCGACTCATAACAACTGGTTAACCATTTATTGTCATTCACCCTACAACACAATATTGGCAGGACCACTTTTACACAGTTTGTGACGCAGAGATGAGCGGAGACTCACCCGCTACGCAGACTGTCTGGTCCTCAGGAGACCTGCATGAGCCTCTGGCAACAAAACTACGATCCGGCTGGCAATATCTGGCTGTCGAGCCTGATCGCATCGCTTCCGATCCTGTTCTTCTTCTTTGCGCTGATTAAGCTCAAGCTGAAGGGATACCTGGCCGCGACGTACACCGTTGCCATTGCGCTGATGGTGGCACTGTTCTTCTATAAAATGCCGGTCGATCGCGCGCTGGCCTCCGTCGTCTATGGTTTCTTCTACGGCCTGTGGCCGATTGCGTGGATTATCATCGCGGCGGTCTTTGTCTACAAAATCTCGGTGAAAACCGGGCAATTCGACATTATCCGCTCATCGATACTTTCCATTACTCCGGACCAGCGTCTGCAGATGCTGATTGTCGGTTTCTCCTTCGGGGCTTTTCTGGAAGGGGCGGCCGGGTTTGGCGCACCGGTTGCCATCACCGCGGCGCTGTTAGTCGGGCTGGGGTTCAACCCGCTTTACGCTGCAGGTCTTTGTCTGATCGTTAACACCGCGCCGGTGGCGTTTGGTGCGATGGGGATCCCGATTCTGGTCGCCGGGCAGGTCACCGGTCTGGACAGCTTTGAAATTGGCCAGATGGTTGGCCGTCAGCTGCCGTTCCTGACCATCATTGTGCTGTTCTGGATCATGGCGATTATGGATGGCTGGCGCGGCGTGAAAGAGACATGGCCTGCGGTGGTCGTCGCTGGCGGCTCGTTTGCCATTGCCCAGTATCTCAGCTCGAATTTCCTCGGCCCCGAATTGCCGGACATTATCTCTTCACTGGTGTCGCTGGTCTGCCTGACGCTGTTCCTGAAACGCTGGCAGCCGGTACGCATCTTCCGTTTCGCCGATATGGGTGCTTCACACGTCGATCAAACCCTGGCACGTACCGGTTATACCGCGGGACAAATCATTCGCGCATGGTCTCCGTTCCTGTTCCTGACCGCCACGGTTACGCTCTGGAGTATTCCACCGTTTAAGGCCCTGTTCGCACCTGGCGGCGCACTGTATGAGATGGTCATTAACATCTCCGTGCCGTTCCTCGACAAGATGGTCGCCCGCATGCCGCCCGTGGTGCACGCCGCCACGCCGTATGCCGCGGTGTATAAATTTGACTGGTTCTCAGCAACCGGCACCGCAATCCTGTTTGCCGCTATCCTGTCTGTGGTGTGGTTACGCATGAAGCCAGCGGCTGCAGTACAGACTTTTGCGGCTACCATTAAGGAGCTGATGCTGCCGATCTACTCCATCGGCATGGTGCTGGCGTTCGCGTTTATCTCGAACTATTCCGGCCTGTCATCGACACTGGCGCTTGCGCTGGCGCATACCGGCCACGCCTTCACGTTCTTCTCGCCGTTCCTCGGCTGGCTGGGGGTGTTCCTGACCGGTTCAGATACCTCATCTAACGCCCTGTTTGCGGCCCTGCAGGCGACGGCAGCCCAGCAGATTGGCGTGTCGGACATCCTTCTGGTGGCCGCCAATACTACCGGCGGCGTGACCGGCAAGATGATCTCACCGCAATCCATCGCCATTGCCTGTGCGGCGGTGGGACTGGTCGGTAAAGAGTCGGACCTGTTCCGCTTTACCGTGAAACACAGCCTGATATTCACCTGTATGGTCGGGATGATCACGACCCTGCAGGCCTATGTCTTAACCTGGATGATCCCATGATAGTCATGCCCAGACGCCTGTCCGACGAGATTGCCTCTCGCGTACGGGCGCTGATTGAAGAACAACAGCTGGAAGCGGGCATGAAATTGCCCGCCGAGCGCCAGCTCGCCGCCCAACTCGGTGTATCTCGTAACTCACTGCGTGAGGCGCTGGCGACGCTGGTCAGCGAAGGGGTACTGGTAAGCCGTCGGGGCGGCGGCACCTTTGTCCGCTGGCAGCACGATGACTGGTCCGAGCAAAACATCGTGCAGCCGCTTAAAACGTTGATGGAAAACGACCCGGACTACAGCTTCGACATCATTGAAGCGCGGCACGCCATCGAAACCAGTACCGCCTGGCATGCGGCCATGCGGGCCACTGAAGCCGACAAAGAGAAGCTCAAAGCCTGCTTTGACGCCACCCAAAGCAGCGACCCGGACATCGCCTCGCAGGCGGACGTGCGGTTTCATCTGGCGATTGCCGAAGCGTCACACAACGTCGTTCTGCTCCAGACCATGCGCGGTTTCTTCGACCTGCTGCAATCCTCCGTGAAGCAGAGCCGCCAGCGTATGTATCTGGTCCCGCCGGTATTTGCCCAACTGACAGAACAGCACGAAGCGGTACTCAACGCCATTCTGGCCGGAGATGCTGAGGCCGCGCGCAAAGCGATGATGGCGCATCTGGGGTTCGTGCACACCACCATAAAACGATTCGATGAAGATCAGGCCCGACAGGCGCGTATTACCCGTCTGCCTGGCGACAGTGATATTTCCAGGGAGAACAAAGCATGA
Organism: Enterobacter sp. BIDMC 29; assembly: GCF_019378755.1. Taxonomy (NCBI): domain Bacteria; kingdom Pseudomonadati; phylum Pseudomonadota; class Gammaproteobacteria; order Enterobacterales; family Enterobacteriaceae; genus Enterobacter; species Enterobacter sp. BIDMC 29. The sequence goes on along the minus strand of NZ_CP080000.1, from coordinate 4,151,952 downwards.
TTATTTCAGCAGCCAGTGACTATCGCGCCGCAGCGCAGCGCATTTTGCCGCCGTTCCTGTTCCACTATATCGACGGTGGGGCATATGCCGAATACACCCTGCGCCGCAACGTGGAAGATCTGTCGGAAGTGGCGCTGCGCCAGCGCGTGCTGAAAGATATGTCTGAGCTGAGCCTTGAGACAACGCTGTTTAACGAAACGCTTTCCATGCCAGTGGCCCTTGCGCCAGTCGGTTTGTGCGGCATGTACGCCCGCCGGGGTGAAGTCCAGGCGGCAGGGGCAGCGGATGCCAAAGGTATTCCGTTTACCCTCTCCACCGTCTCCGTCTGCCCGATTGAAGAAGTGGCCCCGACCCTCCAGCGTCCGATGTGGTTCCAGCTGTACGTCCTGCGCGATCGCGGCTTTATGCGCAACGCGCTGGAGCGTGCCAAAGCCGCGGGCTGTTCAACGCTGGTCTTTACCGTTGATATGCCGACGCCTGGCGCCCGTTACCGTGATGCCCACTCCGGGATGAGCGGCCCAAATGCTGCCCTGCGTCGCTACTGGCAGGCAGTAACGCACCCGCAATGGGCCTGGGATGTCGGTGTGAATGGTCGCCCGCACGATCTGGGGAATATCTCGGCCTATCTCGGTAAACCCACCGGGCTGGAAGATTACATCGGCTGGCTGGCGAATAATTTCGATCCGTCCATCTCGTGGAAAGACCTGGAGTGGATCCGCGAATTCTGGGACGGCCCAATGGTGATCAAAGGGATCCTCGACCCGGAAGATGCCCGCGATGCCGTGCGCTTTGGCGCTGACGGTATTGTGGTCTCTAACCACGGCGGACGTCAGCTTGACGGGGTACTCTCTTCCGCACGCGCACTGCCGGCGATTGCCGATGCGGTGAAAGGTGATATCGCTATCCTCGCCGACAGCGGTATCCGCAACGGGCTTGACGTGGTGCGTATGATTGCCCTTGGCGCAGACAGCGTATTGCTCGGACGCGCATATCTTTATGCACTGGCTACGGCTGGTCAGGCAGGGGTGGCGAATCTGCTCAACCTGATCGAAAAAGAGATGAAAGTGGCGATGACGTTGACCGGTGCAAAAACGATTCGCGAAATCAGCAAGGACTCCCTGGTGCAGGAGTTGGGTAAATTACCCGCAGCACTGGCACCGCTTGCCCAGGGTGACGCAGCCTGACGCCCGTCTGATTCCCCTTCCCCTCTCCTCGCGTCCGAACTCCCCTCGGGCGCTTTTTTTTGTCAAAAATAACATCTAGGTAACATATTGGATAAGAAAATTTGACATACCTGTGCCGCACGCAATTGTATAGACAAGCAAATACAAGAACACAAAAACACCATAACATCAGAGGGGAGCGTATGAGATATTCAGGTCAGGTGGATATTCAGCAGGTGATCGACGACAGTCCCTTTTCCGGGTTTCACTGGGTGCTCATCGTGCTGGGCTTTCTGGTGCTGGCGATCGATGGTTTCGATACCGCAGCAATGGGCTACATTGCGCCCACGCTGTCGGCAGAATGGGGCATACACAAACAGGATCTGGGACCGGTACTGAGCGCAGCACTGCTCGGGCTGTCGCTGGGAGCGCTGGTCGCAGGCCCGGTATCGGACCGGATAGGCCGCAAGCGCGTACTGGTCTTTTCTTGTCTGTTCTTCGGCCTTTCAAGCCTGGGGACGACCTGGGCGCAAAGCCTTAACACCCTGTCGCTATGGCGGTTTCTGACGGGCCTGGGGCTGGGTGCCGCCATGCCGAACGCCATCACCCTCATCTCAGAGTTTGCCCCTCAGCGCTGTCGCGCCATGGCGATTAATACCATGTACTGCGGCTTCCCGCTGGGCGCGGCCGGCGGTGGGGCGATATCGTCCTGGCTTATCCCGCATCATGGCTGGCGAAGCGTACTGCTGACCGGCGCGATAGCACCGCTGATATTAACGCTGCTGCTGATGCTGTTTTTACCGGAATCGGTAAAGTACCTGGTGCAGCGCGGGAAAGACGTGATGCAGATCCGCCGTATCGCCAGCCGTTTCGCCCGCACGACCCTCGATGGCGTCACCGGTTTCTTCCTCGCAGAGGATCGGGTCGCCGCCAAAAAAGGGAGCGTAGCACAGCTGTTTTCACAGCCCTGGCTGCCCGGCACCCTGATGCTATGGGTAACCTATTTTATGGGGCTGGTGATTTATTACGTCCTGCTTAGCTGGATGCCGACGCTGATGCTGGGGATGGGCTATCCCCTCGCGGAATCCGCATGGCTCACCTCGCTGTTCACCTTCGGCGGTACCGCAGGCATCCTTCTCGCGGGCTGGATGATGGATCGCTGGGAGGCACACAAAGTGGTCGCAGGTGGCTTTGTCCTGACCATGCTGCTCATTCTGGCGCTCGGCATTGAACATAACCATATCGCCCTGTTTGGCGGCTTGATTTTCCTGATGGGGATCGCGATGAACGGCGCGCAATCGGGAATGCAGACGCTGGCAGCCACCTTTTATCCTACCGAGTGTCGCGCAACGGGCATTGCCTGGATGCAGGGCATTGGCCGCTTTGGTGGCGTGGCGGGCACCATGACCAGCGCGCAGCTTCTCTCCATGCAGTGGCAGGCAGACAGCATTTTGATGATCCTTAGCCTGCCCGCCCTGCTGGCGGCCGCGGCAACCTTCTACAAAATGCTCCGTTGCCGCTCGCAGGATCTCGGCGTCGCATAAGCGGCCCGGTTTCTGCTATTCTGCCCCCGCAATTAAGGGGGCAGCATGCTTAACATCGTTTTATTCGAACCAGAAATTCCGCCGAATACCGGCAATATTATCCGCCTGTGCGCCAACACCGGTTTTCGTCTGCATATCATCGAGCCGATGGGTTTTACGTGGGACGACAAACGTCTGCGCCGCGCGGGGCTGGATTATCATGAATTTACGGCCGTGGTTCGCCATCATGATTACGCCGCGTTTCTGGAAAGCGAAAACCCACAGCGCATGTTCGCCCTGACCACCAAAGGCACGCCGGCACATAGCGCCGTGCGCTATCAGGACGGTGATTATCTGATGTTTGGCCCGGAAACGCGCGGCCTGCCGGCCACCATTCTTGATGCCCTGCCCGCTGAGCAGAAGATTCGTATTCCGATGATGCCGGACAGCCGCAGCATGAACCTGTCAAATGCGGTGTCGGTGGTGGTGTATGAAGCATGGCGCCAGCTGGGATACCCGGGCGCCATTCTCAGACGTTAAATACCGTCACCATACTCAAACGTATGGTGAATACCGTTGAAGTGCTGATCCATATCCATCGACGGTTTGTCGCTGTCTGGTTTACCGACAATACGTGCCGGTACGCCAGCGGCAGTCGTGTGCGGCGGAACAGGCTGCAGAACAACCGAACCGGCGCCAATCTTCGCACCACGACCCACTTCGATGTTGCCGAGGATCTTGGCGCCCGCGCCAATCATCACCCCTTCACGGATTTTCGGATGGCGATCCCCGCTGGTTTTACCGGTACCGCCTAACGTGACCGACTGCAGAATCGAAACGTCATCTTCAATCACCGCGGTTTCACCGACGACAATGCCGGTGGCGTGGTCAAGCATGATCCCGCGGCCAATTTTCGCTGCCGGGTGAATATCCACCTGGAAGGTCACGGAAACCTGGTTTTGCAGGAAGATAGCCAGCGCGCGGCGGCCTTCATTCCACAGCCAGTGGCCGATGCGATACGCCTGCAAGGCATGAAAGCCCTTCAGATACAGCAACGGCGTAGAGTATTTGTCCACCGCCGGGTCACGCGTGCGCACGGCCTGGATATCACAGGCAGCAGAAGCGATCATTTCAGGGTCAGCGGCATAGGCCTCTTCCACCACTTCACGAATGGCGATAGCGGGCATAATCGAGGAAGCCAGTTTATTGGCGAGCATATAGCTCAGGGCGCTGCCGAGGTTTTCGTGCTTGAGTAGCGTCGCATGATAGAAACTGGCCAGCATTGGCTCGCAGTCAGCCAAAGCCCGGGCTTCAGCTTTAATATTGTTCCAGACGATATCCAGTTCTTCACACGGCATTGCTTACTCCAGACGACATGTTAATGACCGGCCAGTTCTGTGCTGGCCGGGTCATAGTGCTAACAAGAATCCCTGCGACTAGTTACTGCTGCGCTCATCCTTGCGCGAACGACCTAATAAGGTCAATGCTGCCTCGCGCGCATTTTTTCCGCAATACAATACCTGATAAATTTCCTCGGTTATTGGCATTTCGACACCAAAACGGTGCGCCAATTCGCGAACTTCTTTGGTATTGCGATAGCCTTCAACCACCTGGCCAATCTTCTCCTGCGCGCCTTTCACATCCATGCCCTCACCGAGCATCATGCCAAAGCGGCGGTTACGGGACTGGTTGTCGGTACAGGTCAGCACCAGATCGCCCAGGCCCGCCATGCCCATGAAGGTGGTCGGATCGGCACCCAGTGCTGCGCCAAGGCGGGACATCTCGGTTAAGCCGCGCGTAATCAGTGCGGTACGTGCGTTGGCACCAAAGCCAATCCCGTCGGACATTCCGGCGCCGATCGCAATCACGTTCTTCACCGCACCGCCCAGCTGTACGCCGATAAAATCGGGGTTGCTGTAAACGCGGAAGCTTTTACCGCAGTGCAGCAGATGCTGAAGATCGTCGGAGAAGGCCTGATCGGTTGATGCCAGCGAGATCGCCGTCGGCAGGCCAGCGGCCAGCTCTTTAGCAAACGTCGGCCCCGAGATAACCGCCAGCGGGATGTCATCACCCAGCGCTTCGCGGGCGACATCCTGCAACAGGCGTCCGGTTTCGGCTTCCAGCCCTTTGGTGGCCCATACAATGCGCGCATCAGGACGCATCAGCGGCTTGATCTGGCGCAGCACTTCGCCAAACACATGGCTCGGCACCACAATCAGAATGTTGCGGCTGGCCGCCAGCGCGGTCGCAAGGTCACTTTCAAGGTGCAGGGAGTCTGGGAACGGAACGTCCGGGAGGAACGCCACGTTGCAACGGTCCCGTTGCAGCGTCGCGATATGTTTTGGGTCGTGGCCCCAGAGAACCACTTCGTGACCATTTCTTGCCAGCGTGATGGCAAGAGCGGTGCCGTATGAGCCGGCACCGATCACAGTCATTGACGCATTAAGAGTGCTCATCAGGCATCCTGATGTTGTTCAGTACCTTCGCCAGCTTGCTGCTGCAGATAGTTCATGAACAGCGCATCAAAGTTAACTGGCGCAAGGTTCAGTTGCGGGAATGTACCGCGAGAAACCAGGCTGGTGATGCATTCGCGAGCATACGGGAACAGAATGTTCGGGCAGTATGCACCCAGGCAGTGCGCCATCTGGTTGCCTTCGATGCCGCCGATGGAGAAGATGCCGCCCTGCTGAACTTCACACAGGAATGCAGTCTCTTCGCCCAGAGAGGCAGTAACAGTCACACGCAGTACGACTTCATACACGTCATCCGCCAGTTGGGTAGATGCGGTATCAAGATCAAGTTTAACCTCTGGCTGCCAATCTTTCTGGAAAACGTGTGGCGCATTTGGCGCTTCGAAAGAGACATCCTTGGTGTAGATACGCTGGATCTGGAAAGTCATTTCGGTGTTGTTTTGTTCTGACATGGAAAAACCCTTTTTAATTGTCCTAAAGTCTCTTAGCTCAGCAGCGGATCGAGTCCACCACGGGCATCGAGCGCATACAAGTCATCACAGCCGCCAATGTGCTGCGCATCAATAAAAATCTGCGGAACCGTCGTACGACCACTACGTTGGATCATCTCTTCGCGTTTAATCGCGTCACCGTCAATCGGCAGTTCTTTGAACGCTACGCCTTTGCTGTTCAGAAGCGCTTTTGCACGGTGGCAGAACGGGCACGTTGCTTTGGTGTAGATCTCGATATTGGCCATTACTGAACTCCTTATTTACCGCGAACCAAAGGAAGATTTTCCCCGCTCCAGCCGGAAATACCTTCTTTCAGAACCGTTACGTTTTCGAAGCCTGCTTTATGCAGCGCGCTGGCAGATTCCTGCGCCTGCATACCGGTCGCGTCAACAACGATAATCGGCTGGGCTTTATGTTTCTCAAGCTCGCCAACGTTGTTCGCTTTGATTTCAGCAGGTAACAGGTTGATAGCACCAGCAATGTGACCTTTACGGAAATCGTCACGCTGACGCAGATCGACCACGACGGCATCTTCTTTGTTAATCAGACGCGTCGCTTCACCACGGGTGATAACCTTAATCTTAGACGTCAGGCCTTTAAATGTGGTGAACAGCACAGCAGCCAGCAGGCCAATCCACGCGATGCTCAGAACCGGATGGCGGCTAACGAATTGCATAATTTCTTGCATGGAGGGTAACTACTCCGACTTAGTGATTAAAAAAACCAGGACAGGAGTATACCTGTGCGTTGTGGCAAATACAGCCAGCGACCATAACCTAATCCATTTTCTGAGGCCTGCCACCTAAAAAATTGCCTCAAAAGCGTCCGCTAAGCACCTTGCCCCTGCGCTTTCTTTGATCTTCTGCGGCTATTTGATCGATTCAGCTGTAGTAAAATTACGCAAATTTTGACTCTTGAGCATGAGGTTGTCGCAATGTCGGTTTCTAAAAAACCTATGGTACTGGTGATTCTGGATGGCTATGGCTATCGTGAAGATCAACAGGATAACGCCATTTTCAACGCCAAAACGCCGGTGATGGACGCGTTGTGGGCAAAACGTCCCCACACCCTGATTGATGCGTCCGGGCTGGAAGTGGGTCTGCCAGATCGTCAGATGGGCAACTCCGAAGTTGGCCACGTAAACCTGGGTGCAGGTCGTATCGTGTATCAGGACCTGACGCGTCTGGACGTTGAAATCAAAGAACGTACCTTCTTCAACAATCCAGTACTTTGCGGCGCGGTGGACAGAGCCGTGGCGGCCGGTAAAGCAGTTCATATCATGGGTCTGCTCTCCGCCGGTGGCGTACACAGCCACGAAGATCACATCATGGCGATGGTTGAACTGGCGGCTGAGCGCGGCGCAGAAAAAATCTATCTGCACGCTTTCCTGGACGGTCGTGATACGCCACCACGCAGCGCAAAAGGTTCACTGGCCTCCTTCGAAAACAAATTCGCCGCGCTTGGCAAAGGACGTGTGGCCTCCATCATCGGGCGCTACTACGCAATGGACCGCGACAACCGTTGGGATCGCGTTGAACAGGCCTATGACCTGATGACGCTGGCAAAAGGTGAATTCCAGTTCGCGACCGCGGTGGAAGGTCTGGAAGCCGCTTACGCGCGTGATGAAAACGATGAATTCGTGAAAGCAACCGTCATTCGTGCTGAAGGCCAGGCTGATGCCGCCATGGAAGACGGCGATGCGCTGATCTTCATGAACTTCCGTGCTGACCGCGCGCGTGAAATCACCCGTGCGTTCGTGAACAGTGATTTCGACGGTTTCACCCGTAAGAAAGTGGTGAAGATCGACTTTATTCAGCTGACCGAATACGCCGCTGACATCAATGCGCCATGCGCTTATCCACCCGCTTCACTGGCCAATACCTTCGGTGAGTGGATGGCGAAGAACGACAAGACACAGCTGCGTATCTCCGAAACCGAGAAATATGCCCACGTCACCTTCTTCTTTAACGGCGGTGTTGAAGAGCCGTTCAAAGGCGAAGATCGCATTCTGATTAATTCACCCAAAGTGGCTACCTACGATCTGCAGCCAGAAATGAGCTCTGCCGAGCTGACTGAAAAACTGGTTGCGGCAATCGAAAGCGGCAAATACGACACCATCATCTGTAACTACCCGAACGGCGACATGGTGGGTCATACCGGCGTGATGGAAGCCGCCGTAAAAGCGGTTGAAGCGCTGGATCACTGTGTTGAGCAGGTCGCGAAAGCGGTTGAATCCGTTGGTGGCCAGCTGCTGATCACCGCTGACCACGGTAACGCAGAACAGATGCGCGACCCGGCAACCGGCCAGGCGCACACGGCTCACACCAACCTGCCTGTTCCGCTGATTTATGTGGGTGATAAATCACTGAAAGCAGTGGAAGGCGGCAAGCTTTCCGACATCGCGCCAACCATGTTGTCGCTGATGGGCATGGAGATCCCTGAAGAGATGACTGGTAAGCCGCTGTTCATCGTGGAATAATCGCTCCCCATGAGGGGAAAGGCGATTTTTTCAATCACATGGGTCGTGAAGCCGCTTAGGTTATCAGTCAGACCACTGCTTTGCGCCAGCGCACTCAGCGCTGGCGTATTGCTGTGCGCCGCATCCGCCCACGCGGATGACCGTGACCAGCTGAAATCCATACAGGCCGATATCGCCGCGAAAGAGCGTGCGGTACGCCAGCAACAGCAGCAACGCTCTGCTCTGCTCGCTCAGCTTAAGCAGCAGGAAGAAGCCATCTCCGCTGCCGCACGTAAATTACGTGAAACGCAAAACACCCTCGCCCAGTTGAATAAACAGATCGACGAAATGAACGCGTCGATTGCCAAACTGGAACGCCAGCGTGATGCCCAGGAACGCAACCTTGCCGCACAGCTTGATGCTGCTTTCCGCCAGGGTGAGCACACGGGCCTTCAGTTGATCCTCAGCGGTGAAGAGAGCCAGCGCGGTCAGCGTCTGCAGGCCTACTTTGGTTATCTGAACCAGGCGCGTCAGGAGACTATCGCGCAGCTGAAACAGACGCGCGAAGAGGTCACCACGCAAAAAGCCGAGCTCGAAGAGAAGCAGAGCCAGCAACAGACGCTGCTCTACGAACAGCAGGCGCAACAAGCGAAGCTCGAGCAGGCCCGCAACGAGCGCAAGAAAACCCTTTCCGGTCTCGAATCCTCTATTCAGCAAGGCCAAAGCCAGCTGAGCGAAATGCGCGCCAACGAATCGAAACTGCGTAACAGCATCGCCCGCGCGGAAGCGGCGGCGAAAGCGCGCGCCGAAAAAGAGGCCCGCGAAGCGCAGGCCGTACGCGACAAGCAGCAGGAAGCCTCACGCAAAGGTACGACCTACAAGCCAAGCGAAAGTGAACGCTCCCTGATGTCACGTACCGGCGGTTTAGGCTCCCCTCGTGGTCAGGCTTACTGGCCCGTGCGCGGTACAATTCTGCATCGCTATGGCGAACAGCTGCAGGGTGAACTACGTTGGAAAGGGATAGTTATCGGTGCGTCAGAAGGTAGCGAAGTAAAAGCCATCGCCGATGGCCGTGTGATTCTGGCCGACTGGCTGCAGGGTTACGGGCTTGTGGTAGTGGTGGAACACGGTAAAGGCGATATGAGCCTTTACGGCTACAACCAGAGCGCACTGGTCAGCGTTGGTACTCAGGTGCGCGCCGGCCAACCCATCGCCCTCGTGGGCAGCAGTGGCGGTCAGGGCCGCCCGTCACTCTATTTCGAAATTCGTCGCCAGGGTCAGGCGGTCAATCCACAGCCGTGGTTGGGAAGATAAGTTTTGCTTCAATTTCGTCGAATTGTTCTCTCCTTCGCCAGTGCACTGGCGCTGGCAGCACCGGTCTACGCTGGCAAACTCGCGATAGTGATTGATGACTTCGGTTATCGTCCGCACACCGAGAATCAGGTGCTGGCTATGCCGGCCGCCATCTCTGTCGCCGTCCTCCCGAATGCGCCGCACGCGCGTGAAATGGCGATCAAAGCGCATAACAGCGGCCATCAGGTTCTCATCCATCTGCCGATGGCACCGCTCAGCAAGCAGCCGCTGGAAAAAGATACTTTGCGCCCTGATATGAGCAGCGATGAGATCGATCGCATCATTCGCGATGCTTACAATAAAGTGCCGTACGCCGTCGGGCTGAACAACCACATGGGCAGCGCGATGACCTCCAGCCTGTACGGGATGCTCAAAGTGATGCAGTCGCTGGAGCGCTATAACCTCTATTTCCTCGACAGCATGACCATCGGCAACAGCCAGGCGATGCGTGCCGCGCAGGGTACAGGCGTGAAGGTAATAAAGCGCAAGGTGTTCCTCGATGACACCCAGAACGACGCGGATATCCGCGGGCAGTTCAATCGCGCCGTACAGCTAGCACGACGCAATGGCTCGGCTATTGCTATCGGCCACCCCCACCCGTCTACCGTTCGCGTTCTGCAGCAGATGCTGCCGACATTGCCCTCTGATATTACGCTGGTTCGTCCTGGCGATCTGCTGAATGAGCCACAGGTTGATACGTCGCGTCCTGGCAATGCACAGCCACCGGTAACGCAGCCGCGCAATCCATTCAGGGGTGTAA
>NZ_CP080000.1:4130988-4139269 GCF_019378755.1 Enterobacter sp. BIDMC 29 | reverse complement strand
AATCCCAGCTCAGGATAACCTTTCCGGACTGGCCAGAGCGCATCGCGTCAAAGCCTTCCTGGAACTCATCGATGGAGAAGCGATGGGTGATAATCGGAGACAGGTCCAGACCAGACTGGATCAGTGCCGCCATCTTGTACCAGGTTTCGAACATCTCGCGGCCGTAGATACCTTTGATGAACAGCCCCTTGAAGATAACCTTGTTCCAGTCGATAGACATATCAGACGGTGGAATGCCCAGCATCGCAATACGCCCGCCGTGGTTCATGGTGTCCAGCATGGTGCGAAACGCCGGTGGTGCGCCGGACATCTCAAGACCCACGTCAAAACCTTCGGTCATGCCCAGCTCTTCCATCACGTCGCTCAGGCTCTCTTTTGAGACATCCACCGCGCGGGTCACACCCATTTTGCGCGCCAGGGACAGGCGATACTCGTTCACATCGGTAATCACCACATTGCGGGCACCAACGTGCTTCGCCACCGCAGCCGCCATAATTCCGATGGGACCCGCGCCGGAAACCAGCACATCTTCGCCGACCAGGTCGAAAGAGAGCGCCGTGTGTACCGCGTTGCCGAAGGGATCAAAAATAGAGGCCAGATCGTCAGAAATGTTGTCCGGGATTTTGAACGCGTTAAACGCCGGGATCACCAGGTATTCTGCGAAGCAGCCCGGACGGTTCACGCCCACGCCGATTGTGTTACGGCACAGGTGCGTGCGTCCACCGCGGCAGTTACGGCAGTGACCACAGGTAATATGACCTTCACCCGAGACGCGGTCGCCAATGTTGAAGCCTTTCACTTCCTGACCCATGCCCACCACTTCACCGACATATTCGTGGCCCACGACCATCGGTACCGGAATGGTTTTCTGCGACCACTGGTCCCAGTTATAGATATGAACGTCAGTGCCGCAAATGGCGGTTTTACGAATTTTGATCAGCAGATCGTTATGACCGACTTCCGGCTCCGGCACGTCGGTCATCCAAATCCCTTCTTCCGCTTTCAGTTTGGATAACGCTTTCATCACACGTCCTCAGGCAATTACGCCCAGCTGTTTGCCGATGCGGGTAAAGGCTTCCACCGCACGTTCAATTTGTTCAGGCGAATGTGCCGCAGACATCTGGGTGCGGATACGCGCCTGGCCTTTTGGTACCACCGGGAAGAAGAACCCGGTAACGTAAATTCCTTCTTTCTGCAGCTCGCGGGCAAAATTCTGCGCCACAACCGCATCGCCCAGCATCACCGGGATAATGGCGTGATCGGCACCGGCGAGCGTAAACCCTGCGGCACCCATTTTTTCACGGAACAGGCGGGCGTTTGACCACAGACGGTCGCGCAGCTCAGCGCCAGACTCCACCATTTCCAGGACTTTAATGGATGCGGCAACGATCGCCGGCGCCAGCGAGTTGGAGAACAGGTATGGACGGGAACGCTGGCGCAGCCACTCAACCACCTCTTTACGCGCAGCAGTATAACCACCTGACGCGCCGCCGAGCGCTTTACCCAGCGTACCGGTGATAATGTCCACGCGACCCATTACGTCACAGTATTCGTGAGATCCACGGCCGTTCTCACCAACAAAACCGACGGCGTGTGAATCATCAACCATCACCAGCGCATCGTATTTGTCTGCCAGGTCGCACACGCCCTTCAGGTTGGCAATCACGCCATCCATAGAGAACACGCCGTCTGTGGCGATCAGCACATGGCGGGCACCTGCTTCACGTGCTTCTTTCAGGCGCGCTTCCAGTTCAACCATGTCGTTGTTGGCGTAGCGGAAGCGCTTCGCTTTACACAGGCGCACACCGTCAATGATAGAAGCGTGGTTCAGGGCGTCGGAGATAATGGCATCTTCTGCGCCGAGCAGCGTCTCAAACAGACCACCGTTGGCGTCGAAGCACGAGGAGTACAGGATCGCATCTTCCATCCCCAGGAAGTCCGCCAGCTTTTTCTCAAGCTGCTTATGGCTGTCCTGCGTACCGCAGATAAAGCGTACGGAGGCCATACCGAAACCGTGGGTGTCCATGCCTTGTTTTGCCGCGGCAATCAGCTCAGGGTGATTCGCAAGACCTAAGTAGTTGTTCGCACAAAAGTTGATCACATGGCTGCCATCGGCAACGGTGATGTCCGCCTGCTGAGCAGACGTGATAATACGCTCTTCTTTGAACAACCCTTCCGCACGTGCGGTGTCGAGGTCGCTGTTTAACTGTTTGTAAAAATCACCACGCATTGCAATTCTCCAGACTCGGCAAATTTTGGCACATATTACCCAACCCTGGCCGCCATGACGAGATGACACATTATCTCTTCTCGTTTTTGCAGCATAAATCACGTGTACCCTTGCGCTATGTCGGTGAATGGCTGAAGGGCAGCCATACTAATGATATGATAAGAACATTAGCGTCCGGGATTGTCCCCGGACTCCACACTTCAAAGGTTACAGTTATGATCATCGTTACCGGCGGCGCGGGCTTTATCGGCAGCAACATTGTTAAGGCCCTCAATGACAAAGGCATCACCGACATTCTGGTGGTGGACAACCTGAAAGACGGCACCAAGTTTGTAAACCTGGTGGATCTGAACATCGCTGACTATATGGATAAAGAAGACTTCCTTATCCAGATTATGGCAGGTGAAGAGTTCGGCGAGATCGAAGCCATCTTCCACGAAGGTGCATGCTCTTCCACCACCGAGTGGGATGGCAAGTACATGATGGACAATAACTATCAGTACTCCAAAGAGATCCTGCATTACTGCCTGGAGCGTGAAATTCCGTTCCTGTACGCCTCTTCTGCAGCAACCTACGGTGGCCGTACGTCAGACTTCATCGAATCCCGCGAATATGAGCAGCCGCTGAACGTCTATGGCTACTCCAAATTCCTGTTCGATGAATACGTGCGTCAGGTTCTGCCTGAAGCCAATTCCCAGATTGTGGGTTTCCGTTACTTCAACGTGTACGGACCGCGCGAAGGCCACAAAGGGAGCATGGCGAGCGTCGCGTTCCACCTGAACACGCAGTTGAACAATGGCGAAAGCCCGAAACTGTTTGAAGGCAGTGACGGCTTCAAGCGTGATTTCGTCTACGTAGGCGACGTGGCGGCAGTGAACCTGTGGTTCTGGGAAAACGGCGTCTCCGGTATCTTTAACCTGGGGACAGGCCGTGCGGAATCCTTCCAGGCCGTGGCGGACGCGACCCTGGCGTACCACAAAAAAGGCAGCATTGAATACATTCCGTTCCCGGACAAACTGAAAGGTCGTTACCAGGCCTTCACGCAGGCGGATTTGACCAACCTGCGTGCGGCGGGTTACAACAAACCGTTCAAGACCGTTGCCGAAGGCGTAACGGAATATATGGCCTGGCTGAACCGCGACGCGTAAGTATGAAAATTCTGGTGATCGGCCCGTCATGGGTGGGCGACATGATGATGTCGCAAAGTCTCTATCGCACGCTCAAGGCGCGTTATCCCCAGGCGATAATTGACGTGATGGCACCTGCCTGGTGCCGTCCATTGTTATCGCGTATGCCGGAAGTTAACGAGGCGATCCCAATGCCGCTCGGCCACGGCGCGCTGGAAATTGGTGAACGTCGCAAGCTCGGCCATAGCCTGCGCGAAAAGCGCTATGACCGCGCCTATGTCCTGCCTAACTCCTTTAAATCCGCCCTGGTACCCTTCTTTGCGGGCGTCCCCCATCGCACCGGCTGGCGTGGAGAAATGCGCTACGGTCTGCTGAACGACGCGCGCGTGCTCGATAAAGACGCCTGGCCACTCATGGTCGAGCGCTACGTCGCGCTGGCCTATGACAAAGGCGTGATGCGCAGCGCAAAAGATCTGCCGCAACCGCTGCTCTGGCCCCAGCTCCAGGTCAACGACGGTGAGAAATCCCACACCTGCAACGCGTTTGGAATTTCATCAGAACGCCCTATGATCGGTTTCTGCCCGGGAGCAGAGTTCGGCCCGGCAAAACGCTGGCCGCATTATCATTACGCTGAGCTGGCAAAACAGCTGATCGATGAAGGTAATCAGGTCGTGTTGTTTGGCTCGGCGAAAGACCACGAGGCGGGTAACGAAATTCTGGCTTCGCTGAATACAGAACAGCAGGCATGGTGCCGTAATCTGGCAGGGGAAACCCAGCTGGAACAGGCGGTAGTTTTACTTGCCGCCTGTAAAGCCGTCGTCACCAACGACTCAGGCCTGATGCACGTCGCCGCTGCGCTCAACCGGCCGCTGGTTGCTTTGTATGGCCCCAGCAGCCCTGACTTTACGCCACCGCTTTCTCATAAAGCGCGCGTCATACGTCTGATCAGCGGTTATCACAAGGTGCGAAAAGGCGATGCGGCTGAAGGCTATCACCAGAGCCTGATCGACATCACGCCCGAGCGTGTCCTTGAAGAGCTTAACGAGCTGCTGTTGAGTGAAGAAGGATAACGGATGCGGGTATTGATCGTTAAAACCTCTTCAATGGGCGATGTCCTGCATACTCTACCGTCGCTCACCGACGCCATGCAGGCCATTCCCGGCATTCGTTTTGACTGGGTGGTGGAGGAGGGCTTCGCACAGATCCCCACCTGGCATGAAGCAGTAGACCGCGTGATCCCGGTTGCTATCCGCCGCTGGCGTAAAGCGTGGTTCTCAGCACCGATTAAGGCTGAACGTCAAGCCTTCCGTGATGCGGTGCAAGCGCAGCGTTACGATGCCATTATTGACGCACAGGGTCTGGTCAAAAGCGCCGCGCTGGTCACGCGTCTGGCGCACGGCGTTAAGCACGGTATGGACTGGCAAACCGCCCGCGAGCCGCTGGCGAGCCTGTTCTATAATCGCCGCCACCATATCGCGAAACAGCAGCACGCCGTGGAGCGCACCCGTGAGCTGTTTGCGAAAAGCCTCGGCTATGCAAAACCGGACACGCAGGGTGATTACGCTATTGCGCAGCATTTTTTGCGCGATGCGAAGACGCACACACCGCCCTATCTGGTCTTTCTGCATGCCACAACGCGCGATGATAAGCACTGGCCGGAATCACACTGGCGAAGACTCATTGAGCTAATGCAACCGACCGGCATCCATATTAAACTCCCGTGGGGCGCAGAACACGAAAGGCAACGCGCAGAGCGTTTGGCCGCGGGTTTTTCAAATGTGGAAGTGTTACCTAAACTCACGCTGGCTCAGGTTGCCGCGCAACTGGCAGGCGCCAACGCCGTCGTATCCGTGGATACCGGATTAAGCCATTTAACCGCAGCGCTGGACCGCCCCAATATCACCCTTTTCGGTCCGACCGACCCGGGACTGATCGGTGGGTACGGTAAAAACCAGCATCAAATGGTGAGTCCGACGCAGCAGATGAGAGACATTACCGCAGATGCGATTTTTTCGTTTTTACAGGGCAGCCATCGGCTTTCTAACAGGGATATTTAACCCATGAGTTATGTATTTCTGCTGATTTTACTTTTTCCGGTGAAACTCATCCGGAAGCTGTTTCGCAAAGACACGGGCAGAAACCTTGTCATTCAGACAGCCAAAATCGGTGACTTTATCAATGCAACGCCTCTACTGGCGTATCTGCAAAAAAGCGATGTGCTGATCAGCCGCAGCGTTAACGCATTGGCTCAGCATGACGACAGTATCGAAGAGATCTTTTTTGTGGAGCAGCAAAAGCGCAACCTGTGGCGTAAGCTCTGCTTCGCCTGCCGGATCATGAATCGCTACGACAATGTCTATCTGCTGCAGCCCAACAGTGTGAATCTCTTTTTCGCCTCAGCCTGTAATGCAAAAAACAAACAATTTTTAAGCACTTATACGCGCAGGTGGTATCACGGAATTTTTTATGCCACGGCTGATGGTACCGTTGAGCATGGCAAAAAGACGCTGTCCGTCACTAACTATCTCAAGCTCGCCGATCGCGCGCTCACCTGGCAGGATTCACCCAAGCACGCCACAAAGCCCCTGTTCAAGCCTGCGGTTTACCCGCAAATTCTCGATAAACCCGGGGTTATCCGAATTGGTATCAGCATTTCTGCCGGTAACAAAGCAAAGACGGTTCCCCCGGCAATCTGGAAACGTATTGTCGATCATCTTGCCGACCTGCCCTGCGAGTTTTATGTATTTGGCGCACCGAACGAGCAACCGTGGATGGATGACATCACCCGCGCTTACGGTGAAATTCCCAATTTTATCAACCTCATTGGCAAAATATCGCTCGAAGAGCTGCCGTGGGCGATATCCAAAATGGATTGTTATATTGCGTCAGATTCAGGGAATATCTACATTGCCGATGCGGTGGGCGTCCCGGTGGTGTTGCTGTTTGGCCCTTGCTGCCATTATGAACAACGTCCGCTTGGCAAGGTATTGCTGATTGGGAATGATGCGCATATTTGCTCGTATGTGTTTGAAACACGATATTATTTCTCTCAAGAGCGGGAAGAACTTTTCGCTGTGACAGACGAATCACTACGTGAGCTTAAAGATTTTATTCGCGAATTACCAAAAGCTAACACAATCACATCTCTCACTGATGCCCAGGGAAACTAATTTTTATGGCTTTTCTAAGCATCATTATTGCCGCGCATAATGCCGAAGATACCCTTCATGCCACTTTAGAAAGCCTGCAGAATGCGATTGGGAGTGCAGGCGATGCTGTTGAGATCATCATCTTTAATGACAGCTCAGATGATGGCACACAGGATATTATTGAAGCGTGGTTACCAAAATTACCTCATGCAACAACGCGATGTGTGGATTACCGTAACGTGGGTCGGGTCCGAAACAGTGCTGTTACGATGGCATCAGGGGACTATATTACGATGCTGGACAGCGATGACCGGCTAAAACCGGGCAGCATTCAGGATGCCGTGGATTTTCTGCAAGCACAGCGTCCAGATATGCTACTGACGCGCTTACGTGAAATTCGTGATATTCAAAAGATCACCTCAACCTGGCAGGGTTTCGACCCTGTGGCAATCTCACAACAAGACGCGATCTCCCGTTTTTTGCGACATAAAGACTTTCAGGCACATCTGATCGGCCAATTTATTCACAAAGACCTGTATAAAGCTAATCCTATACCTTCGATGGTCTGTTACGAAGATTTCGCTGTGTTCCCCGGAATGATTATGCAAGCGCATAAAATATTTTATCAGCGTCAGGGGCATTATTATTACATCAAACGTCATGGAAGCTTATCCAGCGAACTTGATGCCAGCAAAGTCTCTTCACTTGTTGATTGCACGCTTCGCATGGAAGAAACCTTCCCGCGCAGTTTTAAACATCTCATCAATTGTCACTGGTTTGATATATACAGTAACCATAAAAAGTATCTCTCGACGCCACACTTAAATCTGGTAAAAGATCGGGTGAGCCAGCTTTATTCGATTTCGTTCTTTATGGACACACATATTCGGTTTAGTTATAAGAAAAGGGTTATTGAGGCATTATGGAAAAAATAAAACTTCGACTTTATCAACTGACACTTTTTCTGAGCTTCATCTCTTTGATGCTTGCATTAGTCAATTCAGGGAAGCAACGTGAGTTTTTCTATATTGCAATTTATATCGCTATTCTCGGTTTAGCGTTTGAATATAAAAAAATTACGCTAAAACCATTCTCAATAGCACTACCCATATTTCTTATTGGATTACTGAACTTTGTCTGGTATATGGTCTATGAGTACCATAGCGAAGGCTTAAACATGTACAGCGATTATCTCGGTGCAAGTAAAAAATTACTTTTGGCGAGTATTCTCGTTTTCTATATTGACCGTTTTAAAGATTATATCGACAGAGAAAGCTTTAAGAAATATTTTCTTTTAGCGACTGCGACAGGATTTGCACTCGCAACCGGTTATGGATTGTGGCAGGCATCGCAAGGTATGGCTCGTGTTGAAATGGCAATCAATCGAGCCACGGTCTCTGCCTATGTTTACTCCGTGCTGTCACTTGCCTTTGTGTACAGCCTTTACCTCCAGCAAAATGTAAAGCTCTATGTTCTGGCCGGTTTTACCATTTTGGTCTCGTTCTTTGTTATTCTTTTAACCGGAACGCGTGCTGCAATGGGGCTCTATTTACTTCTTGCTATCGTCATGACGCTTTATCATTTCAGAAGAATTCATCTGAAATCGACTCTGATCTTTTTATGTATTGTGGCGGGTATTGTAGTCGTAAGCTACAAGCCTTTGATTTCACCTAAGATTATGCAAACGCAAATCGAAGTCGATAAATATCAGAAAGGTTACGATCGCACTTCTCTCGGCGCACGTTTTTCCATGTGGACTATCGGTATTCAAAATG
>NZ_CP080000.1:4091529-4130880 GCF_019378755.1 Enterobacter sp. BIDMC 29 | reverse complement strand
TTCATCTACACAATGAATTCATTGAAAAGTATTCATTACAAGGAATACCTGGCCTGGCAATACTGCTCTTTTTCTTCGTGTCGATGATTGGCTACGCCATCAGAAACAAAAATGGTCTGCTATTGACTGCCATGCTTCTATTATTGCTCTATGGCCTGACAGACGTCATATTATTGAGTTCAGAGGCATTGATATTCTTTATGATCCTGTTTGCTCTGAGTACACCTTTCTCTCAGACAAAACAACGATGATAAATAATGCCCGCCTGGCGGGCATTATTATTTCTGGTGTTGATAAAACTCCGCCAGCGTCATCCCCACCGTCTTGTCCGACAGCCATGTAAACAACTGTTCCAAATCCTGGTACAACCCTTCAATGGCCGCATCATCTTTGAACGTAGGACTTCCGCCGGGCATAAACTCTGAAGAATGGAGCATAAACTCCACATAATCATTGCCCTGCGACAAGCACTGTTGTGCGACCTTAATCATCTCAGACGCATTTCCACCGGACGGCCGCAGCCAGTTAACTGACGGGGAACGGTATTTCCCACGCAGCCGATCGTAGCCCTGTTTAACGGTATTCAGCCAGGCCGGGTGTTTATACTGAATACTCATCGGCACTTCGAGCAGAGGGCTCTTTCCCGGGCGGGAAATATCCTCTGTATCGATAAAGTAGGCATGGTCAGGGAAATGCTGATAATTCGTTCCTCCGTGACCCTGCGGTGCCCCTTTGGCATTTCGCCAGTTCACCCGTGGGGTGACGGAACAGTCAACCTGATAACCCAGCTCTATCAGCAAGTTTGCGTAGCGACGATCAAACGCCCAACGCCCGGCACGGTGGCTCAGCATTTTGGTCTGGAAGGTCTCTTCCAGTAAGTGCGTCATAAAAAGCACTTTCTCGCGCATAATTTCATCTGAAAACTCAATCAGATAAGGTTGCCAGCGCCAGTCATCACCGGTGAGGTCATGTTCAGGTGGGCTGTTCCACGCATGAAGATGCATGCCAACCTCGCCCTGGCCGCGGGCAATCACATCTTTTGCGAACTCAATGAAAACCGGTTCGATCGCCATCTCATAGTTGGTCAGCCAGACCGGCTTAAAACCAAAACGCTCGCATAGCGCCTGAAATCGTGCCAGGTAGCGTGCGTTTTCCGTTTTGATAACACGGTGGTTTTGCCAGAGATTATCGCCTTCTGTATCAATGGTGATGATAAACGCTGGTTTTTTCATAATGAGTCCGTAAGACGTAAGAGTGAGGGCTATGTTACGCACTCTGCGAAGCAGGAGTAAACCCTTCCAGGGAAATTCCTGACATTATGGAGAAAGAGTGCAAGTCGCCATCAGGTCTATTAGAATTGCTGACAGTATACCGCTGATAAGATGATGATGATTAACCTACTCGACACGCCTGATTTACGAATTTTACTTATCAAACTTCGACATCATGGCGACATGTTACTCACAACTCCGGTCATTAATTCGTTACGTCAAAAATGGCCCACGGCGCAAATCGATGTTCTTCTTTATGAAGAGACACGCGATATGCTCGCCGCGCATCCGGCGATCGGCACCATCTACGGTATAGATCGTAAATGGAAGCAGCTCGGCACCCTGAAACATCTGCAAAAAGAGTGGCAGTTACTCTGTGCCTTAAGAGCGCAGCGTTATCATCTGGTGATTAACCTTGCCGATCAGTGGCGTAGCGCCATTGTCACCCGTTTCACCGGCGCGCCAGTACGCCTCGGGTTCGCGTTTAACAAGCGAAAAAACGCGTTCTGGCGTTTTTGTCATACCGATTTGGTTTCCGTCGCCAATCACCCGTCGCTCCATACCGTTGAGCAAAATCTTTCTATTCTTTCACCGTTGCCCGTCCCGGCTCAGCCAGACGTCACTATGGCCTACCGCGCAGAGGACTGGGATCGTGCGCGCCAGCTACTGACGCAACAGGGTGTGGCTGATAACTACGTGGTGATCCAGCCAACGTCACGCTGGTTCTTTAAATGCTGGGACGAAGGCAAGATGGCGCAAACCATCACGGCACTCCAGCAGGATGGCCACACTGTAGTTCTCACCGCTGGCCCGGATAAAAAAGAGCTGGCGATGATAGACCGCATTCTCGCCGCGGCGCCAAAAACGGGCGTAGTCTCTCTGGCCGGTCAACTCACGTTGCGCCAGCTGGCATCACTTATCGATCATGCACGCCTCTTTATTGGCGTCGATTCCGTTCCGATGCACATGGCCGCCGCGCTTCAGACGCCGTGCATTGCTCTCTTCGGCCCGTCAAAACGGGTGTTCTGGTCGCCATGGCAGGTCAACGGTGAAGTCATCTGGGCTGGCGATTTTGGCCCACTTCCCGACCCGGACGCCATTGATACCAAAACAACTGAACGCTATCTCGACGCCATTCCCGTTGATGTCGTGGTCTCCGCCGCCAGGAGATACCTGTAATGAAACACCATCGTTTAGCGATTGTTCGCCAAAAATACCGCCCTGATGGCGGGGCGGAACGCTTCGTTTCCCGGGCACTTACCGCACTGAGCAACCAAAACCTGGAGCTCAACGTCATCACGCGTGAGTGGCAGGGGGAGAAGCAGGACGACTGGCATATCCATATTTGCGACCCGCGTAAATGGGGCCGAATCAGTCGCGAACGCGGGTTTGCACATGCCGCGCGTGCGCTGTGGGAACAGCAGCAGTTTGACATTGTGCAGAGCCACGAGCGTATTCCTGGCTGCGATATTTACCGCGCAGGGGATGGCGTGCACCGGCGTTGGCTGCTGCAGCGTGCGCGCATTCTGCCTGCCTGGCGTGCACAACTTCTGATGCACGATCGCTACCATCGCTACGTCATGCACGCCGAACGTGAAATGTATCAGGCTCCTGAATTGAAAGCCGTTATCTGCAACGCGGAGATGATCAAACGCGAAATCATCGAAGACTTTGATATTGACGCAAAAAAGATACATGTGATTTATAATTCAATTGATTCCAGCCGCTTCGTTCCGGCAACCGAAGGACAGCGCGCTGCACTGCGTCAGCAGCTCGGATTGCCTGTCGATGCCGTGGTGTTGTGTTTCGTCGGGTCAGGTTTTGAACGTAAGGGACTGGCCAGCGCTATCCGCGCTATCGCGGGCACACCCGTGTGGCTGATTGTGGTTGGACAGGATAAAGCAGAAAGTCGTTACCGTGACCTTGCCCGTTCATTGGGCTGTGAGGGGCAAATTCGCTTCCTGGGGATGCAAAAAGAGACACTGCCATTTTACCAGGTATCCGATGGATTACTGCTGCCAACGCTGTATGATCCTTTTCCAAACGTCATTCTTGAAGCGATGGCCTGCGGTTTGCCCGTCATTACTTCAGTGAGTTGCGGTGGTGCAGAGTTTATTGAGCAAGGTCAGAATGGCTTTTACTGTGATGCACTTGATATCAGCAGATTGAAGGAGGCAGTCATGACCCTTCCATCTTTGGATAAGAATAACGATATGGGGCGGGCAGCGCGTGAGCGCGTAAAAGAAGCGACCCCAGAAAAATTATCAAGTCAGCTTATTTCGCTTTATCAAAAATTACTGGATTAAAAATGCGCATCCTAATGATTATTGATGGTTTGCCCGGTGGAGGAGCCGAAAAAACGGTTCTCACCCTCTCCAGCGGATTGATAGAAATGGGGCATCAGGTCTCCCTTTTCTCCCTGCGAAAGGTGTGCGACTACGCCATCCCGGCAGGCATTGATTATCAGGTCATTCAGGATACGTGTAAAAAGCCCTGGAGAAAGCTCACCGAGATCCCGCGCCGGGCGCAGCTGCTGGACAATGCCATTGAGCAGGCTGAGCGCAGCGGGAAGTTCGACGTCATATTCTCGCACCTGCATAAAACCGATCGTATTGTGGCGCACAGTCGTGCGCTGGATCGCGATAAGGTCTGGTTCTGCGTGCATGGCATGTTCTCATTCTCCTACCTGCGTCATCGCCACGGCCTTTCACGCTGGTTTAAGCATTACAAAATTCGTCATACCTACGAAAACCGAAATGTTGTCGCCGTCTCCGCCGCCGTGCTGAAAGATCTCTCAGAGACGCTGTCCATCGACCTTCGTCGCAAAGCGGTTATCCATAATCCCTTTGATATTCCTGAAATCCAGCGTCTGGCGGATGCGCCTTTTGAGATGCAGGGGCAGGATTACATTATTCACGTGGGTCGTTTTCATGAACATAAACGCCACGACCGCCTTCTGCGTGCCTATACGCAGAGCAAAATAGACGCATCGCTGGTGATGATGGGCAACGGTTCTGACACCAAAATTCAACAGCTTAAACAGTTAGCGAAAGAACTCGGGATCGAAGACAAGGTTATTTTCCGCCCCTTCGAGTCCAACCCTTATCCGTGGATTAAAGGCGCACGGCTTTTAGTGTTAAGTTCTGACTGTGAAGGTTTTGGTAACGTACTGGTAGAATCCATCATCTGCCAGACGCCGCCTGTCAGTACGAACTGTCCTGGCGGGCCCGCTGAAATCCTCACGGGTACGCTGGCGCGCGGGCTGTCGGAGATGAATGACGAATCACTGGCGAAAACACTGGCCGATCTCTATACCTCCCCGCCTGTCGTTGATAGCGCAACGATCGCGTCGTTCGGGATAAATGCCATTTGCCAGCAATATGTTGCGTTGGTAGACAATCAATAATAATCAGGTTTCTTATGCAAAATTCAGCGCCATTATTAAGCGTAGTGGTTGCCGTTTATAACGGCGAAGCTTTCCTGGATCAGTTCTTTACCTGCCTTGCGAATCAACAGATCGACAGTATGGAAGTCATCATCGTCAATGATGGCTCCACGGACAGTTCGATGCAGATAGTCGAAACCTGGCGTGAAAAACTGCCGCAAATGCAGGTTATCGAACAGGAAAATCAGGGTGTATCCATTGCGCGCAATACCGGTCTGGCCGTCGCTACCGGTCAATATCTCTCTTTCCCGGATATTGATGATGTCTTTAAGCCGGGCATGTATCAGCGCTTGCTTGATATGGCCGTCACGCAGAATCTGGATGTCGCCACCTGCAACGGAAACTACGTCTGGGAAAACAATAAGAAGCCTTCACGGCCGATTTTCCCGGAAGACAAGCTGGCCTCGACAGGCGTCATGACCGGTGCGGCATGGTTAAAAAAAGCGCTCGACTCACGTAAGTTTCTGCATGTGACCTGGCTGAATATCTATCGCCACGACTTTATTCGTCAGAACGGTTTTCGTTTTGAGCCCGGCCTGCGTCATCAGGATATCCCGTGGACTACCGAAGTCTTGCTCGCAGCTGACCGCGTGCAATACACCAGTGAACGTTTTTACGACTATTACATTCACTCCGCATCGGTTTCCCATATGCCGGACAATGATGACACGCTGATTCGCTCGGCGCGCCATTACATGAAAATTCTGCAGATGCTGGATGCCATCAACCAGCGTTACCCGGAAAAAGTGAAAGATATCCCCGCCTGCCACTGGCAAATCGCCAAAGAGGGGCTTGGGATCATTCATACCTTCGACAATATGAAGGATGTGCAGAAGAAGTCGATGATAATAAAAGAGTTCTTCGACACGGGTATCTGGAGGCTTATCTGGAAAAGCGCCAAAAGCCCCCGTTTGCGCTGGCGCCTGGGCCGACGCTACTTCCGTTTAAAACGGTATCTGGCATAAGAGATAGCTTTACCCGGCTTAAATGCTTAGAATTTCCCCGCCGAAACTAAAAAACGGATAATCGCTTGGAATTGTTGTATACCGCCCTGCTCTACATCATCCAGCCACTGGTGTGGCTGCGACTGTTGCTTCGTAGCCGTAAAGCGCCTGCGTATCGTAAACGCTGGGCTGAACGCTATGGTTACTGCCGCAATAAAGTCGTGCCGGACGGTATTTTGCTGCATTCCGTTTCTGTGGGCGAAACGCTGGCGGCGATCCCGCTGGTTCGCGCCCTTCGTCACCGCTATCCGTCACTGCCGATCACGGTCACGACCATGACGCCGACGGGGTCTGAACGCGCATTATCGGCGTTCGGTAAAGACGTTCAACACGTCTATTTGCCTTACGACCTGCCTTGCGCCATGAACCGCTTCCTGAATACCGTTCGCCCGAAACTGGTGATCGTCATGGAAACCGAGCTGTGGCCAAATATGATTTCCGCCCTGCATGCCCGTAAAATTCCGCTGGTGATTGCCAACGCGCGCCTTTCAGAGCGCTCGGCGAAAGGTTACGGCAAGTTAGGCAAATTTATGCGCCGCCTGCTCAGCCGAATAACGCTGATTGCCGCGCAGAATGAAGAAGACGCGGCGCGCTTTCTCGCTCTGGGCCTGAAGCGCAACCAGCTTGCGGTGACGGGTAGCCTGAAGTTCGATATCTCCGTCACGCCTGAACTCGCCGCCCGTGCGATTACGCTACGTCGCCAGTGGGCACCGCGTCGCCAGGTGTGGATTGCAACCAGCACCCATGACGGTGAAGAAGCCATTATCCTGCAGGCCCATCGTAAGCTGCTGGAAAAATTCCCCGATTTGCTGCTGATTCTGGTCCCTCGTCACCCCGAACGTTTTAAAGATGCGCGTGAGATGGTGCAGAAAGGCGGCTTCAGCTTTACCCTGCGCAGCAGCGGTGAGATCCCCTCCGGCAGCACTCAGGTGGTGATTGGCGATACAATGGGCGAGCTGATGCTGCTTTACGGCATTGCCGATCTGGCTTTTGTCGGCGGCAGCCTTGTGGAGCGCGGCGGCCATAATCCGCTTGAGCCGGCCGCACACGCCATTCCGGTGCTGATGGGTCCACACACGTTTAACTTCAAAGATATCTGCGCTAAATTGCAGCAAGCCGACGGGTTAATTACCGTGACCGACGCGGACTCGGTGGTCAAAGAGGTCTCAACCCTTCTGACCGACGAAGACTACCGCCTCTGGTATGGTCGCCATGCTGTCGAAGTGCTGCATCAGAACCAGGGCGCACTCACTCGTCTGCTGCAACTTCTGCAACCTTATCTGCCTCAGCGGAGCCACTAATGTCAACGCGTCTGTCGGTCGTGATGATCGCCAAAAACGCCGCCGACCTGCTTCCGGACTGCCTGGCCTCCGTCGCCTGGGCTGACGAAATTGTCCTTCTCGACTCCGGCAGCGAGGACAACACGGTGGATGTCGCCCGTGCCGCGGGTGCAAAGGTCTTTATCGATACCGACTGGCAAGGCTACGGCATCCAGCGACAGCGCGCGCAGCGCTATGCTACTGGCGATTACGTGCTGATGCTGGACACTGACGAGCGCATTACACCAGAGCTCCGCCAGGCCATTCAGGCGGTGCTGGCAGCACCTCAGCCTGGCGCGGTATACAACATTGCACGTCGCAACTATTTCCTTGGCCGTTTTATGCGCCACAGCGGCTGGTATCCAGACCGCGTAATGCGCCTCTACGAGCGTGAGCGATATCAGTACAACGATAATCTGGTCCATGAATCCCTGGCATGCGACAGTGCCCCCGTCATTCCTCTGACGGGCGATCTGCTGCATCTGACCTGCCGGGATTTCGCCAGCTTCCAGCGCAAACAGCTTAACTATGCCACCGCATGGGCACAGGAGCGCCACCTGCGCGGCAAGAAGGCCACGCTGACCGGTATTTTCACCCACACGCTGGGGGCATTTCTGAAAACACTGCTGCTGCGAGGCGGCGTGCTGGACGGTAAACAGGGGTGGTTACTGGCGGTGGTGAATGCCCAGTATACTTTCAACAAATACACCGAGCTGTGGGCGCTTTGCCGCGGCTACTCAGAGAAAACGTGAGCCATGAGCACAAAAGCGATTTATCCGGGTACCTTTGATCCCATCACCAACGGTCATCTTGACATCATCACCCGTGCGGCATGCATGTTTGATAAGGTGATTCTGGCGATCGCCGCCAGCCCCAGTAAGAAACCCATGTTCGATCTCAATGAGCGCGTTGCACTTGCCACTGACGCTATCTCACATCTGCCAAACGTCGAGGTGGTGGGCTTCAGCGATCTGATGGTCAACTTCGCCCGTGCCCGGCAGGCTAACATTTTGATCCGCGGGTTACGCGCGGTGGCTGACTTCGAATACGAAATGCAGCTGGCGCACATGAATCGCCACCTGATGCCAGAGCTGGAGAGCGTGTTCCTGATGCCCTCAAAAGAGTGGTCGTTTATCTCTTCCTCGCTGGTCAAAGAGGTGGCGCGTCATCACGGTGACGTGACCCATTTCCTGCCGGCTAACGTCCATCAGGCGTTGATGGAAAAATTAAAGTAGCCCTATTTCTGGCACTGACGGCAATAGAACGTGGCGCGCTGAGCGTGCTTCGTTGCAATAATCGGTGTCCCACAGACTCTGCACGGCTCATCCTTACGGCCATATACCTGCAGCTCCTGGGCAAAATAGCCGGGTTTACCGTCGCTCTGCAGGAAGTCCTTCAGGGTGGTCCCCCCTTGCTCAATAGAACGCAACAGCACCGCTTTAATCACCCGGACCAGCAGTTCACACTCCTGGGATGACAGCGACGAGGCCAGCCGATCGGGATGGATCCCGGCGGCAAACAGCGATTCGCTGGCATAAATATTCCCTACTCCCACCACCAGCTTATTGTCCATCAGCCACGGTTTGATCGGTGTTTTCTTTTTTGCACACTTCGCTTTCAGATATTCCGTGTTAAACGCCTCTGAGAGCGGCTCTGGCCCCAGATGTGCCAGAACGCTGTGTCCTTCAAGCTCTTTGGTCCACAGCCATGCGCCAAAGCGTCGTGGGTCGGTGTAACGCAGCACTTTACCGTTGCTCATCACCAGATCGACATGGTCATGCTTTTCCGCGGGCAGTTCTTCGGTAAGGATGCGCAGACTACCGGACATACCGAGATGGATGATAATCCAGCCGTCGGGCAGCTCCAGCAGCAGATATTTGGCGCGACGCTGGACGCTGAGAATCGGTTTATCGCTTAACGCATGGATTTCATCGGACACCGGCCAACGCAGGCGACCGTTGCGAACGATGGCATGAAGAATAGTCGCGCCGACCAGATGCGGCTCAATACCGCGGCGGCTGGTTTCTACCTCAGGTAATTCAGGCATGGTTCCTCCGGAGTAAGATGCAGAATGCAAAAAACCCCGCAGTTGCGGGGTTTTTCAATACAAGGAGGCTAAAATTATTTGATTTTAGCTTCTTTGTACAGTACGTGCTGGCGTACAACTGGATCGAATTTTTTCAGTTCCAGTTTTTCCGGCTTAGTACGTTTGTTCTTCGTGGTGGTGTAGAAGTGACCTGTACCAGCAGAAGAAACCAGCTTGATTTTCTCGCGAATACCTTTAGCCATGATTTATTTCCTCTTTAAGTACTTAGTACTTTTCGCCACGGGCACGCAGTTCGGACAGAACTGTATCAATGCCTTTCTTATCGATTACACGCATACCTTTAGCAGATACGCGCAGGGTGACAAAACGCTTCTCGCTCTCAACCCAGAAACGGTGAGAGTGCAGGTTCGGCAGGAAACGGCGTTTAGTCGCGTTCAGTGCGTGGGAACGGTTGTTACCGGTCACCGGACGCTTGCCAGTAACTTGGCAGACTCGGGACATGTCTATTCTCCAAAAATCAAATTAGCTCGAGCTTCGTATGGGGTATCGGCGCCTCGTCAGGCTTTACAGCCCGGTCATCGCATAGTTCTATTGAACTCTCGATTGCCAGGCCCAAATGCCAAACCCGAGATTCTCAAAGGTGGCGTAGTATACGCTGACTCGGCGGTGTGCTCAAGTCCCGAACAGACAAAGATCCCGATGGATCGCGAGAAATAGCCTAAATCCAGCCATGTTCTGCAAAAGAAATGTACTCGCCGCGACCAATTATCAGATGGTCGAGCACACGAATGTCCATGAATTGACAGCATTTGATAATGCGTTCGGTCATCTCTTTGTCAGCTCTGCTTGGTTCTGCACAGCCAGAAGGGTGATTATGCGCGAGTATCACGCCGGCTGCATTCACTTTTATCGCTTCCCGCACAATTTCTCGCGGATGAACCTCAACGTGGCTCAGTGTTCCGGAAAAAAGACGGCTATGTTTTAGTACCCGGTTCCTGTTATCAAGAAAGATCACCATAAAGATCTCGCGCTCCAAATCTGATAGCTGGCTCTGGAGAAATACGCGTGTCATATCCGGGGTGAGTATGGGATCTTCCTCTTCCATACGGACGTCGTAAAAACGGCGGGCCAGTTCAGCAATCCCCCTCAGTTGGGCGAACTTCGCCACGCCAATTCCTTCGACGTGCCTGAATTCCGTCAGATCCGCCGTCAATAAGCCATACAGCGAACCAAAATGGTCGATGAGCTCTTTTGCCAGCGTAAATACCGTTTTGCCGGGCGTTCCGGTGCGTAAAAAGAGTGCCAGCAACTCGTCGTCCTTTAACAACGTGACGCCATAGCGCAGCATTTTTTCACGCGGTAGCAGCAGTTCAGTCTCTTCCATGCCTGTCTCCTTCGATTTGCCATCATGCTGCCACAGCCACCCCCGGCGCTCGACGCCCACTTTTCATTCCTGCGTAACGCCTCGCAAACTGGCCGAAGGACAAAATCACCCCCTTTTTGGGATTGTGATAAAATGCCCGCTCTCTGGTGAAACCCAACAGGAAAGAATCATGATGAGCCTGGCCGGTAAAAAAATCGTTCTTGGCGTGAGCGGCGGTATCGCTGCCTATAAAGCGCCGGAGCTGGTGCGTCGTTTGCGCGAGCGCGGGGCGGATGTGCGGGTCGCGATAACGGAAGGCGGCAAAGCCTTTATCACGCCTCTGAGCCTGCAGGCCGTTTCAGGGTACCCCGTCTCTGACAGCCTCCTTGATCCAGCCGCCGAAGCCGCGATGGGCCATATTGAGCTGGGAAAATGGGCAGACCTGGTTATCCTTGCCCCCGCCACAGCGGATTTAATTGCCCGCGTAGCAGCCGGCATGGCAAACGATCTGGTCTCGACCATTTGCCTGGCCACGCCCGCACCTGTTGCCGTCGTCCCCGCGATGAACCAGCAGATGTACCGCAACGCCGCCACCCAACATAATCTGACGACGCTGGCCTCACGCGGCCTGCTCATCTGGGGGCCGGACAGCGGTAGCCAGGCGTGTGGTGATGTGGGTCCTGGTCGTATGCTTGACCCGCTGACCATCGTTGAGCTGGCCGCCGGCCATTTTTCGCCTGTCAACGATCTGCAACATCTCAACATCATGATTACCGCGGGCCCAACGCGCGAGCCGCTGGACCCGGTGCGTTACATTACCAACCATAGCTCCGGTAAAATGGGCTTTGCGATTGCTGCCGCGGCGGCAAAACGCGGTGCAAGGGTCACGCTGGTGAGCGGCCCGGTCTCGTTACCGACACCGCCATTTGTGCAGCGTATTGATGTCACCACCGCCCTGGAGATGGACGCCGCCGTACAGGCGCATGCGCAGAACCAGCAGATTTTTATCGGCTGTGCGGCTGTTGCAGATTACCGTGCCGAAACCATTTCCGGGTCAAAAATTAAAAAGCAAGGCGATGAATTAACACTAAAAATGGTGAAAAATCCGGACATTGTTGCGGGTGTCGCCGCACTGAAAAGCCATCGTCCTTACGTTGTTGGGTTTGCCGCAGAAACAAATAATGTGGAAGAATATGCCCGGCAAAAACGTACCCGCAAAAACCTCGATTTGATTTGCGCGAACGACGTATCGCTGGCCACGCAAGGATTTAACAGCGACAGCAACGCACTGCACCTTTTCTGGCAGGATGGAGATAAAGTCTTACCGCTTGAGCGCAAGGAACTCCTGGGCCAACAATTACTGGACGAGATCGTTACCCGTTATGATGAAAAAAATCGACGTTAAGATTCTGGACCCGCGTGTTGGTAAGCAATTTGCGCTGCCAACCTATGCCACCTCCGGCTCTGCCGGTCTTGACCTGCGCGCCTGTCTCGATGACGCCATAGAGCTGGCTCCGGGTGCAACCACCCTGATCCCAACCGGCCTGGCAATCCACATTGCTGACCCGTCGCTGGCAGCGGTGATCCTGCCGCGTTCTGGTCTGGGTCATAAGCATGGAGTGGTACTGGGTAACCTGGTCGGCCTGATCGACTCTGACTACCAGGGTCAACTGATGGTTTCCGTCTGGAACCGTGGTCAGGACAGCTTCACCATTGAACCGGGCGAGCGTATCGCACAGATGGTCTTTGTACCGGTGGTTCAGGCAGAATTTAACCTGGTGGAAGACTTTGACGCCACCGACCGTGGCGAAGGCGGCTTCGGCCATTCCGGGCGCAAATAACCGCCCGACCGACACGTATCTCACAGCGCCATAATGCAATAACAAACCGCAAACGTCAGTTTGCGGTCGCTGTGTGGATGCCAGCCTGGCAAGTGCTTATTTTCAGGGGTATTTTGTAACATGGCAGAAAAACAAACCGCGAAAAGGAACCGTCGCGAAGAAATACTTCAATCTCTGGCGCTGATGCTTGAATCCAGCGATGGTAGTCAACGCATCACCACCGCAAAACTGGCCGCCTCCGTGGGCGTGTCTGAAGCGGCGTTGTATCGTCATTTTCCGAGCAAAACCCGGATGTTTGACAGTCTGATCGAATTTATCGAAGACAGTCTGATCACTCGCATCAACCTGATTCTGAAAGACGAAAAAGACACGACTGCGCGTTTGCGTCTGATTGTGCAGCTCATTCTGGGCTTTGGTGAACGCAATCCGGGCTTAACCCGGATCCTGACTGGCCACGCGCTGATGTTCGAGCAGGACCGATTGCAGGGCCGTATTAACCAGCTCTTCGAACGTATTGAAGCACAACTGCGCCAGGTACTGCGCGAGAAAAAAATGCGTGAGGGTGAAGGTTACAGCACCGATGAAACGCTGCTGGCAAGTCAGATCCTGTCGTTTTGCGAAGGCATGCTCTCCCGCTTTGTACGCAGCGAGTTTAAATACCGTCCAACGGACGATTTTGACGCCCGTTGGCCGTTAGTGGCGGCACAGCTGCAATAATCTTCAGGCCCGGTAAGCAGAACGCCACCGGGCTTGATATTACACGCCGAAAGCTTCGCGATACCCACGTACCGCAGCCAGATGATCCGCCATCTCAGGCTTCTCTTCCAGATACGCAATCAGGTCTTTCAGGGTGATGATCGACGTCACTTTACAGCCATAATCGCGCTCAACTTCCTGAATAGCAGAGATTTCGCCACGCCCGCGTTCCTGACGATCCAAAGAGATCAGCACGCCAGCAAGCGTAGCGCCGTTGGCCTGAATAATCTCCATCGATTCGCGAATAGCGGTACCAGCGGTGATCACATCGTCCACCAGCATCACGCGACCCTGCAGCGCGCTGCCTACCAGATTACCGCCTTCACCGTGGGTTTTAGCCTCTTTACGGTTAAAGCAGTACGGTACGTCGCGGTCGTGGTGTTCCGCCAGCGCAACCGCAGTGGTAGTGGCAATCGGAATGCCTTTATAGGCCGGGCCAAACAGCAGGTCAAAATCAATGCCGGAGTCCACCAGCGCTTCGGCATAGAAACGGCCTAACAATGCCAGATCGCGCCCGGTATTAAACAGTCCGGCGTTGAAGAAATAGGGGCTCTTACGCCCGGATTTCAGCGTAAACTCGCCAAATTTCAGGACCTGCTTGTTAAGCGCAAACTCAATAAACTCACGCTGCCAGGATTTCATGGGCTTACTCCTCCGACTTTTGCTTTTGTACGAACAAAAAAAAGGCGACTCATCAGTCGCCTTTAAAATCAATTTTCTAACGCCGCCTTCTGCGTCGTTACGATAGATTCAATTCCCCCTCGGGCCAACGCCAGCAAGGTAAGAAGTTCTTCATGGGTGAACGGCTCACCTTCTGCCGTGCCCTGCACCTCAATGATGCGACCGTCTTCAGTCATCACCACGTTCATGTCAGTCTCGGCAGCGGAATCTTCGACGTATTCCAGATCGCAAAGCGCTTCACCGTTAACGATACCCACGGAAACAGCCGCGACCATCCCTTTCATCGGATTCGTTTTCAGCTTACCGGCTGCAACCAGCTTATTCAGGGCATCAGCCAGCGCTACACATGCACCGGTAATCGACGCCGTACGCGTACCACCGTCTGCCTGAATGACGTCGCAGTCCAGAGTAATGGTAAATTCACCCAGTGTTTTCAGATCAACGGCGGCGCGCAGCGCACGTGCGATCAGACGCTGGATTTCCATGGTACGGCCGCCCTGCTTGCCTTTTGCCGCTTCGCGGGCGTTACGGGTATGGGTTGCACGCGGCAACATGCCATATTCCGCAGTGATCCAGCCCTGGCCCTGACCTTTCAGGAAGCGTGGAACGCCCTCTTCGATGGACGCGGTACACAGCACTTTGGTGTCACCAAACTCAACCAGTACGGAGCCTTCTGCGTGTTTTGTATAGTTACGGGTCAGGGTGACGGGACGCACCTGATTGGCGCTACGACCTGCTGGACGCATGATGAAATCTCCGGCTTGAAACGAATGTGGCTGCGCATTATACGGATAAAGGACGCTTATTCCTATCCTGAGAAGCCCCCGAAAGCTATAATCCCCCCATCTCTCCTTTAAAAACGGGAATGTCTATGATCCGCAGTATGACCGCCTACGCCCGGCGTGAAATCAAGGGTAGCTGGGGTAGCGCTACATGGGAAATGCGCTCGGTAAACCAGCGCTACCTGGAAACGTATT
The DNA here is from genome assembly GCF_019378755.1 of Enterobacter sp. BIDMC 29. Lineage (NCBI taxonomy): Bacteria > Pseudomonadati > Pseudomonadota > Gammaproteobacteria > Enterobacterales > Enterobacteriaceae > Enterobacter > Enterobacter sp. BIDMC 29. The sequence continues at coordinate 4,116,176 of NZ_CP080000.1, read as the reverse complement.
TCCGTATGCCGGAGCAGTTCCGCAGCCTTGAACCTGTTGTGCGCGAGCGTATCCGTGCTCGTCTGACGCGCGGTAAAGTGGAATGTAACCTGCGTTTTGAGCCTGATGCCAGCGCCCAGGGTGAGCTGATCCTCAACGAAAAACTGGCGAAACAGCTCGTCACTGCAGCGAACTGGGTCAAGATGCAAAGCGATGAAGGGGAAATCAACCCGGTCGATATTCTGCGCTGGCCTGGCGTCATGGCCGCCGGTGAGCAGGATCTGGACACGATTGCCGCTGAAATTCTCAGTGCCCTCGACAGCACGCTGGATGACTTTATCATTGCCCGCGAAACTGAAGGCCAGGCCCTCAAAGCGATGATTGAGCAGCGTCTGGAAGGCGTGACAACCGAAGTGGCTAAAGTCCGTACCCATATGCCTGCGGTCCTGCAATGGCAGCGTGAGCGCCTGGTGGCCAAACTGGAAGAAGCGGAAGTTCAGCTGGAAAATACCCGTCTGGAACAAGAGCTGGTGCTGATGGCACAGCGCATTGACGTCGCCGAAGAGCTGGATCGTCTGGAAGCGCACGTTAAAGAGACTTACAACATCCTGAAGAAGAAAGAAGCCGTAGGGCGTCGTCTCGACTTTATGATGCAGGAGTTCAACCGCGAGTCGAACACCCTGGCCTCTAAGTCGATCAATGCTGAAGTGACCAACTCCGCCATTGAACTGAAAGTGCTGATTGAGCAGATGCGCGAGCAGATCCAGAATATCGAGTAACGCTTTATTCAAGCCGCTTTCTCATCATGGCCCCGTTCAGGGGCCATTTTTTTATCGGAACAGGCTATCGGCGGCAAACGCCTATAACATGAATAATTGTAATGTGAAAATTACCGTTTATCGCCATCACACCCAGCCAAACAACGTTCAGTCATTACCAAAAATAAGGCTAACACCCTCACACAAGAAAAACTAAATCGTGACAGACCGCACAAAACGCTACCCTATTGCCCTCAATATCGGGGGAACACATGCTGCTACATATCCTTTATCTCGTCGGGATCACTGCCGAAGCCATGACCGGTGCACTCGCTGCCGGACGCCGTCGTATGGATACGTTTGGGGTCATCATTATTGCTACCGCCACCGCACTGGGAGGCGGATCGGTACGTGATATCCTGCTGGGGCATTACCCTCTCGGCTGGGTTAAGCACCCCGAGTACATCATCATCGTGGCTGTCGCCGCAGTGCTGACCACTATCCTTGCTCCTGTAATGCCCCATCTTCGACGTCTGTTTTTAGTGCTTGATGCTCTGGGCCTGGTCGTGTTCTCCATCATCGGGGCACAAATTGCGCTGGATATGGGCGAAAGCCCGGTGATTGCCACTATTGCCGCAGTCGTGACGGGCGTATTTGGCGGCGTACTGCGCGATATGTTCTGCAAACGCATTCCCCTGGTCTTTCAAAAAGAGCTCTACGCCGGGATATCCTTTGCATCAGCCGTTCTGTATATCGCTTTACAGCATTATGTTTCCAGCCATGACGTCGTGGTCATCGCCACCTTGTTATTTGGCTTCACGGCTCGCTTGCTTGCGCTGCGCTTGAAACTGGGACTGCCCGTGTTTCATTACACTCAGGACACCCACTGACTGGCCGCTATCTATTCTCCCCGATAAGATAGCGGCGTTTATCCGCGATAAGCGACAGCAAGCGCATGTCAGAATCCTTGCACTCCCTGCTTGCCGAGCCAGGCAACCAGGCCGGCAATGCCAGGATCATGAATAAACGCAACGAGCTGCCGGGCTTTCTCCTTTCCTGTGCCGGGAAGTGCCTGCCAGTCTGCTGCGTTACGCTCACGCATTTTCTGCCACGTCAGGTCTCCCATAGCGTTTAGCGAGGCCTGCGTCAGCGGAACACCCAATGCCATGATCCAACGAATAAAGGGTCGCTCACGTACCAGATTAAAGCGATGCCAGAGCGCCAGCCCGCGTGCTGCGGAAAACCCCGGGGTAGACTGCAGCTGCGCCTGCGTTAATGTCAGCCATGAGAAGATATGTTCAAAATGATGCGCCTGATGCAGCGCCCGCCAGCCTGACTCACCGACTCCTTCAATATTCAGCACGTGCTTTGAACTGAGCCACTTCAGGCGGGCAAAGAACTGCTCCATACACGCCGGCGAGGCGTAAAAACAGCTCTGCGCATGATAATGCGAGGCCGGGGGTGTGGGCTTTTGTCTCTCTTCCCCCCGCCAGACCACCTTATCGAACCGCGGGATACCCTGCCCGGCCAGACTTACCTGTATCTGATCACCCGTCGCAATATCCAGCCTTTGCCAGCGTTCAACGGACCCAAGACTGACCCGTTGTACCTGCTTATCATCCAGCAGGACAGGGACCAGCGCCGCCACGACCGAGATTTTTCCCGTGCGCCCCACGGCAAAATGAATATCTCTTACTTCGGCGATCTGTGCGACCGGGGGATATTTCCATGCGACGACCCAGCTGCCTTCTCCGGGCAACCAGTTTTCGCCGGGAGGAGCATCCGCGGACCGCACCACAATGCCGTCCGTGGCAAAGGGTAATGCCGTGTCGTGCCACGTCGAGCGCTGTTTCTCGACAGCATCAACAGTCTGTACAGGCAGGGTATAACGCGCCGTCAGGGAAAAGCCGGCTTTAGATAACTCAGACAGCGCACTCGACATCACTTTCGGCCCATCCGGCCAGGCCCAGATAAATATCCCTGTCTGGCTCAGAAGCGGACTGTCCTTTTGCCGCATCATCGCGCCCGCCACTTTTGCCCGTGCGTTCATTCCCCCCATCTGTCGCTGAAGATGGTTGTCGCGTAACCAAAAAAGCTCTCCCTGTAAGACGCTGTTGGCCAGCGCTCCGGTCACTTTTTTGGGCACTGCGGGAATTAAATACACTTGTGCAGTCCAGTCTTCACCTTTAAGCCCATCACCACGACTGATAGCCTGGGTTAACTTTCCGTCGCGATACACCAGCGTCACTGCCACCCCGTCGACTTTTGGCTGCATCCAGAGAGTGTCACGACCACGCATCCACTGGCGTAGCTCTTCTTTACTGGCCGCTTTATGCACTCCCGTATGGGCAACAGGATGTCTTACGCTCCCCGTAAGAACCGGTAAGGCCGCCTCAGAAGGTATATCGCCGAAGCAGCGCTGCCACTGCTTTAAGCGGCCATTGAGCTGGTCATAGACGTCGTCATTCACCTCGCTCACGCCCTGCTTCCAGTAGGCATCATCCCAGCGTTTGACTTGCGCACTCAATGTCGCAATCTCTTTCTCTGCTTTTGCCTGAGACCACACGGGACACACCGCCGCACCGTAGCCGCACCACAACAGCATTAATCCGCTCATCCATCGCCACATCGCCACCCCTCCTTTGCGTTGGTGGAGGTATAACCCGACGCGGAAAACCGTGCTAATGGCAATCTTTCACTCTGCGAGGCGTTGTCAGACGTTTATTTTTATTGCTGCAAAACAGCTGTAAAACCTGAAAACGGCGCGCAAAATTCAATAATGCAGGGGAAAAAGTGTGACAAAGGCTACGTCACACAGCGGCGACGTGTATAATAAGCCCGTATGTAGGACTTCTTCGTTAACACATACAAAAGACTCTCATGGCTCAAGGCACGCTTTATATTGTTTCTGCCCCTAGTGGCGCGGGTAAATCCAGCCTTATTCAGGCACTGTTAAAAACCCAACCGTTGTACGACACACAGGTTTCTGTTTCTCACACCACGCGTAAACCGCGTCCGGGTGAAGTGCACGGTGAACACTATTTCTTTGTTGATCACGATGAATTCAGAGCGATGATTGGCAGAGACGCGTTTCTTGAACACGCAGAAGTTTTCGGTAACTACTACGGCACTTCGCGTGAAACCATTGAGCAGGTTCTGGCCACGGGCGTAAATGTGTTCCTGGATATCGACTGGCAGGGCGCACAGCAGATTCGCAAGAAAATGCCTGATTCACGCAGTATCTTTATTTTACCGCCATCGAAAGATGAGCTGGATCGCCGACTGCGTGGCCGCGGTCAGGACAGCGAGGAAGTGATCGCCCGGCGTATGGAGCAGGCAGTTGCAGAAATGAGCCATTACGCGGAATATGATTACCTTATTGTGAATGATGATTTTGATGCCGCGCTGAGCGATCTCAAAACCATTCTTCGCGCAGAACGCTTGCGTATGAGCCGCCAGAAGCAGCGACATGACGCATTAATCACCAAACTGTTGGCAGACTGAACCCACTTTCAGTATCATGCCCAGTCATTTCTTCACCTGTGGAGCATTTTAAGTATGGCACGCGTAACTGTTCAGGACGCTGTAGAGAAAATTGGTAACCGTTTTGACCTGGTGCTGGTCGCCGCGCGTCGCGCTCGTCAGATGCAGGTAGGCGGTAAAGATCCGCTGGTACCGGAAGAAAACGATAAAACTACCGTTATTGCACTTCGCGAAATCGAAGAAGGTCTGATCAACAATCAGATCCTCGACGTACGTGAGCGCCAGGAGCAGCAAGAGCAGGAAGCCGCAGAACTGCAGGCCGTAACCGCCATTGCTGAAGGTCGTCGTTAATTAAACCTGCGGGTCGCCCTTGTATCTGTTTGAAAGCCTGAATCAACTGATTCAAACTTACCTGCCTGAAGATCAGATTAAGCGTCTTCAGCAGGCGTATCTCGTTGCACGTGACGCTCACGAGGGCCAGGCACGTTCAAGCGGTGAACCCTATATCACGCACCCGGTAGCGGTGGCCTGTATTCTGGCCGAGATGAAACTCGACTACGAAACGCTGATGGCTGCCCTGCTGCATGATGTGATCGAAGATACCCCTGCCACCTACCAGGATATGGAACAGCTGTTTGGCAAAAGCGTTGCCGAGCTGGTGGAAGGGGTCTCTAAGCTTGATAAGCTGAAATTCCGCGACAAGAAAGAGGCGCAAGCCGAAAACTTTCGCAAGATGATTATGGCGATGGTGCAGGATATCCGCGTCATTCTTATCAAACTTGCTGACCGTACCCACAATATGCGCACGCTGGGCTCACTTCGCCCGGACAAACGTCGCCGCATTGCCCGTGAAACCCTCGAAATCTACAGTCCGCTGGCGCACCGTTTAGGTATCCACCACATTAAAACCGAGCTGGAAGAGCTGGGTTTTGAAGCGTTATACCCGAACCGCTATCGCGTGATTAAAGAGGTGGTGAAAGCCGCACGCGGCAACCGTAAAGAGATGATTCAAAAAATCCTCTCTGAAATTGAAGGACGTTTACAGGAAGCGGGAATTCCGTGCCGCGTCAGCGGTCGCGAAAAACATCTGTACTCCATCTACTGCAAAATGGTGCTCAAAGAGCAGCGTTTTCATTCGATCATGGACATCTACGCGTTCCGCGTGATCGTCCACGACTCTGATACCTGCTACCGCGTGCTGGGCCAGATGCACAGCCTGTACAAACCGCGTCCAGGGCGCATGAAAGATTACATCGCCATTCCAAAAGCGAACGGCTATCAATCTTTGCACACCTCGATGATCGGTCCACACGGCGTGCCTGTTGAAGTGCAGATCCGCACCGAAGACATGGACCAGATGGCGGAGATGGGTGTGGCTGCACACTGGGCTTATAAAGAGCACGGTGGCGAAAGCAGTACAACCGCACAAATCCGCGCCCAGCGCTGGATGCAAAGCCTGCTGGAGCTGCAGCAGAGTGCAGGTAGCTCGTTTGAATTTATCGAGAGCGTTAAATCCGATCTCTTCCCGGATGAGATTTACGTTTTCACCCCAGAAGGCCGCATTGTCGAACTGCCAGCAGGCGCTACGCCGGTCGACTTTGCTTACGCCGTGCATACCGATATCGGCCACGCCTGCGTGGGCGCGCGTGTCGACAGGCAGCCTTATCCGCTCTCTCAGCCGCTTTCCAGCGGCCAGACGGTGGAAATTATTACCGCACCGGGCGCACGTCCGAACGCGGCCTGGCTGAACTTTGTCGTGAGTTCCAAAGCACGCGCCAAAATCCGCCAGTTGCTGAAAAACCTCAAGCGCGATGATTCTGTCAGCCTGGGGCGTCGTCTGCTCAACCATGCGTTGGGTGGTAGCCGTAAGCTGGCTGAGATCCCGAAAGAGAACATTCAGCGTGAGCTGGAGCGCATGAAGCTCGCCTCGCTTGATGACCTGCTGGCAGAAATCGGCCTCGGCAACGCCATGAGCGTGGTCGTGGCGAAGAACCTACAGCAGGGTGATACCACGGCGATCCCGACGACGACGCAAAGCCACGGTCATCTGCCGATCAAAGGTGCGGACGGCGTACTAATCACCTTCGCGAAATGTTGCCGTCCTATCCCGGGTGACCCGATTATTGCGCACGTCAGTCCGGGTAAAGGGCTGGTTATCCACCACGAATCCTGTCGTAACATCCGCGGCTATCAAAAAGAGGCGGAGAAGTTCATGGCAGTCGAGTGGGATAAAGAGACGGCACAGGAATTTATCACCGAAATTAAGGTGGATATGTTCAACCACCAGGGTGCCCTGGCGAACCTGACGGCAGCAATCAATACGGCCTCTTCCAACATTCAGAGCCTGAACACGGAAGAGAAAGATGGCCGCGTCTACAGCGCCTTTATTCGTCTGACCGCCCGTGACCGCGTGCATCTGGCGAACATTATGCGCAAGATCCGCGTGATGCCGGACGTGATTAAAGTCACCCGTAACCGAAACTAGACTTATGAATTCAAAACGTTACGAGCGTATCTGCGAAATGCTCGCCAGGCGTCAGCCTGACCTGACGGTCTGCATGGAGCAGGTCCACAAACCTCATAACGTCTCTGCAATTGTCCGTACCGCAGACGCCGTAGGCGTGCATGAAGTGCACGCCGTCTGGCCGGGTGCCCGCATGCGAACCATGGCTTCAACTGCCGCAGGCAGTAACAGCTGGGTGTCTGTCAAAACCCACCAGACTATTGGCGAAGCCGTATCGCACCTGAAAGGTCGCGGTATGCAGGTCCTGGCCACTAACCTGTCCGCAAAAGCCGTCGATTTTCGTGAGATCGACTACACCCGCCCGACCTGTATTTTGATGGGTCAGGAGAAAACCGGGATCACCCAGGAAGCGCTGGATCTGGCGGATCAGGATATCATCATCCCCATGATCGGCATGGTGCAGTCTCTCAATGTCTCCGTGGCCTCTGCGCTCATTCTCTATGAAGCGCAGCGCCAGCGTCAGAACGCGGGTATGTACAAGCGCAGCAACAGCATGCTGCCGGAAGAGGAGCAGCAGCGCCTGCTGTTCGAAGGTGGTTACCCGGTGCTGGCTCGCGTCGCGAAACAGAAAAAACTGCCGTACCCCCACGTCAACGCGCAGGGCGAAATTGAAGCCGATGCCGAGTGGTGGGCCACCATGCAGTACGCAGGATAACCGATGAAAGGCCGTCTGCTGGATGCCATACCGCTCAATAGCCTGACGGGCGTAGGTGCGGCGCAAAGCAGTAAACTGGCAAAAATTGGCCTGCACACCGTGCAGGATCTCCTGCTCCATCTCCCCCTGCGTTATGAAGACCGCACCCAACTCTATAAGATTGGCGATCTGCTGCCTGCCATTTACGCCACCGTTGAAGGCGAAGTACTGAACTGCAATATCACCTTTGGCGGACGCCGGATGATGACCTGTCAGATCAGCGACGGCACCGGCATTCTCACCCTGCGCTTTTTCAACTTCAATGCGGCCATGAAAAACAGCCTTGCGACCGGTCGCAGGGTGCTGGCCTATGGTGAAGCCAAACGCGGGAAATATGGCGCAGAGATGATCCACCCGGAGTATCGCGTTCAGGGAGATCTGAGCACGCCGGAGCTGCAGGAGACCCTGACCCCGGTTTATCCGACGACCGAAGGCATCAAGCAGGCAACGCTGCGTAAGCTCACTGACCAGGCGCTGGAACTGCTGGATACCTGCGCCATTACCGAGCTACTGCCGCCTGAGCTGGCTCAGGGCATGATGAGTCTGCCCGAGGCGCTGCGCACCCTGCACCGCCCGCCGCCAACCCTGCAGCTTAGCGACCTGGAAAGCGGCAAACACCCCGCTCAACGGCGTCTTATCCTTGAGGAATTACTGGCTCATAACCTGAGCATGCTGGCGGTACGGGCGGGCGCGCAGCGTTTTCATGCCCAGCCCTTAAGCCCGCGAGATGAACTCAAAGATAAGCTGCTGGCCTCCCTGCCGTTTAAACCCACCGGTGCACAGGCACGCGTCACGGCCGAGATTGAACGCGATATGGCGCTTGATGTGCCCATGATGCGCCTGGTTCAGGGGGATGTGGGTTCCGGTAAAACGCTGGTTGCAGCCCTGGCAGCCCTGCGCGCGATTGCCCATGGCAGACAGGTGGCGCTAATGGCCCCCACTGAACTGCTGGCTGAACAGCACGCTAATAACTTCCGCGCGTGGTTTGCCCCGCTTGGGATTGAAGTGGGCTGGCTTGCCGGGAAGCAAAAAGGTAAAGCGCGTCAGGCACAACAGGACGCCATTGCCAGCGGTCAGGTACAGATGATTGTCGGCACGCACGCGATTTTCCAGGAGCAGGTGCAGTTTAATGGTCTTGCCCTGGTGATTATCGACGAACAACACCGCTTCGGTGTACACCAGCGTCTGGCGCTGTGGGAGAAAGGGCTGCAGCAGGGCTTCCACCCGCATCAGCTGATCATGACTGCCACACCTATCCCGCGCACCCTGGCAATGACCGCCTACGCCGATCTCGATACATCGACCATCGACGAACTGCCGCCGGGCCGTACACCGGTCACCACGGTCGCCATTCCGGACACGCGCCGGAGCGATATCATCGACCGCGTGCGCAACGCCTGCACTCACGAAGGCCGTCAGGCCTACTGGGTCTGCACGTTAATTGAAGAGTCTGAACTGCTTGAAGCGCAGGCCGCGGAAGCGACGTGGGAAGAGCTGAAGCTGGCGCTGCCCGAGCTGAACGTGGGTCTGGTTCACGGGCGGATGAAGCCTACTGAGAAACAGGCGGTGATGCAGTCGTTCAAACAGGGTGAACTGCATTTGCTGGTTGCCACAACGGTGATTGAAGTCGGCGTAGACGTGCCCAATTCCAGCCTGATGATCATCGAAAACCCGGAGCGTCTTGGCCTTGCGCAACTCCATCAGCTGCGCGGCCGCGTTGGCCGCGGTGCTGTCGCCTCTCACTGCGTGCTGCTCTACAAAGCACCGCTCTCGAAAACCGCACAGATGCGTTTGCAGGTGCTGCGCGACAGTAACGACGGTTTTGTGATTGCACAAAAAGACCTGGAGATCCGCGGCCCAGGCGAACTGCTGGGCACGCGTCAGACGGGTAATGCCGAATTCAAAGTGGCGGATTTACTGCGCGATCAGGCCATGATCCCCGAAGTTCAGCGCCTCGCACGCCATATTCATGAGCGCTACCCCGAACAGGCGGCAGCGTTAATTGAGCGCTGGATGCCGGAAACCGAACGCTATTCCAACGCCTGATCTCAGGCAAACATCGGCAGCATCAGGTAAAGCTTGATCACCAGCGCGTTGACGATATCAATGAAGAACGCCCCGACCATCGGGACCACCAGAAACGCCATATGCGAAGGCCCAAAACGTTCGGTGATCGCCTGCATGTTGGCGATAGCCGTCGGCGTTGCCCCCAGACCAAACCCACAATGCCCCGCCGCCAGCACTGCTGCATCGTAGTTTTTGCCCATCATGCGCCAGGTCACAAACATGGCGTAGAACGCCATAAACAGCGCCTGAACGGCCAGAATAGCCACCATCGGCAGCGCCAGCGAGGCCAGCTCCCAGAGCTTGAGGCTCATCAGGGCCATCGCCAGGAACAGCGACAGGCAGACGTTGCCAAGCACCGATACGGCACGTTCAAATACGCGGTAGAAGCCCATCAGCGCCAGACCGTTACTCAGCAGCACCCCAACAAACAGCACGCACACAAACGTCGGGAGCTCGAACGCTGAACCTGCCAGCCATTGCGCAACCACTTTGCCCACCGTCAGGCAAATGGCAATCATCGCGATAGTTTCAATCAACACCAGCGAAGTGATGGTGCGTCCGACGTCGGGTTTTTCAAAGGCAGTGGGCACCAGCTCATCGTCCGGTCTTCCGTCTGGCGTACCAGAGTGCTTCACCAGATACCGCGCCACCGGCCCGCCGATCAGGCCGCCCAGCACCAGACCGAAGGTGGCGCAGGCCATCGCCACTTCGGTGGCGTTTTCAAAGCCGTAGCGCTCAGTAAACAGCTTGCTCCACGCCGCCCCGGTACCGTGGCCACCAGAGAGGGTGATTGATCCGGCCAGCAGCCCCATCAGCGGATCCAGCCCCAGCAGCGTGGCCATCCCGATACCAATGGCGTTTTGCATCACTAGCAGCCCTACCACCACGATCAGAAATACGCCGAGCACTTTGCCACCCATCCGCAGGCTCGCCAGGTTGGCATTCAGGCCAATGGTGGCAAAGAAGGCCAGCATCAGCGGATCTTTCAGGGACATATCAAAATCAATTTCCCAGCCCATGCTTTTCTTCAGCACCAGCAGGGCCAGCGCCACCAGCAGTCCGCCGGCAACAGGTTCAGGAATGGTGTATTTCTTCAGAAGGGAAACGCTGTGTACGAGCTTACGACCAAGCAGTAAGACCAGCGTTGCGGCAACAAGGGTCGACAACGTATCGAGATGAATCATAAAAGGCTCCTGTTATGCGCGTGTTCCATACACACGCGGCGTTATCCTGGGCCGGCTTGCGCTCGTCATGAGCCGCCGGCGCAAAAAGTGTAATTTTTTTTCCCCATGGGTTGTAGAAAACCTGCTCACAGCGGCAGATTTTCTTGTCTTTTTTTGTTGGCAATCGTTTGCTTTTACCAGGTGGTCAGATAAAATGCCCGCTTTTCCACCGTGGGATTGCCGCCGATGTCCGTTAACACCCTTGAGTCTCCCGATGCGCAACCGATTGCGCAGAAGCAAAATAGCGAACTGATTTACCGCCTTGAAGACCGTCCGCCTCTTCCTCAGACGCTCTTTGCCGCCTGCCAACACCTGCTGGCTATGTTCGTTGCGGTGATCACCCCGGCGCTGCTGATCTGCCAGGCGCTTGGTTTACCGGCTCAGGATACACAGCACATCATCAGTATGTCCCTCTTTGCCTCCGGCGTGGCGTCCATTATTCAAATTAAAGCGTGGGGCCCGGTGGGGTCTGGATTGTTGTCGATCCAGGGCACCAGTTTTAACTTCGTCGCACCGCTGATCATGGGCGGTACAGCCCTCAAAACCGGCGGTGCGGATGTTCCGACCATGATGGCGGCGCTGTTTGGCACGCTGATGCTGGCCAGCTGCACCGAGATGGTGATCTCCCGGGTACTGCACCTGGCGCGTCGCGTGATCACGCCGCTGGTATCCGGCGTGGTGGTGATGATCATTGGCCTGTCGCTGATTCAGGTTGGCTTGACCTCCATCGGTGGCGGTTATGCGGCAATGAGCGACCACACTTTTGGTGCACCGAAAAACCTGCTGCTGGCCGGCGTGGTGTTGGCAATCATTATTCTGCTTAACCGTCAGCGTAACCCGTATCTGCGTGTGGCATCGCTGGTGATCGCCATGGCGGCCGGTTATCTGCTGGCCTGGACGCTGGGTATGCTGCCGGAGAACACCCCGCAGACCAACAGTGCGCTGATCACCATTCCAACGCCGCTGTACTACGGCCTGGGCATAGACTGGGGTCTGCTGCTGCCGCTGATGCTGGTCTTTATGATCACCTCGCTGGAGACGATTGGCGATATCACCGCCACGTCTGATGTCTCCGAGCAGCCGGTCTCCGGCCCGCTGTATATGAAACGCCTGAAAGGCGGCGTGCTGGCGAACGGCCTGAACTCGTTTGTCTCTGCGGTCTTCAACACCTTCCCGAACTCCTGCTTCGGCCAGAACAACGGCGTGATCCAGCTGACTGGCGTTGCCAGCCGCTACGTTGGTTTTGTGGTGGCGCTGATGCTGATCGTCCTCGGCCTGTTCCCGGCGGTAAGCGGTTTTGTGCAGCATATACCTGAACCGGTGCTGGGCGGCGCAACGCTGGTGATGTTCGGGACCATCGCGGCTTCCGGTGTACGTATCGTCTCCCGCGAACCGCTGAACCGCCGCGCCATCATGATCATTGCCCTGTCGCTGGCCGTGGGTCTGGGTGTTTCACAGCAACCGCTAATCCTGCAGTTTGCCCCGGACTGGGTGAAAAACCTGCTCTCTTCCGGCATTGCGGCAGGCGGTATCACCGCGATTGTTCTGAACCTCGTTTTCCCGCCTGAGAAAAATTGATCGCCCTTACGGCAGGCTGTCAACGCCTGCCGTGACATCTCTTTACACCATTCCCGCCTTGAGCATTGCGCATAAATCGTGCATAACTCCCTTATGTGCGTTTCGCGGGATGGAAGACCATGAAATTTATTGGAAAGGTACTCGTCTATCTTCTGGTGGCCCTGCTCATTGTGGTGCTGGCGCTCTATATTCTGCTCCAGACCCGCTGGGGAGCATCTCAGGCCAGCAACTGGATAACGGTGAATACCGATTACGAACTCAATTTCGACCTGATGGATCACCGCTTTTCGTCACCTTCCCACATCATTCTGGAAAACGTCACGTTTGGCCGCGACGGTAAACCCGCTACGCTGGTGGCCAGGAAAGTCGATATTGGTCTGAGTAGCCGACAGGTCACCGATCCGCTGCACATGGACACCATTACCCTGTTCGATGGCACGCTTAATCTTTCTCCTCAGACGGCACCGCTCCCGTTCCAGGCGGACCGTTTGCAGTTGAACAACATGGCCTTTAACAGCCCCAATACGGAATGGGATCTCAGCGCACAGAAAGTGACGGGCGGCGTCAGCCCGTGGCAGCCAGAAGCAGGCAATGTGCTGGGTAAAAACGCACAGATCCAGGTGAGCGCAGGCTCGCTTACCCTGAACGGCGTGCCGGCCACCAACGTGCTGATCCAGGGACAACTCAACGGCAAAGAGGTGGTGCTGAACACCATTGGTGCCGATATGGCGCGCGGTTCGCTCACCGGGTCCGCCCTGCGCAACGCTGACGGCAGCTGGATTATCGACACCATGCGTCTGAATGAGATCCGCCTGCAAAGCGATAAGTCACTGGTGGATTTCTTCGCGCCTCTGACCACCATTCCCTCGCTGCAGATTGGCCGTCTGGAAGTGACTGACGCACGCCTGCAGGGGCCGGACTGGGCGGTGACCGATCTCGATTTAAGCCTGCGCAACCTGACACTCAGCAAAGGCGACTGGCAAAGTCAGGAGGGGCGTTTGTCCATGAACGCCAGCGAGTTTATTTATGGCTCTCTGCATCTGTTCGACCCGCTCATGAATGCGGAGTTCTCCCCGCAAGGCGTGGCGCTGCGCCAGTTTACCTCCCGCTGGGAGGGCGGCATGGTACGCGCTTCCGGTAACTGGCTGCGCGAAGGTAACGCGCTGGTGCTGGACGATGTCGCCATCGCCGGGCTGGAATACACCCTGCCGCAGAACTGGAAAACGCTGTGGATGGAGCCGTTACCGGAATGGCTGAACAGCCTGACGCTGAAAAAATTCGGCCTGAGCCGCAACCTGGTTATCGATATCGACCCGGCCTTCCCGTGGCAAATCACCTCTCTTGATGGCTATGGCGCGAACCTGCAGCTAGCGAAAGATCGCCAGTGGGGCGTATGGGGTGGCAGCGCAACGCTGAACGGCGCGGCGGCGACCTTTAACCGCGTGGACGTGCGTCGTCCGTCGCTGGCGCTGAACGCTAACGCCTCAACGGTAAACATTACCGACCTGAGTGCTTTCACCGAAAAAGGCATTCTGGAAGCCACGGCGACGGTATCACAGCTTCCGCCACGGCAGACCACAATCAGCCTGAACGGGCGCGGCGTGCCGCTCAACGTGCTGCAGGCGTGGGGCTGGCCTGCACTGCCCATTGGCGGTGATGGCAATATCCAGCTAATCGCCAGCGGCAGCGTGCAGGCCAACGCACCGCTGAAACCGACGGTTAACGGGAAACTGAACGCGGTAAATATGGATAAACAGCAGGTGCAACAGACGATGACGGGGGGAGAGGTGTCGACACTATCCTCTCCCCAGCCCTCTCCCTGAAAGAAAGAAGAAGCAAACCCTTCCCTCCCCCGTTGGGGAGAGGGTCAGGGTGAGGAAAATTAAAGGTGTACCACCACCTCATTACCCTCCGCTTTCACCACCACTCCCCACTCGCTCCCGGCCTCTGAGCCGCCTTTTACACCACTCAGTTTCTGCACGTTGCGCAAGCAGACCGACCAGGTTCGCGCGTCACCTGTGCCGGTAATGGTCACGGTGTCGCCACTGCGTGTGGCTTTCAGCGTAAATGCCACAGAACCGTCCGCCGCAGGCACTTCGCTCACCGCCATCGCGCCATCGCCCAGGTTAAACAGCTGGAAAGCTGTTCCCTCGTTCCAGGCGTAGTCCGGTTTCTGTTGATTGTTGCCCAACGCCAGGAGGGTGTTATCGCGCACATAGACCGGCAGGCTGCGGAAATCATGCTGCTGTTTATGCCAGCGGCTGCCCTCGATTTCATCGTTATGCCAGAGATGGGTCCAGCGCCCTTCCGGCAGGTAAAACTGCACGTCACCGGCCTCAGAAAACACCGGGGCTACCATCACCGACTCCCCCAGCATGTACTGACGGTCGAGGTAATCGCATGCCGGATCGTCCGGGAACTCCAGCATCATCGCCCGCAGCATCGGTGTGCCATACTCACGAGCCAGAGCAGCCTGGCGATAGAGATACGGCATCATCTGACATTTCAGCTGAGTGAAGTGACGCACCACGTCACAGGACTCATCATCGTACGCCCACGGTACGCGGTAAGATTTGCTGCCATGCAGGCGGCTGTGGCTGGATAACAGCCCAAACGCGCACCAGCGTTTGTAGACGTGTGCCGGCGCGGTGTTCTCAAATCCACCGATGTCATGGCTCCAGAAGCCAAAGCCGGACAGACCAATCGACAGCCCGCCGCGCAGGCTTTCCGCCATCGACTCGTAGTTGGCGTAACAGTCTCCACCCCAGTGTACCGGGAACTGTTGCGCACCTACCGACGCCGAGCGGGCAAACAGCACCGCCTCATCCGCGCCCACCGTTTCTTTCAGTACGTTCCACACCAGTTCGTTATAAAGGTATGCGTAGTGGTTGTGCATCTTCTGCGGATCGGAACCGTCAAACCACTGGACGTCCGTCGGGATGCGCTCGCCAAAGTCGGTCTTAAAGCAGTCGACGCCAATATCCACCAGGCCTTTCAGCTTGTCGGCATACCACCGGCACGCGTCCGGGTTAGTGAAGTCATAAATCGCCAGCCCCGGCTGCCACTTGTCCCACTGCCACAGGGAGCCGTCCGGGCGCTTGAGCAGGTAGCCCTTCTCTTTCAGTTCGCGAAATACCGGCGACTTCTGGCCGATGTACGGGTTAATCCACACGCAAACCTTCAGCCCTTTCTCCTTCAGGCGGCGGATCATCCCCTGCGGATCCGGGAAAGTCACCGGGTCCCATTCAAAATCACACCACTGGAAGGCCTTCATCCAGAAGCAGTCGAAGTGGAAGACATGCAGCGGCAGATCGCGCTCGGCCATGCCGTCGATAAAGCTGTTAACCGTCGCTTCGTCGTAGTTGGTGGTGAACGACGTGGTCAGCCACAGGCCGAATGACCACGCGGGCGGCAGCGCCGGGCGTCCGGTGAATCGCGTATAACGGTTGAGCACCTCTTTTGGCGTCGGGCCGTCGATCACAAAGTACTCGAGATATTCACCTTCTACGCTGAACTGCACTTTGGAGACCTTCTCGGAGCCAATTTCAAACGACACGTTTTCCGGGTGGTTCACCAGCACCCCGTAGCCGCGGTTGGTCAGATAGAACGGAATATTTTTGTATGACTGCTCGGTACTGGTGCCGCCGTCGCGGTTCCAGGTCTCGACCGTCTGGCCGTTACGCACCAGCGCGGTAAAGCGCTCGCCGAGGCCGTAGACCGTTTCACCTACGCCCAGATCCAGACGCTCAAAAACATAATGACGATCGGTACGGGTATCCTGCACGTAACCGTTGTTTTTCAGCTGACTGCCGGTAATACGCTGTCCATTGCGCAGAAAATCCAGCGCCCAGCACTCGCCTTTGGTGACGCGCACGCTGAGGTGACCGCTTTTCAGCTCAGCAAATTCGGCATTGTTTTCAATCTCAACGTTCACCTCTTTGATGACATTCAGAGGATAGTGCGGACCGTTGTTCAGCGCGCCCTGGAAGTGCTCGATACGCACGCCGACAATCCCTTCCTGCGGGGAGAAAAGACGGACAGTGAACATCAGAGTATCAAGCTGCCAGGTACGTTCTCGTACATCACGCGGCGCCACGTATACCACAAGGTCATTGCCCTGCTGCTCTACATCGAACACCTGAACCGGGCAGGTGACGTTCAGGCCCGGTTGAATGAGCCAGTTTCCATCACTGATTTTCATACTCTCGTCCTCTTAGTTCTGTAATTCTTTACTGACCGGCAGGTTGTCAAACTCCTGCTGATTGCGGCGCGCACCCTGCGCCAGCTCGCTCATGATTTTGGTCAGGAAAGGCGTTTTCAGGGTGTAGTAGCGTTTGGCGATGATGGCGCTCAGTACATAGCAAACCGCCGGGGCCAGGGTGAACAGGCCGATAATGATGCTGATGGTCGCGCTGTTCTGGGTTTTAGCTGCGGCGTCATAACCCCCCCCTGCCAGCATCCAGCCGATCATTGCCCCGCCCAGCGCCAGGCCGAGTTTCAGCACAAACAGCGTGCCCGCGAAGCTGATGCCGGTAAGACGCTTGCCGTTGGTCCATTCGCCGTAGTCGACGGTATCGGACATCATGACCCACTGGATCGGCGTCACCAGCTGATGCAACACCCCAATCACAAAGATGAAGGTGAACATCACCACCGTGGCATGCATGGGAACGAAGAACATCGCCACGCTGACCACCGCCAGGGCGGCGTTGGTCCACCAGAAGATGCTGACCTTGCATTTCCAGTCGGTGAGCGGTTTCGCCAGCGCAGAGCCAATCAGGTTCCCGACACAGTAGGTGGTGAGGAACGCGACAAAGATTTCCGGCGAGCCCATGATCCAGGTGCAGTAGTACATCATCGCGCCGCCACGCACGCAGACGGCGAGGATATTGAGAATGGTCAGTACACCAACAATACGCCACTGGTCGTTGTGCCAGATATCTCGCAGGTCTTCGCGCATGGAGGTGGTGCTCGGCGGCACCTGGATGCGCTCTTTGGTGGTGAAGAAGCAGAACGCCAGCATCAGAAACGCGACCACCGACAGCACGGCTATCCCACCCTGGAAACCGAACGCTTTGTCATCGCCACCAATCAGGTTAACCAGCGGCATCATCAGTACCGTCGAGAGCATGCCGCCCGCGGTCGCCAGCACAAAGCGCCAGGACTGCAGGGAGATACGCTGCGTCGGGTCGTTGGTGATCACACCGCCCAGGGCGCAATAAGGGATGTTAACCACGGTATAGAGCAGCGTCAGCAGCGTGTAGGTAATGGCGGCATAAATCATTTTGCCGTTGAGGCTGAGGTCCGGCGTGGTGTAGGCCAGCACGCAGACAATGCCGAACGGGATAGCACCGAACAGTATCCACGGCCGGAATTTACCCCAGCGGCTGCGGGTGCGGTCAGCGATCAGGCCCATGCACGGGTCCGAAATCGCATCCAGCGCACGTGCCAGCAGGAACATCGTGCCGACAAACCCGGCAGGAATGCCGAAGATATCGGTATAGAAAAACATCATGTACAACATAACGTTATCGAAGATGATGTGGCTGGCGGCGTCACCCATGCCGTAGCCAATCTTCTCTTTTACTGACAATACGTCGCTCATTTTTTTATCCTTCACGCTGTAGGGGGCGCTGAGACCGGTTACAGATTTTTAAACCATTGTTTCAGGAGCGGGTATTGCGTTTTCTGGTTAGCTGGTTACGTTTCTTGTTTTTTGTGATCGCGGTAAATATTGACGAGCACGAAATGCTAACCTGAGGATTTTCTTAGGAATTAACTGAAACAGGGGTGTTAAGGTCAAAAGAGAGGTGAAAAAAGTGTGCCGGGGTATGTGGTAAATGCCTGAAAGTAGCTATAATGCGCCCCGCCTCCATGTAGCAATGCAGGCGCGGAAGATCGTCATCTCCGGTGAGGTGGCTGGACTTCAAATCCAGTTGGGGACGCCAGCGTTCCCGGGCAGGTTCGACTCCTGTGATCTTCCGCCAAAATTCTTTGAAGAGATTATTCTCATATTTGTTCCACCATTAAACCCAAATAATAATTAAATCTATTCACTAAAATTTTTTATGTGACTCTTCTGCTTTTCAGTAATTCTTAAGTCATCCTTTTTAGTTTTCTCACCCACAAATATTCGGGCATTAAACTCTACCCATGTGTTTTAACTAATTAATTACGTTGATATTGATTTGTTCGGTTATATTACGGATATCATAATAGCCAAACTTTAATCGTAAGGTATAATTCCTGAACGGCAAAACGCGTTTCATTTCATATCTAACGAGTAGGATATCTGCGTTAAGTTAGCATTCACTCACCCAACCGCATATGCAGCAACGGAAACGCATTCCCCTGTCCGTCCCGTTCTGAGCGCCCCACCTGCACAAACCCCATATGCTGATAAAACGCAACGCTCTGCGGGTTTTGCTCGTTTACATCCACTTCATTCGCACCGAAATGCGCAATGGCATAGTTCAGCAGCAATTTCCCTACGCCTTTTCCCCGGCTCGCATCATCCACAAACAGCATTTCAATGCGGTTTTCATCGACGCCTAAAAAGCCATGAATAACACCCGCTTCATCGCGGGCAATCATAACCTTGAGATTGGGCAGATACGCGTTGAGCAATAACGGGCGCAGCGCCGCAATATCACTTTCCTGCAAAAAGTGGTGGGTGGCACGAACGGAAGACTCCCAGACTGTGACGAGGCGTTCGAAGTGTGAGGGGTGTGCGGTTTCGATTTTCATGAGGGGATCATTATAGAGCGCAGCGATTAAATCAAGTATCCAGAAGCATAGAGGCAATAAAATGAAGACCTTAAATGAAGTAATAAACTCTCGAAACTGTGAAAGTCGAGAGCGTATCAAGGAAATGGCCCGGAAGTTGGTGCAGGAGACTGGTCAGCAGATAGAGCATGAAAAGCAAGAATCCCCAACAGACATTGAGAATAAAGAAACCAGCTAATCCTTCATGGTAGTTGTTCGGGTAAACCGAACAACTGAGGAACGGTAAATATTCTAGCGCCCTGTCCCCCCTCACCCTAGCCCTCTCCTTCAGGGAGGGGGAACTGACCGTGCGGTTTGTCATCCCCCACCTTAATCTCCATCACCGCATACACCCCGTCTTTCGGGACCACCACGGTGACGTTTTCCACCGGCACGCCTGCCGCGATATGAATATCCTGCAGCTGCCGGAGCGTCCGCGGGTAAATATCCTCCCAGCCGATACAGCGCAAAATAAAATCGATTTGTGGGCTGCTGGCCAGCATATTCGAGACAATCACCGCCCCGCCGGGCTTTATCAGCCGCAGCGCACGCTGGAGAAAAATCACCGCATCGGCATCGTTGAAATAGTCGAAAATTCCCAGCGCATCCACCAGTTCGGCCTGATGCTCGCCCAGCTCATGCAATAAATCTTCGTTACGCACCAGCGTATGGAGCAAGTTGCGCCTGAGCAGGGTCAGCTGTTCACCCACGATAATGCCTTCCTGCGCCGCCATGGTTTCGGCCCAACTGAGCGCCACAGGGTCTTTATCCACCAGCGTCAGATACACCTGCTGGCCGTCGAGCTTCGCCTCGCGCAGCGCCTCCAGCACGGGGATTGCAGCCCCGCTCGCCAGGCTCACCCAATTGTTATCGTTCCCGTTGCGGATGTATTTATCCACCATCGCAGCCAGTACTTTTGCGCGGGAGCGCACACCAATGGCATCGTTCGCATGGATAAACCACTGGCGGCTGTCGCTGTCCATTCGGGTTCCGTCTGGCAGGCGCTCCTCCAGCGGGTTTTGCACCACAAAAAGCGCCAGCGCAGAGGGAACCAGCCGGGTACGCCACGCGGTGAGCGCCGGACGATTGCGGTAGGCTTGCCCGGAATAACGGTTCTGTGGGACAAGCACGGCCTGTCCCCCCTCTTCGTATTCAATCAACGGAGGACGAAGCGCCGGGTCGGCTTTCAACGCCCGGTTAATCGAATTGATCTCACGGGCAGTGTCGTCCTTCATCGGCCACTGGTCGCTAATATCCGGAAATGACGCACTGAAAATGGTCATATTTTCCGGTGCGTCGCCGCGAAAAGGCTGCCAGTTCATGTCGTCGTCTCCCGTTGAGCTTCTAACGGAAGTCTATCCAGGCGAGCCAGTAAAACCCTACGAAGAAAGCACGATCTTCACTGCTTAACCCACACCAGCTGATCAACCTTGAAGCCCAGACTGCGTGCGGTATTCAGGTAGTCCTGTTTCACGGCATCCGGAATCGTCGGCGTACGAGACAGGATCCACAGATAGTCGCGGTTCGGCCCGCTCACCAGCGCATACTGGTACTTATCATCCAGCTTGATCACGTTATAGCCGCCGTAGAAGGGGCCGAAGAACGACACCTTCAGCGCTGCCGTCGTCGGTTCGCCGGTAAAGTACGCTTTGCCTTCACTCTCATTCCACTTGTTTTTAACCGGGTCGAAACCCCGGTTAAGCACGCTGATGCCACCGTCGCTGCGCTCGCCATAGGTGGCGGTCACCTGCTCCAGACCCCGTTCGAAGCGGTTTTCCAGGCGGGCGACTTCATACCACTTGCCGAGATAGCGGCTGGCTTCAAAATTTGAAATGGGCTTTACGCCTTTCGGTGGCGTAGGGGATTTGCAGGCCACCAGAGTCAGGGCAATGGCGACACCAGTCACAACAGGCCATAGTTTCATGAGAATTCCTTTCATTTGCACGGTTGGAAGTAAAGTGTAGTGCACCGTTACGGCGCTTCATCCCGTGAGGGAAAATTCGTAGTATATTGAGAGTATTCCTCCACTCTGGACACGGACATGGCTTACTCCATCGGCGAATTCGCCAGACTCAGCGGGATCACCGCCACGACGCTGCGGGCATGGCAGCGTCGCTATGGTTTACTCAAGCCACAGCGCACGGAGGGCGGCCATCGCCAGTACAGTGATGAGGACGTCCAGCAGGCGCTGAAAATCCTCGACTGGGTGAAAAAAGGCGTGCCCATTGGCCAGGTCAAACCGCTACTGGAACGCCCCGTCCCGCGCCGGACCAACAACTGGCAAACGTTGCTTGAGACCATGCTGCAACGCCTGCAGGACGGGAAAATTGAGTCCCTGCGCCAGATGATTTACGACGCTGGCCGCGAATACCCCAGGCCAGAGCTGGTTGCAAATGTGCTGCGTCCGTTGCGCAGCCAGATGTCAGCCAACATCCCTGCCGCCATGACCCTGCGCGAGATCCTCGACGGTATTATCATCGCCTATGCCTCGTTCTGCCTTGAAGGCGACAAAAAAGCGCCGGGTGATAACATCCTGCTTAGTGGCTGGTACCTGAATGACCCGTGTGAAATCTGGCTCGAGGCCCTGACGCGTACCGGACAAGGGCACCGTATCGATATTTTGCCTACTCCCTCCACGTCACTGGCGCCTGAGATTTTCCCCGAGCGCAAATGGCTTCTGGTGACCAGCGGTAAACTGACCGCCGCACGGAAAAAGCAGGTGGCACAGTGGCAGCAGCAGGTATCCCTTGAAGTGATTATCCTCTGATTATTTTCTCCTGCGGTAAACTTCACGAAAAGTTGAATATTTTTCCGTCCCGCAAATGCTAACGTTTTCCTGTGACTGACAACCCCACAGGAAAACACAATGAAAAAAACAACCCCTCTGCTGATGCTGGCCGCCATGGCCTTTACCCCTGCCGCGTTTAGCGCCCCTGCCGGCACCCTGAGCGTACATATTCTCGACCAGCAAACCGGGATGCCGCCATCTGACGTTACCGTCACGCTGGAGAAGCAGCAGCAGAACACATGGACCCAGATTGCCAGCGGCAAAACCGACCACGACGGACGTATCAAATCACTCTATCCGCAGGATCAGGACATGCAGCCAGGCGTGTATAAAGTGACCTTTAAAACCGCTGATTACTTCCACGGCAAAAAGCTGGACACCTTCTTCCCGGAGATCCCAGTGCTATTTACCGTGACCCGAACCAACGAGAAACTTCACATCCCGCTTCTGCTGAGCCAGTACGGCTACTCGACCTACAAGGGCAGTTAAGCCGCATTGATTTTAAAGGATAATAAAAAATAACTCCGCCAATACTTGGACAAATTACTCATGTTGTGTAAGTTTTAGATGTACGAACTGGAGACACACACCATGACAATGAAACCTGTAATCGGTATTAGCGGATGTTTGACCGGTTCCGCCGTTCGCTTCGACGGCGGACATAAGCGTATGGGCTTTGTCATGGACGAACTGGCCCAGTGGGTGAATTTCAGGCCCGTCTGCCCTGAGATGGCCATCGGCTTGCCGACGCCACGCCCTGCACTGCGTCTTATCGTGACGGACAGCGGTGAAACCCAGATGCGTTTTAGCCACGCCCCGCACGAAGACGTTACGCAAAAGATGGCTGACTTTACGGCAGGTTATCTACCTAAAATCGGCGAGCTGGCGGGCTTTATCGTCTGTGCAAAATCCCCCAGCTGCGGCATGGAACGCGTGCGGCTGTATGATGAAAACGGCAACCGGGGCCGCAAGGAGGGTGTCGGGCTGTTCACTGCCACCCTCCTTGAAACCCTGCCGTGGTTACCCGTGGAAGAAGATGGCCGCCTGCACGATCCGGTGCTGCGGGAAAACTTTGTTGAGCGTGTTTTCGCGCTTCATGAACTGAACACACTGCGCGCCCAGGGTCTGACGCGCCGTGCGCTATTGGACTTCCACAGCCGCTACAAACTTCAGCTGCTGGCGCACCATCAGGCGGGTTATCGTGAAATCGGCCCGTTCGTTGCCACGCTGCACGAGTGGGAAGATCTGGACGCCTTCTTTGTGGCGTACCGCGAAAAGCTGATGACCATCCTGAAGAAACCTGCCTCGCGGAAAAATCACACCAACGTGTTGATGCATATTCAGGGGTATTTCCGTAACCAGCTCAACAGCCGCCAGCGCGGCGAACTTCGCGACGTGATCCTGCACTACCGTAACGGGCAGTTGCCCATCCTCGCGCCGATCACGCTGCTGAAGCACTACCTGGCCGAATACCCTGACCGGTATCTGATGACGCAAAACTACTTTGATCCCTATCCTGATGATTTGGGTCTGCGTCTGGCAGTCAAGTGATCATAAAAATGCGAAGGCCCCATTGACCCTCAGAGGCCCAAAGCAGTACCCCGTTTAGACGACACCCTCACTGTCGTCTCTTTTTTTGCATTTAACCTTAAAGACTGTAATTATATACAGGCCTACAGTGCAAAAAAGGAGCCTGCCTGTGATCAAAAGCCTGCACATCCAAAACTACCGCTCGATTCGCGACATGTCGCTGGAGCTGGAAGCGCTCAATATCGTCTTCGGCCCCAACGGTACCGGGAAATCAAATATCTACAAGGCGATACACCTGATGCACAGCGCGGCGCAGGGGCAGTTCTCCCAGGCGCTGGCAAATGAAGGTGGTATTCTGAAGGTGTTCTGGGCAGGTAAGACCCGTAGCGACCAGCTCCGGCGGATGAATCTTGCGGTGGAAACGGACACTTACGAGTACGAGCTGCAGGTGGGCTTTGTCGAGCAACTGCCCTATCCCTCCCAGTTTCAGCTCGATCCGGTCATTAAAGAAGAGTCCATCTGGCTTACCGGTCAGCGCCGTCGCCCTTCATCACAGCTGATGAAGCGCAGGAATCAGGCGGTATTTCTCAACAACGTGCACCACGAAAAAGTGACTCACAGCGGCACGCTGTATGAAAACGAATCGGTGTTCGGGCAGCTCGGCGAACCGCATCTCTACCCGGAAGTGTCGCAGATGCGTGAGTCCCTGCGTAACTGGCGCTTTTATCATGAATTTTCCGTCTCGTCCGGCTCGGCGATGCGTGCCCCGCAGGTCGGTTTCCGCTCCCCGGTACTGGCCAGCGACGGCGCCAACCTGGCGGCCGCATTTCAGACCATTGTCGAGATTGGTGATGAAATGTTGCTGATGCGCATTCTCGACCAGGCCTTCCCCGGCTGCGAGTTTTACAGCGACAACACCGGCGGCCGCTTTCGCATGATGATGCAGCGCGAGGGGCTGAGCAGGCCGCTGGAACCGGCGGAGTTTTCCGACGGCACGCTGCGCTTCCTGTGCCTGGCGGTAGCGCTGTTAAGCCCGCGCCCACCGGCCTTTATCGCGTTGAACGAACCGGAAAACAGCCTGCACCCGCAGATGCTGCCCGCGCTGGCGAGCTTAATCGCCGAGGCCAGCCGCTACTCACAAATTTGGCTCACCAGCCACTCGCCGGAACTGGCGAATTTGATTGAGAAACAGCGATCGTTTTCGCTGTATCAGCTGTCTATGGCGGAGGGAGAGACGAGGGTGGAGAGGCTGGGGTAG
>NZ_CP080000.1:4066845-4089789 GCF_019378755.1 Enterobacter sp. BIDMC 29 | reverse complement strand
AGCCGTAATAAATTAATGACGAAGCCGAAAAGTCTTACGCCATTCTGCCGGACTCACGCCAAAACGCGCCTTAAATTGCTGGCGCCAGGTCACCGCAGAGTTAAACCCTACCAGCTCTGCCACGCTTTCAATGGGCATATTCCCGGCTTCTAACAATATCTGGCTGCGCCGCAGGCGCTCGGTGGTCAGCCAGTCAGCCACGCTCATTCCGGTGGCTTTTACAAAATGGCGGGTAAGCGTGCGGCGGCTCATCGATACCACCTCTGCCAGCGAGTCCAGATTATGCGGTTCGGCAATGTGCTGCTGGAGATAGTCAATCAGGGAGTTGATTCGTCCGTCACGGGTATCTTTCGGTACCGGCTGGGCAATAAACTGTGCCTGCCCCCCCTCGCGGTGTGGCGGTACGATCATACGGCGGGCAATCTGGTTAGCGACCACGCTGCCAAAGCGCTGGCGGATGATGTACAGGCAGCAGTCAAGCGCGGCAGCAGTACCCGCAGAGGTGATGATATTGCCGTCATCGACGTAGAGCGCATTGATATCCAGCTTTACGTCCGGGAAAAGCGTCTGAAACTGATGTTCAAACTCCCAGTGCGTGGCCGCGCGTTTACCGTCGAGAATGCCCGCATAACCCAGCACAAACGACCCCAGACAAAGCCCGACGATCTCCGCCCCGTTGTCTCTGGCCTGGACCAGGCTGTCGAGAAGCGTCTGGGGCGGGCGTTGCTGGACATGCTGCCAGTAAGGCACCACGACGATATCTGCCTGGCCGATGGCGGAGAAATCGTGAGTCGCGTTAAGCGCAAACCCGTCTTTGGATGTCAGTAATCCGGGTTTTTCGGCGCAGATCAACACACTAAAGCGCTTTTCGCCGGATACCGTATCACCAAACAAAATGCAGGGAACGGAGTAGTGGAACGGGCTGAACCCGTCTACCGCAACAATCGCGACGTTGATTAGCGCCATGTATCTCTCCTTTCCCCTGGTGATGCTCAGAATATAACGGTTTCACCATCCTCGGGAATGCTCACCGCATCTCCAATCAGGTTCGCGTCAACGTACTCACGCAGCGCATGGCGGGTCAACAGACAGTGGTTGATGGCCTCCATATGGGTCGCCACAATTTTCGCCTGCGGCAGCAGGAAGTGGACGTTGAGCACATCTTCCTGGCCCATGATAATCGGCCCAAACCCGATGACGTGAGCATAGCCCGCGTTAAGCACCACCACATCCGGCTGATGCTTATGCAGATCGGCTGCCACTTCATCACGCCAGATGGTATCCCCGACAATGTAGAGCGTCTTCTCATCAGGATGACGTAAAACCACGCCACAGGCTTCACCCAGCCGTTCCGCCAGCTCCGGCACGGCGTAAGCACGATCGGTACCGTGCTGGCCGCCGCGGGTTTTCGCGATCCGGATATCGCCAAACGCCGTCTCCTCGGTCATCACCGTCAGGTGGGTAAATCCCTGGCTGCGCAGCAGCGCGGCGTCGCTGTCGTTCTGCACAAAGACAGGTTTATCTTTGCCGATCAGTTCGACAGCGGCGCGATCCCAGTGATCGTCATGGGTATGGGTGACGATCACCGCATCCGCCTCAAGCAACGTGTTGACGTCAACGGGAAGCTCGACCATCGGGTTGCGGATCTCCGCGTGCGCCGTGCCGGGGAAGCCCGGATAAGCGCCCTTCGGGGCCAGCATTGGGTCGATTAAAAAGCGTTTCCCGGCGTAGGTAATCAGCTGAGTGGCATTACGAATCTGGGTGATGTTCATGGGTATTCTCCTCATAGTGTGAAGAGGAGAATAGCCCGATGCCGCGCGTAACAATGTGGGCCACAGGGCGATGATCGATGAAATCGGGTCAACGTTATCGCATCCGCAACGCATCCACCACCAGCGAAAAGGCCGGCGACGGCTGCTTTCGGCTCGGGTAGTAGAGATAATACCCCGGGAAGGGCAGACACCAGGGTTCCAGCACGCGGATTAACCGGCCTTCAGCAATATGATCGCCAAACTCGTCTTCGGGCAGGAAAGCAATCCCGAATCCCGCCAGGGCAGCTTCGACAATATGCCAGGAAGTATTAAAGGTCAGCTGGCCATTCACGCGCACGTTCAGATCGCCACCGTCCTGATCAAAATCCCAGACGTAAATCCCGCCGGATTTAATCATCCTCTGGTTAATACACTGGTGCTGCGTCAGCTCATGCGGCGTTTGCGGAACAGGATGACGGGCGAAGTAGTCCGGCGAGGCGACCGCGGCCATACGCAACTGCGGGCCTATCGGCAACGCGATCATGTCTTTATCGATAGTATCTCCCATTCGAACGCCCGCATCGAAGCGGTCGGCAACGATATCGCGAAAACCGTGATTGGCGTCGAACTCGATGTGAATGTCGGGGTATTGCCGCAAAAGTGGCGTCAACTTAGGCAACAGGGTGCGCGATAACACATCGGGTCCACAGGTGATCCTCACCGTGCCGGCGGGCTTGTCGCGAAGCTCCGTCAACATGTCCAGCTCCGCTTCGATTTCATCGAAACGGTTGCCAATGGCGTTGAGCAAGCGTTCGCCGGCTGCGGTGGGGGAAACGCTGCGGGTGGTGCGGGTCAGCAGGCGGATCTGCATCCGGTTCTCCAGCCCGGTTATGGCCTGGCTTAACGCGGGCTGGGTCACGCCCAACTGTGCCGCGGCACGGGTAAAACTGCCCTCACGCGCCACGGTGACAAAAGCAAAAAGATCGTTCAGGTTACGCTTCATCACACCCTCATTTATAAGCCAAACTTATAAGCTCATTAAGCATTGATTAGCTAGTCAGAATACACCCGCCGTGTAAAATTTTCACTGTGACCTGACGTCAACCACATTCCAACCTTTCATCTGCATGCGTTATTCCCGTGAATAGCGCCCGGCCCCGGCTTGTCCGAATCTGGCCGAACGAATAACAAGGTAAACACGATGTCCGTTATGGTGAACGAAACATCAGCGCGCCAGTCCCGTGCCTGCTGGAGCGGCGTGCTGGCAATGACCCTCTGCGCTTTTACGCTGGTCGCCTCAGAATTTATGCCTGTAAGTCTGCTGACGCCCGTCTCGCGGGATCTCGCCGTCAGTGAAGGCCTGGCGGGCCTCGGGATCGCGATATCCGGCGCGCTGGCCGTATTGACCAGCCTGTTTCTCTCTTCTCTTGCGGGAGGCATTAACCGCAAATCGCTGCTGCTGGGCCTGACGGCGTTGATGGCCGTCTCCGGTCTGATTATCGCCGTGGCTGAGAGCTATCCCCTTTATATGCTGGGACGCGCACTGCTTGGCGTGGCCATTGGCGGCTTCTGGTCGCTCTCCGCGGCGACCGCAATTCGCCTTGTGCCACCGCATCAGGTTCAACGTGCGCTGGCCATTTTTAACGGTGGCAACGCCCTGGCGACCGTCGTTGCGGCTCCGCTCGGCAGCTGGCTGGGGGCGACAATCGGCTGGCGCGGTGCCTTTTACTGCCTGGTGCCCGTGAGCCTGCTCGCGTTTATCTGGCAGTGGTTCAGCCTGCCTTCCATGTCCGTGGAAAAGCGCACCGCGTCGTCCACCAGCGCCTTCGGCCTGCTGAAAAACCCTCTGGTGGCAAAAGGAATGGTCGCGTGCGGCGTCTTTTTCATGGGGCAGTTCGCGCTGTTTACCTACGTGCGTCCGTTCCTTGAAACCGTGACTTTCGCCAGCGCGACGCAGTTATCGTTAATCCTGCTGGTGATTGGCGTGGCGGGTTTTATCGGCACCCTGCTGATCGGCACGTTTCTGAGCCGCGGATTTTACACCACGCTGGTCGCCATTCCCGTGGTGATGGCGCTGATTGCCGCAGCACTGATGGCCTTCGGCCATCACCTTGCCGCCGTCACCGCCCTGCTCGGCCTCTGGGGACTGGTCGCGACGGCCGCCCCCGTCGGCTGGTGGACCTGGGTTGCCAGAACGCTTCCTGAAAATGCCGAAGCGGGTGGCGGACTGATGGTGGCAATGGTGCAGCTCTCCATTGCGCTCGGCTCCACGCTCGGTGGCCTGGCCTTTGACCACAGCGGCTGGCAAAGCACCTTTGCACTCAGCGGTGTACTGCTTATCGCCGCTGCCATGTTCACGTTTTACACCTCACACAACGACACACTTCACAGGAGTTAATCATGAGAAGATTCACCATGGCGCTCGGGCTGTTAGTCAGCGCCTTCGCCGCCAGCGCTGCCGATATGTCCCGGGGCGCAGATAATTTCTACAAAAGCGATAAGGTTACGCAGCAGAAGGTGACCTTTAAAAACCAGTATCAGATGAACGTCGTCGGCAATCTGTATCGGCCAAAAGAGGCGGATAAAAACGCCAGACTGCCGGCGATCGTGGTCGGCCATCCGATGGGCGCGGTGAAAGAGCAAAGCGCCAGTCTCTATGCGCAAAAGCTCGCGGAACAGGGCTTTGTCACCCTGGCGATTGATCTCTCATTCTGGGGGGAAAGCGAAGGTAAACCGGGGCATCTGATCTCACCAGAAATCTATTCCGATGATTTCAGCGCGGCCGTGGATTATCTGAGCACTCAGTCCTTTGTCGATCCGCAGCGCATCGGGGTGCTGGGCATTTGCGGCAGCGGCAGCTTCGTTATTAGCGCGGCGAAAATTGACCCGCGCATGAAAGCGATCGCCACCGTCAGCATGTATGACATGGGCTCCGCCTTCCGCAACGGTCTCAACCATTCCGTGACGGTTGAACAGCGTAAAGCGATGATTGCCTCTGCCGCTGAGCAGCGTCTGAAAGAGTATCAGGGTGCAGAGACAGCCTACATTCCCGGGACGGTAAATAAGCTGGATGATTCTACGCCGGCTATCCAGCGTGAGTTCTTCGATTTCTATCGCACCGAACGCGGCGGGTACACGCCACAGGGCGAGGAAGAGGCGCTGACGACGAAACCGATGATGAGCAGCATCGGTAAGTTTATGAACTTCTATCCGTTCAACGATATCGAAACCATTTCACCGCGTCCGATGCTGTTTATCACGGGTGATAAAGCGCATTCGAAAGAGTTTAGCGAAGACGCCTATAAACGCGCCGGTGAACCGAAAGAGCTGTATATCGTGCCGAATGCAGGCCACGTTGACCTGTATGACCGCACGGATCTGATCCCGTTTGCAAAACTGGCCTCGTTCTTTAAAGCCAACCTGAAATAACCCGGTAAGGCGTATAACACCCTGTTATACGCCTTTGTCCTGACTACCAGCCCGGCACCGCGCCACCGTTAAAGAGAGTCTCTGCGGCCTTCGCCACTTCCGGCGACTGATACGACTGGATAAATTCCTTCACGTTTTCCGCGTCTTTGTTGTCTTCCCGCGTCACCACGATGTTCACATACGGCGAGTTTTTATCTTCAATAAACACGCTGTCATGCACCGGCGACAGCCCGGTTTGCTGGAGATAGGTGGTGCTGATAATGGCAACATCCACTTTCGGATCATCCAGCACGCGCGGCAGTTGCGCCCCTTCCAGCTCCATAATGTTCAAATGCTTCGGATTGGCGGTGATATCCAGCGCCGTCGGCAGCAGGCCAACGTCCGGCTTCAGGGTAATCAGCTTCTCTTTTTGCAACAGCAGCAGTGCGCGGCCAAGGTTGGTCGGATCGTTTGGAATGGCGATGGTCGCGCCGTCCTTCAGCTCAGACACGGATTTGATCTTGCGGGAGTAGCCGGCCATCGGGAAAACAAAGGTATTCGCTACAGCAACCAGCTTGTAGTGATGCGCCTTGTTATCTTC
The DNA here is from genome assembly GCF_019378755.1 of Enterobacter sp. BIDMC 29. Lineage (NCBI taxonomy): Bacteria > Pseudomonadati > Pseudomonadota > Gammaproteobacteria > Enterobacterales > Enterobacteriaceae > Enterobacter > Enterobacter sp. BIDMC 29. The sequence goes on along the minus strand of NZ_CP080000.1, from coordinate 4,084,029 downwards.
TGCCAGGAACGGGCGATGCTGGAAGACATTGGCATCAAGATCGCCCTGACTGGTGGCATCATTGGGCAACAGCGAGCCGCTGAACCCCACCAGTTCCACATCCAGACCGTATTTCTCTTTCGCCACTTTTTTAGCGACTTCCGCGACATCCTGCTCAGCGCCGTTAATCACGCCGACTTTGATGTGTTTGGCATCGCTGCCGCCTTGATCGCAACCTGCCAGCAGCAGGCCCGCGAGAACCAGAGCACCCAATCGAAGTTTCACGAGACATATCCTTTTGATAAACGTTTCAGTGACTATATCGACAACGGTACGGCTGGCTAAAAAACGAAAAAGCATCAATAAGACGGATAAGTTATATGTGCGGGGGCGCTATTGATCCGACCTGAGCATGCCCGCACGGCGTAACGGCGTTTCACGTAAAAACCACGACAGTACAAACGCCAGCACCATAATGCTTGCCGCCAGCAGGAACACCGCGTGAATGGCTGAGCCAAACGCATCAAGGTAATCGAGCCGCAGGGCCTCTGGCAGCCGGTGAATGGCCGCTGGATTGAGCTCATGCGGTAACTCCGCCCCTTGCGGTAAACGGTCCATCAGACCCGATTGCAAAACGTGGGTGAAGACCGCGCCAAACAGCGCGACGCCGATGGCCCCGCCAATGGAACGAAACAGCGTGACCCCGGAAGTCGCTACCCCGTATTGATCGGCAGAGACGCTGTTCTGCACGGCCAGCACCAGTACCTGCATGACCAGCCCCAGACCCATCCCCAGCACGCCGGTAAAAATGTACAGCTGCCAGGTCGGCGAGTGGATCGAGATACGCGTCAGCAGCACCATGCCCACCACGCCAAGCAGCGTACCGGCGATCGGAAACAGACGGTATTTTCCGGTACGGCTGATAATCCGCCCGCTGATGATCGAGGTTAGCAGCAGTCCGCCCATCAGCGGGATCAGCTGCAGACCGGCCTGAGTCGGCGTGGCGTCTTTCACAACCTGCAGATAGAGCGGCAGGAAGGTGACCGAGCCAAAGAGCGACATCCCGATAATAAAGCCAATCAGGCTGCAGAGCAGAAAACTGCGATCGCGGAACAGCGAGAGCGGAATGATCGGCTCCCAGGCCAGACGCTCCTCATAGATAAACCCGGCGATACCCGTCAGGCCAAAGGCCAGAATGCACCACAGCTGCGGGTCGTTCCACTGGCGTATCGTCCCGCCTTCAGTAGTAAACAGGATGATACACAGCAGCGCCATGCTGAGATAAATCGCCCCCAGATAATCAATCTCGTGCTTGTTGCGCCGTGCGCTGCCGTGGAACACCGCGCCTATCACCAGCAGGGCAAAGAGACCGAGCGGCAGGTTGATATAAAAAATCCAGCGCCAGGAGGCGTGCTGCACGATAAACCCGCCGATAAGCGGCCCGATCACCGTCGCCAGACCAAATACGCCGCCAAACAGCCCCTGATAGCGGCCACGCTCCGCAGGCGGAATAACGTCCGCCACGGCGGCCATACTGATGACCATCAGACCGCCGCCGCCCAGCCCTTGCAGGCCGCGCATCAGCACCAGTTGGGTCATGTTTTGCGCCAGACCGCAGAGCACCGACCCCGCCAGAAACAGCACAATAGCGATTTGAAGGACGATTTTACGCCCAAACAGATCGCCGAATTTTCCGTACAGCGGCACCACAATGGTCGAGCTGAGGATATAGGCCGTCACCACCCAGGAGAGCTTATCCAGGCCACCCAGTTCCCCAACGATGGTGGGCAACGCCGTGGAAACAATCGTCTGGTCCAGCGCCGAAAGCAACATCACCAGCAGCAACGCGCTGAACAACAGCTTTATCGACGGCGCGTTTTGCGCAGGTTGAGTCATTACGTCGGACTCCATAAGAGATCGCTTGAAATTAATTAACTGGATAATTAATATTTAAGTAAGTGATGAATAAGATCAAGAGATCCTGCGACTATGCCAGCACATAAGGACAATTCTGAACCGCGCCGCCCCGGTCGACCACGCGGCGGAAAGCGGGCAACCGCCAGCCGCGAACAGCTGCTGGATATTGCGTTGAGCCTCTTTTCCCGCCAGGGAATCGCTCAAACCTCGCTGAACGCCATCGCCAAAGAAGCGGGCGTAACGCCAGCGATGCTGCATTACTACTTCAATTCACGAGAACAATTGCTCGACGCGATGATTGAGGAGCGCTTCCTGCCCTTACGTAACCGGATCGGCGCAATTTTCGCCGAAAACCCCGACTCGCCGGTCAACGCATTAACGCAAATGGTGAAGGTACTGGCCGAGCTGGCGGAGCAGCACCGCTGGTTTGCCCCGCTGTGGATGCAGGAGGTCATCGGGGAGATGCCTGTACTGCGCACGCATCTGCACGCGCGGTTCGGTGACGACAAATACCAGGCAACGCTCGCCACCCTTAAACGCTGGCAGCAGGAAGGGCAACTGAACCGGGCACTCGCGCCAGAACTGCTGTTCACCACGCTGCTAAGCCTGGTGCTGGTGCCGTTCTCAAGAATGCGCAACGACGAGAGGCTACACGCCCTCTCGCCAGAGATCATTGTGCGTCATGCGCTGGCCGTGATGGGCAACGGCATCGGCGGTTAAAGGGATTTGGTCAGATAATGCCTTTGCATACCCGGGTACGGATAATCCGGCAACGACATCTGCAGCTGATAGCCCTGCTTTTCATAGAATGGACGTGCCTGGAAGCTGACCGTATCCACCAGCGCATGGGTGCAGCCTTTGCGTCGGGCTTCGTCTTCTGCCGTTTTGATAAGCTGGCTGCCGACGCCCGATCCCCGCACGGTGTCGCTGACCCACAGAAAATCGATGTTTAGCCAGTCGCCTTTGCGCACGCCAATTAACCCACCCAGCATCACGCCCTTATCGTCTCGCACATAAACGCCAATGTCGCCGCTAAAGTTTGAGAGATCTAAAAATTGTCCGTTGTAGGCGCGAAGCCCTGTTAATAATTCTTCTTTTTCATCGTGTGTGACGTTATCCGTCGTGCTCAGATGCATATTTTTCTCCTTATTTTCTGTGCAATCTTAATATTGCACAGCCTTTCCTTCATCAAAACTCCTTTTTTTCTCCATTCTTTAAACATTGAAATATTCATTCAATAAGTACTTAAAAAAAGTCTTTCCAATACGCGCCTGAAACGTATAATGAGAACGATCATTCTCACTTTTATAGGGTAACCGACGATGAGCACAAAACTGGAAGAACGCCAAAAGCAGCGTCAGGACGACATCATCGCTGCCGCGCGTCAGTGCTTTCGCGCCAGCGGTTTTCATGCGGCCAGCATGTCGCAGATCGCCAGTGAGGCAAAGCTCAGCGTCGGGCAAATCTACCGTTATTTCAGTAACAAAGATGCGATTATTGAAGAGATGATTCGCCGTATCATCGACTCACGCATCGAAGAGATTCAGGGTAAAACGCTGGTCGAGGGGATGCCTCAGGCGCTCGCCTGGCGACAGACCCTGAATGAAGATGACGATGCGCTGATGCTTGAGATGTCGGCTGAAGCCACGCGTAATCCCCAGGTGGCGGCCATGCTGGTCGAAGCGGAAAAGCGGATGTTTGCTAATGCCTGCGCACACCTGAAAAAACAGTTTCCCCACCTGAGTGATGATCATATTCGCTGCTGCGTGGAGATTACTGCGGTAATGATTGAGGGGTCTATTTACCGTCGACTCACCCCCTTAAACGTACCCTCTGAACAATTAGAGCCTCTTTACCAAAATATTTTAAATATGCTTTTCTCTGCGAAGTAATCGCATGTGAATAATTAGCGGGAAGACGTTATTCCCTTATTAACATTTCCGGCTCTGCCGGAGATGCGGTATCGCTGTGCCTTTAAATAGCCCCCTTCCTTGTTAAGCCATTAACAGGGCAGGCATCGTTCACCCTGGAAAAAATTATGAAAGCCATAACAACCTCCATCGCAGCATTATTCCTCCTGACGGGGTGCGATAATGCACAAACATCTGCTCCTCAACATCCCCTCCCGCAAGTGGGGATTGTTACGCTCCTGAGCCAACCCGTTTCCGTGGTCAGTGAACTGACCGGACGCACCACGGCCGCCATGAGCGCGGAAGTGCGTCCTCAGGTGGGCGGCATTATTCAGAAACGGCTCTTTACCGAAGGCGATACCGTGCAAGCCGGACAGGCGCTGTATCAAATTGACCCTTCCAGCTACCGCGCCGCCTACGATGAGGCCGCCGCAGCCCTGAAACAGGCGCAGGCGCTGGTGCAGGCCGATTGCCAGAAAGCTCAACGCTATACACAACTGGTGAAAGACGACGGCGTATCGCGTCAGGATGCCGAAGATGCAAAGTCCACCTGCGCGCAGGACAAGGCCAGCGTGGAGTCGAAAAAAGCAGCCCAGGAAAGCGCGCGCATTAACCTCAACTGGACCACGGTGACCGCCCCGATTGCCGGACGTATTGGCATCTCTTCGGTCACCCCCGGCGCACTGGTCACTGCCCAGCAAGAGACCGCACTCGCCACCATTCGCGGCCTGGACAATATGTACGTCGATTTAACCCGCTCCAGCGCCGATCTTCTGCGATTACGCAAACAAACGCTTGCCAGCAACAGCGAGACATTGAGCGTGTCGTTGATCCTTGAAGATGGCAGCACCTATCAGGAAAAAGGCCGTCTGGCCCTGACTGAAGTGGCAGTGGACGAATCCACCGGGTCGGTCACACTGCGCGCCGTCTTCCCCAACCCGCAGCATCAGCTTCTGCCCGGGATGTTTGTTCGCGCCAGAGTGGATGAAGGGGTAATGAGCGAGGCCATCCTCGCCCCGCAGCAGGGAATTACCCGTGATGCCAAAGGCAACGCCACCGCGTTGGTGGTGGGGGCCGGCAATAAGGTGGAACAACGTCAGCTGGAAACGGGTGACACCTACGGTGACAAATGGCTGGTGCTGAGTGGGCTGAAGGCTGGCGATAAGCTGATTGTGGAGGGCACCGATAAAGTGACCGCCGGTCAGCAAGTTAACGCCGAAGAGATGAAAACCGCGGGAGGAAACGCCTGATGTTTTCCCGCTTCTTCGTGCGTCGCCCGGTTTTTGCCTGGGTGATTGCTATTCTGATTATGCTCGCCGGGGTGCTGGCGATCCGTACCCTGCCCGTCGCGCAGTATCCCGACGTCGCCCCGCCGTCGATAAAAATCTCTGCCACCTACACTGGCGCGTCGGCACAGACTCTGGAAAACAGCGTCACCCAGGTCATTGAGCAACAGCTGACCGGGCTGGATAACCTGCTCTATTTTACCTCCACCAGCAGTTCGGACGGCTCGGTAAGCATCACCGTCACGTTCGAACAGGGAACTGACCCGGATACCGCGCAGGTTCAGGTGCAGAACAAAGTTCAGCAGGCCGAGTCGCGCTTGCCGACCGAGGTACAGCAGGCCGGCATTACGGTGCAAAAATCGCAGAGTAACTTCCTGCTGATCATGGGCGTGTACGATAAAACCGACCATGCCAGCAGTTCGGATATCGCCGACTGGCTGGTGAGTAATATGCAGGATCCGCTGGCACGCGTAGAAGGCGTCGGCAGCCTGCAGGTGTTTGGTGCGGAATACGCCATGCGCATCTGGCTTGACCCGGCAAAGCTGGCGTCGTACTCGCTGATGCCATCCGACGTTCAGAGCGCTATTGAAGCGCAGAACGTGCAGGTTTCCGCCGGTAAAATCGGCGCGTTACCCGCGTCCGGTACCCAGCAGTTGACCGCCACCGTGCGTGCCCAGTCGCGCCTGCAGACGGTCGATCAGTTTAAAAATATCATCGTTAAGAGCCAGTCCAGCGGCGCAGTGGTGCGTATCGGCGACGTGGCGCGCGTGGAGATGGGCAGCGAGGATTACACGGCTACCGCCAGGCTGAATGGCCACCCGGCAGCCGGTATGGCGGTGATGCTCTCGCCGGGCGCAAATGCGCTCAATACCGCCACCGCGGTGAAAGATAAAATTGCCGAATTCAAACGGGCAATGCCGGAAGGCTATGACGTGGCCTATCCGAAAGACAGCACCGAGTTCATTAAGATCTCGGTGGAAGATGTGATTCAGACGCTGTTTGAGGCCATTATCCTCGTGGTAGTGGTGATGTATCTGTTTCTGCAGAACATTCGCGCCACGCTCATCCCCGCGCTGGCGGTGCCGGTGGTTCTGTTGGGCACCTTTGGCGTGCTGGCGCTGTTCGGTTATTCCATTAATACCCTGACGCTGTTTGCGATGGTGCTGGCGATAGGTCTGCTGGTCGATGACGCCATCGTGGTAGTGGAAAACGTCGAGCGCATTATGCGCGATGAAGGTCTGCCCGCCCGCGAAGCCACCGAAAAATCGATGGGCGAAATTTCCGGTGCGCTGGTCGCCATTGCGCTGGTGCTTTCCGCCGTGTTTCTGCCGATGGCCTTCTTCGGCGGCTCAACCGGCGTCATCTACCGCCAGTTTTCGGTCACCATTATCTCAGCGATGATCCTCTCGGTGGTGGTGGCGCTGACCCTGACACCCGCGCTCTGCGGCTCGGTACTGCGCCATACGCCTCCTCACAAAAAAGGGTTCTTCGGCGCATTTAACCGCTTCTACAGTAAGACCGAGCATGGCTACCAGAATAAAGTCCTGCGCGCGCTGCGCCGCTCCGCGGGCATGCTGGTGGTCTACGCCCTGCTCTGTGGCGCGATGGCCGTGGCAATGCTGAAGCTGCCCGGCAGCTTCCTGCCCACGGAGGACCAGGGTGAAATCATGGTGCAGTACACCCTGCCTGCCGGTGCGACAGCGGTACGTACCGCGGAGATCAGTCGTCAGGTTCGCGAGTGGTTCCTCACTAAAGAGAAAGCCAACACCGATGTGATTTTTACGGTCGAGGGCTTTAGCTTTAGCGGCAGCGGCCAGAATGCCGGGATGGCGTTTGTCTCCCTGAAAAACTGGTCCGAGCGTAAAGGCGACGAGAACACCGCTCAGGCGATTGCCCTGCGCGCCACTCAGGAACTCGGCTCCCTTCGCGATGCCACCGTTTTTGCCATGACGCCCCCGGCCGTAGACGGCCTCGGCCAGAGCAACGGTTTTACCTTCGAGCTCATGGCCAGCGGTAGCACCGATCGCGACATGTTGCTGAAGATGCGTAATCAGCTGATCGGCCAGGCGAATCAGGACACCTCCCTGCATGCCGTTCGCGCCAATGATTTGCCGCAGATGCCACAGCTGCATGTGGATATCGACAACAACAAAGCCGTATCGCTGGGGCTTTCCCTGAGCGACGTCACCGATACCCTCTCCAGCGCCTGGGGCGGAACCTACGTGAATGACTTTATCGATCGGGGCCGCGTGAAAAAGGTCTACATCCAGGGAGACAGCGATTACCGCGCCGTGCCTTCCGATCTCAACAAATGGTACGTGCGCGGCAGCGACAGCACCATGACGCCGTTCTCCGCTTTCGCCACTACGCGCTGGGAGTATGGCCCGGAGAGTCTGGTGCGCTACAACGGCTCGGCGGCCTATGAAATTCAGGGCGAGAACGCCAGTGGTGCCAGCTCCGGTACGGCGATGACCCGGATGGAACAGCTGGCGAACAACCTGCCATCCGGCACAACCTGGGCGTGGAGCGGGTTGTCGTTACAGGAGAAACTGGCAAGTGGTCAGGCGATGAGCTTGTATGCCCTCTCCATCCTGGTGGTATTCCTGTGCCTGGCCGCGCTGTATGAGAGCTGGTCGGTGCCGATTTCAGTCATTCTGGTGATCCCGCTTGGGGTGCTGGGTGCGGCGCTGGCCGCCTCGCTGCGCGGGCTGAGCAACGACGTCTATTTCCAGGTGGCACTGCTGACCACCATCGGCCTGTCGTCGAAAAACGCCATTTTGATCGTTGAGTTTGCGGAGGCGAAAGTCGCGGAAGGTTACTCCCTGACGCGTGCCGCGCTGCGTGCGGCTCAGACGCGACTGCGTCCGATCATCATGACGTCGCTGGCGTTTATCGCCGGGGTAACACCGCTGGCCGTCGCCACCGGTGCAGGCGCCAACAGCCGCGTGGCGATTGGGACCGGCATCATCGGCGGGACGCTCGCGGCAACGCTGCTGGCCATCTTCTTTGTTCCATTATTCTTCGTACTGGTGAAACGTCTCTTCTCCGGTAAGCACGCAAACCGGAGGTCATAATGTTTCGTGTATCTGTTTTAGTGTTGGCACTGCTGAGCGCAGGTTGTGTTTCGTTAGACCCTACCTATCAGCGTCCTGACGCGCCCGTCCCGGCCACGTTGCCGGGCACCCACGGCGAAGCCACCGCCGTGGTCAGCCAGTGGCAGCAGGTGATGAACGATCACCGCCTGAACAGGGTGGTAACAATGGCACTCACCAGCAACCGCGATGTGCAAAAAGCGATTGCTGATATCGACGCCGCCCGCGCCCAGTATGGTGAGACGCGCTCGTCTCTGTTCCCGTCGGTGGATGCCAGCCTGAGCCATACCCGCAGCCGCACGCTGGCCAGCGGCGTGAGCACCAGCGATGAGGCTAACGGCACCGTCTCCAGCTTCGAGCTGGATCTGTTTGGTCGTAACCAGAGCCTCTCGCGCGCCGCGCGTGAAACCTGGCTTGCCAGCGAGTTCACGGCGCAGAACACGCGCCTGACAATGGTCAGCGAGCTGACCACCGCCTGGATTACTCTGGCGGCAGATAACAGCAATCTGGCGCTGGCAAAATCCACTCAGGAGAGCGCAGCGAACTCGCTCAAGATTGTGCAGCGTCAGCAGGACGTCGGGGTCGCCGCCGCAACGGATGTCAGCGAAGCAATGGCGGTTTATCAGCAGGCCCGCGCCAGCGTCGCCAGCTATCAGACGCTGGTGATGCAGGACAAAAACGCCCTGAATTTGCTGGCGGGCGAGACGGTACCGGAAAACCTGCTACCCGGTACGCTGGAGAGCCTGAGCGATAACGCCATCACTCTGATCCCGGCGGGCGTTAGCTCCGCCACGCTGCTGCGTCGCCCGGATATTCAGGAGGCTGAACATAACCTGTTGAGCGCGAATGCCAACATCGGTGCTGCGCGCGCCAACTTCTTCCCGACGATTTCGCTTACCGCCAGCGCCGGGGTCGGCAGCGATTCGCTCTCGTCATTGTTCAGCCACGGCATGAAGGTCTGGTCGTTCGCGCCGTCCATCTCCCTGCCGCTGTTCAGCGGCGGCAATAACATGGCGCAACTGCGCTATGCCGAAGCGGAGAAAAAAGGGCTGATTGCCACCTATGAGAAAACCATCCAGAGCGCGTTCAAAGATGTAGCCGATGCGCTGGCGCGCCGCGAAACCCTGAGTGAAGAGCTTGATGCGCAACGTGAATACGTGGCGGCAGAGCAAAAAACGCTGGATGTGGCAACGCGCAGCTATCAGGTGGGTGCGGGTGATTACCTGACCGTTCTCACCGCGCAGCGCGCCCTGTGGTCGGCACGGGCATCATTGATTGCCCTGCAGCAGACCGACTTTGAAAACCGTATTACGCTGTGGCAGTCGCTGGGGGGAGGGATTCAATAACCGCCGGTCCAGGTGCAGGTGCAGGTGCAGGTGCAGGTGCAGGGTTCTCATACGCAGGAAGACAAAAATTCATACTTTCGGCTGGCGTCGCTACACTGAATGTAACGATATATTTCATGGGAAGCCTGTGACGTCTAAAGGGGATTTTGATGAAAGCTGCACACCTGGTTTGCCTGCTCGTTTGTCTGCTCTTCGCCGCGTTTGTCCATGCCCAGGAAAAAGACGATCCCGTGAAAGAGGCCCAGATAAAGCAGCAGATCCTTAAAGATGTGAAGAAGGCCTGCACGCCCCAGAAAAAGCAGAGCGATAAAGCCTGGCAGGCGATGATTTTGTCGTCTGAGGCCAATCAACTGTTGATCAAAAACGCCATCACGGCCGTGAAGCGCGACAATCTGGATGCTTACTGGGACGCGGTCAGTCAGGTAGATTGTATGGAAGATTATTAAGCGTGAAGCCGGGCTTCACGCTTTTTTTTAGCGCTTTCGTACATCCGGAATAATCAAATCCCCGCGCAGAACATAGGACCCCAGCATCTGCGTTTTCTCCGTCAGCCAGCCCACAATACGTGCCGCCATAGCATCCATTGAGTATTCAATGGCCGGGATCACCGGGATACCCGGCAGATGCAGCGATCCGGCAAGGCTAAAGACCATAATGTCGTCCGGTACGGATTTATTAAACGCCTGCAGCTGCGGGATCACCCGCTGAGCTTCCTGTTCGTCCGCCACCAGCAGCGCGTTAAAATTCAGCGTGCTCGCATTGTTAAGCAACTCCTGCAGCGCAACGGATGAGGAGGTGGCATCCATAAAGACGAGGTTGCGATTAAAGGGCAGGAAATTTTTCTCCAGCGCGTGTTTATAGCCCAGCAACACCTGGTCGGCGAAACCGCTGCCTTGCGGATGGATCAGGGCTATCTGGCGTCGCCCCTGGCTGGTCAGATAGTTACAGGCGGTTTCGGCGGCAAAGGCGTGATCGAACTGGATGCTGTTGGAATTATCGGACTCCATACAGTCAACGAGAATGACATTGTCCATCTCGACGTCCAGTGGGAAACGCGCGCCAATCACCAGGATGTCATCACATAACCCACAGGAAAGTTCTTCCAGGGCGTGCATCACTTCAGCTTTGGTATGCGCGAAGCGCAACAGCAGATGTTTTTGATGCTGGCTGAGGTGCTTTTCCAGCGCGTAAAGATAACCGGTGGTCTGGTTAATATTCTCCTGCGCGCAAATCACCCCAATACACCCCGTCGACTGGCTCAGCAGCGACTGCGCAATTACATTGGGCCGGTAGTTCAGTTCATCAACCGCTTTTAAAACGGCCTGGCGGCTGGCTTCCTTTACGCCACGCGACCCACTCAACACTCGCGATACCGTGGCTTTAGACACCCCGGCAAGACGTGATACATCATTGATTGTCGACATCTCTTTCCCCTGGCAGGCTTACTTCGCACCTGCAAATTCCATCACCGCTACGGCTCATATTATAGCCAGAATGGAGTATATCCTTTTCCGTTTTTCATGGAAACCGATTTTCCATTTCAACTCAAAATGATGTCAAAACGCGCAAATTATGTGACATGCATCTGGTTAATTAGCGTCATAAGTAGTGGATCTTGATGGTTGTCACACTTCTGTCTTTTATAAATGGAAACCGGTTTCCGTATAATGTCCAATCATCCTCGCAATAACTTTTTACATTTAGAGGATGGTTGTCGATGTTCAAGATTATGCTGTGTTGCTCTGCCGGGATGTCCACCAGCCTGCTGGTCAGCAAAATGGTCGATGTCGCGAAAGAGCGCGGGTTGCCGGTAAAAATAGACGCGTATGGCGTTTCCGAATTTGATACGCAGTTTCCGCAGTACCAGGTTGTCCTTCTCGGACCCCAAGTGAAGTACATGTTACAGACACTCTCAGACAAGGCGGCTACAAAGGGCATCCCGGTCCAACCCATCGACATGATGGATTACGGTATGCAACGTGGCGATAAAGTACTGGACTATGCTCTGTCGCTCATCGAAGCGGCACACTAAAAGGTGTTCACATGAGTTCGTTATATCAATCAATGGTCGCGGTTATTGAGCAGTCAATTACCCCGCTGGCCGCGAAGCTCGGCCAGCAAAAGTATGTGATTGCCATCCGCGACGGCTTTACCGCCGCGCTGCCGTTTATGATCATCGGCTCGTTTATGCTGGTGTTCATCTTCCCGCCCTTCTCCGCGGATACGACGAACAGCTTTGCCCGCGGCTGGCTGGATTTCTCCCAGACTTACCGTGAACAGCTGATGCTGCCGTTCAACCTCAGCATGGGCGTGATGACGTTCTTCATTTCGGTGGGGATTGGTGCAAGCCTGGGGCGTCAGTTTAACCTCGATCCGGTGATGTCCGGTCTGCTGGCCTTTATGGCCTTCCTGCTGGTGGCAGCTCCGTATGCCGACGGCAAGATCTCGACCCAGTACCTCTCCGGCCAGGGGATTTTCACCGCGCTGATCACCGCCATCTACTCCACCCGCGTGTATGCGTGGCTGAAGCAGAACAACGTGACAATCCGTCTGCCGAAAGAAGTGCCGACCGGTGTGGCGCGTTCGTTTGAGATCCTGATCCCGGTCATGGTGGTGATCGGTACCCTGCACCCGCTGAACCTGTTTATCGAAGCACAAACCGGGATGATTATCCCGCAGGCGATTATGCACCTGCTGGAACCGCTGGTCTCTGCGTCTGACTCCCTGCCTGCCATTCTGCTCTCCGTGCTGCTGTGCCAGATCTTCTGGTTTGCCGGTATCCACGGCTCGCTGATTGTCACCGGCATCATGAACCCGTTCTGGATGGCCAACCTGTCCGCAAACCAGGCGGCACTGGCGGCTGGCGCAGCGCTGCCACACGTTTACCTGCAGGGTTTCTGGGACCACTACCTACTGATTGGCGGCGTCGGCTCCACGCTTCCGCTGGCCTTCCTGCTGCTGCGCAGCCGCGTCACGCACCTGCGCACCATCGGCAAAATGGGCGTTGTGCCCAGCTTCTTTAACATCAACGAACCGATTCTGTTCGGCGCGCCAATCATCATGAACCCGATGCTGTTTATCCCGTTCGTGTTTGTTCCGCTTGTGAACGCCTGCCTGGCGTACGGCGCCACCAAAATGGGCTGGCTGGCACAGGTGGTGTCGTTAACCCCGTGGACGACCCCGGCCCCTATTGGCGCATCGTGGGCGGCAAACTGGGCGTTGAGCCCGGTGGTGATGTGTCTGGTGTGTATGGTGATGTCAGCGCTGATGTACCTGCCGTTCCTGCGTGCTTACGAGCGTACGTTGATGAAAAACGAAGAGCAGAAAGCCCAGGCAACCGTCGGTGCCGCTGAAACAGCAAGTCATTAAGTCAAAGAGGAAAGGTCATGAAATACGCATTTCCCGATAATTTCTGGTGGGGCAGCGCAAGCTCCGCCCTCCAGACCGAAGGGACACGAGAGGGTGAAACCACCTGGGATTACTGGTTTGCCCGCGAGCCGAACCGTTTTCATAATGGCGTGGGACCGCAGCACACCTCCACGTTTTATCAACACTGGAAAACGGACATTCAGCTGTTAAAGCAGCTGAACCACAACAGCTTTCGCACCTCGATTAGCTGGGCGCGCCTGATCCCCGACGGTATCGGTGAAGTGAACCCGGAAGCGGTCGATTTTTATCATCAGGTCATTGATGAGCTGATTGAACAGGGTATTACCCCGTTTATCACCCTGTTCCACTTCGACATGCCGATGGCGATGCAGGAGATTGGCGGCTGGGAAAACCGCAACGTGGTGGACGCTTACGCCCGTTATGCGCAGATTTGCTTCGATCTGTTTGGCGATCGCGTGCTGCACTGGTTTACCTTCAACGAGCCGATTGTGCCGGTGGAAGGCGGCTATCTGTACGATTTCCACTATCCCAACGTGGTGGATTTTCGTCGTGCGGTCACCGTGGCGTATCACACCGTGCTGGCGCATGCGCAGGCGGTACGCGCTTACCGTGCCGGGCACTACGCCGGGGAGATCGGTATCGTACTGAACCTGACGCCGTCCTATCCGCGCTCGCAAAACCCGGCTGACGTCAAAGCGGCACACATTGCGGACCTGATGTTTAACCGCAGCTTCCTTGACCCCGTCCTGCGCGGCGAATACCCGGCGGACCTGGTGGCGTTGCTGAAATCTTACGATCAGCTCCCCGCCTGCAAACCGGAAGACAGTTTCCTGATTGCGGAAGGAAAAATCGACCTGCTCGGCATTAACTATTATCAGCCGCGTCGCGTGAAATGCCGTGACAGTGCGGTGAACCCACAGGCACCGTTTATGCCGGAGTGGTTCTTTGATAATTACGAAATGCCTGGCCGCAAGATGAATCCATACCGTGGCTGGGAAATTTATGAGCCGGGTATTTACGATATTCTGATTAACCTGCGCGACAATTACGGTAACCCACGCTGTTTTATTTCTGAGAACGGTATGGGTGTCGAAAATGAACAGCGCTTTATTGAGAATGGTCAGATAAACGATCAATACCGCATCGATTTTATTTCCGAACATTTGGCCTGGCTGCATAAAGGTATTAGCGAAGGGTGCCAGTGTCTTGGCTACCATATGTGGACCTTTATTGATAACTGGTCGTGGTGTAATGCGTATAAAAATCGCTACGGATTTATCCAGCTCGATTTAACTACCCAGCAGCGCACCATCAAGAAAAGCGGCGAGTGGTTTGCCGCCACCGCATTAAATAACAGTTTTGACAGAGAGTCAGTGTAATGATCGCATTAGAAGAAGCCGTAATGGAAATTATCGTCAACGCCGGTCAGTCGCGTAGCCTGTGCTTTGAAGCTCTGCACGCGGCGCGTCAGGGCAACCTTGACGAAGCCAAAAGCCTGCTGCGCGAAGCCGATGGCTACGCGCGCCAGGCGCACAAAATGCAGACCAAACTGATCGAACAGGATGCGGGCGAAGCCCGCCAGCCGATGACCTTAATAATGGTTCACGCGCAGGATCATTTAATGAATTCCCTGCTGGCACGTGAATTATCCGAAGAAATAATCCATTTATATCAGAGATAATGTATGGCGAAAAAACGTTAATGTAATCACTCTGTACCTAAAATAGAAATCCACTTGTTCTGATGATAGCGACAAACTCTGTCAGATCGGAGCGGGATGGTTATTGTCTGAATAAAATTAAACTATATTGAGATAACCATGAATTATATTAAAAAACTTCCATTAACCATGGCGGTTGTCGCCGCGCTTTGCCCAATTTCTGTACTCGCACAAGAATTTACGCAAGAGCAAATCGACGCCATCGTGGCGAAAGCGGTAGACAAAGCGCTGGCCGAACGTCAGGCCAAAATGGACGCTGCCGTCGCGAAAAAAGCGGACGTGGTCACCGAACCGCAAAGCGCGGCGCAATCACCGGACCTCGCGATTCCGTTTGGGGTTAAATTTACCGGCTATGCCCGCTACGGCGCGCACTTCCAGGCAGCCGATCAGAAATACGTGGCAGTAGACGGTTCCTATAACGGCGCATCCGCAATCGGTCGTCTGGGTAACGAAGGCAACGGCGGTGAATTCCAGCTCTCCAAAGCCTTCAAGGGCGACAACGGTGCCATCTGGGACATCAACGTGATGATCGACCACTGGGGCGACGAGGTTAACCTGAAAAAAGCCTATGCCGGTGTGACCAACATTATGGCCTCCAACCCGAACGCCTATTTCTGGGCCGGCCGTGACTTCCACCAGCGTCCACAGCAGGGTATCAACGATTACTTCTGGATGAACCACGACGGCCAGGGTGCCGGGGTGAAGAACTTCGACATCGGCGGCGTGCAGTTTGACGTTGCCGCGGTGGCCGCGGTGGAATCCTGTAGTCCGGAAGTGATGGAAGATGAGGCGAACCCGTCGCGCATTACCTGTACCGGCGGTTCCGGCACGGGCGACAAAGGTAACTACGCTGCGACCTCAAAAATCCACGGCATGAAAGTCGGCCCGCTGGATCTGGAGCTGTACGCGAACTACGGTTTTGACTCCAAAGCCATTGAGAGTGAAGAGCGTCTGAAGGCCTGGCAGGGCGGCGTGGTGCTGAGCCACACCAACGACAGCGGCGTGAATAAGGTGATTGCCCGTTATTCTGATAACGCGGATAACAGCGTATTCAACAAAACCGAGGATCTGACCACGGTCTACGCCAGCTTCGAAGGGCTGTACAAATTCACCCAGGCCACGCAGGTGGAGTACATCCTCGCCTTCCACGACTACGACAACAGCCGCGATAAAACCGACAACCGTAAGAACTACAACGCCATCGTGCGCCCGATGCACTGGTGGAACGACGTTCACTCCACCTGGCTGGAAGCGGGCTGGCAGCACGTGGATTACGACAATGGCGGTGATAACAAAGGCTGGAAGCTGACCCTGTCGCAGAACATGTCTATCGCCATGGGGCCAGAGTTCCGCCCAATGCTGCGCTTCTACGTGACCGGCGGCAAAGTGGATAACGAACGCACCGCCCGTGTGAACGGTACAAAAGATGAGACGCTGGATGATTTCAACGTCGGCGCGATGTGGGAAGCGTGGTTCTAAGCAAGGTAAAAGCAAAACGGCAACGCACGTTGCCGTTTTTCGTGTTTGCACCCTCTCCCTGTGGGAGAGGGCCGGGGTGAGGGCATCAGGCCACACCGCACCCGGCAAGACCCATGTTATGCTACACAAAAAACAACATAACAGGGGAGAACATGGGTTCCACACGTAAAGGAATGCTCAACGTTCTGATCGCCGCCGTTTTATGGGGCAGCTCAGGGGTTTGCGCGCAGTACATCATGGAGAAAAGCCAGATCTCGTCCCCTTACCTGACGATGATTCGCCTGTTGTTTACCGGCGTCATCTTGCTGACCCTCTCCTTCGTTCATGGCGACAAGATTTTCTCAGTCATCAAACATCGTAAAGACGCCCTCAGCCTGCTGTTTTTCTCGCTGGTTGGTGCGCTCACCGTCCAGCTCACCTTCCTGCTGACGATTGAAAAATCCAACGCGGCGACGGCCACCGTGCTGCAGTTTCTCTCGCCAACGATCATTGTCGCCTGGTTCGCGCTGGCGAGGAAAAAACGTCCCGGCGTGTTTGTTTTATCCGCCATTTTGACGTCACTTGTCGGCACCTTCCTGCTGGTCACCCACGGCGATCCAACCTCGCTCTCCATCTCCCCTGCCGCCCTGTTCTTCGGTATCGCCTCGGCCTTTGCCGCCGCGTTTTATACAACCTACCCGTCGACGCTTATCGCCCGCTACGGCACGCTGCCGATTGTTGGCTGGAGTATGTTAATCGCGGGGGTCGTGCTGACGCCGTTCTACGCCGGACGCGGGACCACCTTCGTGATTGATGGCAGCCTGCTGCTGGCGTTTTTCTATCTGGTGGTGATTGGCACAGCGCTGACGTTCAGCCTGTATCTGAAAGGCGCGCAGATGATTGGCGGGCCGAAGGCGAGCATTCTGAGCTGTGCCGAGCCGCTGAGCAGCGCACTGCTGTCGGTGATTTTGCTTGGGGTGGCGTTTACGCTGCCGGACTGGCTGGGCACGCTGTTGATTGTGTCGTCGGTGGTACTGATTTCGATGGATTCGAGAAGACGGGTTCAGACATCGGCGTAGCCTGATA
>NZ_CP080000.1:3972610-4066803 GCF_019378755.1 Enterobacter sp. BIDMC 29 | reverse complement strand
TTCACCTTCCCCGCCACCAGCAGCGCGGTCAGCAGCATCAGGGTTCCTGAAATCACCAGCGGTGACGTCAGCCCCAGATGGTCCAGCGCAACGCCGCCGATCGCCGCACCGCAGGTGTTCGCCAGCTGGATCACCGCGACCTGAATCGACCCGGCTTTTTCCGCCTGATCGGCGAGCGAGCGGGTGATCCACGTCGACCAGCCCACCGGCACCAGCGCAAAAGCAAAGCCCCAGATAATCGCAATCGCCGACGCAACCCACTTATCGCTGCCCCACAGCACCAGCACCGCAGCGCTAATTGCCAGCACCAGCGGCGCGCCCGCCAGCGCCACTTTCAGAGAACGCTTCAGGAACGGGGACGACAGCGAGGTACCGACAAAGCTGGCGATACCGAAGCTCAGGAGCACCAGCGTCAGGCCATCCACATCAAACCCGGCCATGTTCATGAATACCGGGCGGATATAGGTGAAGAAGGCAAACTGTCCGGCAAATGCCATAAAGATGGCGGTCATCCCCGCCAGCACGCCCGGGCGCTTCAGCAGGCTGAACATATTCTGTTTATGGTGTGCCGCTTCCCCCGGTAAGGACGGCAGCGCTTTCCAGACCCAGAGAATGCATAGCCCCCCCATCACCGCGGCAGCGTTAAAGACGTTGCGCCAGCCGATGATCCCGCCAAGGAAACTGCCCAACGGCGCAGCTATGACCAGCGCAATCGAAACAGCACCAAAGATCACGGAGAGGGCTTTCGGCACGGTGCGCGCGGGAACCAGACGCATGGTGAGCGAGGCCGACATCGCCCAGAAGCCGCCTAATCCCAGCCCCAGACAGGCGCGACCCAGCAGCAGCAGGGTGAAGTTATTGGCAAAAGAGACCAGCAGGCAGGAGAGCGTCAGCAGCACGCTGAAAAGAATGACCACTTTACGGCGGTCGATGGTGCCGATCACCTGGGTAATAAACAGGCTCGCGAACATCGCCACAAACGCAGTCACGGTGACGGACTGCCCCGCCACCCCTTCGGAAATGCCCAGATCCTGCGCCATCGGCGTCAGCAGGCTCACCGGCAGGAACTCAACGGTAATCAGGCAGGCAACGCAAAATGCCACGGAGAAAACCGCCGACCAGTTGGGGCGAGTGACCTCCTGGGTCTGCGGTCTGGGCGTGGGCTGAATGTGTTCTGTCATGGCGTCACCTGAAGATAAAAACGTGCGGAAAAGTCGCGCAGTTTATCATCAAAAGTGTGACGGATTTAACGATTTGACAACTTTTGTCGTTTTTAATGAGCCTGAAGAGAGCGCGTCGTCGACTGATACCTTTTCTGCATAACGAAAATGAAAATTCAGTATCCACATTTGAGGTGAAACAATCATAGCGTCTGAAAAGGAGAAACTATGAAAACACGTAATTTATCTCAAAATCTTACCGTCAGTGCCGTCGGCTACGGTGCCATGGGTCTGAGTGAATTTTATGGCCAGACTGATGACAACGCCTCGCTGCGGGTATTGCATAGCCTCATCGATCTGAACGTGACGTTTATTGATACCGCAAATTTATATGGCCGTGGTCATAATGAAAGACTAATCGGTCATTTTCTTGCCGGGCTGGATAAAAGCACTCGCGAGCAGTTCAAAATAGCCACGAAATGCGGCATCGATCGCTCTCCCGACGAGTCTTATGCCCGCACCATCAACAATACGCCTGACTATATCATCCGCTGCTGTAATGAGTCCCTCAAGCGGCTTGGCGTTGAGCGAATCGACCTCTTTTATCTACACAGACTGAGTAACACCACCCCGGTCGAAGAGAGTATGGATTGTCTACGCACCCTTGTGAAAGAGGGCAAGATCAACCACATCGGCCTTTGCGAAGTGTCGGCGTCAACGCTGCAACGGGCCCATGCGGTACATCCGGTCACCGCGCTGCAAACGGAATATTCTCTGTGGACACGCGATATCGAGGAAAGCATTCTGCCGGTCGTGAAAACGTTAGGCATTGGTCTGGTGCCCTACTCGCCTCTTGGCAGAGGCTTCCTGACGGGAAAATACCTGAACAATAGCGAATTTGCAGAGGGTGATTTCCGTAAAAATAACGAGCGCTTTATGCAGTCCAGCCTCGATCATAATCGCCAGCTGCTCGATGTCATCCACCCGCTGGCGGCGAAATACGGCTGTACCGCGGGTCAGATTGCCCTTGCCTGGCTGTTAGCGCAATACGATCGGCTGGTTCCCATCCCGGGCACTAAGCACACCGGCTATCTGGCCGAGAACGCGCACGCTGCCAACATTGAGCTTGAGAAGAGCGATATTGAATCATTGAACAACCTGCATCGCCGGATAGCGATTAAAGGCGATCGCTATTCTGCCGAGGGTATGAAGGGCGTGAACGCCTGATACCTCATCATGAAAATAAAAAAACCGGGTTTTCCCGGTTTTTTTATATCGGATACGCCGTGCCGTTAGCGATAAACGCTCAGCGCGGCGACGCCACACTTGCCGTCATTACGGACCAGGGCATGAACCAGCGTCATCAAAATCCGGCAGCCGGATGCGCCTATCGCATGCCCAAGCGCGATTGCCCCGCCGTAAGAACCTGACCCATAATGACCTGAGAGATATTACTGGCCTCTACGCCAGATTCTTTCAGGAGTGCCTGAATGACCCGGCTTCCCAGGTCAGCGGCGGAGTGCTCCGCAAGCGCGCCCAGAAATGCGCCCGTCGCCGTGCGGCGGGCTGCAATAATGACAACCTCGCTCATGCATGACTCCCTTTCAGTCCCGGCAACGTATGACCCGTCGCAGCGATTGCCGCGCGGTAGGCGGTAAGACCGTTCATACAGGCGGGAACGCCGGCATACACCGCCATCTGTATCACAATTTCAAGCAGCTCTTCCGGCGTCACGCCGGTGTTGAGCGCGCCTCTCATGTGCAGTTCCAACTGCGACATAGCATTACCCAGCGTCACAAGCGAGGCGACAGTCAGCATTTCGCGCGTTTTGAGTTCCAGTCCCGGACGTCCCACCACATCCCCGAACGCATAGTCGGTTATCAGGGCAGGCAGGCCCGGGTCCAGTTCGCTCAGGCGGCGGGTGACTTTATCCGCGAGCCCTGCTTCAAGACGGTCCATGATCTCTCTGCCATAGCGCGTGCGGTCATTAATTTGACTCATAAGATTTCTCCATACGGGATTGTTTTGCGGTCAAGGTTGCAGGAATAACCGCGACAAGCAGAACGGACAGGCCGATAGCCGTGCCGGCGACGATATACAGGAGAGGCATTGAAAATGATGAAACCATCCAGGCACCGATCGACGCGCCGATACCAATGGCGGTATTGAAAAACGAAACGTAGATTGCGGAGGCCGGGAAGGCTTTATCTTCAGCCATACGTAAAACCCACGTCTGGAAGCCGACAAATATTCCTGACACGGCAACGCCCCAGATAATCATGCTGGTGAATATCAGCGCAGCAGAGAGCGAGGAACCTGACAGGCCCAGGAACAGCAGCACTGCACAGATCAGCAGTACAGACAGCGAAACCGTCAGCTTGAGATACTTATCAATCATCACGCCGGTCAGGAAATTACCGGCCAGACCCGCGATGCCGTAAACAAAAAGCACGGCGGGAATAAAGGCGGTGGACAGTAAACTCTGCGTGTGAAGCCAGGGTTCAATGTACGTAAAGGCGGCAAAGTGCGCCGTAACAGCCAGCAGGGTTGCTGAGTAAATTTTCCATAGGGTAGACGATTTCAGCACGCCCTTAAGCGCATCCAGGCCAAGCGCGCTTTTGCTGGCGATCTGGGGAACAAGCACGCTAATACCCACAAAGGCAATTACGCTCAGCGCGGCCATCAGCCAAAATGCCTGCCGCCAGCCGAAGTGGATACCAATGTAGTTGGAAACCGGTACGCCAAAAACGCTTGCTGCGGAAACGCCACCAAATACGATTGACGTCGCCGCACCAATATATCTGGCAGGAACCATGGCAACCGCCGTTGCGCCGATCATCGCCCAGAATGCACCGTGAGCAAGCGCGCCCAGCACGCGGGCACTAAGCAGCATTCCGTAGGTGTTTACCGTCGCGGCCATGACGTTAGAAATCAGAAGCACCACGGTGAGCACAAGTAAAAGCCGCTTCTTAGCCACATTGCCTAAAAAGACGGAGGCAAACAGCGCACTCAACGCCCCCACCCAGGCATAAAGCGACACGGTCATGCCCACCGCGGATTCCGAAGACCGTAATCCCTCTGCGATTGGCGTTAATAATCCGACCGGCGCCAGTTCGGTAGTGACAATAGTAAAAGTTGAAATAGCCAGAATGAATAACGCAAGCCATGACCTTAACGTCATATTTTGCGGAGAGAGTTCTGAAGTCATACTACTTACCTCAATAATGGTTTAAATAATGTGCCAATTTTTTTCTACTGCATATCGGATAAGCGCGGAATGCTCTCCCACACAGACGGGATGCCCAATGGCTTCGAGCATTGGAATATCCGAAAGATCGTCACCGTAGGCATAACAATCCGCTGGATTAATCTCCTTATCCCGGCAAAACGTCATCAGAGCGTCTTTTTTACCCGCTCCAATTGTTTGGGGCAGGCCGATTTCCCCCGTCAACTCGCCTGCGTCATTTATTATCAACGGAGCACAGAGTATGTCCGTTACCCCAAGATATTTCGCAATGGGTGACAGAATCGGAAGCATAGAGCCCGATATAAATACGGTGTACATGTTCTGTCTCTGATGGCTTTTAAGTGCTGAAACGGCACTCTCAATAAAAAATTCGTTTTCTGGCTTACGCCTGAACCATTCATGGCCCATTTCTTCCAGATAACGACAAGACACACCTTTAAACTGGCGATAATACTCTCTGTTCAGCGTCTCCCTTGGCACACCGTTTTTAACGTCGACGCGAAAGCGAGACATATAGCGTTGAAGACGATCGTTTTGATTATTTTCCCTGCACCAGAAGTCATAGAAATCAAACATGCTTTTAATATTTATTAGCGTCTCATCAACGTCAAAAAATGCGGCGTGGTTTCATCGCGCCACTGACGATACTACTGATAGTTATGGGCGGGCACCTCAACGTGACGAAACTGAATATAATTAGATTCGGGTAAACTCTTTTTATTATCGATTGGGGATTCAACAAACTTAAGCAGTTCGCGACGAATATCGGTAGAAAGAACAGCAGAGAAACGATGGAACATGGATTCCATTTCACTCTCAGCACACGCAATTTCTTTAATGTCATTGAAAGCGCGCAGTTCCAGCAGTTCATTAACACCGTTTTCTTCACAGGAAAACTAGCGAACGTTTTCATTGCTTTTTAAGGAGGTAAAATCTTTCTCTGTAAAAGTATTTTTTAACGGGAAGCGTGATACCAGTACATATTTAGACGACATAATTACTCCGAATATTGATTGAGTGAGGATTCGGGTAGAAATTTATCAATATAGGAAACAATTGGAATTGTTAAATTTGTAATATATTTTTGGTATTACTATTGAAATGGGTTTACTGCCCGCATTTAGCGTGTAATATCGAAATGGAAAAAAGACGAAATACCTTTTCGCATTCAGGACCCACGTATGGCCACAGCAGAACATTTAATCAGCAATAACCTGCCCAGTATCAAACAATTACAATGCTTTCTCGCTGTCGCACATGAACTGAACTTCCGTAAGGCTGCCGAACGCCTACGCATGACTCAACCGCCATTGACGCGTCAGATAAAATGCCTTGAAGCGGTTCTGAAACGTCAGTTGTTCAGCCGCAACACGCATGACGTTAGCCTCACAGAAGCAGGCCGTGCGCTGGTTGTTCAGGCTGAAAAAATACTCAAAGACATCAGTAACCTAAAAGAAGATCCTCTCTCTTCTGAAACGAGCCTGCGTATTGGACTCACACGGACCCTTAATTTTGAATATATTGAACCCGTGAATACCCAGCTTCAAAAAATGAACGCGGGAGATGATGTCGAAACGCCGGACCTGACGTCAGCCCAACTGCTGCAAAGCTTGTCTAAAAATATGCTGGATCTGGTGCTGACCGGTGAAAAAGGAACGGGTCATGAAGACATTGTTCAATACCGCTGGGTCTGCCAGGAACCGTTGCTCATCGCAATGCCCTCTTTACACCCTGCCAGCCTGAAAGAGAAAGTCGCGCTGGAGGATATCAGCGATCTTCCCATTTTCTGGTTTTCCAGAAGTGCCAACCCGTCATTTTACGACAAATGCGAAAGCTACTTTGATACGCTGAAAACGCCGCTGAAGCGGATAAAAGAGCCGGATGATACCCTTGTGATGCTAAGCCGTATCGCAAGAGGGAAAGGATTTGCGCTGCTGCCTCAGTCGAAATGCACCTTTAATCAGGAAGGACTTTGCTACCGTGAACTCACGGACGCCGAGGCAAAAAGGTTAAACATAGATATCTATGCCGCCACTCGCCTCAATGAAAATAGAGAGGAGATTCTTAACGCACAGAATGTGTTATGCGGGAAAACGGCTTAATGCAGGTAAAACACGCCCTCTTCCGGCAGGAAAAGCTGGTTATAGCGCAACTGGAAGGCGTTTAGCTCCTGCGGATCGGGCTCCATTTCACGCATAAAACCCAGCGTCAGACGGACCTGCGCGTCCGTGATCGGCGCGGCCAGACGGGCTTTACGCAGCATACGGTGCCAGGCAAGCAAATTCTCTTCACTGCCGTCGACAATGCAGACCTGCCAGATCAGCAGCACCTGGGCCGCGTTTTGCAGATGCGCTTCGTCCGGGCGTTCAAGGTAGCGGATAAACTCATTGCCGGGCGTTTTACCGAACTGATCGATCATCGATTCTACAGGAACCGGGGTGATCCCCAGCCGCTCGCTCAGGCGTTTAATTGCGCGACGTGAATCTGAGGTCAGGACCCGAAATCCCACCACAAACACCACGGCAAGCGTTGCCAGCATTATCCAGACCATGCGTTCTCCTCTACGTCAGCCGCTCATCATAGCGGGAAACGCGCAGCGTCGACAGCGGGCAAGGCCATAATAGTGCAGTGAAAAAAGGTGGAAAATCGTTATGAGGGCAGCGCCAGGTATGCTGGCGTGTAGTGCGCTGAAGACAGCCCGCGCAGAACGGGCTGCGGGGCTGTTGCTTTAGACCGGTCAGCGTGCCTGCAGCCCTTTCAGCAGCGCGTCATGGAAGCGCTGAGGGTCCTGCATCTGCGGCGCATGGCCCATGTCGTTAAACTCAACCAGCGTCGCATGCGGAATGCGTTTTTCCGTCTCCTTACCCAGTACTGCATAGTTGCCCAGCGTCTTGCGGATCGCCGGCGGGGCGAGGTCTTTCCCGATGGCGGTGTTGTCTTTGGTGCCGATCATCAATAATACCGGCATCTTCAGTTCACCAAATTCGTAGATCACCGGCTGGGTATAAATCATGTCGTAAAGCAGGGCTGAGTTCCAGGCGACACGCGTTTTGCCCGGCCCATTGTTCAGCCCGGCCAGCATCGTCACCCAACGCTCATACTCCGGCTTCCACTCCCCGGCATAGTAGGTATTTTTCTCGTACTGACGAATGCCATCGGCGCTGGTTTTAAGTTCACGCTGATACCACTGATCGACCGTAATATGCGGTACGCCGCGGGCTTTCCAGTCTTCTAAACCAATCGGGTTAACCATCACCAGCTGTTCCACTTCCTGCGGCCACATCAGCGCGTAGCGGGTCGCCAGCATGCCGCCGGTCGAGTGCCCAATAACCGTCACGCGATCGACGCCGAGCTGCTTAAGCAACGCGTGGGTGTTATCCGCCAGCTGCTGGAAGGTGTACTGGTAATGCTCGGGTTTGGTGGATTTACAAAAACCAATCTGGTCTGGTGCCACCACGCGGTATCCGCTGGCGGAAAGTACGCGGATAGTCCCCTCCCACGTTCCGGCGCAGAAGTTTTTACCGTGCATCAGCACCACGGTGCGGCCGTTGGGTTTTTCTGGCTTAACGTCCAGATAGGCCATATCAAGCGGCTGATGTTGCGAGGTAAAGGTGAAATGCTTAACCGGCCAGGCGTAATCAAACCCCTCCAGCTTCTCGCCGTACGTCGGCGCGTCCGCCGCCAGGGCGGGGGAGGCAAGCGCCACCAATAGCGCAAGACAGGATAGTCGTCGGTTTACCATGCAAGCTCTCCATAACAAAACGGACAAAAGCCGCGGGGTGCGGCAGCAAAATTAAAATGTAGAGCATTGCAGGGAGCGGGTCTGTAAAGGGGGGTAAAGGTGGGATGTAAAAAAAAGCCCGGCGGTCAACCGGGCAAAGAAGTTACCTGCACACTCAGGCTACTTTTAATTTCTGCATCCGATTTTCACGGCGGATCTTACGTTCTTCCAGCACCGCGACCATCGCCATCAGGACGATACAGCCGATGGCGGCGGCATCCAGCGCGGCAAAGGTGCCCGCCCAGCCGGTGAGGCCGAAAATCGGCGTGCCGTCGGCGATCATACCCAGACCCAGCTTGGCGAAGCTGTCACCGATCAGGTAGGCGAAGGTGCCTTTAATTCCATCGGCAGCGCCGATCGCTTTTTTCGGCACGAAGCCAACTGCTGCCACGCCGATCAGCAGCTGTGGACCAAACACCAGGAAGCCGAGCGCGAACAGGGACGCCAGGTAAACGTACTGGTTGCTGGCGTGCTGGTAGACGCCGAGCGTGGCGATAATCAGCGCCAGCGCGACGCAGGCCACCAGCGCGCGGCGACCATTGGCGAGGTCCGAGAGCCAGCCCCACAGCAGCGTGCCGACCAGCGCGCCCACTTCGAACAGGGTGAAGCCCTGAATCGCGACTTCTTTGGAGAGCTTCAGCTCCTGGAAGGCATACACGGTGGACCACTGGTCAATGCCGATGCGCACCACGTACAGGAAGATGTTGGAGAAGCACAGCAGCCAGATCACTTTGTTTTTCAGCACGTACTCAACAAAGATCTGCCATTTGGACATCTCGTTTTCTTCGGTCTCTTTGTCCTCTTCGCTGATCTCCTCGCCGAACAGCTCTTCGGCTTTGCCGAGGCCGTACGATTCCGGTGAGTCGCTGCCGTAGCGCAGGCCAATAAAGCCGACGATCAGGGCGATAATCGACGGGAAGATAAACATGCCGATCACGTGGCCGTCGAACAGGTAGTTTGCGCCGAACAGCGCCACGCCTGCCGCACCCGCCCCGCCGAGGTTGTGGGAGATGTTCCACATGCCGAGGTACGAACCACGCTTGCGGCGAGGGGTCCATTTAGTGATGGTGGAGTAACTGCACGACCCGCCGGTACTCTGGAAGAAACCGCTCAGAGCGTAGAAGGCGATCATCATGAACAGGCTGACGGAGCCCGCGCCCATGCTGGCGCTGAAGCCGAGCATACAGATGGCGGAGAGGATCAGCATAAACGGCAGGAACTGCTTGGTGTTTTTGCCGTCCGCGTAGTAGGAAACGACGGTTTTACCCACGCCGTAAGTGATGGAGAAGCCCAGGCCAATCATCCCCAGCTGCGTCATGCTCAGCCCGTAGGTTGAGATCATGTCGTTCTGCGCGATGTTAAAGTTTTTGCGGATCAGGTACATGGTCAGGTAGCCGACAAAGACCACCAGGTAAGACTGCATGAACGGTTTGAACCACATTTTACGCCGCACATCGAGCGGCAGATCCAGGGTCGGTTTGCGCACCTGATTTAAGAAGGCCAGCATGATTGGTTTACTCCTGAGCTGATTTTTGCAGCATTGTAAAAACCAGCCGGGAGCGACGCCTGAGACAGCGTCCAGGTGAAACCAGGAAAATTTCTTAGTTTTGCGCTATTCGGGATGAAAAGGTGAAGCACATCACGCTTCGTGTGCCTCGCGCGGCGCCTGAGCATGCAGGAACGGCAGCAGCAGCAGGGCCGAAATTCCTGCCGCGATGGCGATCACGGCGAAGAAACCGCTCCAGTGCCAGACGTCGATCACCCGCGCCAGCGGCCAGCCGGAGAGCGAAGCGCCAAGGTAAGCAAACAGCCCGACAAAGCCCGTCGCTGCTCCCGCGGCGTCTTTGTGTGAACACTCCGCCGCCGCCATGCCGATCAGCATCTGCGGGCCAAAGACGAAAAAGCCGGTGGTGAAGAAACACGCCGCCTGCATCACGTAGCTGGCAAACGGCATCAGCCATAGCGAACCAACGGAAAGCAAAATCCCGGCGGCGAAGATCAGGTTCATCGGCCCGCGGTTACCGTTGAAGAGCTTATCCGAGCCCCAGCCCGCCACCAGCGCGCCGATAAAGCCGCCCAGCTCGAACATCGTCACCGCCGAGTTGGCGGTCACCAGATCGACGCCCAGGGTTTCGGACATATACAGATTGCCCCAGTCGTTGATCGCCGCACGCACCACGTAGACCAGCACGTAGCAGAGGGAGAGTAACCAGATATAGGGATTTAACAGCACATATTTGGTGAGGATCTCTTTACGCGTCAGCCCTGCACCTTCCTGCTGTTGAGCGACTTCCATCTCGTCGTGCCGCCAGTCGCCTACCGCGGGCAGCCCCACGGTTTGTGGCCTGTCACGCAGTCGCCAGCAGAGAAACAGCCCGGCAACGATCGCCAGCCCGCCGGCAATCATCATTCCCGTGCGCCAGCCGTAGTGCAGCGCCGCCGCCCCGACCACCATCGGAATAAGCGCCCCCCCGACGTTATGCGCCGTGTTCCAGATAGCCCACCAGCCGCCACGCTCGTTGCGCGAGTACCAGGCGGTAAGCAGACGGGCACACACCGGCGCGCCCCATCCCTGGAAAAAGGCGTTCAACGCCCACAGCAGCGCAAAGGCCCAGAGCGAGGTGGAGAAGCCAAACAGAATGTTCACCACCCCGGTGGCAATGAGTCCAGAGCCCATAAAATAACGGGCATTCGAGCGGTCGCTGACGATACCGGAGAAGAACTTCGACAGGCCGTAGGTGATGTAAAACAGCGTCGCCAGCAGGCCAATATCGGTGCGTGTCATCACCCCGCTGGCGAGGATTTCCGGCGCGGCGGCATTGAAACTTTTGCGGGTAAAGTAAAAAAGCGCATACCCCAGCCAGATGGTGATCAGGATATGGCGACGCCAGTAACGATAGCGGGCGTCAATTTCACGTTTATCATTTAGCGGGGCGGCATTCGCCGGGGTTTTAAACATGCTGACTCCTCAGCGGTAAACTGACGCTGACGCGCGTGCCGTGGGTGCAGGAGATCGTCAGGGTGCCACCCAACGCCTTGACGCGCTCACGCATGCCCGCCAGGCCAAAACCCAGCTGGCCGGAGCCCGGCGGCAGACCGCAGCCATCATCTTCAATCACCAGCATCAGGCGTTCATCCTGTTGCCATCCCTGCAGCGTTACCGCGCTGGCGCTGGCGTGCTTAACAATATTATTCAGCCCTTCCTGACAGACGCGGAACAACGTGACGCGCTGGCCCTCACTCAGCAAAGATTCATTGATGCGCCAGTCAAGATGACTGACGATCCCGCGGCTTTCCAGCTCCATCTCGCGCATCAGAGACCGTACCGCCTGCTCAAGCGTAAGATCGTCCAGCTGGCGCGGTCGCAGCCTGCCAAGCAGTCGCCGCACCGAGTCATACACGCCAAGAGAGAGCTGTTCGATATGTGCCCCGCCCTGCTTTACGCCGGCGTTTTCGGCCGCCAGACGCTGAATGATGCCTGCCTGAGTGCGAATGGCGGTAATGGTCTGGCCGATGTCGTCGTGCAACTCGCGGGCCACCTCCTGCCGGACGCTCTCTTCCGTTTCCAGCAGGCGTTCTGCCAGACGGCGATTACGCGCCAGCTCGGTTTGTAATGAGTGGTTAAGTTCACGCAGGCGCTGAATCCCGGCCCCCAGCAGCAGCCCGGTCAGACTCTGAGCCAGCAGGGAGAGCAGTAAATCGACGGGGTGATCGTGCCAGGTCTGGCTGGCAATCAGCGCGATAGCGTTCATCAGGGTGGCAATCAGCGCGCCCTGCCAGCCGTAGTGCCACGCGAGGGCAATAATCGGCAACGCCAGGCAAAACGGGGTAAAGCGCGACAGCTCATCGGGCAGGCCAAGCTGCAGCCACAGGCTGATCGCAAACAGCAGCAGATACCAGATAAGATGCCGGGCGCGCCAGTTTACCGGCTGAGAGACCAGCGCCGGTCCGAGCGGCTGCCAGACGGTACTGGTGAGGTAGTGCCAGATAACCAGGCAGGTGGGAGCCAGCGTCAGACCGCCGGTCAGCGTCAGCAGAAGGGCGTTAAGCATCTCCTCCTCGCCGGTCCACGGCAGGGACTGCAACAGCGCGGCGGCAATCAGCGCAGCCCCCTGACGCAGCAGCGTGCGCCAGTCGCGCTGGTGACGATAACGGGAGATCAGCGCCACCGGGATCAGCGTGAGTACGCTGCCCGTCAGCAGTAAAGGCAAGTGCGCCAGCGCCACCTCCTGCGCCAGCCAGACCAGCATCAGCCATTCGGCGCCCAGCAGTACCGGCCAAAAACCGCGCGGGCATTGCAGCATCAGCCCCAGACGCAGGCCAAACGGGAAAAGCAACACCGCCAGCTCCGGGCGTTCAACCAGATGCAGGCTGATGCTCCACAGGCAGAACCAGGCGGCGGAGAAAATGGAAAAACTGGCAGCAACGGCGATCAGCCGTGAAAACAGCGGGTTCATTGCCAGCTGTCGAACATGCGGCGCGCCAGTTCAACGTCATTACTGACGCCGAGTTTTTCCATCAGGTTAGCGCGGTGAACGTGAACGGTTTTTGGCGACAGCCCCAGGTCCACGGCAATCTCTTTCACCGACATCCCCTGCGCCAGTTTTTCTGCGACCTGACGTTCGCGTCGGGTGAGTGGGTCCTGTCGCCCTGCCGCCAGCTTGATGGCGATATCCGGCGTCAGGTAGCACCCACCGGTGGAGACCGTGCGCACGGCAGCGATCAGTTCGTCCGGGCTGCAGCGCTTGGAAAGAAATCCGCGTGCGCCTGCGTTCAGTGCCTGCTCCACCAACGCCGGGCTGTCATGGACCGAGAGCATCACGATCGCCATCCCTTTCGGCAACTGGCTCAGCAGCTCAAGTCCGGAGAGATCCGGCATCGAGATATCGCAGATACAGACCTGGACACCGCGCCCGGGCAAACCTGCCAGCGCCTCGCGACCGGAGCCGAACTCCGCCACCACCTGAAAATCAGGCTCAAGGTTCAGCAGCTGGGCAAATCCGGAGCGGACGATGAGGTGGTCGTCGATAAGGGCGATGGTGGTCATGGCGCGTTCCTGGCGGGTTAAAAAACGCGCTTACCTTAACGATAAGCGCGTGGGGGTTCAAGCTTTGCGCTATTTACTCGAAGAACACCGCAATTTTGTTAAACATGGTGGGATCGGACTGGTTGCGCACCACTTTCTCGACATCTTCCAGCTTGTCGATCTGCGCAATCATCTGCTCCAGACGCTGATCGTCATTCACCAGTAGCCAGATGCGGCTGTGCTCGCTGCCCTGAATGGGCAGACAGAGGATACCTTCCACGTTAAATGCGCGGCGGGCAAAGAGCCCACAGACGTGCGTCATCACGCCAGGGTGGTTGCGGACGGTGAGTTCCAGAATGACGTTATCATGTTGTTTCTGCATGGCTTATTCCCCCACCATCTCAGTATTTGCCGCACCTGGCGGCACCATCGGGTACACTTTTTGTTCAGGATCGATACGCACGTGGATCAGCGCCGGGCCAGGACGAGAAATCGCCGCCTGCAACGCCGCATGAGGGTCCGCTTCGGCGTTCAAATCACAGGTATGCAGGCCAAAACCGGCGGCAATCTGCATAAAGTCAATCGTGCCTGGATAGGTCGCGGCAAACACGCCCTGCGTATAGAACAGACTCTGCTGCTGGTGCACCAGCCCCAGCGCCTGGTTGTTCATCAGGATGATTTTCACGTCTAACTGGTTTTCGGCTGCCGTCGCCATTTCCTGAATATTCATCATCAGGCTACCGTCACCGGAGAAGCAGATCACCTTGCGATCGGGATTGGCCAGCGCCGCGCCCACTGCCGCCGGCAGGCCAAAGCCCATGGTCCCCAGCCCACCCGAGGTCAGCCACTGACGCGGACGGTTCAGCGGGTAGGCCTGGGCGGTCCACATCTGGTGCTGGCCCACGTCGGTGGTGATAATCGCGCTGTCATCAACGCAGGCGGCCACGGCGTTAATCAGCCCGTAATGGCTCAGCGGGTCCCCCTCGGTTGGAATAGCGCCCGGGAACTCTTTTTGCAGATCGGCAACCAGCTGACGCCAGTCGGCGCGATCGGAAGCGTCCGTTTGCGGAATCAATTGCGCCAGCACCTCGGCAACATCACCCTGAATCGCCACGTGCGGCTGCTTGATTTTACCCAGCTCGGCACGGTCGATATCCACATGAATGATTTTGGCGTTCGGGCAGAACTGCTCGGTCTTGCCAATCGCCCGGTCATCAAAACGTGCACCCAGAACAATCAGCAAATCCGCTTCTTGCAGAATGTAGTTCGTGCTGCGCGCGCCGTGCATCCCCAGCATACCCAGCGACAGCGGGTGCGCTTTTGGCAACATACCCAGCGCCATCAGGGTCATGGTGGTGGGCAGGCTGGCTTTCTCTGCGAGCTGGCGTACCGCGTCGGAGGCATTAATCGCCCCGCCACCCAGATAAAGCACCGGGCGTCTGGCGGCGTTAATCATCGCCGCTGCAGCCTGCACGCTCTCTGCGCTGAACTGCGGCGCTGGCGCACGTTCACCCGGCTCCGGCAGCATGTCAATCTCGATCTCTGCGGTCTGAACATCCTTAGGAATGTCTATCCACACCGGGCCGGGACGGCCGGATTGCGCAATACGAAACGCATCGCTGATAACCTGAGGAAGCTCGGCGATATCGCGAACTAAATAGTTATGTTTAGTGATGGGGATAGAGATGCCGTAGGTATCCACTTCCTGAAACGCGTCGGTACCGATCATGGAGGACGGCACCTGGCCGGTGATGCAGATCAGTGGAATTGAGTCCAGGCGCGCGTCGGCGATAGCGGTGACCAGGTTAGTCGCACCCGGGCCACTGCAGGCCATACAGACCGCAGGTTTGCCCTGCGTACGCGCCATGCCCTGAGCGATGAAACCCGCACCCTGCTCGTGACGCGCCAGAACGTGACGAATCTGCGTGCTTTGGCTTAACGCATCATACAGCGGCAGCACCGTGCCGCCCGGGATCCCCGCAACCGTGGTGATGCCCTGTCGTTCCAGCAAATGAACGATTAACTGCGCGCCCGTGAAACGCGTTTTGGTGGATGTTGTGCCCGAACTTGCCATGCTCCAGTCCTTTTCTTCTGAGCCGACTTTCCGGGGAGGGTCCTTAAACGAAAAACCCCGCCCGGTTTGCGCCGGCGGGGTTTTGGATTCGTGTGTTGATCCAGTCCCTACGGCGCATTGCCGACGACCACCACCACACGCACGACGACCACTGCGGCTGGTTGCGCAGTTGCTAGTAGGGTCGAGGTGAACATGGATGCTGTCATTGGGGACCTGTGTTTGGAATCTATTGATAGAATTTATACAAACACAGCTTTTCGGGCATGACAATGGAAATATTTTCATCTGCGCAAAAATGCGTCGAAGATCACGTTTCGTTTGTTGCGTGCAGAAAACAAAAAACCTCGCCTGAGCGAGGTTTTTTTTCAGAGGTTTTGCGGTTGGTCGCCGCAGAACACACTGTGTTACGTCAACGCAAAAAGTATACGCGATCGAAGACGAACGCGCAATTCGGGCACGGATTTTGACGTTTTTGAGTATGGACCGCCTTCTGAATTTTGTCCAAAAAATACTGTTCATGCATACAGTATTTATCTATACTGAGGGTGTTCGCAGTGAGCGAGGGGGCCGCAGTTCTACCGGCGCAACGAAGTCCTGGCTGAAACGGGTGGTGCCGTCAGTGCCTTAACCCCCTGAAGTGAGCACACTGTGTTACGTCAATCCAGGTGCTGGTCACAGGCGGCGGAAAGGTACGCCAGCATCGTGCTCCTTTTAACCAAAAGGAGACGCGTATGAGCGTAGTGGATATGGTGATACTTATCCTCAAACTCATTGTTGCTGTATTGCAACTACTTGATGCTGTCCTGAAATACCTTCGGTGATTCAGGTTCAAGTCGCACCTGAGAGGGGCGGGCAACCGCCCCTCTTTAATAACGAGGGAATGCTATGTCGCGTCTGTTAATTGAGCCTGTCACGCCAGAAGAACCTGGCTATATCGCCTTAAAGGCCGAAAGTATTGCATCGAATTTCAACATGCTGCGCCGGCTGGAAGAGAACTGGCAGCGCGGTGAAAACCGTTTTAACGCACCGGGCGAAAAGCTGCTGGGCGCCTTTTTGAACGGCAAGCTGGTGGGCGTATGCGGTCTTAACCGCGATCCCTTCAGCCAGCAGCCGCGCGCCGGCCGCATTCGTCATCTCTACGTCAGCGAGAAGTGCCGCGGGCTGGGCATTGGTAAGCAGCTTCTGACCGTGGTAATGGCCGATGCCAGCATCTGGTTTGATTTTCTCAACACCCACGCGCCGGACGCTGCATACGGGTTTTATCATCAGGCGGGCTTTACGCTGGTCTCGGATGAACCACGGGTCACACACCGTCTGTTTTGCGCGGTGTGACCGGCTGGCAGCATCAGGTTGTGAATGTTACAGTTGAGTGACAATTCACCGCCAGATACGCCATGACCATTACCGTCTTCTGCATTTTACTGTTCGCCGCGCTGCTGCATGCCAGCTGGAACGCCATTGTTAAAGCCGGTACAGACAAGCTCTATTCAGCGATCAGCGTTAGCGGTTCCGCCGCGTTTATCGCCCTGGTATTACTGCCCTTCTCCCCACAGCCGTCTGCTGCCAGCTGGCCGTTTTTAGGGGTCTCCTGCGCGCTGCAGGTGGTGTACACGGTGCTGGTTGCAAAGACCTACCAGGTCTCCGATATGAGCCAGACCTATCCGCTGATGCGCGGTACGGCACCGCTGCTGGTGGCATTGATAAGCGTGCTGGTGCTGGGAGATAGCCTGTCATGGCTCGCGTGGTCCGGCATCGCCGTGATCTGCCTGTCGATTCTGGCTATGGCCATGAACGGCCGCATGACGTCGCGTAAGGGGGTCTGGCTTGCCCTGCTCAATGCCTGCTTTATCGCCGGGTATACGCTGGTCGATGGCACCGGCGTGCGGTTATCAGACACCGCGCTGGGCTATACGCTGTGGACCTTCTTTATGAATGGTTTCTGCCTGCTCTTCTGGGCGATGATGGCACGCCGACGCGAAGCTTCAAGATACCTGCGTACGCACTGGAAAAAAGGGCTGCTCGGGGGTATCGGCACCATGGGCTCTTACGGGCTGGCGCTATGGGCGATGACCCAGGCTCCGCTGGCCGTGGTCGCCGCCCTGCGTGAAACATCCATCCTCTTCGGGGCGCTGATCGCATTTGTGCTGTTAAAAGAGAAGGTTGCGGGCCTGCGTATCGCGGCCGCAGTGGGAATTGCGGGCGGGGCGATCCTGCTGCGCCTGGCATAAATCACTGGCAACATTAGTTGCCGATCTTGTTTACAAATCCTGCCTTTACCCCTTCTGACATTCATCACAGGAATGCTTAATTTGTCATCTCTCTGTGGTAGATTCCTCGCGCATTTATGGGAATGCGTAGTCACTTATTCTTTATTTCTCTCTTTTGGCAAAAGTATTCAGCGACATGAAAAAACACAGGAACGTTAACTTATTGTTGATGCTGGTGTTACTGGTGGCCGTCGGTCAGATGGCGCAAACCATCTACATTCCGGCGATCGCCGATATGGCAAAGGAACTTAACGTCCGCGAGGGCGCAGTACAGAGCGTAATGGCAGCTTATCTGCTGACCTACGGCGTTTCGCAGCTGTTCTATGGACCGCTGTCTGACCGCGTCGGGCGTCGCCCGGTGATTCTGGTGGGTATGTCCATTTTCATGGTGGCGACGGTGATTGCCATTACCACCCATAACCTGACCATATTGATTGCCGCCAGCGCCCTGCAGG
Source organism: Enterobacter sp. BIDMC 29 (assembly GCF_019378755.1). NCBI lineage: Bacteria > Pseudomonadati > Pseudomonadota > Gammaproteobacteria > Enterobacterales > Enterobacteriaceae > Enterobacter > Enterobacter sp. BIDMC 29. The sequence goes on along the minus strand of NZ_CP080000.1, from coordinate 4,048,793 downwards.
GTGTCGGCACCGGCGTCGGAGGGGTGATGGCGCGAACCCTGCCACGCGATCTCTATCAGGGCACCCAGCTCCGCCATGCCAACAGTTTGTTAAATATGGGGATTCTGGTGAGCCCTCTGCTGGCGCCGCTGATTGGTGGCCTGCTCGATACGATGTGGTCCTGGCGTGCCTGCTACGCTTTCCTGCTGGTGCTGTGCGTAATTGTGACCTTCAGCATGGCGCGGTGGATGCCGGAAACCCGGCCAACGGACGCGCCACGCACCCGCCTTATCACCAGCTATAAAACGCTGTTCGGCAACGGCGCGTTTACCTGTTATCTGCTGATGCTGGTTGGTGGCCTGGCGGGTATTGCCGTGTTTGAAGCCTGCTCCGGCGTGCTGCTGGGTGCCGGGCTTGGCCTGAGCAGCATGGTGGTCAGTATCCTGTTTATTCTGCCTATCCCGGCCGCGTTCTTTGGTGCCTGGTTTGCCGGCCGACAGAACAAGCGTTTCTCAACGCTGATGTGGCAGTCGGTGATCAGCTGCCTGCTGGCAGGTCTGATGATGTGGATCCCGGGGCTGTTTGGTGTGATGACCGTCTGGACGCTGCTGATCCCGGCGGCGCTGTTCTTCTTCGGCGCGGGGATGCTGTTCCCGCTCGCCACCAGCGGCGCAATGGAGCCGTTCCCGTTCCTCGCAGGCACGGCGGGCGCACTGGTGGGGGGACTGCAGAACATCGGTTCCGGCGCGCTGGCCTGGCTCTCGGCGATGATGCCGCAAACTGGCCAGGCTAGTCTGGGGTTGCTGATGACGCTGATGGGGCTGCTGATTTTACTGTGCTGGCTGCCGCTGGCGTCGCGTGTTCCCCATCACGAGCAGCCGGTTTAACCGCATGATGGCCCGGCTTCTCGCCGGGCTTTTCACAAACAGGCGCGATCATGGCCTGCAGCAGCGGCTCTTGCGCTGGACGCCAGGCGCCCTCTTCCCCGTCGTAAAACTGAATATCCGCGTTGATAGCGTAGGGAACTTTGGCCTTTTGCAGTTCGCAGGCCATAAACGAGGCAAACGCCATTTGCGATGCGGTTGGGGTGAAGTGATTTGATTCACCCACGCCCCAGCCGCCCACCCAGCTGACGTGACCGGTTTTTTGCTGCCAGTGCAGCGCGGTCGCAATACGATTATGGATAGCCGCTTTCTCCGCCACCGTCCCGGACGTCCACGGATATTTACCGTTACTCTTTAGCGGACCCCACGGGAAAATGTGCCACTCCGCCAGCAGATAATTTTGGCTGTGCGCCGGGAGTTTCAGGCTGGAGATATCCTCTGGCGCAGCCCGCAGACGTGGCGCGATGAAGATCATGCGATTAGCATCAATTGCATGAATGTCTTTGACGGTTTTCTCGTAAACCCGGTTAAGCGACGCGGCGTTATGGTTGAGCTTGTCCGCGGGTTCATAAATCAGGTCAAAACCCAGCAGGGGATAGCTTTGGCCGAAGTAGTGCGCCACGGCAATCCACCAGTTAATCACCTCTTTTTCCGTCTCGGCTTTCGGGTCGTTTTTATATTCATCGGCCTGATAAGCGATAATCGGGATCACCCCGTATTGCTCGCAGGCTTCCACCAGCTTACGCAGATGAATCAGCCGCGCCTCCGTCGGTTCATCGGCCACGCGGATACGCACATGGCTGATACCCTTCGCACGAAAATCGCGAACCACCAGCGGATCGAACTCCCGAATGCCGCGCTCGGTGCGCGCCCAGTCTACGTCCATCCCCACGCCCAGCTTTTGCGCATAAAGCGCAGCCGTCAGCGGGGGCTCAGCGGCAATCACCCAGCCGGAAGAGAACAGTAACGCAGTGGCAATCAAAGGCTTTAACACGGTGTACCTTGCGAGAAATCAAAAGCATTACCTGTATTTAGCACGCTTTTTCACATTTGGTGTAGCGCCAAAGCGTAATAATTCTTCAGCCAGCCAGTTCTCTCAGCCAGCTAATAAAGGCATCAATTTTCGGCCACTGTCGTCCCGGCAGGGTCGACATGTAGTAATGCTGATGGCATTTAAGCGTTTTCTCCCCAAACGGTGCAATCAACTCACCGCGTTCGAGCCGCTTTTGTACCAGCCGTTTTCGCCCCATCGCGACCCCGACATGGTTCATTGCCGCGACAATCGCTAAATCAGAGCGATCGAAGCCAATGCCCGATGATGATGGCATGTTCACTGCAAAATGTGCCGCCCAGCTGAGCCATTCGTCGGTACCGGAATCGTTGCTCCAGGCCTGGCGATCGTGCAGGAGCGTACAGTGGCTGAGGTGGGCGGGGTTTTTCAGCAGGTCATGTTCCCGGGCATACGCCGGCGAGCAGACGGGTAAAATCGCCTCGTCCATCAGGAAGTGATGCGTCAAATTGGCTGGCGGCGTATCGTCGAAATAGAGCGCCAGATCGATACCGGTTCGCTGCATATTGACGTTTTCATTGCCGGTCAGGATGGTCAGCGAGATCGCGGGATAACGCCGGGTGAAATCCCCGAGCATAGGCACCAGCCAGCACTGGGCAATCGACGGGCGAGAGTAAACCGTCAACGTGCCGGACAGCGCCTGGTTCTTGATATCCAGGATCTCCTGGTTCAACGTATCCAGCGACGATTTCAGCGTCCAGTAGACGCGTTTCCCCTCCTGCGTCAGCTCCACTTTACGGTGGGAGCGGACAAACAGCGCTATCCCTAACTCCTCTTCCAGCAGGTTGATACGGTGGCTCACCGCACTGGGGCTGAGCGACAGCTCCTCCGCCGCCAGCGCGAAGGACTCGTGGCGGGCGGCCACTTCAAACGTATACATTTTTGACAGCTGCCAGCCGTTTAACAGCCGGTTTCGGCCTTCATTTGCGTCATTCATCGCACTTCTCACACAGACTTTTGCTGCTCAGGATACCGCTCAAAGTTGAATTTATGTGAACCAAACACGCATTAAGTGCGCTTTTTTGAGTCCAGTCACGCGTTTGATCCAATCTGGCTCACCTGAAAGGCAATTTATATCGTTTGTCAGCACACGCTGATTTTTCGTCCAATACCCGTAAATAACATAAGGGTGAGGTGAGATATGGGTGCTCAGGTCTGGGTTGTGGCGACGCTGCTCATCAGCATCGCGTTAATCGTATTAACTATCGTAAAACTGAAGTTTCACCCGTTCCTGGCGCTGCTGCTGGCGAGCTTTTTTGTCGGTGCCATGATGGGAATGCGCCCGCTGGACATGGTGAATGCCATTGAAAGCGGTATTGGCGGCACGCTCGGCTTCCTGGCGGCGGTGATCGGGCTTGGCACCATCCTCGGCAAGATGATGGAAGTGTCCGGTGCGGCAGAACGCATTGGGATAGCGCTTCAGCGTTGCCGCTGGCTGTCAGCCGATGTCATCATGGTACTGGTGGGGCTTATCTGCGGCATTACGCTGTTTGTTGAAGTCGGCGTCGTCCTGCTGATCCCGCTGGCCTTCTCCATCGCCAAAAAGACCCATACCTCGCTGCTGAAGCTGGCCATTCCCCTCTGTACCGCGCTGATGGCGGTGCACTGCGTCGTTCCGCCGCACCCGGCGGCACTGTTTGTCACGAATAAGCTGGGGGCGGACGTGGGGACGGTTATCGTCTACGGTCTGATGGTTGGCCTGCTGGCCTCGCTGGTTGGCGGCCCGCTGTTCCTGAAATTGCTGGGCGATCGCCTGCCCTTCAAAGCCGTCCCGGCTGAATTTTCTGACCTCAATGTTCGTGAAGAACATACGCTGCCCTCGCTGGGAGCCACGCTGTTTACCGTGCTGCTGCCCATCGGCCTGATGCTGGTGAAGACCCTCGCCGAGCTGAATATGGCAAGAGAAGGCACGCTGTATACGCTGCTGGAATTTATCGGTAACCCGATCACCGCCATGTTCATCGCCGTGTTCGTCGCCTATTACCTGCTGGGGCTGCGCCAGCATATGGGGATGGGTACGATGCTGACCCATACCGAGCATGGCTTTGGCACCATCGCCAACATTCTGTTGATTATCGGCGCGGGCGGCGCGTTTAACGCCATCCTCAAAACCAGCGGCCTGGCCGATACCCTGGCGCACATTCTGTCGAACCTGAATATGCACCCGATCCTGCTCGCGTGGCTGGTGGCGCTGGTTCTGCACGCGGCGGTGGGGTCGGCCACGGTGGCGATGATGGGCGCAACCGCCATCGTCGCCCCCATGCTGCCGCTCTATCCTAACGTCAGTCCGGAGATCATCACCATTGCCATCGGTTCCGGTGCCATTGGCTGCACGATCGTGACCGATTCCCTCTTCTGGCTGGTGAAGCAGTACTGCGGTGCCAGCCTGAACGAGACCCTGAAGTACTATACGACGGCGACGTTTATCGCCTCGGTACTTGCACTTGGCAGCACATTCCTGCTTTCTTTCATTATCTGAGCGCGAAGAGACGTACTATGGAAAACGCAACTATCAGCACCTTAACCGCACAGTTCCCTCTGATTGAGGATCTGATTGCCCTGAAAGAGACCACCTGGCTAAACCCGCGCACCACCTCGCTTGCTGAAGGGTTGCCGTATGTCGGGCTGAGCAAAGCCGATGTGGACGATGCGCATGCACGCCTTAACCGCTTTGCGCCGTATCTGGCAAAAGCGTTCCCCGAAACGGCGGCCACGCAGGGGATTATCGAGTCCGAACTGGTGGCTATCCCGGCGATGCAGAAAAGGCTGGAGAACGAATCGGGGGTGGCCATTCCCGGCACGCTGCTGCTGAAAAAAGACAGTCATCTGCCTATCTCTGGCTCCATCAAAGCGCGCGGGGGCATCTATGAAGTGCTGACTCACGCCGAGAAACTGGCGCTGGAAGCAGGGTTGCTGAGCGTCGAAGACGATTACAGCATCCTGCTGGAGCCGCGTTTTAAAGCGTTCTTCAGCCAGTACAGTATCGCGGTGGGATCCACCGGCAACCTTGGGATGTCCATTGGCATCATGAGCGCACGCATCGGCTTTCAGGTTACGGTGCACATGTCCGCCGATGCCCGTGAGTGGAAAAAAGCCAAACTGCGTAGCCACGGTGTGATCGTCGTGGAATATGAGCAGGATTACGGCGTGGCGGTGGAGCAAGGACGTAAGGCCGCGGAGAGCGATCCGAACTGTTTCTTTATCGACGATGAGAACTCCCGCACGCTGTTCCTCGGCTATGCGGTGGCAGGCGAGCGGCTAAAAGCGCAGTTTGCCGCGCAGGGCCGCGTGGTGGATGCAGAACATCCGCTGTACGTCTATTTGCCTTGTGGCGTCGGTGGCGGTCCTGGCGGCGTGGCGTTTGGCCTGAAGCTGGCCTTTGGCGACAACGTACACTGTTTCTTCGCCGAGCCGACGCACTCCCCGTGCATGCTGCTGGGCGTCTACACCGGGCTGCATGATGCCATCGCCGTGCAGGATCTGGGTATCGACAACGTGACGGCCGCCGACGGGCTGGCGGTTGGACGCGCGTCTGGCTTTGTGGGCCGGGCGATGGAGCGGCTGCTTGACGGGTTCTATACCCTTTCCGATCAAAGCATGTACGACATGCTCGGCTGGCTGGCGCAGGAAGAAGGCATTCGCCTTGAGCCGTCGGCGCTGGCGGGCATGGCCGGGCCGCTGCGTGTTCCTGTCGCATCCGCGAACGCGACCCAACTGGTCTGGGCAACCGGCGGCGGAATGGTGCCGGAAGACGAGATGGCGAAGTACCTGGCTAAAGGGAAAAAATAAACTGCAGATGGGTGACCGCAAACAGCAGTGACAACGACAGCACCGCGAGGGCGATCAGGAACTTATCGCGCACCGCCTTCGGCTGTACAAAATCGTCCTGCGTCACATCCATTACGTTGCGACTGCGGGTATAGCGCCACAAAACGATCGCCACAAGCGCCAGCACGACCAGTGAGATCCAGAATGGCACGCCTGTGCGATGCCAGTTGTGCTTGATGGCGAGGGCAATCAGCGCGCCATACCCCAGTAACGTACGCAGCCAGGCCAGCGACGTCCGCTCCGGCTGCAGGCCGGGGTCGGCTTCGCGTCGCGCTTTGCGGTTATCCACCATACAACACCAGCACCATCACCACGCCCGCTACCGCCAGCAAAATCATGCTGATGATGAGTAACCCACGCGTATAGGGAAGATCCTGCTTAAGCCGCATCGCCTTTTCGTTACGCAGCCAGCGCAGGTAGCCGTATATGGCCAGCACGCCGGCAAACAGGCACAGCAGCAACGCCAGCACTTCGCGGATCAGCGGCGTGGCAAAATCAGGCGCGAGCTGGTCAAGCCCCACACCCGCGGCGAGAAAGCCCAACGCGGTGCGGATCCATGCGAGGAACGTACGCTCATTAGCCAGCGAGAAGCGGTAGTCAGGGGCTTCACCGAGGCGGGAAATTTTCATGAAGATTCCTTGTCTGCTACAGGCAGGTTCCAGCATAGCGTAAATCGACAAGGACAAGGAGACCGGCATCGGGCGATGCCGGTCAGGACGATTAATGCAGCGCTGGCCAGTACGCTTTGTTGGCCTCGATCAGGTCATCCAGAATCGCTTTCGCAACGGAGGCGCTCGGCACCGTTTTCGACAGCGTAATCGCCTGCCACAATTTCTGGTACGAGCGCTGCTCCCAGGCATCCACTACCAGTTTTTCCACCGCTACCTGTTGGCTCATCAACCCTTTCTGGAAGTGTGGAATATCGCCCACCGTTAACGGCTCCGGCCCGTTATGACCGACCAGGCACGGAATTTCTACCATCGCGTCGGCATCAAAGTTATGAATGGCACCGTTGTTGGGCACAATCAGCAGCATGCGCTCCTGAGTGTTGAAGGCAATCGCAGTCGCCAGATCGACGATGTACGACGCATGTTCGTCGATTTCCAGCTCCCCGGCGGACGATACACCGGCTTCGATAATCGCCCGGCAGGCGCTGAACACATGCTTCTCACGGTGATCCATCACCTCGTTAGCGCGCGTGCGTTCCGGATTGGAGTGCGCGACCACGTAGTCCGGGAACAGGTAATATTTCAGATAGGTGTTTGGCATGGTGTCCGGATCCAGCGCCTGCACATCTTTTGCCTTCGCGAACGTGTCGTTCCAGCTGGCTTCGGTATGGGCATTGTCAGAGGGCGGCACATAGCCGTTTTTCGCGACATATTCGCGCAGTTTCGGCATTAAATCATTGCCGTTTGCATCTTCAATGGATGTCCACCATCCGAAGTGGTTCAGCCCGTAGTAACGCACGCGCATCTCTTTACGGTCTTTAAGGCCAACTATCTGCGCCATACGCCCTTCTATGCCGATGGGCATATCGCAGATGTTGAGGATTTTGGCGTTGGGTCGCAGGCGACGGGTCGCTTCAGCCACGATGGCCGCCGGGTTCGAGTAGTTCAGCATCCACGCATTCGGGGAGTATTGTGTCATGTAATCGACCAGCTCCAGCACGCCGCCAATAGAGCGCATGCCGTAGGCGATCCCGCCGGGTCCGCAGGTCTCCTGACCCAGCACACCGTGACGCAGGGGGATTTTCTCGTCTTTTTCACGCATCGGGTATTTCCCCACGCGGATATGTGCCATCACAAAATCGACGTCGGTAAAGGCCGCTTCAGGATCGGTGGTGTAGCTAAACTCAATCTCCGGAGCCTGCTTTTTAAGGATGATCTTGCACGCCTCGGCGATGGTCTCCTGACGTGCGCCGTCGTTGTCATAGAATTTCAGCGCGCGCAGCGGAAAACGGTCACGGTTGGCTAACAGCATCAGGACGATCCCCGGCGTGAAGGTACTGCCGCCGCCTGCAATGACAACTGAGAATTTTTTCATGATATAGCCTCTGTCAGGGTAGTTTGTTCGTTTGTTGAAGGGGTTTTCATCAGCGATTCAAGCTGGTCTCGTACCTGAGGGACGTGCAGTCCAACAATCACCTGAATGCCGTTGCCGCGTCGCACCACACCGTGTGCGCCCAGGGCCTTAAAGACGTCATCGCTTTGGGTTTGCGCCATGTCGACCAGCGCGATACGTAAGCGGGTGGCGCAGTTATTAATGCTTTCGATATTGGCCGCGCCGCCCAGCGCCTGCAGGAATCCGGCGGCTTGCCCAACCTGCTGGCTGGCGGCAGCCGGTGCGGTGGTTTGCCCGCGTGCCGCTTTATAATCCGCCTTGCTGTAAAGTTTGACTTCGCTCTCTTCACGGCCCGGGGTTTTAAGGTTCAACCGTTCAATCAGCGTTTTGAAGACCACGAAATAGAGGCCGGTGAAGCAAAGACCGATACCCATCTGGGTGAATACCGTCGAGGCGTGGTTGTGGAACATGGGGATCCAGTTTTGCGGCAGGAACTGGTCCAGCAGTCCGCCGCCCATGTTGCCCACGACGCCGAAGATGTACATCACCGTCGCCATCGTGGCGGCCAGAACGGCGTGGACGGCAAACAGCAGCGGCGAAATGAACAGGAAGGTGAATTCCAGCGGCTCGGTAATGCCCACCAGCACGGCGGTCAGCGTGGCCGGGATCAGCAGGCCTGCCACTTTGACGCGGTTTTCCGGTGATGCGGTGTACCAGAGCGCCAGCGCAATCCCGACAGAGCCAAACACTTTGGCGTTGCCGTGAAGCGCAAAACCGCCTTCCGGGAACAGGGTTTTCAGCGGCAGCGTGCTTTGGCTAAATTCCTGAAGATGCTGCGCCCAATAAACCTGGATGCCGCCCTCGACCGCTGCCGGGCCAAAGATAAACGGACCGTAGACAAAGTGGTGTAATCCGGTAGGGATCAGAATGCGTTCCAGGAAGGTATAAACCCACACCCCCAGCGCACCGGCAGAGCGTAAAAAGGCCTGCAGGGACTCAATGCCGAGCTGCACTTTCGGCCAGCCCATCAGCGTCAGCCAGGCGCAGGGGATCATCACAAAGAACGCGAGGATAACGACAAACGAGGTGCCCTGAAAAATCCCCAGGAAAACAGGCAACTGCTTGTCGAAATAGCGGTTGTGGATGGCGGTGACAATCCCCGAAATCACAATCGCCCCAATGATGCTGGTATCGAGCGTTTTGATACCGGCAATCATGGCCAGTCCGCTGCCGGCAGTGGGCTCAGCGGCGAAGTCGACGCCAAAGAAATGACCCCATGTCATCCCCATCGCATTGATAAAGTAGTTCCAGGTCAGAAAACTGATCAGCACCGCCAGGCAGGCGCGGCCCTGCGCCTGCTTCGCCAGACCAATCGGTAAACCCACGGCAAAAATCAGCGGCATATTGCGAAACACCGCCCAGCCGCCCTCTTCAATGATGTGAACAATTTGCGCGAACAGATTATCGGGGGCGGTTAAGGCCTCGCCCACAAACAGCGGGTTGCGAAGCATGATGGCGATCCCGACCACGATCCCGGCAAAGGGAAATAACAACACCGGGGTAAACATGGCGCCGCCAAAACGTTGTATTTGACTGAGCATTTTTAAATCCTCACGTAACAACCTGTAGGGGGTAGAGGCCTTTATGATTTTTTGCTGGGCCTGAAGTGAGCATAAGAATTTACCCATGGGCGAACATGACGTGCCGCTGCGATTCGTGATCGCATTCATGGTTTTATTTTGACCAGTCAGGTCTACTTTTCGTTGTTAATATGGACATGTCAAGACGCAAGCCACGCGTTAATACGGGAAGAGAGGTCTACTGGTGATCTACAAATCTATCGCTGACAGGTTGCGGCTGCGGCTGAATTCGTCGGACTACAATATCGGGAGTCCGCTGCCGGGTGAGAAAGCGCTGGCGCAGGAGTTTGGCGTGGCGCGGATGACCATTCGGAAGGCGCTGGATCTGCTGGTGAACTGGGGGCTGGTTGAACGCCGACACGGTAGCGGGACATTCGTGGCGCGTAAAGATGTCCACCACGAAACCACCAATCTGACCGGGCTGGTGGAGGTGCTGCGCCAGCAGGGAAAAGAGGTGCAGAGCAAGGTGCTACAGTTCGAAGTGATGCCCGCTCCGCCCGCTATCGCCAGCCAGCTCCGCATTCAGGTGGATGAGCGTATCTACTTCTCGCGCCGGGTGCGTTATGTCGACGGAAAACCCCTGATGCTGGAGGACAGCTTTATGCCCGTGAAGCTGTTCCGCACGCTTTCACTGGCACATCTGGAAGGGTCGAAGTTTGATTACATCGAGAAGGAGTGCGGAATAACCATCAGCGGCAACTATGAGAGCCTGACGCCGGTGCTGGCAGATAAACAGCTCGCCGGTTACCTGAACCTGCCGGAACAGACGCCGCTGCTGCGGATAACGTCTCTCTCCTACAGCGACAGCGGCGAATTTCTCAATTATTCCGTGATGTTCCGTAATACCCGTGATTACCAGGTGGACTACCATCTGCGGCGCATCCACCCGGACGATCTGCTAACTCATCCCCCAGAACAGCACCGCCAGTAGCTGCGGGGTAATAATACGCAGGAACATCACCAGCGGGTAGACCGTGGCGTATGACAGCGCCGCCGCGCCGCTGGTGGCGTGCAGGTTGTTGGCAAAGGCCAGTGCGGGTGGGTCAGTCATTGATCCGGCGAGCATGCCGCAGAGCGTCAGATAGTTCATTTTGGCGAACATCCGCGCCAGGATCCCCATCGTCAGGAGCGGAATCGCCGTGATAAATATCCCGTAGCCGACCCAGCTCATTCCCTCGCCCTTCACCAGGGTATCGATAAAATCGCCCCCGGATTTCAGGCCGACCACCGCCAGAAACAGCACAATCCCCAGCTCGCGCAGCGCCAGGTTGGCGCTCGGCGGCATAAACCAGTAGAGCTTACCGATACAGCCGATACGCCCGAGGATCAGCGCCATAATCAGCGGTCCCCCCGCCAGGCCCAGCTTGAGCGCAACCGGAAAACCCGGGACATACAGCGGAATGGAGCCAAGCAGCACCCCCAGCCCGATACCGATAAAGACCGGCAACATCTGCACCTGCTGCAGTTTTTGCTGGGCGTTACCCACCATGTCCGCTACCGCATCAATGGATGACGGGCGCCCAACCAGGTTCAGGATATCGCCGAACTGCAGGCTGGCTTCCGGGCTGGCGACCAGTTCCACCCCAGCACGGTTAAGACGGGAGATCACGACGTCATAGCGCTCTTTAACCTGCAAATCGCGTATTTTCTTGCCAAGCACGTGCTCGTTGGTCACCACGACACGCTCTACACGCATATCGGTGCCGCGCGTGGAAAGCGAGGTCTCCACCTCCTGACCAATCACCAGCCGCGCGTTGTTTAAATCCCCGGGCTGTCCGACCAGGTGCAGCAGGTCACCCTGCTGAATAATGGTCCCGGGCGCGGGTACCATCAGCATATCGTCACGTTTAAGGCGCGAGCAGATAATATTGGCGCTGTTCAGGATCGGCACATCCTGAATCGCCATATTGTTGAGGTTGGGGTTATCGACGCGAATGTTGATGGTTTTGATCGGCATATGGCCGTTGGTGAGCGTAGTTTCGTGGTCTTTTGCCTCGTTTTCGACGTTAATGCGAAAGAGTACCCGCACCAGCCACATGGAGAGCAGAATGCCGCAAATCCCAAACGGATAGGCCATGGCGTAGCTCATCCCCATCTGGTCGACAATACCGGGAGAGATGCCAAGGTCGCGCAAAATTTGCTGCCCTGCACCCAGTGCAGGCGTATTGGTGACCGCCCCGGAGAAAATACCCAGCACCACCGGCAGCGGAATATCGAAGAGCTTATGCAGAATGGCGGTGACCAGCCCTCCCATCACCACAATGCCGAAGGCAAACAGGTTCAGCCGTAATCCGGAGACCCGAAGGGAAGCGAAAAAGCCAGGCCCCACCTGAATACCGATGGTGTAGACGAAGAGGATCAGACCGAATTCCTGGATAAAATGGAGCATTTCGGCGCTGAGCACCAGCCCAAGCTGGTCGGCAAAATGGCCGACAAAAATCCCGCCGAACAGCACCCCGCCTATCCCAAATCCGACGCCGCGGATTTTAACATTGCCAATCCACAGACCCACCACTGCGACCAGGGCCAACACGCTAACGGTTAACGCGATATCACTCATGATCCACTTCCTGTGCATAACCTTAGTTATGCTACGGATTCTCTCAGAGCCGCACGCGGTTGTATGGGCGATGGCGCACAAAAAAGCCCTGCCGGGGCAGGGCGTTATCTTTTCATCCTCTCCCTGTGGGAGAGGCAACAACCCGCAGAGGGTTAACTGTTCAGCGCAGGACGCTCGCTAATGGCGATACGCTGCGGTGCAATGGCTTCCGGCACGTTGCGGGTCAGGTCGATATGCAGCAGCCCGTTGGTAAATGTCGCGCCGGACACTTCCATATGGTCAGCCAGAGTAAAGCTCAGGCTAAACGGCTGATTAACCAGGCCCTGGTGCAGCCATTTGGTCTCGGTTTCTTGTTTTTCCGGCGTACCTTTCACGGTCAGGCGCGTGCCTTCGAGCTGAATATCCAGATCGTCCTGGCGGAACCCGGCCAGCGCAAGGGTGATGCGATAGTGGTTGTCATCGCTTTTTTCGATGTTGTACGGCGGAAACGTCTGTTGCTCGGTGGCGCTTTGCAGGGCATTAGCCAGTTTGTCAAAACCAATCCACTGACGCAGCAGGGGGGATAAATCGTAGTTACGCATACTAAATCTCCTTCTGAGAAGCGAGTTCGGCACAGTTTATTTTTGTGCGCAGTTGTTCCTGCAAATCCTCATGGATTCACATATGCTCCCATTACGGCAAGCAATTCTGGGTGGGCCGCTCGCGCGACCCGCATAATCAGTTGATCTCGATACGGCGCGGTTTTTTCTCTTCCGGAATCACACGTTCCAGTTCGATAAACAGCAGGCCGTTGACCAGGTTCGCGCCTTTCACGTGAATGTTCTCGGCTAACTGGAACTTGCGTTCAAAGTTGCGCTCGGCGATACCCTGATAAAGGTAGGTGCGTTCTTTCTGCTCAGCCGTATGTGAACCTTTCACCACCAGCAGGTTGTCCTGCGCGGTGATCTCCAGTTCGTTCTCTGCAAAACCAGCGACGGCAATGGCGATGCGGTAGTGGTTTTCATCAACCAGTTCAACATTGTATGGAGGGTAGCCGTTGCTCTGGCTTTGGTTATTTTCTAAATGGTTAAACAGGCGGTCAAAACCAATTGCAGAACGGTATAGCGGGGAAAGATCGAAGTTACGCATAAATAAAAGCTCCTGAAATCAGCGAGAAATTGTAGCCTTCCACCATGGACAGGCCAGTGTGCCCCTGAACACCCCTCAGGCGTGTTCGTTATCGGGTTACATTCTTAAAATGGGTCTGGAACCGGTCTTTTCAAGCGCAGCGGGCGCACTTTTTTTTGCACTTTCGTGCATCTCGCTTAGACTGGGACAACAGCACAAAGGGTTAAATTGCGATGGCTGCCACAGTGCGGGGTTATCGGGCTATCCATTTTGAACGAGGCTCGCTATAACCCTGAGTTGCAGGTTTATGCAGTGCCATTAACGATGACTGAGTGATGATGAAAAATGTTCTGATAAAGCTGACGACGTTCAGCGGGGTTGTTTTACTTTGCGGGTGTTCGAGCGTGATGTCTCACACCGGCGGTAAAGAAGGAACATATCCGGGGACGCGTGCCAGCGCTGAGATGATCTCCGATGACGATACCAACTGGGGCACAAAATCCCTGGTCATCCTGGATATGCCGTTTACGGCTGTGGCCGATACGCTTTTGCTGCCGTGGGATATGTTCCGTAAGGACAGCTCCGTGCGCTCGCGGGTAGAGAAAAGCGAGCAGCAAAATCTGGCCACCAATTCCGTCATTCCACCCGCTTAACGCCAACGCGTTAACGCTGCCCGGTTTCCGTTAGCCAAAGCTGACGGAAACCTTCTGTCTCTTCCATCCATGCAATAAAACGCCCGTCCGGGGAAAACACGACCGCATCACCAGACGGTGGATTGCCGTGATCGGACGTCAAAAACGTCACCTCTCCGGTTTGCGCATCACAGCAGGCAATCCGCTCTTCCAGCACAAATCCCAGACGGTGACCGGCTGGGTGCCAGGTAAATGCCGACTGAATGTCACTTTCGTTATGCGTCAACTGGCGTGGTTCGCCGCCTTCTGGAGCGATAAGCCACAGCTGCACAATGCCCTTATCATCACGCATCAGAAACGCAATCTGCGTCCCCTGCGGGTTGCAGCGCACCCAGTGACGCGGCACGTTTACCAGCCCCGGGAATGCCCGCTGGTGGGTAAAGGTCAGCCGGCGCTGCATGACACCCGCCGGGGGCGCAGGCAGCGTCTCAGGAGTTCCCTGCAGCGGCGCATCGCCCGCGCGTTTCCATCCCTGCTCGTCGTGGGGCAGATCCACAATAAACAGTTCTGGCACTTTCTCGCCTGTCGCAGACACGGTATCGCCGATAAACGCCAGCCTGTCATTGCCCACCCAGCCCTCTTCATAGGCTCGGTTGATCTCATCGCTGCCGGGCTGAGGCGCGGGCGTCGTGCGGCTCACCAGCACGCTCCAGAAGGTGCCGGAATATTCACGTGGATGCGTCCCTTGCGGCGTCACCGGGCCAAAAGGCGCTGCGACGCCGACGTTACGTAAATCGAGCTTCGGGTCACGCTCATGCAATACATGGTCGTTGTAGGTAAAGCTCACGAACTGTCCGTCAGGGCTAAAAACGTGCACGTGGCTGCCGCCACGCAGCGCGCCTGCGGTATAAGGCGGCGTGATATCCATGGCGTCCAGGTTACTCACCTGACCGTTGTGTACAACCACGCCCTGACGATGATGAAAATCGTAGTGCCAGTCTGCATCCGGGTTTTCCGGGCCGTGGATAAAGACATATTTGTCCTGCTGCGGATGAACGGTCACCACGCCAACATGCGCACCGTGACTGGCGCGATAGATCACCTCGACGTCACCCGTAATAACATTGACCCGCTCAATGGTTTCACCGGTAAACGATGCGCCGGACGGACGCACATCGTAGGCCAGCCACTGGCTGTCCGGCGTCCAGGTATTGATATTGGTAAGCTGGTGATGACGGGAGGCGAAGGTGATTTGTTTCATGGCGTTACCCTGATGCGCAGTTATCGCATCAGGGTAAAACATTGCGGGGAATTAGCCTACACGTTTGACGTCACCCACCAGCAGGATGTAGGAGAGCGCACCGAGCAAGGCCACCGCGGAGATATAGATCAGTGCCGGGCCAAAGCCATAGTCCTGAGCCAGATAACCGATGACCAGCGGAACCGTGATCCCCCCCAGGCCGCCGACAAAGTTGAACACGCCACCGGTCAGACCAATCAGGCGCATCGGGGCCAGCGAGGAGACCAGCGACCAGGTGATGGAGGCAAAACCGTTACCGAAGAACGCAATCGCCATCAGCGTCATAATCCAGACCGGATCGTTGGTGTAGTTTGCGCCCATGATGCAGGTGGAGATCAGCAGCCCGCAGATAATAGGCGTTTTACGCGCGACACCCAGCGAGAACCCTTTTTTCACCAGCCTGTCCGCCAGCCAGCCGGAAAGCAGCACACCAAAGAAGGCCGCCAGGAACGGTACGGTGGTCATAAAGCCCGCCTTCAGCGCGGTGATGCCTTTTTCCTGGGTCAGATAGTTCGGGAACCAGGTCAGGAAGAACCACAGCGTGGAGGTCACCGCGAACTGCCCCAGATAAACCCCCACCAGCTTGCGGTGGAAAACCAGCTTCCAGTCGGCTTTGGTCAGCGGCTGACGCGCCTCTTTTTTCACCGGCGCATCGCCATCCACCAGACCGCCACCGTCGCGGATATAGTCCAGTTCAGCGTTGCTGATACTTTTGGTGAGACGCGGCGGTTGATAGACCTTGAACCAGATCAACGACCAGATAATGCCGATCCCCCCGGTCACAATAAAGACCCAGTGCCAGCTCAGCAGTTCCTGGATCCAGATCAGCAGCGGCGTCAGGAATGCCAGGCCGACAAACTGCCCGGAGGTGTAGAACCCAACGGCCGAGGCGCGTTCATGCTCCGGGAACCAGCTGGTCACCATGCGGTTATTGGTCGGAAACGCCGGGGCTTCGAAAATCCCGGTGATCGCACGCAGGCCAATCAGCGACATCAGCCCGGTGGCAAAGCCCTGGAACAGGGTCGCCACCGACCAGCCGAAGATGGCAATGAAATAGGTCAGGCGCGAGCCGACGCGGTCAAGGAACCAGCCGCCGGGGATCTGGCACAGCGTATACAGCCAGGCAAACGCCGAAAAGACGTAGCCCATTTCCGCTTTGCTGATCCCAAACTCCTCCTGAATATGGGCTGAAGCCACGGCAAGGTTGGCGCGGTCAACGTAACAGATGACCACAGTAATAAAAATCATGACCAGCGTCAGGTAGCGCCGACGCCCGGTTTTTGCAGCAGTAACAGGAATATCCATCGCAATCTGTCTCCAGATTTTGGGCATAGCGAAGCCGCTCACCATGCCCTGTAATTTACAGAGGGTGTGTGTTTGTTATTGTTGAAATTACTTTTTAGTGGCGATGTGCTTAGGCTGAATTACCACTCAGCGACAGAGCCATCTTCATGACGCCATAACGGGTTACGCCAGTCCGGCGCGTTTTTACTCAGCTCAATGACTTTGGCTTCGTCGATATCCACGCCAAGGCCCGGCTTCGTTAACGGTTTAAAGAAACCGCCTTCCATGCTGAAATCATCTTTGTTTTTCACAAAGTCGAGCAGTTCCGCGCCCTTGTTATAGTGAATGCCCATGCTCTGTTCCTGGAACACCGCGTTGCGCGAGACAAAGTCGACGTGCAGACAGGCTGCCAGTGCGATCGGCCCCAGCGGACAATGCGGTGCCAGCGCCACGTCGTAGGCTTCCGCCATCCCGGCGATTTTGTAGCATTCCGTGATGCCGCCGGCATGCGACAGATCCGGCTGCAATATCGCCAGGCCGCCAGCTTCCAGCACGCGTTTGAACTCGAAGCGCGAGAACATGCGCTCACCGGCGGCAATCGGGATATGCGTCTGTGCGGCCAGTTTCGGGTAGTACTCCGCCTGCTCGGCCAACACCGGCTCTTCGATAAACAGCGGACGGTACGGCTCCAGCTCTTTAATCAGCACTTTGGCCATCGGCGCGCTGACGCGACCGTGGAAGTCCAGGCCAAACTCAATCTCGTTGCCGAACGCTTCACGGATCTGCGCCACGGTATTTACCGCGCGGTCTACCGCCCGTGCGTTGTCGATGACGCCCATCTCTTCGCAGCCGTTCAGTTTAAAGGTGTCAAAACCAATATTGCGCAGCTGCCTGATACCGTCGATCACTTCCGCGGGACGGTCGCCGCCTACCCAGCTGTAGGCTTTGATTTTGTCGCGCACCAGGCCGCCCATCAGCTGCCAGACCGGGGCATTCAGCACTTTGCCTTTGATATCCCATAACGCCTGGTCGATACCGGCGATGGCGCTCATCAAAACCGGTCCGCCCCGGTAGAAACCCGCGCGGTACATCACCTGCCACAGGTCGTTGATGCGGGCAGGATCTTGTCCTGTCAGGTACTCGCCCAGCTCATGCACCGCCGCTTCCACGGTACGCGCACGCCCTTCAATGACCGGTTCGCCCCAGCCGACCACGCCTTCATCGGTTTCGATTTTCAGGAACAGCCAACGCGGCGGTAAACGGTACGTGGTGAGTTTGGTTATTTTCATTTCACTGCCTCTCGATACGCTTTCACAAATGCGGCCGCCTGCTGTGCGGTACGTTCGACGGATTGCCCGGCGCGATAGAGATCGCTGCCCAGACCCGCCCCGACACAACCTGCGTTGATCCACTGCGCCAGGTTTTCTGGCGTCACGCCCCCCACCGCAAAGACCGGTACGCTGGCGGGCAATACCGCTTTCAGCGCGCTGATATAGGCCGGACCAAAAGCCGATGACGGGAAAATTTTGAGCGACTGCGCGCCCGCATCGAGAGCCGCGAACGCTTCTGTTGCCGTTGCGCATCCCGGACAGACGGTCATGCCGTAGCCCACTGCGCGGCGGATCACCTCAGGGTGAATATTCGGCGTCACAATCAGCCTGCAGCCCATCTGCGCAAGCTGGTCCACCTGCTCCGGTTGCAGAACGGTGCCAGCGCCAATCAGCGCCTTATCACCAAACGCGTCCACGACCGCCGGGATGCTCTTTTCCCACTCTGGGGAATTAAGCGGTATTTCCACGGCGTCAAAACCGGCGTCGATCGCCGCACCTACGTGCGCTAATACCTCGTCGGGCGTGACGCCGCGCAGGATAGCGATGAGGGGAAGATTAGTTTGCCACTGCATGAGCGATGCTCCTTATTCCTGCCTGAAATGCCGTGTCGCCTTCTACCGCAGCCACGTCCCGCCCGATGGCATTGAACGCCTGGCGGTAGCGAGAGGTCAGCGATGAACCCGCGACGAGGGTGATGGTCTGTTGCCCGGCGTACTGCTCGCTCAGGCTGGCGACTTCCGCGCCAATCAACAGGCCCGATAAAAATTCGCTGACCTGCGTACGGGGAAGCGTGCCCAGTACATGCGAAGCGCGAACTTCAAAAAGTTGCGGCAAAACGGCAGGGCTGCCGATACCCCGCTCCAGCCCGGCGGCAAAGGCCTCGGGCGAAGCGTCCTGCTCCGGCAACCCCGCGCCCACCAGTGAGTGCGTCAGCAGCAAATGGTGCAGCTCACCGGTCATCACGGTGCGAAAATCGTGGATGTGCTCAGCGTCGGCCTGCACCCATTTACAGTGCGTGCCGGGCATGACGTAGACAGAAGAAGGAGAAAGCGTGCGCGCGCCAAGGAGCTGGGTCTCTTCGCCGCGCATCACATTGTGGTTATCGTTCCGGGAAACGCACAATCCTGGAATAATCCAGATATTGTCACCAACGGACGTTAACTGCTCGCCAATGGCAGCGAACGCGGCAGGTACGGGCAGATAAGGCGCGACCTTCCAGCCCACGTTACTGCCCACCATGCCCGCCATGACCACCGGCGTGGCGCCCTCGCGCCAGTTGTGTGTCACCTCTGCTAACACCGCCTCGGGGGATTTACCGTTCAGGCGCGTCACGCCTGCTTCTGATTGCCTGCTTTCCAGGCACTGCTCGCCCTGATACAGCCAGGCGCGCAGATTGGTCGATCCCCAGTCAATAGCGATGTAGCGAGATGTCATGTGATTTCCTTCAACCTTCGTGTCGAGCTGGCGATCATCGTAAGTGCCGCCTGCTCTGCCGCGTCGCCGTCCTGATGCCGGATAGCATCGAACAGCGATTTATGTTCCTGGAGCGTTTTTGGCATGTTGGCCTCATCGCCCATCCAGGTTCGTTCAAATACCGCGCGCTGTAGCGAGCTGATGGCAACGCTAAGCTGCTGTAATACCGGGTTATGAACCGACTGCAGCACCGCTTCGTGATAGCGGATGTCCGCTTCGTTGAACGCATCCCGGTTCTGGTTATTGGCAATCATGTCGTTCAGGGCGGACTCAATCTGAGCCAGGTCTCCTGACGTTGCACGTTCCGCAGCCCAACGGGCGATGGCCGGCTCTACCAGGTTTCGTACCTCACTCATCGCGCCAATCAGCCTTGGGTCGTAGTCGTTTTCCAGCACCCACTGCAGGACATCGGTGTCGAGGTAGTTCCACTGATTACGCGGGGCGACAAAGGCGCCGCGGTAGCGCTTCATTTCAATCAGCCGCTTTGCCATGAGCGAGCGAAACACTTCCCGAATGATGTTGCGCGAGGTTTCAAACTCCTCACACAGCTCTGCCTCAGCAGGCAGCGGTGAACCGGGAACGTACTTTCCACCCACGATCTGGGTGCCCAGCGTGATGACGATGCGATCGGTTTTATTGAGAGTCATGGAGAGTCCTTATGCTCTGTATGTTCAGGACTACTTTACCTCGACCGCTGAATTTCGCCTCACTTTTGCAGTACAAACGTGACGCCTTTCGTCATTACCGTGGCTGTAATGTAGTACAATCAAATAATGTTGTACTACAATACAGATCACAAAAAGAACAATTCGATAAATTCAGCGCAAAAAAAAGCCCCGGTTGATAACCGAGGCTGATGAGCGTGAAACGCTGTTACTGCAGAACAAATTTCTCGATCGCGTAGGCAACGCCGTCTTCGAGGTTAGATTTGGTCACGAAATTGGCCACGTCTTTCACGGACGGGATCGCATTGTCCATTGCCACACCCATGCCCGCATATTCAATCATCGCAATGTCGTTTTCCTGATCGCCCAGCGCCATGATCTCTTCCGGTTTGATGCCCAGCGTATCTGCCAGCGATTTCATACCGGTGCCTTTATTGACGCGTTTATCCAGGATTTCGAGGAAGTACGGCGCACTTTTCAGCACGGTGTATTTCTCTTTTACCTCAGCCGGAATGCGCGCAATCGCTTTATCCAGGATGTCAGGCTCATCAATCATCATCACTTTCAGGAACTGGGTGCTCGGATCCATTTTCTCAGCTTCGCAGAACACCAGTGGGATCGTCGCGACATAGGATTCATGTACGGTGTAATAGCTGATATCACGGTTAGCGGTATAGAGCGTATTGCGATCGAGCGCGTGGAAATGGGAACCGACCTCGCGGGACAGTTTTTCCAGGAACAGGTAATCGTCATAATTCAGCGCGGTTTGCGCCACCGTGCTGCCATCCGCCGCCTTCTGTACCAGCGCACCGTTATAGGTAATGCAGTAATCGCCCGGCTGATTCATGTGCAGCTCTTTCAGGTAGCTGTGCACGCCCGCATACGGACGACCGGTGGTCAGTACCACATTCACGCCTTTTGCGCGCGCAGCGGCAATCGCATTTTTAACGGCTGGAGAAATAGTGTGGTCTGGCAGCAACAGCGTGCCGTCCATGTCGATAGCAATAAGTTTGATAGCCATAGGGTCCCCGGGATAAATGAGTGCTGCCTCATGCTAACGCGATTAAGCCCACAAAAATAGAGCTACATTGCGCAACAAAAGCCCCCTTTTACGTCTGTCCCGGGGATAACGGCTTACTCGCGGGTGAGGACTATTTTGCCAAAAGCACCGCGGTCGAGGTGTACAAGCGCCTCTTCAAGCTGGTTAAAACGGTAGCGGTGTTCAATCACCGGTTTCAGCCCCGTGACATCGACTGCGCGGACAAAATCTTCCAGCGCACGGCGGTGCCCGACGCCAATCCCCTGAATCACCGGTGATTTCAGCAAGAGTTCGCTGGCAGGCAGCGAGATTTCACTCCCGGCCAACACGCCAATGACGGATATGCGCCCGTGAACGGCAACGGCCCGCAGGGAATGTCTCAGGTTCTCCCCGCCAACGGTTTCAATAATATGGTCGATACCGCGATCCTGCGTCAGCGCGTAAATCTCGTCAGCCCAGTTCCCTTTAAGCCGGTTGATGCCCCGATCGGCACCGAGCGTTTTAGCCAGCGCCAGTTTTTCATCACTGCCCGACGTCACAAAAACTTCTGCACCGTGTGCTTTGGCGATTTGCAACGCGAAGATTGCGACACCGCCAGTGCCTTGCACCAGCACCGACTGTCCGGCACGTAACTGTCCGCGCTCCACCAGTGCAAACCATGCGGTAAGCCCCGCGCAGGGTAAGGTGCTAGCCTCTGCGTCATCCAGCGTTTCCGGGGCGGCCACCAGCCAGTTTTCACGCATGATCACGTATTCAGACAGCATCCCCTGAAAATAACCGCCCAGCGTCTGGTAGGGCAAATTGCGGGCGTCGCCTTTCGGTTTACCGTCTACCCACTCCGGAGAGAAGGTGGAGATGACGCGAGCTCCGGGTTTAAAGCGGGTAACGCCTTCACCCGTACTGTCCACCACGCCTGCCATGTCAGATGCCGGGGTAAACGGGAAGGTGAGCGCGATCGGCATGTTGCCTTCGATGACCATTTTATCGCGATAGTTGAGCGCGACAGCGTTCACCCGCACGCGCACTTCACCCGGGCCCGGCTGGGGTACAGGCGCCTGAGTGAGTCTGAGGTTTTCACGCCCAAGGGCGTCCATTGACCAGCGTTGCATCATCTCTGTCATCTTTTTCTCCTGTTATCAAATGCACTTCAGTACCGACAGTCTAACGTTGACTCATGGTCGCCAGTGGCGATACCTTTTCCCACTATTGATTCCTGAAGAACGACAATCCATGACCGATACGCTGAAGGATATTCCCGTTTTTGTCGCCGCCGTAGAGGCAGGCAGTTTTGCTCAGGCCGCGGTGCGTTTGCATTTGTCGCGCTCGGCGGTAGGGAAAAGCATTGCTCGCCTTGAAGCGCGGCTGGGAGTACGCCTGTTTCAGCGCACAACGCGTAGCCAAAGCCTGACCGATAACGGTGCCCTTTTTTATGAACGTTGCCTGCGAGCACTCCAGGAAATCCGTGGCGCGGAGTCGCTGCTGGAAACAGGGAAACATCAGGTGAGTGGCCGTCTGCGTGTTGCCATGCCGGTGCTGTTTGGTCGCCAGTGCATCGCCCCGCTGCTGATAGCCTTGACGCAGGAACATCCTGCCCTTGAGCTGGAAATGTCATTCAGCGATCGCGTAGTGGATATCGTCGAGGAAGGGTTTGATATGGCGGTGCGAAACGGCGCACTGCCGGACAGCACCATGCTGGTCGCCAGACGCCTGGGGGAACACCGAATGGTGCTGTGCGCCGCGCCGGAGTACCTGAGGAATAACGGCCAGCCTGAAACCGTTGCCGATTTACGCCAGCATAAGGCCATTAACTACCTGCGTGCCGGCAGGGTGTTACCGTGGGAACTGGCGGACCACGAAGGAACATCGCACACCCTAATTCCCCGATCATCCCTCAATATGGACGATCTGCAGGCTATCTGCGACGCAGCGCTGGCCGGGCATGGTATTGCATGGTTACCCTGCTGGATGGTGCGCAAAGAGCTGCAGAATGGAAGGCTCATCCCACTCTTAAAACAGGCGCCGGATGTGCGTTTCGACGTTCACGCGGTCTGGCAGCAGACGCCGCATCTCCCCCTGCGAGTCAGGATTGCGGTCGACATGCTGGTCAGCCGGTTACCGTCAGTCCTGTCGCTGGAGCTGGATGCTGATAATTCTGCGCCCACAAAAAAGCCGCGCTAAATGCGCGGCCTCTGACTTGCGGTGTAACAACCCTTAGATATCGATATTCGCCGCTTTCAGGGCGTTCTCTTCGATAAAGGCACGACGTGGTTCAACCGCATCGCCCATCAGGGTTGTGAACAGCTGATCGGCTGCAATCGCGTCTTTAACGGTCACGCGCAGCATACGACGGCTTTCCGGATCCATGGTGGTTTCCCACAGCTGATCCGGGTTCATTTCACCCAGACCTTTATAACGCTGAATAGACAGACCACGACGGGACTCTTTCACCAGCCATTCCAGCGCCTGCTCGAAGCTTGCTACCGGCTGACGACGTTCACCACGTTCGATAAACGCATCGTCTTCGATAAGACCACGGAGCTTCTCACCCAGCGTACAGATACGGCGATATTCCGGACCGGTCACAAACTCGTGCTCCAGGGGGTAATCGGTATCAACGCCGTGAGTACGCACGCGCACAATCGGTTCGAACTGCTGCTGAGCGTTCTGCTGGACATCGAACTTCCACTGGCTGCCGTGCTGCTCTTTCTCGTTCAGCTCGGTTACCAGGGTGTTCACCCAGCGGGTAACAACCTGTTCATCGCTCAGATCGGCTTCCGTCAGGGTTGGCTGATAAATCAGCGCCTTCAGCAGCGATTTAGGATAACGACGCTCCATACGACCAATCATTTTCTGCGCCGCGTTAAACTCGGACACCAGACGCTCCAGCGGCTCACCGGCCAGTGCAGGGGCGTGAGAGTTCGCATGCAGGGTCGCACCATCAAGCGCGATCGCGATTTGGTACTGATCCATCGCTTCGTCGTCTTTGATGTACTGTTCCTGTTTGCCTTTCTTCACTTTGTACAGCGGTGGCTGTGCAATGTAGACGTGGCCACGTTCAACAATTTCTGGCATCTGACGATAGAAGAAGGTCAACAGCAGCGTACGGATGTGCGAGCCGTCGACGTCCGCATCGGTCATGATGATGATGCTGTGGTAGCGCAGTTTGTCCGGGTTGTACTCGTCACGGCCGATGCCGCAACCGAGCGCGGTGATCAGCGTTGCCACTTCCTGAGAAGAGAGCATCTTGTCGAAACGGGCCTTCTCCACGTTGAGGATTTTACCCTTCAGCGGCAGGATAGCCTGATTCTTACGGTTACGGCCCTGCTTCGCAGAACCGCCCGCGGAGTCCCCTTCCACGAGGTACAGTTCGGACAGCGCCGGGTCGCGTTCCTGGCAGTCAGCCAGTTTGCCTGGCAGGCCAGCTAAATCCAGCGCGCCTTTACGACGGGTCATTTCACGGGCTTTACGCGCCGCTTCACGGGCACGTGCCGCATCGATAATTTTGCCAACCACGATTTTCGCGTCTGACGGGTTTTCCAGCAGGTATTCGCTCAGCAGTTCGTTCATCTGCTGTTCAACCGCCGATTTCACCTCAGAAGAGACCAGCTTGTCTTTAGTCTGAGAGGAGAACTTCGGATCCGGTACCTTCACGGAGACAACCGCAATCAGGCCTTCACGGGCATCGTCACCGGTGGCGCTGACTTTCGCTTTTTTGCTGTAGCCTTCTTTGTCCATGTAGGCATTCAGGGTACGGGTCATCGCCGCACGGAAGCCCGCAAGGTGAGTACCGCCGTCACGCTGTGGAATGTTGTTGGTGAAGCAGTAGATATTTTCCTGGAAACCGTCGTTCCACTGCAGCGCCACTTCCACGCCAATACCGTCTTTTTCGGTAGAGAAGTAGAAGATATTCGGGTGAATGGGCGTTTTGTTCTTGTTCAGATACTCAACGAACGCCCGGATACCGCCTTCGTAGTGGAAGTGGTCTTCTCTGTTGTCGCGTTTGTCACGCAGACGAATCGAGACGCCGGAGTTCAGGAACGACAGTTCACGCAGGCGTTTCGCCAGAATCTCATATTCGAACTCGGTAACGTTGGTGAACGTTTCAAGGCTCGGCCAGAAACGCACCATGGTACCGGTTTTGTCGGTGTCACCCGTAACAGCCAGCGGTGCCTGCGGCACGCCGTGCGTATACAGCTGACGGTGAATTTTGCCTTCGCGCTGGATAACCAGCTCCAGTTTCTGCGACAGGGCGTTAACCACGGACACACCTACACCGTGCAGACCGCCGGAAACTTTATAGGAGTTATCATCGAACTTACCGCCTGCGTGCAGTACGGTCATGATAACTTCCGCAGCCGATACGCCCTCTTCCGGGTGAATACCGGTTGGGATGCCACGACCGTCATCGGTGACGGAGACGGAGTTGTCCGCATGGATCGTGACCACGATGTCTTTACAGTGACCCGCGAGCGCTTCGTCGATAGCGTTATCTACCACCTCGAATACCATGTGGTGCAGACCGGTGCCGTCATCCGTGTCGCCGATATACATACCCGGGCGCTTACGCACCGCATCCAGCCCTTTCAGGACTTTGATACTGGAGGAGTCATAAGAATTCGACATCAACGTTTCTCGCTCATTTCAACTTGGGTTAATCCGTTATTTTACCCTTTTCCACGGTAAACATCTTCGAATTTTCGTCCGACATGTCTATAACGTGTTCAGCGCTAATCGCACTGACGAAAACCTGTGACTGCGTGGCTTTTAAGCGGCTGGCAAGCAGCCCGCGCCGCGCGTCGTCAAGTTCCGAGGCAAAATCATCTATCAGGTACAGGCAGCGTCGCCCGCTCTCGCGGGTCAAAAACTCTCCCTGCGCCAGGCGCAGCGCGCACATCAAAAGCTTGAGCTGCCCACGCGACAGCGTGTCTTCCACCGGCGCACCGTCGGCACGAATGCGGAAATCCGCCTTGTGCGGGCCATGTGCGGTGTAGGTCAGCATGCGGTCGCGCTCGAAATTTCTCTCTAACACTTCGGCATAATCTGTCTCTTTCTCCCAGCCGCGCTGGAAGGAGAAGGTGAGAGAGAATTCAGGTAAAAACTGTTTGCAGGTGTCGGCCATATCGTCGGCGATACCCGCGCTGTATTCGGCACGCCAGCAGCTGATTTGTTCCGCAAGGGGAATTAATTCCTTGTCCCACGGGCGCAGCTGGGCGTAGCGTGTCACCTGGCGCAGTGCAGCGTTACGCTGCTTAAGCAGGCGCTTCAGGTTGCTCCAGGCGTTAAAGAAACCGGCTTCGTTGTGAAAGCATCCCCAGTCAAGGAAGGCTCTTCTGTATTTGGGGCCGCCATTGAGTAAAGTAAACCCCTCCGGCGTAATCAGCTGCATTGGCATCAGCAGCGCGAGCTCAGCCACTTTGTGGCCGTCAGTACCGTCGATACGAACCTTGCTGTCGCCCTGCTTGTCTTTGGTCAGACCGATGGCCGTTTCACGCTCCTCGCCCTGCAAACGCCCGTGCAGAACAAAGGCTTCCTGTTCGTGGCGAATGACGCGGCCAATTTGCAGACTGCGAAACGCCCGTCCGTGGCCGAGCGTGTAGATGGCCTCAAGCACGCTGGTTTTGCCGCTGCCGTTCGCGCCAACCAGGAAATTAAAGCCAGGGGATAAAGCGAGATCCGCGTTTTCGATATTGCGGAAATCTTTAATTAAAAGGCGCGTCAGTGACATATCTGGATTTCTTCGGGCCAGGGCGTAATCGGCTCAGCCCGTTTCAACGCGGACTGCACGCAGACCCTGGCGCGTACACAAAGTACGAGACAGGGACGAGCACAGCCCGGGTTGAAAAAGGCAAGTAAGATAGCCCGATAGCGTTCACTACAGCCTCATCGGCATGACAACGTAAGCCGCACTTTGGCTGGCCGCATCTTCAATCTGTACACTCGAAACGGAGTCGGTCAGCAGAATGCGAACGTTTTCGCATTTAAGCGCGTTCAGCACATCCAGCACATAACTGACGTTAAAGCCGATTTCCATCTCAGTCCCGGCATAGGTGACGTCCAGAATCTCTTCTGCCTCTTCCTGCTCCGGGTTGTTGGCGGTGATTTTGATCTGATTTTCGCTCACATACAGACGCACCCCGCGGAATTTCTCGTTAGAGAGAATCGCGGCGCGGGCAAAAGCCTGCTTGAGGCTGTCGCAACCTGCTTCCAGCGTTTTGTCCGGGTTCTTCGGCAATACGCGGCGATAATCCGGGAAACGACCGTCAACCAGCTTCGATGTGAAGACAAAATCACCCACATGAGCACGGATGTTATTGCTGCCGATCTGCACGCGCAGTGGCGTATCACCACCGTCGAGCATACGCATCAGCTCAATCACGCCTTTACGCGGTACGATCACCGAATGGTTTGGCAGCGAGTCGCCAATGGGCATGGAACAGACTGCCAGTCGGTGACCGTCGGTAGCCACGGTACGCAGCTCTTCACCTTCGGTTTCGAACAGCATGCCGTTTAAGTAGTAACGAACGTCCTGATGCGCCATTGAGAACTGCGTGGCTTCAATCAGACGCTTCATCGTTGCCTGCGGCAGGGTGAATTCAACTTCACTCTGCCAGTCGTCCAGGTTCGGGAAGTCCGCGGCAGGCAGCGTCGAGAGCGAGAAACGGCTACGGCCAGAGCGCACCAGCATACGGTCGCCTTCCAGCTGCACGGCAATTTCAGCGCCTTCCGGCAGCCCGCGGCAGATATCAAAGAATTTACGTGCCGGAACAGTGGTCGCGCCCGCTTCATGCGGCTGAGACAGCGTAACGCGCGCGATCATTTCCATTTCCAGATCTGTGCCGGTCAGCGACAGCGTACCGTCCGCGACCTGAAGCAGCAGGTTTCCGAGAATTGGCAGCGTTGGGCGGCCACCTAATGGGCCACTCACCTGTTGCAGCGGTTTTAATAAATGTTCACGTTCAACGGTAAATTTCATAGCGTCACGATGATAATGTTCTGATTAAATTGGAAAAATCTTCTTTTATGTCGTGGCTTTCTTCGCGTAACTGCTCAATCTTACGACAAGCGTGCAGCACGGTCGTATGGTCACGGCCACCAAAAGCATCGCCGATCTCCGGCAGACTGTGGTTGGTTAACTCCTTTGCCAGCGCCATCGCCATCTGACGCGGACGCGCCACCGAGCGGGAACGACGTTTAGACAGCAAATCTGCCACTTTGATTTTGTAGTACTCGGCCACCGTCTTTTGAATATTGTCGATAGTGACCAATTTTTCCTGCAGTGCCAGCAAATCGCGCAGCGCTTCACGCACAAAATCGATGGTGATCGCACGGCCGGTGAAGTTGGCATTGGCAATCACGCGGTTCAGTGCCCCTTCAAGTTCACGGACGTTGGAGCGCAGACGCTTGGCAATAAAGAACGCCACTTCACCCGGCAGGCGAATGTCGTTTTCATCGGCTTTCTTCATCAGGATCGCGACGCGGGTTTCCAGTTCCGGTGGCTCGATCGCCACGGTCAGGCCCCAGCCAAAACGGGATTTCAGACGATCTTCAACGCCGTTGATCTCTTTTGGATAACGATCCGACGTCAAAATGATCTGCTGATTACCTTCCAGCAGCGCATTAAAGGTGTGGAAAAACTCTTCCTGGGATCGTTCTTTATTGGCAAAGAATTGGATGTCATCGATAAGCAGTGCGTCAACAGAACGGTAGTAGCGTTTAAACTCTTCGATCGCATTGTTTTGCAGGGCTTTTACCATGTCCTGAACGAAGCGCTCGGAGTGCATATACACCACTTTCGCATTTGGCTTACGCGCCATAATGCCGTTGCCTACCGCATGCAGAAGGTGCGTTTTACCCAAACCCGTGCCGCCATAAAGGAACAGCGGGTTGTAGGCACCACCGGGGTTATCTGCAACCTGGCGTGCCGCCGCGCGCGCCAGCTGGTTCGATTTACCTTCAACGAAGTTATCGAACGTGTGTTTAACATTGACGTTAGAACGGTAGGTTTGCTCTGCCGGAGCAGGCACGTTGTCCCAGCCCGAACGGGTCGCCGGAAGGGCGCGCGGTGCCGGAGCGGGGGCTGCCTGAGCAGGTATTGCCACATTTACCGTTTCACGCACGGTCTGCGTGACCGGTTTTGTTCCCACTTCAAAGCGTAGCTGTGGCGCATCGGATCCGCAGAAATCATTCAGCAGTCCATTGATGTTATTAAGGTATTTATCCCTTACCCAATCGAGCACAAAACGGTTTGGCGCATACAAAGCCAGCGTGTTATCGCTCAGTTCCGCCTGCAAGGGGCGGATCCACATACTGAATTCTGTGGCTGGTAACTCATCCTGCAATCGGGCAAGACACTGCTGCCAAAGCGAAAGTGACACGGCGGACTCCACTCGAACAATAAAAGAAAACTATTGAATATTCATGATTGTTGGCGCACATCGACATGACCCTGTGCAAAAGGGTGATGTGCGAACCGCTATCTGCGGTTATACCCGGCCAGGATCGCTGGATCCCGATCGGGACCGCGGATCATAGCCTAAACTGAGCCAGAGATCTTCTGTTTCTCACAGATTCTTCCCGATTTATCCACAGGAAGATCGGAAACCGGGTAAGTGTAAACGATCCTGGGGCGAGTACCCTACGATTTAGCCCGCATATTGGAAAAATTAATGAGCACAGACAATTTCTTGCTTAAATGATCTAACGAAGATCCGGGACGATCCTTGCGCTTTGTTTGGGAGGCCGTATAATCCTCGACCCGGCGCGTGGTGCTCATCTTCCTGCGTCGTCCGTTGCTCATTTTCCACGCGAAAACGTGCGGAAATACGCGGGAAATAAGGAAAGAGAATTGACTCCGGAGTGTACAATTATTACAATCCGGCCTCTTTAATCACCCACGCTGAGGCGTTAGTCGTTCGAAACTCGTTCGGGTATACGCAAAAGTCAGTGAATTTATTCAAGTTTAGGTAGAAATCGCCATGAAACGCACTTTTCAACCGTCTGTACTGAAGCGCAACCGTTCTCACGGCTTCCGTGCTCGTATGGCTACTAAAAATGGTCGTCAGGTTCTGGCACGTCGTCGTGCTAAAGGCCGCGCTCGTCTGACCGTTTCCAAGTAATAAAGCTAACCCCTGAGTGGTTAAGCTAGCATTTCCCAGGGAGTTACGTTTGTTAACTCCCACTCATTTCACTTTCGTCTTCCAGCAGCCACAACGGGCTGGCACGCCGCAAATCACCATCCTCGGCCGCCTGAATTCGCTGGGGCATCCCCGCATCGGTCTTACTGTCGCCAAGAAAAACGTTAAGCGTGCGCATGAACGCAATCGGATTAAACGTCTGACGCGTGAAAGCTTCCGTTTACGTCAGCACGAACTGCCTTCAATGGATTTCGTGGTGGTGGCTAAAAAAGGGGTTGCCGACCTCGATAACCGTGCTCTCTCGGAAGCGTTGGAAAAATTATGGCGCCGCCATTGTCGCCTGGCTCGCGGGTCCTGATAGCCCTCATTCGGGTCTATCAACGCCTGATTAGTCCGCTACTCGGGCCGCACTGCCGTTTCACGCCAACATGCTCAAGCTACGGAATTGAGGCATTGCGCAGGTTTGGAGTGATAAAAGGCAGTTGGTTGACGGTGAAACGCGTATTAAAATGCCACCCTTTACACCCAGGTGGAGACGATCCCGTCCCGCCAGGACCCTTTGATACCAGAGAACACTAACGATGGATTCGCAACGCAATCTTCTTATCATCGCTTTGTTGTTCGTGTCTTTCATGATCTGGCAGGCATGGGAGCAGGATAAAAATCCTCAACCCCAGCAGCAGACCACGCAGACTACGACCACCGCAGCGGGTAGCGCCGCCGACCAGGGCGTACCGGCCAGTGGCCAGGGGAAACAGATTACGGTTAAGACCGATGTGCTTGAGCTGACTATCAACACCCGTGGTGGTGATGTTGAGCAGGCGCTGCTGTTGACCTACCCAAAAGAGCTGAAGTCTAACGAACCGTTCCAGTTACTGGAAACCACGCCTGAGTTTATCTACCAGGCCCAGAGCGGCCTGACCGGTCGTGATGGCCCGGATAACCCGGCTAACGGTGCGCGTCCACTGTACAACGTCGAGAAAGAGACTTTCGTACTGGCTGATGGTCAGAATGAAATCGCTATCCCGATGACCTACACCGACGCCGCGGGCAACACCTTCACCAAAACCTTCACCCTGAAACGCGGTGAATATGCGGTGAACGTGGGCTACAGCGTTCAGAACACCGGTGCGAAACCGCTGGAACTGTCGACCTTTGGTCAGCTGAAGCAGTCCATCAATCTGCCGTCTCACCGTGACACCGGAAGCAGCAACTTTGCGCTGCATACCTTCCGTGGCGCGGCGTACTCTACGCCTGATGCGAAGTACGAGAAATACAAATTCGACACCATTGCCGATAACGAAAACCTGAACGTCAGCGCTAAAGGCGGTTGGGTGGCAATGCTGCAGCAGTATTTCGCCACTGCGTGGGTGCCAACGAACGACGGTACTAACAACTTCTATACCGCGAACCTGGGTAACGGTCTTGCAGCCATTGGCTACAAATCTCAGCCGGTTCTGGTACAGCCGGGTCAAACCGGTAAGCTGGCAAGCACCCTGTGGGTCGGTCCGGAAATCCAGGACAAAATGGCTGCCGTTGCGCCGCACCTGGATCTGACCGTGGACTACGGCTGGTTGTGGTTCATCTCTCAGCCGCTGTTTAAGCTGCTGAAGTTCATCCACAGCTTCCTGGGTAACTGGGGCTTCTCCATCATCGTTATCACCTTCATCGTACGTGGCATCATGTACCCGCTGACTAAAGCGCAGTACACCTCCATGGCGAAGATGCGTATGCTGCAGCCTAAGATTCAGGCAATGCGTGAGCGTCTGGGCGATGACAAACAGCGTCAGAGCCAGGAGATGATGGCCCTGTATAAAGCAGAGAAAGTGAACCCACTGGGTGGTTGCTTCCCGCTGCTGATTCAGATGCCAATCTTCCTTGCGCTGTACTACATGCTGATGGGTTCCGTTGAGCTGCGCCACGCGCCGTTCGCCCTGTGGATCCATGACCTGTCTGCACAGGACCCGTACTATATCCTGCCGATCCTGATGGGCGTAACGATGTTCTTCATCCAGAAGATGTCGCCGACCACCGTGACCGACCCGATGCAGCAGAAGATCATGACCTTTATGCCGGTCATCTTCACCGTGTTCTTCCTGTGGTTCCCGTCAGGTCTGGTGCTGTACTATATCGTCAGCAACCTGGTGACCATTATCCAGCAGCAGCTGATTTACCGTGGTCTGGAAAAACGTGGCCTGCATAGCCGCGAAAAGAAAAAGTCCTGATTCGGTAAATTAACGCTAAAATAAGGGCGGTCGATTGACCGCCTTTTTTATTTGTATTGAACGAGACCAACCATGAGCCATAACGACACTATCGTCGCCCAGGCAACCCCACCGGGACGCGGTGGTGTAGGCATTCTGCGTATCTCCGGCCTGAAGGCCCGCGAGGTCGCCGAAGCGGTGCTGGGTAAACTGCCAAAGCCGCGCTACGCTGATTATCTGCCGTTTAAAGACACTGACGGCACGCCGCTGGACCAGGGCATTGCGCTGTGGTTCCCGGGCCCGAACTCCTTTACCGGAGAAGACGTGCTGGAGCTGCAGGGCCACGGTGGCCCGGTCATCCTCGACCTGCTGTTAAAACGCATTCTGACGCTGCCGGGCCTGCGCATTGCAAAGCCTGGTGAGTTCTCCGAGCGTGCCTTCCTGAACGATAAGCTTGACCTCGCACAGGCAGAAGCAATTGCTGACCTGATCGACGCCAGCTCCGAGCAGGCAGCCCGCTCCGCACTGAACTCGCTTCAGGGCGCGTTCTCGGCGCGCGTGAATCATCTTGTGGAAGCACTTACTCACCTGCGCATCTATGTCGAAGCGGCTATCGATTTCCCGGATGAGGAGATCGACTTCCTCTCTGACGGTAAAATTGAAGCTCAGCTGAATAGCGTGATGGCCGATCTCGACGCGGTGCGTGCCGAAGCACGTCAGGGTAGCCTGCTGCGCGAGGGGATGAAGGTCGTGATTGCGGGCCGCCCTAACGCCGGTAAATCGAGCCTGCTCAACGCCCTGGCGGGCCGTGAAGCGGCGATCGTCACCGACATCGCCGGTACCACCCGCGACGTGCTGCGTGAGCATATTCATATCGACGGCATGCCGCTGCACATCATCGACACGGCAGGTCTTCGCGACGCCAGTGACGAAGTAGAGCGCATCGGTATCGAACGCGCCTGGCAGGAGATTGAGCAGGCTGACCGCGTGCTGTTTATGGTGGACGGTACCACGACCGATGCCGTTGATCCGGCGGACATCTGGCCCGACTTTATTGCCCGCCTGCCGGCAAAACTGCCGATCACCGTGGTGCGTAACAAAGCGGATGTGACCGGCGAAACGCTGGGTATTAGTGAAGTGAATGGCCACTCACTTATTCGCCTGTCGGCCCGTACCCGTGAAGGCGTTGACGACCTGCGCAACCATCTCAAACAGAGCATGGGCTTTGATACCAGTATGGAAGGCGGCTTCCTTGCGCGCCGTCGTCACCTTCAGGCGCTGGAAGACGCGGCACGCCACCTCGATCAGGGGAAAGCGCAGCTGCTTGGCGCATGGGCGGGTGAACTGCTGGCGGAAGAGCTGCGTCTGGCGCAGCAAAAACTGAGTGAGATAACCGGCGAATTTACCTCGGACGATCTGCTGGGACGGATTTTCTCGAGCTTCTGTATCGGCAAGTAATTACCGCTGATGAAGGGTGATTTCCTCCCGGGAAATCACCTTTGTCCAAATGGCAACTCGCCTAACCCCTTTTATCCCCCTATTCTGCTTGCCTGCATCTATGGGGGGTTTATGGCTCGTTTTCTGTTTTGTAGTTTTGCGCTGGTTCTGCTTTATCCATCGGGTATTGATATGTATCTGGTGGGGCTGCCGCACATTGCCCGCGATCTGGGTGCCAGCGAGGCGCAGCTGCATATTGCGTTTTCGGCCTATCTCGCCGGGATGGCATCATCGATGGTATTTGCCGGGAAAATCGCGGACAAAGCGGGTCGTCAGCCCGTGGCCATTACCTGTGCCATCATCTTCGCGCTGGCGTCAATGCTCTGCTCCCTGGCCCAGGACAGTACCCTGTTCCTGACAGGACGCTTTATTCAGGGGATAGGTGCCGGTGGCTGTTATGTGGTGGCCTTCGCCATCCTACGCGATACCTTAAGCGCCCAGCGCCGTGCCAAAGTGCTTTCCATGCTCAACGGTATTACCTGCATCATTCCGGTGATGGCGCCGGTGGTGGGCTATCTGATCATGCTGAAATTCCCGTGGCAGAGCCTGTTCTGGACGATGGCGGCCATGGGTGCGCTGGTCTTTATCCTCTCGATCACGGTGCTGAAAGAGACCCATCCAGGCTCGCAAAACGCAGGCCATACGGCAACCCTTCATCCGGCCGAGACGCTGCTAAACCGCTTTTTCCTGAGTCGCCTGGCCATTACCACACTGAGCGTGGCGGTGATCCTGACGTATGTAAACGTTTCCCCGGTATTGCTGATGGAGACCATGGGGTTTGATCGAGGTGAGTATTCCACCGTGATGGCACTTACCGCGATGGTCAGTATGGCCGTCTCGTTCTCGACGCCGTTCGCACTGAATATCTTCCGTCAGCGCACGCTCATGCTAACCTCTCAGGTGCTGTTCCTCGCTGCGGGGGGGATTCTGGCGACCACCAGCACACATGTGCTGATGCTGGTAGGGATTACGCTGATTTGCGCCGGCTTCTCCGTCGGCTTTGGCGTGGCAATGAGTCAGGCGCTTGGCCCGTTCTCACTGCGCGCGGGTGTGGCAAGTTCGGTGCTGGGTATTGCGCAGGTCTGCGGTTCGTCGCTGTGGATATGGCTGGCGGCGGTCATCGGCCTTAATGCGCTCAATATGCTGATCGGGATTCTGATTGGTTGTAGCATGCTCTGCATCACCTTACTTATGGTCATCCAGCCCGCGGCCCATTATGAAGAAGCCAATCAGCAGTCTCGATCTTAACCTGTTGTTGTGCCTGCAGCTTTTGCTGCAGGAGCGCAGCGTAACCAAAGCCGCGAAACGGATGAACGTGACCCCGTCCGCGGTAAGTAAATCGCTGGCGAAACTGCGCGACTGGTTTGACGATCCGCTGTTTGTGAAAACACCGTTAGGCCTGCTGCCGACACCGCTGACGATGAGCCTGGAGCAGGATCTGGCCGACTGGATGCAGATTGGCAATCAGATCCTCGATAAATTCCATCATGACTCCCCGGGCGGGCTGACGTTCGTGCTGGCCGCGGAAACGCCTCTGATGTTGATCCGTTTTAATGCCCTGCTCGAGCAGGTCAATCAGCGCTATCCACAGGCCACGGTAAAGATGCGCCACTGGGATTACGACTCGGTGGATGCCATTACACGCGGAGAAGTCGATCTTGGCTTCACGGGCCGTGAAACGCATCCGCGCTCCCGCGAGCTGTTGAAGCTGATGCCGTGGTTTATCGACTACGAAATTCTGTTCAGCGACCGTCCCTGCGTCTATTTGCGCGAAGATCATCCGGCTCTTCAGGAAGAGTGGAACCTGGAGACTTTCCTGCGCTATCCGCATATCAGCATCTTCTGGGAGCGCAGCGACACCTGGGCGCTTGATGAGGTGCTCAGAGAGATGGGACGTGAGCGTAATATCGCCATGAGCCTGCCCGGTTTCGAACAGTCGATGTTTATGGCGGCGCAGCCCGGCCATAACTACATCGCTACGGCGCCACACTACTGCCATCACTATAATCAACTCCACCAGCGTAAGCTGATCGCCCTGCCCATTCCCATTGATGAAGCCCAGGCTGAAAAACTGACCGTTCCTTTCACGCTGATCTGGCATAAACGAAACAGCCATAATCCGAAAATCCTCTGGCTCCGTGAGACAATCAAAGCGCTATATGCCGCTCCAGCGCTTATTTTTGCCTAAGAAAATGTAAAGTTGGGTCCTCAGGCTTCTCTTACTCCCATTTACTGATTAAAACAGAAGGCAAGTTAAGCGATAATCATGTAACCGTTTAACCGAATACGACCATTATCAAGGAGCGAAAAATGGCAACGCACTTTGCAAGAGGGATACTGACAGAGGGACATCTCGTATCGGCCAGAATTTCATCCGCGTGTCACCAGGAAGCACGTAAACTGCCGGAGCATCGCCGGACGCGGTTTTTGGCATCCCGCGCGCTTCTCGCTGAGCTGATGTTCATGCTGTACGGCACCAGTGAACTGCCGGATATCCTCACCCAACCTGAAGGGCGCCCGGTCTTTGCCGACCCGGAGCTGCCGCGTTTCTCCATTGCCTACACGGGCAATATCATTGGCGTCGCGCTCACTACTGAAGGGGATTGCGGCCTGGACATGGAGCTTCAGCACGCAACCCGTGGCTTCCACGGCGCGAACCCGCACGATGACTACCCGCTTTCCAGCAATGAAAAGCTGTGGGTGCGTAACCAGAACGATCCCATCGAGGCCAGAGCTCAGCTCATTACCTTACGCCAGAGCATTCGAAAGCTCTGTGGCTGTGCATCAGACGACGCCAGCCTGCTGCAATTGCTTCCCGGCTCCGGACGTCTGCGTTCCGCTAAAGCCACGCTGGTAGAGGCGCTCAGCGATGCCGAAGACGTACTGATTTGGTCCATCGCGGTGACCCCCGCCATCGAACGATTGAAAATCTGGGAATTTGACAGTCAACACGGATGGAGTAGCCTTCCGGATGTGCCCGAGCGAGCCAACGAACCCGCCGCACGCCTGATGAGATTAACCAGTTTACCGGCAGAAAAAGCATATACCCTTAGCTGATCCATTCAGGGTCATCATGATGAAACAGGAGTAATCATGTCTGATACGTTGAAAGTTGTTACGTTACTGGGAAGCCTGCGCAAAGGTTCATTTAACGGGATGGTTGCCCGCACGCTGCCTCAGCTGGCACCGGCAGGTATGGACATTAGCGCCCTGCCATCGATTGGCGACATTCCGCTTTACGACGCGGATGTGCAGCAGGAAGAAGGGTTTCCACAGAGCGTAGAAGCGCTTGCAGAGCAGATCCGCCAGGCAGACGGCGTGGTCATTGTTACGCCTGAATATAACTACTCCGTCCCGGGTGGCCTGAAGAACGCCATTGACTGGTTATCCCGTCTCCCGGAGCAGCCGCTGTCGGGTAAACCGGTGCTGATCCAGACCAGCTCTATGGGCGCGATTGGCGGGGCACGCTGCCAGTACCATCTGCGTCAGATCCTGGTCTTCCTGGATGCGATGGTAATGAACAAACCGGAATTTATGGGGGGCGTGATTCAGAACAAGGTCGACCCGCAGACGGGTGAAGTGGTGGATCAAAGTACGCGTGACCATCTTTCTGGCCAGCTGACCGCGTTTGGTGATTATATTAAGCGAGTGAAAGCTTAAACGTAGCCTGATGTCCTCACTCTGGCCCTCTCCCACCGGGAGAGGGCGCAAACACAAAAGCCCTTTTCGACGAAAAGGGCTTTCTGTTTATTTGGCATCAATAAAAACAATCTTCAGCACAAACAGCAGCGCCACAATGATGACGCACGGGCTGAGGTCGCGGAAGCGACCGGTACCAATCTTCATGACGCAGTAGGAGATAAAGCCCAGCGCGATACCTTCGGTGATCGAGAAGCTAAACGGCATCATCACCGCGGTAATAAACGCAGGCACCGCTTCGGTTAAATCATCCCACTTCACGCGCGACAGGCTGGAGGTCATTAACACCCCCACGTAGATCAGCGCGCCGGCTGCTGCATACGGAGGCACCATGCCCGCCAGCGGCGACAGGAAGATCACCAGCAGGAACAGGATACCCACCACAACCGCCGTCAGACCGGTACGGCCACCCACAGAGACACCTGAAGAGGATTCAATGTAAGCGGTAACAGACGATGTACCGATAAACGCGCCGGTGACAGAGGAGACACTGTCAACAAACAGCGCCTGCTTCATGCGCGGGAATTTCCCATTCTCATCCGCCAGGCCGGCTTTGTCGGTCACGCCAATCAGCGTACCGGAGGAGTCAAACAGGTTAACCAGCATGAAGGAGAAAATCACGCCCGCCAGACCCAGGTTCAGGGAGCCTGCCAGATCGACGTGCCCAATGACGGTAGATACGCTCGGTGGCGCGGAGACAATCCCTTTGTACTGCACATCGCCCAGCATCCAGCCCAGCAGCGTGGTGACCACGATGGAAACCAGCACGGCCGCATGAATATTGCGCGAAGCCAGGATAGCGATGATAAAGAAGCCCAGCACGCCCAGCAGCACGTTGTGCGAGGTCAGGTGACCGATGCTCACCAGCGTGTCCGGGTTAGCCACGATAACGCCTGCGTTTTTCAGACCCATCATGCCGATAAACAGACCAATACCGCTGGTAATCCCCACGCGCAGGCTCACCGGAATATTGGCTATCATCCAGTAACGTACGCGGAAAATGGTCAGCAACAGCAGGCCAACCGCGCCCCAGAAGATAGCGCCCATGCCGACCTGCCATGGCAGACCCATCGCCTGGACGACCACGAACGCGAAGAAAGCGTTCAGACCCATTGCCGGGGCCAGCGCCACGGGCAGGTTAGCGAACACACCCATCAGGATACTGCCCAGCGCAGCGATCAGACAGGTGGTCACGAAGACGGCGCTGGTGTCCATGCCAGCAACGCCAAGAATTTGTGGGTTAACAAAAACGATATAGACCATCGTCAGGAAGGTGGTGAAACCGGCGATCACTTCGGTGCGTGCCGTTGTGCCGTGCTCACGCAGTTTAAACACGCGCTCAAGCAGACCCTGACCAGATGTCTGGGTAGTGTGTTGTTGACTCATCATCAATTTCCGAACAAGGAGGGAAAATTCGTCGCTATCCTATACCAAAATGCGACAATAGTGGCGGTTACAAGATACTTTTTTCATTGATTTTGCTTATACGGCAACGATTGCGTCTCATTAAACTGCCGTACGTAAACGTTAAACTTGTAAAAAGGGAAAGGCATGTCCGGAATTGAAGCGGTATTTTTCGACTGCGACGGTACGCTGGTCGACAGTGAGGTCATTTGTTCCCGCGCGTATGTGACCATGTTCAGGGAATTTGGCATTACGCTGGATCTCGAAGAGGTGTTTAAACGCTTTAAAGGTGTGAAGCTCTACGAGATCATCGACATCATTAACGAAGAGCACGGTGTGGATCTGGCGAAAGCAGATCTGGAGCCGGTCTACCGCGCCGAGGTCGCACGCCTCTTCGACTCCGAACTGGAGGTCATTGCCGGGGCGAATGCGCTTCTGGATGCGATGACGGTGCCCATCTGCGTGGTCTCGAACGGTCCGGTCAGCAAAATGCAGCACTCGCTGGGTAAGCTTGAAATGTTGCACCACTTCCCGGAAAAACTGTTCAGCGGCTACGATATCCAGCGCTGGAAGCCAGACCCGGCGTTGATGTTCCATGCAGCAAAAGCGATGAACGTTAACGTGGCGAGCTGCATTCTGGTGGATGACTCTTCTGCGGGAGCGCAGTCGGGAATTGATGCGGGTATGGAGGTGTTTTACTTCTGCGCCGATCCGCACAACAAACCAATCGATCATCCAAAAGTGACGACCTTCACCAATCTGGCGCAGCTGCCAGAATTGTGGAAGGCTCGCGGGTGGAATATTACTCGCTGAAAAAAGCCGGATAGCGCTGACGCTTATCCGGCCTATAGCGCTCGCAGGCCCGGTAAGCACAGCAGCACCGGGCATGTTAGCGCATCACTCTTTCGGATCTTTACCCGCCAGCAGCTTGTCCAGCTCATCGCCGCCAACGTGACGGAAATCCTGCCCTTTCACGAAGTAGAAGATGTATTCGCAAATGTTCTGGCAACGGTCACCGATACGCTCTATTGAACGCGCGCAGAACAGCGCGGTCAGGACGCTTGGGATCGTACGGGAGTCTTCCATCATGTAGGTCATCAGCTGACGCACGATGCCTTCATACTCCTGGTCGACCTTCTTGTCTTCACGGTAGATACGTACCGCTTCGTCCAGATCCATTCGCGCAAAGGCATCCAGTACGTCATGCAGCATCTGCACGGTATGACGACCCAGCGACTCGAGGCTCACCAGCAGTGGCTGGTGCTGCTGGGAGAATTTCTCCAGCGCGGTGCGGCAGATTTTATCCGCAACGTCACCAATACGCTCCAGCTCGGCGATGGTTTTGATGATCGCCATAACCAGACGCAGGTCGCTCGCCGTTGGCTGGCGCTTGGCGATAATACGCACGCAGGCTTCATCAATGGCGACTTCCATCATATTGACGTTTTTATCACCTTCGATAACGCGCTTCGCCAGCTC
The DNA here is from genome assembly GCF_019378755.1 of Enterobacter sp. BIDMC 29. Classification (NCBI taxonomy): domain Bacteria; kingdom Pseudomonadati; phylum Pseudomonadota; class Gammaproteobacteria; order Enterobacterales; family Enterobacteriaceae; genus Enterobacter; species Enterobacter sp. BIDMC 29. Next base: position 4,008,524 of record NZ_CP080000.1, on the reverse strand, counting down.
GCTGTCCTGGTTGTGCATCGCGGTAATGGCATCGGAAAGCTGCTGCTCAACCATGCCACCCATGGTCATCACCTGAGTGCGAATACTTTCCAGCTCTGCGTTGAACTGGCCTGAAATGTGTTTGTTAAGATTGAGATTGTCCATAGCGCGCTCCTGAATCAACCGTAACGACCGGTGATATAGTCTTCTGTTTGCTTTTTAGCGGGCTTGGTGAACAGATCGTCCGTATTACTGAACTCAATCAACTCGCCCAGGTACATAAACGCCGTGTAATCGGAACAACGCGCAGCCTGCTGCATATTGTGGGTCACGATAACCACGGTGTAATCCTGCTTCAGCTCGGTGATCAACTCTTCAATACGGCCGGTTGAGATCGGGTCCAGAGCTGAACACGGCTCATCCAGCAACAACACTTCCGGGCGAATGGCGATACCACGCGCAATGCACAGACGCTGCTGCTGACCACCGGAGAGAGAGTAACCGCTCTGGTGCAACTTATCTTTGGTTTCGTTCCATAATGCGGCCTTGGTCAAAGCCCACTGAACGCGCTCATCCATATCCGTACGGGAGAGCTTTTCAAACAGACGTACGCCAAAGGCAATGTTGTCGTAGATGGACATCGGGAACGGCGTCGGTTTCTGGAACACCATCCCGACTTTTGCACGCAGCAGGGCGATATCCTGGCTGTTGGTCAGAATGTTATCGCCGTCCAGGATGATTTCACCTTCGGCACGCTGCTCCGGATAGAGCGAATACATTTTGTTAAAGGTACGCAGCAGCGTGGATTTACCACAGCCAGACGGACCGATAAATGCCGTGACCTGGTTCCTGGCGATATCCAGGTTGATGTTCTTCAGGGCATGGAATTTGCCGTAGTAGAAGTTCAAATCACGAACCTGAATCTTACCCGGGGCAGTATCAACCATACTCATTGACTCATTTCCTCATTCGGCGCCGCGATCTGCCGCGCCGTAAAAATTTAACCGTGTTTCTGTTTCGCGAAAATGACGCGCGCCAGAATGTTCAGCAACAGTACGCAAAGGGTAATGATCAGCACCCCGGCCCAGGCCAGCTGCTGCCATTCCGCGAATGGGCTCATCGCAAATTTAAAAATCGTCACCGGCAGGTTGGCGATAGGCTGCATCATGTCCGTACTCCAGAACTGGTTGGAGAGGGCAGTAAACAGCAGCGGCGCCGTTTCGCCTGCAATACGGGCAATGGCCAGCAGGATACCGGTCATGATCCCGGAGACGGAGGCTTTCAGCGTAATCGCGGAGATCATTTTCCACTTCGGCGTGCCCAGCGCGTAAGCCGCTTCACGCAGGCTATCCGGCACCAGTTTCAGCATGTTCTCGGTGGTACGAATGACGATAGGTACCTGCAGCAGCGCCAGCGCAATCACACCTGCCCAGCCGGAGAAGTGTTCCATTTGCGCCACCACAATGGTGTAAACAAACAGACCGACCACGATAGACGGCGCAGACAGCAGGATGTCGTTAATGAAACGAATCACCTCTGCCAGCCAGGATTTACGCCCGTACTCCGCCAGATAAATCCCCGCCATAATGCCAAGCGGTGTACCAACTACCGTCGCCCAGAGGATCAGCAAACCGCTGCCCGCCAGGGCATTCGCCAGGCCGCCGCCCGCCGTATTTGGCGGCGGCGTCATCTCGGTGAACAGCGACAGCGACATCCCGTCGATGCCGCGCACAACGGTCGAGAACAGGATCCAGACCAGCCAGAACAGACCGAACGCCATCGTTGCCATTGAGAGCGTCAACGCAACGCGGTTTTTGAAACGACGCTTCGCCTGCATTTTGCGACGGGATTCCGCCAGCGCAGTGGTGCTTTGCATTTCGAGAGTTGCCATTAGCGTGCCCCCTCATTTTTTGCGAGACGCAGGATCATCAGCTTGGAAATCGCCAGCACAATGAAGGTAATCACAAACAGGATCAGGCCCAGTTCCATCAGCGCCGCGACGTGCAGCCCGGATTCCGCTTCGGCAAATTCATTCGCCAGTGCGGAAGTAATACTGTTACCCGGCATGTAGAGGGAGGCGCTGTCGAGCTGGTAGGTGTTACCGATAATAAAGGTCACCGCCATGGTTTCACCCAAAGCACGGCCTAACCCCAGCATGACGCCGCCAATCACCCCATTTTTGGTGAACGGAAGGACGATGCGCCAGATAACTTCCCAGGTGGTGCAGCCGATGCCGTAGGCCGACTCTTTCATCATCACCGGCGTTTGTTCGAAGACATCGCGCATTACCGCCGCAATGTACGGAATAATCATAATGGCGAGGATCACCCCCGCAGCCAGAATACCGATACCGAAAGCCGGGCCAGAGAACAGGGTGCCGACAAACGGAATGGCGGAGAGAACATTACCCACCGGTTCCTGGAAGTACGTTGCGAACAGGGGAGCAAAGATAAACAGGCCCCACATGCCGTACACGATACTTGGAATAGCGGCCAGCAGTTCAATGGCGATACCCAGTGGACGACGCAACCAGCCCGGCGCCAGTTCCGTCAGGAACAGGGCAATACCAAAGCTCACCGGCACCGCAATCAGCAGGGCGATAAACGACGTCACCAGCGTGCCATAAATCGGCACCAGCGCACCGTAGATATCGTTCGGCGCATCCCACTCTTTGGTCCACAGGAAAGAGAAACCGAATTTCTGGATGCTCGGCCAGGAGGAGAAAATCAGGGACACGATAATGCCGCCCAGCAGCAATAGCACAATCAGCGCAGCCAGTTTGACCAGCGCGCTGAAAATCATGTCACCTTTTTTACCCGGAGGGTTAAATGCAGGCTTTGTTGCAGCCATAAATCACTCTTCTGTTAAACGCGTTTACGAAATCGGCGGGTAGCGCGAGCGCCACCCGCCATTTTCGTCAGAATACTAAATTAATACAATGCTTTACCGCTGCTGTCTTTCACGTTGGTTTTCCATGCAGCGCGAATCTGCTCAACCACGTTGTCCGGCAGGGTGGCGTAATCCAGCGCGTTAGCCTGTTTGCCGCCGTTTTTGTACGCCCAGTCAAAGAACTTCAACACTTCAGCGCCCTGCTCAGGTTTCTTCTGCTCTTTGTGAACCAGAATGAAGGTGGTAGAGGTGATTGGCCACGCACCGTCGCCTTTCTGGTTAGTCAGATCCTGAGCGAAGGATTTGCTCCAGTCAGCGCCTTTTGCAGCGTTAGCAAAGTTCTCTTCAGTCGGGCTGACTGGCTTGCCATCGGCAGAAACCAGTTTGGTGTAGGACAGGTTGTTCTGCTTAGCATACGCATACTCTACATAGCCGATAGAACCAGGCAGACGCTGTACGAACGCGGCGATACCGTCGTTGCCTTTACCACCCAGACCGGTTGGCCAGTTAACGGTAGAGCCGGAACCGACTTTAGATTTCCACTCTTCGTTCACTTTCGCCAGGTAGCTGGTGAAAACGAAAGAGGTACCGGAACCATCTGCACGACGAACCACTGCGATGTTCTGCGAAGGCAGTTTGACACCCGGGTTCAGTTTGGTGATGGCTTCGTCATCCCATTTTTTGATTTTACCGAGGTAGATGTCACCCAGGGTTTTGCCGTCCAGGACCAGCTCGCCTGATTTCAGGCCTGGAATGTTAACGGCCAGCACAACACCACCGATAACGGTCGGGAACTGGAACAGGCCTTCCTGCGCCAGTTTGTCATCAGACAGTGGAGCGTCTGATGCGCCGAAATCAACGGTATTCGCGGTAATTTGTTTTACGCCACCGGAGGAGCCGATACCCTGATAGTTAACCTTGTTACCGGTTTCTTTCTGGTAGGTATCCGCCCATTTGGCATACACCGGCGCAGGGAAGGTTGCACCAGCGCCAGTCAGGCTTGCTTCTGCAAATACAGAGAACGCGCTCAGAGATAAGGTCGCGGCGACAACAGTTGCGACAGTGGTACGCATAACTTTCATAATGTCTCCTGCAAGATTTTCGTAAATCGTTGTTTAGTGGCTACGATGAGCAAAATAGGACAAACAGGTGACAGATAAATGTACGAATTATGACAGTTTTATGACAATGAAAATTTAGCTTAAATATCAGTAAAAATTCATTTAATTATCATCTAGTTAACCACTTACATGACAGCAAGTTTTCAGAAATATTTTCTTTATGTGACACTGAAAAAAGTAGCTGAAGATGACAGATTGTCATAAATAAAAATGCGGATGGGTTGATTAAAAACAAACCAGGAAGGGTAAAAAAGCTCCACCCGAAGGTGGAGCCTGAGGGGATTATTCTACGGTGACCGATTTCGCCAGGTTACGTGGCTGGTCAACGTCAGTGCCTTTGATCAGCGCGACGTGATAGGCCAGCAACTGCAGCGGAACGGTGTAGAAGATAGGGGCAATCACCTCTTCCACATGCGGCATCTCGATGATGTGCATATTGTCGCTGCTCGCAAAGCCGGCGTCTTTATCGGCGAAGACGTACAGTACACCACCGCGGGCGCGGACTTCTTCGATATTGGACTTCAGTTTTTCCAGCAGTTCGTTGTTAGGTGCTACAACGATGACCGGCATGTCTGCGTCAATCAGCGCCAGCGGGCCGTGTTTCAGCTCGCCTGCTGCGTAAGCTTCCGCGTGGATGTAGGAGATCTCTTTCAGCTTCAACGCGCCTTCCAGCGCAATTGGATACTGATCGCCACGGCCGAGGAACAGGGCGTGATGTTTGTCAGAGAAATCTTCCGCCAGCGCTTCAATGCGTTTGTCCTGAGACAGCATCTGCTCAATACGGCTTGGCAGCGCCTGCAGACCATGAACGATGTCATGCTCAACAGCCGCATCCTGCCCTTTCAGACGCGCCAGTTTCGCCACCAGCATCAGCAGAACGGTCAGCTGAGTGGTAAACGCTTTGGTGGAGGCCACGCCGATTTCCGTACCCGCGTTTGTCATCAGCGCCAGATCGGATTCACGAACCAGCGAAGAACCCGGCACGTTACAGATGGCCAGAGAGCCCAGATAACCCAGCTCTTTAGAGAGACGCAGCGCCGCCAGGGTGTCCGCCGTTTCGCCAGACTGGGAAAGGGTGATCATCAGGCTATTACGACGCACCGCGGATTTGCGGTAGCGGAATTCTGAAGCGATTTCCACGTCACACGGAACACCGGCCAGGGATTCAAACCAGTAGCGGGAGACCATACCGGAGTTGTAGGAGGTACCGCAGGCCACGATCTGAATATGCTCAACCTTACCGAGCAGCTCATTGGCGTTGGCACCCAGTTCGCTCAGGTCCACCTCGCCGTGGCTGATGCGCCCGGTCAGGGTGTTTTTGATGGCGTTCGGCTGCTCGTAAATTTCTTTCTGCATGTAGTGACGGTAAGCGCCTTTGTCGCCTGCGTCGTACTGCAGATTGGATTCGATCTCCGGGCGTTTCACCTGCTCGCCTTTGGTATCGAATACCGTCACGCTGCGACGCGTCACTTCCGCGATATCACCCTCTTCCAGGAAGATAAAGCGACGGGTAACCGGCAGAAGTGCCAGCTGGTCAGAGGCGATAAAGTTCTCGCCCATGCCCAGACCGATAACCATTGGGCTACCGGAACGTGCGGCCAGCAGCGTGGACGGATCGCGTGAATCCATGATTACCGTACCGTATGCACCGCGCAGCTGAGGGATCGCGCGCAGCACCGCTTCACGCAGTGTACCGCCCTGCTCCAGCTCCCAGTGAACCAGGTGAGCAATAACTTCGGTGTCGGTTTCAGAGACGAAGGTATAGCCGCGCGCTTTAAGTTCTTCGCGCAGCGGTTCGTGGTTTTCGATAATGCCGTTATGCACGACCACGATGTGTTCGGACACATGCGGGTGCGCATTGCCTTCAGACGGTTCGCCGTGGGTCGCCCAGCGGGTGTGCGCAATACCTGTGCCACCGTGCAGCGGATGATCTTCCGCAGCCTGGGCCAGCATCTGCACTTTACCGAGACGACGCAGACGGGTCATATGCCCTTCTGCATCCACAACTGCCAGACCGGCAGAGTCGTAACCACGGTATTCCAGACGACGTAAACCTTCGAGAAGGATTTCAGCAATATCACGCTGCGCAACTGCGCCAACAATTCCACACATAGTTTAATTTCCTGATTATGGCGTTATGCCATGCGTTGTCGCTGACCTGTATTTGCCCTTTCCGGGCACCCCGAGCCTTGTAGAGAGTGGGGTTATTGTTATAAGTACTGCCTTTGGGGGGAGGATTATGTTATCCCCTCACCCCATCCCTCTCCCCAGAGGGGCGAGGGCAAAAAACACCGCACCGAACGAGCGCTCTCCTCGCGGGAGAGAGCGGGGTGCAGGTCGTTACTTTTTCTTCACCGGGCGTTTCCATCCCTGCTTGTGAACCTGCGGCACGCGGCTCAGCACCAGCTCATTGTCGGCGACATCGCGCGTCACGGTCGTCCCGGCGGCAATGGTTACCCCGTTCCCGACCGTCACCGGTGCCACCAGCTGTGTATCAGAACCGACAAACACATCATCACCGATGATGGTTTTAAACTTGTTGGCACCGTCATAGTTGCAGGTGATTGTTCCTGCACCAATGTTCACGTTATCGCCAATTTCTGCATCGCCCAGGTAGGTTAAATGGCCGGCTTTGGAACCTTTGCCCAGACGCGCTTTTTTCATCTCAACGAAGTTGCCAACATGGGCGCCTTCGAGCAATTCAGCGCCAGGGCGCAGACGTGCGAACGGCCCAATGGTGCATGCCGCGTCCAGATGTGCATCTTCAACCACACTGTACGGGCTAATGTCGCAGTCATCACCGATGACGCTGTTTTTGATAACACAACCGGCACCAATTTTGACGCGGTGGCCAAGCGTGACGTTGCCTTCAAGGATAACGTTAGTATCGATTTCAACGTCGCGCCCGTGAGATAAGGTCCCGCGCAGATCGAAACGCGCCGGGTCGCGCAGCATAACGCCTGCCAGGAGCAGTTTTTCAGCCTGTTCGGACTGATAAACGCGTTCCAGGCGGGAAAGCTGAAGGCGGTTATTTACCCCTTCGGTTTCGCTAATGCGTGCCGGATGAACCGCCGCAATCTCACGCCCTTCCTGATAGGCCATCGCGATGATGTCGGTGATGTAGTACTCACCCTGCGCATTATTGTTAGTGAGCTTCGACAGCCAGCGCTTCAGGTCCGCGCTATTGGCAATCAGGATACCGGTGTTGATCTCCTGAATCTGACGCTGTGCGTCGCTGGCATCTTTATGCTCAACGATACCCGTTACGTTACCGTTTTCGCGGGTAATGCGGCCATAGCCGGTCGGATCGTCAAGCACGACGGTTAACAACCCGATGCCACCCTGCGGTTTAGCTTCACGCAGGCGGGCAAGGGTGTCGACAGAGATCAGCGGGACGTCGCCGTAAAGCATCAGAATATCTTCGTCATCCGCAAAGAACGGGGCGGCCTGCTGCATGGCGTGTCCGGTCCCCAACTGTTCTGCCTGAAGCACCCAGTTGAGTTTGTCATCGTTCAGCGTCTTTTTAAGCAGATCGCCGCCGTGACCATAGACCAGATGGACCTGACGGGCACCCAGTTCATTAGCGGCATCAATGACATGCTGCACCATCGGCTTTCCTGCCAGCGTGTGCAGTACCTTTGGAAGATCGGAATACATGCGGGTACCTTTACCGGCGGCAAGGATGACCACGCTCATTGTATTGTTCAACATACGCGTCCTGACTGTAATTTGAGTAAGAAGTTAACCCCGTTGACGTTGAAAATTCTACATATTTTGCGTCATAAAATGGAATGGCGGTAAAACGTTCAACATCAGCCAATAATGGCTATTTGAGGCGATTTTTAGGGGCAGAGTAAACCCCTTTTTCTCTGGAAAGTAGCCTTCTCGCGATAAGTCGCTAGCACACACAATAGCTTAGCTATTCTTTTGGATCATGAATAAAGATCGGTGTGATACGAAACCATAAAAAAAGCCAGCCTGGAAACCAGACTGGCTTTGTGCTTTTCAAGCCGGTGTTACATCGCTTTTTTGGTCAACTCGATAACGCGCAGTTTCGCGATCGCTTTGGCCAGCTCCGCAGACGCCTGAGCGTAATCCACGTCACCATGAGAGCTGCTAATGTGCTCTTCAGCCTTACGCTTCGATTCCAGGGCTCGTGCTTCGTCGAGATCCTGGCCACGAATAGCGGTATCGGCCAGAACGGTCACGCTGCCAGGCTGCACTTCAAGAATGCCGCCGGACAGATAGATAAACTCTTCATGACCGAACTGTTTAACGATGCGGATCATACCAGGCTTAATGGCGGTGAGCAGCGGTGCGTGCCCCGGGAAAATACCCAGTTCACCTTCACTACCCGTTACCTGGATTTTCTCGACCAGACCAGAGAACATTTGTTGCTCTGCGCTGACGACGTCCAGGTGGTAAGTCATTGCCATATCACCCTCCGATTAAGGCGTTAAAGTTTTTTGGCTTTTTCCACGGCTTCGTCGATGGAACCAACCATGTAGAACGCCTGCTCCGGCAGGTGATCGTATTCGCCTTCCATGATGCCTTTAAAGCCACGGATGGTGTCTTTCAGGGAAACGTATTTACCCGGAGAACCGGTGAATACTTCCGCAACGAAGAACGGCTGGGACAGGAAGCGCTGGATCTTACGCGCACGTGCTACCACCAGTTTGTCTTCTTCAGACAGCTCATCCATACCCAAGATGGCGATGATGTCTTTCAGTTCCTGGTAACGCTGCAGCAGGGACTGTACGCCACGCGCGGTGTCGTAGTGTTCCTGACCCACAACCAGTGGATCCAGCTGACGGCTGGTGGAGTCCAGCGGGTCAACGGCCGGGTAAATACCCAGAGACGCGATCTGACGGCTCAGTACCACGGTTGCGTCAAGGTGCGCAAAGGTGGTGGCTGGGGATGGGTCAGTCAAGTCATCCGCAGGTACGTATACCGCCTGAACGGAGGTGATAGAACCGGTTTTGGTAGAGGTGATACGTTCCTGAAGAACACCCATCTCTTCCGCCAGCGTCGGCTGATAACCTACCGCTGAAGGCATACGACCCAGCAGTGCAGATACTTCAGTACCGGCCAGGGTGTAACGATAGATGTTATCAACGAACAGCAGAACGTCACGGCCTTCGTCACGGAACTTCTCAGCCATAGTCAGGCCAGTCAGCGCAACGCGCAGACGGTTTCCTGGTGGCTCGTTCATCTGGCCGTAAACCAGGGATACTTTGTCCAGAACGTTGGAGTCGGTCATTTCGTGGTAGAAGTCGTTACCCTCACGAGTACGTTCACCTACGCCCGCAAATACGGAGTAACCGGAGTGCTCGATCGCGATGTTACGGATCAGCTCCATCATGTTTACGGTTTTACCTACACCCGCACCACCGAACAGACCAACTTTACCGCCCTTCGCAAACGGACACATCAGGTCGATAACTTTGATGCCGGTTTCCAGCAGTTCCTGAGAGCTGGACAGCTCTTCGTAGGAAGGTGCTGCGCGGTGGATAGCCCAACGCTCTTCTTCACCGATGTCGCCTTTCATGTCGATTGGTTGACCCAATACGTTCATGATACGACCCAGTGTTGCTTTACCTACCGGGACTTCGATCGGGTGCTCAAGGTCTTTAACTTCCAGACCACGACGCAGACCGTCGGAAGAACCCATCGCGATGGTACGCACGATACCGCCGCCGAGCTGCTGCTGAACTTCCAGCACCAGGCTCTCGTTACCATTCTGTACCTCAAGCGCGTCGTACACGCGTGGTACGGCGTCCTGAGGGAACTCGACGTCCACCACGGCGCCGATTACCTGGACAATCTTTCCAGTAGCCATCTTGAATCCTCTACGTAATTCGTAAACCTGGTTAAACCGCGGCGGCCCCCGAGACGATCTCGGTGAGTTCCTGAGTAATGCTGGCCTGACGAGCTTTGTTGTAAACCAACTGCAGCTCTTTAATCAGGCTGCCGCCATTATCGGTCGCGGCTTTCATCGCCACCATTCGTGCGGCCTGCTCGCTGGCCAGGTTTTCTACAACGCCCTGATAAACCTGAGATTCAACGTAACGACGCAGCAGGGTATCCAACAGCGGTTTCGGATCGGGTTCATACAGGTAATCCCAGGATTTTTGCTTCAGCTCGTCATCTTCTGATGCCGGTAAAGGCAGCATCTGAGTGAGCGTTGGAACCTGAGACATGGTGTTAATAAATTTGTTGCTGACAACGTACAGTCTGTCCAGACGGCCTTCATCGTAAGCCTGCAACATCACTTTAACCGGGCCGATCAGCTCGGACAGGGAAGGGTTATCACCCATACCCGTCACCTGAGCGACAATGTTGCCACCAACGGAGTTAAAGAAAGAGACGCCTTTAGAGCCGATCATTGCGATATCGCACTGAACGCCTTTTTCAGACCATGCTTTCATATCCGCCAGCAGTTTTTTGAACAGGTTAATGTTCAAGCCGCCACACAGACCACGGTCGGTCGACACCACCAGGTAGCCCACGCGCTTAACGTCGCGTTCTTCCAGGTAAGGGTGCTTATATTCCAGATTACCGTTTGCAAGGTGACCAATCACTTTGCGCATGGTTTCTGCATAAGGACGGCTGGCCGCCATGCGATCCTGCGATTTACGCATTTTGGAAGCGGCGACCATCTCCATCGCTTTAGTGATCTTTTGCGTGTTCTGGACGCTTGCGATCTTACTACGTATCTCTTTTGCGCCGGCCATGAGCTTCTCCTCAATGCCAGGCGGCTTGTCCTGAGACAAGCCGCCGGACGATTACCAGGATTGGGTTGCTTTGAAGGAATCGAGGATAGCTTTCAGCTTGCCTTCGATTTCGTCGTTATAGCCACCGGTCTGGTTGATCTCTTGCATCAGCGGAGCGTGATCACGGTCGACGTAAGCCAGCAGAGCGGCTTCGAAGCTACCGATTTTCGCCAGTTCCACATCTTCGAGGTAACCGCGTTCAGCCGCGAACAGAACCAGACCCTGCTGAGCAACAGACATTGGTGCGTACTGTTTCTGCTTGAGCAGCTCAGTCACTTTCTGACCGTGGCTCAGCTGTTTACGGGTTGCTTCGTCCAGATCGGATGCGAACTGAGAGAACGCAGCCAGTTCACGATACTGTGCCAGCGCGGTACGAATACCACCGGACAGTTTCTTGATGATCTTGGTCTGAGCAGCACCACCCACACGGGATACGGAGATACCCGGGTTAACTGCCGGACGAATACCGGAGTTAAACAGGTTGGTTTCCAGGAAGATCTGACCATCGGTAATGGAGATTACGTTGGTCGGAACGAACGCAGAAACGTCACCCGCCTGGGTTTCAATGATTGGCAGCGCGGTCAGAGAGCCGGTTTTACCCTTCACTTCACCTTTGGTGAAGTTCTCGACGTATTCCGCGTTAACGCGGGAAGCACGCTCCAGCAGACGAGAGTGGAGGTAGAATACGTCGCCAGGGAACGCTTCACGTCCAGGTGGACGACGGAGCAGCAGGGAAACCTGACGATATGCAACGGCCTGTTTAGACAGGTCATCGTATACGATCAGCGCATCTTCACCGCGGTCACGGAAGTATTCGCCCATTGCGCAACCGGCGTATGGTGCCAGGTATTGCAGTGCAGCAGATTCAGAAGCGGTCGCCACAACAACGATGGTGTTAGACAGCGCGCCGTGCTCTTCCAGTTTACGAACCACGTTAGAAATGGTGGACGCTTTCTGGCCGATAGCCACGTACACACATTTGATGCCGGAGTCACGCTGGTTGATGATGGCGTCGATAGCCATCGCGGTTTTACCGGTCTGACGGTCACCGATGATCAGTTCACGCTGGCCACGACCGATTGGAATCATGGCATCAACGGACTTATAACCAGTCTGCACTGGCTGATCAACGGACTGACGGTCGATAACGCCTGGTGCGATAACTTCGATTGGGGAGAAGCCATCGTGCTCAACCGGACCTTTACCGTCGATTGGCGCACCCAGGGTGTTAACAACGCGACCCAGCAGGCCACGGCCAACCGGCACTTCCAGAATACGGCCAGTACACTTAACCTTCATGCCTTCGGCGAGGTCAGCGTATGGACCCATCACAACTGCACCTACGGAGTCGCGCTCCAGGTTCAGTGCGATAGCGTAACGGTTACCCGGCAGGGAAATCATCTCACCCTGCATACAATCGGCCAGGCCGTGGATGCGGATAACACCGTCACTTACAGAAACAATAGTACCTTCGTTGTGAGCTTCGCTCACAACACTGAACTGAGCAATGCGCTGCTTGATCAGTTCGCTGATTTCGGTGGAATTCAGTTGCATGCTCCAGTCCCCTTAAGACTGCAAGACGTCTGCAAGGCGTTCAAGACGGCCGCGTACGCTGCCATCAATGACCATATCACCCGAACGGATGATTACGCCTGCCATTACAGACTTATCGATTTTGCAATTCAGCTTAACTTTGCGTGACAGACGTTTTTCCATCGCGGCGGTGATTTTCGCAAGCTGTTCATCACTCAGTTCAGTCGCAGAAGTCACTTCGACTTCAGCGGTAGCTTCACTAAGGGCACGTAAGTGCTCAAACTGCTCGAGAACATCCGGGAGCACACGGAGACGACCATTTTCTGCCATTACCTTAATCAGGTTCTGACCATTGGCATCCAGTTGCTCTCCGCACACGGCGATAAACGACGCGGCGAGAGTTTCAGGCGCTAACGCACCAGAAAGCAACTCGGCCATTTGTTCGTTTTTCGTCACCTCAGCGGCAAACGCCAGCATATCCTGCCAGCGATCGACATTTTGGTGTTCGACAGCAAAGTCAAAAGCTGCTTTGGCGTAGGGGCGAGCTACCGTAACAAATTCAGACATCAGCCCCTCCCTCCTTACAGTTCAGCGACAAGTTTGTCCACGATGTCGCTGTTAGCAGCTTCATCCACGGAACGTTCGATGATCTTCTCGGCGCCAGCAACAGCCAGAATCGCAACCTGCTTACGCAGTTCTTCGCGAGCACGTTTACGCTCAGCTTCAATTTCAGCCTGAGCTTGTGTCACGATCTTAGTACGTTCCTGTTCTGCTTCAGCTTTGGCTTCGTCCAGGATCTGCGAACGGCGTTTGTTAGCCTGTTCGATGATAACCTGAGCTTCCGCTTTCGCTTTTTTCAGCTGGTCTGTCGCGTTGGCCTGTGCAAGGTCCAAATCTTTCTTAGCGCGTTCTGCAGAAGCCAGACCGTCAGCAATTTCTTTCTGACGTTTTTCGATGGCAGCCATTAAAGGCGGCCATACATACTTCATGCAGAACCAGACAAAGAGAATAAACGCGATGGCCTGGCCGAGGATTGTTGCGTTCATGTTCACAGCACAATACCTCTTTAATATCTGTGGCTTAGGGTTTTAAAACTACTACTACGCGACAGCAAACATCACGTACAGACCCAGACCTACAGCGATCATTGGGATAGCATCCACCAGACCCATAACGATAAAGAACTGAGTACGCAGCAGAGGAATCAGATCAGGTTGACGCGCTGCGCCTTCCAGGAATTTGCCCCCGAGGATGCCGATACCGATCGCAGCACCGATAGCCGCCAGACCCATCATCACAGCGGCAGCCATGTACAGCAGATCCATATTCAGGTTTTCCATGACAGTCTCCAGTTTGTTTCAATTAAAACGTAGTAGTGTTGGTAAAAAATCAGTGCTCTTCAGACGCCATCGACAGATAGACGATCGTCAGAACCATGAAGATAAAGGCTTGCAGCGTAATGATCAGGATGTGGAAAATGGCCCAAGGCACATTCAGAATCCACTGTGACCACCACGGCAGAAGACCCGCGATCAGAATGAAAATCAGCTCACCCGCATACATGTTGCCGAACAGTCGCAGACCCAGTGAAACAGGTTTGGACAGCAGGCTAACGCCTTCCAGGATCAGGTTGACCGGAATAAACGCCCAGTGGTTGAACGGCTGCAAGGTAAGCTCTTTCACGAAGCCGCTTACGCCTTTCATTTTGATGCTGTAGAAAAGAATCAGGATAAACACGCCCAGCGCCATCGACAGGGTGATGTTCACGTCAGCGGACGGCACCACGCGCAGTGCTGGCAGACCGAGGACATGTTCGCCAATCCACGGCAGGAAATCGATTGGCAGCAGGTCCATCAGGTTCATCAGGAACACCCAAACGAACACGGTCAGGGCCAGCGGAGCAATCAGCTTGCTCTTACCATGGTACATGTCTTTGACGCTGCCATGGACGAAGCCGATGATCATTTCGATGAACGTCTGGAATTTCCCTGGAACACCGCTGGTCGCTCTTTTCGCAACACCGCGGAACATGGCCAGGAACAGAAGACCCAAAACGACCGAGAAGAACATGGAGTCGATGTTGATCGTCCAGAAGGTGGCCGGGGGGTTATGCGGATCCACCAGCGAGAATGTACGCAGGTCCAGCTGAAGGTTATTCAGATGGTGACCTATGTAATCCTGCGGCGTCATATTTTCTGAAGCCATGATGCCTTTTACCCTTTGTTGTTGATTACAGCTGGAGCCAGAACTTGTACCACCAGCACCAAAACCCACGTTGCTATCAGCGGCATGAATACCACTTTCAAAACCGCCAGCGCCATCACCAGTAGAGCAAAGGTCAGCAACACCTTACACACTTCACCGAGAGCGAAGGACCAGGCCACACGGCCTTTGGCGGGTGTATGCGCCTGATGACGCCAGGCAAAAATCATAAACAATACGTTTGGCAGAACAACCGCCAAACCCCCGCACACGGCGGAGATGCCCCAGAAGGGGTCTTTGAGGCTAAACAGCAGTCCACTTGCTATCACAGCCAGAAACTGAATGAACAGAAGCTTACGAGCAACGTTTCTACTCAAGAGCGACACAGACATCACGTTTTTACTCCTGCTCCCTTCGAGGTATGCCGCGTGTCGTATAAAACGTCCTTTAAGGCTCAGAGTCAAGCATCAAAAAGCGGTCAAATTATACGGTGCGCACCCGTGATTTCAAACATTAAGTAGCGAAAAGGTGAATAAATGTTTAAATATTTTTCCCCGCCGCTATTTTTTAACTTTTCCTGAAAGCCACGACCTTCGACCAAAACTGCAAACAGCGCGAAAACGTTGGCCACAAAGCGTGCACGAGATCACAAAATACACATTTGCGATAAGGGTGTATTTATCAAAGACGCAAATCGGTTAATTTCATCTTTATGAAATTAAAGACAAATTATCGTAACTATTTTCAAAACAGCCCGGTATACAATAAAAACCTTTTATTGACATTCTTAATAAATATTTAACATTCGATTCTGGTTGCCGTATTCCACTTTTAGCAGGCTGATATTTTCGATGTTGACTATCTTCATGCTGAACAATGGCTGTTACGTTAACCGTTAGAAAAACCTTAGTAACACAGAGGTTAAACTCTCTTCGGTAAAACCAGAGAATTAGTGCTGTTATTTAACATGGTCAGAACAGCACGAATTCCACAATTTTTATTAAATATTTAAAAATTGTTTGGCTTAATTATCACCAGATGGCGTTCACCCTCAAGCTGAGGAATGTTTAATTTCTCAACGGATTCGACAGCAAAACCCTCCGGAAGCTGTTCAATTTCATCGCCCGGCAACTGCCCTTTCAGGGCATAAAAGCGGCCATCTTGTGCAGGCAAGTGCTTACACCAGCTCACCATATCATTGAGCGACGCAAACGCGCGGCTGATAACACCGTCAAACGGCGGCTCCGCGGGGAACGCCTCTACCCTACTCTGTACAGGGGCGATGTTCTCCAGCTTCAGCTCATGCTGGACCTGACGTAAAAAACGGACGCGTTTGCCAAGGCTGTCCAGCAGCGTGAAATGGCTCTCAGGGCGGACAATCGACAGCGGGATCCCCGGCAGGCCAGGACCTGTGCCCACATCGATAAAGCGCTCCCCTTTGAGATACGGCGCAACCACGATGCTATCGAGGATATGACGAACCAGCATCTCGTTGGGGTCGCGAACAGACGTCAGGTTGTACGCTTTATTCCATTTGTGCAGCATATCGACATAGGCCACCAGCTGAGTTTTCTGGTGATCGGTGAGCGAAATACCTGCCTGTTCCAGCAGACGAGAGAGTTTATTGAGCACAGTGGGTACCTGTTTAGACATAAATTGCCCGGTGGCGCTTACCGGGCCTACGAATTAGCAGGGCGGGTAGCGAAGCGCCACCCGCCAAAAGCACTGGATATTATGCGCTACGGCGCAGCATACCTTGCTTTTTCAGCCACACCAGCAGAATCGAAATCGCGGCAGGTGTGACACCGGAGATACGGGATGCCTGACCGATCGACACAGGCTTGTGATCGTTCAGCTTGGCGATCACTTCATTGGAAAGCCCCGTCACCTGACGGTAGTCCAGCATTTCCGGCAGCAGCGTATTTTCGTTGCGCTGCTGTTTTTCAATCTCATCCTGCTGACGCGCAATGTAACCTTCGTATTTGACCTGGATCTCAACCTGTTCAGCCGCTTCGGCGTCTTCAAGGCCCGGCGCGAACGCGGTCAGTTTCACCAGGTTCTCGTAGGTCACTTCAGGGCGACGCAGCAAGTCTTCGCCGCTGGCTTCGCGCGAAAGCGGCGCAGTTAAGTGAGCATTCACTTCTGCAGCGGTTTCCGCCTGTGGATTCACCCAGGTGGTTTTCAGGCGCTGACGTTCCTGCTCAATGCGTTCCAGTTTTTCGTTATAGCGCGCCCAACGTTCGTCATCCACCAGACCCAGTTCACGACCCACTTCGGTCAGACGCAGGTCGGCGTTATCTTCGCGCAGCATCAGGCGATATTCCGCGCGAGAGGTAAACATACGGTACGGTTCTTTGGTACCCAGGGTGCAAAGATCGTCGACCAGCACGCCCAGATAAGCCTGAGAACGCGCAGGTGCCCAGCCCTCTTTCTCCGCAGAGAAGCGTGCTGCGTTCAGACCGGCAAGCAGACCCTGAGCGGCAGCTTCTTCGTAACCGGTCGTGCCGTTAATCTGGCCGGCGAAGAACAGACCGTGGATGAATTTGCTCTCCAGGGTTGGCTTCAGGTCACGCGGATCGAAGAAATCGTACTCAATAGCATAGCCAGGACGAACGATTTTCGCGTTCTCCATACCCTGCATTGAGCGAACAATTTGCATCTGCACATCGAACGGCAGGCTGGTGGAGATGCCGTTCGGGTAAATTTCATTTGACGTCAGTCCTTCCGGCTCCAGGAAGATCTGGTGCTGGTTACGATCGGCAAAGCGCATCACTTTGTCTTCGATCGACGGACAGTAACGCGGGCCGATCCCTTCGATCACGCCAGCGTACATTGGGCTGCGGTCAAGGTTATTGCGGATCACGTCATGGGTTTTTTCGTTGGTATGCGTGATGTAGCACGGTACCTGCTGCGGATGTTGAGCCGCATTGCCCATGAACGAGAACACCGGCATGGGGTTATCACCGTGCTGTTGTGCCAGCACGCTGAAATCAATGGTGCGCGCATCAATACGCGGTGGCGTGCCTGTTTTCAGGCGACTGACGCGCAGCGGAAGTTCACGCAGACGACGAGACAGCGGAATGGACGGCGGATCGCCAGCACGGCCACCGCTGTAGTTATCCAGACCGATATGGATTTTGCCATCCAGGAAGGTCCCGACAGTCAGTACGACGGCTTTCGCGCGGAACTTGAGGCCCATCTGGGTAACGGCACCCACAACGCGATCGTTTTCAACGATAAGATCTTCTACCGCCTGCTGGAAGATCATCAGGTTTGGCTGATTCTCCAGGGCAGTACGTACCGCCTGACGGTAAAGCACGCGGTCTGCCTGAGCACGAGTAGCGCGCACAGCGGGACCTTTGCTCGCGTTTAGTATCCTAAACTGGATGCCGGCATGATCGATCGCTTTCGCCATCAGGCCGCCAAGTGCATCCACTTCTTTTACCAGGTGTCCTTTCCCAATGCCGCCAATCGCCGGATTACAGGACATTTGTCCCAGCGTGTCGATATTGTGTGTCAAAAGCAGGGTCTGCTGACCCATTCGCGCTGCGGCCATTGCGGCCTCAGTGCCTGCATGACCCCCGCCAATGATGATGACGTCAAAAGGATCCTGATAAAACATGGTGGTCTGCCTCGCGTAAAGCGGTATGAAAATGGATTGAAGCCCGGGCCGTGGATTCTACTCAACTTTAGTCTTTCGAGAAAGCATTGGGATCCTGGGCTATTAAAAAGAAGATCTTTTTATTTAGAGATCTGTTCTATTGTGATCTCTTATTAGGATCGAGTACCTCTGTGGATAAGCCCGATCTCACGATGAAGATCATGCAGTTAGAAAGGATCGTTTGCTGTGAATGATCGGTGATCCTGGCCAGTATAAGCTGGGATCAGATCGCGACTTTATACACAGGGCCAAAACAGCCTCAGAGTTATAACTTGGATAACTACCGCTTAATACGAGCTTTTAACCAGAGTTATCCACATCTGTTCGCGCGATCTTTAATCGTTTTTGAGTAAATTTTTCCATTCACCCAGCCAGATCTCCGCTGGATCTTCCGGAATGTCATGATCGAGGATGTTGATCTTCAGTGTTTCACCCAGCTGTTTTGCCCCACAGGCAGTCACAGCGGCTTCGACTTTCTCTATTGCACCGCAAAAGGTGTCATATTCACGACTGCCGATACCCACCGCGCCAAAACGGACGTTTGACAGGTCAGGCTGCTGTTCCAGCAGTTCGTCATATAAAGGTTGCAGATTATCCGGCAGATCGCCTGCGCCGTGCGTCGAGGTGATCAGTAGCCAGACCCCATCAGTCGGGAGATCGTCAAGCAACGGGCCGTGCAGTGTTTCGGTGGAAAAGCCCGCGTCTTCCAGCTTCTCAGCCAGATGTTCCGCAACGTATTCCGCGCCGCCCAGGGTGCTGCCACTGATAAGGGTAATGTCCGCCATTGATCGCTCGCTCAAATAAAGAGGGGCTCATTGTACGCTGTGAACGAGCTGGGATCTACCTGTGGAAAATGTGGGAATGAATTTGCCCGATCAGGGGCGGATGGTACGCATGATCGGGTTCTGCAGGGATATCAATGTTTCAGTGGACTGAATTTCATCAATTGTTTGGATCTTGTTGATAAGTACCTGCTGGAGGGCATCAATGGAGCGGCACATCACCTTTATAAAGATACTGTAGTGCCCGGTGGTGTAGTACGCCTCCGTGACTTCTTCAAGCGCGTTGAGCTTCGCCAGGGCTGACGGATAGTCTTTGGCGCTTTTGAGAATAATGCCAATAAAGCAGCAGACGTCATAACCCAGCTGCTTAGGGCTGACGTCGATACGTGCGCCGGTAATAATCCCCGCCTGTTTCATCTTTTCCACGCGGACGTGGATTGTGCCCGGACTGACGCCAAACTGTTTCGCCAGTTCCGCGTAGGCAGTACGTGCATTGGCCATTAAGGCCTCCAGGATGCCGCGGTCCAGATTATCGATCTGATAATTTTCCATAGCTTTTTCTTATGAACATTAATGAATCTCTCTATTCTAGCGCCTTATTTTAATGAATCAAAAGTGAAGGTGGCTTTTTGTTGATGGGTTATTGAATAACAGGCCATTTCTGTTGCTTAATCTCTATCAACAGGACGCAGGAGTATAAATAATGAAAACCGCTTACATCGCAAAACAACGCCAGATCAGCTTCGTTAAATCCCATTTTTCACGTCAGCTGGAAGATAAGCTTGGTCTGATCGAAGTCCAGGCGCCCATTCTCAGCCGCGTGGGTGACGGGACGCAGGACAACCTTTCTGGATGCGAAAAAGCGGTACAGGTGAAAGTGAAAACACTGCCAGACGCCCAGTTCGAAGTGGTGCATTCCCTTGCGAAGTGGAAACGCCAAACCCTGGGACAACACGACTTCAGCGCGGGCGAAGGGCTTTACACGCACATGAAAGCCCTTCGCCCCGATGAAGACCGTCTTACGCCAATGCACTCTGTCTACGTCGATCAATGGGACTGGGAGCGCGTCATGGGCGATGGCGAGCGTCACGTCGGTACGCTGAAATCCACCGTTGAGGCGATCTACGCCGGGATCAAAGCGACCGAAGCGGCTGTGAGCAAAGAGTTTGGTCTGGCACCGTTCCTGCCGGAATCGATCCACTTTGTCCACAGCCAGGAACTGCTGAGCCGTTATCCCGATCTGGATGCCAAAGGCCGTGAGCGTGCGATCGCTAAAGAATTGGGTGCTGTGTTCCTGATCGGGATTGGCGGCAAATTGTCTGACGGTAAACGCCATGATGTGCGTGCGCCGGATTATGATGACTGGAGCACGACGGGTGAGGGCGAACGCGCCGGTCTGAACGGCGATATTCTGGTCTGGAACCCGGTGCTGGAAGATGCGTTCGAGCTCTCTTCAATGGGGATCCGCGTGGATGCTGACGCCCTGAAGCGTCAGCTGGCACTGACCGGGGATGAAGATCGTCTCACGCTGGAGTGGCACCAGGCGTTGCTGCGCGGAGAGATGCCGCAGACCATTGGCGGCGGTATTGGCCAGTCCCGTCTGACCATGCTGCTGTTGCAGCTGCCTCATATTGGTCAGGTGCAGTGCGGTGTCTGGCCACAACAGGTACGCGATCGCGTTGAATCTCTTCTGTAATTAGCGCTGCCAGCGTCTTAGCAGGCGGCTACGTAACCCGGTATCAAAGCGCCAGATATGATCGAAGATGCGCATGATGCCGGGCTTTCCATGGGCAGACATCGCCACAGCATGGAAACGGTGTTGGTGCACTCGCTGTAGCTCCTTCACTTTATTCACCACGTCATCCGGTAGCCGCTGGGCAATAAAATCGGAGATGACCACGGCGTCAGCGTCATACCAGTCTCCGCCCTGCATCCGCTCAACGATGCTTCGAAAACAGCTGGCCAGATCGGTACCGCCACGAAAGCGCTGGCTTAAAAAGCGGATCGCCTGCTCAATACCCTGCTGATGGGTCAGTTCATACCCCACAACTTCGCTGGAAAAGAGCATGATGAAGCAGCGACGTCGATCGGCGAGCGCCACGCGCATCAGAGCCAGGCAGAACGCTTTCGCGCACTGTTCGTTAAACCCTCCCATCGAGCCGGACGTATCCACGCACACAATAAAGGGCCCGCGCGGTTGCTCGTCAAAATCCTGATGGATGACCGGGCGCTGGCTGAGCTTTTCACGCCAGGCTTCGCCATGCAACCGGTAGGTCAGAAGCTGTTTTTCCACCAGCCGGCGATAAAACTCGTACTCAAGCTCGGTCATCCCCAGCGTACTCAACTCCGTGGGCAGCAGGCGCAAAATATCGTCGCTTTGCTGGAGCCCATCCACCTGCTCAGGCACGGTGGCCGGTTCACGGACCAGGGTGCGGAAGGTCTCCATTGGGGCATCTTTCTTTGGGACCGATTTGGCCTCCCGTGAACGACCCAGCTGTTCGGCAAGCTTCATCAGCTCTGGCTGCTGTGCCAGAAAATCGCCGTACTTGACGATGAGCTGGTAATCTCCGCGCCGCAGCTGACCGGCGCTCATATCCCAAAGACGCCCGGCGGCGTTATCATTTTCCACCAGCACCTGCTCCAGCTGACCGCTTAAGGTCATGCGTTCCTGCACTTCGCTAAGCAGCTGTTCACGCTCCTCATCCAGCAACTGCTGGTTCAACGTTGTGGCCTGCACCACCAGGCTGAGGCGCCAGCGTTGTAAAAAGAGGGTGTGTAGCGCGGGGGTAAACGTGGCGTTATCCGTGACCAGCGCTCGCGCCTGGCTGGCAAACGGAGAGTGTACCGTGTCGAGTAACGTCAGGGTTTGCGGGAGCTGGGCGATAAACTGTGACGTAGAGAGCCGCTGGCACTGCTGATAGCAGGCCACCTCGTCAGTTAATTCAGGGGGGACTTCGGTCTCTTTGAACCGCTGACGCAGGTTTTCGCGCCAGCGCGGGAGATCGTCGGTCATCGCCTTTTTGAGCCGCGGGAATTTTTCAAAAAAAGCCGCCAGCTGCGGGGAGGCCAGAAGGGTGATGACCACCTCTTCGATCAACCCCTCTTCGCTGACGGCCAGCATGACGTTAAGCGTATCCAGCGTTAGCATTGACGAGCCTGTTTGATCTGCGCGCTGACATCCTGCAGGCTGGCTTCGATGCGACCTAACCAGTCGCTATGAATAAAGAGGCATTTTTGCTGCTCGCTGAAGCGCGTATGTTGCTGGTGCCATTCTGTATCCAGCGCTTCAAGCTGGCGTTTAATCTCTTCCGGCACGCTGTCAGAGGCGGTTCCCGGAAGCGCAAGACGCGATCCCTGCAGGCTGACGTCGCGGATCACCAGATGCTGGCTGCTGTCCACTTCCAGCGTCAGCGGCTGGGCAAAACCGATGCCGTTGAGTTTGCCGCGGATCTCCCCGCCCTTATCAAGCCACTGAGCCAATGGCTCTCGCTCCACGGTGATATGGACCACCTGCATGTCATGCAGCTTAAGGGGCTGCTGAAGCAGGAGCGTCAGCGTTGTACTGGTCAGTTCGGACGGCAGCTCATAATGCGCTTTGCGGGCGAACATACCGCCAAGGCGGTTTACTTTCAGCGCTGTTTTGTCGCTTTGTTGTTGCTGCAGCTGAATACGCCGTTGGGCAATCGCTCCCAGCTGGTTGAGCATCGACTGCTGGCCCCAGGCGTGTCCGGTCATCAATACGTCAAGCTGCTGCTGCATCAGGTTCATGCCTTCCGCGTCGTGCCAGAGACAATCTTTTAAAAGGATCAGATCGATTGGCGCAACGGCATCGCGGCCGCTGAACAGGGCGCTGGCCTGCAGCAGGCGGATCGCTTTTTTCCAGCGACGGTCGGAGACATACGGCGCAGAAGGCAGTAAATCGAGCTGCTGGCGCAGCAGATAGATCAGCTCAAACACCGAATCCGGCAGTGTGATTTTGCCGATATCCTCCTGCCACTGGTAATACTCCTCATCCGTGACCTGCAGCGAAGCGGGGACCGGGTTTTCATTCTCATCCTGCTGGCTGACCAGCATCGAGCGGAAGTTGGATTTATCCTGCACTTTGTCGAGCCACAGGCGGATCAGCATGCGGTCATACAGCGCTTCAAGGCTGCTGTCGGCTTCCGGGAGTTCGTTAGAGGCCGCCACCAGCAGGCGCATCGGGATTTTCTCTTCGCTGGCACCGTTGCGGAATCGGCGTTCGTTTATCGCCGTGAGCAGGGTGTTCAGAATTGCCGGCCCTGCTTTCCAGATCTCATCAAGAAAAACAATTTCCGCTTCCGGAAGATACCCCTCAGTCAGGCGCTGATAGCGCCCCTCATCTTTCAGCGCCTGAATGGAAAGCGGGCCGAAAACTTCTTCTGGGGTGGAAAAGCGGGTCATCAGGTATTCGAAAGCGCGGGCGTTCTGAAAGGCAAATTTCAGCCGGCGGGCAATCAGGCTTTTGGCGATGCCCGGAGGACCAAGCAGAAAGACGCTTTCACCGCTCAACGCTGCCAGTAAACAGAGGCGAATGGCGTGGCTACGCTCGAAAAGGCCTTTTTCCAGCGCGCCGCTGAGGCGGGAAATTCTTTCTGCTATTAAATGTGAGTGAGCCATAATAGTTTTGCATCCTTTCGCCGTCGTGGCGGCCAATTGAAGCGAGTATAGACGTTTCAGTCAGGGCTGGTAATAGACTGAAGTGCGGCGCTATTTTCTTTGCGCTACATTAATGCGGTTGCATTTAGGGGTACGATTTTGCATTGAATCGTGCATACTGTGCGCTTTTTGTGGGCCAAGGGACTAAGCACACATTTGTTATTTAAACGAAAAGACTAGTCTATGAGCACTGATAATAAGCAATCATTACCCGCAATAACGCTTGCGGCGATCGGGGTTGTCTACGGTGATATCGGCACCAGCCCGCTTTATACGCTTCGTGAATGTCTGTCCGGTCAGTTTGGTTTTGGTGTTGAGCGCGATGCCGTCTTTGGCTTCCTGTCCCTCATCTTCTGGCTGCTGATCCTGGTGGTTTCAGTGAAATACCTCTCCTTCGTTATGCGTGCAGATAACGCCGGTGAAGGGGGGATCCTGACTCTGATGTCCCTTGCCGGGCGGAATACCTCCGCCAGAATGACGTCGGTGCTGGTTATTATCGGCCTGATTGGCGGCAGCTTCTTCTATGGGGAAGTCGTCATTACGCCCGCGATTTCGGTTCTCTCGGCGATAGAGGGGCTGGAGATTATCGCGCCACAGCTTGATTCGTGGGTTGTTCCGCTGGCGATCCTTGTCCTGACGCTGCTGTTCATCATCCAGAAGCACGGCACCGGGCTGGTGGGCAAGCTGTTCGCTCCGATTATGCTGGCCTGGTTCCTGGTCCTGGCGGCACTCGGTTTACGCAGCATTATTGCTAACCCAGATGTGCTGCATGCGCTGAACCCTTACTGGGCCGTGCATTTCTTCCTGGAATACAAAGTGGTTTCCTTCGTTGCGCTCGGTGCCGTCGTGCTCTCCATCACCGGTGTTGAGGCGCTGTATGCCGATATGGGGCACTTCGGGAAACTGCCTATCCGCGTGGCGTGGTTTTTAGTGGTCCTGCCGTCGCTGGTGCTGAACTATTTCGGTCAGGGTGCGCTGCTGCTGCAAAACCCGGAGGCGATTAAGAACCCATTCTTCCTGCTGGCTCCGGACTGGGCGCTGGTGCCCATGCTGATTCTGGCGACGCTGGCGACCGTTATTGCCTCGCAGGCGGTAATTTCAGGCGTGTTCTCTCTGACGCGTCAGGCCGTGCGTCTGGGATATCTCTCGCCTATGCGCATTATCCATACCTCCGAGATGGAGTCGGGCCAGATTTACATTCCGTTCATCAACTGGCTGCTCTATTTCGCCGTGGTGATTGTCATCGTCAGCTTCGAGCACTCCAGCAACCTGGCGGCGGCGTACGGTATTGCGGTAACCGGTACGATGGTACTGACCTCGCTGCTCTCCACCACGGTAGCGTACCGAAACTGGCACTGGAACAAATTCCTCGTGATGATGATTCTGGTCGGCTTCCTGTGCATTGACGTGCCGCTGTTCTCCGCCAACCTCGACAAGATTGTCTCTGGTGGCTGGCTGCCGCTGACGCTCGGTCTGGTGATGTTCATTGTCATGACCACGTGGAAAAGCGAACGTTTCCGCCTTCTGCGCCGTATGCATGAGCACGGTAACTCCCTGGAGGCTATGATTGCCTCGCTGGAGAAATCGCCGCCGGTCCGCGTGCCGGGCACCGCGGTGTATATGTCGCGTGCGCTGAACGTTATCCCGTTTGCGCTGATGCATAACCTCAAGCACAACAAAGTGCTGCACGAGCGCGTGATTCTGCTGACCCTGCGCACCGAAGATGCCCCGTATGTCCACAATGTCCGCCGCGTGCAAATCGAGCAACTGTCGCCGACCTTCTGGCGCGTAGTGGCAAGCTACGGCTGGCGTGAGACACCAAACGTCGAAGAGGTGTTCCATCGCTGCGGTCTGGAAGGTCTGAGCTGTCGCATGATGGAGACCTCGTTCTTTATGTCCCACGAGTCGCTGATTATCGGCAAGCGCCCCTGGTATTTGCGTCTGCGCGGCAAGTTGTACCTTATCCTGCAGCGTAACGCCCTTCGCGCGCCTGACCAGTTTGAGATCCCGCCTAACCGTGTGATTGAGCTGGGAACGCAGGTCGAAATCTAGGTCCTCGTGTGGCCTGATGCCCTCTCCTGGATGGAGAGGGTGCAACCCTAAAAAAGCGGTAACCAAAGGGTTACCGTTTTTGCATTTATCGCCTTCTCATTTCACGTAGCGAAACGTTTCGACGCCGATCACAAATCTGTTATGTCATGGTGGTTTTCTGAACACCGTTAAGACTAAACTGATTTCAGCGAAACGTTTCGCTAGTGGAGCAAGAAAATGAAGAAAGGCACCGTTCTTAACGCAGAAATCTCATCGGTTATTTCCCGTCTTGGGCATACCGATACGCTGGTGGTTTGCGATGCAGGCTTACCGGTTCCACGCAGCACAACCCGTATTGATATGGCGTTAACGCAGGGCGTGCCCTCGTTTATGCAGGTACTGGACGTGGTGACGGCGGAGATGCAGGTTGAGGCGGCCATTCTCGCGACGGAAATTAAACACCATAATCCGCAACTCCACGAAACGTTGCTCAGCCACATTGAGCAACTGCAACAACACCAGGGAAACACCATAGAAATTCGTTACACAACGCACGAGCAATTCAAACAACAAACCGCAGACAGTCAGGCGGTGATTCGCAGCGGGGAGTGTTCCCCGTATGCGAATATCATTCTCTGTGCTGGCGTCACCTTCTGAGGCCATCATGGACGCATTACTGCAACTGAAAGGGATCGATAAAGCGTTCCCGGGCGTAAAAGCCCTCTCTGGCGCGGCTCTGAACGTTTATCCCGGACGCGTAATGGCGCTGGTGGGCGAAAACGGGGCCGGCAAATCCACCATGATGAAAGTGCTGACTGGTATCTATCAACGCGATGCCGGCTCGCTGCTGTGGCTGGGTAAAGAGACCACGTTCAACGGCCCGAAATCCTCCCAGGATGCGGGTATCGGTATTATTCACCAGGAGCTGAACCTGATCCCGCAGCTCAGCATTGCGGAAAACATCTTCCTCGGACGTGAGTTCGTTAACCGGTTTGGCAAAATCGACTGGAAAACGATGTATGCCGAAGCGGACAAACTGCTGGCGAAGCTAAACCTGCGCTTCAAGAGCGACCGTCTGGTGGGCGACCTCTCCATTGGCGATCAGCAAATGGTTGAAATCGCGAAGGTGCTGAGCTTTGAGTCGAAGGTCATCATTATGGATGAACCGACGGACGCGCTGACCGACACCGAAACCGAATCTTTATTCCGCGTTATCCGCGAGCTGAAATCGCAGGGACGCGGGATTGTCTATATCTCTCACCGTATGAAAGAGATTTTCGAGATCTGCGACGACGTAACGGTCTTCCGCGACGGGCAATTCATTGCCGAGCGCGAAGTCGCCACGCTGACCGAAGATACCCTTATCGAAATGATGGTGGGACGTAAGCTCGAAGACCAGTATCCGCATCTGGACAAAGCACCGGGTGAGATCCGCCTTAAGGTGGATAACCTCTGTGGCCCGGACGTGAACGATGTCACCTTTACCCTGCGCCAGGGGGAGATCCTTGGCGTGGCGGGGTTAATGGGGGCAGGCCGTACCGAGCTGATGAAAGTGCTCTATGGCGCACTGCCGCGTACCAGCGGTTATGTCACGCTCGACGGTCATGAGGTGGTGACTCGCTCTCCACAGGATGGCCTGGCAAACGGCATCGTCTATATCTCCGAAGACCGCAAGCGTGACGGCTTAGTGCTGGGGATGTCGGTAAAAGAGAACATGTCGCTTACTGCCCTGCGCTATTTCAGCCGCAGCGGTGGCAGCCTGAAGCACAAAGATGAACAGCAGGCGGTCAGCGATTTTATCCGTCTCTTCAACGTTAAAACGCCGTCGATGGAGCAGGCGATTGGCCTGTTGTCCGGTGGTAATCAGCAAAAAGTGGCCATTGCGCGCGGTCTGATGACGCGCCCGAAAGTGCTGATCCTTGATGAGCCAACCCGCGGCGTGGACGTTGGGGCCAAGAAAGAGATCTATCAGCTGATTAACCAGTTCAAGGCCGACGGCCTGAGCATCATTCTGGTCTCTTCCGAGATGCCAGAAGTATTAGGCATGAGCGATCGCATTATCGTCATGCATGAAGGGCATCTCGGTGGTGAATTCACTCGCGAGCAGGCCACCCAGGAAGTTCTGATGGCTGCCGCTGTGGGCAAGCTTAATCGCGTGAATCAGGAGTAAGAAGATGACTACCCAGGCTGTTTCTGGTCGCCGTTATTTCACAAAGGCATGGCTGCTGGAACAAAAATCGCTGATTGCCCTGCTGGTGTTGATCGCGATTGTTTCGACCATGAGTCCAAACTTTTTTACCGTTAATAACCTGTTCAATATTCTTCAGCAGACGTCGGTTAACGCCATTATGGCGGTAGGGATGACGCTGGTGATTTTGACGTCGGGTATCGATCTGTCCGTCGGTTCCCTGCTGGCGCTCACCGGTGCGGTTGCGGCTTCAATTGTAGGGATTGAGGTCAACGCGCTGGTGGCCGTTGCAGCTGCGCTGGCACTTGGGGCGGCAATTGGTGCCGTGACCGGTGTTATTGTGGCGAAAGGTCGCGTTCAGGCGTTCATTGCGACGCTCGTCATGATGCTCCTGCTGCGCGGTGTCACCATGGTTTATACCAACGGCAGTCCGGTAAATACCGGCTTTACGGATAACGCCGATCTGTTTGGCTGGTTCGGTATTGGTCGTCCGCTGGGTATCCCGACGCCGGTCTGGATCATGGCTATCGTTTTCCTTGCGGCGTGGTACATGCTGCATCACACCCGTCTGGGTCGTTATATCTATGCGCTGGGCGGTAACGAAGCGGCAACGCGTCTGTCCGGGATCAGCGTCAATAAAGTCAAAATCATCGTCTATTCGCTGTGTGGTCTGCTGGCCTCTCTGGCAGGCATCATCGAAGTGGCGCGCCTCTCTTCTGCGCAGCCAACGGCGGGGACGGGGTATGAGCTGGATGCCATTGCGGCAGTCGTTCTGGGCGGTACGAGTCTTGCGGGCGGTAAAGGTCGCATTGTTGGGACATTGATCGGCGCACTGATCCTTGGTTTCCTGAATAATGGTTTGAATTTATTAGGTGTTTCCTCCTATTACCAGATGATCGTTAAAGCAGTGGTGATTTTGCTGGCGGTTCTGGTAGACAACAAAAAACAGTAACTGACGACACTACAGGACATCTTAGATATGAACATGAAAAAACTGGCTACCCTGGTTTCTGCTGTCGCGCTGAGCGCAACCGTAAGTGCTAACGCAATGGCGAAAGACACCATCGCGCTGGTTATCTCCACGCTGAACAACCCGTTCTTCGTCTCTCTGAAGGACGGAGCACAGAAAGAAGCTGACAAACTGGGCTACAACCTGGTGGTGCTGGACTCTCAGAACAACCCGGCGAAAGAGCTGGCAAACGTTCAGGACTTAACCGTTCGTGGCACCAAAATCCTGCTGATCAACCCAACGGATTCTGACGCTGTGGGTAACGCCGTGAAGATGGCAAATCAGGCGAAGATCCCGGTCATCACCCTTGACCGTCAGGCGACGAAAGGCGACGTAGTCAGCCACATCGCTTCTGATAACGTACTGGGTGGCAAAATCGCGGGTGACTACATCGCGAAGAAAGCGGGTGAAGGCGCGAAAGTTATCGAACTGCAGGGTATTGCCGGTACGTCAGCGGCGCGTGAGCGTGGTGAAGGCTTCCAGCAGGCTGTTGCAGCGCACAAATTTAACGTACTGGCCAGCCAGCCTGCTGACTTCGACCGCACGAAAGGTCTGAACGTGATGCAGAACCTGCTGACCGCGCACCCTGACGTGCAGGCTGTGTTTGCACAGAACGACGAAATGGCGCTGGGCGCGCTGCGTGCTCTGCAGACCGCAGGTAAATCTGATGTGATGGTTGTCGGATTTGACGGCACGCCGGATGGTGAAAAAGCAGTAAAAGATGGCAAACTGGCGGCGACCATCGCTCAGCTGCCTGAGCAGATCGGCGCAACGGGCGTGCAGACTGCTGATAAAGTGCTGAAGGGCGAAAAAGTTCAGGCCAAATATCCTGTTGACCTGAAACTGGTCATCAAGCAGTAAAAGGCGAATCAGGCAGTCGCTGGCTGCCTGAGGGACACCCTATAAAGAAAAGTGTGGCATACGCCACCGGGTCACACCGGTGGCGCTCTCAGATGGACACCTCAACCATGAAAACCGCAGGCAATCTTGTCGTCCTTGGCAGTATCAATGCCGATCACATTCTTAACCTTGAATCGTTCCCGACACCGGGCGAAACCGTCACCGGTAATCAGTATCAGGTAGCGTTCGGCGGTAAGGGCGCCAACCAGGCCGTCGCCGCAGGACGCAGTGGGGCGAAGATCGCCTTTATTGCCTGCACGGGTGATGACGATACCGGTGAGCGCGTACGCAAACAGCTGGCCAGCGATAACATTGATATTGCGCCTGTCAGCGTTGTCGAAGGGGAGTCAACCGGCGTGGCGCTGATTTTCGTCAACGCGGAAGGTGAGAATGTCATCGGTATTCATGCGGGGGCTAACGCCGCGCTGACCACTGAGCGGGTAAACGCGCAGCGCGAGATCATCGCGAATGCCGAAGCGCTTCTGATGCAGCTGGAATCACCCGTTGAAAGCGTCCTGGCGGCCGCAGAGATAGCGCATCAAAATCATACCACTGTCGTACTCAATCCTGCGCCTGCGCGGGTATTATCAGACGAGCTGCTGGCGCTGGTGGATATCATTACCCCGAACGAAACTGAAGCGGAGAAACTGACAGGCGTTCGCGTTGAAAATGATGACGACGCCGCGCGGGCGGCGAAAGTGCTGCACGATAAAGGCATCGGCACCGTTATCATTACCCTTGGCAGTCGTGGAGTGTGGGCCAGCGTAAACGGGGAAGGCCGTCGCGTGCCGGGCTTTAAGGTTAAGGCGATTGATACCATCGCGGCGGGAGATACCTTTAACGGTGCATTGGTGACTGCGCTGCTGGAAGGCAAGAGAATGGATGATGCTATTCGCTTTGCCCATGCCGCCGCGGCGATTGCCGTAACGCGCAAAGGTGCCCAGCCTTCCGTTCCGTGGCGTAAAGAGATTGATGAATTCTTAAGTCAGCAGGGGTAACGCTTGGCCACAATGAAAGATGTCGCCCGCCAGGCGGGCGTTTCTACGTCGACAGTCTCCCACGTCATTAATAACGATCGCTTCGTTAGCGGGGCGATTCGGGAAAAAGTCGAAGCCGCGGTTAAAGATCTCAACTATGCGCCGTCCGCGCTGGCGCGCAGCCTCAAGCTCAACCAGACGCGCACCATCGGCATGCTGATCACCGCCAGTACCAACCCCTTTTATTCTGAAATTGTTCGCGGTGTCGAACGCAGCTGCTTCGAGCGTGGTTACAGCCTGGTGCTGTGCAATACCGAAGGGGATGAGCAGCGAATGAACCGTAACCTGGAGACGCTGATGCAAAAACGCGTCGACGGGTTACTGCTGCTGTGTACCGAAACACATCAGCCCTCGAAAGAGATTATTCAGCGCTACCCTTCTATTCCCACGGTGATGATGGACTGGGCACCGTTCGACGGTACCAGCGATCTCATTCAGGATAACTCGCTGCTGGGAGGTGACATGGCCACCCAGTATCTGATCGATAAAGGCTATACCCGCATCGCCTGCATTACCGGCCCCCTGGATAAAACCCCGGCGCGCTTGCGTCTTGAGGGGTATCTTTCTGCGATGGCGCGGGCGGGGCTTACTGTTCCGGATGGCTACCGTATTACCGGTGATTTCGAATTTAACGGCGGCTTTGAAGCTATGCAGAAACTGCTGTCGCAAGCGCAGCGTCCGCAGGCTGTGTTTATCGGCAACGATGCGATGGCGTTTGGCGCGTATCAGGCGTTATATCAGGCGGGACTGCGTGTTCCACACGATATGGCGGTGATTGGTTACGATGACATTGAACTGGCCCGCTACATGACGCCGCCGCTCACCACGATTCATCAGCCAAAAGATGAACTGGGCGAGCTGGCCATCGATGTGCTTATCCACCGAATGGCCGAGCCCGGCCTGCAGCAGCAACGTCTGCAGCTTACTCCTGTTCTGATGGAACGGGGTTCGGTTTAGCCTTTGTTTTGTGGCGCTCTTTGATCAGGTTGCGGCCATCTTTAGGTTTTAACAGCATAAAGACCAGCGCCGACACGACGGTGAGTGCGCCCATGGTAATAAAGGTATAGTGAAACTGTTCGACGGTGTTCGCACTGTCAAAACCTTCATAAAACCGCAGCACCGCCGCACTGACGGCTACCCCCAGACTGATCGACAACTGCTGAGTTACTGCCAGCACGCTGTTGCCGCTACTGGCGTTATCGTCGGTCAGGTCGGCGAGGGTGATGGTGTTCATCGACGTGAACTGTGTCGACATGGCCATTCCCAGCACAAACAGGGGCAGGATCAGCATCCAGACCGGTAAAGAGGCGGATTGCAGGGAGAACTGCGCGATCATCAGCCCGATAAAGACCGTTACACCTACCAGCGTCTTACGATAGCCAAACCAGCGCAACACCTGCGTGACGGTTGATTTGGCCAGAATAGAGCCCATCGCCGTGGGTGCCATCATGCAACCGGCAATCAGAGCCGGGTAGCCGAAACCCACCTGCAGCATCAGTGGCATCAGGAACGGCACGCAGCCCGTCCCCAGGCGTGAGGCAATGTTGCCCGCAATCCCCACGGAAAACGTTCGGGTGTTAAACAGCGACAGAGAAATTAACGGCGTCGGGTGATGGCGTGCATGACGTATATAAAGAAGGAACAGCAAAATACCGCCGAGGATGACGGAGAGTGCAATCCATGTCGCCACGATCTTCTCACCAAACAGCTCCATCCCGCTGGAGAAGAGTACCAGGCTCAGGCCAAACAGGAAAAAACCACGCATATCGAAACGGCGTCTTGGGGTGGTGAAGTTCGGCATATATTTGCGGGCATAAAGCAGCCCCGCGACGCCAATGGGAATATTAATCAGGAAGATCCAGTGCCAGCTTGCCCAGGTGACGAATACCCCGCCGAGAACCGGACCCAGTATGGGGCCGACCAGGCCGGGCATCGTGACGAAGTTGAGCACAGGAAGCAGTTCGCTGCGCGGATAGGCGCGCAGTAACGCCAGACGCGCCACGGGCATCATCATCGCCCCGCCAACGCCCTGAAGCACACGGAAGATGACCAGCTCTGTAAGAGACGTTGACAGCGCACAGGCCAAAGAGCCGAGCGTAAAGAGCGTCACGGCCAGCATGAATATTTTGCGGGTGCCGAAGCGGTCAGCCAGCCAGCCGCTCACCGGAATGAGCATCGCGACAGTCAGGGTATAACTGATGATGGCGGACTGCATCGCCAGCGGGGATCGGTTAAGGCTTTGTGCAATCGCGGGTAGCGCTGTGTTGAGGATGGTGGCATCCAGTGCCTGCATAAAGAACGCCATGGCTGCAATCCACGGCAATCCGGCCATGCTGCGCGCTTTTTTCTCTCTCATTTATGTACCTGCTGGTGGGTTGGCGCGGCCAGCAATGCCTGGCATGCATCCTGGGCTCGCTGCCCGTCGCTCTCCTGAATGGCATCAACAATCGCTTGGTGCAAATCCAGCTTTACCACTTCGTCTTGTGTAATAGAGGTAAAGTAGGTGTGGTATACCGAATGGAATAAAGAGGCAAAGGATGTCAGGAACGGATTGGCGCTCATCATATAGATGTGTTCATGCCAGGCCATATCGACCTCAATCCAGCGTTCGCGGTTGAAGTGTTTTTTCAGGAACACCATCTCTTCCATTAGGGCATTGAGCTGCGCTTTCTGTTCTGCCGTCCCGAGCGTGGCGGCAAGGAGGCAGGCCTGAGGTTCAAGACTGCTGCGCATCACCAGGAAGTGATCGACGACCTGATGAAAGTTATCTTCCGTCATCCACCATGAGAGCAGTTCCTGATCGAGGAAGTTCCAGTTGCTCTGTGGCATCACACGCGTACCAATGCGAGGACGCGGAAGCACCATTCCTTTTGCCGTTAAGGTTTTCACCGCTTCGCGAACGGCAGTACGGCTCACCCCAAACTGCTCACCCAACTCCATTTCACCCGGCAGGATGCTCCCCGGGGCATATTTACCCGCTAAAATCAGCTGAGCCAGTTTTTCTGCCAGCACATACGACAGGTTTTTTTGGGCAGCCAGTTGTTGTGCGCTTAATGGCATCGCGTTTATTCCTTAAAGATTCATGCTGATAATTATGCCACCTCGGGTGTTATTGTGGTTGCAGATACATCAAATAGAACAATTTGTAGCTTGATTTCACCCCTATTGGTGAAAAAAAACACGGACAGAAACTTTTTTTGAATTTCCTCTTGTCACTTCAGAATAACTCCCTATAATGCGCCTCCACTGACACGGAACAACGGCACACACGCCGCCGGGTCAGCAGAGATAAGCGAAAATAAATGCTTGACTCTGAAGCGGGAAAGCGTAATATGCACACCCCGCGCCGCAGCGAAAACGAAGCGGCACTGCTCTTTAACAATTTATCAGACAATCTGTGTGGGCACTCAAAGTGACATGGATTCTTAATGTCTTCGGACAAAAAATGAATACCAAGTCTCTGAGTGAACATACGTAATTCATTACGAAGTTTAATTCACGAGCATCAAACTTAAATTGAAGAGTTTGATCATGGCTCAGATTGAACGCTGGCGGCAGGCCTAACACATGCAAGTCGAACGGTAGCACAGAGAGCTTGCTCTCGGGTGACGAGTGGCGGACGGGTGAGTAATGTCTGGGAAACTGCCTGATGGAGGGGGATAACTACTGGAAACGGTAGCTAATACCGCATAACGTCGCAAGACCAAAGAGGGGGACCTTCGGGCCTCTTGCCATCAGATGTGCCCAGATGGGATTAGCTAGTAGGTGGGGTAACGGCTCACCTAGGCGACGATCCCTAGCTGGTCTGAGAGGATGACCAGCCACACTGGAACTGAGACACGGTCCAGACTCCTACGGGAGGCAGCAGTGGGGAATATTGCACAATGGGCGCAAGCCTGATGCAGCCATGCCGCGTGTATGAAGAAGGCCTTCGGGTTGTAAAGTACTTTCAGCGGGGAGGAAGGTGTTGTGGTTAATAACCACAGCAATTGACGTTACCCGCAGAAGAAGCACCGGCTAACTCCGTGCCAGCAGCCGCGGTAATACGGAGGGTGCAAGCGTTAATCGGAATTACTGGGCGTAAAGCGCACGCAGGCGGTCTGTCAAGTCGGATGTGAAATCCCCGGGCTCAACCT
This sequence comes from Enterobacter sp. BIDMC 29, assembly GCF_019378755.1. Lineage (NCBI taxonomy): Bacteria > Pseudomonadati > Pseudomonadota > Gammaproteobacteria > Enterobacterales > Enterobacteriaceae > Enterobacter > Enterobacter sp. BIDMC 29. The sequence goes on along the minus strand of NZ_CP080000.1, from coordinate 3,973,606 downwards.
GGGAACTGCATTCGAAACTGGCAGGCTAGAGTCTTGTAGAGGGGGGTAGAATTCCAGGTGTAGCGGTGAAATGCGTAGAGATCTGGAGGAATACCGGTGGCGAAGGCGGCCCCCTGGACAAAGACTGACGCTCAGGTGCGAAAGCGTGGGGAGCAAACAGGATTAGATACCCTGGTAGTCCACGCCGTAAACGATGTCGACTTGGAGGTTGTGCCCTTGAGGCGTGGCTTCCGGAGCTAACGCGTTAAGTCGACCGCCTGGGGAGTACGGCCGCAAGGTTAAAACTCAAATGAATTGACGGGGGCCCGCACAAGCGGTGGAGCATGTGGTTTAATTCGATGCAACGCGAAGAACCTTACCTACTCTTGACATCCAGAGAACTTTCCAGAGATGGATTGGTGCCTTCGGGAACTCTGAGACAGGTGCTGCATGGCTGTCGTCAGCTCGTGTTGTGAAATGTTGGGTTAAGTCCCGCAACGAGCGCAACCCTTATCCTTTGTTGCCAGCGGTCCGGCCGGGAACTCAAAGGAGACTGCCAGTGATAAACTGGAGGAAGGTGGGGATGACGTCAAGTCATCATGGCCCTTACGAGTAGGGCTACACACGTGCTACAATGGCGCATACAAAGAGAAGCGAACTCGCGAGAGCAAGCGGACCTCATAAAGTGCGTCGTAGTCCGGATTGGAGTCTGCAACTCGACTCCATGAAGTCGGAATCGCTAGTAATCGTAGATCAGAATGCTACGGTGAATACGTTCCCGGGCCTTGTACACACCGCCCGTCACACCATGGGAGTGGGTTGCAAAAGAAGTAGGTAGCTTAACCTTCGGGAGGGCGCTTACCACTTTGTGATTCATGACTGGGGTGAAGTCGTAACAAGGTAACCGTAGGGGAACCTGCGGTTGGATCACCTCCTTACCTTAAAGAACCTGCCTTTGTAGTGCTCACACAGATTGTCTGATGAAAAGTAAATAGCAAGGCGTCTTGCGATTGAGAC
>NZ_CP080000.1:3840866-3972510 GCF_019378755.1 Enterobacter sp. BIDMC 29 | reverse complement strand
GTGCGAATGCTGACATAAGTAACGATAAAGCGGGTGAAAAGCCCGCTCGCCGGAAGACCAAGGGTTCCTGTCCAACGTTAATCGGGGCAGGGTGAGTCGACCCCTAAGGCGAGGCCGAAAGGCGTAGTCGATGGGAAACAGGTTAATATTCCTGTACTTGGTGTTACTGCGAAGGGGGGACGGAGAAGGCTATGTTAGCCGGGCGACGGTTGTCCCGGTTTAAGCATGTAGGCGGAGGTTCCAGGTAAATCCGGTTCCTTGTTAACGCTGAGGTGTGATGACGAGGCACTACGGTGCTGAAGTAACAAATGCCCTGCTTCCAGGAAAAGCCTCTAAGCATCAGGTAACACGAAATCGTACCCCAAACCGACACAGGTGGTCAGGTAGAGAATACCAAGGCGCTTGAGAGAACTCGGGTGAAGGAACTAGGCAAAATGGTGCCGTAACTTCGGGAGAAGGCACGCTGATATGTAGGTGAAGTCCCTGCGGATGGAGCTGAAATCAGTCGAAGATACCAGCTGGCTGCAACTGTTTATTAAAAACACAGCACTGTGCAAACACGAAAGTGGACGTATACGGTGTGACGCCTGCCCGGTGCCGGAAGGTTAATTGATGGGGTTAGCGGTAACGCGAAGCTCTTGATCGAAGCCCCGGTAAACGGCGGCCGTAACTATAACGGTCCTAAGGTAGCGAAATTCCTTGTCGGGTAAGTTCCGACCTGCACGAATGGCGTAATGATGGCCAGGCTGTCTCCACCCGAGACTCAGTGAAATTGAACTCGCTGTGAAGATGCAGTGTACCCGCGGCAAGACGGAAAGACCCCGTGAACCTTTACTATAGCTTGACACTGAACACTGGTCCTTGATGTGTAGGATAGGTGGGAGGCTTTGAAGCGTGGACGCCAGTCTGCGTGGAGCCAACCTTGAAATACCACCCTTTAATGGCTGGTGTTCTAACGTAGACCCGTGATCCGGGTTGCGGACAGTGTCTGGTGGGTAGTTTGACTGGGGCGGTCTCCTCCCAAAGAGTAACGGAGGAGCACGAAGGTTAGCTAATCCTGGTCGGACATCAGGAGGTTAGTGCAATGGCATAAGCTAGCTTGACTGCGAGAGTGACGGCTCGAGCAGGTGCGAAAGCAGGTCATAGTGATCCGGTGGTTCTGAATGGAAGGGCCATCGCTCAACGGATAAAAGGTACTCCGGGGATAACAGGCTGATACCGCCCAAGAGTTCATATCGACGGCGGTGTTTGGCACCTCGATGTCGGCTCATCACATCCTGGGGCTGAAGTAGGTCCCAAGGGTATGGCTGTTCGCCATTTAAAGTGGTACGCGAGCTGGGTTTAGAACGTCGTGAGACAGTTCGGTCCCTATCTGCCGTGGGCGCTGGAGAATTGAGGGGGGCTGCTCCTAGTACGAGAGGACCGGAGTGGACGCATCACTGGTGTTCGGGTTGTCATGCCAATGGCACTGCCCGGTAGCTAAATGCGGAAGAGATAAGTGCTGAAAGCATCTAAGCACGAAACTTGCCCCGAGATGAGTTCTCCCTGAGACTTTAAGTCTCCTGAAGGAACGTTGAAGACTACGACGTTGATAGGTCGGGTGTGTAAGCGCAGCGATGCGTTGAGCTAACCGATACTAATGAACCGTGAGGCTTAACCTTACAACGCCGAAGATGTTTTGGCGATGAGAGACGATTTTCAGCTGATACAGATTAACAGAATTTGCCTGGCGGCTTTAGCGCGGTGGTCCCACCTGACCCCATGCCGAACTCAGAAGTGAAACGCCGTAGCGCCGATGGTAGTGTGGGGTCTCCCCATGCGAGAGTAGGGAACTGCCAGGCATCAATTAAAAGAACCCCGTACCGTATGGTGCGGGGTTTTTTGCTTTGGGTTTTTCCCGCTGCCGGAGAGAGCATCAGACAGCACACCAATTCAAAATAAACGCGGCGATCTCCTCAACGTTATTCAAATCCAGTACCGGTATCTCCAGATCCAGGGCTACGTCACTGGCGACTGCAATCACATGCTCATCAAGCGTCAGCTCGTGAACATCATGCCCGGCATGGCTTCTGAACAGCAGGATCTTTGCCACCGCGTCATGCTTAAACCCCTCAACCAGCACCAGATCCAGAGTAGAGTGATCCATCCGGCTAACCAGATACATGAGATCCAGCGGCGCTTCATCCGGTGTTTCAGTAATCAATGCCCAGCGCTGATCACTCGCCACCATCGTTTGGGCAGCACCTGCCTTACGCAGTTCATAGCTGTCTTTTCCCGGCTTATCGACATCCATATTGTGATGCGTATGCTTAATTAATCCGGGGCGAACACCTTTAGCGCAAAGCGCAGGGATCAGTTTTTTCAGCAGCGTCGTTTTCCCGGTACCACTCCAGGCTGAAATGGCCAAAACAGGTATCATTTTTTCTCCTGCATCATCTGCAAATCTTCTGTGGTATTGACGTTCATAAACGCCGATTTCAGATCGCTAAAATCGACGGGATGGCCGCCTGACTGGCGCATAAAAGCCATCACCCTGCGCTCTCCTGCCGTCAGGTACTCCTGTAAAGCCGGAACTAACGAACGGTGGATCAACGCAACAGCAGGGTGGTCGCGCTCACCGTCATGGGCCCAGACAACGGGTGCGCTACCACGAAGCCGTACCATGCGTTCGACAAGACAAGACGGAATAAACGGAGTATCACACGGACAGAAGATAAACCACTCTCCGTGCGACTGCTGCATAACCGAAAGCATACCGGCCAGCGGCCCGGGGTAATTCTCCTGGGTATCCTCGTAAACGGGATACCCGCTACGTTGATAAACATCTCTATGCCTGTTAGCGCTGATGGCCATTGTCATGACCTGGCCCGCAAGCGTATCAGCGACATGCTGCCAGAGTGGCTTACCGTTAAGGAGCTGAAGACCTTTATCTTTCCCCCCCATTCGGGTTGCCTTGCCACCCGCCAGAACAACGCCGATTATTTGTTGGCCATGATTCATGAATATCGCCTCTTTTATTGTGGGATTGACCCTGCTAACGTGTCACTCTCAATGAAAGGAGCACCACCATGAAATGTAAACGTCTGAATGAAGTCATTGAACTCCTCCAGCCGGCCTGGCAAAAAGAGCCAGAGCTTAATCTGATGCAATTTTTACAGAAACTGGCGAAAGAGTCAGGTTTTGACGGCGAACTGACAGACCTTTCTGACGATATCCTGATCTACCATCTCAAAATGCGCGACTCTGCCAAAGACGCTGTTATTCCCGGTATTCAGAAAGATTATGAGGAAGATTTTAAAACCGCGTTGCTGCGCGCACGTGGCGTAATTAAAGAGTAAAAGCTTGTAAGCGGCGGCACCGAAATCGCCACAAGATGATATCCTGAATCATTCGTATAATTTCCGGATGATCGGATGAACGACCAGGCTTTTACTTTCCAGACATTACACCCGGATACCATTATGGATGCGCTGTTTGAACAGGGTATTCGGGTGGATTCCGGGCTAACCCCCTTAAATAGCTACGAAAACCGCGTCTATCAGTTTCAGGACGAGGATCGTCAGCGCTTCGTCGTAAAGTTCTATCGCCCTCAACGTTGGTCCGCAGAACAAATTCAGGAAGAGCACCAGTTTGCTCACGATCTACTGGATGATGATGTTCCCGTTGCCGCGCCGCTTAAATTTAATAACCAAACGCTGCTCACCCACGAAGGGTTTTACTACGCCGTATTCCCAAGCCTGGGGGGCCGCCAGTTTGAAGCGGATAATATCGATCAGATGGAGTGGGTTGCCCGATATCTGGGACGCATTCACCAGACGGGACGCAAAGAAGACTTTATTGCCCGTCCGACAATCGGTATTCAGGAATACCTGCTTGAACCTCGTCAGGTATTTGAAACCTCGGCGCTAATCCCCAAAGCACTTAAGGATAATTTCCTCAACGCGACCGATAAACTTATTGATGCGGTGAAAACCTGCTGGCGCGATGATATTTCCGTTCTGCGTCTGCACGGCGATTGTCACGCTGGTAATATTCTCTGGCGTGATGGCCCGCTGTTCGTCGATCTCGATGATGCCCGTATGGGGCCAGCGGTTCAGGACCTGTGGATGCTGCTCAATGGCGATAAAGCTGAGCAACGGATGCAGCTTGAAACGATTATTGAGGCCTATGAAGAGTTTAGCCCTTTTAATTCAGACGAAATTGTCCTGATTGAACCTTTACGCGCGATGCGTTTTGTTTATTATCTCGCATGGTTAATCAGGCGTTGGGACGATCCTGCATTTCCCCGTAATTTCCCGTGGCTTACCGGAGAGGATTACTGGCGCAGCCAGATATCCACATTTACTGAGCAGGTTAAGGTTCTTAAGGAGCCCCCTCTGCAATTAACGCCGATGTATTAATTGGACACACCCAGGAGAGAGTTAATCATGAAAAAAATTTGGCTGGCGCTGGCAGGTATGATTCTGGCATTTAGCGCTTCTGCTGCGCAGTTTACCGACGGCAAACAGTATACGACGCTGGAAAAGCCAGTCGCTGGCGAGCCACAGGTTCTGGAGTTCTTCTCGTTTTATTGCCCACATTGCTATCAGTTCGAGCAGGTGCTGCATGTTTCCGATAACGTGAAGAAAAAGCTTCCAGAAGGCACCAAAATGACCAAGTATCACGTTGAGTTCCTGGGCCCATTGGGTAAAGACCTGACTCAGGCGTGGGCGGTAGCTATCGCGCTGGGCGTGGAAGATAAGATCACTGCACCAATGTTTGAAGCAGTCCAGAAAACCCAGACAGTTCAGACGACTGCAGATATCCGTAAAGTCTTCGTGGATGCCGGTGTGAAAGGTGAAGAATACGACGCGGCATGGAACAGCTTTGTGGTGAAATCTCTGGTAGCCCAGCAGGAAAAAGCCGCCGCAGACCTTCAGTTGCAGGGCGTTCCGGCGATGTATGTTAACGGCAAATATCAGCTGAACACGCAGGGCATGGACACCAGCAGCATGGATATCTTCGTACAGCAGTACGCGGATACCGTGAAATATCTGGTCGAGAAGAAGTAAGATCAATAAAGAAAAAAACGCCGGTCACTGACCGGCGTTTTTGTATGAAGATTTAATCTTTTCTATCTGTTCATCTTTCTCATTCCAGAGCGTATTCAGCCAACGCTGGAAAAGACGTTTGAAATTCTTATCGTTAACGTAATCCCCGTGCAACCCGTCATCAACCGGCACCAGCTCGATACGTACAACGATCCGCGTCAGCTTGCCGCTGAGCATATCGAAGAACGGTGTCCTGTCGTTTTCCGGATAGCAGAGCGTGACGTTGAGTAATTTATCGAACTGCGCGCCCAACACGTTAAGCGCCATCGCAATGCCCGCAGCCTTGGGCGGCAGCAGGTGCTGATAAGGAGAGCGAGTTTGTTGACGCTTCTCTTCCGTAAAGCGCGAGCCTTCCACGAAGTTCACAATGGTTGTCGGATGCGCGCGAAATTTTTCGCAGGAACGGCGCGTGGTTTCCACATCTTTACCACGACGCTCCGGATGACGAAGCAAATAGCTGCGCGAATAGCGTTTCATAAACGGCATATCGAGCGCCCAGCAGGCCAGACCGATAAAAGGTACCCAGGCGAGCTGCTGTTTCAGGAAGTATTTGTTCATCGGGATATGTTTGCGGAAAAGCACGCATAACACCACGATGTCAGCCCAGCTGTGGTGGTTGCAGATGAGCAGGTACCAGTTCTTTTTGTTGAGGCCTTCAAGCCCTTCCACATCCCACTTCAGGTGTGGGTTCAGGTACAACAGGAACGCCAGTCCTTCACACCAGCAGTACATCATAAAATTACAAAATGCGGATACGGCTCGCCATACCACGGGCACGGGCAGCAGCAACTTAATGATGCCGGCAATAATGATCGGCACAGAACAGGCGACAGTCACCAGAATAGTTAAAATGATGCTTAAAGGTAATGTTATTGCTGCGAGCAATCTCGACATGATGAGCTTTTTCAGATGGTTAGCTGTAAGTGAGCGGCCGGCTATCCGGTGCAGGGCGCTGATTTTATCAGAAATCAGACAAAATAAGGGTGCTTTCATGCCAGGCGTTGCGGGATAACGCCCGGGAGCAGAAGATTTCGCTATAACGGCATGCGGCCCTGGGCTTATATCCACATAGACTAAATTGTCATCAATTGGCCATAAAGATCAAATGAAACATAATAACTATATGATATATAGCATCTATTTATTATGAGGTATGTACTTTTAGCGTCTGTTATTCCTGTGACGTAAAAGTATGCACAAACTTATCCACAGATTTATTTTTGCGAGCGATCCTCACGATCACAAAATCTTTTCCTGTATCTGGCGCTAATAACTGATGTTTTCATCCTTCTGTGGCATCCTTTACGCATAAATTGATTAAAGGCACGGACATTATGGTTCAGATCCCAGAAAACCCTCTTATTCTCGTCGACGGCTCTTCTTACCTGTATCGGGCGTATCATGCGTTTCCTCCTCTGACCAATAGCGCAGGGGAACCTACCGGCGCAATGTACGGCGTGCTAAACATGCTGCGCAGCCTGATCCTTCAGTACCAGCCAACCCATGCGGCAGTGGTGTTTGATGCGAAAGGTAAAACCTTCCGCGACGAGCTTTTTGAGCATTACAAATCTCACCGTCCGCCAATGCCTGACGATCTGCGTGCGCAGATTGAACCGCTGCACGCGATGGTAAAAGCGATGGGCTTGCCGCTGCTGGCCGTCTCTGGGGTCGAAGCCGATGACGTAATAGGCACGCTGGCACGTGAAGCAGAAAAAATGGGTCGTCCGGTACTGATCAGTACAGGGGATAAAGATATGGCGCAGCTGGTAACGCCAGGTATCACCCTGATTAACACCATGACCAACACCATCCTTGGGCCTGAAGAGGTGGTTACAAAATATGGCGTGCCGCCAGAGCTGATTATCGACTTCCTCGCGCTGATGGGCGACTCCTCGGATAACATCCCTGGTGTACCTGGCGTGGGTGAAAAGACCGCCCAGGCGCTGCTTCAGGGATTGGGCGGGCTGGATACACTGTACGCGGAGCCGGACAAAATCGCCGGCCTCTCCTTCCGTGGTGCAAAAACCATGGCCGGAAAGCTGGAAGAGAACAAAGAGGTGGCTTATCTCTCCTATAAGCTGGCAACCATTAAAACCGATGTTGAACTGGAACTGGGTTGTGAGCAGCTGGAAGTGCAGCAGCCTTCCGCAGACGAACTGCTAAGCCTGTTTAAGAAATACGAATTCAAGCGCTGGACCACGGACGTAGAAGCCGGTAAATGGCTGCAGGCAAAAGGGGCCAAACCGGCTGCTAAGCCAAAGGAGACGATTGTCGTTGATGCCGAAGAGCTGGCAGAAGAAGAGGCCATCGCGCTCTCTTTCGACAACTACGAAACCCTCCTTGAAGAGTCACAGCTGGTGGCGTGGATTGAGAAACTCAAAAAAGCGCCGCTCTTTGCCTTCGACACGGAAACCGACAGCCTCGATAACATCTCGGCCAATATGGTCGGCCTGTCATTTGCGACGGAGCCGGGAATGGCGGCCTATGTGCCCGTTGCACATGATTACCTCGATGCGCCTGATCAGATCCCGCGTGAGCGTGTGCTGGAGCTGCTGAAGCCGATTCTGGAAGATGACAAGGCGCTTAAGGTCGGGCAAAACCTCAAATATGATCGCGGCATTCTGCAAAACTATGGCATTGAGCTGCGCGGCATTGCGTTCGATACCATGCTGGAATCTTACATTCTCGACAGCGTGGCGGGTCGTCACGATATGGACTCCTTATCCGACCGTTGGCTCAAGCATAAGACCATTACCTTTGAAGAGATTGCCGGAAAAGGTAAAAACCAGCTCACCTTCAATCAGATTGCCCTGGAAGAAGCGGGTCGCTACGCGGCCGAAGACGCCGATGTCACGCTGCAACTGCACCTGAAGATGTGGCCAAAACTGCAGAAGCACGAAGGTCCGCTGAACGTGTTCCAGCACATTGAGATGCCGCTGGTACCTGTGCTCTCGCGCATTGAGCGCAACGGCGTAAAAATTGATCCGACGGTGCTGCATAACCACTCCGGAGAACTGGCGCAGCGGTTGACCGAGCTTGAGCAGAAGGCGCATGAGCTGGCCGGCGAACCGTTTAACCTTTCATCTCCGAAACAGCTTCAGACCATCCTGTTTGAAAAACAGGGAATTAAGCCGCTGAAGAAAACCCCTGGCGGCGCGCCATCAACGTCTGAAGAAGTGCTTGAGGAACTGGCGCTGGATTACCCGCTGCCAAAAGTGATTCTCCAGTACCGTGGTCTGGCGAAGCTGAAGTCTACCTATACCGATAAACTTCCGCTGATGATCAACCCTAAAACGGGCCGCGTGCATACCTCGTATCATCAGGCTGTGGCGGCGACCGGTCGTCTCTCCTCGACCGATCCAAATCTGCAGAACATCCCGGTACGCAATGAAGAAGGCCGTCGTATCCGTCAGGCGTTTATCGCGCCAGACGACTACCTGATCGTCTCGGCCGATTACTCGCAAATTGAGCTGCGTATTATGGCGCACCTGTCACGCGACAAGGGGCTGCTGACGGCCTTTGCGGAAGGAAAGGATATCCACCGTGCAACGGCGGCTGAAGTCTTTGGGCTGCCTCTGGACAGCGTGACTCACGAGCAACGTCGCAGTGCGAAGGCGATCAACTTCGGTCTGATCTACGGCATGAGCGCCTTTGGCCTTTCGCGCCAGCTCAACATTCCGCGTAAAGAGTCGCAGAAGTATATGGATCTCTACTTCGAGCGTTATCCGGGCGTGCTGGAATATATGGAACGCACCCGTGCGCAGGCGAAGGAGAAAGGCTACGTCGAAACCCTGGATGGCCGTCGCCTTTATCTGCCGGACATCAAATCAAGCAACGCCGCGCGTCGTGCCGGTGCAGAACGGGCTGCCATCAACGCCCCGATGCAGGGGACGGCGGCAGACATTATTAAGCGCGCGATGATTGCGGTTGATGCCTGGCTGGAAAAAGAGAAGCCACGCGTGAAGATGATCATGCAGGTACACGATGAACTGGTATTCGAAGTCCACAAAGATGATCTGGACACCGTGTCGAAGAAGATCCACGAACTGATGGAAAGCAGCATGACGCTTGACGTGCCGTTGCTGGTGGAAGTGGGCAGCGGTGAAAACTGGGATCAAGCTCACTAAGGGTTCTGCCAATAACGCGCTTTTTATGTAAGTTAGCAACATAACAAAGTGCGTTTTGTGACGATCATTAGAATTCCCTATGTAAAGAATGAAAAAAAACTACAAAAAGTGCTTTTTCTACAGCAAAAAAAGGGGTAGAGTTATTCGCGTAGGGTACAGAGGTAAGATGTTCTATCTTTCAGACCTTTTACTTCACGTAATCGGATTTGGCTGAATATTTTAGCCGCCCCAGTCAGTAATGACTGGGGCGTTTTTTATTGCGGCAAAGAAAAAACCAGGCAAAAAAAAGCGCGGACATCGCCGCGCTCGGTATTACTCTTCTTCCGCTTCCGTCGCGGGTTCCAGCTCGTTGAACCAGCTATCGAGCTTCTGACGCAGCTTGTCGACACCCTGCTTTTTCAGCGAAGAGAACGGCTCCACCTGTACGTCGCCGTTAAAAGCCAGCACCGCTTCGCGAACCATATTCACCTGCGCTTTACGCGCGCCGCTCGCCAGTTTATCCGCTTTAGTCAGCAGTACCAGCACGGCTATCTCACTTGAGACAGCCCAGTCGATCATCTGCTGATCGAGATCTTTCAGGGGATGGCGGATATCCATCAGCACCACCAGACCTTTCAGGCACTGGCGTTTTTCCAGGTATTCACCCAGCGCGCGCTGCCATTTGATCTTCATCTCTTCCGGTACTTGCGCGTAACCATATCCCGGTAAGTCGACCAGGCGTTTGCCTTCTGCCACTTCAAACAGGTTAATCAGCTGAGTACGGCCAGGTGTTTTTGAGGTACGCGCCAGGCTCTTCTGATTGGTCAGCGTATTCAGGGCGCTGGATTTGCCCGCGTTAGAGCGGCCAGCAAAAGCCACTTCAATGCCAGTATCAGAAGGAAGGTGGCGGATATCGGGCGCACTGGTGACAAAATGCGTCTGTTGGTAGTTCCAGGTAGTCACGTGGTCGTCTCCAAAATCGTAATCTGAGGGGGATTATACCTGAATGCCGGCAAAAGACTTTTTTGATTGCACAGTGCCTGTAGGTTAAAACCCTGGCGGTTGTGAGAGATCGGCTATGAATACTATGGGAGATTTCAGAGAATTCGCAGGCGTTAAAAAAGCCAAATTGTTTTAAATCATAAGTTTATTCTCGGGTAATTATCTGAAAATCCGTTTTTGTGCCGTTTCGTTGCTTGTCAGTTTAACTGAACAGGGTAAAGTGTGCGTCAGGGCGAGGAAGCCAACAGGAAACAGACTTAAGGATTAGGGTCAGGAGCGCCAGGAGGCGAAGACGCAGGATTGTCAGGATGACCAACGCCTGGAGGCGTTTTAACAGGAAACGGAACCGTATCACGGATGGTATTAGCCAAGGGATAAACAGGGTTTGTTGTTGGCAAACACGGAATGTCTGACCCGTTAAGGGTTGTGAGTCAGGAAAAAAGGCGACAGATTGCTCTGTCGCCTTTTTTCTTTGCTTGCTTTCTGCTAGATTTCGCCGCAATTCTATACTGAAGAAAACGACTTAAAGATAAAACATCATGAAAAAACCGACCTCCGCTGCGGGCGCTAAACGCCCTGCAAAAGCACACCGCAAAACGCGCGAAGAACTGAACCAGGAATCGCGCGATCGCAAACGCGATAAAAAACATCGCGGTCATGCTGCGGGTAGCCGTGCAAACGGTGGTGATGCTTCTGGCGCTTCTGCGAAAAACAAGCAGCAGAAAGACCCACGTATTGGCAGTAAAACACCTGTTCCACTGGGCGTGACAGACACCCCGGTCACTAAGCAGCACAAACCAAAGAGCGAGAAACCTATGCTTTCACCGCAGGCTGAGCTGGATTTGCTGGAGAACGATGAGCGCCTGGACGCGCTGCTGGAACGTCTTGAAGAGGGTGAAACCCTGACCGCCGAAGAGCAGTCATGGGTTGATGCCAAACTGGACCGCATTGATGAGCTGATGCAGAAGCTGGGTCTGTCTTACGAGGATGACGAAGACGAAGAAGAAGACGAAAAGCAGGAAGATATGATGCGTCTTCTGAAGGGTGGAAACTAACATTTGCATCCGGCAGGGACGATAGTCCTGCTAATAACCCTTCCGGTTATATGTTATCTGGTGTGGTTATTCGTTAAACTACGGCGGTTGTCGCGGCGACAGAAGTGGCTGCGCACCCGAGTGATGGCCCGCGATGGGACCAGAACGGGCCGCCGTATGCGAACGCGACACCAACGGAAGGAGTGAGCATGTCTGTACCAACTATCGACTGGGATTTGGCCCTAATCCAGAAATATAACTATTCCGGGCCGCGTTATACGTCATACCCCACCGCGCTGGAGTTCTCCGATAGTTTCGGCGAAGCGGCGTTTCAGCAGGCTGTCGCGCGCTACCCCGAGCGTCCGCTGTCGCTCTATGTCCATATTCCGTTCTGCCACAAGCTCTGCTACTTCTGCGGCTGCAATAAAATCGTTACCCGTCAGCAACATAAAGCCGATCAGTATCTGGATGCGCTGGAGCAGGAAATTCTGCATCGTGCCCCGCTGTTTGCCGGCCGTCACGTCAGCCAGCTTCACTGGGGTGGGGGGACGCCAACGTATCTGAATAAAGCGCAGATCAGCCGTTTAATGACGCTCCTGCGCAACAACTTCCGTTTTAACGACGATGCTGAAATCTCGATCGAGGTCGATCCGCGCGAAATTGAGCTGGATGTACTGGATCATTTACGCGCTGAAGGTTTCAATCGCCTGAGCATGGGCGTGCAGGACTTCAACAAAGAGGTGCAGCGGCTGGTGAACCGTGAGCAGGATGAAGAGTTTATCTTTGCCTTACTCAACCACGCCCGCGATATCGGCTTTACGTCGACCAATATCGACCTGATTTACGGCCTGCCTAAGCAAACGCCGGAGAGCTTCGCCTTCACGCTGAAACGCGTGGCCGAACTCAACCCGGACCGCCTGAGCGTCTTTAACTATGCGCATCTGCCGACGCTGTTTGCCGCTCAGCGCAAAATCAAAGATGCCGACCTGCCTTCTGCCCAACAGAAGCTGGATATTCTGCAGGAAACCATCGCCTCGCTGACCGAAGCCGGTTATCAGTTCATCGGTATGGATCACTTTGCTCGTCCGGATGACGAGCTGGCTATTGCCCAGCGCGAAGGCGTACTGCACCGAAATTTCCAGGGCTACACCACCCAGGGCGACACCGATTTGCTGGGGATGGGCGTCTCCGCCATCAGCATGATCGGTGACTGCTACGCGCAGAACCAGAAAGAGCTGAAGCTTTACTATCAGCAGGTAGATGACGTGGGCAACGCTCTGTGGCGCGGTATCGCGTTAACGCGCGATGACTGCATCCGTCGTGATGTGATTAAGGCGCTCATCTGTAACTTTCGTCTTGATTTCAGCGACGTGGAAGCGCAGTGGGATCTGCATTTCAGCGATTACTTTGCTGATGACCTGAAGCTGTTAGCGCCTCTGGCAAAAGATGGGCTGGTGGATGTTTCAGAACGTGCAATTGACGTGACACCCAAAGGGCGCCTGTTGATTCGTAATATCTGCATGTGCTTCGACGCCTATCTGCGTCAGAAAGCGCGTCTGCAGCAGTTCTCACGCGTCATTTAAGACGTGCCAACATATTTGGCCGGGTAAGGCGAAGCCGCTACCCGGCTTTTTTGTTAGCGACTCTCTAGCTAAACAGCCCAACCAGCGCCGCGCACAGCACAGCAGCAACGGCTGTTTGTGGCGTGTGGCTTTCTGCTGCTCCACTTGAGAGCATATTCACTAATGTTTCCAGCATGATGATCACCCTCACTTTCCGGGCACGATCATACAAAAATCATTGATACAGTAAAGCGCAAAATAGCAGCAATTTGCGCTCAATTAATAACCTTTACACAAGGGTAAAGATCACTCCATGCCCAGCTCTTTCAGCTTACGCGTCAGGGTATTACGTCCCCATCCCAGCAGGCGTGCCGCTTCCTGCTTATGGCCCTGTGTATGGCGGAGTGCGGTGGTCAACAGCGTGCGCTCCATCTCGGGCTGGGCTTCAGACAGCAAGTTTTGATGACCGGAACGCAGCGCGCGATCGGCCCACTGTGCCAGCAGCGTCGCCCAGCTGTCCGGCAATGCATGTCCGGTGCTGCTTTCTGGCGCAGTCGCTTCAAACAGTTCAGCCGGTAAATCCTGAATCAGGACTTCCTGTCCGGCGGCCATTACCGTCAACCAGCGACAGGTGTTTTCCAGCTGACGCACGTTGCCCGGCCACGCCAGACGGGTGAGGGCGGCATCGGTTTCCGGGTGCAACTGCTTGGCTTCCACGCCCAGCTCACGGGCAGCGACCTGCAGAAAATGACGCGCCAGGCGGGGAATATCTTCACGGCGTTCACGTAGCGGTGGCAAATGAACGCGGATCACGTTCAGGCGATGGAATAAATCCTCACGGAATTTACCTTCCTGGACGCGCTGCTCCAGATTCTGGTGCGTCGCGGCAATAATGCGTACATCGACCTTCACCGGCGCATAGCCACCTACGCGATAAAACTGTCCGTCGGCCAACACGCGCAGCAGACGGGTCTGGACATCCAGCGGCATATCGCCGATTTCATCCAGGAAGAGTGTTCCACCGTCAGCCTGCTCGAAGCGACCCTGGCGAATGGTATTTGCGCCGGTAAAAGCCCCTTTCTCATGGCCAAACAGTTCAGATTCAATTAAATCCTTCGGGATGGCGGCCATATTCAGGGCGATAAACGGTGCTTTTGCCCGCGGGCTGTGGCGATGTAAGGCATGCGCTACCAGCTCTTTACCGGTTCCCGATTCACCGTTAATCAGTACGCTGATGGACGAGCGTGACAGACGGCCAATGATACGAAACACATCCTGCATGGCTGGCGCTTCGCCAATGATGTCCGTCGTGGGCCCGAAGTCAGGCGTGTGACGAGGTTGCTGCTGCTCCTGGTAGTGGCTGATCGCGCGCTCAACCAGGGCAACCGCTTCGTCGATATCAAACGGTTTGGGCAGGTAATCGAACGCCCCTTGCTGATAGGCGCTCACCGCGGCGTCCAGGTCGGAATGCGCCGTCATTATGATGACCGGAAGCATAGGATGGCGTTGTTTGATCTGCTTTAAAAGCGCCAGTCCGTCCATTCCCGGCATGCGAATATCCGAAAGCAGCACATCCGGCGTTTTGGTGGTGAGTGCGTCGAGCACTTCGCTGCCGCTCTCAAACGTCGTGCAGCTTAATCCTGCCCCTGTGAGCGCGCGTTCAAGCACCCAACGGATGGAGCTATCGTCATCGACTACCCAGACTATCCCTCGTTGCATAAACGTCACCTTTATTTTTTAATCGGCAGGAAAACCGAAAACTCGGTATGTCCCGGCCAACTGGTAAATTCAATTTTTCCAGAGTGTTGATCGATCAAACTACGGGCAATGGATAACCCCAGGCCGGTACCGCCTTCGCGACCGCTGACCATCGGGTAGAAAAGGGTGTCCTGAAGATGCGACGGAATACCCGGCCCGTTGTCCTCAACGTCGATGCGGGCAGCCAGACGATAGCGCACGCCGTGCAGTGTGAGCTGGAACGCGGTGCGGGTGCGCAAAATAATTTCGCCCCCTTCCGGCCCCAGCGCCTGCAGGGCATTACGCACAATATTCAGCAAGACCTGCTCAATCTGATCCGGGTCGTGCGCCAGTTCCGGCAGGCTTGGGTCGTAATCACGGACCAGCGTGACGTTCTCCGGCAGCTCCATCGAGACGAGTTTCACAACCCGCTCAGCCACTTTATGAATACTTTCTGAGACATGCATGCCGGGCTGTTGTGGCCCGAGCAGACGGTCAACCAGGTTACGCAGGCGGTCTGCCTGCTCAATGATGACGTTGGTGTACTCCGCCAGCGCAGGGTCGGGCAGCGCTTTGGTCAGGAGTTGTGCCGCACCGCGTAAGCCACCCAGCGGGTTCTTGATTTCATGCGCCAGGCCTCGCACCAGGTCACGGGCGGCAATTTGCTGAGCATGTTGAAGTTGTTCCTGGCTCAGGCGGCGCTGATTATCCATCGGCGCCATTTCAAGCAGGATCAGCCCTTCAGGAAGCCGTTGTGCGGTAAGCGATAAAATATGTGAGCGCCCGTCGATCACCAGCGTGACTTCGTTATCGGTAAAGCCCTGACCGGCCTGCAGACTTTCCTGCATCAGGCCAATATTCAGCGAGAAATAGCTCAATAATTCCGGAAGCGGGGTGCCAAACAGTTTGCGTGAGCTCTGGGCGAGCAGCTGCTGCGCCGCCGGGTTGGCGTAATGTACGGCCAGCTCGTCGTCGACCAGCAAAATACTGTTAATCAAAGAATTGAGGATCTGCCCAGCATCGGGCAGCGTGCCAGTTGCCATTCAGCAGTCTCCTGGAGTTGGTTGCACTAATTTAGTGCAGTATAGCTTTTTCGTCGTAAAAAGCGCGTGAGATCAGTTTGTTGGTGGAGAAAAAAGCCCATCCGGAGATGGGCTGAAAGTTTCCACGGCAACAAATAAAAGCTTGTGAGATCGCGCGTAAAAGGGCGCGCGAAACTCATTGAAACTTAAACGCTGTAGTACAGTTCGAACTCAACCGGGTGTGGCGTCATACGCACACGGTCGTTCTCTTCAGTACGCAGGGCGATGTAAGCATCGATAGCGTCGTCGGTGAACACGCCACCTGCAGTCAGGAACTCGCGGTCTGCGTCCAGCGCCTGCAGGGCTTCTTCCAGAGAGCCTGCAACCTGTGGGATCTCTTTCGCTTCTTCTGGCGGCAGGTCGTACAGGTTTTTGTCCATGGCTTCGCCTGGGTGGATCTTGTTCTTGATACCGTCCAGACCCGCCATCAGCAGTGCTGCGAAGCACAGGTATGGGTTAGCGGCTGGATCCGGGAAGCGAACTTCGATACGACGCGCTTTAGGAGACGCTACCACAGGGATACGGATAGAAGCAGAACGGTTACGCGCAGAGTACGCCAGCATTACCGGTGCTTCATAGCCTGGGACCAGACGCTTGTAGGAGTTAGTGGTTGGGTTCGCCAGGGCGTTGATCGCTTTAGCGTGTTTGATTACGCCGCCAATGTAATACAGAGCCTGCTCAGACAGACCGGCATATTTGTCACCAGAGAACAGGTTGGTTCCGTTCTTGGACAGAGACATGTGGCAGTGCATACCGGAACCGTTATCGCCAAACATTGGTTTTGGCATGAAGGTCGCGGTTTTACCGAAACGGTGCGCGACGTTGTGCACAACGTATTTGTAGATCTGAATTTCGTCTGCTTTTTTGGTCATAGTGTTGAAGCGGGTTGCCACTTCGTTCTGACCCGCAGTCGCCACTTCGTGGTGGTGAGCTTCAACCACCAGGCCCATCTCTTCCATTACCAGACACATGGTGGAACGGATGTCCTGAGCGGAGTCGACCGGAGGAACCGGGAAGTAACCGCCTTTAACGCCAGGACGGTGACCTTTGTTACCACCTTCGTATTTGGTGGAGGAGTTCCATGCACCTTCGATATCGTCGATGGCAACGTGGGAGCCAGAAATAGAGGCACCGAAACGGATGTCATCAAACAGGAAGAATTCTGGCTCTGGCCCGAACAGTACGGTGTCTGCGATACCGGTTGAACGCAGGTACTCTTCAGCGCGTTTCGCGATGGAGCGTGGGTCGCGGTCGTAGCCCTGCAGTGTGCCTGGCTCGAGGATGTCGCAACGGATGATCAGGGTTGGTTCTTCGAAGAACGGATCAATGACCGCAGTGGAAGCGTCAGGCATCAGAACCATGTCAGATTCGTTGATACCTTTCCAGCCGCCAATGGAGGAGCCGTCAAACATTTTGCCTTCTTCAAAGAATTCGGCGTTTACCTGATGAGCAGGAATAGTGACGTGCTGTTCTTTACCTTTAGTATCGGTGAAGCGCAGATCAACAAACTTCACTTCATGTTCGTTCAGCATCGTCAAAACGTGTTCAGCGGACATACTTAACTCTCCAGATTGGTCATTGTCGTCGTGGTAACGAGGTCTTCAATTTCTGTCTTGGGCTGGCTGTGTGCCATTTTTTTGCCGTATTTTTATAAAGCGAAATCTGTGCCAACTTTTAAAACACCCCAAAAAGGCGTTATCATGCGCACCATAGTGCAAAAGTGCTGCACCACAATGGTTATGTTGCACCAGTATAGTGCTTCAGTGTGAACACTGAGCACCATATTGGTGCAATTTTCGTTAAAGTGCCCTTTTTACGCTCCGTGAAAGCGATCACAAAGCATCTCTGCAATACTTGTTTGCGGGGGATGTTTGTGATCCTGTTTTGTAGTGCGATTAATCCGTGTACAATAACGCGCTATTTCTAATGCCTGAGGCAAAGTTGTGATCGAAAATTTGCGTAACATCGCCATCATCGCGCACGTCGACCATGGTAAAACCACCCTGGTTGATAAGCTGCTGCAGCAGTCCGGTACGTTTGATGCTCGTGCCGAAACTCAAGAGCGTGTGATGGACTCCAACGATTTGGAGAAAGAGCGTGGGATTACTATCCTCGCGAAAAACACCGCTATCAAATGGAATGACTACCGTATCAACATCGTTGATACCCCAGGGCACGCCGACTTCGGTGGTGAAGTTGAGCGCGTGATGTCCATGGTGGATTCCGTGCTGCTGGTGGTTGACGCATTTGACGGCCCAATGCCGCAAACGCGCTTCGTGACCAAAAAAGCATTTGCCCATGGCCTGAAACCTATTGTTGTTATCAACAAGGTTGACCGTCCGGGCGCGCGTCCTGACTGGGTTGTTGATCAGGTGTTCGACCTGTTCGTTAACCTCGACGCGACCGACGAGCAGCTGGACTTCCCTATCATTTACGCTTCGGCGCTGAATGGTATCGCGGGTCTGGATCACGAAAATATGGCGGAAGACATGACTCCGCTGTATCAGGCGATTGTCGATCACGTACCGGCTCCGGATGTTGATCTTGATGGTCCGCTGCAGATGCAGATCTCCCAGCTGGACTACAACAACTACGTTGGCGTTATCGGTATCGGCCGCATCAAACGCGGTAAAGTGAAGCCGAACCAGCAGGTTACTATCATCGATAGCGAAGGCAAAACCCGTAACGGTAAAGTGGGCAAAGTGCTGACTCACCTGGGTCTGGAGCGTATCGACAGCGAACTGGCTGAAGCAGGCGACATCATCGCGATTACCGGTCTGGGCGAGCTGAACATCTCTGACACCATCTGCGACCCGCAGAATGTGGAAGCGCTGCCAGCCCTGTCTGTTGATGAACCAACGGTAACCATGTTCTTCAACGTCAACACCTCTCCGTTCTGTGGCAAAGAAGGTAAATTCGTTACCTCTCGTCAGATCCTTGACCGCCTGAACAAAGAGCTGGTGCACAACGTTGCGCTGCGCGTTGAAGAAACTCAGGATGCTGACGCATTCCGCGTTTCTGGTCGTGGTGAGCTGCACCTGTCTGTTCTGATCGAAAACATGCGTCGTGAAGGTTTCGAAATGGCGGTTTCCCGTCCGAAAGTTATCTTCCGCGAAATCGACGGCCGTAAACAAGAGCCGTTCGAGAACGTAACGCTGGACGTTGAAGAGCAGCATCAGGGTTCTGTTATGCAGGCTCTGGGTGAGCGTAAAGGCGACCTGAAAAACATGAATCCAGATGGCAAAGGCCGCGTACGTCTCGACTACGTGATCCCAAGCCGTGGTCTGATCGGTTTCCGTTCAGAGTTCATGACCATGACGTCCGGTACCGGTCTGCTGTACTCCACCTTCAGCCACTACGACGACGTGCGTCCGGGTGAAGTTGGCCAGCGTAACAACGGCGTTCTGATCTCCAACGGTCAGGGTAAAGCGGTTGCGTTTGCGCTGTTCGGTCTGCAGGATCGCGGTAAGCTGTTCCTGGGTCACGGTGCTGAAGTTTATGAAGGCCAGATCATCGGTATTCACAGTCGTTCTAACGACCTGACTGTAAACTGCCTGACCGGTAAGAAACTGACCAACATGCGTGCGTCCGGTACTGACGAAGCAACGGTTCTGGTTCCACCGATCAAGATGACCCTGGAGCAAGCTCTGGAGTTCATCGATGACGACGAACTGGTAGAAGTGACCCCACTGTCTATCCGTATCCGTAAACGTCACCTGACCGAGAACGATCGTAAACGTGCAATGCGCGGTGCGAAAGAAGAGTAATACGGTCAATCCGTAGGCCGGGTAAGCGCATGCGCCACCCGGCACGTAAAAAGCCGCTGAGCGATCAGCGGCTTTTTTTATTATCAGAACGAATACCTTAACCCCAGGCGGATACGGTACTGCTCGCGGTTGTAATCATTCCATCTGTCCAGCCACTGAAGCTCAAGATAGGGCAGCCAGTTTTTATCGATTTTATAGCTAAATTTGTGGGTGATTTCCCAGTGATGGTCTTTGCCATTTTTGCTGTGGTAATCGTTCACGCGCTGGAAAAAATGCGGTTCAAAGGTATAGAAAAATGCATCCGTGACCTTGAAATTCCAGTAGTTAGCGAATTCGTGGGTGTCGTTTTTATCCATCTGGCCGTTGTAGTCCGGCGTATCGTAATTGTTGTGGTTATAGCGATAGCGGAAGGTCAGGTTAAACCAGTCGAGAAATTTATAATTGGTATCCAGATAGATAGCGCCTCCGGACCCGGCGCTGCTGTCATTCAGTAAACCGCCAGGCTGAAAGGTGAGTTTATCGGTCGGTTTAAAAAGCGGATACCACCCTTCAATTTCGTTATAGCTGTGCTTAAGCTCGTCCCATTTGCCCATGTTATAGGCGTTAGTGAACATCAGCCCCGCGCCCTTATCGAAGTTATAGCCAGCACGCAGGATCACTTCGTGCAGTTCAGAGGCCGTATTATAGGCTTCGCGCGTTTCGACATAGGCGCCGGCAACTGCCGAGCAGGACACAGACGACACAACCAGTGCAGTAACGATTCTTTTCATAATCAGTCCATGTATGAGGTACAGAAAGGCCCCCCTCCTGTTACACAGGAAGGGAATCAGGGCCGGATTTATTGTTATAAAGTGACTGCTGACGCTTTATTGTTGGTGGTTAACTCAGGGGGTTTTGCGGGTTGTTTTTTCCGTTTTCCAATCTCCTCAATAATAAAGGCGAAGCGTGCTTCGTTGAGTTTATAAAAGAGTCCCATGGTTATCGCGGCAACGATCGCCAGGCCGCACGGCCAGAGAAAAATTAGCTGACGGAGCCCCAGTAGCGTGCCCGCACTCTGCACGGCATGTGGAATGTAGCCAATCTGCGTCAACATAATGCCCGGCAGGAAACCGGCGAGGGCGGCGGAGATTTTGCGCGAGAAGGTATAACCGGTATAAACCGATCCTTCGGCGCGAATGCCTGTTTTCCACTCGCCATAATCCACGGTATCGGGCACCAGCGCCCAGTTGAGGCTGTTTACGAATGCCGTACCGAAAAAGGCCATGCAGGAAAAGAGCACAAAGAGCAGGGAGCTGGTTCCCCAGAGGAAGTTCATTACGTCGCCCACGGCCCACAGCGTCAGCCCGCCAAGGTAGACCGGCTTCTTGCCGAAACGCTTAACCGCGCCAGGCACCAGAAACACGCCAACCAGAATGCAGCCCATACTGAAAAAACCCATCCACGACAGCAGATGCAGATCGTTTAGCACGTACTGGGTGTAGTAGACCTGAATCGCCAGTTTGATATTAAACGCGGCGAGGGTGCAGAGGTTGGCGATACACAACACCAGCAACGGCGGGTTGCGGAAAATGGCACAGAAGGATTTCAGGATGCCAGGCTTATGATGATCGGGCGTAACCTCCACATAGCGCTCTCTCACACCGCTGTAGCACCACCACATGCAGAACAGACCGCCGGTGACGAACACCAGTGCGGCCACCAGATAGCCGAGAGAGGGCTGGCTGACAAACAGCGCCTGAATTGGCATAAACCCCACGGTGCAGAGCAATAACCCAACCGTTGCGCCACCCTGACGCCAGGCCGCAAGCTGCGCCCGCTCGTTCGGATTTTTAGTGATGGCGGGAACCATCGCGCCGTAAGAGCAGTTCATCAGGCTATAACAGAGGCCAAACATCATGAAGAGCAGGGTGGCGATAGCGGTTTTCACCGTCAGGCTAAAATCGGTGGCCACAAACTGCGCCGTGGCCACCAGGGCAACCGGCACCGAGGCATAAAGAATAAACGGCCTGAATTTGCCTCTGGCACCGATGTTACGCCGCGAATCCAGCAACACCCCGGTCAGCATGTCGGTGAATGCGGTAAAGAACTTCGCTACCAGGAAAATAATGCCGCCATAAAAAGCGGGCATGCCCAGTTCATCAGTATAAAACTTCAGCAGATACAGCGTGCCAATACAGAGCATCAGGTTAGAGCCAAAATCGCCCATCCCGTAGGCGCACTTTTCGCGCAGGCTCAGCTTCAGGGTTAACGGATCACTCTTGTGTGTCATGGTCGATCCTCACAGCGCCCCGCAGGGCGCTCTCTCAAGTCAGTTATGCTGTACGTTTGCGCAGTTCAATTTCTTCCACGATGCGCACATACATCTTCTCGTTGAGGTTGTAGAAACAGCCCATCGCCACGATGGTGATGACGGCCAGCAGACTGGGGTAGATAAATATCAGCTGCCGCAGCCCTTCAACCGTTCCGGCGGATTGCACCACGTTTGGCACATAGCCGATTTGCGTGAGCATGATGCCGGGGAAGAAGCCGGCCAGCGCCTGTGAGACCTTCCGGAAGAAGGTAAAGCCGGTATAGACCGTCCCTTCGGATCGCACGCCGGTACGCCACTCGCCATACTCCACGGTATCGGACACCAGCGCCCAGTTGAGGCTGTTCACGAAGGCTGAGCCGAAGAAGGCCAGACAGGAGAACGCCACAAAGCTCACCGAACCACCGCCAAAGAAGTAGTTGAGCAGGTCGCCTGCCACCCAAATCAGCAGCCCGCTGATATAGACCTTTTTCTTGCCGAAGCGACGCACCGCGCCGGGCATCATAAAGACGCCGATAAAAATGCAGCCCATGCTGAAAAAGCCCATGTAGGACAACAGAATAGGGTCGTTCAGCACGTACTGCGTGTAATAAACCTGAATGGCGAGCTTAACGTTAAAGGCCCCCAGCGTGCACAGGTTGGCGATGCAGAGAATAAACAGCGGTCGGTTACCGGCGATGGCGCGAAACGACTGCAGCAGGCCGGGCTTCTGGGCTGGATTGGCGGGCTGCATCTCAACGTAACGCTCGGTCACGCCCTTATAGCACCACCACATAAAGAACAGCCCGAACAGCGAAAAGAGGGTCGCGGCAAAGATATACCCAAGCTGGTCATTGCCTTCAATCAGGTTCATTACCGGCACAAACCCGACGGTACAGAGCAGCAGGCCAAGCGTGGCACCCCCCTGACGCCAGGCGGCCAGCGAAGCGCGCTCGTCCGGGTTTTTGGTAATGGCCGGCACCATCGCACCGTAGGAGCAGTTCATCATGCTGAAGAACAGGCCGTAAAGCATGAACAGCACGGTCGCCATCACCGTTTTGCCGGTGATTTCAAACGGCGTGCCGACAAAGTTTGCGATGGCCAGTAACGTCACCGGGAACGCCGCATACAGCACGAACGGGCGGAATTTGCCCTTAGGACCGATCTTGCGTCGGGAATCGAGCATGATACCCGTGCCCATATCGGTGAAGGCGGTGAAGAACTTGGCAATCAGGAAGATGATCCCGCCGTAGGTACCAGGCAGGCCAAGAACGTCGGTGTAGAACTTCAGCAGATACAACGTGCCGATATCCAGAAGGATGTTAGAGCCGAGATCGCCCATCCCGTAGGCGAGTTTCTCTTTAAACGGCAGGCGTAGCGTTGCCGGATCGGAAGCGTGTTGACGCATTATTGTTCTCCATCTGCCCGCAGGTTTCCCTGCGGGCGAGCCTTATCAGATATGACGTAAGGTACTAAACAGCTCTGCCCATTCGCTTTGCTGGCGATAAAACACCGGCGGTTTGCCGAGCGGAGCGTCAACGGTGATGTCACCGCCCTCATGCGTTTCACCCGTCCAGGCATTCACCCAGGTGTCCTCAGGCAAATAGAGCGTCCAGTCGCGACGGCCTTCTTCATGGACCGGTGCCACCAGCAGATCGCGGCCAAACAGATACTGGTATTTCAGCGTGTAGCTGCGCGCATCGTTTTCGTAATGCAGGAACAGCGGGCGCATCACCGGCAGGCCGCTTTTCGCGTTCTGCGCAACGGCGGCTTTGATGTAGGGCTTCAGGGTAGTGAAGACGGTCGTCATACGCGCAAAGTGGGCGATGGTTTCGCCGTCGCCATCAAACTGCCAGTTATCGCCAGGGCGGTTGCCCTCGTGGGTACGCATCATCGGTGTGAAGGCGCTGAAGTCGCACCAGCGCAGCAGCAGCTCTTTGCTGCGTTTCATCTCAAACAGCGTGGTATAACCGCCGATGTCGCTGTGATGCAGCCCGTGCCCGGTCATTGCCAGTGAGAGTGCCGCAGGAACCACTGACGCCAGACCGTCGTCCAGGCTCCAGTCGACGTTCTGATCGCCGGCCCACATCATCACCGAGTGTTTCTGGCTGCCGGTATAACCCGCGCGCATAAAGAACAGGATCTCGCCGAGCTTGCCGGTCTCTTCCAGCGCCTCGTAGTTACATTTCGCCCATAGCGCAGGCCAGGCGTTGTGCATGATTTCCGCGCTCACGCCGTTGTGCAGGAAGGTATCAGTCGGCAAATATTCACCAAAATCAGCCATCCAGCCGCCACAGCCCAGTTCTATCAGGTTCTTTTTGATGACCTCTTTGTACCAGTCGTAGGCTTCCGGATTCGTCAGGTCGATAACGCCCGCGTAGAACTCGCCGAACTCGACGTGATAGTCCTGCCCGTCGGCGTTTTTGGTCAGATAGCCGCGTTTCGCCGCCTCTTCACAGAGGTCTCTGTCGCTGGCCACGTAAGGGTTGATATAGGAGAGGAACTGCACGCCTTCCTGCTTCCACTGCGGGATACGTGTATCCAGCTGCGGATACAGATCGCTGTTCCACTTCCAGTTCCACATCACGCGTTTGCCAAAGGAGGTCATCCGGATGCCGGACCAGTCCTGCGCCCAGATACCGTTCACCTTCACACCGCCGTTGCGCATGGTGTCGAGCTTTTGCTGGCACACGTCGGTGCCGCCCTGAACGCCCAGCGTTACCCCGTCGTAAACCCAGTCCGGCAGTTCGGGCTGACGGCCCAGTAACCCGGTCAGTTTTTCCAGCAGATCGACATACGTTTGCGCACATTCGAAGCGCAGCGTGGCGTTATCTTCCCAGAAGGCCAGCTCGTGGAACGCCGGCGCGCTGAAGTCGAAATTCATATAACAGCTGTTATCCACGTGGCAGTAGTACTTCTGGGTACTCACAAAGGTGGGTTGCGGGAAGAAGGTCCAGTAGTAATCGCCGCCCGCGTTCTCTTTGCAGTCTGCCTGCCAGGTGACGTAGGTCTGCTTATTACGGCCCACGCCCTGCTCGCTGGTCCACAACGGGAACGGCTTGCCGCGCAGGTCGAAGTAGGAGAACTGCTCTCCGCAACCATAGATATGATCCTCGGGCTGGGCCGCCAGCCGCAGCCAGATGCGGTTATGGCAGGTGGCATCATTTTTGAGTTTCAGCTCCAGGCGTCCTTCGGCATCCACACCCACCAATAGCGTGGCGCTGACGGCGTCACCCCGGGTAAAGCGAATCGCCCAGCCCGCATTTTGCGGCGCGACGGTGGCCTCGGTCAGGGCAATTTTTTCGTTGAGTTTGTCTTTGATGCTGAAGTTGCCGCGAAACATCTCGATATCGGCTTCACCTGCGCCGATCCACAGGCACGGGGTGTCGGCGGTGTGGGACAGAATCAGACGATCCTGCCAGCTCAGGGTGAAACCATGTTCACTGCTTTTAAGAATAATATTGTGTAGGGTACGCATAAGATCTCCGTTTTTATTATTTGGCCTGGCTATCCAGTAATCCGGCGGCAACGGCCGGGGCTAACCCTGGCGCCAGCGGTAAGCGAGGGATCACCAGGCAATGCAGCAGATGATAAATATCCTGCTTGCCGTCCCAGACTTTGGTGGTCACTTCGTTATGGATATCCAGCTCCTGCCACCATGAACCGTTCTCGTAGTCGATCAGGTATTTGATGCAGTAATCCCACCATTTCTGATACCAGGCTTCGTACTGCGCCTCGCCGGTGACGGTATAGAGCGCATAGGCCGTTCCCATCGCTTCGACAATCGGCCAGCGCACGCGCTCGCGAACGATGGGTTTACCATCCCAGCCAACGGAATAGACAAAACCGTCGGCATCATCGGGTGCCCAGGCGTCGCGGATTGTGGCGTGGAACAAGCCTTTTGCATCTTCCAGCAGCCATGCGGGGGGTGTTTCAAAACGCGCTTCCAGCGCAGCGCGCAGGTGCAGCATCAGGCGGCCCCACTCGATCCAGTGGCCTGGCGTACCGCCGTAGGCGCGAAAACGGTGAGCGGGGTTATCAATGTTGTAATCGCGGATGGGGTTCCACTGCGTATCGAAATGCTCATTAACCCGGTACTCGCCCTTGCGTGCCACGTCGTGAATGATCACCGAAGCAATGCGCAGGGCGCGGTCGAGCCATTTACGGTCATGCGTCACGTCATACACAATCAGGAAGGCTTCGACAGCGTGCATATTGGCGTTGCCGCCACGGTACTCTTCGGTTTTGCTGAAGGCCTCATCCCAGGATTCCAGGCACATCTGTTCCTGTTCGCTCCAGAAATAACGCTCAATCACCTCGATGGCATCGTCCAGTAACTTGCGAGCCTGTGGATGGCCGGTGGTGACGGCGCTGGCCGCGCCCAGCAAAACAAAGAAATGCTGATAGCCCTGCTTGGAGGCATCCATAACGCCTTCATCGTTAATACAGGCGTACCAGCCGCCATATTGCGGGTCACGCAGCGGACCATTCAGGGCGTTGATGCCATGCTCCACCAGGGCATATGCGCCGGGACGCCCCATGTTTGCCGCCACGGCATAAACGTGCAGCATACGGGCGGTGATCCACAGATGCGTGCCCATATCGCTGCGCACCTGACCGTTATTGCCCAGCCAGCCAAAGCCGGTCGGCACGGCGGCGTTTTTACCGAAATCGAGAATGCGGTCAGTCTCTTGTTCAAGCCAGCGGTTATGGCTCAGGGTGTTAAACCATTTCATGTTCGGGTCCTTTCTTAACGGCGAGC
Organism: Enterobacter sp. BIDMC 29; assembly: GCF_019378755.1. NCBI lineage: Bacteria > Pseudomonadati > Pseudomonadota > Gammaproteobacteria > Enterobacterales > Enterobacteriaceae > Enterobacter > Enterobacter sp. BIDMC 29. Next base: position 3,946,081 of record NZ_CP080000.1, on the reverse strand, counting down.
CATCATTTCGTCGACGATCTCACCCAAACGCTGCAGTTTCGGCACAGAAATATCACGGAACATCAGTTCCGTGTCCGGCAGGCCAATCACTGATGACCAGACGGCGCGGCCGGCTAAAAAGCCGGATGCGCCCGCCTGCATGGCAACGCTCACCGCCCTTGGGAACAACTTATCGTCCACGCCGGATGAGAGGATCACCCACGGCATGGCGATGTTCTCGTTCAGTTTTTGCGAGGCAGTCAGCAATTCCTGCTGAGAGCCTTTGCCGAACAGAGGCATCTCCACTTTGTAGAGGTCAGCTCCGCTGTCTCCCAGCTCTTTTGCCGCGTCGATAATGGCCTGTTCACGATTAAACGTCGCGCCGCGACGCGGCGGGCGGACTACCGGCTCAATAATGCTGAGCAGTCCATTGTTATGGCACAGCTGATTGAACGCCTTCACCATCTCCAGACGCTGCTGTGGATCTTCGTCGCTACGCCACAGCACCAGTAGCTTCAGTGCTTTGCCGCCATCGCGCCTGACCGCCTGAGCATCAACGTTTTTATCGATGACGACGCTGTCAACGGGGATCCCGTTCCCCGGAATAAATTCGTCTGCTGCCACAATCATCGCGCAGCTTTTGGCAACGGCCTGTTGCTCAACGATCTGCTGGTAGCAAAACTGCTGATCGACAAGAATGGCGGAGGCATACGGCGACAGAATTTTGGCCGCGTTGACCTTAAAGTCGGTGAGATGCCGATCGGTGACCGGCACCGGAGCGCCCGCCGCAGCAAACATCAGGCGCATCGCTTCGCGCTGGTCAACGGCCAGCATTGCAAAACCGCCGGAAGGTCGGGTGATATCTTTCAGGGTGTACATCGTCATTCCTCAGTCCTTTCGTATCAGTGTGTTTTTTTCAGCCCAGCGGATGCGCGAACCTGTTCAAGAATGGCTGTCCAGTCTTCGCGCCCGCGTCCGGCGGCCCGCGCCTGGTTGTAGACTTCACGGGAGGCGGCGCCCAGCGGCATCGGGACGTGGAGCTGGTTTGCCACGTCCAGCGCGATCCCCAGATCTTTATGCGCGAGGTCGATCATAAAGGCCGGTGTAAGATCGCCTTTGAGCACCTTGTTAGGCCATGAGGTGGTGAAGTGGCCTTTTCCTGCTGGCGTACCGCTCATAACACTGAGCGCCACATCGAAAGAGAGGCCGAGGGCTTCACACAGCACGGCGGCTTCAGCGGACAGCGCGTTCAGGGCAATGCTCATGTAGTTGTTAATAAGCTTCACGCGGATGCCCATGCCTGGCCCACCTGCGTTTATCAGTTCATTGCCCATCGCCATCAACACCGGCGTGGCTCGTTCAACCTGCTGCGCGGTGCCGCCAGCCAGAAGGAGTAATGTTCCGGCGACGGCATGGTCCGATGTGCGTCCGACAGGCACATCCATCATGCTGAAACCACGTTCAGCCATGTCGCGGATCAGGGCATCGGTCTGGAGCGGGTGAATGGTGGACATATCAATGACCAGCGCTTCGCGGGATAACCCTTCGCAGACGCCCTGCTCACCAAACAATACTGTGCGAACCAGGTCTCCGTTTGGCAGCATGGTGATGACAAATTCGGCCTCCTTTACTGCCTGTGCAGGCGTGACTGCAGCCCGGGCTCCACGCGCCACCAGGGCCTGTATCGCCTGCGGGTTTACATCAAAAACGTGAAGCTGGTGGCCCTGTTTAAGCAGATTCGTTGCCATGGGCGCACCCATCTGTCCTAACCCGATAAAGGCAATTTCTGACATGCTTCTCTCCTGTCACATCGTGTCAATTATTGAGCGTTTGTGTTGTCTGTTTTTGATCGTATTTGTAATTTATAGTCAAAAAATTGACAGGGGTCACTTTTTAAACATTTCGTGAAATTAAAATGAGAGCATCAGAAAACGCAGAAGGAATCACCATGACTCGCATCGTTTGTGTCGGCATTACCGTGCTGGATCGCATCTGGTATCTCGATGATTTACCGAAAGAAGGTGGCAAATATGTCGCAAAAGACTATACGGAGGTGGGCGGCGGTCCTGCGGCGACTGCGGCGGTGGCGGCAGCGAAACTGGGGGCTGAGGTGGACTTTATTGGCCGGGTGGGTGATGACGATACCGGCAGAAGACTGCTCGCGGAGCTGGAGTCCCTGGGGGTAAACACGCGCTATACGCGGATGGTGAAAGGAGCCCGTTCATCGCAATCGGCCGTGCTGGTGGATGGTCACGGGGAGCGTGTCATTGCTAACTACCCCAGCCCCGATCTCCCGGCTACGGCGGCATGGCTGCAGGATATCGACTTTTCGCAATGGGATATCGTATTAGCCGACGTGCGCTGGCACGAAGGGGCTAAACAGGCGTTCACCCTTGCCCGCCAGCAGGGCGTCAGTACGCTGCTTGATGCCGATGTCACCCCGCAGGATATTGCTGAGCTGGTCGCCTTAAGCGATCACGCGGCCTTCTCCGCGCCGGGTTTGCGGCGTTTAAGCCAGCTGGACGACACGGAAAACGCACTGAGAAAAGCACAAACGCTCACAAATGGACATGTCTACGTCACGCAAGGGCGTGAAGGGTGTTACTGGCTGGAGCAGGGCGCGCTTCGTCATCAGCCGGGATTTGCGGTCGACGTGGTGGATACCACTGGTGCAGGGGACGTCTTTCACGGCGCGCTGGCGGTGAGTCTGGCGCAGCAGGGGGCGTCACCAGACGCGGTACGTTTCGCGAGTGCGGTTGCGGCACTGAAATGTACCCGGCCCGGAGGACGGGCGGGTATACCTGACTGTGATCAAACCCGCTCTTTTTTGTCACTTTTTGTATAAAATGCGGGGCGTGATGGTTTTCAGAGGACAGCCCATGAGCCTTACCGAACTGACCGGCAACCCGCGGCACGATCAACTGCTTACGTTGATTGCTGACCGCGGCTATATGAACATTGATGAACTGGCGCAACTGCTGGACGTCTCAACGCAAACCGTGCGCCGGGATATCCGCAAGCTGAGTGAGCAGGGGCTGATCACGCGTCATCATGGCGGCGCGGGCAGGGCATCCAGCGTGGTGAACACCGCGTTTGAGCAACGTGAAGTCTCCTTGACCGAAGAGAAGCGGGCCATTGCCGAAGCGATTGCCGACTACATTCCCGATGGTTCAACCATCTTCATTACTATCGGGACGACGGTGGAACACGTTGCCCGGGCGCTGCTCAACCATAATCATCTGCGCATCATCACCAATAGCCTGCGGGTGGCGCATATTCTGTATAAGAACCCGCGCTTTGAAGTGATGGTGCCTGGCGGTACGCTGCGTCCGCATAACGGAGGCATTATCGGGCCTGCAGCGACGGCGTTCGTGTCAGGCTTCCGTGCCGATTACCTGGTGACCAGCGTCGGAGCAATTGAACACGACGGTGCGATGATGGAGTTTGACGTTAATGAAGCCAGCGTGGTGAAAACCATGATGGCCCACGCGCGACATATTTTACTGGCGGCCGATCATACGAAATACCACGCCTCTGCTGCCGTTGAAATTGGTAACGTGTCGCAGGCAACCGCGCTCTTCACCGATGAGCTACCGGGATCTGCACTGCACAATCATCTCAAATCCAGCAAGGTTGAAGTTGTTGAGGTGAATTCAGGCGACGAACAGCAGGCAGGCTAACCCTTCTTAATGGCCCGATATTCAGGCTCGGGCCTTTCCTTTCTGTAAGCTGAATCTGGCGCATAGCCAAACCTTATCTTTCCCGCTACAGTTACTTTTCCACGGCGAGCAGGAGATAAAAAATGCTTTATATCTTTGACTTAGGAAATGTAATCGTCGATATCGATTTTAATCGGGTGCTGGGCGCATGGAGCGACTTTAGCCGTGTCCCGCTGGCGACGTTAAAGCAGAGTTTCGCCATGGGCGAGACCTTCCATCAGCACGAGCGCGGCGAAATTAGCGATGAAGAATTTGCTGAACGTCTGTGTCATGAAATGGATGTGCCGTTAAGTTACGAGCAGTTTTCCCATGGCTGGCAGGCAGTATTCGTCGCGATCCGCCCGGACGTGATCGCCATTATGCATAAACTCCGCGAGCAGGGGCATCGGGTTGTGGTGCTGTCGAATACTAACCGTCTGCATACCACGTTCTGGCCTGACGAGTATCCTGAGGTGCAGGCGGCGGCCGATAAAATCTACCTCTCCCAGGAGATGGGGATGCGTAAACCCGAAGCGCGTATCTATCAGGCGGTTCTGCAGGCGGAAGGATTCACCGCGGCCGATGCGGTCTTTTTCGACGACAATGCCGATAATATAGAGGGAGCTAACCAGTTGGGTATCACGTCAATTCTGGTGACCGGAAAGGAGACGATACCAAACTATTTTGCGAAGCAGTTATGCTAAAAACCGTTCATCAAAAAGCCACGCATCATACTCGTCCGCTCAGGGCGTGGCTGAAACTGCTCTGGCATCGCATTGATGAGGACAACATGACCACGCTGGCGGGTAACCTCGCCTACGTGTCACTGCTCTCGCTTGTGCCGCTGGTGGCCGTCATTTTTGCGCTATTTTCCGCTTTTCCAATGTTTGCAGATGTCAGCCTGCAGCTTCGCCACTTTGTCTTTGCGAATTTTATTCCCGCCACCGGGGACGTCATACAGAACTACATTGAACAGTTTGTCGCTAACTCCAGCAAAATGACGGCGGTTGGGGCGTGTGGCCTGATCGTCACGGCGCTGTTATTGATGTACGCCATAGATAACGCGCTGAATGCCATCTGGCGGAGTAAAAAGGCGCGGCCCAAGGTTTATTCCTTTGCGGTGTACTGGATGATCTTAACGCTGGGGCCCTTGCTGGCCGGTGCGAGTCTGGCTATCAGTTCGTATCTGCTTTCGCTGCGCTGGGCCAGCGATCTCAACGGCGTTATCGATAACCTGTTGCGTATCTTCCCGCTGATTTTATCGTGGCTCTCTTTCTGGCTGCTGTACAGCGTGGTACCGACCACGCGCGTGCCTAACCGCGATGCGGTCGTGGGCGCGCTGGTCGCGGCATTGCTCTTTGAACTGGGCAAAAAAGGGTTTGCCCTTTACATCACCATGTTCCCGTCTTATCAGCTGATTTACGGCGTGCTGGCGGTGATCCCCATTTTATTTGTCTGGGTCTACTGGACCTGGTGTATCGTCTTGCTTGGTGCCGAAATAACTGTCACTCTCGGCGTATACCGCGAACTTAAAAAAGCAGCAGAAGCTGAAAAACAACAAGAAGCAGACCAACCATGATTGCATTGATACAGCGCGTAACCCGTGCCAGCGTCACCGTGGAGGGAGAGGTGACGGGTGAAATTGGCCCAGGACTTTTAGTGTTGTTAGGTGTCGAAAAGGATGATGACGAACAGAAAGCCAACCGCTTGTGCGAGCGCGTGCTGGGCTACCGCATTTTCAGCGATGCGGAAGGTAAGATGAACCTGAACGTTCAGCAGGCGGGTGGCAGCGTGCTGGTGGTCTCCCAGTTTACGCTGGCGGCCGATACCGAGCGCGGCATGCGCCCGGGTTTCTCTAAAGGTGCCGCACCGGATCGTGCAGAAGCCCTTTACGAGTACTTTGTGGCGCGTTGCCGTCAACAGGACATGAATACGCAAACCGGACGATTCGCTGCAGATATGCAGGTATCGCTGGTGAACGATGGCCCCGTCACATTCTGGCTCCAGGTATGAGCCAACTGGCGGCGTGGCCGCGGGTAACAAGAGAGAGTACAGCTATGTATCACCTTCGAGTACCGCAAACGGAAGAAGAGTTAGAAGCCTATTACCAGTTCCGCTGGGAAATGTTACGCAAGCCATTACATCAGCCAAAAGGGTCTGAGCGCGACGCCTGGGATGCGATGGCCCATCACCAGATGGTGATGGACGAAGAGGGTAACCTCGTCGCCGTCGGGCGTTTGTACATCAATGCCGATAACGAAGCTTCAATCCGCTTTATGGCGGTTCATCCTTCCGTGCAGGATAAAGGCCTCGGCACCTTGATGGCGATGACCCTCGAGTCCGTTGCCCGTCAGGAAGGGGTTAAGCGCGTCACCTGTAGCGCCCGCGAAGACGCCGTCGAATTCTTCGCCAAACTCGGTTTTGTTAACCAGGGGGAAATCACCGCCCCGCAAACCACGCCGATTCGTCACTTTTTGATGATCAAACCCATCGCTACGCTGGATGATATTCTCCATCGCGCCGACTGGTGTGGGCAGCTCCAGCAGGCCTGGTATCAGCACATTCCCCTGAGTGAAAAAATGGGCGTGCGTATTCAGCAGTACACCGGGCAAAAATTCATTACCACCATGCCGGAAATCGGCAATCAGAACCCCCATCACACCCTGTTTGCCGGCAGCCTGTTTTCACTCGCCACGCTGACCGGCTGGGGGCTAATCTGGCTGATGCTCCGCGAACGCCATCTTGGCGGCACCATTATTCTGGCCGATGCCCATATTCGTTACAGCGCGCCGATCAGTGGTAAGCCGAGCGCCGTTGCCGATTTGGGCGCACTTGGGGGCGATCTCGACCGCCTGGCGCGCGGGCGTAAAGCGCGCGTACAGATGCGCGTTGAGCTGTTCGGCGATGAAACGCCGGGTGCCGTCTTTGAAGGTACCTACATCGTTCTTCCTGCGAAGCCGTTTGGCGCGTTTGAAGAGGGTGGAAACGAAGAAGAGTAGGCTCCGGCGTCCCGACATGATTGCCGGGCTAATTCCCCGCGCCGATCCGTCTGGCAATATCCCTCAGAAGATCGCGCGCAGACGGGCTGACCCCGCCAAGCTGGAAAAATCCATGGATAACCCCCAGCCACCGCTGAGCCGTACACGTGACGCCTTGCTCAGTCAGGCGCTGATATAGCGCCTCACCTTCGTCGCAAAGCGGATCAAACTCGGCAGTAATGATGTGCACGGGAGGCAGGCCGCTAAAATCCTTTCGCCAGAGCGGGCTCGCTTCAGGATGCTGGCGTTCCGTGTGGGCCAGATAGCGCTCATATCCGCTCAGCAGCGTATCGCGGGTGATGACGTAATCCGCGCCATTACGGGTATAGCTTTCAAAAGAGGCCGTGGCATCCAGCATCGGGTAGATAAGAATGAGCTGAGCAGGCTGCCAGAGTCCGGAAGACGTGAGCCGCAGGGCAGTCACCAGTGCCAGATGGCCTCCTGCGCTGTCCCCGCACAGGGTGATACGGTTTTTATCCACGCCAAACATATCCGCGTATTGCCAGATCAGATGTGCGCCTCTTTCTGCATCATCATGAGCGGCAGGGTAGGTATGTTCAGGAGCAAGTCTGTACTGGATCGCAATGACGCGGCAGTTGCCATAAAACGCTAACTGGCGCAGTTGATTATCGTGAGTATCGAAGCCGCCGCTTATGAAGCATCCTCCGTGGTAGTAAATAACGGTCGGCAGCTTTTCAGCAGCATCTGGCGGAGAGAAGACGCGATATGTGATGCCTTCGAGGTTCAGCGTCTCTACGTCAACGCGCGTTTCTGTCTCACCGGCAAGCGCCGTGCTGGCAATATAGCCTGCTCTCCGGTCATCAATACTTTGGCTACGCGCAGAAGGGCGTCCTGCTGCGATGAACGCCTGAACCAGCGTATCAATCCCTTTTTCAAGTGCCATGTGGGTCCCTTTAATCTGTATGAATATACAGTGTTATAACTCAGTTTGTTGTCGAGTTAAACAGGGAAAATGAGGCTGAAAACGATTCTGGAAAGCGGCTCGTAAAAGTAAACATGGATGTTAAATTTGGCTTTAGTCCTGAATAACGCACGTGTAGTTTGCCTGCACAGTGATGCTGGAAGATATGCGAGAGGAAGGCGAGGATGTTTCAGTCAACCAGATACAGGCCGGGCAAACCAACGTTGCCCGGCACTGTGAGTGGGGATTACTCCCCTTCACCCGGGAACAGGAACGGGTTAATAGAGCTGCGAGCAAAGCCCTCTTGCTCCATTTTGGCGTCCAGAATCAGCGAGGCGAGATCGTCGGCGACGGCTTCGACTTTCGGGTCTTTTTCCTGATAAAGGATCTTCAGGTAGGTACCGCAGTCGCCGCAGCTTTCAGCTTTGACCGCCGCGTCTTCATTTTCCAGCGACCAGTAGTTGAGATCGCGCGTCTGCTCGCAGTTGCTGCATTTAATGCGCACCACGTGCCACTCGGTTTCACACAGGTTGCAGTGCAGATAACGCAGCCCCTGAGTGGTACCGATCTGCACCATGCTGGACACCGGCATTGAGCCGCATACCGGGCAGAATTGACGCGCTTCACCGTATTCGGCGCGGGCTTTACCCGGGATCAGGCTGGCCATTTGCGCCCAGTAAAGCGACAACGCTGCCCAGATGAACGGCGCTTTGTCGCTGCTGACCAGGGAGAAATCGGACGCAAACAGCGCGCTCGCCATCTCTTCCAGCTCCTGATCGGAGGCTTTTTCCAGATTCTCAATGACCGCCAGCGCGGTACCGCTCATCTCGGGTTTCAGCTCGGCAATCAGGGAGTGCAGCAGCGTATGCCAGTGCTTATCGCGCGGCAGAACGTGGATATCCAGCGGAGGCTTACCCTGCTCGCTGGCCTCTTTGATGCGCGCGGTCAGGTCAATTTGCAGCGGGTGGTCGTACAGCACCACTTCCTGCGCATGGGCAACCAGCGCGGCAAAACGCAGAAAATCACCCAGTGGGTTGTTCTCTGCCAGCTCGCGCAGACGCTCTGCGCGGCGGTTATAGAGGTTCTTGAGTCTGGGGAATAACAACGGCGGAATATATTCCGCCGTGCGTTTCTCGCTCGAACCCAGCTCATCTTGCGGGATTATGCGAATACTCATTCAGATGACTTTTCCTGTTTCTGGCGGACCTCTCGGTACCAGCGCGGGTGATGTTTCTTCGCCCACGTACTGGTTACCCAGCCTTCCACCATCGCGGTAATGGTGCCTTTCACCCAAAGGGCGGCGTAAATATGCACCATGATAACCACAATTAACGCCACTGCGGCAAATGAATGCAGCATCAGCGCGAATCGGATCACCGGGATTGAGAAAGCAGGCGCAAAATACGGACGCCAGATGATCACGCCGCTTACCAGCAACAGGACCAGGAAGATAATCGCCGCCCAGAATACGCACTTCTGGCCGAAGTTATAACGCCCGGTATCACCCACTTCCTCGTTGACGACGATCTTACGAATATTCTTCGCCCAAAAGATATCATCCCGATTGATTAGGTTATGGTGCCAGTATCGGAAAAACATGATGATGAACGACGCGAACATGATGACGCCAACAAACGGGTGCAGTATACGCGCCAGCTGTGGTGTCCCCATGATCTGCATCAGCCAGTTGAAGGAGGGGAAGAAGAACCCCAGCCCGCTTATCGCCGCCAGCATGAAGCAGAAGGCGGTGACCCAGTGGTTAATGCGTTCCGGCGCGGTATAGCGCACGATGGTGTCACGTTTTTTCATTTGCGCACCTCGTCTTTCTCTTCATGCAGGTTGTCGTCTTCCTCTTCCGCGCGGTTCGGACCGACACCGACATAGTGGAAGATGCTCGCTGCGAAGGTGGCAGCAAAACCCACCGCTGCCAGCGGTTTCCAGATGCCTTTCCAGAACTTCACGGTCGCGCTGATTTCCGGGTTCTCCGGCAGGCCGTGATACAGATTCGGCTTGTCTGCGTGGTGCAGCACATACATCACGTGCGTGCCGCCCACGCCGGCCGGATCGTACAGGCCTGCGTTGTCGTAGCCACGGGTTTTCAGTTCGCCCACGCGTTCAGCCGCCAGCGTTTTCATATCCTCTTTGGAACCAAAGTGGATAGCGCCCGTCGGACAGGTTTTCACGCACGCAGGCTCCTGGCCGACGTTTACGCGGTCTACGCACAGCGTGCATTTGTAGACGCGGTTGTCTTCCGGGTTCATGCGAGGGACATCGAACGGGCAGCCCGCTATGCAGTAGCCGCAGCCAATGCACTGCTCGGACTGGAAGTCGACGATACCGTTAGCATACTGAATGATAGCCCCTTCTGACGGACATGCCTTCAGGCAGCCCGGATCCGCACAGTGCATACAGCCATCTTTGCGGATAAGCCATTCCAGTTTGTCGTTCTGTTCCACTTCCGAGAAACGCATCACCGTCCAGGACTTGGCGGTCAGGTCAGCCGGGTTGTCGTACACCCCGACGTTGTGACCCACTTCATCACGGAGGTCGTTCCACTCAGAACAGGCCACCTGGCAGGCTTTACAGCCGATACAGGTGGTCACGTCGATAAGCTTCGCCACTTCCTGCTGGTGGTCCCGCGCCTGAGGCGCGGGCGTGAAACCGTTAGTCGCGGAACGACGGATAATGTCTTGAGATTGATAAGCCATAAGTCGTCTCCGTTACACCTTTTCCACGTTCACGAGGAAGGCCTTAAACTCCGGCGTCTGCGTGTTCGCATCACCGACGAACGGCGTCAGGGTGTTCGCAATGAACCCTTTCTTCGCCACGCCCTCATAACCCCAGTGAATCGGAATACCGATGGTATCCACCTGCTGACCGTGAACGTTCAGCGTGCGAATACGCTTGGTCACCACCGCCTTGGCCTTGATGTAGCCACGGTTAGAAGAGACCTTCACGGTATCGCCATGGGCAATGCCGAGCTTGTTCGCCAGCTTCTCGCCGATCTCCACAAACTGTTCCGGCTGCACGATAGCGTTAAGCAGCGCGTGCTTGGTCCAGTAGTGGAAGTGTTCGGTCAGACGGTAAGTGGTGCCCACATACGGGAACTTGTCTTTTTTACCCAGCGCGTCGAAATCGCCCTTAAAGATGCGGGCTGCCGGGTTAGAGACCACGTTCGGGTGCAGCGGGTTGGTGCCCAGCGGCGTCTCAAACGGCTCGTAGTGTTCCGGGAATGGCCCTTCCGCCATCTTATCGATAGCAAACAGGCGTCCCATCCCTTCAGGCTGCATGATAAACGGCCCGACATCGCTGCCTGGAGGGGCAGTACTGTAGTCCGGAATATCCACACCGCCCCATTTCGCGCCGTCCCATTTCAGCAACTGACGCTTCGGATCCCACGGATTACCCTGCGGGTCAGCGGAAGCACGGTTGTAGAGAATGCGGCGGTTCAGCGGCCATGCCCAGGCCCAGCCCAGCGTATTGCCGAGGCCTGACGGGTCAGCATTATCGCGGTTGGCCATCTGGTTACCTTTCGGCGTCCAGCTACCGGCAAAGATCCAGCAGCCACTGGCGGTCGTGCCGTCATCACGCAGGTGCGCGAAGGTACTGAGCTGATCGCCTTTCTTCGCCAGCACCGTCCCGGTGGCCGGGTCGATAACATCTGCCAGCGCTTTACCGTTGCTCTCCATCGCCACTTCTTCCGGCGCTGGGTTTTCCGGCGTCGAGTAGTTCCAGGTCATGTTCAGCACCGGTTCCGGGTTCGCACCGCCTTCCGCCGCATACATCTTACGCAGGCGTAAGAAGATACCGGCCAGGATCTCGCCGTCGTTCATGGCGATGCCCGGGGCGTCCGCACCTTTCCAGTGCCACTGCAGCCAGCGGCCAGAGTTCACGATGGAACCGTTCTCTTCCGCGAAGCAGGTAGAAGGCAGACGGAACACTTCAGTCTGAATCTTCGATGGGTCAACGTCATTCGACTCACCGTGGTTCTGCCAGAAGGTCGACGTCTCGGTGTTGAGTGGGTCAATCGTCACCAGGAACTTCAGTTTCGACAGCGATTCAACAACCTTGTTCTTGTTCGGGAATGAGGCGACCGGGTTAAAGCCCTGGCACAGATAGCCATTCACCTTGCCCTGATGCATCATCTCGAAGTACTGCAGAACGTCGTAACCTTTGTCCCACTTCGGCAGCCAGTCAAAGCCCCAGCTGTTTTCCGCTGTCGCTTTGTCACCGAAGAAGGCTTTCATCATCGAGACGAAGAACTTCGGATAGTTGCCCCAGTAGTTCACCTGACCTTCGAGCAGCGGTTTAGGCGTACTGGCTGTGAGGTAGGTTTGCAGGTCGGTCTGTTTTTCGCTTGGCAGGTTCATGTAACCTGGCAGGCTTTGAGACAGCAGACCAAGGTCGGTCAGACCCTGAATGTTGGAGTGACCACGCAGGGCGTTCACGCCGCCGCCTGCCATCCCCATGTTGCCGAGCAGCAGCTGAACCATCGCCATGGTACGGATGTTCTGCGCGCCGACAGAGTGTTGGGTCCAACCGAGCGCGTAGAGGAACGACGCCGTTTTGTCTTTCGCGCTGGTTTCGGCGATAAGCTCGCACACCTTCAGGAAGTCTTCCTTCGGCGTACCACAGATGTTTTCGACAACGTCCGGCGTGTAGCGGGAAACGTGCTCTTTCAGCAGGTTCCACACGCAGCGCGGATGCTGCAGCGTCGTATCACGCTTCGCAAAGCCTTTCTCGTCCAGCTCATAGTTCCAGCTGGTCTTGTCGTATTTGCGTTTTTCGGCGTCATAACCGCTGAACAGTCCATCTTCGAAGTGGTAATCCTCACGCACGATCAGGCTGGCGTTGGTATAGGCTTCGGTGTATTCGCGGTTATATTTTTCGTTGGTCATCAGGTACAGCAATACGCCTGACAGGAAAGTGATGTCAGTACCTGAACGAATAGGGGTGTAGAAATCCGCCACTGACGCAGTACGCGTAAAGCGGGGATCGATCACAATCAGTTTCGCACCGTTGTGGATTTTGGCTTCCATCGCCCAGCGGAACCCGACAGGGTGCGCTTCAGCGGCGTTACCGCCCATCACCACAATAAGGTTGGCGTTCTTGATGTCGACCCAGTGGTTGGTCATCGCACCGCGACCAAATGTTGGAGCAAGACTTGCTACCGTTGGTCCGTGTCAGACACGCGCCTGGTTGTCGACCGCGAGCATACCGAGTGCACGCGTAAATTTCTGGGTTAAATAGCCGGTTTCGTTACTGGAAGCAGACGCACACAGCATCCCGGTGGAGAGCCAGCGGTTGACGGTGACGCCTTCAGCGTTCTTCGCAATAAAGTTGGCATCGCGGTCTTCTTTAATCAGTTTAGCGATGCGGTCAAATGCGTCTTCCCAGCTGATTTGCTGCCATTTATCGGAACCTGGCGCACGATATTCAGGGAATTTCAGGCGGCTTTCGGAGTGGATAAAGTCAACCAGGCCGGCACCTTTCGGGCACAGCGCACCGCGGTTGACCGGATGGTCCGGGTCACCTTCGATATGGAAGATAGACGCTTTGGCGTTTTTAGCACCGTCGCCGAGGCTATACATCAACAGCCCGCAACCGACAGAGCAGTACGTACAGGTATTACGGGTTTCACGGGTGCGCAGCAGTTTATATTGCCGCGTCTCCGCCAGCGCTACACCGGGTGCAAAACCCAGTGCCGCCGCCGTGGTGCCTGCCATACCGCCAGCGCAGATCTTAAAGAACTGCCTTCTGCTGACCTGCATGGGTCACTCCTTGTTTCGACATTGCTTACATATGTAGTTTTGACTTCGCGGTTGAACGGTGACCGCAAAGGAGAAAAATTTGCGTTAATCCCTCAGTTCTACGAGGGATATCATCAGAATACCACAATGTCGGTACGCCTGTTCCAATGGCGTTAATACAAAGTGAACGTATTATCACTGTGTTGATTATAAAGTGTGACACGAGTCACATTATTGCCCCGGCATGTTAAAGGGCTGTATCACCGCCTCGGTTGCGCCTCTCCCAAATGAGTAGGTAAACTTGATGAGAATGGGTGCTGAAAAGTTGATCCATACTATGCGTATGGCCTGTGGTTTGTGATGCAATAGCAGGCTCACCTCCGTGGTTGTTCAGGAATACCGCTGTGTCTAAACAAAACCGTGTTACCCACTCGTCGCCACTGCCTGCCGGTATCGTGGAACTGTCGGTACACAGACCGCCCCACATTACCCACACCACGCCTGATTTTCTGGCGGAGGAAGTGCCCGTTGCTCTGGTTTACAACGGTATTTCCCATGTGGTGATGATGGCCTCGCCGAAAGATCTGGAGCTGTTCGCGATTGGTTTTTCCCTCTCGGAAGGCATCATTGAGCACCCGCAAGAAATTTACGGTATGGATGTGGTGAAGGCCTGCAACGGCCTTGAAGTGCAAATCGAACTCTCAAGCCGCCGCTTTATGGGGCTCAAAGAGCGGCGACGCGCGCTGGCCGGGCGTACCGGATGCGGGGTTTGCGGGGTAGAGCAGCTCAATGATATCGGTAAGCCTGTCGCACCTCTGCCGTTTACCCAGACCTTCAATCTGGCCCATCTCGACCATGCCCTTGAACATCTGAATGACGTGCAACCTGTCGGCCAGCTGAGCGGATGCACGCATGCGGCGGCATGGGTTCTGCCATCGGGCGATATTGCCGGCGGACATGAGGATGTCGGCCGCCATGTGGCGCTGGATAAACTGATGGGCCGCCGGGCGCGCGAAAGCGACCTCTGGCAGCAGGGGGCGGCACTGGTCTCCAGCCGCGCCAGCTACGAGATGGTGCAAAAGTCGGCGATGTGCGGCGTTGAAATCCTTTTTGCCGTATCGGCCGCGACCACGCTGGCGGTAGAAGTGGCGGAGCGCTGTAACCTGACGCTGGTGGGGTTCTGTAAGCCGGGAAGGGCGACGATTTATACCCATCCGCAGCGATTAATAGTTAATCAGTAAATTTGAAAAAGAATAGCAAATCCTTCCGCTTTTAGTTGTTCATGATGAGGTCTACTATTTACCTCATCAAGGCACGGTGCCTTAAAAAAACAACTAATTGAAAGGGTTTATATCATGAAAAGCATCAAAATTTTTGTCGCAGTAATCGCTCTGGCTACGTCTTTCGGTTCTTTCGCTGCACAAACTGTGACCGCAACCGCCACTACCATTGATGGCGCAGAAGCCAAAATTGCTGCACAGGCTCAGGAAGCGGGCGCGTCATCTTACAAAATTACGCAGGCGTTTACCGGTAACCGCGTACACATGACCGCTGAACTGAACAAATAAGCTGCCACACCGTCGAAAGAGCGCCCCCGGGGCGCTTTTTTTTATTGGATACCCGCCAGACGCAGCAATGCAGTCACGACCGCTGCCGCCACGATCACCACAATTAACGGCATTTTTCGCCATGCCAGAAACACTGCAAACGCCACGCCCAGTACGCGCGCCATACCGGCAAAATGCTCACCTTCATAGAAGGTGGTCGCCAGCGCGACGGAAAACAGCAAAACCGTTGCCGCATCTGAAAGCAGAGCCTGAGAGCGGTCTGACAGCGCCAGTCGGTTGCCGAGTTTTGCCCCGCCGAGACGCATTAAATAGGTTCCCACAGAAAGAAGGGCGATACCGAGAATAAAGACCGTCATATTCCCCATTATTTTTTCCTCGCAGCAAGACCCAGTAAAGAGAGCAGAACCGGTAAACCCACCGGAGCAAACGGCACGGCGGCCAGTGACAATGCAGCACCGCTGCAGGCGCGGATCAGGGTGGTGCGATTTTTAAAAGCCGGCACCACTAACGCCAGTAAAATCGCCGGGAATACCGCATCCAGCCCGATGGTTTCAAGGTCCGGCAACAGTTTGCCAACCATGGTGCCCAGCAATGTACCCAGCGGCCAGACGATCGCCACGCCTAAACCGCATAACCAGTAAGCCGCCTTACGCTGTTCGGGCGTTTTTTGCGACAACCCGAACACCACGCTTTCGTCGTTCATAATGTGGCAACCCAGAAAACTCAGGCCACGTTTACCCACCAGTTCACGCACCGTCACCCCAAACGGTACATGGCGTGCATTAACCAGTAATCCGGCAGCCGCCGCCGCCAGAGGGTTACCGCCGCTTGCCACAATGCCGATAAACATAAATTCAGAGGCACCCGCCAGCACGGTAATAGAGAGTAAAAACGGGACCCAGACCGGGAAACCGTAGGCCATTGCCAGCGAGCCATAGGACATCCCGACGACGCCTACCGCGAGACACACCAGGATGATTGCTTTTATCGTGTCGCCTTTCAGGGTTGAGAGATGATGCTTCATACAATTTTAGCCATATCGAACGTATTTCCATTATAATGAACGCATCAGAAACGTTTTTCAAGACGAACGATTCGTTCGATTTATAGAACAAAGGGGCCGTTTTTATGACGCAGCCAATCAGCGTGATCGCTAAAAGTCTGGTGCGAGAACGCCTGCGAACCGGACTTTCACTGGCAGAAATCGCGCGCCGTGCCGGGATCGCTAAATCCACGCTGTCGCAGCTGGAGTCCGGCAACGGGAATCCTAGCCTGGAGACGCTCTGGTCACTCTGTGTGGCGCTGGACATTCCTTTTGCCCGTTTGCTTGAACCGCAGCAGCCGACCACTCAGGTGATCCGCCGTGGAGAAGGAACGAAGGTGGTTGCCGGACAGGCCAATTATGAAGCCATTTTGCTGGCGGCGTGCCCGCCGGGCGCGCGTCGTGACATTTATCTGTTACTCACCCAGCCGGGTGCCGACCGCATTTCTCAGCCACATCCGGTAGGCTCAGTGGAGCATATTATTGTGACGCAGGGTAGAGCGCTGGTTGGTCTGATCGACGCGGCGGAAGAGCTTGGCCCGGGGGATTACATTTGCTATCCCGCTGACCAGCCGCATATCTTTAAGGCCCTCGAGCCGGATACGCACGCGCTTCTGGTGGCTGAACAAAATTAACGCAGATACGGAAAATCATGTCGCTTAAAGCCATTGCCAAAGAACTGGGGCTGTCTGTTACCACCGTTAGCCGCGCCCTTAATGGGTATGACGATGTCTCCCGCGAGACGCGCGCCCGCGTCGAAGCGGAGGCGCAGCGCCGTGGCTACCGGCCAAACACCTTCGCGCGTCGCCTGAAGATGGGCAAAATCGACGCCGTGGGTCTGGTTTTTCCGGTGCATCCTGTTCCGCTCAATAACAGCGTCTTTATGGACATGGTCGGCGAAATTAGCCACGAACTGGCGCGACATGAAATCGATCTCCTGCTGATTGCCGATGACGATCTGGCGGATAAGCACAGCTATATGCGTATGGTGCAAAGTCGTCGCGTGGATGCGCTGATTGTGGCGCACACGCTGGATCATGACCCGCGGCTGGAACAGCTTCAGGCCGCCGGTTTTCCCTTTCTCGCGCTCGGGCGCAGCCAACTGCCGCAGCCCTATGCGTGGTTTGATTTCGACAACTATGCCGGCACGTACAATGCCACCCGCTGGCTGATTGAAAAGGGGCATCGCCGCATCGCCTTGTTAGGTGAAAGCAACAATCAGGCCTTCATCACCCAGCGCCGCCAGGGTTATCTGGATGCGCTACGCGAAGCCGGGTTATCCAGCGAATGGCTGCGCGCCATGCCGCCTTCGCGCCGGGTGGGTTACGCCACGACGAATGAACTTCTCTCCTTGCCGCAGCCCCCCACGGCCATCATTACCGACTGCAACACTCACGGCGACGGTGCGGCCATGGCGCTGGCGCAGCGGGGTCTTCTCTGCGGTGAAAACGCCGTTTCGCTGGTGGTTTACGACGGCTTACCGCAGGACAGCATTGTCGATGTTGATGTGGCGGCGGTTATTCAGTCCACCCGCCAGGGCGTCGGGAAACAGATCGCTGACATGGTGCGTCAGTTGATTAACGGCGACGATATCGCTCAGCTTCAGGTGCTCTGGCAGCCAGAGTTCTTCCCGGGCCAGACGGCCTAAACACAGCAAAATTCCAAAGCCGATCACAGATCCGAAACGTTTTGGTTTGTATCCGAAACGTTTCGGATCAACACTCAGATCATCCCGATGACAGGAGAGGTCTGATGCACGATTCCATTTTTCGACTCGAAAGTAAGGCGGTTGACCTGGTGATAACCACGCACCCGTTCGCCGAAATTCTCTACTGGGGGCCGCACCTTAACCACTTTTCACCGCAAGATGTGGTAAGTCTGGCTCGTCCTGTAGCCAATGGCAGGCTCGACGTTGACGCCCCGGTGACGCTGATGGCGGAGCTGGGACACGGTCTGTTTGGTTCGCCCGGTATTGAAGGGCACCGCCAGGGGCTGGACGGGTCGCCTGTCTTTAAAACCACCCATGTGCAGCACCAGGGGCAAACCCTGACGTTAACGGCGGAAGATGAACATGCCGGGTTGCGTCTGACCAGCGAGCTGGCACTGGATGCAAGCGGGGTACTGGTGGTGCGTCACGGTTTAACTAACCTGCGGGCGCAGGCGTGGCAGGTTGATCGTTTCGCCGTGACGCTACCGGTCGCCGAACGCGCGCAGGACGTGATGGCGTTCCACGGACGCTGGATCCGTGAGTTCCAGCCGCATCGCGTGAAGCTTGAACACGACAGCGTTGTGATTGAAAACCGCCGCGGCAGGACCTCTCACGAACACTTCCCGGCGCTGATCGCCGGTACGTCCTCATTTAACGAAATGCACGGCGACGTCTGGGGCGTGCATCTGGGCTGGAGCGGCAACCACCGCCTGCGTGCGGAAGTCAAAACCGACGGACGCCGCTATCTGCAGGCCGAAGCCCTCTACCTGCCGGGAGAAATGGCGATTGAAGAGGGGGAAACGCTCTGGACACCACGCCTGTATGCGAGCTACTCCGCACGGGGTCTGAACGGCATGAGCCAGTCGTTCCACCGGTATCTGCGCGACAACGTTATCCGCTTCCCTGAAAACAAACCGCGCCCGGTACATCTCAATACCTGGGAGGGGATCTACTTCAGCCATGACCCGGCGTACATCATGCGCATGGCCGATGAGGCTGCGGCGCTGGGCGTGGAGCGTTTTATCATCGACGACGGCTGGTTCAAAGGCCGTAACGATGACCACGCGGCGCTGGGTGACTGGTACCTGGACGAGAAAAAATACCCGGACGGGCTGACGCCGGTGATTAACCATGTGAAAAAGCGCGGCATGGAATTTGGTATCTGGATTGAGCCGGAGATGATTAACCCGGACTCGGATCTGTATCGTGCCCATCCCGACTGGGTGCTGGCGCTGCCGGGCTACACCCAGGCAACGGGCCGTCATCAACTGGTGCTCAACCTGAATATTCCGCAGGCTTTTGATTATCTGGTCGAGCGCATGAGCTGGTTGCTGGGCGAACATGCCATCGACTACGTTAAGTGGGATATGAACCGCGAACTGGTACAGCCCGGGCACCACGGCAAAGCCGCCGCGGATGCGCAGACGCGGCAGTTTTATCGTCTGTTAGACGTGCTGGGCGAGCGTTTCCCGCACATTGAATTTGAGTCCTGCTCCTCGGGCGGCGGGCGAATCGACTATGAAGTCCTGACCCGCAGCCACCGCTTCTGGGCCTCTGACAACAACGACGCGCTGGAACGCAATACCATCCAGCGTGGCATGAGTTACTTCTTCCCGCCGGAAGTGATGGGCGCGCATATCGGTCATCATAAATGTCACGCCACCTTCCGCCAGCACAGCATTGCTTTCCGCGGCCTGACGGCACTGTTTGGCCACATGGGACTGGAGCTTGATCCGCTCACCGTCGATGCTCAGGAGCGTGAAGGCTATCGCCATTACGCCGCGCTGCACAAGCAGTGGCGAGAAGTCATCCATCACGGTACCCAGTGGCGCGTGGATATGCCGGATGCCAGCACGCTGGCGCAGGGTATAGTGAGCGAAGACAAAACGCAGGGGTTGTTTATGGTCAGCCAACTGGCCATGCCGGATTACACGCTCATGATGCCGCTGCGCATGCCGGGGCTCGACGCGCAGGCGCAGTACCGCATCACGCTGCTCGACCACCCCAACATTCGACTCACCGGTGAGGGCGGGCACACCATGCGCAAGCTGCCGGCGTGGATGGAAACGTCCCAGACGGCCAGCGGTGAGTGGCTGATGCAGGCGGGGATCGCACTGCCGATTCTGGACCCGGAAACCGCCATTCTGATTGGCGTTGAACGCGTGTAAGGGTGATGGGCCGGGAGACTGACCCTCCGTTGAGGATAAAAATAATGAACACAACAACCTGTACCCACAAAGACAACCCTAACTTCTGGATCTTCGGGCTGTTCTTCTTTCTCTACTTCTTCATTATGGCCACCTGCTTTCCGTTTCTGCCGATCTGGTTGTCGGATGTCATCGGCCTGAACAAAACCCATACCGGGATCGTATTCTCCTGTATCTCGCTTTCGGCCATCGCCTTCCAGCCCGTGCTTGGGGTCATTTCGGATAAGCTGGGGCTGAAAAAACACCTGCTGTGGATTATCACGGTGCTGCTGTTTCTGTTCGCGCCGTTCTTCCTGTATGTCTTTGCGCCACTGCTGAAAAGCAGTATCTGGCTGGGGGCGCTGAGCGGCGGTCTGTATATCGGTTTTGTCTTCTCCGCAGGTTCAGGCGCAATTGAGGCCTACATCGAACGCGTGAGCCGTAACAGCTTGTTTGAATACGGCAAGGCGCGCATGTTCGGCTGTCTCGGCTGGGGGCTGTGCGCTTCAACGGGCGGTATTCTGTTTGGCATCGACCCGTCGTATGTCTTCTGGATGGGGTCAGCGGCTGCGCTGCTGCTGATGCTGTTGCTGGTGGTTGCGAAACCGAAGCCAAACCAGACTGCGCAGGTGATGAATGCGCTGGGGGCTAACCAGCCGCAGATCACCGCCAGGACGGTCTTTAATCTGTTCCGTCAGCGCAGAATGTGGATGTTCATTCTGTACGTCATCGGTGTGGCCTGCGTGTATGACGTTTTTGACCAGCAGTTTGCCACCTTCTTTAAAACCTTCTTCGCAACGCCGCAGGAGGGAACGCGAGCCTTTGGTTTTGCCACCACGGCGGGGGAAATTTGCAACGCGATCATCATGTTCTGCTCGCCGTGGATCATCAACCGTATCGGCGCGAAGAATACGCTGCTGATTGCCGGGCTGATTATGGCGACGCGCATTATCGGCTCGTCGTTCGCCACCACCGCGGTGGAGGTCATTGCCCTGAAGATGCTGCACGCGCTGGAGGTTCCGTTCCTGCTGGTGGGGGCGTTCAAATACATCACCGGCGTGTTCGATACCCGTCTGTCGGCCACTATCTATCTGATTGGCTTCCAGTTTGCCAAACAGTCGGCGGCGATTTTCCTCTCTGCTTTTGCCGGGAATATGTATGACCGGATCGGTTTCCAGGAGACCTACCTGATGCTGGGCTGTTTTGTACTGGCGATTACGGTGGTCTCGGCCTTTACGCTGAGCAGTAAGCAGGAGATTGCGGCGCGCCGCGCTGCGGTGGAGGCAAACTAACGCAGGACGCTGCCGCGGATGCGGCAGCGTTAACGCTTTAGGGCAGGTAAAACACCGCTTTCAGTTCGGCACTCACCGGGCTGTTGTCGGGGTTCGAGGGCATTACCTCACCCATGTATTTCCACCAGCGCTGACAAACGTCGGTCTTTGCCACCGCGTTCCAGCGCGCTTCCGATTCAATCTCAACGCTCGCAAACAGCAGGTTACGCGTCTCATCGAGATAGATAGCGTAATGGTGCGCACCATGGTCTTTTAATACCGCCTCCAGCTCTGGCCAGATGGGGTTATGGCGACGCGCGTACTCGTCGTGCGCGTCAGGGTTCACCTGCATCACAAATGCTTTGCGGATCATCATGCCTCCAGCCGCTTTCGCGGGCCGCTATGGGTACAAATCCAGTGCCGACTGCATCGGCGTGACGCCAAAGCGTTTACCGAGGGCAATCAGCTCTTCCCGGGTGATGGTCTGCTTCATGCCGCCCATCGACAGGACCTTCACCAGCACCTCGGCGGACTTCTCGGCGGTATCAATCAGACCAAACGTTTCGTCGAGCGTCGGCCCGCTGCCGAATACCCCGTGGAACGGCCACAGCACCAGGGAGTGGGACTGCATTTCGATGGCGGTGGCCTGGCCGATTTCGTCGGTACCCGGCACCATCCACGGCAGAATGCCGACCCCGTCGGGGAAAACCACCAGACATTCGGTGCTGCCTTCCCACAGCTTCCGCGTGAGGTAGTCGCTACTGTTTTCCAGCACGTAGGTCAGGGCGATCAGGTTGGTGGCGTGACAGTGCATGATCACCCGGTCCTTGCCGTGAGTTGCCTTGATACGCTCACAGTGAGAGAGGAAGTGCGCCGGGAGTTCAGACGTGGGCACTGCATCGTCCGTCAGCCCCCAGAGGATGTGATAGCCTGCGCCGTCGCTGTCCACTCTCACCACCCCGAGGTTAGCCTGCGGGTCGAGCTGCACGTTACGGAAGAATTTACCGGAACCGGTGACGATAAACGGCGTACTGGCGAGCTGCGGCATTGGCTGGCTCAGGGCGATATAGCGCGGCTTCTGATGGAACTCGGCGGCGAACGGTTCAATGTCGGCATCATCCAGGCGCAGCGTCAGGTTACCGCCGTTGCGCTCGTCCCAGCCTTTCAGCCAGGCGTCGGAGGTGGCTTTAATCATGCCCTGGACGAACCAGGCGTTAGTGATGGTCTGCATAGTGTTTCGTTTCCCGTGTTCGTGGTGAGCGTTTCCCTCACCCCGGCCCTCTCCCACAGGGAGAGGGGGTAAAAGTGGCCTCTTCCACAGGAAGAGGGTGAGGGCATATTTATCCGCGCTGACTCAGCACGTCTTTCTCATACATCCGCACGTTATCCAGCCACTGACTGCCCGCTGGGGTGTCGTTACGCTGGCAGTACATCTCCCACACCGCCTGCCAAGGCAGGGTTTTCTGCTCTTCCAGCAGCACCAGGCGCGCGGTGTAATCGCCGTTCTCTTCCAGCTGCTTCAGGGCGCTGGTGGGCTCCAGCAGCGCACGCAGCAGGGCTTTTTTCATGTTGCGGGTGCCAATCACCCAGGCCGCGATGCGGTTGATGGAGGCGTCAAAGAAGTCGAGGCCAATGTGCACGCGGTCAAACAGATCGTGGCGAATAATTTCGCTGGCAATGGCCTGGGTTTCGTCATCCAGCAGCACCACGTGGTCGCTGTCCCAGCGTACGGGACGGCTCACGTGCAACAGCAGGCGGGGTACGTAGAGCATGGCGGCGGAGATTTTGTCGGAGATCACCTCTGTCGGGTGGAAGTGGCCGGCATCCAGGCACAGCGCGGTCTGGCGGCTGGTGGCGTACCCCATGTAAAACTCGTTCGAGCCCACGGTGTAGCTTTCCGCACCAATACCGAACAGCTTGCTCTCTACGGCGTCGATGTGGTGCGCCGGGTTCAGTTTTTCGCTGATGGCTTCATCCAACGCCGCCAGCAGGCGCTGACGCGGGGCCAGACGGTCAACGGTGATGTCTTTCATGCCGTCCGGGATCCAGATGTTCATCACCGACGGCGTGCCGAGCTGCTCGCCAAAGTACGCGGAGACGCGGCGGCTGGCTTTTACGTGGTCAATCCAGAACTGGCGGATATCGTCGTTCGCGTGGGCAAGGGTAAAACCGTCGGCGCTCAGCGGGTGTGAGAAGCAGGATGGGTTGAAATCCAGGCCCAGCTGGTTGGCTTTCGCCCACGCCACCCAGTTTTTAAAATGCGCAGGTTTGATCTCGTTACGCGCGACCGGCGTGTCAGATTCCAGATAGATAGCATGCAGGTTCAGCCGCTTAGGCCCCGGGATCAGGCTCAGCGCCAGCTCCAGGTCGGCGCGCAGCTCGGTGGCGTTACGCGCTTTGCCCGGATAGTTGCCGGTGGCCTGAATGCCCCCCGTCAGCGAGCCGCCCGGGTTTTCAAAACCGGCAACGTCGTCGCCCTGCCAGCAGTGCATGGAGACCGGCAGACGATCGAGCTGGCGCAGCGCCTCATCGACATCCACGCCGACGGCGGCGTAACGCTGTTTAGCCAGGTCCCAGGCTTGTTCAAGTTGAGTGGTCATGCGCAAAGCTCCTTAGTCAGTCGGTTTTGCTGAAACTGCGCCCGATAGCGGGCAATTTCATGGCAGGGATTGGGAATGAACGTGGTCAGCGTGGCGTTCGCCGACACCACCGTGCGGAAATCGTCCACGCTGGCGAGTTCGTCCAGGGTCATGAGCTGAATGCCAATATTGCCGAGCGTCGACGCTTCAATCGGGCCCGCCACCACGGTGATCCCGCAGGCATCGGCGCAGAGTTGGTTCAGAAGCTGGTTCTGGCAGCCGCCGCCGACAATATGCAGCTGAGTGAACGGCCGGCCGCGAAGGTCGGCCAGCTCGCTCAGGATCTCGGCATACAGCAGGGCGAGGCTGTCGAAAATACAGCGTGCCAGCTCTGCCGGTTTCGATGGCACGGGCTGCCCGGCGTCGACGCAGGCGGCCTGGATTTCGGCGCTCATGTCCGCCGGGTTGATAAAGCGGTCATCATTGGGATTGATCAGGAAACTGCAGGCTTTCAGTCTTTCGGTGTCGGCAATAAGCGCGGGCAGGTCGGTAATGTTCTGCTCTTTAAGCACGCGCTGGAGCAGCCACAGACCCATGATGTTCTTCAGCACGCGGTAGCGCCCTTCGGCACCGCCTTCGTTGGTGATGTTCGCGGCCAGCGCGGCATCGCTGGTGTAGGGAGTTTTGCTCTCAAAGCCCATCAGCGACCAGGTCCCGGAAGAGAGGTAGGCCGCGTCGTTACCGGCAAGCGGTGACGCAATGACGGCGCTGGCGGTATCGTGACTCGCAACCGCCACCACCGGGATCGCATTACCCTGCGGGCACATCCATTGCCCGATCACATTGCCAGGATGCGTCGGCGTACCGAACCAGGAGGGTGAAGCCCCGGTCCAGGCCAGCAGGTGTTCATCCCAGTTATCGGAGTTGATGTTCACCAGTTGCGTGGTGGTGGCGTTGGTGTATTCCCAGTTCATGTTGCCGGTCAGGCGGTAGCTGAAGTAGTCCGGGATCAGCAGTGCATGCGCCACGCGGGGAACCAGCGCCGGCTGCTGTTCGACCAGCGCGCGCAGTTGATAGAGGGTATTGAATGGCAGGAACTGAATGCCGCTGCGGCCATAAATATTCTCTTTGCCAAGCCCGGCAATCGCACGCGCCATCAGGCCGTCGGTGCGGCTGTCGCGATAGGCTATCGGCAAACCGACGCGTTCACCGTTGCTGTCCAGCAGTACGTAATCGACGCCCCAGGTATCGATGCCGATACTGTCGATACGGATCCCCGCATCGCAGACCTTCTGCAGTCCGGTGCGGATCGCTGCCTCAAGGCTGTCGATATCCCATACCTCACAGCCGTCCTGCTTTTGCAGGCAGTTAACAAAGCGGTGCATCTCGCGAAGCGAAAGCGTCTGCCGCTTGCCGTCATAAGTGGCCAGCATTACACGGCCGCTGGATGCGCCTAGATCGACAGCCACGCAATGGCGAAAAGTCATGGTTGTGTCCTTCTTAAAGTCATTAGCGGTGAGTGTAAAAAAAGGAACCCATCACCACCTTCTCGCCAGTGACAGCGGTTTTCCGGGGCTGGCAAGAAAGCAAAGGTGAACGTGAGGGAGTTCACAGTTTCCAGGCGTGACGGGGTTTGCAGGCAGTGTGACGCTTACCGCATTTCCTGATCTTTCAGCCTGTTTCTTGAAAAACGGACAGTTTTTGCGAGGTTTACGGTCGAAAATTTAAGGTGAGGGGACGGGGCCTTAATTACTATTTTGAGAACATTTCTCATTGGTGGGGGCCGTTATGACCGTACTGTACAGCGTGGATTTTTTTCCTTCGGGTGGGTCGTCTGTCGCGATTGAACCGCGACTCCCTCAGGTGGCGTTCCCTGAGCATCATCATGATTTTCACGAAATTGTGATTGTTGAACACGGAACGGGGATCCATGTGTTTAACGGCCAGCCGTATACCATCAGTGGTGGGACGGTCTGCTTTGTGCGCGATCATGACCGGCACTTATATGAACATACCGACAACCTGTGCCTGACTAACGTGCTCTACCGTTCGCCCGATGCGTTCCAGTTCCTGTCCGGGCTGAACCATCTCCTGCCGCAGGAGAAGGACGGCATCTATCCTTCGCACTGGCGGGTGAATCAGTCCACGCTGCAGCAGGTGCGCCAGCTGGTGAGCCAGATGGAACAGCGCGACGAGGGACAGGAGACCCACGTCATCGCCACGCGTGAGCTGTTGTTTATGCAGCTGCTGGTGCTGCTGCGCCGCAGTAGCATGGTGGCCGGGCTGGAGAATAACGATGCGCGTTTGACTCAACTGATGGCCTGGCTGGAGGACCATTTCGCCGAGGATGTCTGCTGGGAAACGCTGGCGGATGATTTTTCGCTGTCGCTTCGGACCTTGCATCGTCAGCTGAAGCAGCAAACCGGGCTGACGCCCCAGCGCTATCTGAACCGTCTGCGCCTGATTAAAGCGCGCCATCTGCTGCGTCATACCGATGAGAGCGTCACGGATATCGCCTATCGTTGCGGTTTCGGCGACAGTAACCACTTTTCGACCCTGTTTCGCCGGGAATTTAGCTGGTCACCGCGCGATATTCGCCAGGGAAAGGACGCGTCACTGCAGTAACGCGAGGGTTGTCACCGTTTCCCGTGGGCAAAAACGCTAATAATGTCAGGTTATTTGCTGTCGAGGTGGTGTCGTGGTTGCTCAGCTAATGCTTCGCAAAGTGGATTTTTTTGCCTCCGCCGGCCAGGCCGTCGCGGTGGCGGATCGCTATCCGCAAAACGTCTTTGCCGAGCACACTCATGAGTTCTGCGAGCTGGTGCTGGTGTGGCGGGGCAATGGCTTGCATATCCTCAACGATCGGCCCTACCGCATTACGCGTGGGGATCTGTTTTACATCCGTGCTGAAGACAAACACGCCTACGCTTCGGTCAACGACCTGGTCCTGCAGAACGTGATTTACTGCCCCGACAGGCTGAAACTCAACGTCGACTGGGCGGCTTACATTCCGGGTTTTAATGATACGAAGTGCGCGGCGCACTGGCGACTGAGCAGTAACGGCATGACGCAGGTGCGACAGGTGATTTCTCAGCTGGAGCAGGAGAGCCAGAAAAGCGATCCTGAGGCTCACCAGATGGCAGAACTGCTTTTCGCCCAGCTGGTCATGACGTTGACGCGCCATCGCTACGCCATTGATAACCCGTCGGCTACCGCGCAGGAAGCCCTGCTCGATAAGCTCATTACCACCCTGGCGGGCAGCCTTAACAAAAGCTTTGTGCTGGAGAAATTCTGCGAGCAGGCGCAGTGCAGCGAGCGCGCGTTGCGCCAGCAATTCCGCACCCAGACCGGGATGACGGTGAACCACTATCTGCGCCAGCTGCGCATCTGCCATGCCCAGTACCTGCTTCAGCATACGGAACTGATGGTTAGCGATGTGGCGATGCGTTGCGGCTTTGAGGACAGTAACTATTTTTCGGTGGTCTTTAACCGCGAGGTGGGGATGACGCCGGTTCAGTGGCGTCATCGCAGCCGTAACGCGGCGTAATCAGTTCGCCATGCCGAGGCCCACAATGTTGGCCGCAATAATGATCACCACGCACCCCAGACTCAGCACGCCCACCGGGCGACGCCCGGCGTTGTTCCACTCTTTCAGAAGCAGACCCACCAGCCCACCGCACAGCACGTAGAAGCTCATGTGCAGCATCCAGCTCATATAGTCATACTGCGCCGGAATACTGGCGTGACCCCACGCGTAGAAGAAGAACTGGAGATACCACATCAGCCCACCGAGCGCCGAGAGCAGCACGTTCCCGATAATCATCTGTTTAGCCAGCGAGAAGTCGGCTTTCAGTGACAAGGTCTTCACGTTTGCCAGACGGAAAAAACAGAAACCGAGGTTAACCACCGCTCCGCCACCCATGATCACCACGTAGCTTGGCAGTGCCACGTACAGCGGGTCGACGCCCAGTGCGGCAGCAGCTTCATGCATCGGTTTGGCGGCGTTCATCGCGAATGACATGCCTGCGGAGAAGATCCCGCACATCACCGCCAGCAGCAGGCCTTTCTTCAGGTTGAACTCTTCGGCTCTGATGCCCATTTTGCGCTCTTTCAGCTGCCCTGCGCGGGTGACAATGCCCACGCCAATAACGGCCACCAGCACGCCCAGCAGCGTCATCTGGCCGCCTTTGGTGTTGATCAGCACGTCAACGTTGCCGTTGAGGATTGGCGTCATCAGGGTGCCGACAATCAGCGTAATACCAATCGCGATGCCAATGCCCATCGACATGCCGAGATAGCGCATGGTGAGGCCATAGTTAATGTTACCGACGCCCCACATGGCGCCAAAAAGAAAGACCGGCAGCAGGGTGGAGGCGTTAAAGGAGGAGAAATAGGCCCAGAAATCCGGGAGCAGCATGGCGCTGATGGTCCAGGGAAGAATTATCCACGAGACCACACCGCCGACGGACCACATGGTTTCCCATGACCACTGTTTGACCTGTTTAAACGGGGCATAGAAACAGGCTGCACTGGCCGCGCCTATCAGATGCCAGAAAATACCCATCGTAATCGCATGATTCATGTTTACATCCTCATCGTTTTTATATGCCGGTGGCTTCCCACCAACCCGATGAGTGTAAAAATTAAGCAGTCGGGTAACCTTCGGAAGGTTGCCGCACTTTGGTTTTGAATGGCAATCAACGCGTTAACCGGGTGAGCAGACTCACAATTTCAGCAATAACCGAAAACCGAATAACCTTATAAAAACTACGGCATTGATAATCATTTTCAATATCATTTAATTAACTATAATGAACCAACTGCTTACGCGGCATTAACAGCTGTGCCGCCCGACAATAATGGAGAGGATTATGAGTTATACACTGCCATCCCTGCCGTATGCCTACGACGCACTGGAACCGCATTTCGACAAGCAGACGATGGAAATCCATCACACTAAACACCACCAGACCTATGTGAACAACGCGAACGCCGCGCTGGAAAGCCTGCCAGAGTTCGCTAGCCTGCCTGTTGAAGAGCTGATCACCAAACTGGACCAGCTGCCAGCTGACAAGAAAACCGTTCTGCGTAACAACGCAGGTGGTCACGCTAACCACAGCCTGTTCTGGAAAGGCCTGAAAACCGGTACCACGCTGCAGGGCGACCTGAAAGCGGCTATCGAGCGCGATTTCGGTTCTGTAGACAACTTCAAAGCGGAATTCGAAAAAGCCGCTGCGACCCGTTTCGGCTCTGGCTGGGCGTGGCTGGTTCTGAAAGGTGACAAACTGGCGGTTGTTTCAACGGCTAACCAGGACTCCCCGCTGATGGGTGAAGCAATCTCTGGCGCATCCGGTTTCCCTATCCTGGGTCTGGACGTGTGGGAACACGCTTACTACCTGAAATTCCAGAACCGTCGCCCGGACTACATCAAAGCCTTCTGGGACGTGGTGAACTGGGACGAAGCAGCAGCGCGTTTCGCCGCGAAAAAATAAGGTTGCATTGACGCCTGTGAGAAGCGAGTCTGATGACTCGCTTTTTTTGTATCTGCAGAAAGGAGCAGCGATGCATTTTCCGGTGAATGTCTTTACAGGCAAGGTAAGGGAGTACGACGGCAGCCGCCCGAGCGCCATCGCGAAAGTTCAGGTCGACGGCGAGTTGACGTTAACCGACCTCGGGCTGGTGGGCGATGAGCAGGCCGAAAAGAAAATCCATGGCGGGCCTGACCGCGCGCTGTGCCACTATCCGCGGGAACACTATCAGCACTGGATAACCGAGTTTCCCGAACAGGCGGATATGTTTGTCGCGCCCGCGTTTGGTGAGAATCTCTCAACGGAAGGGCTGACCGAGAAAAACGTCTTTATCGGCGATATCTACCGCTGGGGCGATGCCCTGATTCAGGTGACGCAGCCGCGCTCGCCGTGCTTCAAACTAAACTATCATTTCGGCATCAGCGACATGTCTGCCCGGCTGCAGAGCGCGGGTAAAACGGGCTGGTTATATCGGGTGGTGCTGGCAGGACAGGTATCGGCAGATGCGCCGCTGGTGCTGGCATCGCGCCTGAGTGATGTCTCGGTATATGACGCCTGCGCGATTGCCTGGCATATGCCGTTTGATGACGACCAGTACCATCGGCTTTTGTCCGCTGCAGGGCTGTCCACGAGCTGGACCCGAACGATGCAGAAACGCCGTTTAAGTAGCAAGATCGAAGATAATTCGCGGAGATTATGGGGGAAATAGTTTCCCCGCAGGAGAGGCAAGCCGGGTCAGCGATACCGCCGCCCGGCTAAACGGCTACGAACGTTTATACAACGGCAGCCACAGCGTTAACCGCAACCCACCCAGCGGGCTGTCGTCGGCCTTCACCCAGCCGCGATGCTGCTGCATGGCGGTTTCAACAATCGCCAGACCCAGCCCCGTGCCGCCAGATTCACGGTCACGCGCCTCGTCGGTACGGTAGAACGGACGGAAAATCTGTTCGCGGTCTTCCGGGCTTACCCCAGGACCATCGTCATCAACGATGATGGTGATCCCGTCTTTATCCACCGAGAAGGCTACCTCAATCTTCGTGTGCGAATAGCGCAGGGCGTTACGTACGATGTTCTCCAGCGCGCTTTCCAGCGTGTTGGGGTTACCGTACAGCGGCCATGGCCCCGGCGGGAAGTTGACGGTAAAGGATTTCCCCATCTGCTCCGCTTCGAACGCCGCGTTATCCAGCACTTCATGCCACAGGTGGTTGGCTTTCACCGTTTCGCTCACCAGCGCATTTTTCTGCTGATTGCGCGACATGACCAGCAGGTCGTTAATCATGCTGTCCAGACGATGCGCTTCCGTTTCAATACGTTCCAGCTCTTTGCTCTCACCGCTGCGGCGACGCAGCAGCGCGGTGCCGAGCTGTAAGCGCGTGAGCGGCGTGCGAAGCTCGTGCGAGATATCCGACAGCAGGCGTTGCTGTGCCGTCATCATGCGGTCGAGGGCGCTCACCATCTGGTTAAAACTGGTCCCCGCGGCAAGGAACTCCTGTGGACCGGCTTCCAGTTCAGGGTGTTGTCGCAGGTTACCCTGCGCCACTTCGTCCGCCGCGTTTTTCAGCTTACGCGCCGGTTTCGCCAGACTCCACGCCAGCCACAGCAGCAGCGGTGAGCTAACCAGCATGGTGACAATCAGCAGCAGAAGCGGACGGTCAAACAGCAGGTTGATGAAATCGGACTGGGAGTTGCTCGCCGGGCGGATCAGGTAAAGCTGGTAATTATCCTCGCCATCTCTGACGGAGAAGGGGCCCACCATCTCAACCCGACCGTATTTTTTCTTCTGAGGATGGTCGGCGTTATCCGCCTGACCAATGAAGTTACGGATGATCTGCATTTCATTGCGATCGGCGCCAATCACGCGCCCTTCGCTGGTCACCAGCAACAGGCGCTGGCCTGGCGGTGCCCATTTGTCGATAGCGCGAAACAGCCTGCGCCACCACATTAAATCGTTCGGCGGGTCGTTTGCCAGCTCGGCTTCCACGTGCTGCTCGATCATCACGCCCTGACGTTGCTCGCTGTCGAGAAGCTCCGTCATCTGGCGTGAGTCGAGTTTTGGCAACATCAAAACGAGCATTAAAACCAGTGCCAGCGTCAGCCAGAAAATGGCGAAGATGCGGGCTGTTAAGCTTCCTATCATGAAGCGGAAACCATCAGATAACCGCGACCACGCAGGGTTTTAAACCACGGGTGCCCGTCCTTGCGTTCCGGCAGCTTGCGGCGCAGGTTCGAGATATGCATATCGATGGCGCGATCAAACGGAGTGAGGCGTTTGCCAAGCACTTCCTGGCTCAAATGTTCACGCGATACCACCTGGCCGAGGTGCTGGGCCAGCAGGTACAGCAGGGTGAACTCGGTGCCAGTCAGTTCCAGCGTTTCACCGTCAAAACTCGCTTCCTGACGGCCCGGATTCAGGCTCAGGGAGTCGACTTCCAGCGTCGGTGAACTGTTGTCGCTGTTCTGCTGCTGTTCGCTCCAGTGAGAACGACGCAGGATAGCGCGAATACGGGCAACCAGTTCACGGTCGTTAAACGGCTTTGGTAAATAGTCATCCGCGCCCAGCTCAAGGCCAAGTACACGGTCAAGTTCGCTGCCGCGAGCGGTCAGCATAATTACGGGCGTCTGGTGTGTCTGGCGAAGCTCTTTCAACGTATCAATGCCGTTTTTCTTCGGCATCATAACGTCGAGCAAAAGTAAATCGATGCTGTCGTCAAGGAGACTCAGCGCCTGCTCGCCATCATGGGCAACCAGAACGTTGAAACCTTCCATGTCGAGCAACTCCTTTAAAAGGGATGTGAGCTCTCGGTCATCATCAACTAACAGGATTTTATTCATTGTTTAAATACCTCCGAGGCAGAAATTACGACATCAAGGCTATCTAATCCATGACTTTACGTTGTTTTACACCCCCTGACGCATGTTTGCAGCCTGAATCGTAGACTGTCTCTCGTTGAATCGCGACACGAAAGATTTTGGGAGCAAGTGATGCGCAAAGTTACCGCTGCCGTCATGGCCTCAACGCTGGCGTTCAGTACATTAAGCCAGGCCGCTGTAGCTATCCCCGGCGATAACGGGCCCTCAACGGAGGGGGCAACGCAGCACAGCAGCCAAAGCCATATGTTTGATGGCATAAGTTTAACCGAACATCAGCGTCAACAGATGCGAGATCTGATGCAGAGGGCACGACACGACCAGCCCCCTGTTAATGTTAGCGAAATGGAGACAATGCACCGCCTTGTCACCGCAGAAAAATTTGACGAAAGCGCTGTACGCGCTCAGGCCGAAAAAATGGCACAGGAGCAGGTTGCCCGCCAGGTAGAGATGGCGAAGGTCCGCAACCAGATGTTCCACCTGCTAACGCCCGAGCAGCAAGCGGTTTTGAACACAAGACATCAGCAGCGAATGGACCAGTTGCGTGAGGTTGCACGGATGCAGCGAAGCTCAGAAACAACGTTTTTCAGTAGCAATAGCAGTACCCGTAGTAACCAGTAAACCCTGTTTTCCTTGCCATAGACACCATCCCTGTCTTCCCCCACATGATGTGGGGGTTTTTTTTGCCCTTCATTCTGCTTTGTTAACCGTTTATTCATCCTTTGACTCCCCATGCTTCCGTTATACTAGCGGCATGACATGACAGGAGCGTTTATGAATCAATCCTATGGAAGACTGGTAAGTCGGGCAGCGATTGCAGCGACCATCGTGGCTTCAAGCCTGTTAGTGATTAAAATTTTTGCGTGGTGGTATACCGGCTCAGTCAGTATTCTCGCGGCGTTGGTGGACTCGTTGATGGATATTGCCGCCTCGCTGACGAACCTGCTGGTTGTGCGTTACTCGCTGCAACCGGCGGATGAAGAACATACGTTTGGGCACGGGAAAGCTGAGTCGCTGGCCGCGCTGGCGCAAAGCATGTTTATTTCCGGCTCAGCGCTGTTTCTGTTTTTAACCGGTATTCAGCATCTCGTCTCGCCGTCACCGATGAACGATCCCGGCGTGGGCGTGGTCGTGACGATTGTGGCACTTATATGCACACTTGTTCTGGTAACGTTCCAGCGCTGGGTTGTTCGCAAAACGCAAAGCCAGGCTGTACGGGCGGATATGCTTCATTATCAATCTGATGTTATGATGAATGGCGCTATTCTTATTGCGCTCGGTCTGGCCTGGTATGGCTGGCATCGGGCCGATGCGTTGTTTGCGTTAGGGATTGGCATCTATATTTTATATAGCGCCTTACGGATGGGGTATGAAGCGGTGCAATCGCTTCTGGACCGCGCCCTCCCGGACTCAGAACGTAATGAAATTTTTTCTATCGTGACCTCCTGGCCTGGTGTCAGAGGTGCACACGATCTTCGAACGCGGCAGTCAGGGCCGACCCGCTTTATTCAGATTCATATTGAAATGGAAGACAACCTGCCACTGGTTCAGGCTCACGTTATTGCTGAGCAGGTCGAGCAGGCGATTTTGCAGCGTTTTCCTGGTTCAGACGTCATTATTCACCAGGATCCCTGCTCGGTTGTACCCGGACATGTTGAGCTTTCGTAATTGGTTGTAAAAAAGTGAGCCAGGCCAGCATTTTGTGTATAAATTACCGCCATTTGGTCTGACCTGAATCAATTCAGCTGGAAGTGATTGATATACTATTTGCAGTATTCGTTGGTCGATAAATTCTTCCGGCAACAGATTTCAATTTTGCATTCCTAAGTTCAGAGGTAGTCATGATTAAGAAAATCGGTGTGTTGACAAGCGGCGGTGATGCGCCGGGCATGAACGCGGCAATTCGTGGGGTTGTCCGTTCAGCGCTGACGGAAGGCCTGGAAGTTTTTGGTATCTATGATGGTTATCTGGGCCTGTATGAAGATCGCATGGTTCAGCTCGACCGTTACAGCGTGTCCGACATGATCAACCGTGGCGGTACCTTCCTCGGTTCTGCGCGCTTCCCGGAATTCCGTGATGAACACGTCCGTGAAGTGGCTATTGAGAACATGAAAAAACGTGGCCTCGACGCACTGGTTGTTATTGGTGGTGACGGCTCGTACATGGGGGCAAAACGTCTGACTGAAATGGGCTTCCCGTGCATCGGGCTGCCGGGTACGATCGACAACGACATCAAAGGCACTGACTACACCATCGGTTATTTCACCGCACTGGGCACCGTTGTTGAAGCGATTGACCGCCTGCGCGACACCTCTTCTTCCCACCAACGTATCTCCATCGTGGAAGTGATGGGCCGTTACTGTGGTGACCTGACGCTGGCTGCGGCCATCGCCGGCGGTTGTGAGTTCGTGGTGGTTCCGGAAGTGGAATTCAGCCGTGAAGATCTGGTGGCTGAAATCAAAGCGGGTATCGCAAAAGGCAAGAAACACGCCATCGTAGCCATCACCGAGCATATCTGTGACGTTGACGAGCTGGCGAAGTACATCGAAACCGAAACCAAACGTGAAACGCGCGCTACCGTTCTGGGCCACATCCAGCGTGGGGGTTCCCCGGGTCCATACGACCGCATCCTGGCATCACGTATGGGTGCATACGCCATTGAACTGCTGCTGCAGGGTCATGGCGGTCGTTGCGTGGGTATTCAGAACGAAAAACTGGTTCACCATGACATCATCGACGCCATTGAAAACATGAAGCGTCCGTTCAAGGGTGACTGGCTGGACTGCGCAAAAAAACTGTACTGAGCGGTGACTTTCCCCCGGTCGCGCTGAGTTAACCGGGTCTGCAGTCCACGCTCATAAAGACCGGGTAAGGCGATATCGCCGCCCGGTTTTTTTATGCCTGCTCGTTTTTTATTCCTCTACGTTATAGCCAATCTTTTTTTATTCTTTAATCATTGGTTAGCTTTCTGGCACGCTGCAAGCATCAAAACACTACACAAGAGATCCGGGCGATGAATAAATGGGGCGTGGGGTTAACATTATTGCTGGCATCGACCAGCGTTCTGGCTAAGGACATCCAGTTACTGAACGTGTCATACGACCCGACGCGTGAGCTGTATGAGCAGTACAACAAAGCCTTCGCGGCACACTGGAAACAGGAAACCGGCGACAACGTGGTGGTGCGTCAGTCTCATGGTGGCTCCGGTAAGCAGGCGACTTCAGTCATCAACGGGATTGAAGCCGACGTGGTTACCCTGGCGCTGGCCTATGACGTCGACGCCATCGCCGAGCGTGGGCGTATCGATAAAAACTGGATCAAACGCCTGCCGGACAACTCAGCGCCTTACACCTCGACCATTGTTTTCCTGGTGCGTAAGGGCAACCCAAAACAAATTCATGACTGGAACGATTTGGTTAAGCCGGGCGTTTCCATTATCACACCGAACCCGAAAAGCTCGGGTGGCGCACGCTGGAACTACCTGGCGGCCTGGGGCTACGCGCTGCATCACAACAACGGTGACCAGGCGAAAGCCCAGGCGTTCGTGAAAGCGCTGTATAAAAACGTTGAAGTGCTGGACTCGGGCGCACGCGGTGCCACGAACACCTTCGTTGAGCGTGGGATTGGCGACGTGCTGATCGCATGGGAAAACGAAGCCCTGCTCGCCACCCACGAACTGGGTAAAGACAAGTTCGAGATCGTTACGCCAGGCGAATCTATCCTCGCCGAACCTACCGTTTCTGTGGTTGATAAAGTGGTTGAGAAGAAAGAGACCAAAGCGGTGGCGGAAGCGTACCTGAAGTATCTCTACTCGCCAGAAGGCCAGGAAATTGCGGCGAAAAACTACTATCGTCCACGCGATCCGGCAGTGGCGAAGAAATATGAAAGCGTCTTCCCGAAACTGAAGCTTTTCACCATTGATGAAGAGTTCGGCGGCTGGGCGAAAGCGCAGAAAGAGCACTTCTCTAACGGCGGAACTTTCGACCAGATCAGCAAGCGATAAACGTTAGCAGGACAGACACGGTGACCCGGCGCGAGAAATCCGCCGGGTTTTTTATTTGGTCATCATTTTGCGTTACTCTTTCGCCACTATCGAAAACAGGGAACGCATTGTGAAAAAAATACTATTACTGATTCTGGTTGTCATCATTCTTGCCGCGGGTGGCTGGTACTGGATGAAAGCGGGTAATCCGAATGCGTTGCGTCATATCGTTCTCGACCAGTGTCTGGCGAATCAACTCCAGCACCGTAACCCGGCCCCGTGCGCGCAGGTGAAGCCTGATGCGGGTTATGTGGTGTTTAAAGACCGCAACGGGCCGCTGCAGTATCTCCTGATGCCGACTTACCGTATCAAAGGAACCGAAAGCCCGCTGTTGACCGAACCGAATACGCCCAACTTCTTCTGGCTGGCCTGGCAGTCACGCAACTTTATGAGCATGAAGCGCGGGGCCGAGGTGCCGGACAGCGCAATTTCGCTCACCATTAACTCCCCGACAGGCCGTACGCAGAACCATTTTCATATCCATATCTCCTGCCTGCGCCCGGACGTGCGCGAGAAGCTTAATGCCGCGCAGGGGCAAATCAGTACCCAGTGGTTACCGTTCCCGGGCGGGCTGGAAGGGCATGAGTACCTCGCCCGTCGCGTGACGGAAAATGAGCTGGTACAGCGCAGTCCGTTTATGATGCTGGCTGAAGAGCTGCCGGAAGCGCGTGACCATATGGGGCGCTTCGCGCTGGCCATGGCGCAGCAGTCGGATGGATCGTTTGTCTTACTGGCGACCGAACGTAACTTGCTGACCCTGAATCGCGCGTCGGCTGAGGAATTGCAGGATCATCAATGCGATATCCTGAAGTGATATCACCATAAATAGCGTTTACTCGTCCTGCCTGTCGCCGTAGACTTGCTGAAAAAAACGACAGGAGACAGGAATGTCGCTCTGGTTAACGCATCCTCTGTTTGTGCCCTCATTGATAGTCGGCGTCACCATCGTGCTGTGGGCGACGTCGCTATTGCCGGAATTTATCACCGCGCTGCTGTTTTTCACGGCGGCGATGGCCGCCAGAATCGCCCCGGCGGAGGTGATTTTTGGTGGTTTTGCCTCGTCTGCATTCTGGTTAGTGTTTAGCGGCTTCGTGCTGGGGGTGGCAATCCGTAAAACCGGTCTGGCGGACAGGGCCGCACGGGCGTTGTCGGCAAAACTCACTGATTCGTGGGTATTGATGGTGGCAAGCGTGGTGGGGCTGAGCTACGCGCTGGCGTTTGTGATGCCGTCGAATATGGGCCGTATCGCGCTGCTGATGCCGATTGTCGCCGCTATGGCCAAAAGGGCCGCCATCCCCGACGGTTCCCGCGCGTGGTATGGCCTGGCGCTGGCCGTCGGGTTCGGAACCTTCCAGCTCTCGGCGACCATCCTGCCTGCCAACGTGCCGAATCTGGTGATGAGTGGCGCCGCGGAGGGCTCGTACGGGATCCATCTGAACTATGTCCCGTATCTGCTGCTGCATACACCCGTCCTCGGGATCCTGAAAGGGGGCATTCTGATCGGCCTGATCTGCTGGTTGTTCCCCGGCAGCCCGAAACCGGCCACCGATCTTACGCCGTCTGAACCGATGGGGCGGGATGAAAAACGTCTCGCCTGGCTGCTGGCGGTGGTGCTGGGGATGTGGGTGACAGAGAGCTGGCACGGCGTTGGACCGGCGTGGACGGGCCTTGCGGCGTCGGTCATCGTCATGCTGCCACGCGTTGGGTTTATCACCGGTGAAGAGTTTTCTGCTGGAGTGAACATGCGCACCTGCATTTACGTGGCGGGGATTCTCGGGCTGGCGATTGTGGTGACCCAAACGGGTATCGGTTCCGCGGTGGGGGAGGCGTTATTGCGGATTATGCCGCTTGATGCCAACAGACCGTTCACCAGCTTCCTGGCGCTTACCGGTATTACCACGGCGCTCAACTTCATTATGACCGCGAACGGTGTACCGGCGTTGTACACCACGCTGGCACAGAGTTTTTCGGATGCCACCGGTTTCCCGCTGTTGTCGGTGATCATGATTCAGGTACTGGGGTATTCCACGCCGCTGCTGCCGTATCAGGCGTCGCCGATTGTGGTGGCAATGGGTTTAGGGAAGGTGCCTGCAAAGGCGGGGATGTTGCTCTGTCTGGCGCTGGCGATTGCAACGTATCTGGTGCTGCTGCCGCTGGATTATCTGTGGTTTAGCGTGCTGGGGAAAGTGTAATTTCCCTCCCCGGTGGGGGAGGGAAGTCGGTTTTTACGCCTGTTTAGCCGCTTCTGCTGCTTTAACGATCACCGCGAAAGCGTCAGCTTTCAGGGATGCACCGCCAACCAGCGCGCCATCGATGTCTGGCTGGGTGAACAGCTCAGCAGCGTTGGATGCGTTAACGGAACCGCCGTACTGAATAATTACCTGCTCAGCCACTTTCGCGTCCGCTTTAGCAATGTGGTCACGGATAAATTTGTGAACCGCCTGCGCCTGCGCAGGGGTCGCTGATTTGCCGGTACCGATCGCCCAGACTGGTTCGTACGCGATAACCGCGCCTTCGAATGCTGCAGCACCCTGCGTTTTCAGCACGGCGTCGATCTGACGAGCACACACTTCTTCCGTTTTGCCTGCTTCGTTTTCGGCTTCGGTTTCACCGATGCACAGAACCGGGATCAGACCCTGCTCTTTCAGCACCGCGAATTTCTTCGCGATAAATTCGTCGGATTCTTTGTGGTAAGTACGACGCTCAGAGTGGCCGATGATGATGTATTTCGCGCCGATATCTTTCAGCATTTCAGCAGAGGTTTCACCGGTGAATGCGCCTGACAGGTTAACGTCAACGTTCTGTGCGCCCAGAATGATGTGGCTGCCGTCAGCGGCATGTTTAGCCAGATCCAGGTACATATCCGGCGGAGCGATAGCAACCGCGCAGCCCGTCACGCCCGCCAGCTCTTTACGCAGGTTCGCAACCAGTTCGTTTACCATGTGGCGGCTGCCGTTCAGTTTCCAGTTACCCATCACTAAAGGATGTCGCATTTCAATTCTCCACGCTAAATTAGCGAATTAAGGAATATGGCCGCCCTGTCGGGCAGCATGGTCTGTGAATCAGTATAGAGATTTTCCCTCGAAAGGCTTTGCTTTTTGTCATTAATTCGCCCCTCCGAGTGTGTCTGATAGTGCCAGCTTAATCGGTTCAACAGCGAAGGTCAGTCCTTTTTCGCCGTTATCTGCCACCACATAGCGTATGGCCCCTTCGGTATCGGCGTAGTAACGCTTATTTTTACCGGCGGTGAGGAGTTTTTGCAGCTTTTGCTGGCTTTGCTTTTTGGTCAGCGCGGGCGTAAAAGCCTGCAGTATCGCGCTCATGTACTCGAGCGCTTTTGCCTTAGCGGCTTTCTGCTCTGGCCCCTGAATCGGCAGCCAGGTTATTTGCATGCTTTTGATTTTTAGCGTGCCGCGCTCCAGCGCAGTGGAGGCATATAAATTCTCGTTGATCTTGCTCGCAGCCCGGGTCAGGGTTGGCGTATCCCGGGAGCTGTCAATGGCGCGGAATTCATCCAGCGGTAGCGTGGGGTTGGTTTTATTGAAGGTTTCACGAAACTGGCTGATTGACTGATCGAACGAGGGCGCACCTGCCAGCAGATAGGGAGCTGTCGTCGGGGCAGTGGTTTCGGCGGCGTGCAGGGGGACACCCGCGATGAGCATCGCTAAACACAGGAAAAGAGAACGTGCCGAACTTTTCATCAACATTGCCCCTGGCCGTAAGTGTTCATGATTAAATCGATATCTGGTCGGCTTGTCAAAAGGTCACAACTCCAGGGTAAAATGCGCGCTATATGATAATAAGGAACCTTACATGACCATACAGCAGTGGTTGTTTTCATTCAAAGGGCGTATTGGACGCCGTGACTTCTGGATCTGGATGGCGACGTGGATCGTTGCCATGCTGCTTCTGTTTTTCGTGGCCTTCAACGCATGGCTCAGCACACAAACGGCGGCGTTTGCGCTGGTCTGTTTACTGTGGCCAACCGCGGCCGTGGTGGTGAAACGTCTGCACGATCGCGGCCGTTCCGGCGCGTGGGCTTTTCTGATTATTCTGGCGTGGATGCTGGTGGCCGGGAACTGGTCGATACTTCCGTCCATCCTTCCCTGGGTGGTGGGCAGACTGCTACCAACCATTATTTTTGTCATGATGGTGGTCGATCTGGGCGCGTTTATCGGCACCCAGAGCGAAAACAAATACGGCAAAGACACCCTTGAGGTGAAATACCGCTGATCACCAGTAGTGTTCGGCAGTCATATGGCCCGGCCGGCGGCGAAGATGTTTCGTCATCTGCCGGGTATCCTTCAGAAGCTGCTGCGTGTCGCGAACCATCTGCGGGTTGCCACACAGCATGACGTGGCTGGTTTCAGCGCTCATCGGCAAGCCAATTGCGTCTTCCAGTGCACCACTCTCAATCAATGCCGGTACGCGGCCCGTCAGTGAACCTGCTGCGGTTTCGCGGCTGACCACGGTCTGAATTTTCAGTTTCCCGCCGTACTGCTTTTCCAGCGCCTGCATCTGCGGAAGATAGCTCAAGTCTGCGGCATAGCGCGTGGCGTGAACCAGCACGATGTTTTTAAAGCGCTCAAGGTCTTTGCCGTACTGCAAAATAGAGAGATAGGGGCCAATGGCCGTGCCGGTTGCCAGCATCCAGAGGGTGTCGCAGTCCGGGATTTCGTCCAGCACGAAGAAACCGGCCGCTTCACTCACAATTTGCACATCGTCACCGGGCTTAAGCGCGGCAAGGCGTGGGCTGAGTTTGCCGTCCGGGACGGTAACCAGATAGAACTCGAGATCCGGGTTATCGGGGGCATTAACGTAGGAATAGGCGCGCTGCACGCGCTCGCCGTCAACATCCAGCCCCAGCTTCGCAAATTGCCCGGCCGTAAACGGGTGGACGGGAGCATGCAGGGTGAGACTAAATAGCGCATCGGTCCAGAACTGTATTTTTGTGACTTTACCTGTTACCCAGTCCGCCATGATCTTCTCCTGTGCTTTTTCTCTGTTCTATCTTCCGGACTTGTGGCGAAGATTTCCAGCCCATTTGGGCCGGAAAGCTCTATCGATCAAACGGTTTTACAGAATGTGCGCCTGCACGTCAGGGTCTTTACGATCCAGATAGTGAACAGACTGAATGCGGCGAATGGTGCGCGATTTACCGCGGATCAGCAGGGTTTCGGTGGTGGCCATATTGCCCTTACGGGTGATGCCATCCAGCAGGTCACCTTTGGTGATGCCGGTTGCGGAGAAGACAACGTTGTCGCTGCGTGCCATGTCATCCAGCGCAAGCACCTTGTTGGCTTCAATACCCATCGCTTCGCAGCGTGCCAGCTCTTCTTCCCCAATACGGCGATTCTCTTCGCTGTCGCCTTTGACTTCATGACGGGGCAACAGACGGGCCTGCATGTCGCCATCCAGAGCGCGGATCACCGCGGCGGAGACCACACCTTCCGGCGCGCCGCCGATGCCGTAAAGCACATCCACTTCGCTGTCTGGCATGCAGGTCAGGATAGACGCTGCCACGTCGCCATCCGGGATGGCAAAGACGCGAACACCGAGCTGTTGCATCTGGGCAATGGTGGCATCGTGGCGCGGTTTCGCCAGAATGGTCACGGTGAGCGCGCTAAGCGGTTTTTCCAGCGCCCTGGCAACGTTACGCAGATTCTCTTCCAGCGGCAGGCTCAGGTCGATAGCCCCTTTGGCGCCGGGGCCGACAATCAGCTTTTCCATGTACATATCCGGCGCGTTGAGGAAACAGCCTTTGTCCCCTACCGCCAGCACGGCCAGCGCGTTGGCCTGGCCCATTGCCGTCATGCGGGTACCCTCAATCGGGTCAACCGCGATATCCACGGCATCACCTTTGCCGGTGCCCACTTTCTCACCGATATAGAGCATTGGCGCTTCGTCGATCTCGCCTTCGCCAATGACGATGGTGCCATCGATATTGACCTGGTTAAGCACAATGCGCATGGCATGGACAGCCGCACCGTCTGCGGTATTTTTGTCGCCACGGCCGAGCCATTTATAGCCCGCCAGTGCGGCAGCTTCGGTAACGCGGGAAAACTCGATAGCCAGTTCACGTTTCATGAGGTACTCGTGCAATCAAAAGGAATTGCACGAAGTTTATCACAGAGTGGGGGTGGGTGCGGTCGGTCCCCTCTCCCCGGCGGGGAGAGGGGAAGGGTGAGGGGAGAAATTACTGCTCGTGCTCTTCCCACGCCAGGGCGCGTTTCACCGCTTTCTTCCAGCCGCTGTAGCGGTAGTTACGCTCAGTGGTTTCGATGCCAGGGCGGAATTCGCGTTCGATAACCGCTTTTTCCTGCAGTTCATCCAGATTCTGCCAGAAGCCGACAGCCAGACCCGCAAGGTACGCCGCACCCAGCGCGGTGACTTCACGTACTTCCGGGCGCTCTACGCGGGTGCCCAGAATGTCGGACTGGAACTGCATCAGGAAGTTGTTGGCAACGGCGCCGCCGTCCACGCGCAGGGCGTGCAGACGAATGCCGGAGTCAGCCTGCATTGCTTCCAGTACGTCGCGCGTCTGATAAGCGATGGATTCCAGCGTAGCGCGGATAATGTGGTTCGAGTTTACCCCACGGGTCAGGCCGAAAATCGCGCCGCGTGCATACGGGTCCCAGTAGGGTGCGCCCAGACCGGTAAAGGCCGGAACCACATACACACCGTTGGTGTCCTTCACTTTGGTTGCGAAATACTCGGAGTCAAACGCATCGCTGATGAGTTTCATCTCGTCACGCAGCCACTGAATAGACGCACCTGCCATGAACACCGCACCTTCCAGCGCATAGTTCACTTCACCGCGTGGGCCGCAGGCGATGGTGGTCAGCAAGCCGTTTTCTGATTTCACCGCTTTCTCACCGGTGTTCATCAGCATAAAGCAGCCGGTACCGTAGGTGTTTTTCGCCATCCCTTCCTTAACGCACAGCTGGCCAAACAGCGCCGCCTGCTGGTCACCGGCAATACCGGCAATTGGAATACGCGTGCCGCCTTTGCCGCCGATATTGGTCTGACCGTAAACTTCAGAAGATTTGCGGACTTCTGGCAACATCGCGCGCGGGATATCCAGCGCGTCCAGCATCTTGTCATCCCACTCCAGGGTATTGATGTTGAACAGCATGGTGCGCGAGGCGTTGGTGTAATCAGTGACGTGGACACGCCCCTGGGTCATCTTCCAGATAAGCCAGGTGTCGACGGTACCGAACAGCAGCTCACCGCGTTTTGCACGTTCACGTGAACCCTCAACGTGGTCGAGGATCCATTTCACTTTTGTACCGGAGAAATACGGGTCAACGACCAGACCGGTTGCGCTACGTACATAGTCTTCCATACCGTCGCGCTTCAGCTGTTCGCAGATTTCTGACGTACGGCGGCACTGCCAGACGATGGCATTGTAAATAGGCTTACCGGTTTCGCGCTCCCAGACGATAGTGGTTTCACGCTGGTTGGTAATACCGATAGCGGCAATCTCGTCGGAACTGATATCGGCTTTCGCCAGCACTTCTACCAGCGTGGAGCTTTGTGAAGCCCAGATCTCCATAGGGTCGTGTTCGACCCAGCCTGGACGAGGATAGATTTGCTCAAATTCGCGCTGTGACACGCTGACGATATTCGCGTCATGATCCATTACGACAGCGCGGGAGCTGGTAGTGCCCTGGTCGAGCGCAACGATATATTTTTTTTCGGTCATGGTATGTGTCCCGTAGTCAGATTACAGCGAAGCTTTTTGTTGTGCGGTAGAAGTCGTTTCCTTCTCCTCTTCCACACAGGTGTCGCACGGTAAATGGCGACCAATTAATTTGCGGTAGCTAAATGCACCCAGCGCAGCCCCGACAACCGGTGCAAACAGCGGTACCAGGAAGTAAGGGATATCTTTACCGCCGGTGAAGGCCACGTCGCCCCATCCTGCGATAAAGGCAAAAGCTTTAGGTCCGATATCACGCGCCGGGTTCATCGCA
Source organism: Enterobacter sp. BIDMC 29 (assembly GCF_019378755.1). NCBI lineage: Bacteria > Pseudomonadati > Pseudomonadota > Gammaproteobacteria > Enterobacterales > Enterobacteriaceae > Enterobacter > Enterobacter sp. BIDMC 29. The sequence continues at coordinate 3,901,929 of NZ_CP080000.1, read as the reverse complement.
AACCCGGTCAGCGGGCCCATGGATGCGCCGATCACCGCAATCAGCAAGCCAATCAGCAGCGGTGCCAGCGGGCCGCGCGGAATGCCGTTTCCGTCGTCGGTCAGCGCCAGGATAACGCCCATCAGAATAGCGGTAATCACCATTTCAACTGCGAACGCCTGCACAAAATTGATATGCGGGTTGGGATAGGTTGAGAAAATGCCTGCCAGATCCAGACTTTCGACACTGCCACGCACCATATGATGTGTCTGTTCGAAGTCGATGAAAAGATTGTAATAAAGCCCGTAAACTAACGCCGCTGCGCAAAACGCGCCGGCAAACTGAGAAAGGATGAAGGGAACAACTTTGCGTCCGTCGAAGCACGCGAACAGCCACAGCGCGATGGTCACCGCCGGGTTAAGATGTGCGCCGGAAACCCCTGCGGTCAGGTAGATGGCCATCGCCACGCCCAGACCCCAGATAATACTGATTTCCCACTGACCGAAACTGGCACCCGCCACTTTCAGTGCAGCAACACAGCCCACTCCGAAGAATATCAACAACCCGGTACCAAGGAACTCGGCAATGCACTGGCCTTTTAAGGTTGATGTCTGACTCATAATCGGAATCCTGAAGAAATTGATGTTTATTGTTAGCATGACCGCCCGTGACAGCCACGATGCCCTGTAGACATAGTGTTAATTTATCGTTAACGAGCAAAAACGAGAAATATCGAAATCAAAATGTGTGGTCTGCGTCAATAAAATGAGCGTTTTCGCGCCATAAAGCGCATTTTTACACCAATAGCAAAATGTGAGCTGATTCATTTCATTAACGAATGAGTTAACAATTTAGGGGTATATGCCGCGAACGCACCAGGACGAGGCCGAAAAGTGTTGCAAACCACGATCTGCGCGGTCTGCCGCTGGACAGGGGCGACGGGGCTTCATACAATCGGCATATCTGTTGTGCGCGTTTACGTTAAAGCGTCGCCTTGCAATTCAGGAGAGGTAGGATCATGTCTTTAGAAGTGTTTGAGAAACTGGAATCGAAAGTACAGCAGGCGATTGACACCATCACGCTGCTGCAGATGGAAATTGAAGAGCTGAAAGAGAAGAACAACAGCCTGGCGCAGGAAGTTCAGAACGCCCAGCACAGCCGTGAAGAACTGGAGCGCGAAAACAACCAGCTGCGTGAACAGCAGAATGGCTGGCAGGATCGTCTGCAGGCGCTGCTGGGGCGTATGGAAGAAGTGTAATTTCTTTCGGGAAATGCAGAACAGGCCGGGTAAGGCGTCGCCGCCACCCGGCTTTTTTATTACTCGATATCCAGCGGATCTTCGGAAAGGATAATCCCGGTGTTATCGGCATAGAGATGGTCACCGGAGAAGAAGGTCACGCCGCCGAAATTGACGCGCACGTCGCTTTCGCCGATACCTTCACCCGCAGCACCCACCGGAATGGCCGCGATAGCCTGAATGCCAATGTCCAGGTCTTCGAGATCGTCCACCTGGCGCACTGAGCCATACACCACAATGCCTTCCCACTCGTTCTGTACGGCAAGACGGGCGAGTTCAGCATCAATGAGGGCACGACGTACGGAGCCCCCGCCATCAACCAGCAGAACGCGGCCACGGCCGTTCTGTTCGAGCAGATCATAGAGCAACCCGTTATCCTCGAAACATTTCACCGTGACGATTTGTCCGCCAAACGACGACCGCCCACCAAAGTTGGAGAACAGCGGTTCAACGACGTTGACATCTTCCTGGTAGATGTCACAAAGCTCGGAGGTATCGTATTTCATAGGTTTAACGCTCAGTTGCTGCGAATGTGTTCAGTATATCGTGCTAAATGCGTTGTTGGCAAAATCATCAATTGTTAATTGATATTTGTCAGTTAACCCAGCGTCTGACTTAAGACAATCCCGATGACGAACAACAGGTTAGTCAGCAGTGCCCCTTTAACCGTACGCTCCAGCATTGGCGGCATGGCCGCAGGGCTGAGTTCACGCATGACGAATCGCGCCTGCTTAATCAGCAGCGGTGCGGCGAGTACAAACAGCCAGCCCCATATGCTGTGCAGCGAGATAACGTTAAACAGCGCCAGGCACAGCAGAGCGCCCAGCAGCAGACACGCATGATAACGGCGTGCATTAACGGGCCCCAGACGCACGGCCAGCGTGTTTTTGCCGTTCTCACGGTCGCTGTCGATATCGCGCAGGTTGTTGATGTTAAGCACCGCCGTCGCCAGCATGCCGCAGGCGGTTGCCGGCAGGAACAGGGCCGGGATCAGGGTATGTGCCTGTAAGTACCCGCTCCCCATCACGCTCAGCCAGCCGAAGAACACCAGCACGGAGATATCACCCAGCCCAATATACCCGTAAGGGCGGGTACCGACGGTATAGGTAATGGCGGCAATAATGGCGAGCAAACCCAGTACCAGGAAACCAATGAAATCGCTGGGGGTTTTAGACGCGACCGTTACCAGCGCCAGGCCGGAAAGACAAATCAGCGCCACGGTGATGATCAGCGCGCGCTTCATCTGCGCCTGGGTAATGACCCCTTTCTGCATACCGCGCAGTGGCCCGATACGGTCGGGTTTGTCGCTGCCTTTAACCGCATCGCCATAGTCGTTGGCGAGATTGGAGAGAATTTGCAGCAGACCGGCGGTAATCAGTGCCAGCCCGGCAACCAGCGGATCGAAATAGCCTTGCCACCAGGCAAGCGCCGTACCGACGATAATGGCGGCAAAGGCCAGAGGAAGAGTTTTAGGGCGCAGACTTTCGAGCCACGCCTGAGTACGGCTGATGTCAGTCATAGTAATTTAGCCAATAAAAATGGGGGCTTTAGCCCCCATTAAACGTGATGAGAATGCAGTAACCGCGATTATAGGATAAAACGGCTCAGATCTTCATCTGCCACTAACGCATCCAGGTGTTTACCCACATATTCTGCGTCAATGGTAATGCTTTGACCGTTCAGGTCGCTCGCATCATAAGAGATATCTTCCATCAGGCGCTCCAGCACGGTGTGCAGACGACGGGCACCGATGTTCTCGGTGGTTTCGTTGACCTGCCAGGCGGCCTGGGCGATGCGTTTGATACCGTCTTCAGTGAACTCGATGTTCACACCTTCGGTTGCCATCAGCGCTTTGTACTGTACGGTCACAGAGGCATTTGGCTCGGTCAGGATGCGTTCGAAATCTTCAGTGGTCAGCGCCTGCAGCTCCACGCGAATTGGCAGACGACCCTGCAGCTCCGGGATCAGGTCAGACGGTTTCGCCACCTGGAATGCGCCAGAGGCAATAAACAGGATGTGGTCCGTTTTGACCATACCGTGTTTGGTGGAGACGGTGCAGCCTTCAACCAGCGGCAGCAGGTCGCGCTGAACGCCTTCACGGGAGACATCCGGGCCTGAGGATTCGCCACGCTTACAGATTTTGTCGATTTCGTCGATAAACACGATACCGTGCTGCTCAACCGCGTCGATAGCATCCTGCTTCAGCTCTTCCGGGTTCACCAGTTTCGCCGCTTCTTCTTCGATCAGCAGCTTCATGGCGTCTTTGATTTTCAGCTTACGCGCTTTCTGCTTCTGGCCGCCCAGGTTCTGGAACATAGACTGCAGCTGGCTGGTCATCTCTTCCATGCCGGGCGGTGCCATGATTTCCACACCCATAGGGGCAGCAGCAAGATCGATCTCAATCTCTTTGTCGTCCAGCTCGCCTTCACGCAGTTTTTTGCGGAACGCCTGACGCGCCGCTGACGGCTCAGCCTGCTGTTCAGCCTGGCCCCAGTTGTTTTTCGCCGGTGGGATCAGGACGTCAAGAATGCGCTCTTCCGCCATCTCTTCGGCGCGGTAGCGGTTTTTCTCAATCGCCTGGACGCGCACCATTTTGATCGCCGAGTCGGTCAGATCGCGAATGATGGAGTCCACTTCTTTACCCACATAGCCCACTTCGGTGAACTTGGTGGCTTCGACTTTGATGAACGGGGCGTTAGCCAGTTTCGCCAGACGACGGGCGATTTCGGTTTTACCGACACCGGTCGGGCCGATCATCAGAATGTTTTTTGGCGTCACTTCATGGCGCAGCTCTTCTTCGAGCTGCATGCGGCGCCAGCGGTTACGCAGGGCAATAGCCACGGAACGCTTGGCGTTGTCCTGGCCGATAATATGTTTGTCCAGTTCGCTGACAATTTCGCGTGGGGTCATTTCAGACATGGGAGATCCTTACGCTTTAGACGGTAATTCTTCGATGGTGTGGTTGTGGTTGGTATAGATGCAGATATCACCTGCAATATCCAACGCCTTCACCGCGATATCGCGCGCGTTCATGTCGGTATTTTCCAACAGCGCACGGGCTGCAGCCTGGGCGTACGGGCCACCGGAGCCAATAGCAATCAGGTCGTTTTCAGGCTGAATGACGTCACCGTTACCGGTGATGATAAGCGAAGCGGTTTCATCGGCCACCGCCAGCAGCGCTTCAAGTTTGCGCAGCATGCGATCGGTACGCCAGTCTTTCGCCAGCTCAACGGCGGCTTTCACCAGGTGACCCTGGTGCATTTCCAGTTTGCGTTCAAACAGTTCGAACAGCGTGAAGGCGTCAGCCGTGCCGCCTGCAAAACCGGCGATCACTTTGTCGTTGTATAAACGACGAACTTTCTTCACGTTGCCTTTCATTACGGTATTACCCAGCGTGGCCTGGCCATCACCGGCGATTACCACGTGGCCGTTACGGCGTACACTTACTATTGTTGTCACGAGCAGACCCCCTGGTTACAGAATCGGGAAACAGAAGCCCTGAGCCTGTGCTCAGGGCTGAATAGAATGATAGATGGGGGGGAATTTGGGGGTTTCAACCCCCGGTAGCGAGTCGAATGCAGTTTGTGTGTCCCGCCACTTTCAAACGGGAAATGGTTCCGTCGGCATTTTCTTTGCCTTTGACCGGGCCAATCACCACGCGATTCCAGCCGTTATTGGTGGTAATGCGTGAATCAAACCCTTCAAAAGCCAGCTGTGCGCGCACCGTTTCCGCCTGCTCAGCACCTTTGAATGAACCACATTGAACCATCCAGCGGCGTTCGTCTTTTTTCTCAGCAGTCTGCTTCGGCGCATCGGTCTCTTTGGTTACCGGTGCGGCCTGCTGCGTTTTCGGCTGCTGCGCAGTGGTATGCGCCGGCGTCTGCAGCAGATCCTGATACGGCTGAGCCGCCTGTTTCTGCGGCTGGGCCTTCGGCGGTTGCTGCACTGGCTGGGACTGCGCCGTTCGCGTTTGCTGCTGATACGGCTGTTCCGTCACCCGCGGCTGCGTTTTAGGCTGCTGCACTGGCTGGGTTTGCGCCCACTGCTGTTGTTGCTGCTGTTGCTGTTGGAGCTGCTGCTGCGCCTGACGACGCTGCAGCGTTTGCTGACGCTGTTCCGGCGTCTGCTCGTTCCACGGCACTTCGTTCAGCTGCGTAGGCTGCTGGCGCATATCGGCCTGCATTTGTGCCAGCAACTGACGCTGTTCATCCGTCAACTGGCTGGCATTTTGCACTTCGCCACCCGCTGAAGGTTCGGTCGGCGCACGTACGCCAGGCTGACGGCTTTCCAGCTCTTTGATATAGCGCCAGCGCTCTTCAGGCTTCGGCGGAAGGCCGTTTCCGGCAACCTTGCTGGCCTGAAGCGCCTCGGACTCTTCTTTTTTATGGTGCGTGATGAAGTACAGACCACCAATAAAGGCCACGACTACAGCCGCAGCAATAGCGACCATCGCTGGCGAGACAGCAGGCAGGTTACGTTGCTTTTTCCTTGAGCTACTCTTTTTGCGTCGCGAAGGTGCCGGCTGGCCGCGACGTACATAATCTCGTTGTGCCACTATCGTTTCGCTGTATTTATTCGTTCGTCAGCCCGCCATGTTACTTAAGCGGCGGGGCTTTGACCAGATAAGGGTGTCTGAAAGACATTTACTTTAAGTCAATGCCTGGGTAGAACCGCGCACAATCAATTCACAGTCCAGCAACCGCGAGCCGCTGTTAACTGTTTGACCATGCAGCTGATCCAGCAGAAGAAGCATCGCTTCACGCCCAATATCATAGCGCGGCTGCGCCACGGTCGAGAGTGGAGGATCGCAAAATTCTGACAGCGAAATATTATCGAATCCGATGATCGACAAATCTTTCGGTATGCGCAGGCCGCGGCGCTTCGCATACGATAATGCCCCCAGTGCCATCACATCGCTGTGACAGAACACCGCGGTCGGCGGCTCGGGTAGATCCAGCAGCTTCTCCAGTGCCTGTCCACCGGCTTCAAAGGTGAAATCCCCGCGAGCAATGTAGTGCGGATCGACGGTGACGCCGGTACGGCGCAGCGCCTGAACGTAGCCCTGCAGGCGGTAGTGGCACAATGGCATCTCTTCCGGCCCGGCAATGCAGCCAATACGCTTGTGCCCCAGCTCCTGAAGATAGTTGACGGCGTTGAACGCGGCGGTCAGGTTATCAATATGTACCGTCGGCAGCTCCAGCTCGGGTGCAAACTCGTTGGCCATCACCATCGGCGGTAAATTGCGCTGCTCTTCAATGCTGGCATCAAAGGGCAGGCGAGACCCAAGCAGCAACATGCCGTCGATCTGCTTGGTGATAATGAGGTCGATAAAGGTTTTTTCCTGCTGGTTCTGGTGAGCACAGTCGCCAATTAGCACCAGATAACCTTGCTCTGCCGCCGTCACTTCGATACCGCGAATAATCTCGCTGAAGAAGGGATCGCAGATGTCCGGCACAATCACCAGGATGGTGCGCGACTCATTGCGTTTAACGTTTCGTCCCATCGCCTGCGGGAAATAGCCCACTTCCAGCGCAGCCTGCTCTACCCGGTTACGGGTCGCCTGGGAGACTTTATCCGGGTTCATTAATGCGCGGGACACGGTTGCCGTAGAGACTTGTGCTTTCTGGGCAACGTCTTTCATGGTCGCCGTGGCAACCTCTTTCCTGGACTTCAACGTCTTCTCCTCGCCTGAACACCGAACTTCTGACGCCACCATTTTTACAGATAGTTAATGGAATCGGTTACAGAATTTTCATAAAAAGTGTGAGGAGCGTTAAATTTTTCGATCCGTCTTCAGCCTTCGATAGGATCAACGTCCAGCACCCACTTCACTTTGCGCGCTTCCGGTAGGGTATTGATCAGCACCAGCGCGCCGCTGACGATATGTTGCAGGCGGATGCGCGAAGGGTGCTGGAGCAAAATCTGCCAGCGGAAACGTCCACCACGCTTTGGTGCCAGCGCCGGCACCGGCCCCAGTATCCACAGCGGGTTATCCACCAGCGGACTGGCCTGCAGGAGGTTTCTCAGCTGCTGCAGGAAAAGCGGTGCCTGCTGGTTGTTGTGATCTTCTGCGCGGATGATGACGTGGCTGGTCCACGGCGGAAGCTGCATCGTCTGGCGTTCTGCCAGCGCTTGCTCCGCAAACGCGTCATAGCCTTTATGCAGCAGGGTTTGCAGTAACGGATGTTCAGGATGGTGGGTCTGTAAAACCACTTCACCCTGTTTGCCTGCGCGACCGGCACGTCCGGCAACCTGGGTATAAAGCTGGGCAAAACGTTCTGCTGAGCGAAAATCGGCCGAAAACAGCGCGCCGTCTACGTCCAGCAGGGCGACCAGCGTTACGTCCGGGAAGTGGTGCCCTTTGGCCAGCATCTGCGTGCCAATCAGAATGCGTGCGCCACCGCGATGCACTTCCGCCAGCTGCTGTTCCAGCGCCCCTTTGCGGCTGGTGGTGTCACGGTCGATGCGGGAAAGAGGAACGTCAGGGAAGAAAGGCTTAAGGGCCTCTTCCAGTTGCTCCGTCCCCAGACCGACCGGCACGATATGCGTTGAGCCACATGACGGACACTGGCGTGGTACCGGCCGCTGGCTATCGCAGTGGTGGCAGCGCAAATGGCGCTGGGCCTGATGGAACGTGTAGTAGTGGTCGCAGCGCGGGCATTCGGCAATCCAGCCGCAGTCGTGACACAGCAGCGCCGGGGCAAACCCGCGGCGGTTAAGGAACAAAATGACCTGATTACCGGCCTGCAAATGCTGGCGCATCCGGGTGATAAGCGCAGGCGCTAACCCCGCCTGCACCTGCTGGCCTTTTAGATCCAGCACATGCTGAATAGCAGGGCGCGCGTTCCCTGCGCGCCGCGTCAGGCGCAGCATGTGGTATTTACGCTGGCGAACGTTATGCAGCGTTTCGAGGGCGGGCGTCGCGGAGCCAAGAATAATCGGGATTTGCTCGCTGTGGGCGCGATAAACGGCCAGATCGCGGGCGTGATAGCGCCAGCCTTCCTGTTGCTTATAGGAGCTGTCATGCTCTTCATCGATGACGATAACGCCGAGGTTTTTAAACGGCGTAAACAGCGAGGAACGGGTGCCAATCACAATCGCCGCTTCGCCGTTTTTGGCTTTCAGCCAGGCGCTGAGGCGCTCGCTGTCGTTCAGGCCCGAATGTAACACTTCAACCGGCGCATTAAACCGCTCGCGAAAACGGGCGATGGTTTGTGGTGTAAGGCCGATTTCCGGAACCATCACCAGCGCCTGTTTACCCTGCGCAAGCACGTTTTCCAGTACGCTGAGATACACTTCTGTTTTGCCGGAGCCGGTGACCCCTGCCAGTAGCCAGGCGGAGAAATGATCGGAGGCGCTGTGAATGGCTCCTACGGCGGTGGCCTGCTCGGTGTTGAGTCGCAGACGATCCCCTGAAACGGAGAAACTGTCCCGCCAGTCATAAAGGGCAGGCGCCTCGCTTGCCAGTTCGCTCAGCCCTTTTTTGCGCAGGGCCTGTAGCGCCGTTTCGCTCACCTCAAGCTCGTCAACCTGATGCCGCCAGATTTTCCCCTGACGCAGGGCCGCCAGCGCCTGCTGCTGTTTCTGCGAGCGTTTCAGGCTATTGATATCGACCGCCTGACCCTCTTCAGTGGCAAACCAGTACCACAGGGGAGCGTGGCTGGCACTTTTACCCTGACGAAGCATAATAGGCAGGGCGTGGAACAGGACATCGCCGATGGGGTGATGGTAGTAATCTGCCGCCCACAGCAGGAGCCGCCAGGTGCTGGTGGAGAAAACGGGCTCGCTGTCCAGTACCTCCGCGACGGCTTTTAGCTCATTGAGCGGCAATTCGCTCTTATCGCTCACCGACACCACAATCCCAATACGCTGCTGTTTACCAAATGGCACGGTCACGCGACAGCCCGCTTTGGCGCTCATGCTGTCAGGCAGCAGATAGTCAAAGGTGCGGGGAAGCGGAACGGGCAGGGCAACGTGAGCGACGGGCATCGAATCTTCCTGACTTGAAAAGTGGCGCGTTAGTATACACATTAGTGAAAGCGGCGTGCGGATCAGTTTGCATACGTTGGTCAAATTCTGTATGATTCGCCGCCTTTGGTGTACTTTACGCCAAAGAACTTACATTCAACATCGCGTGGTGTCTGGCGTTAGGGCTGGAAGAGCGACGCGGCCTTAACTGAGGTTCTCCCATGAAAAAAGATATTCACCCGAAATACGAAATGATTACTGCAAACTGTTCTTGCGGTAACTCTATCCAGATCCGCTCTACCGTGGGTCACGATCTGAACCTGGACGTGTGCGGCAAATGCCACCCGTTCTACACTGGTAAGCAGCGTGATGTTGCAACCGGTGGCCGTGTTGACCGCTTCAACAAGCGTTTCAGCATCCCGGGCGCTAAGTAAGTTTCCCGAAAAAAAGGCACCGCAAGGTGCCTTTTTTGTATCCGCTTCTCAGTATTCCCACGTATCCGGGTCGATACCCAGTTCACGCATGATCACCTTCGCCTCTTCCGGAATTTCATCACTACGCTCTTTGCGCAGATCTTCATCGTTTGGCAACGGTTGACCGGTAAACGCATGCAGAAACGCTTCGCACAGCAGTTCGCTGTTGGTCGCGTGGCGCAGGTTGTTCACCTGACGACGCGTACGTTCATCGGTGAGGATCTTCAACACCTTCAGAGGAATGGAAACCGTAATTTTCTTTACTTGCTCACTCTTCTTACCGTGCTCAGCGTATGGGCTGATATATTCGCCGCTCCATTCAGCCATGAGATACCTTTAATCCTCTCAGTCATTAATCTAAAGGTGCAAAACCCGTCATCGCCAGTTTTGACCGTAATCCAGCGTAGTTTACCGTAGAGACGATACCGTGGCACGGATATTGCCGCTGCAGCGTGCACTAAAGCATATAATTTTAACGGCTATTTGCGCATTGCTCAATCTATACGCAAAGAAGTTTAGATGTCCAGATGTATTGACGTCCATACTTTCAATGTTTACTCTGGTGCCTGACTTTTCACCTCTTTTAGCCAGGAAGCCTTCACCATGACGCGTAAACAGGCCACCATCGCAGTGCGTAGCGGATTAAATGATGACGAGCAGTACGGCTGTGTTGTCCCGCCAATTCATCTTTCCAGTACTTACAATTTTACCGGTTTTAATGAACCCCGTGCGCATGACTACTCCCGTCGCGGCAACCCGACGCGTGACGTAACCCAGCGCACGCTGGCGGAGCTGGAAGGCGGTGCAGGCGCCGTGTTAACCAACACCGGGATGTCTGCGATTCACCTGGTGACGACGGTATTTCTGAAGCCGGGCGACCTGCTGGTGGCACCGCACGACTGTTACGGTGGTAGCTATCGTCTGTTTGACAGCCTCGCAAAACGCGGGTGCTACCGCGTGCTGTTTGTCGATCAAAACGACGAACAGGCGCTGAAACAGGCGCTGGCAGAGAAACCGAAGCTGGTGCTGGTGGAAAGTCCAAGCAATCCATTGTTGCGCGTCGTCGATATTGCGAAAATTTGTCAGCGCGCAAGGGATGCGGGAGCGATAAGTGTAGTGGATAATACCTTCCTCAGTCCGGCCCTTCAGAACCCGCTTGCGCTGGGTGCCGATCTGGTATTGCATTCATGCACAAAATATCTGAACGGTCATTCTGATGTGGTAGCGGGCGTGGTGATTGCAAAAGATCCCGACGTTGTCACCGAACTGGCATGGTGGGCCAATAACATTGGCGTCACTGCGAGCGCTTTCGACAGCTACCTGTTGTTGCGCGGTATCCGCACGCTGTCGCCGCGCATGGAAGTGGCGCAGCGCAATGCTCAGGCGATTGTCGATTTTCTGAAGACCCAGCCGCTGGTGAAAAAGCTCTATCACCCGTCGCTGCCGGAAAACCAGGGGCACGAGATTGCCGCGCGTCAACAAAAGGGATTTGGCGCGATGTTAAGTTTTGAACTGGACGGTGACGAGCAAACGCTGCGTCGCTTCCTGAGCGGGCTGTCATTGTTTACGCTGGCGGAATCATTAGGTGGGGTTGAAAGCTTGATCTCCCACGCCGCGACCATGACGCACGCAGGTATGGCACCAGAAGCACGTGCCGCCGCCGGTATTTCTGAGACGCTGCTGCGTATCTCGACCGGTATTGAAGATTCTGAAGATTTAATTGCCGATCTGGAAAATGGCTTCCGGGTCGCAGCCAAGGGGTAATCATGAGTGTGATAGCGCAGGCAGGGGCGAAGGGTCGTCAACTGCACAAGTTTGGTGGTAGTAGTCTTGCTGATGTGAAGTGTTACCTGCGTGTCGCAGGGATCATGACAGAGTATTCGCAGCCGGGGGACATGATGGTTGTCTCCGCGGCTGGCAGCACCACCAACCAGTTGATTAGCTGGCTCAAACTGAGTCAGACCGATCGCCTCTCTGCGCATCAGGTGCAACAGTCCTTACGTCGTTACCAGAGTGAGCTGATTGCCGGCTTACTGCCTGCGGACGTCGCGGACGGATTGATTAGCGCCTTTACGCATGACCTTGAGCGTCTGGCTGCCCTGCTGGACAGCGGTATTACCGACGCGGTGTATGCCGAGGTGGTCGGCCACGGTGAAGTGTGGTCTGCACGCCTGATGGCGGCCGTGCTGCAACACCTGGGCGTGGATGCGGCCTGGCTTGACGCGCGTGACTTCCTGCGCGCCGAACGCGCCGCTCAGCCACAGGTGGATGAAGGCTTGTCATATCCGCTGCTGCAACAGCTGCTGGTTCAGCATCCGGGCAAACGTATTGTGGTGACCGGCTTTATCAGCCGCAGCAGTGCCGGTGAAACCGTGCTGCTGGGACGTAACGGCTCTGACTACTCAGCGACGCAAATTGGTGCGCTGGCAGGCGTTTCCCGCGTCACCATCTGGAGCGACGTGGCCGGTGTCTACAGTGCTGACCCGCGTAAAGTGAAAGATGCCTGCCTGCTGCCGCTGCTGCGTCTGGACGAGGCCAGCGAGCTGGCACGCCTGGCGGCACCGGTTCTGCATGCGCGTACGCTACAGCCGGTTTCCGGGAGCGACATCGACCTGCAACTGCGCTGTAGTTACACCCCGGATCAAGGCTCTACCCGTATCGAACGCGTCCTGGCGTCCGGTACGGGGGCGCGAATTGTGACCAGCCATGACGACATCTGCCTGATTGAGTTCCAGGTCCCGGCGGGCCAGGATTTCAAACTGGCACACAAAGACATCGACCTGATCCTCAAACGCGCCCAGGTGCGTCCGCTCGCCGTTGGCGTGCATAACGATCGCCAGCTGCTGCAGTTCTGCTACACCGCTGAAGTGGCGGACAGCGCCCTGAAAATTCTTGATGAAGCGGGCCTGCCGGGCGAGCTTCGCCTGCGTCAGGGTCTGGCGCTGGTGGCGATGGTGGGGGCGGGCGTTACCCGCAACCCGCTGCACTGCCATCGTTTCTGGCAGCAGCTGAAAGGCCAGCCGGTTGAATTCACCTGGCAGTCGGAAGAGGGCATTAGCCTTGTGGCCGTACTGCGTAAAGGACCTACCGAGAGTCTGATTCAGGGGCTGCATACCTCTCTGTTCCGTGCGGAGAAACGCATTGGACTGGTGCTGTTTGGCAAAGGAAACATCGGCTCACGCTGGCTGGAGCTGTTCGCTCGCGAGCAGGTGACTCTCTCAGCGCGTACGGGGTTTGAATTTATTCTCGCGGGCGTGGTGGACAGCCGCCGCAGCCTGCTGAACTACGAAGGGCTGGATGCCAGCCGGGCGCTGGCCTTCTTTAACGATGAAGCGGTTGAACAGGACGAAGAGTCGCTGTTCCTCTGGATGCGCGCGCACCCGTATGACGATCTGGTGGTGCTGGACGTGACCGCCAGTGAACAGCTTGCCGATCAGTATCTTGATTTCGCCAGCCACGGTTTCCATGTTATTAGCGCCAATAAGCTGGCGGGGGCGAGCAGCACGGACAAGTACCGTCAAATCCACGACGCGTTTGAAAAGACAGGCCGTCACTGGCTGTATAACGCCACGGTGGGCGCTGGCTTGCCGGTTAACCATACCGTGCGTGATTTGATTGAAAGCGGCGACAGCATTCTGGCGCTGAGTGGCATCTTCTCAGGTACGCTCTCCTGGCTGTTCCTGCAGTTTGATGGCACCGTGCCGTTCACTGACCTGGTGGATCAGGCATGGCAGCAGGGCTTAACGGAGCCTGACCCACGCGTTGACCTCTCCGGTAAAGACGTTATGCGTAAGCTGGTGATCCTGGCGCGCGAAGCCGGGTATGACATCGAACCTGATGCCGTCCGCGTTGAGTCGCTGGTGCCTGCTGGCTGCGAGGACGACTCTGTCGACCATTTCTTCGAGAACGGCGAAGAGCTGAACGAGCAGATGGTGCAACGTCTGGAAGCGGCAAACGAGATGGGGCTGGTGCTGCGCTACGTGGCGCGTTTCGAAGCGAACGGAAAAGCACGTGTGGGTGTCGAGGCGGTTCGTCCTGAACATCCGCTGGCGGCACTGCTGCCGTGCGATAATGTTTTCGCCATTGAAAGCCGCTGGTACCGTGATAACCCACTGGTGATCCGTGGCCCGGGTGCGGGGCGCGATGTGACCGCCGGGGCTATCCAGTCCGACATCAACCGTCTGGCTAAACTGCTGTAATCTTTCTTGTTCCCTCTCCCGGTGGGAGAGGGACAGGGTGAGGGCATCAGACCGCACTCACCCGCCATCATGAACTCCCTTCATCTTCCCTGAGCATTCCTCACCATTCCTGGCGATTATTTCTGTTGACGTCCCTCCGCTTTTCCGTCATTTTTACATCTGGACGTCTAAACGTATAGAAGTTCGAAACACAACACACAATGACACGCGATTGATGAGGTAAGGTATGAGCTTTTTTCACGCCAACCAGCGGGAAGCCCTGAATCAGAGCCTGGCCGAAGTAAATGGTCAGATTAACGTCTCTTTTGAATTTTTCCCGCCGCGCACCAGTGAAATGGAGCAAACCCTCTGGAGCTCTATCGATCGCCTGAGCAGCCTGAAACCGAAGTTTGTCTCCGTCACCTACGGTGCCAACTCCGGTGAGCGTGACCGTACGCACAGCATCATTAAAGGCATTAAGGACCGTACGGGTCTGGAAGCGGCTCCGCACCTGACCTGTATCGACGCGACGCGCGATGAGCTGCGTGCCATTGCCCAGGACTACTGGAACAACGGTATTCGCCATATCGTCGCCCTGCGCGGTGACCTGCCGCCGGGGAGCGGTAAACCGGACATGTACGCCACCGATCTGGTCGCGCTGCTGAAAGAGGTCGCAGACTTCGACATTTCCGTTGCTGCTTATCCTGAAGTTCACCCGGAAGCGAAAAGCGCCCAGGCGGATCTGCTTAACCTGAAGCGTAAAGTGGACGCCGGTGCGAACCGCGCCATTACGCAGTTCTTCTTTGATGTGGAAAGCTACCTGCGCTTTCGTGACCGCTGTGTGTCCGCGGGCATCGACGTCGAAATTATCCCGGGAATTTTGCCGGTCTCTAACTTCAAACAGGCGAAGAAATTTGCCGATATGACCAATGTGCGCATTCCGCACTGGATGTCTAAAATGTACGAAGGGCTGGACGATGATCCGGAAACACGCAAGCTGGTGGGCGCAAACATCGCGATGGACATGGTGAAGATCTTGAGTCGTGAAGGAGTGAAGGATTTCCACTTCTATACGCTCAACCGCGCGGAAATGAGTTACGCCATTTGCCATACGCTGGGTGTACGGCCTGGCGCATAACAAATAGAAGCCCTCTTCGGAGGGTTTTTTGATTTATAAGGGTTTTATTTCCCCGCCATATCAGCAATGCTGCCTTTGACGTACAGAACGCACATACTTTCAATGGGAAATTAAACGGAATTAACTATCGAATCTGTGG
The DNA here is from genome assembly GCF_019378755.1 of Enterobacter sp. BIDMC 29. Lineage (NCBI taxonomy): Bacteria > Pseudomonadati > Pseudomonadota > Gammaproteobacteria > Enterobacterales > Enterobacteriaceae > Enterobacter > Enterobacter sp. BIDMC 29. The sequence goes on along the minus strand of NZ_CP080000.1, from coordinate 3,886,757 downwards.
GTTATCTCAACTATACCTTATCAACAAGGGCGTATATCGTAACGGTAACACTGTAAAAGGGAGCATAGAGATGAGCACGTCAGACGACAGCAATAATGCGGCATCAATCGGCAAGTGCCCGTTCCATCAGGGCAGCGTCGATCACAGCGCGGGGGCAGGCACAGGCAGCCGCGACTGGTGGCCAAAACAACTCCGCGTCGATCTTCTTAATCAACATTCCAACCGTTCTAACCCTCTGGGTGAAGACTTTGACTACCGCAAAGAATTCAGCAAACTCGATTACTCCGCACTCAAGGGCGATCTCAAAGCACTTCTGACCGACTCTCAGCCGTGGTGGCCAGCCGACTGGGGCAGCTATGCGGGCCTGTTTATCCGTATGGCCTGGCACGGCGCAGGTACCTATCGCTCCGTTGACGGTCGCGGTGGCGCAGGGCGCGGTCAACAGCGCTTTGCCCCCCTGAACTCCTGGCCAGATAACGTAAGCCTGGATAAAGCGCGCCGTCTCCTGTGGCCTATCAAGCAAAAATACGGTCAAAAAATTTCCTGGGCTGACCTCTTCATCCTTGCCGGTAACGTGGCGCTGGAGAACTCTGGCTTCCGTACCTTTGGTTTTGGGGCCGGGCGTGAAGATGTCTGGGAACCGGATATGGACGTGAACTGGGGTGATGAAAAAGCCTGGCTCACCCACCGTGACCCGGAAGCACTGGCGAAGCGCCCACTGGCAGCCACCGAAATGGGGCTGATTTACGTTAACCCGGAAGGGCCAAACGCCAGCGGTGAACCACTGTCAGCGGCCGCGGCGATCCGTGCCACCTTTGGCAACATGGGGATGAACGACGAAGAGACCGTTGCGTTGATTGCAGGCGGTCATACCCTCGGTAAAACCCACGGTGCAGGTGAAGCGACCCATGTCGGCGCCGACCCGGAAGCCGCGCCAATTGAAGCGCAGGGTCTGGGCTGGACCAGTACGCACGGTACCGGCGTTGGCGCAGATGCGATCACCTCCGGGCTGGAAGTCATCTGGTCACAAACGCCGACCCAGTGGAGTAACTACTTCTTCGAGAATCTGTTCAAATACGAGTGGGTGCAGACCCGCAGCCCGGCGGGTGCGATTCAGTTCGAAGCGGTGGATGCACCAGACATTATGCCTGATCCGTTCGACCCGTCGAAAAAGCGCAAACCGACGATGCTGGTCACCGATCTGACGCTGCGTTTTGACCCCGAGTTCGAGAAAATCTCCCGCCGCTTCCTGAACGATCCGCAGGCCTTTAACGAAGCCTTTGCGCGCGCGTGGTTCAAGCTGACCCACCGTGATATGGGGCCAAAAGCGCGTTACATTGGTCCGGAAGTGCCGAAAGAAGATCTCATCTGGCAGGATCCACTGCCGCAGGCGGTGTTCAATCCGACCAAAGAGGACATCGAGAGTCTGAAGGCGGAAATCATTGCCTCGGGTCTGTCCGTGAGCGACCTGGTTTCCGTTGCCTGGGCGTCTGCATCGACCTTCCGCGGTGGCGATAAGCGTGGCGGCGCCAACGGTGCGCGTCTGGCACTGGCACCCCAGCGCGACTGGGAAGTTAACGCCGCAGCGGTTCGCGCGTTACCCGCCCTGGAAGCTATTCAGCGTACCACCAACAAAGCGTCACTGGCCGATATCATCGTGCTGGCAGGTGTGGTGGGTGTTGAACAGGCGGCGAAAGAGGCCGGCGTTTACGTCAATGTACCGTTCACGCCGGGCCGCGTTGATGCGCGCCAGGATCAGACGGATATCGAGATGTTTAACCTGCTCGAACCGATTGCCGATGGCTTCCGTAACTACCGTGCACAGGTTGATGCCTCCACTACCGAGTCTCTGTTGATTGATAAGGCCCAGCAGCTGACGCTCACTGCACCAGAACTGACGGTGCTGATTGGCGGTCTGCGCGTACTGGGGGCGAACTTCGATGGCAGTCAGAACGGCGTGTTCACCCATCGTGAAGGCGTGCTGAGTAACGATTTCTTCGTGAACCTGCTGGACATGAATACCCAATGGAAAGCGACCGATGAATCAAACGAGCTGTTTGCCGGCAGCGATCGCGCCAGCGGTGAAGTGAAATACACCGCCACGCGTGCCGATCTGGTATTCGGTTCGAACGCCGTGCTGCGCGCGCTGGCCGAGGTTTACGCCAGCAGCGACGCCCATGAGAAATTCGTCCGCGACTTTGTTGCCGCTTGGGCGAAGGTGATGGATTTGGATCGGTTTGATCTGCAGTAAATACAATCCCCGCTTCGGCGGGGATTTTTTTATTATCCGGCCATACCGGTTATGCCCACTCCCGCAGGAACTGTTGCCCGTACTGATCGGCCACCAGCAGCGCCGCGTAAACCTGATCCGGTGATACCCCGCCTGGCATGTTGTGAATGGTTTCACCCTCTGCGCAGGCTGCCTCGGCAATCAGCCGCATTTTAAGCGGAATATCCTCTTTAATGTTCAGTTGTGCCAGCGTGATGGGCAAACCTACGCTGTGACACAGCGCCGCGACGGTTTCAATTTCCTCTACCGGGGCATTTTCCAGCACCAGTTGCGTCAGCGTCCCAAACGCCACTTTTTCACCGTGATAGAACGAATGTGCCTCCGGCACGGCGGTCATTCCGTTATGAATGGCGTGCGCGGCCGCCAGTCCACCGCTTTCAAATCCAACGCCGCTCAGATAGGTATTGGCTTCAATGATGCGCTCCAGCGCCGGTGTGACCACGTGCTGCCCGGCCGCGAGCATCGCTTTCTCACCCTCTTCAATTAACGTGTTGTAGCACAGCTCGGCGAGGGCTAGCGCAGCCTGGGTACATTTTCCGCCCGCCATCGTGATTGCGCCGCTACGGGAACAGGCGCGCGCTTCAAACCAGGTGGCAAGGGCATCGCCTATCCCGGCGGCCAGCAGACGCGGCGGAGCGCCAGCCACCACCCGGGTGTCGACAATCACCATGTTCGGGTTATGCGGCAGCATCAGGTAGCGATCGAATTCACCGCTGTCGGTATAAATGACGGAAAGGGCGCTGCACGGGGCGTCGGTGGAGGCGATAGTCGGGGCGATGGCAACGGGCACGTCCATAAAATGCGCCAGCGCTTTGGCGGTATCCAGCGTTTTCCCGCCGCCGATACCGAGCACCGCCATACAGTCGGCGCCGTCGGCCCGTTTTTTCAGGCGATCGATTTCGTTTTGCGAACATTCGCCACCGAAGGGCGCGATTTCAGCATGAATTCCCGCTTTTTTGAAACTCTCAAGTAAGGTCTCTTGTGCAAAACCCAGCACAAACTTATCGCCCACAACCAACCAGCGTGTTGCCAGTGGTTTCAGATAGTCGCCGAGACGGGTGAGAACATCAGCGCCCTGGATATATTTCCCCGGCGATTGAATGATACGGTCCATAACAGATCTCCCTTAGAGATTGAGGTTACCAAACGCGTTTTTCCAGTCGTGCTCAAACTTCTCTATGGCTGACTCTACCGCCGGGGTGCCGAGCATTTGTTGCGCTACATCTAAAGGAAGCGTGATTGCTTCACATCCGGCGAGCAGGCAGTCCAGCGCCTGACGTGGTGTTTTGAAGCTGGCGGCCAGCACGCTGCTTTCTGGGGCGTGCCGTTCGAGCAGGGATTGCAGCTCCTGTACCATACGAATGCCGTCCCCGCCCTGAGCGTCGACGCGGTTAACATACGGTGCGACATATTTCGCTCCCGCCAGCGCGGCCAGTAAACCCTGGGCGGCGCTGTAAACGGCCGTGCCCAACGTAGTTATGCCCTCTTTTTTCAGCATTTTTATCGCCATAAGGCCCTGTGCGGTCACCGGGATTTTCACCACGATGCCAGGAATGGCGTTACTCAGGCGTTTGGCTTCTGCCACCATCCCTTCGGCTTCACGGCTCATGGTCTGGGCAAACAGCGTACCCTGGGGCCCGATGGCGTTTTGCAGACGAGGCAGTACGTTCCAGAGGGTTTCGCCGTTGGCGGCTACAATGCTCGGGTTGGTGGTGACGCCGGCAATCGGAAAAATGCGCGCCAGGCGCTCAACCTCTGCCACGTTGGCGGTATCCAGATACAGTTCCATTATTTTTCCTTAAGTCAGAAAGGTTAACCTAAGGATAAGGTGGGGCTGCAGGCCGGGGATACAGGTCAATTTTGCCAAATACTGGACAAATGTAATGTGCTTAGTGAAGTGAGAGGGCGATCACAATGCTAGTTTTTGGCAGTCAGCTGGCTGTGATACTGGCGGCGGTACTCGGAAGGGGAGCGTTCGGTATGTTTACGAAAGAGGCGACAGAAGTAGTTGCTGTCTGTAAAGCCGCAGCGGGCGGCAATATCTTTGATTTTTAGGTCATAACCCTTGAGCAACTGGCGCGCGTGTTCCAGACGCGTTTGGGTCAGGTATTCATTGAACCCCACGTTCCCGGTCTTCTGAAACAGATGTGAAAGGTAGTTGGGTGAAATATAAAACGCCTGCGCCACGGAATCGCGGGTCAGCGGTGAGGCGTGATGTTCATCGAGATAGCGCCGGATGGCTTCAAACAAAGCGCGACTGCGGCTGTCAGTGTGAATGTCGCTGCCAAGAAGATCGCGACAATGGCTGAGCATACTCAGTACCACCAGTCTGGCCGTTTCCTGTTCATCAGGCTGCATCTGCAGCTCGGCCAGCGTTTGCAGGAGAAACGCTCCGGTTCGGGGGCCGCGCCGGGCAACCTGCTGGTGCTGCATAAGCACGTTATCCCGATAAAGACGAAGCGACAGCTGCTGTTTACCGAAGCTGATGCTGAGCGCGTGACCGGTATGAAGTAACCCCTCTGCAGAGGAAGAAAACCACGCTTCGCAGGCATTATCGAGGTTAATGACCAGGCAAGGCGATGTGCGGGAGTGTGGGTCGGGCGGGGCGACAAACCGTACGTCACGTAGCGCTACGGTGCCATTAATGAGGTCGGTCAGAAGGGTGCTGATGTCGTGGTGCATGGCGTGAATACCGGATATCGCCCGGCAGCGTTAGCGCTGCCGGGCCTGTATGAAGCCAATGGATTAGCCTGTGTTACGCATACCTGCCGCAACGCCTGCAATCGTCACCATCAACGCCTGTTCGACGCGTGGATCCGGCTCTTTACCTTCCTCTTCCGCCAGACGTGAACGGTGCAGCAGCTCCGCCTGCAGGACGTTCAGGGGGTCGGTGTAGATATTACGCAGCTGGATGGACTCGGCAATCCACGGCAGATCCGCCATCAGGTGCGAGTCGTTAGCAATGTCCAGCACCACTTTGATGTCGTCTTCCAGCAGTTCGCGCAGCTCTTTACCCAGCGTCCACAGCTCAGGCTTCACCAGACGCTGATCGTAGTATTCCGCCAGCCACAGGTCTGCTTTCGAGAAGACCATCTCCAGCATACCCAGACGGGTGGAGAAGAATGGCCAGTCGCGGCACATGGTTTCCAGTTCGTTCTGTTTGCCATCTTCCACCACTTTCTGCAGCGCCGCGCCTGCGCCCAGCCAGGCGGGCAGCATCAGACGGTTCTGGGTCCAGGCGAAGATCCACGGGATGGCACGCAGAGACTCTACACCACCGGTCGGTCGGCGCTTAGCCGGACGTGAACCCAGCGGCAGTTTACCCAGCTCCTGCTCAGGCGTGGCTGAACGGAAGTAAGGCACAAAATCTTTGTTTTCACGCACGTAGCCGCGGTACAGATCGCAGGAGATATCTGACAGCTCGTCCATGATATGGCACCAGGACTCTTTCGGCTCTGGCGGTGGCAGCAGGTTCGCTTCCAGAATCGCACTGGTGTAGAGCGACAGGCTGCTGATGGTCACTTCCGGCAGGCCGTACTTGAAGCGGATCATCTCGCCCTGTTCGGTCACGCGCAGGCCGCCTTTCAGGCTTCCCGGCGGTTGTGACAGCAGTGCCGCATGCGCTGGCGCACCACCACGGCCAATCGAGCCACCGCGTCCGTGGAACAGCGTCAGTTCGATGCCTGCTTTTTCACAGGTCTTGATCAACGCGTCCTGTGCCTGATACTGCGCCCAGGATGCCGCCATGACGCCCGCGTCTTTTGCGGAGTCGGAATAGCCAATCATCACCATCTGTTTGCCCTGAATAAAGCCGCGGTACCAGTCGATGTTCAGCAGCTGCGTCATGACGTCGTTGGCGTTGTTCAGGTCATCAAGGGTTTCAAACAGCGGTGCAACCGGAAGGGCATAGTCGATACCGGCTTCTTTGAGCAGAAGGTGAACGCCCAGCACGTCAGACGGCGTTTTCGCCATGGAGATCACATAGGCAGCCACCGATCCTTTCGGCGCATCAACGATCGCTTTACAGGTGTTGAGCACCTCGCGGGTTTCGTTGCTTGGCTCCCAGTTACGTGGCAGCAAGGGGCGCTTGGAGTTCAGTTCGCGGATCAGGAAGGCTTGTTTGTCCGCTTCAGACCAGCTTTCATAGTCGCCGATGCCGAGATAGCGGGTCAGTTCGCCCAGCGCTTCGGTATGACGGGTGCTTTCCTGACGGACGTCAATACGCACCAGCGGCACGCCGAAACACTTCACGCGACGCAGGGTGTCGAGCAGTTCGCCATTCGCGATGATGCCCATTCCGCAGGCCTGCAGCGATTTATAGCAGGCATACAGCGGCTCCCAGAGCTGCTCGTTCTGGCTCAGCAGGCCTTCCGGCTTCGGCAGGCGCTGGCCTTTCAGACGCGCTTCCAGCCAGGCCTGCGTCGCCATCAGTTGGCCACGCAGTTTTTTCATCAGGAAACGATACGGCTCGCTGGCACCTTCTTCGCCGGCCAGCGCGCGCAGTTCCGGCGTGGCCTCTACCATCGACAGCTCGGAGATCAATACCTGAATATCTTTCAGGAACAGGTCGGTTGCTTTCCAGCGGCTCAACAGGAGCACGTGGCGGGTAATTTCCGCGGTGACGTTCGGGTTGCCGTCACGGTCGCCGCCCATCCAGGAGGTGAAGCGCACCGGCACAAAATCGACCGGCAGGCGGTAATCCAGATTCGCTTCCAGCTGCTCGTTCAGCTCACGCAGGTAGTTCGGCACCCCTTCCCACAGGCTATTTTCTACCACTGCAAAGCCCCATTTGGCTTCGTCGACCGGGCTTGGACGATGCTTACGAATTTCATCGGTGTGCCAGGACTGGGCAATCAGCTGGCGCAGACGGCGCATCAGCTGGTTGCGCTCGTAGTCAGCAATGTCTTTGTTATCCAGCTGCTTGAGGCAGTTGTTCACTTCCACCATTTTGTGGATCAGGGTGCGGCGAGTGATTTCGGTTGGGTGAGCGGTCAGAACCAGCTCAAGCGAAAGGGACTCCACCGCTTTTTTGATGATGTCTTCGTTGAGGTCTGGCTGGTCTTTCAGTTTACGAAGCGTACGGGCAATGACTTCCGGGTTGCTGGCAGCTTCGCCATTTGGCGAAATGCTGTGGTATTGCTCAGCGGTGTTTGCCAGGTTCAGAAACTGGCTGAAGGCGCGGGCAACGGGCAGCAGCTCATCGTTAGAAAGGTTCTGCAAGGTGGTGAGCAGCTCCTGACGACTGGCCTCGTTACCTGCACGGGAAGATTTTGACAGCTTGCGGATGGTTTCAACGCGGTCGAGGATGTTTTCCCCCAACGCATCTTTGATGGTATCTCCAAGCACTTTGCCGAGCATACTGACATTACTACGCAACGCGGAATATTGTTCGTTCATAAAAACCCAGTCACCCCATCATTTTTGTTTATGCCCAATCGAAAATCTTTTGGACAATATTTTGTCATCTCCTTTTATAAAGCCACGTAAAACCCCCGTCGTCAATTGCTGCGAAAACGGTTCAGCAAACGAATAAATGTGGGTAATTTACGAAATTTAATTCGCTTTGCGTCAGATAAGAGATGCTTATGGGAATGTGACGAAGATCGCGGGATTTGTTGCCCTTACCCTGACCCTCTCCCACCGGGAGAGGGAACCCTCAGGGGCATTTTAATGCCAGCAGAAGTGATGCACGACCTGGGTAATCAGTTCACGGGTCGGTTTGATAAAGCGCGTTTCCAGATATTCATCCGGCTGGTGAGCCTGGTTGATGGAACCCGGGCCAAGCACCAGCGTAGGACACAGAGTCTGAATAAACGGTGCTTCGGTGCAATAGTTCACCACGTCGGTTTTCTCGCCGAGCAGCTTTTCCACGACTTCAACCAGTTGATGATCCGGCGGACATTCGTAGCCAGGGATCGGCGGATGAAGCTCGGAGACCGTCAGGCGGCCCGGCCAGCGCTCGCTGACCGGCGCCAGCGCTTCGGTCAACAGGCCGTCGAGATCGCTCAGCGTCATGCCCGGCAGCGGACGGATATCCATATGCAGTTCGCAGCAGGCGCAGATACGGTTGGATGCATCGCCACCGTGCAGGCTGCCGAGGTTCAGCGTCGGGTAAGGCACGGTGAATGCGTCGTAGTGATAACGCTCTTTCAGCGAGTCGCGCAACTGCATGATGCGGCCGATGGCGTCGTGCATCAGTTCGATGGCGTTGACGCCGCGCGCCGGATCGCTGGAGTGGCCTGACTGGCCCAGCACGCGCACCGCCGTGGAGATATGGCCTTTGTGGGCGCGGATTGGCTGCAGTGACGTTGGTTCACCAATAATGGCGCAATCCGGGCGAATCGAGGTGTTTTCAGAGAAGTAGCGCGCCCCGGCCATGCTGGTCTCTTCATCGGCAGTGGCCAGAATGTAGAGCGGTTTCTTCAGCGTTGTCACGTCCACGTCACGCAGCGCATCGAGGATAAAAGCAAAAAAGCCTTTCATGTCGGCGGTGCCCAGACCGTAAAGCTTGTTGTCATGCTCGGTCAGGGTGAACGGATCGCGTGTCCAGCGGCCATCGTCAAAGGGAACGGTATCGGTATGACCGGCCAGTAGCAGGCCGCCAGCACCCTGTCCGGTACTGGCGAGCAGGTTAAATTTATGGCGTGTTCCGGGAACGGGCTGAACCTCAACGTTAAACCCAATATCGCTAAACCAACCTGCCAGCAGATTGATTAAAGACTCATTGCTCTGATCCAGCGCTTCTTCGGTCGCACTGATGGAGGGTGTGGCAATCAGGGCGCGGTAAATCTCGATAAATGGCGGTAAGTTCATTTTCATTGTTGACACACCTTAGGTCGTGATAGTATCAATATTCATGCAATAAATGTGAATAAAAATACATTAACGTTGAGCATAAAGGAACCCGATGTTGAATACGCTGATTGTAGGCGCTAGCGGTTATGCGGGCGCAGAGCTTGTAAGCTACGTGAATCGCCATCCTCATATGACCATAACCGCTTTGACCGTGTCAGCGCAAAGCAATGATGCAGGAAAGTTAATTTCCGATTTGCATCCGCAACTTAAAGGCATTGTTGATCTGCCGCTGCAGCCAATGTCTGACATCCGCGCGTTCACCGACGGCGTCGACGTGGTGTTTTTAGCTACCGCGCACGAAGTCAGCCACGACCTGGTTCCGCAATGTCTGGCGGCCGGCTGTGTGGTGTTCGACCTCTCCGGCGCCTTCCGTGTGAATGACGGCGCGTTCTACGAAAAATATTACGGTTTCACCCATCAACACCCTGAACTGCTGGAAAAAGCGGTATACGGCCTGGCGGAGTGGAGCACAGATAAACTGAAGGAAGCGGATCTGGTTGCCGTGCCGGGCTGTTATCCGACGGCGGCACAGCTTTCTCTGAAGCCGCTGATCGACGCAGACCTGCTGGATCTGAACCAGTGGCCGGTTATCAACGCCACCAGTGGTGTCAGCGGCGCGGGGCGTAAAGCCGCTATCGCTAACAGCTTCTGCGAAGTGAGCCTTCAGCCGTATGGCGTGTTCAATCACCGCCATCACCCTGAAATCACGACGCATCTGGGTGCGGATGTCATCTTCACGCCGCATCTGGGCAGCTTCCCGCGTGGGATCCTCGAAACCATCACCTGCCGCCTGAAACCCGGCGTGACCCACGAACAGGTGAGCGAAGCCTTTACGCAGGCCTATGCGGATAAACCGCTGGTGCGTCTGTACGACAAAGGCGTGCCGGCGCTGAAAAACGTGGTTGGCCTGCCATTCTGCGACATCGGTTTTGCCGTGCAGGGTGAGCACCTGATTGTGGTGGCTGCGGAAGATAACTTACTTAAAGGCGCTGCCGCACAGGCAATGCAGTGTGCAAATATTCGTTTCGGTTTCCCGGAAACCCAGGCTCTTATTTAAGGTGTGATGATGAACCCATTAATTATCAAACTCGGTGGTGTATTGCTGGACAGCGAAGAAGCGCTGGAGCGTCTTTTTACCGCGCTGGTGAACTATCGCGAATCACACCAACGTCCGCTGGTGATTGTGCACGGCGGCGGCTGCGTGGTTGATGAGCTGATGAAAGGGCTCAACCTGCCGGTGAAAAAGAAAAATGGCCTGCGCGTCACGCCTGCTGACCAGATTGATATTATTACCGGTGCCCTGGCGGGGACGGCGAACAAAACGCTGCTGGCGTGGGCGAAGAAACACCATATCGCCTCAGTCGGTCTGTGCCTGGGTGATGGTGACAGCGTAAAAGTGACCCAGCTCGACGAAGAACTCGGACACGTTGGACTGGCACAGCCTGGTTCGCCTAAGCTGATTAACATGCTGCTGGAAGGAGGATTCCTGCCGGTGGTGAGCTCTATCGGGGTGACCGAAGAGGGCGAACTGATGAACGTCAATGCAGACCAGGCGGCAACGGCTCTGGCGGCTACGCTGGGCGCGGACCTGATTTTGCTCTCTGACGTAAGCGGTATTCTCGACGGCAAAGGCCAGCGTATTGCGGAAATGACCGCAGCGAAAGCCGAACAGCTTATCGAGCAGGGCATTATTACCGACGGCATGATCGTCAAAGTCAATGCGGCGCTGGATGCCGCGCGTACGCTTGGACGTCCGGTGGACATCGCCTCCTGGCGCCATGCGGAACAACTCCCGGCGTTGTTTAACGGCACGCCGATTGGCACGCGTATTCTGGCGTAAGCAATTTACCGATTCTGCAGGCCCGGTCAGCGCAGCGCAGCCGGGCAATGAAATTCAAAGATATTAAGGAAGCATGTTATGGCACTTTGGGGTGGGCGTTTTACACAGGCAGCGGATCAGCGGTTCAAACAGTTCAACGACTCTTTGCGCTTCGACTACCGCCTGGCCGAGCAGGATATCGTCGGCTCTGTGGCCTGGTCCAAAGCGCTGGTCACCGTGGGCGTCCTGACCGTAGACGAACAGCTGCAGCTGGAAGAGGCGCTGAATAACCTGCTGGAAGAGGTGCGTCTGGACCCGCAGCAGATCCTCGCCAGCGATGCGGAAGATATTCACAGCTGGGTGGAAGGGAAACTCATCGATAAAGTCGGCCAGCTGGGTAAAAAACTGCATACCGGGCGTAGCCGTAACGACCAGGTCGCGACTGATCTGAAATTGTGGTGTAAAGATACCGTTGGTGAACTGCTGGCAGCCAACCGTCAGCTGCAGGGTGCGCTGGTGGAAACCGCGCAGAACAACCAGGACGCGGTGATGCCGGGTTATACCCACCTGCAGCGCGCGCAGCCGGTAACCTTTGCGCACTGGTGTCTGGCCTACGTTGAGATGCTGGCGCGTGATGAAAGCCGTCTGCAGGATACCCTGAAGCGTCTGGACGTGAGCCCGCTGGGCAGCGGTGCGCTGGCAGGGACGGCCTATGAAATCGACCGTGACCAGCTGGCAGGCTGGCTGGGCTTTGCTTCAGCCACCCGTAACAGCCTGGACAGCGTCTCTGACCGTGATCACGTGCTGGAGCTGCTTTCCAATGCGTCTATCGGCATGGTGCATCTGTCGCGCTTTGCCGAAGACCTGATTTTCTTCAACTCCGGTGAAGCCGGGTTTGTTGAGCTGTCTGACCGCGTGACGTCAGGCTCCTCCCTGATGCCACAGAAGAAAAACCCGGATGCGCTGGAGCTTATCCGCGGTAAGTGTGGCCGTGTGCAGGGCGCGCTGACCGGCATGATGATGACCCTGAAAGGGCTGCCGCTGGCGTATAACAAAGATATGCAGGAAGACAAAGAAGGGCTGTTCGACGCGCTCGATACCTGGCTGGACTGCCTGCATATGGGCGCGCTGGTGCTGGATGGCATTCAGGTGAAACGCCCGCGTTGTCAGGAAGCGGCGCAGCAGGGCTATGCAAACTCGACCGAGCTTGCCGATTACCTGGTGGCGAAAGGCGTACCGTTCCGTGAAGCGCACCATATTGTCGGTGAAGCGGTGGTTGAAGCCATTCGTCAGGGTAAGGCACTGGAAGCGTTGCCGCTGACCGACCTGCAGAAATTCAGTGCGGTTATCGGTGATGATGTGTATCCGATTCTGGCGTTGCAGTCTTGTCTGGATAAGCGTGCAGCGAAAGGCGGCGTGTCACCGAAGCAGGTCGCGCAGGCGATTGCGGATGCGAAAAACCGGCTGGTTTGATGAGTGCGGGCTGGTGCCCTCACCCCGGCCCTCTCCCACGGGGAGAGGGCGTAAACACTATAAATGGCAACTTCGGTTGCCATTTTGCTTTTATCCCCGGGCTTTTTTACGCAAAAAAAAAGCGGACCACGGGGTCCGCAAAAGTTCACGTTGGCTTTAGTTGTTCGAGTTTTGAGAGAAACTCGCTGACGGTGCGGGGACGTCAAGGGTCAAACACGTGCCGCCTCGTCTATGTGGTGTATTATTCAACAGAATGCTTGATAGGGATAATCGTTCGTTGCTATGATATCTATCGCCATGAACTATCGTGGCGACGGAGGATGAATAATGAATATTCGTGATCTTGAATACCTGGTAGCGCTAGCCGAGCACCGCCATTTTCGCCGCGCGGCAGATTCCTGCCACGTCAGCCAGCCTACCCTGAGCGGCCAGATCCGCAAGCTGGAAGACGAGCTGGGCGTGATGCTGCTGGAGCGCACCAGTCGTAAGGTACTGTTCACCCAGGCAGGTCTGCTGCTGGTGGATCAGGCGCGCACCGTGCTGCGCGAGGTCAAAGTGCTCAAGGAAATGGCAAGCCAGCAGGGGGAGGCAATGTCCGGCCCGTTGCATATTGGCCTGATCCCAACCGTTGGCCCGTACCTGTTGCCGCACATCATTCCAATGCTGCATCAGACGTTCCCGAAACTCGAAATGTATCTGCATGAAGCGCAAACCCATCAGCTGCTGGCGCAGTTAGACAGCGGCAAGCTCGACTGTGCCATTCTGGCGCTGGTCAAAGAGAGCGAAGCTTTTATCGAAGTGCCGCTGTTTGATGAGCCCATGATGCTGGCGATCTATGAAGATCACCCGTGGGCGAACCGCGATCGCGTGCCGATGGCCGATCTGGCCGGTGAAAAACTGCTGATGCTGGAAGATGGTCACTGCCTGCGCGATCAGGCGATGGGCTTCTGCTTCGAAGCGGGTGCTGACGAGGATACCCATTTCCGCGCAACCAGCCTTGAAACGCTGCGGAATATGGTGGCGGCGGGCAGTGGGATCACATTGCTGCCGGCACTGGCCGTGCCGCGCGAACGTAAACGTGACGGCGTGGTTTATCTGCCATGCATTAAACCAGAGCCACGTCGTACCATTGGTCTGGTTTATCGTCCGGGTTCACCGCTGCGCAGCCGCTATGAGCAGCTGGCAGAGGCCATCCGTGGTTCGATGGATGGCCATTTTGACAATGCGTTAAAACAGGCGGTTTAAGCCGTTCAGTGCCGCGACCCGATAGGCTTCCGCCATGGTCGGGTAGTTGAAGGTGGTGTTAACGAAGTACTCGATGGTGTTACCACCACCTTTTTGCTCCATGATCGCCTGGCCGATATGAATAATCTCCGCCGCGCGTTCACCAAAGCAGTGAATACCGAGGATCTCTTTCGTCTCGCGATGGAACAGGATCTTCAGCGTACCCACGCTCATTCCCACGATTTGTGCCCTCGCCAGATGTTTAAACTGTGCGCGACCCACCTCGTAAGGCACCTTCATTGACGTCAGCTGCTGCTCGGTTTTCCCGACGGAGCTGATTTCCGGGATAGTATAAATACCTGTCGGAATATCTTCGATCAGATGTGCCGTCGCTTCGCCTTTCACCAGCGCCTGCGCCGCGATGCGTCCCTGATCGTATGCTGCAGAAGCCAGGCTTGGATAACCGATAACATCACCGACAGCATACACATGCGGCAGGGCTGTCTGGTACATGCTGTTCACCTTCAGCTGACCGCGGCTGTCGGTTTCGAGCCCGATATTTTCCAGAGCCAGAGAATCAGTGTTACCGGTACGGCCGTTGGCGTACAGCAGGCAGTCTGCTTTCAGCTTCTTGCCCGATTTCAGATGCATGATCACACCATCGTCGCAGCCTTCAATTTTCTCGTACTCTTCGTTGTGGCGAATCACCACGCCACTGTTCCAGAAGTGGTAAGAGAGCGAGTCTGACATTTCCTGATCGAGGAAGGCCAGCAGGCGGTCGCGGGTGTTGATCAGATCAACTTTCACGTCCATACCCCGGAAGATCGACGCATATTCGCAGCCAATCACCCCTGCGCCATAGATAATCACATGACGGGGTTCGTGGTGCAGGCTCAGGATGGAATCGCTGTCGTAAATGCGCGGGTGGGAGAAGTCCACGTCTGCCGGATGGTACGGGCGTGAACCACAGGCGATGACAAATTTTTCCGCCGTGATGGTTTCGACTGACCCGTCGTGGCATTCGAGTGCCAGGGTGTGTTCATCAACAAAGTGCGCATTGCCCTGCAAAATTTCACAGTGGTTACGCTCATAAAACCCCTGGCGCATCCGTGTCTGCTGGTTAATAACGGTATCCGCATGATTCAGGATGTCAGCAAAGGAGGAACGAAGAAGTCGGGAGTGGTCGCTGTAAAGAGGGTTCTGGTTAAATTCAATAATGCGGCTAACGGCATGGCGGAGGGCTTTGGAAGGGATGGTGCCCCAATGAGTGCAACCGCCGCCAACGTTATGGTAGCGCTCTATCACCGCTACTCTGGCTCCCTGTTTCACCAGTCCCATAGCAGCGCCTTCGCCGCCGGGGCCGGAACCTATCACAATTGCGTCGTAATCGTAGGAATGTGGCATGGTAAGGCTTACCTGTTCTTATACATAAAAGCAACAGAATCATAACATCATTGCCCGAGTAACCCAATTATCGTTGTGCTTTTTTCCGGCAGTGGAGCACAAACCGTACGTAAACAATCATTCACAAAGCCAGGCAAACAGATTAATTTTATTCTCTGGTATAGTGCCATCAGGCCTTTGGAAGGATTCAACTATCGTGATGGGCGTAAGAGCACAACAAAAAGAGAAAACCCGGCGTTCGCTGGTGGAAGCCGCATTCAGTCAACTGAGTGCCGAGCGTAGTTTTGCCAGTTTAAGCCTGCGTGAAGTTGCGCGCGAGGCCGGGATTGCGCCAACGTCCTTCTATCGTCATTTCCGTGATGTGGATGAACTGGGTCTGACCATGGTCGACGAGAGCGGGCTGATGCTGCGTCAGCTTATGCGCCAGGCGCGGCAGCGTATCGCTAAAGGGGGGAGCGTGATCCGCACCTCTGTGTCGACCTTTATGGAATTTATTGGCAATAACCCCAACGCGTTTCGCCTGCTGTTGCGGGAACGTTCCGGAACATCAGCCGCGTTCCGTGCCGCTGTGGCGCGTGAAATTCAGCATTTTATCGCGGAACTTGCCGACTATCTTGAACTCGAAAACCATATGCCGCGTGCGTTCACTGAAGCACAGGCTGAGGCGATGGTGACGATTGTTTTCAGCGCGGGTGCCGAAGCGCTGGATGTCAGCATCGAACAACGCAAGCAGCTCGAAGAGCGACTGGTATTACAGCTCAGGATGATCTCCAAAGGCGCGTACTACTGGTATCGCCGTGAACAAGAGAAACTGGCACATCAAACCGAAGAGTGAAGGTGAGTAATGAAACAGTCAGGTCAGGATAAGGGTACGCTGTTGCTGGCATTGATCGCTGGCTTATCAATTAATGGCACGTTTGCGGCTGTGTTCAGCTCGATCGTTCCATTTTCTATTTTCCCGCTCATTGCGCTGGTGCTGACGGTGTATTGTCTGCATCAGCGTTACCTGAACCGCACCATGCCGGTCGGGTTGCCTGGGCTGGCCGCGGCCTGCTTTATTCTTGGCGTGTTGCTGTATAGCACCGTGGTGCGTGCAGAGTATCCGGATATCGGTTCTAACTTCCTGCCGGCGGTACTTTCCGTGGTACTGGTGTTCTGGATTGGCTCGCGCATGCGTAGCCGCAAGCACGAGCTGCCGGAGTAAGAGAGTGGGGTTGCAGGCAGGTTGACCTGCCTGCCATCACGTTACTTCGCGGTAAGAAGTACGCCGCACTCCATATGGTGCGTATACGGGAACTGATCGAAGAGAGCCAGACGTTCAACATTGTGCGTCTGGCTTAATGTTTCGAGATTCTTGCACAGCGTTTCCGGGTTACAGGAAATGTACAAAATACGCGGGTACGCCTGCACCATCTTCTCGGTTTCGCTGTCCAGGCCACTGCGCGGCGGATCGACAAAAATCGTCTCACACTGGTAGCTCTTCAGATCGATCCCCTCCAGGCGATTAAACTGGCGTACGCCATTCATGGCCTGCGTGAACTCTTCTGCAGACATACGGATGATCTGCACATTGTCGATGTGATTGGCGGCAATGTTGTACTGTGCAGCGGCAACGGACGGCTTGGCAATCTCCGTCGCCAGGACGCGCTCAAAGTTACGCGCCAGCGCCAGGGAGAAGTTGCCGTTCCCGCAGTACAGCTCTAGCAGATCGCCCTTTGACCCTTCAGTCGCCTTCAGCGCCCAGTCCAGCATCTGTACGTTCATTGCCGCGTTTGGCTGGGTAAAGCTGTTCTCAACCTGGCGGTACACCATCTCTTTTCCCGCCACCGACAGACGTTCGTCGATGAAATCCTGATCCAGCATGATTTTGGTTTTTGTCGCACGACCAATCAGGTGAACGTTGATGTTCTGCGCGCGCAGGGCATCGCGCAGCGCTTCTGCCTGCTCGCGCCATTCGTCATTCAGCGCTTTGTGATACAGCAGAGAGACAATCGCCTGGTTGCTTTGTGTGGTCAGATAATCAATCTGGAACAGCTTGTGGCGCAGCACAGGGTTGTTGCGTACGCCGTCGATCATCAGCGTCATGAGCTGGTTGATGAGTTCACTCGCCGCCGGGAAGCTGTTAACCCGAATGCGGGACTTCGTCTGCTGATCGAAAATGATGTGGTACAGGTCGTCACCGTCGTGCCAGATGCGGAACTCCGCACGCATGCGGTAGTGGCTAACGGGCGAGCGGAACACCTCAGGAACGGGCGCGTTGAAAGGCGTCATCATACTTTGCAGGCGGACAACTTTCTCTGCCAGCTGTGCGTCGTACTGTTCTGTTGGGAGGTGTTCGGGGGTCATGATGCGTCCTGAGTGATAAAGAATTACGCGGGGATTGTAGGGATTGTGCAGTGGATGTCCAGATTTAATGGCCAATAGCTATCTGGACATCTATACGTGTCTAATTGTAGCATTCTGTTTCCGGTCTCCTGAGAGTGAAAAGGGAATCCAGTGAAAATCTGGAGCTGACGCGCAGCGGTAAAGACTGGCGGGATGAGTATTGTAGACACTGTGAAAATGGGAAGTCTTCATCCGCAAAACGCCACCTAGCCCGAAGACCTGCCGGGATCACGTCGCATTTGGTTTCGTCATCGCGTGCTATAGATGAAGCCTGCGGCATCCTTCTTATATTGTGGATGCTTTAACAATGATTAAAAAAGTATCGCTGTTGACGGCGTTGTCCGTCACGGCATTTTCGGGCTGGGCGCAGGATAGCGCCGACTCGTTGGTGGTGACAGCAAACCGTTTTGAGCAACCTGTTAATACCGTTCTTGCACCAACGTCTGTGGTGACGCGCGAGGATATTGATCGCTGGCAGGCAAACACCGTCATTGACGTTATGCGTCGCTTGCCTGGCGTGGATACCGCCCAAAACGGCGGAATGGGACAACTTTCCTCTCTTTTTATTCGGGGAACTAATTCCAGCCATGTTCTTATTCTTGTCGACGGGATCCGTCTTAACCAGGCTGGGGTAACGGGGTCGTCCGATCTCAGTCAGTTCCCGATCGCCCTGGTGCAGCGCATTGAATATATTCGCGGGCCACGCTCTGCAGTCTATGGTTCTGATGCGATTGGTGGCGTAGTGAACATTATTACTACCCGCGCAAAGGACGGCACGACGTTGAATGCGGGCGTAGGCTCGCATGGCTACCAAAATTACGGCGGCAGCACCCAGCAAACCCTGGGTGACAGCACGCGCGTGACGCTGGCGGGTGATTATACCTATACCAAAGGCTTTGACGTGGTTGCGGATGGCAACAACGGTGGTCTGGCTCAGACCGATCGTGACGGCTTTATGAATAAAACCCTCTACGGTGCGCTGGAGCATGCTTTCTCTGATCAGTGGAGCGGGTTCGTTCGCGGCTATGGCTACAGCAACCGTACCGCCTATGACGGCTATTACAGTTCATTTACGCCTGATGTTTTGGTTGATACTCGCCAGCTCTATAGCCAGACCTGGGACGCTGGGCTGCGCTTTAATAATGACATTTTCCATTCACAACTTCTCACCAGCTACAGCCACAGCAAAGATTATAACTACGACCCGCATCTGGGACGTTATGATTCCAATGCCACGCTGGATGAGATCAAACAGTACAACGTGCAGTGGACTAACTCCGTTGAGGTGGGCCATGGCAATATTGGCGCAGGTGTCGACTGGCAGAAGCAGAGCACCGAACCAGGAACAAGCTATGTTACAAACGGCTATGACCTGCGTAACACCGGCGTCTACCTGACTGCGCTGCAGCAGTTTGGCGACTTTACCCTGGAAGGGGCAGCGCGTAGCGACGATAACTCTCAGTTTGGTCGCCATGGCACCTGGCAGAGCAGTGCGGGCTGGGAGTTCATTGAAGGTTATCGATTCATTGCCTCGTATGGCACTGCCTATAAAGCACCCAACCTCGGGCAGTTGTATGGTTTCTATGGCAACGACCATCTTGATCCTGAGGAGAGTAAACAGTGGGAAGGCGCGTTCGAAGGCCTGACGGCTGGCGTGAACTGGCGCGTATCGGCCTATCGCAATGACGTTGATAACCTGATCGACTTTAATAACAACCTTCAGGAATACTACAACGTAGGCAAGGCGCGTATTAAAGGGGTTGAAGCCACAGCGTCCTTTGATACAGGTCCACTGACTCATACGGTCGGTTACGATTACGTGGATGCACGCAATGCGGCAACAAACCAGCTATTGGATCGCCGGGCTAAGCAGCAGGTGAAGTATCAGCTTGATACGCAGGTCTATGAATTCGACTGGAGCCTGACTTACCACTACCTGGGAACACGTTACGACACTGACTTTGGTACCTACCCGTCTGAAAAGGTGAAAATGGGCGGCGTAAGCCTGTGGGATGTCGCAGTTTCATATCCTGTCACCTCTCACCTTACAGTTCGTGGTAAAATAGCCAACCTGTTCGATAAAGATTACGAGACAGTTTATGGCTACCAAACTGCAGGACGGGAATACACCTTGTCTGGCAGCTACACCTTCTAATCCGCGTCCCACCGTGCTGGTATTTGATTCCGGCGTCGGTGGGCTTTCGGTCTATGATGAGATTCGACATCTTCTGCCGGATCTCCATTACATTTACGCCTTTGATAACGTCGCGTTCCCGTATGGGGAAAAGAGTGAAGACTTTATTGTTGAGCGTGTGGTTGAAATCGTCACCGCGGTACAAAAGCGTTATCCCCTCTCGCTGGCGGTCATCGCCTGTAACACGGCCAGTACAGTATCGCTTCCTGCATTGCGCGAAAAATTCCAGTTCCCGGTTGTGGGCGTTGTTCCTGCAATAAAGCCTGCCGCACGTCTGACGGCAAATGGCATTGTTGGTTTACTGGCAACGCGAGGCACGGTGAAGCGACCTTATACGCGCGAGTTAATCGACCGCTTTGCCAACGAATGCCAGATTGCGATGCTCGGTTCGGCGGAACTGGTCGAGATCGCCGAAGCGAAGCTGCACGGAAAGGCAGTGCCGCTCGAAGAGTTGCGCCGTATTCTCCGCCCGTGGCTGCGGATGCCGGAGCCACCGGACACCGTTGTGCTGGGGTGTACCCATTTCCCTCTATTACAGGAAGAGTTATTAGAAGTTCTGCCTGAGGGCACGCGGCTGGTGGATTCGGGGGCGGCTATAGCCCGACGTACGGCCTGGTTGCTGGAACATGAAGCCCCGGATGCAAAATCTGCCGATGCAAACATCGCTTTTTGTATGGCCATCACCAACGAGACCGAGCAACTTTTGCCCGTTTTACGCCGTTATGGCTTTGAAACGCTCGAAAAACTGGCGCTGTAGCACGATTTTGAGCAAAAAAGAGACGGTTGAACGTTTTTTTTAAAAGAGGGGTTGTCAACGTCTGAGAACTCCCTATAATGCGCCTCCACTGACACGGAACAACGGCTTACAAGCCGCCGGGTTAGCGGGGTTCAGAGATGAACACCAACAGAGAAAAGCAAAAATAAATGCTTGACTCTGAATGAGGAAAACGTAATATACGTGACCTCGCGACGGTGAGCTGTAAGCCGCGTCGCAACTGCTCTTTAACAATTTATCAGACAATCTGTGTGGGCACTCAAAGTGACATGGATTCTTAATGTCTTCGGACAAAAAATGAATACCAAGTCTCTGAGTGAACATA
The DNA here is from genome assembly GCF_019378755.1 of Enterobacter sp. BIDMC 29. Lineage (NCBI taxonomy): Bacteria > Pseudomonadati > Pseudomonadota > Gammaproteobacteria > Enterobacterales > Enterobacteriaceae > Enterobacter > Enterobacter sp. BIDMC 29. Next base: position 3,866,013 of record NZ_CP080000.1, on the reverse strand, counting down.
CGTAATTCATTACGAAGTTTAATTCACGAGCATCAAACTTAAATTGAAGAGTTTGATCATGGCTCAGATTGAACGCTGGCGGCAGGCCTAACACATGCAAGTCGAACGGTAGCACAGAGAGCTTGCTCTCGGGTGACGAGTGGCGGACGGGTGAGTAATGTCTGGGAAACTGCCTGATGGAGGGGGATAACTACTGGAAACGGTAGCTAATACCGCATAACGTCGCAAGACCAAAGAGGGGGACCTTCGGGCCTCTTGCCATCAGATGTGCCCAGATGGGATTAGCTAGTAGGTGGGGTAATGGCTCACCTAGGCGACGATCCCTAGCTGGTCTGAGAGGATGACCAGCCACACTGGAACTGAGACACGGTCCAGACTCCTACGGGAGGCAGCAGTGGGGAATATTGCACAATGGGCGCAAGCCTGATGCAGCCATGCCGCGTGTATGAAGAAGGCCTTCGGGTTGTAAAGTACTTTCAGCGGGGAGGAAGGTGTTGTGGTTAATAACCACAGCAATTGACGTTACCCGCAGAAGAAGCACCGGCTAACTCCGTGCCAGCAGCCGCGGTAATACGGAGGGTGCAAGCGTTAATCGGAATTACTGGGCGTAAAGCGCACGCAGGCGGTCTGTCAAGTCGGATGTGAAATCCCCGGGCTCAACCTGGGAACTGCATTCGAAACTGGCAGGCTAGAGTCTTGTAGAGGGGGGTAGAATTCCAGGTGTAGCGGTGAAATGCGTAGAGATCTGGAGGAATACCGGTGGCGAAGGCGGCCCCCTGGACAAAGACTGACGCTCAGGTGCGAAAGCGTGGGGAGCAAACAGGATTAGATACCCTGGTAGTCCACGCCGTAAACGATGTCGACTTGGAGGTTGTGCCCTTGAGGCGTGGCTTCCGGAGCTAACGCGTTAAGTCGACCGCCTGGGGAGTACGGCCGCAAGGTTAAAACTCAAATGAATTGACGGGGGCCCGCACAAGCGGTGGAGCATGTGGTTTAATTCGATGCAACGCGAAGAACCTTACCTACTCTTGACATCCAGAGAACTTTCCAGAGATGGATTGGTGCCTTCGGGAACTCTGAGACAGGTGCTGCATGGCTGTCGTCAGCTCGTGTTGTGAAATGTTGGGTTAAGTCCCGCAACGAGCGCAACCCTTATCCTTTGTTGCCAGCGGTCCGGCCGGGAACTCAAAGGAGACTGCCAGTGATAAACTGGAGGAAGGTGGGGATGACGTCAAGTCATCATGGCCCTTACGAGTAGGGCTACACACGTGCTACAATGGCGCATACAAAGAGAAGCGAACTCGCGAGAGCAAGCGGACCTCATAAAGTGCGTCGTAGTCCGGATTGGAGTCTGCAACTCGACTCCATGAAGTCGGAATCGCTAGTAATCGTAGATCAGAATGCTACGGTGAATACGTTCCCGGGCCTTGTACACACCGCCCGTCACACCATGGGAGTGGGTTGCAAAAGAAGTAGGTAGCTTAACCTTCGGGAGGGCGCTTACCACTTTGTGATTCATGACTGGGGTGAAGTCGTAACAAGGTAACCGTAGGGGAACCTGCGGTTGGATCACCTCCTTACCTTAAAGAACCTGCCTTTGTAGTGCTCACACAGATTGTCTGATGAAAAACAGCAGTAAAAAACCTCTACAGGCTTGTAGCTCAGGTGGTTAGAGCGCACCCCTGATAAGGGTGAGGTCGGTGGTTCAAGTCCACTCAGGCCTACCAAATCTGTCATGCAGATTTGAAGAGGTTGGTCATACGATGGGGCTATAGCTCAGCTGGGAGAGCGCCTGCTTTGCACGCAGGAGGTCTGCGGTTCGATCCCGCATAGCTCCACCATCTTTTACTGCGAAAACAAGAAAACTTCAGAGTGAACCTGAAAAGGTGCACTGCGAAGTTTTGCTCTTTAAAAATCTGGATCAAGCTGAAAATTGAAACGACACACATGTTATGTGTGTTCGAGTCTCTCAAATTTTCGCAAGCCGGTGGTGAATCGAAAGAAACATCTTCGGGTTGTGAGGTTAAGCGACTAAGCGTACACGGTGGATGCCCTGGCAGTCAGAGGCGATGAAGGACGTGCTAATCTGCGAAAAGCGCCGGCGAGGTGATATGAACCTTTGACCCGGCGATGTCCGAATGGGGAAACCCAGTGTGTTCCGACACACTATCGTTAACTGAATACATAGGTTAACGAGGCGAACCGGGGGAACTGAAACATCTAAGTACCCCGAGGAAAAGAAATCAACCGAGATTCCCCCAGTAGCGGCGAGCGAACGGGGAGCAGCCCAGAGTCTGAATCAGCTTGTGTGTTAGTGGAAGCGTCTGGAAAGTCGCACGGTACAGGGTGACAGTCCCGTACACGAAAGCACACAGGTTGTGAACTCGAAGAGTAGGGCGGGACACGTGGTATCCTGTCTGAATATGGGGGGACCATCCTCCAAGGCTAAATACTCCTGACTGACCGATAGTGAACCAGTACCGTGAGGGAAAGGCGAAAAGAACCCCGGCGAGGGGAGTGAAAAAGAACCTGAAACCGTGTACGTACAAGCAGTGGGAGCCTCTTTTATGGGGTGACTGCGTACCTTTTGTATAATGGGTCAGCGACTTATATTCTGTAGCAAGGTTAACCGTATAGGGGAGCCGAAGGGAAACCGAGTCTTAACTGGGCGTTAAGTTGCAGGGTATAGACCCGAAACCCGGTGATCTAGCCATGGGCAGGTTGAAGGTTGGGTAACACTAACTGGAGGACCGAACCGACTAATGTTGAAAAATTAGCGGATGACTTGTGGCTGGGGGTGAAAGGCCAATCAAACCGGGAGATAGCTGGTTCTCCCCGAAAGCTATTTAGGTAGCGCCTCGTGAACTCATCTTCGGGGGTAGAGCACTGTTTCGGCTAGGGGGCCATCCCGGCTTACCAACCCGATGCAAACTACGAATACCGAAGAATGTTATCACGGGAGACACACGGCGGGTGCTAACGTCCGTCGTGAAGAGGGAAACAACCCAGACCGCCAGCTAAGGTCCCAAAGTCATGGTTAAGTGGGAAACGATGTGGGAAGGCACAGACAGCCAGGATGTTGGCTTAGAAGCAGCCATCATTTAAAGAAAGCGTAATAGCTCACTGGTCGAGTCGGCCTGCGCGGAAGATGTAACGGGGCTAAACCATGCACCGAAGCTGCGGCAGCGACACTATGTGTTGTTGGGTAGGGGAGCGTTCTGTAAGCCGTTGAAGGTGTCCTGTGAGGGGTGCTGGAGGTATCAGAAGTGCGAATGCTGACATAAGTAACGATAAAGCGGGTGAAAAGCCCGCTCGCCGGAAGACCAAGGGTTCCTGTCCAACGTTAATCGGGGCAGGGTGAGTCGACCCCTAAGGCGAGGCCGAAAGGCGTAGTCGATGGGAAACAGGTTAATATTCCTGTACTTGGTGTTACTGCGAAGGGGGGACGGAGAAGGCTATGTTAGCCGGGCGACGGTTGTCCCGGTTTAAGCATGTAGGCGGAGGTTCCAGGTAAATCCGGTTCCTTATTAACGCTGAGGTGTGATGACGAGGCACTACGGTGCTGAAGTAACAAATGCCCTGCTTCCAGGAAAAGCCTCTAAGCATCAGGTAACATCAAATCGTACCCCAAACCGACACAGGTGGTCAGGTAGAGAATACCAAGGCGCTTGAGAGAACTCGGGTGAAGGAACTAGGCAAAATGGTGCCGTAACTTCGGGAGAAGGCACGCTGATATGTAGGTGAAGTCCCTGCGGATGGAGCTGAAATCAGTCGAAGATACCAGCTGGCTGCAACTGTTTATTAAAAACACAGCACTGTGCAAACACGAAAGTGGACGTATACGGTGTGACGCCTGCCCGGTGCCGGAAGGTTAATTGATGGGGTTAGCGGTAACGCGAAGCTCTTGATCGAAGCCCCGGTAAACGGCGGCCGTAACTATAACGGTCCTAAGGTAGCGAAATTCCTTGTCGGGTAAGTTCCGACCTGCACGAATGGCGTAATGATGGCCAGGCTGTCTCCACCCGAGACTCAGTGAAATTGAACTCGCTGTGAAGATGCAGTGTACCCGCGGCAAGACGGAAAGACCCCGTGAACCTTTACTATAGCTTGACACTGAACACTGGTCCTTGATGTGTAGGATAGGTGGGAGGCTTTGAAGCGTGGACGCCAGTCTGCGTGGAGCCAACCTTGAAATACCACCCTTTAATGGCTGGTGTTCTAACGTAGACCCGTGATCCGGGTTGCGGACAGTGTCTGGTGGGTAGTTTGACTGGGGCGGTCTCCTCCCAAAGAGTAACGGAGGAGCACGAAGGTTAGCTAATCCTGGTCGGACATCAGGAGGTTAGTGCAATGGCATAAGCTAGCTTGACTGCGAGAGTGACGGCTCGAGCAGGTGCGAAAGCAGGTCATAGTGATCCGGTGGTTCTGAATGGAAGGGCCATCGCTCAACGGATAAAAGGTACTCCGGGGATAACAGGCTGATACCGCCCAAGAGTTCATATCGACGGCGGTGTTTGGCACCTCGATGTCGGCTCATCACATCCTGGGGCTGAAGTAGGTCCCAAGGGTATGGCTGTTCGCCATTTAAAGTGGTACGCGAGCTGGGTTTAGAACGTCGTGAGACAGTTCGGTCCCTATCTGCCGTGGGCGCTGGAGAATTGAGGGGGGCTGCTCCTAGTACGAGAGGACCGGAGTGGACGCATCACTGGTGTTCGGGTTGTCATGCCAATGGCACTGCCCGGTAGCTAAATGCGGAAGAGATAAGTGCTGAAAGCATCTAAGCACGAAACTTGCCCCGAGATGAGTTCTCCCTGAGACTTTAAGTCTCCTGAAGGAACGTTGAAGACTACGACGTTGATAGGTCGGGTGTGTAAGCGCAGCGATGCGTTGAGCTAACCGATACTAATGAACCGTGAGGCTTAACCTTACAACGCCGAAGATGTTTTGGCGATGAGAGACGATTTTCAGCTGATACAGATTACAGAATTTGCCTGGCGGCTTTAGCGCGGTGGTCCCACCTGACCCCATGCCGAACTCAGAAGTGAAACGCCGTAGCGCCGATGGTAGTGTGGGGTCTCCCCATGTGAGAGTAGGGAACTGCCAGGCATCAAATTACGTAGTAAGCCGGTGCATAAATCCGGTGGTTACAGCAGTCTTCGGTGGAGCGGTAGTTCAGTCGGTTAGAATACCTGCCTGTCACGCAGGGGGTCGCGGGTTCGAGTCCCGTCCGTTCCGCCACTTATTAAGACATTAAGCCTGCCTACCCGGCAGGCTTAATGGCAAAAGACTTTAGGGGCGTAGCTCAGTTGGTAGAGCACCGGTCTCCAAAACCGGGTGTCGCGAGTTCGAGTCTCTCCGCCCCTGCCATATATAATCCTTTGCTTCGGCAAAGGATTTTTTTTTGCCTGAAAGACGCCGAGTCCCCTCTTCAGACGTTGCAGCCAGCATTTCTGCTGGCGCATGCATCAATCCATAATATTAATTTTTAGAAGATCTTTTATCTGCGATTGCTTATCGCTGTTCTGGAGCCAGATGGCATACAGCGGTCTGGAAAGCGTGGTGGAGTCCACAACGGTATGCAACCCGGGTTTCGTGTCTGCCCAGCGAACAGGTAACCAGGTGCACCCCTTCAGCAAGGATAGCTGCTGACAGGCGATCTCCGCAGAGCTGGTTGTTAACTGTGGCACATCATCCGGAGCAATCAATCCCGCCTCGTGTTGCTGGAAATCTGGCCCCCACTCCAGACGCAGATAGGTCAGGTCGGCTTTCATCATTGAAGGCTCGGAGGCATAAAGCGCAAGGCCAAACTGGCCAACAATCTGGCTGCTAAATTCGTCCATTTTGGGGGCTTCGGTCGTGAGCAGAAGATCCAACTGGCGCTCGTGCAGTTGCTTAACGAGCGACTGACGTTGCGCAATCCGCGCTTCAAATTGCAAATGGTTGTGGGAAGGATAGAGCCGGGTAAGCCACTGACTGAGCATACATTCCCACAACGATGCGCTGGCCCCAATGGAGAACTCGTTATGCCTCGAGGTGTGCGCAACCTCTTTACGTGCCGCCTGCCAGGTGTTCATCAGGGTCTCTGCATACGGCAGCAGTTTCTCACCGGCTGGCGTGAGGCGTATGTTGTTGCGGTGGCGGGTAAAAAGATTCACACCCAGTTGATTTTCCAGCTGTCGAATACGAAAACTGACCGCTGACTGCGTCAGGTAAAGGGCTTCCGCTGCTCGCCCAAAGTGGCGCGTTCTGCTCACTTCCAGGAAAGTTTTTAGCAATTCCGTATCCACATCTTTCTCCGCAAAATAATTTGTCGTTATGATTTAAATGTTTTGTTTTACACTCTGTCAAGCGTAACTAATACTCCGCGCCATAAATAGCTCGGCCAAAGAATTAGGAGCGTGTAGGATGGCGGAAAGCTTTACGACGACTAATCGTTTTTTCGACAATAAAAATTATCCACGCGGGTTCTCTCGTCACGGCGATTTCACCATCAAAGAGGCGCAGATGCTTGAGCGTCATGGTTATGCCTTTAACGAGCTGGATCTGGGTAAACGTGAGCCTGCAACTGAAGACGAAAAACAGTTTGTCGCAGTCTGCCGTGGCGAGCGTGAGCCACAGTCTGAAGCAGAACGTGTATGGATCAAGTATATGGCACGCATTAAGCGTCCAAAGCGTTTCCATACGCTGTCTGGCGGTAAGCCGCAGATGGAAGGTGCTGAAGACTACACTGAGTCTGACGACTAACAAGAAAAGGGGCTGTGGCCCCTTTTTTTATGCCAGTAACTTTTGCAGGTGCAGGAGCAAGCGATCGATCGCACGATAGCTTAACGCTTCCTGCAGATGCCGCCTCTCAATGTCAGGGCACTTTTCCACATCGGCGATGGTGCGGGCGACTTTTAGAAGACGCTGCCATGCGCGAATGGAAAGCCCAAAGCGCGTCAACGTATCCTCCAGCCAGCATGAATCTTCAGTCTTAAGAGGACAAAACTGCCGAATTTCAGCGTTATCCAGACGGGCATTCAGCTTATGTTGACGCATATACTGTCGTGCCTGCGCGGCGATAACCCGCTCGCGAACTTCCACCGTACTCTCTCCTCTGGCGCTGCTCTGGCTGAGCAGGCCGGGAGGAGGCAAGGGGATTTCCAGCGACAAATCGAAACGATCCAGGAAAGGACCAGATAACTTCCCCAGGTAGCGCAGCGTCTGTTCAGGCGTGGAGCGATTGTGGTTTCCCTGATAATGGCCCGATGGGCTGGGGTTCATTGCCGCTACCAGCTGGAACCGCGCGGGATAGCTTATTTTGGCGCGTGCACGGGAGATGTGGATCTCACCCGATTCGATGGGCTCCCTCAGCGCATCCAGAACGCGGCGTTCAAATTCAGGCAGTTCATCCAGAAACAGGATGCCGTTGTGCGCCAGAGAGATCTCTCCCGGCCCTGGTATGGAGCCACCGCCGACCATGGCCGCCAGTGAGGCACTGTGGTGCGGAGAGCGAAACGGGCGACGTCGCCACTGTTTTTGCAATGACACTGAACTCACCAGACTAAATATCGCCGCGCTTTCCAGCGCTTCATGGTTATTAAGTGGAGGCAGTAAACCATTCAACCTGCTCGCCAGCATCGTTTTTCCTGTACCCGGTGGGCCAATCAACAACAGGTTATGTCCGCCGGCAGCGGTGATCTCCAGCGCCCGCTTCCCCTGCTCCTGGCCGTAAATATCGCTCAGATCGTCCGGGCTTTCTGCCAGGGGATCGCCTGATTCTTCCGGCTCTGACAGCACATGTTGCCCCTCAAGATACGCGCACACTTCCTGTAAATGCCCGGCTAGCAGACATCCTCTCTCGGCTATCAGGCTCACTTCTGCACCATTTTCATTGGCAACAATGATTTGTCGACCTGCGCGAATGGCCTCCAGCGCACCCGAGATGGCACCAGGAACGCCCCTCAGCGCGCCTGTGAGCGCCAGTTCACCGATGAACTCATATGCGCCTAGTCTGCTGCTGTTAAGCTGCTCAGAGGCGGCGAGGAGCGCTATAGCGATAGGTAAATCATATCGCCCTCCCTCTTTAGGCAAGTCTGCAGGCGCAAGGTTGATGGTGATTTTCTTTGCCGGAAAGGTATAACCGCTATTAATAATCGCACTGCGCACCCGATCTCTGGCTTCCTTTACCGTGGTCTCCGGCAATCCAACCAGCGTCAGCCCGGGCAGCCCGTTGCTGAGATGAACTTCTACCGAAATAAGCGGTGCTTTTACTCCAATGGCCGCTCGGGTATAAACAACTGACAGTGACATAAGCACCTCCTCAGTAGATGACTATGCCCGTGACCGATATGCATGTTTAGCCACATTTAGCGGATTTACGCATCCTCTTCCGAGGTTTTAACGTCAAGATGTAACCTTTTCTTTTCTGTGGAACCCTGCTCGCAAAAAAATGTACTGGCGACATACCGCTCTGCCCGTGCTGAAAAAATGAAAAATATTCACTATCTAATTTCTTCATATAAAACAATGTGTTCATAAAATATGATTCGCAGGCTAACGAAACCAGCCATAAATAAATCTTGTGTTTGATTCAAAAACTGTGATACCTCTTTAGGTATTCCTTCGAACAAGATGCAAAAAGAACTGAAAATGACAGCCCTTCTACGAGTGATTAGCCTGGTCGTGATTAGCGTGGTGGTGATTATTATCCCACCGTGCGGGGCTGCACTTGGACGAGGAAAGGCTTAGAAATCAAGCCTTAACGAACTAAGACCCCCGCACCGAAAGGTCCGGGGGTTTTTTTATGACTAAAAAACTTACACGAGGAGCAGAGAATGACTAATAGCACAAAATTCTGTTTCTCCCGATTTATGACGGGGAACTAACTATGAATGGTGCACAGTGGGTAGTACATGCGTTGCGCGCACAGGGAGTCGACACTGTCTTCGGTTATCCGGGGGGCGCAATAATGCCGATTTACGATGCATTGTATGACGGCGGCGTGGAACACCTCTTGTGCCGACACGAGCAGGGCGCTGCGATGGCCGCCATTGGCTATGCACGTGCCACCGGTAAAACCGGTGTCTGCATGGCAACTTCAGGGCCGGGCGCCACAAACCTGATCACCGGCCTGGCGGATGCACTGCTTGATTCCGTTCCCGTTGTCGCCATCACCGGTCAGGTGGCTTCTCCCCTCATTGGCACTGATGCCTTCCAGGAAGTGGACGTGCTCGGCTTGTCACTGGCCTGCACCAAACACAGCTTCCTCGTTCAGTCTCTGGAAGAGCTGCCGCGTGTGATGGCAGAGGCGTTTGAGGTGGCAAACTCTGGTCGCCCTGGACCGGTTCTGGTTGATATCCCGAAAGATATCCAGGTTGCTCTGGGCGATCTGGAGCCGCACTTCTCCACCGTTGAAAGCGACGATGCATTCCCGCACGCCGCGGTGGAAGAGGCGCGGCAGATGATTGCCCACGCTAAACAACCGATGTTGTACGTAGGGGGTGGGGTTGGTATGGCACAGGCCGTTCCCGCCCTGCGCGAATTCATCGCGGTTACGCAAATGCCCGCCACCTGTACGCTGAAAGGTCTTGGCGCGGTAGATGCGGACTATCCGTACTATCTGGGCATGCTGGGGATGCACGGTACCAAAGCGGCGAACCTGGCCGTGCAGGCGTGTGACTTGCTGATCGCCGTAGGTGCCCGTTTTGATGATCGTGTCACCGGCAAGCTGAATACCTTCGCGCCGAATGCTAACGTGATCCACATGGATATCGACCCGGCGGAGATGAACAAACTGCGTCAGGCGCATGTGGCCCTGCAGGGCAATCTCAACGCGTTATTACCGGCTTTACAGCAGCCTCTGAAAATCGACGCATGGCGTCAGCACACCGCCGAAATGCGCGTTGAACATACCTGGCGTTACGACCATCCTGGTGACGCCATCTATGCGCCACTGCTGTTAAAGCAATTGTCCGACCGTAAACCGGCAGACTGTGTGGTCACGACGGATGTAGGCCAACACCAGATGTGGTCAGCACAGCACATGACTTACACGCGCCCGGAAAACTTCATTACCTCCAGCGGCTTAGGGACGATGGGCTTCGGTCTCCCTGCCGCGGTTGGGGCGCAGGTTGCCCGCCCGAACGATACGGTTATCTGTATCTCCGGTGACGGCTCTTTCATGATGAACGTGCAGGAGCTGGGCACCGTTAAGCGCAAGCAGTTACCGTTGAAAATCGTCTTGCTCGATAACCAGCGTTTAGGAATGGTTCGTCAGTGGCAACAGCTGTTTTTCCAGGAACGCTACAGTGAGACTACCCTGACGGATAACCCTGATTTCCTCATTCTGGCCAGTGCCTTTGGTATCCCTGGCCAGCACATCACCCGTAAAGACCAGGTTGAAGCGGCACTCGACACCATGCTGTCAAGCGAAGGGCCGTACCTGCTTCATGTCTCAATCGACGAGCTTGAGAATGTCTGGCCGTTGGTACCGCCAGGTGCCAGTAACTCACAAATGCTGGAGAAATTATCATGATGCAACATCAGGTCGCCGTGCAGGCTCGCTTCAATCCAGAGACATTAGAACGCGTTTTGCGTGTGGTACGTCACCGTGGCTTTCAGATTTGCTCTATGAATATGGAGACGGCCACTGATGCTCAAAATATCAGTATCGAATTAACCGTTGCCAGCCCGCGGTCGGTCGACTTACTGTTTAGTCAGTTAACAAAACTGGTAGACGTTGCACATGTTGCCATCTGCCAGAGCACAACCACATCACAACAGATCCGTGCTTAAGCGCGACAGGAAGAGAAAATGACGACAAAAAAAGCTGATTACATTTGGTTCAATGGTGAGATGGTTCGCTGGGAGGACGCGAAAGTCCACGTTATGTCCCACGCGCTGCATTACGGTACCTCTGTCTTCGAAGGCATCCGTTGCTACGACTCACACAAAGGGCCAGTGGTGTTCCGTCATCGCGAACACATGCAGCGTCTGCATGACTCAGCCAAAATTTATCGTTTCCCGGTTTCTCAGAGCGTGGATGAGCTGATGGAAGCCTGCCGCGACGTGATTCGTAAGAACAACCTCACCAGTGCCTATATTCGTCCGCTGGTGTTTGTAGGTGATGTGGGCATGGGCGTGAACCCGCCAGCCGGTTATACCACCGATGTGATCATTGCTGCGTTCCCGTGGGGTGCTTATCTGGGGGCTGAAGCCCTGGAGCAGGGGATCGACGCAATGGTTTCTTCCTGGAACCGCGTGGCACCAAACACGATCCCGACGGCGGCAAAAGCGGGCGGTAACTACCTCTCCTCACTACTGGTCGGTAGCGAAGCGCGCCGTCACGGTTATCAGGAAGGTATCGCGCTGGACGTGAATGGCTATATCTCTGAAGGTGCAGGTGAAAACCTGTTCGAAGTGAAAGACGGCATTCTGTTTACGCCGCCATTTACCTCTTCCGCCCTGCCGGGCATTACCCGTGACGCCATCATCAAGCTGGCAAAAGATTTGGGTATCGAAGTCCGTGAGCAGGTCCTGTCCCGCGAATCCCTGTACCTGGCCGATGAAGTGTTCATGTCCGGTACCGCGGCGGAAATTACGCCGGTTCGTAGCGTAGACGGTATTCAGGTTGGTGCTGGCCGCTGTGGTCCGGTCACCAAACGTATTCAGCAAGCCTTCTTTGGCCTCTTCACCGGTGAAACGGAAGATAAATACGGCTGGCTGGATCAGGTTAATCAATAAGCATAAATATGGGACGGCACGCACCGTCCCATTCAATAGTCAGACGGGAGTAAATAAAGCATGCCTAAGTATCGTTCCGCCACCACCACTCATGGCCGTAACATGGCAGGTGCCCGCGCACTGTGGCGCGCCACCGGGATGACCGACGCCGATTTCGGTAAGCCTATTATCGCCGTGGTGAACTCCTTCACCCAGTTTGTGCCGGGCCACGTGCACCTGCGCGATCTCGGCAAACTCGTTGCCGAGCAAATCGAAGCCTCCGGCGGTGTGGCGAAAGAGTTCAACACCATTGCGGTGGATGACGGTATCGCGATGGGTCACGGGGGTATGCTCTATTCACTGCCGTCGCGTGAGCTGATCGCCGACTCGGTGGAGTATATGGTGAACGCCCATTGCGCGGATGCCATGGTTTGTATCTCCAACTGCGACAAAATTACCCCAGGGATGCTGATGGCTTCCCTGCGTCTGAACATTCCGGTGATCTTCGTCTCCGGCGGTCCAATGGAAGCGGGTAAAACCAAGCTTTCCGATAAAATCATCAAGCTCGACCTGGTCGATGCGATGATTCAGGGCGCGGATCCAAAAGTTTCTGATGAGCAAAGCGATCAGGTTGAACGTTCTGCGTGCCCAACCTGTGGCTCCTGCTCAGGTATGTTCACTGCGAACTCCATGAACTGTCTGACCGAAGCGCTGGGTCTGTCTCAGCCGGGCAACGGCTCGCTGCTGGCGACCCACGCCGACCGTAAACAGCTGTTCCTCAATGCCGGTAAACGCATCGTTGAGCTGACCAAACGCTACTACGAGCAAGATGATGAAAGCGCGCTGCCGCGTAATATCGCCAGCAAAGCCGCGTTTGAAAATGCCATGACGCTGGATATCGCCATGGGTGGTTCCACCAACACCGTTCTCCACCTGCTGGCCGCCGCGCAGGAAGCTGAAATCGACTTCACCATGAGCGATATCGACAAGCTGTCCCGCAAAGTACCGCAGCTCTGTAAAGTTGCGCCGAGTACCCAGAAGTACCACATGGAAGATGTCCACCGTGCGGGTGGCGTACTGGGTATTCTCGGTGAACTGGATCGCGCCGGGCTGCTGAACCGCAACGTCAAAAACGTGCTCGGCCTGACGCTGCCGGAGTCGCTGGACAAATACGACGTCATGCTCACGAAAGACGATGCGGTGAAAAAGATGTTCCGCGCCGGCCCGGCAGGTATTCGTACCACCCAGGCCTTCTCACAGGATTGCCGCTGGGACACGCTGGATGACGATCGTGCAGAAGGCTGTATTCGCTCACTGGAACATGCCTACAGCAAGGACGGCGGTCTGGCCGTGCTCTACGGTAACTTTGCAGAAAACGGCTGTATTGTAAAAACCGCAGGCGTGGATGACAGCATTCTCAAATTCACCGGCCCGGCAAAAGTGTACGAAAGCCAGGACGACGCGGTAGAGGCTATTCTCGGTGGCAAAGTGGTGGAAGGCGACGTGGTTGTCATTCGCTACGAAGGGCCGAAAGGCGGGCCGGGTATGCAGGAGATGCTCTATCCCACCACCTTCCTGAAATCCATGGGCCTCGGTAAAGCCTGTGCGCTGATCACCGACGGACGTTTTTCTGGCGGTACGTCTGGTCTCTCCATTGGCCACGTGTCACCGGAAGCGGCAAGCGGCGGCAACATCGCGATTATTGAAGATGGCGACCTGATCGAAATTGATATCCCGAATCGCGGTATTCAGTTGAAACTGAGCGACCAGGAGATTGCGGCGCGTCGTGAAGCCCAGGAAGCTCGCGGTGACAAAGCCTGGACGCCAAAAGATCGCCAGCGCGACGTCTCCTTCGCCCTGCGCGCCTATGCGAGCCTTGCCACCAGTGCAGATAAAGGCGCGGTGCGCGACAAATCGAAACTTGGGGGCTAATGATGGCCGAGTCGCAACCGTTATCCGCCGCCCCTGAGGGGGCGGAATACCTCAGGGCGGTGCTACGTGCACCGGTCTATGAAGCCGTACAGGTCACGCCGCTGCAGAAGATGGAAAAACTCTCCTCGCGCCTCGACAACGTGATTCTGGTGAAACGCGAAGACCGCCAGCCGGTACACAGCTTCAAGCTGCGTGGCGCCTACGCAATGATGGCCGGGTTGACCGACGAGCAAAAAGCGCGGGGGGTGATTACCGCCTCTGCGGGCAACCACGCGCAGGGCGTCGCGTTCTCCTCAGCGCGCCTGGGGCTGAAAGCGCTGATTGTTATGCCGGTTGCTACTGCTGATATCAAAGTGGATGCCGTACGCGGTTTCGGCGGTGAAGTGTTGCTCCACGGCGCAAACTTTGACGAAGCCAAAGCCAAAGCGATAGAGCTGGCGCAGCAACAGGGGTTTACCTGGGTGCCGCCGTTCGATCATCCGATGGTCATTGCCGGACAGGGGACGCTGGCGCTTGAGCTGCTGCAGCAGGATGCGCATCTCGACCGCGTCTTCGTGCCGGTTGGCGGTGGCGGCCTCGCGGCGGGCGTAGCGGTGCTGATCAAACAGCTGATGCCGCAAATCAAAGTGATTGCCGTTGAGGCGGAAGACTCGGCCTGTCTGAAAGCGGCGCTGGATGCCGGTCATCCGGTGGACTTACCACGCGTCGGGCTGTTTGCTGAAGGCGTGGCGGTTAAACGCATTGGCGATGAAACCTTCCGTCTTTGCCAGGAGTATCTCGACGATATTATCACCGTCGACAGCGACGCCATTTGCGCCGCAATGAAAGATCTGTTCGAAGATGTGCGTGCGGTAGCGGAACCTTCCGGCGCGCTGGCGCTGGCGGGGATGAAGAAATACATCGCGCAGCACAACATCCGCGGCGAGCGTCTGGCGCATGTCCTTTCTGGTGCCAACGTGAACTTCCACGGTCTGCGCTATGTTTCCGAACGCTGCGAGCTGGGTGAGCAACGCGAAGCGCTGCTGGCGGTTACCATTCCGGAAGAGAAGGGCAGCTTCCTGAAGTTTTGTCAGCTGCTGGGCGGCCGTTCAGTCACGGAGTTTAACTACCGTTTTGCCGACGCCCGAGATGCCTGCATTTTTGTCGGTGTACGGTTAAGCCGTGGTCTGGAAGAGCGTAAAGAGATCCTCCACCTGCTCCACGAAGGTGGCTACAGCGTCGTGGATCTCTCTGACGATGAGATGGCGAAACTGCACGTGCGTTACATGGTGGGTGGGCGTCCGTCGAAGCCGCTGCAGGAACGTCTCTACAGCTTCGAGTTCCCGGAGTCACCGGGCGCGTTGCTCAAGTTCCTGCATACGCTGGGCACGCACTGGAACATCTCTCTGTTCCACTACCGCAGCCACGGTACCGATTATGGGCGCGTGCTGGCCGCCTTCGAACTGGGCGAGCACGAGCCTGATTTCGAAACGCGGCTGAACGAGCTGGGCTATGAGTGTCACGATGAAACCCATAACCCGGCGTTCAGGTTCTTCCTGGCGGGCTAGTGGTTAGGCAGTATCTGCCAGAAGGCATCAATAAGCGGCTCCTGCAGCCGCTTTTTTTGTGCGCACACGCCAAGCTCAAACGGCGTTTTTTCGTCGCTGCGCTCCAGAATCATCACGCGATTACGCACCGGTTCCGGGCTGTTCTCCAGGACCACTTCCGGCAGCAGTGCCACGCCGCAGCCCAGCGCCACCATTGACACCATCGCCTCATGCCCGCCAACCGTCGCGTAAATTGACGGGTTGCTGATCTTCTGGCGACGAAACCAGAGCTCAATACGACGGCGCACCGGCCCCTGATCGGCCATGATAAAAGGCACCGTGGACCAGTCTGGTTTTTCCACCGACACCTGATTACGCACCGGGCAGGGTAACGCGGGGGCAATCAACACGACCGCCAGGTTCTCCAGCATTGAGAACGCGACAGCGCCTGGCAGGGTTTCGGGTTTCCCGGCAATGGCGAGATCCGCCTCGCCTGTCACCACTTTTTCCATTGCGTCGGCGGCATCACCGGTGGTGAGTTTAATTTCCACCGACGGTTGTTCTGCGCGAAAGCGGTCAAGAATCGGCGGCAGATGGCTATAGGCCGCGGTCACGGAGCAGAAAATATGCAGCTCGCCGGACAGCGATGGCCCTTTCTGGTCAATGGTGTGTCGCAGCTGCTGATACTGCAGCAGCGTTTGTTGGGCAAAGACCCGTAACTCCTCACCGGCCTCCGTCAGGGTGACGGTACGGTTGTCGCGTACAAACAAAGGCTGGCCGAGGTCTTCCTCAAGGCGCTGGATCTGGCGCGAAAGCGTGGAGGGACTGACGTGCATCGCCCGGGCGCTGCGCCCAAAGTGACGGCTTTCCGCCAGATGCAGGAACATTTTCAGATCGCGTAAATCCACTGATTTCACTCCCCCTTTTTACATTGCAAATATTGCAACGTGACGTTGTGAATATATCAATTTCCGCAATAAATTTCCTGTCATATAGTAAGTTCATTCTCGCAAAAGCGAACCGAACAATAAGCACAACAACACAACATCACGGAGTCCATTATGGCTAACTACTTTAATACACTGAATTTGCGCCAGCAGCTGGCGCAGCTGGGCAAATGCCGCTTTATGGCGCGCGACGAATTTGCCGATGGCGCGAGCTACCTTCAGGGTAAAAAAGTGGTCATCGTCGGCTGCGGCGCCCAGGGTCTGAACCAGGGCCTGAACATGCGTGACTCCGGTCTGGATATCTCCTACGCCCTGCGTAAAGAAGCGATTGCTGAGAAGCGTGCGTCCTGGCGCAAAGCGACCGAAAACGGTTTTAAAGTTGGTACCTACGAAGAACTGATCCCCCAGGCAGACCTGGTGGTTAACCTGACGCCAGACAAACAGCACTCTGACGTTGTGCGTTCCGTGCAGCCGCTGATGAAAGACGGTGCGGCGTTGGGGTACTCCCACGGCTTTAACATCGTTGAAGTGGGCGAGCAGATCCGTAAAGACATCACCGTTGTGATGGTGGCACCGAAGTGCCCGGGTACAGAAGTACGTGAAGAGTACAAACGTGGCTTCGGCGTGCCAACGCTTATCGCCGTTCACCCGGAAAACGATCCGAAAGGCGAAGGTATGGCGATCGCCAAAGCGTGGGCTGCAGCAACGGGTGGCCACCGTGCGGGCGTTCTGGAATCGTCTTTCGTCGCGGAAGTAAAATCTGACCTGATGGGTGAGCAAACCATCCTGTGCGGTATGCTGCAGGCGGGCTCTCTGTTGTGCTTCGACAAGCTGGTGGAAGAGGGTACAGACCCGGCATACGCAGAAAAACTGATTCAGTTCGGCTGGGAAACGATCACCGAAGCGCTGAAGCAGGGCGGTATCACGCTGATGATGGACCGTCTGTCCAACCCGGCGAAACTGCGTGCTTACGCGCTGTCTGAACAGCTGAAAACGATCATGGCACCGCTGTTCCAGAAACATATGGACGACATTATCTCCGGCGAGTTCTCTTCCGGCATGATGGCGGACTGGGCTAACGACGATAAGAAACTGCTGACCTGGCGTGAAGAGACCGGTAAAACCGCTTTTGAAACCGCCCCACAGTTTGAAGGTAAAATCGGCGAGCAGGAGTACTTCGATAAAGGCGTTCTGATGATTGCGATGGTGAAAGCTGGCGTTGAGCTGGCGTTCGAAACCATGGTGGATTCCGGCATCATCGAAGAGTCTGCCTACTATGAATCACTGCACGAGCTGCCACTGATTGCGAACACCATCGCCCGTAAGCGTCTGTACGAAATGAACGTGGTTATCTCTGATACCGCCGAGTACGGTAACTACCTGTTCTCTTACGCTTGCGTACCGTTGCTGAAAGAGTTCATGACGACCCTGCAGCCGGGCGATCTGGGCAAAGCGATTGCGGAAGGTGCTGTGGATAACGCGCAGCTGCGCGATGTAAACGAAGCCATTCGCGGCCATGAAATCGAGAAAGTGGGTCAGAAACTGCGTGGCTACATGACCGATATGAAACGTATCGCGGTAGCAGGTTAATAACCGGGCGGGCTGATGCCCTGACCTGACGAAACGTACAAGGCCTTCTCTCAGAGAAGGCCTTGCTGTTATTTGCGGTACAGAACCTTAATAACATGGTAGCCAAACTGCGTGTGCAGTGGGCCTGTGGGTTCCAGCACCGGGCAGGAAAAGACCACTTTATCGAACGCCGGAACCATTTGACCCTGACGGAATTCACCTAAATCACCGCCGCGTTTACCTGACGGACAAATAGAGTGTTTCTTCGCCAGCTTGCCGAAGTCGGCGCCGTTTTTGATCTGCTCGAGAAGATCCAGAGCCAGTTTTTCTTCTTTTACAAGGATATGCAGTGCTGCCGCGGTTTTTGCCATGATCGTGCCTTGAGTGGTATGGATTAGGCTCGCTATACTACCACGCTGTTATTCTCCCCTCCTGACTTTCATTGAGTGATCATTTATGCGTTTAAACCCCGGACAACAACAAGCCGTCGAATTTGTCACTGGACCCTGTCTGGTGCTGGCGGGCGCGGGATCCGGCAAAACGCGCGTCATCACCAATAAGATTGCCCACCTGATCCGCGGCTGCGGGTATCAGGCTCGCCACATCGCGGCGGTGACGTTCACCAACAAAGCAGCGCGCGAGATGAAAGAGCGTGTCGGCCAGACGCTGGGGCGTAAAGAGGCGCGCGGTCTGATGATTTCAACCTTCCATACGCTGGGGCTGGATATCATCAAACGTGAATACGCCGCGCTGGGGATGAAATCCAACTTCTCACTGTTTGACGATACCGACCAGGTGGCCCTGCTCAAGGAGCTCACCGAGGGGCTGATCGAAGATGATAAGGTTCTGCTGCAACAGCTGATCTCGACGATCTCCAACTGGAAAAACGATCTGATGACCCCGGCCCAGGCCGCGGCGATCGCCAAAGGCGAGCGGGATCGGATCTTCGCCCACTGCTACGGTCTGTACGATGCGCATATGAAAGCCTGTAACGTACTGGATTTCGACGACCTGATCCTGCTTCCCACGCTACTGCTGCAGCGTAATGAAGAGGTGCGTGAGCGCTGGCAGAATAAAATCCGCTACCTGCTGGTGGATGAGTATCAGGACACCAATACCAGTCAGTATGAACTGGTGAAACTGCTGGTGGGACAGCGCGCGCGTTTCACGGTGGTCGGTGATGACGATCAGTCCATTTACTCCTGGCGCGGTGCGCGTCCGCAAAACCTGGTCCTGCTGAGTAAAGATTTCCCGGCGCTGCAGGTGATCAAACTGGAGCAGAACTACCGTTCCTCCGGGCGTATCCTTAAAGCCGCGAACATCCTGATCGCCAACAACCCGCACGTGTTCGAAAAACGCCTGTTCTCCGAACTGGGTTACGGTACAGAGCTTAAAGTGCTCAGTGCCAACAATGAAGAGCACGAAGCGGAGCGGGTCACAGGCGAACTTATCGCCCACCACTTCGTCAATAAAACCGAATACAAAGACTACGCGATCCTCTATCGCGGCAACCACCAGTCACGCGTCTTTGAAAAGATGCTGATGCAAAACCGCATCCCGTACAAAATTTCGGGCGGGACCTCCTTTTTCTCGCGGCCCGAAATCAAAGATCTTCTGGCCTACCTGCGTGTGCTCACTAACCCGGATGATGACAGCGCGTTTCTGCGTATCGTGAATACCCCGAAACGGGAAATTGGCCCGGCGACGCTACAAAAGCTTGGCGAGTGGGCGATGACGCGTAATAAGAGTCTGTTTACCGCCAGCTTCGATATGGGGCTGAGTCAGACGCTCACCGGACGCGGCTACGATTCGTTAACCCGCTTTACCCACTGGCTTGGTGAAGTGCAGCGGCTGGCAGAGCGCGAACCTATCGCCGCCGTGCGCGACCTTATCCACGGTATCGACTACGAGTCCTGGCTGTATGAAACCTCCGCCAGTCCGAAAGCGGCCGAGATGCGCATGAAAAACGTTAACCAGCTGTTCAGCTGGATGACTGAAATGCTGGAAGGCTCGGAGATTGATGAACCGATGACCCTGACGCAGGTGGTTACCCGCTTTACCCTGCGCGATATGATGGAGCGCGGCGAGAGCGAAGAAGAGGCCGATCAGGTTCAGCTGATGACGCTGCATGCATCAAAAGGTCTGGAATTCCCGTATGTCTATCTGGTTGGCATGGAAGAGGGGTTACTGCCGCACCAGAGCAGCATTGATGAAGATAACGTCGATGAGGAGCGCCGTCTGGCCTATGTAGGCATCACGCGCGCTCAGAAAGAGCTGACCTTCACGCTGTGCAAAGAGCGTAGACAATATGGTGAACTGGTGCGCCCGGAGCCGAGCCGTTTCCTGCTGGAACTTCCGCAGGACGACCTCATCTGGGAGCAGGAGCGTAAAGTGATTACGGCTGAAGAGCGGATGCATAAGGGGCAGGCGAACGTCGCTAACATCCGCGCCATGCTGGCGAAAGCCAAAGAGAAGGGGTAGGTTGTTACACGCCCGGCAAGCGTAGCGTTACCGGGCATGTCCGCCCTGTTATTTCACCTCAAGCACCCAGTGTACGTAGCTCTGCCACTGACACTCCTGCTCGACCATCTCCGCCCCAAGCGGATGATTATCCAGCCAGTTTTCCGGCAACGTCAGCGAAAGTTTCTCGTCATCCGCCACCAGATTGAGTGCCGGCAGCAAATCATCGCGGCGGCGGCTGGCAAACAGAATAGCCAGACGCAGCAGGCGGCACATATGCTCGGCCACGCGCGGCGGTACGGCGTTTTGCTGATGCAAAGAGGAGAGGTCAACGGTATTGGTCTGGTTCAGCAGCAGCGTTGCCAGCAACTTTTTCTGCGCAGGGGTATAGCCGGGTAAATCGAGGTTACGCACCAGATAAGCGGCATGAGCCGGGGCCTGTTTAAAATCAATGCTCAGCCCGATTTCATGCAGTGCACAGGCACTTAGCAGCAGATCGCGACTCAAAGGGTCCAGATCCCAGGCGTTAGCCACATGATCGGCGAAGCGTGACGCCAGCTGTGCCACGCGGCCTGCCTGATCGATATCAACCAGGAAACGACGCTGCACGTTTCGCAGGGTACGGCTGCGAATGTCCTGATCGACCGACAGGTGCAACATCCCGTAGACCAGACCTTCACGCAGCGCGCCACCCGCCAGCGTCATACATTTGATGTTCAGCTCGGTGAAAATGGCGATCAGGATCGCGAGCCCGCTCGGGAATACCAGCGCGCGTTCAAGCGTCAGGCCTTCAATTTCCAGCTCTTCCAGACGCCCGCACTGAATGGCCCGCTGTTTAAGCTGCTGAAGCTTGGCAAGCGTGATCCGCTCATCCATGCCCTGCGCCATCATAATTTCCTGCAATGCCTGCACGGTACCGGAGGCCCCCACGCAGACTTTCCAGCCGTGGTAGCGCAGTTCGTCCATCACCGGGCGTAACACCTCGCGTGCGGCAGTTTCCGCCTCGTCGAAGTTCTCCTGACCCAGATTGCGGTCAGTAAAGTAGCGCTCAAGCCAGGTTACGCAACCCATCGACAGGCTGAATAGCGACGTTGCCTGCGCACCGGTGCCGGTCACGAGTTCGGTACTGGCGCCCCCGATATCCACAACCAGACGACGATCGTCGCCTCCCGTGGTGTGCGCAACACCCTGATAAATCAGGCGCGCTTCTTCTTCACCGCTGATAACCTGCACCGGACAACCGAGAATTTCCTGCGCTTTGGCAATAAAATCCACGGCGTTAACCGCCAGGCGGAGTGTTGCTGTGGCGACGACGGTGATTTGGGAATGCGGGATATCCTGCAGACGCTCTGCAAAGAGTCGCAGGCACTGCCAGCCACGTTCCATGGCTTCAGGAGAGAGGTGATTATCGCTGCTCAGGCCCGCCGCGAGGCGGACCTTGCGCTTAATGCGCGTCAGCGTTTGTATGCTTCCCGCCACCTCGCGCACAACCAGCATATGAAAACTATTCGAACCGAGATCAATTGCCGCATAAAGCGAGGTGGAGCTGAGCATAATTTTTTAACCTGAGCGACGACGATTACGCGGCGCGCCAGATCGACGCGGGCCATTGCCGGAGCGGGCGCGGGTAAGGCGCTTAGCCGGCGGCAGTTCGCTTAATAGCGCATCCGGGTTGTACTTACTCACCGGAATAGAATGGCCGATGTATGTCTCAATCGCCGGCAGGTTCAGCGCATACTCTTCACACGCGAGGCTGATAGAGTGGCCGCTTGCACCCGCACGACCGGTACGACCGATACGGTGTACATAGTCTTCGCAGTCATCCGGCAGGTCATAGTTAAAGACGTGCGTAACGGCTGGAATGTGCAGGCCGCGCGCTGCGACGTCGGTGGCGACCAGAATATCGAGATCGCCACGGGTGAATTCTTCAAGAATACGCAGGCGTTTTTTCTGCGCAACATCGCCCGTCAGCAGGCCAACACGGTGACCGTCTGCAGCCAGATGGCCCCAGATATCTTCACAGCGGTGCTTGGTGTTCGCGAAGATAATGGCGCGGTCTGGCCACTCTTCTTCGATCAGCGTTTGCAGCAGACGCATTTTCTCTTCATTGGAAGGATAGAAGAGTTCTTCTTTGATGCGGTGGCCGGTTTTCTGCTCGGGTTCCACTTCCACATATTCGGCGTTGTTCATCTGCTCGAATGCCAGTTCGCGTACGCGATACGACAGGGTCGCAGAGAACAGCATGTTGAGGCGCTGATTCGCGGGTGGCATGCGGCGGAACAGCCAGCGGATATCTTTAATGAAGCCCAGATCGTACATACGGTCAGCTTCATCCAGCACCACAACCTGGATGGCACCAAGGTTAATGTGGTTCTGTTTTGCGTAGTCGATAAGACGGCCGGTGGTACCGATCAGGATATCCACACCGCTTTCCAGCACTTTCAGCTGCTTATCGTAACCATCGCCGCCATAAGCCAGGCCAATTTTCAGGCCCGTAGCCTGCATCAGGGGTTCAGCGTCTGCGTGGATCTGTACCGCCAGTTCTCGCGTCGGGGCCATAATTAGCGCGCGCGGCTGGTTAACTTTGCGGTCTGCAATCGCTGGATGAGAAAGTAAATAATGAAACGTTGACGTTAAAAACGCCATCGTTTTGCCAGTACCGGTTTGCGCCTGCCCTGCTACGTCACGTCCCGCCAGCGTCAGCGGCAGGGCGAGAGCCTGAATGGGCGTGCAGTTATGAAACCCTTTATTTTCAAGGGCTTCGATCACTTTTGGGTGCAGGGCGAAGTCGGAAAACTTCTGTTCTGTTAAATGTGTTTTGCTCATAGTGTGGTAGAATATCAGCTTACTATTGCTTTACGAAAGCGTATCCGGTGAAATAAAGTCAACCTTTAGTTGGTTAATGCGACATCAACACGTCGTTGATGAGGGCGAAACCAACGTACCAGGCTTATTCCTGTGGAGTTATATATGAGCGATAAAATTATTCACCTGACTGACGACAGTTTTGACACGGACGTACTTAAGGCTGACGGGCTGACACTCGTCGATTTCTGGGCTGAATGGTGTGGTCCTTGCAAAATGATCGCCCCGATTCTGGATGAGATCGCTGACGAATATCAGGGCAAACTGACCGTTGCCAAGCTGAACATCGACCAGAACCCGGGCACCGCACCAAAATACGGTATCCGTGGCATTCCGACCCTGCTGCTGTTCAAAAACGGCAAAGTGGCAGCGACCAAAGTGGGCGCACTGTCCAAAGGTCAACTGAAAGAGTTCCTCGACGCTAACCTGGCGTAAGGTTTCTTTGCTGCGCGTCCAGAGCGCCTAAATTATGTGGAACTCTGGACGCCCGGCTGAAGTCGTGCTAAGTTAGCTATGACTTCGTTTTAAACATATCTTGTTGTTTGAATCTTGTTTTACCCGATACTTCCCGTTGTTGACACAAACAGTGCGTGAAGTTGCTAAATTCCGGGCTTGTCACTCAATCCGTCTTGTCGTTTCAGTTCTGCGTTTTTTCCCTGTGACCAGACAGCGAACAGACATGAGTTGATGGCCGCTAAACAGGCATGGATGACCCTGCCATACCATTCACAACATTAAGTTCGAGTATCACCCCGAGTTTAAGAACCCACACCATTATGAATCTTACCGAATTAAAGAATACGCCGGTTTCTGAGCTGATCACTCTCGGCGAAAATATGGGGCTGGAAAACCAGGCTCGTATGCGCAAGCAGGACATCATTTTCGCCATCCTGAAGCAGCATGCTAAGAGTGGCGAAGATATCTTTGGCGACGGTGTGCTGGAGATATTGCAAGACGGATTTGGTTTCCTCCGCTCTGCAGACAGCTCCTACCTCGCCGGCCCTGACGACATCTACGTATCCCCTAGCCAAATCCGCCGTTTCAACCTCCGCACTGGTGACACCATTTCAGGTAAGATTCGTCCTCCAAAAGAGGGTGAACGCTACTTTGCGCTGTTGAAAGTGAATGAAGTTAACTTCGACAAACCGGAAAACTCCCGTAATAAGATCCTGTTTGAGAACTTAACGCCGCTGCACGCGAACTCTCGCCTGCGCATGGAGCGTGGTAACGGCTCAACTGAAGATTTAACCGCTCGCGTCCTGGATCTGGCATCGCCAATCGGTCGTGGCCAGCGTGGTCTGATCGTCGCACCGCCAAAAGCGGGTAAAACCATGCTGCTGCAGAATATCGCGCAGAGCATCGCTTATAACCACCCAGACTGCGTACTGATGGTACTGCTGATTGACGAACGTCCGGAAGAAGTGACCGAGATGCAGCGTCTGGTTAAAGGTGAAGTGGTTGCTTCTACCTTTGACGAACCCGCATCTCGCCACGTTCAGGTTGCGGAAATGGTTATCGAGAAGGCGAAACGCCTGGTTGAACACAAGAAAGACGTGATCATCCTACTCGACTCCATCACCCGTCTGGCGCGTGCCTACAACACCGTCGTTCCGGCTTCCGGTAAAGTGCTGACGGGGGGTGTGGACGCTAACGCCCTGCATCGTCCAAAACGCTTCTTCGGTGCGGCACGTAACGTGGAAGAGGGCGGCAGCCTGACCATCATCGCTACGGCGCTGATCGATACGGGTTCCAAAATGGACGAAGTTATTTACGAAGAGTTTAAAGGTACAGGTAACATGGAACTGCACCTCTCTCGTAAAATTGCTGAGAAACGCGTCTTCCCGGCTATCGACTACAACCGTTCCGGTACCCGTAAAGAAGAGCTGCTCACCACCCAGGAAGAGCTGCAGAAAATGTGGATCCTGCGCAAAATCATCCATCCAATGGGTGAAATCGACGCAATGGAGTTCCTCATTAACAAACTGGCGATGACCAAAACTAACGACGATTTCTTCGATATGATGAAACGCTCGTAACGCAAATAAAGCCAGCAAGCGCCACGTTTTTACGTGGCGTTTTTCTTTTATGGCTTATACGCTATTAATGCAGACTCCCATTTCAGACCAGTCAGTGCGACAATAAGAT
>NZ_CP080000.1:3839517-3840274 GCF_019378755.1 Enterobacter sp. BIDMC 29 | reverse complement strand
ATGGTGGATGGTATTGACGGCCTGCTCGGTGGATTGTCGTCGGTTTCGTTTGCCGCAATCGGCATCATTTTATGGTTCGATGGTCAGTACAGCCTGTCGATGTGGTGTTTTGCCATGATTGCCGCCATTCTGCCTTATATCCTCTTAAATCTCGGTGCGCTCGGTCGTCGCTATAAAGTGTTTATGGGTGATGCGGGCAGTACGCTGATCGGCTTTACCGTTATCTGGATTTTGCTGGAGACCACACAGGGTAAAACTCACCCGATTAGCCCGGTAACAGCGCTGTGGATTATTGCCATTCCGCTAATGGATATGGTGGCGATTATGTATCGTCGTCTGCGTAAAGGAATGAGTCCTTTCTCTCCCGATCGCCAGCATATTCACCATCTCATCATGCGTGCCGGTTTTACTTCACGTCAGGCGTTTGTGCTGATTACCCTGGCTGCCGCTATTCTGGCCGCAATTGGGGTGGCTGCGGAATATGCTCATTTCATCCCTGAATGGGTCATGTTGGTATTATTCTTGCTAGCGTTTTTCCTGTACGGCTACTGCATTAAGCGCGCATGGAAAGTGGCGCGGTTTATTAAACGTCTTAAACGCAGGATGCGTCGCAACAGTGGCAACAATACAACATTAACTAAGTAAAATGGGACTATGATGACTCAACCGTTGGCGGGAGCGAAATCAGTGGTAACTGAGAATGAGCTGGATATTCGGGGTTTGTTTCGCGTGTTGTGGGCAGGCAAACTTTGGATAA
>NZ_CP080000.1:3779465-3839490 GCF_019378755.1 Enterobacter sp. BIDMC 29 | reverse complement strand
TAGCGCTGGCCTACACCTTCTTTGCAAAACAAGAGTGGAGCGCTACGGCAATCACTGATAAACCAACGGTTAATATGCTCGGGGGGTTCTATTCCCAGCAGCAGTTCCTGCGTAACCTGGATATCAAAGCCAATCTGGCCACCCCAGATCAGGCTTCCGTCATGGATGAGGCCTATAAAGAGTTTGTGATGCAGCTGGCTTCCTGGGATACGCGCCGTGATTTCTGGAGCCAGACGGATTATTACAAGCAACGGATGGTGGGCAACAGTAAAGCCGATGCCGCGCTGCTGGATGACATGATTAACAACATTCAGTTTATGCCGGGAGATGCGCTGCGTAACGTCAACGACAGCGTCAAGCTGATTGCCGAAACCGCGCCGGATGCCAATAACCTGTTGCGCCAGTACGTTGCCTTTGCCAGCCAGCGTGCGGCAAGCCACCTTAATGAAGAGCTGAAAGGTGCCTGGGCTGCCCGTACTATCCAGATGAAAGCGCAGGTTAAACGTCAGGAAGAGGTGGCTAAAGCCATCTTCGCCCGCCGTGTACACAATATTGAGCAGGCGCTGAAAATTGCCGAACAGCACAATATTTCCCGCACCGAGACGGACGTGCCGGCAGATGAACTGCCTGATTCAGAAATGTTCCTTCTCGGGCGCCCAATGCTGCAGGCTCGACTGGAAAACCTCCAGGCCGTTGGCCCTGATTTTGACCTCGACTACGATCAAAACCGCGCGATGCTGAACACCCTGAATGTCGGTCCAACAATGGACCCGCGTTTTCAGACCTATCGTTATTTGCGAACGCCTGAAGAACCTGTAAAACGCGATAGTCCGCGCCGCGCATTCCTGATGATCATGTGGGGGATTGTGGGTGCACTGACTGGCGCAGGCGTGGCGTTAACGCGTCGTCGCACTAACTAAAACGCCGTCTACGATGAAGGCTGCGGCCTTCATCGTTTAATCGAAGAGAATCGATGTGAAAGTACTTACCGTATTTGGCACCAGGCCGGAGGCCATTAAGATGGCACCTCTGGTTCATGCGCTGGCCAGTGATCCTGATATTGAAGCGAAAGTGTGCGTCACTGCCCAACACCGTGAGATGCTCGATCAGGTCTTAACTCTCTTTTCTATCGTCCCGGATTACGATCTCAATATTATGAAACCGGGGCAGGGGTTAACGGAGATAACCTGCCGTATTCTGCAAGAGCTCAAGCCGATTCTGGAGTCCTTCAAACCTGACGTGGTTCTGGTGCATGGCGATACCACCACCACGGTGGCAACCAGCCTGGCTGCGTTTTACCAGCGAATTCCTGTCGGCCATGTTGAGGCGGGTCTGCGTACCGGCAACCTTTATTCGCCGTGGCCCGAAGAGGCCAACCGCACACTCACCGGCCATCTGGCGATGTACCATTTTGCGCCCACCGAAAATTCACGACAGAACCTGCTGCGTGAAAATATTGCCGACAACAAAATCTTTGTCACCGGGAATACGGTGATTGATGCCCTGATTTGGGTTCGTGACCGCGTGCTGTCAAACAACGATCTTCAGAAAGAACTCGCCGCACGCTACCCCTTCCTGAACAATGGCAAAAAAACCATTCTGGTCACCGGCCACCGTCGCGAGAGCTTTGGACGCGGCTTTGAGCAAATCTGCCATGCCCTGGCGGAAATCGCCGCGCAGAATCAGGATGTGCAGATTGTCTACCCGGTGCACCTTAATCCTAACGTCAGCGAGCCGGTCAATCGTATCCTTGGGCATATAGAAAACGTCCTGCTGATTGAACCGCAGGACTACTTGCCGTTTGTCTGGCTGATGAACCACGCCTGGCTGATCCTGACCGATTCCGGTGGTATTCAGGAAGAGGCGCCGTCTCTCGGCAAGCCTGTGCTGGTCATGCGTGAAACGACTGAACGCCCGGAGGCGGTGAAAGCGGGCACGGTACGTCTGGTCGGCACCAATGCACAGCTGATCGTCGAAGAGGTGACGCGCCTGCTTCACGACGACGAAGAGTATCAGGCGATGAGCCGGGCCCATAACCCGTATGGCGATGGGCAGGCTTGTGGCCGTATTTTGCATGCACTTAAACACAATCGGGTAACGCTATGAGTTTTACTACCATCTCTGTCATTGGTCTTGGCTACATTGGCTTGCCCACCGCGGCAGCGTTTGCCTCCCGTCAAAAACAGGTTGTGGGCGTGGATATCAACGCGCGTGCGGTGGAAACCATTAACCGTGGCGAAATTCATATCGTGGAGCCCGATCTCGACCACGTGGTGAAAGAGGCGGTTGATGGCGGATTCCTGCGTGCCAGCACGACGCCGGTCGAGGCGGATGCATATCTTATTGCGGTGCCAACCCCCTTTAAAGGTGACCATGAGCCCGACATGGCTTACGTCGAAGCGGCGGCAAAATCGATTGCACCGGTCCTGAAAAAAGGGGCTCTGGTGATCCTGGAATCCACTTCGCCCGTCGGTGCTACCGAACAGATGGCGCAGTGGCTGGCGCAAGCCCGACCTGACTTACGCTTCCCGCAGCAGGCGGGCGAGCAAGCTGATATCAATATTGCTTACTGTCCTGAGCGCGTGCTGCCAGGTCAGGTGATGGTAGAGCTGATTAAAAACGATCGCGTGATCGGTGGCATGACGCCAGTCTGTTCTGCACGCGCCAGCGCGCTTTACAAGATTTTCCTTGAAGGCGAATGTGTGGTGACCAACTCCCGCACCGCCGAAATGTGCAAGCTCACGGAAAACAGTTTCCGGGACGTGAATATCGCCTTCGCGAATGAACTGTCGCTGATTTGCGCCGATCAGGGGATTAACGTCTGGGAGTTGATTAGCCTGGCGAATCGCCATCCGCGCGTAAATATCCTCCAGCCTGGCCCGGGCGTGGGCGGTCACTGTATCGCTGTCGACCCGTGGTTTATTGTGGCGCAAAACCCGGCGCAGGCCCGCCTGATCCGCACCGCGCGTGAAGTGAATGACAGCAAGCCACACTGGGTGCTCAGTCAGGTGAAAGCCACCGTAGCGGACTGTCTGGCTGAGAGCGGCAAACGCGCCAGTGAGCTGAAAATTGCCTGCTTTGGTCTGGCATTCAAACCGAATATTGACGACTTACGCGAAAGCCCGGCGATGGAGATTGCAGAGATGATCGCTGGCTGGCACACCGGCGAAACGCTGGTGGTTGAACCCAATATTCATGAACTGCCGGCAAAACTGGCGGGCCACTGTACGTTGACCGCGCTGGATGAGGCGCTGGCGACGGCGGATGTGCTGGTGCTGCTGGTGGATCATAAAGAATTTAAAGCGACGTCCGGTGATGCCGTACGCCAACAGTATGTGGTTGATACGAAAGGTGTCTGGCGTTGAGCCACCTGAAGGGGGTTCTCGAGTCCCTTGAGTGGGAGAGTGCCTTTTTTGGTCTGCCATCAGCCATCGTACGCCTGCGCGACGATGCGCCGGTTCTGACTGAGGCCGACTTCACCGCCTGGTCGCGGGTACAGGCCAGGATCCCCGCAGACCGTGCCGACCTGCTCGATGCGCTCCAGCAACAAGGTTTTCAGCTGGTTGAAGGCGAGGTTGATCTGTCCATTACGCTCGTCTGCCATGATTCGCCCGGTGCGGAAGTGGCAACGGAGCAGGATATCCCCGCGCTGCGTCAGATGGCGGCGCAGGCGTTTGCCCGGAGCCGTTTTCGCGCACCGTGGTATGCACCGGACGACAGTGGGCGTTTCTACGCCCAGTGGGTAGAGAACGCGGTAAAAGGCACCTTTGACCATGTGTGCCTGGTATTTCGCACTGCAGACGGCCAGATTGAGGGATTTGTCTCGCTTCGTAAGCTCAACGCGAACGAGGGGCGTATTGGTTTATTAGCCGGGCGCGGCATGGGCGAAAAACTCATGCAGGCGGCGCTTCACTGGGCGCAGCAGCAACAGCTTTTGACTCTGCGGGTGGCAACCCAGATGGGCAACACCGCCGCGCTTAAACGTTATATCGCGAGTGGTGCCAACATCGACGCCACCGCTTACTGGTTATACAGGTGACAAGATGATTCCATTTAACGCACCACCCGTCGTGGGCACCGAACTCGACTATATGCAGTCTGCTATGGGCAGCGGCAAACTCTGTGGTGACGGTGGTTTTACCCGTCGCTGCCAGCAGTGGATGGAGCAGCGGTTTCACAGCGCTAAAGTCCTGCTGACCCCGTCCTGTACCGCATCGCTGGAAATGGCGGCGTTGCTGCTGGATATCCAGCCGGGCGATGAAGTGATCATGCCGAGCTACACCTTCGTCTCTACAGCGAATGCCTTTGTCCTGCGTGGTGCGAAAATCGTCTTTGTGGATATTCGCCCGGATACCATGAACATTGATGAGACGCTGATTGAAGCGGCAATCACGGACAAAACGCGCGCGATTGTGCCGGTTCACTACGCGGGTGTGGCGTGTGAGATGGACACCATCATGGCGATCGCCAAAAAACATGACCTGTTCGTGGTTGAAGATGCCGCTCAGGGCGTGATGTCGACCTATAAAGGTCGAGCGCTGGGAACGATCGGCCATATCGGCTGCTTTAGCTTCCACGAAACCAAAAACTATACCGCCGGTGGCGAGGGTGGTGCGACGCTGATTAACGACCGTGCGCTGGTCGAGCGCGCGGAAGTGATCCGTGAAAAAGGCACCAACCGCAGCCAGTTCTTCCGGGGGCAGGTAGACAAATATACCTGGCGCGATATTGGCTCAAGCTATCTGATGGCCGATCTGCAGGCGGCATACCTGTGGGCGCAGCTGGAGGCAGCGGACCGCATTAATCTTCAGCGCCTGTCCCTGTGGCAAACTTATTACGACGCGCTGCAACCGCTGGCACAAGCCGGGCGAATTGAGCTGCCGACCCTTCCGGCTGATTGCGTCCATAATGCCCATATGTTCTATATCAAACTGCGCGATAACGACGATCGCAGCAAGTTGATTGCCTGGCTAAAAGAAGCCGAAATTCTGGCGGTGTTCCACTATATCCCGCTGCACTCCAGCCCGGCAGGGGAGGCATTTGGGGTCTTCGCGGGTGAAGATCGCTACACCACGAAAGAAAGTGAGCGTTTGCTTCGTTTGCCACTGTTCTACAACCTCGCGCCTGTTAACCAGCGTACGGTGATTAACACCCTTCTGAGTTATTTCGGCTGATATGTCTCTGGCAAAAGCATCGGTGTGGACCGCCGCGTCCACACTTGTCAAAATTGGCGCCGGGCTACTGGTCGTCAAGCTGCTGGCCGTCTCATTCGGCCCTTCAGGCGTCGGGCTGGCGGGGAATTTCCGTCAGCTTGTGACCGTCCTTGGGGTACTGGCCGGCGCAGGGATTTTCAACGGCGTCACGAAATACGTTGCGCAGTACCATGATGATGCGGCCCAGCTTCGCCGTGTTGTCGGTACATCCTCGGCGATGGTCACCGGCTTTTCGACCCTGATGGCGGTTATTTTCCTGCTGGCAGCGGCACCCATAAGCCAGGGGTTATTTGGTCACACCCATTATCAGGGGCTGGTTCGTCTGGTCGCGCTGGTTCAGCTGGGCATTGCCTGGGCTAACCTGCTGTTGGCGCTGATGAAAGGCTTTCGTGATGCGGCCGGGAACGCACTGGCGTTAATCCTCGGCAGCGTCATCGGCGTGATTGCCTACTATTTTTGCTATCGGCTGGGCGGCTATGAAGGCGCGTTGCTGGGGCTGGCGCTGGTACCGGCATTAGTGGTCGTTCCGGCGGCGTTCATGCTAATGCGTCGGGGCACCATTCCGTTGAGTTACCTGAAACCTCAATGGGATAAGGTGCTGGCAAGCCAGCTGGGAAAATTTACCCTGATGGCGCTCATCACCTCCGTCACGCTCCCCGTCGCCTATGTGATGATGCGAAACCTGCTGGCGGCGCATTACAGCTGGGACGAAGTTGGGATTTGGCAAGGGGTGAGCAGTATTTCCGATGCCTACCTCCAATTTATAACGGCTTCCTTTAGCGTCTATTTGCTGCCAACCTTATCGCGCCTGACCTCCAGGCAGGATATCACGCGCGAAATTTCCCGCTCACTGCGGTTTGTCCTTCCCGCCGTTGCGGCAGCCAGTTTAACCATATGGCTATTGCGCGATGTCGCCATCTGGCTGCTCTTCTCCGCGAAGTTTACCGCCATGCGCGATCTGTTTGCCTGGCAACTGGTGGGCGATGTACTGAAAGTGGGGGCTTACGTTTTTGGTTATCTGGTGATTGCGAAAGCCTCGCTACGGTTGTATATCCTGGCGGAAATCAGCCAGTTTGCATTACTGACCGCATTCTCACACTGGTTGATCCCGGCACACGGTGCGCTGGGGGCGGCTCAGGCCTATATGGCAACCTATATCGTTTATTTCGCTGCCTGTTGCGGCGTATTTTTACTTTGGCGTAAACGCGCATGACTGCACTGATTCACATACTGGGATCGGATATCCCACACCATAACCAGACCGTGTTACGGTTCTTCAATGATGAACTGGCATCGGGGGATCCCGACGCTCGTGAGTTTATGGTTGCCGGTCAGGATAATGGCCTGAGCGTGGCGTGTCCGACGCTGACACTCTCTTTCTGGCCGGACAAGGCTGCGCTGGCGAAGGCGGTTGTTGCCAAAGCCAAAGCGGATCGTGAGCAACGTTTCTTTTTCCATGGGCAGTTTAATACCGGCCTGTGGCTGGCGCTCCTGAGCGGGGGGATCAAACCTTCGCAGTGCAGCTGGCATATCTGGGGAGCCGATCTCTACGAAGTCTCCAGCGGCTGGAAATTCCGTCTTTTCTACCCGTTGCGGCGCATGGCGCAGGGGCGTGTGGGATGCGTTTTCGCGACCCGTGGCGATCTCAATTATTTTGCTAAACGCCACCCTGACGTACGCGGTGAGCTACTCTATTTCCCGACCCGAATGAACCCGGCGCTGAACAACATGGCGAATGATACGCCGCGCGAGGGTAAACTGACGATTCTGGTGGGTAATTCAGGCGATCGCAGCAATGAACATCTTGCCGCGCTCAGGGCGGTACATCAGCAGTTTGGCGACACCGTCAATGTGATTGTGCCGATGGGGTATCCGGCCAATAACGATGCCTATATCGATGAGGTCCGCCAGCAGGCACTCGCGTTATTTAGCGCCGGGAATGTGCACATTCTCCACGATAAGCTGGAATTTGATGAGTATCTTGCGCTGCTGCGTCGGTGCGATCTGGGCTATTTCATCTTTGCGCGTCAGCAAGGAATTGGCACGCTGTGTCTGCTGATTCAGGCGGGTGTGCCCTGCGTACTCAATCGCGAAAACCCATTCTGGCAGGACATGGCGGAGCAGCATCTGCCGGTGCTGTTTACTTCCGATGTGCTTAACGAAGAGGTGGTCCGCGAAGCGCAGAGACAACTGGCGCTGGTGGACAAAAGTGCCATCGACTTCTTTAGCCCGAACTACCTCACGCCGTGGCACCGCGCGCTGCGTATCGCTGCAGGAGACAAAGCATGAGCCAGTTGCAATTCAGCGGCTTACTGATCGTTTGGCTTCTGAGCACTTTATTCATCGCCACGCTCACCTGGTTCGAGTTTCGCCGGGTGCGTTTCAACTTTAACGTCTTCTTCTCGTTACTGTTTCTTCTGACCTTCTTTTTCGGATTCCCGCTGACCAGCATTCTGGTCTTCCGGTTTGACGTGAGCGTTGCCCCGCCCGAGATCCTGCTCCAGGCGATCCTGGCAGCGACCTGCTTCTACGCCGTCTATTACGCCACCTATAAAACGCGCCTGCGTTCAGCGCAATCCACCGCGCCGCGCCGGGCGCTCTTCACCATGAACCGGGTGGAGACGCACCTGACGTGGGTGATGCTGATGACGATCGCGCTGGTAAGCGTGGGTATCTTCTTCATGCACAATGGTTTTCTGCTGTTCAAGCTCCAGTCCTACAGCCAGATTTTTTCTGCCGAAGTGTCGGGCGTGGCGCTTAAGCGCTTCTTCTACTTCTTCATTCCGGCGATGCTGGTGATCTTTTTCCTGCGTCAGGACAGCAAAGCCTGGCTGTTTTTCCTGGTGAGTACCGTCGCCTTCGGTTTCCTGACCTACATGATTGTGGGAGGGACGCGTGCAAATATCATCATCGCTTTCGCAATCTTCCTGTTTATCGGCATCATCCGCGGGTGGATCTCTTTATGGATGCTGGTGGCTGCTGGGGTGTTTGGCATTGTTGGTATGTTCTGGCTTGCCCTGAAGCGCTACGGGCTCAACGTAGCCGGTGACGAGGCGTTTTACACATTCCTCTATCTCACGCGCGACACCTTCTCGCCGTGGGAAAACCTGGCGTTGTTGCTGCAAAACTACGACAAAATCGATTTCCAGGGCCTTGCGCCTATTGTGCGCGACTTTTATGTCTTTATCCCAACCTGGCTGTGGCCAGACCGTCCCGGCGTCGTACTCAACACGGCAAACTATTTTACCTGGGAAGTGCTGAACAACCACTCAGGTCTTGCGATCTCACCTACGTTGATTGGCTCGCTGGTGGTGATGGGGGGAAGCTGGTTTATCCTGCCGGGGGCGGTGGTGGTGGGGCTGATCATCAAGTGGTTTGACTGGCTCTACGTGCGCGGCAACGAAGAAACAAACCGCTATAAGGCGGCTATTTTGCACAGTTTCTGCTTTGGTGCCATTTTCAATATGATCGTTCTGGCGCGTGAAGGGCTGGATTCATTCGTGTCGCGCGTGGTTTTCTTCATGGTCGTTTTTGGCATCTGCCTGTTACTGGCCAAACTGTTGTACTGGCTGTTTGACAGTGCAGGGCTTGTGCATAAGCGCGAGCCGCAGGGCAGCACAACGCTGTCGCAAGTGTGAGTAGGGAAAGTCATGACGGATAAAACTTCTGCACCGCGCTATACGCTGCGCGGTCTGCAGCTTATTGGCTGGCGCGATATGCAACACGCGCTGGATTTTCTGTTCGCTGGTGGTCAGATGAAATCCGGTACGCTGGTCGCCATCAATGCGGAAAAGATGCTGGCGGTGGAAGACAACGCCGAAGTGAGAAGCCTGATAGAAGCGGCTGAATTTAAATATGCCGACGGTATCAGCGTGGTGCGTTCAATCCGCAAAAAGTATCCTGGCGCTAATGTATCTCGCGTGGCAGGGGCCGATCTCTGGGAGCAACTGATGGCACGCGCAGGGGCGGAAGGCACGCCGGTATTCCTGATTGGCGGTAAGCCGGAGGTACTGGCGCAGACCGAAGCGAAATTGCGCAGTCAATGGAATGTTAACATCGTGGGCAGCCAGGATGGCTACTTCAAACCAGAGGCCCGGCAGGCGCTGTTTGAACGCGTTCGCGACAGTGGAGCGAAAATCATCACCGTGGCGATGGGCTCCCCACGCCAGGAGATCCTGATGCGTGACTGCCGTCAGGTGTGTCCGGATGCCCTTTATATGGGCGTTGGCGGAACGTATGACGTCTTTACCGGCCATGTTAAGCGTGCGCCCAAAGTCTGGCAAAACCTGGGGCTGGAGTGGCTGTATCGCCTGCTATCTCAGCCGACGCGGATTACACGACAGATCCGTCTGCTTCGCTACCTTACCTGGCACTACACCGGGAAAATGTAATCAAAATGTAGCGCGATATGCTGTTCGCGCTGCAACTCCCCTGCAAAACTGCTGCGAATCTGTGCAATGCATTCATTTTTTTTATGCATCGTTTGCCATTTGCCGCATTTTAAGAAACCATTCGCCCCGTATTTTAGTACCCCTAAAAAACAATACCCGGCCTTAAGTCGGGAAACAGCAAACACAATCGAGGATCTATGGCAGAGAAAAAACCGGAGCTACAGCGTGGGCTGGAGGCTCGTCATATTGAACTGATAGCGCTGGGCGGCACTATCGGCGTGGGCCTGTTTATGGGCTCCGCAAGCACGCTCAAATGGGCAGGACCTTCGGTCTTGCTGGCTTATATCATTGCGGGATTGTTCGTTTTCTTCATCATGCGTTCGATGGGCGAAATGCTCTTCATGGAGCCTGTCACGGGTTCCTTCGCGGTTTACGCGCACCGATATATGAGCCCGTTCTTTGGCTACCTGACGGCATGGTCATACTGGTTTATGTGGATGGCGGTTGGCATCTCTGAAATCACGGCGATAGGGGTCTATGTGCAGTTCTGGTTCCCGGACATGGTCCAGTGGATACCGGCGCTGATTGCCGTGGGGCTGGTGGCACTGGCAAACCTTGCCGCGGTTCGTCTTTATGGTGAAATCGAATTCTGGTTTGCGATGATCAAAGTCACCACCATCATCGTGATGATTGTGGTCGGGCTGGGCGTTATCTTCTTCGGCTTTGGCAACGGCGGGTACGCCATTGGCTTTGGTAACCTGACCGAAAACGGCGGCTTCTTTGCGGGCGGCTGGAAGGGCTTCCTGACGGCACTGTGTATCGTTGTGGCCTCTTATCAGGGGGTCGAGCTTATCGGTATTACCGCGGGTGAAGCGAAAAACCCGCAGGTTACGCTGCGCAGCGCCGTAGGCAAGGTGCTGTGGCGTATCCTGATTTTCTATGTGGGGGCGATCTTCGTTATCGTAACCATCTTCCCGTGGAATGAAATTGGCACGACCGGTAGCCCGTTTGTCTTGACCTTCGCGAAGATTGGCATCACGGCGGCAGCAGGCATCATTAATTTTGTGGTTCTGACGGCGGCGTTGTCAGGCTGCAACAGCGGGATGTACAGCTGCGGACGTATGCTCTACGCGCTGTCCAGAAACAACCAGCTGCCAGCGGCAATGGCGAAAGTTTCGCGTGCGGGCGTACCGGTTGCGGGAGTGGCGGTGTCGATTGTGATCCTGCTGATTGGCTCCTGCCTGAACTACATCATCCCGAATCCGCAGCGCGTGTTTGTTTATGTCTACAGCGCCAGCGTGCTGCCAGGCATGGTGCCCTGGTTTGTTATCCTGATTAGCCAGCTGCGTTTCCGTCAGGCACATAAAAAGGCCATCGCCAGCCATCCGTTCCGTTCTATTCTGTTCCCGTATGCCAACTATTTGACGATGGCGTTCCTGGTTTGCGTATTAATCGGAATGTACTTTAATGAAGATACGCGCATGTCGCTGTTTGTCGGGATGATCTTCCTGGCGGCGGTGACCGCGGCGTATAAGCTTTTTGGTCTGGGCCGCCGCGCTACCTCGCAGAAAGTGGAGGAATAAGCGGCAAAATGTGCAAACCATAACCAAACGCGCATTTTTTTCAAAAAAGCACTAGACAGCGGGGTCGGAGGTACGTAATATCCAGCCCCGCAACGGCGCTAAGCGCCCGTAGCTCAGCTGGATAGAGCGCTGCCCTCCGGAGGCAGAGGTCTCAGGTTCGAATCCTGTCGGGCGCGCCATTTTAGTCCCGGCGCTAGAGCTGCGGTGGTCTGAGAAGTAGTCAGTACCGCGTGAAAGAATACAGTGGTGGCTATAGCTCAGTTGGTAGAGCCCTGGATTGTGATTCCAGTTGTCGTGGGTTCGAATCCCATTAGCCACCCCATTATTGAAAAAGTTGTGAATTGCGAAGGTGGCGGAATTGGTAGACGCGCTAGCTTCAGGTGTTAGTGTTCTTACGGACGTGGGGGTTCAAGTCCCCCCCCTCGCACCACGACTTTTTAATGAATTGAACTAAAAATTCAAAAAGCAGTACATCGGCGAGTAGCGCAGCTTGGTAGCGCAACTGGTTTGGGACCAGTGGGTCGGAGGTTCGAATCCTCTCTCGCCGACCAATTTTGAACCCCGCTTCGGCGGGGTTTTTTGTTTTCTGCGCCTTTCCCCCTCTGTAGTGATTCCACGACAACAGCCGGCTTTCTTGTCGCGATTCAGCGACACATAACACATTGAAAGTAAAAGATATAATAATTTGGCGGCTTTCGTGTCTCCTCCAGACGACATTTCGTCGTGTTTATCAGCAGGTTGTAGGGTCTAAGATACCGCTCAACAACATAATTTCCTTTTATCTTAAAATGTTGCGCGATGTAAAAGTTCTGCGTGTCAAGTTGGCACGTTACGTGCAATAATATACGTGTAGATGCTCATTCCATCTCTTATGTTCGCCTTAGTGCCTCATAAACTCAGGAATGACGCAGAGCCATTTACGGTGCTTATCGTCCACTGACAGATGTCGCTTCGGCCTCATCAGACACCATGGGCATAACGTTGAGTGAAGCACCAAATATGTTGTCTTACAGACCTGTTTTAACGCCTGCTTTTATAGCAGGCGTTTTTTTATGCCTTATTCCCGGTAAACGTACATGATCAGGGCGACCAGTATCAGAGCGGCTGACGAAACGCTGTAAAGCGCTTGTATGGAGCCAAACCCTGCCGCCGCCATCGCGGCAATACCGGTGAAAAGCGAGGCACTGAGCGTTTGCCAGCGCCAGACTTTACTGCTGGCCGAAGCCATGTGCGTGGTTTGAAAACTGCTGAGTACGGCAAACGTGCCGGCCGCAAAGAGAACATTTGAGGCCAGGTGTGCGACAAATATCATCCCCAGCGCGCATGCCATCCACCCGGACAACAGCGGGAGCATCCCATACGCGGCAAGGAAGATGCCGAGACACAGTAAAATCCGTGGCGTGCGTGCTGCAAAACGCGTCAGGCTGTCTCTTTTTAGCAGCAGGGGACCGCAAAGTTGTCCCATGCTCCTTGCAAAAAGCAGTGGCAAAGCAAGGCTGGCCGCATCCTGAGGATGGATCTGCTGTGCCATTGCCGGAAGAAGTGCCATGGCCGGTGAACCGACGGCGGCCAGCGCAGGCAAAATCAGCAAATTGCGTTTCTGCCGGATGGTCAACATCTGCCAGCGTAAAGCCGCAGGCGCTTTCTCTTCAGTGGGGACTGCCAGTGTGGGCGCTAAATATACACGACCCGCCAGCCAGAGCATGAACAGCGATCCGAGAAAGCTGGTGGCATCAATGGCCAGCAAGGCGAGGATGGCGATCTTCTGGAAAAGTACCATCCCCAGCCCGGTGCCTAACAAAACCTGAGCGGCAAAAATCACATTCTCGAGGCAGGTTGCGGCAGGGAGTTCTGCTTCTCTGAGTCCGCGTTTAAAGAGCAGCGTCAGGGCAGGCCAGCTCATTCCGCTAAGCAGTGCTTCGGTGGACTGCACGGCCAGTAACGCAGGGATACTGTGATAGTGCACGCCGAGCAGGGGAAAGAGCAGGGCCAGTAAGCCAAGCCCCTCGGTGAGTATCAACAGGGATATCGGAGAATAGCGCGCGCACAGCTTTTCACTGATGAGGCTGCCGATAAAGCCAGGTAGCGTGGCGAAAAGAAAGGCGAGGGTAAGCAGTGCGGGCGGGGCGGACCATGCTAACAGTAAGCCGAAGACCACCACCTGGGTGACGCCATTTCCCAGTGATGTAAAGATAAAGGCACAGGCCAGCAGGCGCAGCCAGCGGTGGCAGCGCAGCGCTTCAATAAGCGCGTACAAAAGGGAGTTCATGACGATTTCCTTTCAAAAACGATTCAGTCCACGCGGCACTCGTCGCGTGTATGGAAAAAAGTTAATGAAAAGACGTCGTTACATTGGCGGGTTCGTTTTCAGATGATGTGGTAAAGAATGTAGCAGGCGAAGGGGAATAAAAAAAGGAGGCCGTCTGGCCTCCTTGTTATTTATTGCTGGCTGCCATTATTTTGCAGCGTTAATAACAGCCCATCGCGGCGCATGGCGGCAGCCTCTTCCGGCTTGTGCTGCTTGTCCAGCGAATCGGCAAGCCACGCGTAGTCAAATGCGTCCGGGCGCTGTTTCAGCGCTGCACGGAAGGCGAGACTCGCTTCCTGCCATTCACCGTGCTTCATCAGCGACTGGCCCAGCGTACTCCACAGCAGTGGACGGTCGCCGACGGCTTTAATCTGCTGACGCAGCATTTTTTCAATTTGCTCAGGGTTATTGGTTTTCAGACGCGGGATCACCATAACCAGGCGATCGTCATACTGTCGCTTCAGTCCGTCGAGGAGGATCTCCTGCGCCGTGTCATGATCGTCACATTCAATCAGATGTTCTGCCATCGCAACCTGCAACGGAACCTGCTGACGCGTTTTCCGGCTCTGATTCTTCCACCAGGTTTTCAG
Source organism: Enterobacter sp. BIDMC 29 (assembly GCF_019378755.1). Lineage (NCBI taxonomy): Bacteria > Pseudomonadati > Pseudomonadota > Gammaproteobacteria > Enterobacterales > Enterobacteriaceae > Enterobacter > Enterobacter sp. BIDMC 29. Next base: position 3,825,405 of record NZ_CP080000.1, on the reverse strand, counting down.
GCCATCGCTGCCGAGATCGGCACGCGCCTGATCCATCAGGCCAATCCATGCCAGACGCTGAAGTTCATCACGATGTTCATCATCACCGACGTCGGCTTTGGCCATCGACGGAATGATATCCAGCAGTGAACCCCAGGCACCGGTGCGAATATAGGCCTGCTCGGCAAGACGCAGCACTTCCGGGTGGCGTGGCGAGACTTCCAGCAGACGGTCGATACCGTGACGTGCGGCGTGGTTTTCGTTGCGGGCCAGCTGCAGTCGAACGCGGGTGATCTCAACGGGAATCGGGTCTTTCGGAGATAGTTCTGACGCGCGTTCCAGATGCTGGTTGGCGCGGGCTTCGTCACCCCGCTGTTGCGCTGCCTCGGCGGCCAGCAGATAGTTCACCACCGGCTGTTCGGCATGGTCAGCATTTTTCGACATCAGCTTTTCAACCTGCTGATAGTCACCCTCGGCCAGCTTAAGCAGTGCCTGCTCAGTCTGCTTACGGGCGCGGCGGCGTTTACGGCCAACGAACCAGCCACGCGTATGCGCACCGGTACGGAAAATTCGGCGCAGGATCCACTCCACCGCAAGGAGCACCACCACCCCGAGGATCAGAATGATCACCAGACCCGTTACGCTGGTTTCGATGTTGTAGTTATCGGTCTGGATCAGGACGTAACCCTGATGACCGGCAAGCATCGGCCCCAGCACGATCCCGGCGATCAGCAGGATGAAGAGTAAGAGTACTTTAAGCATCATTACTCTCCTTGTGGCGCGCTTTCAGGCGCTGGCGCTGGCGCCGCGGCAGGGGCCTGGGCGTGAGGTTCTGCCGGAACGCCCGGTTGCGCCAGCAGGTTGCGCACGCGCGTCTGCATCAGTTTCTCCAGAATCGGCTGGCTTTCCAGCTTGTCCGGCACGTTCATGGTGATGTTCTGCTGGCTCAGTTTATCAATGTCATCGAGGAAAGCCGTGGTCGTGGCATCATCGGTATTGTAGTAAGCACGTACCCATGTCGAGACGTTATCAAGCGCCTGTTTGTAGGTTTCTTCCTGATGACGCGGTACGGCCTGAGCCGCCACCAGCAGGCGGGAGCGAATGTTTTCGCGCAGATAAATGTCCTGATTCGGCGCTAACAGCGGAACGGCGGTTTCGTCGCGGCGGCGGATAGTAATGAAGCTATCCATAAAGTTCTGCCAGCTTTTTTGCAGGTTCACGCGCCATTCGCTCAGGGAGCTGGAAAGCTCGGTGCCGTCAGAATCCATCGGGGAGTCATCGTCGTTGTTATCCGCCAGCTGCAGGTTATCAATCTGGTTTGAAAGCTGATTGACCTTCAGGATGATGCCATCGTAGTCCACCTGCGAAACGGCAGAGAGGCTGGCGATATCTTCGGTAATGGCACGACGCGCGGTAATGAGGCTCGGATCGTTCATGTCTGCCAGGCTCGCATCAGCGCTTTTCAGCAGCGCGGCGGCGGTGGTGACGTCCTGATCGCTCCAGAGCTTACGTCCGGCCAGCTTCACCAGGAAATCGGCCTGCGAGAGCAGCCAGGTTTTGGCATCGGTACCGGAAATCGTGGCGACTTTCTGCTGCACCTCGTCCAGCTGTTTGGTCAGCTCTTCCTGTTTGCTGTTCGCCTCAGCGAGCGCCGCGGACTGCTGTTTAATCACCGTTTCCAGTTCAGTTTTCTGCGTCTCCTGTGCTTTTTGCAGGGCGGTAAGCTGATTGACCAGCGTGTCGTTGGTCGCTGTCTGGCTGGAACCTTGCTGTTTCACCAGGCCATAGAGGCCAACGCCTGCGGCCAGCGCAATGGCGATGGCTATCGCGCTCAGCGCGAGGCTGGTTTTATTGCTGCCGTTCTTCTTCTCAACGGTTTTCTCAGTCGTTTCTGACTGCGGCGTGATGTCCACAGTCTCCCTGGTCTCTTCAACCACGGCGGAGGATTTATCGTGTTCCGTCATTATGGCTTCCCATTATGAGAGTTATTGTAATGCGCGCAGCAGCGCATCGTTGTCAGCGTTATCAGCGATCCGAATATCTTGCCAGCCCAGTTCCCGGGCCTGGTTCGCCAGACGCTCACTGACGACCAGAAGCCGGCAGTGGAGTAACCAGTTTTCACGATACCAAAGGGGCACCAGCGACCAGAGCTGCTGCAGCATTTCGCCGCTGGTCACCACCAGGGTCGTAATACCGCGCATATGCCAGCGCATCGCCTCTTCCGCACCATCGTAATGTTTTGCACAACGCTGATAGCATTCGCAGAACGTGACCTCAGCCCCGCGTTCCCGCAGCGTTTCGCCCAACAGTTCGCGCCCGCCGTTACCGCGTAAAATGAGTGCACGCTTTCCGGCAATAGTTTGTAATTCAGGTAATTGTAGCAAGACTTCGCTGATTTCCCGATCTAACGGGTAACGAACGTCTGTTCCGCTTACGGTATGCAACGCCAGTGCCGTTGTACGACCAATCGCAAAATAGTCAGGGGCGGTTGGCCAGTTAAGCCCCTGCTGTTGTAGCTGCGCCTGGGCAAATTCCACCGCATGTTGCGACAGCGCAAACAGCAAGTCGCCCTGCTGGAGGGTATTCATATGGTCGGCAAGCGCGGACAGCTCCCGACCGGGGGAGAATTCAATGAGCGGAAAACTCCAGGCCACCTGCCCCAGTGCGCGCAGACGGCTCACTAACTGCTCTCCTGCGGGAGAAGGGCGGGTGACAAGAATACTCATGCAGGGGGTTCTCCATTATAAACTTCAGCCAGGATCTCACGGGCGCCGTTATCCAGCAGCTCTTCTGCCAGCGACACGCCAAGCTGTTCGGCATCTTGCGCTTTACCGCGACGTTCGCCGCGTACCATCTGTGAACCGTCCGGTGCGCCAACCAGCGCTCGCAGCCACAGTTCACCGTTAATTAATTCAGCATAGCTGCCAATGGGCACCTGACACCCTCCTTCGAGGCGGGTGTTCATGGCGCGCTCGGCGTTAACGCGGATAGCGGTCTCATCATGGTTCAGCGGGGCAAGCAGCGCGCGGGTACGCTCATCATCCAGACGGCATTCAATGCCGACGGCACCCTGACCCACGGCCGGCAGCGACAGCTCAGGCGGCAACGCGACGCGAATGCGCGACGTCAGCCCCAGTCGCTTCAGACCCGCAACCGCGAGGATAATGGCATCGTAATCGCCGTTATCCAGCTTGCTCAGACGCGTACCAACGTTACCGCGCAGCGAACGAATGATCAGGTCCGGACGACGTTCTGCCAGCTGACACTGACGACGTAAACTGGACGTGCCAACCACGCTGCCTTCTGGCAACGCATCGAGCGAATCATAGTGATTGGAGACAAACGCATCGCGCGGATCTTCACGCTCGCAAATGGTCACCAGCCCCAGCCCTTCCGGGAACTCGACGGGCACATCTTTCATCGAATGTACGGCGATATCGGCGCGGTTCTCAAGCAATGCCAGTTCCAGTTCTTTGACAAACAGGCCCTTGCCGCCCACTTTAGCCAGTGGCGTATCAAGGATCACGTCACCGCGCGTGACCATCGGCACCAGCTCGACGCACAATCCACTGTGGCAGGCTTCAAGGCGCTGCTTAACATAATGTGCCTGCCAGAGCGCAAGAGGGCTTTGGCGTGTGGCAATTCTCAAAACATTGTCTAACATGCTTGTTACCGTCATTATCAATCGCTAACCATCCTAACATTGTTGACTCTGGGATGGCAGTTTTACGGTGATGAAGAAGAGAGGGACAGGGCGGGGTTCTCGTCAGCCACAGCCGTATTAAGGAATTTACACGTACAGAACGGTGCTACACTGTATGTAGCGCATCTTTCTTTACGGTCAACCGGCAAGGTGTTAAATTGATCACGTTTTAGACCATTTTTTCGTCGGTACCACCATAATGATAAGGGCGAAAAAAGGTAACGGTTCTCTTTTTGTAATACTGCGGGTCCGCTGTTATTTCTGTTTTGAATAGCGTGCGACACCCGGAAACATCAGGCGATACGTCTTGTACCTCTATATTGAGACTCTGAAACAGAGACTGGATGCCATAAACCAACTGCGTGTCGATCGCGCGCTTGCTGCTATGGGCCCTGCTTTCCAGCAGGTATACAGTCTTCTGCCGACATTATTGCACTATCACCATCCGCTGATGCCTGGCTACCTTGACGGTAACGTTCCCAGAGGCATCTGTCTTTTCACGCCTGATGAAACCCAACAACACTACCTGACCGAACTTGAACTCTACCGTGGCATGCCGCCGCAGGAATCACCGAAAGGTGAACTGCCGATTACAGGCGTTTACACCATGGGCAGCACCTCCTCGGTTGGGCAAAGCTGTTCTTCGGACCTGGACATCTGGGTCTGTCATCAGTCCTGGCTCGATAACGACGAGCGTCAGCTGCTGCAACGAAAGTGCAGCCTGCTGGAAAGCTGGGCCGCGTCGCTTGGCGTGGAAGTCAGTTTCTTCCTGATTGATGAAAACCGTTTCCGTCATAACGAAAGTGGCAGTCTGGGTGGTGAAGACTGCGGCTCAACCCAGCACATCTTACTGCTGGACGAGTTTTACCGTACTGCCGTTCGCCTGGCCGGTAAGCGTATTCTGTGGAATATGGTGCCGTGCGACGAAGAAGAGCATTACGACGATTACGTAATGTCGTTGTACTCCCAGGGTGTGCTGACACCAAATGAATGGCTGGATCTGGGTGGCCTCAGTTCGCTTTCCGCCGAAGAGTACTTTGGCGCGAGCCTCTGGCAGCTCTATAAAAGCATTGATTCGCCGTATAAGGCCGTGCTGAAAACCCTGCTGCTGGAAGCCTATTCCTGGGAATACCCCACGCCGCGTTTGCTGGCGAAAGATATCAAACAGCGTCTGCACGACGGAGAAATTGTCTCCTACGGGCTGGATGCTTACTGCATGATGCTTGAACGCGTCACCGAATACCTGAAAGCCATTGATGACACCACGCGTCTCGATCTGGTGCGTCGATGTTTCTACCTCAAAGTCTGTGAAAAACTCAGCCGCGAACGCGCATGCGTGGGCTGGCGTCGTGAAGTGGTCAGTCAGTTGGTGAAAGAGTGGGGATGGGACGAAGAACGTCTGTCGATGCTTGATAACCGCGCCAACTGGAAAATCGATCAGGTGCGTGAAGCGCACAACGAACTGCTCGATGCCATGATGCAAAGCTACCGCAACCTTATCCGCTTTGCGCGTCGTAACAATCTCAGCGTTTCCGCCAGCCCGCAGGACATCGGGGTGTTGACGCGTAAACTGTATGCGGCGTTTGAAGCATTGCCGGGTAAAGTCACGCTGGTTAACCCGCAGATTTCACCGGACCTGTCAGAACCGAACCTGACCTTTATCTATGTGCCGCCGGGCCGCGCAAACCGCACCGGGTGGTACCTGTACAACCGTGCGCCAAGCATGGACTCGATCATCAGCCATCAGCCGCTGGAATATAACCGCTACCTGAACAAGCTGGTGGCCTGGGCCTGGTTCAACGGCCTGCTGACCTCGCGTACCCGGCTGTTTATCAAAGGCAACGAGGTTGTCGATTTAGCCAAACTGCAGGAGATGGTGGCGGATGTCTCCCACCACTTCCCGCTGCGTCTGCCGGCACCGACGCCAAAAGCGCTCTACAGTCCGTGTGAAATTCGCCATCTGGCGATCATCGTCAACCTGGAATATGACCCGACGGCGGCCTTCCGCAATCAGGTGGTCCATTTTGATTTCCGCAAGCTGGATGTCTTTAGCTTTGGCGAGCAGCAAAACTGCCTGGTGGGCAGCGTAGACCTGCTGTACCGCAACTCGTGGAACGAAGTGCGTACTCTGCACTTCAACGGCGAGCAGGCGATGATCGAAGCGCTGAAAACGATTCTTGGCAAGATGCACCAGGACGCTGCGCCGCCGGACAGCGTTGAGGTGTTCTGCTATAGCCAGCATCTGCGCGGTCTGATCCGTACCCGTGTGCAGCAGCTGGTTTCAGAGTGCATCGAACTGCGCCTCTCCAGTACCCGTCAGGAAACCGGTCGCTTTAAAGCGCTGCGCGTCTCCGGACAGACCTGGGGCCTGTTCTTCGAGCGCCTGAATGTTTCAGTACAGAAGCTGGAAAACGCCATCGAGTTCTACGGCGCCATTTCGCACAACAAGCTGCATGGCCTGTCAGTGCAGGTGGAAACCAACCACGTGAAACTGCCACAGGTCGTGGATGGCTTTGCGAGCGAAGGGATTATTCAGTTCTTCTTTGAAGAGTCGGGTGACGACGCCGGTTTCAACATCTACATCCTGGATGAGACGAACCGCGCTGAGGTTTATCACCACTGTGAAGGCAGTAAAGAGGAGCTGGTGCGCGACGTCAGCCGCTTCTATTCGTCCTCACATGACCGCTTTACCTACGGCTCCAGCTTCATCAACTTTAACCTGCCGCAGTTCTACCAGATTGTGAATGTAGACGGACGTTCGCAGGTGATTCCGTTCCGTACGCAGGCCGTTACGCCAGCGGTTCCCGCCAGCCAGGACACTACCCCGCTGTTGCAGCAGTATTTCTCCTGACAGTTTTTGCCCGGTATGCAGCGCACCACCGGGCAAAACAGACTCAACGAAAACGCACGTCTTCACCTGCCTGCGCGGTCGCCGCCTGTTCCAGCAGGTCCCAGAACGTTTCGCCGCTACGGTCACACACCCATTCGCCCTCTTTCAGATCGAAATGGTAGCCACCCTGTTTAGCGGCAAGCCAGACCTGGTGAAGCGGCTCCTGGCGGTTAATAATAATTTTGCTGCCGTTTTCGAAGCTCAGGGTCAGAATGCCGCCGTTGATCTCACAATCGATATCGCTGTCGCCGTCCCAGTCGTCAAGCCGCTCTTCGATGGTCATCCATAAGGTGTCTGCAAGGCGATGGAATTCACTGTCGTTCATGGTTTTGTTCCTGTTTTTCGTGATGCCGGCAGTATAACGCTAAATAATTCCCGTTGCAGGAAAGCGGCAAACTCTTGCTTTTGTGTCTTCTCCTGCGATGATAGAAACAGATTTGAACTTACGGGCAACTTTATAATGAAAAACGTTTTCCGAACGCTTGCCGTTCTCATCACGCTGTTTAGTCTGACGGGCTGTGGACTGAAGGGACCGCTTTACTTCCCGCCAGCGGATAAAACGGCGCCGCCGCCGACGAAACCTGTGCAAAGCGGTATTGAGTCTTCCACGCCAGACACGAACGATCGTGGCAATAATGGTGGTCCGACTCAGGTTAATCTCTGACGATTACGTTCTGTACCCGCGCAATGGAGCGAATGATGCAGTTCTCTAAGATGCATGGCCTTGGCAACGATTTTATGGTCGTCGACGCGGTAACGCAGAATGTCTTTTTCTCCCCGGAACTGATCCGCCGCCTGGCGGATCGGCATCTGGGCGTGGGGTTCGATCAGCTGCTGGTGGTTGAGCCGCCGTACGATCCTGACCTCGATTTCCACTACCGTATTTTTAACGCTGACGGCAGTGAAGTCTCCCAGTGCGGCAACGGTGCGCGCTGTTTTGCCCGCTTTGTCCGCCTGAAAGGGCTGACGAACAAGCGCGATATCCGCGTCAGTACCGCGAATGGTCGCATGGTGCTCAGCGTCACCGATGACGATCTGGTTCGCGTGAATATGGGCGAGCCGAACTTTGAACCTTCCGCCGTGCCGTTTCGCGCAAACAAAGCGGAAAAGACCTATATTATGCGTGCGGCAGAGCAGACAGTATTGTGTGGCGTCGTCTCGATGGGAAACCCGCACTGCGTGATTCAGGTTGATGATGTAGAGACCGCCGCCGTTGAAACCCTCGGCCCGGTGCTGGAAAGCCATGAACGCTTCCCGGAACGCGCGAACATTGGTTTTATGCAGGTGGTGAAGCGTGAACACATCCGTCTGCGGGTGTATGAACGCGGCGCGGGCGAAACCCAGGCCTGCGGAAGCGGTGCCTGCGCGGCAGTGGCCGTCGGCATCGCTCAGGGGTTACTGGCAGAAGAGGTTCGCGTGGAGTTACCAGGCGGTCGTCTTGATATCGCCTGGAAAGGACCGGGTCATCCGCTGTTTATGACTGGCCCGGCGGTACATGTCTATGACGGGTTTATCCATCTATGAAGCAACCAGGGGAAGAACTGCAGGAAACGGTGACGGAACTGGACGACAGTGCTGTTGTTGATTATCTGCTGAACAATCCCGCGTTTTTTATTCGCAATGCACGTCTTGTCGAACAGATGCGCGTGCCGCATCCGGTGCGCGGGACCGTGTCGCTGGTCGAATGGCACATGGCTCGCGCGCGCAACCACATCAATCAGCTTGAAGAGAACATGACGCTGCTCATGGAACAGGCGAACAATAACGAAAGCCTGTTCTATCGACTGCTGCATCTGCAGGCGCGTCTGGCCTCGGCCCATAGCCTTGACGAGTTTCTCAGCCGTTTCCACCGCTGGGCGCGAGAACTGGGGCTTGCAGGCGCAACCCTTCGTCTCTTCCCCGACCGCTGGCGCATTGGTGCACCGTCTGGTTTCACCCATCTGGCACTGAGCCGTCAGGCGTTTGAGCCGCTACGTATTCAGCGCCTGGGTCATCAACATCACTATCTGGGGCCGCTGAACGGACCAGAATTGCTGGTGGTATTACCAGAAGCCAAAGCGATTAGCTCGGTGGCCATGTCATTGATGGGGCGCGATGGCGACTTAGGCGTGATGTTATTTACCAGTCGCGACGCGCATCACTATGAGCAGGGGCAAGGTACGCACCTGTTGCAGGAGATCGCCCTGATGCTGCCTGAGCTGCTGGAGCGCTGGATTGAGCGCGTATGACGGACGGACTTCTTGCCACTGACGTCGCGCGCTTTCTGCGCTACCTGGGAGTTGAACGTCAGCTTAGCCCCATAACGCTGCTGAACTATCAGCGTCAGCTTGATGCCATCATGCAGATTGCCGATGAAATCGGCCTGAAAAGCTGGCAACAATGTGACGCTGCGACGGTTCGTGGCGTCGTCGTGCGTAGCCGCAGGAAAGGGTTAGGTCCGGCGAGTCTGGCGCTCAGGCTCTCTGCCCTGCGCAGTTTCTTCGACTGGCTGGTGAGCCAGGGCAGCCTTAAAGCCAACCCGGCGAAAGGCATTGCCACGCCAAAAGCACCGCGTCATCTGCCTAAAAATATCGACGTCGATGATGTCAATCGCCTGCTGGATATCGATCTTAACGATCCGCTGGCGGTGCGTGACCGCGCGATGCTGGAGGTGATGTATGGTGCCGGACTGCGTCTGTCAGAACTGGTCAACCTCGATATAAAACATCTCGATCTGGACACCGGCGAAGTGTGGGTGATGGGCAAGGGCAGCAAAGAGCGCCGCTTGCCGATTGGTCGCAACGCTGTCGCCTGGATTGAGCACTGGCTTGACCTGCGCGGGCTGTTTGGCGCGGAAGAAGATGCGCTGTTCCTGTCGAAACTCGGCAAGCGGATCTCGGCGCGTAACGTGCAGAAGCGTTTTGCGGAGTGGGGCATTAAGCAGGGGCTGAACAGCCATGTTCACCCGCACAAGCTGCGCCACTCTTTTGCGACCCACATGCTTGAATCAAGCGGCGATCTGCGCGGTGTGCAGGAACTGCTCGGCCACGCGAATTTGTCCACCACCCAAATTTATACCCACTTAGACTTCCAGCACCTTGCCTCGGTGTATGACGCGGCGCATCCACGCGCCAAACGGGGGAAATAATGCGTTTTTACCGCCCACTGGGTCAGATTTCAGCCCTTACCTTTGACCTTGATGACACCCTTTATGATAACCGCCAGGTGATCCTGCGTACCGAGCAGGAGTCGCTGGCGTTTGTGCAGAACTATCACCCGGCGCTGAAGACGATGCAGAACAAGGACTTCCAGCAGCTGCGTCAGTCCCTGCGGGAGACCGAGCCGGACATTTACCATGACGTGACCGAATGGCGTCGACGTGCGGTTGAGCAGGCGATGCTGAATGTTGGTATGAGCGCGCGTGATGCGGCGATAGGGGCTGAAGCGTCCATGGAAAACTTCGCCAAATGGCGCAGCCGTATTGATGTGCCACAGGAGACCCACGATACGCTGGCCGCGCTGGCAGAGAAGTGGCCGCTGGTGGCGATTACCAATGGCAATGCCCAGCCTGAGCTGTTTGGTCTTGGCGATTATTTTGAGTTTGTGCTGCGCGCGGGCCCGCACGGGCGCTCGAAACCGTTTAACGATATGTATCACCTGGCGGCGGAAAAACTGAACCTGCCGCTCGGCGAAATGTTGCATGTGGGTGATGACCTGACCACGGACGTGGCCGGGGCGATCCGCTGCGGCATGCAGGCCTGCTGGATCAAGCCGGAAAACGCTGACCTGATGACAACGCCGGACAGCCGTCTTCTGCCGCACGTGGAAATTTCACGGTTGGCATCCCTCACGACGCTGATATAATCATCAATTGTTCTGTATAAATTAACAGGGTTTTGGCGAAGGAATCACATTCGCCTGCCTGACATTACGTGACGGTGCCAATGGACGTTTCTTACCTGCTCGACAGCCTTAATGACAAACAGCGTGACGCGGTTGCCGCTTCGCGCACCAACATGCTGGTGCTGGCTGGGGCGGGCAGTGGTAAGACACGCGTGCTGGTACACCGTATTGCGTGGCTGCAGAGCGTGGAAAACTGCTCGCCGTACTCCATTATGGCGGTGACGTTTACCAACAAGGCGGCGGCAGAAATGCGCCACCGAATCGCACAGCTGATGGGCACCAGCCAGGGCGGCATGTGGGTGGGGACTTTCCACGGTCTGGCGCATCGCCTGCTGCGGGCGCACCATATGGACGCTAACCTGCCGCAGGATTTCCAGATCCTCGACAGCGAAGATCAGCTGCGTCTGCTGAAGCGTCTTATCAAGGCGATGAATCTCGACGAGAAGCAGTGGCCGCCGCGTCAGGCAATGTGGTACATCAACGGCCAGAAAGACGAAGGGCTGCGTCCGCACCATATTCAGAGCTTCGGCAACCCGGTCGAGCAAACCTGGCAGAACGTTTATAAAGCCTATCAGGAGGCGTGCGATCGCGCAGGTCTGGTGGACTTTGCTGAGCTGCTGCTGCGTGCGCACGAGCTGTGGCTCAACAAACCGCATATCCTGCAGCACTATCGTGAACGCTTCACCAATATTCTGGTGGACGAATTCCAGGATACCAACAACATCCAGTATGCATGGATCCGCCTGCTGGCCGGTGATACCGGCAAGGTGATGATCGTCGGTGATGACGATCAGTCCATCTATGGCTGGCGTGGGGCGCAGGTGGAAAACATTCAGCGCTTCCTCAATGATTTCCCCGGTGCTCAGACCATCCGTCTGGAGCAGAACTACCGTTCGACCAGCAACATTCTGAGCGCCGCCAACGCCCTGATTGAGAACAACAACGGGCGTCTGGGTAAAAAGCTGTGGACCGATGGCGTTGACGGTGAACCGATCTCTATCTACTGCGCATTCAACGAACTTGATGAAGCGCGCTTTGTGGTGAACCGTATTAAAACCTGGCAGGACAACGGTGGCGCGCTGGAGCAGTGTGCCATTCTCTATCGCAGCAACGCCCAGTCGCGCGTGCTGGAGGAGGCGTTGCTGCAGGTGAGTATGCCGTACCGCATTTACGGCGGCATGCGCTTCTTCGAACGTCAGGAGATCAAAGACGCGCTCTCGTATCTGCGTCTGATCGCAAACCGTAATGACGATGCGGCGTTTGAGCGCGTGGTGAACACCCCAACCCGCGGCATCGGTGACCGTACCCTGGACGTGGTGCGTCAGGCCTCCCGCGATCGCCAGCTGACACTCTGGCAGGCGTGCCGCGAGCTGTTGCAGGAGAAAGCGCTCGCCGGACGTGCAGCCAGCGCCTTACAGCGCTTCCTGGAGCTGATTGATGCCCTGGCACAGGAAACGGCCGATATGCCTCTGCACGTACAGACCGACCGGGTGATTAAAGACTCCGGTCTGCGCACCATGTATGAGCAGGAGAAAGGCGAAAAGGGCCAGACCCGTATTGAGAACTTAGAGGAACTGGTGACGGCGACGCGCCAGTTCAGCTACAACGAAGAAGACGAAGATTTGATGCCGCTGCAGGCGTTCCTCTCCCACGCGGCGCTGGAAGCGGGCGAAGGGCAGGCAGACACCTGGCAGGATGCGGTTCAACTTATGACCCTGCACTCCGCCAAAGGTCTGGAGTTCCCGCAGGTGTTTATCGTCGGGATGGAAGAGGGGATGTTCCCGAGCCAGATGTCGCTGGATGAAGGTGGGCGTCTGGAGGAGGAGCGTCGTCTGGCCTATGTTGGCGTGACGCGCGCGATGCAAAAGCTGACGCTGACCTATGCCGAAACCCGACGCCTGTACGGTAAAGAGGTGTATCACCGTCCGTCGCGCTTTATCGGCGAACTGCCGGAAGAGTGCGTGGAAGAGGTGCGCCTGCGCGCCAGTATCAGCCGCCCGGTCAGCCATCAGCGTATGGGCTCGCCGATTGCTGAAACGGACACCGGCTACAAGCTGGGTCAGCGCGTGCGTCATGCTAAGTTTGGTGAAGGCACCATCGTCAATCTGGAAGGTAGCGGCGAGCACAGCCGCCTGCAGGTGGCGTTCCAGGGGCAAGGTATCAAATGGCTGGTGGCAGCCTACGCCAGGCTGGAAACTGTGTAACTTTCAGAAAAATATCATTATTTTGTAATAATCTGCTAGCCTTATACGTTGAAGGTCAATTAATGCCCTTCAGCGTTCCGTTGCGTGTTGACGCCACTATTACTGCTGGCGTAACATGCGCGCACGATTACGCTAAGAGGACATTCGCCTTGGACACACCCAGTAGATACTGGCTCAATTCCCTGTCATCCAGGAACAACTCCTAAGGCTATCTCCTCTTGCTGATGGCCTTAGTGGTTGTCAGCGACCTGCATTATTCCCGTCGCGCTGAGTCAGGCTGTTTAATGGTCTGAAACCCAATTTGTTTCTGTGTGCCCACCGAACTGTCCGATATTTTTTGCATTGGGAGTCCCGGTCATGTTGAGCGCATTTCAACTCGAAAATAACCGACTGACTCGGCTTGAAGCCGAAGAGTCACAGCCCCTCATTGATGCCGTATGGGTGGATCTGGTCGAGCCGGACGACGATGAGCGCCTTCGCGTACAATCTGAGCTGGGGCAAAGCCTGGCAACCCGCCCGGAACTGGAAGACATCGAAGCATCTGCTCGTTTTTTTGAAGATGAAGACGGTCTGCATATTCACTCCTTCTTCTTCTTTGAAGACGCCGACGATCACGCGGGTAACTCCACCGTGGCGTTTACCATTCGTGACGGTCGCCTGTTTACCCTGCGCGAGCGTGAGCTGCCCGCGTTTCGTCTCTACCGCATGCGCGCCCGTAGCCAGGCGATGGTCGACGGCAATGCCTACGAACTGCTGCTGGACCTGTTTGAAACCAAAATCGAACAGCTGGCGGATGAAATTGAAAACATCTACAGCGACCTGGAAAAGCTGAGCCGCGTCATCATGGAAGGTCATCAGGGCGATGAATACGACGAAGCGCTCTCGACGCTGGCAGAGCTGGAAGATATCGGCTGGAAGGTGCGTTTGTGTCTGATGGATACCCAGCGCGCGCTGAACTTCCTGGTGCGTAAGGCGCGTCTGCCGGGCGGTCAGCTGGAGCAGGCGCGTGAGATCCTGCGCGATATCGAATCCCTGCTGCCGCACAATGAATCGTTGTTCCAGAAGGTCAACTTCCTGATGCAGGCAGCGATGGGCTTTATCAATATCGAGCAGAACCGCATCATCAAGATCTTCTCGGTGGTCTCGGTGGTCTTCCTGCCACCGACGCTGGTGGCCTCGAGCTACGGGATGAACTTTGAGTTTATGCCGGAGCTTAAGTGGAGCTTTGGCTACCCTGGCGCGATTATCTTTATGATCCTCGCCGGGCTGGCGCCGTACCTCTACTTCAAGCGCCGTAACTGGCTGTAAACATCAGGCGGGTGGCATTGTGCCTGCCCGCCTCATTACCGCTTACAATCCTTTGCGCGTTCTGCGCTGGGTATAAAGGGCGTCTGCAACAAAAATCGCCAGCGCCACCCAGATAAAGGCAAACGTCACCATCTTATCTGCGCCCGGTACTTCGCCGTAAAACACCACTGCCAGCAGGAACATCAGCGTCGGACCGATGTACTGAAAGAAGCCCAGCGTGGAGAGACGCAGGCGCGTTGCGGCGCCGGTGAAGCACAGCAGAGGAATGGTGGTTACCACACCGGCCGCCATCAGCATCAAATTCAACGACAACGGGTTACTGCCCATATGGCTGGTTGCGCTGTCGGCAATACCAAACAGGTAAATCGCCGCGACCGGCAATAGCCACAGGGTTTCAAACAGCATCCCGGTCTGCGCTTCAACGGCTATTTTCTTCCGGACCAGCCCGTAAAACGCAAAGCTGAACGCCAGGCCCAGAGCGATCACGGGCAGCGAACCGAAGGTCCACAGTTGGACCAGCACGCCGCAAAAAGCGAGGATGACCGCCAGCCACTGCATGCGACGGAAGCGCTCGCCCAGGAAAATCATGCCCAGAACAATGTTGACCAGGGGATTAATAAAATAGCCCAGGCTCGCTTCGAGCATGTGATGGTTATTGACTGCCCAGATAAAGAGCAGCCAGTTGCCGCCTATCAGCACGGCTGAGAGGGCCAGCAGGAACACCTTTTTCGGCGTTTTCAGCAGCGTTTTGACGCCAGACCACTGACGGCTGACGCTCATCAGCGCGATCATAAAGAAAAACGACCAAATCACACGGTGTGTGAGGATCTCGTCAGCGGGTACGTAAGCGATAAACTTGAAGTACGCCGGTGCGATACCCCAAATAAAATAAGCGGCAAGGGCGAGTAGTACGCCCTGCCGCGTTTGTTTAGCATCCATCGGGATAATCCGTTACAAAAAAGTGAATTAATTTTACCCGATTTTAAGGTTTCAACCCACCATATAAGTGGCAGTTGCGCTGGCGATATAGACCTGCTCTTCGTTATGCAATTCAACGCGGGCGACGGCAACCTTATTCCCCGCGCGCAGCAGGCTGCTGGTGGCGGTAAAACGGTTTCCGCGCCCGGGACGCAGGTAATCGACGCGTAAATCGATGGTGCCCATACGCGACAAACGCTGGCGCAACTCGTCTTCATTGATGGTGTCATGGCGCGTCAGCGTACTGCCCACACAGACCAGGCCCGCCGCCACATCCAGCGCTGAGGCAATCACCCCGCCGTGCAAAATACTCTGCGCCCAGTTGCCAACCATCATCGGCTGGTTGTTGAAGCTGAGCTGGGCAAACGCTTTTTCGTAGCGCTCGAGTTCCAGACCCAGTGCACGGTTAAACGGCATATGGTAAACAAAAATCTCGCCCACGAGTTTTAACGCTTCTTCGGCGGTAAGCATGGCTGACATGAGGCATCACATCCTTATTGTTAATAAAATGTTGATTTTATGCTTCAGCAATAAGGAATTCCACTTTCAGAAACGAGGATGCAGCAGTTGTCGCAGAAGTATGTAGAATATCCGCCACATAACAATTCAACTAATTAACTCTTTGCAGGAGAACACCACCGATGCGGACGTATCTGGCCTGGTTACTGGCGGCAGTTGCGCTGCCCCTCACAGCATATGCCCAGGAAGCGACGATTAAAGAAGTTCACGATCAACCTGCCGTGCAGGGCAGCATTATCGCGAACCTTCTTCAGGAACATGATAATCCGTTCACGCTGTATCCGTATGACACCAACTACGTGATATACACGCAGACCAGCGATCTCAACAAAGAGGCGATAAGCTCCTATAACTGGTCCGATAATGCGCGTAAAGACGAAGTGAAGTTCCAGTTAAGTCTCGCGTTCCCGTTCTGGCGCGGCATTCTGGGACCGAATTCGGTGCTCGGCGCCTCTTACACGCAGAAATCCTGGTGGCAGCTTTCCAACAGTGGCGAATCTTCACCGTTCCGTGAAACCAACTATGAGCCGCAGCTGTTCCTCGGTTTTGCGACCGATTATGAATTCGCGGGCTGGACGCTGCGTGACATTGAGGTGGGCTTTAACCACGATTCAAACGGACGCTCCGACCCTACCTCGCGCAGCTGGAACCGTGCCTATACACGACTGATGGCGCAGAACGGCAACTGGATGGCGGAAGTGAAGCCGTGGTTCGTGGTGGGCGACACCGACGACAACCCGGATATCACCAAATATATGGGTTACTATCAGCTCAAAATCGGCTATCAGTTGGGTGACGCGGTGCTGAGCGCCAAAGGCCAATACAACTGGAACACCGGTTACGGTGGTGCGGAACTGGGCCTCAGTTATCCGGTGAGCAAGCACGTTCGCCTCTATACTCAGGTTTACAGCGGTTACGGCGAGTCGCTTATCGATTACAACTTCAACCAGACCCGTGTAGGTGTGGGCGTGATGCTGAACGATATTTTCTAGGCAGCTCGAATGTTTTTTCGTTAAACGTTGAAGTTTCTCTCTCAGGCGCTGAAAATAGCGCCTGTTTTATTTCTGGCAAATGGGGTTAACGTGGCGCAGGCGGAAGTATTGAATCAGGAATCGCTGGCTAAACAGGTTTTGCATGAAACCTTTGGCTACCAGCAGTTCCGCCCTGGCCAGGAAACCATCATTGAAACCGTGCTGGAAGGCCGCGATTGTCTGGTGGTCATGCCTACCGGCGGCGGTAAATCCCTCTGCTATCAGGTGCCTGCGCTGGTGCTCAACGGCTTGACGGTCGTGGTATCGCCTCTTATTTCCCTGATGAAAGATCAGGTCGATCAGCTCCTTGCCAACGGCGTGGCGGCGGCCTGTCTTAACTCCAGCCAGACCCGCGAGCAGCAGCAAGAGGTTATGGCCGGTTGCCGTACCGGGCAGGTTCGCCTGCTGTATATCGCGCCGGAACGTCTGATGCTGGATAACTTCCTCGATCATCTGTCGCACTGGAATCCGGTCCTGCTGGCGGTGGATGAAGCCCACTGTATCTCCCAGTGGGGACATGATTTCCGCCCGGAATATGCGGCGCTCGGCCAGCTCCGTCAGCGTTTTCCCGAACTGCCGTTTATGGCGCTCACCGCGACGGCAGATGACACCACGCGTCAGGATATCGTCCGGCTGCTGGGGCTGAACGATCCGCTGATTCAGGTCAGCAGCTTCGACCGCCCGAACATCCGCTACATGCTGATGGAAAAATTTAAGCCGCTGGATCAGCTTCTGCGCTACGTGCAGGAGCAGCGCGGGAAGTCCGGCATCATCTACTGCAACAGCCGCGCGAAGGTGGAAGACACGGCCGCGCGCCTGCAGAACCGTGGTTTTAGCGCCGCCGCCTACCATGCCGGGCTGGAAAACGCGGTTCGCGCCGATGTGCAGGAGAAATTCCAGCGCGATGACCTGCAGATTGTGGTGGCGACGGTGGCGTTCGGAATGGGGATCAACAAGCCGAACGTGCGCTTCGTCGTACACTTCGACATTCCGCGCAATATCGAATCGTACTACCAGGAAACTGGCCGCGCCGGGCGTGATGGACTGCCTGCAGAAGCCATGCTGTTTTACGATCCGGCCGACATGGCGTGGCTGCGCCGTTGTCTGGAAGAGAAACCGCAGGGCCAACTGCAGGATATCGAACGCCACAAGCTCAACGCGATGGGCGCGTTTGCCGAAGCGCAAACCTGCCGCCGTCTGGTGCTGCTCAACTACTTTGGCGAGGGGCGTCAGGAGCCGTGCGGCAACTGCGATATCTGTCTTGACCCACCAAAGCAATACGATGGCCTGATGGATGCGCGCAAAGCGCTCTCGACCATCTATCGTGTGAACCAGCGCTTCGGCATGGGCTACGTGGTGGAAGTGTTGCGTGGGGCGAATAACCAGCGTATCCGCGACATGGGACACGATAAGCTGCCCGTCTACGGTATCGGCAAAGACCAGAGCCACGAGCACTGGGTGAGCATCATCCGTCAGCTGATTCACCTGGGCTTTGCCACGCAAAACATTGCCCAACACTCCGCGCTTCAGCTTACCGAAGCGGCACGTCCGGTGCTCCGCGGGGATATCGAACTGAAGCTCGCGGTTCCGCGCGTTGTCGCCCTGAAGCCGCGGGTGATGCAAAAATCGTACGGCGGCAATTATGATCGCAAGCTGTTTGCCAAACTGCGCAAGCTGCGTAAAGCCATTGCTGATGAAGAGAACATTCCGCCCTACGTGGTCTTCAACGACGCGACGCTTATCGAGATGGCAGAGCAGACGCCGCTCAGCGCCAGCGAAATGCTCAGCGTCAACGGTGTTGGCACGCGCAAGCTGGAGCGCTTTGGCAAAGAGTTTATGGCGCTTATCCGCGCTCATGTCGACGGTGACGATGAGGAGTAGTCAGCCAGCCTAAAAAATGTCAGGATGGTGACTCACTTAATTATTTCCCTGCGAGTTAATTATGTTAATGCTATTTCTTACCGTGGCGTTAGTGCACATCGTTGCGCTCATGAGCCCGGGCCCTGACTTTTTCTTCGTGTCACAAACCGCCGTCAGCCGCTCCCGCAAAGAAGCGATGATGGGGGTGCTGGGTATCACCATGGGCGTTATGGTCTGGGCGGCCGTGGCGCTGCTTGGTCTGAACCTGATTCTGGCGAAGATGGCCTGGTTGCACAACATCATCATGGTTGGCGGGGGGCTTTACCTTTGCTGGATGGGCTACCAGATGCTGCGCGGGGCGTTGAAGAAAGAAGAGAAAAAGCCGGAAGAGCCGAAAGTTGAGCTGGCAACGGGCGGCCGGAGTTTTATTAAAGGGCTGCTCACCAACCTGGCGAACCCAAAAGCGATTATCTATTTCGGCTCCGTGTTCTCCCTGTTTGTGGGTGACAACGTGGGTGCGGGTGCGCGTTGGGGCATCTTCCTGCTGATCGTGGTGGAAACTTTTGCGTGGTTTACCGTGGTTGCCAGCCTGTTTGCCTTACCGGCGATGCGCCGCGGTTACCAGCGTATTGCGAAGTGGATTGACGGCTTCGCCGGCGCGTTGTTCGCCGGCTTTGGCATTCATCTCATTATTTCTCGCTAAGCATGACGCGCTGACGCAAGCAGCGCGCCTACCAGCATAAACAGCGAACCAAAGACTTTGTTCAGGGCCTTCATCTGCTTAGGCCCTTTAATCCACACCGCAATCCGCTGCGCCAGCGTCGCGTAACCAATCATCACGATGATATCGACAACAATGGTGGTCGCACCCAGCACCACGTACTGCATAACCTGTGGCTGATGCGGGACGATAAACTGCGGGAACAGCGCGGCAAGGAAAACAATACTTTTCGGGTTGGTCAGGTTCACAAACACCGCGCGTTTAAACAGGCGTCCGCGTGTTTGCGTCTGGGCGAGCGTATTAAGATCAATTGAGCCTGCCGCACGCCACTGCTGAATACCGAGCCAAATCAGGTACGCGGCACCGGCCCATTTCAGCACGTCAAAGGCCAGTACCGAGCGGGAGAACAGCGTACCCAGACCAATGCCCACCAGCACGATATGAATGCCCAGACCGGTCTGCAAACCGGCAATGGACGCCGCGGCACCGCGATAGCCGTGGTTGATGGAGGTGGTCATGGTGTTAATGGCGCCTGAACCTGGGGAAAGGCTAAGGATGATGGATGTCAGCAGATAAGCGAACCACCACTCGAAGGTCATTTGAAACTCCCGAATTGTCTGTTTTTATGCCACAATACGCTATTGTTACGTCATTTTGTGACCGGTGACGAAAAAACGATATTCCTTGGCTTACGGGGGTGGAAACCCGATGTTTCAGCAGAAAAAGGACTGGGAAACACGAGAAAACGCATTTGCTGCTTTCTCTATGGGGCCGCTGACCGATTTCTGGCGTCAGCGTGAGGAAGATGAGTTTACGGGTGTTGGCGATGTTCCGGTACGCTTTGTGCGTTTCCATGATGAGAAAAACGATCGGGTGATCGTGGTCTGTCCGGGACGTATCGAGAGCTACATCAAATACGCTGAACTGGCCTATGACCTGTTCCATCTGGGCTTCGATGTGTTGATTATCGACCATCGCGGGCAGGGGCTTTCTGGCCGCTTATTGTCGGACACGCATCGCGGTCATGTGGATAACTTCAGCGATTATGTCGACGATCTTGCCGCCTTCTGGCAGCAGGAAGTTCAGCCGGGCCCGTGGCGTAAGCGCTATATTCTGGCGCACTCTATGGGTGGGGCGATTTCGACGCTGTTTTTACAGCGCTATGACCACCAGTGTGATGCCATTGCGCTTACCGCGCCGATGTATGGCATCGTCATGCGTTTTCCGGACTGGATGGTGCGCCATATTCTCGACTGGGCTGAGGGCCATCAGCGCATTCGTGAAGGGTATGCCATCGGGACAGGGCGCTGGCGCGCGCTGCCGTTTGCCCTCAACGTATTGACCCATAGCCGGCAGCGTTATCGCCGTAACCTGCGTTTTTATGCCGATGAACCGCGCCTGCGCGTCGGTGGTCCGACATATCACTGGGTGCGGGAAGGGATCCTTGCCGGTGAACAGGTGCTTGCTGGTGTTGGTAAAGATGATACGCCGACACTTCTGATTCAGGCTGAAGAAGAGCGTGTGGTGGATAACCGCATGCATGACCGCTTTTGTGAACTCCGCGCTGCCGCCGGTCACCCTTGCGAAGGGGGTAAACCGCTGGTCATCAACGGCGCGTACCATGAGATCCTTTTTGAAAAGGACGCTATGCGCTCAGTCGCGCTAAACGCCATTGTTGAATTTTTCGACAGGCATAATTGATTGTTGTTTTACCACCAGAGGTTGAAATCCCTATGTACCAGGTTGTTGCATCTGATTTAGATGGCACGCTGCTTTCGCCCGACCATACCCTGTCGCCTTACGCGAAAGAGACCTTAAAGCTTCTGACCGCCCGCGGAGTGAACTTCGTGTTTGCCACCGGCCGCCACCACGTGGACGTGGGGCAGATCCGCGATAATCTTGAGATCAAATCGTACATGATCACCTCCAACGGCGCGCGCGTGCACGATACCGATGGCAACCTGATCTTTACGCATAACCTGGATCGCGACATTGCCGCCGATCTGTTCGGCGTAGTGCATAACAACCCGGACATTATCACTAACGTTTATCGCGATGACGACTGGTTCATGAATCGCCATCGCCCGGATGAAATGCGTTTCTTCAAGGAAGCGGTATTTAACTATTCCCTGTACGAGCCAGGCCTGCTGGAGCCGGAAGGGATCAGCAAGGTGTTCTTTACCTGCGAAAGCCACGAAGCGTTGCTGCCGCTGGAACAGGCGATTAATGCGCGTTGGGGTGACCGCGTCAACGTGAGTTTCTCGACCCTGACCTGTCTGGAAGTTATGGCCGGGGGAGTTTCCAAAGGGCACGCGCTGGAAGCCGTGGCAAAACGTCTGGGCTTCGAACTGAAAGACTGTATCGCCTTCGGTGATGGCATGAACGACGCCGAGATGCTCTCTATGGCGGGCAAAGGCTGCATTATGCAGAATGCACACCAGCGTCTGAAAGACCTGCACCCGGAACTGGAAGTGATTGGGTCTAACGCTGACAACGCGGTACCAAAATACCTGCGCAAACTGTTCCTTGAATAATCTTCATTTGATTGTTTATTGCTCAGTTGTCAACTAAAGAGTTCGCTACAATGCCTGTCCTTCTTTCTGAGAGACAAGCATTGTGGCGCTACTCATTATTACCACTATCCTGTGGGCCTTCTCTTTTAGCCTGATTGGCGAGTACCTCGCCGGGCACGTCGACAGCTACTTCTCGGTGCTGATGCGCGTGGGGCTGGCGGCGCTGGTATTCCTGCCCTTCCTGCGTACACGCGGGCAATCGCTGAAGACCATTTTGCTGTACATGCTGGTGGGGGCGATGCAGCTCGGCATCATGTACCTGTTCAGCTTCCGGGCTTACGTCTACCTGTCTGTCTCTGAATTTCTGCTTTTCACCGTGCTTACGCCGCTCTATATCACGCTGATTTACGATCTGCTCAGCAAACGTCGTTTGCGCTGGGGATATCTGTTGAGCGCGGCGCTGGCGGTGATCGGGGCGGCGATTATTCGCTACGACAAAGTGAGCGACCACTTCTGGACCGGGCTGATGTTCGTGCAGCTGGCGAACCTCAGCTTTGCCATCGGTATGGTCGGGTACAAGCGCCTGATGGAAACCCGCCCGATGCCACAGCATAACGCGTTCGCCTGGTTCTATATGGGGGCAGCTATCGTCGCGGTGGCGGCATGGTTTATGCTCGGCAACCCGCAAAAGCTCCCGACGACAACCCTGCAGTGGGGCGTTCTGGTCTGGCTGGGCGTGGTGGCATCGGGGCTGGGGTACTTCATGTGGAACTACGGCGCTACGCAGGTAGACGCCGGTACGCTGGGGATCATGAACAACGTGCATGTGCCTGCAGGGCTGCTGGTGAACCTTGCCATCTGGCAGCAGCAGCCTCACTGGCCGAGCTTCCTTATTGGGGGAGCAGTGATTCTGGCTTCGCTGTGGGTCCATCGCCGTTGGGTCGCTCCGCGCTCCGCACAAACGGAAGATGATCGCACGCGTGGTTCCGCGCAGAGCGAATAAACGCTTCCGTAATCGGCTGACGCTGCTCGCCATCGCGCACGGCGGCGTACAGCCGGCTCCATAGTCCCTCACCCAGGGTTTTAGTGACAACCAGACCCTGGCGTTCAAAACTCTCCACAACCCAGTGTGGCAGCGCCGCGATGCCCATTCTGGCGGCAACCATCTGAATTAACAGCAGGGTGTTATCCACGCTTTTGAGCTGCGGGCTAATGCCGGCCGGCTGCAGGAAGTGACGCCAGATATCCAGCCGACTGCGCTGTACCGGGTAAATCAGCAGCGTTTCACTGGCTAAATCTTCCGGGGTGATACGCGTTTTACTGGCCAGCGGATGATCCGGAGCCAGCACCAGACGTACCTCATAATCAAACATTGGTGAATAGTGCAGGCCGCTGCGGGGCAGAATGTCTGAGGTCATCACCAGATCCAGTTCGCCCTGCTGGAGCGACGGCTGCGGGTCGAACGTCACGCCGGATTTGAAATCCATCTCCACCTGCGGCCACCTCTGGCGGAAGTTCTCAAGCGCGGGTGTCAGCCATTGAATACAGCTGTGACACTCAATGGCGATACGCAGTCTGGTTTGCTGCGGCTCGTTACAGGACTGCAGCGCGCTGGCTATTTGCGGCAGCACCTGATTAGCCAGCTGCAGCAGGATCTCGCCCTGAGGCGTAAAGCGTAGCGGCTGGCTCTTACGCACAAAAAGACGAAAGCCGAGGCGTTGTTCCAGATCGCTGAACTGGTGAGAAAGGGCGGACTGGGTCTGGTGCAGCGTGGCTGCCGCCGCCGCGAGAGAACCGCAATTTCGCAACGCTTGTAGCGTTTTCAGGTGTTTAATCTCGATCATGAAAGTCCTTCACTTCGCCATGAACATTTTGCGCTTGAGGAATATACAGTAACTGCCAATTATGGATGTGTAAACATCTGGATGGCTAAATACGAAAAATTCACAGGGGACACACCATGACAATTCGCAATCACACTCTCGGTTTTCCTCGCGTTGGCCTTCGCCGCGAGCTGAAAAAAGCGCAGGAAAGTTACTGGGCAGGTACCTCTGGCCGTGAAGAATTGCTGGCAGTGGGCCGCGAACTGCGTGCGCGCCACTGGGAACAGCAAAAGCAGGCGGGCATTGACCTGCTGCCCGTGGGCGATTTCGCCTGGTACGACCATGTTCTGACCACCAGCCTGCTGCTTGGCAACGTGCCGGCTCGTCATCAGAACAAAGATGGATCGGTAGATATCGACACCCTGTTCCGCATTGGCCGTGGCCGTGCGCCAACAGGAGAGCCTGCGGCAGCGGCGGAAATGACCAAGTGGTTCAACACCAACTATCACTATATGGTGCCGGAATTTGTGAAAGGCCAGCAGTTCAAACTGAGCTGGACCCAGTTGCTCGACGAAGTCGATGAAGCGCTGGCGCTGGGCCACCAGGTGAAACCGGTATTGCTGGGGCCGGTAACGTATTTGTGGCTGGGTAAAGTGAAAGGCGAGCAGTTTGACCGTCTCAGCCTGCTGAACGATATTCTGCCGGTCTACAAACAGGTGCTGATTGAACTGGGTAAACGCGGAATTCAGTGGGTGCAAATTGATGAGCCTGCACTGGTGCTGGAGCTGCCGCAGGCGTGGCTGAAAGCGTTTAAACCCGCTTACGATGCCCTTACTGGTCAGGTGAAGCTATTGCTGACCACCTATTTTGAAGGCGTGACGCCGAACCTGAGTACCATTACTGCGCTGCCGGTGCAGGGTCTTCATGTTGACCTGGTCCACGGCAAAGATGACGTGGCCGAACTGCACAAACGTCTGCCTGAAGAGTGGTTGCTTTCGGCCGGACTGGTGAATGGCCGTAACGTCTGGCGCGCCGATCTGAGCGAGAAATATGCACAGATTAAAGATCTCGTCGGCAAACGTGAGCTGTGGGTGGCCTCCTCCTGCTCTCTGCTGCACAGCCCAATCGATCTGAGTGTGGAAACCCGCCTTGATCCCGAGGTGAAGAGCTGGTTTGCCTTTGCGCTGCAAAAATGTGAAGAGCTGGCGCTGCTGCGTGATGCGTTAAATAGCGGTGACACCACGGCCATTACCGACTGGAGCGCCCCCATTCAGGCGCGTCGTCATTCGGCAC
The DNA here is from genome assembly GCF_019378755.1 of Enterobacter sp. BIDMC 29. Taxonomy (NCBI): domain Bacteria; kingdom Pseudomonadati; phylum Pseudomonadota; class Gammaproteobacteria; order Enterobacterales; family Enterobacteriaceae; genus Enterobacter; species Enterobacter sp. BIDMC 29. The sequence continues at coordinate 3,800,701 of NZ_CP080000.1, read as the reverse complement.
GCGTCCACAACCCGGCGGTCGAAAAACGTCTGGCGGCCATTACCGCGCAGGACAGCCAGCGTCAGAGCCCCTATGAGGTGCGTGCCGAAGCCCAGCGTGCCCGCTTCAACCTGCCAGCGTGGCCAACCACCACCATCGGCTCCTTCCCGCAGACGACGGAGATCCGCGGCCTGCGTCTGGATTTCAAAAAAGGCAACCTCGATGCGAATCACTACCGCACCGGTATCGCTGAGCACATCAGACAGGCGATTGTTGAGCAGGAACGTTTAGGTCTGGACGTGCTGGTACACGGTGAAGCCGAGCGTAACGATATGGTGGAATACTTCGGCGAACATCTGGACGGTTTCGTCTTTACGCAGAACGGTTGGGTGCAGAGCTATGGTTCCCGCTGTGTGAAGCCACCGGTGGTGATTGGTGACGTCAGCCGCCCGCAAGCGATCACCGTAGAGTGGGCAAAATTCGCCCAGTCCCTGACCGACAAACCGGTGAAAGGGATGCTGACCGGCCCGGTGACGATCCTCTGCTGGTCCTTCCCGCGTGAAGATGTGACCCGTGAAACCATCGCCAAACAGATTGCGCTCGCGCTGCGTGATGAAGTGGCCGATCTGGAAGCGGCGGGTATCGGCATCATCCAGATTGATGAACCGGCGCTACGCGAAGGTTTGCCGCTGCGTCGCAGTGACTGGGATGCTTATCTGAAGTGGGGTGTGGAGGCTTTCCGCCTCAACGCCGCGGTCGCGAAAGACGACACGCAGATCCACACCCACATGTGTTACTGCGAATTTAACGACATTATGGATTCGATTGCCGCGCTGGATGCCGACGTGATCACCATCGAAACGTCGCGTTCAGACATGGAACTGCTGGAGTCCTTCGAAGAGTTCGAGTATCCAAACGAAATTGGGCCGGGTGTCTACGACATCCACTCCCCGAACGTACCGAGCGTGGAGTGGATTGAGAGCCTGCTGAAAAAAGCCGCCCAGCGGATCCCGGCTGAGCGCCTGTGGGTCAACCCGGACTGCGGACTGAAAACCCGCGGCTGGCCGGAGACCCGCGCGGCACTCGCGAACATGGTCAGGGCGGCGCAGAATTTGCGTAAGGCCTGATAAATCCGAAGCCCGGCAAGGCGTAGCCGCGACCGGGCTTTTGTTTTACGCTTTTTTCCCGCCGTACTGGCTGAACCATGCCAGCATCCGCTGCCAGCCATCTTTAGCCGATTCCGCGTGATAGCTCGGACGATAGTCGGCATTAAAGGCGTGGCCGGCATCCGGGTAAACGATGATTTCAGCTTTTGCATTGGCTGCACGGAGCGCATGGCGCATGGTCTCTACCGTATCAAGCGGGATCCCGGTGTCCTGGCCGCCATACAGCCCTAAGACTGGGGCATTTAACTCGGTGGCGATATCAACGGGATGCTTCGGCGAGTTCAGCGTTTTCTCCCCCACCAGTTTGCCGTACCAGGCAACGGCGGCTTTAAGCTGCGGATTATGTGCGGCATACAACCAGCTGATACGTCCTCCCCAGCAGAAACCCGTCACCATCAGACGATGTGCGTCGCCGCCATTGCGCGCAGCCCAACTGGCCACGTGGTCCAGATCGGCCAGTACCTGTGCATCCGGCACTTTGCTGACCAGGTTGCTGAACAGCGTCGGTATATCACTGTAGTCGTTCGGATCGCCCTGACGGAAATAGAGCTCTGGCGCAACGGCCAGATAACCTTCCAGCGCCAGACGGCGGCAAAGGTCGCGAATATGTTCGTGAACGCCGAAAATTTCCTGAACCACAATCACGATGGGCAGCGGGCCGTCGGCCGATTTTGGCCGCGCGTGGTAAGCAGGCATATTCTCCCCCTGCGAGGGGATGGAGGTCTCACCTGCCGTAATGGCCTCTTCAGGTGTTGAGACGATGGTTGATGCATGAGGGGCCGCTGCAGGTGCAAAACCGGTTTTTTCAGTCATGGCATTCTCCGTACCAATGAGTTAGCGCAAAGGTAAATATAGTCACCAGGTTAACAATTCACAGTGCCTGAAACGGTCTATCTTTTGTGCAGCACCTGACGATATAACTTGTTAATGTGATGTGAATCACTATTTCATGGAAATTTACTGCAATCATTTTCATTCATGGTGAGATGTGTCACGTAATTCAGCTTACTGCTTCTGTAAAGTACCTTTTTACTTCTTCTGACTAACCGACCCACAGAGGAGTCACCTATGTCTAAGTCTGATGTTTTTCATCTCGGCCTCACTAAAAACGATTTACAAGGGGCTACGCTGGCTATCGTCCCGGGCGATCCTGAGCGTGTGGAAAAGATCGCCGCGCTGATGGATAAGCCGGTTAAGCTTGCTGCCCATCGTGAATTCACCACCTGGCGCGCTGAGCTGGATGGCAAAGCGGTGATCGTCTGTTCTACCGGTATCGGTGGCCCGTCCACCTCAATTGCTGTTGAAGAGCTGGCGCAGCTGGGCATTCGTACTTTCCTGCGTATCGGGACTACCGGTGCCATTCAGCCGCATATCAACGTTGGCGACGTGCTGGTGACAACCGCTTCCGTGCGTCTGGACGGCGCGAGTCTGCACTTTGCCCCTATGGAATTCCCGGCGGTGGCGGATTTCGAATGCACCACCGCACTGGTTGAAGCCGCGAAATCCGTTGGCGCAACCACCCACGTAGGCGTGACCGCCTCTTCTGATACCTTCTACCCAGGCCAGGAGCGTTATGACACCTTCTCCGGCCGCGTGGTAAGCCGTTTCAAAGGTTCTATGGAAGAGTGGCAGTCTATGGGCGTAATGAACTACGAAATGGAATCTGCAACCTTGCTGACCATGTGCGCAAGCCAGGGTCTGCGTGCCGGTATGGTGGCGGGCGTTATCGTCAACCGTACCCAGCAGGAGATCCCGAACGCGGAAACCATGAAGCAGACCGAAAGTCATGCGGTGAAAATCGTGGTTGAAGCAGCGCGTCGCCTGATCTAATCCCTTCTTATACGAAAAAAGGCCGACCCGTTCGGCCTTTTTTTTGCGTAGCGCCTCGCAGGAAAACCCTTTCAAACTGGACGTTTATACAGCACAATTCTATTTTGTGCAGGTAATACGTTGATGCAGGGGGCATTGTGGATATCTCAATCCTGATTTATGCAGTGATTGCGCTGGTGGGCGTGGGGGCAGGCTGGCTGATTTCCAGCTACCAGCACGCGCAACAAAAGGCCGATCAGCTGGCCGAGCGCGAAGAGATAGTCGCCGATTTAAGCGCAGCAAAACAGCAGGTTGCGCTGAGCGAACACTGGCGTGACGAATGCGAACTGCTCAACAACGAGCTGCGCAATCTTCGCGATATCAACACCTCGCTGGAGGCCGATCTCCGCGAAGTGACTACCCGCCTCGAATCCACCCAGTTGCATGCGGAAGATAAAATCCGCCAGATGATGAACAGCGAGCAACGCCTCAGCGAGCAGTTCGAGAACCTCGCGAACCGCATTTTTGAACACAGCAACCGCCGCGTAGACGAACAAAACCGCCAAAGCCTGAATAGCCTGCTAACGCCCCTGCGTGAACAGCTGGACGGCTTTCGCCGTCAGGTACAGGACAGCTTTGGGCAGGAGGCTCGCGAGCGGCACACGCTGGCGCATGAAATTCGCAATCTTCAGCAGCTGAATGCGCAAATGGCGCAGGAAGCGGTCAACCTGACCCGTGCGCTGAAGGGCGATAACAAAACCCAGGGCAACTGGGGGGAAGTGGTGCTGACCCGCGTGCTGGAGGCCTCTGGCCTGCGGGAAGGGTATGAATACGAAACGCAGGTGAGTATCGAGAACGATGCCCGCTCGCGTATGCAGCCTGATGTGATTGTGCGGCTCCCGCAGGGCAAAGATGTGGTGATAGACGCCAAAATGACGCTGGTGGCTTATGAGCGCTATTTCAATGCGGAAGATGACTACACACGCGAGTCGGCGCTGCAGGAGCACATCGCCTCCGTGCGTAACCACATTCGTCTGCTGGGCAGAAAAGACTACCAGCAGTTACCCGGCCTGCGCTCGCTGGATTACGTCCTGATGTTTATTCCGGTTGAACCCGCGTTCTTGCTGGCGCTCGACAGACAGCCTGAACTGATTACCGAAGCCCTAAAAAATAACATTATGCTGGTGAGCCCCACCACGCTGCTGGTGGCATTGCGCACTATTGCCAACCTGTGGCGCTATGAACATCAGAGCCGTAATGCGCAGCAGATTGCCGATCGCGCCAGCAAGCTTTACGACAAAATGCGCCTTTTTGTGGATGATATGTCCTCGGTCGGGCAAAGCCTTGACCGCGCCCAGGATAACTATCGCCAGGCGATGAAAAAACTCTCTTCCGGGCGTGGCAACTTACTGGCGCAGGCCGAAGCGTTTCGTTCCCTGGGTGTGGAGGTGAAGCGCGAGATTAATCCGGAATTAGTTGAGCAGGCCACCGCCCAGGATGAAGAGTTTCGCCTGCGCGAAGGTGCTGGCGAACAAAAGACAAACAGTGAAGACAATACGTTAGCGACAGATTTAACGTCAGACGAGCGTCCGGCACGTTTCTTTCGCGAAGGTTGAAACGTAGGGCAAACGCGCCCAATCTGTTACACTTCACGAACATTTTACTGATAAGCAGGCTCTGAGATGGTTGACGATTCACAAGACACGACGCACTTTGGCTTTCAGACTGTCGCCAAAGCGCAGAAAGCTGATATGGTGGCCCACGTATTTCATTCCGTGGCGGCGAAGTACGATGTGATGAATGACTTGATGTCGTTCGGCATTCATCGCTTGTGGAAGCGCTTCACCATCGACTGTAGCGGTGTGCGTCGTGGACAAACGGTACTGGATTTAGCCGGCGGTACAGGCGATTTGACAGCAAAATTCTCCCGTCTGGTGGGCGAAACCGGTCGCGTTGTTCTGGCAGATATTAACGACTCAATGCTCAAAATGGGACGTGAGAAGCTGCGTAACATCGGCGTGGTAGGTAATGTCGAGTATGTGCAGGCGAACGCCGAAGCGCTGCCTTTCCCGGATAATACCTTTGACTGCATCACTATCTCCTTCGGCCTGCGTAACGTCACCGATAAAGAAAAAGCGCTGCGCTCCATGTACCGCGTGCTAAAGCCGGGTGGACGCCTGCTGGTGCTCGAATTCTCCAAACCGATTCTTGAGCCGTTAAGCAAAGCTTACGACGCATACTCATTCCATGTACTGCCGCGCATTGGTGAGCTGGTGGCAAACGACGCGGAAAGCTACCGGTACCTGGCGGAATCTATCCGTATGCACCCGGATCAGGACACCTTAAAGGCCATGATGCAGGATGCGGAATTCGAGAACGTTGAGTATTTCAACATGACGGCAGGTGTCGTCGCGCTGCATCGCGGTTATAAGTTCTGAGTGGAGGTTTCCCGTGCCCTTTAAACCCTTAGTCACCGCAGGCATCGAGAATGTCCTGAATGCCTTTCTTTACCGCGCACCGGCGCTAAAAGCCGCACGTCAGCGGCTTAACGGCAAGGTGCTGCGTGTTGTTCTGAAAGAGTTCTCGACGCCGCTTGTGCTGGTTTTCAGTGAACGCCAGCTTGACGTTCTGGGTGAGTGGGAAGGTGAAGCCGACTGCTCCGTGATTACGCACTTGAGCGTGCTGCCAAAATTACGTGACCGTCAGCAGCTTACGACGCTTATCCGCAGCGGTGAGCTGGAAGTGGAAGGCGACATTCAGGTCGTACAGAATTTCGTTGCGCTCAGCGATCTGGCCGAGTTTGACCCGGCAGAGCTGCTTGCGCCTTTCATTGGCGACATTGCTGCCGAAGGGATCGGTAAAGCCATTCATGGCGGTACGGCTTTCCTTCGCAAGAGTCTGCAACGGCAGCAACGCTATGCGGCGGAAGTGCTGACTGAAGAGTGGCGTATGGCCCCTGGCGCGCTTGAAGTTGCATGGTTTGCGGAAGAGACCGCAGCGGTTGAACGCGCGGTGGATGCCTTAACCAAACGGCTGGAAAAACTGGAGGGCAAATGACGCCTGGTGAAATTCGGCGCCTCTATTTTATCGTCCACACCTTTTTGAGTTACGGGCTCGACGAGCTTATCCCCAAAATGCGTATCACGCTGCTGCTTCGCATCTGGCGGCGGATGTTGTTCTGGATGCCTAATTGTCATAAAGATCAGCCGCTGGGTGAACGTCTTCGCCTGGCGCTCCAGGAGCTGGGCCCGGTATGGATTAAGTTCGGGCAAATGCTCTCGACTCGCCGCGATCTTTTCCCGCCGCAGATTGCCGATGAACTGGCACTGCTGCAGGACCGCGTTGCACCGTTTGACGGTGTGAGGGCGAAAAAACAGATCGAAGAGGCGATGGGCAATATTCCTGTCGAGACCTGGTTTGACGATTTCGAAATAGAACCTCTTGCTTCAGCCTCTATCGCCCAGGTGCATACAGCACGTCTGAAAGAGAACGGCAAAGAGGTGGTTATCAAAGTGATCCGCCCGGACATCCTGCCGGTAATCCGAGCGGACATGAAGCTTATCTATCGGCTTGCACGCTGGGTTCCGCGCCTGCTCCCCGACGGACGCCGTCTGCGCCCAATGGAAGTTGTGCGGGAGTATGAAAAAACGCTCATTGATGAATTAAACCTGCTGCGTGAATCGGCAAATGCCATCCAGCTGCGCCGGAACTTTGAAAACAGCCCGATGCTCTATGTGCCGGAAGTGTATTCGGACTACTGCAGCCAGAACATGATGGTAATGGAGCGGATTTACGGTATTCCGGTCTCGGATGTGGCAGCCCTGGAAAAGCAGGGAACCAACATGAAGCTGCTGGCCGAGCGTGGTGTACAGGTCTTCTTTACCCAGGTATTCCGCGACAGCTTTTTCCACGCGGACATGCACCCGGGGAATATCTTCGTCAGTTATGAGCACCCGGAAGACCCGAAATATATCGGTATTGACTGCGGTATTGTGGGCTCGCTGAACAAAGAAGATAAGCGCTATCTCGCTGAAAACTTCATCGCCTTCTTTAACCGTGATTACCGCAAGGTGGCCGAGCTGCACGTTGATTCTGGCTGGGTTCCGCCGGACACCAACGTCGAAGAGTTTGAGTTTGCTATCCGTACCGTCTGCGAGCCGATTTTTGAAAAGCCGCTGGCAGAAATTTCCTTCGGACACGTATTGCTGAACCTGTTTAACACGGCACGCCGCTTCAACATGGAAGTGCAGCCACAGTTAGTTTTACTTCAGAAAACATTACTTTACGTTGAAGGTGTAGGTCGACAGCTCTATCCTCAGTTAGACTTATGGAAGACTGCGAAACCTTTCCTTGAATCCTGGATTAAGGATCAGGTGGGCATTCCGGCGCTGGTGCGCTCTATTAAAGAGAAAGGCCCGTTCTGGATAGAAAAAATGCCTGATATTCCTGAACTGATTTACGACAGTTTGCGTCAGAGCAAGAACCTTCAGCACAGCATGGATAAAATCGCCCGCGAGCTTCAGTCCAGCCGTGTTCGACAGGGGCAGTCGCGCTATCTCTTTGGCATTGGAGCAACGCTGCTGCTGAGTGGTACGCTGTTGCTGATCACTCGCCCTGACTGGCAGATGATGCCCGCCTGGCTGATGGCTGGCGGTGTTGTGGTCTGGCTCGCCGGCTGGAGAAAAACGCGCTGATTTTGCGTCGCTATCTACGGGTCGCCTACGTATAATGCGACCTGACTCATTAATCATCTATCCCTGAGGTACATGTATGGGTGGTATCAGTATCTGGCAATTGTTGATCATTGCCGTCATCGTCGTGCTGCTGTTTGGCACGAAAAAGCTCGGTTCTATCGGCTCCGATCTGGGCGCGTCTATCAAAGGCTTCAAGAAAGCGATGAGCGATGATGAGAGCAAGCAGGATAAAACCAGCCAGGATGCTGACTTTACTGCTAAATCCATCTCCGACAAGCAGGAAGAGGCGAAAAAAGAAGACGCTAAACGCCACGATAAAGAGCAGGTGTAATTCGTGTTCGACATTGGTTTTAGTGAGCTGCTGCTGGTCTTTGTGATTGGCCTGATAGTGTTAGGACCCCAGCGTCTGCCGGTGGCGGTGAAAACCGTTGTGGGCTGGGTACGCGCGCTGAGATCGCTGGCTTCGACCGTACAAAATGAGCTGGCGCAGGAACTTAAGCTGCAGGAGTTTCAGGAAAGCCTGAAAAAGGTGGAAAAGGCGAGCATGGATAACCTGACGCCTGAACTGAAAGCCTCAATGGATGAACTGCGTGAAGCGGCAGAATCCATGAAGCGCTCCTACAGCGTCAACGATCCTGAAAAGGCGAGCGATGAAGCCAACACCATCCACAACCCGGTGGTGAAGGACAGCGAAGCGCAGCGCGAGGGCGTTACGCCTGCCAGCGCGGAGCATCAGGCTACCGCGCCTGAACAAACGCCGCAGGAATCTGAACCGAAAAAACAGGCGCAGCCGGAAGCACCGGTGGTAAAAGCGGCTGACGTTAAGCCCGCCGCGCCTGTTTCCGAATCATCCCCCTCGTCGAGTGATAAAGCGTAAACATGGCAGTAGATGATACCCAACCGCTGATTACGCACCTCATAGAGCTGCGTAAGCGCCTGTTAAACTGCATTATCGCGGTTTTCCTCATTTTCTTATGCCTGGTCTATTTCGCCAATGATATCTACCAGGTTGTCTCTGCGCCGCTGATCAAGCAGATGCCGCTGGGGGCAACGATGATCGCAACCGACGTTGCATCACCGTTCTTTACCCCTATTAAGCTCACCTTCTGGGTATCGCTGATTGCCTCTGCGCCGGTCATTCTTTATCAGGTGTGGGCGTTTGTGGCGCCAGCGCTGTACAAGCATGAACGCAAGCTGGTGATCCCGCTGCTGGTATCCAGCTCGCTGCTGTTCTATATCGGCATGGCGTTCGCCTACTTTGTTGTCTTCCCGCTGGCCTTTGGCTTCCTGACGCATACCGCGCCGGAAGGGGTTCAGGTGTCGACGGATATCGCCAGCTACCTCAGCTTTGTGATGGCGCTGTTTATGGCGTTCGGTGTGGCATTCGAAGTGCCGGTAGCCATTGTGCTGCTTTGCTGGGTAGGAGTGACGACCCCTGATGACCTGCGTAAGAAGCGCCCGTATATCCTGGTCGGCGCGTTTGTGGTTGGCATGCTGCTCACACCACCTGACGTCTTCTCACAAACACTGCTGGCAATACCGATGTATTGTCTGTTTGAAGTCGGCGTATTCTTCTCGCGTTTCTACGTGGGAAAAGGGCGTCGGTCGGATGACGAAGACGATACGTCGGAAAAGACCACTGAAGAGTAAAACCAGCCGCCCGTCAGGGCGGTTGTGCTATGGGGAATCGCATGTTTGATATCGGACTCAACCTGACCAGCTCGCAGTTTGCGAAAGACTGCGATGAAGTCGTCGCGCGTGCTTTTGCCGCCGGGGTGAAAGGACTGCTCCTGACGGGAACCAACCTGCATGAAAGCGAGCAGGCGCAACAGCTTGCTCAACGCTATGATCGCTGCTGGTCAACCGCTGGCGTGCATCCTCATGACAGCAGCCAGTGGACGCCGCAGAGCGCTGAAATCATACACAGGCTGGCGAAAACCCCTGAAGTCGTGGCCATTGGCGAATGTGGTCTCGATTTCAACCGTAACTTTTCCACACCAGCCGAACAGGAAAACGCCTTCACCGCCCAGCTCGCCCTGGCGGCGGAGCTTGGAATGCCTGTGTTTATGCACTGCCGTGACGCGCATGAGCGCTTCCTCGCCTTACTGGAACCCTGGCTCGATAAACTGCCCGGTGCGGTACTGCACTGCTTTACCGGTTCACGGCAGGAAGCGCTGGATTGTCTGGAACGCGGGTTATATCTGGGCATTACCGGCTGGGTTTGCGATGAACGTCGCGGGCTTGAGCTTCGCGAGCTGTTGCCGGTGATCCCGGCGGACCGCTTGCTTGTTGAAACCGACGCACCTTATCTGCTGCCGCGAGATATGCAACCCAAACCGGCTTCTCGACGTAACGAACCGGCCTATCTGGGGCATATTCTTGAGAGCGTAGCGCGCTGGCGCGGAGAAGACCCGCACTGGCTTTGCGCACAGACGGATGACAACGTGCGTCGCCTGTTCGGGATAGACGTTTAAACTTTGCGGAAGTCGGTGTTTTTCACGCTCTGCAATACCTGCTTATTCAGCAGGTTGAGCAACAGCATGGAGCGTGCTTCACCGTCAGGCTCGGCGAAAATCGCCTGTAAGCCCTCGAAAGCCCCTTCAGTGATGACGACGCTGTCGCCTGCGTAGGGGGTTTCCGGATCGGTGATGCCTTCAGGTTGCTGGTACACCGAAAGCTGATGAATCACCGTTGACGGGACCGTGGCCGGGTGAGCGCCAAAACGCACAAAGTGGCTGACACCGCGTGTGGCGCTGATGGTCGTGGTGTGAATCACTTCCGGGTCGAACTCAACGAACAGATAGTTCGGGAATAATGGCTCACTGACGGTCGTGCGCTTCCCGCGCTGCATTTTTTCAAGCGTGATCACGGGTGTCAGGCAATTCACAGACTGACGTTCAAGATGTTCCTGCGCGCGCTGAAGTTGCCCGCGTTTGCAATACAGTAAATACCAGGCCTGCATAATCACTCTTTCCCTTAGTTCGGGGCGCAAGCATATCAAAACCCTGGCGGGATCGCTAAGTTGATTATAATGGGGGAAAAGGGAACAGAATGCATAAGTTCACGCTAATTTAACAAAATTACAGCATCAAGCAGGCTTACGCCGTATAATGAAGCGCTTACAGAGAGGCCATGACTAACTGCATGAAATACCACGATCTCCGCGACTTCCTGACGCTGCTGGAAAAGCAGGGCGAACTCAAACGCATTACACTTCCTGTTGATCCTTATCTGGAAATGACAGAAATTGCTGACCGCACCCTGCGTGCCGGTGGCCCCGCTTTACTGTTTGAAAACCCAAAAGGGTATTCGATGCCGGTGCTGTGCAACCTGTTTGGCACACCGCGCCGTGTGGCGTTGGGGATGGGACAGGAGGACGTCACGGCGCTGCGCGAAGTGGGTAAACTGCTGGCGTTTCTGAAAGAGCCAGAGCCACCGAAAGGTTTCCGCGATCTGTTCGATAAACTGCCGCAGTTTAAGCAGGTGCTTAACATGCCAACCAAACGTCTGCGCGGCGCACCGTGTCAGCAGAAAGTGCTGGAAGGCGATGCGGTGGATCTGACAAAAATTCCTGTCATGCAATGCTGGCCTGAAGATGCTGCGCCGCTTATCACCTGGGGGCTCACCGTCACGCGTGGTCCGCACAAAGAGCGACAAAATCTGGGTATTTACCGCCAGCAGCTGATTGGCAAGAATAAGCTCATCATGCGCTGGTTGTCACATCGTGGCGGCGCCCTGGATTTCCAGGAGTGGTGTGCTGAACACCCGGGCGAGCGTTTCCCGGTTTCCGTTGCGTTAGGCGCCGATCCGGCCACGATTCTGGGGGCGGTAACGCCAGTGCCGGATACGCTGTCCGAATATGCCTTTGCAGGCCTGCTGCGCGGAACCAAAACCGAAGTCGTGAAGTGTATTTCTAATGACCTTGAAGTTCCTGCCAGCGCGGAGATCGTTCTGGAAGGTTACCTTGAGCAGGGCGAAATGGCACCGGAAGGGCCATACGGTGACCACACCGGCTATTACAACGAAGTTGATAACTTCCCGGTGTTTACCGTCACGCACATCACCCAGCGTGAAGATGCGATTTACCACTCCACCTATACCGGACGTCCACCGGATGAACCGGCGGTACTGGGAGTGGCGCTGAACGAAGTGTTTGTGCCGATCCTGCAAAAGCAGTTCCCGGAAATTGTTGATTTTTACCTGCCACCGGAAGGGTGTTCGTATCGCCTGGCGGTGGTGACGATGAAGAAGCAATATCCTGGTCACGCTAAACGCGTGATGATGGGCGTATGGTCTTTCCTGCGCCAGTTTATGTATACCAAATTTGTTATTGTCTGCGATGATGATGTTAACGCCCGCGACTGGAATGACGTTATCTGGGCCATTACTACGCGAATGGATCCGGCGCGCGATACGGTGTTAGTCGAAAACACGCCGATAGATTATCTGGATTTTGCCTCGCCGGTCTCCGGCCTTGGCTCAAAAATGGGACTGGATGCCACAAACAAATGGCCCGGCGAAACCGAGCGTGAATGGGGTCGACCGATCAAAAAAGATCCTGCCGTGACCGCGCGTATTGACGCGATCTGGGATGAACTGGCCATAATGAATAACGGTAAACCTGAAACAGGCCGTTAAGCCCTATAGACTTCACGACAGAGAGAGCGAATGACAACCTTAAGCTGTAAAGTGACCTCGGTAGATGCTATCACCGACACCGTATATCGCGTCCGTTTAGTACCTGAAGCGGCATTCTCTTTCCGCGCCGGTCAGTACTTGATGGTCGTGATGGATGAGCGTGATAAGCGTCCCTTCTCTATGGCTTCTACGCCAGCAGAGCAGGAATTTATTGAGCTTCATATTGGTGCGTCTGAGCTTAACCTGTATGCGATGGCCGTCATGGACCGCATTCTGAAAGAACGTGAAATCGTGGTGGATATTCCTCACGGTGATGCCTGGCTGCGTGAAGATGAAGACCGTCCGCTGATCCTGATTGCGGGGGGAACAGGTTTCTCTTACGTGCGCTCTATCCTGCTGACGGCCCTGGCGCGTAACCCGGATCGCGATATCACCATCTACTGGGGCGGCCGCGAAGAGAAACATCTCTACGACCTGTCTGAACTGGAAGCATTAAGCGTCAATCATCCACACCTGCGCATTGAGCCGGTGGTGGAGCAGCCTGAAGAGGGCTGGCGTGGGCGCAGCGGTACGGTGCTGACGGCGGTGCTGCAGGATCACGGCACGCTGGCGGGACATGATATCTATATTGCTGGCCGTTTTGAGATGGCGAAAATTGCCCGTGACCTGTTCTGCAACGAACGTGACGCGCGTGAAGACCGTCTCTTCGGCGATGCGTTCGCGTTCATTTAAATAAAAAACCCGCCCCTGACAGGCGGGAAGAACGGCAACTAAACTTTATCTCTTCGCCACTGGCGCCATAACTGCGTTGGCTGCGCGTGCTCACCCGAATCCCTTACTTCCGTAAGCGCATCGGGCGCCGCTCGCGTGCCGCCGTGTTCTGGCGACACTGGCTGTAAGAACCCCTCGAAGAGTTACACTCGCTCAAATACCGTCGCGATACCCTGACCCAGCCCGATACACATCGTCGCCAGACCAAACTGAGCATCTTTGCGTTCCATCAGGTTAATCAGCGTGGTGCTGATGCGTGCTCCGGAACAACCCAGCGGGTGACCGAGGGCGATCGCGCCGCCATTGAGGTTAATCTTGTCGTCTATCTGATCCATCAGGCCCAGATCTTTGATGCACGGCAGGATCTGCGCGGCAAAGGCTTCGTTCATCTCAAACAGATCGATATCACTGGTGGTTAAGCCTGCTTTTTTCAGCGCCAGCTTCGAGGCCGGCACCGGACCGTAACCCATAATGGACGGATCGCAACCCACCACCGCCATCGAACGTACCCGGGCGCGAGGCGTCAGGCCTAACTCGCGGGCACGGCTTTCACTCATCACCAGCATCGCGGCGGCCCCGTCAGATAGGGCAGACGAGGTGCCTGCCGTTACCGTACCGGTGACCGGGTCAAACGCCGGGCGCAGCGTAGAAAGGGTTTCTACAGTGGTTTCCGGGCGAATCACTTCATCATAGCTGAACTGCTTCAAAACGCCGTCAGCATCGTGACCACCGGTTGGGATGATCTCATGCTTAAATGCGCCGGATTGCGTTGCGGCCCAGGCGCGTGCGTGGGAGCGCGCAGCAAAGGTATCCTGCATTTCGCGGCTGATGCCGTGGAGGCGGGAAAGCATCTCAGCGGTCAGGCCCATCATTCCCGCCGCTTTCGCCACGTTACGGCTCATACCCGGGTGGAAATCAACCCCGTGGCTCATCGGCACGTGGCCCATGTGCTCCACGCCGCCGACCAGACAGGCCTGTGCATCACCGGTCATGATCATGCGAGCCGCGTCGTGCAGCGCCTGCATTGACGAACCACACAGACGGTTAACGGTCACCGCCGGAACTGAATGCGGGATCTCCGCCAGCAGCGAAGCGTTACGAGCGATGTTAAAGCCCTGTTCGAGGGTTTGCTGTACACAGCCCCAGTAAATATCGTCGAGCGCAGCGGGATCCATTGCCGGGTTACGCGCCAGCAGGCTACGCATCAGGTGCGCGGAGAGGTCTTCCGCGCGCACATTACGGAATGCGCCGCCTTTTGAACGGCCCATCGGGGTGCGAATCGCATCAACAATGACAACCTTTTCCATTGTGACTCCTTAAGCCGTTTTCAGCTCGCCAACCGGACGGGCTGGCTCAACTGCTGGGTAATAGGGTTCGTTATGGCGCGCTTTGTTACGCAGACCTTCCGGCACGTCATACAGCGGGCCGAGGTGCTGGTACTGCTGAGCCATATCGAGATAACGGGCGCTGCCGAGCGTATCCAGCCAGCGGAACGCGCCGCCGTGGAACGGAGGGAAGCCGAGGCCGTACACCAGTGCCATATCCGCTTCTGCCGGGCTGGCGATAATGCCTTCTTCCAGACAACGCACCACTTCGTTGATCATTGGAATCATCATTCGGGCGATGATTTCATCGTCGGTGAAGTCACATTTCGGCTGGCTGACGTCGGCCAGCAGGCCATCCACCGCCGCGTCTTCTTCTTTCTTCGGCTTGCCTTTGCTGTCTTCTTTATAGCGCCAGAAGCCCAGGCCGTTTTTCTGACCAAAGCGGCTGGCGTCAAACAGAGCGTCAATCGCGTCGCGGTAATCTTTCTGCATGCGCTGCGGGAAGCCTGCCGCCATCACCGCCTGGGCGTGGTGTGCGGTGTCAATGCCGACCACATCCAGCAGATACGCCGGACCCATCGGCCAGCCGAACTGTTTTTCCATCACTTTGTCGACTTTGCGGAAATCCGCACCGTCGCGCAGGAGCTGGCTGAAACCGGCGAAGTACGGGAACAGCACGCGGTTGACGAAGAAGCCCGGACAGTCGTTGACCACGATTGGGGTTTTGCCCATTTTGCTGGCCCATGCCACGACTTTGGCGATCGTTTCGTCAGAAGTTTTTTCCCCACGGATCACTTCGACAAGCGGCATACGGTGCACCGGGTTAAAGAAGTGCATACCGCAGAAGTTTTCCGGGCGCTTCAGAACGCCTGCCAGTTCGCTAATCGGGATGGTGGAGGTGTTTGAGGCCAGTACGGTATCAGGACGAACCTTCTCTTCGGTTTCCACCAGCACCGCTTTTTTGACTTTCGGGTTCTCAACGACCGCTTCAACGACCACATCCACACGGTCGAAACCGCTATAGTCCAGGGTCGGGTGGATTGTCGAGATCACCCCTGAGAGTTTCAGACCGTCAATTTTGCCGCGTTCCAGCTGTTTATTCAGCAGCTTGGCCGCTTCGGTCATGCCCAGCGTCAGGGATTTCTCGCTGATGTCTTTCATCACCACAGGCACGCCTTTCCAGGCCGACTGATAAGCGATGCCGCCGCCCATAATGCCTGCACCGAGTACCGCCGCCTGTTTTGGCGTCTCAACATTTTTGGTCAGCTGTTTCGCCTTACCTTTCACGAATTGATCGTTCAGGAAGATGCCCACCAGTGCGCGAGCTTCATTAGTGTGCGCCAGCGGAACAAAGCTTTGGTTTTCCAGTTTCAGCGCTTCATCACGGCCAAAGCGGGCTGCGGCTTCAATCGTTTTAACGGCGGTAATGGGCGCGGGGTAGTGTTTGCCTGCCGTCTGCATCACCATCCCTTTGGCGATGGTGAAGCTCATGGCGGCTTCAATTTTGCTGAGTTTCAACGGTTCCAGCTTCGGCTGACGTTTGGCTTTCCAGTCGAGGTCGCCATTAATGGCCTGATGCAGAATGGCGAGGGAGCCTTCAATCAGTTTTTCTGGTTTAACCACACCGTCCACCAGGCCTATTTTCTGCGCCTGTTCCGCCCCGACATCTTTACCGGCGGCGATGATCTCCAGGGCGCTATCGGCACCCAGCATGCGTGGCATACGTACGGAACCGCCAAAGCCTGGCATGATGCCCAGTTTTGTTTCCGGCAGGCCGATGCGCAGGTCTGGCGTGGCCAGACGATAGTCGGTTGCCAGCACGCACTCGCAGCCGCCGCCCAGCGCGTAGCCGTTAACGGCGGAGACTGTCGGAACAGGCAGATCTTCCAGACGATTAAAGACGCTGTTGGCAAAGTGCAGCCACTGGCTCAGCTGTTCTTCCGGGACCTGGAACAGTGAAAGGAATTCGGTGATATCTGCACCGACAATAAAAGCCGCTTTGTTTGAGCGCAGCAGCAGTCCTTTTAATTCAGATTGTTTTTCAAGCACATCCAGCGCCTGGCCAAGACTGGCCACCGTCGCGGTATCAAGCTTGTTGACTGAGCCGGGGGCATCGAACACCAGTTCGGCAATGCCATCTTCCAGCCAGTTGAGGTACAGGGTGTCGCCTTTGTAGAGCATGTCAGTCTCCTGAATCCAGCAAGTGGATCTGGTCATACCAGATGAGACGGAGTGTGGGATTTATGTTAATAAAATGCAAATTTCTCATTAAGAAATTGCTGCATTGATCACGGTCGGTGGAAATCACGCAGTCGGAGTCAGGTGTGCTAAGATGCGATGACTTGAGCTCAGAAAAATGAAAGGAAGAAAGATGGACTCACTGGCTTCGCTTTATAAAAATCATATCGTTACCCTACAGGAACGTACCCGTGATGTACTGGCGCGCTTTAAGCTGGATGCGCTGTTAATCCACTCCGGAGAGCTGATTAACACCTTCCTGGATGACCATGCGTATCCGTTTAAGGTCAACCCGCAGTTCAAAGCCTGGGTGCCGGTCACGCAGGTCCCAAATTGCTGGTTGCTGGTGGACGGGGTGAACAAGCCGAAACTGTGGTTCTATTTGCCTGTCGATTACTGGCACAACGTTGAGCCGCTGCCGACCAGCTTCTGGACGGAAGAAGTGGACGTTATCGCTTTACCAAAAGCCGATGGCATTGGCAGCCTCCTGCCAGCCGGGCGCGGCAACATTGCTTATATTGGCCCGGTTCCTGAGCGTGCGCTCGGTCTGGATATTCCGGCGGATAAACTCAATCCGAAAGGGGTTCTGGATTATCTGCACTACTATCGCGCTTATAAGACCGACTACGAACTTTACTGCATGCGTGAAGCGCAAAAAACGGCGGTAAACGGTCACCGTGCTGCGCATGAAGCGTTCCAGTCTGGCATGAGCGAGTTCGATATTAACCAGGCGTATCTGACCGCCACCGGCCACCGTGACACTGATGTCCCTTACAGCAACATCGTGGCGCTGAATGAGCATGCGTCCGTTCTGCACTACACCAGGCTCGATCACCAGGTGCCATCCGAGATGCGCAGCTTCCTGTTGGACGCCGGGGCAGAGTACAACGGCTATGCGGCCGACCTGACCCGCACCTGGGCGGCAAATGCGGATACCGATTTTGCACAGCTGATTAAAGACGTTAACGATGAGCAACTGGCGCTTATTGGCACCATGAAAGCGGGAACCAGCTATGTGGATTACCACATCCAGTTCCATCAGCGCATCGCTAAACTGCTGCGTAAGCACCAGATCGTGAAAGACATGAGCGAAGAGGCGATGGTGGAAAACGATCTGACCGGGCCGTTCATGCCGCACGGTATTGGTCACCCGCTGGGTCTGCAGGTTCATGATGTTGCCGGTTTTATGCAGGACGATACCGGTACGCACCTGGCCGCGCCGTCTAAATATCCTTACCTGCGCTGCACGCGTATTCTTGAGCCGCGTATGGTGCTGACCATCGAGCCGGGTATCTACTTTATCGAATCGCTGTTAGCGCCATGGCGTGAAGGCCCGTTCAGCAAGCACTTCAACTGGGACAAAATTGAAGCGCTGAAACCGTTTGGCGGTATTCGTATCGAAGATAACGTGGTGATTCACGAAAACGGTATTGAGAATATGACGCGAGACCTGAAGCTGGCCTGATGGATAGCTGGCTGATACCGGCTGAACCGGTCACCTTTGTTGAGGAAATTAAGAAGAGCCGATTCATTACGCTGCTGGCACATACCGACGGCGTTGAGGCGGCAAAAGCGTTTGTTGAGTCCGTTCGCGCGCAGCACCCTGACGCACGTCACCATTGCGTGGCATGGGTGGCAGGGCCGCCGAACGATTCACAACAGCTGGGGTTTTCCGATGACGGTGAACCGGCAGGCACAGCCGGTAAACCCATGCTCTCCCAGTTGATGGGCAGCGGCGTGGGTGAAATCACCGCCGTGGTCGTTCGCTACTACGGCGGTATTTTATTAGGCACGGGTGGACTGGTTAAAGCGTATGGCGGTGGGGTTCAGCAGGCACTGAATATGCTGATTACCACCCGCAAAACGCCGCTCACCGAATATACTTTACTGTGCGATTACGGCCAGTTATCCGGCATTGAGGCATTGCTAAAGCAGTTTAACGGCGTCATCGCGCACAGTGACTATCAGGCAATGGTGCAACTGCGCGTGGCGCTTCCGCAGGCGGAACTGGCTGCTTTTTCAGCAAAGCTGGCGGATTTTAGTCGCGGTTCGTTGCAATTGCTGCCGATTGAAGAATAATCCCCACCTCACTTTTTTGAATACCAAAGGAAGCGGCAGAGATGCATTTTCGTGCCATTACCCGAATCGTTGGACTGCTGGTCATACTTTTTTCCGGGACGATGATTCTCCCAGGACTGGTAGCGCTTATCTACCGGGACGGTGCGGGGCGGGCATTTACCCAGACCTTCTTTGTCGCGCTGGCGATTGGCTCTCTGCTGTGGTGGCCAAACCGTCGTCAAAAGGGTGAGCTGAAATCTCGCGAAGGGTTTCTGATTGTTGTTCTGTTCTGGACAGTGCTGGGAAGCGTGGGTGCGCTACCCTTTATCTTCTCTGAACAGCCTAATCTGACCGTCACGGATGCGTTTTTTGAATCGTTCTCGGGTTTAACGACGACCGGGGCGACCACGCTAGTCGGGCTAGATTCCTTACCGCACGCCATTCTCTTTTATCGCCAGATGCTGCAATGGTTCGGGGGGATGGGGATCATCGTCCTGGCAGTGGCCATCCTGCCTATTCTTGGCGTCGGGGGGATGCAGCTTTACCGTGCGGAAATGCCGGGCCCACTGAAAGATAACAAGATGCGCCCGCGCATAGCCGAGACGGCGAAAACCCTGTGGCTTATCTATGTCTTGCTGACGATTGCCTGTGCGTTAGCGTTATGGTTTGCCGGGATGCCTGCATTCGACGCTATCGGGCACAGCTTTGCGACGATCGCCATCGGCGGGTTCTCGACCCACGATGCCAGCGTGGGTTACTTCGACAGCCCCACCATTAACACGATCATTGCCATCTTCCTGCTGATTTCCGGCTGTAACTACGGTCTGCACTTCTCCTTACTCAGCGGGCGTAGCCTGAAGGTGTACTGGCGTGACCCGGAGTTTCGCATGTTCATTGGTGTCCAGCTTACGCTGGTCATCATCTGTACCGTGGTGTTGTGGTTCCACGATGTCTATAACTCCGCGTTGACTACGTTAAATCAGGCGTTTTTCCAGGTGGTGTCGATGGCAACCACCGCCGGTTTTACAACGGACAGTATTGCGCGCTGGCCGCTGTTCCTGCCGGTACTGCTGCTGTGTTCTGCGTTCATCGGGGGTTGTGCGGGGTCGACGGGCGGTGGCCTGAAGGTGATCCGTATTCTGCTGTTGTTTAAGCAGGGGAACCGTGAACTTAAACGTCTGGTCCACCCGAACGCGGTTTACAGCATCAAACTGGGTAACCGTGCCCTGCCGGAACGTATTCTCGAAGCAGTGTGGGGGTTCTTCTCGGCCTATGCGCTGGTCTTCATCGTCAGTATGCTGGCGATTATCGCGACGGGGGTGGATGATTTCTCTGCCTTTGCTTCCGTCGTTGCAACGTTGAATAACCTCGGGCCTGGCCTGGGGGTTGTGGCGGATAACTTTGCCAGTATGAACCCGGTCGCGAAATGGATCCTCATCGCCAACATGCTGTTTGGTCGTCTGGAGGTCTTTACGCTGCTGGTGCTGTTCACCCCAACATTCTGGCGCGAGTAAGGAGTCGTCGGTGAAAACACTTATTCTTTTCTCTACGCGGGATGGGCAAACGCGTGAGATTGCCTCATATCTGGCTTCAGAATTAAAAGAGCTGGGGATTTACTCTGATGTGGTGAACCTGAACCGCACGGAGCAGATAGCCTGGCAGGATTACGACCGTGTGGTTATTGGCGCGTCTATTCGTTACGGGCATTTCCATCCGGCGCTGGATCGTTTTGTGAAAAAGCATACGGCAGTGCTCAATAAACTGCCTGGGGCTTTTTACTCGGTCAATCTGGTGGCGCGTAAACCTGAGAAACGTACGCCGCAGACCAACAGCTATACGCGCAAGTTTCTGTTGAGCTCTCCGTGGCAGCCGGACATCAGCGCCGTCTTTGCCGGCGCGCTGCGTTATCCGCGCTATCGCTGGTATGATCGCTTTATGATTCGCCTCATTATGAAGATGACCGGCGGCGAAACCGATACGCGTAAAGAGGTGGTGTATACCGACTGGTTGCAGGTCGCCAGTTTTGCGCGGGAGATCGCACATTTATCAGGCGATTCGCGGCATAAATAGGCGTGAAGTTTGAAAAGTGAGCGAACGAAAAAGTTTTTTGTATTTTGTGCTTGTCACTTCAGAATAACTCCCTATAATGCGCCTCCACTGACACGGAACAACGGCACACACGCCGCCGGGTCAGCGGGGTTCAGAGATGAACACCAACAGAGATAAGCGAAAATAAATGCTTGACTCTGAAGCGGGAAAGCGTAATATGCACACCCCGCGCCGCAGCGAAAACGAAGCGGCACTGCTCTTTAACAATTTATCAGACAATCTGTGTGGGCACTCAAAGTGACATGGATTCTTAACGTCCTCGGACGAAAAATGAATACCAAGTCTCTGAGTGAACATACGTAATTCATTACGAAGTTTAATTCACGAGCATCAAACTTAAATTGAAGAGTTTGATCATGGCTCAGATTGAACGCTGGCGGCAGGCCTAACACATGCAAGTCGAACGGTAGCACAGAGAGCTTGCTCTCGGGTGACGAGTGGCGGACGGG
>NZ_CP080000.1:3738778-3776453 GCF_019378755.1 Enterobacter sp. BIDMC 29 | reverse complement strand
TGAACCTTTACTATAGCTTGACACTGAACACTGGTCCTTGATGTGTAGGATAGGTGGGAGGCTTTGAAGCGTGGACGCCAGTCTGCGTGGAGCCAACCTTGAAATACCACCCTTTAATGGCTGGTGTTCTAACGTAGACCCGTGATCCGGGTTGCGGACAGTGTCTGGTGGGTAGTTTGACTGGGGCGGTCTCCTCCCAAAGAGTAACGGAGGAGCACGAAGGTTAGCTAATCCTGGTCGGACATCAGGAGGTTAGTGCAATGGCATAAGCTAGCTTGACTGCGAGAGTGACGGCTCGAGCAGGTGCGAAAGCAGGTCATAGTGATCCGGTGGTTCTGAATGGAAGGGCCATCGCTCAACGGATAAAAGGTACTCCGGGGATAACAGGCTGATACCGCCCAAGAGTTCATATCGACGGCGGTGTTTGGCACCTCGATGTCGGCTCATCACATCCTGGGGCTGAAGTAGGTCCCAAGGGTATGGCTGTTCGCCATTTAAAGTGGTACGCGAGCTGGGTTTAGAACGTCGTGAGACAGTTCGGTCCCTATCTGCCGTGGGCGCTGGAGAATTGAGGGGGGCTGCTCCTAGTACGAGAGGACCGGAGTGGACGCATCACTGGTGTTCGGGTTGTCATGCCAATGGCACTGCCCGGTAGCTAAATGCGGAAGAGATAAGTGCTGAAAGCATCTAAGCACGAAACTTGCCCCGAGATGAGTTCTCCCTGAGACTTTAAGTCTCCTGAAGGAACGTTGAAGACTACGACGTTGATAGGTCGGGTGTGTAAGCGCAGCGATGCGTTGAGCTAACCGATACTAATGAACCGTGAGGCTTAACCTTACAACGCCGAAGATGTTTTGGCGTGAGAGAGACGATTTTCAGCTGATACAGATTACAGAATTTGCCTGGCGGCTTTAGCGCGGTGGTCCCACCTGACCCCATGCCGAACTCAGAAGTGAAACGCCGTAGCGCCGATGGTAGTGTGGGGTCTCCCCATGTGAGAGTAGGGAACTGCCAGGCATCAAATAAGTGAAGAGGCCATCCGAAAGGATGGCCTTTTTGCGTTTTTATCCCTTCCTCGTTGCTCTAAACTAATCACCTATCCCCCCGTATATACGGTAAACTATCCCGGTTTTTGTCTCAGGATAGCGTCTATGAATCACTCCCTTAAGCCCTGGAATACCTTTGGCATTCAACGTAATGCTAATAAAATTGTACGTGCCGATACTGCACAGCAGCTGCTGGATGCCTGGCAAAGCGCAACAGAACAAGACGAACCTGTACTGATTCTGGGCGAAGGAAGTAATGTCCTGTTTCTCGATGATTTTGCGGGAACGGTGATCGTTAACCGCATCATGGGAATTGATGTGGAAGAGCGCGCCGATAGCTGGCATCTGCACGTTGGCGCCGGTGAAAACTGGCATCATCTGGTGCAATACACCCTGGACAAAGGGATGCCAGGACTGGAAAACCTTGCCCTTATCCCTGGCTGCGCCGGATCATCCCCCATTCAAAATATCGGTGCCTATGGCATCGAACTGAAACACGTTTGTGAATACGTCGATTGTATTGAGCTGGCGACCGGCGCGGCTCAGCGTTTAACCGCTGAACAGTGCCGTTTTGGCTACCGTGACAGTATTTTCAAGCATGAATATCAGGATCGCTACGTGATTGTCGCCGTAGGCCTGCGTCTGGCAAAAAACTGGCAGCCGGTGCTGACCTACGGTGATTTAACGCGTCTCGATCCCGAAACGGCGACTGCCCGTGACGTCTTTGACTCGGTGTGCCATATGCGCACGACCAAACTTCCTGATCCTAAAGTGAATGGAAATGCGGGAAGCTTCTTCAAAAACCCGGTTATCAGCAGCGAAAACGCACAAGCGTTTCTTGCAGGTTGGCCTGCCGCACCCCATTACCCACAGGCGGATGGTAGCGTGAAGCTGGCCGCGGGCTGGCTTATCGATCAATGTCAGTTAAAAGGCGCCTCCGTGGGCGGTGCGGCCGTTCATCGCCAGCAGGCTCTGGTGCTGATTAATCAAAACGATGCGACCAGCGAGGATGTTGTCCAGTTGGCCCATCACGTCCGTCAGCAAGTGGGCGAAAAATTTAACGTCTGGCTGGAGCCAGAGGTCCGCTTCATTGGCCGTACGGGTGAAGTGAATGCCGTGGAGGTTATCGCGTGAAGGACAATACTATCCCTTTAACCCTGATAAGCATTCTTGCCGACGGTGAATTCCATTCCGGCGAGCAGCTGGGTGAACACCTGGGCATGAGCCGTGCCGCCATTAACAAGCATATCCAGACCCTCCGCGACTGGGGTGTCGATGTCTTTACGATACCCGGAAAAGGCTACAGCCTGCCGGAGCCGATTCAACTGCTGAATGAAGCGCTGATCCGCAGCCAGGTAGAGCATGGCAATGTTGCGGTCTTGCCGGTGATCGATTCGACCAACCAGTACCTTATGGATCGACTCAGCGAATTATCTTCCGGGGATGCCTGTGTAGCCGAGTACCAGCAGGCCGGGCGTGGCCGTCGAGGCCGCAAGTGGTTTTCGCCATTTGGTGCCAACCTCTATCTCTCCATGTACTGGCGTCTGGAGCAGGGTCCCGCTGCTGCTGTTGGCCTGAGTCTGGTCATCGGGATTGTGATGGCAGAAGTGCTGCACGATCTGGGCGCTGATAAGGTGCGGGTGAAATGGCCAAACGATCTTTATCTGAACGATCGTAAACTTGCCGGTATTCTCGTTGAATTAACGGGTAAAACAGGCGACGCGGCGCAAATTGTCATTGGTGCAGGCCTCAATATGGTAATGCGCAATGTACAAAATGACGTGGTGAATCAGGCGTGGACCAATCTGCAGGAAGCGGGGATCACCATCGATCGCAACACCCTTGCCGTGCGTATGATTAAAGAATTACGCAGTTCGCTTTCGCTCTTTGAACAAGAGGGGCTGGCATCCTTCCTGTCCCGTTGGGAAAAGCTGGATAACTTTATTAACCGTCCGGTGAAATTGCTGATTGGTGATAAAGAGATCTACGGTATTTCCCGCGGCATCGACGCACAGGGCGCGTTGCTCCTGGAGCAGAATGGCGTGATCAAACCCTGGGTGGGCGGTGAGATTTCACTGCGCAGCGCGGAATAACCCATTATGCGAAAACCCGCATGCGCCGCTCTGGCCGTCATGATGAGTTTACTGTTCTCCCCCCTCTCTCAGGCGGGCCAGGCCTGGGAGAGTTACAAAGCACGCTTCTTTACGCCGGAAGGGCGGATTGTCGATACTGGCAACGGCAATGTTTCGCATACTGAAGGCCAGGGCTTCGCCATGCTGATGGCGGTGGCTAACGACGATAAAACCACGTTCGATAAGCTCTGGAAATGGACTGACAGTACGCTGAAGAACAAAGAAAATGGTCTGTTTTACTGGCGTTATAACCCTGCCGAGTCCAACCCGATTGCTGACAAAAATAACGCCGCCGATGGCGATGTCCTGATTGCCTGGGCGCTGTTGAAAGCGGATACGCGCTGGCATGACAAACAGTACAGCGCCGCATCGGATGCGATAACGAAAGCACTCATTAGCCACACCGTGACCCGTTATGCGGGTTACCGCGTGATGCTGCCCGGCGTCCAGGGGTTTACCCTCGACGGTGAGATCGTGCTTAACCCCTCTTATTTCGTCTTCCCGGCCTGGCAGGCCTTTGCCAGTCGCAGCCATTCGCCGGTCTGGGGCAAGTTGATTCAGGATGGCCATCGCTTGCTGGCAAAAATGGGATCGGGTAAAGCCAGACTTCCCACGGACTGGGTCTCGCTGGGCTCTACGGGCACGCTGTCCCCGGCCAAAGCCTGGCCGCCACGGATGAGCTACGACGCGATCCGCATTCCACTTTACCTGGCCTGGTCTGATAAGAAGAGCCCACTGTTAACGCCGTGGCGAGCCTGGTTCGGTCAGTTCCCCCGCGAACAAACTCCCGCATGGGTAAACGTGACGACCAATGAATATGCGCCTTACATGATGGAAGGGGGGCTGCTGGCGGTACGTGATTTAACGATGGGACAGCCATCCGGAGAACCCGAGATCACTGCAAAGGATGATTACTACTCCGCAAGCCTGAAAATGCTTGTATGGCTTGCTGAGCAGCCATAACGGAACGGGTGAGCCCTCTCCCCTGGGGGAGAGGGAAATGCGGTTTACTGCGGATAAGGTACCCAGTCTCCACCGTTCAGGCGAACGTATGGTTTGTTCTGATACTGAATCACAACCGCGTTCGCATTCTCAGAGACTTCGGCAGTTTGCGGCAGGTTACTGGTGAGCTGATCCCAGTTCACGCTGTCTTCCACAAACAGTTTGCCGTCAACCGCGCGGGCAACCAGTTCTGAAATGGCCAGATAGCTGGTTGGCTGAGCGATCTCAATCGGTGCGCCCTGATGAGGTGCCTTCATACCAAAGAATTTAATGCCTGCCGGTACGTTGGTAATAGACGGGCTAGGGATATCACGCAGACCTGACACCTGCATCCTGTCGCCTTTCAGCGCGGCGCCGTGTTCAGGTACCACAACCACCATCACTTTACGGCCCGATTTATCCAGCTCCGTAAAGAACGCGTCCAGTTCATCGAAGAATTTCTGCGCACGAACTTTATAATCGGCCGTTTTGCTCACGCCAGGGAAGTGGTTACCATCGTGAAGCGGCAGCGTGTTGTAGAACGTTGCACTGCGCGGATTACTGTCTTTTTCGATGGTCTTCAGCCAGCGTTGCAGCACGGCGGTATCGTCATAAACAGGTGAACCGTCAAAGCCCAGCAGAGTGACCGGCAGTCCGGTTTGATCCATCAGCTGTGCCTGCATACCACCCTGTTCGCGCACCTCTTTCAGGAAGTTACCGAACTGGCCGTTATGTCCCAGCATCAGATGCTGCGTGAAGCCCAGTTTTGAGAGGTTATCGAACAGATAACACTGGTTGCCGGCGGGTTGATACAGGTTCTTATGCGATGTCTGACCGCAGCTTGCGCGAAGCAGGCGAATTGCCGCCGGGCCGCTGTACGAAGTGGCAGAGTTAAAGTCTTTAAACTGGATATCGAAATGGGACCACAGCGGGTGAGACATCAAACCCGCGGCATCGACGTCAGCCCAGGAGAGTGAACAGATGTTGATCACCAGCAGCTCAAACGGCTGAGCATCCGCCGGCAGGGCTTCCGGGAATTTGGTCTGACGTTTATCTTCCGCGGTATAGAAGCTGGAGAGCCAGGCGTTCAGGTTAGTGGACGTCGGCGGTGCGGTCTGCGTCGGGATATCGCCGACCACAGGCGTATCACCTGCCGTCGTGACGGTTGCCGCTGCACTTCCCCCGGTAGTGGTCACCGTGGTCGTGGGTTGACCCGCGGGCCACAGGGAGAAGTCTGGACCTGCAAGCGTCAGCACGTTCAGCCAGATCATAATGGCGACGACAAATACCGTGACGCGGATCCATTGTGACAGGAACAGCCAGGCTACCAGCAGCACAAAGACGGCACCTATCATTTGCCAGTTAATAAAGCGCTCGGTCAGGTCAAGGACATAGCTGGCGCTAAACCCTGCCACCTGCGAACCCTGACTCATAATGCTGTCCGGTCCCGGCAGCCAGGTGTCATGCCAGAACAGAGCAAAGCCGACAGGGATAGCAATCCAGTGACGCAAGCGATGCAGCCTGATATTGGGCAAAGGCATCAGCAGGAAAGCCATAAACACCAGGTTGAGCAGGGGATGGAAATTCAGATAGCCTGCCCACAGCAGACCAAACTTCACCAGAAAGTAGAAGTTCCAGCCGGAAAGGCCGCGCCAGTATTGCCAGAGCGGCGATGGTGACGAAGCGGTATAGGTAGAATTAGTCATGTTTTCGGTCTGCCTTGACGTGTGATGCCCGTGTCAGTGTTCCGGCTGGTTTTACATAGCGAGGTTTTACAAACAGCACTCTGGCCGTATCGCGGATACGGCGTATGGAATGGCGTGCATAGTAGCCAAGCGGGAAAAAGATCAGCGCACAGAATACGACCAGTTGAATGATATCGCTGATATTCATGATGGTGCGTTCTCCCCATTCTCAGTTAACAGGCGAAGGGGTTCCGGTATTCGCCGCCAGACGTGTCCGTCATGTCGGGCGTTGAGAATCGGTTTGGCATCGCTCTTCACAGTGAGCGGTTTCGCCCATTGTTCAGGCTCGAGGGCGCGCATCTGCACCAGCTCTGCACTGATAGAATTATCTTCGAACCAGATCATACGGTTCGAGAAAATATCCCCGGTTGGCAGGGGGAAGATATGGTTAAGGGCGGTATCAAGATCGTTTATCCGGCAGAAAGACAAGAACAGCACCAGGCGGTTGTCGCCGATGGTCATGATGTCTCCTGTGCGGTTCGGACGGCATAACGTGAGCGCCTGTTCAACGCGGATACCCGGTACCGGGCGCAGGGCAACCATCACCCCTTTCCCGTCTGCAGGAAGCAGCGTGTTGCTCATCATGTTGCCGACGGCGTCGCAGAAGGTATCCCATTTCTGGTATCCGCGCAGCTTCATCGGCTGCGTCATGGAGAGCAGGGTGGAGATATCTTCCGGTACGTGACGGTTGAACTGCTGACCCTGAACGCTTTCGAGAAGCGTCAGGCAGCGTGATAGCGGCGCATTCCACGGAATGACCATATTGGCACCACAGCCCAGAAGCAGGCGCTCATCCGTGGCGCGAAGGCTGGTGTTATTTTCGCGCACCACTATTTTTAAGGCGCTTCCGCGCTGGCGACGTAAGGTGTGGATCTGTCGCGCCAGCGTTTCAATCTGGTTATTTTGCATGAGCGAAAAAACAATGGTTGCCGCCTGGGTTGTGCGAGCTTCATTAAAAAGCGCTTCGTTAGAATCAAACAACGACCAATTTTCCGAGAGCGCAGGTGCCCCCTCTAAAACGGCAATATGGCTCAGGATTCGTTTTTCATCGCTGCGCGGTTGCACCACGGTTTCTTCCTGCTGCGCCAGATGCCATTCGCCCTCAATATGTTTAAGGGTGAGCTGTTGTCTGGCGCTTACGCCTTTTTCATTACACCAGAACGCAATATCGTAGAGATAGCTGTCTGCCTGGTTCCGAAGACTCGCCAGACCAAACAGGGAGCGATATTCGCCCATTAAAAGGGAAAACAGTTTGTCGTTATTACTGCCAGGATTGACTATCAATAGCGTGCAATTTTGAAATTTTGCCCATTTATTGATTTTTTCCAGCCAGGGCAGTAGTTTTTCAGCAGGGATATTTTGCAGGGCGTTATTTGAGCATTTCAGAATCACCAGATAGTGATCCGGATCAATAGAGCACTGAATGTCGCGGGACAAAAAGTATAGACTATCGGCCTCCGCAGGCATGGAAAATAATCGCACCGTCTGCGGACCACGATCGTTTTCAAGGGTGATAATTTTCTTTGGCTCTTCGCCCATGCTCACGACGGCCACGCGGGAATCCTTGCCCTGAGCGGCAATTGTCTTGTTTACCAGACTGATAGCATCTTCATTACGATCCGTATTAATCCACCAGACTCCTCCGACTGGCATGTGGCTCAATTCGTCCCATAATGACTGGATGCCAATAGAAAATATGGAGTCCACGGTGTCCCTCTTTTCGTTTAATTTCTCTGTATCTCAGTTTACTAGCGAAAGCGTAGAAATAAACCTAACATTGAAATTAAAGAACATCAGATTTAGCATGTAAATGAAATTTGATAGGGCAGGAAGCCTCGCTACTTCTGATTGTGCGATTTTACTCAAAGGGATGGAATAGAATGGATAATAACGAACCCGGCACCCCAGTCGACTCAACCCTGGGTTACACATTCCAGAACGACTTTCTGGCGCTGACGCAGGCGTTTTCATTACCTGAAATAGATTACACCGACATTTCCCAGCGGGAACAGTTGGCCGCGGCTATTAAACGTTGGCCGCTATTAGCTGAATTTGCCCAACAACAATAAGGGAGCCATTGATGGCCATACTAGGATTACAGGGCGTCCGTGGTGGAGTAGGTACAACATCCGTTACCGCGGCGCTGGCGTGGTCATTACAGCTTTTAGGTGAATCGGTATTGGTGATTGACGCCTGTGCCGATAATTTGCTGCGCATGTCGTTTAATGTCGACTTTACGCGTACAGAGGGTTGGGCTCGCGCGCTGCTTGATGATAAAGACTGGCGCGATGCGGGTATGCGTTATACCTCGCAGCTTGATTTACTGCCCTTTGGCCAATTGACCACTACCGAGCGTGAAAATGAAGCTGCCTATCAGCGTCTGTTTTCCCAGTTCACCGTCGCGCTGCAGGAGCTGAAAGAAAAAGGCCATTATAAGTGGATCCTTCTGGATCTGCCGCACGGCGCCGGCACGCTGACCCGACAACTTATGGCGCAGTGCGATCGCGTGCTGTCGATTGTGAACGTCGACGCGAATTGCCATATCCGTCTGCATCAGCAAGGGTTGCCTGAAAATGGTCATATCCTGATTAACGATTTACGTATTGGCAGCCAGATCCAGGACGATCTGTATCAGGTTTGGCTGCAAAGCCAGCGCCGTCTGCTGCCGATTGTTATCCATCGTGATGAGGGCATGGCGGAATGCCTTGCCTCCAAACAGCCACTCGGTGAATACCGCAGCGATTCCCTGGCGGCAGAAGAGATCCTGACGCTGGCGAACTGGTGTCTGCTGCACTTTGCCAAAGGGGCAGAGCCTGCAGGGAGTTCTGTATGAGCCGTCTCGCCAGCTGGTTACTCATCCCGCCGGTCAGTTCGCGTCTGAGCGAACATTACCGGCATTTTCGCCGGCACGGAGCTTCGGCATTCAGCGCCGCGCTCGGCTGCTTCTGGATGATTCTGGCCTGGACGTTCATTCCCCTCGAACACCCGCGCTGGCAGCGCATTCGTGCGCAGCACAGTGAGTTATATCCGCATATTCATCCCGACCGCCCGCGACCGTTGGATCCGGCGCGTTATATCATTCAGGCTGTCTGGCTGGTGGCCACGTCGTCCCGCTCAGAAAACAAAGCGCCGCGCTGGCGCAGCTTCTCCCGCGTGCAACATTTACGTGAGCGCTATCACCAGTGGCTGGACAGTTTGCCTGACCGCGTGGGTGACAAGACCAGCCATCTGGATAACCATAAAGAGCTCGGGCATCTGCACCCGGGCTTGAGGCGTTTTATACTCGGCGTAATCGTCGTTTTCTCGCTCATACTGGCCCTGGTCTGTATTACGCAGCCCTTTAACCCTCTGGCACAGTTCACCTTCCTGATCCTGCTGTGGGGCGTGGCATTGCTGGTGCGCCGTATCCCGGGACGCTTCTCCGCCCTGATGCTGATAGTGCTGTCGCTGACCGTCTCCTGTCGCTACATCTGGTGGCGTTACACCTCAACGCTCAACTGGGATGACCCTGTCAGCCTGGTGTGCGGTCTGGTTCTGCTGTTTGCGGAAACGTACGCCTGGGTTGTACTGGTGCTGGGGTATTTCCAGGTCATCTGGCCGCTCAACCGTCAGCCGGTTCCGCTGCCAAAAGACACGTCACAATGGCCGTCTGTCGATCTCTTCGTGCCGACCTACAACGAAGACCTGAGCGTGGTAAAAAACACGATTTACGCCGCGCTGGGTATCGACTGGCCGAAAGATAAACTCAAAATCTGGGTCCTGGATGATGGCGGCCGCCCGGCGTTCCGCCAGTTCGCGGAAGAGGTGGGTGTCGAGTACATCGCCCGTACCACGCATGAACACGCCAAGGCCGGGAACATCAACAACGCCCTCAAGTATGCCAAAGGTGAGTTTGTCTCAATCTTTGACTGCGACCACGTGCCGACGCGCTCGTTCCTGCAGATGACGATGGGCTGGTTCCTGAAGGAGAAAGAGCTGGCGATGATGCAGACGCCGCACCACTTCTTCTCGCCGGATCCATTTGAACGTAACCTTGGCCGTTTCCGTAAAACCCCTAACGAAGGCACGCTGTTCTATGGCCTGGTGCAGGACGGGAACGACATGTGGGATGCGACCTTCTTCTGCGGTTCCTGTGCGGTTATTCGTCGTAAACCGCTGGATGAGATCGGTGGCATTGCCGTCGAAACGGTCACCGAAGATGCGCATACCTCGCTGCGCCTGCACCGTCGGGGCTACACCTCCGCGTATATGCGTATTCCGCAGGCCGCGGGTCTGGCAACGGAATCTCTCTCGGCGCACATCGGCCAGCGTATTCGCTGGGCGCGCGGCATGGTGCAGATTTTCCGTCTCGATAACCCCCTGATTGGGAAAGGGCTGAAACTCGCGCAGCGTCTGTGCTACGTCAACGCCATGTTCCACTTCCTGTCCGGTATCCCGCGCCTCATCTTCCTGACCGCGCCGCTGGCGTTCCTGCTTCTTCACGCCTATATCATCTACGCGCCTGCGCTGATGATTGCGCTGTTCGTTCTGCCGCACATGATTCACGCGAGCCTGACGAACTCGAAGATTCAGGGTAAATACCGCCATTCGTTCTGGAGTGAAATCTACGAAACGGTGCTGGCCTGGTACATCGCGCCGCCGACGATGGTGGCGCTGATCAACCCGCACAAAGGTAAATTCAACGTCACCGCGAAGGGCGGTCTGGTGGAAGAGGAGTATGTCGACTGGGTCATCTCCCGGCCGTACATCTTCCTGGTGTTGCTGAATATCGTGGGCGTGATTGCCGGTATCTGGCGCTACTTCTACGGCCCGGAAAACGAGATCCTGACCGTGTTCGTGAGCATGGCATGGGTGTTCTACAACCTGATTATCCTCGGCGGCGCGGTTGCGGTGTCGGTGGAGAGCAAACAGGTCCGCCGTGCGCATCGCGTGGAAATCTGCATGCCTGCGGCAATCGCCCGTGAAGATGGTCACCTCTTCTCCTGTACCGTGCACGACTTCTCAGACGGTGGTCTGGGGATAAAAATCAACGGTCAGGCGAAGGTGCTGGAAGGGCAGAAGGTTAACCTGCTGCTGAAGCGCGGCCAGCAGGAGTACGTCTTCCCGACGCAGGTGGTGCGTGTAGCCGGTAATGAAGTCGGTCTGCAGCTGATGCCGCTGACGAAAAAGCAACATATTGATTTTGTGCAGTGTACGTTTGCCCGCGCGGACACGTGGGCTCTCTGGCAGGACAGCTTCCCGGAAGATAAACCTCTGGAAAGCCTGCTGGATATTCTGAAGCTGGGGTTCCGTGGCTATCGTCACCTTGCAGAATTTGCCCCGTCGTCGGTGAAATTAATTTTCCGGTCCCTTACTTCGCTGGTTTCCTGGATCGTATCGTTCGTTCCTCGTCGTCCCGAGCGGGATGAGGCGAAGCAGGCGGACCCGGTTATGGCTCAACAATGATGATAACGCGATGAAAACTAAACTTTCCTGGTTATGTGCAGTGGCAATGGGGGTAAGTGCGCTCCCCACAACGATGGCTAACGCAGCACCCGATAACGCAGCGGCAACGCCTGCTCCGACGGTACCTGTGGTCGCCCAGGCGACCGATCCGGTTATCACCGCGGCACCCGGTCAAACGGAAAACGTCATTCCGAACCAGCCTACGGACGGCAACACCCTGCCGGCAGACAGCAATGTCGTCGGTCAGGTGATGCCGGGCGTACAGGGAGCAAACGCGCCTATTGTCGCGGAAGATGCCCCGTCACGGGACGTGAAGCTGAGCTTTGCGCAGATTGCGCCGCCGCCGGGTAGCATGGTGCTGCGCGGTATTAACCCTAACGGCGGCATTGAGTTCGGTATGCGCAGCGATGAGGTGGTCTCTCACGCCATGCTGAACCTTGAATACACGCCATCGCCGTCGCTGTTGCCGGTACAGTCTCAACTGAAGGTTTACCTGAATGATGAGCTGATGGACGTCCTGCCCGTCACGAAAGAGCAACTGGGTAAGAAAACACAGGCCCAGGTGCCAATTAACCCTCTTTTCATCACCGACTTTAACCGCATACGTCTGGAGTTTGTCGGTCACTACCGTGACGTCTGTGAGAACCCTGCCAGCAATACCCTGTGGGTAGACGTAGGACGCAACTCTTCGCTGCAGATGACCTACCAGTCGCTGGCGCTGAAAAACGACCTCTCGTCGTTCCCAGTTCCGTTCTTTGATCCGCGTGATAATCGTCAGTTAGTGCTGCCAATGGTGTTTGCGGCGTCTCCGGACGTCACCGAGCAGCTGGCGGCCACCATTGTGGCATCGTGGTTTGGTTCACGTTCCGGCTGGCGCGGGCAGAACTTCCCGGTGATGTACGACAAAATGCCGGACAGAAACGCGATCGTGTTTGCGACCAACGCGAAACGTCCTGCCTTCCTGCGCGATCACCCGGACGTAAAAGCGCCGACCATTGAGATGATGAGCCACCCGGATAACCCGTACGTGAAGCTGCTGGTGGTCTTCGGGCGTGATGATAAAGACCTGGTGCAGGCGGCCAAGGGCATTGCCCAGGGTAACGTTCTGTTCCGTGGAAACAGCGTGGTGGTGGATGAGGTTAAACCGCTGCTGCCGCGTAAACCTTATGATGCACCAAACTGGGTGCGTACTGACCGAGCCGTCACGTTTGGCGAACTGAAAACGTATGAAGAACAGCTGCAGGCGACGGGGCTTGAGCCAGCCCCGATTAGTCTGTCACTGAATCTGCCGCCAGACCTGTACCTGCTGCGCACCAACGGTATTGATATCAATCTGAGCTACCGTTACACCGCGCCGGCAACCAAAGACAGTTCACGCATGGATATCAGCCTGAACAACCAGTTCCTGCAATCTTTCAGTCTGACAAGCACGCAGGATACTAACCGACTGATGCTCCGTCTGCCGGTGTTGCAGGGGCTGCTGGACGGGAAAACGGACGTCTCTATTCCGGCGCTGAAGCTTGGGGCGATCAACCAGCTGCGCTTTGATTTCCAGTACATGAACCCGATGCCTGGCGGCTCGGTGGATAACTGCATCACCTTCCAGCAAGTACAGAACCACGTTGTGATTGGTGATGAGTCAACCATCGACTTCTCGAAGTATTATCACTTCCTTGCCATGCCGGACCTGCGTGCATTTGCCAATGCCAGCTTCCCGTTCAGCCGTATGGCCGACCTCTCTGAATCCATTGTCGTCATGCCAAAAGCGCCAAATGAGGGCCAGGTGACGACCCTGCTGGACACCATGGCGTCCGTGGGTGCACAGACCGGATTGCCGGCAATTAACGTCACGTTGACTGACGATGGTAGCCAGATCCAGAACAAAGACGCGGACATCATGGTGATCGGTAACATCCCGGATAAGCTGAAGGATGACAAGCGTATCGATCTGCTGGTCAAAGCAGCCCAGTCCTGGGTTAACACGCCACTGCGTCAGACCGAGTTCCCGAGCATTATGCCGGATATCAACGATCGTCAGGCCAGCGTGCAGACAACCGTTACGTCTCAGGGGCCAATGGCCGCGGTGGTTGGCTTCCAGTCACCTTACAACGAGCAGCGTAGCGTAGTGGCGCTCCTGGCGGACAGCCCGCGTGGGTATGCGTTACTCAACAGCGCGATGAACGACAGCGGCAAACGTGCCGCGATGTATGGTTCGGTGGCGGTGATCCGCGAGTCTGGGGTCAATAGCCTGCGCGTGGGCGATGTGTACTATGTGGGCCATCTGCCGTGGTTCGAGCGTCTGTGGTATGCGCTGGCTAACCATCCGGTTCTGCTGGCTATCCTGGCCGCCGTCAGCGTGGTGTTGCTGGCGTGGGTGCTGTGGCGTCTGCTGCGTATCATCAGCCGTCGTCGCCTTAACCCGGATGAGTAACAGGTGATGAAAGCGTTTCGCTGGTGTGTGTTAGCAGCGTTGATGCTGGCGGCGATCCCTCTTCGCGCCGCCTGCACCTGGCCTGCCTGGGAGCAGTTTAAAAAGGATTACATCAGTGAGAGCGGGCGTGTCATTGATCCCAGCGACACGCGCAAAATCACCACGTCGGAAGGGCAAAGCTATGCGTTGTTCTTTGCCCTGGCCGCGAACGATCGCAAAGCCTTTGATCAATTGTTGACGTGGACGCGCGACAACCTGGCCGGGGGCAATCTGAACGATAATTTGCCCGCCTGGCTATGGGGTCAGAAAGACCACGACAACTGGGCGATAATCGATACCAACTCCGCCTCGGATGCCGATGTCTGGATTGCCTGGTCACTGCTTGAGGCGGGCCGGCTGTGGAAACATCCGGACTATACCCGCACGGGTAAGGCGCTCCTTAAACGCATTGCCCATGAGGAAGTGGTGAAAGTACCGGGACTCGGCTCCATGCTGCTGCCCGGGAAGGTCGGTTTTGCCGAGGAGAAAGCCTGGCGCTTTAACCCCAGCTATCTTCCCCCGCAGATAGCGAGCTATTTCACGCGCTTTGGTGCCCCGTGGACGACCCTTCGTGAAACCAATCTGCGCTTGTTGCTGGAAACGGCGCCAAAGGGGTTTTCGCCGGACTGGGTGCAGTATCAGAAAAACAGAGGCTGGCATTTGCAGCAGGATAAATCGCTGGTGGGCGGCTACGACGCCATCCGCGTCTACCTCTGGGTCGGAATGATGAGTGACAAAGACGCCCAGAAAGCCCGGTTGCTTACGCGCTTCCGGCCGATGGCGACAATGACCACGAAACACGGTGTACCGCCGGAAAAAGTGGATGTGGCGAGCGGGAAGCCTGCGGGCAAGGGGCCGGTCGGCTTTTCCGCTGCGATGCTGCCTTTTTTACAGCAGCGTGATGCGCAGGCGGTACAGCGCCAGCGCGTTGCAGATAATTTTCCCGATAATAATGCCTATTACAGCTACGTACTGACTCTCTTCGGGCAAGGATGGGATCAGCATCGTTTTCGCTTCACCGCTCAAGGTGAATTAATACCGGACTGGGGCCAGGAATGCGCAACTTCACAGTAAATCTTCTCAGTTTATCGCTTAGCCTGGCACTGATGCCGCTGGCTCAGGCCGCTAACTCCCCGCAGCAGCAACAGCTGCTGCAACAGGTGCGGCTGGGTGAATCGACGCAGCGTGAGGATTTGGTTCGTCAGTCGCTCTACCGCCTTGAGCTGATTGACCCGAACAACCCCGACGTCATTGCGGCGCGCTTTCGTTACCTGCTTCGTCAGGGTGATAACGCCGGTGCGCAAAAAGAGCTGGATCGTCTGAAAGGGATCGCGCCGGGCTCCAGTGCGTATCAGTCCTCGCGCAATACGATGCTGCTTTCTACGCCTGAAGGCCGTCAGCAGTTACAGCAGGCCCGGTTACTGGCTACAACGGGTCATACTCAGGAGGCCATTGCGGCCTATGACAAGCTTTTTGACGGTAATCCGCCGGGCGGTGACGTGGCGACGGAATACTGGAATGTTGTGGCGAAAGATCCTGCCCGCCGTGGTGTCGCCATTAACCAGCTGAAGAAAATTAACGCCAGCAGTCCGGGCAATACGCAGCTGCAGGGCACGCTGGCCCAGCTGCTGTTCCAGACCGGTCGTCGCGATGAAGGCTTTGCGGTGTTGCAGGAGATGGCCAAATCCAGCAATGGCCGCAGCCAGGCATCTGATATGTGGTATGAGCAGATCAAAGATCAGCCTGTCAGCAACGCCAGCGTCAGCGCGCTGCAAAAATACCTGAGCGTCTTCAGCGACGGCGACAGCGTAGCGGCGGCGCGTACTCAACTTGATACGCAGCAAAAACAGCTCGCCGACCCAACGTTCCGTGCGAAAGCACAAGGGCTGGCGGCGGTGGATGCCGGGCAGGGCGATAAGGCGGTGGCGGATCTGCAAAAAGCGGTCAGCGCAAATCATGCCGACAGCGAAGCCGTGGGCGCGCTTGGACAGGCGTACTCTCAGAAAGGCGATCGCGCCCGTGCGGTGGCGCAGTTTGAAAAAGCGATCGCCCTCGATCCGCAGAGCGATAACCGCGGTAAATGGGACAGTTTGCTGAAAGTTAACCGCTACTGGCTGCTGATCCAGCAGGGTGATACCGCCCTGAAAGCGAACAATACGGCGCAGGCGGAACGTTATTACCAGCAGGCGCGTACCCTCGACAATACCGACAGTTATGCGGTGCTGGGGCTGGGAGATGCCGCAGCGGCGCGTAAAGACACGGCTGCGGCGGAACGTTATTACCGTCAGGCGCTGCGTATGGACAGCGGTAACAGCAATGCCGTTCGTGGCCTTGCCAATGTTTATCGTGCGCAGTCCCCGGAAAAGGCCTCGCAGTTTATCCAGTCGCTCTCTGCCAGCCAGCGCCGAAGCATTGATGACATTGAACGTAGCCTGACCAACGAGCAGCTGTCAGCCCAGGCGGAACAGCTGGAAAACCAGGGCCAATACGCTCAGGCGGCGGAAATTCAGCGTCGTCGTCTGGCACTCTCTCCGGGCGACGTCTGGATAACCTACCGTCTGTCGCGCGATCTCTATAGCGCGGGCCAGCGCAGCCAGGCGGATAACCTGATGCGCCAGCTTGCCAGCCAGAAACCGTCCGATCCGGAACAGGTGTATGCCAGTGGGCTGTATCTCTCCGGAAACGATCAGGACCGGGCCGCGCTCACGCATCTGGAGACGCTTCCGCGCAGCCAGTGGAACGCCAATATTAAGGAGCTTGCCGACCGCCTGCAGAGTAACCAGACGCTGGAAACGGCAAACCGACTGCGCGACAGCGGCAAAGAGCAGGAGGCGGAAAACCTCCTTCGCCAGCAGCCGTCCTCTACCCGTATCGACTTAACCCTTGCGGACTGGGCGCAGCAGCGCGGCGATCTGGAGGCCGCGAAAACGGCTTACAACACCGTGCTGGAGCGTGAACCGCAGAACGAAGATGCGATCCTCGGTCTGACCGAAGTGTATAGCGCCCAGGGCAACAAAGAGGCAGCCCGTGCCGCGCTGGCAAAACTGCCTGCTGCGCAAAACGGAGAGCCGCTGTCGCTCAATATGCAGCGCCGGATCGCGATGGCGCAGGCAGGCCTTGGGGATTCCGCCGCCGCAGAGCAGACGTTCAGCAAGATTATTCCTCAGGCGAAATCACAGCCTGCATCTATGGAAAACGCGCTGGTATTACGTGATGCCGCACGTTTCCAGACGCAAAATGGTCAGCCTCAGCAGGCACTGGAAACGTATAAAGATGCGATGGTGTCGTCAGGCGTCACGATGACACGTCCGGCTGACAATGACAGCTTTACCCGCCTGACGCGTAACGACGAAAAAGACGACTGGCTGAAACGCGGCGTGCGTAGCGACGCCGGTGATTTGTACCGTCAGCAGGATGTTAACGTCACGCTGCAGCATGATTACTGGGGCTCCAGCGGCACCGGCGGCTATTCCGATCTTAAAGCGCATACCACCATGTTACAGGCGGATGCACCACTGGCGGATGGCCGTATGTTCCTGCGTAGCGATTTGGTCAATATGGATGCCGGGTCCTTTTCCACCGATAACGGTACCTACGATCCGAAATGGGGCACTTGTGCCGAAACGCCGTGTAGTGGCAACACGCATCAGTCAGCAAATGGCGCGAGTATTGCCGTGGGCTGGCAGAACAAAACCTGGGCGTGGGATATTGGTACCACGCCGATGGGCTTTGACGTTGTCGACGTGGTCGGTGGTGTAAGCTACAGCAGCGACCTGGGGCCAATCGGTTATACCGTTAACGCCCATCGTCGCCCGATCTCCAGCTCTCTGCTCGCCTTTGCCGGGCAAAAAGATACCAACACCGGCACCACCTGGGGCGGCGTGCGCGCAACCGGCGGTGGCGCGAGCATCAGTTATGACAAAGGTGAGGCGCACGGCGTCTGGTCGAGCCTGAATGCGGAAACGCTGACGGGTAAAAATGTGGAAGATAACTGGCGCGTCCGCTGGATGACCGGTTACTACTACAAGCTCATCAATAAAAACAATGAGCGTCTGACCGTTGGCGTGAGCAACATGCTCTGGCACTACGATAAAGATCTGAGCGGTTATACCCTGGGTCAGGGCGGTTATTACAGCCCGCAGGAGTATGTCTCCTTCGCGTTGCCTGTCACCTGGCGTAAACGTACCGAGAACTGGTCCTGGGAGCTGGGCGGATCGGTGTCATGGTCTCATTCTAAAACTAACGACGTGATGCGCTATCCCATTCAGGGACTGATTCCGACCGATGAGCCCGGTCGCTACACCGACAGAGGCGAAATGGAAACCGGCAGCAGCTCCTCAGGCACGGGTTATACCGCACGGGCCATTATCGAGCGCCGGGTCACGTCCAACTGGTTTGTGGGCCTCGGTGTGGATATTCAGGAAGCAAAAGATTATACCCCAAGCCACGCACTGCTTTATGTTCGCTACTCTGCTGCAGGCTGGCAGGGCGATATGGACTTACCGCCGCAGCCGCTGATCCCTTACGCGGACTGGTAATCGGATTTAACTTAATCCATTTGTAAGTCTCTCTTAAAAGTACAGCAATCGGGTATACTCAGGCGCACCAGGTTTACACCCTGGTGCGCCCTGCGCTTCGAGTTTTGTGGAGAGTCATTTTGCGTGTCAGCCGTTCCTTAACTATCAAACAGATGGCGATGGTTTCTGCCGTCACAATGCTGTTTGTACTCCTTTTTTGCGTAATTTTGCTGTTTCATTCCGTACAGCAGAATCGCTATAACACGGCTTCGCAATTAGAAAGTATTGCCCGCTCGGTGCGTGGCCCGCTCTCTGCCTCTATTTTGAAAGGGGATATTCCCGAAGCGGAAACCATTTTAAAACGCATTCAGCCTGCCGGTGTCGTGAGCCGCGCAGACGTGGTGTTACCCAATCAGTTTCAGGCGCTGCGGATGAGTTTTATCCCCGAGCGCCCGGTCCCCATGATGGTGATGCGGCTGTTTGAACTGCCGGTGCAGATTTCGCTGCCGGTCTATTCGCTTGAGCGTCCCGCGAATCCACAGCCGTTGGCCTACCTTGTTCTGCAGGCAGACTCGTACCGCATGTACAAGTTCGTCATGAGCTGGGTTGTCACGTTAGTGACCACTTGCTTACTTATGACGCTTATTCTGAGCGTGGCGCTGACCTGGTGTATTAACCGTCTGATTGTGCATCCGCTACGCCGGATTGCCCGGGAGTTGAACACGCTTTCACCGCAGGACCAGGTGGGGCATCAGCTTCCGCTGCCGCGTCTTCATCATGATGACGAGATTGGTATGCTGGTACGCAGCTATAACCTCAACCAGCAGCGGATGCAGCGCCAGCAGGATGAGCTGAACAGCAGCGCCACGCGCTTCCCGGTGTCGGAGCTGCCCAATAAAGCCTTCCTGATGGCGATGCTGGAACAGACTGTCGCCCGCCAGCAAACCACCGCGCTGATGGTGATCGCCTGTGAAACCCTGCAGGACACCGCCGGCGTGCTCAAAGAGAACCAGCGTGAAATGCTGCTCTTGACGCTGGTGGAGAAAGTGAAGTCCGTGCTGGCCCCGCGCATGGTGCTGACCCAGGTCAGCGGGTATGACCTGGTGGTAATTGCCAACGGCGTGAAAGAGCCGTGGCATGCGATCACGTTAGGTCAGCAAGTACTCACTGTCATTAATGAGCGGCTGCCCATTCAGGGCATCCAGCTTCGTCCAAGCGCCAGTATCGGTATTGCGATGTACTACGGTGACTTAACGGCGGAACAGCTTTACCGTCGTGCTTTCTCGGCGGCGTTTACCGCCCGGCGCAAAGGGAAAAATCAGATCCAGTTCTTCGACCCGGAACAGATGGAAAGGGCGCAGCAGCGCCTGACGGAAGAGAGCGACATTTTGACCGCGCTGGATAACCGTCAGTTTGCCCTCTGGCTCCAGCCGCAGGTGAATTTGCTGACGGGCGAGGTGATCAGCGCGGAAGCGCTGCTGCGCGTGCAGCAGCCGGATGGTTCATGGGAATTGCCGGAAGGGCTCATTGAGCGCATCGAATCCTGTGGCCTGATGGTCACCGTCGGTTACTGGGTGCTGGAGGAGTCGTGCCGACAGCTTGCTGCCTGGCAGGAACGAGGCGTGACGCTCCCGCTGTCGGTCAACTTGTCCGCCCTGCAGCTGATGCATCCGACCATGGTGTCTGAGATGCTGGAGCTGATCCATCGTTACCGGATCAAGCCTGATACGCTG
Organism: Enterobacter sp. BIDMC 29; assembly: GCF_019378755.1. NCBI lineage: Bacteria > Pseudomonadati > Pseudomonadota > Gammaproteobacteria > Enterobacterales > Enterobacteriaceae > Enterobacter > Enterobacter sp. BIDMC 29. Next base: position 3,756,384 of record NZ_CP080000.1, on the reverse strand, counting down.
ACGCTGGAAGTCACGGAAAGCCGGCGTATTGACGATCCTAATGAGGCGGTCGCGATTCTGAAACCGCTGCGTAATGCCGGTATACGCATCGCGCTGGACGATTTCGGTATGGGTTATGCCGGGCTGCGTCAGCTCCAGCATATGAAAACCCTGCCGGTGGATGTGCTGAAAATCGACAAAGCCTTTGTTGAAGGGTTGCCGGAAGACAGCAGCATGGTCCAGGCCATTATCCAGCTGGCCCGCAGCCTGAAACTGCAGCTTATTGCCGAAGGGATTGAGACAGACGCGCAGCGCACCTGGCTGGCTGAAGCGGGCGTGGAGGGCGGACAGGGCTTCCTGTTTGCACCGGCTGTTCCGTCGGATGTCTTTGAACAACGCTACCTTTCCGGTGGGGACAATAGCGCAAACGTGTAATTTTGTTGCTGGCTTGTGCGAGCCAGCTCAAAGTTCTTAACATTTGTGTTTCAAATTTGAACTGGGTTTATTTCTGTCCTGTTATACGGGTGTTATTTTAGAGCCGCAGGTTAACCATAACCTTACAAAGCCTGTGGTTTTTCTTCCCAAGGACACCCTATGAAAACCTCACTCTTCAAAAGTCTCTATTTTCAGGTCCTGACAGCCATCGCGATCGGTATTTTGCTTGGTCACTATTACCCTGAACTTGGCGCACAAATGAAACCGCTTGGCGACGCATTCGTTAAGCTCATCAAAATGGTCATCGCCCCGGTGATCTTCTGTACCGTCGTGACGGGCATCGCTGGCATGGAAAGCATGAAGGCGGTAGGCCGTACCGGTGCAGTGGCGCTTCTCTATTTCGAAGTGGTCAGTACCCTTGCGCTGATTATTGGTCTTATCATCGTGAACGTGGTGCAGCCCGGCGCGGGGATGAACGTTGACCCGTCGACGCTGGATGCCAAAGCGGTCGCGGTGTACGCCGATCAGGCGAAAGACCAGGGGGTAGTAGCCTTCCTGCTGGACGTTATCCCAGGCAGCGTCATCGGTGCATTCGCCAGCGGTAACATTCTGCAGGTGCTGCTGTTTGCCGTCATGTTTGGCTTTGCCCTGCACCGTCTGGGCAACAAAGGCCAGCTGATCTTTAACGTCATCGAAAGCTTCTCGCAGGTCATCTTCGGCATCATCAATATGATCATGCGCCTGGCGCCTATTGGGGCCTTCGGTGCGATGGCATTCACCATCGGTAAGTACGGCGTGGGTACCCTGGTGCAGCTGGGCCAGCTCATCATCTGCTTCTATATCACCTGTATTCTGTTCGTGGTGGTGGTGCTGGGCTCAATCGCCCGCGCGGCAGGGTTCAGCATTTTCAAATTTATCCGTTATATCCGCGAAGAGCTGCTGATTGTTCTGGGGACCTCTTCATCCGAATCGGCCCTGCCGCGCATGCTCGATAAGATGGAAAAGCTGGGCTGCCGTAAATCGGTGGTGGGGCTGGTCATCCCGACGGGCTACTCCTTCAACCTTGATGGCACCTCGATATACCTGACAATGGCGGCCGTGTTTATCGCTCAGGCGACCAATAGCCATATGGACATTTTCCATCAGGTTACCCTGCTGGTGGTGCTCCTGCTCTCGTCTAAAGGGGCCGCAGGTGTTACTGGCAGTGGCTTTATCGTGCTGGCGGCCACCATTTCCGCGGTCGGACACCTGCCGGTGGCGGGGCTGGCGCTGATTCTCGGTATTGACCGCTTTATGTCTGAAGCCCGTGCCTTAACCAACCTCGTAGGTAACGGTGTGGCAACGGTAGTCGTGGCAAAATGGGTGAAAGAGCTGGATCACAAAAAGCTCGACGATACGTTAAATAATCGCCAGTCAGACAGCAAAACTCCTGGTTTATCCTCTTAATATTGTCACAAATGCCCGCATTCCCTTGTCGGGATGCGGGCTCCTGCGCATAATAACTGTTCGTACCTGTCATAATTCGACAAGATTTTTTTTGGGTATATTTCACTTCTGACCGTGACGTTTTGTAGAACACGCGGTCTAATCGACGTGTTTTCATCGTCATCTTTAAGAGTGAAACGCGTCGCGAGACACTCTCTTTAACCAGGAATGTTGATCAGGGGTTCACATGCAGGGCACAAAAATTCGACTCTTAACCGGCGGTTTGCTGATGATGGCAGCAGCCAGTTATGTGCAGGCAGATGCGCTCCAGCCAGACCCGGCCTGGCAACAAGGGACACTAGCGAACGGTTTTCAGTGGCAGGTTTTAGCCACCCCACAACGTCCAAGTGACCGTGTTGAAATCCGTCTGTCTGTCAATACCGGCTCCCTCACGGAAAGCACTCAGCAAACCGGTTTTAGCCATTTTATTCCCCGACTGGCGCTCACGCAGAGCGGCAGTTTGCAAGCAGTTCAGGTGCGTTCGCTCTGGCAACAGGCCATTGATCCGAAACGCCCGCTTCCTCCGGCTGTGGTCTCGTATGACTACACCATGTTCAACCTGAGCCTGCCAAATAACCGTAACGACCTGCTCAAAGAAGCCCTTACGTATCTCGCCGATGCATCGGGCAATCTGGCGATTACGCCGGAAACCGTTAACTATGCGCTGAGCAACAGTGACATGGTTGCCACCTGGCCTGTGGACACCAAAGAGGGCTGGTGGCGTTACCGCCTGAAGGGTTCAACGCTGCTGGGGCATGACCCGGCCGAGCCGCTGAAACAGCCGGTGGACGCTGAGCAGGTAAAATCGTTCTACCAGAAATGGTACACCCCGGACGCGATGACGCTTATCGTGGTGGGGAATGTGGACAGCCGTGCGGTGGTGGAGCAGATCAACAAAGCGTTTGGCGAACTGAAAGGCAAACGCGAAACACCGGCCCCTGTCCCAACGCTCTCCCCGCTGCGCGCAGAGCCTGTCAGCATTATGACGGATACCGTTCGTCAGGATCGCCTCTCCGTCATGTGGGATAACGCCTGGCAGCCAATCCGTGAGTCAGCGGCGCTGCTGCGCTACTGGCGTGCCGATCTGGCACGTGAAGCGCTGTTCTGGCACGTTCAGCAGACGCTCAGCAAGAATAACGTGAAGAATATCGGTCTCGGCTTTGACTGCCGCGTGCTGTTCCAGCGTGCACAGTGTGCCATTAACGTTGAATCGCCGGGCGATAAGCTGAATGCGAATCTGGGCGTGGTGGCAAAAGAGCTGGCAAAAGTGCGCAAAGAGGGCCTGTCGGAAGAAGAGTTCAATGCGCTGGTCGCGCAGAAAAAACTTGAGCTGCAGAAGCTGTTTGCAACGTATGCCCGCGCCGATACCGACATTCTGATCAGCCAGCGTATTCGCTCACTGCAGAATCAGGTGGTGGATATCGCGCCGGAGCAGTACCAGAAGCTTCGTCAGGACTTCCTGGAGGGGTTGACCGTTGATATGTTGAATCAGGACTTACGTCAGCAGCTGTCGCAGGAAATGGCGTTGATTCTTCTGCAGCCGAAAGGCGAGCCGGAATATGACATGAAGGAACTTCAGTCGACCTGGAATACCATTATGGCCTCCGCGCCGCAGCCATCGCAGGCTGCTACGGCAGATGATTTGCACCAGGACGCAACGGATATCCCGCAGGGGCAGTAATGCCCCTCATTCAAAACCCTCTCCCTGTCGGAGAGGGTTTTGTTTTTACTGTGGCATTGCCTCACGCGGAATAATTGCCCCGCGATACTGGATCACGGTGCTCGCCGTCAGGTGTCCACGCTGGGCCGCCGCTTCAGGCGTCCCGCCCGTCAGACGCACCGCCAGATAGCCCGCACTGAATGAATCACCCGCCGCCGTCGTATCAATCACTTTCTCTTTCGGCAACGTCACCGCAGGAACGTCGATGACGGCTTCACCTGCGATGGCGACCAGACATGAATCAGCCCCGCGCTTAATCACCACTTCACTTACGCCGGCGGCCTGCGTACGCGCAATCACCTCATCAACGGGTTTCTCACCCCACAGCGCATCTTCATCATCGAGCGTCAGGAAGGCGATATCGGTGCATTGCAGTATCTGCTGATAAACCTGCTGCGTCTCTTCACGGCTGGCCCACAGGCGCGGACGGTAGTTATTATCGAAAATAACCTTGCCGCCATTGGCGCGGCATTCACGCAGTAACGACAGCAGCTTTTCACGGCTGGCTGAGCTTAAAATAGCCAGGCTAATCCCGCTCAGATAAAGATAATCAAAGGTGGCTAACGCTTCGCAGATGGCAGCCGCATCGTCGCTCTCCAGCCAGAATTTGGCCGCGGCTTCGTTACGCCAGTAGTAGAAGGTCCGCTCGCCGGTATCGTCGGTTTCAATGTAGTAAAGCCCCGGCAGGCGGTTTTCCATACGCTGTATCAGCGAGGTGTCCACCTGCTCACTCTGCCAGGCTTCCAGCATTTGCTGGCTGAAACTGTCCGTCCCCAGGGCGGTGACGTAGTTCACGGTAAGGGCCTCTGGGGTAACCTGACGGGCAATATAAACGGAGGTGTTTAACGTATCGCCACCAAAACCGCGGCTGACTTCCGCGCCTTTTTGTGACAACTCAATCATGCATTCGCCAATCACGGCAATTTTCTTGGTCATAGTCGTGAACCTGAACAGAGTAATTTTCGGTAGTGTGCGCTGAGTGAATTATGCGGTCAACTATATTAAAACGACGTTCCATTATTTTGTTTGAGCCAGCGCGTGTTCCTGTTAATTTCTGCCCGCTTAATTTCATTTTCCGGGTGAATTGAACATAAAGTTCTCAATTGCCGGGCCGATAACCCTTTGACGAGTCCAGAAAGGCCATCCAACAACAGGACATCTGAAATGAAGTCAGAGCAGGTTATCCAGCGGCTGAGCACTACGCCTGAGGCAAGTATTGAGAACTTGCAGGAGCATCGCTACTGGCTGCAATGTGAGCGTGCGTACACCTATCAGCCGATCTACCGAACGGACGGTCGACTGATGGCTATTGAAATTTTGACCGTCGTGACGCACCCGTCAAACCCCTCACAGCGTATCGCACCGGACCGCTATTTTGCCGAAGTTGCCGTGCGCCAGCGCCTGGATGTGCTGGAAGAACAGCTCCGTATGCTGGCAACCAAACAGGCCTTTTTCGAACAGCACGCCATCCTCGCCTCGGTCAACGTCGATGGACCCACCCTGCTGGCGCTGCGCCAGAACGCGAAATTACAGGAGCTGATCGGCTCCTTACCGTGGATGCGCTTTGAGCTGGTGGAGCATGTTCGTCTGCCACAGGACTCATCATTTGCCTCGATGTGCGAATTCGGCCCGCTGTGGCTGGATGACTTTGGCACCGGGATGGCGAACTTCTCTGCCCTCAGCGAAGTGCGTTACGACTACATTAAAGTGGCCCGCGACCTGTTCATTATGCTGCGCCAGACCCCGGAAGGGCGGAATCTGTTTACGCTGTTATTACAGCTGATGAACCGCTACTGCCAGGGCGTGATAGTGGAAGGCGTGGAAACGCTGGAAGAGTGGCGTGATGTGCAAAATTCTCCCGCGGCGGCGGCACAAGGCTATTTCCTCTCTCGTCCGGTCCCAATGGATACCCTCGATTCCGTGATAACGATCCTCTGATCTGCCCGCTTCCCTTTGTCTGAACTATAGTTTTACAGGTAAGGTCATCAGGAAAGGGGATAACAATGACAAAAACAACCAGGGTAATCGCCTGGACAGCAGGGATTTTATTGTTGTTGATCGTGGTCGCCGTCGTCATTATCGCGACGTTTGACTGGAACCGCCTTAAGCCGACCATCAACCAGAAAGTCTCCACCGAACTCAATCGCCCCTTCGCCATACGCGGCGATCTCGGGGTGGTGTGGGAACGCCAGAAAGAGGAGACCGGCTGGCGAAGCTGGATCCCCTGGCCGCATGTCCACGCCGACGACATCATTCTCGGCAACCCGCCGGATATTCCTGACGTGACAATGGTGCATTTGCCCCGCGTAGAAGCCACGTTGGCCCCGTTAGCGCTACTGACCAAAACGGTTTACCTGCCGTGGATCAAGCTTCAGCAGCCCGATGCGCGTCTGATCCGCCTTTCCGAAAAGAACAACAACTGGACGTTTGATCTCGCCAGCAGCGACGAAAAAGATCCCAATGCGCAGCCCTCAACATGGTCATTCCGTCTCGACAATATTCTCTTCGATCGCGGGCGGATCGCCATCGACGACAAAGTTAGCAAGGCTGATATTGAGATCCTGGTCGATCCGTTGGGCAAACCGCTGCCGTTTAGCGAAGTGACCGGCGCAAAAGCGAAGGGCGATAATGCCAAAGCCGGGGATTACGTTTTCGGCCTGAAGGCCGAAGGACGCTACAAAGGGCAGCCCCTGACCGGCACCGGTAAAATTGGCGGCATACTGGCGCTTCGAAGCGACTCGACGCCGTTTCCTGTGCAGGCGGATTTCCGCTCCGGGAACACGCGGGTGGCCTTCACCGGGACCGTCAACGACCCTATGAACATGGGGGGCGTTGATCTGCGGCTGAAATTTGCCGGTGATTCGCTGGGTGAACTGTATGAACTCACTGGCGTCCTGCTGCCAGATACGCCACCGTTTGAGACGGACGGGCATCTGGTGGCAAAAATCGACACGGAAAAATCGTCGGTATTTGATTATCGCGATTTCAATGGCCGTATTGGCGACAGCGATATCCATGGCTCGTTGACCTACACCACCGGAAAACCGCGTCCGAAACTGGAAGGTGATGTGGAGTCTCGCCAGCTGCGGCTGGCCGATTTGGGGCCGCTGATCGGGATTGATTCCGGTAAAGGCACGAAATCAAAAGAGGTGAAGAAAGATCGCCAGCCGGCGGGGAAAGTCCTGCCTTACGATCGCTTTGAAACCGATAAGTGGGACGTAATGGATGCGGATGTTCGCTTTAAAGGGGGCAAAATCGAACATGGCAGTACGCTGCCGATCAGCAATCTTTCGACCCATATCCTGCTTAAAAATGCCGATTTACGCCTGCAGCCGCTGAAGTTTGGTATGGCGGGTGGGACCATCTCATCGAACATTCACCTCGAAGGCGATAAAAAGCCGATGCAGGGGCGTGCCGATATCAAGGCCCGCCGGCTCAAACTGAAAGAGCTGATGCCGAACGTGGAATTGATGCAGAAAACCCTGGGTGAAATGAACGGCGATGCCGATATCCGCGGCGTGGGGAATTCTGTGGCTGCACTGCTCGGGAGCAGTAACGGTAACCTGAAGCTTCTGATGAACGACGGGCTGGTGAGCCGCAACCTGATGGAGATCCTGGGGCTGAACGTCGGGAACTACGTCATCGGGCAAATCTTCGGTGATGATGAGGTGCGGGTGAACTGTGCGGCGGCCAACCTGGATCTGGTCAACGGCGTGGCGCGCCCGCAAATTTTTGCCTTCGATACGGAGAACGCGGTCATCAACGTGACCGGCACCGCCAGTATGGCCTCCGAGCAGCTTGATTTAACCATCGATCCGGAAAGTAAGGGGATTCGTATCATCACCCTGCGTTCGCCGCTCTACGTGCGTGGGACCTTTAAAAATCCGCAGGCGGGTGTGAAACCCGGTCCGCTGATTGCGCGCGGCGCGGTGGCGGCAGCACTCGCGACGCTGGTTACGCCAGCGGCGGCGCTGTTGGCGTTAATTTCGCCGTCAGAAGGGGATGCGAATCAGTGCCGGAACATTTTGTCGCAGATGAAAAAATAACGTACGGCTTTCGGGACCTTTACCCTCTCCCTGGGGGAGAGGGTATCAGGCCGCGGTGAATTACAGAGACTGGTGCTTCGTCTCGTGGGTCAGCAGCAGGGCAATCAGCGTCAACGCTGCCATTGCGGCCAGGTAAACGCCCACGTAGAACAGGCCATAATTTGCCTGCAGCCAGGTGGCGATATAAGGCGCAACGGACGCACCCAGAATAGAGGCAACGTTATAGGAGAACGACGCACCGGTATAACGCACTTCCGTTGGGAACAGCTCTGGCAGCAGCGCGCCCATCGGGCCGAAGGTCAGGCCCATCAGGCTCAGACCAATGAGCAGGTACGCCATCACCAGCGCAGGGCTACCTGAACCCAGCAGCGGCGGGAAGACGAACAGGGCAAACAGAATGATCAGCGTGGTGATAACAATCATGCTTGAGCGACGACCGAACTTATCCGCCAGCAGGCCGGCAATCGGCACCATGACGCCAAACCCAATGACCGCCATCATCAACATCCACAGCACTTCGTTACGCGGCAGGCCGAGCCCAACCGGCGCGGCGGCGGTGCTGAACGTCATTGAGTAGACCGTCATGATATAGAACAGCGTGTAGGTCGCGAGCATGATAAACGTGCCCAGTACCGTCACGCGGACGTGTTTAGTCAGCAGCGTACCCAGCGGCACTTTTACCTGTTTTTTCGCGGCGGCAACTTTAGCGAAAACCGGCGTTTCGTGAAGTGACACGCGGACATACAGGCCAATCAGTACCAGCACGGCGGAGAAGACGAACGGAATACGCCAGCCCCAGCTCATGAACTGTTCGTCCGTCAGCAGCCAGGAGAGCAGCAGGAAAGTCCCGTTCGCAAAGAAGAAGCCAATCGGTGCACCAAGCTGCGGGAATGAACCGTACAGCGCGCGTTTGCGTGCCGGTGCGTTCTCCGTGGCCAGCAGCGCCGCCCCCCCCCATTCACCGCCCAGCCCCAGACCCTGACCAAAACGCGCCAGCGCCAGCAGCATCGGGGCCAGAATACCAATGGTTTCGTAGGTAGGCAGCAAGCCGATAGCGACGGTGGAGATCCCCATCGTCAGCAGCGAGGCTACCAGCGTGACCTTACGGCCGATGCGATCGCCAAAGTGTCCGAACAGGGCAGAGCCAATCGGACGCGCAACAAACGCGATCGCAAAGGTAGCCAGAGACTGCAGCGTGGCTGCCGTCGGGTCACCCTGCGGGAAGAAAATATGCGGGAAGACAATGACCGCTGCGGTGGCATAAATGTAAAAGTCGAAGAACTCAATGGCGGTGCCAATCAGCGAGGCGACGACAACTTTGTTTCGCGAGTTAACCGGCGCGGTTTCCGCACCGGAGTCGAGTGTTGTGGCTGTTGCTTGCATAATATTTTCTTATTTTTAGTCGGACGAAAGGCCATATTACGCACAGCAAAAGCGACATTTCAATCTGTAACAAAGCCGCCTGCTGGTGATAAAAGCAACAAAAAGCGGATAATGTTCAGGCCAGACAAAACACTTCCATGAAATGCTTCACAGTTTTCAAATATCAGCTTATAAAACTGGTTTTTGGTTAAATAAAAGTTACGGACTGGATTTATATGCTGAAATGATGAAGCGGGCTGAAGTTTCAGCCCGGGAGAGGCGTTATCGGTGTGTTTTACCCGGCATACGCGGGTCGTCTTTGTACTCGGCGGTGGCAATCCACGCCGCGCAGAACAAGGTTAGGCGGGCGAAGAAGTAGAAGAACGCCATCAGCCCCAGCACCGAGCCAAACGCCGCGCCAGAAGGGGATTTCACCAGCGATGGCAGAGTGTAAGTCATCACAATTTTGATCACTTCAAAGCCTATCGCCGCAATCAATGTGCCGCGGATCAACGCCTTCTTACGCGGACGATGGCGGGGCAAGCGCCAGAAGATCCAGAAGAACAGCAGATAGTTGGCGAAGATGGAAATAGCCAGTCCAATGCCGCGCCACGCGGGCTTCAGCCATTCGATGTAATCCAGATAGAGCGCAGAGATAATCATCTGCTGCGCCGAACCGGCGACAGAGGTGATGGAGAGCGTCACAATCAGCGCGACGAGCAGGCCAATCAGCGAAACAAAGTCGCGAAGATACTTAACCCAGATTTTCTCCTGGTCCTGAGGCTTACGCTCCCACACCTCGCGCGACTGGGCACGAATGGCCTCGCGGAGGTTGCCCATCCAGTTAATTCCGGAGTAAAGGGCAATCAACAGACCGACGATACCGACCGTCGTACGTTGCTGTACGGCGGTATTAATGGTGTTTTTGAGCGTGGTGGCGAGGGTCGGATCACTGACGTTATTCAGGATTTTATTGAAGATATCCTGCAGCAGCGTTGGGTGTGACGCGAGCACAAAACCGGCTGCGGCAAAAGACACCATCAGGATCGGGATCATCGATAAAAAAGAGAAATAGGTGATGGCAGCCCCAAACTGGTTACCCATGCGGTCATTAAACCGCTCTGTTGCGCGTATCAGGTGCGCAATCATGGGGAACTGCTGTATCCGCTCTGCCAGGCTGGTGACAGTCCCCAGCGCTTTGCTGGCGGTGCCTGGCATTTTTACTTCTTCAGGCCCGGTTTCCATCTTCTGGATGGGTTCGTAATCTAAATGTTGGGTAGGTCGTTGCGGGTTGTTTTCCGGCGTCACGCGACTTTTCCTTTTCGTTTGGCTGGATGTTATTGAATTATAGCTTGCGACTAATCCACGTAAGCTTTTGTGAGTGCAGTCAGCCACTCCATAAACAGATGTACCCGACGGGAGAGGTTGCGCCGGTGGGGATAAATCAGCGATACCGGCATCGGTTCCGCCCGGTACTGCGGGAGAACTTCAATCAACTTCCTGGTGCGCAGAGCGTCACGCACGCCAACGCGCGGCACCTGGATAATACCCAATCCGGCGATGCACGCCGCCTGATACGTTTCTGTGCTGTTGACGGTCAAAACCCCGCCCGTCTTCACCCACTGCGTCGACGTGCCGTTATAAAACTCAAAGCCCTGGGGACGTGTTCCCAGCGTGGCGGCGTAGTGAATGACGGCGTGTGAACCCAAATCTTCCAGCGTTTCCGGATAGCCAAAACGCGTGACATAATCCGGGCTGGCGCAGTTAATCACCGACAGCTTGCCCAGCGGGCGGGCGATAAGTCCCGAGTCTTTGAGCGCGCCGACGCGTACCACACAATCAAACCCTTCACGAATAACATCCACCAGGCGATCGCTGCTGCTAAGTTCCAGCTCGATGCCCGGATATTGCTGCAGAAAAGCAGGCAGTTTGGGGATGATTAAATTTCGAGCAACGCTGACGGGCATATCCACGCGTAACCGACCGCTGATGGTGGAGGGGTCATGCTGGAACATACCGTCCAGTTCATCCAGGTTTGTCAGAAGATCTTTTGCCCGCTCGTAATACACCATGCCGTCCTGTGTCAGGCTTACGCGACGCGTGGTTCGGTGCAATAGCTGGGTTCCCAGTCGGTTTTCCAGCGCCTGAATTTGCCGCGAAACACTGCCTTTCGGCAGCGTCAGTGACTCCGCCGCCCGGGAAAAACTCTCCAGTTCCGCGACACGAACAAACAGCTGCATTGCGTGAATTTTATCCATAGACGAAGCTCATTGTTGTTGCAATTGAAACAGTGAAGCGCTCTGCGACATCTTTATTGATCTTCTATCACCTAATAAGCTCTTTCTCAATCTCCACAACAGTCAAAACGAGGTTTCTTATGTCTGAACGTATTGCATTAGTCACAGGTGGTAGCCGTGGTCTGGGTAAAAACGCGGCGTTGAAGCTCGCAGCAGACGGAACGGGAATTATCCTGACCTATAACCGAAGCCAACAGGACGCGCTGGATGTTGTGCGCGAAATTCAGCAAAAAGGCGTTAACGCGGCGGCATTGCAGCTCAACGTCGGAGATGTTGCCAGTTTCGACCTTTTTGCCGGTCAGCTTCAGGAAATCCTTAATACCGTATGGCAGCGTGAAACCTTTGATTATTTATTAAACAACGCCGGGACGGGCTTGTACGCGCCCTATGCCGAGACAACGGAAGCCCAGTTTGATGAGGCGCTGAATATCCATTTCAAAGGGCCTTTTTTCCTGACGCAGCGTTTGCTTCCCTTGCTGAACGACGGTGGGCGGATCCTGAACGTCTCCAGCGGGCTGGCCCGTTTTACGCAACCCGGTTCCGGCACCTATGCAGCAATGAAAGGGGCGATGGAAGTGCTGACCCGCTACCAGGCGAAAGAGCTGGGCGCGCGCGGTATCTCCGTCAATATCATTGCTCCCGGTGCGATAGAAACCGACTTTGGCGGCGGACGCGTGCGTGACAACGCGCAGCTTAATCAGATGCTGGCATCACAGACGGCGCTCGGGCGCGTAGGGCTGCCGGATGATATCGGTGATGCCATTGCGGCGCTGCTCAGCGATAAACTGGGCTGGATGAATGCGCAACGTATTGAAGTGTCAGGCGGTATGTTCCTGTGATGTCTTTGCTTAAGGGGAAGGAACCTCTTAAGGAAATCCTCAAATTGAATGTGTCCAGATACTGGGAGATATAAATAACACTGGTGGATTTGTAACGTCTCCGTTCATTGAGTTTTTTCTTAAATAATGCCTCTGTAGAATCTCCCTTCGCGACTCTCAGAGGGAGAAAAACGATGCGGGTAATTATGTTTGACAGGCAGTCCCTGTTTATTCACGGAGCGATACACAGTCTTCAGAAATTAATTCCGGAAATAAATATTACGGGAAGCTGTCAGGCAGAAGATTTACGGGCGCAAATTTCAGCGTCACCCTCGGCTATCGTCATGATTGACGGGAATTTAATTGAGGATGAGGGGATCGCCTGGCTGGAAGCGATCATGCAGCGTTTCCCGACGATACGCGTGGTAATGGTTCTGGCTAAAAAAGAGGCCCGATGGGTTGAGCAATTGCTGCAGCGAAACGTGATGGCCATTGTTCCCCGCAATGCGCACCCGGAGCGCTTTTCCGCAGTGCTGGATTCGGTCTCCCGAGGAATGGTGTGCTTCCCCGGTGAGTGGGTGAGGCAACCGTCGGCGCCGCAGGCGTTATTATCTTTAAGCGAACGCCAGCGCGAAGTCCTGAAATTACTGGCGGCGGGGGAGTCCAACAAAGAGATCGGGCGCAATCTCAACATCAGCGCCGCCACGGTGAAAGCGCACCTGGAAGCGCTTTTCCGCCGCCTGGAGGTGAAAAACAGAACCCAGGCCGCGATGTACTATACCCGGGCGACGGCCTGAAGAATTGCGGTCGGGAGTGAGGTCGTCTCACCGAAACTGAGCATCATTAACACCAGCGCGTCGTGCTGCTGTTGGGTTAACGGGCGTTTAAATTTTTCCCGCAGCAGCGTTTCGCACAGCTGAATATCATCGTGAAGTAAATATTCAGCCTGTAGCGGCGTGATAAGACGCTGAAAACATTCGCCCTGGCGAATAACATGGCCATAGCCAATAACCCATAAACCGTTTTCATCACGATATTTCTCCAGAGAAAGCCCCTGGTGTTTTTTTATTAACGCAATGGCGGCAGAAGATATCTTCAGCGCATGACCTTTCATATTCGTTTCCTCTTAATGGCAATATTGTAGAGGAAACGACACGCGCAAAATATCCGCCAAATGGCTATAGATCAGGAATGATTGCTGAGATATTCCTGCTTCAATAAACCGAACAGCCAGTCATTATGCCATTGTCCGCCAAGGTAATAACTCTCGCGTAACTCGCCCTCCAGACGAAAGCCCGTTTTTTCCAGCAGGCGTCTGGAGGCGATATTCCCCGCCGTGACGGTGGCGGTGAGGCGGCGTATGCCGCCCTGATGAAAGGCGTAACCGCACAGCGCCTGCAGCGATTCGAAGCCGTAGCCTTTCCCCTGGGCCGCAGGTGCAAAAAGAAAACCCACTTCCGCGCAATCGTCATCGCGATGAATATAACCGGTGACGCCGAGCGGTACGCCGGAGGTGGCGTCACGCACAACGAGGCAAAGCCAGTGCGCGCTGCCCGGCGTCCAGGGCGTCAGACGAGAGTCGAACGCCTCGCGGATCGCCTCCACGGGGCGATCTTCCGCGACAAAACGCATCACCTCGGGGTCGTGCTGTAACGCCAGGAAAAAGGGCCAGTCAAGGTCTTGCAGCGGCGAACAGATAAGACGCGATGTCGTTAAGACAGGCATTCAGATTCTCCTGAAACATTTAAAATGATTTTCGTGGTGTCACTTTATTTCAACAGAAAGTCAGGTATGGTTAACCTCGTATAAATAAAAAGAAAAACGGCCATTACGGGCCCATTCTGGTTGTCTTCGTTGTCGCTTAAGGAAAACAATGACTCTCAGCACAGCACACCCTATCCGCGAACAGTTCGAACACTGTCTGGCGGTTATTCGCCAGGCCTCGGTTGAAATTTTACTTCTCCTGAATGTACATGTTTCTGAGGGAAAAGATCCACGCTGGTTTCTGGAACAACTGGACAGCGCGCGTTTAGGCCTGGGGGGCTGGAATGCGGTTGCGAAGACGCTCAATTTGAATGACGCGGAGATGTCCGAATTCACGCTGCAATTGCGTCTGCTTCAGCAGCGTGTTCCTCAGTACGAAAGCGGTCAGGATGTCAGTGAAAACCAGCTGATTGCCGCGATGCGGTTTGTGACCACGCTGGAGCACCTTCGTTTGCAACAGCCTCTTCTGACCTACAGCACCGAAGTGGCGCCTGGCAGTGAACTCCAGCAACAACAGGCGCACAAGCAGGTACGTACGATTGAGTTGATGATAAAAGGGCTCATCCAGCAGGCCTGGCCCGATCAGGTGCGGCTGAATAACCATCTTAAAACCCTGTTTAACGCGGACCGCGTGCGGCGCTGGCTGAAGCTTGGTGACATCAATGATGTGCTGAGCGGCATGATGTTCAGTGAGCTGGCACAGATGCTGGTGGATAAAAAAGAGTTCAGCCGCTACTACGCCTCGCTGTTTAGCGATCCGTCAATGCTCACGCTGATGGTGGAACCGCGGAAAACCCTGCAAACCTTCCTCGATGATATTCGGCAAATCCGCAACAATATTACCGTGCAGAAGGCGTTAAGTTCGGCGCAAATCCAGCTGCTGGATAACTACTACACGCAGATCACCCGACCGGTTCAACGTGTTTTTGAAGAGGGGAGAACCCGCGTCAACCCGGCCGGACTGATGGCGGTGGATGCCAGCGAGCTGCATGCTTTCTGGGAAAAGGCGCAGAAAATGGATCGTGTGACCGGCGGGGATCTCTTTGAGGTTCGTGACACGATTGAAAAACCGACCCAGCGCGCACCGCGCACGCCAGAACAGCGTGAGCAGCTTATTTCCGGCGCGTTATGGGGGGCGGTTGGCGTGATGGTGATTGCCATTGTGGCGGGCGGCTTCTGGCTGGTAACCAGCAGTAAACCCCAGCCTGCAGCCGGGAACGTTGCAGAAACGGCCCAGCCTCAGGAGATGCGCGAAACCCCCTCCTCGCGCGAGACGCTGTCGCGCATGGGCGTGACCTGGGACGAGAATAATTTCCGCTCGGCGATTAACCGCAATGATACCCGGGTGGCACTGCTGTTTTTGCAGGGAGGGATGGACTGGAAGCTCTCCTGGACGGAAGAGGCGATGTCGGCTGACTATGACGACGTTCTGGAGCTGATGTTGCGCTACCGACAGAACATGGTGGAACAGAAGCCGTGCCGGCGCTTTATCAACACGCTCAGCCATGCCATGTCGAATGGCGAGTCCCTGACGTCAATGCGTAAACAGTATCTGAAGGCGTTTTGCACCGTGCCTGCCGTGGTGAAGCGCCAGCAGCATGATCTGGATTTGGCGACGCGTCGGGCACAATCACAGCCGGATGCCACCACAAAAAAATGGCAGTCCATCCAGACCGCCATTTATGAAGTGATTCGTTAATCCTGTCTTCTCCCTCTCCCGGCAGGAGAGGGATGGATACGGGCATCAGACCGCAGAAGGTCACGGCTCCCCATACAACCCTATCAACCGCCGTACCACGCCGTTAGTCCAGCCGAAGCCATCCTGCAGCGGGTACTCACCCCCGCCCCCTTCGCGCGGCGTACTGCTGGCGATGTGATATTTCTCAATCAGCTTATGGTGGGCTTTATAGAAATGATTCACCGTCTGCAGCCAGCTCCAGGCAATCTCATCGCCCAGCGAGTCATTGCCGTACTGTTTGAAGCCCTGAATCGCCATCCACTGCAGCGGCGCCCAGCCGTTGGGTTTATCCCACTGCTCGCCGGTCTCGTACTCGGTGGCCAGAATCCCGCCCGGCGTCAGCAGACGTGCTTTTACCGCATCAGACAAGCGTTCAGCCTGCTCGTGGGTCGCCATGCCAACGTACAGCGGCACAATGCTCGCCGCTGAGAACAGCGCCATGACCTCGCGGCGCCAGTCGTAGTCACGGTAACAGCCATTCTCGTCATCCCACAGATACCGGTTCACCGCGGCGCGGCGATCGCTGGCTTTCTGGCGGAACAGTTCCGCGGTCTCTTTATCCCCTTTCGATGCCGAAATATTGGCGATCGCGCTTTCCAGTTTGAACAGGAACGCGTTCAAATCGATAGGAATAAACTGCGTGGTGCGGATGCTGGCAAGTCGGCCAGGCTCCCGCAGCCAGCGCGAGGAGTAATCCCAGCCGGAGGCCGCACCTGCGCGCAAATCGCGATAAACCTCATTCGGCGGACGGCCAGAGTGACGGGCGGTTTCCACATCCTCAATCCATGATTCATCACGCGGCGTGTCACGGTCGTCCCAGTAGCGGTTTAACAGCGAGCCATCCGGCATACGCACCGCGCTGCGATAGGCCTGATTAAGCAGCAGCGATTCCGCCCCGTCCATCCAGAAGGCATGCTCCATTTTGAGGTGTTCAAGGTAGCGCTTTGCACCGCGCACACCATCCTCTTCAAACAGCTCTACCATCAGGGCAAATACCGGCGGCTGGGAGCGGCTGAGATAATAGGTACGGTTACCGTTCGGGATATGGCCGTAGCGTTCAATCAACCACGCGAAGTTATCCGCCATACATTTCAGCAGATCGTTACGTCCGCTCTCTGCCAGACCCAGCATAGAGAAGTAGGAATCCCAGTAATAGGTCTCACTAAAACGCCCGCCGGGCACGATATAGGCCTGCGGCAGCGCCAGCAGAGAAGACCAGGGGATGTGGTCCTGCGGCTCGCGCGTCAGCACGGGCCACAGGCTGTCAATGTGCTCTTTTAGCGACAGGCCGGGGTCGGAGACATATTCCGTGGTATAGGTCTCTGGCAGCCAGAAGTGGTTCTCCACGAACCGGCGCAGGTCGAAATCCCGGTGGCGCCTGACCTTGCGATAGCGGATCAGAATATCCAGAGGATCCATCTTCGGGGCACAGTCGGGGAAGGTTTTGCTGTCCGCAAACAGACGTGTCGACTGCACGTGCTCGAACAGTTCCAGATAGCGATCGGCGGGCGTCAGAGCATCAGAGGCGGGTAGCCCCTCAATCATTTCGGGTTCCGGCTCCGCCTCAATCATTTCATCCAGTTTTAACTCGCAGGGATCGGTCTCGTAGCGCAGCTCTTCTGCAATCTCGAACTCGATGTTCTCGGCAGCCTGTAGTTTCTGGTTGAACATGGCGATAAGGACCTCCGGTTGTGTGTTCAAAATAACAGTTTTTTCCGGGCGTCTTATAAGCGTAGACATTCGCTTCGGTGTTGGCTGAGGGAAATGTGCGGTTGATCACGTTTTTAAACGCGGGGTATTTGCGGAGTTAAAACAGTAATTGCCTGAAAAATAAAGGCTAAAAGGGATTTTTAGAAAGATTTATGGGGCAAATAATTCAGAGCATTCGTTGTGCAACGATTTATGTCTGAAACAAACGCCCCTCCGCAGAGGGGCATTTTGCTTAACGCATGGTGACACAAT
>NZ_CP080000.1:3495331-3698986 GCF_019378755.1 Enterobacter sp. BIDMC 29 | reverse complement strand
CATGGTGACAAATTCTTCGGCCGCTGTCGGGTGGATCGCAACGGTGTTATCGAAGTCTTTCTTGGTGGCACCCATTTTCAACGCCACGGCGAAGCCCTGCAGGATCTCGTCCATGCCAAAGCCAATGCCGTGGATACCGACAATCTTCTCTTCCGGACCCACACAGACCAGCTTCATGCGGCATGGCTGACGGTGAGAGGTGACGGCGGTATACATCGCGGTGAACGCGGATTTATACACTTTCACCTGGTCGTCGCCATACTGCTCGCGCGCCTGAGGTTCTGTTAAGCCCACTGTGCCGATTGGCGGGTGGCTGAAGACCACGGTCGGAATGTTACTGTAGTCCAGATGCTCTTCCGGTTTGTTGTTAAACAGACGCTCAGAGAGGCGACGGCCCGCGGCAACCGCAACCGGCGTCAGTTCGACCGCACCGGTGTTATCGCCCACCGCGTAAATGCCCGGAACGCTGGTGTTCTGGAATTTATCGACAACGATATACCCTTTCTCATCGGTTTTAACGCCCGTCGCCGCCAGGTTGAAGTTGTCGTTAGCCGGTTCACGACCAATCGCCCAGATCAGGCAATCCACGGTCTGGCTACGGCCATCTTCCAGCTCAAGCGTCAGGCTACCGTCTGCATTTTTCACGACCGCTTTTGGCACGGCGTGGGTGTGCAGCGTTGGGCCTTCGGTATTCATCACTTCGACCAGCGTATCGACGATCAGCGGGTCAAAGTTGCGCAGCGGCGCGTGTTTACGCACGAACAGGTGCGTTTCTGCGCCCAGGCCATTAATCACACCGGCCAGTTCTACGGCGATGTATCCCGCGCCCACCACGGCAACACGTTCTGGCAGAGCAGGCAGCTCGAAGAAACCGTCGGAGTCGATACCGTATTCCACACCGGGAATATCCGGGTGGCTCGGACGCCCGCCGGTCGCGATCAGGATGTGATCGGCAGTGATCGTCTCACCGTTAACGTCGATCGTCTTCGCATCAACAAAGCGCGCAAAACCATGAATAACATCGACGTTGTTCTTGCCCAGCACATTGTCGTACGAGGTATGAATACGGTCGATATAGGCACTACGGCTGGCGATCAGCTTGTTCCAGTCAAAGTTATTGATGGTGGTGTCAAAGCCGTAATCCGGGCCATACATATGGATTGCTTCACGGATTTGGGCCGCATGCCACATCACTTTCTTCGGTACACAACCCACGTTGACGCAGGTGCCGCCCAGCGCTTTGGCTTCGATCAGCGCACATTTCTGGCCATACATGGCCGCGCGGTTGATGGAGGCGATGCCGCCGCTGCCGCCGCCGATTGCGATGTAGTCATAATGCTTAGTCATAGCTTTTATCCTTAATCGTGAATTGCCGCGATTGTATACCTGAAATCAATAGTTTCCACCGATGACTGCGATTACTCCGGCACGATCCAACTGACGGTGGCATGGCCCGTTCCGGCCGGCACCAGCGTCTTGTGCAGCCATGGCAGCACGTTGTTCATCTGCGCTTCGAGCTTCCATGGCGGGTTGATCACAATCATGCCGGAAGCGGTCATGCCGCGCTGGTCGCTGTCCGGGCGCACGGCCAGTTCAATTTGCAGAATTTTGCGGATACCGGTCGCTTCCAGGTCTTTGATCATGCGTTTAATTTGCGCACGCAGCACCACCGGATACCACAGGGCATAGGTGCCCGTCGCAAAACGTTTGTAGCCGTCGTTAATACCGCTCACTACCGCCTGATAATCGGTTTTGATCTCATAAGGCGGGTCGATCAGCACCAGACCACGACGGGATACCGGCGGCAGTTTGGCCTTCAACTGCTGGTAGCCATCCGCCTTTTCCACACGGGCGCGGCTGTCTTTCTGGAATTCAGAACGCAGCAGCGGGAAGTCGCTTGGGTGCAGCTCGGTCAGCTGAAGGCTGTCCTGCTCGCGCAGCAGCTGGCGGGCAATCAACGGCGAGCCAGGGTAGTAGCGCAGCTGGCCGTTGCGGTTAAAATGATTCACCACACCAATGTAGGGCTCCAGCTCTGCCGGCAGGTCGTCCTGCTGCCAGATGCGGGCGATCCCTTCCAGGTATTCCCCGGTGCGTTCGGCATGTTCGCCGCTCAGCTGATAACGTCCCGCGCCCGCGTGGGTGTCCAGATAGAGAAACGGTTTATCTTTCTCTTTGAGTGATTCAATGATCAGGCTCTGAACGGTGTGTTTAAGGACGTCGGCGTGGTTGCCTGCGTGAAAGCTGTGGCGATAACTGAGCATGAATGAATGTGTTCCAGGTAGTAAACGTAGGCCTGATAAGCGTAGCGCCATCGGGCAAAAATAGAGCGTATCGCCACAGTATACAGAAAAGTTTATCCTGCCGCGAAAGCGCAACGTCTGGCATTGAAATCCTCTACACTTATCCCCATTCTAGATCGCATATGCACAGCGCCGGATGCGCGCTTCATTCATCTTATTCAACAGGACAGCGTTTATGACCAATCCATTACTGACGCCTTTTTCGTTGCCACCGTTTTCTAAAATCCGCCCTGAGCATGTGGTTCCAGCCGTAACACAGGCGCTGGACAACTGCCGTGCGGCGGTAGAAAGCGTGGTGGCGCAGGGCGCGCCGTACACCTGGGAAAATCTGTGTCAGCCGCTGGCCGAAGTGGATGACGTGCTGGGACGCCTCTTCTCCCCGGTAAGCCATCTGAATTCAGTGAAAAACAGCCCGGAACTCCGTGAAGCGTATGAACAAACCCTGCCGTTGCTCTCTGAGTACAGCACCTGGGTTGGTCAACACGAGGGGCTGTACAAAGCCTATCGCGACCTGCGCGATGGCGACCACTATGCCGAACTCAATACCGCGCAGAAAAAATCGGTCGATAACGCTCTGCGTGATTTCGAACTCTCCGGTATTGGTTTGCCGAAAGAGAAACAGACCCGTTACGGTGAAATTGCGGCCCGTCTGTCTGAGCTGGGCAACCAGTACAGCAACAACGTGCTGGACGCGACCATGGGCTGGACGAAGCTGATTACCGACGAAGCCGAGCTGGCCGGTATGCCGGAAAGCGCGCTGGCGGCGGCGAAAGCGCAGGCCGAAGCGAAAGMGCAGGCCGAAGCGAAAGAGCAGGAAGGCTTCCTCTTAACCCTGGACATCCCGAGCTACCTGCCGGTCATGACCTACTGCGACAATCAGGCGCTGCGCGAAGAGATGTACCGTGCGTACAGCACCCGCGCCTCCGATCAGGGCCCGAATGCCGGTAAGTGGGATAACAGCCCGGTGATGGCTGAAATCCTCGCGCTGCGTCACGAGCTGTCACAGCTGCTGGGCTTTGAGAGCTACGCTTCCAAATCCCTCGCCACCAAAATGGCGGAAAATCCACAGCAGGTCCTCGATTTCCTGACTGACCTGGCGAAACGTGCGCGTCCGCAGGGCGAGAAAGAGCTGGCGCAGCTGCGCGCCTTCGCGAAAGCGGAATACGGTGTCGACGAGCTGCAGCCGTGGGATATCGCCTGGTACAGCGAAAAACAGAAACAGCACCTTTACAGCATCAGCGATGAGCAGCTGCGCCCTTACTTCCCGGAAAATAAAGCCGTTAACGGCCTGTTTGAAGTGGTTAAACGCATTTACGGGATCACCGCCAAAGAACGTACCGACATCGACGTCTGGCATCCGGACGTGCGCTTCTTCGAACTGTATGACGAGAAGAACGAGTTGCGCGGGAGCTTCTACCTGGATCTGTACGCTCGCGAGAACAAACGCGGCGGTGCATGGATGGATGATTGCGTCGGGCAGATGCGTAAAGCGGACGGCTCCCTGCAGAAGCCGGTGGCGTACCTGACCTGTAACTTCAACCGTCCGGTGAATGGCAAGCCTGCGCTGTTTACCCATGACGAAGTGATTACCCTGTTCCACGAGTTCGGCCACGGCCTGCACCATATGCTGACCCGTATCGAAACCGCAGGCGTTGCCGGTATCAGCGGTGTGCCATGGGATGCGGTCGAACTGCCAAGCCAGTTTATGGAAAACTGGTGCTGGGAGCCGGACGCGCTGGCGTTTATCTCCGGCCATTACGAAACCGGCGAGCCGCTGCCGAAAGAACTGCTGGATAAAATGCTGGCGGCGAAAAACTACCAGGCGGCGATGTTTATCCTGCGCCAGCTGGAGTTCGGCCTGTTCGACTTCCGTCTGCACGCCGAGTTTAGTCCGGAGCAGGGGGCGAAAATCCTCGAGACGCTGGCCGAGATCAAAAAGCAGGTCGCCGTTATTCCTGGCCCAACCTGGGGCCGCTTCCCGCACGCGTTCAGCCATATCTTCGCGGGCGGCTATGCGGCAGGCTATTACAGCTACCTGTGGGCCGACGTGCTGGCGGCGGATGCGTTCTCTCGCTTTGAAGAAGAGGGCATTTTCAACCGTGAAACCGGCCAGTCGTTCCTTGATAACATCCTGACGCGCGGCGGTTCTGAAGAGCCAATGGTGCTGTTCAAACGCTTCCGTGGCCGCGAGCCGCAGCTGGATGCGATGCTTGAGCACTACGGAATTAAAGGCTAACCGTTACGTGAAGATCTGTTTAGTCGATGAAACAGGCGCCGGAGACGGCGCCTTATCTGTTCTGGCCGCCCGCTGGGGGCTGGAGCATGATGATGAAAACCTGATGGCGCTGGTGATGACGCCGGCGCATCTGGAATTACGTAAGCGTGACGAACCCAGGCTCGGCGGGATATTTGTCGATTTTGTGGGGGGCGCCATGGCGCACCGGCGCAAGTTCGGCGGCGGTCGCGGTGAAGCGGTTGCCAAAGCGGTTGGCGTCAAAGGAAGCTATCTTCCGGACGTGGTGGATGCCACGGCGGGTTTAGGGCGCGATGCGTTTGTCCTGGCCTCGGTAGGGTGTCACGTGCGGATGCTGGAGCGCAATCCGGTCGTGGCCGCGCTGCTCGACGACGGGCTGACGCGCGGCTATGCCGACCCGGAGATTGGACTGTGGCTGCAGGCGCGCTTGCAGTTGATTCACGCCTCCAGCCTGACGGCGCTGACCGATATCACTCCGCGTCCGCAGGTGGTCTACCTCGACCCGATGTTCCCGCATAAGCAGAAAAGCGCGCTGGTGAAGAAAGAGATGCGGGTGTTCCAGTCGCTGGTCGGACCGGATTTAGACGCGGATGGTTTGCTGGCGCCTGCTCGTCAGCTAGCCACGAAGCGCGTGGTGGTGAAACGCCCGGACTATGCGCCGCCGCTGGCGGACGTGGCCACGGCCAATGCGGTGGTTACCAAAGGGCACCGGTTTGATATTTATTCGGGGACGCCGGAACAGGAAGGTTAGGGTGTGCAGTTTGATGCTGTCACCCCAACCCGCGCTGGAAAGAGGCTCGAACGGTTCCCTCTCCCTTTGGGAGAGGGAAAGCAGACTTACTCGTCTTCTTCGTCACGCAGTGGAACAATCAGCATATCCACATGAACGGTGTTAATCAGCTGACGCGCGGAAGACATCAGCTTGCTCCAGAAGTCCTGGTGGTGACCACAAACGACCAGGTCCATATCGTATTTCTTAATCGCATCAACCAGCACCTGACCCAGATCGCCGCTGCCGCTTAAGGTTTCGGTGATAGGGTAGCCCGCGTTGGTGGACAGTTCGCTCAGGGCGTGGTGTGTCTCTTCAGAGATGCGTTTCTGCATATCACCGAGATTGACGTCAATCAGACCGGTATAGAGGTCGGAGTAATTCACATCAACGTGGATAAGAGAAACTTTCGCGTTGTAAGGGCGTGCCATGGATACCGCTTTATCAACCAGCACTTTACTCTCCGGAGAGAGGTCTACCGCGATGAGAATGTGTTTGTAAGCCATAGTGTTACTCCTTCCTTAAGTTATCGATGACTAAATGGAAAAGCCGTCGTCTGATGCTTTCATTACGGCCCAGTAAAACATATTTTTCAAGCTTTGGTGTTGATAACGATTAACCTTGTGGCAAAAAAATTAACGGATCTCCTACACTATTTAATGAGCCGTTCGGATATTAAAACGCGAACCGGATCGACTTTTGTTCATTCTTTCACTGAACTGTCTGTCAGGGCACTGGAGTGCGGTAGCTCAGAGGCCTTGCTTCGTGGGCGTACGCCGGGGAGGATGTATGATTAGCACCGTCGCATTGTTTTGGGCGTTATGCGTGGTTTGCATAGTGAATATGGCGCGCTACTTCTCATCGTTACGTGCGCTGTTAGTGGTACTTCGTGGTTGCGATCCGTTGCTTTATCAGTATGTGGACGGTGGAGGGTTCTTCACCTCGCACGGACAGCCCAGCAAGCAGATGCGTCTGGTAGGGTATATCTATTACCAGCGCTATCGCGATCACCACGATGAAGAGTTTATTCGCCGTTGCGAGCGTCTTCGCCGTCAGTTCATTTTAACCAGCGCCCTGTGTGGTCTGGTTGTGGTCAGCATGATTGCCTTGATGATTTGGCACTGAGCATAAAAAAAGCGGGTCAGTTTCCTGACCCGCTTTTTTATCGCGTTCTGCCGATTAGATAAGCTTCAGCGAAATCCAGTACAACCCACCCGACAGCAGGATAGAGGCCGGAAGGGTAAATACCCAGGCCATCAGAATGTTGGTCACGGTTTTGCGTTGCAGACCGCCGCCGTCAACAATCATGGTCCCTGCCACGGAAGAGGAGAGTACGTGGGTGGTCGAAACTGGCATACCGGTATAGCTCGCCAGACCGATTGAAACCGCCGCCGTCATCTGCGCGGACATACCCTGCGCATACGTCATGCCTTTCTTACCGATCTTCTCGCCGATGGTGGTCGCCACACGACGCCAGCCAATCATCGTACCGATACCGAGAGCCAGTGCGACAGCCATGATGATCCAGATTGGCGCGTACTCAATAGTATTGAGCATATCGCCTTTCAGTTTCTTCAGCAGACGCTGGTCGTCAGCATTCACTTCTGGCAGCTTCGCCACTTTATCCGTGACATCAGAGATGCACAGCATAATGCGACGCAGTTGACCACGTTGCTCAACGGACAGTTTGTCGTAGCTTTCGATATTACCCAGCATGCCTTTGGCACGTTCCAGCGCGTTAATCGCGTTTGCCGGATGGCAGTGGAATTCGCCCGGCGCAGTGGTAGCGCCTGCTTCAGGAGAAGGGATCAACTGGTCAACGCCGGTTGCCTTCTTCAGCAGCTCAGGGTGTTGCTGGAAATAGATTTCAACGTTGTTCACCGCATCACGGGTACGGGTGATTTCGTAACCGGAGGCGTTCATGTTAACCACGAATCCCGCCGGTGCGACGCCAATCAGTACCAGCATTACCAGACCAATGCCTTTCTGACCGTCGTTCGCACCGTGAGAGAAGGCAACGCCGATAGCGGAAAGGATCAGGGCAATCCGCGTCCAGAATGGCGGCTTTTTCTTGCCGTCTTTCTTCTCACGCTCTGCCGGCGTCAGGTGAATACGGGAGCGTTTTTTCGTATTGCTCCAGTAACGACGCAGGATGAAAATCAATCCGCCTGCGACCACCAGACCCACGATAGGGGAGACAATCAGTGAGGCGAAAATTCCCAGCACTTTCGGGATGTTTAACGCATCAACAACCGAGGTACCGGTCATGAGGGCATTCGTTAACCCAATACCGATAATCGCGCCGATGAGGGTGTGAGAACTGGATGCAGGCAGGCCGAAATACCAGGTACCGAGGTTCCAGATAATTGCAGCAAGCAGCATTGAGAACACCATAGCGAGGCCATGGCCAGAACTAACGTTGAGAAGCAGATCCGTTGGCAACATATGCACGATCGCATATGCAACGCTCAGTCCACCCAGAAGAACACCAAAAAAGTTAAATACCGCCGCCATAACAACCGCGAGCTGCGATCGCATTGCGCGAGTGTAGATAACCGTTGCTACTGCGTTTGCAGTGTCGTGGAAGCCGTTGATCGCTTCGTAAAACAGTACAAAAACCAGAGCAAGCAATAATAAAAGCCCGGTATGTAAATCCAGGCCAGCAAACAAATGTAGCATAGGACGTTACGCCATTTTGAGGACATGAACGCGGCGCATTATCCAGGACAAATGCGCGGCGGGCAAAGTGAAATATAGCTTTTTTTTGATATAACTTCGGCTTTGTTGGCGTTAGGTAAAGAAATATATTTTATATTTCAAGTATATGACTGATATCTCGGTTAATTGCGCTGGTGTGACCACAGAGGAAACTTTACAATCCGCGGCAGTTAACGAAGAGGATTTTGACGTGGAAAGGTTTGATGCCGTGGTAATTGGCGCCGGTGCGGCGGGTATGTTTTGTGCGGCGATGGCCGGACAGGCGGGTCGTCGCGTGCTGTTGCTGGATAACGGTAAAAAGCCAGGACGTAAAATTCTGATGTCCGGTGGCGGGCGTTGCAACTTTACAAATCTCTATGTCGAACCCGCAGCTTATCTGAGCCAGAACCGTCATTTTTGCAAATCGGCCCTGGCGCGTTACACCCAGTGGGACTTTATCGACCTGGTGGGTAAGCACGGTATCGCATGGCATGAGAAGACGCTGGGCCAGCTGTTCTGTGATGACTCCGCCCAGCAGATTGTCGATATGCTGGTGGCCGAGTGCGAGAAGGGCGGCGTGGTGATGCGCCTGCGCACGGAAGTGCTGGAGGTGTCCCGCGATGAGCAGGGCTACACGCTGCAGTTAAATGGGGAAAGCGTCAGCGCCGATAACCTGGTGATTGCCAGCGGTGGCCTCTCCATGCCGGGGCTCGGTGCTTCACCATTCGGCTACAAGATTGCCGAACAGTTTGGCCTGAACGTGCTGCCCACCCGTGCGGGGCTGGTACCGTTCACCCTGCATAAGCCCCTGCTGGAACAGCTCCAGACGCTTTCTGGCGTTTCGGTGCCATCGGTCATTACGGCTGAAGACGGTACGGTGTTCCGTGAAAACCTGCTGTTTACCCACCGTGGTCTTTCCGGCCCGGCGGTACTGCAAATTTCCAGCTACTGGCAGCCGGGGGAGTTTGTCACGGTTAACCTGCTACCCGAATGCGACCTGGAGGCTTTCCTCAACGAGCAACGCGCGGCGCACCCGAATCAAAGCCTGAAAAACACGCTGGCCATGCAGTTGCCAAAACGTCTGGTGGAATGTTTGCAGGTGCTGGGGCAGATCCCCGATGTGTCGCTCAAGCAGCTTAACAGCCGCGAACAGGAGGTGCTGGTTGAGACGCTGACAGCCTGGCGGGTGCAGCCCAACGGCACCGAAGGCTACCGCACGGCGGAAGTGACGCTTGGCGGGGTCGACACGAATGAACTCTCCTCACGCACCATGGAAGCGCGCAACGTGCCGGGGCTCTATTTTATTGGTGAGGTGATGGATGTGACCGGCTGGCTCGGCGGATACAATTTCCAGTGGGCATGGGCAAGTGCCTGGGCGTGCGCTCAGGCGCTGGCAGAAGACAAGTGACATAAGAGCACTGCCACTCGTCACAGATAGCTTTACGGGCTGACGGTGGTTACGTCAGTTACAGCAAGAATATTGCTCGCGGCCACTGTCCCCATCTTGATATATGACGCTGCGGTAACGCCGCCAATATGCGGTGAAATAACCACGTTTTCTACGGACTGCCAGAGGTGCGGCGCCGTCAGCGGCTCGTGGGTAAAGCTGTCCAGCGCTGCGCTGTGCAGCGTGCCATCCCTGAGCGCCGCCAGTAACGATTCATCGTCGATCAGTCCGCCGCGTGCCGTATTTACCAGAATTGCGTTCCGCTTGCAGTGTGCGAGCGTCTGGCTATTGATCATCCCCCGATTCTCATCGGTCAGCGGACAGTGCAAAGAGATGACATCGGAACGGGAAAGAAGTCCATTCAGCGTTTCTGCGCGTTCACACAGGGCAGGCATGGACTTAGCATAGGGATCGTAAGCCAGCACCTTCATGCCGAATGCGTGGCCAATATGTGCCACACGCGAGCCGATAGCACCCAATCCGATGAGCCCTAACGTTAAGCCCTCCAGTTCAATGGATTTATGCGTTGCCTTATCCCAGTGCCCGTCTCGCAGGCGCTTGTCCAGAGGTACCACCGACTTTGCGCAGGCGAGGATCTGCGCCCAGGTATGTTCAGCCACTGCCGCCGCGTTTGCACCTGGCGCAGCGCGGACGGCGATGTTGCGCTCGGACGCTGCCGTCTGGTCTATCACATCGATCCCGCTTCCGTGCTTGGAAATAACCTGCAGAGCGGGGGAGGCATCCATGACTTTCGCGGTAATCTTGCCGTAACGTACCAGAATCGCCACAGGATTGTGTCGTTCACACAGCGCGATCAGTTCATCTTCTGTGGGCTGGCGGCCCGCAAACACCACCTCAAAGCCCTGCAACATCACCATGGCCTGCTCCGCCAGGTCGCTTCCGGTAACCAGAACTACGTCTTTGCCCCCCATCACAGCGTCTCCCCGTCATCTAACATACCTGCCTTACGAAGCGCGTCATCAAGCCAGTGTGGACGTAAATCGCCTTCACGGATGGCGGCAAGGCGTCGGGTCTCCATCTCCAGCTTTCCTTTTGCCAGCGCGATAACTTCCTGAACCTCATCGCGCGGGATGACTACCACGCCGTCGATATCCGCGACAACCAGATCCCCGGCCTGAACCGTCGCCCCGGCGACTGAAATGGGATGATTAACCCGACCAGAAATTAGCTTTGTCGGGCCGCAGGGGTTCAGACCGGCAGAAAAGACAGGGTAGTGACCTTTGCTCAAGGTATCGGCGTCTCGTACAGCGCCGTCAATAATAATGCCCGCAATGCCGCTCGCCTGAGCCTGAGTGGCCATGATTTCCCCAAGCAGCGCGCAGCTCAGGTCGCCTTTGCCATCGACGATCAGGACATCGCCGGGCTGCGCCACCGCCATCGCGGCATGAATCGCCAGATTATCACCCGGACGGACTTCAACGGTGATGGCCGGACCCGCAACGGACATGTGTGGGGCCAGCGGTTTGATGCGGCCATGAAGCGTACCGCGGCGACCGGCCACGTCGGCCAGAATAGCGGCCTGATACTCGGCAGCCCGACGAACGTCCTCGGCAGAAACGCGATCAAACTGGCGATTAATCGGTTTTTTTTCAGTAACGGACATGAATGCCTCCATATTGTTTTACTAAGTACAATGCAGGTGTACAGTGCAAAACAACTATAGCGGTGTTGCTTTCCTTTTAGCCAGACCCAAGATGGCGTTTGTGATGTAAACACGAAGTGACTCACAAAATTTGAGGTACACTCACTGCCGGGCTAACAAGGAGATAATGATGGGGAATGAAGGCGTTGTAGCGGTTGAAAAAGCGCTGGCTTTACTGGATTGCTTCCGTCCTGGAGATGAGAGCCTGACGCTGACCGCGCTGGCACAGCTATCGGGTTATCACAAAACCACGGTTTACCGCTTGATGAATTCTCTTGAACGGATGAATTACGTCGTCAGGCATGAAGACGGCAATTATGCGCTCGGCCCACGTCTGCTTTACCTCGGCAAGCTGTATGAACAATCTTTCCATCTTTCCCGAGTGGTTCAGCCAGAGCTTCAGGCCTTATCCCTGGCGTCTCAGGAGAGTGCCAGCTGGTATGTGCTGGAGGGAGGGCAGCGGCTTTGCCTGTTTCGCGCTGAAGCGTCGCATGGCCTGCGACACAGCAATCTTCCCGGTAGCCAGTTTCCGCTCGATAATTCGGCCATCAGTAAGGTATTACGCCATTGGGGGCTCAATGAGAGTCTGCCGGAGGGAGACGCTGAACTCCCATTCTACACGTCAGGCGCACGCGATCCCCACACCGCTGCGTTTGCGATGCCTGTCTTCGGCGTTCACGACAAGCTGGTTGCGGCGTTAGCCCTGACCGGCCCCATCTCACGGCTGACGGAAGATCGTCGTGAGAAGGAGATAGGTCAGTTGATGAAGGCGGCAGCAAGCCGTCTGTCGCAGAAAATGGGAGCCAGTAAGCTCTTCTGTCAGCAGTTTTTTGGGGAGACGAGCGATACGGCGGAAGAACATCTTTAAATGCAGAAGCGGGACAATTGTCCCGCTTCTGTCAACGCTAATGCGTGACCTGTTTTTCGTGTAGCTGAGCGTTGCGGGCCTGTCGGCCCATAATGAGCACCGCTATCCCCCCGGCCACGCACAGCGCGGCCAGCGGAAGCATCGCCAGCGTGTAGCTGCCCGTCCGCTCATTGATAATGCCGTACGCGTTTACCATCACCGCCCCGCCTATCAGGTTTGCGATGGCGCCAATCGCGGCCAGTCCCGCCGCCGCTGAAGTACTGCTCATCCAACCGGACGCCAGCGCCCAGAAAGGCCCTTTCATTGAATAGGCGCCTATCAGCATAATGCTGAGGATAACGATCGTGGCAGACAGCGAAACGCTCACAAAGGCGGCGAACACGCCGGCGGCAATTATGAATAGCGTGAGTGCGGTATGCCAGCGGCGTTCGTTGGTACGATCGGAATTCCGTCCCCATACAATCATGAGAACAGATGCCAGACCGTAAGGAATGGCGTTAAGCAGACCTGTCTCAAGATTATCGAGATGGAAGGATTTCAGCAGTTGAGGAGACCAGACGCTGATGGTGGTACCCGCGGACGATGCACCCGCGTAAATCAGCGCCATCAGCCAGATTTGGCGATGCTTTAACAACTGCCAGGTGGTCTGGTGTCCGATATTCTTTTGCTGATTGCGCTCGGTTTCCAGCGTGGTTTCCAGCCATTGTTTCTGTTCACTGCTAAGCCAGCTCGCCTGATGAGGGCGATCCCGGAGAATAAACCAGGCTGCAATACCCAGCAGCACCGCCGGCAAGCCTTCAATAATGAACAGCAGATGCCAGCCGCGAAGACCCAGCCAGCCATCCAGTGACAGTATCAACCCGGAAAGCGGGGAGCCAATGAAGTTAGCGAGCGGGATGGCGACCATAAAGGAAGCAATAATGCGTGCGCGGTAGCGGGACGGGATCCACCAGGTCAGATACAGCACGACGCCCGGGAAGAAGCCCGCCTCTGCAGCACCGAGAAGAAAACGGACGATATAGAGCGACGTGGTGTTCTGCACCAGGGACATACACATGGAGACGATGCCCCAACTGATCATAATGCGCGGGATCCACAGCCGGGCGCCGACTTTCTGCATGGCCAGGTTGCTGGGTACTTCAAACAGAAAATAGGCCACGAAATAAAGACTGCTGGCGAAGCCAAATGCAGCTTTGCTGAGGCCAAGGTCCTCATTCATCTGCAGCGAAGCCATGCCGATATTCCCACGATCGATAATGGAGACCAGGTAACTGACAATCAGAAACGGGAGAATACGCCAGATCACCTTCCGCATCGTCTCTCTTTCTATGTCCTCGGTGGCGGTAGCACCGTTACGTAAATGTTCTGTCATTGTGTCCTCGCAGGGTATGTTCTTTGTTTTATTAGGTACAACTGAGTTTTATTAAACAAAACCACTATAGCGACGGCGCGTTCTTTTTATCCAGTTAATGGAAGGTTTAAATGATGTAAATAAGAGGTGACTCACAGATAGCGCGCTCCAGATATATCGCTCACAGCAGTCGAACCAGCCGCAAAGAGGAGACTCTATAAGGGTGATAATCACGCAGCGCAATTATTGCACCAACTTTTTTCCTCCGATCCACTAAGCTTCGACCAGGCCAGACAACTCCAGGTGCCCCGCTGCGTTCGCGGGGTCATTTTTCTTCCCGGTCAGAGCACCTTTCATGCAGCTACTCAGCATCATTATTTTGCTTACCCTTACGGTGGTCATCCATTCGCTGTGGATGTTTTGCGTTTTAAAATTCATTAATTTAGAGGTCGACTCTGCGGTGCGTGTGGTTTTGCGTAATGTCGGGATCGTTATCTCCATGATCTTCGCCCATCTTCTTGAAGCCGGTCTGTTCGCCGGGTTTTATTTTGTTATTGATGCATTTAACGACTGGAACACCAGCTTCTACTTTTCGCTGGTCAGTTACGCCACGGTGGGATACGGCGATGTCACGTTGCCTCAGCACTGGCGGCTGATTGGGGGCGTGGAAGGCCTGGTCGGCGCCTTGATGGTGGGCTGGTCAGTGGCGGTTCTGGTGGCCGTACTGCAGCGTTTGCGCGGCATGAGCGCCTAAACGGCAGATGCGCGACCCCATGGAGTGCGGTAAAGTACCTCTCTTTGCCGGGCCTGAAAAGCCGCGGCTTTAAGGGTTAAAGGCTGGTAAACAGCCTGCCCCTTTCCGTTCCTGGTTTACGCCAGTTTGCATGGTGTTGTGTTTTGTCTGCCAAAAGGGTTGTGTATGTCTGCTGCTCATCTCGGTTTCCCGACTGAAACCGTTGTTGTCTTTGTAGTGATGGCCGTCGGGGCGATGTTTATCGACCTCTTTATGCACCGTCACGATAAACCGATCTCGCTGAAAAGCGCTGCCATGTGGTCCCTCTTCTGGGTCATGATGGCCATGGCTTTCGCCGGGTTCCTGTATGTTCACCACGGCGCAGAGATGGCAAGCCTGTTCCTCACCGGTTACGCGCTGGAAGAGGTGCTCTCCGTCGATAACCTGTTTGTGATGATGGCGATTTTTGCCTGGTTCGGCGTGCCGGATAAATATCGTCACCGTGTCCTCTACTGGGGCGTGCTCGGGGCGATTGTTTTCCGCGGTATCTTTGTGGCCATTGGTACCAGCTTGTTAAGTCTGGGGCCTTACGTCGAGGTTATCTTCGCGCTGGTCGTCGGCTGGACGGCGGTGATGATGCTCAGACGCAATGAAGAGAGTGACGAGTTTGAAGATTACTCCGGCCATCTGGCTTACCGTCTGGTGAAACGCTTCTATCCTGTCTGGCCTAAAATCAGCAGCAATGCCTTTATTCTGACCCAGAAAGAGGTGGACGCGGAGCTGGAGAAACCTGAAAACCAGGACGTAACGGTTGGACGCGTGAAGAAGGCGAAACGCTACGCAACGCCGCTGTTGCTTTGCGTGGCGGTCGTGGAACTCTCTGATGTGATGTTCGCGTTTGACTCCGTGCCGGCCATTATTGCCGTCAGCCGTGAGCCGCTTATTATTTACAGCGCAATGATGTTTGCCATCCTCGGCTTGCGTACGCTCTACTTCGTGCTGGAAGCGCTGAAGCAGTATCTGGTGCATCTGGAGAAAGCGGTCGTGCTGCTGCTGTTCTTCGTGGCGTTCAAGCTCGGATTAAATGCCACCGATCACTTCTGGCACCACGGTTACAGCATTGGTGCCACGGCAAGCCTGTTTGTGGTGCTTGGCGTGCTGGCGCTGGGGATTATCACCAGCGTGATGTTCCCGGGTAAGAAAGAAGCCCATTAAAAGCAAAACGGCAACCTTTGGTTGCCGTTTTCGGGTAGACAGTGTCTAACACTTAATCGGTGAATGTCGACGCTTGCGCGGTGGATGGAAGTGCCGCCAGTGTGCATCCTGCGCCGCCGCCAGCAGTTCATGGTCACCGCGGGTATCGCCCCACGCGCGCAGGTGGTAGCTATTCAGATCGCCATACACTTTTTCCAGCCTCGCCACCTTCTGGGCACAGCGGCAGTTGTTGCCGGTGATACGTCCGGTCAGCTTGCCGTCTTTCACTTCCAGCTGTGTGCCAATCAGCTTAATCCCTAGCTTGTCAGCCCATGGCTGGAGCACCAGCGCCGGAGAGGCGGAGCAGATGGTCACTTCCGCACCGGAATTCACCTCTGCGGCGACGGCCAGTACGCCGGCAGGGCGCATCAGCTTGTCCCAGTATTTTTCGCAAAACGCTTCCGCCTTCTGGCGTAGCCAGTGTTCATCCACGCCCGTCAGGAACGTTTTAATCAGCACTTCCTTCAGCTCATCGCGCGTCAGCTTACGACGCACGCAGTGGAGCGTGGGTAAGGCCATACGCACCAGGCGGCCCGCGAAGTAACGTTTACCAAAGGCAAAACGCAGGAAAGGGATAAAGCTGTCGTGGTGCGTCAGTGTTCCATCAAAGTCGAAGACGGAGAGCACGTTGGATTTGGCCACGGCCTCGTCGGCAATCATATTGGTCATAAATACGTCTTAGCTAAAATACACATTCTGTTGATTAGTTTACCTGCTTTACCCTGTCTGTCCTTCTGTCTTGAGCATTTTTTTCGCGATCTTGCGATCGGAAAGTGAGTCCATTTTTGGTCTCAATAATAATTGGTTGAAAAGCGAGCTGTCTATATTATCGCCACATTGAGCGCTATTTCGGGGGAACGTTGGCCCCCACCGGTAAGGAAAATATTCACTCACTGAATCTATTTTGATATGACGTTTAGATCGCTTATTTCAATCCTCTCGTTAAGTCTGGCTTCGTTTTCGGCATTGAGTTTTCAACTGCCGGCGTCGATGCTGTCAATGAACCGCGAGCTCGCCCTTTCTCCGGCAAAATCCGCGCTGCTGCACCAGGAAACAGGACCACTGCGTACCCGGATCCTTGATCAATACCAGAAGTGGAAAGGCACCCACTATCAGTGGGGCGGGACCACACATCGGGGCGTTGACTGCTCCGCGCTGATGCAGCATCTGTTCAGCGATGCGGCGCACCTTAATCTGCCGCGCACGACGGGCGAACAGATCCATCGCGGCGTGAAGGTGGCGCAATACCGTCTGAAGGCGGGGGATTTGGTCTTCTTTCAGACCGGTCCAGACCGAAAGCACGTGGGCGTGTACATCGGCAATAGCCAGTTTATTCATGCCTCACGCAGCCAGGGCGTAACCGTTTCAACCCTGACTGATGACTACTGGCAGGCGCACTATATTACTGCCCGACGTGTCACAGACCGTTCTGTCTGAGGGATCAGATGATGTCATCCACCACGCCGCCATCGACGCGCAGTGCCGCGCCCGAGGTGGCGGAGGCCTGGGGCGAGCAGACATACACCACCATATTGGCGACTTCTTCCACCGTCGCGGCACGCTGGATAACCGAGCTCGGGCGGTGAGTCATCACAAACTCTTTCGCCAGTTCCTCCAGCGATTTGCCGGTTCTCTCGATCTCGTCTTTCATCATGCCGGCAAAACCGTCTGAAAGGGTGGGGCCGGGCAATACGCTGTTCACTGTGACACCGCTTCCCGCCACGAACTTCGCCAGCCCGCGAGCGAGCGACAGCTGCGCCGTTTTGGTCACACCATAGTGGATCATGTCCGCCGGGATATTGCAGGCCGACTCGGACGAAATAAACACCACGCGTCCCCAGCCTTTCTGCACCATACCGGGCAGCAGCGCACGGGAGATACGCACACCGGACATTACGTTTGTCTGCCAGTAACGCTCCCAGGTGTCATCGTCGGTGCCATAAAAATCCTGCTGGCCGTAAATGCCGGCATTGTTGACCAGGATGTCGACGTGGGTCGCCACGTTCAGCAGCGATTCCACCCCTTCAGCCGTGCTGAGGTCGGCAATCGCGGCGCGTACCTGCACCCCAGGCACAACCTGTTGTAGCTGCTGGATACCTTTATTCACAGACTCCGTGCTACGGCCATTGATGATCACTTCCGCACCGCTTTCAGCCAGCCCTCGGGCTATGGCGAACCCGATCCCGCCGGTAGAGGCGGTCACCAGCGCGACTTTCCCCGTAAAATCGATCTTCATCATCTGCTCCTTATCGTGTTTAACGTTCGGACCTTAAAGCGTAGCAGGTGAGGATGGCGGCTCCTGGCTAAAAAGGCGCAGCAGGGTCTCAACCTGTTCATCCAGCGGGCCGAGGGAGCGTTTCACAATCAGGTGCAGCGGCGTAGCCCGGCGTGCGCCATGGCTAAGCGGCAGGCGTTTAAGCACCCCCAGATCAAGCTGGGTCTGAATACGCTCCTCTGGCAGCCAGCCATAGCCGACCTGAGACATCACCGCCTCTATGGCTGCATCAATGGTGGAAAAGGTCCACGACTCGCCGGCCGCACGCGCGGCGGTCTGGCTGTCGGCTATCTGAATGAGCGGCCACGGGCGCAGCATATCGTCGTTAAGCGGCGCGTCGAGGCTAAAGAGGGGATGTTGATGATGCGCCACGGCAACAAAGTCGATATTCATCAGCCATTCGCCAAGACCGGTTATGTCCTGGCGGCGGGTTAACACCATCACGTCGGCTTCATCATTAATGACATCGGTGCGGCTATTTTCCAGTACTTCGGTAAGACGGACCTGCGTTTGCGGATACAGCTGCTGGAACTGACGCAAAATAGCGAACAGGCGTCGGCGCGGGAAAATGCTGTCCACCACCAGATCTAACCGCGTGCGCATTCCATTACGCAGGCTTGCCGCACGGGTCTCAACATAGGCGAAGGCTTTCAGCAACGGTTTAACCTGGTTGAGCAGGAGTTCGCCGGCCGGGGTCAAGACAGCCCGCCGCCCCTCGGGCACCAGCAGCGCCACGCCCAGCCGCTCCTGCAGCAGCGACAGGTTATAACTGACCGAGGACTGGCTGCGGTTGGTCTCTTCCGCTGCTTTGGCAAAGCTGCCTGCCTCGACCACTCTTTCCAGTAATGACCATTGTTCAAGCGTCGTCTTATGCATGATTAATCTAAAATTTGGATGAATTTGATTCAAACATAGCGTTATTCATTCATTTTTTGAAGGGGTACGATCGTCTCATCAAAACAAAGGAGACACATTATGAACACCTTCGACAAACATGACTTAAGCGGCTTCGTCGGCAAACACCTTGTATATACCTACGATAATGGCTGGAACTACGAGATTTATGTCAAAAACGAAACCACCCTTGATTACCGTATTCACAGCGGGATTGTGGCGAACCGTTGGGTGAAAGATCAGCAGGCTTATATTGTTCGTGTAGGGGAGAGCATCTATAAAATTTCCTGGACAGAACCAACCGGTACCGACGTGAGCCTGATTGCAAACCTGGGTGACAAACTGTTCCACGGCACCATCTTCTTCCCACGTTGGGTGATCAACAATCCAGAAAAAACCGTCTGCTTCCAGAACGATCATATTCCATTGATGAATGCGTATCGTGATGCGGGCCCGGCATACCCCACTGAAGTCATTGATGAATTTGCGACGATCACCTTTGTTCGCGACTGTGGCGCGAATAATGAAAGCGTT
Source organism: Enterobacter sp. BIDMC 29 (assembly GCF_019378755.1). Taxonomy (NCBI): domain Bacteria; kingdom Pseudomonadati; phylum Pseudomonadota; class Gammaproteobacteria; order Enterobacterales; family Enterobacteriaceae; genus Enterobacter; species Enterobacter sp. BIDMC 29. Next base: position 3,679,947 of record NZ_CP080000.1, on the reverse strand, counting down.
ATTGCCTGTGCGGCGAGCGAGTTACCAAAAAACTTTCCTGATAATTTAAAATAAGCGCGACAATTAACTAAAAAGAAAAGTTCCCGGCTATTTCTTCTTTTAAAAGATATAGCCGGGATTTTTTTTGTTTGTTGATGTTAGGTTTAAAAAATTGCAGGCAAAGGTCGAGTTTGATCACACAATAAATAATTCATAATAATTTAACTATTTGTATTTCAAGTGGTTAATGGCTGGGTAAAGTGAATGGAATGTCTTTCTTAATTTTTCCCTAAGAAATGTTAGCTACCTTGATATAAGTTTATGGTTCGTTGAAATAAACGAGCCGGCATTTGGTTAATATCAAAAGCGTGCCATTCTTATTTCAAGGAAATTAATGATGAGTGATTTTTTGCCTTTTTCCCGGCCGTCCATGGGTAGCGAGGAATTAGCGGCGTTGCAGGAGGTATTAACCTCCGGCTGGATCACCACAGGACCGAAAAATCAGGCGCTTGAAGAGGCATTCTGTCAGCTAACCGGGAATCAACATGCGATTGCCGTCAGCTCAGCGACCGCGGGAATGCATGTCACGCTGATGGCGCTGGGTATTGGTCCAGGCGATGAAGTGATTACCCCCTCCCTGACCTGGGTATCCACACTGAATATGATTGTGCTGCTGGGCGCAACCCCGGTGATGATTGATGTGGACCGGGATACGTTGATGGTCACGCCGGATGCGGTCGACGCCGCCATTACGCCACGTACAAAAGCGATTGTTCCGGTTCATTATGCCGGCGCGCCGTGTGACATCGACGCCATTCGCGCCATCGGGGAACGTCACGGTATCCCAGTCATTGAAGATGCGGCGCATGCAGCCGGCACGTACTACCACTCGCGTCACGTGGGCTGGCAGGGCACCGCGATTTTCTCATTCCACGCCATTAAAAACATGACCTGCGCCGAAGGCGGGTTAGTGGTCACGGACGATGCGCAACTGGCGCAGCGGATCCGTAGCCTGAAATTCCACGGCCTGGGTGTGGATGCCTACGACCGCCAGACGCACGGTCGTGCGCCGCAGGCAGAAGTTATCACGCCCGGCTTCAAATACAACCTGGCGGATATCAACGCCGCGCTGGCGCTGGTGCAGTTGGGCAAACTGAAAGAGGCCAACGCACGACGTCATGACATTGCTGAACGCTATCTTCGCGAGCTTGCCGATACGCCGTTCCAGCCGCTGCGTATTCCTTCATGGCCGCACGTCCACGCCTGGCATCTGTTCATCATTCGCGTGGATGAAGCCCGCTGCGGGATTTCTCGCGACAACCTGATGGCAGCCCTGAAGGAAAAAGGCATTGGCACCGGCCTGCATTTCCGCGCGGCGCACACGCAAAAATACTACCGCGAGCGTTTTCCTGATGTATCGCTCCCGAATTCTGAATGGAATAGCGCGCGTATTTGTTCTCTCCCCCTTTTCCCGGACATGACTCATGACGACACAACCCGCGTCATTACCGCGCTCCATCAGCTTGCAGGAAATTGATATGTTCAGCGCACCGCCTGTACAAAAAGTTTCTGTGGTTATCCCCGTTTACAACGAACAGGAGAGCCTGCCCGAACTGATCAGCCGCACGACGGCCGCCTGCGACACGCTCGGCAAAGCCTATGAAATACTGCTGGTGGATGATGGCAGTAGCGATAATTCCGCGCTGATGCTGACCGAAGCCGCGCAGGCCCAGGGCAGCCATATTGTTGCCGTGCTGCTTAACCGAAACTACGGCCAGCACTCCGCCATTATGGCCGGGTTCAGCCACGTGACGGGCGATCTGATTATTACGCTTGATGCCGATCTGCAAAACCCGCCGGAAGAGATCCCGCGTCTGGTTGCAAAGGCCGATGAAGGGTACGACGTGGTCGGCACGGTGCGGCAAAACCGTCAGGACAGCCTGTTCCGTAAGCTGGCTTCCCGCACAATCAACCGTTTGATCCAGCGGACCACCGGCAAAGCGATGGGCGATTATGGCTGCATGCTGCGCGCCTACCGCCGCCATATTGTCGACGCCATGCTGCACTGCCATGAACGCAGCACGTTTATTCCCATTCTCGCGAACACCTTTGCCCGTAAGGCGACGGAAATCCCGGTACTGCACGCCGAGCGCGAGCACGGGGAGTCGAAGTACAGCTTTATGCGTCTCATCAACCTGATGTACGACCTTATCACCTGCCTGACCACCACGCCGCTGCGCCTGTTGAGCGTTTTCGGCAGCATCATTGCCGTGTTCGGCTTCGCGCTCTCTGTGCTGCTGGTGTTACTCCGCCTGATCTACGGTCCCCAGTGGGCGGCGGAAGGGGTCTTCATGCTCTTTGCCGTGCTGTTTATGTTCATCGGCGCCCAGTTTGTCGGGATGGGCCTGCTCGGGGAATACATTGGCCGTATTTATAACGATGTTCGCGCACGTCCGCGCTACTTTATTCAACGTGTTGTCCGCCAGGAACACAAAGCATCTCAAGAGGAAATTCACCCATGAAAGCTGTTGTCTTTGCCTATCACGATATGGGGTGTGCGGGCACGCTGGCCCTGCTGGAAGCGGGCTATGAAATCGCTGCAATCTTCACGCATCCGGACACGGCCGGAGAGAATAACTTCTTTGGCTCGGTGGCGCGTATCGCCGCAGAGCGCGGTATTCCGGTTTACGCCCCGGACGATGTCAACCATCCGCTGTGGGTGGACCGCATCCGGGCGCTCGCGCCTGATGCCATCTTCTCGTTCTATTATCGCAACCTGATTTGCGATGAGATTTTAAGTCTGGCGGCAAAAGGGGCATTTAATCTTCACGGCTCTTTGCTGCCCGCCTACCGTGGCCGCGCACCGCTGAACTGGGTGCTGGTGAACGGCGAAACGGAAACCGGCGTCACTTTACACCGTATGGTGCACCGCGCAGATGCCGGTGCCATCATCGCGCAGCAGCGCGTGGCTATCGACGCGGATGAAACTGCGCTGCAGCTTCATCAGAAGCTCTGCACCGTAGCGCAAAGCCTGTTACGTGATGTGTTGCCGACGATCCTTAACGGCACCTTCAGCGAGACCGCGCAGGATGAGAGCAAGGCGAGTTGTTTTGGCCGTCGCCGGCCAGAAGATGGCCGTCTGGACTGGAACAAGCCGGCTCGTCAGTTGCACAACCTGGTGCGTGCCGTTACCGACCCCTGGCCGGGGGCGTACAGCTTTGCAGGCGTAAGTAAATTTATCGTCTGGAAATCCCGCGTACGCGACGACATTCCTGCCGCCAAACCGGGCACCGTTGTCTCGGCTTCCCCGCTGATTGTCAGCTGCGGCGAGCAGGCGCTGGAGATCGTGACCGGGCAAACCGATAACGGCGTTTACGTTCAGGGCGCGCAACTGGCTCAGTCTCTGGGGCTGGTCACTGGCGCACTGATCACCAGCGCACCAGTTGTGGCCATCAAACGCCGCACCCGCGTGCTGATCCTCGGCGTCAACGGCTTTATCGGCAACCACCTGACCGAGCGTCTGCTGAAAGACGATAACTACGAAATTTATGGTCTGGATATCGGTGCTGATGCCATCAGTCGTTTCCTCGACAACCCGCGTTTCCACTTTGTGGAAGGGGATATCAGCATTCACTCCGAGTGGATTGAATATCACATTAAAAAATGTGACGTGGTGCTGCCGCTGGTGGCGATTGCCACGCCGATTGAGTACACCCGTAACCCGCTGCGCGTGTTCGAGCTGGACTTCGAAGAGAACCTGAAGATCATCCGCGACTGTGTGAAATACGACAAGCGCATCATCTTCCCGTCAACTTCTGAAGTGTACGGCATGTGTACTGACAAAAACTTCGACGAAGACACTTCTAACCTGGTCGTCGGGCCGATCAACAAACAGCGCTGGATTTATTCCGTCTCCAAGCAGCTGCTCGACCGCGTGATCTGGGCCTACGGCGAGAAAGCGGGTCTGCGCTTTACGCTGTTCCGTCCGTTTAACTGGATGGGGCCACGTCTGGATAACCTTAACGCGGCGCGTATCGGCAGCTCACGTGCCATCACCCAACTGATCCTGAACCTGGTGGAAGGCTCGCCCATCAAGCTTATCGAAGGCGGTAAACAAAAACGCTGCTTTACGGATATCAGCGACGGTATCGAGGCGCTGTTCCGCATCATCGAAAACAAAGAGGGTCGCTGCAACGGAGAGATCATCAACATCGGTAATCCGGATAACGAAGCGAGCATTCGCGAGCTGGCTGAGATGCTGCTGGCAAGCTTTGAACGTCATCCGCTGCGCGATCGCTTCCCGCCGTTTGCCGGTTTCCGTGAAGTGGAAAGCAGCAGCTACTACGGTAAAGGTTATCAGGACGTTGAGCACCGTAAACCGAGCATTCGTAATGCGAAACGCTGCCTGAACTGGACACCGACGGTGAAGATGGATCAGACCATTGATGAAACGCTCGATTTCTTCCTGCGCACCGTGGAGCTGTCGGAACAGGTCTCATGAGAAAAGTCGGTTTACGCATTGATGTCGACACCTTCAGGGGGACGCGTGACGGCGTACCCAAACTGCTGGAACTGCTGAGCAAGCACAACGTGCGCTCATCCATTTTCTTCAGCGTGGGGCCTGACAATATGGGACGTCATTTATGGCGTCTGGTTAAACCGGCATTTCTGTTCAAAATGCTGCGCTCACGCGCAGCCTCTCTCTACGGCTGGGATATTTTGCTGGCCGGAACCGCATGGCCAGGCAGGCGCATTGGCGCGGGTAATGAAGCCGTTATCCGCGACGCGGCACAGCACCATGAGGTTGGACTGCATGCCTGGGATCACCATGCCTGGCAGGCCTGGGCTGGCGTCTGGGATATTCCACGCCTGTCGCGTGAAGTTGAGCGCGGCATGCTGGAGCTGGAGGCCATCACCGGTCAGACGATTCGCTGCTCCGCCGTGGCGGGATGGCGTGCCGACCAACGCGTGGTGAAAGCCAAAGAACCCTTCGCGTTTCGCTACAACAGCGATTGCCGCGGCACCGGGCCTTTTTTGCCGCTCATCGGGGAGAATCGCCTGGGGACGGTGCAAATCCCGGTCACGCTTCCCACCTGGGATGAAGTGGTTGGGCGCGAGGTCAGTGCCGGAGGGTTCAATCGCTATATTCTGGACTGCATTCATCGCGATACCGGTACGCCCGTCTATACCATCCACGCGGAAGTGGAAGGGATTGCGTATCAGCATGATTTCGATGCACTGTTGACGATGGCCGCTCAGGAGGGCATTCAGTTTTGTCCATTGAGCGAATTGCTGCCAGAGGATCTTAGCGTCCTGCCCGTGGGCAAAATTGTGCGTAATGAACTGGCTGGCCGGGAAGGCTGGCTTGGCTATCAACAAACCGTGAGTCCGGTATCATGAAAGCAGCCCGTTATGGCTTAGCGCTTCTCGCACTGTTTATCGTTTACTACCTCATTCCGATCGATATCCGCCTGCTGTGGCAGCCTGATGAAACGCGCTATGCGGAAATCAGCCGCGAAATGCTGGCGTCTGGAGACTGGATTGTCCCGCATTTTCTGGGGCTGCGTTACTTTGAAAAGCCGATTGCGGGCTACTGGATCAACAGTATCGGGCAACTGCTGTTTGGGCATACTAACTTTGCCGTGCGCGCCGGCGCCATATTCTCAACCGGGTTGACGGCTCTGCTGGTGATCTGGATGGCGTGGCGCCTGTGGCGGGATAAGCGCGTTGCCATTTTCTCCGGCCTTATCTTCCTGACCCTGTTCCTGGTGTATGGCATTGGTACGTACGCCGTGCTGGATCCCATCATTACCCTGTGGCTGGTGGCCGCTATGTGCAGCTTCTGGCTGGCCTCGCAGGCTGAAACCGTGGCCGGAAAAGCGGGTGGCTACGTGCTGCTCGGGCTTGCCTGCGGCATGGGGGTGATGACCAAAGGATTCCTGGCGCTGGCGGTGCCGGTGATAGGCGTGCTGCCGTGGGTGATTGCGCAGAAGCGCTGGAAAGAGGTGCTGATCTTTGGCTGGCTGGCCATCGTGAGCTGTGTGCTGATCGTCCTGCCCTGGGCGCTGGCCATTGCGCACCGAGAGCCTGATTTCTGGCGCTACTTCTTCTGGGTTGAGCATATTCAGCGCTTTGCCCAGAGCGATGCCCAGCACAAAGCGCCGTTCTGGTACTACCTGCCGTTCCTGCTGGCCGGCAGTCTGCCGTGGCTGGCGCTGTTGCCCGGCGCGTTTCGGCTGGGCTGGCGCGAAAGAGACAACACGGGCGGTGGCTTTTATCTGCTTGGGTGGGTCGTGATGCCGCTGCTGTTCTTCAGCATTGCCAAAGGCAAACTGCCAACCTACATCCTGCCGTGTTTTGCTCCGCTGGCTATTCTGATGGCGCGCTATGCCTGCATCGCGGCGGACAAAGGGGCCAGAGCGTTACGCATTAACGGCGGGATTAACCTGGCGTTTGGTGTGATTGGCGTAGTAGCGGCGCTGGTGGTCTCACCGTGGGGGGTTGCTAAGCATCCGGTCTGGACATCCGTTGAGCTGTATAAAGTCTTCTGCGCGGTGCTGGCGTTTCTCGTCTGGGCGGCTGTCGGCTGGTTTACCGTGCGGCAAAGCGCGCAGCGCTGGTGGCTGGCGGCGTTGTGTCCTGCTGGCGTGGCGCTGCTGATTGGGTTTGCCATTCCTAACCTGGTGGTAGATTCCAAACAGCCGCAGTCGCTGGTGGATACCATCCGTGACCCGCTTCAGAGCAGCCGGTTTGTGCTGGCGAACAATGTTGGTGTGGCCTCCGGGCTGGCGTGGGAGCTTAAGCGTAATGACATCATTCTGTTTGGTCAGAGCGGCGAGCTGAGCTACGGGCTAGCGTACCCGGATGTGAAAGACCGGTTTGTCGAGAAAGATAATTTTGCGCAGTGGCTGGCAACGCATCGCCAGCAGGGGGGCGTGTCACTGGTGATCCTGTTGTCAAAACACGACGATATTAAGCGGGCTCATCTGCCAGAACCGGACAGCCTGTATATTCAGGGCCGTCTGGCCTGGCTGCAGTATTTACCGCAATGACGACCTGGCTCTGGTTGATACTGGCAAGCCTGCTGACCTGCGCAGGGCAGTTGTGTCAGAAGCAGGCCACCCGTCCGGCGAAAACCGGGCGGCGTGGCGCGCATATTATGCTGTGGCTGGGCCTGGCATTGCTGGCACTGGGCAGCGGCATGCTGGTCTGGCTGGTGGTCCTGCAGCGCCTGCCTGTCGGCGTTGCCTACCCTATGCTGAGCCTCAATTTTGTCTGGGTGACCCTGGCGGCAAAAGCATTCTGGCATGAAAAAGTCGCGTTGCATCACTGGCTGGGCGTCGGGTTCATCATCATCGGCATTGTTATCCTCGGAGGAAGCCTGTGAGAGGAACGTTCTGGGCGTTATGCAGCGTAATGCTGGTCAGCGCGGCGCAACTGCTGCTGCGCTATGCCATGCAGGCTCTGCCGCCAGTCAGCGAGCTTTATGCGTTTGTCTCCGCGCTCTGGCACTTCTCATCCGGTACTGGCGCGCTGCTGCTGGGACTCATGGGGTATGTGGCCTCGATGGGCTGCTGGTATCTGGCTTTGCATCGCATGGCGCTCAGCAAAGCGTATGCCTTGCTGAGCCTCAGTTACATTCTGGTGTGGGCCGCGGCCATTTTGTTGCCCGGCTGGAACGAACACTTTTCCTGGCACGGGCTGGCGGGGGTCGGGATGATTATTCTCGGCGTGCTGGTGATTTTTATGCCACGGACATCCCGTGGTGAGCAATCGTCCCGGCGGTAAGGGTATAAGGCGTTGAGGTGCAGACAGCAAGACTGAGCGAGCCGAACTGGAGCTGGCTTACCGAATGCGTCTGCGACGTGCTGTCGATGCTGACAATCTGCCAGGCGCTGCCGCCTCGCTGCTTCACGATGGCCTCTTTACGCGTCCAGATCCCCCAGAAAGCAGAAAGCTTTGTCTCCGGGTCTTCGCGCTCCAGCTCCGCATGTTCCGCCACGCTGAAGACGGCGTTAGCCAGCGCCTGCCAGTTTTCACGTGGGCGGATAACTTCGATATCACACCCCACTTCGCCTTCGTCGCTCAGCAGCAGCGCGATATTATCGCCGCTGTGACTCAGGTTAAACCAGAAGGGCTGCGCATCCACGAAGGTCGGCTTCCCTTGCTCACCATAGACGATCTCGGGTAACGGAGAAGGAGAAAGCGTTTTGGCGAGCAGGGTTCTCCCCGCCAGCCAGGATGCATTTCGTGCACCCGCAGGTGCCATATGTGCAAGCGTCGACGCCAGCGGGTCTGCGCTCAGGGTGGAGATCTTTCCCAGTATAAACTGGTACATAGTTACGCCCAGCGTTTGATGATTATCGACGTGTTGATGCCGCCAAATGCGAAGTTATTGCTTTGCAGATACTCGCAGTCAATCTGACGGGCTTCACCCATAATATAATCTAAAGCACCACATTGCTCATCCGGTTGTCTTAAATTGAGCGTCGGGGCAAACCAGCCCTCACGCATCATCTGCAGACTCATCCAGGCTTCCAGCGCCCCACAGGCGCCTAACGTGTGGCCAAAATAGCTCTTCAGCGACGAAATTGGCACGTTGTCGCCAAAGATGGCGGCGGTGGCCTGGCTTTCGGCGATATCACCGCGATCGGTGGCGGTACCGTGCGCGGAGATGTACCCCATGTCCCGCGCGCTTAACCCTGCTAACGCCAGCGACTGCTCCATACAAATTTGCATGGTGTCACGTTGTGGCTGGGTGATATGGGCTGCATCACAGTTGGTGGCGAAGCCAACGATCTCGCCATAGATAGTTGCACCGCGTGCTCTGGCATGCTCAAGCTCTTCCAGAATCAGGGTGCCTGCGCCTTCCCCAATGACCAGACCATCACGCTGCGTATCAAATGGCGAAGGGGTGGTTTTCGGCGCATCGTTGCGCTGGCTGGTCGCGAATAAGGTGTCAAATACCGCCGCCTCTGACGGACAAAGCTCCTCTGCTCCGCCTGCGACCATCACGGTCTGATAACCGTGACGAATGGCTTCCCAGGCGTAGCCAATGGCCTGACTGCCCGACGTACAGGCACTCGACGTCGGGATAACGCGACCCCGAAGGCCAAAGAACAGGCCGGTATTCACCGCGGTCGTGTGCGGCATCATCTGCACATAGGTCGTACCGGTGATGTTGTGGGTGTGTTTTTCGGTGAGCATGGTGGCGAATTCGCTGACCGGCCCGGTACTGCCTGTGGAGGAGCCATAGGCGATACCGGTTTGGCCATTTGTGAGCACCGCCTCGCCAATCAGCCCCGCCTGCTCCAGCGCCAGCTCGGTGGCGCGGGTCGACATCAACGACACGCGGCCCATGGCGCGAATACGCTTGCGGGTATAGTGTTCCGGCAGGGTGAAATCATCAATCGGCGCGCCCAGCAGAGTGTGCAGGCCATCGTAAACCTGCCACTCCGGCATTTTGCGTACCGCGTTGTCATACGCCAGCAGCCTGCGGGAAACGGATTGCCAGTCCTCACCGAAGGCGGTAACGCCGCCCATACCGGTAATCACCACGCGACGCGTCATAGCATTCCTCCGTTGATGGAAATGACCTGGCGGGTAACGTAGCCTGCAATATCTGACATCAAATAGCTGGCAAGTCCTGCAACCTCTTCGGCCTGGCCCATCCGTTTCATGGGAATGATGGACATTGCCTCTTTCAGCGCAGCCTCTTCCATTTCAATCATGCCGGTATCAATCAGCCCCGGCGCAATGCAGTTCACGGTGATGTTGCGTTTTGCCAGCTCAATTGCCAGTGCTTTGGTCGCGCCAATAATGCCCGCTTTTGCCGCGCTGTAGTTCACCTGACCGCGGTTGCCCATCATGCCGGACACGGAGGATAAGGTGATAATGCGCCCCCCTTTTCGGGTGGCGATCATCGGCATAATGCAGGGTTGAATAACGTTATAAAAACTGTCGAGGTTGGTATGAATGACGCTGTCCCAGTCGTCTTCGCTGAGGGCCGGAAACGCACCGTCGCGGGTGATACCGGCATTACTGACCACGCCATACCATGCGCCGTGGGCCTCGATATTCTGCTCCAGCACGTCACGGCACTGTTCGCGGTTACCTGCATCGAAAGAGAGCAGGCGACCCTGACCGCCCGCCTGTGTGATGGTATCCAGCGTCGCCTGCGCGCCTGCGGCGTCACGGTGGTAATGTACGCCTACGGTAAACCCGTCAGCGGCAAGCTGGCAGGCGATGGCACGACCAATGCCTTTGCTGGCCCCGGTGACCAGTACGGAACGACTCATGCGTGGGATCCCTGATTAAAAAGCGATGTTAATTCTTCTGCGCTCGGCTGGAAGGTATTGACCCGGCCCGTGGCCAGCGTCTCCTCACCTGAGGAGATCGTACATTCAAAACTGCCGAAGCGCTCATCCTGCATCAGCAGTCTGACGGTGATGTCCAGCGTCGCGTCTTTTGCGAAATGTCCACTGGCGCAGACCAACTCGCGCGCACCCAGCACCATGCCCAGCGCAATATGATCTTGCCCTTTCTGCTGGCGATGCCAGCCTGACCAGACGCCAACGGTCTGCGCCATCAGTTCGAGCGCGTACCAGCCAGGCAAATCGCCCTCGGCATTCAAAAAGGGCGCCAGTACGCTTTGGCCGTTGACCGCGACACGGCATACGGCGGAATCGTCTGTGACGCGTTCAACGGATCCCAGCAGCATCATTGGCGCATCGTGCGGCAGATAGTCGACGGGTGATAAGTAGCTCATGACACTCTCCCCAGCAGGATGCTGGCGTTGTTGCCACCAAACGCGAACGAGTTAGATAAAATGACCGGTTTTTTCAGCGCGGTGCTCTGGTGCAGCACGCCGCACGGCGACAGCGTTTCGTCCGGCGCGTAGCGGGCGAAATCCTGTGGGGGTAACGGCAGGTCACGCGTCAGAATAAGCCAGCTCAACGCCGCTTCGGTGATACCGGCAGCGCCCAGCGTATGGCCGGTAAGGTGTTTGGTAGAACTGCTGGGCACGTTTTCTCCAAAGAGGTCGTGTACCACGTGTGATTCAATCTGATCGTTGAGCGGTGTGGCGGTGCCGTGCAGGTTGATATAGCCAATATCCTCCGGCTGCAGACCCGCGTCATTGAGCGCCTGGGTAATGGCGCGAATGGCGCCTTCACCCTGCGGATGCGGCGCCGAAATATGGTAAGCATCGCTGGACTCGCCTGTTCCCAGCAGCGCGACCCCGGCGGGTTCACGGGTCAACACCATCAGCGCAGCGGCTTCACCAATGGTGATACCCCGACGGTCGCGGCCAAACGGCTCGCAGAGCGTTGGAGAAAGCGATTCCAGACTGTGAAAGCCATTGACGGGCATCCGGCTCAGGGTATCTGCGCCGCCCACAATGGCAATATCCACCAGCCCGGCATCAATCAGACGCCGGCCGCTGATAATTGCCCGCGCGCTGGAGGAGCAGGCGGTCGAGAGGGTATATGCCGGGCCCTCAAGCTGTAACCAGTTAGCCAGAAAGCGGGACGGATCGCCCAGCTCCTGTTGCGGATACTGCCACCGGGTGCTGGCTTCGCCGTTGAGCGTTAATCGTACGTGCTCATCCCCTTCATCGAGGCCGGAGGTGCTGGTACCCAAAACCACGGCCACGCGGTCGCGGCCGACCCGGGCAATCGCGTCGTCAACGGCGGATTGAATCTGTGCCAGCGCGGCCAGCAACAGCTGGTTATTGCGGGTGCGGTGCGCGGACAGGGTATCCGGAATGGACGGCAATTCACCTTCCACGCCACCCAGCACGGCGTCGGGCGCATCCTGCAACCAGCCGGAGCGACAATGCATGCCAGGGGCTACGCCCGCCGTCAGGTTAGCGGCAATCTCATCCAGCGAGTTACCCAGCGCGTTGACCATGCCAACAGCAGAAATGTAAATCATCTCAGTCACCCAGATATTGAATGGTGATGTGGTAGTTAAAGACGTGTTGCTCGATGCTGATTGGCACGCGCTTGCCTTTGCGTTGCAGGTAGACAATGTCAGTCACCAGCTTGCCGCTGGCATTGCGTAGCTCGCGCCGATCGCCCTTGTCTTTAAGCGTCCAGCCCTTTGGCAGTTGTGGCTGCCAGGCGCTGAGTGGCCAGTGGCTAAGCATCACATCGGCCAGTACCTGGCTGGCGGGAGGCAGCTGCGGCACAACGATCGACTGTTCGGTGTGGATCCCGGTGTCGTCGTAAGTCGCCAGGAACAGACGGATACCGACGGAAGAGAGCCCGGCAAGCGTCACTTTGTGATCATCCGCGTTGAGCATGACCAGCAGGGACTGCGTTTGTCCGTTGAAGGTTCCGGTCAGCAGCTGCTGCGAACTGACCGCCGGGGTAATACCGGGCGGCGGCAGCGTCACACGGGTTCCTGGCTGAAGCCAGGCCTGCGGACGTGTCCCTTCAGTATCGGTCGAATGGCTACAGCCTGCCAGCAGCAGCGTCGCGACCAGCGCGGCTGCGCGGTAAAAAGCATTCATTTTCGTTTTCTCTCTTTCTTAACAGGCATCGCCAGCGGCGCCAGCAGGAAGGCGGTAAAAATGCCGCTCACCAGCACAATACCGAAGCTGCTGATGGCCTGCGTGGCGCTGAACACGAGCATGCCTAACGTCAGCAGCGTGGTCATCATCGCCAGCGTGATGGCCAGCATCGACGTCAGCGGCGTACCGCGCGGGTTGCCGAAAAACAGCGTGTAGTTAATGCCAATGCCGAGCACCAGGACCAGCGCCAGCAGTGAAAACAGATTTACCGGATGCCCCGTGACGGCCAGCGCGGCCAGCCCGCAGCTGAGCGACAGCACGGACGGGACCAGACTGATAAGCCCTTTTCGCCAGCCGAGGCGTACCATCGCCCCGCAGGCAATCACCGCCAGCGCGACAAACAAGAGTCCCGTTAACAACGTGCGGTAGAGCGCAAACAGGCTGTCAAAACTGGCCTTGCGATCGACCCAGACGACGCCCGCATGACGGGCGGCTACTTCGCTGAGTGCGGCGCTGTTGCGGGCGTTGTCCACCGGCACTAACACACCGCTTTCGCCGTCAGGCAGGGTCAGCCACAGCAGACGCCAGCCTTCGCTGGCCGGGCTGGCGAGCCACGCCTCCACGCTCACGGGCATGGCATTCAGATTCGGTGTGACGGTGCTCAGCCCCGCGTTTCGCAGCGCGTTCGTTATGGCCGGCGCGGCCTGCTGCAACAGCAGCAGATCGCTTTTCTGGCGCGCCAGCGAATTTAAGGGCAGGGTCCGCCAGCGGGTAATATCCCCCGCTTTTTGGGCCTGGGCTAACGCCGGGGTAAAGGCTTCCAGCCGTTCCAGCGTTTGCTGCGGCGATGCGCCATACACCACAAACCATTTCTGATCGACACCTTGCCCGGTCAGGGCGGTAATGGTTTTCTCCTGCGCCAGAATGTCTTTGGGGAGCGCCTGTAGCTGGGCGATATCGTCGTTGACCTTCAGGGTGGCAAGCCCGGCAGCCGAGACCAGCGCCAGTACCACAGGCAGGCCCACAGAGAGTTTTTTATTGCGTCGCCAGGCGGCCAACCAGCGCAACATCAGGACCATAAACGGAACCGGGCGCACCGGCAAACCACGGCACAGCCAGGGATGCCAGAAAATCACCGTCAGGCAGGAGGCGCTCAGCCCCACCGCGGCAAACACCGCCATCTGGCGGATCCCGGGGAAGGGGGCCAGCATCATAATCAGGTAGGCGGCAACGGTCGTCAGCAGCGCCAGCAGCAGCGCATTACGCACTTTTGCCAGGCTTTGCCACGGGGAATGTTCTGCGCCGTGCACCATGCGTTCGGTGAGGTAATAGAGCGTGTAATCCGCTGAAATTCCGATGATGCTCATGCTCATCACCAGCGTCATCAGATGCAGTTCGCCAAACAGCAGCAGCGTCACCACCGTGCCCGCCAGCGCACCTGTGGCAATGGAAATCAGACACAGCAGCAGGGGGTTCAGGGAACGAAACACTGCCAGGATGAGCAGGATAACTCCAAGGATCGTGACGATGCCCAGCGTGGAGATGTCCCGTTTTGCCTGCTGGCTGGCGTAATCACTGTAAAACACGGTACCGCGTGAGAGCAGCTGCGCCTGCGGAAAGCGCGTTTTCAGCGTCTCCTGCAGGGTGGTAAGGGTGGTTACCATCTGATGGGTTTGCTGCATATCAAACGATGATCCCGCCAGCTCACCGTGCAGCATATACCAGTAATTTCCACTGGCATCCTGGGTGACCAGCCAGCCGTCCATCAGCCGTAGCTTCTGGCTGTTTTGCGCCAGCGCCAGCTGCGAGCCGCGCATCAGCATCAGGGGATCGTTTTGCAACTCTTTGCCACTCACGCCGGAAAAGGCCGAGTAGAGCTGGGATAAAATCCACTGCGCCTGCGCCTCACCGCCGTTTTGCAGGCGGGCCCGGGTGGCTGAATCAATCAGGCCGTTGCGATGCTGCCAGAAGAACTCGCCCCAGGCCTTTTGCCCGGCGGCGTCCATCGGGCCTTTAACCTCCCTGAGCGAATGGCTGTTTTTCAACAGATCCAGCCACTGTTGCGCCACCCGCGGATCGGGTTCTTTACCGGGACTGACCAGCCAGACAAGCTGGCGGTCAAGACGCTGTATAAACGCGTCGTTGAGTGCCGGCGGGATTGCCCCGAGCGTCTGCTTCGGCAGCATAGCCAGTACGCTGCTGTTCAGGCGCGCGCCGGGCAGCAGCGACAGCAACACGCCCAACAGAATCAGGCATACCGTCGCCCACAGCAGCGCCGGGCGCAGGGATTTACGGTGCGGCAAAGCGTTGGCGTTCGTCATCGGTCAGGCTGGCGGGCGTCAGTGTGTGGTGGGAAAGGACGATATCGGTACGATCGCCCTGCTTATCGTTGAGGCGAATCGTCTCAAGGTAGGTCGCGCCGCCCAGATCGAGGGTGGCGAAAATTTTGTCCAGCGGTGTCGTTGTGGGGGTCAGCACCAGCGACCAGCGGCCTTCGCCGAGATCGCGAAAATCGATGCGGAAGTTCTCTTCCAGCACCTTGCGGTCGGCCTGGAACAGCGCCCGCAGCAGGTGGTTGAACTGGAACATCTGCGGGTTATTGTCGGCGGTAATGGTCTGCGGAGGCTGGCCGTTGATCGTCTGGATCATCCGTTTATCATCCAGCAACAACGTCATGGGGAAAGGCGCTTTTTGATCCCACAGCAGGCCGCTGTCGCGTGCGATCAACATTTCGCCCTGCGAGCGCAGCGGCTGCGGCAGATCCTTAATCGTCCGGACCTGTTCGAAATGCGCGCGCACGACAGGTTGCCCGGTAAACCGCTGCTGCAGCTCATCCAGCGTCACGGCGCTCACCAGCGGGCTGATCATCAGTGCCAGCACAGGCAACCATCTCATGGCGTAACTCCCATTCGTTCAAACAATATAGCCGGGCTGACAAAGCACATTTCACGGCTGGCTTCTTCGACGGCCACCTGGATGGTATAGCCGGTGGTGGAGCGTTTACCGGTTTGCGCGTCGAAAATTTGATAGGCGATACGCAGACGGTTTTCATACTCTTCGATGTGCGCGCGCACACGGATGCGCTGCTCAAAGGTCACCGCATCGCGGTATTTCACCCGGGTATCGACTACCGGCCAGACATAGCCTGACGCCTTCATCTGGCGATAACCGTAGTTAAACTGGTTGAGCAGCGCCTCGCGGGCAATCTCAAAGTAGCGGAAATAGTTGCCGTGCCAGACCACGCCCATCATATCGACATCGTGGAACGGAACGGTGATTTCTACTTCGGTCGTAAAGCGGGGATCGGTCAGCACCCTTTACTCCTTCTCTTTGGCATCCGGCAGGTGCCAGAAATCGAAAAAATTAAACCAGTCGAGCGGTGACATTAAGGCGTAATGCTCAAGCCGCTGTGCATAGCGATCGACGGCCTGTTGCAGCGCCTGCTGGCGCTCCCCGCGTGGCAGAAGCAGCGGGTCGGCAAACGGCTCGCAGTGTATCGTGAGCGCATCCTGCTGACGCAGGGCGTAAATCAGCACCACCGGGCAGCGCAGAATGGAGGCGAGAATAAACGGCCCTTGCGGGAACGGGGCGGGCTGTCCCATAAACGAACTCCATATCACCCGCCAGTCGCCGCCGCGCTGTGGCGTGACCGCTATGCGATCGCCCACAATGGCAACCCACTCACCGCGCTCAAGCTTCTCTTTGATGGCGATAGCGGTATCCGGGCCAATGTCCGTCACGGGCATCAGGTTAACCCCGGCCTGGGGTGCCATCTCGGTCATGATCTGTTTAAAGCGCTGCGCATTATCGCTAAAGACCAGCGCGTTGATGACTTTGCTGCCTTCCAGCTGAGCCAGTGCCCGGCAGGCTTCCACATCGCCAAGATGCGACGCGAGCAGCAGTTTACCTTGCGATGCGTCAGCATCCAGCACGTCATACGCACCGGGAGCAAAGACCACGTCACGATGAAACTTCAGTTCGCCGCGCCAGCTGGCGACTTTATCCAGCATGGCGTTACCGAAGCGCATAAAATGGAAAAAGCTGTTAAGGCGTGGCGGAACAGGCATGTTCCGCTGCGTCAGCACCTGCTTCACTCGCGCTGTCCACTGCTGTGAAGCCTGTCGCGCCGGTCGGGCCGTAAGCCAGTACACCCCGATAACCGGCCACAGCAGCACGGTAAAGGCCCGGCGGCCAAACAGCTGCCAGACGCGCAGCATCAGGCGCATTCCCCACAGGCCTTTCACCTCGTCCTGCTGCGCCCAGTGCTGGCGGCGACGACGAAACAGCAGGGCGGGAATGCGGGGCAGCATGCCGAAGAACAGCCGGGTGTGCATCAGTGAGATCCGCACGTTGTCTTTGAGCGCGTCGAAATGGGATAACCCGTCAGGCGGATAGGTAACGCGGGTCGGCAGAAAATAGCTGGTATTGCCCTGCCAGTAGAGACGGACCATCACTTCGGTGTCAAAGTCCATACGTTTACCAAGCGATACGCGTGCGGCCAGCTGCAGCGTGGGCGAGACCGGGTAGACCCGAAAACCGCACATGCTGTCTTTAAGTTGCAGGGACAGGGTTTCAATCCATACCCAGACGTGCGTTATCCAGCGACCGTAGAGGCGGGAGCGCGGAATGGAATCATCGTAAATGGGCTGGCCAGATATCAGCGCCTCCGGGTGACGCTCAGCCAGAGCCAGCATTTTGGGGATATCCTCAATAGCATGCTGGCCGTCGGCATCCACCTGTACGGCGTGGGTATAGCCCGCGCGGGCCGACTCTTCCAGCCCCTTAATGACCGCGGCACCTTTACCTGCGTTTTGCGCCAGACGTACCAGCGTAACCTGGGGCTGCCCGGCGGCCAGATGCTCCAGAATGCGGCGCGTCTGCTCGTCACTTCCGTCATCGACCACCAGGCAGGGCAAGCCGAACGGCGCCAGCCGCGACAGTACCTTTGCCATCATCGCGCCATGGTTGTAGCACGGGATCAGCACGCAGGGGCGGAAGGTTACTGACACAGGCGAATCTTCCCGCTGCTGGCAGTATGGCGATCGTCACCGGCATGGCGTTGGTAGCTGAAGGTCAGTATCTGACGTTCGGCATGCCAGTTAAGGACCAGCGTGACCGTGGTATCCGGCAGCAGAGGGGCCTGGAATTTCACATTTTGGATGCTGTGAAAACGGTAACCCGGTGCCAGCAGCGTGGTGGCGTAGTGCATGACCCAGTCAATCTGTGCCACACCTGGCAGCAACGGCTGTACGGCAAAATGCCCCTGGAACCAGAACAGGGAGGGGTCAAGATGCAAAACGATTTCCAGGTGCTGCGGCTGTGCCTGGTGGCGTTCGATTTCATGAATTTTCATGAAACAACTCCTGTAACTGCGCATAGACACGCTTATTCATACTGTTTACCGGCATCTCATCGATAATGCGCCAGTAGCGGGGGACGGCGACCGGCTCAAGCCAGGGCCGCAAGGCGCGGCGCCAGGCCAGTTCCTGCGTTTTTTTGCCCTGCTGATGCCAGCGCTGACGGGTCTTCTCATCCAGAACCAGCAGGACACCTATACCCTGACGACCTCCGCGGGTAACCGGTAATGCTGCGGCTTCACATATGCCCTCAAGCTCCAGCAGGCGACGTTCAATCTCGTTCAGTGAGATACGCTTTTCTTCGATTTTGACCACCCGACCACGACGTCCGGCAATGCTAAAAAAACCGTTACTGTCGAAGTGCAGGATATCGTCCAGCTGTAACCCTGCGGCTTCGTGAATGAGCGGGGAGGTCACGCGGCAGATTTCCCCTTCACTCTGGAACACCACACCGGGGAAGGCGAACCAGGGTACGCTGTCCGCCTGACGGTGCCGCCAGGCGAGGATCCCGGTTTCGGTGCTGCCATAGATTTCATCCGGCCAGACGTTAAGCCAGCCATGGGTCTCCGTGACATCGCACCAGGGCAGCATTCCCCCAGCGGAGATCAGCATCACGACGGGAGGGGCAGTCAGCTCGGTATCCAGCCGTTTCAGGAACGCCGGACTGCTGATAAAAAGGTACTGCCTGTCGTGAGGGAGTGCCGCCAGCTGCTCAGCGTAATAAAGCATGGCGGCGTGCAGCGGAAGCCCCATCGCCATTGGCAACATGATGCGGAACGTCAGGCCATAGAGATGTTGTGGTACGACCGAGGCCACAATGCTGCAGCCCGCCAGGCGTTCGCCAAAACGGTTCGCCAGCAGGCATGCTTCACGGTCCAGGCTGGTGATGTGCTTAATGACCCGGCGTGGGGTGCCCGTGGAGCCCGAGGTAAAAAGCTCAACAAAGCGCGCGTCGTCAATGACGGGCAACGGTGCCCATTGGCGCGCGGTCTGGGGGGAGGAGGTCACCACAATGACCTTTCCCTGAATATCCAGCGTCTGATCGCTCAGGACACCGCTAAACAGCGACTGCTGTTCGTCGAGCAGAGAGACCCGGCTATGGCCTGGAATGACCGGGGTTTTACCGGCATGCAGTGAGGCCAGCAGCGCAACAATAAACAGGTAGCTGTTTTCAAAGCACAGCGCCCAGCGTTCACCCTCCTGCTGTCGCAATGCTTCTACCAGCAAGGTGACATCGTGGCGCAACTCACCCAGCGTCCAGGTGCGATCGTCAAGCCAGGCGATCGGCGTGTCGTCAGGGCGTGGAGCATTTAACCACTGGCCCAGCGGGAGGGGTTTATTCATCGAGCTTCTCTTTTTTCATCACCCGTTGACGCACCAGCCACTCTGTCGCCATCAGCGTGCCCATCAGAAAATAAGCCACCATACCGTTCCACACTGTCCAGACATGCATATCGCCGTGTAGCACGGTAAACAGGGCTATCGCACCGTTACCGAGGAAAAACCCGCACCACACCAGCGTCACCTTACGGGTATATCGCACACCCGCCGGAGGCAAATTCGATTCACGCAGACGTGCCAGCCGTTCAACCAGCGGCATGGTTGTCCACAGTGAGCCGCCAAACACGGCCAGCATCACGAGATTAACCACCACCGGATAGAGCAGCAGCCACTGGTGCGCTTTCAGCAGATAGCTTGCCGCGCAGAGCGCCAGGCCTGCCAGCGCAATGCACTGCACCACATACCGCATCGGGCCTGCGTTTCGCCGCGCCTGATGCAGACGCAGCACCAGCACCAGGGCCATCAGCGGCAACAGCCAGTGCAGACCGTTGTGCGTCAGCCCCAATCCAATCAGCAATGGCCACGCCAGCAACACGACTCCCGTCAGGAGTGGGATCGCCGGAAACGCTCGTCCTCCAGGCACGGTGGTTTACTCGTCGCGCAAAAGCTGAGCGACAGCGTCAACCACATCCTGCACGGTACGGACAGATTTGAAGGTTTCCGGTTTGATTTTCGTCCCCGTTTTCTTCTGCAGGTGAACAATCATGTCCACTGCATCGATACTGTCCAGATCCAGATCTTCGTACAGGCGAGCCTCAGGCGTGATTTCCTGTGGGTCGAGTTCAAACAGCGTAGCCAGGAGTTCGCAGACTTCCTGATAAATGGTTTCTTGTTCAGTCATAACGGATCACATCTCAGGCGCGTTGAGCGTTGATAAAAGAAGCCAGCGTGGCGACGGAAAAGAAGTGCTGACGCATCTCTTCGCTTTCGGCAGACAGCACCACGCCATACTGGTTTTTCACGGCCAGGCCAAGTTCGAGGGCGTCGATAGAGTCGAGGCCCAGTCCATCACCAAACAGCGCAGCATCGGTATCGATATCCTCGGCGGTAAGCTCGTCCAGATTCAGCGTAGTGATGATGAGATTTTTAATTTCAAGATGAAGCGCTTGCATCATTAATTCCTGACAAAGATTGAAGGCCTGATGTTAATCGATGCTGCAGATGCCGGTTTAACTGCCTTGCCGCCAGTGCCGGTTCTTGTGTCTTCGCATCGTAAAAAGCGTCGATATTCACGCGATCGCGAACATCTACGGTGAAAACAGGTTTTACGGGCGGTACGTCGTACCAGTGACTTTTTTTATCCAGCAGAGGTTCGCTGCAGTGGATCACCACGATGCGCAGGTCGCTGTGGCAGCGCACGGCAATATTTGCCGCGCCGCGCTGGAGGGATATTGCCTCTCCCGAGCGGGTTCGTGTGCCCTCCGGAAAGATTAACAGCGTGTCGCCCTGGGCCAGACGCTGCTGGCTTGCACTGAGGAGCGTTTCCGCTTCGCTGTTAATCAGGTAATCCGCTGCGCGAATGACGCCGCTGACAAATGGGTTGCGAAGCAACGCACTTTTCACCAGACAGTCGGTTTCGGGCATGACGGACGCCAGGATCACGTAATCAATCAGCGTCGGGTGATTGGCCACCACCAGACAACCGCGGTCCCCGCGAAGGGCGTCAAGATTGTGAATGCGATAGTCCAGTACCCCGGTGCCACGGGCGACATGTAAGAAAAAGCGGAAGCTGCCCGCGATACTGCGACGCGCCAGGCGACGGCGTCTGGCGCGGTCGCGCTGAACCAGCAACAGCAGATTGAACCACACCAGCGACAGCAACAGCCCGCCCGTGCCAAACAGCACGAAGCAGAAGCCGGTCATCATCAGACGCCATAACCAGTTGATACGGGCAGTCAGGCGGCTCATTCGCGTGTCCATTGCCACAGCAGACGTTCGCCTGAAACCACAAACTGCCGTTCATCGCGGAGGTAACGTTTCAGGAACATCAGGCTCTGCGGCAGGGGAGGTTCTTCACCCGTGCTGCCGCTGCGGGTTTCGCACTGCAGTGTGCTCCCGGCTTCAATCACCAGGGCCAGCGCGTAGGGCCAGGTGGGCATCTGCGGCGGTAAACCCGGATGATAAAAATCGGGCAGGGCGCCGTCAAAATCGACCAGCAAGACGCGGGAATAGCCCGCCTGAAGCAGGCTCAACACTTCACATAATGCCTGCTGGAAGGTGTCCTGCCCGGCAGAAACAGAAGACGAGACGATGGGGTGTTGCGCAGTGATCGTCAGGTTGCCCACCGCCGAATTGTGCACGGACATGGCAAAGTCTGTCGGCGAGACGGCCTGACCGGTCGCCAGGGAGTGCAGGATGCGGAAATTACGCTCCAGTTCGCCATGACGGCTGGAATAGACAACGGCATCAATCGCGTGACGGCGAAGCAGGGTGAGTCCGAGGTCTACCGCCAGCTTACTGCCCGAGTTGAGGCGGCGCGCGGTCATCATCGGCAGTTCGGTAAGCTTAGGCAGCGGCGCAGCCGGGTCGAGGGTTAGGTGCTGGCGTGACCACGCCTGCCACTCTGCGGCATCGCTCAGGCCTGGCGCTCTTGCCTGCCAGTCAATTATGTTCAGTGAAAATTTCATCTACGCGCGTCCGCGGAAAACCATCATTAAAAGACAGGCAAGCCTGCCGGGCAGTTCAACTGCTCTATTGTTCAATTTTTTGACAAATCAATAGGGTATGACCTACCCCTAGGTTGTCCAGCCGCTGTTCTACGTGGAAACCGGCCCGCTCCAGGTAGTGATAAAATTTCTCTACACTGTAAAACCGGCTGTTGCCGTTCGCCATACAGGTGAAATAAAGCGAGGTAGCATTCAGGCTGAATGAGGCGGCTTCAAATTTTTGGGCATCCCAGAACAGTTCCATGATGCACAGTCGCGCGCCGGGCTTCATAACCTGTGCAACGCGAGTCAACATGGCGACAATCTGGTCCGGAGAGAAACAATCCAGGAACTGGCTCATCCACCAGATATCGGCTTCACCCGGCAATGTCGCATGACTAAGCATATCGACAGCATGGAAGCCAATGCGATGAGATAAACCTGCTTTTTCGATGTTTTCCTGCGCCAGCGTTATCTGCTGTGGCAGGTCAAGGATCGTCACGGCAACATTGTCGTCATAGCGGCAGCAGCGTAACGCCCATTTACCCGTATTTCCGCCCACATCGTACAATTTTGTCGGCGAGCTTGCGAATATATATGGCAGCGCCGCGTCGAAAGCGGCATCAGAATAGTAATGATCAAAAGCGAACCAGCTCTCTTTTGCCTGCGCGGGTAGTTGTGATAATGCCGGATAGATGGTTGGCCAGTTGCCAAACACGGATAATCCCGCCGGTTTTTCTTCCTGCAGGGCATCGGCCAGATGGAATAACCCCTGGTAACAAACATCCTGCGTGAAATCCATATTCACGCGAGTCATGGTGTCATGCAATAAGAAATGGCCCACCTTTGCCAGGAAATAGCGCCCTTCTTTACAGGTAACGATCCGTCCGCTTAATCCCATATCCAGCAATACGCTTACACTATAACTGCTCAGGGTACTGTTTTCGGTTATTTCCTCGAGACTTGCCCCTGTTTTCCCTTTTTTATCCAGCCAGGAAAGCACGCCCGAATTACGCAGACAACGCGCGGTCTGAAACAGCATCGGCGCAAAAGCGATGCGTTGCGCTTCGGTAATGGCGTCCAGCGCGTTGAGGGTGTCCTTTTCGTACATGCGTGCGTAACCTTATGAGGCCGAGAAAAACGTTATCGGGCCATTTCGGCCCGACATGAGGAAAATATTACAGCGCGGCGCCTGCAGAGAGGTTCATCTGAATATCGTGGTCGAGGTTATGCACCCAGCGGTTATAGTTTTTGTGAATTTTACCGTCGGCGGCTTTCAGGTTCATACTGCTTTCGTAATTAATTGAATAGCTTGTCGCAGAATAAGGAATACGGATTTCGACCGAGTGGTCGCGTGCCTGCAGACGGCCTTTAATTACGCCCGGGCCCGCTTCGCTCATGATCCAGTCGCGCTTCTGGCCTGCTTTCAGAATGGCGGTTTTCACCTGCTCAGCAGTGTGGCCTGTACTGACAGTAGCGTGAACCTGATCGATTGGGGCGGTACGCGCGCAACCGGCCAGTGCGCCGACGACAGCAACAGCAGCAAACCATTTAATGATCTTTTTCATCAACAACTCCGTATCAATAATAACAATTTAAATCAGTAATTTTAAAAAATTATATTTTGGCGGGGTATTATCGCTAATGAGGATAATTGTTGTCGATATAAAAGTGGGTATTTATTTTACGTGACGGGAGGTGTAATGCATTGAAATGAAAGGGTGAGAATTATATGCCGTGTAATTTGCGTTAAATAAATATTTGCATGACGATTCATTTATTAGGGCGGGATAAATAACGCGAAATCCTCCTTACCGAAAATGAAAATTACCGCGCGGTGAGCGTCGCGGTAATTTTCGGTGTGTTGCACAGTTACGCGCTGTGGGACCCGTTATCCCGGCAGTCGGCTTTTCGGTCGCCCGGGACCCAACAGGATCGCCAGTTTGCTGCCACCTTTGGTGGTTTCCATCCAAATCTTACACACGCTGGTCAGCGGGACTGACAGTAACATCCCGACCGGTCCCAGCAGCCATCCCCAGATCAGCAATGACAAGAACACCACCAGCGTCGACATTCCGAGACGGTGGCCCATCATGCGCGGCTCAAGGATATTGCCCAGCACCATATGCACGACCAGAAACAGCGCCCCCACCAGCATGCACTCGTAAAAGCCATTGAACAGAAACGCCTGAATCATCGGCGGCACGGCGGAAAGCACCGCGCCGATGTTGGGTACGTAGTTCAGCAGAAACGCCAGTACGCCCCACATCAGCGCGAACTGCACGCCCATCAGCATCAGTCCCAGCCAGACAATCACCCCGGTCCAGACGCTTAACAGCGTTTTCAGGGCCAGATATTTGGACACGCCCTTCAGGGCCCGGTGTAAACCCGCAATATGAATTTGCGGGTTATTCAGCGCAAAGCGCAGCTTATAAGGAACATGGCGGACCTCGAACAGCATAAACACCACCGTCATCACCAGCAGCAGGATGCTGGCCATCGCGCCGGAAAGGCCGGTCATCAGGGTGGTGGCGTAGGTCATGACCTTCTCTGAATCCATGCGGCGTAACATCCGCTCGGGTGAGATATGCAGGTTAAGAAAAGGCATCATCTCCTGAAGCGAAACGATCTTACGCGTCAGCTCTTTGTTGTACTGCGGGAGCATGGTGGAGAATTCACTGAGCGACGCCGCCAGCACGCCGAAAAGCGCCGTCAGGGCAATCATCATCACGATGACCACGATAGTAATGGCCACCGGACGGCTGATGCCCCGGCGCAAAAACCAGGTCACCAGCGGATTAAGCACAATGGCAAAAAAGAGCGCCAGCAGGAGCTGGACAATAATGTCAGCGGCAGCATGGATACCTGCGAGGATAACCACCAGGCAGGCGAGTTTTAATAAGATGTGAAGTCCTGCTTTGTCGGACTGGTTCGGTATCATGCGGGTTCCTTAATGTGATAGCCCGTTAAGTGTAGTGCCCGGCGGCCGCTTCGTCTGGAGCCGATAATCTGAAAGTCAGTGCTGATTTTCTTATCCTGCCGTGGTAATAGTGAAACACTGTTGTAAAAATTCAGGTTAAACCCCATGCCAGAGTATGCCGCCGAACCGGCGCTGAGCGGATTGCGCCTCAATCTGCGCATTGTTTCCGTTGTGATTTTTAACTTCGCCAGTTATCTGACGATTGGCCTGCCGCTGGCGGTGTTGCCGGGCTATGTCCATGACGTCATGGGTTTTAGCGCATTCTGGGCGGGGCTGGTCATCAGCCTGCAGTATTTCGCCACGCTCCTGAGCCGCCCGCATGCCGGGCGCTATGCGGATCTGTTTGGGCCAAAGCGCATCGTCATTGTGGGGCTCTGCGGCTGTTTTCTGAGTGGTCTGGGCTACCTGCTGGCCGCCACCACCAGCCACTGGCCGCTGGTCAGCCTGGCGCTGCTCTGTCTGGGGCGAGTGATTCTGGGTATCGGACAAAGTCTGGCGGGTACCGGTTCGACGCTGTGGGGTGTGGGTGTGGTGGGTGCGTCCCATATTGGCCGGGTGATCTCGTGGAACGGTATCGTCACCTACGGCGCGATGGCACTGGGCGCACCACTGGGGGTGATCTGTTATGCCTCTGGCGGGCTATCCGGGCTGGCTATCACCATTATGGTCGTCGCGCTGCTCGCGATTCTGTTTGCCCTGCCGCGCCCCAAGGTGAAGGCCAGCAAAGGCAAGCCACTGCCGTTCAGGGCGGTGCTGGGGCGCGTCTGGCCTTATGGTATGGCGCTGGCGCTGGCAACCACCGGCTTCGGCGTGATCGCCACGTTCATCACTCTCTTCTATGACGCCAAAGGCTGGGACGGCGCAGCCTTTGCCCTGACGCTGTTTAGCTGTGCGTTTGTCGGCGCGCGTTTGCTCTTCCCGAACGGTATCAACCGTCTGGGGGGACTGAATGTGGCGTTGATCTGCTTTGCGGTAGAGATTGTCGGGCTGGTGTTGACCGGGATTGCCACCGCACCGTGGATGGCGAAAATGGGCGTTTTCCTCGCCGGCGCTGGCTTTTCGCTGGTCTTCCCGGCACTCGGCGTGGTCGCGGTAAAAGCCGTGCCACAGCAGAACCAGGGGTCGGCGCTGGCGACCTACACGGTGTTTATGGACATGTCGCTGGGCATTACCGGGCCGCTGGCGGGGCTGGTGATGGCGTGGGCAGGGGTTCCGGTAATCTATCTTGCCGCGGCGGGGCTGGTGGTTATCGCATTGATGCTGACATGGCGGCTAAAAAAATGGCCCCCGGTGCAGGCACCGGAGGCCACGTCATCATCGTGAAGAATTACTGGATCACGATGGTGTTAATGATGTTTTCAGCAGCCGTCTGCGCTTTCTGCTGATTTTCCGCCGGCAGGGTGATCTGCAGGGTCAGCAGTTTATTATCGACCTTACCAAGCACCACGGAAGAGTAAGCGGTCTGGCCTTTTGCTGAAATGATGCTGTCCAGCTGTTGCAGCGTGTGGCCTTTCAGTTCGATAGATTTATTGGTCACAACTTGCAGCTGCGGATCGCGGCTGCGCTGCTGATCTTCCAGACGTTTGGTCATGACGGCCAGGTCTTCGCTGGTGTCGTCGCCCACAATCACAATAACGGCTTTCTGCCCGGTTGCATCGGAGTAAACGTGCATATTGTTCGCCTGGGTACCCAGCTTGCCGCTCTGGTCAGTCATATCTGCTGGCAGAGAGAAACTGAGTTTACCGTCCAGCAGACTCACCGGCTGACCGGTGGCGTTGCTCTCTGCAGACGCGCCCTGAGCAGGCGTTTTCGTGTCGCTGTTATCACAGGCTGCAAGGCCCACAACCAGCAGGCCAATCCCGACATATTTAACCAGATTGCGCATTAACTTCTTCCTTTCGATAAACGGCCATAACGGCTGATTGGCTCATCTTATCACAACTGATAAAGCGAACCCTTAACCAGCCTGCAATGCTGTGATTTCAGATTTATCTGCGAGTCTTTTCAGCAGCATATTCAGCAGGACGCCGTACATCGGCAGGAAGAACACAATGCTGATAAGCACCTTGAAGCAGTAGTCCACAAGGGCGATTTCCATCCAGTGCTGGGCCATAAATGCGTCCGGGCTACGCCAGAATGCGATAAAGAAGAAGGCCAGCGTGTCGCTGACGTTGCCGAACAGCGTGGACGCCGTGGGTGCCATCCACCAGCGATGATTTTGACGCAGGCGGTTAAACACGTGAACGTCGAGGATCTGCCCCAGCGCGTAGGCCATAAAGCTGGCGGAGGCGATACGGGCGACAAACAGGTTGAAGTGCGTTAACGCCTCGAACCCCTGCCAGCTTCCCATATAAAACAGGGAAGAGATCACGTACGAAATGAACAGCGCCGGCAGCATGACCGCAAAAATAATGCGGCGAGCCAGCGGTGCGCCGAAAATACGCACGGTCAAATCAGTGGCGAGAAAAATAAACGGGAAACTGAACGCGCCCCACGTGGTATGAAAACCAAAGATGGAGATCGGGAGTTGCACCAGATAGTTGCTGGAGGTAATCACCAGCAAATGAAAAAGCGAAAGCCAGAACAACGCTTTAACGCGCTGCGAATCAGAAAACTGCATCATGTTGTAACCTTTTTATACGTTGGGGTGAGGGAACCCAATAAAAACCGCAGCATGATACTGCTTTGGCCGGACATTGCAATGGTTAGTTTTTACGCAATCGTTAACCTGGTTGCATTGCCGACGATGGGGCGTAAACTACAGCCGTTTTTACCTGACCGAGAAGAACATGACCGATCTGTTTTCCAGCCCAGACCACACCCTTGATGCTCAGGGCCTTCGCTGCCCGGAGCCGGTAATGATGGTACGTAAAACCGTGCGCAACATGCAGACCGGTGAGACGCTGCTGATCATCGCCGACGACCCCGCCACCACCCGCGACATTCCCGGTTTTTGTACCTTTATGGAACATGAGCTAGTGGCACAGCAGACCGAAACGCTGCCGTACCGGTATGTGATCCGTAAGGGGTAAGTGCGGCCTGATGGCCTCACCACGACCCTCTCCCACCGGGAGAGGGAGAAAACCTTTCTAAACCATCGTTTCAAAATTTCACGCTTTTGTGAGGCGCTTCACCTCCGCTTTTCCGGCCGTAGTCTAGTTTTTAAGCGTACAAAAATAAAACACTGTTTTAACGCTTATCTCACTACCCTGGAGTTGACCCGATGAAAACGACCCTCAAGCCGTTACTGGCCGCCCTGTGCCTCTCCGCTTTTGCCTGCTCTGTCGCTGCGCAAACCATCAAAGCCGCCGATGTGCACCCTGAAGGCTACCCGAACGTGGTGGCGGTTCAGCAAATGGGTGAAAAACTCAAACAACAAACCGATGGCAAGCTGGAGATTAAGGTTTTCCCCGGCGGCGTGCTGGGGGATGAAAAACAGATGATTGAGCAGGCGCAGATGGGGGCGATCGATATGATCCGCGTCTCGATGGCGCCGGTGGCGGCCATCCTGCCCGATATCGAAGTCTTCACGCTGCCCTACGTTTTCCGCGATGAAGACCACATGCACAAAGTGATCGACGGGGATATCGGCAAGCAAATTGGCGATAAGCTGACCGCCAACCCGAAATCACGACTGGTGTTCCTCGGCTGGATGGACTCCGGCACCCGCAACCTGATCACCAAAGATCCGATTGTTAAACCCGACGATCTGAAAGGGAAGAAAATCCGCGTACAGGGCAGTCCGGTGGCGCTGGCGACGCTGAAAGATATGGGTGCTAACGCGGTGGCAATGGGGGTGAGCGAAGTTTACAGCGGGATGCAAACCGGCGTGATTGACGGCGCGGAGAATAATCCACCGACCTATGTCGCGCATAACTATATGCCGGTCGCCAAAAACTACACCCTCAGCGGCCACTTTATCACCCCGGAAATGCTGCTCTACTCAAAAGTGAAGTGGGACAAACTCAGCGCCGACGAGCAGAAAAAGATCCTGACCCTGGCCCGTGAAGCCCAGTTTGAACAACGTAAGTTGTGGGAAGCCTATAACGCCCAGGCGCTGGAAAAAATGAAGGCTGGCGGGGTGCAGTTCCACGAGATCGACAAAACGGTATTTATCAAAGCCACAGAGCCGGTGCGCGCCCAGTATGGCGAAAAGCATCAGGATCTGATGAAAGCCATCGCTGACGTCAAGTAACCGGAGTACGTATGTCCGAACTTTATCTGAAGTGGATGGACCGTCTCTACCTGCTGGCGATGGCCGTGGCGGGCATCTCGCTGCTGGTGATGACGATTGTGATCCCCATCGGCATCTTTTCGCGCTATGTGCTTAACCGCGGTGAATCCTGGCCGGAGCCGGTTGCCATCATCTGCATGGTGACCTTCACCTTTATCGGCGCGGCGGTCAGCTACCGTGCCGGTTCGCACATTGCGGTGAATATGCTCACCGACCGGCTGCCCGGGCCGTTAAAAACCGTCTGCGCACGGGCCGTTGATCTGCTGATGCTGCTGATCGCTGGCCTGATGTTCTGGTACAGCTACTGGCTGTGCGTCGAACTCTGGGAGCAACCGGTCGCCGAATTTCCGGTCCTGACCTCCGGCGAGAGCTATCTGCCGCTGCCGGTGGGCTCTGCCGTTCTGATCCTGTTTGTGATTGAGCGCCTGCTGTTTGGCTCGCAGGAAAACCGTCCCGTCGTGCTGATCGGCAACCACAGTTAAGGGGTGAACAATGGATGCATTCGTTTTGTTATTCACCCTCGCCATTTTGCTGGCGCTGGGGATGCCGGTGGCCTTTGCCGTCGGGCTAAGCGCCGTCGCGGGCGCGTTGTGGATAGATTTACCCCTCGAGGCGCTGATGATTCAGATAACCAGCGGGGTGAATAAATTCACGCTGCTGGCGATCCCCTTCTTTATTCTCGCGGGTGCGATTATGGCGGAAGGGGGGATTGCCCGACGGCTGGTCAATTTCGCCTACGTGTTTGTTGGCTTTATTCGCGGTGGGCTGTCGCTGGTGAATATTGTGGCCTCCACGTTCTTCGGCGCGATTTCCGGCTCGTCGGTGGCGGATACGGCCTCCATTGGCAGCGTAATGATCCCGGAGATGGAGAAGAAGGGCTATCCACGCGATTATGCGGCGGCGGTGACCGCCAGCGGATCGGTACAGGCGATTTTGATCCCGCCCAGCCACAACTCGGTAATTTATTCCCTCGCGGCAGGCGGAACGGTCTCTATCGCGACGCTGTTTATCGCGGGGGTGCTGCCAGGGCTGCTGCTCGGCGTAAGCCTGATGGCAATGTGTCTGGGCTTTGCCCGCAAACGTGGCTACCCGAAAGGGGAAAAAATTCCCTTTAAGCAGGCGCTGAAAATCACGCTGGACGCGCTGTGGGGGCTGATGACTGTAGTGATTATTCTCGGCGGGATACTGTCCGGGATATTTACCGCAACGGAATCCGCTGCTGTGGCCTGTCTGTGGGCGTTCTTTGTCACCATGTTTATCTACCGGGACTACAAATGGAACGAGCTGCCGAAGCTGATGTGCAGGACGGTGAAAACCGTCACCATCGTGATGATACTGATTGGCTTTGCGGCGGCGTTTGGCGCGGTGATGACCTACATGCAGCTCCCGAGCCGTATCACCGAGTTCTTCACCTCGCTCTCCGATAACAAGTACGTGATCCTGATGTATCTCAACATCATGCTGCTGCTGATCGGCACGTTAATGGACATGGCGCCGATCATCCTGATCCTGACGCCAGTGCTGTTGCCGGTGACCAATTCGCTGGGCATCGATCCGGTGCATTTTGGGATGATCATGATGGTGAACCTGGGGATCGGGCTGATTACGCCGCCGGTCGGTTCGGTGCTGTTTGTGGCGAGCGCGGTAAGTAAACAGAAAATCGAGCATGTGGTTCGCGCCATGCTGCCGTTTTACGGCATGCTGCTGGTGGTGCTGGCGATGGTGACGTACATCCCGGCCATCTCGCTGTGGCTGCCGCGCGTGTTAGGGATGCAGTGACGCCGTTTTCCGCCCTCTCCCGGTGGGAGAGGGCATCTCGTGTTATTGTCGACGTAATAAGCGGAGCGCGTTCGCCGTCACCAGTACCGTCGCGCCGGTATCCGCCAGTACCGCCAGCCACAGGCCGGTTATACCGAGCAGCGTGGTGACCAGGAAAATCCCCTTCAGGCCCAGCGCAATCCCGATGTTCTGACGGATATTGGCCCGCGTGGCGCGCGCCAGAGCAATCATCTGCGCCAGCCCGGTCAGGCGGTTATGGGTGAGCGCCGCGTCGGCGGTTTCGAGCGCCACGTCGGTGCCGCTGCCCATTGCAATGCCAATGGTGGCGGCTTTCATCGCCGGGGCATCGTTGATGCCGTCACCCACCATTGCCAGCGGTGCATGGTTGTTCAGTTCCGTTACGGCGCGTACTTTATCCGCAGGCAATAACCCGGCTTTAAACGCCAGCCCCAGCTCACCGGCAATCGCTGCCGCGGCTCGCGGGTTATCCCCGGTGAGGATCACCCCCTGCACGCCCAGTTGATGCAGCGCGGCGACGGCGTCTTTTGCATCGTCACGCAGCGTGTCACGCAGTGCCAGCATCCCTATCGCCACGCCGTTTTGCACCACCATCACCACGGTTTGCCCGGCCTGTTCCAGCGCCTGGACTGGCTGGCTCAGCCCGGCCGCCGGAAACGTATTCGCGGCAACGATCAGGACGTTATTCCCTTCAACGTCGGCTTCAATCCCGGACCCGACCAGCGCCCGCTGTGCGGTGGCGGCAGGGATGTCCAGCCCACGCGACTGCGCTTCGCGGACTATTGCCTGTGCCAGCGGGTGGGTGGAGCCTTGTTCGACGGCAGCGGCCAGGGTGAGCAGCGTGTTTTCACTGACCTCCTGAGGATAAATGCCCGTGACCTGCGGTTTACCCACCGTCAGCGTACCGGTTTTATCGAAGGCGATATGTTGCACCTGGCTCAGCTGCTCCAGCGCCGCACCGCCTTTAATCAGCGCTCCACGACGCGCCGCGGCCGCCAGGCCGGAGGTAATGGCCGCCGGCGTGGAGATCACCAGCGCGCACGGGCAACCAATCAGCAGCAACGTCAGACCTTTATAAACCCAGCCTTCCCAGGCTGCGCCCAGGAACAGCGGTGGAATAATTGTCACCAGCAGGGCGACCAGCATGATGGCGGGGGTGTAGATCCGGCTGAAGCGATCGATAAAGCGCTCAACGGGTGCGCGACGCTCCTCGGCCTCTTCAATCAGCTTCAGGATGCGGTCGATGGCGCTCTCACCCGGTCCGGAGAGGACCGTGAGTTGCACCAGACGATCGACGCTGGTGGCGCCTGCAGGCACTTTCTCGCCCGCTGAGCGTTCAACCGGAATCGACTCGCCGGTGAGGGCACTTTCATCGAAACTCGCCGTGGCGGTAAGCAGTTCACCGTCCGCAGGCAGACGCCCGCCGGCGGCGACCTCAATCACATCACCCGGGCGCAGCGTGTTAATTGCCACCGTCTGGCGTTCGCTGCCCGTCACCCGCGTTGCGGTTTCCGGTTTCAGCGCCATCAGCGCGCTGACCCCTTTCCGTGCCCGACTCGCCGCCCAGCCCTCAAGGCGCTCGCCAATTAAGAACAGCAACAGCACCATGGCCGCTTCCGCCGTCGCGCCAATAAACAACGCGCCGATCGCCGCCACGCTCATCAGCGTTTCGATGGCGAACCAGCTTCCGCTTTTCATCAGCCGCACGGCCTGACGGGCAATCGGAAACAGTCCGACAAGCGTCGTGGCGATGAACGCCAGGTTACCGAACGGGTGGTTAAACTGCTCCAGACCCCAGCTCAGGGCCATCATGATGACAAGGGTGATAATGGGCAGGTTTTCTCGCAGGGCTGACGTCTTTTCGACAGATGCGGTTTCGCTGCGCAGGCTGTAACCGGCCTTACTGACGGCGGCTTCAACCAGCGTGCTGATGTCATTATCGGCGCTGACCAGCAGCTTCTCGGTGGCGAAAAGTACCTGGACGTGGCTGACGCCCGGGACCTGTTTTACCGCGTTTTCGACTTTACGGGCGCAGGCCGCGCAGTCCATACCGTTGACCACCCAGCTGTAGCGGTTTGCGCTTTCCGGGAGCGGCGGCGTGTTTTGCGTTTCGCATGCGCCGTCGCAGCAGCAGTCGTCCTTCGCGGGAACAGGGCTGAACTTAAGTGCCGAGAATTGTGGAACTTTTTTAGGTGTTTCTGGAGTCGACATGGCAGTCTCCGGTAATGATAATTTTCTCATTAACCGCAGCATACACTCTGGAGTCGACTCCAGAGTCAAGGCTTATTTAGATATACAGTGAACGCACAATCAGGAAGTGCCCGGCAAAGTAGCAGGCGGCGGCAATCGCGTTATCCGCACGGAAGCGGCGACGATAGTGGCTGCCCAGCCAGACGATATTCCCGAGTAACAGCAGCGTGGCACCAAAGAACGCGGACATTGCCGGTGCCGTCGGACGGAAGAACCACAGTTCACCCGCCAGCCATACCATCACCAGCGTCATGGCGATAAACGTGCAGACAGGCAAGCGCATCTCTTCCAGACGCGTCCAGATCACCGCGATCAGCAGCGCGCCAATGACCAGCAGCACCAGCGGCAGCGGCCAGAAGAAGGAGAGCGTCATCTGGCTGGCGAAGTAAATGGTATAAAGCAGATGCGACAGGAAAAATGCCCCAACGGCATACAGCAGGCGCTGTCGCGGCAACAGGGTTAAGGCATCACCAATCAGGGACGCACACAGACCGGCAAGAACCAGATAGCTGACGGCGTTAAACATGGGCGCTTGCCAGGCAAGCAGCAGGAGTAACAACAGCGTGACGGGTTTAAACAACCATCGCTGCCAGGCAGGGCCGCGATAGGATGCATCGACGTAAAGCCATGCGGAAAAACAGACAGCGATAAATGACCAAAGCATATTAACTCCCTGTAACTGTTGAGTCTGAATAATCAGTTTCTTATTCAGTGTAGTGATGGGGGCAGGCGTTTGGCAATGCCGGGGAAGGCAAGGTATCCTGAATTCCGTATAATCTGATGGGATTTTTGAATGAGCAAGATGCCGCTTTTTTTCGTTATCGTGGTGGCGATTATCGTCATTGCCGCCTCCTTTCGTTTCGTGCAGCAGCGCCGTGAGAAGGCGGACAACGATGCCGCGCCGTTGATGCAAAAACGCGTGGTGGTAAGCAATAAACGCGAGAAAGCCCTCAATGACCGACGCTCGCGCCAGCAGCAGGTTACGCCGGCGGGAGCCACCGTGCGCTATGAAGCGAGCTTTAAGCCGGAAACCGGCGGGCTGGAGATGACCTACCGTCTGGAGGCGCAGCAGTACCATCAACTGACGGTGGGAGAAAAAGGGATTCTGAGTTACAAAGGGTCGCGGTTTGAAGGGTTTACGCCAGATCGGTAATGTTCCCTCTCCCGCAGGGAGAGGGGTAGGCTGAGGCTTGAGGCGCCTTACTTCTTCGCCTGGGCCTTAAATTTCTTCATCCACACCAGCAGTTCAAATACGCCAAAAATAAACACGCGCAGCTGCTGCCAGCCGGTCATCTGCGGACCGTCTTTTGGCAGGCCGTTTTTCAGCATCACCATCTGCAGGGCGTGCATGAAGGTGGTAAAAATAAAGGCCACGTTCACAAAGATGTTCATCGGGCGCGGGAACGGGTGCACCAGATTGAGGAGCAGAAATGCCCAGACGCCCAGCATCAACAAACGTCCCACATTAATCAGTACTGGCATTGGATTCTCCTTGTGCCTGACGGTGATACAGACGATAAGCGACCTGACCTGCCACTTTTTCTCGGTGCAGATCCCAGTGAACCGGGACCGGCGGTAAACCATTTTCGACTTCGCTTTCGACGTAGATTAACGCGTCATCCGCCAGCCAGCCGTTGTTTTCCAGCAGGGATAACGTCTCTTCCAGCAGCCCCTTGCGGAACGGCGGGTCGACAAACACCACGTTGTGCGGCGTGCCCTTTTGCGCGAGGAAGCTCAGTGTGTTGGTATTCACTACTTTGGCATTGGTCGCTTTCAGCGTTGCCAGATTTTGCTGCAACGTCTGCGCGACGCCGCGCTCCATCTCCAGCAGCGTGGCGCTGGCGGCATAGCGCGACAGCGCCTCCAGACCCAGCGCGCCGCTGCCCGCGAAGCAGTCAAGGCAGTGGGCATCCACCATTGAGGGGGCCAGCCAGTTAAACAGCGTTTCGCGTACGCGGTCCGTGGTTGGGCGTAGTCCGGGGCTATCCGGCACCGGTAATTTCCGGCCTCGCCACTGGCCGCCGATAATACGAATTTGACCGGCTGGGGCGCGGTTGGGTTTCTTCATCTCTGGAAAGCTCTGTTAACAATTGGCCTGCGATTGCGGGCGGTGATGTCAATTAAGTAAAGTGTTAGACTATTTCATCATTTTTTTAGCTTCCATGTATATAGCGCCGCGAGGAGTGTAGTCGCAGATGGCAAAACAAAAAAAACGTGGCTTCTTTTCCTGGCTGGGCTTCGGTGAAAAAGAGCAAGAAACAGAGCAGAAAACCGAAGAACAACAAGCCGTTGAAGAGCAGTCTCAGCCTGAAACGCCGGTAGAAACTGCCGCCGTTGTCGACGCGGAAGAGCACGCGCACAGCAAAGAAGAGACCGAAGCCTTTGCTGAAGAGGTGGTGGAAGTTACCGAACAGGTTCAGGAAAGCGAGAAGCCAGAACCCGTTGTGGTAGAAGACGTTATCGATACGCCGCAGGCGATTATCGAGCATGAAACGTTGCCGCTGCCGGAAGAGGTGAAAGCCGAAGAGGTTTCAGCGCAGGAGTGGCAGGCCGAGGCAGAAACCGTCGAAATTGTTGAGGCGGTGGAAGAAGAAGCACAAGACGAGCCAGCGCTTACCGACGAAGAGCTGGAAGCCCAGGCGCTGGCGGCAGAAGCGGCGGAAGAAGCGGTTATCGTCGTGCCGGTGGAAGCGCAACCAGAGCAGGGTGAAGAGGTCGCTCAGGAGCAGGAAAAACCCACCAAAGAAGGGTTCTTCGCCCGCCTGAAGCGTAGCCTGCTCAAAACCAAAGAAAACTTAGGTTCCGGATTTATCAGTCTGTTCCGCGGCAAGAAGATCGACGACGATCTCTTTGAGGAGCTGGAAGAGCAACTGCTGATCGCCGACGTTGGGGTGGAAACAACCCGTAAGATCATCGCCAGTCTGACCGAAGGGGCGAGCCGCAAGGAGCTGCGTGACGCCGAAGCGCTGTACGGTCTGCTGAAAGACGAGATGGGCGAAATCCTCGCAAAAGTTGACGAACCGCTTAATATTGAAGGCAAAACGCCATTTGTTATTCTGATGGTTGGCGTGAACGGTGTGGGGAAAACCACCACCATCGGCAAGCTGGCGCGACAGTTTGAGCAGCAGGGCAAATCGGTAATGCTGGCGGCAGGTGATACCTTCCGTGCGGCGGCGGTTGAGCAGCTGCAGGTCTGGGGCCAGCGTAACAACATCCCGGTGATTGCGCAGCATACCGGTGCGGATTCCGCCTCCGTTATCTTTGACGCTATCCAGGCGGCGAAGTCGCGTAATGTGGATGTGCTGATTGCCGACACCGCAGGGCGTTTGCAGAACAAAGCGCACCTGATGGAAGAGTTGAAGAAAATCGTCCGCGTCATGAAGAAGCTGGACGAAGAGGCACCGCATGAAATTATGCTGACCATTGATGCCAGCACCGGACAGAACGCCATTAGCCAGGCGAAGCTGTTCCATGAAGCGGTAGGGCTGACCGGGATCACGCTGACCAAACTGGACGGCACCGCGAAAGGCGGGGTGATCTTCTCCGTGGCCGATCAGTTCAATATTCCTATCCGTTACATCGGTGTGGGCGAGCGTATTGAGGATTTACGTCCGTTTAAAGCGGACGACTTTATTGAGGCACTATTTGCCCGAGAGGACTAACAATGATTCGCTTTGAACACGTCAGCAAGGCCTATCTCGGTGGGAGACAAGCGCTGCAGGGGGTGACATTCCACCTGCAGCCAGGCGAGATGGCATTCCTGACCGGCCATTCCGGCGCGGGGAAAAGTACCCTGCTCAAGCTTATCTGTGGGATCGAGCGGCCGAGCGCCGGGAAAATCTGGTTCAGCGGCCATGATATTAGCCGTCTGAAAAACCGTGAGGTGCCGTTCCTGCGTCGTCAGATTGGCATGATTTTCCAGGACCACCACCTGCTGATGGATCGCACCGTTTTCGATAACGTGGCCATTCCGCTGATTATTGCCGGTGCCAGCTATGATGATATCCGTCGTCGCGTCTCTGCGGCGCTGGATAAAGTCGGGCTGCTGGACAAAGCGAAGAACTTCCCGATCCAGCTGTCTGGCGGTGAACAGCAGCGTGTGGGGATTGCCCGTGCGGTGGTGAACAAACCTGCGGTACTGCTGGCGGATGAACCGACCGGTAACCTGGACGACGCCCTGTCAGAAGGGATTTTGCGTCTGTTTGAGGAATTTAACCGCGTTGGGGTGACGGTATTGATGGCGACGCACGACATCGGGCTGATTTCCCGTCGTTCGTACCGCATGCTGACCCTGAGCGACGGTCATTTGCACGGAGGCCTCGGTGAATAAGCGTGATGCAATAAACCAGATTCGGCAGTTCGGAAACCGGTTTGACCGCTTCCGTAAGCCGCAGGGCGGCGGTGACGGCAATCGTAATGCGCCAAAGCGTGCGAAAGCGGCGCCTAAGCCGAACTCCCGCAAAACCAACGTGTTCAACGAGCAGGTGCGTTATGCCTTCCACGGTGCGCTGCAGGACCTGAAAAGCAAACCGCTGGCGACGTTCCTGACGGTGATGGTGATTGCCATCTCCCTGACGCTGCCAAGCGTCTGCTACATGGTCTATAAAAACGTTAACCAGGCGGCGTCGCAGTACTATCCTTCTCCGCAGATCACGGTCTATCTGGATAAGGCGCTCGACGATAACGCGGCGGCGCAGGTTGTGGGGCAAATCCAGGCCGAACAGGGCGTAGAGAAAGTGAATTATCTCTCTCGTGAAGAAGCCCTGGGTGAGTTCCGTAACTGGTCAGGCTTTGGCGGTGCGCTGGACATGCTTGAAGAGAACCCCCTCCCGGCCGTGGCGGTGGTGATCCCGAAACTCGATTTCCAGGGGACCGATTCGCTCAACACCCTGCGTGACCGCATCACCCGTATCAACGGGATTGATGAAGTGCGCATGGATGACAGCTGGTTTGCGCGTCTTGCTGCGCTGACCGGGCTGGTAGGGCGCGTGGCGGCGATGATTGGTGTGCTGATGGTGGCGGCGGTCTTCCTCGTCATCGGTAACAGCGTGCGCCTGAGCATTTTCGCGCGTCGCGACACCATCAACGTGCAGAAACTGATTGGTGCGACGGATGGCTTCATCCTGCGTCCGTTCCTGTACGGCGGCGCATTGCTCGGTTTTTCCGGCGCATTTCTTTCACTGATATTGTCAGAAATTTTGGTGATGCGGCTGTCCTCTGCCGTAACCGAAGTGGCGCAGGTTTTCGGAACGAAGTTTGATATCAGCGGCTTAGGGTTCGATGAGTGCCTGTTACTGCTGCTGGTGTGCTCGATGATCGGCTGGGTGGCAGCATGGCTGGCAACCGTGCAACATTTACGTCACTTTACTCCCGACTAATAAAAGCGTGATATAATCTTTCCCTGCACCGAGATGTTCGCTCTGCAGGGAAAGCGTCCCTGTTGTCTCTTCCCCTGTTATCATCTCCATGTCACAATTTGTGCGTAATTTATTCACCGTTGCACCTGGAACTTGTGGATAAAATCACTGTCTGATAAAAGAGTGAATGCTAATCTCGTGGCTCAAACGCTTTGGCATGGTTGTTGCCTGATGGGGACAGCCTGGACCAGAAGAAACATTGAGAGGAATGAATGACCAAAGAAATGCAAACTTTAGCTTTAGCCCCTGTTGGTAACCTGGAATCTTATATCCGGGCTGCGAACACCTGGCCGATGTTAACGGCCGAGGAAGAAAAGGAGCTTGCTGAAAAGCTGCATTACCAGGGCGATCTGGAAGCAGCGAAAAAGCTGATCCTGTCTCACCTGCGCTTTGTTGTTCACATTGCTCGTAATTATGCGGGCTATGGCCTGCCGCAGGCGGACTTGATTCAGGAAGGTAACATCGGTCTGATGAAGGCTGTACGTCGCTTCAACCCGGAAGTGGGTGTGCGACTGGTCTCCTTCGCCGTGCACTGGATCAAAGCAGAAATTCATGAATACGTGCTGCGCAACTGGCGTATCGTGAAAGTCGCCACGACAAAAGCGCAACGTAAACTGTTCTTCAACCTGCGTAAAACCAAGCAGCGTCTGGGCTGGTTCAATCAGGATGAAGTTGAAATGGTGGCGCGCGAGCTGGGCGTATCCAGCAAAGACGTGCGTGAGATGGAATCCCGTATGGCCGCGCAGGACATGACCTTCGATATGTCCTCCGACGACGACGGCTCTGACAGCCAGCCAATGGCACCGGTTCTGTATCTGCAGGATAAAACCTCTAACTTTGCTGACGGCATTGAAGAGGATAACTGGGAAGATCAGGCCGCGAACAAGCTGACTTCAGCAATGGAAGGCCTCGACGAACGTAGCCAGGATATTATCCGCGCCCGCTGGCTGGACGAAGACAACAAGTCCACGCTGCAGGAGCTGGCCGACCGCTACGGCGTCTCCGCTGAACGTGTGCGTCAGCTTGAAAAGAACGCCATGAAAAAACTTCGCGCCGCTATCGAAGCGTAATTTCCGCGATGTTCCCGATAACCCTCGAATGCAAATTCGGGGGTTTTGTTTTTTTATCTCCCGCTCTGGCGAATTCCCTCCCCCTGGCAAACACTTACAGATGCGCTAAGCAGGTGAATTTCTCAGGGGGACAGGGTGAAAAACAGTGAACTGAATGACCGGCGTTTGCAGGCGACGCCGCGCGGTATCGGCGTGATGTGTAACTTCTACGCCGATAAAGCCGAAAATGCCACGGTGTGGGACGTTGAGGGTAACGAGTATATCGACTTCGCCGCCGGGATTGCGGTGCTGAATACCGGCCATCGGCATCCAAAAGTTATTGCCG
This sequence comes from Enterobacter sp. BIDMC 29, assembly GCF_019378755.1. NCBI lineage: Bacteria > Pseudomonadati > Pseudomonadota > Gammaproteobacteria > Enterobacterales > Enterobacteriaceae > Enterobacter > Enterobacter sp. BIDMC 29. Next base: position 3,640,038 of record NZ_CP080000.1, on the reverse strand, counting down.
CCATCGAAAAACAACTCCACGCATTTACCCATACGGCATATCAGATTGTCCCGTACGAAGGCTATGTGGCGCTTGCCGAGCGCATCAACCAACGTGTACCCGTTGATGGGCCTGCCAAAACGGCTTTCTTCTCTACGGGAGCAGAGGCGGTCGAAAACGCGGTAAAAATTGCCCGCGCGTATACCCGTCGTCCTGGCCTGATCGCCTTTGGCGGTGCCTTCCACGGCCGTACCTTTATGACGATGGCGTTGACGGGGAAAGTGGCGCCGTACAAACTCGGTTTCGGTCCGTTTCCCGGATCGGTTTATCACGCACACTATCCAAATGATCTGTACGGCGTCAGCACGGCAGAAGCGTTAAAAAGCCTCGAACGCATCTTCAAAGCCGACATTGCGCCGGACCAGGTGGCGGCCATTATCCTGGAACCGGTTCAGGGGGAGGGGGGATTCAACATTGCCCCCGCCGATTTTATGCAGGCCCTGCGCGAACTGTGCGATACGCACGGAATTTTGCTGATTGCCGATGAAGTGCAAAGTGGCTTTGCGCGAACCGGCAAGCTGTTCTCGATGGAACACCATTGCGTGAAGCCGGATTTGATCACCATGGCGAAAAGCCTGGCCGGCGGAATGCCGCTCTCGGCGGTCTCTGGCCGGGCGGAGGTGATGGATGCCCCCGCACCTGGCGGGCTGGGCGGGACTTACGCCGGCAACCCGCTGGCGATTGCCGCAGCCCATGCCGTGATGGATGTGATTGATGAAGAGGATCTCTGCACGCGCGCGGCGCATCTTGGCCATCATCTGGTGGAAGTGCTGAACAAAGCGAAGGGCGACTGTCCGTTTATTGCCGATATCCGTGCCCAGGGCTCAATGGTGGCGGTGGAGTTTAATGACCCGCAAACCGGGCTGCCGTCGCCGGAATTCACGCGTCAGGTCCAGGAGCGTGCGTTACAGGAAGGTCTATTGCTGCTGAGCTGCGGCGTGTACGGCAACGTTATCCGTTTCCTCTATCCGCTTACCATCCCCGAAGTTCAGTTCCGTAAAGCGCTGGATATTATCTCCGCGTCGCTGACACGTTAAAGCCCTGGCCCGGCGGTGATCCCTGCCGGGCTTATCATATATTCATTTCAAATTAGCTATTCCAAAATCATAAAAATGGGGTATGTTTTAGCAGAGTATGCTGAAAAAGCGCGACTGTCATACCTATAACTGAAATAAAGCGCTACACAACAACATCACGACAATCGTAATAACCATAATAATGGGGAATCTCAGGATGAATATGAAGGGTAAAGCGTTACTGGCAGGATGTATCGCGTTGGCATTCAGCACGATGGCACAGGCCGATATTAAAGTGGCTGTCGTGGGCGCGATGTCCGGTCCGGTAGCACAGTACGGCGACCAGGAATTTACCGGCGCAGAACAGGCGGTTGCAGACATTAATGCTAAGGGCGGCATCAAGGGCGAAAAACTGCAGATCGTAAAATATGATGATGCCTGTGACCCGAAACAAGCGGTTGCCGTGGCGAACAAAGTGGTGAACGACGGAATCAAATACGTTATCGGTCACCTGTGCTCCTCTTCCACGCAGCCCGCGTCTGATATCTACGAAGACGAAGGCATTCTGATGATCACCCCGGCTGCAACGGCGCCGGAGCTGACCGCACGTGGCTATAAGCTGACCCTGCGTACCACCGGTCTGGATTCAGACCAGGGCCCAACCGCGGCAAAATACATTCTGGACAACGTGAAGCCGAAGCGTATCGCGATTGTTCACGACAAACAGCAGTATGGTGAAGGTCTGGCACGTGCCGTGCAGGATGGTCTGAAGAAAGGCAATGCCAATGTGGTCTTCTTCGACGGTATCACCGCCGGTGAGAAAGACTTCTCCACTCTGGTGGCGCGTCTGAAGAAAGAGAATATTGATTTCGTTTACTACGGTGGCTATCATCCTGAAATGGGCCAGATCCTGCGTCAGGCACGTGCGGCCGGCCTGAAAACCCAGTTTATGGGCCCGGAAGGGGTTGCGAACGTTTCCCTGTCTAACATCGCCGGTGAGTCTGCTGAAGGCCTGCTGGTGACCAAACCGAAGAACTACGACCAGGTGCCTGCGAACAAACCGATCGTGGATGCCATCAAGGCGAAGAAACAGGATCCAAGCGGCGCGTTCGTCTGGACCACCTACGCTGCGCTGCAGTCTCTGCAGGCGGGTCTGAACCAGTCAGCCGATCCGGCTGAGATTGCCACCTGGCTGAAAGCCCACTCTGTCGATACCGTGATGGGTCCGCTTTCCTGGGATGCGAAGGGCGATCTGAAAGGCTTCGAGTTCGGCGTGTTTGACTGGCATGCTAACGGAACGGCGACCGACGCCAAATAAAAGCAAACGGCAACCTTTCGGTTGCCGTTTTAGTATTTTCACCCTCTCCTGTGGGAGAGGGGCGGGGTGAGGGCATCAGGCGGCATTCAGCAAACCTGACGTTTCTCCCACCCGTTTTCCTGCGCCGTAAACCCTAACGCCTGCATAAACGCCGCCATCACGCCGCGGTCTTCCACGCCCACGTCGGCCATCCACCAGGAGGTAACGTTCGGGTTTTCACGGATTATCTCTTCAATTAAATACTGCCCCACACCGCGACGACGGGTCACGTCACGTACGCGCAGTGAGTCCAGCGCCCCTTCGGTGCCGCTCAGGGTCACGCGAACCGCGGCGAGCAGACGCTCGTTAAAGCGTGCGGCGTAGATGCGGTGTGTCTCATCGACGCGGAGCGACGAAGGGGAGTATTCCGGCCAGATCTTGCCCAGGTCGATATGATCCTGGTCGCTAAAGGTCACCAGACGCACGATAGTCAGTTTCATTAGCTGCTTGTCCAAATCAAATTGAGTAGGGGCAGTGTACTCAATTTATTCCCTCAGCGGCTTCCTCTTTTTATCCCGGTTCACCAGGTGATTAGTTTTTTGGCAGCGCAAAGGGCAGTTTGAAAACACATGGATCGAAAAATAAGCAGAATTTTAACCTGAATGGCAGTGAATTATTCGGCGCTTTGTACCGTTATTTTATGCTGCAAACTGCAATTTTATTTGTTTATCTCTGCCTTGTTTCAGAATATTATCTTTGCTTAATCGCCTGAAAAATAGAGATTTTAGTCTGGTTTTTATGAAAAAACTGCGCTAAACCATTAAAGGCGCTGGTAAAAATAGCGTTGTGCATTAAAAGTACAGAATGCTTTTTAACCATAATAAAACAAAATATATACACGACATCACGAATGGGGATTCAGAGATGAAAAGGAACGCGAAGACGTTACTCGCGGGGATGGTTGCATTGGCGATTTCGCATGCAGCCATGGCGGAAGATATTAAGGTTGCTGTAGTGGGTGCGATGTCCGGTCCTGTTGCCCAGTGGGGGGACATGGAGTTCAACGGTGCTCGCCAGGCAATCAAAGACATCAACGCCAAAGGCGGCATCAAAGGCGACAAGCTGGTTGGCGTGGAATATGACGACGCCTGCGATCCCAAACAGGCCGTCGCGGTTGCTAACAAAATCGTGAACGATGGTATTCAGTACGTGATTGGCCACCTGTGCTCGTCGTCCACCCAGCCTGCGTCTGATATCTACGAAGACGAAGGCATTCTGATGATAACCCCGGGCGCAACCAACCCTGAACTGACTCAGCGCGGTTATCAGCACATCATGCGTACTGCCGGTCTGGACTCGTCTCAGGGACCAACCGCCGCCCGATACATCCTCGACACCGTCAAGCCGACGCGCATCGCCATTATTCATGACAAACAGCAGTACGGCGAAGGCCTGGCGCGCTCCGTTCAGGACGGGCTGAAAAAAGGCGGCGCGAATATCGTCTTCTTTGATGGCATCACCGCTGGCGAGAAAGATTTCTCCGCGCTGATCGCCCGTCTGCAAAAAGAGAATATCGATTTTGTTTACTACGGCGGCTACTACCCGGAAATGGGTCAGATGCTGCGTCAGGCGCGTTCGGTCGGGCTGAAAACCCAGTTTATGGGGCCAGAAGGCGTCGGTAACGCCTCCCTGTCGAACATCGCCGGGGACGCAGGCGAAGGCATGCTGGTGACGATGCCAAAACGCTATGACCAGGATCCTGCGAACAAGGCTATCGTAGACGCGCTCAAGGCGCAGAAGAAAGATCCAAGTGGTCCGTACGTCTGGATCACCTACGCGGCGGTGCAGTCTCTGGCAACCGCGCTGGATCGCACCGGCAGCAAAGAACCGCTGGATCTGGTGAAAGATTTAAAAGCACACGGGGCGAACACCGTGATTGGGCCGCTGAACTGGGATGAGAAAGGCGATCTGAAGGGATTTGAGTTTGGTGTCTTTAAGTGGCACGCCGACGGTTCGTCCTCGGTCGCCAAATAATTATCCCACCGCCCGGACCGCCGGGCGGGTATAAAAAGGTTTGCATATGTCCGAGCAGTTTCTCTATTTCCTGCAGCAGATGTTTAACGGCGTCACGCTGGGAAGCACCTACGCGCTGATCGCCATCGGCTACACGATGGTTTACGGCATTATCGGCATGATTAACTTCGCCCACGGCGAGGTCTACATGATCGGTAGTTATGTCTCCTTTATGATTATCGCCGCCCTGATGATGATGGGTATCGACAGCAGCTGGCTGCTGGTCGCCGCCGGGTTTGTCGGCGCGATTGTGATTGCCAGCGCCTATGGCTGGAGCATTGAACGCGTGGCGTACCGGCCGGTGCGTAGCTCCAAACGCCTGATTGCGCTGATCTCCGCCATCGGGATGTCGATCTTCCTGCAAAACTACGTCAGCCTGACGGAAGGCTCGCGCGACGTGGCGCTGCCAAGCCTGTTCAACGGTCAGTGGGTGGTCGGTGCCAGCGAGAACTTCTCTGCCTCTATCACCACCATGCAGCTGGTGATCTGGGTGGTGACCTTCGTTGCGATGCTCGCCCTGACGGTCTTTATCCGCTACTCGCGTATGGGACGCGCCTGCCGTGCCTGCGCAGAAGATCTGAAGATGGCGAGCCTGCTTGGCATCAACACCGACCGCGTTATCGCCCTGACCTTTGTGATTGGGGCAGCGATGGCGGCGGTCGCGGGTGTCCTGCTGGGGCAGTTCTACGGCGTTATCAACCCGTACATCGGCTTTATGGCCGGGATGAAAGCCTTCACCGCGGCGGTCCTGGGCGGTATCGGCAGTATTCCAGGCGCGATGATTGGCGGCCTGATCCTGGGCGTGGCCGAAGCGCTCTCCTCCGCGTATCTGAGTACGGAATATAAAGATGTGGTGTCGTTTGCCCTGCTGATTCTGGTTCTGCTGGTAATGCCTACCGGTATTCTGGGTCGTCCGGAGGTAGAGAAAGTATGAAACCGATGCATTTCGCAATGGCGCTCCTCTCTGCCGCCATGTTCTTCGTGCTGGCAGGCGTCTTTATGGGCGTCCAGTTAGAGCTGGACGGCACAAAACTGGTGGTGGATACCGCCGCCGACATTCGCTGGCAGTGGATATTCATTGGCACCGCGGTCGTGTTTCTGTTCCAGATGCTGCGTCCTGTGTTCCAGAAGACGCTGAAAAGTGTCTCCGGTCCGAAATTCGTTCTGCCGGCTCTCGACGGCTCAACCGTTAAGCAGAAGCTGTTCTTCGTGGCGCTGCTGGTGGCTGCGGTGGCGTGGCCGTTTGTGGTCTCTCGCGGTACGGTCGATATCGCGACCCTGACCATGATCTACGTGATCCTCGGTCTGGGCCTGAACGTGGTGGTGGGGCTGTCTGGCCTGCTGGTGCTGGGCTACGGTGGTTTCTACGCCATCGGGGCCTATACCTTCGCGCTGCTGAACCACTATTACGGTCTCGGCTTCTGGACCTGTCTGCCGCTGGCGGGCCTGGTCTCCGCCGCGGCGGGCTTCCTGCTGGGCTTCCCGGTCTTACGCCTGCGCGGTGACTATCTGGCGATTGTGACTTTAGGCTTCGGCGAAATCGTGCGTATCCTGCTGCTCAACAACACCGAAGTGACCGGCGGCCCGAACGGGATCAGCCAGATCCCGAAACCGACCTTCTTTGGTCTGGAGTTCAGCCGTACGGCTCGCGAAGGGGGCTGGGATACTTTCAGCAACTTCTTTGGCGTGAAGTACGATCCGTCCGACCGGGTGATTTGGCTCTACCTGGTGGCGCTGCTGCTGGTGGTGCTTACCCTGTTCGTGATTAACCGTCTGCTGCGTATGCCGCTGGGCCGTGCGTGGGAAGCGCTGCGTGAAGATGAAATCGCCTGCCGTTCACTGGGCCTCAACCCGACCCGCATCAAGCTGACTGCGTTTACCATCAGCGCCGCGTTTGCCGGTTTTGCCGGTACGCTGTTTGCCGCGCGTCAGGGCTTTGTCAGCCCCGAATCGTTCACCTTTGCTGAATCTGCCTTTGTACTGGCGATTGTGGTGCTCGGCGGTATGGGCTCGCAGTTTGCCGTTATTCTGGCGGCCATTCTGCTGGTGGTCTCCCGTGAGCTGATGCGCGACTTTAACGAATACAGCATGCTGATGCTGGGTGGTTTGATGGTGCTGATGATGATCTGGCGTCCGCAGGGCTTGCTGCCGATGACCCGTCCACAGCTGAAGCTGAAAAACGGGCAAGCGAAAGGAGAGCAGGCATGAGCCAGCCATTATTATCCGTTAACGGCCTGATGATGCGTTTTGGCGGCCTGCTGGCCGTCAACAACGTGAATCTGGATCTGCACAAGAAAGAGATTGTCTCCCTGATTGGCCCTAACGGCGCGGGGAAAACCACGGTCTTTAACTGCCTGACCGGTTTCTACAAGCCGACGGGTGGTACCATCAAGCTGCGCGACCAGCATCTGGAAGGGCTTCCGGGCCAGCAGATTGCCCGCATGGGGGTGGTGCGTACCTTCCAGCACGTGCGTCTGTTCCGCGAGATGACGGTGATAGAGAACCTGCTGGTGGCGCAACACCTGCAGCTCAAAACCGGCCTTTTCTCTGGCCTGCTGAAAACCCCGGCCTTCCGCCGTGCTCAGGATGAAGCGCTCGACCGCGCCGCCACCTGGCTTGACCGTATCGGCCTGCTGCAGCATGCGAACCGTCAGGCCAGCAACCTGGCCTACGGTGACCAGCGTCGTCTGGAGATCGTGCGCTGCATGGTGACGCAGCCAGAAATCCTGATGCTCGATGAACCGGCGGCAGGGCTTAACCCGAAAGAGACCAAAGAGCTGGACGAGTTGATTGCCGAACTGCGCGATCATCACGACACCACCATCCTGCTGATTGAGCATGATATGAAGCTGGTGATGGGCATTTCTGACCGTATCTACGTGGTAAACCAGGGCACGCCGCTGGCAAACGGGACGCCGGAAGAGATCCGCAACAACCCGGACGTGATCCGTGCATACCTGGGCGAGGCATAAGATGGAAAAAGCGATGTTAACGTTCGACAAGGTTAATGCTCACTACGGCAAGATACAGGCGCTGCACGATGTCAGCCTGCATATTAATCAGGGCGAAATCGTCACCCTGATTGGCGCGAACGGTGCGGGTAAAACCACGCTGCTCGGCACCCTGTGCGGCGACCCGCGCGCCACCAGCGGGCGGATTGTCTTTGATGGCAAAGATATTACCGACTGGCAAACCGCCAGAATCATGCGTGAAGCGGTGGCGATTGTCCCGGAAGGGCGTCGCGTCTTCTCACGCATGACGGTGGAAGAGAACCTTGCGATGGGCGGCTTCTTTGCTGACCGCGACCAGTACCAGTCCCGCATCAAATGGGTCTATGAGCTGTTTCCGCGTTTGTGGGAGCGCCGTATTCAGCGGGCCGGCACGATGTCCGGTGGTGAACAGCAGATGCTGGCGATTGGCCGCGCGCTGATGAGCCAGCCGCGTTTGCTGCTGCTGGATGAACCGTCGCTCGGTCTTGCGCCGATCATCATTCAGCAGATCTTCGACACCATCGAACAGCTGCGTAAAGAGGGGATGACCATCTTCCTCGTCGAGCAGAACGCCAACCAGGCGCTGAAGCTCGCCGACCGCGGCTACGTGCTGGAAAACGGCCACGTGGTGCTCTCCGATACCGGCGACGCGCTGCTGGCAAACGAAGCGGTGCGAAGCGCCTATCTCGGCGGCTAGATAAAAGCAAAAGCAAAAAGGCAACGTCAGTTGCCTTTTTTCATGCAGGGCACCAGACCGCACCGAACTTACCCCAACCGCCTTCACACAACCATCATCCGCCTGACGTTTTGTTGTCATCTCACTGTAAAGAAACAGTTATTTTTCTGTCATTCGAGCATGTCATGTTACCACGCGAGCATAAAAACGCGTGATATCGCGCATCCGGCACAATAAGAGAGATGACAATGACATCGTTACGACACACAGCTTTGGGTCTGGCAATGGGGCTGACTTTTGCGGCGAACGCAATGGCTGTCACCACCATTCCGTTCTGGCATTCCATGGAAGGGGAGTTGGGTAAAGAAGTTGACTCCCTGGCGCAGCGTTTCAACGACACCCATCCGGATTACAAAATTGTGCCGGTGTACAAAGGTAACTACGAGCAGAGCCTGAGCGCGGGCATTGCCGCTTTCCGTACCGGTAATGCACCTGCGTTGCTTCAGGTTTACGAAGTCGGTACTGCGACCATGATGGCCTCTAAAGCCATTAAACCGGTCTACGAAGTGTTTAAAGACGCAGGTATCAACTTCGACGAATCGCAGTTCGTGCCGACCGTAGCGGGTTACTACACCGATTCCAAAACCGGTCATCTGCTGTCTCAGCCGTTTAACAGCTCCACGCCGGTGTTGTACTACAACAAAGACGCCTTCAAGAAAGCCGGTTTAGATCCGGAACAACCGCCAAAAACCTGGCAGGATCTGGCGGCGTACACCGCTAAGCTGAAAGCGGCAGGGATGAAGTGCGGCTACGCCAGCGGCTGGCAGGGCTGGATCCAGATTGAAAACTTCAGCGCCTGGCACGGCCTGCCGGTGGCCACTAAAAACAACGGCTTCGACGGCACCGACGCGGTACTGGAGTTCAACAAGCCAGAGCAGGTGAAGCACATCGCTCTGCTTGCCGATCTCAACAAGAAGGGCGATTTCAGCTACTTCGGGCGTAAAGACGAATCCACCGAGAAGTTCTACAACGGTGACTGTGCGATTACGACCGCCTCTTCCGGCTCTCTGGCGGATATCCGTCATTACGCAAAATTCAATTACGGCGTAGGCATGATGCCTTACGACGCTGACGTGAAAGGCGCACCGCAGAACGCCATCATCGGTGGGGCGAGCCTGTGGGTCATGCAGGGCAAAGACAAGGGCACCTACAAGGGCGTGGCCGAGTTCCTCGACTTCCTGGCGAAACCAGAGAATGCCGCCGAATGGCATCAGAAAACCGGCTACCTGCCTATCACCACGGCCGCGTATGACCTGACCCGCGAGCAGGGCTTCTACAGCAAAAACCCGGGCGCGGATATCGCGACGCGTCAGATGCTCAACAAGCCGCCATTGCCGTTCACCAAAGGCCTGCGTCTGGGGAACATGCCGCAGATCCGTACCATCGTAGATGAAGAGCTGGAAAGCGTGTGGACCGGGAAGAAAACCCCACAGCAGGCCCTGGATTCTGCGGTAGAGCGCGGTAATCAGCTGCTGCGCCGCTTTGAGCAATCAACAAAGTCTTAATCATTTTACCCTCATCCTGTCCCTCTCCCTGCGGGAAGGGCTGGGGTGAGGGCTACCTACGCTGAGCTAAACTATGTCCTCATCCCGTCCGGTGTTCCGTTCGCGCTGGCTGCCGTATTTGCTGGTCGCGCCGCAGCTGGTCATCACCGTTATCTTCTTTATCTGGCCTGCGGGCGAGGCGCTCTGGTACTCGGTACAAAGCGTCGATCCGTTTGGGCTTTCCAGCCAGTTTGTCGGGCTGGATAACTTTACCGCGCTGTTCCATGACAGCTATTACCTCGACGCCTTCTGGACGACCATGAAGTTCAGCGCGCTGGTCACTGTCAGCGGCCTTGTCGCATCGCTCTTTTTCGCGGCGCTGGTGGATTACGTGGTGCGCGGCAGCCGTCTGTATCAGACGCTGATGCTGCTACCTTACGCCGTGGCGCCTGCCGTCGCCGCCGTGCTGTGGATCTTCCTGTTTAATCCAGGGCGCGGGCTGATTACCCATTTCCTGGCGGAGTTCGGCTACGACTGGAACCACGCCCAGAACAGCGGTCAGGCGATGTTCCTGGTGGTCTTTGCATCGGTGTGGAAACAGATCAGCTACAACTTCCTGTTCTTCTTTGCTGCGCTGCAGTCTATTCCGCGCTCGCTGGTTGAAGCTGCGGCGATTGATGGTGCAGGGCCGGTCCGTCGTTTCTTTAGGCTGTCGCTGCCGCTGATTGCCCCGGTGAGTTTCTTCCTGCTGGTGGTCAACCTGGTTTACGCCTTCTTCGACACCTTCCCGGTGATCGACGCCGCTACGGCCGGTGGCCCGGTACAGGCCACGACGACGCTTATCTATAAGATCTATCGCGAAGGCTTTGCCGGTCTGGATCTCTCGGCATCCGCCGCCCAGTCGGTCGTGCTGATGTTCCTCGTCATCCTTCTCACGGTAGTGCAGTTCCGTTATGTCGAAAGTAAGGTGCGCTACCAATGATCGAGAACCGTCGCGGGCTGACGATGTTCAGCCACACCATGCTGATTTTGGGCATCATCGTTATTCTGTTCCCGCTGTACGTGGCCTTCGTTGCCGCCACGCTGGACACCAAAGCGGTGTTTGATACGCCGATGACGTTGATCCCAGGCGGGCATCTTTTCGAAAACATGAAAACCATCTGGACCCAGGGCGTGGGCGCTAACAGCGCGCCATTCTGGCTGATGATGCTGAACAGCTTCATCATGGCGTTCGGTATTACGGTGGGCAAAATCACGGTGTCGATGCTCTCGGCGTTCGCCATCGTCTGGTTCCGCTTTCCCCTGCGTAACCTGTTCTTCTGGATGATCTTCATTACCCTGATGCTGCCGGTCGAAGTGCGTATCTTCCCGACGGTGGAAGTGATCGCCAACCTGAAGATGCTGGACAGCTACGCAGGTTTAACCCTGCCGCTGATGGCCTCGGCCACCGCCACCTTCCTGTTCCGCCAGTTCTTTATGACCCTGCCGGACGAGCTGATTGAGGCCGCGCGTATTGACGGAGCCTCGCCGATGCGCTTCTTCCGTGACATCGTGCTGCCGCTGTCGAAAACCAACCTTGCGGCGCTGTTTGTCATCACCTTTATCTACGGCTGGAACCAGTATCTGTGGCCGCTGCTGATTATTCAGGACGTCAATCTTGGCACCGCCGTGGCGGGCATCAAAGGCATGATCGCCACCGGTGAAGGCACCACGCTCTGGAACCAGGTGATGGCGGCGATGCTGCTCACCCTTATCCCCCCGGTCGTTATCGTTTTAGCCATGCAACGTGCGTTCGTGCGTGGTTTAGTGGACAGTGAGAAATAAGATGGCAGGTTTAAAATTACAGGCAGTGACCAAAAGCTGGGACAACAAAACCCAGGTCATTCAGCCGTTAACGCTCGACGTGGCGGACGGGGAATTTATCGTGATGGTTGGCCCGTCAGGCTGCGGAAAATCGACGCTGCTGCGCATGGTTGCCGGGCTTGAACGTGTGACCAGCGGCGATATCTGGATCGATCGCCAGCGCGTGACCGAGATGGAGCCGAAGGACCGGGGTATCGCGATGGTGTTTCAGAACTACGCCCTTTACCCGCACATGAGCGTGGAAGAGAACATGGCCTGGGGGCTGAAAATCCGCGGGATGGGCAAAAGCCATATCGATGAGCGCGTGAAAGAGGCGGCGCGTATTCTGGAACTGGATGGCCTGCTCAAGCGACGTCCGCGTGAACTGTCCGGCGGACAGCGCCAGCGTGTGGCGATGGGGCGCGCCATTGTGCGTGACCCCGCGGTGTTCCTGTTCGACGAGCCGCTCTCAAACCTTGATGCCAAGCTGCGCGTGCAGATGCGCCTTGAGCTGCAGCAGTTGCACCGTCGTCTGAAAACCACCTCCCTGTATGTGACGCACGATCAGGTGGAAGCGATGACCCTCGCCCAGCGCGTGATGGTGATGAACAAAGGCGTCGCCGAGCAGATTGGCACCCCGGTAGAGGTATACGAGAAACCGGCCTCCCGCTTTGTGGCGAGCTTTATTGGCAGCCCGGCGATGAACCTGCTGGAAGGGCGGATCAGCAGCGCGGGTACGCACTTTGAGCTGGAAAGTGGGATGGCGCTGCCCGTAAACGGGTACTATCGTGGCTATGCCGGGCGTAAGATGACGCTCGGTATCCGCCCGGAACATATTGGGTTAACCTCACAGGCGGAAGGCGGCGTGCCGCTGGTCATGGACACGCTGGAGATGCTGGGGGCTGACAACCTGGCGCACGGACGTTGGGGTGAACAAAAAATGGTGGTGCGTCTGGCCCATCAGGAGCGCCCTAAAGCAGGCAGCACGCTGTGGCTGCATCTGCCGGAAAATCACCTGCACGTATTCGACGGTGAAACAGGACAACGTATATGAGTAACTGGCCTTATCCCCACATCGTCGCCCACCGGGGCGGCGGTAAACTGGCGCCGGAAAACACGCTGGCGGCTATCGATATGGGCGCGCATTACGGTCACACGATGATCGAGTTCGATGCCAAGCTATCGAAAGACGGCGAGATTTTCCTTCTGCATGATGACAACCTCGAACGCACCAGCAATGGCTGGGGCGTGGCGGGAGACCTGCCGTGGCGCGATCTGCTGAACGTCGACGCCGGAAGCTGGTACAGTAGCGAGTTCAAAGGCGAGCCGCTGCCGCTACTGGCGGAAGTGGCCGACCGCTGTCGCCTGCATGGCATGATGGCCAATATCGAAATCAAACCAACCATCGGCACCGGGCCACTCACAGGTAAAGTCATTGCGCTGGCCGCGCGTGAGCTGTGGGAGGGCATGACGCCACCCCTGCTGTCGTCGTTTGACATTGATGCCCTGGAGGCGGCGCAGGCGTCCGTTCCGGCGTTGCCGCGCGGACTGCTGCTCGACACGTGGCGTGATGACTGGCGTGAGCTGACCAGCCGTTTAGGGTGTGTGTCGATTCACCTGAACCACGCGCTGCTGGATGAGGCACGGGTAAACGTGTTGAAAGAGGCAGGGCTGCATATTCTGGTCTATACCGTCAACAAACCCCAGCGCGCGGCGGAGCTGCTGCGCTGGGGGGTGGACAGTATCTGTACCGATGCGATTGACGTGATCGGCCCGAACTTTAGTTCTGTGAAGAATTAAGCATCCCGCCATTCGACGGTGACTGGGACGGCAGCATATGCTGCTGTCCGCTGCCCGACGAGGTCATCCCGCCCAGCATTCCGCCGTTCGGGTTAGGCAGCGGCTGCTCACGCACCTGACCCTGCTGTATGCGCTGGGTGTTGGTGTTCATCTGGTTTTGCAGGCTTTGCTGCTGCATCTGGGTCTGCGTTTTCAACTGCTGGTTCAGCATCCCTTTCTGCTGTTGCTGCTGGCTCATCATCTCCGTTTGCATACGCTGCTGGCTTGGAATGACGTAGCCCTGCTGGTTCGGGTTGTTCATCGTATTGAGTGGCTGTGCGAGCGCGGCAAACGGAAGCAGCGCCGTAAGAATCAGTAAGCGTTTCATTGTCATCTCCTTCTTTTGAGGCTTCTCTTAAGTTTACCCTGATTTCACCATGACGATGATTTTTTAGGAGTTGTGAACCAGGCTTAAGCGGGGAATATGGCCCTCTTCACCTGGAGAACAATAATGATGAAACCAACGTTTTTGCGCTGGATAGCGATCGCCGCGCTGATGGCAGGCGGCACATTTAGCGTGGCGGCCAACCCGCCAGCGGCTCCGCCAGTCTCGTACGGCGTGGAGGAAGATGTTTTTCATCCCGTGCGAGCAACGCAGGGTATGGTGGCGTCGGTGGATGCGCTGGCAACGAAAGTGGGCGTTGATATTCTCCGGCAGGGCGGTAATGCGGTGGATGCGGCAGTCGCGGTGGGCTATGCGCTGGCGGTGACGCATCCGCAGGCGGGGAACCTGGGCGGCGGCGGCTTTATGATGCTGCGGACCAAAGACGGCAAAACCACCGCCATCGACTTCCGTGAGATGGCCCCCGGACAGGCTTCCCGCGATATGTTCCTTGACGATCAAGGCAACCCGGACAGCAAAAAATCTCTGACCTCGCATCTCGCCTCCGGTACGCCGGGCACCGTCGCAGGCTTCTCCCTGGCGCTGGAAAAATATGGCACCCTACCGCTCAACAAAGTGGTACAGCCTGCGATTAAGCTCGCCCGCGAAGGTTTTGTGGTGAATGACGCCCTGGCTGACGATCTTAAAACCTATGGCAGCGAAGTGATTCCGAATCACGAAAACAGCAAGGCTATCTTCTGGAAAGACGGTGAACCGCTGAAGAAGGGCGATAAGCTGGTGCAGAAGAACCTGGCGAAAAGTCTGGAGCTGATTGCGGAGCACGGCCCGGATGCGTTCTATAAAGGGGCGATTGCCGACCAGATTGCCGAAGAGATGCAAAAGAACGGTGGGCTTATCACCAAAGCGGATCTCGCGGAGTACAAGGCCGTCGAGCGTGAGCCGATTCACGGAAGCTATCGCGGCTATGACGTTTTCTCGATGCCACCTCCGTCTTCCGGCGGCATTCACATCGTGCAGATCCTCAACATTCTTGAAAACTTCGATATGCACAAGTTCGGCTTCGGCAGTGCGGATGCCATGCAGGTGATGGCAGAGGCGGAAAAACGCGCCTACGCCGACCGTTCAGAATACCTGGGCGACCCGGACTTCGTGAAGGTGCCGTGGCAGGCGCTGACCAATAAAGCCTATGCCAAATCGATTGCTGATGAGATTGACATCAACAAGGCCAAACCGTCGAGCGAGATCCGCCCGGGCAAGCTGGCACCGTATGAGAGCAACCAGACCACCCACTTCTCGGTGGTGGATAAAGACGGTAACGCGGTGGCGGTGACCTATACCCTCAATACCACCTTTGGTACAGGCATCGTGGCAGGCAACAGCGGGATTCTGCTCAATAACGAGATGGATGACTTCTCGGCCAAACCGGGGGTGCCGAACGTCTACGGCCTGGTGGGCGGGGATGCAAATGCGGTCGGGCCGAAGAAGCGTCCGCTGTCGTCCATGTCGCCTACCATCGTGGTCAAAGACGGTAAAACCTGGCTGGTGACTGGTAGCCCTGGCGGCAGCCGTATTATCACCACGGTGCTGCAGATGGTGGTGAACAGCATCGACTTTGGAATGAATGTCGCCGAAGCGACGAATGCACCGCGTTTCCACCATCAGTGGCTGCCGGACGAGCTGCGTGTTGAGAAGGGCTTTAGCCCGGACACCTTAAAACTGCTGGAGCAGCGCGGACAGAAGGTGGCGCTGAAAGAGGCAATGGGCAGCACCCAGAGCATTATGGTCGGCCCGGACGGCACGCTGTTTGGGGCCTCGGATCCGCGTTCGGTGGACGATTTGACGGCGGGGTTCTGATTTTATTGCCCGGTAAGCGTCGCGCTACCGGGCAATTTATCACTTCAGCCGCGCCATGTAATACGCGTCCACATAGTCGCCGTTACGCAGGGCGAAGTTCCTGCCGGTCCCTTCGATTTCAAACCCAAACTTCTTATACAGCGCCAGTGCCGCTGGGTTATCCGCAAAAACCGTGAGCTCAATGCGTTCAATGCGCAACCAGTTGTCGCAGAGATTGACCATTTCGCGCATGAGCGCACGACCCACACCGCGTCCCTGTACATCAGCGGCCACGCTAATGCCGAACGTTGCAACGTGGCTGCGGCGGGGATTTTCCATCACATCGAGTGCCATATGGCCAACCACTCGCTGGTCAAGACAGGCGACGAGATGCCGTCTTCCCGGTTTCGTCGCGACCCGGTCATGCCACATATCCATTGAGGGATGGGGAAGTTGTAGCGTGTCGTGATACACCCCAGGATGCGACATAATGTCACGTAACGCTTCTGCATCGCGGGCTTCGATATGGCGTATCACAATCTCACTCATTCCTTCATCCTCAGTCAGTTAAACGTCCATTCCAACATCAGTGAGATTAAAATTTGAGTCAACTGCTAATTTTTGCAAAAAAGATTGGACAAGTGCGAATGAGAATGATTATTATTGCTCTGCGTTCAGGAAGACCACGACGGGAACCTGAAAGCACGACATTGCTCACATTGCTTCCAGTATTACTTTAGCCAGCTTTTCGCTGGCTTTTTTTTGTCTTTTTTCGCCCGCTCCCCGTGGAAGAGGGCTGGGGTGAGGGCAAAACTTGCGCTATGGTTGCACTCAGTAACCTTAAAAAGGACTGAGCCATGACATTACATTGCGCATTTATTGGATTTGGCAAAAGCACCACGCGTTACCACCTTCCGTATGTTCTCAACCGCAAAGACAGCTGGCACGTTGCCCATATCTACCGGCGTCGCGCGAAGCCGGAAGAGCAGTCTCCCCAGTACTCCCATATTCATTTCACCTGCGATCTTGATGAGGTCCTCAACGATCCGCAGGTCAAACTGGTGATTGTCTGTACCCACGCTGACAGCCATTTCGAGTACGCAAAACGCGCGCTGGAGGCGGGCAAAAACGTGCTGGTGGAAAAGCCGTTTACCCCGACAATGGCAGAGGCGAAAACGTTGTTTGACCTGGCGAAGCGCAAAGGGCTGACCGTCACGCCGTACCAAAACCGCCGCTTTGACAGCTGCTTCCTGACGGCAAAAAAAGTGATTGAGAGCGGTAAACTGGGTGACATCGTCGAGATTGAAAGCCACTTTGATTACTACCGCCCGGTGGCCGAAACGCATCCCGGCCTGCCGCAGGATGGCTCATTCTATGGTCTGGGCGTGCATACGCTCGATCAAATCATCTCTCTGTTTGGCCGACCGGACCACATTGCGTACGACATCCGCAGCCTGCGCAACAAAGCCAATCCGGATGACACCTTCGAAGCCCAGCTGTTTTACGGCGACCTGAAAGCCATCGTCAAAACCAGCCATCTGGTGAAAATTGACTACCCGAAATTTATTGTGCATGGCACCGGAGGCTCGTTTATCAAGTACGGTATCGACCAGCAGGAGACCAGCCTGAAGGCGAACATTATGCCCGGCGACCCGGGGTTTGCGGCGGATGACTCCGTGGGCGTGCTGGAGTATGTCAACGCAGAGGGCATCACCGTTAAAGAGGACGTGAAACCCGAAGCGGGTGACTATGGCCGCGTTTACGATGCGCTGTATGAGACCCTGACTAACGGTGCACCCAATTACGTCAAGGAATCTGAAGTTATGACCAATCTCGAACTCCTTGAACGGGCCTTCGAACAGGCCTCTCCTGCCACGATAACCCTCGCCAGATAAGAAATTATGACTCCTCTTTGCTTGTTCTAAATTTTTGAACAGAGGAGTCAATTTTCACCCTCTATGATCCCAGGCCGTTTGCGTCCACACTTACTCCATCGAAACGAACTGAGGGTGAAACAATGATCTACTTACGCAAAGCAAACGAACGTGGTCACGCGAATCATGGCTGGCTGGACTCATGGCATTCATTCTCGTTTGCTGACTACTACGACCCGAACTTTATGGGCTTCTCCGCACTGCGCGTCATTAACGATGACGTGATTGATGCAGGCCAGGGCTTCGGTACCCACCCGCACAAAGACATGGAAATCCTGACATATGTGCTGGAAGGGGCGGTTGAGCACCAGGACAGCATGGGCAACAAAGAGCAGGTTCCGGCGGGTGAATTCCAGATTATGAGTGCGGGTACCGGGGTGCGTCACTCTGAATACAACCCAAGCAAAACGGAAAAACTGCACCTGTATCAAATCTGGATCATTCCGGAAGAAACCGGCATCACCCCGCGCTACGAACAGCGCCGCTTTGATGCTAAACAGGGCAAACAGCTGGTGCTCTCTCCGGATGCGCGTGACGGTTCGCTGAAAGTGCACCAGGATATGGAACTGTACCGCTGGGCGCTGGCAAAAGACGAACAGTCTGTCCATCAGATTGCCGCTAACCGCCGCGTCTGGATCCAGGTGGTGAAAGGCGAGGTGTCTATTAACGGCACGAAAGCTACCACGGCGGATGGTCTGGCAATCTGGGATGAGCAGGCACTGTCCGTGCATGCCGACAGTGAAAGCGAAATTCTGCTGTTTGATCTGCCACCGGTGTAATAAATCATAAATAAATGCCCATCCTTCCCTTTGACAGGGGAAGGATGGGCTTTGTCCGTGATAAACTGAGCAAATCTATCACTTACGATTTCTCAGGACGATGAAAAAGAAACGCCCCGTACTTCAGGATGTAGCCGATCGCGTCGGTGTGACCAAAATGACGGTCAGCCGGTTTTTACGTAACCCGGAACAGGTTTCCGTGGCGTTGCGTGGCAAGATTGCCGCTGCCCTCGATGAACTGGGGTATATCCCTAACCGCGCCCCCGATATTCTTTCGAATGCGACCAGCCGCGCGGTTGGCGTCCTCCTGCCTTCCTTAACCAACCAGGTTTTTGCCGAGGTGTTGCGCGGCATTGAAAGCGTGACCGATGCCTTTGGCTATCAGACCATGCTCGCTCACTATGGGTACAAGCCGGAACTGGAAGAAGAACGTCTTGAGTCCATGCTCTCCTGGAACATCGACGGCCTGATTTTAACCGAACGTACTCACACCCCCCGTACGCTAAAAATGATTGAAGTGGCAGGCATTCCGGTGGTGGAGCTGATGGACAGCCAGTCGCCGTGTCTCGATATTGCGGTGGGCTTTGATAACTTCGAAGCGGCGCGCCAGATGACGGCGGCCATCATCGCCCGCGGCCATCGGCATATTGCCTACCTGGGTGCACGTCTGGATGAACGTACTATCATCAAACAGAAGGGATACGAGCAGGCAATGCTCGACGCCGGTTTAACACCGTACAGCGTGATGGTTGAGCAGTCCTCATCCTACACGTCGGGTATTGAGCTGATGCGTCAGGCACGACGCGAGTATCCGCAACTGGACGGTATTTTCTGTACCAACGATGACCTTGCGGTCGGTGCAGCGTTCGAATGCCAGCGTCTGGGGCTGAAGATCCCCGAAGATATGGCGATTGCCGGTTTCCACGGCCACGACATCGGCCAGGTGATGGAACCCCGTCTGGCGAGCGTCCTGACACCGCGTGAACGTATGGGCCGTATTGGCGCAGAACGCCTGCTGGCGCGCATACGTGGCGAGACGGTGACGCCGAAAATGTTAGATTTAGGTTTCACCTTGTCACCGGGTGGATCTATTTAAGCTGACAAATTTGAAGTGGGTCACACTTATTCACTTCGCGCACGTTTGGATATTGCTTCTCTTTTGCCCCAGCAGGACAATGTTACCGATAACTGTTACCCGTAACAATTGACTGAGGGACACCCTTTGAGCACGACTAATCATGATCACCACGTTTACGTCCTGATGGGCGTTTCCGGTAGCGGTAAATCTGCCGTGGCCAGCGAAGTGGCGCATCAACTTCATGCGGCGTTTCTTGATGGCGACTTCCTCCATCCGCGCAGCAATATCATGAAAATGGCCTCCGGCGAGCCGCTGAACGATGACGACCGCAAACCGTGGTTGCAGGCGCTGAATGACGCCGCGTTCGCGATGCAGCGTACCAACAAGGTCTCCCTGATCGTCTGCTCCGCGCTGAAAAAAACCTACCGCGACCTGCTGCGTGACGGCAACCCGAACCTCTCTTTCATCTATCTGAAAGGCGATTTCGAGGTGATTGAAAGCCGTCTGAAGGCGCGTAAAGGCCACTTCTTCAAAACCCAGATGCTGGTGACGCAGTTCGAAGCGTTGCAGGAGCCGGGTGACGATGAGAAAGACGTCTTAGTGGTTGATATCGATCAGTCACTGGAGGGTGTTGTTGCCAGCACCATCGAGGTCATTAATAAAAGGCAGTAAGTTTTGAGTACATTAACGCTAGTTTTAACAGCAGTTGGTTCCGTATTGCTGCTGCTGTTTTTAGTGATGAAAGCGCGTATGCATGCTTTCGTTGCCTTAATGGTGGTGTCTATTGGTGCAGGTCTCTTTTCCGGTATGCCGCTCGATAAGATCGCAGCGACGATGGAAAAAGGGATGGGAGGCACGCTGGGTTTCCTGGCCATTGTGGTCGCGCTGGGTGCGATGTTTGGCAAGATCCTGCATGAGACGGGCGCAGTCGACCAGATTGCCGTCAAAATGCTCAAATCCTTCGGACACAGCCGTGCGCACTACGCGATTGGCCTCGCCGGTCTGATTTGTGCACTGCCGCTGTTCTTCGAAGTGGCCGTGGTGCTGCTGATTAGCGTGGCGTTCTCGATGGCGCGCCATACCGGCACTAACCTCGTGAAGCTGGTGATTCCGCTGTTTGCGGGCGTGGCGGCTGCGGCGGCGTTCCTGCTGCCTGGGCCTGCGCCGATGCTGCTGGCTTCTCAGATGCACGCCGATTTTGGCTGGATGATCCTGATTGGCCTGTGTGCGGCAATCCCGGGAATGATTATTGCCGGCCCGCTGTGGGGCAACTTCATCAGCCGTTACGTTGAGCTTCACATTCCGGATGACGTCACCGAGCCGCACCTTGGCGAAGGCAAAATGCCGTCCTTCGGCTTCAGCCTGGCGCTGATCCTGCTGCCGCTGGTGCTGGTGGGGCTGAAAACCATCGCCGCGCGTTTCGTGCCGGTGGGGTCTACCGCGTACGAATGGTTTGAGTTTATCGGCCACCCGTTCACCGCGATCCTGGTGGCGTGTCTGGTGGCGATGTACGGCCTGGCGATGCGCCAGGGCATGCCGAAAGACAAAGTGATGGAAATCTGCGGCCATGCGCTGCAGCCTGCGGGTATCATTCTGCTGGTGATCGGTGCCGGTGGCGTGTTCAAACAGGTGCTGGTGGATTCCGGCGTGGGTCCGGCGCTGGGCGAAGCCCTGACCGGCATGGGGCTGCCCATTGCGGTGACCTGTTTCGTACTGGCTGCGGCGGTGCGTATCATCCAGGGCTCTGCGACGGTGGCATGTTTAACCGCCGTGGGTCTGGTGATGCCGGTGATTGAACAGCTTAACTACTCCGGTGCCCAGATGGCCGCGCTCTCAATCTGCATTGCGGGCGGTTCGATTGTGGTGTCACACGTCAACGACGCCGGCTTCTGGCTGTTCGGTAAATTTACCGGTGCGACCGAAGCGCAAACCCTGAAAACCTGGACACTGATGGAAACCATCCTCGGCACGACGGGTGCCATTGTCGGGATGATTGCGTTTACGCTGCTGAGTTAAACCCGGCTAAAAGCAAAAGGACAACGTGAGTTGTCCTTTTTTGTTTTTACCTAGCCCTTCATCCACGCGCGGATCCCGTCCAGGAACATCTGCGTTGCCATCATCACCAGAATCAACCCCATCAGGCGCTCCAGCGCGTTTACGCCTTTCTCACCCAGCAGACGCAGGAACAACGACGACTGCAGCAGAATGATAAACGTCCCGCCCCAGGCAATCAGCAAGGCAATCACCAGATGGCTCATCTGATTGGGGTACTGATGCGACAGCAGCATCAGCGTTGCCAGAATCGTCGGTCCGGCGACAAGGGGAATCGCCAGCGGCACAATAAACGGCTCTTCCCCCGCGGGCAGGCCGCTGCTGCTGCCTTCGGCGCTCGGGAAAATCATCTTAATCGCTATCAGGAACAGGATAATCCCACCGGAAATCGAAACCGTTTCGGCACGCAGATTCAGGAAGGCGAGGATTTTCTCACCGGCAAACAGGAAGATGAACATCACCAGCAGCGCGATAAGCAGCTCGCGGATCATGATCGCCCGACGGCGTTTGGGTTCGGTGTGCTTCAGCACCGACATGAAGATAGGCAGGTTGCCCAGAGGATCCATTATCAGGATCAATAAAACCGCCGCGGATATGATTTCACTCATTAAAATTATCCCTGAAACTCTCTATGGTTATTATGATGATTAGCGCTATTTCTGATTGGCGGGCCATCATCGATTAATTTCGCTTGCGACTTTGGCAGCATTTTGTAATGTGAAGCATATCCCAGTTGAATACTGGTTTGCACAATCAGCACACACCCTCTGCAGGAAAAAAATGCTATGAAAAACGTTGGTTTTATCGGCTGGCGCGGTATGGTCGGCTCTGTTCTCATGCAACGCATGGTTGAAGAGCGCGATTTTGACGCCATCCGCCCGGTCTTCTTCTCCACTTCCCAGCTCGGCCAGGCTGCACCTTCTTTTGGCGGCAGCACCGGTACGTTGCAGGATGCTTTCGATCTGGAAGCGCTGAAGGCACTCGACATTATTGTCACTTGCCAGGGCGGCGATTATACCAACGAAATTTATCCAAAGCTGCGTGAAAGCGGCTGGCAGGGCTACTGGATTGATGCGGCGTCTTCACTGCGCATGAAAGACGATGCCATCATCATTCTCGACCCGGTCAACCAGGACGTCATCACCGACGGCCTGAACAACGGCGTAAAAACCTTTGTCGGCGGTAACTGCACCGTCAGCCTGATGCTGATGTCCCTCGGCGGCCTGTTCGCACAGGACCTGGTGGAGTGGGTCTCCGTGGCGACTTACCAGGCCGCATCCGGCGGCGGTGCGCGTCATATGCGCGAGCTGCTGACGCAGATGGGCCAGTTGCACCACAGCGTTGCGACCGAGCTGACAAATCCGGCCTCCGCTATTCTCGATATCGAGCGTAAAGTCACCGAGCTGACCCGCAGCGGCGAGCTGCCGGTGGATAACTTTGGTGTACCGCTGGCCGGTGGTTTGATCCCTTGGATCGACAAACAGCTGGATAACGGCCAGACCCGCGAAGAGTGGAAAGGTCAGGCTGAGACCAACAAAATACTCAATACCGCGAACACCATTCCAGTTGACGGTCTGTGCGTACGTATCGGCGCGCTGCGCTGCCACAGCCAGGCCTTCACGATTAAACTGAAAAAAGATGTGTCGATTCCGACCGTGGAAGAGCTGCTGGCTGCACACAACCCGTGGGCGAAAGTGGTTCCAAACGATCGCGACATCACCATGCGTGAATTGACCCCGGCTGCCGTCACCGGCACGCTGACCACCCCGGTGGGTCGTCTGCGTAAGCTGAACATGGGGCCGGAGTTCCTTTCTGCATTCACCGTCGGCGACCAGCTTCTTTGGGGCGCAGCCGAGCCGCTGCGTCGCATGCTGCGCCAGCTGGCGTAATAATTTGTTAAACCCCGGGGGGTGATTTTCACCCCCTTTTCCGCGTACTACATGGAGTAAAACGCATATGTCTTATTTTTTATCAGGAGTCATTTAGAGCGTTGGCTATGCTTTAAGGAAGAGTTATTTCTTACCTGAGGTTAGGACGGGGCTGAGAGGATGCCCGTTCAGGTCAAATTAAAGTCGTCCCAGGCGCTAAAAAAGGACGACATAAAAAACAGGATGAATACCATGTCCGATCGTGTGGATAGAGACGTGATTAATGCGCTTATTGCGGGTCATTTTGCCGACCCCTTTTCCGTACTGGGGATGCACCGTACCGAGGCCGGGCTGGAAGTCCGGGCACTGTTACCGGATGCCACAGAAGTGTGGGTTATCGAACCCAAAACCGGCCGCAAGGTCGGCAATCTGGAATGCCTCGATTCTCGTGGCTTCTTTTCGGGCGTAATGCCCCGTCGTAAAAACCCTTTTCGTTATCAGCTTGCCGTTATCTGGCATGGTCAGCAAAATCTCATCGATGATCCCTACAGTTTTGGGCCTCTTTTACAGGAGATGGACGCGTGGCTGCTGTCTGAAGGTACCCACCTGCGACCTTATGAAACGCTGGGTGCCCATGCCGATACGATGGATGGCATCACCGGCACGCGGTTTGCCGTGTGGGCGCCTAACGCCCAGCGAGTTTCCGTTGTCGGCCAGTTCAACTACTGGGATGGCCGTCGTCACCCGATGCGTCTGCGCCGTGAAAGCGGTATCTGGGAGCTGTTTATCCCCGGCGCGCACAACGGCCAGCTGTATAAATTCGAGATGATCGATGCGCACGGCAAGCTGCGTATTAAGTCCGACCCGTACGCCTTCGAAGCGCAGATGCGTCCAGAAACCGCGTCAATGATTTGCGGCCTGCCGGAAAAAGTTGTCCAGAGTGAAGAACGCAAGCAGGCCAACCGCTTTGATGCGCCAATCTCCGTCTACGAAGTGCATCTCGGTTCCTGGCGTCGCCATACCGATAATAACTTCTGGCTCAGCTACCGGGAGCTTGCCGACCAGCTGGTTCCGTACGCGAAATGGATGGGCTTTACCCACCTTGAGCTGCTGCCAATTAATGAACACCCGTTCGACGGAAGCTGGGGTTATCAGCCGACCGGGATGTATGCCCCGACGCGTCGCTTCGGCACGCGCGATGACTTCCGCTATTTTATCAATGCCGCGCACGCCGCCGGGTTAAACGTGATCCTCGACTGGGTGCCGGGCCATTTCCCGTCCGATGATTTTAGTCTTTCAGAGTTTGACGGCACTAAGCTGTACGAGCACAGCGACCCGCGCGAAGGCTATCACCAGGACTGGAACACGCTGATCTACAACTACGGTCGTCGTGAAGTGGCAAACTACCTCGTGGGCAATGCGCTGTACTGGATTGAGCGCTTTGGCATTGATGCCCTGCGCGTTGATGCCGTGGCGTCGATGATCTACCGCGACTACAGTCGCAAAGAAGGCGAGTGGATCCCGAACGAGTATGGCGGCCGTGAAAACCTGGAAGCGATTGAGTTTCTGCGCAACACCAACCGTATTATCGGCGAGCAGGTAGACGGTGCGGTGACGATGGCGGAAGAGTCCACCGACTTCCCTGGCGTCTCCCGTCCACCGTCAACCGGCGGACTGGGGTTCTGGTACAAATGGAACCTGGGGTGGATGCACGACACGCTCGACTACATGAAGCTGGATCCCGTCTACCGTCAGTATCACCATGACAAACTCACCTTCGGGCTGCTCTACAACTACACCGAGAACTTCATGCTGCCGCTGTCGCATGACGAAGTGGTGCATGGCAAAAAATCCATTCTCGACCGCATGCCGGGCGATGCATGGCAGAAGTTCGCCAACCTGCGCGCCTACTACGGCTGGATGTTCGCCTTCCCGGGTAAAAAACTGCTGTTTATGGGCAATGAGTTCGCCCAGGGGCGCGAGTGGAACCACGACACCAGCCTCGACTGGCATCTGCTGGAAGGGGGCGACAACTGGCACCACGGCGTGCAGCGTCTGGTGCGGGACCTGAACCTGACCTACCGTCACCACAAAGCCCTGCATGAGCTTGATTTTGACCCGTACGGTTTCGAGTGGCTGGTGGTGGATGACCATGAGCGCTCGGTGTTTGTCTTTGTGCGGCGGGATAAAGCCGGCAACGAAATTATCGTCGCCAGCAACTTTACCCCTGTACCGCGCCATCATTATCGTTTCGGGATTAACCAGGCCGGCAAGTGGCGTGAAATCCTGAATACCGATTCCACGCACTACCACGGCAGCAATGCCGGTAACGGTGGTCTGGTGCAAAGCGATGCCATTGAAAGCCACGGGCGACCGAATTCCCTGAGCCTTACGCTACCGCCACTCAGCACCATCTGGCTGATCCGGGAGGGGGAATGACCCAGCTTACGGCAGGTAAACCCGAACCGCTCGGGGCACGTTTTGATGGAAAGGGGGTGAATTTCACGCTCTTTTCTGCCCATGCGGAGCGGGTTGAACTGTGCGTATTTGACGGCGAGGGTAATGAACATCGTTACGACCTGCCGTCTCGCACAGGAGATACCTGGCACGGCTACCTGGCCGGGGGACGGCCAGGAATGCACTACGGCTATCGCGTACACGGCCCGTGGGCACCTGCGCAGGGGCACTGGTTTAACCCGGCGAAGCTGCTGATCGATCCGTGTGCGCACCGCGTGGATGGCGAGTTTAAAGACGACCCTATTTTCCATGTCGGCTACGGTGAACCCGACCACCGCGACAGCGCCCCCGTGGCGCCTAAAAGCGTGGTGGTGAACGATCTCTACGACTGGGAAGACGATGCCCCGCCGCGCACGCCGTGGGGCAACACCGTTATCTACGAGGCGCATGTTAAAGGGCTGACGTATCTGCATCCGTCGATCCCGAAAGAGATGCGCGGCACCTACAAGGCGCTCGGTCATCCGACCATGATTACCTACCTTAAGCACCTCGGGATCACGGCCCTGGAGCTGTTGCCCGTCGCGCATTTTGCCAGTGAACCTCGTCTGCAGCGGCTGGGGCTCAGTAACTACTGGGGCTACAACCCGCTGGCGATGTTTGCGCTCGAACCCCGCTATGCCGCTCATCCGGACAAGGCGCGGGACGAGTTTCGTGATGCGGTAAAGGCGCTTCATGCGGCAGGTATTGAGGTCATTCTGGACGTGGTACTGAACCACAGTGCGGAAAGCGATCTCGATGGACCGACGCTCTCCATGCGCGGAATTGATAACCGTAGCTATTATTGGATCAGGGACGATGGCGATTACTTCAACTGGACCGGTTGCGGTAACACGCTCAATCTCAGCCACCCGGCGGTCATGCATTTCGCGTATGAATGCCTGAAGTACTGGGTGGACACGTTCCACGTCGACGGTTTTCGTTTTGATCTGGCACCCGTTATGGGGCGTACGCCGGCCTTCAGTCAGCAGGCGCCGCTGTTTGAAGCGATCAAAAACTGTCCGGTGCTGTCACAGGTGAAGCTCATTGCCGAGCCGTGGGACATCGGTGAAGGGGGTTATCAGGTCGGGAATTTCCCGCCCCTGTTTGCCGAGTGGAACGATCACTATCGCGATGCCGCGCGCCGCTTCTGGCTGGAACGGAATCTGTCGCTGGGGGAGTTCGCCGGACGCTTTGCCGGGTCCAGCGATCTTTTTAAGCGCGATGGCAAACGACCGTCTGCGACGATCAACCTGCTGACGGCGCACGACGGTTTTACGCTCCGGGACTGCGTTTGTTTCAATCAGAAACACAATGAAGCGAACGGCGAGGAGAATCGCGATGGCACTAACAATAACCATAGCTTCAATCATGGTATAGAAGGGTTAGGCGGAAGCCTTGATGTTATCGAGCGGCGACGCGCCAGCGTGCATGCGCTGCTGACAACGCTGTTATTGTCGCAGGGCACGCCGATGCTGCTGGCAGGCGATGAACATGGTCACAGTCAGCATGGTAACAACAATGCGTATTGCCAGGACAACACGTTGACCTGGCTCGACTGGGGTGAAGCGAACAGCGGGTTAATTCACTTTACCGCTGCGCTGATCCATCTTCGCCAGCAAATTCCCGCGCTCACCGCCGATCGCTGGTGGGAAGAGGGCGACGGTAATGTCCGCTGGCTGAATCAAGACGCGCAACCCTTAAGCGCGCAAGAGTGGCAACACGGCGTACCACGCCTGCAAATCCTGCTTTCGGAGAGGTGGCTGGTCACGCTGAACGCGACGGATGACGTCGCTGAGATTGTTTTACCTGACGGGGAATGGCGCGCTGTTCCCCCATTTGCCGGAGCGGATAATCCGGTAGTAATGGCTGTCTGGCACGGGCCTGCGCACGGAGTGTGCGTATTCCAAAGATGATAAAAAAGGAGTTAGTCATGGTTAGATTAGAGAAGAACGATCCCTTAATGTTGGCACGCCAGCTACCATTAAAAACTGTTGCCCTGATACTCGCAGGCGGGCGTGGTACTCGTCTGAAAGATTTGACCATCAAACGCGCCAAACCTGCCGTCCACTTTGGTGGTAAGTTCCGTATTATCGACTTTGCGCTCTCCAACTGCCTGAACTCAGGCATTCGCCGCATTGGCGTCATTACGCAGTATCAGTCGCATACTCTGGTGCAGCACATCCAGCGCGGCTGGTCATTCTTCAGTGAAGAGATGAATGAGTTTGTTGATCTTCTGCCTGCCCAGCAGCGCGTTCACGGTGAGAACTGGTATCGCGGGACGGCGGATGCGGTGACGCAAAACCTCGACATTATTCGCCGTTATAACGCGGAATACATCGTGATCCTCGCGGGCGATCATATCTACAAGCAAGACTACTCCCACATGCTGATCGACCACGTCGAAAAAGGGGCGCGTTGCACCGTGGCATGCCTGCCCGTGCCTGTTGCTGAGGCGACGGCATTTGGGGTGATGCACGTCGACGCCGACGACAAGATTATCGATTTTGTCGAAAAACCGGCGAACCCACCGACAATGCCAGGGGACGATACCAAATCGCTCGCCAGCATGGGGATCTATGTCTTTGATGCCGATTATCTTTACGCGCTTCTGGAAGAAGACGACAAAGACGAAAACTCCAGCCACGACTTCGGCAAAGATATCATTCCGAAAATTACCAAAGCTGGCATGGCGTATGCACATCCCTTCCCGTTGTCCTGCGTGCAGTCTGATCCGAATGCTGAACCTTACTGGCGCGACGTCGGAACGCTGGAGGCCTACTGGAAGGCAAACCTCGATCTCGCGTCGGTGACGCCTGAACTGGATATGTACGACCAGAACTGGCCAATCCGTACCCACATGGAATCGCTGCCGCCGGCGAAATTCGTTCAGGACCGCTCCGGCAGTCACGGCATGACGCTGAACTCGCTGGTGTCCGGCGGATGCATTATCTCGGGGTCGGTGGTGGTGCAGTCGGTGCTGTTCCCCCGCGTGCGCGTGAACTCATTCTGTAATATCGATTCGGCGGTGCTGCTGCCGGATGTCTGGGTCGGACGCTCATGCCGTCTGCGCCGTTGCGTTATCGACCGTGCCTGCGTCATACCTGAAGGCATGGTGATTGGTGAAAATGCGGAAGAAGACGCGCGTCGTTTCTACCGTTCGGAAGAGGGGATCGTGTTAGTAACACGGGAAATGTTGCGGAAGCTGCAGGTCAAACAGGAGCGATAATGCAGGTTTTACATGTATGTTCTGAGATGTTCCCGTTGTTAAAAACGGGCGGTCTGGCGGATGTTCTTGGCGCATTGCCTGCGGCGCAAATCGCCGGGGGTGTAGATACCCGAGTTCTGTTGCCCGCTTTTCCGGATATCCGGCGTGGTATTCCAGATGCAAAGGTGGTCACTCGTCGTGAAACCTTCGCCGGACGCATCACCCTGCTGTTTGGACATTACAATGGCGTAGGCATTTACCTGATTGATGCGCCGCATTTATACGATCGACCGGGTAGCCCGTATCACGATACGAACCTGTTCGCCTATACCGACAACGTGCTGCGTTTCGCACTGCTCGGCTGGGTCGGTGCTGAAATGGCAACCGGGCTGGATCCGTTCTGGCGCCCGAATGTGGTACACGCTCACGACTGGCACGCCGGGCTTGCACCGGCGTATCTGGCGGCGCGCGGCCACCCGGCGAAATCGGTCTTTACCGTTCACAACCTGGCGTATCAGGGCATGTACTATGCCCATCACATGAATGACATCGATCTGCCATGGTCGTTCTATAACATGCACGGCCTGGAGTTTAACGGGCAGATTTCGTTCCTGAAAGCCGGCATCTACTACGCCGATCACATTACGGCCGTGAGCCCGACCTACGCCCGGGAAATTACCCAGACGGAGTTTGGTAACGGTCTGGAAGGGTTGCTGCGACAGCGCCATCGTGAGGGCCGCCTGTCGGGGATCCTCAACGGCGTTGATGAGCAGATCTGGAATCCGGAGACCGATCTTCTGCTGGCGGCACGCTATGGCCGCGATTCCGTGGAAGACAAAGCGGAAAACAAACGCCAGCTGCAGATTGCGATGGGGCTGAAGGTGAACGATAAAGTGCCGCTGTTCGCCGTCGTCAGCCGTCTGACCAGCCAGAAAGGGCTGGATTTAGTGCTGGAGGCGCTGCCGGGCTTACTGGAGCAGGGGGGACAACTGGCGCTGCTCGGTGCCGGCGACCCGGTGCTGCAGGAAGGTTTCCTTGCGGCAGCGGCGGAACACCCCGGGCAGGTAGGGGTGCAGATTGGCTATCACGAAGCGTTTTCGCACCGGATTATGGGCGGTGCTGACGTCATTCTGGTGCCGAGCCGTTTCGAACCGTGTGGCCTGACGCAGCTCTATGGCCTGAAATACGGCACGCTGCCGCTGGTACGTCGTACCGGCGGGCTGGCGGATACCGTATCGGACAGTTCTCTGGAAAACCTTGCGGACGGTATCGCCAGCGGGTTTGTCTTTGAGGACAGTAATGCCTGGTCGCTGCTGCGGGCGATTCGGCGTGCTTTCGTCTTGTGGTCCCGTCCATCTCTGTGGCGTTACGTTCAGCGTCAGGCGATGTCTCTGGACTTTGGCTGGCACGTTGCGGCGCAGTCATACCGCGACCTTTATCAACGCTTGATGTAACGAGGCGAAGTTACTGATATGAATGCTCCTTTTAGCTATTCTTCACCCACGCTCAGCGTTGAGGCGTTAAAGCACTCTATCGCCTATAAGCTGATGTTCACCATCGGGAAAGACCCGGTCATCGCCAACAAACACGAGTGGCTGAACGCCACGCTGTTTGCCGTGCGTGACCGCTTAGTGGAACGCTGGCTGCGCTCTAACCGCGCCCAGCTCTCACAGGAAACGCGGCAGGTTTATTACCTGTCGATGGAATTTTTGATTGGCCGCACGCTGTCCAATGCGCTGTTGTCGCTCGGTATCTATGACGACGTCAAAACCGCACTGGAAGAGATGGGGTTAGATTTAGAAGAGCTGATTGACGAAGAGAATGACCCGGGCCTCGGTAACGGCGGCCTGGGGCGCCTGGCCGCCTGTTTCCTGGACTCGCTGGCGACGCTGGCCCTGCCGGGCCGCGGCTACGGGATTCGCTACGACTACGGCATGTTCAAACAGAACATTGTGGAAGGCCGACAGAAAGAGTCTCCGGACTACTGGCTTGAGTACGGCAACCCGTGGGAATTCAAACGACACAATACGCGCTACAAAGTGCGCTTTGGTGGCCGTATTCAGCAGGAGGGAAAAAAATCCCGCTGGGTTGAGACGGAAGAGATCCTGGCCGTGGCCTATGACCAGATTATCCCCGGCTACGACACCGATGCCACCAATACCCTGCGCCTGTGGAGCGCCCAGGCCAGTAGCGAAATCAACCTCGGTAAATTCAACCAGGGCGACTATTTTGCGGCGGTGGAAGATAAAAACCACTCTGAAAACGTCTCCCGCGTACTTTATCCGGATGACTCGACCTATTCCGGACGCGAACTGCGTCTGCGTCAGGAGTATTTCCTTGTGTCCGCGACGATTCAGGACATCCTGAGCCGTCATTATCAGCTGCACAAAACCTACAGTAACCTGGCGGAAAAAACCGCCATTCACCTCAACGACACCCACCCGGTGCTTTCGATCCCCGAGCTTATGCGTCTGCTGATCGACGAGCACAAGTTCAGCTGGGATGATGCGTTTGAAGTGACCTGCCAGGTCTTCTCGTACACCAACCACACCCTGATGAGCGAAGCGCTGGAAACCTGGCCGGTCGACATGCTCGGTAAAATTTTGCCGCGCCATCTGCAGATTATCTTTGAGATTAACGACTACTTCCTGAAGACGCTGCAGGAGCAGTATCCGAACGATACTGGCCTGCTGAGCCGGGCTTCAATCATTGATGAATCCAACGGTCGCCGCGTGCGTATGGCCTGGCTGGCGGTGGTGATCAGCCACAAGGTGAACGGGGTTTCCGGACTGCACTCGAACCTGATGGTGCAGTCGCTGTTTGCTGATTTCGCGAAGATCTTCCCGACGCGTTTTTGCAACGTGACGAACGGTGTTACCCCGCGTCGCTGGCTGGCGCTGGCTAACCAGCCGCTCTCCGACGTCCTGGACGAACATATTGGCCGCACCTGGCGTACCGATTTGAGTCAGCTGGGCGAGCTTGAACAGCACCTGGATTTCCCGGCGGTGAACAAAGCCGTGCGTGAAGCCAAGCTTCTGAACAAGAAGCGGCTGTCGGTGTATCTTGCGCTGCACCTGAACGTGGTGGCCAACCCGAAAGCGTTGTTTGATGTGCAAATCAAGCGTATCCATGAGTACAAGCGACAGCTCATGAACGTGCTGCACGTCATCACGCACTACAATCGCATCAAAGCCGACCCAACGGCCGACTGGGTGCCACGGGTGAAAATCTTTGCCGGTAAGGCGGCGTCGGCATACTACATGGCGAAGCACATTATTCATCTCATCAATGATGTGGCGAAGGTGGTCAACAACGATCCGGATATCGGTGACAAGCTGAAGGTGGTCTTTGTCCCGAACTACAGTGTGAGTCTGGCGCAACTGATCATTCCGGCGGCGGACCTGTCTGAGCAGATTTCCACGGCCGGTACGGAAGCTTCCGGCACCAGTAATATGAAGTTTGCCCTGAATGGCGCACTGACCATCGGTACGCTGGATGGCGCGAACGTTGAGATGCTGGAGCATGTCGGGGCAGAGAATATCTTTATCTTCGGTAACACGACAGAGGAGGTGGAGGCGCTTCGCAGGAAGGGCTACTCGCCGCGCGAGTACTACGAAGAAGATGAAGAGCTGCGTCAGGTGTTGACGCAAATCGCCACCGGCGTGTTTAACCCTGAAGAGCCGAGCCGCTATCGCGATCTGGTCGATTCACTGATTAACTTTGGTGACCACTATCAGGTGCTGGCGGATTACCGCAGCTATGTCGACTGCCAGGACAACGTGGACGAGTTGTACCGTCAGCAGGAGAAGTGGACCAGCGCCGCGATGCATAACATCGCCAATATGGGCTATTTTTCATCAGACCGTACTATCAAAGAATATGCTGAAACTATCTGGCATATCGATCCCGTGCGGTTATAAAAAAACAGAGCCGGGTGGCGGCTTCGCCTGACCCGGCTTATGCAATCTGCAGGCCCGGGAAGCGTAACGCCACCGGGCTTTTTTACATCACGATGCTAATGACAGCTCACGCTTTCCCGCGTTCTGCGCCAGCCACTGCGCCACGCGCGACTGCTGCTCGGCATCCAGCCACATCCCTTCTTTGGTACGACGCCAGATGGCATCATCCAGGCGGCGCACCCACTCGTTTTCAACCAGATAGCGCAGTTCGGCTTCGTAAAGTTCGTGACCGAAATGTTCACCCAGGTCGGCAAGCGTTTTGGCTTCACCCAGGATCCATTCCGTATTACTGCCGTAGGTACGGGCGTAGTGACGCGCCATCCCTTCGGTGATGAACGGGTAGCGACGGCGCAGTTTCGCGGCATAATCATCGCGGTTATCCCCGATATCGCCGCCAGGCAATACGGCTCCTTTAGTCCAGGCCGGGCCAATGCCTTTGTAGTACGGCACCAGTTTTTCCAGCGCGTGTTCGGCCAGCTTACGATAGGTAGTGAGCTTGCCGCCAAAGACCGACAGCAGCGGTGCCTGGCCGTCCACGTCATGAATATCCAGCGTATAGTCGCGGGTGATGGCCTGCGGTGAGTCCGATTCGTCATCACACAGCGGACGCACGCCGGAGTAAGTCCAGACCACGTCATCGCGTGCCAGCTGTTTTTTGAAGTGCGCGTTATACACTTTCAGCAGGTAGCTGACTTCACTCTCGTCGATCTCGACATTTTTCGGATCGCCTTTGTACTCCACGTCGGTGGTGCCGATGATGGAGAACTCGTCCATCCACGGGATCACAAACACGATACGTTTATCTTCGTTTTGCAGGATATAGGCCTGCTTCTGGGTATGCACGCGTGGCACGACAATGTGGCTGCCTTTGATCAGGCGGATGCCGTACGGCGAAGGCAGGTGCATTCCCTCATCAAAGAACTGTTTCACCCACGGACCGGTGGCGTTTACCAGGCCGCGCGCTTTCCAGCTGAACTTCTCGCCGGTATCCACGTCTTCCGCTTCAACAACCCACAGGCCGTTTTCACGACGGGCAGCCGTGGCGCGGGTGCGGGTTTTCACCTCGCCGCCCTTTTTCACCACCATCTGCGCATTGGCAAGGACCAGACGCGCATCGTCTACCCAGCAGTCGGAATATTCGAATCCGCGCACGATTTCAGGTTTAAGGACCGATTCTGAGCCAAAACGCAAACCGGTCGATCCTGGCAGGCTGGTACGTTTGCCCAGATGATCGTACATAAACAGACCGATTCGAATCATCCACGCCGGACGCAGATGCGGGCGGTGGGGCAGGCGAAAGCGCATCGGAATCGCCAGATGCGGAGCCATTTTCAGCAGCACTTCACGTTCGGCCAGGGCTTCGCTGACCAGGCGGAATTCGTAGTGTTCCAGGTAGCGCAGGCCACCGTGGATCAGTTTGGAGCTGGCGGACGAGGTCGCGCAGGCGAGATCGTTAGCTTCCAGCATCAGCACGGATAAACCGCGTCCTGCAGCATCGGCCGCAATCCCGGCACCGTTGATGCCACCGCCTATCACAATCAGATCTTTGGTTTCCATAACACCCTCACGCACTTTCGTTAAAGCTCAGAAATGTTCGATATCGCTCATAATAGCAAAGGAACGCGCTTTTGGTAACATCAAAAAAACAATTTAGAGTGATATGGATAACATAATGGCGTTTACCCGCCGCCAGGACGTACACTACGGGGTAAAATAGTGCCGCTTGATGCCCTCGCCCAACCGTCTCACTTCAGGAGAGAGTGGGGGGTGAGAGGAAGCGCACCACACCTGAATATAAGATGAGAGCACCATGGATCAGTTTGAATGTATTAACGTAGAAGAAGCCCATCAGAAAATGCACCAGGGAACGGCTGTGCTGGTGGACATCCGCGATCCACAGAGCTTTGCGATGGGCCACACGCCAGGCGCGTTCCACCTGACCAACGACTCCCTGGGCGCGTTTATGCGCGATAACGACTTCGACACGCCGGTGATGGTCATGTGCTACCACGGCAACAGCAGTAAAGGTGCAGCGCAGTACCTGCTTCAGCAGGGCTACGATGCGGTTTACAGTGTCGATGGCGGCTTCGATGCCTGGCATCGTCATTTCCCGGCAGAAGTTGAATACGCGTTTGAGCGCTGATACCGCTATACTGTCCCCTTTTGTGTGGAAATAAGCGACGGCTGCCCATGTTGATGATCACCTCTTTTACCAACCCGCGCGTCGCCCAGGCGTTTGTCGACTATATGGCGACGCAGGGCGTTATTCTGACCATCCAGCAACATCATCAGACCGATGTGTGGCTGGCCGACGAGAGCCAGGCCGCGAGGGTAAATGAGGAGCTGGCGCGATTCCTTGAGAACCCTGGCGACCCGCGCTATCTGGCCGCAAGCTGGCAATCAGGCCAGACGGACAGCGGGCTGCACTATCGC
Source organism: Enterobacter sp. BIDMC 29 (assembly GCF_019378755.1). Classification (NCBI taxonomy): domain Bacteria; kingdom Pseudomonadati; phylum Pseudomonadota; class Gammaproteobacteria; order Enterobacterales; family Enterobacteriaceae; genus Enterobacter; species Enterobacter sp. BIDMC 29. The sequence goes on along the minus strand of NZ_CP080000.1, from coordinate 3,604,742 downwards.
CGTTTTCCCTTCTTTGCCACCGTGCGCGAACGCGCGGGTCCGTTTACGCTGCTGCTGATGGCGGCCTGCATTATCGTGTTCATTATGATGAACGTGGTCGGCGACCAGAGCGTCATGATCGCCCTGGCATGGCCCTATGACCCTTCACTGGACGTTGACGTCTGGCGCTATTTTACCCACGCGCTGATGCACTTCTCGGTGATGCATATTCTCTTTAACCTGCTGTGGTGGTGGTACCTTGGCGGTGCCGTCGAGAAGCGTCTGGGCAGCGGGAAGCTGATTGTGATCACCGTCATCAGTGCCCTGTTGAGTGGCTATGTGCAGCACAAATTCAGCGGCCCGTGGTTTGGCGGATTATCAGGTGTTGTGTATGCCCTGATGGGCTATGTCTGGCTCAGAGGTGAGCGCGATCCTGAAAGTGGCATCTATCTGCAACGCGGGTTAATAACCTTTGCGTTAATATGGCTAATTGCCGGATGGTTTGATCTGTTTGGTATGTCTATCGCCAATGGTGCACACGTCACCGGGCTGGCCGTTGGGCTGGCGATGGCGTTTGCCGACACGCTCCATGCGCGAAAACGAACATAATTCTCAGGGATAATTGATGAAACAAACACAACGTCATGACGCCATTATCGAACTGGTTAAAAAACAGGGATATGTCAGCACCGAAGAGCTGGTCGAGCAGTTTGCCGTCAGCCCGCAGACCATTCGTCGTGACCTGAACGACCTTGCCGATCAAAACCGTATTCTGCGCCACCACGGCGGGGCGGCGCTGCCGTCCAGCTCGGTCAACACCTCATGGCATGACCGTAAAGCCACGCAAACGGCGGAGAAAGAGCGCATTGCGCGGAAAGTCGCCAGCCAGATCCCTAACGGGGCGACGCTGTTTATTGATATCGGCACCACGCCAGAAGCGGTCGCCCATGCGCTGCTGGATCATGAAAACCTGCGCGTCGTGACCAATAACCTGAATGTCGCGAATACCCTGATGCAGAAAGACGATTTCCGCATCATCCTTGCGGGCGGCGAGTTACGTAGCCGCGACGGCGGCATCATCGGTGAAGCGACGCTCGACTTTATCTCTCAGTTCCGTCTCGATTTCGGCATTCTCGGGATCAGCGGTATCGACAGCGATGGCTCCCTGCTGGAGTTTGATTATCATGAAGTCCGCACCAAGCGCGCGATTATTGAGAATTCACGCCACGTTATGCTCGTGGTGGACCACTCCAAGTTTGGCCGTAACGCGATGGTGAATATGGGCAGCATCAGCATGGTTGATGCGGTTTATACCGACGTGATGCCGCCGGCAGGCGTGATGCAGGTGATTAAGGATAATAATCTGCAGCTGGAACTGTGCTGACGTAAAAGCAAAACGGCAACCGAAGGTTGCCGTTTTTAGTTTCTGCAAAACAGGCCCGGGTAAGGGCACCCACGCGCACCAGAATTACACGCCGTACCCCATCATCTTCAGCAATTGCTGTGCATGCTGCACCGCATCCTGACGATGGGCGACGCCCAGCTTCTGATAGAGATTGCGGATATGGGTTTTGATGGTGGTCGCTGCCACCGCCAGTTCACCGGCGATCTGCTCGTTGCTGTAGCCTGAGTAGATCAGCCCCAGCACCTGCCATTCGCGCTGAGTGAGCGGGCTGGTGCGGATCAGTTCCGGTACTTCCGGATGGTTCAGCAGACGTTCAACGAAGTTCTCATCAAAGTGCGCAAACTTATGGCGATGGTGCTGGTTAATCTCGCGCAGAATACGCTGGGCACGATGCTGATCCAGCTCTGGCAGCGTATTGAGTTGAATCAATTGTCGCAGCTGCTGGGCCATCACTTCACCTTCAATGACAAAGTGGCTGATAAACCCGGTGCGGTTCGCCAGCTGCAGCGCTTCCAGCAGGACGCGCTGGGCATCGTTTTTGCGGCCCGCCTGCCAGTAAAGCTGGTTCAGCAGAAGCAGGTTGCGGTTGAGATCGCTCATCAGCCGCAGGCTGCGGGCGTTTTCATTAAGCTCTTCCAGCACGATTTCGGCAGGTTCTAATTCACCGAGCAGGATCTGGACGCGGGCAATGTTGCGCCACTGGCTCTGCAGGAAGTGGTTGTTGGCAAATTCCGGTTTAGGGGTCTGACGTAACCAGTTGGCGGCGGATTTTTTGTCGCCGGTCATCTGCCAGTAAATCACCCGCACCTTATCGGCGTTGGACACCCAGTCGCTGTGGTACTGACCGTTACCGAGCAGGTTTTCCAGACGGTTAAGGTGGTTGCGGGCGTTATCGAGATCGCCACGCGCCAGCGAGCACTGAACCAGCAGCGCCAGACACTGCAATTGCTGCTGTGGCTGGAAGCTGGAGAGAACGTCCACACCCTGACGGGCGCAGCTTTCCGCTTCATCCAGACGCGACCATGCCCAAAGGAGCTGTGCACGAATGCGCAGCAGGAACTCGTGCATCGGCAGCTGTTCCAGATGCTGCTCACGAATCAGCTGGAAGGCCTTTTCCTGATTTTCCCAGGCGGCCTGCAGGAACCCCTGCGCAAACAAAATTTCACTTTGCTGGATCAGGCTCCACAGCGCGTAATGCCAGACATCGTGGCGGCGGGCCATCTGTTCAGTTTGTTGCATGAGCGAAAGGGAGCGCGTCAGCTCGCCTTTGCAGTGCAGAACTTCACCGTGTACCGAGGTGGCCACAATACGGCTGTAGAAATTGGCCAGCGGCAGTTCATCCAGCGCAACCATCGCCAGGCGCTCCGCCTCTTCCGGGTCACCGTCGTTAATCGCCACCTGCGCTCGCAGGGCGTTGAATTCGCCGTGCAGGGTGGCATCCATATCGCTTTCCATCTCCTGCTCGGCACGTGCCAGCAGGGTATTTACTTCACTGTAGCGATGCTGGCTCTGCATCAGCCAGGCCTGCAGCAGCACCAGGCGCGGATTCTCCAGCAGGCTCTCCCACGGCAGGGCTTTCAGTGACTCTTCAAGCAACGTCAGCTCGCTGTGGTTAAACAAGCCCCATGCGTGGTTAAGGAGGATATCGCGCAGCATGCCGGCATCACCGGCGGCAAGCGCGTGGTGAATCGCCTCGCTCGGGAAACCTTGTGCCATCCAGCTTTCGGCGGCGGCGCGATGGATTTCAGGCAGTTCCGTCGCAAGCTCCCACTGACAGCGCTGGCGCAGGAAGCTGCCAAACAGTGGGTGATAGCTGAACCACTCGCCGGGATCGTCCATTCGGGTCAGGAACAGGCCCTGGCGCTCAATCTCTTCCAGCTGCAGCTGACCGTTTTCACAGCCGGTCACGCGCACGATCAGCGCGTCGTTCATGGAACGCAGCAGAGAACTTTTGAGCAGGAAATTTCGGGTCGACGGATCAACGCTGTTCAGCACTTCGTCGACGAGATAATCAGAAAGATGGCTCGCGTTAATCCCCGCCAGGCGACGCGCAGACTGGTGCGTCGGGCTGTTATTTTGCCGGGCAGAGAGAGCAATCAGCTGCAGCGCCGTCGCCCAGCCGGCGACATCATCACACAGGCGGCTGCTTTCGGAGGCCTCAATTGGCGAGTTCAGTCGACAGTCAAAGAACTGTTTGGCTTCCTGATGGGTAAAGGCCAGCTGCTGGCTGCCGACTTCCAGCAGCTGATCGCGCACGCGCAGGTTGGCGATGCCCAGTTGCGGCAGGTTACGCGACAGCACGACCAGGGTCAGGTTTTCCGGCTGATGACGCAGGAAGAAACGCATCGATTCATGGATAACCGGGTTAGTGATGAGATGATAATCATCAATCACCACGTACAGCGGGCGATGCCATTCGGCCAGTTCGATAAACAGCTGTGAGAAAAGGGAAGACAGACTGGCGTACTGGCGCTTTTGCACCATGACCTCACTGGCGACGCAGTGTCCGTTGGTTGCCTGCTGAATGGCGGCAATCAGATAGCTGGCAAAACGCTCTTGCTGGTTATCGCCCTCATCAAGGGAGTACCAGCCAAGGTCGCTCTTACCTGCGGCCCATTGCGAAATGAGCGTAGTTTTTCCATAACCTGCAGGGCTCGTAACCAGCGCCAGTCGGAAATTATGCGCGCCGGAAAGTTTAGCCAGCAGACGCTCGCGGACCACTGTATGGTCAAGACGAACCGGGCGACTTAATTTAGACGGAATCAACATAGTTTTCACTTCACTGTGGGGAACGAGAGAATTTATTTTTTTTGCGCTTCGTAATTAATAGCTATAAGGTCGGCCAGAAAGAGAACTATTGCAAGTTATGTCTGGGTTTTGTGGCTCTGAATTTGCACTCTGTCACAAAACATTCAGGCGAGTACCGGAACTTTTCCAGAATGGCTTTAACACCGCGTCAGCGCTGGCTTGTCCCAGTGTCACACGGTTACGCTGAAACTGGTTTCAGAAAGGTATAGTGACGTCAAATTTAATAAAGTTCGGGTAAAGTTGAGTGAGATTAATAATCCCCTTAGGTAAGGCCCCATTGCAGAAATATTATTCTGCGTAAGTAATCATTTCGGCGCGGATTAATTTCATCCGAAACTGTATTTCATTTTTTTGACATTCTCCCCGGTTATCTTTTTTTCTTCCTGGCACACTCACACTATGCTCTCAGAGTGGCCTTGATCACACTTTTATGCTCATCCCCGCTACTCCTCCCTGCCTAATCCCCTGCGGGATGAGGAAGAGGCGAAATGAGCCTGGCACACTAGCGCCAACATGTGTTTTCTCTCTACAGGATGCCAATTCCCTATGTCACAGCCTACCTTTAACAAAGCTCAATTCCAGGCTGCCCTGACGCGTCAGTGGCAGCGTTTTGGCCTTCACGCTGCAAACGAGATGACGCCTCACCAGTGGTGGCAGGCAGTGAGCGGTGCGCTCGCGGAGCAGCTGGATGCTCAACCGTTGGCAAAACCGACGAAAGACCAGCGCCACGTTAACTACATCTCAATGGAGTTCCTGATTGGCCGTCTGACAGGTAATAACCTGCTGAACCTCGGCTGGTATCAGGAGGTGGGTGATGTGCTGAAAGAGCATGACATTAACCTTACCGACCTGCTGGAAGAAGAGATTGACCCGGCGCTGGGTAACGGTGGTCTGGGACGTCTGGCGGCCTGTTTCCTTGACTCGATGGCCACCGTCGGTCAATCGGCCATTGGCTACGGTCTGAACTACCAGTACGGCCTGTTCCGTCAGTCGTTTGCTGATGGTCATCAGATGGAAGCGCCGGATGACTGGCACCGCAATACTTACCCCTGGTTCCGCCACAATGCACAGCTTGATGTGCAGGTAGGCATTGGTGGTAAAGTCACGAAGCAGGGGCTGTGGGAGCCTGCGTTTACCCTGACCGGCGAAGCCTGGGATCTGCCGGTGCTGGGCTACCGTAACGGCGTGGCGCAACCGCTGCGTCTGTGGCAGGCAAAGCACGCTCATCCCTTCAACCTGACCAAATTCAACGACGGCGATTTCCTGCGTGCCGAGCAGCAGGGGATCGACGCTGAGAAACTGACCAAAGTCCTTTACCCGAACGACAACCATCTGGCGGGCAAGAAACTGCGTCTGATGCAGCAGTACTTCCAGTGTGCCTGTTCCATTGCGGATATTCTGCGTCGTCATCACCTGGCGGGCCGCAAGCTGGCGCAGCTGCCGGACTTCGAAGTGATCCAGCTTAACGATACGCACCCGACGATTGCGATTCCTGAACTGCTGCGCGTGCTGATTGACGAGCACCAGCTGAGCTGGGATGACGCGTGGGCGATCACCAGCCGTACGTTTGCCTATACCAACCACACCCTGATGCCTGAAGCGCTGGAGTGCTGGGATGAGAAGCTGGTGAAAGCCCTGCTGCCGCGTCATATGCAGATCATCAACAAGATTAACGACGCGTTTAAAAAGCAAGTGGATAAAACCTGGCCGGGCGACAAAGCGGTGTGGGCGAAGCTGGCTGTGGTCCATGACAAACAGGTGCGCATGGCGAACATGTGCGTGGTGAGCGGTTTTGCGGTGAACGGTGTGGCGGCGCTGCACTCGGATCTGGTGGTGAAAGACCTGTTCCCGGAATACCACCAGCTGTGGCCGACCAAATTCCATAACGTGACCAACGGCATCACGCCGCGTCGCTGGATTAAGCAGTGCAACCCGCTGCTGGCCGGCCTGCTGGACAAAACCCTGAAGAAAGAGTGGGCCAACGATCTGGACCAGCTTATCAATCTGGAAAAGTATGCCGACGACGCGGCATTCCGCGAGCAGTACCGCGCCATTAAGCTCGAAAACAAAGTGCGTCTGGCGCATTTTGTCAAAGCGCGTACCGGGATTGAGATCAACCCGAACGCCATTTTCGATATTCAGATCAAACGTCTGCATGAGTACAAACGCCAGCACCTGAACCTGCTGCACATTCTGGCGCTGTATAAAGAGATCCGCGAGAACCCGCAGGCTGACCGCGTACCGCGCGTGTTCCTGTTTGGGGCGAAAGCCGCACCGGGCTACTACCTGGCGAAAAACATTATCCTCGCCATTAATAAAGTGGCCGCGGCCATCAATAACGATCCGAAAGTGGGTGACAAGCTGAAGGTGGTGTTCCTGCCGGACTACTGCGTCTCTGCAGCTGAGATGCTGATCCCGGCGGCGGATATCTCCGAGCAGATCTCCACGGCAGGGAAAGAAGCTTCCGGTACCGGCAACATGAAGCTGGCGCTGAACGGTGCGCTGACCGTCGGTACGCTCGACGGCGCGAACGTCGAGATCGCCGAAAAGGTGGGGGAAGAGAACATCTTTATCTTCGGCCATACCGTCGAAGAAGTGAAAGCCCTCAAAGCCAAAGGTTACGACCCGGTGAAATGGCGTAAGAAAGACAAAGTTCTTGATGCGGTTCTGAAAGAGCTGGAAAGCGGGAAATACAGCGATGGCGATAAACATGCCTTTGACCAGATGCTGCACAGCATGGACAAACACGGCGGTGACCCGTATCTGGTCATGGCGGACTTTACGGCCTATGTGGACGCGCAAAAACAGGTCGACGTGCTGTATCGCGACCAGGAAGCGTGGACCCGGGCGTGCATTCTGAACACCGCCCGCTGCGGGATGTTCAGTTCTGACCGCTCAATCCGTGATTATCAGGCTCGTATCTGGCAGGCAAAACGCTAAGGAAGCGCGATGGAGAGTAAACGTCTGGACAGTGCCGCGCAGGCGGCGGGGATCAGCCTCAGTTACATTAATGCTCACGGCAAACCACAGTCTATTGGCGCCGACACCAAAAGACGTTTGCTGGATGCCATGCACAAGACCGACGCGAAAGCGTCGGTTGCTCCGGTGCCGAACGTGAAGGTGTTTACCGCCGGTAAAAAGATGCCGCTAACGGTAAACGGGCGCGGCGAATTTAGCTGGCTGCTCACGACCGAAGAGGGGCAACAGCACAAAGGCCACGCCACCGGTGGCAAAGCGCTTAACCTTCCGGCAAAACTGCCGGAGGGCTATCACACGTTAACCCTCACGCAGGACGACCAGCGTTTTCATTGTCGGGTGATTGTTACGCCAAAACGCTGCTATGAGCCGCAGGCGTTGCTCGAGGGTAAAAAGCTGTGGGGGGCCTGCGTGCAGCTCTACACGCTGCGCTCTGACAGCAACTGGGGTATCGGCGATTTTGGCGACCTGAAAAAGATGCTGGCGGATGTGGGCGAGCGCGGCGGTGCGTTTATCGGCCTCAACCCCATTCATGCGCTCTATCCGGCGAACCCGGAAAGTGCCAGTCCGTACAGCCCGTCATCCCGTCGCTGGCTGAACGTGATTTACATTGACGTGAATGCCTTAGACGATTTCAAAAGCAGCAAAGAGGCGCAGGCGTGGTGGAACCTCACGACCACTCAGCAGGCGCTGAAGCAGGCGCGCGAGACGGACTGGGTAGACTATGCCACCGTCACCGCACTGAAAATGGCCGCATTACGTCTGGCGTGGAAAGGTTTTTCGCAGCGTGATGACGAGCAGATGTCGGCTTTCCGCCAGTTTGTAGCTCAGGAAGGCGAGAGCCTTTACTGGCAGGCGGCGTTCGATGCATTGCACGCTTATCAGGTAAAAGAGGACGAAATGCGCTGGGGCTGGCCGGTATGGCCGGAAGCGTATCAATCTGTCGATACGCCCGAAGTGCAGGCGTTCTGCAAAAAATATGCTGACGAGGTGGACTTCTTCCTCTGGCTGCAGTGGCTGGCTTACAGCCAGTTTGCCGCCTGCTGGCAGGTGAGCCAGGGCTATAAAATGCCGATTGGTCTGTACCGCGATCTGGCCGTTGGCGTGGCAGAAGGCGGGGCGGAAACCTGGTGTGACCGCGAGCTTTATTGCCTGAAGGCCTCCGTGGGCGCACCGCCGGATATTCTTGGCCCGCTCGGCCAGAACTGGGGTTTGCCGCCGATGGATCCGCACGTCATGGCTGCGCGGGCTTACGAGCCGTTTATCGACCTGCTGCGCGCCAACATGCAAAACTGCGGCGCGCTGCGAATTGACCACGTGATGTCCGTCCTGCGTCTGTGGTGGATCCCTTATGGTGAAACGGCTGACCACGGCGCGTATGTACAGTATCCGGTTGACGATCTGCTCTCGATCCTGGCGCTGGAGAGTAAACGTCATCAGTGCATGGTGATCGGCGAAGATCTCGGTACCGTGCCGATTGAGATTGTCAGTAAGCTCCGCGACAGCGGCGTTTACTCCTATAAAGTGCTCTATTTTGAAAACGACCATGAGAAAACCTTCCGCGCGCCGAAAGCGTACCCTGAACAGTCAATGGCAGTCGCGACGACGCATGACCTTCCTACGCTTCGTGGCTATTGGGAAAGCGGCGATCTGACACTCGGTAAAACGCTGGGTCTGTATCCGGATGAAGAGGTCTTACGTGGGCTGTATCAGGATCGCGAGCTGGCGAAGCAAGGGTTGCTTGATGCGTTACACAAGCATGGCTGCCTGCCGAAACGCGCCGGGCATAAGGCATCACTGATGTCGATGACGCCTACGCTCAACCGCGGATTGCAGCGCTATATCGCCGACAGCAACAGTGCCCTGCTGGGTCTGCAGCCGGAAGACTGGATTGATATGGCGGAGCCGGTGAACATTCCGGGTACCAGCTATCAGTACAAGAACTGGCGTCGCAAATTGTCCATCACGCTTGAGAAGATGTTTGCCGATGACGGGGTGAACAGGCTGATTAAGGATTTGGATAAGCGCAGAAAAGCGGTGGGTAAAACGCGGTAGTCTCACAGAGAGAAGAAAGCCGGGTAAGCGCAAGCTACCCGGCTTTTTGATATCAGATAACCATGTTCAACAGCAGAACCCCGACCAGACCACATACCGAAATAATGGTTTCCAGTGCAGACCAGGACTTGATGGTTTCACCGATAGTCAGGTTGAAATATTCCTTGAACAGCCAGAAGCCCGGATCGTTCACGTGAGAGAAAATCACGCTACCGGAACCTACCGCGATAACCATCAGCTCAGGGCTCACGCCCGTCGTCGCAATCAGCGGCGCAACGATACCACCGGCGGTGATTGCTGCAACGGTTGCAGAGCCGAGCGCGATACGCAGCACCGCAGCGATAGACCACGCCATCAGCAGCGGTGACACATTGGTTTCATGCATCATGGCCGCGATGTATTTATCCACGCCGCTGTCGACCAACACCTGCTTGAACGCACCGCCACCACCGATAATCAGCAGCATCATGGCAATGATTTTGATGGAAGAGGTCAGCGTGTCGTTAATCTGATCCATTGAACGACCACGGTTCAGGCCGAAGGTGAACATCGCAATCAGCACCGCAATCAGCGTCGCCATCACCGGGTCGCCCAGGAATTCGGCAACGGACAGGAACGGGTGGCCTTTTGGCAGGATCATTTCCGCCACGGCACGCATCGCCATCAGGATGACCGGTACCAGAGAGGTCCAGACGCTGACGCCAAAACCAGGCATCTCTTCTTCCGTGAAGGTTTTCGCGCTGTACAGACCTTCCGGGATAGGCTTATCAATCCCTTTCAGGAAGCGGGCATAAACCGGGCCGGCCAGGATCACCGTCGGGATTGCCAGAATCGTACCGAACAGCAGGGTTTTACCCATATCGGCATGGAAGATGGTGGCGATCGCGGTTGGACCCGGGTGTGGTGGCAGGAAACCGTGCGTAACGGACAGCGCGGCGGCCATCGGTACACCGACATACAGCAGTGGAATGTTCGCTGCCGCTGCGATGGTGAACACCAGTGGCAGCATCAGCACGAAGCCCACTTCATAGAACAGTGCAAAACCGACGGTAAACCCGGTTAACACGACCGCCCACTGGATATTCTTCTTACCAAATTTGGCAATCAGCGTGGTGGCAATACGCTGGGCGCCCCCACAGTCCGCCAGCATTTTGCCGAGCATAGCGCCAAAGCCCATGATCAGTGCCAGGCTACCGAGCGTGCCGCCGACACCGGCTTTAATGGAGCTGATGACTTTCACCAGCGGCATCCCTTGCATCAGACCGACTGCAAGTGCCACCAGAACCAGAGCGATAAACCCGTTCATTTTGAACCGGATCATCAAGAGCAGTAATAACACAACACCGATAGCAACGATGACTAATGGCATGATTTACCTGGCCTTTGAATTGTTATGGGTAACGTCATTGTTTCAACGACAAATTCCGATTGTCCCAACTGGGAACAGAGTGTTAACGGCACTAATACTGTTGCCTTGGAAACTATTAAGTTTAGTCGGCTGTTATGAAGGTGCTTAGTGCCCACGAGAATGATACGGGTAACATGTCGTGGTTGAGAATCACCCTGGGGGGCTAAATTTGAATTATGAGACGCAGGTCAACATATGGGGAGGCAAGGCAGGGAGGGGAAAGCAGGCCCGGTAAGCATAGCGCCACCGGGCAAAAGCAGGCGGACGCTTAGTAGTAAGAGTGCTCGCCGCGCTGGTGTTCGGTCAGATCGCGCACACCTTTCAGTTCCGGGAATTCGTTCAGCAGCTGCTTCTCGATCCCTTCTTTCAGCGTGACATCAACCATTGAACAACCGTTACAGCCGCCGCCGAACTGCAGGATCGCCAGGCCGTCTTCAGTGATTTCCATCAGGGAAACACGCCCGCCGTGGCCCGCCAGCTGCGGGTTGATCTGAGACTGCAGCAGGTACTCGACGCGCTCCATCAGTGGGGCATCGTCAGACACTTTACGCATTTTGGCGTTTGGCGCTTTCAGGGTCAGCTGAGAACCCAGCTGATCGGTGACGAAATCGATCTCCGCATCTTCAAGATACGGTGCGCTCAGCTCATCAACGTAAGCCGTGAGCTGTTCAAATTTAAGGGCAGTGTCAGTCGCTTCCACTGCGTCCGGAGGACAATAAGAGACACCACATTCTGCATTCGGAGTGCCTGGATTGATCACAAACACGCGGATCTGCGTCCCTTCTTCCTGATTTGCCAGCAGTTTGGCAAAGTGCGCTTGTGCAGAATCGGAAATACGGATCATAGCTTTGGCCTAATAGTTGACTAAATTACCTGGGTATAATCATACGCCCATTGAAGAAGGGCTACAAGGTACGGCACAGACACCATACCTGAACCGACGCGGCGCCGCTTTGCAAAAGCAGTCGGGAAAGTTCAGCAACGGTACTGCCTGTGGTGACGACATCATCCACAATCGCGATATGGAGGCCTTTGACCGGGAATTCAAGACGAAAGGCATTTTTGAGGTTCCTTTTGCGAAGCCGGGCCGTGAGCTGATGCTGGATAGCCGTATTATGGACGCGTTTGAGCGCACGGGCGTCGTACCGGCAACCGAGCCATCGCGCGAGCGGGCGGCAGAGCAGGTCACTTTGGTTGTAGCCGCGTCGCCAGTGTCGGCGACGGTATAAAGGCACGTTGACCACCATGTCGATGTTCGGCAGGCCGCGGGTGCGTCGCGCCTGTAAAACGGCCAGCAGTAACAGGCGGGCGAGGGGACGCGCCAGCACACTCTGGCCGGCAAACTTCAGCGCATGAATAAGGCCGCTTAACGGCGCAACATAATCATCCACAGCCACCAGGGCACACCACGGCGGCGCTTTTTTCAGGCAGCGGCCGCAGGGAACGTCCCGGCCGGTGGCATTTAGCCCACACTGCGGACACGTCATCGCCTGCCTTTTCAGCGAGCGGGTGCAAACGGAGCAGACGCCCCATGTGCTGAGGGCAAGCGGCATCCGGCATAGCCAGCACAAGCCAGGCACTGTTAACATGTGCAACCTCCATGTGAAAAAAGAGAACAGTAACTGATGAAGACGCTGTGGTGGCAGACCGTAGGGACGGGAAATTGCCATCTTGTGCTGCTGCACGGATGGGGCCTGAATGCCGAAGTATGGAATTGCATAACCGGGGAACTCACCTCGCAATTTACCCTGCATCTGGTGGATTTACCGGGCTTTGGCCGCAGTCGCGGCTTTGGGGCAATGTCGGTTGAGGAGATGGCGCAGCAGGTGCTGGACGCTGCGCCGCAGCACGCCATCTGGCTGGGCTGGAGCCTGGGCGGGCTGGTGGCGAGCCAGATTGCCTTGACCCATCCCGAGCGCGTGCGTGCGCTGGTCACGGTAGCCTCGTCACCGTGCTTCAGTGCAAAGGACGACTGGCCGGGCATAAAACCGGATGTGCTGGCCGGGTTCCAGAAACAGTTGAGCGAAGACTTCCAGCGGACCGTTGAGCGTTTCCTGGCCCTGCAGACAATGGGAACCGACACCGCGCGTCAGGATGCCAGAGCGCTGAAGCAGACCGTGCTTTCCCTGCCGATGCCGGACGTTGAGGTGCTTAACGGGGGGCTTGAGATCCTCAAAACCGTCGATTTGCGTGAGCCGCTGGCCGCGCTGGCGATGCCGCACCTGCGTATCTACGGCTACCTCGACGGGCTGGTGCCGCGCAAAGTGGTTCCAGTGCTGGATTCACTCTGGCCACAAAGTGAGTCTCTGGTGATAAATAAAGCCGCGCATGCGCCGTTTATCTCTCATCCGGCGGAGTTTTGTTCAGCGCTCGTTGCGTTAAGTCAACGTTTAGACTGATTATTTTCTATCCAGCCTGGAAAAAGTTTCACACCGCAACCATACTCCAGATGTCGTTGCGGTTGTTCTGCCTACGATAATCAAAACAACAATCCTATGGAGAGTCAGGCTATGAAACTTGTTACAGGTATCGTCACTTCTCTGGTTATTGGGTCACTTTCATTTGGCGCCTTTGCGGCACAAGAGCTGGAAAAAGATAAAGTTGCCGGGATGAATCTGACCAAAGTTGGTGAGATTTCTACGTCTGACACGACCGCGCCGATGGACGCCAAAAGAGAGCTGTCTAAGAAAGCGGATGAGCTGGGTGGGAAGTACTACGTCGTCACCAGTGCCGAAAAACAGACCAAAAACGTGCGCGCAACGGCGGACGTCTATAAGTAATACGATAATGCCGGGCAGCGATGCCCGGCATTATGCGCGCAGTGCCCACCACTCTCTGAGGCAGGCTTTTCCTTCCGGGCAGCTTTTACAACTGCCGGAAAGGCAGCCTTCCGCCTCTTCCTGAATACGCACCGCTTTTCCCATGGCTTCCAGCCTTTCCAGCATGGCATCGATCATCGGCTGCGGCGTATGCAGGGTGAGGCTCAGCTGTTTCGCCTCCATTCGCCCTTGTAACGCCAGCAGGTCACGTACCTGAATCAACGATGCCATGGCTTACCCCTTAGTGACAGTCGCCCGCCGGGCTGTTGCAGCAGGTGGCAGCCGTTTTGCGGTTTGCCAGCAGGTTGATATCAACCCGGCTGCGTGCCCGGCGTAGCAGGCCGAGAACGAGCACGTTAAACAGCACAACCGCCAGGATGCACACCAGGCTATACCGCGGGTGCTGGCTAAAGTTAACGGTCTGATAAAAGAGTGTCGCCAGCGAGTAAGCGATGTTGAGCCCCCACAGAATGGAGAAGCCCATCCAGCCACGGCTGGACTCGCGGGCAATCGCGCCCATGACGGAGATGCACGGAATATAGAGCAGAACAAAGATGAGGTAGCTGTAGGCCGCAGAGGCGCTACCAAATTTCTCGCTCATCACGCCCATGGCACCCATTGCCATTTCGCCGTCACCTTTACTGGCCTCGATAGGGTTCGCCAGCACGCTCAGGCTGAAGGTGTCTTTCAGGCTCTGCCATGTCTCTTCGACGGCGCCCAGCAGTTCGTTACCGAGATGAAACTCTGCCGGATTGAACGCTTGCTCCTGGATGTTCTCCGCGGTGTAGAGCGTATTCAGGGTCCCGACGACCACCTCTTTCGCCATCGCACCGGTGAACAGACCGACGGTCGCCTGCCAGTTATCGTCATGGACGCCGATCGGTTTGAAGACCGGGGTTATGACGCGGCTGACGGAGGCGAGGGCGGAGTCGTTGATGTTATCCGCAGCCTGTCCGCTCAGGGTGAAGCTGTTCAGCGCGCTCAGGAAAATACTCACGATAACAATCACTTTACCGGCACGCAGGACGAAGCCTTTCAGGCGCTGCCAGGTCTGGATCACCAGGCTTTTAAGATGGGGGACGTGGTAGACCGGCAGTTCCATAACGAACGGCGACGCTTCGCCGCGCATGATGGTGTGTTTCAGCATCAACCCCGTGAGAATGGCCATGACGATACCCAGCACGTACAGCGAGAAGACCGCCAGTGCCCCCTGCTGCCCAAAGAAGGCCGCGGCAAAGACCGCGAAGATAGCCAGTCGTGCACCGCAGGACATAAACGGTGCCATCATAATGGTCATCAGACGTTCACGCGGTGCATCCAGCGTACGGGCACCCATAACCGAGGGCACGTTACAGCCGAAGCCCACGATCAGCGGCACGAAGGATTTGCCTGGCAGACCGAGCGCCTGCATCAGGCGATCCATGACGAAGGCGGCGCGTGCCATGTAACCGGAATCCTCAAGGAAGGAGAGGAACAGATACATCATGCCGATTTGCGGCACCAGAGGCAGTACGGTGTTGATACCACCGCCAATCCCCTGGGCAAGGAAGATGGTCAGCCATTCCGGGAAATGCAGGGTGTAACCCACCCACTGAATGCCATGAACAAAGATAGCAACGGAACCGGCATCGAAAATCGGCTGGAGTGCGCCACCAATGTTAATGGCGAGCAAGAACATCAGGTACATCACCAGCAAGAAGACCGGCAAACCGAGGAAGCGGTTAAGCACAACCTTATCCACGGCCGCGGTGAAGCGGCTCGGTTCCGCCGTCAGGGCGTTACTGACCACGTCGCAAATCGCGGCGATGGCCTGATAGCGAGCATCAGCGATATGCAGGGCCGGATCATCCAGCTCGTCGCTCAGACGGGCGAGGACCACGTCCAGTTTATCTGCCGCATGACCAGCATAGGCGCGGCTGTAGATATCCCCTTCCAGCATTTGCAGGCCGAGCCACAGGCGCTGTTTCGCGGGCATGCTTTGGTCCATCTCTTGTGCCAGCAGATCCGCTTCGCGCAGAAGTGGCTGGGCGTAGTGCACCAGCTCAACGTTACGATTTCCCGCGTGGCGATCGATAGCCAGTTTCAGGGCATCAATACCGCGGGCGCGCGTCGACACCAGCGGAACGACCGGGCACCCCAGCCGTGCGGAGAGGGCATCGACGTCGATGCGCAGTTTCTGTTTCTCTGCAATGTCGAGCATGTTGAGCGCCACGATGCAGGGAATGCCCAGCTCCAGCAGCTGCAGCGTCAGGTAGAGGTTACGCTCAAGGTTTGAGGCATCAACCACGTTGATGAGCAGATCCGCGTCGCCGCTAAGAATATAGTGGCAGGCAATCTGCTCATCGAGCGAAGTTTGCGAGGAGATCGTGGTTAAGGAGTACGTGCCGGGCAGGTCAACCAGCGTGACCTGGTGATCTGTTGTTGAGAACAGGCCTTCTTTACGTTCAACCGTTACGCCAGCCCAGTTACCGACGCGCTGGCGCGCACCCGTGAGCTGGTTAAATAGCGTTGTCTTGCCGGAATTAGGATTGCCAATTAAGCCAATAGTTAATTTTTTCATTTTTCTGGACTCACTGAAACCGCTGGCTTGTTATCGGGATAAGGCTTCGACTTCTATTAATGCGAGATCTTTTTTACGCAATACCAGATTTACGCGTCGGGTTTCGATATGCACCGGATCACCTAACGGGGCGACGCGCACAACCTGAAATGACGAGCCGGGCAGCATGCCCAGCGACAGCAGCTTTTGTCGATAGGCCGGGCTAATTTCGTGGGTAAAACCGGTAATTTTCCATGCACTGTCTGGAGTGAATTGCATAATGCCTGATTCCACGAGAGGTTAAAATATCTACTATGGGATGATAATGAGAATAGTTTTTATCAGCAATAATAAAACTGTGACGGAATGTTGTTTGCGGTATTAATTTACGGCCTGTTTGACCTTGCTCAATATTTACGGATTCTGCGGCAGGGAGAGGAAAGGCTTATTTGTTAATAGTGTGATCACTGATGGTTGAAATATAGATATACAACCGGTTTCATATTTTACAATTAATTTCGGCGGGATAACGGCCCGGTGAGTGACGCATCACCGGGCCTTTTTTATGCGGTTAGCGTTTCTTACCCATTGCTGCCGCCAGCGCATCCATCATGGCGCTGTTGCCTGCAGGCTGGGCGTCACGTCCGCGTGGCTTCGCCGCTTTTGCGGCCGGGCGCTGCTGCTCGCGTCCGCCGCCGTTACTGCCGCGGCGCGCGCTGGTTTCACCTGGCTGCTCGTCCAGACGCATCGTCAGGGCGATACGCTTACGCTGCAGATCCACTTCCATCACCTTCACCTTCACGATGTCGCCCGCTTTGACCACGGTATGCGGATCTTCAACGAATTTATCGGCAAGGGAAGAGATGTGGACCAGACCGTCCTGGTGCACGCCGATATCGACAAACGCGCCAAAGTTGGTGACGTTAGTGACCGCCCCTTCGAGTACCATGCCTGGAAGCAGATCATTCATGGTTTCAACGCCGTCGGCGAAGGTCGCGGTTTTAAACTCAGGACGCGGATCGCGGCCTGGTTTTTCCAGTTCTTTGATGATGTCCGTGACCGTCGGCACCCCGAACTGTTCGTCGGTAAAATCGACCGCCTTCAGGTTACGCAGCGCGCTGCTGTCGCCCATCAGGTCTTTCAGCGCCTGCTGGGTTGCGGCCAGAATGCGTTCCACTACCGGGTACGCTTCCGGGTGAACGGTTGAGGCATCCAGCGGGTTATCGCCGTGGTTGATGCGCAGGAAGCCCGCGCACTGCTCAAACGCTTTTGGCCCCAGACGGCTCACCTTCAGCAACTGCTGGCGGTTCTGGAACTGGCCGTTTTCATCACGCCAGGCAACGATGTTTTGCGCCATCATGCGGGTTAAGCCCGCCACGCGGGTCAGCAGGGGAACAGAGGCCGTGTTCAGGTCAACGCCGACGGCGTTTACGCAGTCTTCCACGACCGCATCCAGCTTACGGGCCAGCTGAGTCTGGCTCACGTCATGCTGATACTGGCCGACGCCGATGGATTTCGGGTCGATCTTAACCAGCTCCGCCAGCGGATCCTGCAGACGACGGGCGATAGAAACTGCACCGCGCAGGGAAACGTCCAGGTCCGGGAACTCCAGCGCGGCCAGTTCAGACGCCGAATAGACGGAAGCGCCCGCCTCGCTGACAATCACTTTCTGTGCGGTGACTTTCGGGAACTGTTTCTGCACATCGAGGTAGAAACGCTCGGTTTCACGGGAGGCCGTACCGTTGCCGATGGCCACCAGCTCCACGTTGTATTTCTCGCACAGCGCCGCAACCACGACGGCAGCCTTCGCCGCCTGGCCGGTATGCGGATAAATGGTGTCGGTAGCCACCAGCTTGCCGGTACCGTCAACCACGGCCACTTTTACGCCGGTACGCAGACCCGGATCGAGCCCCATGGTGGCGCGCAGGCCGGCAGGTGCGGCCATCAGCAGGTCGTGCAGGTTACGGGCGAAGACGTTGATTGCTTCGTCTTCGGCGCGTTCACGCACGGTGCCCATCAGTTCGGTTTCGAGGTGCATTAGCACCTTGATGCGCCACGTCCAGCTCACCACGCCTTTGCGCCAGCTGTCTGCCGGCGCGTTGTTCAGGCGAAGGCCGAGGTGGTCGATAATGATCTGCTCGCAGTGGCTCTCTTTTGGTGGCTCGTCAAACTGCGGGTCGGCATTCAGGGAGAGCTGGAGCACGCCTTCGTTGCGGCCGCGGAACATCGCCAGCGCGCGGTGTGAAGGGGTGGTAGAGATGGGTTCGTGATGATCGAAATAATCGCGGAACTTGGCGCCTTCTTCCTCTTTCCCGCTGACCACGGTAGAGACGATGTGGGCGTTTTTCCACAGATAGTCACGCACTTTCGCGAGCAGGGCGGCATCTTCGGAGAAACGCTCCATCAGAATATAGCGCGCGCCGTCGAGTGCGGCTTTGGTGTCTGCGACCCCTTTATCGGCATCGAGAAACTTCGCGGCTTCGGTTTCCGGGTCGTGGGACGGTTCATTCCACAGCAGTTCGGCCAGCGGCTCCAGGCCTGCCTCAATGGCAATCTGTCCACGGGTGCGGCGCTTCGGTTTGTACGGCAGATAAAGGTCTTCGAGTTCGGTTTTGCTCAGGGTGCCGTTGATTGCGGTTTCCAGCTCGCTGGTCAGTTTTCCCTGTTCGCCGATGGATTTGAGGATCGCCTGACGACGGTCTTCCAGTTCGCGCAGGTAACCGAGACGGGTCTCCAGGTTACGCAGCTGCGTGTCATCCAGACCGCCGGTGACTTCCTTACGATAACGTGCAATAAACGGCACGGTGTTCCCTTCATCAAGCAGGCGAACGGCAGCTTCTACCTGTTCGGCTCTGGCCTGAAGTTCACCCGCAATAATGCGGCAGAGCGAATCTTTCATCATGGCTTTATCATCTGTTGAGTCGAAAAAATCAGGGGATAGTTATACGGGCTGACACGGCAAAATGCCAGCCGCGGAGGGCGCTCTCGGACTATTTAACGTACGTAATTTCGTTGACGTACCAGCTGGCTTCGCCGCCAGGGGTCTGCACGACGGCCAAATCGCCCACTTCCTTTTTCAGCAGCGCACGGGCCATTGGTGAGTCGATAGAGATGTAATCCTTACGACCAAAAATTTCGTCATAGCCGACGATGCGAAAACGCAGGGTGTCGCCATCGTCGTTCTCAATCTCGACCCACGCGCCGAAAAACACTTTGCCTTCCTGCTGTGGGGAGTAATCCACTATTTTGAGGTTCTCAAGGCATTTGGTCAGATAGCGGACCCGGCGGTCGATTTCACGTAACCGTTTTTTGTTGTACTGGTAGTCAGCATTTTCACTGCGATCGCCCAGGCTTGCTGCCCAGGTCACTTTCTTGGTCACTTCAGGACGCTCTTCGCGCCACAGGTAATCCATCTCTTTTTTGAGTTTCTCATACCCTTCGCGGGTGATCAGGGGCGTTTTCATGGGGTGACCTTAAGACTCGACATCATTGCATTCTTTGCGCACATTACGTATCACGTAGTCTAACAGACAACGTTAATAATGATTTATGTGATGAAATGTGCAGATAAGCTGCTGTTAAATATGCTTTGTAACAATTTCGACTAGAATTTATACCAGAATTAGCTGGTCGAACACGTGCACTTTTTTAGAATACGCTGTTATTAGACTATCCGAACCTTTGGGAGTACACACAATGCAAGAGAACTACAAAATTCTGGTCGTGGATGACGACATGCGCCTGCGTGCGCTGCTTGAGCGTTATCTGACCGAGCAGGGCTTCCAGGTTCGTAGCGTGGCCAACGCTGAGCAGATGGACCGTCTGCTGACCCGCGAATCATTCCATCTTATGGTACTCGACCTGATGCTGCCTGGTGAAGACGGGCTTTCCATCTGCCGCCGTCTGCGTAGCCAGAGCAACCCTATGCCGATCATCATGGTGACGGCGAAAGGGGAAGAGGTTGACCGCATCGTTGGTCTGGAAATCGGCGCTGACGACTACATTCCAAAACCGTTCAACCCGCGGGAACTGCTGGCCCGTATTCGCGCCGTGCTGCGCCGTCAGGCGAACGAACTGCCTGGCGCACCGTCGCAGGAAGAAGCGGTGATTGCGTTTGGTAAGTTCAAGCTGAATCTCGGTACCCGTGAGATGTTCCGTGAAGATGAACCTATGCCGCTCACCAGCGGTGAGTTCGCGGTGCTGAAAGCGCTGGTCAGCCACCCGCGTGAGCCGCTTTCACGTGACAAGCTGATGAACCTGGCGCGCGGCCGTGAATACTCCGCAATGGAACGTTCCATTGACGTGCAGATCTCCCGTCTGCGCCGCATGGTGGAAGAAGATCCGGCGCATCCTCGTTATATTCAGACCGTATGGGGTCTGGGCTACGTGTTTGTCCCGGACGGCGCTAAAGCATGAGGCGAATGCGCTTCTCTCCGCGAAGCTCATTTGCCCGTACGCTGTTACTGATTGTCACCCTGCTGTTTGTCAGCCTGGTGACAACCTATCTGGTGGTGCTGAACTTTGCGATCCTGCCGAGCCTCCAGCAGTTCAATAAGGTTCTGGCATACGAAGTGCGTATGCTGATGACCGATAAACTGCAACTGGAGGACGGCACGCAGTTAGTTGTTCCCCCGGCGTTTCGCCGTGAAATCTACCGTGAGCTGGGTATTTCGCTTTACTCCAACGAAGCGGCAGAAGACGCTGGCCTGCGCTGGGCGCAGCATTATGAGTTCCTCAGCCAGCAGATGGCGCAGCAGTTAGGTGGCCCGACGGAAGTGCGCGTTGAGGTCAACAAAAGCTCGCCGGTCGTCTGGCTGAAAACCTGGCTGTCACCCAATATCTGGGTGCGTGTCCCGCTGACCGAAATTCATCAGGGTGACTTCTCACCGCTGTTCCGCTACACCCTTGCCATTATGCTGCTGGCGATAGGCGGCGCGTGGCTGTTTATTCGTATACAGAACCGACCGCTGGTCGACCTGGAGCACGCTGCGCTGCAGGTCGGTAAAGGGATTATTCCTCCGCCACTGCGTGAGTACGGCGCCTCAGAAGTGCGTTCCGTGACGCGGGCCTTTAACCATATGGCGGCCGGCGTGAAACAGCTGGCAGACGACCGTACGCTGCTGATGGCGGGCGTGAGTCATGACCTGCGCACGCCGCTCACGCGTATCCGTCTGGCGACGGAGATGATGGGCGAAGAGGATGGTTATCTTGCGGAGTCCATTAACAAGGACATCGAAGAGTGTAACGCCATCATCGAGCAGTTCATTGACTACCTGCGCACCGGGCAGGAGATGCCGATGGAGATGGCCGATCTGAATGCGGTACTCGGTGAAGTGGTCGCGGCGGAAAGCGGCTACGAGCGGGAAATCGATACCGATCTGCAGGCCGGTGAAATTCAGGTGCGGATGCACCCGCTTTCCATTAAACGTGCGGTGGCCAATATGGTGGTTAACGCGGCCCGTTATGGCAATGGCTGGATTAAAGTCAGCAGCGGGTCTGAGCTCAACCGCGCCTGGTTCCAGGTCGAAGATGACGGTCCGGGCATTAAGCCAGAGCAGCGTAAGCATCTGTTCCAGCCGTTTGTGCGGGGCGATAGCGCGCGCAGTACCAGCGGAACTGGCTTAGGCCTGGCGATTGTGCAGCGTATTGTGGATAACCATAACGGCTTGCTGGAGATTGGGACCAGTGAGCGGGGCGGTTTAAGCATTCGCGCATGGTTACCGGTGCCGGTGACGCGCGGGCAGGTGAGAGAGAGTTAAAAAAGGGTGGCAAAAGCCACCCTTTTTTTTGCAGGTCGGGTCAGGTATTACAGCTTCGGTCCCGCACTCACCAGCGCTTCACCTGCCGGGGTATCGGTATACTTCTCGAAGTTCTCAATAAACAGTTTCGCCAGCGATTCTGCTTTCTCACGCCACTGCTCCGGTGAACCGTAGGTATTGCGTGGGTCGAGAATACGGGTCTCTACGCCCGGCAGCGCCGTCGGGATTGCCAGATCAAACATCGGCAGCGTGAAGGTTTCGGCGTTATCGAGTGAACCATCCAGAATGGCGTCGATAATGGCGCGGGTATCTTTGATGGAGATACGTTTGCCGGTGCCGTTCCAGCCGGTATTCACCAGGTACGCCTGCGCACCGGACGCCTGCATACGTTTAACCAGCACTTCCGCGTACTGCGTCGGGTGCAGCGACAGGAACGCTGCGCCGAAGCAGGCGGAGAAGGTTGGCGTTGGCTCCGTCACGCCGCGTTCGGTACCGGCCAGTTTGGCGGTAAAACCAGACAGGAAGTGGTACTGCGTCTGGCTGGCGGTCAGGCGGGACACCGGAGGCAACACGCCGAACGCATCTGCCGTCAGGAAAATCACCTTCGTCGCGTGGCCCGCTTTTGACACCGGCTTCACGATGTTGTCGATGTGGTAGATAGGGTAAGACACGCGGGTGTTTTCGGTTTTCGAAGCATCGTCGAAGTCGATCGTTCCATCGGCACGCACGGTGACGTTTTCCAGCAGCGCATCGCGGCGGATGGCATGGAAGATATCTGGCTCCGCTTCTTCAGACAGGCGAATGGTCTTCGCGTAGCAGCCCCCTTCGAAGTTAAACACGCCGTCATCATCCCAGCCGTGCTCGTCATCGCCAATCAGACGACGTTTCGGATCGGTAGAAAGGGTGGTTTTACCGGTGCCGGACAGGCCGAAGAACACCGCCACATCCCCTTTTTCACCGACGTTTGCCGAACAGTGCATGGAGGCGATACCGCGCAGCGGCAGCAGGTAGTTCATCACCGAGAACATCCCTTTCTTCATTTCGCCGCCGTACCAGGTACCGCCGATCAGCTGAATACGCTCGGTCAGGTTAAAGGCGATGAAGTTTTCGGAGTTAAGACCCTGCTCTTTCCACTGTGGGTTCGTGCATTTCGCCCCGTTCATCACGATGAAGTCAGGGGTGAAATCCTGCAGCTCTTTGTCGTCAGGACGAATAAACATGTTTTTCACGAAATGCGCCTGCCAGGCCACTTCAGTGATAAACCGCACGGAAAGGCGGGTATCGGCGTTAGCGCCGCAGAAAGCATCAACGATAAACAGACGCTTGCCGGAAAGTTGATGGGTAACGAGCCCTTTCAGATGCTGCCAGGTTTCCGGAGAGAGCGGTTTGTTATCGTTCTTCCCTTTGCCTTTATCAGCCCACCACAGCGTGTCGCGGGTGGTCTCGTCTCGGACGATGTATTTATCTTTCGGCGAACGACCGGTAAAGATACCGGTATCGACGGCGATAGCACCAAGGTTAGTCAACACACCTCGCTCGTATCCTTCCAGTGCTGGATTGAGCTCTTCCTGATACAGCGTATCGTAATCGGGGTTGTAGACGATTTCCTGGACGTCGTGAATACCATAAGCCTTGAGATCTTGCGGGGTTAAACCAGTAACACGCATATCACTGCTCCTTAGCCAATATGTACTGTCTGAAATTGTAGGGTTTTTGTGAGGTTGTTAACCGCGACGGGGCTCATAGATTTACGCATCTGGACAAAACCCTTACTAACGGAAAACGCTGCGACTCCAGTCACAGGGCAGGCGGATTATCGCAGGAATCGCTTTTTGGTTGGGGAAAATGTTCCGAAAAGGTTAATGGCTGGTGATTTTATCGGAAGGAATGTGAATGTAATCGCATACACGTAAGAAAATTACGTAAGAGTTACAGTGTTAAAAACGATTCAGCCAGAGAGGGCTTTTTTGCACCTTGCCCTCTCGCAAAAGGGAGAGGGCAAGGTGAGGGCAGGCTTTGCTTAGTGGACCTGAGGATCCGCCGGGGAGGCGTTGTTGCGGATCTCAGCAATATCCA
Organism: Enterobacter sp. BIDMC 29; assembly: GCF_019378755.1. Lineage (NCBI taxonomy): Bacteria > Pseudomonadati > Pseudomonadota > Gammaproteobacteria > Enterobacterales > Enterobacteriaceae > Enterobacter > Enterobacter sp. BIDMC 29. The sequence goes on along the minus strand of NZ_CP080000.1, from coordinate 3,580,918 downwards.
TCGAATTGAACACGTAGTGCGTACCGCAGTAGTCACAGTGCATATCGATTTCGCCGTCTTCCGCCATGATGCTGTCGATCTCTTCATCCGGCAGGGTCTTCAGCGCGCCAGCGCAGCGTTCACGTGAACAGGTGCACTTAAATTCCACCGACTGTGGGTCGTAAACCGTCACTTCTTCTTCGTGATAAAGACGCCACAGGACATCGGTCGCCGACAGGGTGAACAGCTCTTCTGCTTTGACGGTTTCCGTCAGGGTCGCGAGGTGCTCGAAGTCGTTGGTCTGCGCGTCCTGCGCAGGCAGAACCTGCAGCAGCATACCGCCAGCAGCAGGCTGACCGTCTACTTCACCGGTGCGGATGAACAGACGCGTCGGCAGCTGTTCTGAACGCATGAAGTAATCTTCCAGGCAGGCTGCCAGCGTATCGCCTTCGAGGCCAACCACGCCCTGATAGCGCTCACCTTCCTCCGGGGAGATGGTGATGACCAGATAGCCATTACCCACCAGCGTTTTCAGGTCCGCGTTTTCAGGAACATCGCCCTGTACGCGCGCCACGCCGCGCATCTGCTGCTGGTTATTACCGTTGATGACCGCCAGGGTCATAGGGCCATCACCCTGCAACTGCACGGTGATATCCCCGGCAAATTTCAGGGTGGCAGTCAGCAGGCTGGTGGCAACCAGCAGTTCGCCCAACAGGGTTTTCACCGGCAGCGGGTAGTTGTGGTTTTCCAGAATCTGTTTCCAGGTTTCGGATACGGTGACCAGCTCGCCGCGCACGGCGAATTGTTCAAACAGATAGCGGTGTAATTGGTCGTGTTGGGCCATAATAGTCTCTCGTGCAGGTGAGGGTTACTCGGTCTCACCGTGTTTAAATTTCATCAGATCGCGGCGCTCTTTTTTATCCGGACGCCGGTCCGGGTGGGGCATTGTCAGCGCATTCATTTTGCGCGCCAGCGCGGTCTTCTCGCGTTTTTCAATGCTCTCAGCCGTCTCTTCATACAGCAGTACGGCTTCGGTTGCGGGCCGTCGTTGTTCAGTAATGGCTTTAATCACCACGGTACGTTCATCGTTGCCCTGACGCAGCGTTAAGGTGGCATTCAGTTCGACCAGCTTGCTCGGTTTGCTGCGCTGGCCGTTGTAATGCACTTTACCGCCGTCGATCATGTCGCGGGCAAGGGCGCGCGTTTTATAAAAACGGGCCGCCCACAGCCATTTATCCAGTCTTACCCCTTCAGAGGGTTTTTCTTTCATGGCCTCTCCTTCACGGTCAGTGAGGGGATCATCTGGCGATAGTCGTTCAGCCCCGGATGGCGCAGATAGCTTTTTTCAGCCAGGCCAGAGTCAGGATTGGTAACGCCCAGACAATAGCGAATGCCAAACCTGGCCGCGGAATCCAGAATAGGCTCGCTGTCATCAATAAACAGCGTACGTTCCGGCTGCAAACCGGTCTCTTCTGCCACCGCATGCCACAACCGCTGATCCTCTTTCGGATAACCAAATGTGTGGGTGGAAAGTAATAAATCAAGGTGCGAAGCAAGACCCGTATGCTCCAGCTTCACGGCCAGATTGTGAGGATGGGCGTTGGTCAGCAAGATACGGCGCTTGCCGCTCGCTTTCAGCGCATCCAGAAAAGGCACGGTATCCTCACGCAGTACGGCGCGCGGGCCCTGGGCGGTGGTCATGGCACAAATATCCAAACCGAGGCGCTCGCTCCAGTAGTCAAGACAGTACCAGTTTAGCGTATGCTGCACCGCGCTATATTGCGAACGAATGAATTCCTGCGCTTCTGCCGGGGAGATCCCCTGCTGTTCACCATAGGTTTCCGGAACCAGCTTTTGCCAGAAATAGTTATCAAAGGCGAGATCGAGCAGCGTGCCGTCCATATCCAGCAGAACGGTATCAACCTCCTGCCAGGCGATATCAAGATGCATAAGGGGGAACTCCAGCCTGAAGAAACGTGCGCGACAGGGTAGCACATCTTGTCGCGCATCGACGTTATCAGATCAGGCTCTCAGAGGAGGGGATCAGCTTAGGGTTAAGGCAATTTTCGTAATACTGCTGGATGTCGGCAAGCCTGGTGCGTGAGCGCTGATAGCGACGCAGCGCCATAAAACCGTTCCAGCAAATGCATACCAGCATCGCAATCATCAGCAGCGAGGTGCCAATGTAGCGCCACAGGCCAGCGCTGTCTGGCATGCGGTGCAGGCCGATGTGGCGCGTGCCGTTGGCATCGGTAAAGATACTCGTCACAATCCCTTCAGCGCTAAACGGCGTCTGCATCAGCATCTGCGCCAGGCGCTGGAACTGGCCCCACTGTTCCTGAGCCGGGTAGTCATAAAGTGCGACCTGCGGGTATGGCTGATCGACCAGGTCGCTCCCTTCATCACTGACAATCACAAAGCCGCCCGGTGCCGGGCTATTCAGCGCCTGCGCCGCGCGGGTAGTTTCGCGCATCACGAAGGGTGCGGTTGACGTAGCGACCAGATTATCCAGCGACTCGGCGCTGACCGGACGCAGCAGCACGTTAACGCCATCCAGCCGGCCCGCTTCCGCGCGTTTCACCAGCGAATCCCAGTCTTTACTGTTACCCAGGTTCACAAGGGCGTTTTTGAGACGTACGCATTCGTCCTGAGCGGAACACAAATCCTGTGTTTTCAGAACGATGTCACCAAAGTCGTCCAGAAGCACCATCCCCGATTTCTGAATGGCCGAGCGCAGGGCAGGGCTCACGCGTGAGTCGTCATCGGGTTTTGGGTGCAGCTGGCGGTTGACCGTCTGGGTAAGCGACGTGGCTTTATTGACAACCTCAGATTCAGGCAGCGGCAGCGGCGGCGCGTCATTCCAGATAATTTGCGAGCAATCGAACGGCATGAACGGCGAGCTCTGACGCGTATTCCATGCGCCAGGCGTATGAATGTTACACATCCCGGTGCCCTTCAGGCGCAGCGTATCACCGACCCGCACGCCAGCCTCGTCCAGTTGGTTGACGCTGGTTGCCTCAATGGTTTGCGCCCCTTTTATCCATGACAGGGTAAATTTAATGGGCATATCCAGCGGGACAAACAGCAGAAGCATGATAAAGACCAGCGCTGCCCCCCCGGCAATGACCGCACTGCGTAACCAGTGCTGAAGCGGGAAGTTTTTTACTTCATCATGCAGGGATAAAAAGCGCCCCTGGCGCACCACATGGCGGTCAAGGTAGATATCGATATCGGTTTTCTGCCCTAAATCCTGGGCAATCCACGGCTGCCAGTGGCGCGGGTAGATAAGATCGATAATACCAAGCGAGATATTATTGAGGTGCTCCTGGTCACTCTCACCGAACAGACCCCAGCGCTTAGGAGTACCGCGCAGGCAGTGGATCTCACGTAGCGAGGTTTTTGCCGGCGGGGCAAAGAGCCCCCACAGCCCGGCTGCCAGCAACAGCACCGCACCGCCAGCCAGCCAGGGGACAAACACATCCGGCGTCAGCAGGCAGATGAAAAAGAGCAGGAACGCGGCCACGATCAGAATCGCTTCGCGAATCCCGTCAGGGCGGCTCAGGGCGTACTCTTCATGCGTCTCCTGGCGAATGTTCAGCAGCTCGATCTGCTCTGTCTCTTCGCCACGAATGGAGGCCTGCGTTGAGCTTGCGCGTTCCAGCGCAAAACGCGGGGCTTCCTGAAGATATTCATTCAACGTATGGCCGTTGAGCGAGATAACCAGCGGCAACGAATCGGTATGGATCAGCTCTACGCTGTTTTCGTCATTAATGTACTGCTCCCAGGACGGGGGCAGATGCACTTCAACCGAATCCAGGTAATAGCGCCATTTATTGGGATCGTCTGTGGTGATGCCATAGCGGGTGATGGAGCGCGTCACACTGAGCACTGTGTCACTTTGCGCATTTAACTTGAGCGCCACCGGCGCAGCAGTTGCCCCCGTCGGCCCAGGTGTTAACTGAGAACGGTTCAGTGTTTCGAGATAGTTTTCTACTGCATCGCGCTCTTCTTGCGTCAGTTTACGCGTCGTCGCACCGGCAAAGGCGTTTAAAAAGGGCAGCCGGTAACGACGCCTTACGCGACGCCTGTATACCCACCCTGCAACCAATGCGCCGGCCAGCATAGCAGCGAGAACAATCAAAATGGTGCTCATGCTTTCCCCATCTTACTTATCTTCTTACAGGTGTAGTCAGTAGCACCTTTAACATTGAATGAGAGTCTGTGGTTGGCTATCGGCAAGTATGGAGTCGAACTTGAGCATTCTGAAGCGCATCCCAGTGACCGATGATGATAGCAAAGCCTGTTATGGCGCGATATCAGCAAATTCCTGGAAACATTTCAACCTCTTGACATTTGTTTTGAATTGAGGATTGATTCCTGTTACGTTGCATAAATGTAAATACAGAACAATTGACATTGCCGAAACCGTGCGGCGTATCGCACAATAAAGCCAGTTCCCACTGCTAAGACCCCATCACGATGAGCAAACCACTACAAAAACCCACCATTCTGAATGTCGAAACAGTCGCAAAATCGCGCCTGTTTAATGTCGAAAGTGTGGATCTGGAGTTCAGCAACGGTGTGCGTCGCGTTTACGAACGTATGCGCCCTTCTTCGCGCGAAGCGGTGATGATTGTTCCTGTCGTCGACGACCATCTGATCTTAATCCGCGAATATGCCGTGGGAACCGAATCTTACGAACTTGGGTTCTCGAAAGGGCTCATCGATCCGGGTGAAACGGTCTTTGAGGCGGCCAATCGCGAGTTGAAAGAAGAGGTCGGTTTTGGCGCGAACGAACTGACGTTCCTGAAAAAACTGAGCATGGCACCCTCCTATTTTTCCAGCAAAATGAACATTGTGGTTGCTGAGGATCTCTATCCAGAATCGCTGGAAGGGGACGAGCCGGAGCCACTGCCACAGGTTCGCTGGCCGCTGGCCCATATGATGGACCTGCTCGAAGACCCTGACTTTAACGAGGCCCGCAACGTGAGCGCGCTGTTCCTGGTACGCGAATGGCTGAAGGGGCAGGGGCGGTTATAACAGCCTGATGTCTACAACGTGTGAGAGAACAAAAAAAACGGCAACCTGAGGTTGCCGTTTTTACGTTGCCCGTTAGAACAACTCGTGCGTTTCGCCGTTATCAATGATTTCTGTACCCACCTCATGCACCGCCTGTGTGGTTGGCTGCGTGCCCTCGATGAAATACTCTGCACGGCTATTGCCGCCATTGGCGAGCTGCCCGGTGCTGCGGTCGATATTGACGGTAACCACGCCCGGTGGTGGCGTCAGCGGTTGCTCCGGAACGCCTTCCAGCACGGATTTCATATAGGCATCCCAGGCCGGTTGCGCACTCTTCGCGCCGCCTTCGTAGCCAGAAATCTGATCTTTAATCGCGCCTGAAGCCGTGGTGCGGCCTAAATCACGGCGATGATCGTCAAAACCGATCCAGACTGACGTCACCACGCCCGGGCCGTAACCGGAGAACCACGCATCTTTCGAGCTGTTTGTTGTCCCCGTTTTACCGCCGATATCATGGCGCTGTAAATCACGTCCTGCCCGCCAGCCGGTCCCTTGCCAGCCAGGTTCGCCGAAGATGTTGGTGTTCAGCGCGCTCTTTATCAGGAACGACAGCGGCGTGTTGATGACATGCGGTGCATACTCCTGCGCCCCGCTCTGCGCTACCAGCGACTGGTTAGCCTGTTCCAGCTGCGGCTGCGGCAACACAGGGTTCGTCTGCTCCTGAGACACGGCAACGTCTTCCATGTCTTTGTTTTCAATCACCTCAGATTTTGGTGTATTGCCGTAAATGACCGGAATATCGCAGTCAGGGCAGGCAATTTTCGGCTTCGCTTCAAACAGCACGCCACCCTGGTCGTTCTCGATTTTACTGATGAAGTACGGGTCAATCAGGAAGCCGCCGTTAGCCATCACCGAGTACCCCCGCGCCACCTGAAGCGGCGTAAAGGACGCAGACCCTAACGCCAGCGATTCGGTGCGCACGATGTTCTGAGCCGGGAAACCGAAGCGTTGCAGATATTCCGCGGCATAGTCGACACCCATCGCACGCATTGCGCGCACCATCACCACGTTTTTCGACTGCCCAAGACCCTGACGAAGACGAATAGGGCCTGAATATTCCGCCGGTGAGTTCTTCGGCTGCCAGTCAGAACCGGCACCAGCATCCCAGCGGGAGATAGGCACGTCGTTCAGGATACTGGCGAGAGTCAGTCCCTTATCCATTGCTGCGGTGTAGAGGAACGGCTTGATGTTAGAGCCAACCTGACGCAACGCCTGGGTGGCGCGGTTAAATTTGCTCTGGTTAAAATCGAACCCACCGACCAGGGCCAGCACGGCACCGTTCTGCGGATTGATGGACACCAGGGCCGAGTTAACGTCTGGCACCTGCGCCAGCCACAAGCTGTCGCCCACCTTGCGTACCCAGATTTGCTGTCCGGTCTGGACGACATCCGTCACTTTACGCGGCGTCGGGCCTTGCAGGGTGTCTGAGCGGTACGGGCGAGCCCAACGGATCCCGTCCATACGCAGGGAGACAGACGTTCCATCCGCCAGCGTTGCCACCGCTTCCTGCGGATCGGCCTGAGTCACCACGGCGGGAAGGAGCGGGCCATAGGTGGGCAGCGCTTTCAGCGTACTGGTGATTTTTTTGCTGTCCCAGGCGCTTTCGCCGACTTTCCACAGCACATTCGACGGGCCGCGATAACCGTGGCGCATGTCGTAATCCATCACGTTGTTACGCACCGCTTCCTGAGCCGCCTGCTGAACGTTGCGGGTCACGGTGGTGTAAACGCGGTAGCCATCTTCGTAGGCTTTATCGCCGTAGCGGCTCACCATCTCCTGACGCACCATTTCGGTGAGATAAGGGGCAGAGAAGGCAATCTCCGGCGCATGGTAGTTGGCATCGATGACATCGTTGCGCGCCTGTTCGTACTCGCTCTGGCTGATATAGCCTTCGCTCAGCATACGTGACAGGACGACGTTACGACGCGCCGTAGCGCGTTCAAGCGAGTAGAGCGGGTTGAAGGTCGATGGCGCTTTAGGCAGACCGGCAATGGTCGCCATTTCGCTTAACGTCAGCTGCTCGACAGGTTTACCAAAGTACACCTGCGCGGCCGCACCAACACCGTAGGCGCGGTAGCCGAGGTAGATTTTATTGAGGTACAGCTCAAGGATCTCGTCTTTGCTCAACAACTGCTCAATACGGATCGCAAGGAACACCTCTTTGATCTTACGGGTCAGGGTCTTTTCTGGGCTAAGGAAGAAGTTACGCGCCAGCTGCTGTGTAATGGTACTTGCCCCCTGAGAGGCATGACCGGAGAACAGCGCAATACTTGCAGCACGGAAAATCCCCACCGGATCGACACCGTGGTGCTCGTAAAAACGGCTGTCCTCGGTAGCGATAAAGGCTTTGACCATCACGGGCGGAATTTGATTTAAGGTCAGCGGGATACGACGCTTTTCGCCGTACTGCGCCATTAACTCGCCATCGGCGCTGTAGACCTGCATCGGGATCTGGAGTCGCACATCGCGAAGCGTAGCGACATCAGGCAGCTGCGGCTCAATATATTTGTACAAACCATAAATCGAGCCTGCTCCCAGCAGAATGCAACAGACTGCAAGGATTAATAAATACTTTACGAACTTCACCGGAGATTTCCCATTTGGTTTCACTTGGGCAGTTTCTAAACAATCGCGCGGTAGTATAAAGGCAAGCCTGATTCATTGATATAGCCGTCACCTGACGGGCGATAAGGAGATCGTGAAGCATGGCTTTCAAAACATGGCAAACAGGCGTTCATATTCAACAGGATAGGGTGCAGATAGTGGCGCTGGCCCGGGAGCGGTCGGGCTGGCGTTTGTGCCGCTGGTGGGCTATCACTCTGGCCGACGGGATTATCCGGGATGGCAAAATTTGCCAGCCTGAACAACTGGTTGACGCCCTGCGCGACTGGCGGAAAACGTTGCCCCACTCCCACCGGGTGTTTCTCTCATTTCCGGCGGCACGCACGTTGCAACGATCGCTTCCCCGTCCGGGCGTGGCGCTGCGCGACAGCGAACAGCTCTCCTGGCTGGGGGCGACGCTCGCGCGTGAACTGGAGATGGCTGCTGACACGCTCTGTTTTGATTATGCGCAGGATACGTTCAGCAATACATTCCATGTCACCGCTGCACAAAACAACGAGATTAACCCCCTGCTGACGCTGGCAAAGATGTTGCGTTTACGGCTCGTGACGATCACCCCGGATGCCAGTGCGCTGGCGAATCTTCTTCCTGCGGTAGCGCCGGCGCAGTGTGTCGCCTGGCGGGATGGGCATCAGTGGCTTTGGGCGATGCGCCATCAGTGGGGACGGCGTTTTACCACGGAAGCGGAAAACGTGGCCGATCTCGCGGCACTGCTGGCCCTCACGCCGCAGGACATTGCCCTCTTTGATAGCCAGCGAGACCCCTGGGACGCCCTGGTTCGTTGCCATGCCCCTCTGCCGGCATGCGGCGCTGATTATACCGTCGCGCTGGCGCTGGCCATGAGTGAGGTGCCGGAATGAGCATGACGAACTTTCTGCCGTGGCGGCGGCAGCGACGCGTGCGCTGCCTGCGATTCTGGGGCGTACTGTTTGTCGCTACGTGGCTGCTGATACTGATGGGGGTTTTCAGCCTGCGGATGAATCCTCTCGTGATGACGCGTGCGCTGCATATTCAACTGGCGGGCATGCAGTCCGTGCAGCAGGCGCTGGTGTCTCGTACAAGGTCAGGCACGGAGACGCCAATGCCCGCGCCAGCGCCTCAACAACGCGCCTGGCAGCCGGTGCTGGAGTCCTTTGCCGGGATGATGCCATCCCAGGTCTGGCTGACCGAACTGCGCTATCAGCCCCCTTCACTGATGTTAACCGGATATGCCGCAACACTCCCCGCGCTCTCTGCTCTGCGGGATGGGCTCGGAAAGATGGCGGGGTTTACCCCCGGGCCGACAGGGGAATTACAGCAGGACGACCAGGGGCGCTGGAGGTTCACCTTTCATCTGCGAAGCGAGGGCTAACGCGTGGAAACCTTGTTCGAACGCTGGTGCGAAAGCAGCCCCCGATGGCGGGTGCTGTGCTGGTGTCTGAGCGTTCTCTTTCTGGGGAGTACGACGTGGGGCATGGTGCTTCGACCGGTAACAAAGCAGGTGGCTGAACTTCAGCGGCAGGTCAGCGAGGCCGCACAGGCTAATGTCTCGCTATGGCCCGCCGCCAGTCAGGTGCCGCAGCGTCACGCCCCCCGTGAAGCCACGGTAATGACGCCTTTTTCGCCACTCGAGTTTCAGGGGGCGGGTACAAGACTGGTTCACTGGAAGCCGTTGCAAAACGGAGGGGAACTGACGCTGGATGCTGAATGGCAGGCCATCCCGATTGTTTTCAGCCGGCTGGCGCAGCGGGATGTTCAGGTTGCCGCCTTTGCTCTCTCTGCACAGGGTTCGGCATTACGCCTGCGGGTGGAGCTGGAGGAGCAGCATGCGAAATAGCGCGCGTTGCCTGCTGGTGAGTTGCGCCCTGTTAGTGACCGGGATGCGGGATCCTTTTCACCCGCCGGATGACCCTTGTGCGGTAGGGCAACTGGCGCAGTGGCATTACCACGGGATGGTGGGCGGCACTCAGGACACTGGCATTTTACAGGACGGGCAAAAGCGCTGGCATCGCCTGACACCGCAACAGCGTCTCCCGGTGGGCTGGCGGGTAACGGCCCTCAATGAAAGGGAACTGGTCGTCGATGTGGGGGATGCATGTGAACCCAGACAATGGACGTGGCAACGAGAAGGAACGAAAAAGAATGAACATAAGGATAACGCTGTGGCTGCTGGCGTTCAGTCATCCGCTGTGGGCCGCCGCGCCAAAGCCGGTCACGCTGGTGGTGGATGAGGTACCGGTGGTGCAGGTGCTACAGGCGCTGGTTGCACAGGAGAACCGTAATCTGGTGGTATCGCCAGATGTCAGCGGCACGCTGTCGCTCAATCTGACGCGCGTCCCCTGGCGACAGGCGCTACAGACGGTCGTCACCAGCGCCGGGCTTGTTCTGCATGAAGAAGGGGGCATTTTTTATGTTCACACCGCAGCCTGGCAGCGTGAACAGTTGGAACGCAAAGAGCAGGAGCGGACACGCCGACAGCTTGATGCGCCGCTGGTCTCGCACAGCATACCTTTTTCTTACGCTGACGCCGGGGAGCTGCAAAAAGCGGCGGAAAAACTGCTCAGTCCAAAAGGGAGTTTGTCTGTCGACAAGCGTACCAACCGTCTGCTGATACGGGATAACCAGGCGGTGTTTGATACGCTGCAGAACTGGGCGACACAGATGGATATCCCTGTCGAGCAGGTGGAACTGGCGGCGCATATCGTGACCATCAATGAAAAAAGCCTGCGTGAGCTGGGGGTGAAGTGGAATCTCGCCGACGCAACGGAGGCGGGCAAGGTCGGGCAACTCACAACGCTTGGCAGCGATCTGTCCGTGGCAAACGTCACCACCCATGTGGGTTTTAACATTGGGCGGATTAACGGCAGGCTGCTGGATCTGGAGTTGTCGGCGCTGGAGCAAAAGCAGCAGGTCGATATCATCGCCAGCCCACGACTGCTGGCCTCGCATATGCAACCGGCCAGTATTAAGCAGGGCAGTGAGATCCCATATCAGGTCTCCAGCGGTGACAGCGGGGCGACCTCCGTGGAATTTAAAGAGGCGGTGTTAGGCATGGAGGTGACGCCAGTGGTGCTGCCCGGCGGTCGCGTACGCCTGAAGCTGCACATCAGTGAAAATATGCCAGGACAGGTGCTGCAGCAGGCCGATGGTGAAACGCTCGCCATCGATAAACAAGAAATTGAAACCCAGGTGGAAGTAAAAAGCGGAGAAACGCTGGCGCTGGGCGGAATTTTTTCGCAAAAGAATAAAACCGGAAGCGATCGCGTGCCTGGGCTGGGCAACATCCCGTGGCTTGGACAGCTTTTTCGCCATGACGGAAAGGACAATGAACGACGGGAGTTAGTGGTGTTTATTACACCACGACTGGTCGGTATTCGCTGAAGAGTCACGATCCTCCCAATGATTTTGCATTCAGATTGTTGCAGATGTTTGACGTGGGGCATGAATTAGCATACAAGGAGTACCGATTTGAGTTGGACTTACGTCTTATTGCCTTATGCGTCTGGTGCGGTGATTTAATCAGTTGCCAAACAAGCCGGAGTATTGAGATAATTTTTAGTCTGACTCTCGCTCTATTGCATATGAGGTTTCAGTTCATGTCCTGCTACGCCGGGTGTCTGCGAAGCGGGGATTACCATTAACGAATAGTCTTAGTAGTACCGATAAAATGGCAGAGAAACGCAATATCTTTCTGGTTGGGCCTATGGGTGCCGGCAAAAGCACTATTGGGCGTCAGTTAGCTCAACAACTCAATATGGAATTTTACGATTCTGATCAAGAGATTGAGAAACGAACCGGAGCTGATGTGGGCTGGGTTTTCGACGTAGAAGGCGAAGAAGGTTTCCGTGACCGAGAAGAAAAAGTGATCAACGAACTCACGGAAAAGCAGGGCATTGTTCTGGCAACAGGCGGTGGCTCTGTCAAATCTCGCGAAACCCGCAACCGTCTCTCCGCCCGTGGCGTAGTGGTCTATCTCGAGACGACCATCGAAAAACAGCTGGCACGTACGCAGCGCGATAAAAAGCGCCCGCTGCTGCAGGTTGAAACGCCACCACGCGAAGTTCTGGAAGCGTTGGCCGATGAACGCAATCCGCTGTACGAAGAGATTGCTGATGTGACCATTCGTACTGACGATCAGAGCGCTAAAGTGGTTGCAAACCAGATTATTCATATGCTGGAAAGCAACTGATTCTGGCTTTATATACAATCGCCTGCGGGTAAAAGCATTAAAGGTGGATGTCGCGTCATGGAGAGGATTACAGTTACTCTCGGGGAACGTAGTTACCCAATCACCATCGCGGCTGGTTTGTTTAACGACCCAGCTTCCTTTTTACCACTGAAAGCGGGTGATCAGGCGATGCTGGTCACCAATGAGACGCTGGCTCCGCTTTATCTCGACCGCGTTCGCCACCTGCTTGAACAGGCGGGCGTTAAAGTCGACAGTGTGATTCTGCCCGATGGCGAGCAGTATAAAAGCCTGGCGGTACTGGATACCGTCTTTACCGCATTGCTGCAAAAACCGCATGGTCGCGATACAACACTGCTTGCCCTGGGCGGCGGTGTTGTGGGCGATCTGACGGGCTTTGCGGCTGCAAGTTATCAACGTGGTGTGCGTTTTATTCAAATCCCTACCACGTTACTGTCTCAGGTCGACTCTTCTGTCGGCGGCAAAACGGCCGTTAACCATCCGCTCGGTAAAAATATGATTGGCGCGTTCTACCAGCCGGCATCGGTGGTGGTGGATCTCGACTGTCTGAAAACCCTACCGAAACGCGAGCTGGCTTCTGGCCTGGCTGAAGTGATCAAATACGGCATTATTCTGGATGGCGAGTTCTTTGACTGGCTGGAAGAGAATATGGATGCGTTGCTGCGCCTGGATGAGGCGAAACTGGCTTACTGCATTCGTCGTTGTTGTGAGCTGAAAGCGGAAGTTGTCGCTGCAGACGAGCGTGAAACGGGCTTACGTGCTTTACTGAATCTTGGGCATACGTTTGGTCACGCGATTGAAGCCGAAATGGGTTACGGTAACTGGCTTCACGGTGAAGCAGTCGCTGCCGGAATGGTAATGGCTGCCCGCACTTCTGAACGTCTGGGGCAGTTTAAACCGGAAGAGACGGCACGCATCATCACGCTGCTTGAGCGTGCGGGCTTGCCGGTAACCGGGCCGAAAGAGATGTCGGCACAAGCGTATTTACCCCACATGATGCGCGATAAAAAAGTATTGGCAGGTGAGATGCGTCTTGTACTCCCGCTTGCAATAGGGAAGAGTGAAGTACGCGGCGGAGTGCCGCATGATGTGGTTCTTGGCGCTATTGCTGACTGTCAGCAGGCGTAACAACTAGAAAGGTCAGGCCACTGTTACAGGTGGTCGTTTAGCTTCAGGCGAAATGCAAAGTCGTTGGCATAAGCCTTTGAGTGGGGTGTTAAATGGATGAATTCAAACCAGAAGACGAGCTGAAACCCGATCCCAGCGATCGTCGTACTGGTCGTTCTCGTCAATCTTCAGAACGTGATAACGAGCCGCAGATCAACTTTGACGATGTTGATCTGGATGCAGACGATCGTCGCCCTTCGCGTAGCCGCAACGCGCGTGATGAGCGAGAAGAAGAAGAGGGTTATGAGTCCGAAGAAGATTCAATGGACGAAGAGCCTGTAGAGCGTCGCCCACGTAAACGTAAAAAAGCCGCTGCGCAGAAACCCGCCTCCCGCCAGTACATCATGATGGGACTCGGCGTTCTGGTGCTCGTGCTGCTGATTGTCGGTATTGGTTCTGCGCTAAAAGCGCCTTCGACCCCTTCCGGTGAGCAAGCGGCATCCACTGAGAAGAGCATCAGCCTCTCTGGTAACGATGCGACCGATCAGGCGAATGGTGCACAGCCAGCGCCGGGTACCACCTCCGCCGAGCAGACTGCCGGAAATACAACACAGCCGCAGGATGTTTCTCTGCCGCCAGTTTCTTCTACCCCCGCACAGGGTCAGGCACCTGCCACGCCGGAAGGCCAGCAGCGTGTAGAAGTTCAGGGCGACCTGAACAATGCCCTGACGCAGCCGCAAAATCAGGCGCAGGTGGACAATGCCGTGGTTAACTCTACGCTGCCAACTGAACCTGCGACCGTTGCGCCGATTCGCGGTGGTAACGCTCAGCCGCAAACGGCTGCAACCGAAACCAAACCACGCCAGACGCAACCTGCGACCCGTCCTGAACGTAAGCAGGCTGTGATTGAACCTAAGCGTGAAACCAAACCTCAGGCAGTCGTCAAAGCGCCTGAAGTGAAAGCGCCGACTCAGACAAAACGTACTGAAACGGCCACGGTGAGCGAACCGGCAAAAGCACCGGTTACGCAGACTGCACCGAAAGCAACGGCGACCACCACGGCACCRGCTGCMACTGCACCTACTGCAACTGCACCTGCAGCGACGGCAACAACCAGCGCCGCAGCAGGCAAGACTGCAGGTAACGTCGGTTCACTGAAGTCAGCCCCGTCCAGCAATTACACGCTGCAGCTGAGCAGTTCGTCTAACTATGACAACCTCAACGGTTGGGCGAAGAAAACAAATCTGAAAAACTATGTGGTTTATCAGACGACCCGTAATGGTCAGCCGTGGTACGTGCTGGTAAGTGGCGTTTATGCTTCAAAAGATGAAGCGAAACGTGCTGTTGCAACGCTGCCCGCCGACGTTCAGGCGAAAAACCCATGGGCTAAGCCAATTCATCAGGTTCAGGCTGATCTGAAGTAATGTTTAAAGCGCAGGATGCTGTCGGAGCTTTCTCCACAGCCGGAGAAGGTGTAATCAGTTAGTCAGCATGAAAAAAAATCGCGCTTTTCTGAAATGGGCAGGGGGGAAATACCCCCTGCTCGATGATATTAAAAAGCACCTGCCGAAAGGCGAGTGTCTTATCGAGCCCTTTGTGGGCGCTGGATCGGTATTCCTGAATACCGATTTTTCTCGTTATATCCTGGCGGATATCAACAGCGACCTCATTAGCCTCTACAACATCGTCAAGCTGCGGACCGACGAGTACGTGGAAGAGGCTCGGAAGCTGTTTACACCCGAGCACAATAATCCGGACGTTTACTACCAGTTCCGCACTGAATTTAATCAAAGTCAGGATCCGTTCCGCCGGGCGCTGCTGTTCCTCTATCTCAATCGACACGGCTACAACGGTCTGTGCCGGTATAATCTTCGTGGTGAGTTTAACGTGCCGTTTGGCCGTTATAAGCGTCCGTATTTCCCACAGGATGAGTTGTATCACTTTGCTAAAAAAGCGCAGAATGCCGAATTCCACTGTCTCTCCTATGAAGAGTGCATGGAGCTGGCAGGCGTAAACTCGGTGGTCTATTGCGACCCGCCTTACGCACCGCTGTCCGCGACGGCAAATTTCACCGCTTATCACACCAACAGCTTCAGTCCGGCCGAGCAGGCCCGTCTGGCGGAGATGGCGGAAAAGCTGGTCAGCAAAAGAATTCCGGTGTTAATTTCGAATCACGATACCCCTGATACGCGCGAATGGTACAAAGCCGCGAAGCATTTTCAGGTCAAAGTGCGGCGTAGCATAAGCAGCAACGGCGGCACACGTAAAAAGGTGGACGAACTCCTGGCTCTTTATCGCCCCTGAGCCGTTTTGCCCGCCGGTAAACACATTTCAAGGAGATGCGGATGAAACAGTTTTTGATTGCTCCCTCAATTCTGTCGGCCGATTTTGCCCGCCTGGGTGAAGACACTGCAAAAGCACTCGCGGCGGGCGCGGATGTCGTCCATTTCGACGTTATGGATAACCACTACGTTCCTAATCTGACCATTGGCCCGATGGTGCTTAAAGCGCTGCGTAACTACGGTATTACCGCGCCGATTGACGTCCATCTGATGGTGAAGCCTGTTGACCGTATCGTGCCTGATTTTGCCGCTGCGGGAGCCAGTATCATCACCTTCCACCCTGAAGCGTCTGAACATGTGGATCGCACGCTGCAGCTCATCAAAGAGAATGGCTGTAAAGCGGGTCTGGTTTTCAACCCGGCTACGCCGCTGAGCTATCTCGACCATGTGATGGATAAGCTGGATGTCATTTTGCTGATGTCCGTTAACCCGGGCTTTGGCGGTCAGTCGTTTATCCCTCATACGCTGGATAAACTGCGTGAAGTGCGCCGTCGTATTGATGAGTCAGGTTACGACATTCGTCTGGAAGTCGACGGTGGCGTAAAAGTGAATAACATTGGTGAAATTGCGGCAGCGGGCGCGGATATGTTCGTTGCAGGTTCAGCGATTTTCGACCAACCGGATTACAAAAAAGTCATTGATGAAATGCGCCGTGAACTGGCGAAGGTAAGTCATGGATAAATTGCAGGCAACCCGGGGTATCGCATTTGACCTCGACGGCACGCTGGTCGACAGCGCGCCGGGCTTAACCAGCGCCGTAGACCAGGCGCTGTATGCTCTTGAACTGCCCGTTGCGGGCGAAGAGCGTGTCATCACGTGGATTGGCAATGGCGCCGATGTCCTGATGGAGCGCGCGTTGACATGGGCCCGCCAGGAGCGTGTGTCCCAGCGTTCCGCACAGGGTAAACCGAGCGTGGATCATGCGGATATCCCCCAGGAAGAACAGCTGCGTATCCTGCGTAAATTGTTCAATCGTTTCTATGAAGAGACGGTCGAAGAGGGCAGTTTCCTGTTCCCGGATGTCGCAGAAACGCTGAGTGCGCTTCATGCCAACGGCATTCCGCTGGGGCTGGTGACAAACAAACCGACACCTTTTGTCGCCCCTCTGCTGGAAGCGCTGGATATCGCGAAGTATTTTTCCGTCATTGTTGGCGGTGATGATGTGCAGAACAAAAAGCCGCATCCGGAACCGTTACTGCTGGTGGCAGGAAAATTATCCTTAACGCCCGCGGAGCTGCTCTTTGTCGGGGATTCCCGCAATGATATTCTGGCTGCCAGAGCGGCGGGTTGTCCTTCAGTGGGATTAACCTATGGCTACAACTACGGTGAGGCCATCACGCTGAGTGAGCCGGACGTCGTGTTCGACCACTTCAAAGATTTGTTGCCCGCACTCGGGCTTTCGCACAGTGATAATCAGGAATTGAATAATGACTAAGCCCATCGTTTTTAGTGGCGCACAGCCGTCAGGTGAATTGACCATTGGTAACTACATGGGTGCGTTACGTCAGTGGGTCAGCATGCAGGATGATTACCATTGCATTTACTGCATCGTGGATCTGCATGCTATCACTGCACGTCAGGATCCTGAGAAGCTGCGTAAGGCCACCCTGGACACCCTGGCGCTGTATCTGGCCTGCGGAATTGATCCTGAGAAGAGCACCATTTTCGTTCAGTCTCACGTTCCAGAGCATGCGCAGCTGGGCTGGGCGCTGAACTGCTACACCTACTTCGGCGAACTGAGCCGCATGACGCAGTTCAAGGATAAATCCGCGCGCTACTCAGAAAACATCAACGCCGGTCTGTTTGATTACCCGGTACTGATGGCAGCAGACATTCTGCTGTACCAGACCAACCAGGTGCCGGTTGGCGAAGATCAGAAACAGCATCTGGAACTGAGCCGCGATATCGCCCAGCGCTTTAACGCGCTGTATGGCGACGTGTTCAAAGTGCCTGAGCCGTTCATTCCGAAATCCGGCGCACGCGTGATGTCGCTGCTGGAGCCAACCAAGAAGATGTCCAAGTCTGACGATAACCGCAACAACGTTATCGGCCTGCTGGAAGATCCGAAATCGGTGGTTAAAAAGCTCAAGCGTGCGGTGACCGACTCCGATGAGCCACCTGTTGTGCGTTACGACGTGCAGAACAAAGCGGGCGTCTCCAACCTGCTGGATATCCTCTCCGGTGTGACGGGTCAGAGCATTCCTGAGCTGGAACAACACTTCGAAGGCAAGATGTATGGTCACCTGAAAGGGGAAGTGGCGGATGCCGTTTCCGGCATGCTGACCGAGCTGCAGGAGCGTTATCACCGCTACCGTAACGACGAAGCTTTCCTGCAGAAAGTAATGAAAGAGGGCGCGGAAAAAGCCAGTGCCCGCGCGTCTGAAACCCTTAAAGCGGTGTACCAGGCGATTGGGTTTGTGGGTAAACCATAACCCTGTTTTGTCGGGTAAGCATGAGCGCTCCCCGACAAAAAACGCGCTGAGCCAGACAAAAAACCGGGACATTCCCGGTTTTTTTACGCCTGAAAAACGCTTACTGCTGTGCGGCCGGGCCGCAGCCACCGATGATCTTCGAAATGGAAATTGCCGGGTGCAGCAGGTAATCATAGCTGCAGTTATTTTTGGTATTTTGAACGTGACCGGTGCAGGCGGTCAGAGTCGATAACATGCCTACCAGAACGGCGGCTTTTGCCAGTTTAAACATACGCATTCCTTGTCTGAAAAAACGAAAATTGGATCTAACGTGAGGGAATAAATGGAAAAATTCCATTTCGCGGGCGGTATGTTATCGGGAGCGGTAAGAGGGGAGTAGTCCGCATAAGGACTACTCCGGGAAGGGGGAATATGCGTTAGTGATTCGAGAACCAGTTCAGTTTATCGCGCAGCTCCACCACGCGTCCGACAATAATCAGCGCCGGGCTTTCAACCTGCTGTGCCAGCTCACCTAACTGGGTCAGCACGCCGTTCACCACGCGCTGCTTAATGGACGTGCCGTTTTCCACCAGCGCGACGGACATATCCTCTTCCATGCCGTGCTCAAGCAGTTTGGCCTGAATGGTCGCGGCCTGGTTTAACCCCATATAGAACACCAGCGTTTGTTTTTCGGCGGCCAGGTTATGCCAGTCCAGCTCACTGCCGGTTTTCAGGTGTCCCGTCACCAGGCGTACGCTCTGGGCATAGTCACGGTGGGTCAGCGGAATGCCCGAGTAAGCTGAGCAACCGGAGGCTGCCGTGATGCCCGGCACCACGGAAAACGGAATACCCGCGTTGCACAACGTTTCCAGCTCTTCACCGCCGCGACCAAAGATAAACGGGTCGCCACCCTTGAGGCGTACCACGCGTTTTCCTTTTTGCGCTTCGCGCAGCAGGATCTGGTTAATCTCCTCCTGCGGCACACAGTGGTACCCGGCACGTTTACCGACAAATACGCGGTCAGCATCGCGGCGGACCAGGTTCATTATCTCATCGGAGACCAGACGGTCATAAACCACAATATCCGCCTGCTGGATCTGCTGCAGCCCTTTCAGCGTCAGCAAACCGGCATCGCCCGGGCCGGCACCCACCAGCACCACTTCACCACGATGATCCAGCGGCTCGCAGAGCAACTGCGCCGTCGTCTCTTCCACCGCTTTATGATCCTGATTCGCCAGCGACTGGGCCAGCCTGTCATTCACAAAGAATTTTTCCCAGAAGCGGCGGCGTTCACCCACGGTCGCGAAGGTTTGCTTAACCCGGGAACGCAGCTGCCCGGCATAGTGGGCAATCTGGCCAAGATGCTGCGGCAGGATGGCTTCCAGTTTTTCCCGCAGCAGGCGGGCCAGAACGGGAGAGCGGCCGCCGGACGATACCGCAATCATCAGCGGCGAACGGTCAATGATCGACGGCATGATAAAGCTGGCCTCCTTCGGGGCATCCACCACGTTACAGAAGATGCGGCGCGCTTCACAGGCGTCGCTGACGCGCTGATTCACTTCATCGTCATCCGTGGCGGCAATGGTCAGCCAGCAGGTATCAAGCAGGGATTCATTAAACCCCCCCTGCACCAGCGTGAGCATCCCTTCTTTTTCCCAGGCCTCAAACTGCGGGGCAAAAGCCAGGGCGTTAACGGTGAGTCGGGCTCCTGCTTCTAACAGCAAGCGCGCTTTGCGTTCAGCCACATCGCCGCCGCCTACAAGCAGACAGTCGCGATGGCGTAATTGACAGAAAATCGGCAGGTGGTCCACGACATTACCTCACAGCATTCAAGGAGGGGGTAAGAAATTGAGGTCAGGATAACAGCAGGAATCGTACAGAACATACGGTTTTTCCTACCGTTACCCATAAGGGGTCATAAGCTTTTCATATTGAAAAGGCGAGAGATTAGCCTTTCAGCTGCACCTTACCGTCCTTCACGCGGACATCGTAGGGCGTCACGGAATAATGCTCATCTTCCATGCAATACCCGTCGCGTAAACGAAAACGCTGTTTCTTCAACGGGCTGGCGACCCAGAGTTCACCCTGATGCTCCGCGATTAATCCCCGGGACAGGACGCTGGCCTCAAAGAACGGGTCGATATTGCTGATGGCAAAAACCTGTTCATCATGGCGAGGGCGGAATATCGCGACCTGCTCGTTACCCAGCAGGGCACAGACCCCGGTGGCAGGCAGAATGTCGTTAATGTTGCAGATGTTTACCCACTGGCTCATGCGTTTTCCTCCACCAGAGTCACCGGAATACGTTCATAAGGTGTCGCCGGACGATGTTGCTCGCGTTCTGCCACAACCTGCACATTCGGGTCGCGCTGGGTGCTGTTGATAAAGTGTCTGAAGCGAGTCTGCGCCGCCGGGGTGTTGACAGTTTCAGTCCACTCGCAGATCACCGCCTCGCGCAGGCGCGCCATTTCCGCTTCCAGATGGTCGTTCAGGCCCAGTTTGTCGTCAATGATGACCGATTTCAGGTACTCGATGCCGCCTTCCAGGTTATCGAGCCAGGACGCGGTACGGGTCAGCTTATCGGCGGTACGGATGTAGAACATCATAAAGCGGTCGAGATACTGAATCAGCGTATCGCGGTCGAGGTCAGCCGCCAGCAGGTCTGCATGGCGTGGTTTCATGCCGCCGTTACCACAGACGTACAGGTTCCAGCCTTTCTCGGTGGCGATGATACCCACATCTTTACCCTGCGCTTCCGCACATTCGCGGGTACAGCCGGAGACGCCAAACTTCATTTTGTGCGGTGTACGGATGCCTTTGTAGCGGTTCTCCAGCTCCACACCGAAGCCGACGCTGTCGCCTACGCCGTAGCGGCACCAGGTACTGCCCACACAGGTTTTTGCCATACGCAGCGCTTTCGCGTAGGCGTGGCCGGTTTCGAATCCCGCGTCAATCAGCTGACGCCAGATTTCAGGCAGGTCATCTTTCTGCGCACCAAACAGGCCGATACGCTGAGAGCCGGTGATTTTGGTATACAGGTTAAATTCACGCGCGATACGGCCAACGGCGACCAGCCCTTCCGGGGTGATTTCGCCACCGGCGGAGCGTGGGATGACGGAGTAAGTCCCGTCTTTCTGAATGTTCGCCAGGAAGTTATCGTTGGTATCCTGCAGCGGTGTATGCTCTGGTTTGAGAACGTACTCGTTCCAGCATGAGGCCAGCAGGGAACCCACGGTAGGTTTACACACTTCACAGCCATAACCCTGGCCGTGTTTCGCCAGCAGTTCGTCGAAGGATTTGATGCCTTCCACGCGGATCAGGTGGTACAGCTCCTGGCGAGAGTAAGCGAAATGCTCGCACAGGTTATTGTTGACTTCGATACCCTGTTTCGCCAGTTCTGCGTTCAGAACCTGTGTGACCAGCGGGATACACCCACCGCAGCCGGTACCGGCTTTGGTTTCTGCCTTCAGGGCCGCGACGGTATGGCAGCCTTTATTGATGGCCGAAATCAGCATGCCTTTGGTCACATCGAAGCAGGAGCAAATCTGCGCGCTGTCGGGCAGTTTATCCACGCCGATGGACGGCTTACCGCTGGACGCATGCGCCGGAAGGATCAGCGCGTCCGGGTTTTCCGGCAGTTCGATGGCGTTCAAGACCAGCTGAAGCAGGTTACCGTAGTCGCTGGTATCGCCCACCAGCACCGCGCCGAGCAGGGTTTTGTTGTCCTGACTGACGATAAGACGTTTGTACACCTCTTTGCTTTCATCGAGGTAAACATAGCTGCGTGCGCCCGGCGTGCGGCCATGCGCATCGCCAATACCGCCTACGTCTACGCCCAGCAGTTTCAGCTTGGCGCTCAGGTCAGCCCCTTCGAAGGCGTTCTGGTTGCCGAGAATATGGTCAACGGCAACCTGCGCCATTTTGTAGCCAGGCGCGACCAGACCGTACACGCGGTTGTTCCAGCTGGCGCATTCGCCGATGGCGTAGATATCCGGGTCGGAGGTCTGGCAGGTATCGTTAATCATGATCCCGCCGCGCTGAGCGACGGCCAGACCGCACTGGGTGGCCAGCTTGTCGCGCGGGCGAATACCGGTAGAGAAGACGATAAAGTCCACTTCCAGTTCGCTGCCATCGGCAAAGCGCATGGTTTTCCGCGCTTCGGTGCCTTCCTGCACAATCTCTTTGGTATTTTTGCTGGTGTGAACCTTCACGCCCATGCTTTCGATTTTACGGCGCAGCTGGTCACCACCCATGTGGTCAAGCTGCTCTGCCATCAGCATCGGGGCAAATTCGATGACGTGGGTTTCAACACCGAGGTTTTTCAGCGCACCGGCGGCTTCCAGACCCAGCAGCCCCCCCCCGACCACGGCGCCACGTTTACTGCGGCGGGCACATGATTCGATCGCATTGAGATCTTCGATGGTACGATAAACGAAGCAATCCTGCGTTTCCGAGCCTTTGATCGGCGGGATCCACGGGTACGAGCCAGTCGCCATGATCAGCTTGTCGTAAAAAACCGTACGTCCGGCGCTGGAGTGGATCACTTTTTCCTGACGGTTGATGGTGATAGCGCGTTCGCCCACCAGCACTTTCACGCCATGCTTCTCGTAGAAACCATCGCGCACCAGAGAGAGCTCTTCAGCGGTATGATGGGAGAAGTAGGAAGACAAGTGCACACGGTCGTACGCCTTGCGGGGTTCTTCACAGAACACGGTAATATCGAACTGGTTAGCATCGGCTTTATCGAGAAGATCCTCAATAAAGCGGTGGCCGACCATGCCGTTACCGATGATAGCGAGTCTGACTTTGCTCATTTTTGCCTCGATTTCTTTTCTATTACTGCCTACCTTAACGATTCAGCAGTGGCACTTATTGATGCAAATCAAATACGCCTTCGCCTACTCCTTAGGTGGTATATGACTGATTTGTCAGGATTTTTATAAGTTGTGGAAATCGCTGGCTTTTCGAGGTCGCCGATTTTGTGTACAAATTAAGGGGCGCGTTGTCAAAAATGCGTACTCCCAAATTTCAGCCGCGTTTTTCAGGGGAAAGGCATGTCTACAACACCGCTTGGGCTTATCCAGAATGTTCGCTTACCGGGTCGCGAAGGGCTGTGGCAAATCGCCATTGAGCAGGGCCGTTTTGGTGGCATTACGCCGATGGGCGATACCGAAGACGAAAACGTAAGAATCTTAAACGCGCGTGGCGGCCTTGCCATCCCCCCGTTTATAGAACCGCATATCCACCTTGATACCACCCAGACGGCAGGCGAGCCGAGCTGGAACCAGTCCGGTACGCTGTTTGAAGGCATTGAGCGCTGGGCGGAGCGTAAGGCACTGCTTAGCCATGAAGATGTAAAAGCGCGCGCCTGGAAGACGCTGAAAGGGCAAATTGCCAACGGTATTCAGTTTGTGCGTACCCACGTGGACGTCTCTGACCCGACGCTCACCGCCCTGAAGGCCATGCTGGAGGTGAAGCAGGAGGTTGCGCCGTGGATCACGCTGCAAATCGTGGCGTTCCCGCAGGAAGGCATCCTTTCTTACCCGGACGGCGCGGCGCTCCTTGAGGAGGCGTTGAAACTGGGCGCCGATGTGATCGGGGCAATCCCGCATTTTGAATTCACCCGCGAGTATGGCGTGCAATCGCTGCACATTGCCTTTGAACTGGCGAAGAAATATGACCGTCCGCTGGATATCCACTGCGATGAAATTGACGATGAGCAGTCCCGATTTCTGGAAACGGTGGCCACTCTGGCCTATGAGTCAGGGTTAGGCCCACGGGTCACGGCCAGCCATACCACGGCGATGCACTCCTATAACGGGGCATACACCTCGCGGCTTTTCCGCCTGCTGAAGATGTCAGGCATCAACTTTGTCGCCAATCCACTGGTGAATATCCATTTACAGGGACGCTTTGACGATTATCCCAAACGACGCGGGATTACCCGAGTGAAGGAGCTGCTGGAGGCGGGGATCAACGTCTGTTTCGGGCATGATGATGTCTTCGACCCGTGGTACCCGCTTGGCACCGGCAATATGCTGCAGGTACTGCATATGGGGCTGCATGTGTGTCAGATGATGGGGTATTCGCAAATCGACAACGGTTTGAACCTGATAACCCACAACAGCGCCCGAACCTTCGGCCTGACGGATTACGGTATCGAAACGGGAAATCTGGCTAACCTGATCGTGCTGCCTGCGGAGAGCGGGTTTGAAGCGGTGCGCTGCCAGGTGCCGGCGCGCTGGTCGATTCGGGAGGGGCGAGTGATTGCCACGACGCAGCTTGCGCAGACGTGGATCAAAATGGACGACGTTGCGGAAGAGCACATCTTCACGAAAAACAGCCCCTTCGCTGAGCGCAAAGGGGCGTAGGGGATCAGTGGGACGCCGCTGCCGTATTATGCTGGCGGTGGCGGGTCACAAAGCCCAGAACCAGGCACATCACAAACACCACCGCGTACAAACCGTTAGCGGTATGCAGTGCGGCCAGCGGGCCGCTGTGGGCGACGATCGGGCCGGTGACCACGAAGGTCAACATGGTGCCGATGGTGCCGCAGGTCAGCACGAAGTTCACCAGTTTCGGTGACGCCACTTTGGTCTGCAGAGAGCCCAGCGTAATGATAGAGGTGTAAATCGCACTGGAGAAGAAGCCCAGGGTCAGGATGAACCACGGCATATGCTCCGGTGAACCGTTAATGAACAGGTACATCAGCACGGTTGCCATGCCCGCCAGCACGGTCAGAATGCGCTGCAGGTCGAAGAAGCGCAGGATGAAGCTAAACGCCCACATGCCGAACATGTAAGACATCCAGAAATCGCTCACCAGTTTACCCGCGTCGTTCAGGCTCATGCCCAGGCCTTTGGCGTATTCCGGCACCCAGGAGATAAAGCCCAGCTGACCGAGGATATAGCACAGTGCGGCCGCGGAGAGGAACAGTACGCCGATACCCCATTTCTCTTTCGCGACCGGCTCGTCCGTGGATTGCGCTTTTTTGCCCAGAACCGGGAATTCACAGCCGAAGGTCAGAATAAAGATTGCCACGTAGACCAGACCGATACAGGCATAAACCCAGTACCACTCAATGCTGCGTGCCAGCAGAACGGCCGCTACCATCGGGAAAATCATCCCCGCCATGCTGAAGAAGGAGTCGGTAAACAGCAGACGTGCGCCACGCTGACGACCTTCATACATATGGGTAATCAGGAACGTACCGATGGACATCGTAATACCGCTCACCAGACCCAGCACAAACATGGCGGCAGAGAACAGGGCGATGCTGTGGCTCACCATTAAACCCGCTACCGCGGCGACCATCAGCACGAAACCAAAACGCAGCTGCGTTTTCAGTGGAACAATTTCCATCAGCCAGGCATTCAGGAAAATGGAGATCAGGATCCCGGCGTTGAGGAAGGTAAAGGTGTTACTCATGCTGGAAACGGGCAGCTGGAAGTAGTCTGCGATATTACCCATCACCATCCCGGTGACGATCACCAACGCGCCGGTCAGGGCGTAGGAGAAGAAGCTGATCCATGTGAGCTTGATACGATTGCTGTTAGTCATGTCTGGCCTGTTCAGGAAAAGAAAAGCGCCCGAGGGGCGCTGAGAGCGGGCAGATTTTAGACATTAAAGTGATCCATTCATATCTTTTAAGAGAAATTCGAACACTATTGCAGGTTTTTATGTGATTCAGATCACATTAATAGGCTTCATAACCAATCGTTTGCGTGGTTACAACTGTTTCAATTTCGTAAAATTAGGTAAAAGGCTGGTCTCCGTTCATACTGCTCTTTAGAATCAAGCCATTCGCTTTTTATACTGCGCTTTGTTAAGGAATTCTCATGCTCAAATCAACGCTGGCGGCTGTCGCAGCTGTGTTTGCTCTTTCTGCCGTTTCCCCTGCTGCGCTGGCAGCCAAAGGAGACCCTCACGTTCTGCTGACCACCTCCGCCGGGAATATTGAGCTGGAACTGAATAGCCAGAAAGCTCCGGTTTCTGTGAAAAACTTCCTCGACTACGTGAATAACGGTTTCTATAACGGCACCACATTCCACCGTGTGATCCCGGGCTTTATGGTGCAGGGCGGTGGTTTTAACGAGCAAATGCAGCAAAAGCAGCCTAACGCACCGATTAAAAATGAAGCGGATAACGGCCTGCGCAACACCCGCGGTACCATCTCTATGGCGCGTACGGCAGATAAAGACAGCGCCACCAGCCAGTTCTTTATCAACGTGGCGGATAACGCCTTCCTCGACCACGGTCAGCGCGACTTCGGTTACGCGGTCTTCGGTAAAGTGGTGAAAGGGATGGATGTGGCTGACAAGATTTCTCAGGTGCAGTCCCATGACGTTGGCCCATACCAGAATGTGCCGACGAAACCGGTTGTGATCCTCTCTGCAAAAGTTCTGCCGTAACCTTCTTTGACACGGGCGCTTCTCGCCCGTGTTTCGCTCCCCTCCCTGCGAAAGCGCGTTTTGCTGCTTATACTTGTGGCACACGGACATCTTCAGGGAGGCGTTAAGTGAAAAAACTCACCGATAAGCAAAAATCCCGTCTCTGGGAGCAGCAGCGAAACAGTAATTTCCAGGCCAGCCGCCGCCTTGAGGGGGTTGATAGCCCGCTCGTTACGCTAAACGCCCAGGATGCGCAAAGCCGTCTTGAAGAACTCAGGAGGCACTATGAGCGATAAAATCGGTGACGATCGTGACCCGTATCTCTACCCGGGTCTGAATGTGATGCGTAACCGTCTGAATATCCGCCAGGCTGACCGTCTTGCAAAGGCATCCTATGAGATCACCGCGCTGCGGGTGGCGACGCTCGGCTTAGGCCCGTCGGCGCCGGGGTTGCCGCATCTCTGTGCAATCCACCGCCACCTTTATCAGGATATTTTTGACTGGGCGGGCGATATCCGCGAAATCGATATTTATCAGGGCGACACCCGCTTCTGCCACTTCGCCTACATCGAGAAAGAGGGCAATGTCCTGATGCAGGATCTCGAGGAAGAGGGGTATCTCAACGGTCTGCAGAAAGAGGAGTTTGTGGCCCGCCTGAGTCACTACTACTGTGAGATCAACGTGCTCCATCCCTTCCGGATTGGCAACGGTATCGCTCAGCGGATCTTCTTCGAACAGCTCGCCATCCATGCAGGCTATCAGCTGAGCTGGAAAGATATCGACCCGGGCAAATGGGCGGCGGCCAACCAGAGCGGCGCAATGGGCGATTTAACGGCCCTGAACGCCATCTTTGCCAAAGTAGTGAGCGAAGCGCGGGAAACTGAGTAGAATAGGGCGGCACGTTTTTCGGGAGCCGCCATGATTCTGCTGATTGATAACTACGATTCCTTCACCTGGAACCTTTACCAGTATTTTTGTGAACTGGGTGCAGAGGTGGTGGTCCGCCGCAACGACGACATCAGCCTGGCCGAAATCGACGCGCTTGACCCGCAGAAAATCGTTATCTCGCCGGGGCCCTGCACGCCGTCGGAATCGGGCATTTCGCTGGATGTCATTCATCACTACGCCGGTAAGTTGCCCATTCTTGGCGTCTGCCTGGGCCACCAGGCCATTGGGCAGGTGTTTGGTGCCACCATTGTGCGCGCCGCCAAAGTGATGCATGGCAAAACCGCGCCGGTGACCCATACCGGCACGGGCGTGTTTACGGGGCTTAATAATCCGCTTACCGTGACGCGCTACCATTCGCTGGTCATTGACCCGTCAACGCTGCCGGAATGCTTTGAGGTTACCGCCTGGAGCGATACCCGGGAGATCATGGGGATCCGACATCGTGAATGGGACCTCGAAGGGGTGCAATTCCACCCGGAGAGTATCCTCAGCGAGCAGGGACACCAGCTGCTGGCAAATTTCCTCAATCGTTGAATAGTGGTTGCCTTACTGTGATTTTTTATGCATATTTTGTGATTATATTTTCACAATCACTGTGACATAAAATGGATGGTCATGACATGGCAACTGAACAATCTGCAATTACCCGCGCGACATTCGATGAAGTCATTCTGCCGATTTATGCACCGGCTGAGTTTATCCCGGTAAAAGGGAAAGGCAGCCGAGTCTGGGATCAGCAGGGGAAAGAGTATGTTGATTTCGCCGGCGGGATTGCGGTGACGGCGCTGGGTCATTGCCATCCTGCGCTGGTGGAGGCGCTGAAAACCCAGGGGGAAACCCTGTGGCATACCAGCAACGTCTTTACCAACGAACCGGCGCTGCGTCTGGGCCGTAAGTTAATCAGCGCGACCTTCGCCGAACGCGTGCTGTTTATGAACTCCGGTACCGAAGCGAACGAAACCGCCTTCAAACTGGCGCGCTACTATGCCTCCACGCGCCACAGCCCGTACAAAACCAAAATCATTGCTTTCCACAACGCCTTCCACGGTCGCTCGCTGTTTACCGTTTCCGTCGGCGGACAGCCAAAGTATTCCGACGGTTTTGGACCAAAACCGGCCGATATTATCCATGTGCCGTTTAACGATCTGCATGCGGTAAAAGCGGTAATGGATGACCACACCTGCGCGGTGGTGGTGGAGCCGATCCAGGGAGAGGGCGGCGTAACGGCTGCCACGCCTGCGTTCCTGAAAGGGCTGCGCGACCTGTGCAATGAGCATCAGGCGCTGCTGGTATTTGATGAAGTGCAGTGCGGGATGGGCCGTACCGGCTCCCTGTTTGCCTACATGCATTACGGCGTGACGCCGGATATTCTGACCAGCGCCAAAGCGCTCGGCGGCGGCTTCCCGGTCAGTGCGGTATTAACGACGCAGGAGATTGCCTCCGCGTTCCACGTGGGTTCCCACGGCTCCACATACGGCGGTAACCCGCTGGCGAGTGCCGTCGCGGGTGCCGCGTTCGACATTATCAACACCCCTGAGGTTCTGAGCGGCGTCAACGCGAAGCGTGAGCTTTTCGTGAAGCATTTGCAGCAGATTGATGACCAGTATGACGTCTTCAGCGAGATCCGCGGGATGGGGTTACTGATCGGCGCGGAGCTGAAGCCACAGTACAAAGGCCGTGCGCGCGATTTCCTGCACGCCGCCGCCCATGAAGGGGTGATGGTGCTCAATGCCGGGCCGGACGTGATGCGCTTTGCGCCGTCGCTGGTGGTCGAAAATCAGGACATTGAAGACGGGTTAAACCGTTTTGCCGCGGCGGTCGCGAAGATCGTAAACGCTTAAGACTCCGTTCGCGTTAAGCGACGGGTTAACCATATCCCGTGGTGAGGGCGCTGACGCCATGCTACCGACGAAATGGTGTGCATGGTGTTCAGATGCCCGAGAACGCGCTGCAGATGCTGCTCCAGGGTACTCATTGGCCCGTGGGTGAGCGTCTCTGGCGCCTCCAGAATGTTCGAATCCCCTGACTCGCCAGGCGCGTCATACTCGAGTCGCTGCTGACACCGCTGCAGGGCAATCTCACACGACTGCAGGTAGCGCTGCGCCAGATCGGGCGTCAGCATCGTATGTTCCCGCGCCAGCGTGGTCATGGCGTTGATATGTTCAACGATAAACTGGCTGTGCGTCACCCAGAGCTTCATGTCCGCCAGATAGTGCGAGTTAAAGCCGGGCTCCTGCATGGCCTGATTCAGCGAGTTAAACAGGGCGTTATGCGCCTGGTTGACCTTCATCCGCTGATACGCCAGCGGAGAGGGCTGCGGGTCGTCACTCAGGATCAGGCGAATGGCCTGCTGGTCGGCCTCCAGCGCATCATGGGCGTTCTGTCTGAGCAGCCCGCTTTGCCACTGAGGCCACAGCCAGACCATGCCGCCAAAGGCAATCAGGCAGCCGATCAGGGTATCGACCAGCCTGGCGATAATAAACTGCTCGCCGTTGAGCGTGAGCAACTGCAGGGTATACACCGCCGTTACCGTAAAGCCCACCATCGCCCAGCCGTAGTTTTTGCGGATGATCAGGTAGCTCACCATCGTGATCACCAGCATCCCTGCCAGCGTATAGCCTTCCGGCACGTGAAAGTGCAGCGTAACGCCCGCAATGATCAGCCCCGCCATCGTTCCGCCTGCCCGGTGCAGAATGCGCACCCGCGTCGCGCCATAGCCGTTCTGGGTGACAAACAGGATGGTCATTAAAATCCAGTACGGTTTGGGCAGATGCAGCGCCATGCCCATCAGGCTGGCAATGCTCAGCATCACGCTAATTCGCGCGGCGTTGCGCAGGGCAGATGATTTAAGGGAGAGGTAGCTTCTGAGCGCCGGCAGCAGCGGCAGGCGTTTTTGTTTGTCGGCCATCAGGTCGCGCGGATAAAGCGGACGCTGGGTTCGTAACACGCGGGCGATACGGCTGAAGTGCCAGGCGGCAAACTGACCCACCGGGTTGTCTTCATGCTGACGGGCAATCTTCTCCAGCGCGCCGAGCTGTTTGTCCATGTTAAAGCGCGTGGGGTAGCGGTGATACAGAATATCGTCAGCCAGCACCCGAAGGCGCGCGGAGACGGTTTGCGCGTTCCAGCGGATCACCGCTTCGGCATGGCTGCGCTCGACCAGTTTTTGCACCTCCTGCGGCTGGTGCAGGCTCACGGAGATATGCTCCTGTAAGTCCAGCCCCACCTGAAAGACGCGCAGCAGCCGCTTATATTCGTGGTTCTTATTGGCGGCGAGCATATGCAGCTGCTGATAACACTGGCTTATCAGGTCCACCACCTTTTGCTGACGCGTCAGCAGCGGCGGCAGTGATTTTTCTGGATCGGTATGCTGGGTGAGCAAGGTGTATTTGGCTTCACAGTAATCCGCCAGCTGCACGTAGAGCAGGCTCAGGGATTCCCGCAGCGGCTGTTCCCGCCACAGCCAGAACCAAAACCAGTTAAACAGCCCGTACCACAGCGTACCGAGGGCGTAGATCAGCAGCGGCTCCCACACCGGCATGTTGCCCGCAAGGCTCAGCGTGAAGATGGCGGCAATCAGCGACGCGGGAAGCAAACGCGCGTGCAGTGAGCTGATTTCAGCGGTTACGCCCAGGGTCATCGCCAGGACGGTGAGGATCAGCGGCAGCGGGATATCGCGGGCCAGCAAAAGCTGCACGGCGAGGCTACAGCCCGCAAACAGCGAGCCGCCCACGATCAGCCGTTTGAAAAAGCGCTTATGCGGTGTATCCAGACCGGCAATGTTGCAGCAGGCGGGAACGAGAGAGAAGAGCAGACCTTGCTGAAGATGGCCCAGAATCAGGCCCACGGCCACAGGAAGGCACAACACCAGCGTTTGTCGCAGTGCGTAGTTAACTTCCGGGTGATAAATCAGCCTGCGCCACATGGGGAATAGAGACAAAAACGGCGTGACACCTTGCGCTTGCGATGGCCCGCCGTTTGAGCGGAATTAACGTGTTCCGTAAACCACAATGGTTTTACCGTGTGCGGAGATCAGGTTCTGATCTTCCAGCATTTTCAGAATACGGCCCACTGTTTCACGGGAGCAACCGACAATCTGACCGATTTCCTGACGGGTAATTTTAATTTGCATGCCATCAGGGTGAGTCATCGCATCGGGTTGTTTCGCCAGATTCAGCAGGGTCTGAGCGATACGGCCGGTCACGTCCAGGAAGGCGAGGTTACCCACTTTCTCAGATGTCACCTGCAGACGGCGCGCCATCTGCGAAGAAAGACGCATCAGGATGTCAGGGTTAACCTGAATCAACTGACGGAATTTCTTGTAGGAAATTTCAGCCACTTCACATGCTGTCTTTGCACGAACCCAGGCGCTACGTTCCTGGCCTTCTTCAAACAGGCCCAGTTCACCGATGAAATCGCCCTGGTTCAGATAAGAAAGGATCATCTCTTTCCCTTCTTCATCTTTGATCAGCACTGCCACCGAGCCTTTGACGATGTAATACAACGTTTCCGCTTTTTCACCCTGGTGAATCAGCGTGCTCTTCGATGGGTACTTATGAATGTGGCAATGAGACAAGAACCATTCGAGAGTCGGGTCTGTTTGCGGTTTGCCAAGCACCATGCGCTGTTATCCTCTGTTATAAGCTGTCACCAGAGTCATAAGATGCATCCGGACTCTGGGGTTGCAATCGAATTCTTACCCATACCCTGGGAAGTCGGCTATCGTAACGTTTCGCAGCCAGTAAAGTTTGATGTCCTCTGCATACATGTGTAACGTCAATGTATTACTGTAGCATCCTGAGTGTTTTAGCATAGCTTTCGCCGCGTGTCTCCTGGTGTCTCGCTTCAGCATGACGCAGGTCGCCTTCCATTGCGAGAAATGTAACGCACGCGTAATCTGTCACCAAAAATGCAACGTTGGAGTGAGTGAATATGCAAGCGCGTGTGAAATGGGTTGAAGGTTTAACGTTCCTGGGCGAGTCCGCTTCAGGACACCAGATTTTGATGGATGGTAACTCCGGCGATAAAGCACCAAGCCCAATGGAAATGGTGCTGATGGCAGCAGGTGGATGCAGCGCAATTGATGTGGTGTCGATCCTGCAAAAAGGCCGTCACGATGTGACCGACTGCGAAGTAAAACTCACCTCAGAACGCCGCGAAGAGGCACCACGCCTGTTTACCCACATTAACCTGCATTTCATCGTCAGCGGGAAAGAACTGAAAGACGCGGCGGTCTCACGCGCGGTCGATCTTTCAGCGGAGAAATACTGCTCGGTCGCCTTAATGCTCGAGAAAGCGGTAAAAATTACGCATTCGTATGAAGTGATCGACGCCTGATATTGGGGGGCATCGTTCATCCTGATGCCCTCACCGAAACCCTCTCCCACGCGGAGAGGGAAATCATCAGGCGATTTTCTTCCCTTCTATCAACCGCTGCACCAGCGGCATCATAATTAATTCCATTGCCAGCCCCATTTTTCCGCCCGGAACCACTAACGTATTCATGTGCGAAATAAACGAGCCCTGCAGCATCGCCAGCAGCCAGGGGTAATCAATGCCGTCGAGATTGCGGAAATGGATAACCACAAAGCTCTCATCCAGCGACGGGATACTTTTGGCGGCGAACGGGTTAGAGGTGTCCACTGTCGGTACGCGCTGGAAGTTGATATGCGTGCGGGAGAACTGCGGCGTCAGATAAGTAATGTAGTCTTCCATGGAGCGCACGACGGAATCCATCACCGCCTCACGTGAATGGCCGCGCTCGCTGATGTCACGCGTCAGCTTCTGGATCCACTCAAGGTTCACGATGGGCACCACGCCAACCAGCAGATCCACGTGACGCGCCACGTCATGCTGCGGCGTCACCACGCCACCGTGCAACCCTTCGTAAAACAGGACGTCGGTCGGTTCCGGCAGCGGTTGCCAGGGGGTAAAGGTGCCTGGCACCTGGTTCCAGGGAACGGCTTCATCGTAGGTGTGCAGATATTTGCGTGACTGCCCCTTGCCGCTCTGGCCGTACTCCTGAAAGGTTTGCTCCAGCAGGCCGAAGTCATTGGCCTCCGGGCCGAAGTAGCTGATGTGTTTACCCAGATCGCGCGCCTTGCGGATAGCCATATCCATCTCCGGGCGCGTGTAGCGGTGAAAGCTATCGCCTTCGACCTCCGCCGCACGGAGATTCAGTTGGGCGAAAATCTTACGAAAAGCGAGGCTGGTCGTGGTGGTTCCCGCACCACTCGAACCCGTAACGGCAATAACCGGATGTCTGGCAGACATAGCAACTCCCTGACTGGAAAGGTTTAAAGATCAGCCATGAAACGCGTTGCGGGGCATGATATTGACCGTCTCATGCAGTTCAGACCATACCAGCACCACGTCGCCGCTTTTGAGTTGGCGCTTCACATCGTTGACCTTTTGCTCAAGCGAACGTTCATGTTCACCATAATCGGTACCTTCGCGCAAGACAAAGCTTTCAATCAGATTATCGAGCGTTTCGGGGGAGAGATCCTGCCACGGAATAATCATTTTGCACCGTCCAGATAAGGGGTAAGCCAGTCAGGAATACGCGACTCCAGCCACATTTTCGGGCGGCGCAACGTTCCACCGATGAACCCCACGTGACCACCATGCTCTGTCAGCTGATAGTGAACGTTGGCAGGCAGAAATTCCTGCGCGGGGATTGAGTGATGATCCATAAACGGGTCATCTTTGGCATGAATGATAAGCGTCGGTTGCGTGATCTTGCTGAGCAGCGGCATGGCGCTGCACTGACGGTAGTAGTCAATCGCATCGGCAAAACCGTGAATTTTGGCGGTGATCAGATCGTCGAATTCGCGGATGCGACGGACCTTTTTCAACTGACGCAGGCTCACCGGCAGCGTATCCGGATAGGCTTTCAACTTGCGCGCCGCGTTGGCTTTCAGCAGGTTGAGCAGGTAACGTTGATAGACCCGGGAAAAGCCTTTCTCCATATGGTAGCTGCACTGCTCCAGCATAAAGGGCGCGGAGACAATGACGGCCGCATCCAGCGGCACGGTGTCGCCCTCTTTTGCCAGCAGGCAGGCCAGCATATTGCCACCCAGCGAGTAGCCCACGGCCGCCGTCGGGACGGTACCAAAGTTTTCCCGTAACCAGTGTAAAAACCAGGTGCCGTCTTCGGTTTCACCCGAGTGATAGATGCGCTTCTGGCGATTCGGTTCGCCGCTACAGCCGCGAAAGTGCATCACCACGCCGAGCCAGCCCCGCGCTTTGGCTGCCTGGATGAGCCCGTGTGCATAGGGGCTGTGCAGACTGCCTTCCAGACCGTGAAAAACCACCAGACGCGGCTTGTGGCGCGCCTGTTCTGGCTCTTCGCTCCATGCCAGGTCCAGAAAGTCACCGTCCGGTAAGTCTAGCCGTTGCCAGTGCGGCGTGAACTGAACCTTACGGCGGATGAGTCGCGGCAGCATGGTCTGCAGATGGCAATTGGCCACGCCGCGCATGGGCACGAACTCGGTGCTGTCTTCGGCGATGATGTCGAAGTCTGATGGAATGATTTGGCTCATAACGGCGATGCTAATTCTTGTCAGTTATTTTCTGTTCTTTCCGAATTGTACCCCGTTTAGCCTGGTTTTCCGAAACATGAACTGATCTCGATCACAAATATTTACCTTGATTATTACTCTCAGGCTAATGATTCCGCCCTGCGCTTAATTGATGACTTCCTCGCCACAGCGCACACTTTACACAACGTTAAGCAAATCAGAATGATGTGCTGAATCAGGAGGTTAATAATGTTATCTGGGCAAACACCCACCCGGCAATGGAACACACGACGCACCGAGAAAGCGCGTCGTCTGGCCTCCGTACCGGTGCAGGGCAAGGTACTGCCAACCGGCGATCTTGTCGCCATGCTGGAAAAACTGATCGCGCCTGGCGACAAAGTCGTTCTGGAAGGTAATAACCAGAAGCAGGCCGATTTCCTTTCACGCTCGCTGGCTGAAGTGAACCCGCAAATCGTGCATGACCTGCACATGATTATGCCAAGCGTGGGCCGTAGCGAGCATCTGGATATCTTTGAGAAAGGTATCGCCCGCAAGCTGGACTTCTCCTTCTCCGGTACCCAGAGCCTGCGCATCTCGCAGCTGCTGGAAGATGGTCAGCTCGAAATTGGCGCTATCCATACCTACATAGAACTCTATTCACGTCTGTACGTGGACCTCTCGCCAAACGTGGCGCTGATTGCCGGCTTTAAAGCGGACCGAAAAGGTAATCTTTATACCGGTGCAAGCACCGAAGATACCCCCGCGCTGGTGGAAGCGGCCGCGTTCCATGACGGCATTGTCATCGCACAGGTGAATGAGCTGGTGGACGACGAATGCGACCTGCCGCGCGTTGATATTCCCGGCTCCTGGATTGACTTCGTGGTGGTGGCCGACAAACCGTTCTTTATCGAACCGCTGTTTACCCGCGACCCGCGTCTCATCAAACAGGAACATATCCTGATGGCGATGATGGCCATTAAGGGCATTTATGCGGAACATCAGGTGCAATCCCTGAACCACGGGATTGGTTTTAATACCGCGGCGATTGAACTGCTGCTGCCGACCTACGGTGAACAGCTCGGCCTGAAAGGCAAAATCTGTAAACACTGGACCCTTAACCCGCACCCAACCCTGATCCCGGCGATTGAAAGCGGCTGGGTGGAAAGCGTGCACTGCTTCGGCGGTGAGCTGGGGATGGAAGAGTACATTCGTGCACGTCCGGATATCTTCTTTACCGGTGCCGACGGCTCTATGCGTTCCAACCGCGCCTTCTGTCAGCTGGCAGGCCAGTACGCCGTTGATATGTTCATCGGCTCAACCCTGCAGGTTGACGGGTATGCCAACTCCTCAACCGTGACCCGTGGTCGTCTCTCTGGTTTCGGCGGTGCGCCAAACATGGGCCATGACCCGCATGGTCGTCGTCATGCCACCCCGGCCTGGCTGAACATGATCACCGAACCTGATCCGATGCAGCGCGGTAAAAAACTCGTCGTCCAGATGGTGGAAACCTTCCAGGCAGGCGTGAAACCGACCTTTGTGGAAAAACTCGATGCTGTTGACGTTGCGAAAGCGTCCGGGATGCCTCTGGCTCCGGTCATGATCTACGGCGACGACGTGACACATGTGCTGACGGAAGAGGGGATTGCTTACCTCTATCGCGCAGAAAGTCTGGAAGAGCGCCGGGCGATGGTTGCGGCCGTCGCGGGGATCACCGATATCGGTCTGGGCGTCGATGCCAAACGTGTGGCGCAGTTGCGCCAGAGCGGCAAAGTGGTTTACCCGGAAGATATGGGAATTCGCCGCACCGATGCCACCCGTTCTCTGCTGGCAGCAGGCAGCGTGTCAGACCTGGTTGAATGGTCTGGCGGTCTTTACAACCCACCTGCGAAATTCCGGAGCTGGTAATGAAACTTCTGCCCCAGATTCAGGTTGAAGGCGGTGCCGAATGGCTGGCGCGAACCGCCACGCAGTGTCTGATTGACGAAGCACAGTTAAGCCCGAAACCCGGTCTGGTGGACAGTCGGGGGAACGGCGCGCACCACGATCTGTCGCTCGCGTTGATGGAGCGTTCCGCGCGCAGCCTGACCCCCACGTTTCAGACGCTGGCGCAACACAGCTGGCAGCGTCCGGCGGATATTGCGCTCAGGCAAACCATAGGGCGGCTCGGCCGTGAAGGTGAGCAGCAGATGATGGCGGCTACCGACGGTGTAAATACCCACCGCGGCGCGATTTGGGCGCTGGGGCTGCTGGTCAGTGCCGTGGCGATGCTCGGTGGCGATGCCAGCGCGCAGGCGGTAGCGAATACCGCGGCACAGCTGGCGAAACTGCCCGATGACGTGGCGCCGAAAGTGTTCAGCAAAGGGCTACGCGCCACGCGCCGCTACCGGGTTCCGGGCGCACGTGAAGAGGCTCAGCAGGCATTTCCACACGTGATGCAGCGTGCTCTGCCGCGGCTTCGTCTGAGCCGTCTTAACGGCAGCAGCGAAACGTACGCAAGGCTCGATGCGCTGATGGCCATCATGACGTCGCTTACCGACACCTGCGTGCTGTCGCGCGCCGGGATGGCGGGGCTGGAGGCCATGCAGAACGGTGCGCGTGCGGTGCTGAGTGCCGGAGGATGCGCGACATCCGCAGGCCAGATGGCGCTGGCGAGGTTAGACCGCCACATGCTGGCACTCAATGCCTCACCGGGCGGAGCAGCCGACCTGCTTGCCGCCACGCTGTTTCTCGATCGCATCGAAACGCCTTATTCAAAGCATTAAGAGGATGTTATGGAAAAAATCACATTAACCATGCCAGCGAGCCGCGCGTTAAGCGGCAAAGCGCTCGCAGGGGTTGTTGGTTCCGGGGATATGGAGGTGTTGTTTGCCGCCGAACCGGGCCAGACGTTAACCATTGATATCACCACGTCCGTCGACAACAGCCGCGGTCGCTGGGAGGCGTTGTTCAGCCGCCTGCACACCGTCAGCAGCCTGCCTGCAGGAAAACTGACGATCCACGACTTTGGCGCGACGCCGGGGGTGGCACGCATTCGTATCGAACAGGTTTTTGAAGGGGTGAGCCATGCGTGATGATCGGAGTTTTATTGAATTAAAAGCTCGCCAGCGTGCGCAGGCATTGCTGGACGACGGGAGCTATCGCGAACTGCTGGATCCTTTTGAAGGCATTATCTCCCCGTGGCTGGGGCCGCAGGGCATCGTTCCTCAGGCCGATGACGGCATGGTGGTCGCCAAAGGCACCCTCAACGGCCAGCCTGCGGTAGTGGTGGCGATCGAAGGTGCGTTCCAGGGCGGCAGTATGGGCGAAGTGTCTGGCGCCAAAATGGCGGCCGCGCTGGAGCTGGCGGCAGAAGATAACCGCAACGGGATCCCGACGCAGGCGGTACTGTGTCTCGAAACCGGCGGCGTGCGCCTGCAGGAAGCCAACCTTGGCCTGGCGGCCATTGCCGATATTCATGCGGCAATTGTTGACCTGCGCCGTTACACCCCGGTGGTCGGGATTGTGGCCGGGACCGTGGGCTGCTTCGGTGGGATGTCTATCGCTGCTGCACTGTGCAGTTACCTGATTGTCACCCGCGAAGCGCGTCTCGGTCTGAATGGTCCTCAGGTTATCGAGCAGGAAGCGGGGATTGAAGAGTATGACTCCCGCGACCGTCCGTTTATCTGGAGCATGACCGGTGGCGAAGTCCGCTATGAAAGCGGCCTGGTGGATGCGCTGGTTGGCGATGGCGTGAATGCGGTGAAAGCGGCGATGAACGACGCGATTGCCAAAGGCGTGCCTGCGAAACATCGCACCGATAACTATGACGATTACCTGAACCGTCTGACGAATTTCGACACCCGCAAACAGGCCGATGCCGAACAGATTAAAGCGCTCTTTGCCCGGGAGGTGAAATGATGACTAACTCAGTAAGCCGTGGCGAACTCTGGCTGCAAACGCTCGCGCCGAACGCCAGACGCCTGGAAGGGTTATGCCCGTCCGTACAGGCGGCCGATGGTGAACTTAACGGTGAAACGGTACGTTTTGTTGCCGTGGTACCGGATGCCAACAACCACTTCCCGCGCGCGGCGAAAGGGGAAGTCGGTCTGCTGGAAGGCTGGA
Source organism: Enterobacter sp. BIDMC 29 (assembly GCF_019378755.1). Classification (NCBI taxonomy): domain Bacteria; kingdom Pseudomonadati; phylum Pseudomonadota; class Gammaproteobacteria; order Enterobacterales; family Enterobacteriaceae; genus Enterobacter; species Enterobacter sp. BIDMC 29. The sequence continues at coordinate 3,542,233 of NZ_CP080000.1, read as the reverse complement.
CGCTGGCGAAAGTGGTGAGCGAAACCGTTGCCGCCGATGCCAACAGCGCCGTGAAGCGCCCGATCGTGGCGGTGATTGACGTGCCAAGCCAGGCCTATGGCCGTCGTGAAGAGGCATTTGGTATTCACCAGGCGTTGGCCGGCGCGGCGGCGGCCTATGCTAACGCGCGTCTGGCCGGTCATCCGGTGATTGGGCTTATCGTTGGTAAAGCGATGTCCGGTGCGTTTCTGGCGCACGGGTACCAGGCAAACCGCCTGATTGCCTTTAACGATAAAGGCGTGCTGATCCATGCCATGGGTAAAGAGTCTGCGGCGCGTATTACGCTACGTACCGTGGATGCGCTGGAAAAACTGGCGGCAACGATCCCGCCAATGGCCTATGACATCAGCAACTACGCCACACTGGGGCTGCTTTCCAACCTGCTGGACATCAGCAACCCGGATGCCCCTTCTGAAAACGATCTGACGCAGGTGAAAACCACGCTGCAACAGGCCATCCATGACGCTCGTCAGGACAACACCCTGAAAAACCGTCTCGGTGCTGACAATCGCCGCAGCTCTGCCCTCGTACGCGAACGCATGCGGGCAAGCTGGTAAGTAAAAAGAGACCTGCCAGATGCACTCCCCGCGGACGTAACCGTTACGTCCGCGCGGGAACCTGCATCCTGAAAATAATAATCATCGCGCCAGTGCTTAAACTTTTTTACTACAGGTGAATTATGACTTACGTAATTGTTCATGCTCTTGCACCGATTTTCGTCATCATGCTGCTGGGATTCTGGGCCGGTAAGGCAAAGATGGTCGATAACAAAAATGTCTCCCTGCTCAATATTTTCGTCATGGATTTTGCTTTGCCTGCCGCGCTGTTCAGCGCCACGGTGCAAACCCCGTGGACCGGCATCGTAGCCCAGTCGCCGCTGATTCTGGTGCTGACCCTGGCGATGTGGATAACCTACGCGGCCATTTACTTCCTCGCGACCAGCGTCTTTAAAAAATCCCCACAGGATGCCGCCGTGCTTACGCTGACGGTTGCGCTGCCAAACTATGCCGCGCTTGGCTTGCCGATTCTGGGCAGCGTGCTTGGTGAGAGCTCTTCAACCTCACTGTCCGTGGCGGTCTCTATCGCCTGTGGTTCGGTACTGATGACGCCGTTCTGCCTGCTGATTCTGGAACGTGAAAAAGCGCGTGCCGAAGGCAATAACTCCGGTTCAACGCTCTCGATGCTGCCGGTGCTGATGTGGCGCTCGATTAAAAAACCGATTGTGATGGGTCCCCTGCTGGGTGTGATTTTGTCTGCTATCGGCATCAAAATGCCTGAACTTGTTCTGGCCGCCATTAAGCCACTGGGCCTTTCTGCAACGGCTGCCGCGCTGTTCCTGACCGGGGTGATCCTCTCTGCGCGTAAGCTGCAGATCAACACCATGGTGATTACCTCAACCGTAGCCAAGCTGCTGATCCAGCCTGCGATTGCCTGGGGTATCGTTCTGATCTTCGGTCTGCACGGCTCCGTGGCGATCACCGCTATTCTGATGATTGCGCTCTCAGCCGGTTTCTTCGGCGTGGTGTTCGGTAACCGCTTTGGCGTGCAGTCTCCGGATGCGGAAGCGGTGCTGCTGTTAAGCTCGGTACTGTGTATCCTGTCGCTGCCGCTGTTTATCTCGCTGACTTCAGGAATGTAATCATGACCACAACATTACGCCCTCACGACCTCATCTGGCTTAACGCGCGTGACGCGCTGGAAGGCATCACTGACGACTGGGTGGATGCGGTATGGCATACCGGTTTGCCGGTGGTCGTGCGGCGTGATGTTGATAACGCTGGCCGTATTCCCGTTGGCGTACGCGGTTTACGCCGCGACCAGCGGGCGGCCGGTTGGGTGAAGCCAGACAACGTCGTGCGGGTGGTCTCACCCGAGGCGTTGAGCGTGACCGCCGATCTTCTGCGTTCACCGTTTGTGACTCAGCCACCGGTGCAGGTGGCGTTGCAACTTTCTCAGCAGGCATGGCCGTGGACGTGGGGAATTACGGGCAGCACGGGCTACGCCCTGGCGACCGGTATCCCGGTCATTCATGCCGACAGCGATCTCGATCTGCTGGTGCGAGCCCCTCAGCCTCTGACGGCTGACGCTTTGCGTGTCTGGGCGTCACAGCTCAGCCGCGCGTTATGTCGGGCAGACACCCAGGTCGACACCCCTGAAGGCGGCTTTGCGCTGACGGAGTGGCTGCGCGACGGCAAAACGTTGCTGAAGACCCGCCGTGGGCCGCGCCTGGTGGCGGACCCGTGGCACAGGGAGGAGTGATGAAAATACTGTTTACCTTTCCAGGGCAGGGCACCCAGCATGTCGGTATGCTGCAAAACCTGCCTGGCACGACGCTGGAGCAGGCCCGCGAGGTATTGGGTGACGAAGTCGATATGCTGGATAGCGCGGCAGCGTTAACCCACACGCGAGCCGTTCAGCTTTCGTTGTTAATTGCCGGTGTTGCCTGGGCGCGTGAGCTTGAACAACGCGGCGTGGCACCGGATATCGTCAGCGGTCTGTCTATTGGCGCGTATCCGGCCGCGGTCATTGCCGGAGCGCTGGAATTTGCCGACGCGCTGAAGCTGGTCGCGCTGCGTGGCGATCTCATGGAGCAAGCCTATCCGCACGGTTATGGCCTGACCGCGATAATGGGGCTGACCCTGCCTCAGGTTGAAGCGTTGCTGGAAGGCACCGGAACGTATATCGCCAATCTGAACGCGGAAACGCAGATTGTGATCGCCGGCACCGATGAGGGGATGGCGCAGGTGGCGAAACGCGCGCTGGCAAAAGGGGCTAATAAGGCGCATCGGCTGACCGTCAGCGTGCCTTCCCATTGCGAGCTGCTGGCGGAGCCGGCGCACAAGCTGGTGGAGGCATTCACATCCGTCACGCTCACACGCCCGCGCTGTGCTTACCTGAGCGGCAGCACAGGACGCGTGCTCTGGACGCCTGAGAAAATCGCGGACGATCTGGCGATGAATATGGCGCGCACGGTGCGCTGGCAGGAAGCGGTGATTTCTGCCAACGAGCGTGAAGCTCGGCTGGCGATTGAAATGCCACCAGGCGGAGTACTGACCTGCCTGACGCGTCAGGCGGCCTGGGAAGGGGAGTCGGTTTCGCTGGAGCGCAGTGGTGTAGACGTGGCGGTACACCTCGCTAAGCGGCTACAGCGGTAGGGTCTGCGCAGGGTCGGTGGCGATACTGCGGGCATACATTCGCCCTTCGGCTGCCAGTGCCCGCAGGCTGGGGTCTTGCTCGCGGTTGCGGGCAAACACAATGGCAATCAACTGCTGCATTTGATACGGCTGGGCCAGCTTCAGTAGCTGTACTGAGTTCTCATACACTTTCTTCATTCTGCCTGGCATGAGCGTAAAGCCCACGCCCGCCTGCACCAGACTCAGCATCGAGAAAATGTCATTTACGCGGGTGACGATTTCCGGTTCGAAACCGGCAATATGAAACGCCTCCTGAAACCCGGCGTAGGTGGCAAACCCTTCCGACAGCGCGACAAACTTCTGCTCTTTGTAATCACGTAAGTCGGCAGGCCCGCTGGTGTTCAGCGTGGCAGAGGCCGGCGCGGCAAGAAAAATGTCGTCATGGAACAGGGGGAGCACTTCCAGACTGTTGCGGTCGATATCGCTTTCGGAAATAGAGATGAGGATGGCGTCGAGCAAACCGTCGTCCAGCATACGCAACAGGGTCTCGTTAGAGCCCATCGTCAGGTCCATCTCCAGGTCCGGACGGCGCAGTTTCATCCCCATAATCAGGCGTGGCACGGTTTCCAGCGTCAGCGAGTAGAGTGTGCCGACGCGCAGTCGTCCCTGGCCAACGCCGGCCGTTTTGCGCGCTTCTTCCAGCCCGCGCGCCATTACCTGCATTACTTCCTGACAATATTCCAGCAGCGTCCAGGCCGAAGGCAGCGCAATGAGATTGCGACCTTTGTGCGTAAAGAGCGGGCAGCGCACATTTTCTTCGAGAGTATGCAGCGCGCGGTGCACGCTAACGCCGCTCAGGCCAAGCGCTTCGGCGGTACGGGCGATATTGCCCTTCTCCATAAAGGTCATGAAGATGCTGAGTTTACGAAATGTAATGTCGCTCGTGATATCGAAACTCATAACCCTCCCGGGGATTTAGTCGGCCTGCAGCATGGCTTCCAGCTGTTCCTGGGCGTCCAGCCACGCCATCTCGCACGCTTCGAGGCTGGATTTCGTCTTCGCCTGTGTCTGCAGGCAGTCGGTCAGTTCCGCCTTACGGCTCTGGTCATACAGACCGCTGTCGCCCAGCTTCTCTTCAACGGTAGCCAGCAGAGCGTTAAGTTTCTCCATCTCCTTTTCGAGACGGGCAATCTCTTTACGCAGCGGCTGGGTCTGAGTACGCAGTTCCGCTTCACGGCGCTTCTGGTCTTTACGCGCCTGGGCGCTGTTGGCGTTATCTTTCGACGAGTCGTCCGGCTGGTTTTCCTGCTTCTGCACGTCCGTCAGCCACTGCTGGTAGTCTTCCAGATCGCCATCGAACGGCTCGACTTTGCCATCGTGCACTAAATAGAGATCGTCCGTTGTGGAGCGGATCAGGTGACGATCGTGCGAGACGACAACCAGCGCGCCTTCAAACTCAATTAACGCTTCGGTCAGCGCCTGACGCATGTCGAGATCGAGGTGGTTTGTAGGTTCATCGAGCAGCAGCAGGTTCGGGCGTTGCCAGACGATGAGCGCCAGCACCAGACGCGCTTTTTCGCCGCCGGAGAAACGTTCGGTGTTTTCGGTGACTTTATCGCCCTGGAAGCCAAAGCCGCCAAGGTAATCGCGCAGCTTCTGCTCCATCTCCTGCGGTGCCAGTCGCGCGAGGTGCTGGATGGGCGATTCATCCGCGCGTAAGAATTCCAGCTGATGCTGGGCGAAGTAGCCAAGCTTAATGCCTTTTGCCAGGCCGATCTCGCCGCTGACCGGGTTAAGCTCGCCCGCCAGCAGTTTAATCAGCGTCGATTTACCGGCGCCGTTACGCCCCAGCAGACCAATACGTGAACCCGGCACCAGGTTGAGCTTGATGGAGTCGAGAATAATGCGATCGCCGTAGCCAGCGCTCACCTTTTCCATCTTCAGCAGTGGGTTCGGCAGGCTCTCGGGCTCGCGAAAACTGAAGTGGAACGGGTTATCGACGTGCGCCGGGGCGATCATCTCCATGCGTTCCAGCATCTTGATGCGGCTCTGGGCCTGCTTGGCTTTAGACGCTTTTGCCTTGAAGCGGTCAACAAAGCTTTGCAGATGCGCCACGCGCTGCTGCTGGCTTTCGTACATTGCCTGCTGTTGAGCAAGGCGCGTCGCGCGCTGGCGCTCGAATGAGCTGTAGTTGCCAGTGTATTCAAACAGGCTTTGCTGTTCGATATGAATGATTTTATCCACCACCGGGTCGAGGAAGTCGCGGTCGTGGGAGATCAGAATCAGAGTGCCCTGATAGCTCTTGAGCCACTTCTCCAGCCAAATAACCGCATCGAGATCGAGGTGGTTAGTGGGTTCATCAAGCAGCAGCAGGTCGGAACGGCAAATCAGTGCCTGCGCCAGGTTAAGGCGCATACGCCAGCCGCCGGAGAAGTCGCTGACGGGGCGTTCAAGCTGTTCGTTGCTGAAACCCAGACCGTGCAGCAGGCTGGAGGCGCGGGAGCGAATGGTCCATGCGTCGATGGCGTCCAGCTTACCGTGGACGGTGGCGATAGCATGACCGTCATTACGCTCGTTGGCGGCGTTCAGTTCAGCTTCCAGCTTACGGTATTCACGATCGCCGTCGATAACATAGTCGAGAGCGGGTTCGCTCAGGGCAGGCGTCTCCTGATTTACCCAGGCAAGCTGCCAGTTGCCCGGATAGGTAAAGTTACCGCCGTCAGCGCTAATCTCGTTTTTCAGCAGCGCAAGCAGGGTCGATTTTCCGCAGCCGTTTTTGCCGACCAGACCCACTTTTTGACCGGGATTGATGGTGGCGGAGGCGTTATCCAGCAGGACGCGCACGCCGCGGCGAATTTGTAACGAGGAGAAAACAATCATAGAAGCGCCGTATGTTCCGACTATGTTAATTTGTCATTATGATAATGTAAGGTGTGGGCCATTTTCCGCACCGGGCCGCCATGGTAGCCCAAAACAACGACGATACACAAAAACAGAAACAGAACCGGGAGGGGAGTGATGTCTCAGACAGCGAAAGTGCTGCTGCTGTATGCCCATCCGGAATCTCAGGACTCGGTGGCAAACCGGGTTCTGCTTAAGCCGGCTACTCAGCTCAGCAATGTGACGGTGCACGATCTCTACGCGCACTATCCTGATTTCTTTATTGATATTCCTTACGAGCAGGAACTGCTGCGTCAGCATGACGTGATTGTGTTCCAGCATCCGCTTTATACCTATAGCTGTCCGGCACTGCTGAAAGAGTGGCTGGACCGTGTGCTGAGCCGGGGGTTCTCCAGCGGGGTGGGGGGCAACCAGCTGGCGGGAAAGTACTGGCGCAGTGTCATTACGACCGGTGAGCCAGAGAGCGCTTACCGCCACGACGGTCTTAACCGTTATCCCATGAGTGATATCCTGCGGCCGTTTGAGCTGACGGCTGCGATGTGCCGCATGCACTGGATGAGCCCGATTATTGTCTACTGGGCGCGTCGCCAGAAGCCTGAAGCGCTGGCGAGCCACGCCAGAGCGTATGGCGATTGGCTTGCATCACCGATATCGGCGGGAGGTCGCTAATGGAAGGATCGAATTTACTCCTGGCCGGCGTGCTGTTTTTATTTGCCGCAGTGGTGGCGGTTCCGCTGGCCGCCCGGCTGGGCATTGGCGCGGTGCTGGGCTACCTGCTGGCCGGGATCGCCATTGGCCCCTGGGGACTGGGATTCATCAGCGATGTGGATGAAATTCTCCACTTCTCTGAACTGGGCGTAGTGTTCCTGATGTTCATCATTGGCCTCGAACTGAACCCGTCAAAACTGTGGCAGCTCCGGCGATCGATATTTGGCGTGGGGGCGGCGCAGGTCTTGTTCAGTGCCGCAATTCTGGCCGGGCTGTTAATGCTGACCAACTTCTCGTGGCAGGCGGCGGTGATCGGCGGAATAGGTCTTGCGATGTCGTCGACAGCGATGGCGCTGCAGTTAATGCGTGACAAAGGGATGAACCGCAACGAGGCAGGACAGCTGGGCTTTTCGGTACTGCTGTTTCAGGACCTGGCCGTGATCCCGGCGCTGGCACTGGTGCCGTTACTGGCAGGCTCTGGTGACGATCATTTTGACTGGGTCAAAATCTCCATGAAGGTGCTGGCCTTCGCCGGCATGCTGATTGGCGGACGTTTCCTGCTGCGGCCGGTGTTTCGTTTTATTGCCGCCTCTGGCGTGCGCGAGGTGTTTACTGCCGCGACGCTGCTGCTGGTGCTGGGCTCGGCATTGTTTATGGACGCGCTGGGGCTGTCGATGGCGCTCGGTACGTTTATCGCCGGGGTGCTCCTTGCTGAAAGCGAATATCGTCACGAACTGGAAACGGCTATCGATCCGTTTAAAGGGCTGCTGTTAGGGTTGTTCTTTATTTCGGTGGGAATGGCGCTCAACCTGGGCGTGCTCTATACCCATCTGCTGTGGGTGGTGATGAGCGTTGTTGTGCTGGTGGCGGTAAAAACGCTGGTGCTGTACGTCATGGCACGGATATACGGGCTGCGCAGTTCCGAGCGCATGCAGTTTGCCAGCGTCTTAAGTCAGGGCGGAGAGTTCGCGTTCGTGCTGTTCTCCACCGCCTCCTCCCAGAAGCTGTTTAAAGACGATCAGATGGCGCTGCTGCTGGTAACGGTCACGCTGTCGATGATGACCACCCCGCTGCTCATCAGGCTGGTGGATAAGCTGCTCTCGCGGCGCTTAAATCCGACAGAGGATGAAGATGAGATGCCATGGGTGGAGGATGATAAGCCGCAGGTGATTGTGGTGGGCTTTGGCCGCTTTGGGCAGGTGATTGGACGTCTGCTGATGGCGAACAAAATGCGCATCACGGTGCTGGAGCGCGATATCAGCGCGGTGAACCTGATGCGTAAATACGGCTACAAGGTTTACTACGGCGACGCGACCCAGCTCGAACTGTTGCGTTCAGCGGGAGCAGAAGCGGCAGAATCCATCGTGATTACCTGCAACGATCCGGAAGATACGATGAAGCTGGTGGAACTGTGCCAGCAGCATTTCCCGCATCTGCATATTCTGGCGCGTGCGCGTGGACGTGTTGAAGCGCACGAACTGCTGCAGGCAGGTGTGAAGCACTTCTCCCGTGAGACATTTTCCAGTGCGCTGGAGTTGGGACGTAAAGCGCTGATTTCGCTGGGCATGCATCCTCATCAGGCTCAGCGGGCCCAGATGCATTTTCGCCGGCTGGACATGCGAATGCTGCGCGAATTAATGCCGGTACACTCTGATACGGCGCAGATCTCCCGCGTGCGGGAAGCGCGTCGGGAGCTGGAAGAGATTTTCCAGCGAGAGATGCAACAGGAACGACGCCAGCTCGATGGCTGGGATGAATTTGAATAAAGGGTAACGAAAGATGGCTGTACGTAAACGCTTTATTGCGGGCGCAAAATGCCCGAGCTGCCAGGCGCAAGATACGCTGGCGATGTGGCGGGAAAATAATATTGATGTCGTAGAGTGTGTTAAGTGCGGTCATCAGATGCGCGAGGCGGATAAAGAAGCCCGCGATCATGTTCGCAAAGAAGAGCAAGTTATCGGGATTTTTCATCCGGACTAGCGATATGCCCTGAGTTTTTTTAAGCTAAAGGGTACACGGGTGCAGATTTCCGCTACAATCTGCGCCAGCAATTTTCCCTTGCTCAGGAGATATCATGAAAGTAGCAAAAGACCTGGTGGTCAGCCTGGCCTATCAGGTACGTACAGAAGACGGTGTGTTGGTTGATGAGTCTCCGGTGAGTGCGCCGCTTGACTACCTGCATGGTCACGGTTCCCTGATTTCCGGCCTGGAAAACGCGCTGGAAGGTCACGACGTTGGCGACAAATTCGACGTTGCTGTTGGCGCGAACGACGCTTACGGTCAGTACGACGACAACCTGGTGCAGCGCGTTCCTAAAGACGTGTTCATGGGCGTTGACGAACTGCAGGTTGGCATGCGCTTCCTGGCGGAAACTGACCAGGGTCCGGTTCCTGTTGAAATCACTGAAGTGGAAGACGACCACGTTGTGGTTGACGGCAACCACATGCTGGCTGGCCAGAACCTGAAATTCAACGTAGAAGTTGTTGCGATCCGTGAAGCGACCGAAGAAGAGCTGGCTCATGGCCACGTTCACGGTGCGCACGGTCACGACCATGACCACGATCACGGCCACGACGGCTGCTGTGGTGGTCACGGCCACGATCACGACCATGGTCACGACCACGGTAAAGGTGGTTGCGGTAACGGCGGCTGCGGTTGCCACTAATTCCGTTATGCGGAAAATAAAAAAGCGGGATAATAATCCCGCTTTTTTTACGCCTCAATAATGAGGTGGTGGCGTCTCTTCTGACTGAGAGGCAATATGTGACGGCTGTGTGGCCTTCAGTTTGTCCGTCAGCAGGCGCATGAGATCCCGCAGTTTCGCCATTTCCAGTTCATGTGCGGTCACGGTCTGGTTTAGCTCTTCGATGGTGATGTCCTGAAAAGCCAGGCGGCTTTCCAGCTCAGCCATTCTCGCTTCTAACATTGTGTCCTTCATCATTCACCTCGTTGTATCTCATTAACCACAATCGGCCAGCGGCGGCGAAGTTTAACTGAGTTTATCCTTAAGTTCAGTATCTATCCCCTTGGCAAGAAACTTATTTAAACAAAAATAGTCTGAAAAGTGGCGAGAATCGGGAGAGTCTGTCTGTAGATTTCTTCCGCAACGTTTTATAGTACGTAACTCATTTACGTTTAACGCTGGGGTGAGAGTCCCCAGGCCCTGGAGATATGGATGAAATCACTGTTTAAAGTAACGCTGCTGGCGACGACGATGGCTGTTGCGCTGAACGCGCCGCTGTCCTTCGCTGCTGATACTGCTGCGAAGCCTGCTGCAACTGCAGACAGCAAAGCGGCGTTCAAAAATGACGACCAGAAATCCGCCTACGCACTTGGCGCATCTCTGGGTCGTTACATGGAAAACTCTCTGAAAGAACAAGAGAAACTGGGCATTAAACTGGACAAAGCTCAGCTGATCGCGGGCGTTCAGGACGCATTTGCAGATAAGAGCAAACTGTCTGACCAGGAAATTGAACAGACTCTGCAGGCGTTCGAAGCACGTGTGAAAGGTGCCGCTCAGACTAAGATGGAAGCGGATGCAAAAGACAACGAAGCGAAAGGCAAAGCCTACCGCGATACCTTTGCTAAAGAGAAGGGCGTGAAAACCTCCTCTACGGGTCTGGTGTACAAAGTTGAGAAAGAAGGTACCGGTGACGCGCCTAAAGACAGCGATACTGTCGTGGTTAACTACAAAGGTACGCTGATCGACGGTAAAGAGTTCGATAACTCTTACACCCGTGGTGAGCCTCTCTCCTTCCGTCTGGATGGTGTGATCCCAGGCTGGACTGAAGGTCTGAAAAACATCAAGAAAGGCGGCAAGATCAAACTGGTTATTCCACCGGATCTGGCATATGGCAAAACCGGCGTTCCAGGTATCCCTGCTAACTCTACCCTGGTCTTTGACGTAGAGCTGCTGGACATCAAGCCAGCGCCGAAAGCTGATGCGAAACCAGAAGCGCAGGCAGAACAGAAAGCTGCGACAGACGCGAAGAAGTAATGGAATGAAAACCGCCGCCTTTAAGGCGGCGGTTTTTTTTATTGTGGGGCAGATATAATTAACACTGGAAAGCGTTATGCACGCTGTATTAATTTAGTTGTCCGTGTAGATAATGAGCCTGCCCTGAAAACCTAACGACAGGCTCCTGAAAAGGAGTGTTTTTTTCATGTCCAGGTCGCTTTTAACCAACGAAACCAGTGAACTTGATTTACTGGATCAACGTCCTTTCGACCAGACCGACTTCGATATTCTGAAATCCTACGAGGCGGTAGTGGACGGGTTAGCGATGCTCATTGGGTCCCACTGCGAAATCGTATTGCACTCCCTGCAAGATCTTAAGTGTTCCGCCATCCGCATTGCTAATGGTGAGCATACTGGCCGTAAAATTGGTTCGCCAATCACCGACCTTGCATTGCGTATGCTGCATGACATGACCGGCGCGGACAGCAGCGTCTCCAAATGTTATTTCACCCGCGCCAAAAGCGGCGTACTGATGAAATCAGAAACCATCGCGATTCGAAATCGCGAGCATCGCGTGATCGGTCTGTTGTGCATCAACATGAACCTTGATGTGCCGTTCTCGCAAATCATGAGCACTTTCATACCGCCTGAAACGCCGGACGTTGGCTCCTCAGTTAACTTTGCCTCCTCGGTTGAAGATCTGGTGACGCAGACGCTTGAGTTCACTATCGAAGAGGTGAATGCCGATCGCAACGTATCGAACAACGCCAAGAATCGTCAGATCGTGCTGAATCTCTATGAGAAAGGGATTTTTGACATCAAAGACGCCATTAACCAGGTGGCCGATCGCCTGAACATTTCCAAGCATACGGTCTACCTCTACATCCGCCAGTTCAAAAGCGGTGATTTCCAGGGGCAAGACAAGTAATGCGTTTTTCGCTGATGGTGACAGGCCCGGCGTATGGTACTCAGCAGGCCAGCAGCGCGCTGCAGTTTGCGCATGCGTTACTGGCTGCCGGACATGAGCTGGTGAGCGTCTTCTTTTATCGGGAAGGGGTGTATAACGCCAACCAGTTTACCTCACCGGCCAGCGATGAATTTGATCTGGTGCGCGCCTGGCAGACGCTGAACGAGACAAGGGGGGTTGCGCTGCATATCTGCGTGGCGGCAGCCCTGCGTCGCGGCGTGACCGATGCCACCGAAGCTGAACGTCTTGGCTTGCCAGGGGCCAACCTGCAGCCGGGGTTTTCGTTGAGCGGTCTAGGCGCACTGGCACAGGCTGCGTTAACCTGCGACAGAGTGGTGCAATTCTGATGAAACGCGTGGCGTTTGTTTTTTCATCTGCTCCGCACGGTAGTGCGTCCGGCAGAGAAGGGCTGGATGCGTTGCTCGCAACATCAGCGCTGACCGAAGACATCGGTGTCTTCTTTTTAGGGGATGGCGTGTTTCAGCTTCTGGCAGGCCAGCAGCCGCAGGCTATTCTGGCGCGGGATTACATCGCGACCTTTAAAGTGCTGCCGCTTTACGACATTGAAACCTTTTTTGTCTGCGCTGATTCTCTTGCTGCGCGCGGTCTGAGCGATAAGACGTCTTTCGTGCTGGATGTCACACTCCTCCCGGCCGACGCGCTGCGCGACCAACTTTCCCATTACGACACTGTTCTGAATTTCTGAGGCTGACATGCTCCATACCCTGAGCCGTTCACCGTGGCATTGTGATATCGACGCATTACTGAGCATGCTGCGCGAAGGTGATGACCTGCTGCTGATTCAGGATGGCGTACTGGCTGCGCTTGAAGGGAGTCGTTTCGTTGAAATTCTCAGCAATGCCCCCATATCCGTCTCTGCGCTGAAAGACGATCTTGAGGCGCGAGGTCTTTCTGGTCAAATTTCAGCCAAAATTGACGTGGTTGGCTATACTGATTTCGTCAATCTTACTGTGACGCACGCCAGTCAAATGAACTGGTGATCCGAGATCGCTGTATATTTCTTGACACCTTTTCGACGTAGCCCTAAAATTTCGCGTCCTCATATTGTATGAGGTCGTTTTATTACGTGTTTACGAAGCAAAAGCTAAAACCAGGAGCTATTTAATGGCAACAGTTAACCAGCTGGTACGCAAACCACGTGCGCGCAAAGTTGCAAAAAGCAACGTGCCTGCACTGGAAGCCTGCCCGCAGAAACGTGGCGTATGTACTCGTGTATATACCACCACTCCTAAAAAACCAAACTCCGCACTGCGTAAAGTATGCCGTGTGCGTTTGACTAACGGTTTCGAAGTGACTTCCTACATCGGTGGTGAAGGTCACAACCTGCAGGAGCACTCCGTGATCCTGATCCGTGGCGGTCGTGTTAAAGACCTTCCGGGTGTTCGTTACCACACCGTTCGTGGTGCGCTGGACTGCTCAGGTGTTAAAGACCGTAAGCAGGCTCGCTCCAAGTACGGCGTGAAGCGTCCTAAGGCTTAATGGTTCTCCGTTAAGTAAGGCCAAACTGATTTATCTTAATGTCAAACTAAACTCGTAGAGTTTTGGACAATCCTGAATTAACAACGGAGTATTCCCATGCCACGTCGTCGCGTCATTGGTCAGCGTAAAATTCTTCCAGATCCGAAATTCGGATCAGAACTGCTGGCAAAATTTGTAAATATCCTGATGGTAGATGGTAAAAAATCTACTGCAGAAGCAATCGTATACAGCGCGCTGGAGACCCTGGCTCAGCGCTCTGGTAAAAATGAACTGGAAGCTTTCGAAGTCGCTCTCGACAACGTGCGCCCGACTGTAGAAGTTAAGTCTCGCCGCGTTGGTGGTTCTACTTATCAGGTTCCAGTTGAAGTTCGTCCGGTTCGTCGTAATGCTCTGGCAATGCGTTGGATCGTTGAAGCTGCTCGTAAACGCGGTGATAAATCCATGGCTCTGCGTCTGGCGAACGAACTTTCTGATGCTGCAGAAAACAAAGGTACTGCAGTTAAGAAACGTGAAGACGTTCACCGTATGGCAGAAGCCAACAAGGCGTTCGCACACTACCGTTGGTAATCCCTTCGGAGTATTAGTCACCAGGCGGGCGCTTCAGCGAAGCTGCCCGTCCTGGGTTACTTAACTGAACGCCTAAAGAAACAAACGAGGAATCAAATGGCTCGTACAACACCCATCGCACGTTACCGTAACATTGGTATCAGTGCGCACATCGACGCCGGTAAGACCACTACTACCGAACGTATTCTGTTCTACACCGGTGTAAACCATAAAATCGGTGAAGTTCATGACGGCGCAGCCACCATGGACTGGATGGAACAGGAGCAGGAGCGTGGTATTACTATCACCTCCGCAGCGACTACTGCATTCTGGTCAGGTATGGCTAAGCAGTACGAACCGCATCGCGTTAACATCATCGACACCCCAGGGCACGTTGACTTCACCATCGAAGTAGAACGTTCCATGCGTGTTCTTGACGGCGCGGTAATGGTTTATTGCGCAGTTGGTGGTGTTCAGCCACAGTCTGAGACCGTATGGCGTCAGGCGAACAAATATAAAGTTCCACGCATCGCGTTCGTTAACAAAATGGACCGTATGGGTGCTAACTTCCTGAAAGTTGTTGGTCAGATCAAATCCCGTCTGGGCGCGAACCCTGTTCCGCTGCAGCTGGCAATTGGTGCTGAAGAAGGCTTCACCGGCGTTATCGACCTGGTGAAAATGAAAGCCATCAACTGGAACGATGCAGACCAGGGCGTTACCTTCGAATACGAAGATATCCCAGCTGAGATGCAGGACCTGGCTGACGAATGGCACCAGAACCTGATCGAATCCGCTGCTGAAGCTTCTGAAGAGCTGATGGAGAAATACCTGGGTGGTGAAGAACTGACTGAAGAAGAGATCAAAAAAGCTCTGCGTCAGCGTGTTCTGAACAACGAAATCATCCTGGTAACCTGTGGTTCTGCATTCAAGAACAAAGGTGTTCAGGCGATGCTGGATGCGGTAATTGATTACCTGCCATCCCCGGTTGACGTTCCTGCGATCAACGGCATCCTGGACGACGGTAAAGATACTCCGGCTGAACGTCACGCAAGCGACGAAGAGCCGTTCTCTGCACTGGCGTTCAAAATTGCTACCGACCCATTCGTGGGTAACCTGACCTTCTTCCGCGTTTACTCTGGTGTGGTTAACTCCGGTGACACCATCCTGAACTCCGTGAAAACGGCGCGTGAACGTTTTGGCCGTATCGTACAGATGCACGCTAACAAACGTGAAGAGATCAAAGAAGTTCGTGCGGGCGACATCGCTGCAGCAATCGGTCTGAAAGACGTGACTACTGGTGACACCCTGTGTGACCCGGATCACCCGATCATTCTGGAGCGTATGGAATTCCCTGAGCCGGTAATCTCCATCGCGGTTGAACCAAAAACCAAAGCTGACCAGGAAAAAATGGGTCTGGCTCTGGGCCGTCTGGCGAAAGAAGACCCATCATTCCGCGTATGGACTGATGAAGAATCTAACCAGACCATCATCGCTGGTATGGGTGAACTGCACCTGGACATCATCGTTGACCGTATGAAGCGTGAATTCAACGTTGAAGCGAACGTGGGTAAACCTCAGGTTGCTTACCGCGAAGCGATTCGTGCGAAAGTTACCGATGTTGAAGGTAAACACGCTAAGCAGTCTGGTGGTCGCGGTCAGTACGGTCACGTTGTGATCGACATGTACCCACTGGAGCCGGGCTCTAACCCTAAAGGTTACGAGTTCATCAACGACATCAAAGGTGGTGTAATTCCTGGCGAATACATCCCAGCCGTTGATAAAGGTATCCAGGAACAGCTGAAAGCGGGCCCTCTGGCTGGCTATCCGGTTGTTGACATGGGTGTCCGTCTGCACTTCGGTTCTTACCACGACGTTGACTCCTCTGAACTGGCGTTTAAACTGGCTGCGTCTATTGCCTTTAAAGAAGGCTTTAAGAAAGCAAAACCAGTTCTGCTTGAGCCAATCATGAAGGTTGAAGTAGAGACTCCTGAAGAGAACACCGGTGACGTTATCGGTGACTTGAGCCGTCGTCGCGGTATGCTGCGCGGTCAGGAATCCGAAGTAACTGGCGTTAAGATCCATGCTGAAGTTCCGCTGTCTGAAATGTTCGGATATGCAACTCAGCTGCGTTCTCTGACCAAAGGTCGTGCATCATACACCATGGAATTCCTGAAGTATGATGATGCGCCTAACAACGTTGCTCAGGCCGTTATCGAAGCCCGTGGTAAGTAATCCACAGGATTAAAACCTAAGTCCCGTGCTCTCTCCGAAGGGGAGAGCACTATAGTAAGGAATATAGCCGTGTCTAAAGAAAAATTTGAACGTACAAAACCGCACGTCAACGTTGGTACTATCGGCCACGTTGACCATGGTAAAACTACCCTGACCGCTGCAATCACTACCGTACTGGCTAAAACCTACGGCGGTGCTGCTCGTGCATTCGACCAGATCGATAACGCACCAGAAGAAAAAGCGCGTGGTATCACCATCAACACTTCTCACGTTGAATATGACACCCCGACTCGCCACTACGCACACGTAGACTGCCCAGGCCACGCCGACTATGTTAAAAACATGATCACCGGTGCTGCGCAGATGGACGGCGCGATCCTGGTTGTTGCTGCGACTGACGGCCCAATGCCTCAGACTCGTGAGCACATCCTGCTGGGTCGTCAGGTAGGCGTTCCTTACATCATCGTGTTCCTGAACAAATGTGACATGGTTGATGACGAAGAGCTGCTGGAACTGGTAGAGATGGAAGTTCGTGAACTGCTGTCTCAGTACGATTTCCCAGGCGACGACACCCCAATCGTTCGTGGTTCCGCGCTGAAAGCGCTGGAAGGCGACGCTGAGTGGGAAGCGAAAATCATCGAACTGGCTGGCTTCCTGGATTCTTACATCCCAGAACCAGAGCGTGCGATTGATAAGCCGTTCCTGCTGCCAATCGAAGACGTATTCTCCATCTCCGGTCGTGGTACCGTTGTTACCGGTCGTGTTGAGCGCGGTATCATCAAAGTTGGCGAAGAAGTTGAAATCGTTGGTATCAAAGAGACTGCTAAGTCTACCTGTACTGGCGTTGAAATGTTCCGCAAACTGCTGGACGAAGGCCGTGCTGGTGAGAACGTAGGTGTTCTGCTGCGTGGTATCAAACGTGAAGAAATCGAACGTGGTCAGGTACTGGCTAAGCCAGGCTCAATCAAGCCACACACCAAGTTCGAATCTGAAGTGTATATCCTGTCCAAAGACGAAGGCGGCCGTCATACTCCGTTCTTCAAAGGCTACCGTCCACAGTTCTACTTCCGTACAACTGACGTGACCGGTACCATCGAACTGCCAGAAGGCGTTGAGATGGTAATGCCAGGCGACAACATCAAGATGGTTGTGACGCTGATCCACCCAATCGCGATGGACGACGGTCTGCGTTTCGCAATCCGTGAAGGTGGCCGTACCGTTGGCGCGGGCGTTGTTGCTAAAGTTCTGGGCTAATTACTTATCCCTGAATTAAAAAAGGACGCTTCGGCGTCCTTTTTTGTTTTCTGCCGTTATGTGTCTGTCACAAATTTTCGCATTTTTCGTCCTCTCCCGCCCCGTATACGGGGGTTTGTGCTATTGTAATCATAACCATTCTCACTTACACTTTGCGCATATTTTGAACGGGAGTCTTTATGTACGTTTGTTTATGTAATGGTGTAAGCGACAAAAAAATACGTCAGGCCGTTCGCCAGTTTCAGCCACAATCTTTTCAGCAGCTTCGCAAATTTGTTCCAGTGGGAAATCAATGCGGTAAATGTGTACGTGCTGCACGTGAGATCATGCAGGACGAATTGATGCAGATCCCGGAATACAAAGAGATTGCGTAAGCGCCCATCTTTTTTTTGACATCCCTGTAGCCCGATCTACGCTTCAATGAGTGGAAGCGGAGGGACTATATAATGAAAGGTGATGTTAAAATCATAAGTTATCTCAATAAATTATTGGGAAATGAGCTTGTCGCAATCAATCAGTATTTTCTCCATGCGAGAATGTTCAAAAACTGGGGCCTGATGCGCCTCAACGATGTTGAATACCACGAATCCATCGATGAGATGAAACATGCCGATAAATACATCGAGCGTATTTTATTCCTTGAAGGCATTCCTAACCTGCAGGATCTCGGCAAACTCGGCATCGGTGAAGATGTTGAAGAGATGCTACGGTCCGACCTCAGGCTGGAGCTTGAAGGCGCAAAAGATCTCCGCGAAGCCATTGCCTATGCGGACAGTGTTCATGACTACGTCAGCCGCGATATGATGATCCAGATTCTGGCCGATGAAGAAGGGCACATTGACTGGCTTGAAACTGAGCTGGATCTCATCAGTAAAATTGGTCTGCAGAATTATCTTCAATCCCAGATTAAAGTGGCTGACTAAACAGCGTCTGCCAGCCAACGCTTAAACCCGCTGCCGCCAGAAATGGCCCAAAAGGCAGTGGGTTTTTTAATGCCTGTTTATCAGGAGCCGGTAAAGCGAGAATCAGCTGGTAAAGAAGCGCCAACAATGCGGCGGTTAACACCAGTGCGGGCAATATGTGCCAACCGTGCCACGCCCCCAGTGCCGAAAGATATTTCACATCGCCATAGCCCATCCCTTCACGTCCAGTCAGAAGCCGGTAGCCCCAGTAGATAATCGCAAAGCTCACATACCCTGCCATCGCGCCAGCCACTGCGTTCGAAAGAAAGTCAGGATGAAGGCAAAGCTGGAAGAGCAGGCCGGTCCATAAGAGGGGACAGAGGTATTTATCCGGGAGAAGGCCGGCACGAATATCTTCACGTACCAGTAAACCGGAGAGTGCGAAGTAAACGAGCAGAAAGGGGAGGGGAATCAGCATACGCAAAGCCTCAAAGATGTTTGGTGCATACTCTTCTCATGATGCAAGGCCAGCAACGTCCGTACACAGGAATTGCGTGAGGGGTTCATAAGAAGAGATGAAAGCAGACAGGTTGCTGCAAATAATGGAATGCCCTACGCATCGCATGTCTTTGGCGCTTAATTTCTAAACGGCACTTGCGTCTTGCTCAGATTTACGTATAATGCGCGGGCTTGTCGTAGTTGACGGCGGGTTCAATCTGAACCGGAGTAGCTAATTTTGTTACTCAACAATGCTCCCAATCGGGGAGCTACGTAAGAACGGTTACACTCTCCCATCAATCGTAATGGGTTTGAGGAGTAATCATTTTCGTTTATAAAATAATTGGAGCTCTGGTCTCATGCAGAACCAAAGAATCCGTATCCGCCTTAAAGCGTTTGATCATCGTCTGATCGATCAATCAACCGCGGAAATCGTCGAGACTGCTAAGCGCACTGGTGCGCAAGTCCGTGGTCCGATCCCGCTGCCGACCCGCAAAGAGCGCTTTACCGTTCTGATCTCTCCGCACGTTAACAAAGATGCGCGTGATCAGTACGAAATCCGCACTCACAAGCGTCTGGTTGACATCGTTGAGCCAACTGAGAAAACCGTTGATGCTCTGATGCGTCTGGATCTGGCTGCCGGTGTAGACGTGCAGATCAGCCTGGGTTAATCAGGTCATCGAGCGATTGAGAGGTTGAAACAATGATTGGTTTAGTCGGTAAAAAAGTGGGAATGACCCGCATCTTCACTGAAGATGGCGTTTCTATCCCAGTAACCGTAATCGAAGTTGAAGCAAACCGCGTTACTCAGGTTAAAGATCTGGCTAACGATGGCTACCGCGCTGTTCAGGTTACCACCGGTGCTAAAAAAGCTAACCGTGTAACCAAACCAGAAGCGGGTCACTTCGCTAAAGCTGGCGTTGAAGCTGGCCGTGGTCTGTGGGAATTCCGTCTTGCTGAAGGCGAAGAGTTCACCGTAGGTCAAGACATTAGCGTTGAGCTGTTTGCTGACGTTAAAAAAGTTGACGTAACCGGTACCTCTAAAGGTAAAGGTTTTGCTGGTACCGTTAAGCGCTGGAACTTCCGTACCCAGGACGCTACTCACGGTAACTCCTTGTCTCACCGCGTTCCGGGTTCTATCGGTCAGAACCAGACTCCGGGCAAAGTGTTCAAAGGCAAGAAAATGGCAGGTCAGCTGGGTAACGAACGTGTAACCGTTCAGAGCCTGGACGTAGTACGTGTTGACGCTGAGCGCAACCTGCTGCTGGTTAAGGGTGCTGTTCCGGGTGCTACCGGTAGCGACCTGATCGTTAAACCAGCTGTGAAGGCGTAAGGGGATAGCAATGGAATTAGTATTGAAAGACGCGCAGAGCGCGCTGACTGTTTCCGAAACTACCTTCGGTCGTGATTTCAACGAAGCGCTGGTTCACCAGGTTGTTGTTGCTTATGCAGCTGGTGCTCGTCAGGGTACTCGTGCTCAGAAGACTCGTGCTGAAGTAACTGGTTCTGGCAAAAAGCCATGGCGCCAGAAAGGTACCGGCCGTGCGCGTTCAGGTTCTATCAAGAGCCCGATCTGGCGTTCAGGTGGCGTGACCTTCGCTGCGCGTCCACAGGACCACAGTCAAAAAGTTAACAAAAAGATGTACCGCGGCGCGCTGAAAAGCATTCTGTCCGAACTGGTACGTCAGGATCGTCTGATCGTTGTCGAGAAGTTCTCTGTAGAAGCGCCTAAAACTAAGCTGCTGGCACAGAAACTGAAAGACATGGCTCTGGAAGATGTGCTGATCATCACCGGTGAGCTGGACGAGAACCTGTTCCTGGCCGCACGTAACCTGCACAAGGTTGACGTACGCGATGCGACTGGTATCGACCCGGTTAGCCTGATCGCCTTCGACAAAGTCGTAATGACTGCTGATGCTGTTAAGCAAGTTGAGGAGATGCTGGCATGATTCGTGAAGAACGTCTGCTGAAGGTGCTTCGCGCACCGCACGTTTCTGAAAAAGCGTCTACTGCGATGGAAAAAACAAACACCATCGTTCTCAAAGTTGCTAAAGACGCGACCAAAGCAGAGATCAAAGCTGCTGTGCAGAAACTGTTTGAAGTCGAAGTCGAAGTCGTTAACACCCTGGTTGTTAAAGGGAAAGTTAAACGTCACGGACAGCGTATCGGTCGTCGTAGCGACTGGAAAAAAGCTTACGTCACCCTTAAAGAAGGCCAGAACCTGGACTTCGTTGGCGGCGCTGAGTAAGTCGGAGGAGTAATACAATGGCAGTTGTTAAATGTAAACCGACATCTCCGGGTCGTCGCCACGTAGTTAAAGTGGTTAACCCTGAGCTGCACAAGGGCAAACCTTTTGCTCCGTTGCTGGAAAAAAACAGCAAATCCGGTGGTCGTAACAACAATGGCCGTATCACCACTCGTCACATCGGTGGTGGCCACAAGCAGGCTTATCGTATTGTTGACTTCAAACGCAACAAAGACGGTATCCCAGCAGTTGTTGAACGTCTTGAGTACGATCCGAACCGTTCCGCGAACATCGCGCTGGTTCTGTACAAAGACGGTGAACGCCGTTACATCCTGGCCCCTAAAGGCCTGAAAGCTGGCGACCAGATTCAGTCTGGCGTTGATGCTGCAATCAAAGCAGGCAACACCCTGCCGATGCGCAATATCCCGGTTGGTTCTACCGTTCATAACGTAGAAATGAAACCAGGTAAAGGCGGTCAGCTGGCGCGTTCCGCGGGTACTTACGTTCAGATCGTTGCTCGTGACGGTGCTTATGTCACCCTGCGTCTGCGTTCTGGTGAAATGCGTAAAGTCGAAGCAGATTGCCGCGCTACTCTGGGCGAAGTTGGCAATGCTGAGCATATGCTGCGCGTTCTGGGTAAAGCTGGTGCTGCACGCTGGCGTGGTGTTCGTCCTACCGTTCGCGGTACTGCGATGAACCCAGTAGACCACCCACATGGTGGTGGTGAAGGTCGTAACTTTGGTAAGCACCCGGTAACTCCGTGGGGCGTTCAGACCAAAGGTAAGAAGACCCGCAGCAACAAGCGTACTGATAAATTTATCGTACGTCGCCGTAGCAAATAATTTTAGAGGATAAGCCATGCCACGTTCTCTCAAGAAAGGTCCTTTTATTGACCTGCACTTGCTGAAGAAGGTAGAGAAAGCGGTGGAAAGCGGAGACAAGAAGCCCCTGCGCACTTGGTCCCGTCGTTCAACGATCTTTCCTAACATGATCGGTTTGACCATCGCTGTCCATAATGGTCGTCAGCACGTTCCAGTCTTTGTTACCGACGAAATGGTTGGTCACAAACTGGGTGAATTCGCACCGACTCGTACTTATCGCGGCCACGCTGCTGATAAAAAAGCGAAGAAGAAATAAGGTAGGAGGAAGAGATGGAAACTTTAGCTCAACATCGCCATGCTCGTTCTTCTGCTCAGAAGGTTCGCCTTGTTGCTGACCTGATTCGCGGTAAGAAAGTGTCGCAGGCCCTGGACATCCTGACCTATACCAACAAGAAAGCTGCGGTATTGGTCAAGAAAGTACTGGAATCTGCCATTGCTAACGCTGAACACAACGATGGCGCTGACATCGACGATCTGAAAGTCGCGAAAATTTTCGTAGATGAAGGCCCAAGCATGAAGCGCATTATGCCGCGTGCGAAAGGTCGTGCAGATCGCATCCTGAAGCGCACCAGCCACATTACTGTGGTTGTGTCCGATCGCTGAGACTCTGGAGACTAGCAATGGGTCAGAAAGTACATCCTAATGGTATTCGCCTGGGTATTGTAAAACCATGGAACTCTACCTGGTTTGCGAACACCAAAGAATTCGCTGACAACCTGGACAGCGATTTTAAAGTACGTCAGTACCTGACTAAGGAACTGGCTAAAGCGTCTGTATCTCGTATCGTTATCGAGCGTCCAGCTAAGAGCATTCGTGTAACCATTCACACTGCTCGTCCTGGCATCGTTATCGGTAAGAAAGGCGAAGACGTAGAAAAACTGCGCAAGGTCGTAGCGGATATCGCTGGCGTTCCTGCACAGATCAATATCGCTGAAGTTCGTAAGCCTGAACTGGACGCTAAATTGGTTGCTGACAGCATCACTTCACAGCTGGAACGTCGTGTTATGTTCCGTCGTGCTATGAAGCGTGCTGTACAGAACGCAATGCGTCTGGGCGCTAAGGGTATCAAAGTTGAAGTTAGCGGCCGTCTGGGCGGCGCGGAAATCGCACGTACCGAATGGTACCGCGAAGGTCGCGTACCGCTGCACACTCTGCGTGCTGACATCGACTACAACACCTCTGAAGCGCACACCACTTACGGTGTAATCGGCGTTAAGGTATGGATCTTCAAAGGTGAGATCCTGGGTGGTATGGCTGCTGTTGAACAACCGGAAAAACCGGCTGCTCAACCTAAAAAGCAGCAGCGTAAAGGCCGTAAATAAGGAGCGTCGCTGATGTTACAACCAAAGCGTACAAAATTCCGTAAAGTGCACAAAGGCCGCAACCGTGGTCTGGCGCAGGGTACGGATGTTAGCTTCGGCACTTTCGGTCTGAAAGCTGTTGGCCGTGGTCGTCTGACTGCACGTCAGATCGAAGCAGCACGTCGTGCAATGACCCGTGCAGTTAAGCGTCAAGGTAAGATCTGGATCCGTGTATTCCCGGACAAACCGATCACCGAGAAGCCGCTGGAAGTTCGTATGGGTAAAGGTAAAGGTAACGTGGAGTACTGGGTTGCCTTGATCCAACCGGGCAAAGTCCTTTATGAAATGGACGGCGTTCCGGAAGAGCTGGCCCGTGAAGCCTTCGGCCTGGCAGCAGCGAAACTGCCTATCAAAACCACCTTTGTAACTAAGACGGTGATGTAATGAAAGCAAAAGAGCTGCGTGAAAAAAGCGTTGAAGAGCTGAACGCTGAGCTGCTGAACCTGCTGCGTGAGCAGTTCAACCTGCGTATGCAGGCTGCAAGTGGCCAGCTGCAACAGACTCACCTGCTGAAGCAAGTGCGTCGCAATGTTGCGCGCGTTAAGACTTTACTGACTCAGAAGGCGGGTGCGTAATGACCGATAAAATCCGTACTCTGCAAGGTCGTGTTGTTAGCGACAAGATGGAGAAATCCATCGTTGTAGCTATCGAACGTATTGTGAAACACCCGATCTACGGTAAATTCATCAAACGTACGACCAAACTGCACGTACATGACGAGAACAACGAATGTGGTATCGGCGACAAGGTTGAAATCCGTGAATGCCGTCCACTGTCCAAGACTAAGTCCTGGACGCTGGTTCGCGTTGTAGAGAAAGCGGTTCTGTAATAGAGTACGCATTCTCAATACGAATAAACGGCTCAGCGATGAGCCGTTTATTTTTTCTACCCATATTGTAGAAGCGGTGTTATAATGCCGCGCCCTCGATATGGGGCTTTTTAACGGCTCTGATTTTAGAGTCTCAGGTAGTAGTTGACATTAGCGGAGCACTAAAATGATCCAAGAACAGACTATGCTGAACGTCGCCGACAACTCCGGTGCACGTCGCGTAATGTGTATCAAGGTTCTGGGTGGCTCGCACCGTCGCTACGCAGGCGTAGGCGACATCATCAAGATCACCATCAAAGAAGCAATTCCACGTGGTAAGGTCAAAAAAGGTGATGTGCTGAAAGCGGTAGTGGTGCGCACCAAGAAGGGTGTTCGTCGCCCTGACGGTTCTGTCATTCGCTTCGATGGTAATGCATGCGTTATTTTGAACAATAACAGTGAGCAGCCAATCGGCACGCGTATCTTTGGGCCGGTAACTCGTGAACTTCGTACTGAAAAGTTCATGAAAATTATCTCTCTGGCACCAGAAGTACTCTAAGGAGCGAATCATGGCAGCGAAAATCCGTCGTGATGACGAAGTTATCGTGTTAACCGGTAAAGATAAAGGTAAACGCGGTAAAGTAAAAAATGTCCTGTCTTCCGGCAAGGTCATTGTTGAAGGTATCAACCTGGTTAAGAAACATCAGAAGCCGGTTCCGGCCCTGAACCAACCAGGCGGCATCGTTGAAAAAGAAGCTGCTATTCAGGTTTCTAACGTTGCAATCTTCAATGCGGCAACCGGCAAGGCTGACCGTGTAGGCTTTAGATTCGAAGACGGGAAAAAAGTCCGTTTCTTCAAGTCTAACAGCGAAACTATCAAGTAATTTGGAGTAGTACGATGGCGAAACTGCATGATTACTACAAAGACGAAGTAGTGAACAAACTCATGACTGAGTTTAACTACAATTCTGTCATGCAAGTCCCTCGGGTCGAGAAGATCACCCTGAACATGGGTGTTGGTGAAGCGATCGCTGACAAGAAACTGCTGGATAACGCAGCAGCTGACCTGACAGCAATCTCCGGTCAAAAACCGCTGATCACCAAAGCACGCAAATCTGTTGCAGGCTTCAAAATCCGTCAGGGCTATCCGATCGGCTGTAAAGTAACTCTGCGTGGCGAACGCATGTGGGAGTTCTTTGAGCGCCTGATCACTATTGCTGTACCACGTATCCGTGACTTCCGTGGCTTGTCCGCTAAGTCTTTCGACGGTCGTGGTAACTACAGCATGGGTGTCCGTGAGCAGATCATCTTCCCAGAGATCGACTACGATAAAGTCGACCGCGTGCGTGGTTTGGATATTACCATTACCACTACTGCGAAATCTGATGAAGAAGGCCGTGCTCTGCTGGCTGCCTTTGACTTCCCGTTCCGCAAGTAAGGTAGGGTTACTGAATGGCTAAGCAATCAATGAAAGCACGCGAAGTAAAACGCGTAGCTTTAGCTGATAAATTCTTCGCTAAACGCGCTGAACTGAAAGCGATCATTTCTGATGTGAACGCTTCCGACGAAGATCGTTGGAATGCGGTTCTCAAGCTGCAGTCTCTGCCGCGTGATTCCAGCCCGTCTCGTCAGCGTAACCGCTGTCGTCAAACAGGTCGTCCACATGGTTATGTGGGCAAGTTTGGGTTGAGCCGTATCAAACTGCGTGAAGCCGCCATGCGCGGTGAAGTACCAGGCTTGAAAAAGGCTAGCTGGTAATTACCAATTGAATCACGGGAGTAAAGACAGATGAGCATGCAAGATCCGATCGCGGATATGCTGACCCGTATCCGTAACGGTCAGGCCGCGAACAAAGTTGCGGTCACCATGCCTTCCGCCAAGCTGAAAGTGGCAATTGCCAACGTGCTGAAGGAAGAAGGTTTTATCGAAGATTTTAAAGTTGAAGGCGACACCAAGCCGGAACTGGAACTTACTCTCAAGTATTTCCAGGGTAAAGCTGTTGTAGAAAGCATTCAGCGTGTCAGCCGCCCAGGTCTGCGCATCTATAAGAAAAAAGATGAGCTGCCTAAAGTTATGGCTGGTCTTGGTATCGCAGTTGTTTCTACCTCTAAAGGTGTTATGACTGATCGTGCAGCGCGCCAAGCTGGTCTTGGTGGCGAAATTATCTGCTACGTAGCCTAATCGGAGGAAAGAATGTCTCGTGTTGCTAAAGCACCGGTCGTTATTCCTGCCGGCGTTGATGTAAAAATCGACGGTCAGGTTATTACGATCAAAGGTAAAAACGGCGAGCTGACTCGTACCCTCAACAAAGCTGTTGAAGTTAAACATGCAGATAACGCTCTGACCTTCGGTCCACGTGATGGTTTCGTGGATGGATGGGCTCAGGCTGGTACCGCGCGTGCCCTGCTGAACTCAATGGTTGTTGGTGTTACCGAAGGCTTCACTAAAAAGCTTCAACTGGTTGGTGTAGGTTATCGTGCAGCTATCAAAGGGAATGCAGTAGGCCTGTCTCTGGGCTTCTCACACCCTGTTGAGCATCCGCTGCCGGCCGGTATCACTGCAGAATGTCCGACCCAGACTGAAATCGTGCTGAAAGGCGCTGATAAACAGCTGATCGGTCAGGTTGCAGCAGATCTGCGCGCCTACCGTCGTCCTGAGCCTTATAAAGGCAAGGGTGTTCGTTACGCCGACGAAGTCGTGCGTACCAAAGAGGCTAAGAAGAAGTAAGGTAACACTATGGATAAGAAATCTGCTCGTATCCGTCGTGCGACCCGCGCACGCCGCAAGCTCAAAGAGCTGGGTGCAACTCGCCTGGTGGTACATCGTACCCCGCGTCATATTTACGCACAGGTCATTGCACCAAACGGTTCTGAAGTTCTGGTAGCTGCTTCTACTGTAGAAAAAGCTATTGCAGAGCAATTGAAGTACACCGGTAACAAAGACGCCGCTGCAGCTGTAGGTAAAGCTGTTGCAGAACGCGCTCTGGAAAAAGGCATCAGCAATGTTTCCTTTGACCGTTCCGGGTTCCAATATCATGGTCGTGTCCAGGCACTGGCAGATGCTGCCCGTGAAGCTGGCCTTCAGTTCTAAGGTAGAGGTGTAAGATGGCTCACATCGAAAAACAGGCTGGCGAACTGCAGGAAAAGCTGATCGCGGTTAACCGCGTATCTAAAACCGTTAAAGGTGGTCGTATTTTCTCCTTCACAGCTCTGACTGTAGTTGGCGATGGTAACGGTCGCGTTGGTTTTGGTTACGGTAAAGCGCGTGAAGTTCCAGCAGCGATCCAGAAAGCGATGGAAAAAGCCCGTCGCAATATGATTAACGTCGCGCTGAACAACGGTACCCTGCAGCACCCAGTTAAAGGTGTTCACACGGGTTCTCGTGTATTCATGCAGCCAGCTTCAGAAGGTACCGGTATCATCGCCGGTGGTGCAATGCGCGCCGTTCTGGAAGTTGCTGGGGTTCATAACGTTCTGGCTAAAGCATACGGTTCCACCAACCCGATTAACGTGGTTCGTGCAACTATTGATGGCCTGGAAAATATGAATTCTCCAGAAATGGTCGCTGCCAAGCGTGGTAAATCCGTTGAAGAAATTCTGGGGTAATTGACCATGGCAAAGACTATTAAAATCACTCAAACCCGCAGTGCAATCGGTCGTCTGCCGAAACACAAGGCAACGCTGCTTGGCCTGGGTCTGCGTCGTATTGGTCATACCGTTGAGCGTGAGGATACTCCCGCTGTTCGTGGTATGGTCAACGCGGTTTACTTCATGGTTAAAGTTGAGGAGTAAGAGATGCGTTTAAATACTCTGTCTCCGGCCGAAGGCTCTAAAAAGGCGGGTAAACGCCTGGGTCGTGGTATCGGTTCTGGCCTCGGCAAAACCGGTGGTCGTGGTCACAAAGGTCAGAACTCTCGTTCTGGCGGTGGCGTACGTCGCGGTTTCGAGGGTGGCCAGATGCCACTGTACCGTCGTCTGCCGAAGTTCGGCTTCACTTCTCGCAAAGCAGCGATTACAGCGGAAATCCGTCTGTCTGACCTGGCGAAAGTTGAAGGCGGCGTTGTAGACCTGAACACGCTGAAAGCGGCAAACATTATCGGTATCCAGATCGAGTTCGCGAAAGTGATCCTGGCTGGTGAAGTTTCTACTCCGGTAACTGTTCGTGGCCTGCGTGTTACTAAAGGTGCTCGTGCTGCTATCGAAGCCGCTGGCGGTAAAATTGAGGAATAAGTAGCAGATGGCTAAGCAACCGGGATTAGATTTTCAAAGTGCCAAAGGTGGATTTGGCGAGCTGAAACGCAGACTGCTGTTTGTTATCGGCGCGCTGATTGTGTTCCGTGTTGGCTCTTTTATTCCGATCCCTGGTATCGATGCCGCTGTACTTGCCAAACTGCTTGAGCAACAGCGAGGCACCATCATTGAAATGTTTAACATGTTCTCTGGTGGTGCTCTCAGCCGTGCTTCTATCTTCGCTCTGGGTATCATGCCGTATATTTCGGCATCGATTATTATCCAGCTGCTGACGGTCGTTCATCCGGCCCTGGCAGAACTGAAGAAAGAAGGGGAGTCTGGACGTCGTAAGATAAGCCAGTACACCCGTTACGGCACTCTGGTGCTGGCAATATTCCAGTCGATCGGTATTGCTACCGGTCTTCCGAATATGCCTGGTATGCAGGGCCTGGTATTAAACCCAGGCTTTGCATTCTATTTCACCGCTGTTGTAAGTCTGGTCACAGGAACAATGTTCCTGATGTGGCTCGGCGAACAGATTACTGAGCGTGGTATCGGTAACGGTATCTCAATCATTATCTTCGCTGGTATCGTTGCGGGTCTCCCGCCAGCCATTGCCCACACTATCGAGCAAGCGCGTCAAGGCGACCTGCACTTCCTCCTGTTGCTGTTGGTTGCAGTATTAGTATTTGCAGTGACGTTCTTTGTTGTCTTCGTTGAACGTGGTCAACGCCGCATTGTGGTGAACTACGCTAAGCGTCAACAAGGTCGTCGTGTCTATGCTGCACAGAGCACACATTTACCGCTGAAAGTGAACATGGCGGGGGTTATCCCGGCTATCTTCGCTTCCAGTATTATTCTGTTCCCGGCAACCATCGCGTCATGGTTCGGGGGCGGTACTGGTTGGAACTGGCTGACAACAATTTCGCTGTATTTGCAGCCTGGGCAACCACTTTATGTGTTACTCTATGCGTCTGCGATCATCTTCTTCTGTTTCTTCTACACGGCGTTGGTTTTCAACCCGCGTGAAACAGCAGATAACCTGAAGAAGTCCGGTGCATTTGTACCAGGAATTCGTCCGGGAGAGCAAACGGCGAAGTATATCGATAAAGTAATGACTCGCCTGACTTTGGTTGGTGCGCTTTATATTACTTTTATCTGCCTGATCCCGGAGTTCATGCGTGATGCAATGAAGGTACCGTTCTACTTCGGTGGGACCTCACTGCTTATCGTTGTTGTCGTGATTATGGACTTTATGGCTCAAGTGCAAACTCTGATGATGTCCAGTCAGTATGAGTCTGCATTGAAGAAGGCGAACCTGAAAGGCTACGGCCGCTAAATGGTCGCCTGAGAAGTTACGGAGAGTAAAAATGAAAGTTCGTGCTTCCGTCAAGAAATTATGCCGTAACTGCAAAATCGTTAAGCGTGATGGTGTCATCCGTGTGATTTGCAGTGCCGAGCCGAAGCATAAACAGCGCCAAGGCTGATTATTTCGCATATTTTTCTTGCAAAGTTGGGTTGAGCTGGCTAGATTAGCCAGCCAATCTTTTGTATGTCTGTACGTTTCCATTTGAGTATCCTGAAAACGGGCTTTTCAGCATGGTGCGTACATATTAAATAGTAGGAGTGCATAGTGGCCCGTATAGCAGGCATTAACATTCCTGATCAGAAACATGCTGTGATCGCATTAACTTCGATCTATGGCGTCGGCAAGACCCGTTCCAAAGCCATTCTGGCTGCAGCGGGTATCGCTGAAGATGTTAAGATCAGTGAGCTGTCTGAAGAACAAATCGACACGCTGCGTGACGAAGTTGCCAAATTTGTCGTTGAAGGTGATCTGCGCCGTGAAATCAGCATGAGCATCAAGCGCCTGATGGATCTTGGTTGCTATCGCGGTTTGCGTCATCGTCGTGGTCTGCCAGTGCGCGGTCAGCGTACTAAGACCAACGCACGTACCCGTAAGGGTCCGCGCAAACCGATCAAGAAATAATCGGGGTGATTGAATAATGGCAAAGGCACCAGTTCGTGCACGTAAACGTGTAAGAAAACAAGTCTCTGACGGCGTGGCTCATATCCATGCTTCTTTCAACAACACCATCGTTACTATTACTGATCGTCAGGGTAACGCTTTGGGTTGGGCAACAGCCGGTGGTTCCGGTTTCCGTGGTTCTCGCAAATCCACTCCGTTTGCAGCTCAGGTTGCAGCAGAGCGTTGCGCAGAAGCCGTAAAAGAATACGGCATCAAGAATCTGGAAGTTATGGTTAAAGGTCCGGGTCCGGGTCGTGAATCTACTGTTCGCGCTCTGAACGCCGCTGGTTTCCGCATCACGAATATTACTGATGTGACTCCGATCCCTCATAACGGTTGTCGTCCGCCGAAAAAACGTCGCGTATAACGCTCGTTTTTTAGGTTAGTTGGAGATAGAAAATGGCAAGATATTTGGGTCCTAAGCTCAAGCTGAGCCGTCGTGAGGGCACCGACTTATTCCTTAAGTCTGGCGTTCGCGCGATCGATACCAAGTGTAAAATTGAACAAGCTCCTGGCCAGCACGGTGCGCGTAAACCGCGTCTGTCTGACTATGGTGTGCAGTTGCGTGAAAAGCAAAAAGTTCGCCGTATGTACGGTGTGCTGGAGCGTCAGTTCCGTAACTACTATAAAGAAGCAGCACGTCTGAAAGGCAACACAGGTGAAAACCTGCTGGCTCTGCTGGAAGGTCGTCTGGACAACGTTGTTTACCGTATGGGCTTCGGCGCGACTCGTGCTGAATCACGCCAGTTGGTTAGCCATAAAGCAATCATGGTAAACGGTCGTGTTGTTAACATCGCTTCTTATCAGGTTAAAGCGAATGACGTTGTTAGCATTCGTGAGAAAGCGAAAAAGCAATCTCGCGTGAAAGCCGCTCTGGAGCTGGCTGAGCAGCGTGAAAAGCCAACCTGGCTGGAAGTTGATGCTGGCAAGATGGAAGGTACGTTCAAGCGTCAGCCAGAACGTTCTGATCTGTCTGCGGACATTAACGAACACCTGATCGTCGAGCTTTACTCCAAGTAAAGCTTAGTACCAAAGAGAGGACACAATGCAGGGTTCTGTGACAGAGTTTCTAAAACCGCGCCTGGTAGATATCGAGCAAGTGAGTTCGACGCACGCCAAGGTGACCCTTGAGCCTTTAGAGCGTGGCTTTGGCCATACTCTGGGTAACGCACTGCGCCGTATTCTGCTCTCATCGATGCCGGGTTGCGCGGTGACCGAGGTTGAGATTGATGGTGTACTTCATGAGTACAGCACCAAAGAAGGCGTTCAGGAAGATATCCTTGAAATCCTGCTCAACCTGAAAGGGCTGGCGGTGAGAGTTCAGGGTAAAGATGAAGTTATTCTTACTCTGAATAAATCTGGCATTGGCCCTGTGACTGCAGCCGACATCACCCACGACGGTGATGTTGAAATCGTCAAGCCGCAGCACGTGATCTGCCACCTGACCGATGAGAACGCAGCGATTAGCATGCGTATCAAAGTTCAGCGCGGTCGTGGTTATGTGCCGGCTTCTGCCCGAATTCATTCGGAAGAAGATGAGCGCCCAATCGGCCGTCTGCTGGTCGACGCATGCTACAGCCCTGTAGAGCGTATTGCCTACAATGTTGAAGCAGCGCGTGTAGAACAGCGTACCGACCTGGACAAGCTGGTCATCGAAATGGAAACCAACGGCACAATCGATCCTGAAGAGGCGATTCGTCGTGCGGCAACCATCCTGGCAGAACAACTGGAAGCTTTCGTTGACTTACGTGATGTTCGTCAGCCGGAAGTGAAAGAAGAGAAACCAGAATTCGATCCGATCCTGCTGCGCCCTGTTGACGATCTCGAATTGACTGTCCGCTCTGCTAACTGCCTCAAGGCAGAAGCTATCCACTATATCGGTGATCTGGTACAGCGTACCGAGGTTGAGTTGCTGAAAACGCCGAACCTGGGTAAAAAATCTCTTACCGAGATTAAAGACGTGCTGGCTTCACGTGGTCTGTCTCTGGGCATGCGCCTGGAAAACTGGCCACCAGCAAGCATTGCTGACGAGTAACCGGATCACAGGTTAAGGTTTTACTGAGAAGGATAAGGTCATGCGCCATCGTAAGAGTGGTCGTCAACTGAACCGCAACAGCAGCCATCGCCAGGCTATGTTCCGCAACATGGCAGGTTCACTGGTTCGTCATGAAATCATCAAGACGACCCTGCCTAAAGCGAAAGAGCTGCGTCGCGTAGTTGAGCCGCTGATTACTCTTGCCAAGACTGACAGCGTTGCAAATCGTCGTCTGGCATTCGCCCGTACTCGTGATAACGAGATCGTGGCAAAACTGTTTAACGAACTGGGTCCGCGTTTCGCGAGCCGTGCCGGTGGTTACACTCGTATTCTGAAGTGTGGCTTCCGTGCAGGCGACAACGCTCCGATGGCTTACATCGAGCTGGTTGATCGTTCAGAATCTAAAGCAGAAGCTGCTGCAGAGTAATCTGTAGTAACGTAAAAAAACCCGCTTCGGCGGGTTTTTTTATATCCGCTGAATCCCCACTTCTCTACAATATCTGTATCTTTTCTGTTCATCTTCTGGAGTTATTCATGTGGTTGCTCGACCAGTGGGCAGAACGCCATATCAGCGATGCTCAGCGAAAAGGCGAATTTGATAACCTTGCGGGACGCGGTGAGCCGTTAGTGCTTGATGATGATTCGCATGTTGCCCCTGAATTACGGGCCGGATATCGCTTACTCAAAAATGCCGGTTGTTTACCACCGGAACTGGAGCAGCGTAAAGAGGCCATGCAACTGGCTGACCTGCTGAAAGGGATTCGCAAGGATGATCCCAGCCACTGTGAAATTAGCCGTCGACTGGCTCTCATCGAACTCAAAATGCGTCAGGCCGGAATGAGCACAGACTTTTTGCACGGTGAGTACAGTGACAGGCTAATGCAGAAAATAAATGAGGAATAACCATGTACCGTATCGGTGAACTTGCCAGGCTTGCTAACGTAACGCCGGACACTGTCCGCTATTACGAAAAGCAGCAGATGATTGATCACGAGGTTCGTACTGAAGGTGGATTTCGACTCTATACCGATCATGACCTGCAGCGCTTACGGTTTATCCGCTACGCTCGCCAGCTTGGTTTCACGCTGGACTCGATCCGCGAGTTACTTTCGATCCGCATCGATCCTGAACACCATACTTGCCAGGAGTCGAAGAGTATCGTACAGGCAAGGCTTGATGAAGTTGAAGCGCGTATACAGGAACTGCAGACCATGCAGCGTTCTCTGCAACGGTTGAATGACGCCTGCTGCGGTACAGCCCATAGCAGTATTTATTGTTCAATTCTTGAAGCCCTTGAACAGGGGGCCAGTGGAACCCAGGGCTGTTGATTTTTACTTCATCCGGGACTAGACTCCCGTCGACATACACCATGCTCAGGAGAAATTATGAGCCGCTATCAGCATACGAAAGGGCAAATTCAGGACAATGCCATTGAGGCACTGCTCCACGACCCGCTTTTCAGGCAGCGTATTGAGAAGAATAAAAAAGGAAAAGGGAGTTATTTACGAAAAGGGAAACATGCAAAACGGGGTAACTGGGAGGCCAGTGGCAAGCAAGCGAATCGCTTTTTTACCACTGGCCTTCCTTTTTTCAACGTCTGATTAAGAGCGGTTATTTTGCTCTTTCAACAGATCGCGAATTTCAGTCAATAACACTTCTTCTTTTGTCGGAGCAGGCGGCGCAGCCGGTTCTTCAGCCTTTTTACGGTTAAGCTTATTGATAAGCTTGATAGCCATAAAAATGGCGAACGCCACGATCACGAAATCAAATATGTTCTGAATGAAAACGCCATAATGCATAACAACGGCAGGGACATCACCCTGTGCATCCCGAAGCGTCACGGCAAACTGTTTAAAATCAATGCCCCCGATTAACAGCCCGAGGGGAGGCATAATAATGTCGGCTACCAGTGATGAAACGATCTTACCGAACGCTGCACCGATAATGACACCCACTGCCAGATCCACCACATTCCCGCGCATCGCAAATTCGCGAAATTCTTTAACTAAACTCATTTTCTTCTCCTTGAGCCAACTGACGATTATAAGTTTAACAAATGATTAGTTAATTTCCATTGGGGATAATTAATCGTTATGAAAAATAAAAGGCATGGGAATAAGAGGGTTAATAATCAGGTGCTCTTTTATAAGCACCTGATTGATTACAGGAAGAATGGACTTGGCTGGAATAAACGTTCGACGTCGGTAATAAACTTTTTATCGGTAAGGAACATAATGACGTGGTCGCCTTGCTCGATACGTAAATTATCATTCGCAATCATCACGTCGTTTCCACGCACCACGGCACCAATAATTGTTCCCGGTGGCAGTTTAATTTCATCGATAGCGCGGCCCACAACGCGTGATGTGGTTTCATCACCATGAGCAACGGCCTCAATGGCTTCAGCCACACCGCGGCGAAGGGAGGATACGCCAACAATATCCGCCTTACGAACATGGCTCAGCAGGGCAGAAATGGTTGCTTGCTGCGGTGATATCGCGATATCAATAACGCTTCCCTGCACGAGGTCAACGTAGGCGCGGCGTTGAATAAGCACCATGACTTTTTTTGCCCCCATACGCTTGGCGAGCATGGCGGACATAATGTTCGCCTCGTCGTCGTTAGTGACGGCAATAAACAGATCAACTTGATCAATATGCTCTTCTGCCAGCAGCTCTTGATCAGAGGCATCGCCATAAAACACGATGGTGTTTTGCAGCTTTTCAGCCAGCTCAGCCGCGCGCTGTTGATCGCGCTCGATCAACTTCACGCTGTAGTCTTTTTCCAGCCGGTGCGCCAGTCCCGCGCCGATATTACCACCGCCAACGAGCATAATGCGTTTATACGGTTTTTCGAGACGCTGCAGTTCGCTCATTACCGCGCGAATATGCTGAGATGCCGCGATGAAGAAGACTTCATCACCTGCCTCGACTATGGTTGAACCCTGTGGGCGAATTGGCCTGTCATGGCGGAAAATGGCTGCAACGCGGGTATCAATATGCGGCATATGCTCACGCATGGTGGAGAGCGCATTACCGATCAATGGGCCGCCGTAATAGGCCTTAACGACCGCCAGGCTCACTTTACCTTCGGCGAAGTTCACCACCTGCAGCGCACCAGGATATTCGATCAGGCGGTAGATATTGTCGATAACCAGCTGTTCTGGAGCGATAAGATGGTCGATAGGGACCGCTTCGGAATTAAACAGCTTCTCTGCATCCCGGACATAGTCCGGGGAGCGGATGCGCGCGATCCGGTTCGGCGTGTTGAACAGCGAATAGGCCACCTGACATGCCACCATGTTGGTTTCGTCAGAACTGGTCACCGCAACCAGCATGTCAGCATCGTCGGCGCCCGCTTCACGCAGGACACGCGGGTGCGAGCCATGACCTTGCACGACGCGAAGGTCAAATTTGTCCTGTAAAACACGCAGCCGATCGCCATTGGTATCGACAATCGTGATGTCATTATTTTCGCCAACAAGGTTTTCAGCCAGCGTCCCACCAACCTGTCCGGCGCCCAGAATGATTATCTTCATATCTCGTGACCTGTTCTCAACATCACTCTTTGATTAGCTTAGCGTAAAAGAAGCCATCACCTTCTTCAGCGGCCGGCAGATTCTGCAGGCCTGGGCGTTCAGGCGTGCCCGTGTCGTGTAGCACTGCATCCGGGGTACGTTTAAGGAAGGCTGCAATCTGTTGGCTGTTTTCTTCCGGAAGGACCGAACAGGTCGCATAGACCAACGTGCCTCCTGGCTTCAGGTGTGGCCAAATGGCATCAAGAATGTCGGATTGCAGTTGAGTCAGTTCCTTGATATCACGATCGCGACGTAACCACTTGATATCCGGGTGGCGACGAATAACGCCGGTAGCCGAGCAGGGAGCATCCAGCAAGATGCGATCGAATTGCGTTTCACCACACCATTCTGCGGGTTTGCGGCCATCGCCTTGCTTAACCTGCGCTTTCATTCCCAGGCGCTTAAGGTTGTCATAGACGCGTGAAAGACGCTGCTCATCGACATCCACGGCCATGACGTTTGCCTGAGGGGCCACTTCCAGAATATGCGTCGTCTTACCGCCTGGCGCGGCACAGAGATCGAGGATGTGCTCGCCGTTTTTAGGTTCCAGCCAGGTCATGCAGCCCTGCGCGGAAGCATCTTGTACGGTCACCCAGCCTTCATCAAAACCAGGTAAAGCATGTACCGGAGCAGGAGAGGCTAAACGCACAGCGTCAGGATATGCTTCATGTGTGAAGCCGCTCATTCCAGCCTCTTCCAGTAAAGCCAGCCAGGCGTCGCGCGTATGGTGATTACGGTTGATGCGTAACCACATCGGCGGACGCTGATTATTCGCGTCGGCAATTGCCTGCCACTGCTCTGGCCAGGCTTTTTTAAGGCGATTCAGGAGCCAGTCAGGATGCAGATAACGTGCTTCACTTTGCTCGAACTCAGCCAGAAGCTCTTCCTGCTGTCGTTGGAACTGGCGCAGAACGCCATTAATCAACCCTTTCAGCATAGGACGTTTAATCACAACGGCACCTTCCACTGTCTCAGCCAGTGCGGCATGAGGCGGGATACGCGTGTGAAGAAGCTGATAGAAGCCAACCATAATCAAATAATGCACGGTGCGCTGCTTGCCGGTCATTGGACGTGACATCAGCTTATTAACCAGCCACTCGAGCTGAGAAAGCGTGCGCAGGACGCCAAAACAGAGCTCCTGAAGCAGGGCTTTGTCTTTGTCGGACACTTTTTGCTGCAAAGCTGGCAGGATATTGCTCAATGACTGGCCCTGCTCGACAACCTGCTCAACGGCCTGAGCCGCCATACTGCGTAAATTTTGTTTTTTCATAACCGTAAAAATAAAAATGCCCGGAAACACCGGGCGCTAAAATTAAATGAGGTCAGGCAAGGCGATTGCCCGGGATAAACCATTCGCGACGAGAATTTAACAAATCCTGTGCGCTCATCGCCTTCTTACCCGCAGGTTGTAGCGATTCCAGATTCAGGATCCCTTGTGCGGTAGCTACCTGAATACCGTTCTTGCTGGCGTCGATAATCGTACCGGGCTCAGCCGTTGTGTGACCGTCAATAAGGGAGGCTTTCCAGACTTTCACCGGCTGCTCGTCGATAACCATCCAGCTCATCGGCCATGGATTAAAGGCGCGAATGCAGCGTTCAAGTTGAGCCGCTGACAGAGACCAGTCAATCCGGGCTTCTTCTTTACTCAATTTTTCAGCGTAAGTGACCAGCGCTTCATCCTGAACTTCAGGTTTCGCCGTATTATTCGCAATCTGCTGGAGGGTTTCAATCAGCCCTTGCGGGCCAAGCTCTGCCAGCTTGTCATACAGGGTGGCACTGGTATCCTCGGCCGTAATGGGGCAGGCCAGTTTATAAAGCATGTCACCGGTGTCTAAACCTACATCCATCTTCATGATTGTGACGCCCGTTTCAGCATCACCCGCCCATAAAGAGCGCTGAATAGGTGCTGCCCCACGCCAGCGTGGAAGCAAAGAACCATGCACGTTAATGCAACCCAGGCGAGGCATATCAAGCACAGCTTTTGGCAGAATTAAACCGTAAGCCACCACCACCATTACATCGGCATTCAGGTCAGCGACAAGCTGCTGGTTTTCCTGAGGGCGTAAGGATGCTGGCTGGAAAACAGGTAACCCATGTTCTTCTGCCAGCACCTTAACAGGACCTGGCATCAGTTTTTTACCACGGCCAGCCGGGCGATCCGGTTGGGTAAACACGCCAACAACCTGGTGGCCAGAAGATAACAGCGCGTCAAGATGACGCGCTGCAAAATCAGGGGTTCCCGCGAAGATAATACGTAGTGATTTAGACACGATGATCCTTGTATCCGGGGGGACGTTATGCGCGAGAACGCAAACGATCCAGTTTCTCTACTTTCTGACGAATTCGTTGCTGCTTCAGCGGCGAGAGATAATCGATAAACAGTTTACCGACCAGATGATCCATCTCATGCTGAATACAGATCGCCAGCAGGTCGTCAGCTTCCAGTTCGAACGGATTGCCGTCACGATCCAGGGCGCGAATTTTCACTTTTTCGGCGCGCGGCACTAAAGCACGCTGTTCCGGAATAGACAGACAACCTTCCTCAATACCTGTTTCGCCACTCTTCTCGAGCAGCTCAGGATTGATTAACACCAGGCGGCCATCGCGATTTTCAGATACGTCGATCACGATAATACGCTTGTGAATGTCGACCTGAGTGGCCGCAAGACCAATACCTTCTTCGGCGTACATGGTATCGAACATATCATCAACGATACGCTGAATTTCTGCATTCACTTCTTTTACCGGTTCAGCGACGATGCGAAGGCGCTCGTCCGGAATATGTAACACTTGCAAAACTGCCATAAATTTCCAGAGTCGTGTTCAGGAGTTGATAAGAATATTATCTCCTATTCTAGACAAAACCCCCATCGATTGACAGCATCAGTGACCAATCGCAATGATTGCGGAGGCCGCTTATGGCAGGGGAAAGGATGACGTCGACTGAGTTATGGCTACGGTTAATACACACCGGTTCTCTTTATGGCGATGTGATGCTGGAAGCGGCAGCACGATTGCACAACCAGACAACCATTGATGGTCCTGTTGTCAGAGACGCCGGTCTGTCTGTCAAACAGGCTGCACGGTTCTTTGCGCTCAGAGAAAGTGAGCTGGAAAGTAGCCTGCTATGGCTTGAGCTGCCGGGTAACTATCTGATCACGGCGGATCACCCCCTTTATCCCCCCTTACTCCGGACGATCCCGGATTATCCAGGCGCAGTCTTTGTTAAAGGCAACCCTAATGTACTGAATGCAGTTCAACTGGCGGTTGTTGGCAGCCGTGCGCCGTCATGGTACGGCGAGCGATGGGGAAAAATTCTCTGTGAACAGCTTTCTCAAAGTGGTTTAACGATCACCAGCGGGCTGGCCTGCGGTATTGACGGTGTCGCCCACAACGCTGCGCTATCGGCAAAAGGGCGTAGCGTTGCGGTGCTGGGTAACGGTCTCTTTAGTATTTATCCTCGTCGGCATCAGGCGCTGGCTGCGCGGCTTATCGATTCTGGTGGCGCGATAGTGTCTGAGTTTCCGCTATCAGCGCAGCCCCGGCCGGGACACTTTCCCCGGCGTAATCGAATTATCAGCGGGCTAAGTCAGGGGGTGTTCGTGGTTGAAGCAGCGGTACGCAGCGGTTCGCTTGTTACCGCACGGTGCGCGCTTGAGCAGGGGCGAGACGTGTTTGCCTTACCCGGCCCAATTGGTAACCCGGGATGCGAAGGGCCGCACTGGCTGATAAAGCAGGGTGCAACACCGGTAACGGAAGTCAGGGACATTCTTGAAAATTTGCAATATGGATTGCAATGGCTGCAGGAAGATCCCGAAAAGCGACATTATTCATCAGATCAGGGAAAGGTGGCATTGCCATTTCCCAAGCTCCTGGCTAACGTAGGAGATGAGGTAACACCTGTTGACGTTGTCGCTGAACGTGCCGGCCAACCTGTGCCAGTTACGGTAGCACAGCTACTCGAACTGGAGTTAGCAGGATGGATCGCAGCTGTACCCGGCGGCTATGTCCGATTAAGGAGGGCAAGCCATGTTCGACGTACTGATGTATTTGTTTGAGACTTACATCCATAACGAAGCAGAAATGCGAGTGGATCAGGACAAATTGACACAGGATCTTACCGATGCGGGGTTTGAGCGGGAAGATATCTATAATGCGTTGATGTGGCTGGAAAAACTGGCTGATTATCAGGAAGGCCTCGCCGAACCGATGCAGTTAGCTTCTGACCCATTGTCTGTGCGCATCTACACAGCTGAAGAGTGTGAAAGGCTGGACGCGAGCTGCCGGGGATTCATTTTATTCCTTGAGCAGATTCAGGTGCTAAACCTCGAAACGAGAGAGATGGTGATAGAGCGCGTTATGGCGCTGGATACGGCAGACTTCGAACTGGAAGATCTCAAGTGGGTCATCCTGATGGTTCTGTTTAATATTCCAGGCTGTGAAAATGCCTATCAGCAAATGGAAGAATTACTCTTTGAAGTGAATGAAGGTATGCTGCATTAATTCAATGTGCAGCACCAAGAGTTGTTATGGCCAAATCAGCACTATTCACGGTGCATAAAAATGAGCCCTGCCCGCAGTGCGGGGCTGAACTTGTTATTCGGTCCGGGAAACACGGCCCGTTTCTCGGTTGTTCCCACTATCCGGAATGTGATTATGTCCGTCCCCTGAAAAGCCAGGCGGATGGACATATCGTCAAAATTCTGGAGGGACAGCTTTGCCCTCTTTGCGGCGGCGAGTTAGCGCTACGTCAGGGTCGTTTCGGCATGTTTATTGGCTGTAGCCTCTATCCTGAATGTGAACATACAGAACAAATTGATAAACCTGATGAAACGGCTATTGCCTGTCCTCAATGCCAGCGTGGACAGCTCGTGCAGCGCCGTTCTCGTTTTGGTAAGACCTTTCATTCCTGCGATCGCTATCCTGAATGTCAGTTTGTTATCAATTTCAAACCGGTAGCGGGTGTCTGCTCTCATTGCAATTATCCGCTACTTATAGAGAAAAAAACGGCGCAAGGTTTGAAACGCTTCTGCGCCAGTAAACAATGTGGAAAGCCGGTTCCGGCGGATCAAAACAGTGAAGAATAACCTGCCATCAGGCTCTATTGCTCATGCGGTGGATGTCCTGAAAAATGAAGAAGTCATCGCCTATCCAACTGAAGCTGTTTTTGGGGTCGGTTGTGATCCTGACAGCGAAACGGCCGTTGGTCGACTGCTCACACTTAAACAGAGGCCAGTCGAAAAAGGGCTTATTTTAATCGCTGCTAACTATGAGCAGCTTAAGCCTTATATCGATGATTCCATGCTAACGCCGGAGCAGCGGGAGACTATTTTCTCAGCATGGCCCGGCCCCGTGACCTTTGTTTTCCCGGCGAAGCCGACAACGCCGCGCTGGTTGACCGGGCGCTTTGATTCCCTCGCCGTGCGCGTGACGGACCATCCGCTGGTGGTCGAGCTTTGCCTGGCCTTTGGAAAACCACTGGTCTCAACCAGCGCGAATCTGACCGGGCAGCCACCTTGCCGCACAACTGACGAAGTAAGGGCGCAGTTTGGGAATGATTTCCCGGTTGCCGTCGGTGAGACGGGAGGGCGCCTCAATCCGTCTGAAATCCGCGACGCCTTGACCGGCGAACGTTTTCGCCAGGGGTAATCCAATGGAAACCTATGCTGTTTTTGGTAATCCGATAGCACACAGCAAGTCACCGTTAATCCATCAACTGTTTGCCGAGCAACTGCAAATAAATCATCCCTATGGCCGCGTGCTGGCACCTGTTGATGCATTTATTCCTGCGCTGGAGGGTTTTTTCAACGCGGGCGGCAAAGGTGCGAATGTAACGGTACCGTTTAAAGAGGAAGCCTTCGAACGTGCGGATAAACTCACCGAGCGTGCTTCCCTTGCGGGTGCAGTGAATACCTTAAAACGGCTTGAGGATGGACGCCTGCTGGGAGACAACACTGACGGAATTGGGTTACTGAGCGATCTGGAAAGGCTCTCGTTTATTAAGCCTGGTTTCAGGGTTCTGCTGATTGGTGCGGGCGGAGCGTCGCGGGGAGTATTGCTGCCTCTGCTGTCACTGGATTGCGCGGTGACCATTACAAACAGGACCTTCTCGCGGGCAGAAGCGCTGGCTGCGTTGTTCGCACATACCGGCAGCGTGAGCGCGGTCGCCCTGGATGAACTTGCCGATTGTGAGTTTGATCTGATCATCAACGCCACCTCCAGTGGTATCGGTGGTGACGTGCCGGCGATCCCTGCTTCGCTGGTAAGTGCCCATATTTACTTCTACGACATGTTCTATCAGAAAGGGAAGACACCTTTTTTGAGCTGGTGTGAACAGCACGGCGGAAAACACGTAGCCGATGGGCTGGGAATGCTGGTGGGACAGGCGGCACACGCGGTGCTGCTCTGGCACGGTGTATTGCCTTTGGTCGAACCGGTCATTGAAAAGCTGAAAAGGGAGCTCACGGCGTGAATCAGGCAATACATTTTCCGGACAGGGAAAGCTGGGACGAGAGTAAACAGGCGGTCTGTTTCCCGGTGCTGGTGCATGGAATGCAACTTACCTGCGCCATTCGTGGGGAAACGCTGTTGCGCCGCTTTGGTGGTTCAGACCCGTTAGAGGTGTTTTGTGAAAATCGCTGGGATCTTGAAGAGGAAGCCAGCGATTTAATCCGCGATCAGCAGGAAGACGATCAGGGCTGGGTCTGGGTATCCTGACTCAGATAGTCATTCTTCCATTTAACGTAGTTATTCGCCGAGTATTTTAATCCTTCGATCTCTGCCTCCTTCAGGGGGCGGATCTGTTTTACCGGGCTTCCCAAATAGAGATAGCCGCTCTCCAGTCTTTTGTTCTGAGGAACAAGGCTGCCTGCGCCAATCATCACGTCATCTTCTACAACGACGCCATCCAGCAAAATCGACCCCATGCCAACAAGAACCCGATTACCAATAGTGCAGCCGTGAAGCATCACTTTATGGCCGACGGTGACATCTTCTCCAATGATGAGTGGATTGCCCTGGGGGTTATAGGAGGATTTGTGGGTTACGTGCAGAACGCTACCGTCCTGAATATTGGTGCGTGCGCCAATGGCTACATGGTTTACATCCCCCCGAATGGCGACGAGCGGCCAGATACTGACGTCATCGGCCATTCGAACATCGC
Source organism: Enterobacter sp. BIDMC 29 (assembly GCF_019378755.1). NCBI lineage: Bacteria > Pseudomonadati > Pseudomonadota > Gammaproteobacteria > Enterobacterales > Enterobacteriaceae > Enterobacter > Enterobacter sp. BIDMC 29. The sequence continues at coordinate 3,499,267 of NZ_CP080000.1, read as the reverse complement.
CGATGACCACGCTGCTGGCATCGATCATCACGCGATCGCCTTTTTGGGGGAGAAGATCTTTATAAGGACGTAACACTGCGGACATATCTACCTCGAACGATGAGCACTATATAGAAGACTTGATCATATTAATGGATCGAGGCAAGGCAAAAAGCGTCAATATTTAAGCATGTTGGGTGGGATTTCAGCGAAAAGCGCGGAAAATCGACAGTTGGAAAAAAAGATCCAAAAAGTACTTGTGCTAAAAATTGGGATCCCTATAATGCGCCTCCATCGACACGGCGGATGTGAATCACTTCACAGATAACCCGGTCGGTTGAAGAGAAAAAATCCTGAACTTCAGGGTTGACTCTGAAAGAGGAAAGCGTAATATACGCCACCTCGCGACGGTGAGCTGTAAGCCGCGTCGCAACTGCTCTTTAACAATTTATCAGACAATCTGTGTGGGCACTCAAAGTGACATGGATTCTTAAYGTCYTCGGACAAAAAATGAATACCAAGTCTCTGAGTGAACATACGTAATTCATTACGAAGTTTAATTCACGAGCATCAAACTTAAATTGAAGAGTTTGATCATGGCTCAGATTGAACGCTGGCGGCAGGCCTAACACATGCAAGTCGAACGGTAGCACAGAGAGCTTGCTCTCGGGTGACGAGTGGCGGACGGGTGAGTAATGTCTGGGAAACTGCCTGATGGAGGGGGATAACTACTGGAAACGGTAGCTAATACCGCATAACGTCGCAAGACCAAAGAGGGGGACCTTCGGGCCTCTTGCCATCAGATGTGCCCAGATGGGATTAGCTAGTAGGTGGGGTAACGGCTCACCTAGGCGACGATCCCTAGCTGGTCTGAGAGGATGACCAGCCACACTGGAACTGAGACACGGTCCAGACTCCTACGGGAGGCAGCAGTGGGGAATATTGCACAATGGGCGCAAGCCTGATGCAGCCATGCCGCGTGTATGAAGAAGGCCTTCGGGTTGTAAAGTACTTTCAGCGGGGAGGAAGGTGTTGTGGTTAATAACCNCAGCAATTGACGTTACCCGCAGAAGAAGCACCGGCTAACTCCGTGCCAGCAGCCGCGGTAATACGGAGGGTGCAAGCGTTAATCGGAATTACTGGGCGTAAAGCGCACGCAGGCGGTCTGTCAAGTCGGATGTGAAATCCCCGGGCTCAACCTGGGAACTGCATTCGAAACTGGCAGGCTAGAGTCTTGTAGAGGGGGGTAGAATTCCAGGTGTAGCGGTGAAATGCGTAGAGATCTGGAGGAATACCGGTGGCGAAGGCGGCCCCCTGGACAAAGACTGACGCTCAGGTGCGAAAGCGTGGGGAGCAAACAGGATTAGATACCCTGGTAGTCCACGCCGTAAACGATGTCGACTTGGAGGTTGTGCCCTTGAGGCGTGGCTTCCGGAGCTAACGCGTTAAGTCGACCGCCTGGGGAGTACGGCCGCAAGGTTAAAACTCAAATGAATTGACGGGGGCCCGCACAAGCGGTGGAGCATGTGGTTTAATTCGATGCAACGCGAAGAACCTTACCTACTCTTGACATCCAGAGAACTTAGCAGAGATGCTTTGGTGCCTTCGGGAACTCTGAGACAGGTGCTGCATGGCTGTCGTCAGCTCGTGTTGTGAAATGTTGGGTTAAGTCCCGCAACGAGCGCAACCCTTATCCTTTGTTGCCAGCGGTCCGGCCGGGAACTCAAAGGAGACTGCCAGTGATAAACTGGAGGAAGGTGGGGATGACGTCAAGTCATCATGGCCCTTACGAGTAGGGCTACACACGTGCTACAATGGCGCATACAAAGAGAAGCGAACTCGCGAGAGCAAGCGGACCTCATAAAGTGCGTCGTAGTCCGGATTGGAGTCTGCAACTCGACTCCATGAAGTCGGAATCGCTAGTAATCGTAGATCAGAATGCTACGGTGAATACGTTCCCGGGCCTTGTACACACCGCCCGTCACACCATGGGAGTGGGTTGCAAAAGAAGTAGGTAGCTTAACCTTCGGGAGGGCGCTTACCACTTTGTGATTCATGACTGGGGTGAAGTCGTAACAAGGTAACCGTAGGGGAACCTGCGGTTGGATCACCTCCTTACCTTAAAGAACCTGCCTTTGTAGTGCTCACACAGATTGTCTGATGAAAAGTAAATAGCAAGGCGTCTTGCGATTGAGACTTCAGTGTCCCCTTCGTCTAGAGGCCCAGGACACCGCCCTTTCACGGCGGTAACAGGGGTTCGAATCCCCTAGGGGACGCCACTTGCTGGTTCGTGAGTGAAAGTCACCTGCCGACATATCTCAAAACTCATCTTCGGGTGACGTTTGAGATATTTGCTCTTTAAAAATCTGGATCAAGCTGAAAATTGAAACGACACACATGTTATGTGTGTTCGAGTCTCTCAAATTTTCGCAAGCCGGTGATGAATCGAAAGAAACATCTTCGGGTTGTGAGGTTAAGCGACTAAGCGTACACGGTGGATGCCCTGGCAGTCAGAGGCGATGAAGGACGTGCTAATCTGCGAAAAGCGCCGGCGAGGTGATATGAACCTTTGACCCGGCGATGTCCGAATGGGGAAACCCAGTGTGATCCGTCACACTATCGTTAACTGAATACATAGGTTAACGAGGCGAACCGGGGGAACTGAAACATCTAAGTACCCCGAGGAAAAGAAATCAACCGAGATTCCCCCAGTAGCGGCGAGCGAACGGGGAGCAGCCCAGAGTCTGAATCAGCTTGTGTGTTAGTGGAAGCGTCTGGAAAGTCGCACGGTACAGGGTGACAGTCCCGTACACGAAAGCACACAGGCTGTGAACTCGAAGAGTAGGGCGGGACACGTGGTATCCTGTCTGAATATGGGGGGACCATCCTCCAAGGCTAAATACTCCTGACTGACCGATAGTGAACCAGTACCGTGAGGGAAAGGCGAAAAGAACCCCGGCGAGGGGAGTGAAAAAGAACCTGAAACCGTGTACGTACAAGCAGTGGGAGCCTCTTTTATGGGGTGACTGCGTACCTTTTGTATAATGGGTCAGCGACTTATATTCTGTAGCAAGGTTAACCGTATAGGGGAGCCGCAGGGAAACCGAGTCTTAACTGGGCGTTAAGTTGCAGGGTATAGACCCGAAACCCGGTGATCTAGCCATGGGCAGGTTGAAGGTTGGGTAACACTAACTGGAGGACCGAACCGACTAATGTTGAAAAATTAGCGGATGACTTGTGGCTGGGGGTGAAAGGCCAATCAAACCGGGAGATAGCTGGTTCTCCCCGAAAGCTATTTAGGTAGCGCCTCGTGAATTCATCTTCGGGGGTAGAGCACTGTTTCGGCTAGGGGGCCATCCCGGCTTACCAACCCGATGCAAACTACGAATACCGAAGAATGTTATCACGGGAGACACACGGCGGGTGCTAACGTCCGTCGTGAAGAGGGAAACAACCCAGACCGCCAGCTAAGGTCCCAAAGTCATGGTTAAGTGGGAAACGATGTGGGAAGGCACAGACAGCCAGGATGTTGGCTTAGAAGCAGCCATCATTTAAAGAAAGCGTAATAGCTCACTGGTCGAGTCGGCCTGCGCGGAAGATGTAACGGGGCTAAACCATGCACCGAAGCTGCGGCAGCGACGCTTATGCGTTGTTGGGTAGGGGAGCGTTCTGTAAGCCGTTGAAGGTGTCCTGTGAGGGGTGCTGGAGGTATCAGAAGTGCGAATGCTGACATAAGTAACGATAAAGCGGGTGAAAAGCCCGCTCGCCGGAAGACCAAGGGTTCCTGTCCAACGTTAATCGGGGCAGGGTGAGTCGACCCCTAAGGCGAGGCCGAAAGGCGTAGTCGATGGGAAACAGGTTAATATTCCTGTACTTGGTGTTACTGCGAAGGGGGGACGGAGAAGGCTATGTTAGCCGGGCGACGGTTGTCCCGGTTTAAGCATGTAGGCGGAGGTT
>NZ_CP080000.1:3493456-3495313 GCF_019378755.1 Enterobacter sp. BIDMC 29 | reverse complement strand
TTGTTAACGCTGAGGTGTGATGACGAGGCACTACGGTGCTGAAGTAACAAATGCCCTGCTTCCAGGAAAAGCCTCTAAGCATCAGGTAACATCAAATCGTACCCCAAACCGACACAGGTGGTCAGGTAGAGAATACCAAGGCGCTTGAGAGAACTCGGGTGAAGGAACTAGGCAAAATGGTGCCGTAACTTCGGGAGAAGGCACGCTGATATGTAGGTGAAGTCCCTGCGGATGGAGCTGAAATCAGTCGAAGATACCAGCTGGCTGCAACTGTTTATTAAAAACACAGCACTGTGCAAACACGAAAGTGGACGTATACGGTGTGACGCCTGCCCGGTGCCGGAAGGTTAATTGATGGGGTTAGCGGTAACGCGAAGCTCTTGATCGAAGCCCCGGTAAACGGCGGCCGTAACTATAACGGTCCTAAGGTAGCGAAATTCCTTGTCGGGTAAGTTCCGACCTGCACGAATGGCGTAATGATGGCCAGGCTGTCTCCACCCGAGACTCAGTGAAATTGAACTCGCTGTGAAGATGCAGTGTACCCGCGGCAAGACGGAAAGACCCCGTGAACCTTTACTATAGCTTGACACTGAACACTGGTCCTTGATGTGTAGGATAGGTGGGAGGCTTTGAAGCGTGGACGCCAGTCTGCGTGGAGCCAACCTTGAAATACCACCCTTTAATGGCTGGTGTTCTAACGTAGACCCGTAATCCGGGTTGCGGACAGTGTCTGGTGGGTAGTTTGACTGGGGCGGTCTCCTCCCAAAGAGTAACGGAGGAGCACGAAGGTTAGCTAATCCTGGTCGGACATCAGGAGGTTAGTGCAATGGCATAAGCTAGCTTGACTGCGAGAGTGACGGCTCGAGCAGGTGCGAAAGCAGGTCATAGTGATCCGGTGGTTCTGAATGGAAGGGCCATCGCTCAACGGATAAAAGGTACTCCGGGGATAACAGGCTGATACCGCCCAAGAGTTCATATCGACGGCGGTGTTTGGCACCTCGATGTCGGCTCATCACATCCTGGGGCTGAAGTAGGTCCCAAGGGTATGGCTGTTCGCCATTTAAAGTGGTACGCGAGCTGGGTTTAGAACGTCGTGAGACAGTTCGGTCCCTATCTGCCGTGGGCGCTGGAGAATTGAGGGGGGCTGCTCCTAGTACGAGAGGACCGGAGTGGACGCATCACTGGTGTTCGGGTTGTCATGCCAATGGCACTGCCCGGTAGCTAAATGCGGAAGAGATAAGTGCTGAAAGCATCTAAGCACGAAACTTGCCCCGAGATGAGTTCTCCCTGAGACTTTAAGTCTCCTGAAGGAACGTTGAAGACTACGACGTTGATAGGTCGGGTGTGTAAGCGCAGCGATGCGTTGAGCTAACCGATACTAATGAACCGTGAGGCTTAACCTTACAACGCCGAAGGTGTTTTGGCGTGAGAGAGACGATTTTCAGCTGATACAGATTAACAGAATTTGCCTGGCGGCTTTAGCGCGGTGGTCCCACCTGACCCCATGCCGAACTCAGAAGTGAAACGCCGTAGCGCCGATGGTAGTGTGGGGTCTCCCCATGTGAGAGTAGGGAACTGCCAGACATCAAACAAGTGAAGAGGCCATCCGAAAGGATGGCCTTTTTGCGTTATGTTTCCCGGAAAAAGTCAGACCCGGTAAGCGAAGCGCCACCGGGCTAAGACACGTTTAATGGATCACTTGTGACAGGAAAGCCCGCGTACGTTCAGATTTAGGATGTGCGAAGAACTCATCCGGCGGTGCCTGCTCAACGATTTCCCCACGATCCATAAAGATCACCCGATCGGCCACGGTTCTGGCAAACCCCATTTCATGCGTCACACACAGCATGGTCATCC
>NZ_CP080000.1:3276888-3492518 GCF_019378755.1 Enterobacter sp. BIDMC 29 | reverse complement strand
GAAGTGAAACGCCGTAGCGCCGATGGTAGTGTGGGGTCTCCCCATGTGAGAGTAGGGAACTGCCAGGCATCAAATTTAGCGTGCTGATATGGCTCAGTTGGTAGAGCGCACCCTTGGTAAGGGTGAGGTCCCCAGTTCGACTCTGGGTATCAGCACCACTTTATACTTAGGTTAAAGTTCGGCATGAAGTAAAAGAATTTGTCTGGCGGCTTTAGCGCGGTGGTCCCACCTGACCCCATGCCGAACTCAGAAGTGAAACGCCGTAGCGCCGATGGTAGTGTGGGGTCTCCCCATGTGAGAGTAGGGAACTGCCAGACATCAAACAAGTGAAGAGGCCATCCGAAAGGATGGCCTTTTTGCGTTATGTTTCCCGGAAAAAGTCAGACCCGGTAAGCGAAGCGCCACCGGGCTAAGACACGTTTAATGGATCACTTGTGACAGGAAAGCCCGTGTACGTTCAGATTTAGGATGTGCGAAGAACTCATCCGGCGGTGCCTGCTCAACGATTTCCCCACGATCCATAAAGATCACCCGATCGGCCACGGTTCTGGCAAACCCCATTTCGTGCGTCACACACAGCATGGTCATCCCGGACTGCGCCAGTCCAATCATGGTATCCAGTACCTCTTTCACCATTTCCGGATCCAGGGCGGATGTCGGTTCATCAAACAGCATAATTTTCGGTTTCATACAGAGCGAACGGGCGATAGCCACGCGCTGCTGCTGACCGCCTGATATCTGGCCGGGAAATTTATTGGCGTGCTCTGCGATACGTACCCGTTCCAGGTAGTGCATCGCCAGTGCTTCAGCCTCCTTTTTAGGCATCTTTCGTACCCAAATTGGCGCAAGCGTACAGTTCTGCAGAACGGTCAGATGGGGAAACAGGTTAAAGTGCTGAAACACCATTCCCACTTCCTGGCGCACCCGTTCGATGTTACGAATATCTTCATTCAGCTCGACGCCATCAACAACAATGCGCCCCTGCTGATGTTCTTCAAGGTGGTTAATACAGCGAATGGTCGTGGATTTTCCGGATCCGGAAGGGCCACAAAGAACGATCCGTTCGCCCTGCTTAACCTTGAGGTTAATGTCTTTCAAAACATGAAACTGCCCGTACCATTTATTCACGTTTTCCAGCGTAATCATCGCGTCGGCAGGTGTCATAGTAATCTGGCTCATAATTTCCTCAGTGCGGTGTACGCCCGGTGTTAAAGCGCTTTTCCAGATGCTGGCTATAGCGCGACATGCTAAAACAAAAGATCCAGTAGATCAGAGCAGCGAAGACATATCCCTCGGTGGACATACCCAGCCAGGCAGGGTCAACGGTCGCCTGTTGCACGCTGCTAAAGAGATCGAACAGCCCGATGATGATCACCAGGCTGGTATCTTTGAAGAGGGCAATGATGGTATTGACCAGGCCCGGGATAACCAGCTTGAGTGCTTGTGGCAATATCACCAGTCCCTGCGTTTTCCAGTAGCCAAGTGCCAGTGATTCCGCCGCTTCGTACTGACCTTTCGGCAGAGCCTGCAGGCCCCCACGCACCACTTCCGCAACGTAAGCGGACTGGAAAAGGATGACCCCGACCAGGGCACGGATCAGTTTGTCTATCGTTGTCCCTTCTGCCATAAACAGCGGCAACATGACCGAAGACATAAACAGAACGGTGATAAGCGGTACGCCACGCCAGAATTCAATGAAAATAACGGAAAGCACACGTACGACAGGCATTTTTGAGCGCCGCCCAAGCGCGAGCAAAATACCCCATGGCAGTGCGCCGGCTATCCCAACGGACGCGATAATCAGCGTCAGCGTTAACCCACCCCACTGACGTGTTTCAACACGTTCCAGCCCCAGGAAGCCGCCATACAATAGCACCCAAACAATAATGGGATACACCACTGCCCAACAGGCAATATAACGGCCCCGATGAGGCAGTTTTTTCCAGAACATTACGGCGATGGAGAGCAGCCCGATGGCCAGTGCCAGATTAATCCGCCAGCGCTGTTCATGCGGATACAATCCATACATGAACTGGCCAAAACGCTCATGAATAAACACCCAGCAGGCCCCTGCTTTTGTGCAGTCTGTGCGAGTGGATCCCGACCAGTTAGCCTGTAAAAAAGCCCAGTTCAGCAGCGGTGGAATTAATTCCCACATAAGCCACAAACATACAATTGTCAGCAGGCTGTTACTCCAGCTGGAGAACAGATTCTTACGCGCCCAGAGAATTAAACGTCCGCCTGTCGAACTGGCAGGGCGCGAGGAGTGCGACAGTATCGCTTTTGTCATCATAGATCCTTAGCGCTCGACCAGTGCTATACGACGGTTATAGAGGTTCATCAGCAACGAAATCACCAGGCTGATGATCAGATAGACAGACATTGTGATGGCAATAGTTTCAATGGCCTGTCCGGTCTGGTTAAGCACGGTTCCGGCAAACAGCGACACCATATCGGGGTAACCAATGGCGGCCGCCAGCGATGAGTTTTTGACAATATTGAGATATTGACTGGTCAGCGGCGGAATGATGACCCGTAACGCTTGCGGAATAATGACCTGACGAAGCGTCACCGTATGGGGTAATCCCAGCGAGCGTGCCGCCTCGTGTTGTCCGTAAGGAACGGCCTGGATCCCCGCACGAATAATCTCGGCGATAAATGCAGAGGTATAAATCGAAAGCGCCAGCGTCAGTGCTGCCAGCTCAGGAATTAAAACCATTCCGCCCTGGAAGTTAAAGCCACGCAGCTGCGGAATATCCCAGTGAAGGGCGGCCCCAAACAGCCAGTGTGTCAGGAGTGGCAGACCAATGATAAGGATGGCGGCGGTTGGCCAGGTTTTACGAAGCTGCCCGGTTTTGAACTGATGCTTGCGGTTATAGCGGAACATGGCCGCTGAGAGAGCAAGCGCTATTACAAGGGCGGCAATGAAGGCATACAACCCTTCACCCGGCTGCGGAGAAGGAATATACAACCCGCGATTACTCAGGAAAAACAGATCAAGAGCGTCAATAGCCTGACGTGGCCCCGGCAGGTTGCGCAGCACGGCAAAATACCAGAAAAAGATCTGCAGCAGCGGCGGGATATTACGGAACGTCTCAATATAAAAAGTAGACAGTTTGCGTAGCAGCCAGTTTTCGGACAAACGTGCCAGACCAATAAAGAAGCCCAGTATGGAGGCAAAAACAATACAAAGTGCAGAGACCAGCAGCGTATTCAGTAAACCGACCACGAACACGCGTCCATACGTGTCGCCTTCCTGATAATCAATAAGGTGTTGAACAATGCCAAACCCCGCGCTGCGATCCAGAAAAGCAAAGCCGGAGGTAATACCGCGATTATTCAGGTTGGTTATAGTGTTATGGATGAGATACACGGCGATAAGAACAACCGCAATAATCGCAATAACCTGGAATAGCCAGGCGCGGACCGCGGGATGAGAAAAGGATAGCGATCCTTTTACGGCTGAGCGGCGATGGGACATAAAGAAACCTCGGTAACCATGACTCTGGGGCGGGCACTGCCTTAACAGTGCCCGTTACAGCAATGTCTTAACGTACTGGTGGCGCGTACTGAATACCGCCGTTGTTCCAGAGATTGTTCTGGCCGCGTTTGATCTTCAGAGGGCTTTCCGATCCCACGTTGCGCTCAAAGATCTCAGCGTAGTTACCCACCTGTTTGATGATGTTGTAAGCCCACTTGTTATCCAGCTTCAGATCCTTCCCGAAATCGCCCTCTGTTCCCAGCAGATGAGCCATATCCGGCGTGGACGGTTTAGCGGCTTTCTCGTCGACGTTTTTCGAGTTGATACCCATCTCTTCGGCATTCAGCATGGCAAACAGCGTCCAGCGAACAATGGAGAACCAGTCTTCATCGCCACGACGCACAACCGGTCCAAGAGGCTCCTTGGAGATCACTTCAGGCAGGACAATCCACTCCGCCGGGTTGCTCAGCTTAATACGCAAGGCGTACAGCTGTGACTGGTCAGAAGCCAGCGTGTCGCAACGACCGGATTCCAGCGCTTTGGCCGATTCATCGGAGCGATCGAATGTCACAGGGGTATATTTCATGTTATTTGCTTTGAAATAATCCGCGACGTTCAGCTCGGTATCGGTACCGGCCTGGATACAAACGGTCGCGCCATCCAGCTCTTTGGCGCTTTTCAGGCCCGCTTTATTGTGGGTCAGGAAACCGATACCGTCATAATATGTCACGCCAGTAAATGCCATTCCCATGCCTGCATCACGGGAGGAGGTCCAGGTGGTATTACGGGAAAGCATGTCAACTTCGCCAGACTGTAATGCAGTAAAACGTTCTTTCGCCGTCAGCGGGGTATATTTTACTTTACTGTCGTCACCGAAAACGGCGGCGGCGACACCGCGACAGACATCAACATCAATACCGGTAAATTTGCCGTTTGCATCGGCATAAGAGAAGCCAGGTAAACCGTCACTGATCCCACATTGAACAAACCCTTTCTTTTTAACGGCATCCAGTGTCGTACCCGCATGGGCCTGACCGGCTACAGCAAACAACATGCCCGCGGCGGCCAGGCTGGCTATCATCGTCTTTTTCATAATGCATCCTGTGTGGCGAAATTTATCGTTATAGAGGCGTTTTAAACGCTTTACCTGTCTGTGGCTTTGGCCAACGTTTATAAAGCAAACGTAATGCCAGGTTTTGCGCTCAACAAAATAGGTGACCAGTGAACGCATAATGCTGAGTGTAGACAGGGTTAAATAAAGAGAGCGCCCCGAAACGGTGCGAAATTACAACCTGTGCCACAAATCGGAGCAAAACTTTCAGCGGCTATACCTTAAAAAGAAGAGATAGTTTCTGGGGTGAATATTGGCAGGGTATTAAATGTAATTAATATGTGAAAATCATCACGATAGAATATGTAATTTAACGCTGTGCATTAAAAATATGTGACTGCCCGCAGAATGAAATAAACAGTCTAGGTAAAGACGGGGCTATTTTTTTACTTATCTGAAAACGCTGCACTCTTTAAAAGCAAAAGCGCGGACAGAGCCGCGCTTTCTACACACATGATACGTTCTGATGTTACTTCGTCAGAGCAACGATACCCAGCGTCAAACCTGCCACTGCGGCAGCACCACCGGCGATAGCACCTGCTGTTTCCCAGTTGTCCTGAGTGGTGCCTTTCATACAGGTATTGGTATGAACCAGTCGGCCTTGATCGTCGTATACCGGTACACATGGAGAGTCGTGCGCGCATCCAGCAAGCAGCGCAGCGAGTAGTGCAACGGAAATGAATCTTTTCATGATGTTACCTCAGTATTATTTCTCATTCGCTATACAGCCAGGAGGGCTATTAACGAACTGGAGACTATTTTACCACCGGGATAAGGCAACGTTGCACGGGGAATAATCTCAAATTATGTTGTTTGTAAAAATCGTGGAGAAAAGTCGCTGTCAGGATGAATTAATGGAGAAAATATGAAGACGTAACGCGGCGTTTTTACTTAATGCAAATGGTTAACTATTGATGCTGTGAGTATGACATATCTAATCCATTGTTTATGCTAAAAATAAAAAAGGCACCTGAGGTGCCTTTTTTGAGAAACATTACTCTTTATGTTTCGTAAACCGGCGCCGGACAACCACAAAGAAGACGGGCACGAAGAAAATTGCCAGAAGCGTTGCGGAAAGCATCCCTCCCATAACACCTGTCCCGACAGCATTTTGCGCGCCGCTCCCGGCTCCTCTGCTGATGACCAGTGGCATCACGCCAAGGATAAAGGCCAGCGACGTCATCAGGATCGGTCGAAGGCGCATTCTGGATGCTTCCAGTGTGGCTTCAATGATCCCTTTACCTTCTTTATCCATCAGATCCTTAGCAAACTCGACGATCAGAATGGCGTTTTTCGCCGACAGACCAATCGTTGTCAGCAGGCCGACCTGGAAATAGACATCATTATTTAACCCGCGAATCGATGCGGCGAGAAGCGCGCCCGTGACACCCAGCGGCACAACCAGCATGACCGAGAAGGGAATAGACCAGCTTTCATAAAGCGCAGCCAGGCACAGGAACACCACAATCAGTGAAATGGCGTACAGGGCAGGTGCCTGGTTACCAGACAGTCGTTCCTGATAAGACATTCCCGTCCAGTCATGGCCGATACCGGAAGGCAGTTTTGCGGCGAGGTTCTCCATCAAGGCCATCGCCTCACCGGTACTTTTACCCGGCGCGGACTCACCGAGGATCTCCATCGAAGGCATTCCGTTGTAGCGCTCCAGGCGAGGCGAGCCATACACCCAGTGCGAGCTGCTAAAGGAGGAGAACGGCACCATTTCACCATTCGCGCTGCGCACGTAGAGGTTGTTGATGTCCCCTGGCAACATACGGAAGTGAGCGTCGGCCTGGACGTACACTTTTTTCACGCGTCCATGATCGATAAAGTCGTTCACATAGGTTCCCCCCAATGCCGTCGAGATCGTCTGGTTGACGTCAGAGAGGCTGACGCCCAGCGCCTGTGCCTTCTCCTGATCGACATCCAGTTTGAACTGTGGGGTATCTTCCAGACCGTTAGGACGAACGCGAACCAGCAGATCGGGGTGCGCTTTCACCATGCCGAGCAGTTGATTACGCGCCTGGGTCAGTTGGGTATGCCCCAGGTTAGCTTGATCAATCAACTCAAAGTCAAAGCCCGTTGCGGTACCCAGCTCGATAATCGCAGGCAGGTTAAACGGGAACACGAGGCCATCTTTAATCTGACTAAAGGCCTTTGTCGCACGCCTTACGATCGCCTCAACGCTATTTTCTGCTCCGGGACGCGCTTCCCAGGGCTTCAGGCTAACGAACGCAATACCGGAGTTCTGACCCTGACCACTAAAGCTAAAGCCGTTCACGGTAAACACCGATTCGACGTTAGCCTTCTCGTTGTTGAGATAATAATTTTGAACCTGGTCAAGTACCTGCTGGGTACGCATCTGGGTGGCTCCGGCGGGGAGCTGGACCATAGTCATAAATACCCCCTGATCCTCTTCGGGCAGGAAGGAGGTGGGTAAGCGCAGGAACAGTACGGCCATACCACCGACGATGATGACGTATACCACCAGATAGCGCCCGGTCTTACGCAAAATGCCGCTTACGCTGTTGCTGTAATGCTCCACGCTCCGGTCAAAGAGCGCATTAAACCAGCCGAAGAAGCCACCTTTCTTTTCGTGGTGATCGCTGGAAACGGGCTTAAGCAAGGTGGCGCACAGTGCCGGTGTCAGAATCAGAGCGACCAGCACTGACAGCGCCATAGCCGAGACAATGGTCAGCGAGAACTGACGATAGATGGCTCCCGTTGAACCGCCAAAAAAGGCCATGGGGATAAAGACCGCCGAGAGCACCATGGCGATACCCACCAGTGCGCCCTGTATCTGCCCCATCGACTTCTGCGTCGCCTCTTTTGGCGGCAGCTTGTCCTCAACCATGACGCGTTCGACGTTCTCAACCACCACGATGGCGTCATCAACCAGCAGGCCAATCGCCAGCACCATACCGAACATGGTCAGGGTGTTTATGGAGAAACCGAACGCCGCCAGGATCGCAAACGTACCCAACAGCACGACCGGCACCGCAATTGTCGGGATAAGCGTCGCCCGAAGGTTTTGCAGGAAAAGATACATCACCAGGAAGACGAGAATGATCGCTTCGAACAGCGTTTTCACCACTTCGTGGATAGAGATCTTCACAAAAGGCGTGGTGTCATAGGGGTAGACTACTTTCAGCCCTTGCGGGAAGAACTGCTGGAGCTGGGCCAGTTTGCTCTTGATGGCGGCGGCCGTGTCCAGTGCGTTTGCACCGGTAGCCAGCTTAATCCCCAGGCCGGTTGCCGCTTGCCCGTTGATTTTGGTGACCATATTGTAGTTTTCGCCCCCCAGCTCAATGCGGGCCACATCTTTCAGATGAACCATGGAGCCGTCCTGGTTCACCTTGAGCGTCACGCGGCCAAACTCTTCCGGAGATTTCAGACGCGTTTGTGCAATGATCGAGGCGTTCAACTGCTGCCCCGGTACTGACGGCGTTCCGCCTAACTGGCCGGCCGCTATCTGGTCGTTCTGCGTTTTCAGCTGATTAATCACATCCAGTGGCGTCAGCTGGTATTTGTTCATCGCGTTGCTGTCGAGCCAGATGCGCATCGCATACTGGGCACCAAACAGCTGCACATCACCAACTCCCGTGGTGCGGCTAATGGCATCTTTCACGTTAGACGCGACATAGTCAGAGATGTCATCCTGCGTGAGGTCTTTGTTATCGGAAACAAAGCCTGCGACCAGCAGGAAGCTGCTGCTGGACTTCTCAACACCGATCCCTTGCTGCTGGACCTCTTGGGGGAGCAGAGGCATGGCGAGCTGCAGTTTGTTCTGCACCTGTACCTGCGCAATGTCCGGGTCTGTTCCAGACTGGAAGGTCAGCGTGATGGTGACATTACCTGCGGAATCGCTGGTGGATGACATATACATCAGGTTATCGATACCGTTCATGTTCTGTTCGATAACCTGCGTTACGGTATCCTGCACCGTTTGCGCATCAGCACCCGGATACGTTGCGGTGATAGCCACGGCGGGAGGGGCAATGGTCGGATACTGCGCAATGGGCAGTTTGAGAATGGCCAGCCCGCCTGCAATCATCAAAATGATGGCAAGCACCCAGGCGAAAACCGGCCGTTGGATAAAGAAATTAGCCATGTCGTCGTCCCTTAACCGGCTGGAGTCGTGGTGGTATCAGGCGTCGCGACGACGGTAGCGCCCGGTCTGACTTTTTGTAAGCCGCTGACAATGACGCGGTCGCCATTTTTCAGCCCTTCCGTCACCAGCCAGCGATCGCCAATCGCCTGAGGGGCAACGACGGTACGTGACTCAACCTGGTTTTTATCGTTAACCACCAGAACGGATGCATCACCGCGCGGCGTGCGGGTCACGCCTTGTTGTGGGACCAGAATCGCATCAGGCTGTGTACCTTCATCAATGCGGGCCCGGACAAACATGCCAGGCAACAGCAGGTGCTGTGGGTTTGGGAAAATCGCGCGCAAGGTGATAGAGCCGGTACTTTCGTCAACCGTGACATCCGAGAACTGCAGCGTACCTTTCAACGGGTAGGGCTGACCATTCTCCATCACCAGCTCAACGGTGCTGGTGGCCTCTCCTTTTTGCAGGCTCGTCTGCTTCAGACGCATAAAATCACTGCTGGACTGGGTGACGTCGACATACATCGGATCAAGCTGCTGAACCGTTGCCAGGGCTGCGGCTTGCCCGTTGGTCACCAGTGCGCCTTCGGTGACGCTGGATTTACCGATGCGACCCTCGACGGGAGACGTCACTTTGGTATAGGCAAGATTAATGCGCGCGCTTTCAACGCCTGCCTGTGCGGCAACGACGCTGGCATCTGCTTGCTGCGCTGTCGCCACGGCCTGGTCGTATTCCTGCTTGCTGACATACTGCGTGCCAACCAGCGTGAGATAGCGTTTTACCGTCAGGTGCGCAATGTTAGCCGCCGCCTGGGCCTTCGCGAGTTCACCTTTCGCGTTGTCATACGCGGCCTGATAGGTGGCAGGATCGATCTGATAAAGTGACTCACCGGCTTTTACATCACTTCCCTCTGTGAAGTTACGACGCAATATGATGCCGCTCACCTGAGGACGAACCTCCGCAACGCGAAAGGCATCTGTTCTGCCCGGGAGTTCGGTGGTGACAGCCAGAGGGGCGCTTTTCACAATATGCACGCTGACCTGAGGTGCCTGCGGATGCGGTGGTTGGTTTTCCTGACCATCGCATCCAGTGAGCAGTACCGCGCAGACAATAAAACCGGATAAGGGCAAACGTCTGAAATAATTCGTCATTACTGTTCCTTTAAATACCCATGAACCGATATTTGCCGTGAATCGGTAGCAGGGCAGAGGGATAAAAATAAAATGTAGGGCGTATAATAATGAGGGTAATTAATGTTTTTTAATTTATAAGTGCGAATGAACAGGCCTTAAGGCAAAAATCAGAATCAAACCTGGTGTTAGCGGGGATATAGTTCTGGCTGGTTAATCAGATAAATGGCATTTAACGTGGCTCAATTATTCATCTCATGAATTTAATTATATCTATGCATTTGTCTAAATTATTAATTAAGCGATTTGACTTTTTTTGTGCAAAATTAAAACGCAAAGTAGTGAATACTTTCGTGTACCTGATCTGTGTAAATATAAACCTTGTGAGTAACGAGTAGTCGTCTATGGCGCGTAAAAAGAAAGAAGAGGCTCAACAGACCCGTCAGCAGCTGATTGAAGCGGCTATTGGGCAATTTGCGACGCGGGGCGTGGCGAACACGACGCTGACGGATATCGCGGATGCAGCAAATGTTACACGGGGTGCCATCTATTGGCATTTTACCAGTAAATCAGAAATATTTAATGCCATCTGGGAACAGCAATTACCGTTTCGTGACATCATTCGTGACAGACTTTCTCTTTCTGCGGGCAGCGATCCTTTGTTAATGCTTCGTGAGCAATTTATTGCTGCGTTGCAATATATTGCACATGAGCCTCGGCAATGCGCTCTTTTGCAAATTTTGTATCATAAGTGTGAATTTAATAGCGATATGATTTCAGAGTGTGAAATCAGAAAACGTATTGGTTTTAATTATGAGTCTTTACGTACCACGTTGCAGGACTGTATTTCTCTGAACCTCATTTCGTCACAGGTAAATGTTGATCTGACCCTGATTGTTTTCCACGGTTTTTTCAGCGGAATCATTAAAAACTGGTTAATGAATAACAGCAGCTTTAATCTTTATCAGCAGGCTCCTGCGCTGGTTGATAGCATTCTGGCGACACTCCCTGTCGTGCGGGTGTCGCCTCATGAGGATGATTTTAGCTCAGCGCCAGGTAACATTTCCCCTTGCGCGCAGAGCGTTTCGATGGTCTGAGCACTGACCGGTTTGCCCAACAGATAGCCCTGAAGCGTGTTGCAGCCCAGCGCCGTCAAAAAGGTTTGCTGTGCTTCGGTTTCCACTCCTTCCGCCACGACTTTCAGATTTAGCGTTTTTGCCAGGGCCACAATCGCTGAGACAATGGTGGCGTCTTCGCTTTCACCGCTTAACTCTTTCACGAACGCTCTGTCGATTTTCAATTCACAGGCCGGCAGGCGCTTGAGATAAAGCAGGCTGGAGTAGCCGGTACCAAAATCATCAATGGACGCTTTCACGCCCGCGTCCGTCAGCTCTGTCAGCACGCGCACACTCTCATCCGGGTTGCTCATCGCCGTGGTTTCCGTCACTTCAAGGATCAGCATCTCCGGCGGTACGTTGTGACGTGTCAGGCAGTCGAGCACCGTTTTAACCAGTGAAGGTTGCTCAAACTGCAGTGTCGACAGGTTCACCGCCATCGACCAGTTTTGATGCCCCTGAAGGTGCCACTCCCGCAACTGACGGCAGGCCTCATTAAGCACCCAGTTACCAATCGGGATGATCAGCCCCGTTTTTTCCGCCAGCGGCAGGAACAGGTCTGGCGTCAGCAATCCCTGCTTCGGGTGTTGCCAGCGCAATAGCGCCTCGAACCCAAGGACAGGACCCGCCGGTGCGTGGAATTTTGGCTGATAAAGCAGGCGCAGTTCATTACGATCGATAGCCAGCCACAGATCGTTCATCAACTGGAGATGGGTCTGCGCCAGGGTGTTCATGGAGGGCTGGAAAAAGTGATAACCGTTTCGGCCCATGTGCTTCGTGTGGTACATCGCCGCATCGGCGTTAAACATCAGCTCGCGCTCGGTTTTACCATCGTGGGGATAGAGCGCGATACCAATGCTAAGGGTTACCACCAGTTCATAGGGATCCAGATTGAACGGGCTATCGATAGCGCGAACCAGCGAGTTGGCCAGCGAGGCCGCATCATCCGGACCTTCTCCTTCCGCCAGCAGAACAAACTCATCACCACCGATACGGGCAAGGGTGAACTGACCCTTCAGGGGCGTGAGCAGGCGCTGCGTCACGGCGACAAGCAGTCTGTCACCGACATCATGGCCGTACGCATCGTTGATGGTTTTAAACCCGTCGAGATCCATGAACATCAGTGCAAAATGGGTGCCTTCACGGTCAGCTTTGCTGATGGCCTGATCGAGTCGGTCCTCCAGCAAAACACGGTTCGGCAGACGCGTCAGCGTATCCTGCAAAGCCAGTTGAGCGAGTTCGCGGTTCGCTTCTGCAAGGGATGAGGCCAGAAGGGAGGTTCGTGCCTGAAGGCGGGCATCCAGCATCGAGACCAGCAGCGTGATCCCCAGTATGGAGAGTGCGACGACGCTGACCAGTACTGCCAGCCAGCTGCCGTTAATACCTTCATGGTGTGTCATGGTCGACATTGGAAACTGAGCGGCTTTCATCCCGGCATAGTGCATACCGGCAATGGCGATCCCCATCGTAACGGCGGCGGCAAAACGCATCAGCGACACCTGAGACGCTTCATGCCGCAAGCGGAACGTCAGCCATAATGCGGCGAGCGAAGCCGCAAGCGCAATGACAACCGAAATGGCCACCCATGTTTTGTCCCAGATAATACCGGGAGAGACTTCCAGCGCCGCCATGCCGGTGTAATGCATCGCCACAATGCCGCAGCCCATCACTAACGCACCGGGCAGCAGACGGCGCAAACGTAACTGCTCACAGCTAACGAGCCACAGTGCAAACAGTGACGAGCCCACGGCGATAACCATGGATAGCACCGTCAGGGTCGCGTTGTAGCGCATGCTCATGGAGAGGTCCATCGCCAGCATGCCGATAAAATGCATGGCCCACACGCCAATCCCCATGGCAATACCGCCGCCGGCCAGCCAGACGCGCGCAGCCACGCCCTGACTCCCGGCAACACGTGCAGCCATATTCAGCGCGGTATAGGCAGCAAGGATAGCAACAACAAAGGAGAGGACGACGAGGATATGGTTGTATTGGCTAACCAGCATGATCGGTTCTACTCGAGTGTGAAGTTACGCAGGCGCGGTTGAGAAGGGCGAGACATTATCATCGTAAGGTAACGGCTCAAAGGGATTTAAATCCCCGTTTTTAGTGGGTCATAACAGTGAGTTTAGCGACGTCAGGCGGTTAGTCGAGTTCTGAGCAGTTCACTAATTTTAGCGGATTTACGGAATTCATATTACGACACTTATCGGCTTCAGTGCTCATCAGTTCAATCCACTGCATCAGGAGCGCGTCGAAGAGGAAAACCGAGACAGCAAATACAACCAGCCACCAGTATTTACGAATCATGCGTGTCATTCCGGGTAAAGAGGTTCAGTGAGGTGGTGGAAATATACACGAAAAGTTGCGGTTTAAAAGGGGGATAAACGAAGGTTTACACAGCCTTGACGGTGACAGGCGCGGGCAATAAAAAAGGCGCATCCCCATGCCAGGTAGCGCCTTTTTAAACAAGCATTTCGCTAACCGAAATTAGTTCATGCCGTATTTTTTCAGTTTCTTACGCAGTGTACCACGGTTGATACCCATCATCAGGGCAGCGCGGGTTTGGTTACCGCGGGTGTATTGCATCACCATGTCCAACAGTGGCTGTTCAACTTCAGCCAGTACCAGCTCATACAGGTCATTAACATCCTGACCGTTCAGTTGAGCAAAATAGTTCTTCAGTGCCTGTTTAACCGAGTCACGCAGGGGCTTTTGAGTTACCTGATCCTGAGAGTTAACGGTAGAAACGGTCAGTACGTCAGAATTTACGCGTTGTTCGAACATAGTTCTGTCAGCTCTTTATTTCATTACGCAAGATTTTCGAAGTATGCCTCCAACGCCTCCAGCTGTACGCTGGCATCCTCTATGGCGTTGAATGTGCGCCGAAACTGGTCATTTGGAGCGTGCTCCTGGAGATACCAGGATACGTGTTTACGCGCAATTCGGTACCCTTTTGCCTGACCATAAAAGTCATGCAATTCCCGAACATGCGAACAAAGCAAGCGCTTTACCTCTGCCAGTGGCAGTGGGGCAAGCAACTCCCCAGTGTCCAGATAATGCTGGATTTCCCGAAAGATCCAGGGTCTTCCCTGAGCGGCACGTCCTATCATCAGAGCATCAGCTCCCGTATAGTCGAGCACAGCTCTGGCTTTAAGCGGGTCAGTAATGTCACCATTCGCGATAACCGGAATGGAAACTTTCTGCTTAACTGCCCGAATGCTGTCGTATTCAGCTTCACCATTGAACAAACAGGCGCGAGTGCGTCCATGGATGGTCAGGGCCTGAATGCCACAGTCTTCGGCCAGTTGGGCAATCTCTACACAGTTACGGTGTTCCGGCGACCAACCCGTGCGAATCTTCAACGTAACAGGAACGTCCACTGCGCTGACAACCGCGGTCAGGATAGACTTCACCTGGTCGGGGTATTGCAGAAGGGCTGAACCTGCAAGCTTGCGATTCACTTTCTTGGCCGGGCAACCCATATTGATATCAATAATCTGGGCGCCACTTTCCACGTTAATCCGCGCGGCATCTGCCATCTCTTCAGGCACGCTTCCGGCAATTTGCACGGTGCGAATACCTGGTTCATCAACGTGCACCATCCGAAGGCGGGACTTATCGCTTTCCCACACTTGTGGGTTAGACGACATCATCTCGGAAACGGTTAAACCTGCCCCCATCTCATAACACAGCGTCCTGAACGGCCGGTCGGTAATACCTGCCATTGGGGCTGCGATCAGGCGATTTCTGAGCTGGTAGTGTCCGATGCGCATGAGTTAAGAAATGACCATACTGTGACTGCAAGGCGGCGTATATTACGCATTTTTTGCATGAGATGAAAGGCCAAACTTTGAACAATCCACTGTTGTAGATCAAGGAATCGCCGCTCTGTCCTTCAGGTGAAAATTATAAACCTGTTAAATCATAAAGTTATGATGGAATGATTATTTTATAGCCGCTTACAATTTCCCGTAACTTCTCATCATTTCTGAATAAATGCATCACTTGAGCGGGATAATCTGCTGTTTTTAGCAGCAGATTATCCCGCTTGTTTGCGATCTGAGTCGCATTTTAGAACATGATCTGCATGCGAAAAATGCGCATTATTCGACGACTACGCGACCATGAAGGGGTTGTACCGGGCGGTTATTTTCGTGGTGCATCGTGTGGGAGAATTTCTCAAGCTGCTCTGCAGAGACGGTCAGCGGGTGCTTCAGTACAATCCAGGTTACCCCCTCTGAGCACGGCGGTGTGGTCAGCGAGCCGCTAAAGCGCCAGTACGTTTTATCTTTTGGAATCAGCTTGTTCAGATTGAGATCCTGCTTAATCGAGACGTTCTGTTCGGCCTGCTCAGGCATGACGCTCCACAGCTTATTCAGTTCCGGGTTTGCGGCCCCTTTATCGAACATAACCGCCACCACCGCCAGTTCACCGGCCGCGTTTTTGTGCACCAGATGCATTTCCATCGCAAATTTCTTGCCATGCACGGTATTTTCGCTCGGCGCGTGGAAATGGAACTGTTGCAGGGTCCAGGTTTGCTTATCGAGAGTAAGGGTATCGCGGGTTTCCGGCTTTTCACTTGCCTGAATGGTGTGGCCGTTGTTCGTCAGCGTCACAGGGCCATCAATGTAATGCGTTTGCAGCGGGGAAAGGTGCGCGTTCGCGGTGGATTCAATGTTGATGGGGGACTGGTTCATCCCGCTTTGACAGGTTTTGTAGGCCTCGTCCAGTTCGCCC
Source organism: Enterobacter sp. BIDMC 29 (assembly GCF_019378755.1). NCBI lineage: Bacteria > Pseudomonadati > Pseudomonadota > Gammaproteobacteria > Enterobacterales > Enterobacteriaceae > Enterobacter > Enterobacter sp. BIDMC 29. The sequence goes on along the minus strand of NZ_CP080000.1, from coordinate 3,476,833 downwards.
CAGTGTTCCGGTGCACCTTCGCCTTCGTAGCTCCAGTGTGATGCGCAGGCTGAAGCCGAGATAATGCTCAGCGCGAAGAGCGCTGCCTTGCCAGTAAAGTGCGTCATAGTATTCTTCCGGTGAATTATTGTGGTTCAAACCATTTTTATCAATATGATTTGTGTGGGTATTTTACCGGAGAAGGGCACGGGAAGAGAGGATTATCGGAGGAAGAGAGGCGTGGTCAGATGACCACGCCAATGGCTTACTTTTTACGGCCCGTAATACGACACCACTCTTCTTTTTCGACCACCGGGTCGAGGGCGAAAAGATCGGCGTAGGCTTCGCAAACGCTGTCAGCCTGGCTTGCCAGGATCCCGGAAAGCCCCAGCAGACCGCCGTCAACGGGCAGCACGCTGATTAACGGGGCCAGTTCGCGTAATGGGCCGGCCAGAATGTTCGCCACCACCACATCGGCTTTCATGGCTTCTGGCTGCGCATCCGGCAGATACAGTTCAAGGCGGTCAGAAACGCCGTTGCGTTCAGCGTTATCACGGCTGGCCTGAATAGCCTGTGGATCGATATCGATCCCAATGGCTTTGGCCGCGCCCAGTTTCAGCGCCGCGATAGCGAGGATCCCGGATCCGCATCCGAAGTCGATCACCGTCTTGCCGTCCAGATCCAGACTGTCCAGCCACTGCAGGCACAGAGAAGTCGTCGGGTGAGTACCGGTCCCAAATGCCAGGCCCGGATCCAGCATCACGTTTACCGCGTTTTCATCCGGAACGTCACGCCAGCTCGGGCAGATCCACAGACGTTTACCGAACTGCATCGGGTGGAAGTTATCCATCCACTCACGTTCCCAGTCTTTGTCTTCCAGCTGTTCGATTTTGTGTGCAAAACCCGCACCCAGCAGCGGATGATTTTCCAGGATCGCGACAACCTCTTTCATGTCAGTTTCTGCATCAAACAGGCCAATAACGTCGGTATCACCCCACAGGCGGGTTTCGCCCGGCAGTGGCTCAAACACCGGCGTGTCATGCGTGTCCTGGAAGGTGATGGAGACCGAACCGGCTTCCATCAGCGCATCGCTTAGCTCTTCGGCGTTAGCGCCGGTTGTATTCAGTTTTAGTTGGATCCACGGCATGGCAAAACTCTTTATTTATCAGTAGAAATCGTAGCGGGCTGTGGGACAGGCTGACCGAAACGGTTCCCGACCACAAACGCCAGTAAACTTAACAGTAACGAAGGCACAATAGGATGGAAGCCCAGGTACTGAATTTTAAATGTAGCTAGCACGGCATACAGCACACCGCCGACAATCATGCCGCTCAGGGCACCGGCAGCGTTGGCGCGCTCCCAGTAGAGGCCCAATACCAGCGGCCACAGGAAGACGGCTTCAAGGCCGCCAAACGCCAGCAGGTTCAGCCAGATGATCATCTCCGGCGGACGCCATGCGGCTAACAGCAGCAGCGCGCCTAAAACGAGCGTAATCACCGCCGACATACGCTTCAGGCGTCGTTCATTTTGAACCTGCTCAGGACGCAGGTTCAGATAGAGATCTTTAATGATCGTAGCGGAACTCTGCAGTAGCTGGGCGTTAATGGTCGACATTATGGCGGCCATTGGCGCGGCGAGGAATATCCCCGCGGCAAAAGGCGGAAGCACTTTGACCATCAGGGTCGGGATCACCAAATCGGGAACCGTAAGGTCGGGGATAACCGCACGTCCTAACGCACCCGCCAGATGCATGCCGAACATCAGGATTGCAACAACGACCGTCCCGATAATAATACCCCGGTGAACGGCTTTGCTGTCTTTATATGAGATACAACGCACGGCGGTATGCGGCAGGCCAATAACACCAAAGCACACCAGCACCCAGAACGACGTCATAAATGTTGGCGAAAGGATATCATCCGCACCTTGTGGGGAAATCAGTTTCGGGTCAATCGCTTCCAGAGTTTCAACGGCATGGCTCAGACCACCTGCGGCGTGAACAATTCCCACCAGCAGAACGATTGTGCCAACGAGCATCACCATCCCCTGCAGCGTATCGTTCAGCACGCTGGCGCGAAATCCGCCAAACGCGGTATACAGCGCAATGCTCACCCCAAAGATGATAAGGCCCGTCTCATAGGGGATCCCTGCAGCGGTTTCCAGCAGACGTGCCCCGCCGATGAACTGCACCGTCATTGCACCAATAAACGCGACCAGCAGGCTTAAGCTTGCCAGCCACACCAGCAGACGGCTCTGGTAGCGCGCAAACAGCATATCGTTGAGCGTCACGGCGTTATAACGGCGTGCCAGAATGGCAAACTTTTTACCCAGTATACCCAGTGAGAGCCAGACGGCAGGCAGCTGAATCATTGCCAGCAGCACCCAGCCTAACCCGTATTTATAGGCTGCACCGGGGCCACCGATAAACGAGCTGGCGCTGATATAGGTGGCGGTAAGCGTCATGGCCAGCACGACACCGCCCATCGAGCGACTGCCGAGGAAATACTCATTCAGGAAAGTGCCGGTGGTTCTCTTACGCATTGCATAAACGGACAAACCAAACACGACCACCAGATACGCGACCAGCGGCAGAATGACTTCAAGCTGCATCATCATCCTCCAGCGGGATATCCCGGTAGATAAATTTCACCATTGCCCAGCACAGCAGGATAAAGACCAGCGGCACCAGCAGGCAGGCCATTTCGAACCAGTGAGGCAGGCCGGTAATGCCAATAGCCGAGTCAGGTAAGTAAGCGGTCACCAACCATGCGGCAAGATAGAGAAGGGTCAGCCACAGCGCCCATCGCGCTTCTTTATGGGCCTGAACAAAACGCTTGTCCATTTTTTGTCCCTTGTGGATGAATAAAGCGGGGATTGTACATGATGGGGCTTTCCGATCCCCAGAAATAAAAAAAGGCCGGATTATCCGGCCTTTTTGGCGTGACTGCGCGATTACTTCTCTTGCAGACCGAGTTTTTTCTCCAGATAGTGGATGTTAGTCCCACCATTCTGGAAGTGCTCGTCGCTCATGATACGCATCTGCAGTTCAACGTTGGTTTTGATACCGTCGATGATCAGCTCCTGCAGGGCGTTCTTCATGCGGGCAATTGCCACGTCACGGTTTTCGCCGTAGCAGATAAGCTTACCGATCATGGAGTCATAGTACGGGGGTACGGTGTAACCCGCGTAGATATGAGACTCCCAACGCACACCAAAGCCACCCGGCGCGTGGAAACGCGTGATTTTACCCGGGCTTGGCAGGAAGGTATTCGGGTCTTCGGCGTTGATACGGCATTCCACCGCATGGCCTTTGACCACAACTTCTTCCTGTTTGATGGACAGAGGCTGACCCGCAGCGATACGCAGCTGTTCTTTGATCAGGTCAACGCCGGTAATCATTTCGGTAACCGGGTGTTCTACCTGAATACGGGTGTTCATCTCAATGAAGTAGAACTCGCCGTTTTCGAACAGGAACTCGAAAGTACCCGCACCGCGATAGCCGATATCGACACAGGCTTTAGCACAACGCTCGCCGATGTAGCGACGCAGTTCCGGCGTAATGCCCGGTGCTGGCGCTTCTTCAACCACTTTCTGGTGACGACGCTGCATGGAGCAGTCACGTTCTGCCAGATAGATAGCGTTACCCTGACCGTCAGCCAGCACCTGAATTTCGATGTGGCGTGGGTTTTCAAGGTATTTTTCCATGTACACCATGTCATTGCTGAAAGCTGCTTTCGCTTCCGCTTTGGTCATGGAGATGGACTGAGCCAGTTCAGCATCGCTACGCACAACGCGCATACCGCGACCGCCGCCGCCGCCGGACGCCTTGATGATAACCGGATAGCCAATGCGTTTCGCATGAGCACGGTTAGCATCCATGTCGTCGGTCAGAGGACCGTCAGAGCCCGGTACGGTTGGAACACCGGCTTTTTTCATCGCGGTGATTGCGGACACTTTGTCGCCCATCAGGCGGATAGTGTCAGCTTTCGGGCCGATGAAGATAAAGCCAGAGCGCTCAACCTGCTCAGCAAAGTTGGCGTTCTCAGAGAGGAAGCCATAACCCGGATGAATTGCCACCGCGCCGGTGATTTCAGCGGCGCTGATGATAGCCGGGATGTTCAGATAGCTTTTTACGGACGGAGCCGGGCCAATACAGACCGTCTCATCCGCCAGCAATACGTGTTTTAAATCGCGATCCGCGCTTGAGTGCACAGCGACGGTCTTGATGCCCAGTTCTTTACAGGCACGAAGAATACGCAGTGCAATCTCGCCGCGGTTGGCGATAACAATTTTATCCAGCATGTTCGCCTCGTTACTCGATGACGACCAGCGGCTCGTCAAATTCAACCGGCTGACCACTTTCGACCAGAATCGCTTTCACAGTGCCTGATTTGTCTGCTTCGATCTGGTTCATCATTTTCATCGCTTCAACGATGCACAGGGTATCGCCTGCGTTGACTTTCTGACCCACTTCGATGAACGCTTTCGCATCCGGGCTCGGGGTGCGGTAGAAAGTACCAACCATTGGGGAACGTACGATGTGACCACTGATTTCTGCTGCAGCGGCAGGTGCGGCTTCAGCTGCTGGTGCAACGGCTGCGGAAAGCGCAGGCTGCTGCACTGGCGCAGCATAAGCCTGCTGCATTACCGGGAAGCTAGCGGCTGGGGCTGCACGGCTGATGCGTACAGACTCTTCGCCTTCAGAAATTTCCAGTTCGGAGATGCCTGATTCTTCAACCAGCTCGATCAGTTTTTTAATCTTACGAATATCCATGAGTGGGTTCCGTACTCTTGTTTAGTGTGATTGTGACAAGCGTTTTACCGCTGTCTGTAAAGCGTATGAATAGCCGTCAGCGCCCAGTCCGCAAATAACGCCAGCGGCGATATCTGATAGATAGGAATGGTGGCGGAACGGCTCTCGGGCGTGCACATTGCTTAGGTGGATCTCGATAAACGGGATACTCACTGCGAGCAGTGCGTCGCGAATAGCAACACTGGTGTGCGTAAACGCGGCCGGATTGATCAGGATATAGTCCACAGTGTCTTTAGCCTGATGAATACGGTCGATGATTGCGTACTCCGCGTTCGACTGAAAATGATCCAAATCCACATTCAGCGACGTTGCTTCCGTGCTCAGACGGTTAACAATTTCACTCAATGTTAGCGAGCCGTACTTCTCTGGCTCGCGGGTGCCGAGCATGTTCAGGTTCGGTCCGTTTAAAACTAAGATATGGAACTTATCAGCCATTGTGCCGCTATCTCCTGCGATTCTCCGGTAAAAAACAAAATATACCTTCGAAGCACGATTGTCACCTTTTCAGAGGCCTAAAACCGCTGTCGGGTAAACCAAAGTCGCACATTATAACGATTTCGTAGCATTTGGCAGCTAAATACTGGTCTTATCAGGGAAGATTATCAACCGCTATCCGAAAAAGATTCGCGGTTGACAGGGATTCTGCGGGAAAACGCACAGTTTCGCGAATTATCGCAACCACTGACGGAACTTCTTGTAACGCCATGCTAAAAGCGCCACAGCCAGCAGCGCGTAGAGTATGGGCTGCGGGGAGAGGATCTTCACCGACCACAGATAATGGATGGGAGCGAGGATCGCGACAAGATAGACGAAGTTGTGCAGCAGTTGCCAGCGCCTGCCCAATGTACGTTGTGCATATTGCGTTGATGTCAGTGCTAATGCCAGTAACACCAGCCAGCTCACGATACCTAACGTCAGGTACGGACGGGTGACCAGTTCGCGGCCCAGCAGTGCCAGGTTGTTAATGCCCAGTTCCAGCAAGGCGTAGCTGGTCAAATGGAGCGTCGCCCAGGCAAAACACCATAGTCCCAAAAGCCGGCGGGTGCGTATCAATAATGGCTGTTTAGCGTAGCGCGCTAACGGTGACACCAGCAAGGTCGCCAGTAAAAATTTCAGAGCCATCCGACCGGTAAAGTGCTGGATATCCTTTGCCGGATCAGCGCTAAAAAGCCCCTGGCTGGCGGCCCAGAATAACCAGATAAAAGGAAGCAACCCGGCTAAGTGCAACAGCACTTTCAGCCAGGTTATCTGTTTTGCCGTTAAACGCACTCAGAAGTTCTCCCGTAAATTAAGGCCACGGTAAAGCGACTCCACTTCATCAGCGTAGCCGTTAAACAGCAGTGTCGGCTGACGCTTCACATCCAGCGCGCCGCCGGAACCGATAAATCGCTCGGTGGCCTGTGACCAGCGGGGATGATCGACGTGCGGGTTCACATTGGCAAAAAAGCCATATTCGTCGGGCGCCGCCAGGTTCCAGGTCGTGGGGGGACGTTCGCGGGTGAGCTTAATGCTGACGATAGATTTAATCCCTTTAAAACCGTACTTCCACGGCACCGTTAAGCGAACAGGCGCACCGTTCTGCGGCGGGAGTGCTTTGCCGTAAACACCGACGGTCAGCAGCGTAAGAGGATGCATCGCTTCGTCGAGCCGTAACCCTTCGACATACGGATACGCAAGCCCACCGCCGATAAACCGATCTTTCTGGCCCGGCATCTCGTCCGGAGCGTAGCGCGTCTGGAAAGAGACATATTTTGCGTTGCTGGTGGGTTCAACCATCGCCAGCAGTTTATGCAACGGGAAGCCTACCCAGGGCACAACCATCGACCAGGCTTCCACGCAGCGCATGCGGTAGATACGCTCTTCCAGTGGAAAACGGGTGGTGAGATCGTGATGGTCCAGCGTCAGCGGTTTTGCCACTTCACCGTCGATTTTCAGCGTCCACGGATCGGTTTTCATACTCCCCGCGTTGGCCGCAGGATCGGCCTTATCGAGACCAAATTCGTAGAAATTGTTATAGCCGGTCACTTTGTCTTCCGGCGTGAGCGTCAGTGTGTTTTGCCACTGAGCGGGCTTCGTAAAGGTGAGTGGGGCGCCAGAAGGGGCTTTGGGGCGATCGTTACCTTTAAACCAGTCGAGCAGGTCGGCATGAGCCGCAGGGGAAAGCGTCAGTGCGGTGGCGCTGATGCCAAGCATTTTCAGGATTTGGCGGCGCTGTAACATAAAGACAGATTCAGACGTTACGTCGGCTTCCGTCAGTTTTCGGGTTTTCATGGCATCCTCCGTCATGCGTTTTTCTAAGCATGACGGAGGAGAGGGATTAGCGCGAATATGTCACGAAAATTTGAAGATTAGGCAATTTTCACCAGCGCGCGGCCGTGGAACTGGTTGTCCATGATCTTGCTGGCATATTCAGGCGCCTGGCTAAGCGTGATTTCGGTTGCGCTCTGAGTAAAGAACGTGTCCGGCAAATCGCGCTGCAGACGTTCCCAGGCTGCAATGCGGCGCGCCGCCGGGGTCATCACGGAATCAACACCCTGCAGGCGAACGTTACGCAGAATAAAGGGCATCACGGTGGTGGGCAGGGCAAAACCGCCCGCCAGACCACAGGCTGCCACGCAGCCGCCGTAGTTCATCTGCGCCAGCACTTTTGCCAGCACTTTGTCACCGACGGTATCTACCGCACCTGCCCAGAGCTGTTTTTCCAGTGGACGTGTTTCGGCAAACTCGTCGCGGCTCAGGATGCGATTAGCGCCGAGCTGACGCAAGTATGCATGGGTGCTCTCGCGCCCGGAAACTGCCGCAACCTGGTAACCCAGTTTGTGCAGCAATGTCACCGCCGTGCTGCCCACACCACCGCTGGCACCGGTCACGACGATCTCACCCGATTCAGGGCGAATACCTGCATCTTCCAGCGCCATCACGCACAGCATGGCGGTAAAGCCTGCGGTACCGATGATCATCGCTTTACGACCATCCAGGCCTTGTGGCATCGGCACCAGCCAGTCGCCTTTCACGCGCGCCTGTGTCGCCAGCCCACCCCAGTGATTTTCACCCACGCCCCAGCCCGTGAGCAGCACCTGCTGGCCGGCATGGAAGCGTGGATCTTCGCTCGCATGAACCCGGCCCGCAAAATCGATACCTGGCACCATAGGGAAATTTCGGATGATTTTACCCTTCCCGGTAATAGCCAGCGCATCTTTATAATTTAAACTGGACCAGTCGATGTCGACGGTCACTTCGCCTGCCGGCAGTCGGCTCTCTTCAACGGCCTGCACCGAGGCAAGCGTTTTGCCGTCCTGCTGTTCTAAGATCAAAGCCTGCATACAGGGTCCTCACGACTCAGATGATTGGAAAATAGCTCCTGAAGACTATACTCCCTCAGGGAAAAGCAATGCCGATTTAACGCAATAAATTGCCAGATACGCCAGGTTTGATAGTATGCCGCATTTGAAATGCAAGTTAGCGCTTACTCGCTACCCCCTCAACCCACGGAGTTATCTCAAGGATGCGATTAACGACGAAGTTCTCGGCTTTTATCACCTTACTGACGGGGCTAACCATTTTTGTCACGCTCCTTGGCTGTTCTCTGAGCTTTTATAACGCCATTCAGGACAAGCTGGTTAATCGGGTGCAGTCTGTCGCGTCGGTGATTGATAATCGTCTCCTCACCACCCCGCTGCCGGCGCTGTCCCGCGAGCTGGATGAGTTGATGGTGCCTGTCGATATTGTCCAAATCGACATTCTGCAGGGAAAGCATAACGTTTTAAGCCATGCCCGGCAGGACAGCTATCGGCCTGCGGGCGTGGTAAGCCAGTACCGGGAAGTGACGGTGCACTCCCTTAAAAACCCCGGCATGACCATAAACATGGTCTACCTCGATCCAATGGCCAGCTACTTCCGCTCAATGATGACCACCGCGCCGCTCACCGTCGCCGTCGCGTTTATTGTCCTGCTGATTTTCCTCGCGGTTCGCTGGCTGCGCCGTCAGCTCTCTGGTCAGGAACTGCTGGAGATGCGCTCCGTGCGTATACTGAACGGTGAACGCGGCCCGCAGGTGCGTGGCTCGATCCATGAATGGCCTGCACGTGCCAGCAGTGCGCTGGATACGCTGCTCTCAGAAATTCAGTTCGCCAGCGACCAGCGCAGCCGTATGGACACACTGATCCGCTCTTACGCTGCGCAGGATAATAAAACCGGGCTGAACAACCGTCTTTTCTTTGATAATCAACTGGCCACGTTGCTGGACGATCCGGAAAAAGTCGGGACGCACGGTGTTGTCATGATGATTCGCCTGCCCGATTTCGATCTGCTGCGCGACACCTGGGGACAGCGCGTGGCGGAAGAGAATCTCTTTACGCTGATCAACCTGCTCTCCACCTTTATTATGCGTTATCCGGGAGCGCTGCTGGCCCGTTATCACCGCAGCGACTTTGCCGTGCTGCTGCCTCACCGTACGCTGAAAGAGTCAGAAAGCATCGCCAGCCAGCTGCTGAAAGCGGTGGATGCGCTGCCGCAGAGCAAAATGCTCGACAGGGACGATATGGTTCATATGGGCATCTGTGCCTGGCGCGGCGGCCAGTCGACGGAACAGGTGATGGAACATGCTGAAGCGGCAACCCGCAACGCCGTGTTGCAGGGCGCTAACGGCTGGGCAGTATACGACGATTCGTTACCAGAAAAAGGGCGCGGCAATGTGCGCTGGAGAACGTTAATAGAGCAAATGCTCAGCCGCGGCGGGCCGCGCATTTATCAAAAACCGGCGGTGATGAAAAACGGGAACGTTCATCACCGTGAGCTGATGTGCCGTATTTTTGACGGTACGGAAGAGGTCATCTCCGCGGAATATTTGCCGATGGTGCTGCAGTTTGGGCTTTCTGAAGAGTATGACCGCCAGCAGATCACCCGACTCATGCCGTTTTTATCCTTCTGGCCCGAAGAAAACCTGGCGCTACAGGTTACCGTGGAGTCGTTAATTCGCCCGCGTTTTCAGCGCTGGTTGCGTGATACATTAATGCAATGCGAAAAATCGCAACGCAAACACATTATTTTTGAACTTGCTGAGGCGGATGTGGGTCAACACATCAGCCGGTTACGTCCGGTAGTACGGTTGATTAATGCGCTAGGTGCCCGTGTCGCGGTCACGCAGGCGGGTTTAACGCTGGTCAGTACTAACTGGATTAAGGAACTGGATGTGGAGTTATTAAAGCTGCATCCGGGGCTGGTAAGGAACATTGAAAAGCGCACGGAAAACCAGCTGCTGGTACAGAGTCTGGTAGAAGCGTGCAAGGGAACGCGAACACAAGTCTTTGCCACGGGCGTGCGCTCCAGAAGCGAATGGCAGATGTTGACAGAGCGCGGTGTGACGGGCGGTCAGGGGGATTTTTTTGCCTCCTCTCAGCCGCTTGACACCAATGTGAAAAAATATTTGCAAAGATACTCTGTTTGACCTGCCGTTTAATCCGTTTTCACGTAGAATATCGCGCCTGTAGCTTTGAGTATGACGAGCAAAAAGCCAGTGAACGACCTTTAGCGGGTTACAAATGTCAGTGAGGGACGCTACTGTGTACTCAGCCCTGAGGGAATCAGGGAAAGATTTGTAACATCAGGATACGTACTGCACAAATTTTCACCGCTGCAGATGATTTTTGCGCCTTGTCGCTGCTGCGTGTGGTTGGTAAAGTAAGCGGATTTTGTTTTCCGCCCCAGCTTTCAGGATTATCCCTTAGTATGTTGAAAAAATTTCGTGGCATGTTTTCCAATGACCTGTCCATTGACCTGGGTACCGCGAATACCCTTATTTACGTTAAAGGACAAGGCATCGTATTGAATGAGCCTTCCGTTGTGGCCATTCGTCAGGATCGTGCCGGCTCGCCGAAAAGCGTAGCCGCTGTGGGTCATGACGCGAAGCAGATGCTGGGACGTACCCCTGGCAACATCGCCGCAATCCGCCCAATGAAAGACGGCGTTATCGCTGACTTCTTCGTGACTGAAAAAATGCTTCAGCACTTCATCAAGCAGGTTCACAGCAACAGCTTCATGCGCCCAAGCCCGCGTGTTCTGGTGTGTGTGCCGGTTGGTGCCACCCAGGTTGAACGTCGCGCAATCCGTGAATCAGCCCAGGGTGCAGGCGCGCGTGAAGTGTTCCTGATTGAAGAGCCAATGGCGGCGGCAATCGGTGCGGGTCTGCCTGTTTCTGAAGCGACCGGTTCTATGGTGGTGGATATCGGTGGTGGTACCACTGAAGTGGCCGTTATCTCCCTGAACGGCGTGGTGTACTCCTCTTCCGTGCGTATCGGTGGCGATCGTTTCGACGAAGCCATCATTAATTATGTGCGTCGTAACTACGGTTCCCTGATCGGCGAAGCGACCGCTGAGCGTATCAAGCATGAAATCGGTTCCGCTTACCCGGGCGATGAAGTGCGTGAAATCGAAGTTCGCGGCCGTAACCTGGCTGAAGGTGTTCCACGCGGCTTTACCCTGAACTCCAACGAAATTCTGGAAGCGCTGCAGGAACCTCTGACCGGTATCGTGAGCGCAGTGATGGTTGCCCTGGAACAGTGCCCACCAGAACTGGCGTCTGATATCTCCGAGCGCGGTATGGTTCTGACCGGTGGTGGTGCGCTGCTGCGTAACCTCGACCGCCTGTTAATGGAAGAGACAGGTATTCCTGTCGTAGTTGCAGAAGATCCACTGACTTGCGTCGCCCGTGGTGGTGGCAAGGCGCTGGAAATGATCGACATGCACGGCGGCGACTTGTTCAGCGAAGAGTAGTCATTGTGAAAGGGTAGCGTATCGCTACCCTTTCTCTCTGACACGAGAATACGCATAGCCTATGAAGCCAATTTTTAGCCGTGGCCCATCGCTACAGTTTCGCCTCATTCTGGCGGTCCTGGTTGCGCTTGGGGTCATTATTGCCGATAGCCGCCTCGGTACGTTCAGTCAGATCAGAACGTACATGGATACCGCCGTCAGTCCTTTCTACTTTATTTCAAATGGTCCCCGTGAGTTGCTCGACTCCGTTTCTCAAACGTTGTCTTCACGTGACCAACTCGAACTCGAAAACCGGGCATTACGTCAGGAACTGCTGTTGAAAAACAGCGAGCTGCTGATGCTGGGACAATATAAGCAGGAAAACGCGCGTCTGCGTGAGCTGCTTGGCTCGCCGCTGCGTCAGGATGAGCAGAAGATGGTGACGCAGGTGATCTCCACCGTCAACGATCCCTACAGCGATCAGGTTGTGATCGACAAAGGAAGCGTGAACGGTGTGTATGAAGGTCAGCCTGTTATCAGTGATAAAGGCGTTGTAGGCCAGGTTGTTGCTGTGGCCAAACTGACCAGCCGCGTTCTGCTGATCTGCGATGCCACGCATGCGTTGCCGATTCAGGTACTGCGTAATGACATTCGCGTCATCGCGGCCGGTAACGGGTGTACCGACGATCTCCAGCTGGAACATCTGCCGGCTAACACGGACATTCGTGTGGGCGACGTTCTGGTGACGTCGGGTCTGGGTGGACGTTTCCCTGAAGGGTATCCGGTTGCGGTTGTCTCTTCGGTGAAGCTTGATACGCAGCGTGCCTATACCGTGATTCAGGCGCGTCCAACCGCGGGTTTACAGCGTCTTCGCTACCTGCTGCTGCTGTGGGGCGCCGACCGCAATGGTGCTAACCCCATGACGCCTGAAGATGTTCATCGCGTCGCGAATGAACGCCTGATGCAAATGATGCCGCAGGTTCTGCCGGCACCGGATGCCATGGGACCCCCTGCGCCAGTACCGGCCCCTGCTACGGGGCTAACGCAACCGCTGCCGGATGCACCGCCACCGCCTAAACTCTCCTCGGGAGGGCAGTAGTGGCAAGTTACCGTAGCCAGGGACGCTGGGTTATCTGGCTCTCATTTCTCATTGCGCTGTTACTGCAAATCATGCCCTGGCCGGACGACATTCTCGTTTTCCGGCCAAACTGGGTATTGCTCATTTTGCTCTACTGGATCCTTGCCCTGCCGCACCGCGTAAATGTCGGCACAGGTTTTGTGATGGGTGCCATACTGGATCTCATTAGTGGCTCTACGCTTGGCGTGCGCGCCTTGTCCATGAGTATTATTGCGTACCTCGTCGCACTTAAATTCCAGCTCTTTCGTAACCTCGCGCTCTGGCAACAGGCGCTGGTGGTGATGTTGTTGTCGCTTGCTGCGGATATCGTTGTTTTCTGGGCAGAGTTTTTAGTGATCAACGTCTCTTTCCGACCGGAAGTGTTCTGGAGTAGTGTAGTAAACGGTGTGCTCTGGCCGTGGCTGTTCCTGCTGATGCGTAAGGTTCGCCAGCAGTTTGCTGTGCAATAAAAGGTTTCTATGACGTCTCTATATCTTGCTTCTGGTTCTCCGCGTCGTCAGGAGTTGCTCACTCAGTTGGGCGTCTCCTTTGAACGCATTGTTACGGGCATCGAAGAGAAACGCGCTGAAGGCGAAAGTGCCCAGCAGTACGTTTCTCGACTGGCGCGTGAGAAAGCGCAGGCAGGCGTAGCGCAAACGCCGCGTGACTTGCCGGTGCTGGGGGCAGATACCATCGTTATTCTTAACGGTGTAGTGCTTGAGAAACCGCACGACGCTGAACATGCGGCGCGCATGCTGCGCAAAATGTCCGGACAAACACATCAGGTAATGACCGCCGTCGCGCTGGCGGACAGCCAGCACGTGCTGGATTGCCTGGTGGTGACGGACGTGACATTCAGAGTGCTTACCGACGACGAGATCGCCGCTTATATCACCAGCGGTGAACCGATGGATAAGGCAGGTGCATACGGTATTCAGGGGCTGGGTGGCTGTTTTGTCAGGAAGATTAATGGCAGCTATCACGCCGTAGTCGGCTTACCGCTGGTGGAAACGTATGAGTTGCTGAGCAATTTTAACTCACTGCGTGAGGGAAGGGATAATTATGACGGCTGAATTGTTGGTAAACGTAACGCCATCGGAAACCCGTGTGGCCTATATTGATGGTGGCATTCTTCAGGAAATTCATATTGAGCGTGAAGCGCGGCGCGGAATAGTAGGCAATATCTACAAAGGTCGTGTCAGTCGTGTACTACCGGGTATGCAGGCGGCTTTTGTAGATATTGGACTGGATAAGGCGGCATTTTTACATGCCTCCGACATTATGCCGCATACCGAGTGCGTCGCGGGCGAAGAGCAAAAGCAGTTTGCCGTGCGCGATATCTCCGAACTGGTGCGTCAGGGCCAGGATCTGATGGTGCAGGTCGTCAAAGATCCGCTGGGCACGAAAGGCGCCCGTCTGACGACCGACATTACCTTGCCTTCCCGTTATCTGGTCTTTATGCCTGGCGCGTCGCACGTGGGCGTTTCGCAGCGCATTGAGAGCGAAAGCGAGCGCGAGCGTCTTAAAAAAGTGGTCAGCGCTTACTGCGATGAACAGGGCGGGTTTATCATCCGTACCGCCGCAGAAGGGATCAGTGAAGACGATCTGGCGTCTGATGCGGCTTATCTCAAGCGCGTCTGGACCAAAGTCATGGAGCGTAAAAAACGCAACCAGACCCGCTACCAGCTTTACGGCGAACTGGCGCTTGCTCAGCGCGTCCTGCGTGATTTTGCCGATGCACAGCTCGACAGAATTCGCGTGGATTCCCGCCTGACCTATGAAGCACTGCTGGAATTTACCGCCGAATACATTCCCGAAATGCCTGGCCTGCTGGAGCATTACACGGGGCGTCAGCCTATCTTCGATCTCTATGACGTCGAAAATGAGATCCAGCGAGCGCTGGAACGCAAGGTTGAACTGAAGTCCGGCGGCTATCTGATCATCGATCAGACCGAAGCGATGACGACGGTGGATATCAACACCGGCGCGTTTGTCGGCCATCGCAACCTGGATGACACCATCTTTAATACCAACATCGAAGCCACGCAGGCCATCGCCCGCCAGCTTCGCCTGCGCAATCTGGGTGGCATTATCATCATCGACTTTATCGATATGAGTAATGAAGACCATCGCCGTCGTGTGCTGCACTCGCTGGAGCAGGCGCTGAGTAAAGATCGCGTGAAAACCAGCATCAACGGCTTCTCACAGCTGGGGCTGGTGGAAATGACGCGTAAGCGTACCCGCGAAAGCGTGGAGCACGTGCTGTGCAATGAATGCCCAACCTGCCACGGACGTGGCACAGTAAAGACGGTTGAGACCGTCTGCTACGAGATCATGCGTGAAATCGTTCGCGTTCATCATGCCTACGACTCCGATCGTTTTCTGGTCTATGCTTCCCCTGCGGTGGCTGAAGCGCTGAAAGGCGAAGAGTCGCACGCGCTGGCGGAAGTGGAAATCTTTGTCGGCAAACAGGTAAAAGTTCAAATCGAACCGCTCTATAACCAGGAGCAGTTTGACGTCGTGATGATGTAAGACGCGGTACGCCGCGTGACCAAAGCTGACAAGGAGAGATGAGTGAGGCGATTGCCGGGGATTTTATTGCTTACAGGGGCAACGCTGGTCGTGATTGTCGCGTTGCTCGTGAGCGGGCTGCGCCTCGTTTTACCGCATCTGGACAGCTGGCGTCCGCAGCTGCTGGCAAAAATCGAATCCACCACCGGTGTCCCGGTGGACGTGAGCCAGATAAGCGCCAGCTGGCAGAATTTTGGTCCGACGCTTGATGTCCGGGATATCAATGCCAGCCTGAAAGATGGCGGCTATCTGAAAATCAAACGCGTCACCCTGGCGCTGGATGTCTGGCAAAGCCTGCTCCATTTTCGCTGGCAGTTCCGCGATCTCACCTTTTATCAGCTTCAGTTTCTGACCAATACCCCGCTGTCCGGCGGCGATAGCAATCAGAGCCTTGAAACCAACCGCTTCAGCGATCTCTTCCTGCGTCAGTTCGATCATTTCGATCTGCGCGACAGCGAAGTGAGCTTTATTACCCTCTCCGGGCAGCGCGCTGAACTGGCGATCCCACAGCTGACCTGGCTTAACGGCAAAGAACGCCATCGCGCGGAAGGACAGGTGAATCTCTCCAGCCTGAACGGCCAGCATGGCGTGATGCAGGTTCGTATGGATCTGCGCGACGACGACGGTTTGTTAAATAACGGCAAGGTATGGCTGCAGGCCGACGACGTGGATGTTAAGCCGTGGCTCGGCGACTGGTTACAGCAAAATATGCAGCTGGAAACCGCCCGTTTTAGCCTTGAAGGCTGGATGACCCTGACGAAAGGGGAATTTGCCAGCGGCGATATCTGGCTTAAGCAGGGGGGCGCAAGCTGGAAGGGCGAAAAACAGCAGCATCAACTTTCGGTCGACAACCTCACCGCGCACGTGACGAAAGAGAAAGAGGGGTGGCAGTTTGCCATTCCGGACACACGCATCACCATGGATAACAAACCCTGGCCGCGCGGTGCTCTGACGCTGGCCTGGATGCCGGAACAGGATGTCGGTGGGGCGACCAGCAAACGCAGTGACGAGCTGCGTATTCGCGCCAGCAACCTTGATCTGGCCGCAATAGAAGGTCTGCGCTCGATGGCCGCCAAGCTCTCTCCGGACCTGGGGGAGATCTGGCTGGCAACGCAGCCAAGCGGAAAGATAGATTCGCTGGCGCTGGATATCCCGCTTCAGGCCACGGAAAAGACCCGTTTTCAGGCCGCATGGAAAGGTCTGGCCTGGAAGCAGTGGAAGATGTTACCGGGGGCGGAAAACTTCAGCGGTAAGCTGGAAGGGAGCGTTGAGAACGGCAGGCTAACGGTCGATATGCATGACGCCAGAATGCCTTACGAAACGGTCTTCCGTGCGCCGCTGGAAATTGAACAAGGCAATGCGGTGCTCAACTGGCTGCGTAACGATAAAGGCTTACAGCTGGATGGGCGCCATATCGATGTGAAAGCCAAAGCGGTGCATGCGCGTGGCGATTTCCGCTATCTGCAGCCTGAAGGTGAAGAGCCGTGGCTGGGTATTCTGGCCGGGATCAGCACTAACGACGGTTCTCAGGCCTGGCGCTACTTCCCCGAGAACCTGATGGGCAAAGCGCTGGTGGACTATCTGAGCGGCGCGATCCAGGGCGGTCAGGCGGATAATGCCACCCTGGTCTACGGCGGTAACCCGCATCTTTTCCCGTACAAGCACAATGAAGGTCAATTCCAGGTGCTGGTGCCGCTACACAACGCCACCTTCGCCTTCCAGCCGGGCTGGCCTGCGCTGAAAAATCTCGACATTGAACTTAATTTTATCAATGACGGATTATGGATGAAGGCAGACAACGTGGCGCTGGGCGGCGTAACGGCCAGTAACCTGACGGCAAACATTCCGGATTACTCAAAAGAGAAGCTTTTGATTGATGCCGACATTAACGGCCCCGGGAAAGCGGTCGGCCCCTATTTTGAAGACACGCCGCTGAAAGAGTCACTGGCAGCCACCCTTCAGCAGCTGCAGCTGGATGGCGATGTGAGTGCTCGCTTACATCTTGATATCCCGCTCGACGGTGAAATGACCACCGCCAAAGGCGACGTCCGTCTCAATAACAACAGCCTGTATATTAAGCCGCTTGAAAGCACCCTGAAGAACCTCAGCGGGCAGTTTAGCTTTGAGAACGGTAACCTGAAGAGCGAGCCGCTCACGGCCAGCTGGTTTAATCAGCCTGTGAATATTGATTTCTCGACCACCGAGGGCGAGAAAGCTTATCAGGTAGCCGTCAACCTGGACGGCAACTGGCAGCCATCGCGCATGGATGTTCTGCCGAAGCCGATTGAGGAGTCCGTTAACGGTGCAGTCTCCTGGAATGGCAAGGTGGCAATTGAACTGCCTTATCACGCCGGTGCGCGCTATAAAGTTGATATCACCGGCGATCTGAAAAACATTCAGAGCCAGTTGCCTGCACCGCTGGATAAATCGTCCGGTCAACCGCTGCCAATAAAGGTTAACGTCGATGGCAATCTTAACAGCTTCGCGCTGACCGGCAGTGCGGGTGAGAAAAACCATTTCAACAGCCGCTGGCTGCTTAACCGTAAGCTCACGCTCGACAGAGCCATCTGGACGACGGACAGCCGCACCACGCCGCCGCTGCCCGATCACACCGGCATTGAGCTTAATCTGCCGCCAATGGACGGGGCCGAGTGGCTGGCCCTGTTCCAGAAGGGCGTGGGCCAAAACGTTGATGAGGCTGCCCAGTTCCCGCAGAGCATTACTGTTCGTACGCCATCGCTGATGCTGGGTGGACAGCAGTGGAATAACCTGAGCATTGTTTCGCAGCCGACGGCGAACGGGTCAAAAGTCGAAGCCCAGGGGCGGGAGATCAATGGCACGTTGACCATGCGCGACAACGCGCCGTGGCAGGCGGCGATTCGCTATCTTTACTACAACCCGGCCACCGCGAGCGGAAAAGATCGTCCGTCAAATACGGCGCCGTTGAATAACCCAACCCGTATCGACTTCAGCGGCTGGCCCGATCTCCAGCTACGCTGTGCTGAGTGCTGGCTTTGGGGTCAAAAGTATGGCCGTATTGACGGCGATTTCGCCATTAAGGGGAATACGCTGAGCCTTGCGGGCGGACTTATCGACACCGGCTTTGGCCGTCTGAGGGCCGCCGGGGAGTGGGTTAATAACCCGGGCGAGCAGCGAACCTCTTTGAAGGGCGACATCAAGGGCAATAAACTGGATTCCGTGGCTAACTTCTTTGGCATCAGCACGCCGCTGCGGGGTTCATCATTTGACGTGAATTACGATCTCCACTGGCGTGCGGCACCGTGGACGCCGGATGAAGCCTCACTGAACGGCATTCTGAAAACCCGCTTTGGCAAGGGTGAGATTGCCGATGTGAGTACCGGGCATGCGGGCCAGATACTGCGTCTGTTGAGCTTTGATGCCCTGCTGCGTAAGCTGCGTTTCGACTTTAGCGATACCTTCAGCGAAGGTTTCTATTACGACTCCATCCGCAGTACGGCATGGATCAAAGACGGGGTGCTGCATACCGACGATACGCTGGTGGACGGCCTGGAAGCGGATATTGCGATGAAAGGCTCGGTCAACCTCGTGCGCCGCGAACTGGATATGGAAGCGGTGGTGGCACCTGAAATTTCTGCTACCGTCGGCGTCGCGGCGGCTTTTGTGGTGAACCCGATTGTCGGTGCGGCGGTGTTTGCCGCCAGTAAAGTGCTGGGGCCGCTGTGGAGCAAAGTCTCTATTCTGCGCTATCGCATCACCGGGCCGGTGGATAAACCGCAGATTAATGAAGTGTTGCGCCAGCCGCGCAAAGATGCACAGCAATGATTTGACGTGGGCAGGTAATTGCCTCACTCTCAATAAATACGATTTATATACCGCCACGGGCGGCAACGAACGAGTAGCAATACGATGAGTCTGAACCTGGTAAGTGAACATTTGCTCGCAGCGAACGGCCTGAGCCATCAGGACCTGTTCTCCATTCTTGGTCAACTAACCGAACGCCGTCTCGACTACGGCGATCTCTATTTCCAGTCGAGCTATCACGAATCCTGGGTTTTAGAAGACAGCATCATTAAAGATGGCTCTTATAATATTGACCAGGGTGTCGGTGTACGTGCCGTCAGCGGCGAGAAAACCGGTTTTGCTTATGCCGACCAGATTAGCCTGGCCGCACTGGAGCAGAGCGCGCTGGCTGCGCGGACTATCGTGCGCGAAACCGGTGACGGTCGCGTGAAGACGCTGGGCGAAGTGCAGCACTCTGCGCTCTATACCAGTATCGATCCCCTGCAGAGCATGAGCCGTGAAGAGAAACTGGATATCCTGCGTCGCGTGGATAAAGTCGCACGCGCTGCGGATAAACGCGTGCAGGAAGTTTCTGCCAGCCTGAGCGGTGTCTATGAACTGATCCTGGTCGCGGCGACAGACGGCACGCTGGCAGCGGATGTGCGTCCGCTGGTACGTCTTTCTGTCAGCGTGCAGGTTGAAGACGACGGTAAACGTGAGCGCGGTTCAAGCGGTGGCGGCGGTCGTTTTGGTTATGACTGGTTCCTGGGCGATGTTGACGGTGAAGCACGCGCTGACGCGTGGGCAAAAGAAGCCGTGCGCATGGCGCTGGTGAACCTGTCTGCCGTGGCGGCACCCGCCGGTACATTGCCGGTGGTACTTGGCGCAGGCTGGCCTGGCGTGCTGCTGCACGAAGCGGTGGGCCACGGTCTGGAAGGCGATTTTAACCGTCGCGGCACCTCCGTATTCAGCGGCCAGATGGGACAACGCGTCTCATCTGAACTCTGTACCGTGGTTGATGACGGCACGATGCAGGATCGCCGTGGCTCGATTTCAATCGACGATGAAGGTACGCCCGGGCAGTACAACGTGCTGATCGAAAATGGCGTACTGAAAGGCTACATGCAGGACAAACTCAACGCGCGTCTGATGGGCGTTGCGCCAACGGGCAACGGCCGTCGTGAATCCTACGCGCATCTGCCGATGCCGCGTATGACGAACACTTACATGTTGCCGGGTAAATCCACACCGCAGGAGATCATCGAGTCCGTTGATTACGGCATCTTCGCGCCAAACTTTGGTGGCGGTCAGGTAGATATCACCTCCGGTAAGTTCGTCTTCTCCACTTCAGAAGCGTATCTGATTGAGAAAGGCAAAGTGACCAAAGCGGTGAAGGGGGCGACCCTGATTGGCTCCGGTATTGAAGCCATGCAGCAAATCTCCATGGTCGGTAACGATCTGAAGCTGGATAACGGCGTTGGTGTTTGCGGTAAAGAGGGCCAGAGCCTGCCGGTTGGCGTCGGTCAGCCAACGCTGAAAGTGGATAACCTGACGGTGGGCGGCACCGCCTGACCTGAACCAATCTGAAAAATGGCGCGACTGTAAAAGTCGCGCCATTTTTTTTAACGTGCGTTACCCAGCGGGATTTCCGGGTCGGGCTCGTGCGTGATGCGGTTACGTAGGTCACGACGAATGATTTCAATCGACCAGAACCAGATCAAATGCCCCACGATCTCTGAGACGTGTTCGTACCAGGGCAGTTCGAACAGCGGGGGTGTCAGCCCCATCAGCGGGAAGGAGATCATGTGAACAAAAAGCTGCGCTAACGCACCCGCCAGTAAACCTTGCCAGAGTTTAATTTTCGGGAAGACTTCAGCAACTACACAATACCCTACAGCAAAGACGATAGAGAAAATAATATGTGTTACGCCGACCGCGTTAAATATATGTCCGGCAAAGGTATAAACCGCGGCGTTAGGGTCAGCAATGCCCAGCCAGTCGCGTAAAAATACATAAGGAGGATTTAAAAAATTGCGGGAACAATCAATCTGACCTGCGGCTCTTATTAATTGCTCCGGTCCGCATGCGCTGGTGAATAAATCGGTAGGGCTTCGCGGCGGAAGCGGCACCTCTGCTCCCCATTTTACGAAGGCGGAGACAATCCCTGCAATCAAACCAATGAACGCGGCGAGTCCATAGCGCCTGCGTGAAGGCGGTGTTTGTTCAAATATATTCATTTCTTTTCCTTGTTTAACGTCATCCTGAGAAATACATTTTATTATTCATATCGGTAACAAATTAATAACAGCCTGACTGTCAGACTGTTTATAAGGTAAGGCGCAGATGGCGGCAGTGTCAATTCGCTATTCCTGGCAGGGGTGAAGGAATATTCCTGAATGACGGTCTGTATCATCCTGGAATATTCACCACAAATATACTTTTGGGAAATTAAAGGTTATTCCTTTCGTCTTTCGCGCATTCCCTGAAACAACTCCGCTACGTCCACAAAATACTCGGTCAGATAGTTTATGCATACCTGAACCTTGAGCGGCAGTTTGTCTTTCTCGGTATACAACGCGTACACCGGACGCGGATCGGACTGATAGCGCGGGAAGAGGATCTCCAGTACACCGCTGTTGATCTCGTTGATCACCCACATTAACGGCACATACGCGATCCCGGCGCCGGCCACCAGCCAGCGCGAGATGGTCATCGGATCGTTGGTGACGAACCGTCCTTCCGGCAGCAGTCTGGTGGAAATCCCTTCCGGGGCAATCAGCTCAAATTCATTGTCGGGGCGAACGCTGTACTCCAGCCAGGAGTGGTTGGTGAGATCGGCAGGTTTCTCCGGCACCCCATACTGAGCCAGATAGCTTTTCGAGGCGCAGACCACCATTGGCATACTGCCCAGCCGCCGGGAGAAGAGGCTGGAGTCCTGCAATGCCCCCACGCGGATCACCACGTCCAGCCCGTCGGCAATCAGGTCCGGGGCGGGAATGCCCGTGACCAGATTGACGGTTAATCCCGGGTACTCTTTCAGCATGTCAGCGGTCATGGCGGCGAGAACATTTTGTGCCATAGTTGAAGAACAACCGATGCGCAGCGTACCGATAGGCGTGTTGTTGAAGGCGTAAAGTTGTTCGTGCACATCCTGTACTTCGAGCAGCATGCGGCGACAACCCTGATAGTAAATCTTACCCGCTTCCGTCAGCCCAATGCTGCGGGTGCTGCGGTTGAGTAGCTTGACCTGCAGCTCATCTTCCAGTTTGGACACGGTCTGGCTGATGGAAGAGACGCTCATCTGAAGCTGACGTGCAGCGGCGGTAAAAGAGCCAAGTTCAACCACTTTGGCAAAGACCGACATCCGTTTTAGACGTTCCATTGTTAACTCTGACTTAAAAGTGATTTAGATCACATATTATAGATAACAGTATAACAGTTACGTTAATATATTATTAATTACATAACGGCTGCGCCATTCTCGCCCGGCGTTTCTTGCTCTCCTGCGGTGGCGTGCGCTAAAAAAGTCTGAAGCCTGCACTCTCTCTAATCAAGGTCAACATGAGTCTGTTTCCCGTTATCGTGGTGTTCGGTTTGTCGTTCCCACCGATATTTTTCGAGCTTCTTTTATCACTGGCGATTTTCTGGCTGGTGCGCAAGGTGCTGGTCCCCACCGGGATCTACGATTTTGTCTGGCATCCTGCATTGTTCAATACCGCGCTGTATTGCTGCCTGTTTTACCTGATATCGCGCATGTTTGTCTGAGGTTGATGTGAAAACGCTAACAAGAAAAATCTCCCGCACTGCCATCACCATGGCGCTCGTTATCCTCGCGTTCATCGCTATTTTCCGCGCCTGGGTCTATTACACTGAATCACCGTGGACGCGTGATGCACGCTTTAGCGCCGATGTCGTGGCAATCGCCCCCGACGTGGCGGGTCTCATCACTGCGGTCAATGTCCACGATAACCAGCTGGTGAAAAAAGATCAGGTACTGTTCACCATCGACCAGCCGCGTTATCAGAAAGCGTTAGAAGAAGCCGAAGCGGATGTGGCCTATTATCAGGCGCTGGCTTCCGAGAAACGTCGTGAGGCAGGTCGCCGTAACCAACTGGGTGTTCAGGCGATGTCCCGCGAAGAGATTGACCAGTCCAATAACGTCCTGCAAACCGTGCTGCATCAGCTGGCCAAAGCGCAAGCGACGCGCGATCTTGCCCGGCTCGATCTTGAGCGCACCGTGATCCGCGCACCAGCCGATGGTTGGATCACCAACCTGAATGTTTATGCCGGGGAGTTTATCACCCGCGGCTCAACCGCCGTGGCGCTGGTTAAACAGAACTCCTTCTACGTGCTCGCCTATATGGAAGAGACCAAACTGGAAGGCGTGCGTCCGGGGTTCCGGGCTGAAATTACGCCGCTTGGCAGTAACCGAGTGCTGAAAGGTACCGTCGACAGCGTAGCCGCAGGGGTCACTAACTCCAGCAGCTCTAACGATACTAAAGGGATGGCGACGGTGGATTCCAACCTGGAATGGGTACGTCTGGCCCAGCGTGTGCCGGTGCGTATCCACCTGGATGAACAGCAGGGCAATCTGTGGCCTGCCGGGACCACAGCGACGGTGGTGATCACCGGTGAAAAAGACCGTGATGCCAGCCAGGACTCCATCTTCCGTAAAATTGCCCATCGCCTGCGCGAGTTTGGTTAATCGTTATGGGTATCTTTTCCATCGCCAGCCAGCACATTCGCTTCGCCGTTAAGCTGGCGTGTGCCATTGTGCTGGCGCTGTTTGTCGGCTTCCACTTTCAGCTGGAAACCCCCCGCTGGGCCGTACTGACGGCGGCGATTGTCGCGGCAGGGCCTGCCTTTGCTGCGGGCGGGGAACCTTACTCCGGGGCGATCCGCTACCGTGGGATGCTGCGCATCATCGGGACATTTATTGGTTGTTTCGCCGCACTGACCATCATCATATTGATGATCCGCACGCCGCTACTGATGCTGATGGTGTGCTGTATCTGGGCGGGCTTCTGCACCTGGCTCTCGTCGCTGGTGAAAGTGGAGAACTCCTACGCCTGGGGGCTGGCCGGTTATACCGCGCTGATTATTATCATCACCATTCAAAGCGAACCGCTGCTTGCCCCACAGTTTGCCGTGGAACGCTGCAGTGAGATTGTCATTGGTATTGTCAGTGCCATTGTCGCTGACCTGCTTTTCTCTCCTCGCTCCATTAAGCAGGAAGTGGATCGTGAACTGGATGCGCTGATTGTTGCTCAGTATCAGTTGATGCAGCTCTGTATTAAGCATGGTGACAGCGAAGAGGTGGATAAAGCCTGGAGCGCTCTGGTGCGCCGCACCACGGCGCTGGAAGGGATGCGCAGCAATCTGAACATGGAGTCTTCGCGCTGGGCCCGTGCCAACCGCCGCCTTAAAGCCATCAACACCGTCTCCTTAACGCTGATTACCCAAGCGTGTGAAACCTATCTGATCCAAAACACCCGCCCGGACGCGGTAACCGATACCTTCCGCGAGCTGTTTGCGGAGCCGGTGGAAACCGTGCAGGACGTACACAAACAGCTTAAACGCATGCGCCGGGTCATTGCCTGGACCGGGGATCGTGATACGCCAGTGACGATCTATACCTGGGTCGGGGCCGCGACGCGCTACCTGTTGCTGAAACGCGGTGTGATCAGTAACACCAAAATCAGCGCGGTGGAGGAAGAGGTGCTGCAGGGTGAAGTGGTGATCAAGGCAGAATCCGCCGAACGCCATCACGCGATGGTTAACTTCTGGCGAACAACGCTTGCCTGTATGCTCGGCACGCTGTTCTGGCTGTGGACCGGCTGGACCTCCGGCAGCGGCGCGATGGTGATGATCGCCGTCGTTACCGCGCTGGCGATGCGTCTTCCGAATCCGCGCATGGTGGCCATTGATTTCCTGTTCGGCACAATTGCTGCACTGCCGATTGGCGCGTTCTATTTTCTGGTGATCATTCCCTCGACCCAGCAGAGCATGTTACTGCTCTGTATTAGCCTCGCGGTGATGGCGTTCTTTATCGGAATCGAAGTGCAAAAACGTCGGCTGGGTTCATTGGGTGCCCTGGCCAGTACGATTAACATCATTGTGCTGGATAACCCGATGACCTTCCATTTCAGCCAGTTCTTAGACAGCGCTTTAGGTCAGCTGGTGGGTTGTTTCCTGGCGATGATGGTCATTCTGCTGGTGCGGGATAACTCTCAGGCACGGACGGGCCGCGTGCTGTTGAATCAGTTTGTCTCGGCTGCCGTGTCCTCCATGACCACCAATACCGCGCGTCGCAAAGAGAACCACCTGCCGGCGCTCTATCAGCAGCTGTTTTTACTGCTGAACAAGTTCCCGGGTGACATCGCCAAGTTCCGTCTCGCCTTGACCATGATTATCGCGCACCAGCGTTTGCGTAATGCCCCCGTGCCCATCAATGACGATCTGTCGGCTTTCCACCGCCAGCTGCGTCGGACGGCCGACCACGTGCTTTCCGCCTCCAGCGATGACAAACGACGTCGTTACTTTAAGCAACTGCTTGAAGAGCTGGATATCTACCAGGAGAAGCTGAAAGTCTGGGAAGCACCGCCTCAGGTGACAGAGCCGGTAGGACGGCTGGTGTTTATGCTGCATCGCTATCAGAACGCCCTTACGGATAACTGACTGAAGTAAAAAAGCCGACGCCAAAAGCGTCGGTTTTTTTGTGGCTATACTTATTCCAGCATGCTCTTACATTCAGGAAGGGAGGACACATGACAACCCAGGCGCTTCAGGATAATCACCTTTTTCAGACCGGTTATCTGGTCAACGGCATATGGAAAACGCTGGACACGACGTTTGATGTGCTGAACCCGGCTACCGGTGAGGTCATCGCCAGAGTAGCCAAAGCCGGCAAAGCAGAAACCGAAGACGCCATTGCCGCGGCGGCCAAAGCTTTCCCGGCATGGCGCGCCAAAACCGCGAAAGCGCGTTCGGCAATTCTCTACCGCTGGTACGAACTGATCATTGAGAACAAAAGCTGGCTCGGGCGTTTAATGACCACCGAACAGGGCAAGCCCCTGAAAGAAGCGGAAGGCGAGGTGGAATACGCCGCGAGTTTTATCCAGTGGTTCGCCGAAGAGGCCAAGCGCGCGAACGGCGAAATTATTCCACCGATCAAACCGGGCTCCCGCATCCTGGCGACCCGCGAGCCCATCGGCGTGGTCGCGGCGATTACGCCGTGGAACTTCCCGATGGCCATGCTCACCCGTAAATTAGGTCCGGCGCTGGCGGCAGGGTGTACCGGGGTAATCAAACCGGCAAATAACACACCTCTCAGCGCCTTCGCGCTGCTTACGCTGGCAAAACAGGCCGGCGTACCGGATGGGGTACTCAACGCCGTAGCCGGGAATACGCATGAAATCAGTGACGCGATTATGGCGAGCCATGAGGTGCGGAAAATCTCCTTTACCGGCTCGACTTCCGTCGGCAAAACGCTGGTGCGTAACGCCGCAGAAACCATGAAGAAAGTGTCGATGGAGCTGGGGGGCAATGCGCCGTATATCGTCTTTGAAGATGCGGATATCGAGGCTGCCGTTAAAGGGGCTATCGCCAATAAATTCCGCAATGCCGGCCAGGTCTGCGTCAGCGTTAACCGTTTCTATATTCAGGAAACCGTCTACGACAAATTTGTGAATAAGCTTGCCGATGCGGTGAATGCCCTGAAGGTCGGGAATGGTCTGGAAGAGGGCGTCATCGTGGGGCCGCTGATCGAATCCTCCGCCGTCGATAAGGTGCGTGAACACGTTGAAGATGCCGTGGCCCGGGGGGCGACCGTTCTGGCGGGCGGTAAACCCCATTCGCTTGGCGGCAATTTCTGGATGCCAACTGTCCTGGGCGATTGCCATGAAGGCATGAAACTGGCTGAAGAAGAGACGTTTGGGCCGGTTGCGGCCTGCTTCCGTTTTACCTC
Organism: Enterobacter sp. BIDMC 29; assembly: GCF_019378755.1. Taxonomy (NCBI): domain Bacteria; kingdom Pseudomonadati; phylum Pseudomonadota; class Gammaproteobacteria; order Enterobacterales; family Enterobacteriaceae; genus Enterobacter; species Enterobacter sp. BIDMC 29. The sequence continues at coordinate 3,449,875 of NZ_CP080000.1, read as the reverse complement.
GGAAGATGAGGTTATCCAGCGTGCCAACAACACGCCATATGGCCTGGCGGCTTACTTCTATACCCAAAATCTGGCACGTGTCTTCCGCGTGTCGCAGGCCATCGAAAGCGGGATGATAGGAATTAACGAATGTGCCGTCTCCACAGAGCTGGGGCCGTTTGGTGGGGTAAAAGAGTCTGGCCTTGGGCGTGAAGGGTCCGTGCTGGGGCTGGAAGAGTATCTGGAAGTCAAAACCCTGCATATTGGGGGATTATAATAATCAGGGCGGCGAAGGCCGCTCGCCTGGACTGGGTGACTGGCAATGAAAACCTATACCTTTGATTTTGACGAGATCGACAGTCAGGATGACTTCTATCGTGAATTTATCCGGGTGTTTGATCTTGAACGGGAAAGCGTCACCAATCTGGACACGCTGTGGGACGTGGTGACCGGCAGCCTGCTGCCGTTACCGCTGGAAATTGAGTTTATCCATCTGCCTGAAAAGTTGCGTAGACGGTTTGGCGCACTCATTTTGCTGTTTGATGAAGCGGAAGAAGAGCTGGAAGGGCAGCTACGCTTCAACGCGCGCCATTGATCAAGCCATAAAAAAGCCCCTGACCAGAAGGCCAGGGGCAAGTCGTATGATGAGATACGACGAGGGTTTATTTATACAGTTGAGCCGTTGCATGCCAGTGGTCACCCTGGTTCAGCTCGGTGACGCGATAGCTGCTGGCGCCTGCTTTTTCAGCTTTAGCGGCCAGTGCCTGACGGATATCCATTGGAGAGCCGGTAACGGAGGTCACAGACACACTCCCCATAGACTGCAGATTCTGCGCCTGGTCAGCGTTCACTTGCTGTACGGCTGCACTTGCGCCGAAAGAGAGAACGGATGCCAGACCGAGGGTTGCGATGATGAATTTGGTTTTCATAGTTTTTGCTCCTGAATAGGGTTTTTGCTCAACGGCGAGAAGGGTTGAACTGCTATTTTTATGCCTGGTGCTGTTGAGTAGAGATTTTGGTCTTCAGTTATTACTAAAACTTATTTGTACAGCTCAGCGGTGGCGTGCCAGTGGTCACCTGAACGCGCTTCAATGATGCGATAAGATGACGCACCTTGTTCTTCCGCTTTTTTGTTCAGCATCTCATGCATGTCCATTGGAGACGTGCCGATTGCGCCCACGGAAACCGTACCGATTGCCTGGCGGGATTGTGCCTGCTCGGCATTGATAGCGTCAGCGGCGAAAGCACCGAATGACAGGACAGACAGGACGCTGAGCGCCGCTACAGTAGTTTTGATTTTCATGATTCTTTACCTCGTCGAATTTTTAGTGGGGTCTTTGTTTCGTGACCCTCATCACAAAATCAAGTATACACTAATAACGGTAAAAATTAATACCAGACTAATTGTTTCTGTTGTTATTACGTATTAACTAACCTGTTTTTTATAACCTAATGGCATAAAATTGTGCGTTTATTGTTCAATGGGGTGGCTGTATATCTAAGAAAATCATATGGATATCAGCTTTTGATTTTTTGTGCGATTTTTTGATTTATCATTCACCAAATGAATGTTAATGGGCGGTAAAAAGCACTATTTGTTAAAGTAAAGGGCGGGATAAAACAGGGGGAAACGCGGCAGAAGCAGAATGATCCCCGCAGCAGGACGCCACGGGGAGGGTAATCAGAGTTCCTGCTCGAACAGGTCCAGAATCGCTTCGTAGAGATCTTTCACTGAGAAGCCATTGGCGGGGGTAGTGAAGATGGTATCGTCACCCGCAATCGTCCCAAGGATGCCTTTGGGCTTACCCAGCGAGTCCAACATACGTGCAATCAACTGTGCAGCACCCGGGCTGGTATGGATCACAACAACGGCATCGTTGTAATCGATATCGAGAACCAGATTCTTTAACGGACTGGAGGTGGTTGGCACGCCAAGTTCTGCAGGCAGGCAGTAGACCATCTCCATTTTGGCGTTACGCGTACGTACCGCACCAAATTTGGTTAACATGCGGGAGACTTTCGACTGGTTGATGTTATCGAAGCCTTGTTCCTGTAAAGCCTGAACAATTTCTCCCTGAGAACTGAATATCTCTTCTTTGAGTAGCGCTTTAAACGCCTTCACTAAATCTTCTTGCTTAGACGAGCTTCGCATAAGTCACCCGGAATATGACGAAAGAAACAACATTATTATGCATGTGGATGAATTTTTATGCAAATTATCTGCCAGCGGTTAGGCTGAAATAATGTTATGAAAGGGAGTGATTTTATCAGATTTCGTTATCAGAAAACATGCCTGGGTCACGGCAAGCAAATAAGCTTAAAAGTAAATTAAATGTTATCAAAATGATGTTGTTTTGGTGGCGTGGCAGGGTGTATTGTAACCCCCTCTTAATTCGTTGTCGTCTGTCGTCAGATAGCCTTCTGGTGAGAGATAAAGTCGCGCGACCTCAAATTATTTAGTGACGAAAATTGTAATTAATTACCTGCTGAATTATGGTCGCCGCAACGGAGTTACAGATACTTAAGTTAACCATAATAAGGAGTTTAGGATGAAAGTCGCAGTCCTCGGCGCTGCTGGTGGTATCGGCCAGGCGCTTGCCCTACTACTGAAAACCCAACTGCCTTCAGGCTCAGAACTCTCCCTGTACGATATTGCTCCGGTAACCCCAGGTGTGGCGGTTGACCTGAGCCACATCCCGACAGCTGTGAAAATCAAAGGCTTCTCCGGTGAAGATGCTCGTCCTGCCCTGCAGGGCGCGGACGTGGTGCTGATCTCCGCTGGTGTGGCGCGTAAGCCAGGCATGGATCGTTCAGACCTGTTCAACGTCAACGCGGGTATTGTGAAAAACCTGGTGCAGCAGATTGCTGAAACCTGCCCGAAAGCGTGCATTGGTATCATCACTAACCCGGTGAACACCACGGTCGCTATCGCGGCAGAAGTGCTGAAAAAAGCCGGTGTTTACGATAAGAACAAACTGTTCGGCGTAACCACGCTGGACATCATCCGTTCCAACACCTTTGTGGCTGAACTGAAAGGCAAACAGCCTTCAGAAGTTGAAGTGCCGGTTATCGGCGGTCACTCTGGTGTCACCATTCTGCCTCTGCTGTCGCAGATCCCTGGTGTTAGCTTCACCGAGCAGGAAGTGGCTGACCTGACCAAACGCATCCAGAACGCGGGCACCGAAGTGGTGGAAGCGAAGGCGGGTGGCGGTTCTGCAACCCTGTCTATGGGTCAGGCGGCGGCACGTTTTGGTCTGTCACTGGTTCGTGCACTGCAGGGCGAGAAAGGCGTTGTTGAATGCGCGTATGTTGAAGGCGACGGAGAACACGCTCGTTTCTTCTCTCAGCCGCTGCTGCTGGGTAAAAACGGTATCGAAGAACATCAGCCGATTGGCAAGCTGAGCGCGTTTGAACAGAACGCGATGGAAGGCATGCTGGATACGCTGAAGAAAGATATCACTCTGGGCGAAGAGTTCGTTAACAAGTAAAACGGATGTCCCCATAGGCCGGGTAAGCCGTCATGCCGCCCGGCAAAAAAAACGGAGCAATGCGCTCCGTTTTTTTATGCCTGTCAGTTGGTGGCCGGGTATTCCTGAATCGTCACCTGCAGCGTCAGCTTCTTATCGTTACGCATGACTTCAACCGGGATGATAGAGCCAGGACGGATCTCCGCAACCTGATCCATGGTCTCCAGCGCCGATACCGCTGGTATGCCGTTGACCGACACGATGACATCATTAACCTGAATTCCCGCGTTAGCCGCCGGGCCGCCAGGCGACACTTCGTTGACCACGATGCCCTGAATCTGATCGATGCCACCGCCCTGCGAATGCATAGGCGCAATTTCACGACCGCCAATACCAATATAACCGCGGATCACACGGCCATCGCGGATCAATTTATCCATGATCTTGGTCGCCAGCTGGAATGGAATGGCGAACCCAATCCCTTCCGGCGTCTCACCGTCATTGCTTTTATCGAACGAGAGGGTATTGATACCCATCAGTTCGCCCAGCGAGTTGACCAGCGCACCGCCGGAGTTACCGTGGTTGATGGACGCATCGGTTTGCAGGAAGTTCTGCCGTCCCGACGGGTTGAGGCCAATGCGACCGGTGGCGCTGATAATCCCCTGGGTGATCGTCTGGCCCAGGTTATAAGGGTTACCGATAGCCAGCACGACGTCGCCAATATGAGGGGTTCGTTTACGGTTGATAGGAATAACCGGTAAACCGCCCGTGGCGTTGATCTTCAAAACAGCCAGGTCGGTCAGGCTATCCGAGCCCACCAGCAGGGCCTCAAACACGCGGCCATCCTGCAGGGCAACGATGATCTGGTCGGCATCGTTAATCACGTGTTTGTTGGTAATGATGTAGCCGCGCTCGTCCATAATTACCCCGGAGCCGAGAGTGCGGATCTCCAGCTGGTTATGGGCTGAGCTATTGAGGCCACGGTTATAAACGTTAACCACGGCAGGCGCGGCACGGCGAACGGCCTGGTTGTAGGTCGCAGGCGTTTCATCCGCACTGTCGAACTGAGGCGCCGACAGCTTATTGAACTGGCGTAAAGACGGCATGACGACCAGCAGCAGGCCGGCAACAATCAAACCGATGACAATTGAACGAAAGAGCTTTAAAAGCATGATGCGCGTGTCGTTAATAAAGGAACGATTTGCAGCATAACATGAGTTATCCGGACATCACACGCAGCGGTGATGTCCGGAATCGCAAATGCTTAGCGCAACAGAATATAGATAGACTCGTTGCCGCGCATAACCTGCAGGGCAATGACCGCCGGTTTGCTTTCCAGCACCTTGCGCAGTTCTGCGATGGATTGCACGCGATTGCGGTTCACGCCGATGATCACATCATCCTGATGCAATCCGGCCTGCGCGGCAGGGCTGCTCTTCTCGACGGTATCGACACTAATCCCTTTCGTCCCGTCTTTCAGCTGTCCATCGCTCAGCGTTGCCCCTTGCAGCGCCGGGGCGATAAGCTCCGCGCTGGCAGAGGATGAGGTGCTCTTATCAAGCGTCACTTCGACATCCAGCGGCTTACCATCACGAATCAGGCCTAACTTCACTTTGGCACCCGGTTCGGTGGTGGCAATACGCGAGCGCAGTTCCGCAAAGCTGCTCAGCGGTTTATCGTTCAGGCTGACAATCACATCGCCCGACTTCACGCCAGCTTTTGCCGAGCCGGAGTTTGGCAGCACTTCACTGACAAACGCACCGCGCTGCACATTGATGTTGAACGCTTTCGCGATGTCAGCGCTCATCTCCATCCCTTTGATGCCCAACAGCCCGCGTTTGACCTCACCGAACTGAATGAGCTGCTGCGCCAGCGTTTTGGCCATATTGCTGGGGATGGCAAAACCGATGCCGATACTGCCGCCGCCCGGCGCCAGGATAGCGGTGTTAATCCCAATCAGCTCGCCGTTGAGATTGAGCAATGCCCCGCCGGAGTTCCCTCGGTTGATTGAGGCATCGGTCTGGATAAAGTTTTCCAGACCTTCCAGATTCAGACCGCTGCGACCCAGCGCCGAGATTATCCCGGAGGTGGCGGTTTGCCCTAAACCAAACGGATTTCCCACGGCGACAGCAAAATCACCGACACGCAGTTTATCGGAGTCCGCAATGGCAATTTGAGTCAGATTGCTCGGGTTTTGCACCTGCAGCAGTGCGATGTCGCTCTGGTCATCGCCGCCAATCAGTTTGGCCTCAAACTCACGCCCATCGTTCAGCTGTACGCTGATTTTATCGGCCTGACTGATAACATGATTGTTGGTCAGAATATAACCTTTGGCCGCATCAATAATGACGCCAGAACCCAGACCTTCAAAAGGCTGCGCCTGCTGGTCGGGCGACTCATCGCCAAAATATTTTTTCAGTTCTTCAGGTACGCGTTGATTTTGTAATGCCGTGCCTTCTACCTGCACGCTCACTACCGCAGGCAGAACTTTTTCCAGCATTGGCGCAAGGCTTGGAATTGCCGCCTGGCCGGGTACCTGGGAAGGCAGGGCGGCAGATGCAGGGAAGGACGCCGAGAGAGATAACCCGACACTTAACGCTATAGCGCTCAACAGCTGGTTTTTTTTCTTCATCGATGCTGACTCTCGTAACCTGGAATAAAGGAAAAACGGCCCTAAAACACGTTGATGTTATTGAATTTTAAACCGCTGAACAATGAAGTGCTTACTCAATAATAGCTGGGGTCATGAAGAAAGGACGGGCGCAATAGCAGCGCCCGTAAAATAAATTCAGGTTGTGCGATTAATCGCGTTTTGCACCGCCGCGCAGCAGGCCAGACGCGCCATCTGAATAGTCGCGTGGCATCTGAACAGGGGCCTGATCGTTACCGGCTTCAGAGTCGGCCAGACGGTTACGGAATGGATTGGATTCCGCGGTCATTTCTGGCAGCAGGCTGCTGGAGCTTTTTGCCATATGTTGATAGAGCTGACGATAGTCGGTCGCCATGTTGTCCAGCAGCTCGGCGCTACGGGCAAAGTGGCTGACCAGCTCTTCACGATACTCTTCCAGTTCGGCTTTGTTCTTTTCCAGTTCGTACTGCAGTGACTGCTGCTGACGCAATTTGCGATTACCGAAACGCATGGCCACAGCACCAATGACGATGCCGACGACTAAACCGATTAGCGCATATTCCCAGGTCATGAACTTCTCCCGTTGTCTTGTTGTTCCGTAGGGTGTTGGCTCGGCTCCTGCCTGTGCCTGATATTGCCACTATAACCGCTATTTCCGCAGAAGTGGAATCCTGACGTATCATCGCGTAGTGTAGAACGGCCTTTTTTTCATCAGTCACGTCTGCTGGTGAGTATTATTTGAAGGAATAACAATACGTTTATGCAAAACCTGTCCCCTGCATCGCGATACCAACTTGCCCTAAATGAGGGTACACATCAGCCGGATGACGTTCAGCGTGAAGCGGTGAATCGTCTGGATACGATTTATCAGGAGCTCACGGCAAAACCTGCAGAGGGTGAACAGACCGGTGGGTTGAAGGCGGCTCTGGGGCGGTTGCTCGGAAAAAAAGAGCCACAGACTCATGCGCCGGTGCGCGGTTTGTATATGTGGGGCGGCGTCGGGCGCGGGAAAACCTGGCTGATGGACCTCTTTTATCTGAGCCTGCCGGGTACCCGTAAGCAGCGTCTGCATTTCCACCGCTTTATGCTGCGGGTTCATGAAGAGCTGACGGCACTGCAGGGCAAAAGCGATCCGCTGGAGATTGTGGCCGACAGGTTCAAGGCGGAAACGGACATACTCTGTTTTGACGAGTTTTTTGTCTCCGATATTACCGACGCCATGCTGCTGGGTGGCCTGATGAAAGCGCTGTTCGCGCGCGGGATAACGCTGGTGGCGACCTCGAATATCCCGCCGGATGAGCTTTACCGCAATGGCCTGCAGCGCGCGCGTTTCCTGCCCGCTATTGATGCCATCAAACAGCACTGCGACATCATGAATGTTGATGCCGGGGTGGATTACCGCCTGCGTACCTTAACTCAGGCGCATCTGTGGCTCTCTCCCTTAAACGATGAGACCACGCAGCAGATGGATAAACTGTGGCTGGCGCTGGCGGGGGCAAAACGGGCTCATGCCCCTGAGCTCGAGATTAACCATCGCCCGCTGCAAACCCTGGGTGTCGAAAATCAAACCCTGGCCGTCTCCTTTGCAACGCTCTGTGTGGATGCCCGCAGCCAGCATGACTACATCGCGCTCTCGCGTTTGTTCCATACCGTGATGCTGCTCAACGTGCCGGTCATGACGCCGCTGATGGAAAGCGAAGCGCGCCGCTTCATTGCGCTGGTCGATGAGTTCTATGAGCGTCACGTGAAGCTTGTGGTCAGCGCCGAGGTACCTTTATATGAGGTGTATAAAGGCGAGCGGCTGAAGTTTGAGTTCCAGCGCTGTCTGTCGCGCCTGCAGGAGATGCAAAGCGAGGAGTATCTTAAGCTTCAGCATATGCCATAAATGCGACCTTCTCCCTGTGGGAGAGGGGCTGGGGGTGAGGGCGGCAGACCGCAAAAACCTTACCCCCGAAAAACCCGCCTCGAATCACATTTAAGGGTCGATCTTTGACCTCAACTTCTCTATAATCTTGCGACCCCACGTTACGAGAAGGTTTTTTTCCCGAAACTTTCTATGTGTCGGCATTAGCTATTCGAAGGGGTAGGTTTGCCGGACTTTGTCGTGTGAACCTCAACTGACTAAACGTTTGGGTGTTCACCAACGTGTAACTTATTATTTGGGTAAGCTTTTAATGAAAACTTTTACAGCTAAACCAGAAACCGTTCAGCGCGACTGGTATGTTGTTGACGCGACCGGTAAAACTCTGGGCCGTCTGGCTACTGAACTGGCTCGTCGCCTGCGCGGTAAGCATAAAGCGGAATACACTCCGCACGTTGATACGGGTGATTACATCATCGTTCTGAACGCAGATAAAGTTGCTGTAACCGGCAACAAGCGTACAGACAAAATGTACTACCATCACACTGGCCACATCGGTGGTATCAAAGAAGCGACCTTTGAAGAGATGATTGCTCGCCGTCCTGAGCGTGTGATTGAAATCGCGGTTAAAGGCATGCTGCCAAAAGGCCCGCTGGGTCGTGCTATGTTCCGTAAACTGAAAGTTTACGCAGGTAACGAGCACAACCACGCGGCACAGCAACCGCAAGTTCTTGACATCTAATCGGGATTATAGGCAATGGCTGAAAATCAATACTACGGCACTGGTCGCCGCAAAAGTTCCGCAGCTCGCGTGTTCATCAAACCGGGCAGTGGTAAAATCGTAATCAACCAACGTTCTCTGGAACAGTACTTCGGTCGTGAAACTGCCCGCATGGTAGTTCGCCAGCCGCTGGAACTGGTTGATATGGTAGAAAAACTGGATCTGTACATCACCGTTAAAGGTGGTGGTATCTCCGGTCAGGCAGGTGCGATCCGTCACGGTATCACCCGCGCTCTGATGGAGTACGACGAATCCCTGCGTTCTGAACTGCGTAAAGCTGGCTTCGTTACTCGTGACGCTCGTCAGGTTGAACGTAAGAAAGTGGGTCTGCGTAAAGCACGTCGTCGTCCACAGTTCTCCAAACGTTAATCCTTTTCTGCTTACGCAGAAACGATTGGCGAAAAACCCGCTTCGGCGGGTTTTTTTTTATGGATAATGTGCAGGTTATCCACAGCATCACTGCATATATCTTCTCTTTTTCCACATTTCCAGAATCCCCTCACCACAAAGCCATCAAAATCTGGTAAACTATCATCCAATTTTCTGCCCAAATATCGGTGAATACTCGTTTTTTGTTCGATTCTTGAACAATGTGTTTTCTCTGGGATGGGCGATACAACATCTGGCTGGCCCTGTTTGGGCTGGTAGCAGTAAAAATTCTGAATATACCTGGAGGTTTTCATGGCTGTCGCTGCCAACAAACGTTCGGTAATGACGCTGTTTTCTGGTCCTACTGACATTTATAGCCATCAGGTTCGTATCGTGCTGGCCGAGAAGGGTGTCAGTTTTGAGATCGAGCATGTGGAAAAGGATAACCCGCCTCAGGATCTGATCGATCTCAACCCGAGCCAAAGCGTACCGACGCTGGTGGATCGCGAGCTGACCCTGTGGGAATCCCGTATCATTATGGAATATCTGGATGAGCGTTTCCCGCATCCACCACTGATGCCTGTTTACCCTGTTGCACGTGGTGAAAGCCGCCTGTACATGCAGCGTATCGAAAAAGACTGGTACACGCTGATGAACGTTATCGTCAACGGTTCCTCTGCTGAAGCAGACGCTGCACGTAAGCAACTGCGTGAAGAGCTGCTGGCGATTGCCCCTGTGTTTGGTCAGAAACCATTCTTCCTGAGCGATGAGTTCAGCCTGGTAGATTGCTACCTGGCGCCGTTGCTGTGGCGTCTGCCAACCCTGGGCGTAGAGTTCAGCGGTCCGGGCGCGAAAGAGCTGAAGGGCTACATGACTCGCGTATTTGAACGCGATTCTTTCCTGGCATCTTTAACTGAACCGGAACGTGAAATGCGTCTCGGCCGAGGCTAATGACTGTGGAAATGTCACAACTTACCCCACGCCGTCCGTATCTGCTGCGCGCCTTCTATGAATGGCTGCTGGATAACCAGCTCACGCCGCACCTGGTTGTGGATGTGACGTTGCCGGGCGTGCAGGTTCCTATGGAATATGCACGTGACGGGCAGATCGTACTGAACATCGCGCCGCGCGCGGTGGGTAACCTTGAACTGGCCAACGACGAAGTGCGCTTTAACGCGCGTTTCGGCGGTGTGCCGCGTCAGGTTTCTGTACCGCTGGCTGCGGTGCTGGCGATTTATGCGCGTGAAAACGGTGCAGGCACCATGTTTGAGCCGGAAGCGGCTTATGACGAGGATGTTGTCGGCCTGAATGACGAAAACGGCGCTTCGGAAAACGAAAGCGAAACGCTGATGTCGGTCATTGAGGGGGACAAGCCCGATCACAATGACGATCCTGATGACGATCCGCCGCCGCGCGGAGGCCGTCCGGCACTGCGCGTTGTGAAGTAGTAAAAGCATTTTTATCGACTATCCAGTTAGTTATTCAGACTAGCTGGATTTTTTTATGTCTTTTTATGTCAAAACGTTTAATAAAGTAAATTATATACATCCCTTCTTTTTTGCCTGCCCCCACCGTTCGGATAATTTCAAGCTATATCTCCGCTGAATATAATATGTCGTTTTAAAGCTATATGCACTCTTATAAATAAATATCACTTATTGATAACGTTATTCTAAATCCATAAATTAATTTTTCTAAATTGCTTGTATTTATAAAGATTATATTATCTACGCATGCTCTCAAGCATGACGATAAACAGTATGGGGTAAATTTATTTATCCCTGCTGTATTTAATATTGCAATTACTCATATGTTAAGGAATAACAAGTGAAAAAGGTTTTACTCGCTACTGCGCTCTCTCTGTGTGTGACATCCGCTTTTGCGGCTAACCCGACTGCCGTTCTGAAAGTCAAAGGTACGCTGACTAATTCAGCCTGTACGCCTCAGTTAAGCAACGGCGGAACGGTTGACTACGGCACAGTTAGTTTGGGTGGTTTAAGCTCAACGGCAGTTAACCAGCTGGGCCAGAAAGACATCGATCTGACTATTACCTGCACCGCAGCAACAAAAGTGTCCTGGAATATGATTGACGATCGCGCTGATTCTAACGCGAAACTCACCGTTGAGAATGGCATGTTTGGTGGTGGTTCTAATTCGTCTGAAAGCCAGACTTACGGTGTAGGTAAAACAACAGGTACAACACCAGTGAACATCGGAACATACTCGCTGTTCGTTAAAACTGACAGCGTAATGGCTGACGGCGCTAAAGTTGACCCAATTTACCAGCAGAATGCTACGGGTAACTGGTCGAAGAGCACCAACGGTACAACTCAGGGCGATAACTATCGTGATTTCACCGTTGCGACTGTTGGCACCCTGGCTCCACTGGCGTTCCAGACCGCAACCTTCCCACTGGTGACCTCTCTGGCGATCCAGGATACCACCACGCTGGCGATCACTGATGACACCCAGCTTGATGGTCAGGTGACTATCAGCCTGCGTTATCTGTAAGACTTTTAATCGAGTAAACGTAATTTAATTAACCGGAGAGTAAATGCGCTGCATTTACTCTCTTTTTAACGGCGCGATAAACATGGACTGTTCTGTTGTTGCTTTCAAGGAGATATTATTATGCATTGTTTAAAATCCACTTTATTTAACACGCTTATTACTGCCGCGTTATTATCTGCCAGTGTTGCTGTACATGCAGAAGGCATGGTGCCTGAAACCAGTCTGTTAATCATTGATGAAGCAACGCACAGTGGAACCATTAACGTCAAGAATACCGATTCGCATCCTTCACTTTTATATACAAATGTCGTTGACCTGCCGGACGATACCGGTCTTAAGCTTATTGCAACGCAGCCGGTGGTACGTCTTGAGCCAGGTCAGACGCAGCAGCTGCGCTTTATTCTTCAGAACAAACAGCCATTGGATGTAGAGCATTATAAACGCGTCACATTCGACGGTATTCCGCCTAAAAACGATGATAAAAAAATAAAGATTGGCATTAACATTCGCCAGGATATCCCCGTGCTTATTCGTCCGACATCCCTGGGAGTGGTCACTGATGCCTGGAAGTTCCTGAAGTGGTCCTCAAACGGCACATCCGTCACCGTGAACAATCCCAGCAAATATGTGGTCCGTCTTGGGCAGAACGTAATGCTGCTGCCTTCAGGTGTGAGTGCCTCTCTGTCCAAAACCTACATTCTTCCTGGCGAAACGCTAACGGCTGATATGAGTAAGAAAGTCAGCGGTGACAGCAGCGTTAAGTTTTTCCCGGCCAGTCGCTATGGCGTTGAGGTACCGAGCTTTACGTCGGAATTAAATAAATAAAATAGGGATATGACGGTGAGTAAACAAAGCCGCCTTGCACTTTGTGTCCGCGCCATTCTTTGCGGCACATTACCTCTGGTGTTACTTGATTCAACATCCGTACTGGCGAGGGAGGTCACCTTCGACACGGGGATAATGCAAACGCTGGGGTTGAATAAAGATCTCAACCATTACTTCGCAGAAGCACCACGCTTTTTACCCGGAACCCACTCCGTTTCGGTGAAGGTAAACGGGAAAGAGCGAGGAATGGCTGCAGTTCGTTTCAACAAAGACGGCATGCTTTGCTTTGATAACGATCTCATGGAGTTTGCTGGGCTGATGCCTGTGTCAATAAAGTCCGGTGAGGAGTGTCATGATATTCGGGATAACTATCCTAAAGCCGTCATCAACGCCTTGCCTAACCAGGAGGCCGTTGAACTCTATCTGCCAGCTGAAGCGCTGAACAGTCTGTCGTCGGATATCAAAAACTTCCAGCATGGCGGAACGGCGGCGCTGCTGAACTATTCATTGTTCAGCACCCATAACGACTATGGTGACGATGACAGCAGCCGCTACTCTCAGGCCAGCCTGGAAGCCGGATTCAACACGATGGACTGGGCGCTGCGCAGCCGTTATATCCTGACGGATGACGACGGTAGCCGAAATGCCGAAAGCATTTACACCTATGCAGAGCATGTCTTTACCGCGCAAAAAATGACGATGCAGGTGGGTGAAATCAACGCCATGTCCAACGTGTTGAGCGGGGTGCCGATTACCGGCGTTCAGTTTATGCCGACCAGCGGTCTGGCGAGAGCAAGCTCTGGCGTGAGCGTTTCCGGTATTGCCCAGTCTTCCCAGGCACGTGTCGAAATCCGCCAGAACGGTCAACTGGTCTTCAGTACCCTTGTGCCAGCCGGCCCCTTCACGCTGGATGACGTGCCCGTGGTTCGCAACAATGTAGATCTGGACGTCTCGGTGGTGGAATCCGACGGCGCGACTAACCGTTTCATCGTCCCGGCGTCTCAGGTAAGGGCGCGCAACCTTTCACGCCCGCAGGGTCTAACCCTTTCTGTAGGTCAGGTGCGCAGCATCGACAGCGACTATAACGATCCGCTGGTGATGAACATCTCTGACGGCTGGCGTGTCTCTCCGTGGATGAATCTCCTGGCTTCAGGTGCCGCTGCGGAAAACTATCAGGCGGCAGGCGGCAGGACAGAGTTCCTGATAAGCGATGACTGGACCCTTTCAACGGGTGCGGCAGTCAGCAATGCGAGCTTTGCTGACAGCAGCAGCGGGGTAAAAACCGAGCTGCAAAGTGATTACATCCTGAACGAGTACGTCGGTTTTTCAGGCAGTGCGACGCATTACAGCGGAGAGTATCGCGAACTGGCTGATGCGATGGACGATGATTATCAGGGATATGACAACACCTATTCCGGCAACGTTCGCTTCTCCTCCCCTCTGGCGGGGGTGTTTAGCGCAGGGTTCAACTACAACCAGACCAGCGGTGACGGTGAAGATTCACGTTACCTCTTGCTGTCATGGGGCAAGACCTTTACGTACGCGTCAGTATCCATGAACTGGCAAAGTGCGGTCGGTAATGTCGATGACGATCAGGACAATGAGATGTTCTACGTCAACGTGAGCATCCCGCTCGGCGGCAGTCAGTCCATCAGTACCTATATGCGTAAACAGGGTGATAGCACCTCCTATGGCGCGTCTAACAGCGGCTCGCTGGGAGACAATACGAACTATTACATCTCAGCCGATCGCGATCAGGATTCGAAAGACAACAGCTTCAACGGCAACATCAACACTAACCTGCGCTATACGCAACTGAGCGTGGGGGGCGGAACCAGTGGGGATAATCAGCGGAACTACAATGCGACATTGTCGGGTGGCGTGGCCATGCATAAAGAGGGTGTGACTTTCTCGCCGTATACGATTCAGGACACCTTCGCGATTGCCAGACTGAGCGAGAAGAAGAGCGGCGTTGAAATCTCCACTCCGCAAGGTACCGTCTGGACCGATCCATGGGGCCAGGCCGTGGTACCTTCACTCAACGAATGGCATAACTCCCGCATAGAAATTGATGCTAATAAGCTGCCGCAGAGTATGACGCTGGCTAACGGCACGAAATATATTGCCGCAGGCCATGCCTCGGTCAGCGAGATTGATTTCAAAGTACTCAACAGCCGCCGCGTCATGCTAAGCGTTAAGCAGGCTGACGGTCAGCCCCTGAGTAAAGGGATCTCGATTGTTGATGAGAAAGGTAACTATATCGTGACCACGGTTGATGATGGCCACGTCTTTATTAACGATGCCGATCAGCTGAGTGCGCTCTACGCGCTAGACGGTGACAATAACCGACTGTGTAAGATTGATTACACCCTGGCTGATAAGCGTGACGAAAATGCCTTCTATGAAGAAGTGAACGGAGTCTGCCGATGAACAGTCGACACTTATCGGGCTTAGTGGCCTTGCTGATGCTCGGTGTGACAGGAATAACCCATGCTGAAGAGTGCCAGCTCAGTCTCTCACAGCCGGTGGTGGATTATCATGAGATGCGCCGGGATACGATCGAAACGACGCAGCAGGACTGGCATAAAATGGCCGATCGTGACATCACGGTAAACGTTTTCTGCCCTCAGTCTCAGCAGATGGCGGTGATACTGCGCGGTACAGCGGGAGATAAGGGGCGGTTTCTTTTTGGGCAGTCCGGCGGTGTCGCAGTCAAAATTGACAACATGACCGTCGATGGCAAAAGTTACACCGTGGGTAAAACGGTCGATCAGCTGAATTTTACGCCGGAAAACGGTACACCGACGCCGTTCTATCTGCGTAATAACGAGGCGGTGATTGCGCTTGAGAATAACCAGGTCCCTTCCGGCCAGCAGATGAGTTTCAACGTAACGCTCTCACCGGTTCTCAACGAAAGCGCGTTCAGCCATCTGACAGATCAAACTACGCTGGAAAGTGATTTGACCTGGAGCTTATTGACGAAGTAACCCTTCTTTTTGCGGCACCACAGAAAAGCGGAGCTGCAGGGGGAAAATCAACGGCGGTTAACCGCATAAAAAAAGCCGGATGGTATTTGCCATCCGGCTTATTTTTTTACACTTCCAGGTAGTTCAGAATACCGTCAGCGGCTTTACGGCCTTCGGCAATCGCGGTAACGACCAGGTCGGAACCGCGAACGATATCACCGCCAGCAAAGATTTTCGGGTTGCTGGTCTGGAACGCGTTTTCGTTGCCTTCCGGCGCAATAACACGACCCTGAGAGTCCAGCTCTACGCTGTGCTTCGCCAGCCACTCCATGCTGTGAGGACGGAAACCGAACGCCATTACTACGGCATCGGCCGGGATCACATGCTCGGAGCCTGCCACGATCTCTGCGCGACGACGACCTTTCGCATCCGGTGCACCCATCTCAGTGCGCGCCATTTTCACGCCGCTCACTTTGCCGTTGGCATTCACTTCAATACCCAGAGGCTGGATGTTGAACTGGAATTCCACGCCCTCTTCACGCGCGTTTTTCACTTCGCGTTTAGAGCCCGGCATGTTCTCTTCGTCACGACGGTAGGCGCAGATCACGTGTGCCGCATTCTGGCGAATGGAGGTACGCACGCAGTCCATCGCGGTATCACCCCCGCCCAGCACCACCACGCGTTTGCCTTCCATGCTGACATACGGCTCATCGGCGGTTTCGCCATAGCCCATGATCTGTTTGGTATTGGCAATCAGGAACGGCAGTGCGTCGAATACGCCCGGCGCATCTTCGTTTTCCAGACCACCGCGCATGGACTGATAGGTTCCCACGCCCAGGAAGACGGCGTCGTAATCCTTCAGCAGGTCGTCGAGCTGCACGTCGCGACCGACTTCCACGTTCAGTTTGAACTCAATACCCATACCGGTGAAGATTTCACGGCGGCGGGTCATGACCTCTTTTTCCAGCTTGAAGGCCGGAATACCGAAGGTCAGCAGACCGCCGATTTCCGGATGGCGGTCAAAGACCACCGCCTTCACGCCGTTACGGGTCAGAACGTCCGCACAGGCCAGGCCCGCCGGGCCCGCACCGATGATCGCCACACGCTTGTCGGTTTGCTTAACGCCGGTCATATCCGGACGCCAGCCCATTTCGAAGGCTTTATCGTTGATATAGCGTTCGATATTACCGATGGTCACCGCGCCAAATTCGTCGTTCAGCGTACAGGAACCTTCACACAGACGGTCCTGAGGACACACGCGGCCGCACACTTCCGGCAGGGTGTTTGTCTGGTGAGACAGCTCGGCAGCTTCAAAAATACGTCCTTCGTTGGCCAGTTTCAGCCAGTTCGGGATGTAGTTATGGACCGGACATTTCCATTCGCAGTAAGGGTTACCGCAGGACAGGCAGCGGTCTGCCTGTGCTTTGGCCTGGCCTTCTGAAAACGGCTCATAGATTTCTACAAATTCAATTTTACGGATCTTCAGCGGTTTCTTTGGCGGATCAACACGCTGCAGGTCGATAAACTGGTATACGTTCTGGCTCATCTGAATTCCTTACTGCGCCTGCACACGCAGCTCTGCTGCGCTACGACTACGGTGACCCAACAGGGCTTTAACATCGCTGGACTTCGGTTTAACCAGCGCGAATTTCGCAGAGAACGCCGGCCAGTTGGCCAGGATCTCTTCGCCGCGCGAAGAACCGGTATGCTGCACGTGTTCGGTAATCAAACCGCGCAGGTGTTCTTCGTGGATAGCCAGCGTTTCAACGTCCAGCACTTCCACCAGTTCAGGGTTCACGCGTTTGCGGAACTCACCGTCTTCATCCAGGACGTAAGCAAAACCGCCCGTCATGCCTGCGCCAAAGTTCACGCCGGTTTTACCCAGGACGCACACAATCCCGCCCGTCATGTATTCACAACCGTTATCACCGATACCTTCAACCACGGTGATGGCACCGGAGTTACGTACGGCGAAACGTTCACCTGCACGACCCGCTGCAAACAGACGACCACCGGTCGCGCCGTACAGACAGGTGTTACCGATGATGCTGGCATCGCAGCTACGGAAGGCAGAACCGACCGGCGGACGCACCGCCAGCAGACCACCCGCCATGCCTTTACCGACGTAGTCGTTGGCATCACCGGTCAGATACAGTTCAACGCCGCCGGCGTTCCACACGCCGAAGCTCTGACCCGCGGTACCGCTGAAGTGTGCGGTAATCGGGTCGGCCGCCAGGCCCTGGTCACCGTGCGTTTGCGCGATGTAACCGGAAAGCGATGCACCGACAGAACGGTCAGTGTTGCGAATATCAAACCAGAACGTTTTGCTCTGCTTGTCATCCACATACGGCTTCGCTTGCTGCAGCAGCTGCGCGTTCAGCACGCCATTGTCGAACGGCGGGTTATTCTCGGTGCAGTAGACCGCTTTGCCAGGATGTGGCTCGGCAGTTTCCAGCAACTTAGACAGCTCAAGCTTCTGCTGTTTGGCTGTGAAACCTTCCAGCTCTTTGAGCAGGTCGGTACGGCCAATCAGATCCACCAGGCGTTTCACGCCCAGCTGTGCCATCAGCTCACGGGTTTCGCGGGCGATGAAATCAAAGTAGTTCGTCACTTTGAACGGCAGGCCGTGGTAATGGTTCTTACGCAGCTTCTCGTCCTGGGTTGCAACACCGGTTGCACAGTTGTTCAGGTGGCAAATACGCAGGTATTTACAGCCGAGCGCGACCATAGGGCCCGTGCCGAAACCAAAGCTTTCCGCACCCAGAATCGCCGCCTTGATGATGTCGAGGCCGGTTTTCAGGCCGCCATCCACCTGCAGACGGATCTTATGACGCAGACCGTTAGCCACCAGCGCCTGCTGGGTTTCCACCAGGCCAAGCTCCCACGGACAGCCCGCGTATTTTACGGAGGAGAGTGGGCTTGCCCCGGTACCACCGTCATAACCGGCGATGGTGATCAGGTCCGCATAGGCTTTTGCCACACCGGTCGCGATGGTGCCAACGCCCGGTTCGGAAACCAGCTTCACGGAGATCATCGCTTTCGGGTTGACCTGTTTCAGGTCGAAAATCAGCTGCGCCAGATCCTCGATAGAATAAATATCGTGATGTGGTGGCGGCGAAATCAGCGTCACACCAGGTACGGAGTAGCGTAATTTGGCGATATACGGCGTGACTTTATCACCCGGTAACTGGCCGCCTTCGCCCGGTTTTGCACCCTGAGCGACTTTAATCTGAATCACGTCGGCGTTAACCAGATACGCTGGCGTGACGCCAAAGCGACCGGATGCAACCTGCTTGATACGTGAGACTTTGTTGGTGCCATAACGGGCAGGGTCTTCACCACCTTCACCGGAGTTTGAATTGCCGCCGATGCTGTTCATCGCTTCAGCCAGCGCTTCGTGAGCTTCCGGGCTGAGCGCACCGATGGACATTGCCGCGGTGTCAAAGCGTTTAAACAGTTCAGTGGCAGGCTCAACGTCGTCAATGCTGACGGCTTCATCACCCGGGTTCAGCGCCAGCAGGTCGCGCAGCGTCGCCGCCGGACGGCTGTTCACCAGTTCAGCATACTGCTGGTAATCGCTGTACTCGCCGCTCTGAACGGCCTGTTGCAGCGTACGCACCACGTCCGGGTTATAAGCGTGATATTCACCGCCGTGGACATACTTCAGCAGGCCACCTTGATCCAGCGGCTTACGTGCCAGCCAGGCGCGTTTCGACAGGTTCATCAGATCCTGCTGGAAGTCAGCGAATCCGGCACCGCCGATACGGCTGATAACACCCTGGAAGCAAAGTGTCGCCACGTCGTCATGCAGACCGACCGCTTCAAACAGCTTCGAGCAGCGGTAGGAGGCGATGGTCGAGATGCCCATTTTGGACATAATTTTGTACAGGCCTTTGTTGATGCCGTTACGGTAGTTCAGCATCACCGTGCGGTAATCTTTGTCGATAGCACGGGTATCCACGAGACGCGCCAGCGTTTCGTAGGCCAGGTACGGGTAAATAGCCGTCGCACCAAAGCCTAACAGCACGGCAAAGTGGTGCGGATCGCGGGCGCTGGCGGTTTCAACAATGATGTTGGCGTCGCAGCGCAGGCTCTTATCGACCAGACGCGTCTGGATAGCACCTACCGCCATTGGAGCCGGTACCGGCAGACGGTTTTTCGCAATATTGCGGTCAGAGAGCACCAGCAGAACGGTACCGTTACGCACCATCTGTTCCGCTTTGTCACACAGCGCGTTCACCGTCTCTTCGAGGGTCACTTCGGTCACGTCGAAAGTGATATCGAGCGTGTCGGCGCGGTAGTGATCCTCTTTCAGGGTGGTGAGCTGTTTGAAATCAGAGTACAGCAGGATCGGCGATTTAAAGGTCAGGCGGTGCGCCTGGCCTTCAGCTTCGCAGAAGACGTTCATCTCGCGACCAATGCTGGTGGCCAGTGACATCACGTGTGCTTCACGCAGCGGATCGATTGGCGGGTTGGTCACCTGCGCAAACTGCTGACGGAAGTAATCATAAATGATGCGTGGCTGGCTGGAGAGCACGGCAAACGGGGTATCGTCACCCATGGAGCCGACCGCTTCCTGGCCATTTTCACCGAGTACGCGGATCACGGAATCCAGCTCTTCGGCGCTGTAGTTAAACTGTTTCTGGAAGCTGGCGAGCGTATCGTCGTCCAGCTCACGACTGCCCACTTCTTCATCCGGCAGATCTTCGAATGGCACCAGGCGACGAACGTTTTTCTCCATCCACTCTTTGTACGGATGGCGGCTCTTCAGATCGTTATCGGTTTCAGCAGAGTGCAGAATGCGCCCACCGCGGGTGTCGATAACCATCAGCTCGCCCGGGCCAACGCGGCCTTTCTCAACCACTTCGTCAGGCTGGTAATCCCAGATACCGACTTCAGAGGCGCAGGTGATGAGCTTATCTTTGGTGATGACGTAGCGTGCCGGACGCAGACCGTTACGGTCCAGGTTACAGGCAGCAAAGCGACCGTCGGACATAACGATGCCCGCCGGGCCATCCCACGGCTCCATGTGCATGGAGTTAAAGTCGAAGAACGCGCGCAGCTCTGGATCCATATCCGGGTTGTTCTGCCATGCCGGTGGCACGAGCAGACGCATGGCGCGCACGATATCCATACCGCCTGCCAGCAGCAGCTCCAGCATGTTATCCATGGAGCTGGAGTCAGAGCCGGTTTCGTTAACGAACGGCGCGGCATCATGCAGGTCAGGGATCAGTGGCGTCTGGAACTTATAGGTACGAGCACGCGCCCACTGGCGGTTACCGGTAATGGTATTGATCTCGCCGTTGTGCGCCAGGTAGCGGAACGGCTGTGCCAGCGGCCAGCGAGGGACGGTGTTGGTGGAGAAGCGCTGGTGGAAGAGGCAGATGGCCGATTCCAGACGCAGGTCCGCCAGGTCCAGGTAGAAGCGCGGCAGGTCAGCCGGCATACACAGACCTTTATAGATGTTCACCAGGTTAGAGAGGCTACAGACGTAGAACTCTTTGTCATCCTGGAGACGTTTTTCAATGCGACGACGGGCGATAAACAGACGGCGTTCCATATCACGCGGACGCCAGCCCGCAGGGGCATTAACAAAAATCTGTTCAATTCGAGGCAGCGAGGAGAGGGCGATTTCGCCGAGTACCCCTTCGTTGGTTGGCACATCGCGCCAGCCAACAATAGACAGGGTTTCACGTTGAAGTTCTTCTTCGACGATGCGGCGTGAGGCGGCAGCTTTTTCAGGATCCTGATTCAGGAACAGCATACCGACAGCGTAGTTTTTGGCTAAACGCCAGCCGCGCTCTTCCGCAACGATACGGAAGAAACGATCCGGTTTTTGCAGCAGCAGACCGCAACCGTCGCCGGTTTTACCATCAGCAAGGATGGCACCACGGTGCTGCATGCGGGCCAGTGCGTGAATAGCAGTACGCACTACCTTGTGGCTAGGTTCGCCTTCTATGTGGGCGATCAGGCCGAAACCACAGTTATCCTTCTCAAGGGATTTATCGTACAACATATCAGTGAACCTCCCCAGGCTCGTCGGGCTTCCCACTGAACCGTGGCGCACAGGCACAGAAAGAGCATGGCGACGGGGTTTGCGTTTCATACGCGTACCTCGCATTCGCCCTCTTTTTCATCCTTTCGCGCAGGTAAACAAGTTTGAGGACTTGCTTCAGAGGGAATCTCAATTACTGCATAAATATGATGAGCAGGCTGCTCATCCAGAAAGCTTCCAGCGGATTTCCAACTTATCGGGAATTGGTACACAGGTCAAATGGCAATCTTATTTATACAAAAATGTGCTAAAGCGTAGTTAACTATTTGTATATAAAAGAAATTCAACTCTATTTACAACGTTTGTAAGCTGTGGCGAGACGCAGCGGAGTGTGATCTGACTCACTATATGAAAGCGGTATTATCGATGTAGCGTGCTGAATAGCCGTTTTTTAGCAGAATAATTCTCTACGATGAAATGCAAACCCGCATAAAGTCACTGTTTTTCAGTGCTGGCGCTATAAGTGAAAAAAACAATCAGAACATAAGGAAAAGTAATCACAACTGGCGTGAATGAAATTGCAGTAATCCTGAGTATTTATTCATAGAGGTAAAGGCCGTCCAGGGCGATTGATCCAGGTCATCGCCGACAGAGGCTAAAAATGGCAGGCTTGTCCCCTTTCTTTGGGACGGTCTATCAGATTATGCAGTTACAGAAATTAGTCAACATGTTTGGTGGGGATCTTTTGCAGCGTTATGGGCAAAAGGTTCACAAGCTGACGCTGCATGGCGGTTTTAGCTGCCCGAACCGTGACGGGACGATCGGGCGCGGGGGCTGTACTTTCTGTAATGTGGCGTCTTTTGCTGACGAAGCGCAGCAGCATCGTTCTATCGTCGAACAGCTGTCCCATCAGGCGAGTCTGGTCAACCGTGCGAAACAGTATCTGGCCTATTTCCAGGCCTACACCAGCACATGGGCGGAAGTACAGGTCTTGCGTTCCATGTATCAGCAGGCGGTAAGTCAGGCCAGTATCGTAGGGCTGTGTGTGGGCACCCGCCCGGACTGCGTGCCGGAAGCGGTACTGGACCTGCTCAGCGAGTACAAGGAGCAGGGGTATGAGATCTGGCTGGAGCTGGGCCTGCAAAGTGCGCACGACAAAACTCTGCACCGCATCAACCGTGGACATGATTTTGCCTGTTACCAGCGCACCACACGTCTCGCGCGTGAGCGTGGGCTAAAGGTGTGCTCGCACCTGATTGTCGGCCTGCCAGGCGAAGGGCAGCAGCACGGTCTTGAGACACTGGAAAAGGTGGTCGAGACCGGTGTGGACGGAATTAAGCTGCATCCACTGCACATCGTGAAGGGCAGTATCATGGCCAAAGCCTGGGAAGCCGGGCGCTTAACCGGTATTGAGCTTGATGCGTATACGATGACGGCGGGGGAGATGATTCGGCACACCCCGCCGGAGATTGTCTACCACCGCATCTCCGCCAGCGCCCGCCGTCCAACGCTTCTTGCACCGCTCTGGTGTGAGAACCGCTGGACGGGGATGGTGGAAATCGACCGTTATCTGCAAGATCACGGCGTACAGGGATCGGCGCTTGGTCGCCCCTGGGTTCCCCGCTTACCGGCGACGACCGCCTAACAGGCTCCCCAGCATGCCGCGTACAATCTGATTCGTGACCTGACGCGCTGCACTTTTCGCCATGGTCTGCACGACGCCATCGCGTTTGCCGCCGCGTGGTCCGGTTGTACCAAACAGGATATCCTTAAGCCCGCCCAGGATGCCGTCGTCCACGGCAACAGACTGGCCTTTGGCGGCAGGCGCGTCCTGGGATTCGGTGGTGGCCTGTACCCCTTTTTGCAGCATCTCGAATGCCGACTCGCGATCCACGTCGTCCTCATACTTACCATACAGCGGGGAGCGGTTAATCAGGCCGTTGCGTTCATCGTCCGTCACGGGCCCCATCCGGGAGCAAGGGGCAATCACCATTGCGCGCTCCACAACGGACGGGCTGCCTTTTGCATCCAGGAAAGAGATAAGCGCTTCACCGGTGCCCAACGCCTGGATGGCCGCTTCGGTATCAAATGCCGGGTTCGCTCGCATGGTTTGCGCGGCGGCTTTGACGGCCTTCTGATCTTTCGGCGTAAAGGCGCGCAGGGCATGCTGTACGCGGTTACCAAGCTGTCCTAGCACGTTGTCAGGAATATCGGACGGGTTTTGCGAAACAAACCAGACGCCGACGCCTTTAGAGCGGATCAGGCGGATCACCTGTTCAATCTTATCCAGCAGAACCTGTGGCGCATCGTTAAACAGCAGGTGCGCTTCGTCGAAGAAGAAGACCAGCTTGGGCTTGTCGAGATCGCCGGCTTCAGGTAACTGCTCGTACAGTTCAGAGAGCATCCACAGCAGGCTGGCGGCGTAGAGCTTCGGCATCTGGTAGAGCTTCTCTGAGCTCAGAATATTGATGATGCCTTTCCCGTTGCTGTCGGTGCGCATCCAGTCCTTGATATCCAGCATCGGTTCGCCAAAGAAATGTTCGGCACCCTGTTGCTCCAGGGTCAGTAACCCGCGCTGGATGGCCCCGACTGAGGCGCTGCTGATATTACCGTACTGGTTCTGGAACGATTTGGCGTTATCACCGATGTACTGGGTAATGGCCCGCAGATCTTTGAAATCAAGCAGCAGCAGACCCTGGTCGTCGGCAATACGGAAGATGATGTTCAGCACACCGGACTGCACGTCGTTGAGGTTGAGCAGACGAGCCAGCAGCAGCGGACCGAGATCGGAGACGGTTGCACGTACCGGGTGACCTTTCTCACCAAAGATATCCCATAACACGACCGGATTGTTGTGCGGTGTCCAGTCCGTGATGCCGATATTTTTGAGTCGGTCGAGCAGTTTTTCGGACGGAGTGCCTTCCTGAGCCACACCGGTTAAATCGCCTTTTACATCGGCCATAAAGACCGGTACGCCAATCTCTGAAAGCGACTCTGCCAGCTTCTGCAGGGTCACGGTTTTCCCCGTCCCGGTGGCCCCGGTGATGAGACCGTGGCGGTTGGCCATCGCGGGCAGTAAAAACAGCTCTTTGTCCAGCGTGCGGGCAATTAACAATGGTGTACTCATAATGCGCTTCCTCTCTTAGTCCTCGGTCGAGTATAGGCAACCTGACGGCAAAATGGCTGAGTAAATTGCTGACTTTGCGGCGCATTATCCAGCGCGGACTATGCTTTTGCATACGGTTCACAAAATTTTGGAAAACTATGTCCAGATTCTTCTTTAACGATCGCAAACAGCTGGTCAACGACGCCATCGAAGGCATACTGATTTCGGCACCACACGCTAATCTCGTCAAACTTGATATCGACCCGGCCATTCGGGTGGTGGCGCGCAGCGACTGGGATAAAAGCCGGGTGGCGGTCATTTCAGG
Organism: Enterobacter sp. BIDMC 29; assembly: GCF_019378755.1. Classification (NCBI taxonomy): domain Bacteria; kingdom Pseudomonadati; phylum Pseudomonadota; class Gammaproteobacteria; order Enterobacterales; family Enterobacteriaceae; genus Enterobacter; species Enterobacter sp. BIDMC 29. Next base: position 3,425,061 of record NZ_CP080000.1, on the reverse strand, counting down.
CGGTGGCTCTGGTCACGAACCTGCACACGCCGGGTTTGTCGGCAAAGGGATGCTCACGGCAGCGGTGTGCGGGGATCTTTTTGCTTCGCCGAGCGTTGATGCGGTGCTGAACGCCATTGTGGCGGTAACGGGCGATCGGGGTTGTCTGCTGATCGTGAAAAATTACACCGGCGACCGGCTTAATTTCGGCCTGGCGGCAGAAAAAGCCAAGCGCTATGGCCTGAAGGTCGAGATGGTCATTGTCGCCGATGATATTGCCCTGCCGGATAACAAGCAGCCGCGCGGTATCGCCGGTACGGCACTGGTTCATAAAATCGCGGGCTATGCGGCAGAGCATGGCAAATCACTGACCGAGGTGCGCGATATCGCGCAGCAGGCTTGCGATAATCTCTGGAGCCTGGGCGTGGCAATGCAAACCTGTAACCTGCCGGGCAGCGATGATGAAGAGGGGCGGATCAAGCAGGGGCACGTGGAGCTGGGGCTCGGGATCCACGGGGAGCCTGGTGCCTCGGTTGTCGATACGCAAAACAGCAAAGCCATCATCGAGACGCTGGTCGAGCCGCTCAAAGCGCAGGCCGGTAACGGGCGTTTTGCGGTGCTTATCAATAACCTCGGCGGCGTGTCGGCGCTGGAGATGGCGTTGCTCACCAAAGAGCTCGCCCACTCGGCGCTGAAAGAGAATATCGCTTATCTGATTGGTCCGGTACCGCTGGTGAGTGCCCTGGATATGAAAGGCTTTTCGCTGACGTTGCTGAAGCTTAACGATCTGTTCGAAAAAGCTCTCCATGAAGAGGTGGAGACGTTGGGCTGGCAGAAGCCGGTGGCGTTTGCGCCGCTGCGCGTGCAGGAACATAGCGCGATCCATGACCGCGTGGAATATACCGCCTCGGACAATCCACGGGTCGCAGAGATCGTCTCCACGGTCACGCAGACGCTGATCCAGCTGGAAAACCGCCTCAATGCGCTGGATGCCAAAGTGGGTGATGGCGATACGGGCTCTACCTTTGCGCAAGGGGCGCGGGATATTGCGCAGCGTCTGGAGAAGAAACAGCTTCCGCTAAATGATGTGTCGACGCTGTTGCTGCTGGTTGGCGAGCGGCTGGCAACGGTTATGGGGGGCTCAAGCGGTGTGCTGATGTCGATCTTTTTTACCGCTGCCGGGCAGACGTTGCACGACGGTCAGCCGTTGCCGGAAGCACTCTTAAGCGGGCTGGCGCAGATGAAGCAGTATGGTGGGGCAGATCTTGGCGATCGCACCTTGATCGATGCCCTGCAACCGGCGCTGGAGGCATTGCAGAAAGGCGACCTTCAGGCTGCTGCGCAGGCTGCGAACGCGGGCGCTGAGGCGACAGCGAATATGGTGAAAGCGGGTGCTGGACGTTCGTCGTATGTCAACAAAGAGAACCTGGAGGGGGTGACCGACCCGGGGGCCGTGGCGGTAGCAGAGGTGTTCAAGGCAATGACCGCAGCAAAACGGTAGCGTTTTGAGTATTACACCCTCTCCCGACGGGAGAGGGTGGCGATGCGTGCAATCAGGCCGCACGCATCCCGCGAGTTCACATCAAAAATCCGCTTTCAACACCACGCGATAACGGGCTTTACCGTCACGCACATGCTGGATAGCTTCGTTGATTTTAGACATCGGATACAGTTCGGTGGTGGGCGCCACTTTAGTGCGTCCGGCAAACTTCATCAGTTTGCGCAATTCGAACGGCGTACCGGTTGCTGAACCGGAGACGCTGCGATCCCCCCCGATCAGCGTAAACGCAGGCACCGGCAGCGGTTTCATCACTGCACCGACGGTGTGGAAGTTACCGCCGTGGGCCAGCGCTTCAAAGTACGGTTGCCAGTCGAGATCGACGTTAACGGTATTGATGATCAGATCAAACTGACCTGCCAGCGATTTAAGCGCTTGCGGATCGCGGCTGTTGACTACCTTATCCGCCCCCATCGCCAGCACTTCTTTCTCTTTGGCCGCGTTCGAGCTAAACGCCGTGACTTCACAGCCCATCGCGTGCAGCAGTTTAATTGCGATATGGCCCAGACCACCAATCCCGATGACACCCACACGGCTGGTGGCGGTGACATGATGCATCAGCAGCGGTTTGAATACGGTGATACCGCCGCACAGCAGCGGACCGGCAGATTCGATATCAATGCTGTCCGGCAGGGGAATAACCCATTGCCAGTCGGCACGCAGTTTATCGGCGAAACCGCCTTTGTTCAGAATGGTAGGGACTGCGCCTTCGAGGCAGTTAATTTGGTTACCGCTGATACAGGCATCGCAGTGACCACAGCTGCGCGCCGTCCAGCCAATACCCACGCGCTGGCCGACCTTCAGCCCTTTGTCCTGTGCGGCGCTACCGAGCGCCACAACGCGGCCAATGACTTCGTGGCCGGCAATCAGTGGATACTGTGAGAAGCCCCATTCATTGTCGATCATGGAGAGATCGGAGTGGCAGATCCCGCAGTAATCAACCTGCACTTCGACGTCTTCTGCTTTTAGGTCGCCCGCATCGTATTCGTACAGCTCAAGTTCTGCACCCGCCTGCGGTGCGGCGTAGCTTTTTATCTTCGACATCGTGTTTCCCCCGTTATGGTGTGAACTGAGAGTGTAGAGCATTCAGTTTACAGTCGCTTAACAGAAGAGGGCAGGAATGCCCTTTACAGAGTTTTCAGCATCCTGACTTCGCAATCGACGTGGCCGGTACAGCCCAGCGGCGCATCAATATGCGTAAAGCCCAGATGTTCATACAGGCCAATGGCCTCTTTGAGGAAGGCGGTTGTTTCCAGGTAACAGCGTTTAAAACCCTGAGTACGCGCATGTTCAAGGGCGATAAGCGCCAGCTTTTTCGCCAGCCCTTGCCCGCGTACCGACGGCAGAAAATACATTTTTTGCAGTTCGCAGATATCCGGCTCGCTGCAGCTTAAAGGCGCCACGCCACCGCCGCCCACCACCTGGCCGTTCTGCTCAATAACCCAATAGGCGTAGCCCGGCTGGCTGTACAACTGAAACAGCTCATCCAGATTCGGGTCGGCAACGGTATAGCCTTTGTCGGCGGTCAGGCCATACTCTGCGGAAACCGTTCGGATAACGGCGGCAATAGCCGGGTTGTCCTGCTCAGTGATCCGACGCATCGTCGTCGCGACGGGGGTAATCACGCTCATAGTCTTACTCATTACAAAAATTGACACACAACTGCTGTTAATAGCACCGCAGTAAAGGGAGCGCAAGCGAGGAGTTTTCAGGAAGGATACCCCTTACGCCCTGAAGCGTAAGGGGTAAAAGCATTACAGGGCTGCAATAACCGCCTGCTGCTCGATCAGTTTGGTCTTAGCATCGGCGAAGGCAACCAGACGCTCACGTTCTTTCGCGATAACCGCTTCCGGCGCACGGGCAACAAAGCCTTCATTCGCCAGTTTGCTTTCGATTTTGCCAATTTCCACATCGACCTTAGCCACTTCTTTTGCCAGACGAGCCAGCTCAGCGTCTTTGTCGATAAGACCTGCCATCGGGATCAGCAGCTCGGCGCCGTCGATGATTTTGGTCACGGATACCGGACCTTTGTCATCCGCAGGCAGCACGGTGATGCTTTCCAGACGCGCCATGGTTTTCAGAAAGGTGTTGTTCTCGGTGACACGGCGAACAGCAGCCTCACTGCAACCGCGCAGCAGCAGCTCCAGAGGTTTACCCGGGGCGATGTTCATTTCGGCACGGATATTACGTACCGCCACGATCGCCTGTTTCAGCCATTCGGTATCGGCTGACGCCGCTTCATCGACCTTCGCTGCATCGAATTCCGGGAACGGCTGCAGCATGATGGTGTCGGCGTTGATGCCGGCAATCACTTTCACACGCTGCCAGATGGTTTCGGTGATGAATGGAATAATCGGGTGCGCCAGACGCAGCAGACCTTCCAGAACGGTAATCAGCGTGTTGCGCGTACCGCGCAGTTCCGCGTCAGAACCGCCGTTCATTACCGGTTTTGCCAGCTCAAGGTACCAGTCACAGAACTGGTTCCAGGTGAATTCATACAGAATGCCCGCCGCGATATCGAAGCGGTAACTGTCCAGCGCTTCGCGGAAGGCTTTCACCGTCTGGTTGAACTCTGCCAGGATCCAGCGATCGGCCAGAGACAGGGTCATCTCGCCGCCGTTGAAGCCGCAATCCTGATCTTCGGTGTTCATCAGCACGAAGCGGCTGGCGTTCCACAGCTTGTTACAGAAGTTACGGTAACCTTCCAGGCGCTTCATGTCCCAGTTGATGTCACGACCGGTTGAAGCCAGTGCCGCCAGAGTGAAACGCAGGGCGTCAGTACCGTGAGGTTCGATCCCATTCGGGAACTGTTTCTCAGTACGCTTGCGGATCTTCTCTGCCAGCTGCGGTTGCATCATGTTGCCGGTACGTTTTTCCAGCAGCTCTTCGAGGGAGATACCGTCAACCATGTCCAGCGGGTCGATAACGTTACCCTTGGACTTGGACATCTTCTGGCCTTCGTCGTCACGAATCAGACCGGTCATGTAGACGGTATGGAACGGAACCTGTGGCTTGCCGTTTTCATCTTTGATGAAGTGCATGGTCATCATGATCATGCGGGCGATCCAGAAGAAGATGATGTCGAAGCCGGACACCATCACGCTGGTTGGGTGGAACTGACGCAGCGCGTCGGTGTTCTCCGGCCAGCCCAGCGTGGAGAAGGTCCACAGTGCGGAGGAGAACCAGGTGTCCAGTACGTCTTCGTCCTGACGCAGGGCGACATCGGCACTCAGGTTGTTTTCCTGACGAACTTCATCTTCGCTGCGGCCAACATAGACGTTGCCTTCGCTGTCGTACCAGGCCGGGATACGGTGGCCCCACCACAGCTGACGGGAGATACACCAGTCCTGAATATCACGCATCCAGGAGAAGTACATGTTTTCATACTGCTTCGGCACGAACTGGATGTCGCCGTTCTCAACCGCTTCAACAGCCGGTTTCGCCAGCACGTCGGCGCGCACGTACCACTGGTCGGTCAGCATTGGCTCGATAACAACACCACCACGGTCACCGTACGGCACGGTCAGATCGTGAGGTTTGATCTCTTCCAGCAGGCCGAGTGCATCCACTGCAGCGACAATCGCTTTACGCGCGGCAAAACGTTCCATTTTCTGGAATTCAGCCGGAATGTCGCTGGAGTAAACGTCGGATTCGTTACCTTTGGTGTCATACACTTCCGCGCTTTCACGGATATCACCGTCGAACGTCAGAATGTTGATCATTGGCAGGGCGTGACGACGGCCCACTTCGTAGTCGTTGAAGTCGTGTGCCGGGGTGATTTTCACACAGCCGGTGCCTTTTTCCATGTCGGCGTGTTCATCGCCCACAACGGGAATGCGGCGGTTAACCAGTGGCAGCACCACGAATTTGCCAATCAGATCTTTATAACGCGGATCTTCCGGGTTAACGGCCACGCCGGTATCGCCCAGCAGGGTTTCCGGACGGGTGGTCGCTACCACCAGGTAATCTTTACCGTCTGCCGTTTTAGCGCCGTCGGCCAGCGGATAGCGGATATGCCACATGGAGCCTTTAGACTCACGGTTTTCCACTTCCAGGTCGGAGATAGCGGTGCGCAGTTTAGGGTCCCAGTTTACCAGGCGCTTGCCACGGTAAATCAGGTCTTCTTTGTACAGACGGACAAACACTTCTTTAACGGCGTTGGAAAGGCCTTCGTCCATGGTGAAGCGCTCGCGCTCCCAGTCCACGGAGTTGCCAAGACGGCGCATCTGACGGGTGATGGTACCGCCGGATTCTGCTTTCCACTGCCAGATTTTATCGATGAACGCGTCGCGACCGTAGTCGTGGCGGGTTTTACCTTCTTCAGCGGCAATTTTACGCTCAACCACCATCTGGGTCGCGATACCCGCGTGGTCAGTCCCCGCCTGCCACAGGGTGTTTTTGCCCTGCATGCGCTGGTAGCGGATCATGGTATCCATGATGGTCTGCTGGAAGGCATGACCCATATGCAAACTGCCGGTGACGTTCGGCGGTGGGATCATGATGCAGAAGGACTCTTTGCTTTCATCGCCGTTAGGCTTGAAATAGCCCTGCTGTTCCCAGTGCTCGTAAAGCGGCTGTTCGATATCGCGTGGGTTATATGTCTTTTCCATTATTTCCAGGTTGCCGTATTCAGGTTAAAACCAGCCAGGCGGTACGCTTTATAGCGTTCGCGCGCCAGTTGTTTCAAAGATTCTTCGTAAGGGACAAAGTCTACCACTTCTGTGAAAGCGGTGGCAAAATCTGCAAAATCTATCCGCAGGCTAATCAGAATATCGCGCGCGCTGCTGTTGCGCTTTTGCGGCCAGGCAATCTCTACCGGTGCGCCGCCACGAGGGCCTTCGCCAGACAGATTATGCGGAACAAAACTCTCCGGCGGGCGTGCCCAGAGTGCTTCGTCAAGGCGGATGGCCTGCTGCTCATCTTCGCAGGCAATCAAAACGCGTTTACCTGCGCGCCAACGTTCTGCGGCAATTTCACACACCAGCTGTTCAACTGCGCTGAGGCCGTCCTGATGGGTGTCGTTGTCCAGAAGGTAGAACGTTGCATTCTTCATATATGGGGCTTCTTGTTGTGGATTTAAATGCAAGGCCGGGCTGACCCGGCCTACAAACGGCATCTTTCCGTAGGCCCGGTAAGCGTAGCGCTACCGGGCATCTGACGGCAATTACTCTTCGCCGTTAAAACCCGCACGATTGAGCAGGAACTGCGACAGTAACGCGACCGGACGACCGGTTGCGCCTTTGGCCTTACCGGAACGCCAGGCGGTACCTGCGATATCCAGATGCGCCCAGTTGTACTTACGGGTAAAGCGCGCCAGGAAGCAGCCCGCAGTAATTGCCCCGCCAGGACGACCGCCGATGTTCGCCATATCGGCGAAATTAGACTCCAGCTGTTCCTGGTACTCGTCACCCAGCGGCAGACGCCATGCGCGGTCACCGGCCTGTTCGGACGCGCCAATTAGCTCGTGCGCCAGAGGATTGTGGTTCGACATCAGCCCGGTGATGTGATGACCCAGCGCAATCACACAGGCACCGGTCAGCGTGGCCACGTCAATGACCGCTTCAGGCTCGAAGCGCTCAACGTAGGTCAGCACGTCGCACAGCACCAGACGGCCCTCGGCGTCGGTGTTCAGCACTTCAACGGTCTGGCCGGACATGGTCGTCAGAACGTCACCCGGACGGTACGCACGACCGCCAGGCATGTTTTCACAGCCCGCCAGCACGCCAATGACGTTTATCGGCAGCTGAAGTTCCGCCACCATACGCATCACGCCATACACTGCTGCTGCACCACACATGTCGTACTTCATCTCGTCCATGCCTTCGGCAGGCTTGATGGAGATACCGCCGGAATCGAAGGTCAGACCCTTACCAACCAGCACAATCGGACGCGCATCTTCAGACGGGTTACCTTTGTACTCGATAACCGACATCAGCGACTCATTCTGGGAGCCGTTGCCGACTGCCAGATAGGAGTGCATTCCCAGCTCTTTCATCTGCTGTTCGCCGATGACGCGGGTGATGACATTTTTACTGTAGGCGTCAGCCAACTGACGTGCCTGAGAGGCCAGATACGCTGCGTTACAGATGTTAGGCGGCATATTGCCCAGATCTTTTGCGGCTTTAATCCCGGCAGCAATCGCCAGGCCGTGCTGAATAGCGCGTTCACCGCTGGTCAGCTCGCGACGGGTCGGTACGTTAAAGACCATCTTACGCAGCGGACGACGTGGCTCGCTTTTGTTGGTTTTCAGCTGATCGAAACTGTACAGGCTCTCTTTTGCCGTTTCGACCGCCTGACGCACTTTCCAGTAGGTGTTACGGCCTTTGACGTGCAGCTCGGTCAGGAAGCAAACGGCTTCCATTGAGCCGGTATCATTCAGCGTATTAATCGTTTTCTGAATAACCTGCTTATACTGACGTTCATCCAGCTCGCGCTCTTTACCGCAGCCAATCAGCAGAATACGTTCAGACAGTACGTTTGGAACATGGTGCAGTAACAGCGTCTGCCCAGGTTTGCCTTCCAGTTCGCCACGGCGCAGCAGGGCGCTGATGTAGCCATCACTGATCTTATCGAGTTGCTCGGCGATCGGGGAGAGTCGGCGTGGTTCAAAGACGCCCACAACGATGCAGGCACTCCGCTGTTTCTCCGGGCTACCGCTTTTTACACTGAACTCCATGCACTACGCTCCTGAATCTTAAAGACAACAGCGGCTGCTACAGATAGAATTGAAACCTTTCGTAACTCATGTCCGCTGTTGTGGTGACTTCGTGTTAATCTTACGTTACTACGGTTTCGACACGTCAGAAAAAGTCCTGAAGCGTGAATCCGCCGGATGTTTTAATCTTAGCGATGATTTCGACGACTCAAGAGAATAAATGACGTTTAAGCCATGAAACAAGCGATTTTCCAGCAAAGAGACGGGTTTTTACGGGCGTATTTAAAGTGATAATCATAAGATATCTGGTGCGGGAGACGCTCAAAAGCCAGCTGGCGATCCTCTTCATCCTGCTGCTGATTTTTTTCTGTCAGAAGCTGGTCAGGATCCTCGGTGCGGCCGTTGACGGCGAAATTCCTACGAATCTGGTGCTTTCCCTGCTTGGTTTAGGGATCCCGGAAATGGCGCAGCTTATCCTGCCGCTAAGTCTTTTCCTCGGTCTGCTCATGACGCTCGGCAAGCTTTATACCGAGAGTGAAATCACCGTGATGCACGCCTGCGGCTTGAGTAAAGCCGTACTGGTGAAAGCCGCTATGGTTCTGGCGCTTTTCACAGGTATCGTTGCGGCGGTGAATGTGATGTGGGCGGGCCCAACGTCTTCCCGTCACCAGGATGAAGTGCTGGCAGAAGCCAAAGCAAACCCGGGTATGGCCGCACTGGCGCAGGGCCAGTTCCAGCAGGCGACGGACGGGAATTCTGTTCTCTTTATCGAAAGCGTGGATGGTAGCCGCTTTAACGATGTGTTCCTTGCGCAGCTCCGCACCAAAGGGAATGCCCGTCCTTCCGTCGTGGTGGCCGATTCGGGTCAACTGTCACAGCGTAAAGATGGCTCTCAGGTAGTGACGCTGAATAAAGGCACGCGCTTCGAAGGCACTGCGATGCTGCGCGATTTCCGCATCACCGATTTCCAGAACTACCAGGCCATTATTGGTCACCAGACCGTGGCGCTCGATCCAAGTGATACCGAGCAAATGGATATGCGTACCCTGTTCAATACGGACAACAACCGTGCGCGTGCCGAACTGCACTGGCGTATCACGCTAGTATTCGCCGTATTTATGATGGCTCTGATGGTCGTTCCGCTGAGTGTGGTTAACCCACGTCAGGGACGCGTGCTGTCAATGTTGCCAGCCATGCTGCTGTACCTGGTGTTCTTCCTGTTGCAGACCTCAATTAAGTCTAACGGTGGTAAAGGTAAAATTGACCCGTTCGTCTGGACCTGGGTGGTCAATGGTCTGTATCTGCTGCTGGCGGTGGGACTCAACCTGTGGGATACGGTGCCTGTGCGCCGCATTCGTGCCCGCTTCTCGCGTAAAGGAGCCCTCTAATGCAGGCGTTTGGCGTTCTTGACCGCTATATCGGTAAAACTATTTTTTCCACCATCATGATGACGTTGTTCATGCTGGTGTCGCTCTCCGGCATTATCAAATTTGTCGATCAGTTGAAAAAAGCCGGGCAGGGGAGCTATGACGCGCTGGGTGCGGGCATGTATACCCTGCTCAGCGTGCCAAAAGATGTGCAGATCTTCTTCCCGATGGCGGCCCTGCTGGGTGCGCTGTTGGGCTTAGGGATGCTGGCACAGCGCAGTGAACTGGTTGTTATGCAGGCTTCGGGCTTCACCCGTATGCAGGTTGCGCTGTCGGTGATGAAAACCGCGATCCCGCTGGTGCTGTTGACCATGGCAATTGGCGAGTGGGTGGCACCGCAGGGTGAGCAGATGGCGCGTAACTATCGTGCGCAGGCGATGTACGGTGGCTCATTGCTCTCAACGCAGCAAGGGTTGTGGGCAAAAGATGGTGACAGCTTCGTCTATATCGAACGTGTGAAGGGCGATGACGAACTGGGGGGCGTGAGTATTTACACCTTCAATAACGATCGTCGTTTGCTCTCCGTGCGTCACGCCTCTTCGGCCAAGTTTGACGCCGAGCATAAGCAATGGCGGTTGTCGCAGGTGGATGAGTCAGACCTGACCGATCCAAAACAGATCTCCGGCTCTCAGACGGTGTCGGGCATGTGGAAAACCAAACTCACGCCGGACAAACTCGGCGTGGTGGCGCTGGATCCTGACGCTCTCTCCATCAGTGGTTTGCACAACTACGTGAAATACCTGAAGTCGAGCGGACAGGACGCCGGACGTTATCAGCTCAACATGTGGAGCAAAATCTTCCAGCCGTTGTCCGTGGCGGTGATGATGCTGATGGCACTGTCGTTTATCTTTGGCCCGTTGCGTAGCGTGCCGATGGGCGTGCGCGTGGTGACCGGGATCAGCTTCGGCTTTGTGTTCTACGTTCTCGATCAGATCTTCGGCCCGCTGACGCTGGTTTATGGTATTCCGCCTGTTATCGGCGCGCTGCTGCCGAGTGCCAGCTTCTTCCTGATCAGCCTCTGGCTGATGCTGAAACGCTCCTGACAGACCTCTCCTCGCTTCCGGAGAACCGGAAGCGAGGCTAATCTCCTGTTTCACCCCGCACTTTTTCTCACAACCTTCAACGCCCCGCCGCGAATTTGAGTATTATTGAGCGATAAAGTCGTGAAGGGATCCTCTATGAAGCAAATTCGAATGCTGGCCCAGTACTACGTCGATCTGATGATGAAGCTTGGGCTGGTGCGTTTCTCCATGCTGCTGGCACTGGCGCTGGTCGTTCTGGCCATTGTCGTGCAGATGGCCGTAACCATGGTTCTACACGGTCAGGTCGAGAGTATCGACGTGATCCGCTCCATCTTCTTTGGCTTGCTGATTACACCCTGGGCGGTCTATTTCCTCTCCGTGGTGGTTGAACAACTGGAGGAGTCCCGTCAGCGCCTGTCAAAACTGGTCGATAAACTGGAAGAGATGCGCGATCGCGATCTGAAGCTCAACGTTCAGCTAAAGGATAATATCGCCCAACTGAACCAGGAGATTTCGGATCGTGAGAAGGCGGAGGCTGAACGCCAGGCGACGCTGGAGCAGCTGAAAATCGAAATGAAAGAGCGCGAGGTGACGCAGATCCAGCTTGAGCAGCAATCCTCTTTCCTGCGCTCGTTCCTTGATGCATCACCGGATCTGGTTTTCTACCGTAATGAAGACAAAGAGTTTTCCGGCTGTAACCGGGCGATGGAACTGCTGACCGGGAAGAGCGAGAAGCAGCTGATTCACCTGAAGCCGCAGGACGTATACTCCGAAGAGGCGGCCGCCAAAGTGATGGAGACGGACGAAAAAGTGTTCCGTCATAACGTTTCGCTGACCTATGAACAGTGGCTGGATTACCCGGACGGGCGCAAAGCCTGCTTTGAGATCCGTAAGGTGCCGTACTACGACCGCGTGGGGAAACGCCACGGTCTGATGGGGTTTGGCCGTGATATCACCGAGCGTAAGCGCTATCAGGATGCCCTTGAACGTGCCAGCCGCGATAAAACCACCTTCATCTCCACCATCAGCCATGAACTGCGTACGCCACTTAACGGAATTGTCGGCCTGAGCCGCATTCTGCTGGACACCGATCTCACCGCAGAACAGGAAAAATACCTTAAAACCATCCATGTCTCAGCGGTCACGCTGGGGAATATCTTCAACGATATTATCGATATGGATAAGATGGAACGCCGCAAAGTGCAGCTTGATAACCAGCCGGTTGATTTCACCGGTTTCCTTGCCGATCTGGAAAACCTGTCGGGTTTGCAGGCGCAGCAGAAGGGGCTGAGCTTTGTCATGGATCCCACGCTGCCGCTGCCGCACAAGGTGGTTACCGACGGCACGCGTCTGCGCCAGATCCTGTGGAACCTTATCAGCAATGCGGTCAAATTTACCCAGAAGGGGCAGGTCTCGGTACGTATTCGCTATGACCAGGGCGACATGCTGCACTTTGAGGTAGAAGACTCCGGCATTGGTATTCCGCAGGAAGAGCAGGACAAAATCTTTGCGATGTACTATCAGGTGAAGGACAGCAACGGTGGCAAGCCCGCTACCGGCACGGGAATTGGTCTGGCGGTGTCTAAACGCCTTGCGAAGAGCATGGGCGGTGATATTACCGTCGCCAGCCATCCGGGCAAAGGCTCAACCTTCACGCTGACGGTGCACGCGCCGGCGGTGGCGGAAGAGGTGGAAGATACCTTCGAAAACGACGATATGCCGCTGCCTGCGCTGCATGTCCTGCTGGTGGAAGATATTGAGCTTAACGTAATTGTCGCACGCTCTGTCCTGGAAAAACTGGGCAACAGCGTGGATGTGGCGATGACCGGTAAAGCCGCGCTGGAGATGTTTAAGCCGGGTGAATATGATCTCGTTCTGCTGGATATTCAGTTGCCGGATATGACCGGGCTGGATATTTCCCGTGAACTGACGAGCCAGTACGCTGCCGACGAACTGCCGCCGCTGGTGGCGTTGACGGCGAACGTGCTGAAAGATAAAAAAGAGTACCTCGATGCCGGTATGGATGATGTACTTAGCAAGCCGCTGGCGGTGCCTGCCCTGACCGCCATGATCAAGAAGTTCTGGGATACCCATGATGAAGAGGAGAACACCATGACGTCTGTGGATAGCGCGAAAGCCCAAACGATACTCGATACCGCGATGCTGGAGCAGTACATCGATCTGGTTGGTCCAAAACTGATTACCGACGGTCTGGCGGTATTTGAAAAAATGATGCCGGGCTATCTGAGCGTGCTGGAGTCAAATCTGACAGCGCGGGATCAGAAAGGCATTGTGGAAGAAGGGCATAAAATCAAAGGTGCGGCCGGCTCGGTCGGCTTACGTCACCTGCAGCAGCTGGGACAACAGATTCAGTCACCTGATTTACCTGCCTGGGAAGATAACGTAGGTGATTGGGTTGAAGAGATGAAACAAGAGTGGCAGAACGATGTGGCGGTGCTTAAAGCCTGGGTGGACGCCAGAAAAAAATGACCCCGGCTTAACCGGGGTGCGCGAATACTGCGCCAACACCAGGGAAATTGTGGCTGCGCCTGTTTTTTGTGTTGTTTTCGTATGGACGCCGCCTGAAAATTTAGGCTGCACGCAAATAAGATAGCAAATCTTAAATGGTTTGTTACAGGAATCAGTGAAATGTGTGAAGCATAGCGTTTTAATCAAAATTAATTATGTGCTTCAGCGAGTTGCAGAGAAGGATCGTCATGATGAAAAAGATTGGTGTCGTACTGAGCGGATGTGGCGTTTACGATGGTTCTGAGATACACGAAGCCGTCATCACATTGCTGGCCCTGGCAAGAGAGGGGGCTGAAGTCATTTGCTTCGCGCCAGATAAAAATCAGGCTGATGTCATTAATCATCTGACCGGGGAGCCGATGGCGGAAACCCGTAACGTCCTGATTGAAGCCGCGCGTATTGCGCGTGGCGAAATTCATCCTCTGATTCAGGCGGACGCGGCAGAGCTTGATGCGTTAATTGTGCCGGGCGGGTTTGGGGCGGCTAAAAACCTCAGCACGTTTGCCACGCAAGGCGCAGGGTGTCAGGTTGATCCGGATTTAAAAGCGTTATCACAGGCCATGCATGCGGCGGGTAAACCGCAGGGCTTTATCTGCATCGCTCCGGCCATGCTTCCCACAATTTTTGATTTCCCGCTGCGCCTGACCATCGGGACCGATATTGATACAGCGGAAATCATCGAGGAGATGGGGGGCGAGCACATCCCTTGTCCGGTGGATGACATTGTGGTGGATGAAGATAATAAAATCGTCACCACACCCGCGTATATGCTGGCGCAGACTATCGCGGAAGCCGCTTCAGGCATTGAAAAACTGGTGGCCAGAGTGCTGGTGCTGACTGAATGAGGCGTCAATTCGCCGCAGGCGCCTGGGTAAAACGTATTCTTTGGCGTGCCGTGCTGGTGCTGGCGGTGTTCTGGGGCGGCGGACTGGCATTATTCAGCATTCTGCCGGTTCCGTTTTCTGCCGTGATGGTTGAGCGTCAGCTGAGCGCGTGGTTCACCGGTGACTTCAGCTATGTTGCCCACTCTGACTGGGTGAGCACAGATGAAATCTCCCCGTGGATGGGGCTGGCGGTGATAGCGGCGGAGGATCAGAAATTCCCGGAGCACTGGGGGTTTGACGTGGCGGCAATCGAGAAAGCGCTCGCCCATAATGAACGCCATGAAAACCGTGTGCGCGGCGCATCGACGCTGTCACAACAGACGGCCAAAAACCTGTTTTTGTGGGATGGCCGCAGCTGGGTGCGAAAAGGGCTGGAAGCCGGATTGACCCTGGGGATGGAAACGGTCTGGAGCAAGAAACGTATTCTAACGGTCTATCTGAACATTGCCGAGTTTGGTGATGGCGTGTTTGGTGTCGAAGCCGCGTCGCAGCGATATTTCAATAAACCTGCCAGCCGGCTGAGCCTCTCTGAAGCTGCGCTGTTGGCCGCGGTCTTGCCTAACCCAATTCGCTTTAAAGCTGATGCACCCTCAGGCTATGTGCGAAACCGACAGGCGTGGATCATGCGCCAGATGCGGCAGCTGGGAGGGGAAGGGTTTATGGCGAGAAATAAATTGATGTAAGGCGGGTAAGCGTAGCGCTACCCGCCATGAAAGAGGGGTTAGTCTTCGTCAAACCCGGCGTTAAACAGCGCAATCACCGCCGCCAGCGCTTCCTCTTCCTGTGGACCGGTAGCTTCAACTTCAATCTGGCGACCTTTGGCGGAGTCCAGCATCAGCAGCGCAATCACGCTGTTCGCTTCCGCCTCGGTACCTTCATCGTTACGCAGCAGAACTTCTGCATCGAAACCCTGCATCAGCTCAAACAGTTTCATCGCCGGACGTGCATGCATGCCCAGCTTATTGGTGATCTCAACGGTTTGTTTTACGGTCATGTTTTACGTTTTTCCAGCGTGCGATGACGGGACTGAACGTTCTTTCCGCGTGAGCGGAAATAGTCGGCCAGCTGTTCGGCGATATAGACCGAACGATGTTTACCGCCGGTACAGCCAATCGCCACGGTCAGGTAGCTACGGTTGTTTGTCTCCAGCATAGGTAACCATAGCTCAAGGTAGCTTCGCGTCTGGTAGATAAAATTGTGAACTTCTGTGTGTCTGTCGAGGAAGGCCGCGACGGGCTTATCGAGACCGGTCATTGGACGCAGCTTCGGATCCCAGTGCGGGTTCGGCAGGAAGCGCACGTCGAAAACATAATCCGCATCGATAGGAATACCGTGCTTAAAGCCGAATGACTCGAACACCATCGTCAGTTCACGCTCGCGTTTGCCCAGTAAACGGGTACGCAGCATTTCCGCCAGCTCATGCACGGACATTTCGGACGTATCGACAATCAGGTCAGCACGGGAACGCAGCGGTTCCAGCAGATCGCTCTCTTCGTCGATAGCACTTTCCAGCGAGAGGTTCTTGCTGGAAAGCGGGTGCAAACGACGGGTATCGCTGTAGCGACGGATCAGAGTATTGCGGTCTGCATCGAGGAACAGCAGCTGAGGCGAGAATGAATCAGGCAGGTTGCTCATTGCCTGTTCAAAGATTTCTGGCGATTCAGGCATGTTACGAACGTCGATACTGACGGCGGCAGAGATTTGCCTCTCCGCAAGCGTGCGTGCCAGGTCGGGCAACAGCACGACCGGCAGGTTATCTACGCAGTAAAACCCCATGTCTTCCAGCGCGCGCAGGGCCACGGATTTCCCGGACCCTGAACGGCCACTGACAATCATCAGCACCATGTTCCGTTTCTCCTCAGGACAACAGATGTGAAGGCCATCTCCTGGTTATGCATCATCCTGATTGCCTTCTGCTTCAGTGATAATTTGATATAGCTCTTCATCACTTTGGGCTGCGCGCAGTCGACGGCAAATGGTTTTATCGGCCAGGCGTTTTGCGACCAGCGAAAGCGTATGCAAATGGGTTTTCGTCTGGTCGGCAGGCACCAGCAGCGCGAAGAGGAGATCGACGGGCTGATTATCGATGGCATCGAAGGCGATAGGCGTCTCCAGCTGCACAAACACACCGACGGCACGCAGGGTGTCCTCTTCCAGTTTGCCGTGCGGGATCGCGATGCCGTTGCCGATGCCGGTACTGCCCATTTTTTCACGGGTCAGGATCGCTTCGAACACGACCTGCGGCGGCAGGCCCAGCTGTTTTGCGGCCAGTTCACTGATGATCTCCAGCGCACGTTTTTTGCTCTGGCAGTGAACAGCACTGCGCGTACATTCCTGGTTAAGGACATTGCTCAGTTGAAGAGCGGAATCGTTGTTCATCATAATTTCACCTAAGCGCTAACTGTACAAACGGCCTGTTGTGTTTCACAACAGGCCTTCCTGCACCCGTTAACTGCCCGGACAATTAGTGTTGTTTCAGTTTGTCTTTATGTTTATTGAGCTGTCGTGCAAGCTTATCAATCAAGCCGTCGATAGCAGCGTACATGTCTTGCCCTTCCGCACTGGCATGGAGCTCACCCCCGTTGACATGCAGGGTCGCATCCGAGATATGAGTCACTTTCTCCACTTTCAATACAACATAGACCTGGTTGATCCTTTCGAAATACTGCTCGAGTTTCGCGAATTTAGCATTCACAAAATCACGTAAAGCCTCAGTAATCTCGACGTTATGTCCTGTGATATTGAGCTGCATAGTGTCTTCCTTATCGGTTGTGTCAGACCAGCTGTTTACGCTGGTTAGACGGCGGAATGGATAAAGACTCTCGATACTTCGCAACAGTTCGGCGTGCCACCATAATACCCTGGTCGGACAGTATGGTGGTTAACTTACTGTCGCTCAGTGGCTTCGCGGGGTTCTCCGCGGCGATCAACTTCTTCACCAGGGCGCGAATGGCCGTTGACGACGCTTCGCCGCCGCCCTCGGTATTCACATGGCTGGAGAAGAAATACTTAAGCTCAAAAATACCGCGTGGGCTGTGCAGATACTTCTGCGTGGTCACGCGGGAAATGGTTGATTCATGCATCTCGACGGCCTGGGCGATATCCGCCAGCACCATCGGTTTCATATACTCTTCGCCCTGCTCAAAGAACGCCTGCTGCTGTTCGACAATACAGCGGCTTACGCGGAGCAGCGTATCATTTCGGCTCTCCAGACTTTTGATCAACCATCGCGCTTCCTGCAAATTGCTACGAATGTATTGATTATCGGAGTCGTTACGCACGCTGGTGCACATGGAGGCATACTGCTGGTTGATTTGCAGGCGAGGGATGCTGTCTGAGTTCAGTTCAACGACCCAGCGGTCATTGTGTTTTCTGACCAGCACATCCGGGATGACGTACTCGGGTTCGCTGGTCTGAATGGACTGACCGGGGCGCGGATCGAGGGACTGAATCAGATTGACCGCCTCTTTCAGCACCTCTTCTTTCAGGCGCGTGACGCGCATCAGGCTGCGGAAATCGTGGTTGGCCAGAAGATCCAGATGGTCGCTGATGATCAAGCGGGCTTCATCAAGCCATGGCGTCTCTTTGCTGAACTGAGAAAGTTGGATAAGCAGGCAGTCGCGCAGATCTTTTGCGGCCACCCCAACCGGATCGAAACGCTGAATGCGCTTCAGAACGGCTTCTATCTCCTCGAGTTCAATCTCTTCGTCACCCATGCTTTCCAGAATTTCGTCCAGCGTGACGGTCAGATAACCGGTGTCATCCACGGCATCGACAATGGATGTCGCGATCGCGCGGTCGGTATCGGAGAAGGGGGTAAGTTCCACCTGCCACATCAGGTAATCCTGCAGTGACTGGGTAGTTTCACCCTGATAAACCGGTAGCTCATCGTCCTGGTAGTCTGCACGCGTACCGGAAGGGGTTCCGGCGGTGTAGATTTCATCCCAGCTGGCATCCAGCGGAAGCTCGTCCGGCATCTCTTTTTGTTCGAGCGCATCGGCGGTGTCGAGTGCTTCAGTATCCTGCGACTGCTGGGTATCTACCTCTTCATGAAGATCGGCTTGCTCCAGCAACGGATTGCTATCCAGCGCTTGCTGGAGCTCCTGCTGGAGTTCTAAGGTGGACAGTTGCAACAGGCGAATCGCCTGCTGTAGCTGCGGCGTCATCGCCAGTTGTTGGCTGAGCCGTAATTGCAAACCTTGCTTCATGTTCAGAGCATTTTTCTCCGGTTCGGCGTTACATTACCTCTACCCTATCAGAGTCTGAAGTCTTCCCCAAGGTAGACACGCTTAACATGATCATCTTCGAGGATCTGCTGCGGCGTACCGTGGGCGATCAGATTGCCCTGGCTCACGATGTATGCGCGTTCGCACACGGCCAGCGTTTCACGGACGTTATGGTCAGTGATCAGTACGCCAAGCCCGCTGTCGCGCAGATGCTCAATGATACGTTTAATGTCGATAACGGAGATGGGGTCAACGCCTGCAAACGGTTCATCCAGAAGGATAAATTTCGGGTTTGCAGCCAGCGCACGCGCAATCTCAACGCGACGGCGTTCACCGCCGGACAGCGCCTGACCGAGGCTATCGCGCAGATGTTCGATATGGAACTCTTCCATCAGCTCGTTAGCCCGGTCCTGACGCTGTTCGCTGGTCAGATCGTCACGAATTTGCAGGACGGCCATCAGGTTATCGAAGACGCTCAGGCGGCGGAAAATGGAGGCTTCCTGCGGCAGATAGCCGATACCGCGACGCGCACGCGCATGCAGCGGCAGAAGACTGATATCTTCATCATCAATGACGATGTTGCCCGCATCGCGCGACACAATGCCAACGACCATGTAGAAGGTTGTGGTCTTGCCCGCACCGTTAGGGCCAAGCAGGCCTACAATTTCGCCGGAGTTGACGGTCAGACTGACATCTTCTACGACACGGCGGCCCTTATAGGCCTTCGCGAGATTTTTTGCAGTTAATGTTGCCATAACGAATTAGTTACTCTTCTTCTGTGCCGGGGCCTGACCCTTACCTTTGTCCTGCAGCTGCGACGGAACCAGCACGGTGGTTACGCGTTTGCCTTTCTCGCTGGAGGCCTGCATTTTTTGCTCTTTCACCAGATAGGTGATCTGGTCGCCGGTGATGTTGCTGTCCAGCTGTTCCAGATAAGCGTTACCGGTCAGGATGACCAGGTCCTTCGCCAGCTCATAGTGCATATGCGTGGCGCGACCTTTCACGGGTTTGCCGTTATCCTGCATCTGGTAGAAGGTTGCCGGGTTGCCATAGCCATCAATGATCTCTTTGCCTTGCTCGCCACCGGGACGGGTAACGACCACTTTATCGGCGTTGATTTTGATGGTGCCCTGGGTCATGACGACGTTACCGGTAAAGGTAACGACATTGCCTTGCATATCAAGCGACTGCGTGTCCGACTCGATATGGATAGGCTGGTCAGTATCGCCCGTTACAGCAAGCGCGGGAAGACTGGTCGCCAGCATCGCACTGGCGATAATTACTTTAAGGCTTAGTTTGTTTGTTTTGAATTTCATAGGAGGTTCTAACCTTTTCAATCAGCTCGGCGTTTTTGCTGCGTAAGTTCCCGCGCATTCTTAAACCGCTGGAATTAAATGTTGTGCCATACAGTGTGACCAGATCCTGCGACGTCACGTCCTGGGTCACGAGGTTGATCTGTGCATTATCCGTCGTGATTTTGCGCAGTTGTGAGTCAGCGGTCAGGGCGTTGACTTCAACGTGGCCATACAGATAAAGCATACGGTCATTCGTCAGTTTTGCCCGGTCAGATTTAATCGACCACGTCGGCACTTTGTCTTTATCAAACGTGGTCATGACAGGCTGGGTAAACCACGAAATACCGTCATCTGAAAAATATTCAACATGCTGGGCAATCAGGCGATAGTTCAGCGCACCTTCCGGGCTGTAGACCACGGTGTCACTGTGATCGCTTTTATAGGTTGGCTCGCTCGTATTGACCACTTCCGTCTGCGTATCGTCGCGATCGGCAAGGTTCACGCCAATCAATACCAGTGCGACAAGCGAAAGCAGAATGATAACCCAACGTCTGGTTTTACTCATATCGATTGCCCTTTGGCCTCATCAAGCTTGCCCTGCGCCAGCAAAAGCAGATCGCAGACTTCACGTACGGCACCACGGCCACCGTTAATATGGGTGACATAGTCAGCGCGCGGGATCAGCAGCGGATGCGCATCGGCCACGGCGATACTCAGACCGACTTCAGCCATCACCGGCCAGTCAATCAGATCGTCCCCGACATAGGCCACGTTTTCCGGCGCGACAGCCAGTTTACCCAGTAAATCGTTGAACGCCGCCATCTTATCGGACTGACCCTGATACAGATGGGTAATGCCTAACGTTTCACAACGGTCTTCTACCAGTTTAGCTTTCCGACCGGTGATGATGGCAACGTCGATGCCTGATGTGAGGGCACAACGAATACCGTAGCCATCGCGAACGTTAAACGCTTTCAGCTCTTCACCATTATTGCCCATGTAAATCAGGCCATCAGAGAGTACCCCATCCACATCCAGGATGAGCAGGCGAATATTTTCCGCCTTTGCCATCATATGGGTACTGACCGGACCATAACAGGTTGCAAGGGATGCACCCGCATTACTCATTGTCTTATCCTTCATTACACTACGCCTGCGCGCAGCAGATCATGCATATGTACCACACCCAGCAACTGGTCGCCATCGGCAACCATCACTGAGGTGATATGACGGGACTGCATCAGGTTCAGCACATCCACCGCCAGCGTACCCGGACGAACATGGATACCGCCGGACGTCATCACATCAGCGATGCCCAGCGTGCGAACATCAACACCCATGTCGAACACGCGGCGCAGGTCGCCATCGGTGAAGATCCCCTGGATCTTCATCAGGTCGTCGCACACAACCGTCATACCCAGATTCTTGCGGGTGATCTCCAGCAGCGCATCGCGCAGGGAGGCCTCTTTACTGACGTGAGGGATCTCATCGCCAGTGTGCATAATATCGTTAACCCGCAGCAGAAGCTTACGCCCGAGCGCGCCACCTGGGTGGGAAAGCGCGAAATCTTCCGGGGTAAAACCGCGGGCTTCCAGCAACGCAACGGCAAGCGCATCGCCCATGACCAGCGCAGCGGTCGTGCTGGACGTTGGAGCAAGACCCAGCGGGCAGGCTTCTTTAGGCACTTTCACGCACAGGTGAATATCCGCCGCGCGCGCCATGCTACTTTCCGGGCGGCTGGTCATGCAAATAAGCGGAACCCGCAGTCGCTTCAGCACGGGGATCAGCGCCAGGATCTCATTAGACTCACCGGAGTTCGACAGCGCGATAACGATATCCTGCGGCGTTACCATGCCCAGATCGCCGTGCGCGGCTTCCCCCGGGTGTACAAAGAAGGAAGAGGTTCCGGTGCTGGCAAACGTTGCCGCCATTTTGCGCCCAATGTGACCGGACTTGCCCATGCCCATCACCACGACTTTACCGGCACAGTAGAACATCTTCTCACATGCCAGACTAAAATCCTGATTAATGTACTGATCTAACTGCGCCAGACCTTCACGTTCAATCTCCAGAACCTCTTTGCCTGCTTTCTGAAAGTCAAAACCCGGCTGCAATTCTATTTGCGACATAATGCGTTTCCGTTTACCCAGAGAGAAGAGGCGAAAGCCAGTACAGCATCGCCATCCATACGATAAATCCACCCGTCAGCAGCGCCCCTGCGCCTTTGCCGATCTGTCGTTGCCGCCGCCAGCAGAGCAGGGCAAAAATGACGCTGACCAGCAACATCACCCCGTAATCGCGTGAGAATGCCAGGGGGTTAAAAGGCCCGGGCGTTATCAGGGCCGGCAGGCCCATCACGATGGCGATATTAAAAATGTTTGAACCGATAATATTGCCTATGGCAATGTCATCTTCACCTTTACGTGCCCCTGCGATAGCGGTGGCCAGTTCTGGCAGACTGGTGCCAATGGCAATGACCGTCAGGCCAATGGTGAGCTCACTCATGGCGAAATAGTTCGCCAGCACCGTGGCGTTATCGACGACCATGCGCGTGGCCATCGGCATGATGATCAGCGCGACGCCGAGCCACAGCAGCGCCACGGGCAGCGTGCCTTCACGCGGCAGTTCGGCGACCTGCTCTCGCGTCAGGCTGTCCTGGCCCTGTTTTTCTGCCAGACGGGCGATTTTAACACTATACAATAGCCAGATAACGGCCAGCGCCAGCAAGAAAATGCCGTCACCGTAGCTCAGTACGCCATCATAAAATACGCACCCTGCCAGCAGGCTTACGATTAACATTAGCGGCAATTCACGGCGCAGAACATCAGAATGCACGCGAAATGGATGGAGCAGGGCCGCCAGGCCAAGAATCAGTAAGATATTGACGATGTTGGAACCAATCGCGGTGCCGACGGCAAGGTCTAACTGACCGTGCAGTGATGCCGTGACAGAGACGATGATTTCAGGAAGCGAGGTTCCGACACTGACCACGGTCATCCCGATGACGACAGGCGGTACGCCAGTCAGGCGGCACAGGATAGATGCAGCAAATACCAAACGGTCAGCACTGTAGACCACCAAAAGTAAACCAATTATTAACAGTGCTGTTGCTAAAAGCATCAAAAGTCCTTTTTTCAGGTATACTCGTCGGTCCATCGCGCAGGAATGGAATGGCAGGACTGCATACAGTCTGAGGCGTAACGAATTCCTAATTTTGACTTTATGCGCCGGAAAAGTAAAACAAATGCCAGCTTTCGCTAACCTCAACGGCTAATATTCTGTAAAAATGCTGAGTTTAGGGCTGATTCAGTCTGCATGCTTAACGTGAGCAGGGTAAGAAAGGAACCATAAATGAGCCAAACTATGGCGAATTTAGTTGATGTCCGGGGTGTGAGTTTTTCTCGCGCCAACAGATTGATATTCGATGATATTTCGTTGACCGTACCGCGTGGCAAGATCACTGCCATCATGGGGCCGTCCGGGATCGGTAAAACGACCCTGCTGCGCCTTATTGGTGGCCAGATCCCACCCGATAGCGGTGAAATCCTCTTTGACGGCGAAAACATCCCGGAGATGTCACGATCGCGCCTGTATACTGTTCGTAAACGCATGAGTATGCTTTTCCAGTCGGGAGCGTTGTTCACGGACATGAACGTCTTTGATAACGTGGCCTATCCGCTGCGCGAGCACACCCGTCTGCCGGCAGAGCTGCTGAAAAGTACGGTGATGATGAAGCTTGAGGCCGTGGGGCTGCGAGGGGCTGCAAAACTGATGCCCTCAGAGCTGTCCGGCGGTATGGCACGCCGCGCCGCGCTGGCACGCGCCATCGCCTTAGAACCCGATTTAATCATGTTCGACGAACCGTTCGTCGGGCAGGACCCTATCACGATGGGCGTGCTGGTGAAGCTCATCTCTGAACTGAACAGCGCACTCGGCGTAACCTGCATAGTGGTTTCTCACGATGTACCGGAAGTGTTGAGCATCGCCGACTATGCCTACATTGTGGCAGACAAAAGGATCGTCGCGCATGGCAGCGCTCAGGCGTTGCAGGAAAACTGCGATCCGCGTGTACGGCAGTTCCTCGACGGCATTGCGGATGGGCCTGTGCCGTTCCGCTACCCGGCGGGCGACTATCGTGACGATTTACTGGGAATAGGGAGTTAAGCCACTGATGCTGTTAAATGCATTGGCCGCTCTTGGACACCGTGGCATAAAAACCATCAGGACGTTCGGGCGTGCCGGATTGATGTTGTTCAACGCGCTGGTCGGCAAGCCGGAATTTCGTAAGCATGCACCGCTACTGGTGCGGCAGCTCTATAATGTCGGCGTGCTGTCGATGCTCATCATCATTGTCTCCGGTCTGTTTATCGGCATGGTGTTGGGGCTGCAGGGCTACCTCGTTCTGACGACCTACAGCGCCGAAACCAGCCTCGGCATGCTGGTGGCGCTGTCGCTGCTGCGTGAACTGGGGCCGGTGGTGGCGGCGCTGTTGTTCGCCGGGCGTGCAGGGTCAGCATTGACCGCTGAAATTGGCCTGATGCGTGCGACCGAGCAGCTTTCCAGCATGGAGATGATGGCGGTCGACCCGCTGCGTCGCGTGATCTCGCCACGCTTCTGGGCGGGGGTGATTTCCTTACCGCTCCTGACAATTCTCTTTGTCGCCGTGGGTATCTGGGGCGGCTCGCTGGTTGGCGTTCACTGGAAGGGCATCGATGCGGGCTTCTTCTGGTCGGCCATGCAGGATGCCATCGATCTGCGGATGGATCTGGTTAACTGTCTGATTAAAAGCGTGGTATTTGCCATTACGGTCACCTGGATCGCCTTGTTCAATGGCTATGATGCGATCCCGACTTCGGCGGGCATCAGCCGTGCAACTACACGTACTGTCGTACATTCGTCGCTGGCCGTACTGGGTCTGGATTTTGTGCTCACCGCACTGATGTTTGGGAATTGAGTTCATGCAAACGAGAAAAAATGAAATTTGGGTCGGCGTGTTCCTGTTACTGGCGTTGCTGGCCGCGCTGTTTATCTGCCTGAGAGCGGCGGATATCACGTCTGTGCGCACCGAGCCGACTTATCGCATTTATGCGACCTTTGATAACATCGGCGGGCTGAAGGCGCGCTCGCCGGTACGTATAGGCGGGGTGGTCATCGGGCGCGTCTCTGACATTACGCTTGATGAGAAAACCTATCTGCCGCGCGTGTCGATGGATATTGAAGAGCGTTACAACCATATCCCGGACACCAGCTCGCTTTCTATCCGCACGTCCGGCCTCCTGGGTGAGCAATATCTGGCGCTTAACGTCGGTTTTGAAGACCCGGAGCTGGGAACGACTATCCTTAAAGACGGTAGCGTAATCCAGGATACGAAGTCCGCGATGGTACTGGAGGATATGATTGGTCAGTTCCTTTATAACAGTAAAGGAGATGATAAGAAGTCCGACGCTGCCCCTGCGCAGAGCGAAGATCCTGCCAGTGTCGCACCGACACCAGGCACGACGAATTAATTTCAGGAGAAGTCATTCATGTTTAAACGACTGTTAATGGTTGCCATGCTGGTCATTGCCCCTCTCACCGCGGCGCATGCTGCGGATCAGAGTAACCCGTACAAACTGATGGATGAGGCTGCGAAGAAGACCTTCGACCGGCTTAAAAACGAACAGCCGAAAATTCGTTCCAATCCTGATTATCTGCGCGACGTGGTTGATCAAGAGCTGCTGCCGTACGTGCAGATCAAATATGCGGGTGCGTTGGTTCTGGGCCGTTATTACAAAGACGCGACCCCGGCGCAGCGCGACGCCTATTTCGCCGCGTTCCGTGAATACCTGAAACAGGCTTACGGTCAGGCACTGGCGATGTATCACGGTCAGACCTATCAGATTGCGCCAGAGCAGCCGCTGGGCGACGCGACTATCATTCCTATCCGCGTCACGATTATCGATCCTAACGGCCGTCCGCCAGTGCGCCTGGACTTCCAGTGGCGTAAAAACAGCCAGACCGGTCACTGGCAGGCCTATGACATGATTGCGGAAGGGGTGAGCATGATCACCACTAAACAGAACGAGTGGAGTGACCTGCTGCGCACCAAAGGCATTGATGGCCTGACCGCACAGCTACAGTCTATCTCGCGTCAGAAAATCTCTCTGGACGAGAAGAAGTAATGTCGGATCAACTGAGCTGGTCGCGTGAGGGTGAGACGTTGAAGCTGACGGGTGAACTCGACCAGGATCTGCTGAACCCGCTCTGGGACAAACGTTTTGAAGCGATGCAGGGCGTGACGGTTATCGATCTGAGCGGCATTTCACGGGTGGACACGGCAGGCGTCGCGCTGCTGGCCCATCTTGTTGCCGTGGGGAAAAAGCAGGGGACAAGCGTTACGCTGCACGCGGCGAGCGATAATGTGGTCACCCTGGCCCAGCTCTATAATCTCCCTCAGGACGTACTGCCTCGTTAATATTTTCAGTGCGTTACTTCTGAAAGCCCTGGCAGATTCATCGTCGGGGCTTTTTGCTTGTTTAAGACGACGCCACTTTGCTCTAAGATGTTGGGCTTGTTTTCACTATCAGATGATTAAGAACCCATGGAAAATCATGAAATCCAGACAGTGCTGATGAATGCACTCTCCCTTCAGGAAGCCCACGTCACTGGCGATGGCAGTCACTTCCAGGTTATTGCTGTGGGTGAGATGTTCGACGGTATGAGCCGTGTGAAGAAACAGCAGGCTGTATACGCGCCGCTGATGGAATACATTGCGGATAACCGCATCCACGCCCTGTCGATCAAAGCGTTTACCCCTCAAGAGTGGGCACGCGATCGCAAACTAAACGGTTTTTGAGTTGTGGGCGACACGCCCGCAGCACGGTTGAATTTATAAGAGAGCACACAATGGATAAATTTCGTGTACAGGGGCCAACGCGTCTCCAGGGCGAAGTCACAATTTCTGGCGCAAAAAATGCCGCGCTGCCCATCCTCTTTGCTGCGCTGCTCGCGGAAGAGCCGGTAGAAATTCAGAACGTACCGAAGCTGAAAGATATCGACACCACCATGAAGTTGCTCAGCCAGCTGGGCACCAAAGTTGAGCGTAACGGTTCCGTCTGGATCGACGCCAGCAACGTAAACAACTTCTCTGCACCTTACGATCTGGTGAAAACCATGCGTGCATCCATCTGGGCGCTTGGCCCGCTGGTGGCACGTTTTGGTCAGGGTCAGGTTTCCCTGCCGGGTGGCTGCGCAATCGGCGCACGTCCGGTTGATCTGCACATCTTTGGCCTGGAGAAACTGGGCGCCGAGATCAAACTCGAAGAAGGTTATGTTAAAGCGTCTGTGAATGGCCGCCTGAAAGGTGCGCACATTGTCATGGACAAAGTGAGCGTTGGTGCCACCGTCACCATCATGTCTGCGGCAACGCTGGCAGAAGGTACTACCATCATCGAAAACGCCGCGCGTGAACCGGAGATTGTGGATACCGCGAACTTCCTCGTGGCGCTGGGTGCGAAGATCACCGGCCAGGGCACCGACCGTATCACCATCGAAGGCGTTGAGCGTCTGGGCGGCGGCGTGTACCGCGTCCTGCCAGACCGTATCGAAACCGGGACGTTCCTGGTTGCTGCCGCGATTTCAGGCGGGAAAATTACCTGCCGCAACGCGCAGCCAGATACCCTGGATGCGGTGCTGGCGAAACTGCGTGACGCAGGCGCTGATATCGAAATCGGTGAAGACTGGATCAGCCTGGACATGCACGGCAACCGTCCAAAAGCGGTAAACGTGCGTACAGCTCCGCATCCTGCTTTCCCGACCGATATGCAGGCGCAGTTCACCCTGTTAAACCTGGTGGCGGAAGGGACGGGGTTCATTACCGAGACCATCTTTGAAAATCGCTTTATGCACGTACCGGAACTGATCCGTATGGGCGCACATGCTGAGATCGAGAGTAATACCGTGATTTGCCACGGCGTTGAGAAACTGTCTGGTGCTCAGGTGATGGCAACCGATCTGCGTGCATCTGCAAGCCTGGTGCTGGCGGGTTGTATTGCGGAAGGGACGACGGTCGTTGATCGTATTTATCACATCGATCGTGGCTATGAACGTATCGAAGATAAACTGCGCGCGCTGGGTGCGAATATCGAGCGTGTGAAGGGCGAGTAATCGTTCCGGCAGCCCCCTGCCAGAAATGACCGGGGGGTTGCTGTTCCTGTCAAAAAAACCGCTATTCCTGCGGGTCTTTCTTCACTTTCCTCTGGCGGATCATGCGCGATCTGTCGATAAATTCATGGGTAATGGGATCGTGGTAACGCGAAGGCCAGATCACCCACGGATGCGTATCCAGCGCCGTCGCAATGATCAACTCTCCCTTCGGCCAGGGGCGCGTCAGGGCATTTGCCAGGGTTGAAGAACTCAGGCCATGGCGGCGAGATTCCGCAGCCAGTGATGTGCCTTTTTTGCGCAGTGCCGCAATGATATCTGCTGTGTGCCAGTCGATAAATTTCGTGTCCATAACGCTGTCCTTAAGTTCGGATTCACTTACGCCATTTCGTCTGAAACGACTGGCCTTACTATACCCATTTCAATTTCTTGTTCTAAAAAGTTCGCGTTACTGGTAGGGATATTCAGAATAAGGCATGGCTTTATTCATGCGGTCTGTAAACCGGTGCGTTTACGTGAAAGAGGAATATACAGGTGTGTACTGGAATCTCCCCGCGAGGTCCGCGGGGAGGGGAGAGCAGGATTAACGGTCGCGCTGAACGGCGATATGGGCAAGACCAATGAGCGCATCGCGCCATGGGCTGTCCGGGATGACCTGAAGTGCGGCGATGGCTTTATCCGCCTCTTCTTCGGCACGCTGACGTGTCCAGTCCAGCGATCCGCAAATGGCCATTGTTTCCAGCACGGGTTCCAGAAGATGACGACCATTTCCCTGCTCGATCGCTTCACGAATCATTTTCGCCTGGTCGGCTGACCCGTTGCGCATCGCATGGAGTAGCGGCAGCGTCGGTTTGCCTTCGTTCAGGTCATCACCCACGTTTTTGCCGAGCGTTTCGCCGTCTGCACTGTAATCCAGCAAATCATCAATCAGCTGGAATGCGGTACCCAGATAACGGCCATAGTCCTGCAGCCCTTTTTCCTGGGCTTCGCTACAGCCAGCCAGAATGCCGGAACACTGTGCAGCCGCTTCAAACAGGCGCGCAGTTTTGCTGTAAATCACGCGCATGTAGTTTTCTTCGGTGATGTCAGGGTCGTTGACGTTCATCAGCTGAAGCACTTCGCCCTCAGCAATCACGTTAACGGCTTCAGACATGACCTCCAGCACTTTCAGCGAACCCAGGCTGGTCATCATCTGGAAGGCACGGGTATAGATAAAATCCCCCACCAGGACGCTGGCAGCATTGCCAAAGGCGGCGTTGGCGGTGGCTTTACCCCGGCGCATGTCTGATTCATCCACAACATCATCATGAAGAAGCGTCGCAGTGTGAATAAATTCGATCAGTGCCGCGATCGTGACGTGAGCATTTCCCTGATAGCCGACGGCTCGGGCAGCCAGGATGGCAATCATCGGGCGAATGCGTTTACCGCCGCCGCTGACGATGTAATAGCCCAACTGATTGATCAGCTGAACGTCAGAATTGAGTTGCTCCAGGATTGCTGCATTCACACCCGCCATATCTTGCGCGGTTAACTCGTTGATTTTTTCTAAATTCATCGCAAAAGCCGGGCTTTTTATCCTGTTTATCCCATCTTCAATGGGGTAACGAAGGGTTAGGTTTATCAATAGTAGTGCTGATTGTACTGAAAAAACGGCTCAGATAAACGTTACCTTACGCGTTGTGTTTTTTTTCTTCATGTATTGATGGTAGCACTTGTCAAAGGCTCGCGTTTTGCGTAATATTCGCGCCCTATTGTGAATATTTATAGCGCACTCTGATTCATACGAGGATGTGCGCGGAAGCGGAGTTTATATGTACGCGGTTTTCCAAAGTGGTGGTAAACAACACCGAGTAAGCGAAGGTCAGACCGTTCGCCTGGAAAAGCTGGACATCGCAACTGGCGAATCTGTTGAGTTCGCAGAAGTTCTGATGATCGCAAACGGTGAAGAAGTCAAAATCGGCGTTCCTTTCGTTGATGGCGGCGTTATCAAAGCTGAAGTTGTTGCTCACGGTCGTGGCGAGAAAGTTAAAATCGTTAAGTTTCGTCGTCGTAAACACTACCGTAAGCAGCAGGGCCACCGTCAGTGGTTCACTGATGTGAAAATTACTGGCATCAGCGCCTAAGACCTGAGGAGAGATTTAAATGGCACATAAAAAGGCTGGCGGCTCCACACGTAACGGTCGCGATTCAGAAGCTAAACGCCTGGGCGTTAAGCGTTTCGGTGGCGAATCCGTTCTGGCGGGTAGCATCATTGTTCGTCAACGTGGCACCAAATTCCACGCTGGCAACAACGTAGGTTGCGGTCGTGACCACACTCTGTTTGCTAAAGCAGACGGTAAAGTGAAATTTGAAGTTAAAGGCCCGAACAACCGTAAATACATCAGCATCGTTGCTGAGTAAGGTTTTCTCGGTCCGGTAACGGATTAAAGCCCCGCAACCTGTTGCGGGGCTTTTTACATTGGAAACCCGGTAATTTTTTCTGTAGGGAAAACGGGCATGAAGCAGCAGGCCGGCATTGGTATTCTTTTGGCGCTCACGACCGCAATGTGCTGGGGTGCGCTGCCAATTGCAATGAAGCAGGTACTGGAAGTGATGGAGCCGCCAACGGTGGTGTTTTATCGCTTTCTGATGGCAAGTATCGGCCTTGGGGCCATCCTCGCGATCAAAGGTAAGCTTCCGCCGTTGCGTATCTTCCGTAAACCGCGCTGGCTGGTGTTGCTGGCTATCGCGACGGGCGGCCTGTTCGGTAACTTCATACTGTTCAGTTCTTCCCTGCAGTATCTTAGCCCCACGGCGTCGCAGGTGATTGGTCAGCTTTCACCGGTCGGCATGATGGTCGCCAGCGTCTTTATCCTCAAGGAGAAGATGCGTGGCACGCAAATTATCGGGGCGAGCATGTTGCTCTGTGGTCTGGTGATGTTCTTCAACACCAGTCTGATAGAGATTTTTACCCGACTGACGGATTACACCTGGGGTGTGATCTTCGGTGTGGGAGCAGCAACGGTTTGGGTGAGTTATGGCGTCGCGCAAAAGGTGTTATTGCGTCGTTTGGCCTCACAGCAGATCCTCTTTTTGCTGTACACTTTGTGTACAATAGCATTATTGCCGTTAGCAAAACCGGGTGTGATTACCCAGCTTAGCGACTGGCAACTGGCGTGCCTCATTTTTTGTGGGCTGAACACGCTGGTCGGTTATGGCGCGCTGGCCGAAGCGATGGCGCGCTGGCAGGCAGCACAGGTGAGCGCACTCATTACGCTTACCCCGCTGTTTACGCTGTTATTTTCAGATTTGTTATCAATGGCCTGGCCCGATGTCTTCGCCAGACCGATGCTCAACATGTTGGGCTATCTCGGTGCGTTTGTCGTGGTTGCGGGCGCGATGTATTCCGCCATTGGTCATCGTCTTTGGGGGCGTTGGCGCAAAAATGAAGCGGTCGTAGTAGTCCCCCGCTCAGGCGAATGAGTTACGGAGAGTAAAATGAAGTTTGTTGATGAAGCGACAATCCTGGTCGTGGCAGGTGATGGCGGCAATGGTTGCGTGAGCTTCCGCCGTGAGAAATATATTCCACGTGGCGGTCCTGATGGCGGTGATGGCGGGGACGGCGGTGACGTGTGGCTGGAGGCGGATGAGAACCTCAACACGCTGATCGACTACCGTTTCGAAAAATCCTTCCGCGCTGAGCGTGGTCAGAACGGTCAAAGCCGTGACTGTACGGGCAAACGCGGTAAAGACGTGACCATTAAGGTTCCGGTTGGTACGCGTGTGATTGACCAGGGGACGGGCGAAACCATGGGCGATATGACCAAACACGGTCAGCGTCTGATGGTGGCGAAAGGCGGCTGGCACGGTCTGGGTAACAGCCGTTTCAAATCGTCCGTTAACCGTACCCCGCGTCAGAAAACGATGGGTACGCCGGGCGACAAGCGCGATCTGCAGCTGGAGCTGATGCTTCTGGCCGATGTCGGGATGCTGGGTATGCCAAACGCCGGTAAATCGACGTTTATTCGTGCGGTCTCTGCAGCCAAGCCAAAAGTGGCGGATTATCCGTTTACCACGCTGGTACCAAGCCTGGGCGTTGTCCGTATGGATAACGAGAAGAGCTTTGTGGTTGCTGATATCCCGGGTCTGATTGAAGGTGCTGCAGAAGGTGCCGGTCTGGGGATCCGCTTCCTGAAACACCTTGAGCGCTGCCGCGTACTGCTGCATCTCATCGATATCGATCCAATCGACGGTTCCGATCCGGTAGAAAATGCCCGCATCATTATCGGCGAGCTGGAAAAATACAGCGAAAAACTGGCGAACAAGCCGCGCTGGCTGGTCTTTAACAAGATCGATTTGATGGATAAAGCCGAAGCGGAAGCGAAAGCGAAAGCCATTGCTGAAGCGATGGGCTGGGAAGATAAATACTACCTGATCTCCGCGGCAAGCCAGGTTGGCGTGAAAGATCTGTGCTGGGATGTGATGACCTTTATCATCGAGAACCCGGTTGTTCAGGCTGAAGAAGCGAAACAGCCAGAAAAAGTCGAATTCATGTGGGATGACTACCACCGCCAACAGCTCGAAGAGCTGGAAGTGGAAGAGGAAGAAGACTGGGACGACGACTGGGATGAAGACGACGAAGAAGGTGTCGAGTTCATCTACAAGCACTAATCGCAGTTTAAAGCCCCCGGAAGGGGGCTTTTTTATTGCAGGCTGGACGGCAACCAGCAGCTGGCGATTAAGCCGCCCTCAGCACCATTCTCCAGCGTCAGCTTGCCGTGGTGGAGCTGCACGATACGTTGCACAATGCTCAGCCCCAGGCCGCTGCCACCGTAGCGCTGGTCAAGACGACGGAACGGTTCAGTAATCGACTGGCGGTGCGCTTCATCTATTCCCGGCCCCTGATCGATAACGCTGACCTGTGTCCCCCCGTCAACGTCGGCCAGAGTCACGCGAATCGTTGTGCCTGACGGACTGTAGCGCCCGGCGTTCTCAAGCAGATTGCGCAGCATCAAACGCAGAAGTACCGCATCACCCTGCACCGTGAGCGGGCTTTTGTCCGGCCATATCACCGTATGCTCTTTGGCTTCATGTCCAAGACCGAGCGGCATGATGATATCGTCTGTCCAGTTGACGGTTTCATAGTGACCGCTCGCCATCGCCTGTCCGGCACGGGACAACATCAGCAGTTGCTCAACCGTGTGCATCAGCTGATCGATACGGGTAATTAACGTTGTGGCCTGTGGAGAGCCAGACTGTGCCATCAGTTCCAGATGCAGTCTGATCCCCGCAAGCGGCGTTCGCAGCTCGTGAGCGGCGTCCGCGGTGAAGAGACGTTCCTGTTGAATGGTGTGATCCAAACGGGCGAGGAGCTGGTTGAGCGAGGTTGTGACGGCACCAATTTCTTCCATGTCGGAATAGACAGGGAGCGGGGTTAAGTTATCCGCCGAGCGGTTCGCCAGGCTGACGCGCAGTTGATTCAGCGGCCGGGTTATCCAGGTGACCGCCCAGAATGAGAAGCACAGCGTAAAACCGACCATCACCAGAGAGGGGACCAGCAGCGAGGCAATCGCTTCACGGATCTCTTTCTCGACATGATTATTGCGCGATTTCGCCGAGAGCGTTTCGTTGACCAGAAAACCAATCTGTTCACGGCTTTCATGCCAGAGCCAGATCACGCTTATCAGCTGGAAAAATAACAGAATGACCGCCAGCAGAACCATTAATCGCCGACGCATGCTGTTCATTTCTGGCTCTCCAGACGGTAGCCTACGCCACGGACAGTTTTAATCCGGTCTTTACCCAGTTTGCGACGCAGATTGTGAATATGCACTTCGAGGGTATTTGAGCCCGGATCGTCCTGCCAGGAATAAATGTCCTGCTGCAGGGTTTCGCGGTGTACCGTTTGTCCGCTGCGCATAATCAGGCGCGTCAGCAGCGCAAACTCTTTAGGGGTTACTTCAACCGGCAGGGACTGGCAGAGCACCTGCTGGGTTTGCAGATTCAGCGTAATATCGCCGTCAGTCAGTAGGTTATCGCTGTGTCCCTGATAACGACGAATCAACGCCCGTACCCGCGCCTGAAGCTCCGCAAGGGCAAACGGTTTCACCAGGTAATCATCAGCGCCAGAATCGAGGCCGTTGATACGATCTTCGATGGCATCCCGTGCCGTCAGGATCAATACCGGATTGGCGATACCCCGGCGGCGCCACTGGCTTAGCTGCGTAGCGCCGTCTTTATCCGGTAAGCCTAAATCGAGGATCACCAGACTGTATTCGCCGCTCTGGATCAGGGCATCCGCCTCAGCCGCCGTGGCGGCGCAGTCGAGGGCATATCCTTCATTGGCCAGCGCCAGAGCCAGCCCTTCCTGCAATAACAGATCGTCTTCAACTATGAGTAGTTTCATCGCTAGTTATTCTGGTAGATGTCCTTATAAAGCCTGCTTTCGAAGCGAACCAGTGGAATACGACGATTACGCTGGTCGGTCGGTTCGACGGCATAGCCGGAAAGATACTGCACGAATGCCATGCGTTGCCCGCTGGCGGTAGTGATGAAGCCTGCAAGGTTATAAACCCCCTGCAGTGAACCTGTCTTGGCTGAAACTTTTCCGTCCACCCCGGCCGCATGAAGGCCGGCACGGTACTGAAGCGAACCGTCATGCCCGGCAAGTGGCAGCATCGAAATAAAGTTTAGCTCAGTGTCATGTTGTGCAATGTACTGAAGTACTTGCATCATCGTTGCCGGGGAGATCAAATTATGCCGCGATAACCCGGAGCCATCGACGGCAATGGTGTTGCCAAGATCGATCCCCGCCTGTTGGCGCAGGATCTGACGTACGGCGTCGGAACCCGCACGCCAGGTTCCTGGCACGCCGAAACGCGCGTGACCAATCATGCGGAACACCGTGTCAGCAATCATGTTGTCAGACTTTTTCAGCATAATCCGTAGCAAATCGTGCAGCGGCGCAGATTGTTTGCTGGCGATGACCGTACCGGGTTGATTAACCTGCGTCTGGCGCAGCAGGGTACCGGAATAGGTTATTCCCGCCTGCTTCAGTTCATCCTTGAGAATGGCACCCGCATAGCTTGCGCCATCCTGTATCGCAAAGGCCAGCGGCAATGGGTCGGCGCGCTGTGTCAGGCACCCGGTCAGCGTGAAGCGGTTAAGATCGCCTGGCACCACGTCCAGCTCGCAATACTGCGCATCCGGGGAGCCTTTTGCGAGGGTACGAACCTGGCTGAACATCGTCACCGGGTAGTAAGACGCCACGCGAATAAACGCTAAGTCATCAGGTTTTGGCGCGCTGTAAAGTGAAATGGAGAAGCAGTTACGATCCACAATCGCGGCGGCTGGCGGAGCGCTAAAGCACTGCGTCATGTCGTTCCACGGCCATCCTGGCGCTTTATCGTGGCTGGCAAAAATAGAGGTGTCGATTAACACATTGCCATCAATCTTCTGCACGCCAGATTTTTTCAGCGACGCGACCATGTTGCGGATATCCTGGCGTTTAAACGTAGGATCTCCCCCGAAACGGGCGATAAGATCGCCTTTCAGTTCGCCACCCTCGATGTTGCCTTTAGTCTCGAGCGTGGTGGTAAAACGGAAGTCAGGTCCAAGCTGAAGCAGGGCGGCGAGTGCGGTGATCACCTTCTGGGTACTGGCAGGCAGCGCCATCTGTTGACTGTGATAGTCAATCTCTGGCGACTGCGCCCCGACCTTCTGCACCATCAAGGCAAGGTTGGCACCTGCGGGTAGCTGATTAATGTACTCATCAACATTCGCGGCCTGAACGCTGAACGCTAAACTGGTAGTCAATCCGATGATAAATCTGGAAAATCGCATAATCTCGCGCTAACAACCCGAAAACAAACCGTCATACTACGGTGCATAGCACTGCAAAGTAAACGATGACCCATAGTGAACTTCGCGGTAAAATGCGTATCAAATTGAAAATTGTTGCTGACCTGGGGCTTCGCTCCCGGGTCGGTTTTCTTTTTGCTTCTGGCCCGCTCATGGGGGCCGGGGCAGGGAACACTGCTCCCAACAGGAATGTTTAAGAGGTATAACAAATGCAAGCTATTCCGATGACCTTACGTGGTGCCGAAAAACTGCGCGAAGAGCTGGATTTTCTGAAATCCGTTCGTCGCCCTGAAATCATCGCCGCTATCGCGGATGCGCGTGAGCATGGCGACCTGAAAGAGAATGCTGAATACCACGCGGCGCGTGAGCAGCAGGGCTTCTGTGAAGGGCGTATTAAAGATATCGAAGCAAAACTGTCCAATGCGCAGGTTATCGATATCACCAAAATGCCTAACAATGGCCGCGTCATTTTTGGTTCAACGGTTACCGTGCTGAACCTGGACAATGACGAAGAGCAGACTTATCGCATTGTGGGTGATGATGAAGCGGACTTTAAACAGAATCTGATTTCGGTGAACTCCCCGATTGCTCGCGGCCTGATTGGCAAAGAGCAGGATGATGTTGTCACTATCCGCACCCCGGGTGGCGAAGTGGAATACGAAATTATTAAGGTTGAATACCTGTAATTCGCATCTCGACTAAGATGTTGATACATTGTAAAGAAAAGAAAAAGGCCGCATAGCGGCCTTTTATCAACTCAAGGAGCGTGGCATTTTGCTCACCTGCTGACAGAAATCCCTCGTTTTACACAGAAAATGTGTTCGATTCAGGATATCCTTAGCGTGGCAGCGAGATTTTACGCTCTTTAGATGGGCGATAGAGCACCAGCGTTTTACCGATGACCTGTACATTACAGGCACCCGTTTCACGCACGATGGCTTCCACGATCAGGTTTTTAGTGTCTCGGTCTTCAGAGGCGATTTTCACCTTGATCAGCTCGTGGTGTTCCAGCGCTTGTTCAATCTCGGCAAGCACCCCTTCGGTCAAACCATTGTTGCCAAGCATGACTACAGGCTTGAGCGGATGTGCCAGACCTTTAAGGTGCTGTTTTTGTTTAGTACTCAGATTCATCGTATATTTTTGCTTACGTTGGGATTGAAAACGGTTCATTCTACCGCCATCTCCCTTATATCGCCAAATAGCTGCGTAGAAATTTACGTCACAGGCAAGTAACGATGAACCAGGACGGAAATGTTAAATGACAGGTAAAAAGCGTTCTGCCAGCTCCAGCCGCTGGCTTCAGGAACACTTTAGCGATAAATATGTTCAACAGGCACAGAAAAAGGGGTTGCGTTCCCGTGCCTGGTTTAAACTTGATGAAATACAGCAAAGTGACAAACTTTTTAAGCCGGGAATGACGGTTGTCGATCTCGGTGCAGCACCTGGCGGATGGTCCCAGTATGCGGTTACGCAGATCGGCGGAACGGGCCGAATCATCGCATGCGACCTTTTACCAATGGATCCCATCGTCGGTGTCGACTTCCTTCAGGGCGACTTTCGTGATGAATTAGTGCTGAAAGCGCTACTTGAGCGTGTAGGTGATAGTAAGGTCCAGGTTGTCATGTCAGATATGGCACCAAATATGTGTGGAACACCGGCGGTGGATATCCCCCGCGCCATGTATTTGGTGGAGCTAGCGTTAGAAATGTGTCGTGATGTACTAGCGCCTGGTGGTAGTTTTGTTGTGAAGGTGTTTCAGGGCGAAGGTTTCGAGGAGTATCTTAAGGAAATTCGCTCCCTGTTTGCGAAGGTTAAAGTTCGTAAGCCGGACTCTTCCCGGGCCCGTTCCCGAGAAGTGTATATTGTAGCGACCGGGCGAAAATGATAACCCGCGTCTTTCAGACGAAAGTTTGAATGACACGGGATATAGAGTATCCTGACGCTGTTTTTAACACAGTTGTAATATGAGGTTAATCCCTTGAGTGACATGGCGAAAAACCTAATACTCTGGCTGGTCATTGCCGTTGTGCTGATGTCAGTATTCCAGAGCTTTGGGCCCAGCGAGTCGAATGGCCGCAAGGTGGATTATTCTACCTTCCTGCAGGAGGTCAATCAGGACCAGGTTCGCGAAGCGCGTATCAACGGACGTGAGATCAACGTTACCAAGAAAGATAGTAACCGTTACACGACTTACATCCCGGTGAACGATCCTAAGCTGCTTGATAACCTTCTGACCAAAAACGTCAAGGTGGTAGGCGAGCCGCCAGAAGAACCAAGCCTGCTGGCTTCTATCTTCATCTCCTGGTTCCCGATGCTGCTTCTTATTGGCGTCTGGATCTTCTTTATGCGCCAGATGCAGGGCGGCGGTGGCAAAGGTGCCATGTCGTTCGGTAAGAGCAAGGCGCGTATGCTAACGGAAGATCAGATCAAGACCACATTTGCCGACGTTGCAGGTTGCGACGAAGCAAAAGAAGAAGTGGGCGAACTGGTTGAATACCTGCGCGAGCCGAGCCGTTTCCAGAAACTGGGCGGTAAGATCCCGAAAGGCGTTCTGATGGTGGGGCCTCCGGGTACCGGTAAAACCCTGCTGGCGAAAGCCATCGCGGGTGAAGCGAAGGTGCCGTTCTTTACTATTTCAGGTTCTGACTTCGTTGAAATGTTCGTGGGTGTTGGTGCATCTCGTGTGCGTGACATGTTCGAGCAGGCCAAGAAGGCAGCACCGTGCATTATCTTCATCGATGAAATCGACGCCGTAGGCCGCCAGCGTGGCGCAGGCCTGGGCGGTGGTCACGATGAACGTGAACAGACGCTGAACCAGATGCTGGTTGAGATGGATGGCTTCGAAGGTAACGAAGGTATTATTGTTATCGCGGCGACTAACCGTCCGGACGTTCTTGACCCTGCGCTGCTGCGTCCAGGCCGTTTCGACCGTCAGGTTGTGGTTGGTCTTCCGGATGTACGTGGTCGTGAACAGATTCTGAAAGTTCACATGCGTCGCGTACCGCTGGCACCTGATGTCGACGCGGCAATCATCGCGCGTGGTACGCCGGGCTTCTCCGGTGCTGACCTGGCAAACCTGGTCAACGAAGCTGCACTGTTCGCTGCTCGCGGTAACAAACGCGTTGTGTCGATGGTGGAGTTCGAAAAAGCGAAAGACAAAATCATGATGGGTGCGGAACGTCGCTCCATGGTGATGACGGAAGCGCAAAAAGAGTCCACGGCTTACCACGAAGCCGGTCACGCGATTATCGGTCGCCTGGTGCCGGAACACGATCCGGTGCATAAAGTGACGATTATTCCGCGCGGTCGTGCGCTGGGTGTGACGTTCTTCCTGCCGGAAGGCGATGCCATCAGCGCCAGTCGTCAGAAGCTGGAAAGTCAGATTTCAACCCTTTACGGCGGTCGTCTGGCAGAAGAGATTATTTACGGCGCGGAACATGTTTCGACCGGTGCGTCCAACGACATTAAAGTCGCGACCAACCTGGCACGTAACATGGTGACCCAATGGGGCTTCTCCGAGAAGCTGGGTCCCCTGCTGTATGCGGAAGAAGAAGGTGAAGTGTTCCTGGGCCGCTCCGTGGCGAAAGCGAAACACATGTCCGATGAAACCGCACGTATCATTGACCAGGAAGTGAAGCTGCTGATCGAGCGTAACTACAATCGCGCCCGTCAGATCCTGAACGATAACCTGGACATTCTGCATTCGATGAAAGATGCGCTCATGAAATATGAGACCATCGATGCTCCGCAGATTGACGACTTGATGGCTCGCCGCGAAGTGCGTCCGCCAGCGGGTTGGGAAGACCCAGGCGCTTCCAACAATTCTGACAACAATGGCACACCGCGTGCGCCGCGTCCGGTCGATGAACCGCGTACGCCGAACCCGGGCAACACCATGTCAGAACAGTTGGGCGACAAGTAAGTCACTGCTGTTGAAGTCTATGTTTGCACCTCAAACCCTGGAGCTTGCTCCGGGGTTTTTCTTTTCTGTAAAACCATATTGATACCAGGGATTTGACCATGAAACTATTCGCCCAGGACTCGCATCTCGATCTCTCACATCCGCATGTGATGGGTATCCTGAATGTCACGCCTGACTCCTTCTCTGACGGCGGCACGCATAACACGCTTATCGAGGCTGTGAAGCACGCAAATTTGATGATTAACGCGGGCGCCACCATCATTGACGTAGGCGGGGAATCGACGCGCCCTGGGGCGGCAGACGTTTCGGTGGAAGAAGAACTGGCGCGCGTGGTGCCTGTGGTTGAAGCTATCGCACAGCGGTTCGAGGTGTGGATCTCCGTCGATACGTCTAAACCTGAAGTGATCCGTGAAGTCGCGAGAGTGGGTGCTCACATCATCAATGATATTCGCTCGCTGACGGAGCCTGGCGCACTGGAGGCGGCCGCGGAGACCGGGCTACCGGTTTGCCTGATGCACATGCAAGGACAGCCGAAAACCATGCAGGAAGCGCCAAAGTATGACGATGTTTATGCCGACGTAAATCGATTCTTTATTGAGCATATTGCACGTTGTGAACGTGCGGGTATCGCAAAAGAGAAATTGCTGCTCGACCCGGGGTTCGGTTTCGGTAAAAATCTCTCTCACAAT
Source organism: Enterobacter sp. BIDMC 29 (assembly GCF_019378755.1). NCBI lineage: Bacteria > Pseudomonadati > Pseudomonadota > Gammaproteobacteria > Enterobacterales > Enterobacteriaceae > Enterobacter > Enterobacter sp. BIDMC 29. The sequence continues at coordinate 3,384,894 of NZ_CP080000.1, read as the reverse complement.
TATGAGCTGCTTGCGCGCTTATCGGAATTCCATCATTTCGACCTGCCATTGCTGGTTGGTATGTCGAGAAAGTCGATGATTGGTCAGTTACTGAATGTAGGGCCGAGCGAACGTCTGAGCGGAAGCCTGGCCTGCGCTGTAATTGCGGCGATGCAGGGCGCGCACATTATTCGTGTCCATGACGTTAAAGAAACAGTAGAAGCCATGCGTGTAGTGGAAGCTACACTGGCAGCGAAGGAAAACAAACGCTATGAGTAATCGTAAATATTTTGGTACCGATGGTATTCGTGGGCGCGTGGGTGATGCGCCAATCACCCCTGATTTTGTACTGAAACTGGGCTGGGCAGCGGGTAAAGTCCTTGCGCGTCATGGCTCCCGTAAAATCATCATTGGTAAAGATACCCGTATCTCCGGGTATATGCTGGAGTCAGCGCTGGAGGCCGGTCTGGCTGCCGCGGGGCTTTCCGCTTCCTTCACTGGCCCAATGCCAACGCCTGCTGTGGCATATCTGACGCGTACTTTCCGTGCTGAAGCAGGGATTGTGATTTCGGCGTCGCATAACCCGTTTTACGACAACGGCATTAAATTCTTCTCCATCGACGGCACTAAGCTGCCGGATGAAGTGGAAGAGGCGATCGAAGCGGAGATGGAAAAAGAGATCACCTGTGTCGACTCCGCCGAGCTGGGTAAAGCGAATCGCATTGTCGATGCTGCGGGTCGTTACATCGAATTCTGCAAAGGTACTTTCCCGAACGAACTGAGCCTGGCCCATCTTAAAATTGTGGTGGACTGCGCCAACGGTGCGACCTATCACATTGCGCCGAATGTTTTCCGCGAACTGGGTGCGAACGTGATTACCATCGGCTGTGAGCCTGATGGCCTGAATATTAACGAACAGGTGGGTGCGACTGACGTTCGTGCTCTGCAGGCGCGCGTTCTGGCAGAAAAAGCCGATCTGGGCATCGCACTGGATGGCGACGGCGATCGCGTGATCATGGTCGATCACGAAGGTAATAAGGTCGACGGCGACCAGATCCTCTATATCATTGCGCGTGAAGGTCTGCGTCAGGGCCAGTTGCGCGGTGGTGCAGTAGGCACGCTGATGAGCAACATGGGTCTGGAGCTGGCGCTGAAACAGCTGGGTATTCCGTTTGTCCGTGCAAAAGTGGGCGACCGCTATGTGCTGGAAAAACTGCAGGAAAAAGGCTGGCGCATCGGGGCTGAAAACTCAGGCCACGTGATCCTGCTGGATAAAACCACCACCGGAGACGGTATCGTCGCTGCGCTGCAGGTTGTTGCCGCCATGGCGCGCAACCATATGAGCCTGCACGATCTCTGCAGCGGCATGAAAATGTTCCCGCAGATCCTGGTGAATGTGCGTTTCACCGCCGGTAAAGGCGATCCGCTGGAAAATGAAAATGTGAAAGCGGTGATGGCTGACGTTGAAGCCGCCCTGGGCAACCGTGGGCGTGTTCTGCTGCGTAAATCTGGAACCGAACCGCTGATCCGCGTAATGGTGGAAGGCGAAGACGAGGCGCAGGTGAATGAATTTGCACACCGTATTGCGGATGCCGTAAAAGCTGCATAGTTTTTCACGTTAAGTGATTAAAAAGGCGGCGCTTGCCGCCTTTGTTTTGAGCAATTGATGGCTTTTTGCTGTTTTTTTCCGCAGTTGATACAATGCGTCAAAATTGCCCTTGCGAAGCACATTCGCTTTGGTTAGTATTCACACCCGCTTCAGTGGGAAACAAAAATCCTGCTAATTGGTCGAAGCATTGGTATGCGGCAAATCCGCAAGGAACAGGTTGATTATGTACGAAGCTCTTTTAGTTATTTTCCTTATTGTAGCCATCGCTCTCGTAGCGCTGATCATGCTGCAGCAAGGTAAAGGCGCTGATATGGGAGCCTCCTTCGGAGCAGGCGCTTCCGGTACGCTGTTTGGTTCAAGTGGTTCTGCGAACTTCATGACCCGCACAACGGCGATTCTGGCTACGCTGTTCTTCATCATCAGTCTGGCGCTTGGCAATATCAACAGCAACAAGACCAGCAAAGGAAGCGAGTGGGAAAATCTGAGCGCGCCAGCGAAAACTGAGCAGACTCAGCCAGCTGCACCGGCTAAGCCGACCAGCGATATCCCGCACTAAGTATTCAGTACCGAGGTGGTGGAATTGGTAGACACGCTACCTTGAGGTGGTAGTGCCCTAACGGGCTTGTGGGTTCGAGTCCCATCCTCGGTACCAATATTCCAAAAGAAAGACGTCGAAAGACGTCTTTTTTTTCGTCTGTAGATTTCGTCTGTAGAAGGGGCGTTTTCGTCGGCGGGTACGTTCGTGCCAGCGGGACCGGTTCTGTAGCGGTCGTAAAAAAGGCGCCCAGTGGGCGCCTTTTGCATTTCTGCGTAAGCCTTACTTCTTAACGCTGTGCTCCAGGTTTTCAACCTGCGGCAGGCCATTACCGGCGCTTGCGGAGAGCAGGCCATTCTCAACGTAGTTGAACAGCTTCTCACGGGTATCGGTGATGTCCAGGTTACGCATGGTCAGCTGGCCAATACGATCGTCCGGAGAGAACACGGATTCACCTTTCTCCATGGTCAGACGCTCTGCTTTATAAGTCAGGTTGTCGGACACGGTGTTCAGAATCGAGTAGTCATTCCCGCGACGCAGCTCCAGCGTCACTTCGCCGGTGATCGCGCTTGCCACCCAACGTTGCAGTGCATCACGCAGCATCAGGGCCTGTGGGTCGAACCAACGGCCCTGGTACAGCAGTTTACCGAGCTGACGACCATGAGAGTGATACTGCTCGATGGTGTCTTCGTTGTGAATACCGGTCAGGAGACGTTCATAAGCGATGTGCAGCAGCGCCATCCCAGGGGCTTCATAGATGCCACGGCTTTTTGCTTCAATAATACGGTTTTCAATTTGGTCGCTCATGCCCAGACCGTGACGGCCACCGATACGGTTAGCTTCCAGCATCAGTTCCACATCGTCAGAGAAGGTCTTGCCGTTCAGGGCAACCGGATGGCCGCGCTCGAAACGCACGGTAACTTCTTCCGCCTGGATTTTGACGTTTTCGTCCCAGAACTTCACACCCATGATCGGGTTAACGATCTTCACGCTGGAGTTCAGGAATTCCAGGTCCTTCGCTTCGTGCGTCGCACCCAGCATATTGGAATCGGTAGAGTAGGCTTTCTCAACGGACATCTTATAGTCGAAGCCACAGGCGATCATAAACTCGGACATTTCATGACGGCCGCCCAGCTCGTCGATAAAGTCGGTATCGAGCCACGGTTTATAAATCTGCAGCTCGGCGTTGGTCAGCAGGCCATAACGATAGAAACGTTCGATATCGTTTCCTTTATACGTACTGCCATCACCCCAGATGTTTACGCCATCTTCTTTCATGGCGGCAACCAGCATGGTACCGGTCACTGCACGGCCCAGCGGGGTGGTATTGAAATAGGTCAGGCCGCCGGTGGTATTATGGAAAGCACCACACTGAATAGCAGCAATACCTTCAGCGACCAGTTGCTTACGGCAGTCAATCAGGCGCGCGTTCTCTGCGCCATACTCTTTAGCGCGACGAGGGATTGCATCATAATCGTCCTCATCCGGCTGACCCAGGTTCGCAGTATATGCATACGGAACCGCTCCCTTCTGGCGCATCCACAGCAGTGCAGCGCTGGTATCCAGGCCGCCTGAAAAAGCGATGCCAATACGTTGTCCTACCGGAAGATGCTTGAGAATCGTCGTCATAAAATAAAACCCTGCTTGATTGACTGATTAAGAGACCGCTTTCGCTCTCGATGCATGTTTATGCAAAATAAGTGAGTATTCATTTAATCATCTTTTGTCGATGACCGGAAGAGACTCGTGCGTTTTTTGTAAAATTTTCCCTTTGTTTGACCTGGCGGAAACTGGCTTGACAGGTGGGGTTCACTATCAATATACTAAACGCCGATTTTACGTCCCGTCTTCGGTACCAAATCCCAGCATTATTTGCAAATTCTCTCCAAAACGCGTAGAATTTGCCACGTTTCAGGCGCGGGGTGGAGCAGCCTGGTAGCTCGTCGGGCTCATAACCCGAAGGTCGTCGGTTCAAATCCGGCCCCCGCAACCACTTTCCCATAAAGTTCTTTTTCAAATATACTGTGAAGACTTAGAGCCTTCGTAGCTGGATTTGAAAAAATTCTTTCGGAGAGTGCTCCAGGCCGCAGTTGCGGCTATAGGGTTCAGTTATCTAAAGCCCCGATTTATCGGGGTTTTTTGTTATCTGACTACAGAATAACTGGGCTTTACGCCCTTTTTTTATGTCTTGGGGGTGGGCTTGTCCACATTAGAGCAAAAATTAACAGAGATGATTACTGCACCGGTCGAAGCACTGGGCTACGAACTGGTCGGCATCGAATTCGTTCGCGGCCGTACATCGACGCTGCGCATCTATATTGATAGTGAAGATGGCATCAATGTTGATGATTGTGCTGATGTTAGCCACCAGGTGAGTGCGGTTCTTGATGTTGAAGACCCGATTACCGTTGCGTACAACCTGGAAGTTTCCTCACCCGGCCTCGATCGCCCGATGTTCACGGCCGAGCACTATGTGCGCTTTACCGGTGAAGAAGTGGCTCTCGTTCTGCGTATGGCCGTACAGAACCGCCGTAAATGGCAGGGAATTATCAAAGCCGTTGATGGTGAAATGATCACGGTTACAGTCGAAGGCAAAGATGAAGTGTTCGCGCTGAGTAATATCCAGAAGGCGAACCTGGTTCCCCACTTTTAACAGTCTGGATTGAGGTGAAAAGCCCGCGATGAACAAAGAAATTTTGGCTGTTGTTGAAGCCGTCTCCAACGAGAAATCACTGCCGCGTGAGAAGATTTTCGAAGCGCTGGAAAGTGCACTGGCTACAGCAACCAAGAAAAAATACGAACAAGAGATCGATGTTCGCGTAGAAATCGATCGTAAAAGCGGTGACTTCGATACATTCCGTCGTTGGGTAATCGTTGAAGAGGTGACCCAGCCGACGAAAGAGATCACCCTGGAAGCGGCGCGTTTTGAAGACGAAAGCCTGAACGTGGGTGACTATGTTGAAGATCAGATTGAATCTGTCACCTTCGACCGTATCACCACGCAAACCGCAAAACAGGTTATCGTCCAGAAAGTCCGTGAAGCTGAGCGTGCGCTGGTTGTCGATCAGTTCCGCGATCAGGAAGGTGAGATCATTACCGGCGTGGTGAAGAAAGTAAACCGCGACAACATCTCTCTGGAAATCAAATCTGAAGGGCTGCCAGGTAACGCTGAAGCCGTTATCCTGCGTGAAGACATGCTGCCGCGTGAAAACTTCCGCCCGGGTGACCGTATTCGTGGCGTTCTGTATGCCGTACGCCCTGAAGCGCGTGGTGCACAGCTGTTTGTGACCCGTTCCAAGCCAGAGATGCTGATTGAACTGTTCCGTATCGAAGTACCGGAAATCGGCGAAGAAGTTATCGAGATTAAAGCGGCTGCCCGCGATCCGGGTTCACGCGCGAAAATCGCAGTGAAAACCAACGACAAACGTATCGACCCGGTCGGTGCTTGCGTAGGTATGCGCGGTGCGCGTGTTCAGGCGGTTTCTACCGAACTGGGCGGCGAGCGTATCGATATCGTCCTGTGGGACGACAACCCGGCGCAATTCGTGATTAACGCAATGGCTCCGGCGGATGTGGCGTCTATCGTTGTTGACGAAGACAAACACACCATGGATATCGCTGTTGAAGCGGGCAACTTGGCGCAGGCAATCGGCCGTAACGGTCAGAACGTACGCCTGGCGTCACAGCTGAGCGGCTGGGAACTCAACGTAATGACCGTTGATGACCTGCAGGCTAAGCATCAGGCTGAAGCCCATGCGGCGATCGATACCTTCACGAAATACCTGGATATTGACGAAGATTTCGCCACTGTTCTGGTTGAAGAAGGTTTCTCTACCCTTGAAGAACTGGCCTATGTGCCAATGAAAGAGCTGCTGGAAATCGACGGTCTTGATGAAGCCACCGTTGAAGCCCTGCGTGAACGCGCTAAAAACGCACTGACCACCCTGGCACTGGCTCAGGAAGAAAGCCTTGGCGATAAGAAGCCGGCTGATGACCTGCTGAATCTGGAAGGTCTTGATCGTGCGATTGCGTTCAAGCTGGCTGCCCGTGGTGTTTGTACGCTGGAAGATCTCGCTGAGCAAGGCGTTGATGACCTGGCCGATATCGAAGGTTTAACCGACGAGAAAGCCGGCGAACTCATCATGGCCGCACGTAATATTTGCTGGTTCGGCGACGAAGCGTAATAAACTGTAGCAGGAAGGAACAGCATGACTGATGTAACTGTAAAATCGCTGGCTGCCGAGATTCAGACCTCCGTGGACCGCCTGGTACAGCAATTTGCTGATGCAGGGATCCCGAAGTCCGCTGATGACTCGGTGAACGCGCAAGAAAAACAAACCTTGTTAGCGCACCTGAACCGTGAACACGGTTCGACGCCTGACAAGCTGACGCTGCAGCGCAAAACGCGTAGCACGTTGAATATCCCTGGTACCGGTGGTAAAAGCAAATCGGTACAAATTGAAGTCCGCAAGACACGCACCTTTGTAAAACGTGATCCGCAAGAGGCAGAACGCCTTGCTGCGGAAGAGCAGGCACAGCGTGAAGCGGAAGAACAAGCTCAGCGTGAGGCAGAAGCGACTGCCAAACGTGAAGCAGAATTAAAAGCTGAACGTGAGGCCGCAGAAAAAGCGAAACGCGACGCAAGTGATAAAGTGAAGCGTGAAGCTGCGGAAAAAGACAAAGTGAGCAATCAACAGACCGACGAAATGACAAAAACCGCCCAGGCTGAAAAAGCCCGCCGTGAAAATGAAGCTGCCGAGCTGAAGCGTAAAGCGGAAGAAGAAGCCCGCCGCAAGCTTGAAGAAGAAGCTCGCCGTGTAGCTGAAGAAGCGCGCCGTATGGCTGAAGAAAACGAGAAGAACGGTGTGAACCCTGCTGAAGCGTCTGAAGACACCAGCGATTATCACGTCACCACTTCTCAGCATGCGCGCCAGGCAGAAGACGATAACGACCGTGAAGTTGAAGGTGGTCGTGGCCGTACTCGCAGCACCAAAGCTGCTCGCCCAGCCAAAAAAGGCAACAAGCACGCTGAATCTAAAGCTGACCGTGAAGAAGCACGTGCAGCGATCCGCGGTGGTAAAGGCGGCAAGCGTAAAGGTTCCGCACTGCAGCAGGGCTTCCAGAAGCCAGCTCAGGCTGTTAACCGTGACGTAGTGATTGGTGAAACCATCACCGTTGGCGATCTGGCCAACAAAATGGCGGTTAAAGGCTCTCAGGTCATCAAAGCGATGATGAAACTGGGCGCAATGGCCACCATCAACCAGGTTATCGACCAGGAAACTGCGCAACTGGTAGCCGAAGAGATGGGCCACAAAGTTATCCTGCGTCGTGAAAACGAGCTGGAAGAAGCAGTAATGAGCGACCGTGACACCGGCGCAGCGGCAGAACCGCGCGCGCCTGTAGTGACCATCATGGGTCACGTTGACCACGGTAAAACCTCTCTGCTCGACTACATTCGTTCGACGAAAGTGGCCTCCGGTGAAGCGGGTGGTATTACCCAGCACATCGGTGCGTACCACGTAGAAACCGACAACGGCATGATCACCTTCCTGGATACCCCGGGCCACGCAGCGTTTACCTCTATGCGTGCTCGTGGTGCTCAGGCAACGGATATCGTTGTACTGGTTGTTGCTGCAGATGACGGCGTGATGCCACAGACCATTGAAGCTATCCAGCACGCGAAAGCGGCGCAGGTGCCTCTGGTGGTTGCAGTGAACAAGATCGATAAGCCAGAAGCTGACATGGATCGCGTTAAAAACGAACTCTCCCAGTACGGTGTTATGCCGGAAGAGTGGGGCGGTGAAGCGCAGTTCATCCCTGTATCTGCGAAAGCCGGTACCGGTATCGACGACCTGCTGAACGCTATCCTGCTGCAGGCTGAAGTTCTGGAGCTGAAAGCGGTTCGTAAAGGTATGGCGAGCGGCGCGGTTATCGAATCCTTCCTGGATAAAGGTCGTGGTCCGGTTGCAACCGTTCTGGTTCGTGAAGGTACGCTGCATAAAGGCGATATCGTTCTGTGTGGTTTCGAATACGGTCGTGTTCGTGCGATGCGTAACGAACTGGGTCAGGAAGTTCTGGAAGCAGGTCCGTCCATTCCAGTGGAAATCCTGGGCCTGTCCGGTGTGCCGGCTGCGGGCGATGAAGTGACCGTCGTACGTGACGAGAAGAAAGCGCGTGAAGTTGCACTGTATCGTCAGGGCAAATTCCGTGAAGTTAAACTGGCTCGTCAGCAGAAATCTAAACTCGAGAACATGTTTGCGAACATGACCGAAGGCGAAGTTCACGAAGTGAACATCGTTCTGAAAGCCGACGTTCAGGGTTCTGTGGAAGCGATCTCCGACTCCTTGCTGAAACTGTCTACTGACGAAGTGAAAGTGAAGATCATCGGTTCTGGCGTAGGGGGTATCACCGAAACCGACGCCACCCTGGCTGCTGCATCCAATGCAATCCTGGTCGGCTTCAACGTACGTGCTGACGCGTCTGCACGTAAAGTGATTGATGCTGAAAGTCTGGATCTGCGTTACTACTCCGTCATCTATAACCTGATCGACGAAGTGAAAGCTGCGATGAGCGGCATGCTGTCTCCAGAGCTGAAACAGCAGATCATCGGTCTGGCTGAAGTGCGTGACGTGTTCAAATCACCGAAATTTGGTGCCATCGCGGGCTGTATGGTTACCGAAGGTATCATCAAACGTCACAACCCGATCCGCGTACTGCGTGACAACGTGGTTATCTACGAAGGCGAGCTGGAATCCCTGCGCCGCTTCAAAGATGACGTTAACGAAGTCCGTAACGGCATGGAATGTGGTATCGGCGTGAAGAACTACAACGACGTTCGCGTTGGCGACATGATCGAAGTGTTCGAGATCATCGAAATTCAGCGTACGATTGCTTAATCATTGATGCAGGCCGGGTAAGCAAAGCGCCACCCGGTAATAATTTTAAAAGGGGCTTTTTGCCCCTTTTTTGTCTGGAGAATTTATTATGGCGAAAGAATTTGGTCGCCCGCAGCGCGTAGCGCAAGAAATGCAGAAAGAGATCGCCCTCATCCTGCAACGTGAAATTAAAGATCCACGCGTGGGTGTGATGACCACCGTGTCCGGCGTGGAAATGTCCCGCGACCTGGCGTATGCCAAAGTGTTCGTGACCTTCCTGAACGATCAGGACGAAGCCGCGGTTAAAAACGGCATTAAAGCGCTGCAGGAAGCCTCTGGCTACATCCGCTCTCTGCTCGGCAAAGCGATGCGTCTGCGTATCGTGCCTGAGCTGACCTTCTTCTACGACAACTCTCTGGTTGAAGGTATGCGCATGTCTAACCTGGTGACCAGCGTGGTGAAACATGACGACGAACGTCGTGTTAACCCAACGGACGACAGCAAGGAGGACTAATGAGTCGTCCTCGTCGTCGCGGTCGCGACGTGCATGGTGTGCTGCTGCTGGATAAACCCCAGGGCGCTTCCAGCAACGACGTGCTGCAAAAAGTTAAGCGTATATTTAACGCCAACCGTGCGGGCCACACGGGCGCGCTCGATCCGCTGGCGACCGGCATGCTGCCGATCTGCCTGGGGGAAGCGACAAAGTTTTCCCAGTACCTGCTGGACTCCGATAAGCGCTATCGGGTCATCGCCCGATTAGGCCAGCGCACAGACACCTCCGATGCCGATGGTCAGGTGGTAGAAGAGCGTCCGGTGACCTTCAGCGCGGAGCAACTTGATGCTGCGCTGGAAAGTTTCCGTGGCGACACGCTGCAGGTACCGTCAATGTATTCGGCGCTGAAGTACCAGGGTAAAAAACTGTACGAATATGCACGCCAGGGCATTGACGTTCCTCGCGAACCCCGTCCGATTACCGTGTACGAACTGCTCTTTATTCGTCACGAAGGCGATGAGCTGGAGCTGGAAGTTCACTGTTCGAAAGGCACCTATATTCGTACCATCATTGACGACCTGGGTGAAAAGCTGGGTTGCGGTGCGCACGTGATTTACCTGCGTCGCCTGGCTGTCAGCACGTACCCGGTTGAGCGAATGGTGACCCTTGAACATCTGCGCGAGTTGGTTGAGCAGGCGGAAGCGCAGGAGATTGCGCCGGCCGATTTGCTCGATCCGCTGCTGATGCCAATGGACAGCCCGGCGGCCGATTTCCCGGTTGTTAATCTTCCTTTAACATCCTCCGTTTACTTTAAGAACGGAAACCCGGTTCGTACCACCAGTGCTCCTTCTGAAGGTCTGGTACGCGTGACCGAGGGGGATGAAGGTAAGTTTATCGGCATGGGTGAAATGGATGGCGAAGGGCGCGTCGCGCCGCGTCGCCTGGTCGTTGAGTATCCGGTTGAAGCCTGATAGCGATAACGGCTCGCCTTGCGATAAGCAGGGGAGACGAGTAGAATATCGCGGCTTAACGTTCGGCAAATTGTTTAACATATTGCGGGACGTATACTGGGATTGCTGAATTAGAGATCGGCATCCTTACATTCTTTATATTCTGGAGTTTGAAAATGTCTCTAAGCGTTGAAGCTAAAGCTAAAATCGTTTCTGAGTTTGGTCGTGGTACTAACGACAGCGGTTCTACCGAAGTTCAGGTTGCACTGCTGACTGCACAGATTAACCACCTGCAGGGTCACTTTGCAGAGCACAAAAAAGATCACCACAGCCGTCGTGGTCTGCTGCGTATGGTTTCTCAGCGTCGTAAACTGCTCGACTACCTGAAACGTAAAGATGTTGCACGTTACTCCGCGCTGATCGAGCGTCTGGGTCTGCGTCGCTAAGTCTTGCGAGTTTCAGAAAAGGGGGCCTGATGGCCCCTTTTTTCAACCAGACGGCAGCAATTCACTGGAAACTATTGTATTGTTGCTATAAATGATCTTCATTGCAGAGGTTCGCGCGGCTAATGAGAGGCTTCACCCATGGGGGTGTTGGTTGTCATTAGTCGCGAGGATGCGAAGAAGGTCGGGTTAAATCGTCAGCACACCGGTGGTGTGCTGTCATACATTTAAGAAAGGACAGAACTTTGCTGAATCCGATCGTTCGTAAATTCCAGTATGGTCAACACACCGTCACGCTGGAAACCGGCATGATGGCACGTCAGGCTACTGCTGCCGTTATGGTAAGCATGGATGACACTGCGGTATTCGTAACCGTAGTTGGCCAGAAAAAAGCAAAACCAGGTCAGGACTTCTTCCCACTGACCGTTAACTACCAGGAGCGTACCTACGCTGCCGGTAAAATCCCGGGTGGCTTCTTCCGTCGTGAAGGCCGTCCAAGCGAAGGCGAAACCCTGATTGCGCGTCTGATTGACCGCCCGGTTCGTCCGCTGTTCCCGGAAGGCTTCGTGAACGAAGTGCAGGTTATCGCGACCGTTGTTTCCGTTAACCCACAGGTTAACCCGGATATCGTTGCGATGATCGGTGCTTCCGCGGCCCTGTCACTGTCTGGTATTCCATTCAATGGCCCAATTGGTGCTGCACGCGTTGGTTACATCAACGACCAGTACGTGCTGAACCCAACGCAGGAAGAGCTGAAAGAAAGTAAGCTGGACCTGGTTGTTGCTGGTACTGAAGCGGCTGTGCTGATGGTTGAATCCGAAGCGGAACTGCTGAGCGAAGACCAGATGCTGGGCGCGGTGGTCTTTGGCCACGATCAGCAGCAGATCGTTATTCAGAACATCAACGATCTGGTTAAAGAAGCGGGCAAACCACGTTGGGACTGGCAGCCTGAAGCCGTCAACGACGCGCTGAATGCACGCGTTGCTGCGCTGGCTGAATCTCGTCTGAGCGATGCTTATCGCATCACCGACAAACAGGAGCGTTATGCTCAGGTTGACGTGATCAAAGACGAAACTATCGCAACGCTGATTGCTGAAGACGAAACGCTGGATGCTAACGAGCTGAGCGAAATTCTGCACGCTATCGAGAAAAACGTGGTTCGTAGCCGCGTCCTGGCGGGTGAGCCGCGTATCGATGGCCGCGAAAAAGACATGATCCGTGGTCTGGACGTGCGTACTGGCGTTCTGCCACGTACTCACGGTTCTGCACTGTTCACCCGTGGCGAAACGCAGGCGCTGGTTACCGCGACCCTGGGGACAGCACGTGACGCGCAGAACATCGACGAACTGATGGGCGAGCGTACTGACAGCTTCCTGTTCCACTACAACTTCCCTCCATACTCTGTAGGTGAAACCGGTATGGTGGGTTCGCCTAAGCGTCGTGAAATTGGTCACGGTCGTCTGGCGAAGCGTGGTGTGCTGGCAGTGATGCCGGATGCTGACAAATTCCCGTACACCGTTCGTGTGGTTTCTGAAATCACCGAATCTAACGGTTCTTCTTCCATGGCTTCCGTGTGTGGTGCATCTCTGGCGCTGATGGATGCAGGCGTGCCAATCAAAGCCGCCGTTGCGGGTATCGCAATGGGCCTGGTGAAAGAAGGCGAGAACTTTGTTGTTCTGTCTGACATTCTGGGCGACGAAGACCACCTGGGCGATATGGACTTCAAAGTTGCGGGTTCCCGCGACGGTATCTCTGCGCTGCAGATGGATATCAAAATTGAAGGTATCACCAAAGAGATCATGCAGGTTGCGCTGAACCAGGCTAAAGGTGCTCGTCTGCACATCCTGGGCGTGATGGAACAGGCGATCAACGCGCCACGTGGCGACATTTCTCAGTTCGCTCCGCGTATCCACACCATCAAGATCAATCCAGACAAGATCAAAGATGTTATCGGTAAGGGCGGTTCCGTTATCCGTGCTCTGACCGAAGAGACTGGCACCACTATCGAAATCGAAGATGACGGTACGGTGAAAATTGCAGCGACCGACGGCGAGAAAGCGAAATTCGCTATTCGTCGCATCGAAGAAATTACTGCAGAAATCGAAGTGGGCCGTATCTACAATGGTAAAGTGACCCGTATCGTTGACTTTGGCGCGTTCGTTGCCATCGGTGGCGGTAAAGAAGGTCTGGTTCACATCTCTCAAATCGCTGACAAGCGCGTTGAGAAAGTGACCGATTACCTGCAGATGGGTCAGGAAGTCCCGGTTAAAGTTCTGGAAGTTGACCGCCAGGGCCGTATCCGTCTGAGCATTAAAGAAGCAACCGAGCAGTCTCAGCCGGCTGCTGCGCCAGAAGCATCGGCAGCAGAACAGCAAGGCGAGTAAGTTGCATTTGCCCTCCGCTTCGGCGGGGGGCCTATTATCAGGCAGGACGCCTTGTTAAGCCGCCGGGGGACAGGACGTTCATCCAATAGTTGTCTTCGGGAGTGGGAAATGAAGCCTTTTTTGCGCTGGTGTTTCGTTGCGACAGCTTTAACGCTGGCAGGATGCAGCAACTCTGCCTGGCGTAAGAGCGAAGTCCTCGCAGTGCCATTGCAACCGACTTTGCAGCAGGAAGTGATTCTGGCACGCATGGAACAAATTCTTGCCAGTCGGGCTTTAACCGATGACGAACGCGCACAGCTTTTATATGAGCGCGGAGTGTTGTATGATAGTCTCGGTCTGAGGGCATTAGCGCGGAATGATTTCTCACAAGCGCTGGCAATCCGACCTGATATGCCTGAAGTATTCAATTACTTAGGCATTTATTTAACGCAGGCAGGCAATTTTGATGCTGCCTATGAAGCGTTTGATTCTGTACTTGAGCTTGATCCAACTTACAACTACGCGCACTTGAATCGCGGTATCGCCCTGTATTACGGCGGTCGTGATAAGTTAGCGCAAGATGATCTGCTGGCGTTTTATCAAGACGATCCTAATGATCCTTTCCGCAGTCTGTGGTTATACATCGTTGAGCAGAAGCTCGATGAGAAGCAGGCAAAAGAAGCACTGAAACAGCGCTTCGATAAATCGGACAAGGAACAGTGGGGATGGAACATTGTCGAGTTCTACCTGGGCAACATTAGCGAAGCAACGCTGATGGAACGCCTCAAGGCGGACGCAACGGATAACACCTCGCTCGCTGAGCATCTCAGTGAAACCAACTTCTATTTAGGTAAGTACTACCTAAGTCTGGGGGATAAGGACAGCGCTACGGCACTGTTCAAATTAGCGGTTGCTAACAACGTACACAACTTCGTTGAGCACCGTTATGCATTGTTGGAATTATCGCTCTTGGGCCAGGAGCAAGACGACCTGGCAGAATCGGACCAGCAATAGCTGACGACATAAACATCAGCCCGTAATCTTTTGATTGCCATCACCTTAACTGGTGAGGGCGTTGTTGTTCGTCAATACATCTACTTTGAGCCGGTTCACACTTTTCAATGAAAATTGCTAATCATTTTCACGATGAGCTAAGTAGACTGGCCGCCATTGACATTGAGGCACTCGTACTACATGGCTGAATTCGAAACCACTTTTGCAGATCTGGGCCTGAAGGCTCCTATCCTTGAAGCCCTTACCGATCTGGGTTACGAAAAACCATCTCCGATCCAGGCAGAATGTATCCCACATCTGTTGTCTGGTCGTGACGTGCTGGGCATGGCCCAGACTGGTAGCGGCAAAACCGCAGCGTTCTCGCTGCCGCTGCTGCACAACATCGATCCGGAACTGCGTGCACCGCAGATCCTCGTCCTGGCTCCAACCCGTGAACTGGCTGTTCAGGTTGCAGAAGCTATGACTGATTTCTCTAAACATATGCGCGGCGTAAACGTGGTGGCCCTTTACGGTGGCCAGCGTTATGACGTGCAGTTACGTGCCCTGCGCCAGGGTCCACAGATTGTTGTCGGTACGCCGGGCCGTCTGTTGGATCACCTGAAGCGCGGTACTCTTGACCTCTCTAAACTGAGCGGTCTGGTACTGGATGAAGCAGATGAAATGCTGCGTATGGGCTTCATCGAAGACGTAGAAACGATTATGGCGCAGATCCCGGAAGGTCATCAGACCGCTCTGTTCTCTGCAACCATGCCAGAAGCGATTCGTCGCATTACCCGCCGCTTCATGAAAGAGCCGCAGGAAGTGCGCATTCAGTCCAGCGTGACCACTCGCCCGGACATCAGCCAGAGCTACTGGTCTGTATACGGTATGCGTAAAAACGAAGCGCTGGTTCGTTTCCTGGAAGCGGAAGATTTTGATGCGGCGATTATCTTCGTTCGTACCAAAAACGCGACCCTGGAAGTGGCTGAAGCGCTGGAGCGTAGCGGCTACAACAGCGCAGCGCTGAACGGTGACATGAACCAGGCTCTGCGTGAGCAGACGCTGGAGCGCCTGAAAGACGGTCGTCTGGATATCCTGATTGCAACCGACGTGGCAGCACGTGGTCTGGACGTTGAGCGTATCAGCCTGGTTGTTAACTACGATATTCCAATGGACTCCGAGTCCTACGTTCACCGTATCGGTCGTACCGGTCGTGCGGGTCGTGCAGGTCGTGCGCTGCTGTTCGTTGAGAACCGCGAGCGTCGTCTGCTGCGTAACATTGAACGCACCATGAAGCTGACCATTCCAGAAGCGGAACTGCCAAATGCAGAACTGCTGGGCAAACGCCGTCTGGAAAAATTCGCCGCGAAAGTACAGCAGCAGCTGGAAAGCAGCGACCTGGACCAGTATCGTGCACTGCTGGCACAGATTCAGCCTACCGCTGAAGGCGAAGAGCTGGATATGGAAACGCTGGCCGCAGCACTGCTGAAAATGGCACAGGGCGAACGTACCCTGATCGTGCCACCAGATGCACCGATGCGTCCTAAGCGTGAGTTCCGTGACCGTGACGAGCGTTTCGAACGTCGTGGCGACCGTAACGATCGTGGTCCACGTGCTGACCGTCCAGAGCGCAGTGGCGAAGAGCGTCCACGTCGTGAGCGTCGTGACGCTGGCGAAATGGAACTGTACCGCATTGAAGTGGGCCGTGATGATGGTGTTGAAGTTCGTCATATCGTTGGCGCGATCGCTAACGAAGGCGACATCAGCAGCCGTTACATCGGTAACATCAAGCTGTTCGCATCTCACTCTACCATCGAGCTGCCAAAAGGCATGCCGGGCGAAGTACTGCAGCACTTTACTCGCACCCGCATCCTGAACAAGCCGATGAACATGCAGCTGATGGGCGATGCCCAGCCACGTACTGACCGTGGTGGCGAACGTCGTGGCGGTGGTCGTGGTTTCGGTGGCGAACGTCGTGAAGGCGGTCGTAGCGAAGGCAACCGCGCTGGCGCAGGCGAAGGTCGTCGTTTCTCTGGCGAGCGTCGCGAAAGCCGTGGCCCACGTCGTGAAGAAGGTACCGCTCGTCGTCGTTTCGGTGACGCGTAAGCCTTTCGTTTCTGACGTAAAGTAATCTATACAGCCCCGATAAACACTGTCGGGGCTTTTTTTATTCCTTTTGTACTCTTGTACTGGTACAGTGCTGCACATTAACATGCATAACCGCATTATTGACTGGAGAAAAGGCTGTATGGCGACACTTACCACCACCCAAACGTCACCTTCGCTGCTTGGCGGCGTGGTGATCATCGGCGGAACCATCATTGGTGCCGGGATGTTCTCCCTGCCTGTGGTTATGTCCGGTGCGTGGTTCTTCTGGTCGCTGGCGGCACTGGTGTTTACCTGGTTCTGTATGCTTCATTCCGGGCTGATGATCCTCGAAGCCAACCTGAACTACCGCATTGGCTCCAGCTTCGACACCATCACTAAAGACCTGTTAGGCAAAGGCTGGAACCTGATAAACGGCCTCTCCATTGCCTTTGTGCTCTACATCCTGACTTACGCGTACATCTCAGCGAGCGGCTCCATTCTGCATCACACATTCTCGGAGTTGTCGCTGAACGTGCCGGCAAGAGTGGCGGGCTTGTGCTTCGCGCTGGGCGTCGCGTTTATCGTCTGGATGAGCACCAAAGCGGTGAGCCGCATGACGGCGATTGTGCTGGGCGCGAAGGTGATCACCTTCTTTCTGACCTTCGGCAGCCTGCTTGGGCACGTTACGCCGGCCACGCTGTTCAACGTGGCGGAGGCGAATACCACTTACACGCCGTACCTGCTGATGACCCTGCCGTTCTGTCTGGCATCGTTTGGTTACCACGGTAATGTGCCGAGCCTGATGAAGTATTACGGTAAAGATCCCCGCACGATTGTGAAGTGCCTGATCTACGGCACGCTGCTGGCGCTGGCGCTGTACGTGATTTGGCTGCTGGGGACGATGGGCAATATCCCGCGTCCTGAATTTATCGGCATTGCGCAGAAGGGCGGTAACATTGATGTGCTGGTACAGGCGCTGAGCGGCGTACTGAACAGCCGCAGTCTGGATCTGCTGCTGGTGGTGTTCTCTAACTTTGCCGTCGCGAGCTCTTTCCTCGGCGTGACGCTGGGCCTGTTTGACTACCTGGCCGATCTGTTTGGTTTTGATGATTCTGCTATGGGGCGCTTTAAAACCGCGCTGCTGACTTTCCTGCCACCGATTGTTGGCGGTCTGCTGTGGCCGAATGGTTTCCTCTATGCCATCGGCTATGCCGGGCTGGCGGCGACCATCTGGGCGGCGATTGTGCCTGCGCTGCTGGCACGCAAATCACGTAAACGCTTCGGCAGCCCGAAATTCCGCGTCTGGGGCGGAAAGCCGATGATTGCGCTGATTCTGGTGTTCGGTATTGGCAACGCGCTGGTGCATGTTCTGTCGAGTTTTAACCTGCTGCCGGTGTATCAGTAACACCACCTGTCACCCTCTCCCGACGGGAGAGGGTGACAAACCGCGCTAACCTGACACTTCCTCTTTCACCTGCATCGCCAGGTCAAACGAATGCAAGCGTGCCTGATGATCGAAAATCTGGCCGTTAACCATAATTTCATCCGCCTGCGTCTCACGCAGCACCGCCTCCAGCCCGTGACGCACTTTTGCCTTATCCCCCACCAGCGACATGCTCAGCGCCTGTTGAACGCCATACTGTTCGGATGCCGACCACAGCTGATGCATATTCTCCACCGGCGGCGGCAGCTGGCCGGTCTCACCGCGACGCAGCTTCACAAAAGCCTGTTGCATGGAGGTGAACAGGAATTCCGCATCGCGATTGCTGTCGGCGGCAACGATGTTAATGCACACCATCGCATACGGTTTTTCCAGTCGCTCGGAAGGTTTGAAGTTTGTGCGATAGAGATGAAGCGCCTGGTGGAGCATATCTGGCGCGAAGTGTGAGGCAAAGGCGAACGGCAGCCCCAGCTGCGCGGCAAGCTGCGCGCTGTACAGGCTTGAGCCCAGCAGCCACACCGGGATCTTCTCACCGTAGCCTGGCACCGGGCGCACGTGCGGGTTAGGGTCACGCGCGTCAAACCAGTCCACCAGTTCAGCCACATCGCGCGGGAAGTTATCGATGTCGCCGCTCATATGGCGACGCAGGGCGCGCATGGTCGGCTGGTCACTGCCCGGCGCACGGCCAAGACCCAGGTCGATACGGCCAGGATAGAGAGTGTTCAGCGTGCCAAACTGCTCGGCAATCACCAGCGGAGCGTGGTTCGGCAGCATCACGCCACCGGAGCCAAGATGCAGTGTGGTGGTGTTCGCCGCCAGGTAACCAATCAGCACGGAGGTCGCGGCACTGGCGATACCAACCATATTGTGGTGCTCAGCCAGCCAGTAACGGTGATAACCGCGTTTTTCTGCCAGGCGAGCGAGATCGAGAGAGTGGGTAAAGGCTTCTCGTGCTGAGGACCCTTGAGGGATCGGCGCCAGATCCAGCACCGAAAACGGAATGGTTTTATCAGTCATAACAGCTCACTTTGTCGACGGTGAATCTTTTAATAGTGCATTAAAATTTAATAACCGTTGTTAACAAAGTGAGCTTTTACATTTCTTCTTCAGCCCTGTAGCACCAGCCCGGGGAGGCGTTTCCAGTAGCCGTTACAGTCGCTGTTAGCGGTTAACGGCAGCGGAGCGTCACCGTTTTCATTGGCGCGGAAGGCATCCAGCATGGCGAATACGCCCGTATCCATCGGTGACAGGCGCACCATGTCGACCAGACCGTTCATCGACGCCAGTTCATTGCCGAGGTTATACACATAGCCGCTCATGGTCTGGATACCGTTCAGGACGAACACCTGCTGATTTTCCTGCGACAGCATGCTGCGCCCGTTCGGGTACTTGATGCAGCAGGTTTCACACTCGTCTTTCGGGCGGTCTTCAGAGCGTGCGGTGAAGCAGCGGGCAGAATAGGCCAGCGGGAGATGACCATAGCTCAGTACTTCCACCTCAAACTGATTGCGAATGCCCAGCGTTTCGCACTGGTTGAGCAGGTTAGCCAGCCAGTCGCGCGAGAGTTCGACCGGCATGCACCAGCGCGTCATCCCCTGTTTAAGCAGCAGGCGCAGCGTCACGGCGTTATAGCAGTTCAGCGCATGGCCTGCGACAAACGGCAGTCTGCGTTCGGCGCACATGTTCACTACGCCCAGATCGCTGGCTTCCAGCAGGAATTCACCGTTCTCTACGTAGCGTTTGAGTTCACCCAGTTCGGAGGAGGCCTGGACGAGGGCGAGCGTTGAGAGCACCACCTGTTTACCGCTTCCGGCGAGGCTTTTCGCCATATCCAGCCAGTCGCCCACTTTGGTGGCGCGGCGCTTGCTGCATACCGCTTCACCGAGGTAAATCACATCTGCGCTGCTGGTCGCGGCCTGGTGGTAAAAATCTTCCAGCGTCTCTTTTGGCCAGTAGTAGAGCACCGGCCCTAATGAATATTTCATGATTATCTCACTGCCATTTACGGTGATACGCGCCAAGCGTGGTTTGTGTACCCTCGGACATCGCACCGAGTGTCTCCATCCACGCCGGTTGCGGTGCGTAGTTCTGCGGGTCTGCCATGCAGCGATCGATAGCCTGGCGCCAGACTTTCGCCACCTGGCTTACGTACGCCGGGCTGCGCTGGCGGCCCTCAATTTTCACCGAGGCGATATTGGCGGCCAGCAGTTCTGGCAGCAGTTCCAGCGTATTAAGGCTGGTTGGCTCTTCCAGCGCGTGGTAACGCTCGCCGTCTACCAGATAGCGGCCTTTGCACAGCGTCGGGTAACCGGCATTTTCGCCGTCCTGATAGCGGTCAATCAGCACGTCGTTCAGGCGCGATTCCAGCCCCTGCGGCGTCTGTTGCCAGCGAACAAAGCGGGCGGGTGAGCAGGCCCCAACGGTATTGGGGGACTCGCCGGTTAAATAGGAGGAGAGATAGCAACGGCCTTCGGCCATGATACACAGGCTGCCAAAGGCAAAAACTTCCAGTGGTACTGGCGTGACGCGCGCGAGTTGCTTAACCTGATGAATAGAGAGCACGCGTGGCAGCACCACGCGGGCAACATCAAAGTGACGATGATAAAAACGCACCGCCTCTTCGTTAGTGGCAGATGCCTGAACGGAGACGTGACGCTCAATATGGGGATAGCGTTCTGCCGCATACTCAAGCATAGCGAGGTCGGCGAGGATCAGCGCATCGGCGCCCAGCTGTGCTGCCATATCCACCGCGCGTTGCCAGCGGGCGTAGCCATCAGGATGGGCGAAGGTATTGATGGCGATATGCAGTTTGCGGCGGTGCTGGTGGACGAAGGTAACGGCTTCCTGAAGCTTTTTCTCCGTAAAGTTGAGGCCAGCAAAATGGCGGGCGTTGGTATCATCTTTCAGCCCGATATAGACCGCATCGGCCCCATTTTCGATGGCCGCCTTAAGCGCCGGAAGATTTCCGGCTGGGCAGAGCAGCTCCATAATTTATCCTGATGTAGTCGATCGCAAATTTGTTAACGAGCTGGGATTTTAATTAACCCATACGCGACAATTTTTGATTTAAGGCAGCTAATGGCGTATTGATGGCACCAATAATGAGGTACACCTGACGACAGTTTGTTGATTTACGCCGCTATGTTGTGCTTCGGATATGGCAAAATAGCAGGACTATAGCTATCAGGGAGTAAAGCTCGTGCTGGATAAACTGCGTTCACGTCTCGTACAATTTGGTCCATCAATGCTGAGCGTGCCGGTAAAACTGGCCCCGTTCGCGCTTAAACGCCAGGTGCTGGAGCAGGTGCTGAGCTGGCAATTCCGCCAGGCACTGCAGGACGGTGAGCTGGCGTTCCTGGAAGGGCGCTGGTTAAGCATTGACGTCCACGATATCGGGCTGCGCTGGTTTACCTCTGTTGAGAATGACCAACTGATCGTCCGTGAGTCCGCCGAGGCGGATGTGAGCTTTAGCGCCAGCGCCAGCGATCTGCTGATGATCGCCGCGCGTAAGCAGGATCCGGACACACTCTTCTTCCAGCGCCGACTGGTTATCGAAGGCGATACGGAACTTGGTCTGTACGTGAAGAATTTAATGGATGCCATTGAGCTGGAGCAGATGCCGAAAGCGCTGCGTGTGATGTTGATGCAAATGGCAGATTTCGTTGAGGCGGGGCTGAAAACCCCGCCGGAAAGTAAACACACTTCAGTAGGTGAGCCATGCTGATTCGAGTCGAAATTGGGATTGATGCACCGGGAATCGATGCGTTGTTACGCCGCTCTTTTGCGCGGGATGACGAAGCGCAACTGGTCCACGATCTCCGCGAAGACGGCCTGATTACGCTGGGGCTGGTTGCCACCGATGACGAAGGTCAGGTGGTGGGCTACGTTGCCTTCAGCCCGGTTACCGTTCAGGGCGAAGAGCTACAGTGGGTAGGAATGGCACCGCTGGCGGTTGATGAACACTACCGCGGCCAGGGGCTGGCGCGCCAGCTGGTTTACGAAGGGCTGGACTCGCTCAACGAATTTGGCTATGCCGCCGTGGTGACGTTGGGGGATGCTACGTTCTATGGCCGTTTAGGCTTCGAACCGGCAGCGCATTACGATCTCCGCTGCCGCTGGCCGGGAACGGAATCCGCCTTCCAGGTGCACCGTCTGGCTGATGACGCGTTTAAAGGCGTGAACGGTCTGGTTGAGTACCACGACCATTTCAATCGCTTTTAATCAGGCTGTCGCGAAGCGCCTCAAAGGAGCCGTCTCCGGTGACGAGGCGCTCTTTCTGACGCTTCGTCAGTTGCTTAATGCGGTATTCCATTCTGAGCGCCAGCGATCTGTCGCCAACGGGCGCTGAAAAGGCGAGCTGTAATTCTCCTTTCCCCCGCAGCGCTTTGGCACCTTTCCCCGTTTGATGTTGCAGAAAACGCCGCGCCACATCGGTAGTGATCCCGGTGTACAGGGCGTTATCGGCGGTACGAACAAGATAGAGAAACCAGCACACGGTAAACAGATTCAGTATGTTAAGGTGAACGCACCTTAGCATGAGAGAGAGCGAAAATGGAAACTCTGACCACCATTAACCGCTGGCTGGCAAAACAGCATGTCGTCACCTGGTGCGTGTATGACGAAGGTGAAATGTGGTGTGCAAACGCGTTTTATTACTACGATCCCGAGCGTGTCGCCTTTTATGTCCTGAGCGAGGATAAAACCCGTCATGCGCAAATGTCGGGTCCGCAGGCGAAGGTAGCGGGCACGGTGAACGGCCAGCCTAAAACGGTTGCGCTGATTCGTGGCCTGCAGTTTAAAGGGGAGATCCGCCGCCTGGACGGAGAAGAGAGCGACGCGCAGCGAAAACGCTACACGCGCCGCTTTCCGGTTGCCATTGCGCTAAAAGCTCCGGTGTGGGAAATCCGCCTTGATGAGCTGAAATTTACCGACAACACCCTGGGCTTTGGCACAAAGCTTCACTGGCTACGCGCCGAGCAGGCGTAGCGCTTCACGGTTAAACGCGGGCAGATCGTCCGGGGTCCTGCTGGTGATCAGCTGATCTTTGTCGTTCACAACTTCCTGATCGTAAAACTCAGCCCCCGCATTTTTCAGATCGATAACGATCGGTTTCACGGCCGTGAGTTTACGCCCGCGCACGACATTTGCGCTGATGAGCAGCTGCGGACCGTGGCAGATGGCAAAGACCGGTTTGCCCGTCGAGACAAAGTCTCGTGTGAAGGTCACGAATCGTTCATCCCCACGCAGGGAATCCGGTGAATGACCGCCGGGTAACAGCAGGGCATCGAAATCTGACGGGCTGACGTTATCGATGGTTTCATCGATGGTCACGCTGGCTTCGCCCTTATGACCTTTCACCGTTTTACCCGCCTCTTTCTCAATGGTGATGACCTCATGTCCTGCCTTGCGAAATGCCTCGGCTGGCGAGGTGAATTCTGAATCTTCAAACTCGTCGGTGATCAAGACTGCGATTTTCTTGCCCATGCTTCCTCCGTTGTTTTGGCTTCAGACAGATTTTTCTCCGCTTGTGGTAAATACTTACCTGTAACAGACTTCTAAGTGTGGTCGACGACGCTGAGTTCGCAAACGGACAATTCTGTAAAGGGGAGATGAGATGAGTCAGGTACTGATTACCGGCGCGACCGGGCTGGTGGGCGGACATCTGCTGCGGCTGCTGCTTCAGGAGCACCGGGTTAACTATATTGCCGCCCCGACGCGTCGGCCTCTCGCGGATATCTCCGGCGTCTTTAACCCCCACGACCCGCAGCTTACCGATGCACTGGCGCAGGTACAGGATCCTGTTGATATCGCCTTTTGCTGCCTCGGTACAACGCTGCGTGAAGCGGGCAGTAAAGAGGCCTTTGTGCATGCGGACTACACGCTGGTGGTCGATACGGCGCTGACGGCTAAAAAGCTGGGGGCAACACATTTTGTGGTAATCAGTTCGCTCGGTGCCAATGCCGGGTCACCTTTTTTCTACAACAAGGTGAAGGGCAAAATGGAAGAGGCGCTGATTGCCCAGAAGTGGGAGCAACTGACCATTGTTCGCCCCTCCATGCTGCTCGGGCATCGGGATGAACGCCGTTTTAACGAATCGTTTTTCGCGCCTCTGTTCCGCATCCTGCCGGGTAACTGGAAATCCATTGAGGCAGCGGACGTGGCGCGTGCGATGCTAAAAGAAGGGCTCTCGCCATCGCAGGAGGGCGTGAATATCATCCCGTCGGCAAAACTGCGTGAAATCGCACAGGGCGAGGCGTAAACTCCCACGGCTAATAACCTACTACTCTCCGGGGAATGCTATGACTGGTCAGTCTTCATCTCAGGCGGCTTCACCTGTTCAATGGTGGAAGCCCGCGCTCTTCTTTCTCGTGGTCATCATCGGCCTCTGGTATGTGAAATGGCAGCCGTACTACGGTAAAGCCTTCACGGCCGCCGAAACGCACAGTATCGGAAAATCTATTCTCGCTCAGGCTGATTCCAGCCCGCTTCAGGCGGCGTGGGATTACGCCATGGTCTATTTCCTTGCCGTCTGGAAAGCCGCGGTACTGGGCGTCCTGCTGGGCTCGCTGATTCAGGTGCTTATCCCGCGTCACTGGCTGGTGAAAACCCTCGGTCAGCCCCGCTTTCAGGGTACGCTGCTGGGGACGATTTTCTCCCTGCCGGGCATGATGTGCTCGTGCTGTGCGGCGCCTGTGGCCGCCGGGATGCGTCGTCAGCGCGTCTCAATGGGCGGTGCGCTTGCTTTCTGGATGGGGAACCCGTTGTTAAACCCGGCGACGCTGGTGTTTATGGGCTTTGTGCTGGGCTGGCATTTCGCCTTTATTCGTCTGGTGGCCGGGCTGCTGACGGTGCTGGTCGTGGCGACCCTGGTGCAACATCTGGTGAAAGACAAAACCGTAGCGCCTGCGTCAGTTGACGTGGATATCAGCGAACCGCAGGGCGGCTTCTTCGCGCGCTGGGGCAGGGCGCTGTGGCAACTTTTCTGGAGCACCATCCCGGTCTATATCCTGGCGGTTCTGGTGCTGGGCGCGGCGCGCGTCTGGCTGTTCCCGCATGCGGACGGGGCTATCGACAACACGCTGCTGTGGGTCGTTGCAATGGCCGTTGCCGGTTGCCTGTTCGTGATCCCAACGGCCGCTGAAATTCCCATTGTTCAGACCATGATGCTGGCCGGGATGGGCACCGCGCCTGCACTGGCGCTGCTGATTACCCTGCCTGCAATCAGCCTGCCGTCGCTTGTCATGTTGCGTAAGTCATTCCCGGCGAAAGCGCTGTGGCTGACCGCGGGGCTGGTGGCGCTGAGCGGGGTGATGGTAGGAAGTATTGCACTGGTATAAAAAAAGCCCGGTAGCGTTACCGCTTACCGGGCTTTTTGTCAGACGTTCTGGTTACTTGATGTAGGTAAAGGCGGTGGTGACGTGTTTCACGCCGCTCACCCGGCTGGCGATATCGGCCGCCGCTTTCCCTTCACGGTCGGTGACCAGACCCAGCAGGAACACTTCGCCGTTTTCCGTTGTCACTTTCACGTTTGAGGATTTCACCTGGTCCGAGCCCAGCAGCTGGGAGCGTACTTTGGTGGTGATCCAGGTATCAGACGACGCGGTACCCAGGCTGATTGGCTGCCCCTGACGGATTTCATTGAAGACTTCCGTGGTGCCCTCAACGCCCATTGCGATCTGTTTTGCGCGGCTGGAGAGTTCGGTGTTCGGCGACTGGCCCGTCAGCAACACTTTGCCCTGATAGGCCGTGACGTTGATACGCGCTTCTTTCTTGATTTGTTCGTCTTTCGACAGCGCACTGTTGACGCGCAGCTCCAGCGTACCGTCATCGACCTGTGTCCCTACGGAACGCGGGTCGGTTGCCGCTTTAGTACCAACCGCGGCGGTACCCACGACAGCCGCAGCGATACATCCCTGAAGCAGTAATGCAGACATAAGGACTGCGAGGGTCGATAAAGCCTTCATAAGAACTCCTTAATCATCCTGGTGAGGGAAAAGCGTGTTATCGATCAAATCGCATAAGCAGTTCACCGTGAGCATATGCATCTCCTGAATGCGCGCGCTA
Source organism: Enterobacter sp. BIDMC 29 (assembly GCF_019378755.1). Classification (NCBI taxonomy): domain Bacteria; kingdom Pseudomonadati; phylum Pseudomonadota; class Gammaproteobacteria; order Enterobacterales; family Enterobacteriaceae; genus Enterobacter; species Enterobacter sp. BIDMC 29. Next base: position 3,359,061 of record NZ_CP080000.1, on the reverse strand, counting down.
CGGTGAGAGGGAATGCGGATTTCCACATCCTGCGGCCCAAGCAAACCCGCCAGCTCACCACCGTCATAGCCTGTTAAGGCAACGATAGTCATGTCGCGGGTGACGGCGGCTTCAACGGCTTTGACAATGTCCCGGCTGTTGCCGCGCGTGGAGATTGCCAGCAGAACATCTCCGGCATGACCCAGGGCTCGCACCTGCTTTGCGTAAATCTCATCATGCAGACGATCGTTAGCAATCGCTGTTAAGACCACATTATCGGTATTAAGTGCAATGGCGGGTAAACTCGGTCGTTCTGTTTCAAAACGATTGATCATGCTGGCAGCAAAATGCTGTGCGTTGGCGGCTGAAGTGCCATTGCCACAACAGAGTATTTTGTTGCCGTTGAGCAGGGATTGCACCAGCGTCATGGCGGCACGAGAGATAGCGTCCGGAAGGGCTTCCGCCGCTGCAATCTGAGTCTGGATGCTTTCAGTGAAGCACACTTTAATTCTTTCGAGCACGTTATCCCTTTTAAATCTTAATTATGCGTCTTCGCCAAAAGCGTTTTTCAGCCATTCGATCGCATTGCCGGTGAAGGCTACCACATCGAACCGGCAATCCACAGTATCAAAACTCCCATTATGGTGGGCAAGCCACAAGTGGGCAGTCTGTAATAATTTATGTTGTTTGGCGAGCGTCACGCTGGCGGCAGCGCCGCCAAAACGGGAAGACTGTCGGTAGCGAACTTCTACAAACACGATGACCTCACCGTCTTTCATGATGAGGTCGATTTCGCCGCCACGTCCGCGAACGTTAGCGGCGATAAAGTGCAGTCCTTTGCCTTCAAGCCAGCGACGTGCTTTTAATTCCCACGCGTCACCGGTCTCTTTACGGCTTAACTGGCCGGGACGATTTGCCCCTGCTGGTATTTGAGCCATGATAACTTCCTGTTAATCACACAATCCTGAGTGGCCGTCAGATCGCCGGTATTGCCGTTAAGCTCAAAGCCCGGCACCTGACGCATCTGGGTAAAGTGGTTCGCCAGCGCCCAGGCATCGACACCCATGGCATACAGACGTGCCAGAGAGTAGTCGTTGCGGACGGTGCTCAGCGCCTGCTGCATCAGTGCCGGGTTGCTGCCTGCGAGCATGGGAATTTCGCTGTACTGCAGGCCGTCCATCTCCAGACGGAAATCCGGGCCGGCGGTACCTTGCGCGCTGCGTGAACTGGCGTACAGCGTTGCGCCGCTCTGGCTACCGTTACGCATTGCAATCATCGGTTTGATGAAGGCGATTTCCTGCGGGGTGGCAACGATATACGCTGCATCCACTTTACCGCCACCGCTGATCTGCGCGTCGGTAGGTGGCGCAGGGATCGACAGACCGCCAATGGTCACACTCTGCTGCTGCGGCAGGCTTGCGCTGACCGGGCTGCCGTTGAGGGCAATGCCCGCTCCGCCATTGACGCCCGCGCGCAGTTCAGACGCGGAGCCGAATTTCTGCTGCAGCACAATGCCGCCGCCCAACTTCTGCCACTCATCGGCAAAAGCATTAGCAACGCGATCCCCCAGCGTACTGCGTGGGATGAGCAACAGCGGAGCCTGTTTACCCTGCTCGTGAATATGACGCGCCGCATCGCGGGCTTCATCTTCCGGCGACAGCGCGAAGTAGCAAATATTGGCACGGTTCTGAACCTGCTCTGGCTGGTTGAGTGCCAGCACGTTCAGCGTGGTATTGCTCTTCATCAACTCTTCGACATTGTTTTTCAGCAGCGGGCCGACAACGATGCTCGCACCATCCTGTTGAACCTGCGCCAGTACCTGGTCAAGCGGTTTCGAACTGGTGTCGTAGATTTTCAGCTCAGCACCCGGGTTTGCGCTGGTGGTGGCCACCGGCGGTGTTTGCGCGGCAGGTTGTGCCGTTTGTTCTGCGGGCGGTGCAGGCTGAACGTTCTGCGGTTGAGGTTGTTCAGACGCGGTGTCAGTCGCCGGGGCTGCTTGAGTCTCAGCCGGCGTGGCGGGCGGTGCAGGCTGAACGTTCTGCGGTTGAGGTTGTTCAGACGCGGTGTCAGTCGCCGGAGCTGCTTGAGTTTCAGCCGGCGCTGGCGTTGCCGTCGTAGGGGCCGTTACCGGGTTCTGCATCGTCCCCTGTGCCGGCGTCTGGGCGGTGGTCAGGTCACTGGTTTCAGCGGCGGACGGGCTGACCACGTCGTTCACGTTTGCCGCCTGTGCCGCCTGGGTCGGCACTGCGCTGCCCGTCACTGGCGTCGTGCCGTTTTTCGCGGCTTCAAAACCCTGTTGAATAGTGCGACCGAATACCGCCGCCTGACCGTTTAAAGGCAGAAGGAGTGCAATCTTGCTGGTCGAGGCCGGCTTAAAGTTCTGCACGTTTACCAGCTGCGTCGGCAGCATTTTCGCGCCCGGATTCTGCGGGTAGCGGGTCTGCCAGTCAGTGATACCGGCTTTCAGCATCTTCGGATCGTTGCGGTTGTTAAACCACATCTGCTGCAGATCCAGCCAGCCCTGCAGGACGTTTTCATCTGCATTGATCACCAGTGCACGCGCCTGTTCCTGCGTCATAGAGGCCAGCGCCTGCCACGTGGCATCGATATTTTTCTGCTTATCAGCTCCGCCGAGCAGAGGCTCCTGGGCGATCAGCGCACGGAGCAGCGTCAGGGAAGGGCGGCCCTGTTCAGCGGTAATGCCCGCCTGCCAGAAGCGAGCCTGCTGATTTTTGTCCAGCGCGCTCACGTCGATATCCCCGAGGATCTTTTTCGCGGCATCGTAATCTTTCAGCGCGACTTTCAGCTCGGCAGAGAGCAGGCGCTGCTCACGACGCTGAACATCATTCAGATCTTTTGGCAACTGGTTGAACAATTCGGCAGCCTGCTGGGTTTTACCCTCTTTCAGCAGTGCACGAATGGCGAGTAATTGCCAGTTGGTCTTGGTATCATTTGAGCTCTGCGACATTTGTTGCAGATAAAAGCCAGAGTCAGCCTGAGCAGAACCCTGCAAATGGGCGGTGCTCTGGTCGGGTGCCTGGGTGCCACAGCCTGCAAAGATCAGGGCTGCCAGCAGGAGCGGCACGCTGCGCGTGGCTTTTTTTCGAAGAAACGTTAACGGTACCATACTGTATCCAGTGATTTTTTTTACGCAATGCTCAATATTAAATCGGCAATACGGACGAAACAATGAAACAACACGAAACGGCAGATAATTCTCAAGGCCAGCTCTATATTGTACCTACTCCTATCGGGAATTTATCTGATATTACCCAACGTGCGCTTACCGTATTGCAGGCTGTTGATTTAATTGCCGCTGAAGATACCCGACATACTGGCTTACTGCTCCAGCACTTCGCCATTAGCGCGCGTTTGTTCGCGTTACACGATCACAATGAGCAACAAAAAGCCGAAACGCTGGTGGCGAAGCTGAAAGAGGGGCAGAACATTGCCCTGGTCTCCGATGCGGGTACGCCGCTGATTAACGACCCCGGCTACCATCTGGTGCGTACCTGCCGTGAAGCCGGGATCCGCGTGGTGCCGCTGCCTGGCCCATGTGCGGCTATCGCGGCGCTGAGCGCTGCGGGTCTGCCTTCCGACCGCTTCTGCTATGAAGGTTTCCTGCCTGCCAAATCCAAAGGCCGACGCGACGTGTTAAAAGCGCTGGAAGCTGAACCGCGCACCCTGATTTTCTACGAATCTACGCATCGCCTGCTGGAAAGCCTGGAAGATATGGTGACCGTCTGGGGGGAAGCCCGCTACGTGGTGCTGGCACGCGAGCTGACCAAAACCTGGGAAACCATTCACGGCGCACCGGTAGGAGAACTGCTGGCGTGGGTGAAGGAAGACGAAAACCGCCGCAAGGGCGAGATGGTGCTGATTGTCGAAGGACATAAGGCGCAGGAGGACGCATTGCCTGCCGATGCGCTTCGTACACTTGCGCTGCTGCAGGCTGAACTGCCGCTCAAGAAAGCGGCTGCGCTGGCGGCAGAGATCCACGGCGTGAAGAAAAACGCACTGTATAAATATGCGCTGGAGCAGCAGGGGTAATATATCGGCCCGGCAATCACGCCGGGCCAGTTTATTTTACTTCGCGGGAATGGCCTCGTACACCAGCGTTTCCAGCGGCTGCAGCGTAATCACCACGGCCTTTTGATACTCTCCTGGTACGGTTGTGTTACTGCCGTACACGGCGTTCAGACTGAACTGCGCCATGCCCCCTGTCGGGATTTCAAAGTCTTTTGCCAAATCCAGATAATAGCTTTGCGGTTTATCCGACGGGTTTCGCAAGCCCAGAATGGCTTTGTCTTTGCTCCAGGAGGCCCAGCCGTAAACCTCAAGCGCCGTCGGGTCGCCACCGATCCAATGCGTATCCACCAGCACGCTGGCGTTATTTCGCGCCCATTTTGCTGCCTGCGCCAGGGTGTCCCATTTCGTCTTATTCAGCATTGATGGCGTGATATATAACTCCTGCAGTTGCGTCCCTGTGGCGAAGTAGCTCCAGACCTGATCGGCAAAATCGCTGTCCGTTTGCACCTTCTCCAGTCCGTAATAGGCATTTTCCGCGCTGACTATCCCGTGGTACATCAGCGAGTTCAGCGGGAACAGTGGGCCTTTACGCACAATAGAGCGGTATGTTTCAGCATCGCGGTAGGTCATCCACTGCTGTACCGGCGTGCCGGGGCCGTAAAGGTTGATGTCATCCCCCTGACGCCAGATGGAGTCGGCATAGAACAGCCAGGACGGGCTGGCGTCGGTACCGGTTGTCAGGTTGATAAACAGATTGGGGTTTGCGCTGCGCATGTTATGCAGCAGGGCGATAGACGCATCAAAATCGGACGCGAACTGGCTACCAGTAATATGTGAGTTGGCGTTGCCCATCCCGTCGAGCTTAAACGAGGTGATATGTTCGTTTTTAATCAGCTTGATGATCTGCTCATTGAAGTTTTTGAAGTAGCGCGGGCCCGAGAGAGCCAGCTTCCCGTCTACCGTTTCGAAGCCGTACTCTTTGGCGTGGGAGACGCGAATATCGCGCGGCTTATTATAACCTCCCCACGGTGAGAGCCACAGCCCGACGGAGCTGTGCAGACTGTCCGCTTTTTCCCTGACCTTACCAAAGCCGTGGCTGAAGGCCGGGCCAAACAGCCAGCGTCCGGTACGATCGTCCCAGCCATCGTCCAGCAGGAATGCATCCAGCGCCACGCCGCGTCCGGTGATAAATTCTTTATTCCACTCATCCATCCGCCCCAGCACATCCTGTTCGGTGTAGGGGTTAAAGAAGCCGATATCCATCCAGCTGTTGTAGTGCAGATAGGGTTTGTACGCCCGTGGGCGCACGGCGTCGATAAACTGGTTTACGCTACGGCGCAGCTGGCTGGTTTCCGGGAACGTGCCAAAGTAGGTGGTAAAGCTGACCGGTGCGTCAGGCTGAACCGGCGTTTTCAGCTCCACGTTCAGATTGGTCGTCGCTTCATAGGCATACGTATTAACGATTGGCTTATCCGGCAGGATAAAGAACGAATCAGCAATAATGGGCGAGCTGTTGATGGCGCCATCAACGTACGGTGCCTGAGACTGTTTTTTCGTCGGGAAGAAGGTGATTTTCGCCACCTCTCGCGGCTGGCCGACGGCCGCAATGGTGTAATCAATACTGGCATATTTTCCCTTCACCAGATTCAGCTTCACCGTCACGTTAAAATCCGGACGGGTGAAATCAATGACAATCGCGTTGTCCTGTTTTTCTACATGCTTAATTGTAAAGTCTGCAGTATGAATTTTGGTTTCATCCGGCAGGGTCAGAAAGAACAGCTCCTGCGGCGTAAGCGGATGGTTAGCCGTTTTGTCTTTCACTACCACCGTTGAACTGGCGTCATCAAACGAGAGGGCAATGGAGTCGTTATCGAGCGCGTATTGCGCTGCCGCCGCGCCATGAGAAACACACAAGGCAAGCATCGAGAGTGTGAGCACTTTTTTCATCAGGGTAAGATCCTTATTAGTAATGCTTCAGCATTCGGGTGATGGACTGCTCCAGCCAGTAGCGCTGGGTGCCGAAATTAATGCGCAGGTAGTGTTCGCCGTTTTGAACGTAGTGGCTGCCATCTTCGAGGACGACGCCAGCCTGATGGGCGAAATGTCGGGTCAATTCAGTGGCGCTACGTTCATCTGCGCTGACGTCAACCCAGGCCAGATACGATGATTCCGGGTTCATCATTTTCCAGGCCGGGAAGTGGGTCTGGATGGCCTCTGCCAGATAGCCAGCGTTACGGCGCAGATAACCATTCAACGCGTCGAGCCACGGCAAACCATGCTGGTAGGCAAGAATAATTCCCCATATCCCGAATATATTGGGTGAGGTGATGGCGTTCTTCTCAAGCTGGTGGCGAAAGCGCTGGCGCAGGGTGGCATCCGGAATGATGGCGTAGGAGGTTTTCAGCCCGCCAAGGTTGAACGCTTTATTCGGGGAGGTCAGCAGGATCAGATTGTCCTGCGCCGCGCAGCCGGATGCCAGACAGCTGACGAAATGACCGTCCAGAATATGTTCGGCGTGGACCTCATCAACCATCAGAAGGGTGCCGTAGCGTTGACAGAGGTCTGAAACCTGGCGTATCTCATCGGCGTGCCAGATCCTGCCGGAAGGGTTATGCGGCGAGCAGAAGAACCACAGTTTTGGACGGTACGTTCTGAGCTGTTCTTCCACCAGATTAAAATCAAGCTGGTAGCGATTTTCTTTCACGCACAGTGGGTTTGCCAGTATCGCTACCCCCTGACGCTGGGCGGCCATGGCAAACGGATCGTACACCGGTGTGTTCATCATCACCGTGTCGCCAGGTTTACAAAACGCCTGAACCGTATAATGCAGCGTGGAGACGGTACCGTACGTCAGCGTGATCCACGATTTATCGACGTCAACCTGATGTCGTTCGCGCTGAAAGGCGATAACCGCATCGTAAAATTCGTCAAAGCACCAGGTGTAGCCGAAGGTGCCATGCTCCACGATGCGCTGGAAACCTTCTGTCACGGCAGGTGGGGAGGTGAAATCCATATCGGCAATCCACAGCGGGATAAAACCTTCAGGCACATCACCAAAGCGCGAGCGGACAAAGGCGTGATCCCATTTTCGACACCGGTCGCTTTTACGCTCAATGATTTCGTCAAAATTAAACACCACCACCCCCTGTTAAATTAAGGCTTCAATGCCGGTTTTTACGCTTTGCACCTGCGGGCCGATGATCACCTGGACGCTGTGGGCATCCAGCACCACAACCGACAATGCACCCGCCTCTTTTAACGCCTGCTGGTCGATCAGACTCATGTCTTTCACCACCAGACGCAGCCGGGTAATGCAATTATCAAGCGACTCGATGTTCTCTTTACCGCCGAGCGCACGCAGGATAAGCCCATGATCGTATTTCGATTTTCCGCGTGCCCGGGTATTGGCCTCGACGGCCTGCTGTGCGCCCTGGGTGTCCACTTCACGGCCCGGCGTTTTAATATCGTGTTTGAGGATGTACCAGCGGAAGACGAAGAAGTAGAGGGCAAACCAGGCAATGCCTACCGGGAATACCAGATACCATTTGGTCGACATCCCTTGCATGACCCCGAAGATAAGCAGATCCAGAATGCCGCCGTCGGTGTTGCCGATGGTCACCCCCAGCAGAGCCATGACCATCAGGGCCAGGCCCGACATCACAATATGGAAGGCGTAAAGGGCAGGGGCGATAAACAAGAACAGGAATTCAATTGGCTCGGAGATCCCGGTGACGACGGAGACCAGCACGCCGGAGAGCAGCAGGCCTTTAATCACCGGGCGGTTTTCCGGGCGTGCTGTGCGATAGATGGCGTATGCCACTGCCGGTAAGCCGAAGATAAAGGTCGGCATAAAGCCCTGCGACAGGAACGCGGTAACGTGCGGGCTGAACGGCAGACCCGCTTTCAGTTCGGCGTAGAAAATGTTCAGCGCCCCGGCGACTTCATGACCATTGACCATCTCAATACCGCCCGCGGGCGTGAAGCGCACCATCGCCAGCAAAATATGGTGCAGGCCAAAGGGTTTGAGCAGTAGTACCCCCACGCCGTAGAGGAACGGGCCGAACACGCTGGTGCTCTGGATAATATGGCCAATCCCGGTAATGCCCAGCGCAACGTACTCCCACAGCAGGGGAATAAACAGCCCCACCAGTGAGAGGGTGAGGGCGGTGATAATCGGCACAAAACGAATGCCGCTAAAGAAGGCGAACGCGTCGTGTAAAACGGTGTCCTGAAAACGTTCGTGCAGGAAAAAGGTAATGACCCCAACCACGATACCGCCCAGCACACCCATCTCCAGGGTTTGAATGCCCAGCACCATCGATTGCCCGACTTGTCTCATGGAGGCGGCATCGGCAAGCTGGTGGGTCGCAATCAGGTAATAATTGATGCTCATGTTCATCAGCATATAGCCAACAAACCCGGCAAAAGCGCCCACTGCTTTGTTGCGTCTGGCCAGCCCCATTGGGATCGCCATGGCAAACATGAGGGGAAGATAGGCAAAGGCGAAGCCGCCGACCATGGCAATAAAGCCAAAGGTGAGCTGAGTTAATTCGCCGCCCAGAAAGGGGAAACTTTTGAGGGTGGAGGGGCTGGTAACAGAACTACCGATACCCAGCAATAACCCCATAAAGGCCAGAAGGGAGACCGGGAACATAAAGGTCTTTCCCAGGCTCTGAAAAAACTCCCACGCTTTCGATTTAAACGACTTTTCCTGTGTCATGTAGGGACTCCTCGGAATTATTTATCGTAATGGAAGGCGCTGTCTGGCTTAAGGACGCGCCTTCATATTTGCGAGGCTTATAGTTATTTTTGAGTTATTGATGTTCTATGCGATGAGATCAGGCTTCCGCCGGGAGCAGCAATCGGTTCGCCGAGCCGCACACGGTGATTTTGCTTCTGACCACGTCTTTCATGGCATCCATGCCAACCCGCATGTAGAAACGCGGATCGTTGCCCTGCGGGTTCTCAGCAAACCAGGCCTTAACGGCGCCAGAGAACGCAATTTTTAGCTCGGTTGCCACGTTCACTTTGCAAACGCCCAGCTCTATGGTGCGGCGAACATCGTCATCCGGCACATCACTCGCCCCGTGCAGCACCAGCGGTACGCTCACCACGTCGCGGATTTCAGCCAGCCGCCGGAAGTCGATTTTTGGCCGTTTGGTATAAAGACCGTGAGCGGTTCCGATGGCCACGGCCAGGCTGTCGACGCCGGTCAATGCAACGAAGCGTTTCGCTTCCTGCGGGTCGGTCAGAAACGCGCTTTCAGCGTCCACGCTCATGTCATCTTCCACGCCGCCCAGGCGGCCCAGTTCGGCTTCAACGCTGCAATCGTTGAGGTGGCAGAAGTCGACCACTGATTTCACCAGCTTTACGTTTTGCTCAAACGGATAGTGGCTGCCGTCGATCATCGCGCTGCGCACGCCCGCGTGAACTTTGCGACGAATGTCGTCGAGCGATTCGTGATGATCGAGGTGCAGCGCCAGCGGCATGTCGTAAGTGGTGGAGTACGCGCTACACAGGGCGTAGATCTCTTCCAGGGCAATGTGCTTAAAGGTGCCCGGCGTGCCCGCGAGGATCACCGGCGATCGCATTTCACTACACACTTCGAGGATCGCCTGGATCGTCTCCGCGTTATGGATGTTGAACGCCGGTACGGCGTAGCCTTTCGCCTGGGCGTCCAGCAGAAGATATTTTGTCGAAATAATACTCATGATCGGATCCTCTTAAGCCTGCCACGGATGAATAACGACGCCCTGCACGACACGGTTAACCGTGCCGCTGGCGGACGGCGTATCCGGGGTATTGCCCACACGAAGTGACTGAGACAGGGCAAAGACCTGGGCGTACATCAGGAAGCAGAAGGCCTGCTCCATATCGATAAACGTGCGGGCAGGGGGCAGCAGGATATGCGGGCCTGCCTCAATGACCGGATCGGTTTCGGCGGCAATGGCCACCACGCGCATGGCCTGACGATCGCGGCGCAGCTCAGCAAGCAGATCCAGATCGTACTGCCGCGTATAGGGGTGGCTGGAGACAAACACCACCACCAGCGTTTCGCGATCCACCAGCGATTTAGGGCCATGACGGAAACCGGTTGGGGAATCGTAGAACGCCGCCAGCTTGCCTGCCGTCAGCTCCAGCACCTTCAGCGCCGATTCACGAGCGGCCCCCTGCAGACCCCCGCTTCCCAGATAGACGATCCTTTTCCACGGATCGTTGCCAAAGACGCTCTGGCTGAAATCGCCCAGTGACGTGAGGATCGTCTGGCAGCGATCGGCCACATCGCGGAAGGTGTGGCTGTTGATCGTCTCCGGGGCGAAGACTGCCAGGCAGCTTGCCATCATGGTGGTAATGCTGCTGGTCATCGCGAACCCGCGATCGTGTGTTTCGGCAGGCATCAGCAGCGCATACGCGTTATCGCTGTTTACCGCGGTCTGATAAAGGCTTCCCGCCTCATTACAGGTGATCGACAGGTGGTAGCACTCCGGCACACACTGGTTTGCCAGTTCAACGGCGGCTACGCTTTCCGGACTATTGCCGGAACGGGCAAACGACACCAGCAGCAGCGGGTGTGCGGCGCTCAGGTAGTCCATCGGATTCGTGACCAGATCGGTCGTCGGTACGGCGGTAATGTTTTTCCCGGTGTGGCTGGCGAGCCAGGGCGAAATGATGTCGCCGATAAAGGCCGAGGTGCCTGCCCCCGTCAACACGATCCGCAGCTCGCGCTTGCGCAGCAGCGGCGTCAGGAAGTTATCGATCGACGCGCGCAGGTTATCGATATTGTTGAGTGAGCGGATCCAGCTGGCAGGTTGCTGGCGGATCTCTTCTTCGGTCCATGTGCCGGTGGTGGCGGTAGTGTTGGTTTCTGACATAACTCAGTCCTTAGTCGTGTGAATTCCACATCAGACGCTGGCAAACGTGTCGCTATCTTTCGTTTCGTTTCACTTGTTCACTTAAGCAGTTAAATAAAATCTATAGAAAAGAAATCGAAAGTTCAATGGGAGAAAAGAAATAAAACGAAAAGTGTGATCGGCAAAGAAAAGGCAATGATTAAGGAAAGGAAAAGAAAGACCTTGCGATCGCTTGCCGCAAGGCCCAATAACGGGACAATGAAAGGTCTAAAGGGGGAGAGCCAAACCCTGGATCCAGAGCTGCTGAAGGTGGAAACCTTCATCCAGCGCAATAATATTGGCACGCTTGCCCGGTTTTAAGGAACCGAGCTGGTGATCAATACCCAGCAAGCGGGCAGGGTGCAGCGAGGCCATATGGATCGCATCCGCTGGCGTTATTCCCGCTTGCGCCACCATATTGCGCACGGCGGCATCGAGAGACAGCGTACTGCCTGCAAGCCCACCGGAAGCGGTGCGTACCACCCCACCGTGCATGTTGACCTCGTCGCCACACAGCCTGTAACGTCCGTCGGGCATCCCTGCGGCCTGCATGGCATCGGTAATCAGAACGATCCGCTCTTTGGCGCAGCAGGCGCACAGCCGCAAAGCGCCCGGGTGAACGTGATGCCCGTCGGCAATCAGTTCCAGCCATGCCCGCGGGTCCGTCAAACCTGCACCGACCATACCGGGTTCACGATGATGGAGCCCGGTCATGCCGTTATAACAGTGCACCAGCCCATCAGCGCCCGCCTCGAAAGCGGCAAGCGTTTGATCGTACGTCGCGGCGCTGTGGCCGAGCATGACCCGTATCCCACGCTGCTTAAGGTGGCGAATGGCCTGCAACGCACCGGGTTTCTCCGGTGCCAGAGCGACAACCCGGAGGGTGTGTTGCGATACTTCAATCAGCGAGTCCAGTTCGCTGACATCCAGCTCACGAAACAGCGCCGGCGGATGTGCCCCTTTGTTCTGTGGCGTAAAGTAGGGACCTTCAAGATAGCTGCCCAGTATCTGCGCGCCGGGACCCCCGGACATACAGCGCCGGGCGATGCGTGCGAGCGCCCGGTGAACAGTCTCCAGCGGTGCGGTGACGGTCGTCGGTAAAAAGGCCCCTGCGCCTTCACGCGCTTTATGCATCGCCAGCGTGTCCAGCACCTCTGGGGCATCATCCATCACGTCCACACCCGCGCCACCGTGAACGTGGGTATCGATATACGCCGGGCAAAGCTGGTCGGCATCCCGGGCATGCACGCCAGCTGGGATCGGCTCGATGGCGGTGATAATTCCGCTCTCAATGCGTAGCTGGTGATCGTCCAGCCAGCCCTGCTCGGTCAGCAGACGACGCGCGCGCAGTACCTGGCTCATATCCCTTCCTCAGCGGGGGCTTCCTCACGACAGCGCCCCAGCTCATCCACCAGGCTGGTCAGGCCGCGATGCCCGCATTCCAGGGCCTGCAGACGAAAGGCTTCGCTGCTTAGCCCGTCGCGCTCCAGTACCATCTCAAGCAACAGCTGCAGGTTTGTACCGGTAATCACTTCGCTGCCGGGTCTTTTCATGGCGAGTGTTGATGCCACCCGGAACGGCGTCCCCCCGAGCAGATCGGTGAGAAACACAATATCGTGCTGCCCGTCCAGTTCACTGACTGCCTGTTCAAGCTGCGCGGTCAGCCGCGCGGTGGTGGAGCTTTCAGGAAAATCGATGGCGATAAACTGCGGCTGCTCGCCGAGGATTTGTTTCATCGCCTGTTCAAGCCCGCTGGCAAACCCGCCGTGACCCGTCAAAATAATGCCTAACATTGCGACCTCTTTGCTTTACAGGAAGTGACAGAACTTACCGACAACCCCCAGCACAACGGTGATACCGATCAGGCGCAGTGGGGTCCAGCCGCGACGAACCAGCCAGAACATGGTCAGGGTATAGACCAGCGGCAGGAAAGCGGGCATCAGTTTGTCGATAACGTCGGCTTGCAGCTTGACCACCGCATCCCCGGCCTTGATTTCAAGCGTGGTGTTGAGACGTACGTAGGTTGCCACCAGCGCGCCAATGACCGTCATCCCCACGATGGAAGCCGCGTGGCCGACCTTTTTGGTATTGGCTTTAATCAGCGGGATGGCTGCCACACCCATCCGGTAGGCGTAATGTGCCAGGCCAAAACGCAGGCCAAGATGCACTACGTTAAACAGCACAATAAAGACCACCGCACCCAGTATGGAGCCTTGCAGGGCAAGGCTTGCGCCGATCCCGCCGCAAATTGGCAATAGCGTAAGCCAGAACATGGCATCGCCAATGCCGCCAAGCGGTGCCCCCACAGCGATCTTGGTGCTCTGGATACTGTTGACATCCTGCTTGGAGCGCTCCATCGCCAGGATGATGCCAATGACAAATGTCACCAGAAACGGATGCGTATTGAAGAAGCCCATATGGCCTTTCATGGCGCGGGCCAGATCCCGCTTGTTGGTATGGATCTTTTTCAGCGCGGGCAGCAGGCCATACAGCCAGCCGGAAGCCTGCATACGTTCATAGTTAAACGAGGCCTGCAGCAGCATCGAACGCCAGGCGACACGGTTAATATCCTTTTTCGTCAGCTCGGCACCAATATGTTGATCTTCATAGACGTTTTCATTCATGCCCGTGAGCAGCGTCTCTTCGTGGTCAGAAACGCCAGGCAGCGTAGTTTGATTAGATGCCATCTTCGAATTCCTCTTTCTGGGCTGCAGGTGTCGCCGGTTCAGGCGATTTACGCATCAGGTCAATCAGCGCCATTGCCAGCGCAGCCGCGGCAATCGCCAGCACCGGCAGTTTCAACCAGGCTGCGGCAACAAAGCCGATGATAAAGTAAGGGATATAGACGTTTTTCATCATGATTTTCAGCAATACGGCGAAGCCAATCGCGGGCATGATGCCGCCGGCGACGCCGAGGCCGTCAATCAGACGTTCCGGCAGCACATCAATGGCGGTTTTTGCGTGTTCAGCGCCAAAGTAGATCGGCAGGAAGGCACACAGAAAATAGAAGATACCGAGCGCCAGCAGTGCCAGATAGTTGACCCTTTCGATGCCGTTCGTGTCCGCATTGGCTGCCATGCGGTCACAGCGGGACATCACTCCGGACATGACGGAGAACAGGAAAGTGATCCCCATCTGTACCGCAACCGCAAACGGGACGGCGACCCCAACGGCGACATCCGGCTTCACACCGGTGCTGATCGCAAACGTGGTGCCGACAATCGTGCCGATAATGACGTTTGGCGGTTGCGCGCCGGCCAGCGGAGCCAGCCCCATCCAGACCAGCTCCAGCGTACCGCCCGTTAAAATACCGGTGTGCAGATCGCCCAGAATGAGGCCAACCAGCGGGCCGAGCACCACCGGGCGGTGCATGTGTGTTAACCCGTTAAACATATCCAGGCCCGCGATAAAGGCGAGAATGCCCAGCGCGAATGCCTGCAAGAGACTAATTTCCATTGTGAATCCCTCAGAGCAGTTTAAAGAGATCCAAAGCAGTCTCAGTCGGAACACCCTGAACGAAGCATTCCACTCCGGCGGCTTTCAGGCCGTTAAATGCGGCGATATCGTTCGCATCGACAGAGACCGTTTTGGCAATTTGTTTTTTGCCACTGGCGTAATGCAGGTTTCCTACGTTGATACGGGTGATGGGCACGCCGCCTTCGACCAGCGTCAGAAAATCCGCGGGTGATTTGCAGACCAGCAGAATTTTCTGGCGCTCGGCAGCGCGATGAATGTTGTCGATCACTTTTTTCAGCGACCAGAAACGCACGGCGATCCCTTCTGCGAGCACCATCTCCATCAGGTTTTGTTGAACCGGATCCTCAGCGACTTCATCATTAGCGACCAGCACCAGGTTGGCCCCCGCAAACCCAACCCATTGCACACCTACCTGACCGTGGATCAGGCGTTCATCGATGCGGCATAAGACAATGTTTGGCATAGCGCTTTCCTCTTTTTAATTATGCGTTTTGAGTCGTTACGCCTTCGCAGGCGGCATGGTACTGCTGGAGTATGTCCTGAATGTGGTCGAGGATGAGGTCCCGTGGTGTCGACTTGAGAGCACCCTCGCGAACTTTGCTGTACTGCAACGGCAGGTACTGGCTGATCAGCGGCAGCGGGATCGGTTCGTCTGCCAGGTTGCGTACCAGTCGCGCAAAGGCTTCGTCGATCTGGCTGTCCGGCCAGTAATAGCGCACCCGATCGGAGTAGCTATACCCGCGTGCCAGGCGTCGCGCATTGCCATCACCGTGATAATGGCTTTGCCAGTATTCGGGGCGATCGAGCATCACGTTTTCCAGGACATGACGCAGGCCCGAACAGGCTTTTGCAGGCAGCAACTCTTCTTCAATGGCGGCCAGCGAGAACAACGCTTCACGCAGGGCAAAGGTCAGTGCCGGGCCAACTTTGAGGATGGCGAAGTGATCTTTCACCAGCTGGCGCAGCGCCTGCGGTGTCTGGTAGTCGGTAGAGTGCGCTTCAAATATCAGCGTGTCGTAAGCTTCAACCATATGACTCAGGGCGACGGCGTTTTGCGGTTGATAGTCACACACATGTGCGTGGTCAAACTCAACGCCAGGCTGAACCACCAGGCCAATAATGCGTGGCCAGATGTCGCTTAACCCTTCTTTCTCGAACGCGTGGCGGTGAGCTTCAAGGGTGGCACGCGCGGCTTCTGGGGTCGTGACGGCAAGCTCGGTGAGCGTTTCATGCGCGCCGCCCGGAACCGGCACTTCCGTACCGATGACATAGACCAGGTCAGCGACGTCAGCGTGCGCCAGGCTGGTTTTCTCCGCAATTTTCGCCAGGCGCGCCGCGCGCTCGGCAACGATGGCGTCGGTTAACGGTACTGGATCGTCTTCGCAGGACATGCTGCAGTCGAGGTGGATCTTTTTAAACCCGGCAGCGACGTAGCTTCTGATCAGATCCTCGGCATTCGCCATCGCCTGCCGGGCAGGCAGGTTTTGCCAGCGGTTTGGCCCTAAATGATCGCCGCCGAGGATCAGTTGCGATGTCGGGAAACCAAGGGATTCCGCCAGCTTACAGACGAACCCGTGAAAATCGGCGGGTGTCATACCGGTGTAACCGCCAAATTGATCCACCTGATTAGAGGTGGCTTCAATCAGCAGCGGCGTGTGATGCAGTTGGGCGTAACGAATTGCGGCTTCAAGTACCAGTGGATGTGCGGAACAAACGGCATAAATCCCGTTCGCATTCCCCCGTTTATGTTGTTCCACCATTTCTGTCAGATGTTTCACTTTCCTCTCCATTTCGGATGGTGATGGTTTTCATCTTTCGTTTTGTTTCATTTAATCCTGCATCATGGTGGTATAAAAATAAAACGAAAGATAATAGTTTTCCGATCTGTTTCACAAAAGAAACATAATGAAAGGTTTCAGCGACGAGAGAGTGCGCTGACTGGAAGCAGGCAGGGCTTGCATTCCCATAAAAGAAAGGCGTTAATAGACAAAACGAAATGAAACGAAAGACCATTTATTAAGGAGCTCGCATGAGCAGCACCGATTCATCCGCGGAGAAGCGCGTCACCGGCACCAGTGAAAGGCGAGAGCAGATCATTCAGCGGTTGCGGGCACAGGGAAGCGTGCAGGTTAACGATCTTTCTCATTTATATGGCGTTTCCACGGTGACGATCCGTAACGACCTGGCGTTTCTTGAGAAGCAGGGCATTGCCGTTCGTGCTTATGGCGGAGCGCTGATTTGTGAAGGCAATGCGCCTGGCACTGAACCCTCCGTGGAGGACAAAAGTTCGCTCAATACTGCAGTTAAGCGCAGTATCGCGCAGGCGGCCGCCGCGCTGGTGAAGCCGGGTCATCGCATCATTCTGGATTCCGGAACCACGACGTTTGAAATCGCCCGTATGCTGCGTCAGCACACGGATGTGATTGCCATGACCAACGGAATGAACGTGGCGAATGCATTACTGGAAGCGGAAGGGGTGGAACTGCTGATGACCGGTGGGCACTTGCGCCGCCAGTCGCAATCCTTTTACGGCGACCAGGCAGAGCAGTCCTTACAGAATTACCACTTTGATCTGCTTTTTCTGGGGGTCGATGCCATCGACCTCGATCGCGGCGTCAGTACCCACAATGAAGATGAAGCCCGACTGAACCGGCGGATGTGCGAGGTGGCAGAGCGTATTATCGTGGTCACTGACTCCAGCAAATTTAACCGTTCGAGCCTGCATAAAATCATCGATACCCAGAGAATCGACATGATTATCGTCGATGAAGGGATTCCGCCTGAGAGCCTGGAAGGGCTGCGTAAGAGCGGGATAGATGTGGTGTTGGTGAAGGGATAAGTTGCCCCCTCTCTTTGGGAGAGGGGGAAAACGATCACGTCACCGGTGCCGGGTTAAACACCGCCAGCTGGTTATGTAACCCCCATTGATCGGAGAATGTCTTCTTACGGCCGCTTGCCACGTCCAGAATGAAGTGGAACAGCTTCCAGCCGACATCCTCGATACTCTCTTCGCCAGTGGCAATGGTGCCCGCGTTGATGTCCATTAGGTCATACCAGCGGTTTGCCAGCTCGGTACGGGTGGCCATTTTAATCACCGGTACCGCCATCAGCCCGTACGGCGTGCCGCGCCCGGTGGTAAAGACCTGCACCGTAATGCCGGATGCCACCTGCTGTGTGCCACAGACGAAGTCGCTGGCAGGGGTCGCGGCGTAAATCAGGCCGCGTCTGGTGGGGCGCTGGCCCGGGGAGAGCACTTCAACAATGGCGCTCTGGCCGGATTTGGCAATCGAGCCGAGGGCTTTTTCCACCACGTTCGCCAGACCGCCTTTTTTATTGCCCGGAGAGGGGTTGGCGCTGCGATCGGTTTGTCCCATGTCGAGATAGTTATCGTACCAGGCCATCTCCTCAAGCAGGCGTTTGCCCACCTCTTCATTGATGGCGCGTGGGGTGAGCAGATGGATGGCATCACGCACTTCTGTCACTTCGGAGAACATCACCGTGGCGCCACAGCGGACAAACAGATCCGAAGCATAGCCCACCGCCGGGTTCGCCGTGACGCCTGAAAACGCATCGCTGCCGCCGCACTGGGTGCCTATCACCAGCTCTGACGCCGGGCAGGTCTCGCGCTGGCGCTGGTTCAGTTTTTCCAGATGGCGCTCCGCCACCTGAAGGATATCGTCAACCATTGAACGGAATCCGACGTGATGCGCATCCTGTAAACGAACAATGCTGGCCTCGTCGACCGGAATGGCATTCACATCTTCGGTGCCCTGCAACAGACGCTCTGGCTGCAGCTTTTCGCAACCCAGACCAATGACCATCACTTCGCCACCGAAATTCGGGTTCAGCGCGATGTTATGGATGGTACGAATCGGTACCACGGCCGCCGGAGCATTGATGGCCACACCGCAGCCGTACAGATGGTTCAGACCTACCACGCCGTCGACATTCGGGTATTTCGGCAGCAGGTCGCGCTCAATGATTTTCACCACGTAATCCACCACGCCTGCCACACAGTGCACGCTGGTGGTGATACCGAGCAGATTCTTGGTACCTACGCTGCCGTCCGCATTCCTGTACCCTTCGAATGTGTACCCTTCCAGCGGGGGCAGTGGCTCAGGAACCCGGGTGGCCAGGGGGAGCGTGTTCAGCGGCGGCGCTTCGGGTAGCTCAACCAGCGACTCCTCAATCCAGCTCCCCTGAGGAATAGCGCGAACCGCATACCCGATAACTTCGCCATACCGCACGATTTCACCGTGGGCCGGGATATCCACCAGAGCGACTTTATGCCCCTGCGGAATATGTTCAGTCAGCTCCAGCCCATCCGGGAAACGGGTGCCCGCTTTTAGACCGTTGTCGTTAACAATTATCGCCACATTATCCGTGTCGTGAACTTTGATATAGAACGCCGTCGGCGACGCTTGTCGAATTTCAATGTCGGCCATTGTTCAATATTCTCCAGCAAAATGTCTGATAGTAAATGCAGCCAGGGGATGTTTATTTTCTTATCGCAGAAATAAAGATGCGGCTTGAGTCAATAAAGAATGTCAGGAGACGAGATATCAAAATGTGATCCCGATCGCTCCTTAAACCCGGCGCAGATGCCACCCGGCCAGCAATGCCTGATTCTGTGCATCAGCGCCCATCGCGTTGTGCATATGCTCAAAATATTATCAAAACACGCCGCAATGCTTGAGCATTAAAACAATGTGCTGTCATGACGTGAGGATTATACTGAATGACGATTTTATAACGCCTAAATTAAGTCAGGAAATAAATATAACGCTGACGCTGCGTCTGAAAATATAAATATGAACCTGAATAAGACTGCGGAATTAAAAAGGTAAACGTGATGAATAATGATATCTTCCCGAATAAGTTTAAAGCGGCCCTCGCGGCGCACCAGATCCAGATTGGCTGCTGGTCCGCGCTGGCAAGCCCCATCAGCACCGAAGTACTGGGCCTGGCCGGTTTCGACTGGCTGGTGCTGGACGGCGAACATGCGCCGAACGATATCAGCACCTTTATTCCGCAGTTAATGGCGCTCAAAGGGAGCCATAGCGCGCTGGTGGTTCGCGTCCCGACCAACGAGCCGGTAATCATCAAACGTCTGCTGGATATTGGGTTCTACAACTTCCTGATCCCGTTTGTGGAAACGGAAGAGGAGGCGGTGCAGGCCGTGGCGTCAACACGTTATCCGCCGGAAGGGATCCGCGGGGTCTCCGTTTCCCATCGCGCTAACATGTTTGGCACCGTCCCGGACTACTTCGCACAGTCCAACAGCAACATCACCATCCTGGTACAGATTGAGAGCCAGCAGGGGGTCGATAACGTCGACGCTATCGCTGCCACCGACGGTGTGGATGGCATCTTCGTTGGCCCAAGCGATCTTGCTGCGGCATTCGGCCATCTGGGCAATGCGGGTCATCCGGAGGTGCAGCGCGCTATTCAGCACATCTTTGCCCGTGCCAACGCACACGGCAAACCGTGCGGCATTCTGGCGCCGGTTGAGGCGGATGCCCGCCGCTATCTGGAGTGGGGCGCGACCTTCGTTGCCGTCGGTAGCGACCTCGGCGTATTCCGCTCGGCCACGCAGAAGTTAGCGGACGCCTTTAAAAAATAACCATCATTGAGGAAACGAATTATGACGCTGAAAGTGGGTTTTATTGGCCTTGGGATCATGGGTAAACCCATGAGTAAAAACCTCATCAAAGCAGGTTACTCCCTGGTGGTTGCAGACCATAATCCGCAAGCCGTGGCCGAGGTGATTGCCGCAGGCGCAGAAACCGCAGCACACGCCAAAGCGATTGCTGAGCAGTGCGATGTCATTATCACCATGCTGCCAAACTCCCCGCATGTGAAAGAGGTGGCCCTGGGGGAGAACGGCATCATTGACGGTGCCAAACCCGGCCTGGTGGTGATTGACATGAGTTCTATCGCGCCGCTGGCAAGCCGTGAAATCAGTGAGGCGCTAAACGCGAAGGGCGTCGATATGCTGGATGCCCCGGTCAGCGGCGGAGAGCCCAAAGCCATCGACGGCACCCTGTCGGTGATGGTTGGCGGCGACAAAGCTGTTTTTGATAAATACTACGACCTGATGAAAGCCATGGCGGGCTCCGTGGTGCATACCGGCGATATCGGGGCGGGTAACGTCACCAAGCTGGCAAACCAGGTGATTGTGGCGCTGAACATTGCCGCAATGTCGGAAGCGCTGACGCTGGCCACCAAAGCGGGTGTTAACCCTGATCTGGTGTATCAGGCGATCCGTGGCGGCCTGGCGGGCAGCACCGTGCTGGATGCCAAAGCGCCCATGGTGATGGATCGTAACTTCAAGCCCGGCTTTAGAATCGACCTGCACATTAAAGATCTGGCGAATGCCCTGGATACCTCCCACGGCGTGGGCGCGCAGCTGCCGCTGACCGCCGCCGTCATGGAGATGATGCAGGCCCTGCGCGCGGATGGTCTGGGCACTGCCGACCACAGCGCGATTGCGTGCTACTACGAAAAACTGGCGAAGGTGGAAGTCTCTCGCTAATAAAAACGGACGCGGGAACGCGTCCGCTATTTTTGCCGAGTGCGGTAACAGGCGACAACTATGAAAATCGTAATCGCGCCAGATTCCTGGAAAGAAAGCCTTTCTGCCTCCGGGGTTGCTCAGGCGATTGAAAAAGGATTTCGGGAAATTTTCCCCGACGCACTTTATGTTTCGGTGCCGGTTGCTGACGGCGGGGAAGGTACGGTTGACGCGATGATCGCCGCCACCCAGGGCACAGAACAGTATGCTCGGGTCACGGGCCCGTTGGGTGAACAGGTAAACGCCCGCTGGGGTATGTCCGGCGATGGCCGCACGGCATTTATTGAGATGGCCGCCGCCAGCGGTCTGGCACTGGTCCCGGCCCCCCAACGTAACCCGCTCGTCACCACGTCCCGAGGTACCGGGGAGCTTATTCTCAGCGCGCTGGATAAAGGTGCCCGACATATCATTATCGGCATTGGCGGCAGTGCCACCAACGACGGCGGCGCCGGAATGATGCAGGCGCTGGGGGCCACGCTCCGCGATGCCAACGGTACTGAAATGGGTTATGGCGGCGGCAGCCTGATGGCGCTCAACAGCGTCGATCTCTCCGGCCTCGATGCCAGGCTAAAAGATTGCACAATCCACGTCGCATGCGACGTTACGAATCCGCTGGTTGGCGAGAGAGGCGCTTCCCGTATCTTTGGCCCGCAAAAAGGGGCGACAGAGGAGATGATCCTCACTCTCGACGCTAACCTCAGCCATTATGCCGATGTGATAAAAAAATCTCTGCGAATTGACGTGAAACAGGTTCCCGGTGCGGGTGCCGCGGGGGGCATGGGGGCGGCGCTGATGGCCTTCCTCGGCGCGGAACTGAAGAGCGGTATTGAGATTGTCACCCAGGCACTTAACCTCGAAGAACATATTCACGACTGCACGCTGGTACTGACGGGCGAAGGGCGCATTGACAGCCAGAGCATTCAGGGCAAAGTGCCCGTCGGTATCGCCCGTATCGCCAAAAAATACCATAAGCCGGTGATCGGCATTGCCGGCAGTCTGACCCGGGATGTGGGGGTCGTGCATCAGTATGGCATCGACGCGGTATTCAGCGTGCTGAGCCGCGTCGAGTCGCTGGAAGAGGCTTACCGTGGGGCGTTTGACAATATTTACCGCGCCTCGCGCAATATCGCCACCACTTTGCAGATAGGGATGCACGCCCAAGGGTGACAGCGGGGCACAAACCCTCTATACTGCGCGCCGAAGCTGACCAGACAGTCGCCGCTTCGTCGTCGTCCCCTTTCGGGGGGAGACGGGCGGAGGGGAGGAAAGTCCGGGCTCCATAGGGCAGGGTGCCAGGTAACGCCTGGGGGGGAAACCCACGACCAGTGCAACAGAGAGCAAACCGCCGATGGCCCGCGCAAGCGGGATCAGGTAAGGGTGAAAGGGTGCGGTAAGAGCGCACCGCGCGGCTGGCAACAGTCCGTGGCACGGTAAACTCCACCCGGAGCAAGGCCAAATAGGGGTTCACATGGTACGGCCCGTACTGAACCCGGGTAGGCTGCTTGAGCCAGTGAGCGATTGCTGGCCTAGATGAATGACTGTCCACGACAGAACSCGGCTTATCGGYCAGCTTCAACTTYTTAYAMAACCCCGCTTCGGCGGGGTTTTYTTTTATCGGCCTTAGAAATTGCAAGCAAGGGCCACCCGATGCATCGCTCACACGACATCAATTATCACATTTGCGACATTAAGCACATTTCACTGCTTTCATCCCTTCAGTGTCTTTTTCGCATCTGCTGGCGATCGTAATCACAAAATTTCGCGCTAAATAATCCTGGTTCTGCAGTATTGTTAATTTGTTATGAATGTTGCTTTTATGATCGTGAATGTTTTCTTATTTGATATATGTATATTGAATTCAAAAACATTTAGCTCATGAATGTGTGATGCATTCCACTGTTTCCCGAAAGTCAGCAAAATCACCCCTGACAAATTTGATAAATTGAAAGAATGTTTTAAACGAATTACGGTTATTTATTAATCTTTAATTGCCTGAAAGATAGTCTTTATCGATTTTTTTAACGCCGAAAAATTTACCTGTGTTATCGCCATAAAATAAATTTATTACTGCTCTTTTTGTTGATCAATATCAGCGTTATGGCGTATTTATTTTAATGTAACTCATTGATAATAAGGTGTTTTAAAGGGTTGTCGTTATGCTGATTAAGGGTGTGAAAAAGCAAATTGTGAGTAACAGCACATACCCCCGTCAGCCATATTGAGTAGAATCCACCCCGTCATAGGGAAATAAGCGCAGAATATTATGAACACTATTATTCTACCGAAAACACAGCACCTCGTGGTATTTCAGGAAGTCATTAAAAGTGGCTCCATTGGTTCTGCTGCAAGACAACTGGGCCTGACGCAACCTGCTGTCAGCAAAATTATCAGCGATATCGAATCTTACTTTGGCGTTGAAGTCATGGTGCGCAAAAACACCGGCGTTAAACTGACTGCGGCAGGCCAGGTATTACTCTCGTATTCTGAGTCGATCACCCGTGAGATGAAAAACATGGTGAGCGAGATTAACAGCCTCAGTTTCAGTACCGTCATGGATGTCTCATTTGGTTACCCGTCGCTCATTGGCTTCACCTTCCTGTCCGAAATGATCAAAAAATTCAAGGAAGTGTTCCCGAAAGCGCGCGTCTCGATGTACGAAGCTCAGCTGTCCTCTTTCCTGCCGGCCATTCGCGACGGTCGGCTGGATTTTGCCATCGGCACATTAAGTGATGAAATGCTGCTGCAGGATCTTCATGTCGAGCCGCTGTTTGAGTCTGAGTTTGTCCTGGTAGCCAACAAATCACGAACGTGCACCGGCTCGACTACCCTGGCATCACTCACGGATGAACAGTGGGTGATGCCGCAAACCGATATGGGCTACTACAAAGAACTTCTGACCACCCTGCAAGACAATCACATCAGCATTGAAAACATCGTCCAGACCGATTCCGTCGTGACCATTTATAACCTTGTCCTGAATGCCGATTACCTGACGGTTATTCCCCGCGACATGATTGCGCCATTCGGTTCCGACCAGTTTATTGTACTGCCGGTGGAAGATGAATTACCCATAGCGCGTTATGCCGCGGTGTGGTCAAAAAATTACAGAATTAAGAAATCGGCGTCAGTATTAGTCGAACTGGCAAAACAATACGCGTCACTGACCAGTGAAAGACGACGATGATTAAATAACCCTCTGATAACGCGTTAACCTTTTTAAAAACACCCAGAGCTTATTTTATCCGTGCTCTGATACCCTGACTTTGCCTGAAGAAAATGAATTATTATAACGAGGATATTATGCATATTACCTACGATCTCCCGGTGACCATTGAAGATATTCAGGACGCCAGAAAACGACTGGCAGGCAAAATATATAAAACCGGCATGCCGCGCTCAAATTATCTCAGCGAACGCTGTAAAGGTGAGATATTCCTGAAGTTTGAAAATATGCAGCGTACTGGCTCCTTCAAGATCCGCGGTGCGTTTAATAAATTAAGTTCGCTGACCGAAGCTGAAAAACGTAAAGGCGTGGTCGCCTGTTCTGCAGGCAACCACGCGCAGGGCGTGTCGCTCTCCTGCGCAATGCTCGGTATCGACGGCAAAGTGGTCATGCCGATGGGCGCGCCGAAATCTAAAGTCGCCGCCACCCGTGACTACTCGGCTGAAGTGGTGCTGCACGGCGAAAACTTCAACGACACCATCGCCAAAGTCAGCGAAATCGTGGAGCTGGAAGGGCGCATTTTTATCCCACCGTATGACGATCCGAAAGTGATTGCCGGCCAGGGCACCATTGGTCTGGAAATTCTCGAAGATTTGTATGATGTGGATAACGTGATTGTACCCATCGGCGGTGGCGGTTTAATTGCCGGAATTGCAACGGCCATTAAATCCATCAACCCGACCATTAATATTATCGGCGTGCAGTCTGAAAACGTACATGGAATGGCCGCATCGTATCAGGCAGGAGAAATCATTAACCACCGCGTTACCGGTACATTAGCCGACGGATGTGATGTGTCTCGCCCGGGTAAATTAACCTTCGAGATTGTTCGTGAATTAGTCGATGACATTGTGCTGGTCAGCGAAGACGAAATTCGTAACAGCATGATTGCCCTCATTCAGCGAAATAAAGTGGTTACAGAAGGTGCTGGCGCACTGGCCTGTGCGGCGTTATTAAGCGGCAAGCTTGATCACTATATTCAGGGTCGTAAAACCGTCTGCATTATTTCCGGCGGCAATATCGATCTCTCCCGCGTATCCCAAATTACCGGCTTCGTTGACGCATAAAGGATGACCTATGAGCAACACAGAAAGCATTATCGTTGGCCAGACAAAAACGTCCTCCTGGCGTAAGTCTGATACCACCTGGACGCTTGGCCTGTTTGGAACCGCCATTGGCGCAGGTGTGCTGTTCTTCCCGATTCGCGCAGGCTTCGGCGGCTTGATTCCTATCCTGCTGATGCTGGTTCTCGCTTTCCCGATTGCGTTTTATTGCCACCGGGCGCTGGCGCGCCTGTGTCTGTCCGGCAGTAACGTGTCTGGCAACATCACCGAAACGGTGGAAGAGCATTTTGGTAAGACCGGTGGGGTGGTGATCACGTTCCTCTACTTCTTCGCCATTTGCCCGCTGCTGTGGATTTACGGCGTCACCATTACGAACACCTTTATGACCTTCTGGGAAAACCAGCTCCAGCTGCCCGCGCTTAACCGCGGCGTGGTGGCGCTGTTCCTGCTGCTGCTGATGGCCTTTGTTATCTGGTTTGGTAAAGACCTGATGGTGAAGGTGATGAGCTTCCTGGTGTTCCCGTTTATCGCCAGCCTGGTGCTGATTTCCCTGTCGCTGATCCCTTACTGGAACTCGTCGGTGATTGACCAGGTCAATCTGAGCGATATCGCATTTACCGGGCATGACGGCATTCTGGTGACGGTCTGGCTGGGGATCTCCATCATGGTCTTCTCCTTCAACTTCTCGCCCATCGTCTCCTCGTTTGTGGTCTCTAAACGTGAAGAGTACGAACCCGAGTTCGGTAAAGCGTTTACCGAGCAGAAATGTTCCAAAATCATCGGTCGCGCCAGCTTGCTGATGGTTGCGGTGGTGATGTTCTTCGCCTTTAGCTGCCTGTTCACGCTCTCGCCGCAGAACATGGCCGATGCCAAAGCGCAGAATATTCCCGTGCTCTCTTACCTGGCGAACCACTTTGCGACCATGTCAGGCACTAAATCAACGTTTGCCACGGTGCTGGAATACGGTGCCTCCATCATTGCGCTGGTCGCTATCTTCAAATCCTTCTTCGGCCACTATCTGGGCACGCTGGAAGGGCTGAACGGCCTGATCCTGAAGTTCGGTTATAAGGGCGATAAGAAGAAAGTCTCCGTAGGCAAACTGAACACCATCAGCATGGTATTCATCATGGGGTCGACCTGGGTCGTTGCCTATGCCAACCCGAACATTCTCGACCTTATCGAAGCCATGGGGGCGCCAATCATCGCCTCTCTGCTGTGCCTGTTGCCGATGTATGCCATTCGTAAAGCGCCGGCAATGGCGAAATATAAGGGCAGACCCGAGAACATCTTCGTCACGGTTGTGGGCCTGCTGACCATCCTGAACATCGTCTACAAACTGTTCTAAACCCTGGCTCAGGAAGAGCGGAGTAACACCATGATTGAGTTTCCGGTTGTATTGGTTATTAACTGCGGATCGTCCTCTGTTAAGTTTTCAGTACTCGATGCCAGCAGTTGTGATGCCCTGATGACGGGCATTGCAGACGGGATTAACACTGAAAAAGCCTTTATTTCCGTGAACGGGGGTGAGCCAGCCAGACTGGCTCACCATGACTACGAAGGGGCGCTGGCAGCCATCGCCCTGGAGCTGGAGAAGCGTGATCTGATGAGCAGCGTGGCCCTGATTGGCCATCGTATTGCGCACGGCGGTGACCTCTTCAGCGAGTCGACCCTTATCACGGAACAGGTTATTGAGCAGATCCGTCAGGTTTCCTCGCTGGCGCCGCTGCATAATTACGCCAACTTAAGCGGCGTCGAGGCAGCCGAACGCCTGTTTCCGGGCATACAGCAGGTGGCAGTGTTTGACACCAGCTTCCACCAGACGCTGGCCCCGCAGGCCTATCTGTACGGGCTGCCGTACCGCTATTTTGAAGAGCTTGGCGTGCGGCGCTATGGCTTCCACGGGACGTCCCACCGCTACGTTGCCGGGCAGGCGCATGCCTTGCTCGGGATTTCGCCTGAGGACAGCGGGCTGGTGATTGCCCATCTCGGCAACGGGGCATCCATCTGCGCGGTACGCAATGGTGAGAGCGTGGATACCTCCATGGGCATGACGCCGCTGGAAGGGCTGATCATGGGGACCCGCTGTGGCGACGTTGATTTCGGTGCCATGGCCTGGATAGCCCAACAGACCGGACAGTCATTTGAGGATCTGGAACGCGTCGTCAATAAAGAGTCCGGCCTGCTGGGGATCTCGGGAATATCCTCCGATCTGCGAGCCCTCGAAAAGGCCTGGCATGAGGGACATCAGCGGGCACAGCTGGCGATCCAGACCTTTGTTCACCGTATCGCACGGCATATTGCCGGGCACGCGGCGTCGTTACACCGCCTGGACGGTGTGGTGTTCACAGGCGGGATTGGTGAGAACTCCAGACTGATCCGCACGCTGGTGGCGGAACACCTGGCCGTCTTTGGCATCACCCTCGATGAAGCCAAAAATGCCCTGCCGGGCAGCGCAGGTGAGCGTGTGATCACCACCGATTCGTCCCGCGTGGCCTGCGCGGTGATCCCAACCAACGAAGAAAAAATGATCGCGCTGGATGCCCTCCGTCTTGGGAAGGTCACTCCGGCTGCGGCTTATGCCTGACAGAGCGAGAAATTCATGAAAGTAGCAATCGATACGCGCGTTGCCCCTTACAGCGACGCATGGGCCGGGTTTCGCGGTGAAGAATGGAAAGACACCGTCAACGTGCGCGATTTTATTCAGCATAACTATACCCCTTATGAAGGCGACGAAACTTTCCTCGCGCAGGCGACGCCAGCAACGACGGCGCTCTGGGAGAAGGTAATGGTGGGCATTCGGCAGGAGAATGCCACCCATGCGCCGGTGGATTTTGACACCAACATTGCCACCACCATCACGGCCCACGGACCGGGCTATATTGACCAGCAGCTGGAGACGATCGTCGGCCTGCAAACCGATAAGCCGCTCAAACGCGCGCTGCATCCGTACGGCGGGATCAATATGATCCGCAGTTCATTCGAAGCCTATGGCCGCGAGATGGATCCGCAGTTCGAATATCTCTTTACCGAACTGCGCAAAACCCATAATCAGGGGGTCTTTGACGTTTACTCCCCCGAGATGATGCGCTGTCGTAAATCAGGCGTGCTGACCGGGCTACCGGACGGCTACGGACGCGGGCGCATCATCGGCGATTACCGCCGCGTGGCGCTGTACGGCATCCGCTATCTGGTGCACGAGCGTGAGCGCCAGTTCGCGGATCTGCAGGGCAAACTCGAACGGGGTGAAGATCTGGAGGCGACGATCCGCCTGCGTGAAGAGTTGGCGGAACACAAACGCGCACTGCTGCAGATCCAGCAGATGGCAGCGAACTATGGCTTCGATATTTCTCGCCCGGCGATGAATGCGCAGGAAGCGGTACAGTGGGTTTACTTTGCCTACCTGGCCGCAGTGAAATCCCAGAACGGCGGGGCGATGTCGCTGGGTCGCACGGCCTCGTTCCTGGATATTTATCTCGAACGCGATATGCAGGCGGGTCGCCTGAGTGAGATCCAGGCGCAGGAACTGATCGATCATTTCATCATGAAGATCCGCATGGTGCGCTTCCTGCGTACTCCGGAGTTCGACACGCTCTTCTCCGGCGATCCTGTCTGGGCCACCGAAGTGATTGGCGGAATGGGGCTGGATGGTCGCACGCTGGTCACCAAAAACAGCTTCCGTTACCTGCATACCCTGCACACGATGGGACCTGCACCGGAGCCAAACCTGACGATCCTGTGGTCCGAACAACTGCCCGTCGCATTCAAGAAATACGCTGCACAGATGTCGATCGACACCTCGTCGCTGCAGTATGAGAACGACGACCTGATGCGCGTGGATTTCAACAGCGACGACTACGCCATTGCCTGCTGCGTCAGCCCGATGGTGATCGGCAAGCAAATGCAGTTCTTTGGCGCCCGTGCTAACCTGGCGAAAACGCTGCTGTATGCGATCAACGGCGGGGTGGATGAGAAGCTGAAGATCCAGGTCGGGCCGAAAACCGCGCCGCTGCTGGATGAGGTGCTGGATTACGACACCGTGATGGCGAGCCTGGATCACTTTATGGACTGGCTGGCGGTGCAGTACATTAGCGCGCTGAATCTCATTCATTACATGCACGATAAGTACAGCTACGAAGCCTCGCTGATGGCGCTGCACGACCGGGACGTTTACCGCACCATGGCCTGCGGTATCGCCGGGCTGTCGGTGGCGGCGGACTCGCTGTCCGCCATCAAATACGCCACGGTAAAACCCGTACGCGACCATACCGGCCTGGCGGTCGATTTTGTGATTGAAGGGGATTACCCGCAGTACGGTAACAATGATGACCGCGTGGACAGCATTGCCTGTGACCTGGTGGAACGCTTTATGAAGAAAATTCAGACGCTGCCGACCTACCGCAACGCGGTGCCGACCCAGTCGATCCTGACCATTACGTCGAATGTGGTCTACGGCCAGAAGACCGGCAATACGCCGGATGGACGCCGCGGCGGTACGCCATTCGCACCGGGCGCGAACCCGATGCACGGACGAGACAGGAAAGGGGCGGTGGCCTCGTTAACCTCCGTCGCTAAGCTGCCGTTTACCTATGCGAAAGACGGGATCTCTTACACCTTCTCCATCGTGCCTCAGGCGCTGGGCAAGGATGAGAGGGTGCGCAAAACCAACCTTGTAGGGCTGCTGGACGGGTATTTCCACCACGAAGCGGCCATTGAGGGGGGACAGCACCTCAACGTTAACGTCATGAACCGGGAGATGCTGATGGAGGCGATTGAGCACCCGGAGAACTATCCCAACCTGACCATTCGTGTCTCAGGGTATGCGGTGCGCTTTAATGCGCTGACGCGCGAGCAGCAGCAGGACGTGATCTCAAGGACGTTTACCCAGGCACTGTGATCGTCGTCTGAAACAGGCCCCCTTTGGTTAAGGGGGCTTTTTTGTCCGCGGAACATACAAAAATGTTTATATAATTACTCACACATCTTCATCCGCTTCTGAAAAACAATGCGCCTGCTTTTCCCCTGAAACAGTATGTAAGGACAGTAAGATGATGAAAATGACCCGTATCACCCTGGTTGCTGCCTCGCTGGTGGCGTGCAGTTTTGCCGCACAGGCCGCTGACGTTGAAGCTGCCCCCTCTCCGGCGCAGGATCCGCTGGTGCAACACCTCAAGCTGAGCAACGATCAGATTAAGAAGATCGACGCGCTGCATCAGACGCTGGAACAAAATGTCAGCAAGATCCCGATGACCGGCGTGAAAGACGGTGCGCTGATCGAGATGTTCCAGACCGGAAAATGGGATGAAAGCACGGTGAAAAACCAGCTTGCCGCGTTCAGTAAAATTGAAGAGCAGACCCGCTATTACCGCGTCAAATACTACTTTGATGTCAGCCAGGTTCTGACAGCGGAGCAGCGTAAACAGGTGAAAACCGATATGGCGAACGCGCTGGCTAACTGATGACACACCCGCGCATGTCGCGGGTTTTTTATTTCTTGATCGGCGTCACTTTTAGAAAATCACCTCCATTATTCCTCATCTAAGAGTATTTTTTTCTCTCGCTTGCGAAAAGCCTTATAAATATTGTGACTTTTTTCTCCCGCTCTCCACGTATGATTTGTCCATTCCAATAACACACACCTGCAGCAGTCTGGCTCATTATCGCTGGTGGTCAGAATCCCATAAAAACAACTGGTTACCCTACAAAATAAGCGAGTGCCTTATGGATACGGCAACAAACAGCAGTGTGATTGTGAACGATTCACCCGCGGCAAAGCGGGCAGGGATGAGTGAAAGCGAGTGGCAGGAGGCCATTAAATTCGACAGCACCGATACGGGTTGGGTCATCATGAGTATCGGAATGGCCATCGGCGCGGGGATTGTTTTTCTCCCGGTACAGGTGGGGCTGATGGGACTGTGGGTGTTTCTGCTTTCGTCAGTGATTGGCTATCCGGCCATGTACCTGTTTCAGCGGCTGTTTATTAACACGCTGGCAGAATCGCCGGAGTGCAAAGATTATCCAAGCGTCATCAGCGGCTACCTCGGTAAGAACTGGGGCATTTTATTAGGTGCGCTCTATTTCGTGATGCTGGTTATCTGGATGTTCGTCTACTCCACCGCCATCACCAACGACAGCGCTTCCTATTTACACACCTTCGGCGTGACGGAGGGGCTGCTCTCTGAAAATCCGTTCTACGGTCTGTTCCTGATCTGCATCCTGGTGGCGATCTCCTCCCGTGGCGAGAAACTGCTGTTTAAAGTCTCTAGCCTGATGGTGCTGACCAAGTTATTTGTGGTGGCGGCGCTCGGGTTGTCGATGATTGGCCTCTGGCATTTAGCCAACGTGGGCATGCTGCCACCCGTGGGGCTACTCATTAAAAACGCGATTATCACGTTGCCGTTTACCTTAACGTCGATTCTGTTTATTCAGACATTAAGCCCGATGGTGATCTCCTATCGTTCACGTGAAAAATCGGTTGAAGTGGCGCGCCATAAAGCGCTGCGGGCGATGAACATCGCCTTCGCGATCCTCTTCGTGACGGTCTTTTTCTACGCGGTCTCGTTCACCCTGGCAATGGGGCATGATGAGGCGGTCAAAGCCTACGAACAGAATATTTCCGCACTGGCAATTGCCGCGCAGTTTATCAGTGGCGACGGTGCCGGCTGGGTCAAAATTGTCAGCGTTATCCTGAATATTTTTGCCGTCATGACCGCGTTCTTCGGCGTGTACCTGGGCTTTCGTGAAGCGACGCAGGGCATTGTGATGAACATTCTGCGCCGCAAAATGCCGACAGAGAAAATCAACGAAAACACCGTACAGCGCGGCATCATGCTGTTTGCCATTCTGCTGGCATGGAGCGCGATTGTGTTAAACGCGCCGGTACTGAGCTTCACCTCTATTTGCAGCCCCATCTTCGGCATGGTGGGGTGTTTGATTCCGGCGTGGCTGGTCTACAAAGTGCCGGCGCTGCACAAATATAAAGGCGTGTCGCTGGTGATCATTATCATCACCGGTCTGCTGCTGTGTGTTTCTCCTTTCCTCGCGTTTTCTTAAGGGCAAACAAGGTCGTAACGATGTCAGAGCAAACTCAATCTTTATGGAATCAATTTATTCGGGCGGTGCAGGAGGAAGTTAAACCTGCACTGGGGTGTACCGAGCCGATCTCTCTGGCGCTGGCTTGTGCGATGGCCGCGGAGCTTCTGCCGGGTGACGTCACACAGATTGAGGCGTGGGTTTCACCGAATCTGATGAAAAATGGCCTTGGCGTGACGGTACCTGGCACCGGGATGGTCGGGTTGCCGATTGCGGCGGCACTGGGGGCCATTGGCGGCAACGCGCACGCCGGGCTGGAGGTACTGAAGGATGCCACTGCCGATGCGCTGGTGCGTGCCAAAGCGCTGCTGGACGCCGGACAGGTGCAGGTCAAGCTGCAGGAGCCGTGCGATGACATCCTCTACTCCCGCGCCTGCGTTCACGCCGGACAGGCCTCGGCGATGGTGACCATCGCCGGTGGGCATACGCGGGTGGTGGAGATTGTCTGTCAGGGCGAAACCCGCTTTACGCTTGATTCTCAACCCGACGAGAAGAATGACGACCCGCTGGCGGTACTTTCAAACGCCACGCTATCGCAGATCCTTGAGTTTGTGGAGCAGGTGCCGTTTGACGCGATCCGCTTTATCCTGGCTGCCGGACAATTAAATGATGCGCTCTCCCGTGAAGGTTTAAGCGGAAAATGGGGGCTGCACATTGGCGCGACGCTCAATAAGCAGCGCGCTCGCGGATGGATAGCGCAGGACCTGGGCTCGGATATTGTCATTCGCACCAGCGCGGCCTCGGACGCCCGAATGGGCGGGGCGACGCTGCCAGCAATGAGCAATTCCGGATCGGGCAACCAGGGGATCACGGCCACCATGCCGGTTGTGGTGGTGGCGGAACATGTCCAGGCGGATGATGAACGCCTTGCCCGGGCGCTGATGCTTTCACACCTTTCGGCTATTTATATCCACGCCCAGCTTCCGCGCCTGTCGGCGCTGTGTGCGGCTACCACGGCGGCGATGGGGGCGGCGGCAGGCATGGCCTGGCTGATGGGCGGAAGCTATCAGACGCTCTCAATGGCAATCAGCAGCATGATTGGCGATGTCAGCGGGATGATCTGCGATGGCGCGTCCAACAGCTGCGCCATGAAGGTCTCAACCAGCGTCGGCAGTGCCTGGAAAGCGGTGATGATGGCGCTGGATGATTCGGCTGTAACGGGCAATGAAGGGATTGTGGCGCACGATGTGGAGCAGTCGATCGCGAACCTGTGTTCGCTGGCGTGCCGCGCCATGCAGGCGACGGACCGGCAGATTATTGAGATTATGGCACGTAAAGTGTAACGGTTTCCTCTCTCCCCGCCGGGGAGAGAGGATTATCGGGTGTTAAACCGGTAAATCAATTAACAGCGCGCGCAGCGGCGAATCAGCAACCAGCGTGATATTCGCTTCGTCGCGAATAAACGCCCCGTCACCGCAGGTGAGCGCTTCTTTCTCTTCCGTATGCGTCACCGCATGCACCGTACCGTGAATCGATTGCAGATAGGCGCGCGGACCATGAAGCTGGAAGCTCGCCTGTTCCCCTTTCTTCAGTTCGATATGGTGCAACCACACCTGCTGGCGCAACTGCAGGCTGCCTTGACTGCCGTCCGGGGAGGCTATCAGCTGCTGCCTGTCGCCCGTCAAATCTAACTTCTGTACCAGCGGGTTTTCCCGCTCAGGGCAGGCATCCAGCCACAGCTGCATACGGGTCAGCGTTTTATCTTTGCTGAGGTTATGCTCGCTGTAACTGATGCCCGGCTGCGTGGAGATTAATAATGCTTCGCCGGCCTTCGCCTGGACATGATTGCCCTCGCTGTCGCGGTATTCTGCTTCGCCTTCCAGGATCAGGTTCAGGATATCGACTTTCGGGTACGTACGCGGCTGGAAGGACGCGCCTGGGGCGAGCACTTCCTGATTCAATACGCGCAATGAAGCGTAACCGAGCAGTTTAGGGTCAAAGTAGTGTCCAAAGGAAAAGGTGTAGCGGGCCTGCAGCCAACCGAAATCGGCTTGTCCGCACTGTTTAGCTGTTCTTGTCGTAATCATAAACTTGACCTCTCTTTACACTAAACAATGGTAAAGGTATGGACGCTTCATTGTTAGCCAGATATTCTGCCCGGTATGTTCAAATTTCCTGAATGAGAACGAGATGGCTAAAGAGAGAGCATTGACGCTTGAGGCGCTTCGCGTCATGGACGCAATTGATCGGCGTGGCAGTTTTGCCGCGGCGGCAGATGAACTGGGGCGCGTTCCGTCTGCGCTCAGCTATACCATGCAGAAGCTGGAGGAAGAGCTGGACGTGGTGCTCTTTGACCGCTCCGGTCATCGAACAAAATTCACTAACGTCGGACGGATGCTGCTGGAGCGTGGTCGCGTCCTGCTGGAAGCGGCGGACAAGCTGACGACGGACGCCGAAGCGCTGGCGCGCGGCTGGGAAACCCATCTGACGCTGGTGACGGAAGCGCTGGTGCCCACCGAGGCGCTGTTCCCGCTGGTGAACCGGCTGGCCGACAAAGCAAACACCCAGTTATCGATCATCACCGAGGTGCTGGCCGGGGCCTGGGAGCGACTGGAGACGGGCAGGGCGGATATCGTCATTGCCCCGGATATGCACTTCCGTTCCTCATCTGAAATCAACTCCCGCAAGCTCTACAGCGTGATGAACGTCTATGTCGCCGCACCGGATCATCCGATTCACCAGGAGCCGGAGCCGCTCTCGGAAGTGACGCGGGTGAAATACCGCGGGGTTGCGGTCGCAGATACCGCACGCGAGCGTCCGGTGTTAACGGTGCAGTTGCTGGATAAACAACCGCGTCTGACCGTCACGTC
Organism: Enterobacter sp. BIDMC 29; assembly: GCF_019378755.1. Lineage (NCBI taxonomy): Bacteria > Pseudomonadati > Pseudomonadota > Gammaproteobacteria > Enterobacterales > Enterobacteriaceae > Enterobacter > Enterobacter sp. BIDMC 29. Next base: position 3,323,926 of record NZ_CP080000.1, on the reverse strand, counting down.
GCTTGAAGACAAACGTCAGGCGTTGCTGGCAGGCCTGGGCGTGGCAACGATGCCGTATCCGTTTGTCGAAAAAGATATTGCAGAAGGGCGGCTACGCGTGGTCAGCCCGGAGTACACCAGCGAAGTGGACATCATTATGGCGTGGCGGCGCGACAGCATGGGTGAGGCTAAATCGTGGTGCCTGCGCGAAATACCCAAGCTCTTTGCCCATCACAACAAATAAAAAATCGAGCCCGGTACGCGAAACGCCACCGGGCTTTGTTTTATGCGTTGAGTTTTGGATCGGGCCCGAAGCGGTTTTCGCCCGGCGTGCCGGCCTGACAGTTGAAGACCAGAATGACCAGCCAGCCCACAATCGGGATCAGCAGCAGCAGTAACCACCAGGCTGAACGATCGGTATCGTGTAGCCGTCGGAACAGTACGGCCCATGAGGGAAGCAGGACCAGCAGGCCGTAAATCGTGGTGAGAACACCTTCACCGCCGGCTCGTTCCCAGCCAAGAATTTTATCGATAATGCCCAGCACCATGATGAGGATGAAGTTCACCAGAACGAACATCCAGTACTCTTTACGGCGAGCGCGGCCACCAAATCCAATGTAGTTGCGCAGTACTTTTAAATACCAGTCCATTTTCCTTGCCTCATTAGTCAGTCAATCACTTGTTTTTTAAGCGATCGAGGTAAGGATAGATGGAGATTGTGAATTAAAAAAGGGCATCAATTGATGCCCTTGATATTTATCCGAAACGCACGTCGCGACCATGCGGTTCATCCAGGTCCTGCCACGGACCCACCGAGATAATACCCGTCGGGTTGATGGTCTTATGGCTGCGGAAATAGTGGGTGCGGATATGGTTGAAATCGACCGTTTCAGCAATGCCCGGCATCTGATAAATATCGCGCAGGAAACCGTACAGGTTCAGGTAATCGCTGATGCGGTGTTTATCACACTTGAAGTGGGTGACATACACAGGATCAAAGCGAACCAGCGTTGTCCACAGACGAATGTCTGCTTCCGTCAGGCGGTCGCCCGTCAGGTAGCGATGCTGGCCGAGGATCTGCTCAAGACGCTCCAGCGATTCAAATACTTTTCCCACTGCGTCGTCATACGCTTCCTGGCTGGTGGCAAAGCCGGCCTTGTAGACACCGTTATTCACGTTGTCGTAAATCCAGCTGTTCAGCTCATCAATCTTATCGCGCAGCTCAACCGGATAGTAATCCCCGGCGCGGGCCCCGTGGGCATCAAACGCGGTGTTGAACATGCGGATGATCTCTGCGGACTCATTGCTGACAATGGTCTGGTTTTTCTTGTCCCACAGCACGGGTACGGTCACGCGTCCGGTGTAGTGCGGATCGGCGCGCAGATAGAGCTGGTAGAGAAAATCGTGGTGGTAGAGGTCATCACCGGTGGCGGCCGGGAAATCACTGTCAAACGTCCAGCCGTTTTCCAGCATCAGGGGGTTGACCACCGAAACCGGAATTAAGGATTCGAGTCCTTTCAGCTTGCGCACAATCAGCGTGCGGTGCGCCCACGGGCAGGCCAGAGAAACATAGAGATGATAACGGTCTTTCTCAGCCGCAAAGCCGCCTTCGCCGCTTGGGCCCGGTGCGCCATCGGCGGTTAGCCAGTTACGGAAGGCCGAAACAGAGCGCTTGAAGCGTCCCCCGGTGGATTTGGTGTCATACCAGACATCCTGCCAGACGCCGTCTACGAGTTGTCCCATTTTTTTCTCCTCCGTCAATAAGCAAAAGCGAGGAGATATCTCCTCGCTTTGTGTTCATTCAGTATAGCGTGCTTACCACTTCTTATTCAGAACGCGGTCGATGCTGTATGCGCCTGGGCCAGTGATGGCCAGCAGCAGGAAGCCACCCGCGATGGTCAGGTTTTTCATGAACATCAGGGAGTTCACGCCTTCCGCAAAGTTGCTGTGGAAGATGAACGCCGTCAGCAGTGTGAAGCCTGCGGTAAACAGTGCCGTGGTGCGGGTCAGGAAGCCGAACAGTACCGCCAGGCCGCCGCCGAACTCAAGGAGAATAGTCAGTGGCAGCAGGAACCCTGGAACACCCATGGCTTCCATGTATTGCTGCGTGCCCGCATAACCGGTGATTTTGCCCCAGCCTGCGGTGATAAACAGAACCGGCATCAGAATACGCGCTACCAGAACACCAACATCTTCTAATTTTTTCATTTTACTCTCCAGGAAACCACATCAGCGGCTGAACTTTATTTGTGTGCAAATTCGGGTAGATACCGCGTCTTTGCTGTCGATGGAGAGGAGTGTAAACGGGGCAGATGGGAATTGTTAGCAAGGAAAACTGTCAATCTTCTTCAAAGATATTGAGTAACGGGGGAGGGGGAAAGTGTGCCGGGTAAGCGAAACGCTACCCGGCATAAGAACTAACGCAGCTGTTGTTGACGAATCGTCGCTTTCACCAGACGCCAGGCGCTCCAGGCACCAAAGCCGCGGCGGGCCCAGCGGATCAGCATATTTGGATGACGAACTGTCCAGATAGCCATCACGCTGCTTCCGACCAGCGCCCACGAGCGCAGGCTCAGGAAGGTATTCCAGCCCCGGTCAAAACGACGCGTCGCGTCAACCCAGTCGCGACGACTGGCAGACAAATCCAGCCGTTGCTGCTGGATCTGACTGAGCAGGAATGCTTTTCGCTTCTGACGTTCGGCTTTATCGCTCACGGCTTGTCATCCTCCAGCAGGGCGCGATCGTTGGCCAGTTCCTGGCGCGTATGGCGCAGGAAAGTGGATTTGCGTGCTTTACGCATCGTCCATATGCCGCCAATCAATGCCGCAACCAGCAGAACAACGGTGGTGGCAATCATCGCGTTGAGTCGATATTGCGGGTCAATGGCCCAGATGATTAACACCATCAGGCTCATCAGACCAAACGCGGCGAAGAGCATGGTAAGCCCGAGCATCAGCAGCATCTGGAAAAGGTTCGCTTTCTCCTCTTCCAGTTCAACCACTGCCAGTCGGACGCGCGTTTCGGCAATCCCGACCAGCGTCGTCAGAATACGCTGGCCGATGCCGAGGACGTTATTAGCAGGCCCTTGTGCGTGACGAGGATCTTCCATATTAACGACGCGTCAGGAGGACACCCAGTACCACACCTACCGCGGCACCAATCCCTACACCCGTCCACGGATTATCGCGAACATATTCGTCCGCGCGAGCTGCCGCTTCGCGGGTCTGTTTCGCCAGTGCATCACCGGTTTCACCCAGGCGATAACGGCTCTCTTTCAGCGCCTGCTCAGCTTTGCTGCGCAGTTTGCTGACCTCTTCTTTTGACTTATCTGCAGAGGAGTTCAGCACCTCTTCCAGGGTATCGGCCAGGGATTTCAGTTCAGCGCGCAGATTTTCAGACGTCGTATCTTTTGACATGATTCTCTCCTGTTGAGATTTCCGTTAACTCAATAATCGCGAGCTTCCAGCGCTTTCAGGTCGTCCTGCGCTTCTTTCAACTTCTTCTCGCGCTTAGCAATTTTTTCCGCATCCCCTTTCTCTTTCGCTTCCTGCAGGTCGTGACGGCGCTCGGCTATCTCGTCCTTCTGTTCAGCGATTTTTTTCTGGTGATCGGCACGTAGCTTGCTGTCAGAACAGTTCGCTTTCACTTCGCTCAGCGCTTTTTTGAGACCCTCAACACGATGCTGATTGTTATGCTTTTCGGCATAACTGATCTCACGCTGAATATCCTGTTCTTTCTCCTGACAGAGAGAGTTGGCGAAGGACGCTGTGCTTAAAGAAAAAAGGGCCAGAGCCAGAGTAATGCGGAATTTCATTATCGAAACCTTCCATTGTGTTGCGGCGTGAGCCGCTATCCAGAGTCAAGCGGAGTACATACATGGGGTGCTCCGCGTACTTAAGCATAGTAAGTAAACGGGGGATTCACCAAAGTGAGTGAAAAGATTCGGAATCCTGGTAATTATCCAAATCTATGCGACGAATCGCGAATCAGTGACAGCCAGGCTGCAGGCTGGTTGTCATCTTCCTGCTGGGCAATGATATAACCGTGCGGCAGCGTACGGTCGAGCACCACTTTCGCGGCGGCACTCTGCGCGCGGGAATCAAACTTAATCAGTAAAACATCGTCCTGCGGGGTGATGCTCTTAAAGCGGATGCCGTTGGCATCAAGATGATGCCACACCGAAAAACCGTCAGGCACGCTGACACCCTGACTCACCGGGCGAATGGCCAGCGTCGATTCCTGATGCGAAAGCGTCGTCCAGGCCAGGAACATGAGGCTGAGCAAGCCCAGGGCAATCATGGCCACGGCAAAACGGCGCACGGCAAGCGGTGAGATAACCATCGTTAACCTCTGGCCCCGTATTTCTTCTTCCACAGCACCACCAGCGAACCGACCAGACCAAAGACCAGCAGAACCACCGGTAACAGCATCAGGCAGGACATGAGCTGATCTTCATATTTCATGAAGACCGGCGTTTTGCCCAGTGCATAGCCCAGCGTGGTCAGGATCAGAACCCACAGCAGGCCGCTCATCCAGTTGAAGAACTGGAAGCGGGTGCTGCTTAATCCGGAAAGACCCGCAATGGTAGGCAGCAGGGTGCGTACAAAGGCGATAAAGCGGCCGATCAGGAGCGCGGAAAGCCCGTGCTTATGGAAAAGATGGTGCGCCCGCTGGTGATAATGCGCAGGAAGGTGGGAGAGCCAGTTCTGCACCAGACGCGTATTGCCCAGCCATCGTCCCTGGATATAGCTCACCCAGCAGCCAAGGCTGGCGGCGATGGTCAGTAATAAAATGGTTTGCGGAAAGGCCATTGCCCCTTTGGCACATAGCACGCCGACGAGCACCAGTAAGCTGTCGCCAGGTAAAAAGGCGGCAGGCAGTAAACCGTTCTCAAGGAACAGAATCATAAATAAGACGAAGTAGAGCATGCCAATCATGGAAGGGTTGGCCAGCGTTTCAAAATCCTGCGCCCAGAGGGCATGCAGTAGTTGGGTCAAAAGTTCCATTCAGTGTTCCTGGAAATCGGTTAACGTCACGCCTGTTATCCGGGACAAACAGCACGGCGACATTGTTGTGATTTCATTATGGTCGCTCGCGGACACATTGAGGTGTGGCCAACACTGTTCCCTGTTAATTGGCTGGTTAGCAAGCACTAACTTACAAAATAACGAATTGAATCCAATTGTAACAAAGCCCAAGGTTCTGCGTCACAGAATTTGCAGGGGTGAGATGATTTTGGCGTAAGCCATGGAGGGGAGCGAGGGGATTTACAAAGGCTGACACTATATATGTTTTGCTTACCCACCTCTGCCAGAAGGCGCAGCGAAGCGCCTGCCAGCGAAAAGGTAAACTATTTTGCCGCACTGGCTGCCGTATCGAGATGAACGACAGGATTATCGGCAAAAAGATAGCGGTCAGCGTTAAATTCGAAGTCATCGCTGGTTTCATTGAACAGCATCTGCTTGGTGTTTTCCAGGTGCTGCCACATGGCCAGTTTTGCCGCATGGGGATCTTTGCGAATCAGCGCTTTAAGGATCTGATCGTGATCGTCGCACCAGTTATCCACGGTGCGGGAATCGATATGATCGTGCAGTTTTTTCCAGTACGGGTTGTGAACGCGCTGAGTCCACATTTTTTCCACGATTGCCGCCAGCGCCGTGTTTTGCGTTGCCAGCGCGACCTGAACGTGGAACTGCAGGTCCCACTCTGAATCACGGAAACATTTTTCCTTGCGCGCGTTTTCCTGGATTTCCATCAGCTTCATGATGTCCTGCTTGGTCACCTGAGTCGCTGCAAATTCCGCAATATTGCTTTCGATAAGCTGGCGCGCCTGGAGCAGTTCAAACGGACCGTAGCTGGCGAATTCGAGACTTTCGTCGGCGACCGGGGAGTGTTTCGGCTGATTAGAAATCACGTGAATGCCGGAGCCTTTGCGAACTTCAACGTAGCCTTCCACTTCCAGCATGATAATCGCTTCACGCACCACGGTGCGGCTTACGCTTTTTTCATCAGCGATAAAGCGCTCAGCGGGGAGTTTATCACCGACAAGGTAGACACCTTGCTCGATGCGATCTTTCAGCTCGGCAGCAAGTTGTTGATATAAACGACGTGGTTCGGTGATTTCCATATGCGCTCCAGGCAGGGTACGGCGGATTATTTGTTATACCACTTTTGCGTGCCAGTCTCCAGATTTTGCCATGAAAAAAGCCGCCCGGAGGCGGCTTCTGTGACATCAGGAGGGGCGCTAACTTTGCGTTGCCGGTCCCCCCAGGGACTCTTTTAGCACCTCTTCTGCCGACTTACTTTTCAGCACCGTCCAGATAACCACTGCACCCATCAGGTCGAAGATAGCCAGTACGGCAAACAGCGGGCTGAAGCCAATGGTGTCCGCCAGCGCACCCACCACCAGAGCAAACAGGGTGCTCGCCGTCCAGGCAGCCATACCGGTCAGGCCGTTAGCGGTAGCCACTTCGTTACGCCCGAAGACGTCAGAAGAGAGTGTAATCAGCGCACCGGACAGTGACTGGTGAGCAAAACCACCGACGCACAGCAGGGCGATTGCCACATACGGGCTGGTGAAGAGGCCGATCATGCCCGGGCCAATCATCAGCACTGCGCCCATCGTCACGACCATTTTACGGGAAACGATCAGGTTCACGCCAAACCAGCGCTGGAACAGCGGTGGCAGATAACCGCCCACGATACAGCCCAGATCGGCAAACAGCATTGGCATCCACGCGAACATCGCAATCTCTTTCAGGTTAAAGCCATAGACCTTAAACATGAACAGCGGGATCCAGGCGTTGAAGGTCCCCCAGGCGGGTTCGGCGAGGAAGCGCGGCAGGGCGATACCCCAGAACTGACGGGTACCCAGAATCTGCCAGACCGTCATTTTTTTGCCGTTGTTGGTCTGATGCTGAGCTTCCTGACCCCCAATGATGTATTCGCGTTCGTCTTCAGACAGTTTTTTCTGATCGCGCGGGTGTTTATAGAAAATCAGCCACGCCATGGCCCACGCAAAGCTCAGTACACCAGAGATAATGAACGCCATCTGCCAGCTGTGCATCACGATTGCCCACACCACCAGCGGTGGTGCAATCATCGCACCGATGGAAGAACCGACGTTGAAATAGCCGACGGCAATAGAACGCTCTTTCGCCGGGAACCACTCAGAGCTGGCTTTCAGCCCGGCCGGGATCATTGCCGCTTCCGCTGCACCTACCGCACCACGTGCCAGCGCCAGACCGCCCCAGCTGCCTGCCAGCGCCGTGGCGCCGCAGAAAATAGCCCAGGCGATGGCGAAGAAGGCGTAGCCGATTTTGGTCCCGAGAATGTCCAGAACATAGCCTGCGACAGGCTGCATGATGGTGTAAGCCGCGGAATAAGCAGCAATGATGTAGGAATATTGCTGAGTGGAGATATGCAGCTCTTCCATCAACGTCGGGGCTGCGGCTGCCACGGTGTTACGTGTCAGGTAGCCCAGCACGGTGCCTAACGTCACCAGTGCGATCATATACCAACGTAACCCTTTAATTTTACGCATCTAAAACCTCATCGTTATGTTAATTCCGTGCCTTGCACGGCAACCTCTCGACCGTGTCCGGGAGCGGTTGTGTAACGGGAGGGGCTTAACCGGGAGATGTCCCGGAACGGCCCGAACCTTGCCATAAGTAAGCGTGCATAAGTCGGTATCCGTACCGTTAAAACCGGTGTTTTCACACCGGGAATGCATTCCGTCGGCTTAGTGTTTGCGACGGCGAAAAGATAACTTGTCATACAACTTTAAAAGGTGAGTGACATCACAAATGCATGATTATTTGTAGGGACATTATGTGTTACGGATAAAGCCAGTTCTGGCGCGGCCTGGCGAAGGGTTTACCTCATTTGAGGTAATTAATTTGTCTGCGTTTATTGATCTAACTCACGAAAAAATGTTCTGTCTCTGGAAATTGGTGTGATAACTTTGCAGCATCTGAGCATAAGCTTTCTGACGCTCTCGTTACGAGGAAGACGATAATGACACCGTTTATGACCGAAGATTTTCTGTTAGATACCGAATTTGCTCGCCGCCTGTACCACGACTACGCCAAAGACCAGCCAATTTTCGACTACCACTGCCATTTACCGCCGCAGCAGGTTGCCGAAAATTACCGTTTCAAAAACCTGTATGACATCTGGCTGAAAGGTGACCACTACAAATGGCGTGCGATGCGCACCAACGGCGTGGCGGAGCGCCTGTGTACCGGTGATGCAAGCGACCGCGAGAAGTTTGACGCCTGGGCGGCGACCGTTCCGCACACCATCGGCAACCCGTTATATCACTGGACGCACCTTGAGCTGCGCCGTCCGTTCGGCATCACCGGAAAGCTGCTCTCCCCGGCTACCGCCGATGAAATCTGGGATCGGTGCAATGAATTACTGGCGCAGGATACCTTCTCCGCCCGCGGTATCATGAAGCAGATGAACGTGAAGATGGTGGGGACCACTGACGATCCGATTGACTCCCTGGAACATCACGCGGTGGTCGCCCGCGATACCTCGTTTGATATTAAAGTGCTGCCAAGCTGGCGTCCGGATAAAGCCTTTAATATCGAACAGGCGACGTTCAATGATTACATGGCGAAGCTGGCGGAAGTGTCTGACACCGACATTCGTCGTTTTGCAGACCTGCAGAGCGCGCTGACCAAACGTCTGGACCACTTCGCGGCACACGGCTGTAAAGTCTCTGACCACGCGCTGGATGTGGTGATGTTTGCGGAATCAAATGAAGCTGAGCTTGATAGCATTCTGGCACGTCGCCTGTCCGGTGAATCCCTGAGCGAGCACGAAGTGGCACAGTTCAAAACGGCGGTGCTGGTCTTCCTCGGTGCGGAATATGCTCGCCGCGGTTGGGTGCAGCAATACCACATTGGTGCCCTGCGCAATAACAACCAGCGTCAGTTTAAACTGCTGGGCGCGGACGTGGGCTTCGACTCCATCAACGATCGCCCGCTTGCTGAAGAACTCTCTAAGCTGCTGAGCAAACAGAACGAGCAAAATCTGCTGCCAAAAACCATCCTCTACTGCCTGAACCCGCGCGATAACGAAGTGCTGGGTACCATGATCGGTAACTTCCAGGGTGAAGGTATGCCAGGCAAGATGCAGTTCGGTTCCGGCTGGTGGTTCAATGACCAGAAAGACGGGATGGAGCGTCAAATGACGCAGCTGGCGCAGCTGGGTCTGTTAAGCCGCTTTGTGGGCATGCTGACCGACAGCCGTAGCTTCCTTTCTTACACGCGCCACGAATATTTCCGCCGCATTCTGTGCCAGATGATTGGCCGCTGGGTAACCGCGGGTGAGGCCCCTGCCGATATTCAGCTGCTGGGCGAAATGGTGAGAAACATCTGCTTTAACAATGCGCGCGACTACTTCGCCATTGAACTGAACTAAGGCCGTTTGAGGTTGATATGCAATACATCAAAATCCATTCGCTGGATAACGTTGCCGTCGCGCTGGCGGATCTGGCCGAAGGTGAAGTTGTCACCGTTGATAACCAGGCGGTAACCCTGCGTCAGGCGGTGACTCGCGGGCATAAGTTTGCCGTGAAGCCGATCGCCCAAGGAGACAACGTTGTTAAATACGGTCTCCCGATTGGTCATGCGCTGGCGGATATTGCGCCGGGTGAGCATATTCATTCCCACAACACCCGCACCAATCTGAGCGATCTGGACGAGTACAGCTATCAACCTGATTTAGCGGCAGAAGAAGCGCAGGCGGCGGATCGCGAGGTACAGATCTACCGCCGGGCGAACGGTGAGGTGGGGATCCGCAACGAGCTGTGGATCCTTCCCACCGTCGGCTGCGTGAATGGGATCGCGCGTCAAATCCAGACACGTTTCCTGAAAGAGACCCACGACGCCGAAGGTACGGACGGTGTGCACCTGTTCAGCCACACCTACGGCTGTTCTCAGCTTGGCGACGACCACATCAACACCCGCACCATGCTGCAAAACATGGTCCGCCACCCGAACGCGGGCGCGGTGCTGGTGATTGGTCTGGGCTGCGAGAACAATCAGGTGGATGCGTTTCGCGACACGCTGGGTGAGTTTGACCCCGAGCGCGTGCACTTTATGGTGTGTCAGCACCAGGATGATGAAGTGGAAGCGGGCATTGAGCACCTTCACCAGCTGTATGAGGTGATGCGTCACGACAGGCGTGAGCCGGGCAAGCTGAGTGAGCTGAAGTTCGGCCTGGAGTGCGGCGGGTCTGATGGCCTGTCCGGGATCACCGCGAACCCGATGCTGGGCCGCTTCTCAGATTATGTGATCGCCAACGGCGGTACGACGGTGCTGACAGAAGTGCCGGAAATGTTCGGCGCTGAACGTATTCTGATGAGCCACTGTCGCGACGAAGAGACGTTTGAGAAGACCGTCACGATGGTGAACGACTTCAAACAGTACTTTATCGCCCACAACCAGCCGATTTATGAAAACCCGTCTCCGGGTAACAAAGCGGGCGGGATCACCACGCTTGAAGAGAAGTCTCTCGGTTGCACGCAAAAAGCGGGTGCCAGCCCGGTGGTTGATGTCCTGCGCTACGGTGAACGTCTGAAAACGCACGGTCTGAATTTGCTCAGCGCACCGGGTAACGATGCGGTTGCGACCAGCGCGCTGGCCGGCGCCGGCTGTCACATGGTGCTGTTCAGCACCGGGCGCGGGACACCGTACGGTGGCTTTGTGCCGACGGTCAAAATCGCGACCAACAGCGAGCTGGCAGCGAAGAAAAAACACTGGATCGACTTTGATGCAGGCCAGTTAATCCACGGCAAAGGGATGCCGCAGTTACTGACGGAATTCGTGGATACCATTGTAGAGTTTGCCAACGGCAGACAGACCTGTAACGAGAAGAATGACTTCCGCGAACTGGCGATCTTCAAGAGTGGCGTGACGCTGTAAGTGTGGTGCGGGTGATGCCCTCAACCCTGTGGAGAGGGTCAAACACTAAAACGGCAACCTTCGGTTGCCGTTTTGCTTTACGTTTTGTCACCGGGCTTTTGTTTACCCGCGTAACGCGTTCTTCGCTAAACGCGCGTCTTCCGCCTGGCATGCCGCTGCGGTGAACAGCACGTCCGTTGAGGAGTTCAGCGCGGTTTCGCAGGAGTCCTGCAATACACCGATGATAAAGCCGACGGCCACTACCTGCATGGCAATCTCATTCGGGATACCGAACATATTGCACGCCAGTGGGATCAGCAGCAGCGAACCACCCGCCACACCCGATGCACCACACGCACACAGCGACGCCACCACGCTCAACAACAGCGCCGTGGGCAGATCGACCGGAATGCCCAGCGTATGCACAGCCGCCAGCGTCAGCACGGTAATGGTAATTGCCGCACCCGCCATATTCACGGTCGCACCCAGCGGGATGGAAACCGAGTAGGTGTCGCGATCCAGATTCAGCTTCTCCGCCAGCGCCATGTTAACCGGAATGTTTGCCGCAGAGCTGCGGGTGAAGAATGCATACACACCGCTCTCGCGCAGGCAGGTTAACACCAGCGGATACGGGTTACGGCGGATCTGCCAGAACACCAGCAGCGGGTTAATCACCAGCGCAACCAGCAGCATGCAACCAATCAGTACCACCAGCAACTGCGCATAGCCCAGCAGTGCGCCAAAGCCAGTGGTCGCCAGTGTGGAAGAGACCAGACCGAAGATGCCGATTGGCGCAAAGCGAATCACAATTTTGACCATAAAGGTCACGGCGTTCGACACGTCGTTGACCAGGTTTTTCGTTGTTTCGTTGCCGTGACGCAGGGCAAAACCAAGACCGATCGCCCAGACCAGGATGCCGATGTAGTTAGCGTTCATCAGTGCCGTAATCGGGTTAGAGACCATGCTCATCAGCAGGCTGCGCAGCACTTCCACAATACCGGATGGCGGGGTGATATCACCCGCAGCGCTGGTCAGGTGCAGCGAGGACGGGAACAGGAAGCTGAAAACGACGGCTGTTAAGGCTGCAGAGAAGGTACCCAGCAGATACAGGAACAAGATAGGGCGAATGTTGGTTTTTTGTCCGTGTTGATGATTGGCAATTGACGCCATGACCAGCATCAGCACCAGCACCGGTGCCACGGCTTTCAGCGCGCCAACGAAAATGGTGCCAAGCAGCCCCGTCGCTTCCGCAGCCGGTTTTGACACCATTGCCAGTAGAATCCCCAGTACCAGCCCTACCAGAATTTGTTTAACGAGACTGCCTTGCGCCAGGCGCGCAAAGAGACCAGTTGATTGTGTGCTCATAAAAATTCCTAAGTGAAATTGCGTTCCATCCTTTATGTGCTCTAAGTCACATTTATGTCCGGATGTAAGAAAATGTTTGCCTGGTTGAGTATAGGGAAACCGGATGCGGAGGGAAGCGTAAAATGCTGCATTTTACGTGTTGCGTCATAGTTTTTAACTATTCATTTACAAAAGTGTGCTGGCCCTCTCCCTGGGGGGAAGAGGGCCAACGTAAAGGCAGCAGGAAGGACCGTAATTACTCCACCTGTTGCTTCTTATCGTGCTGACGATTAACCCAGGTATTGATAAGCAACGTCACGATCAGAATGCCAAACACCACACCGAGCGAGATAGCGATAGGGATGTGGTAGAAATCGACAATCAGCATCTTGATACCGATAAACACCAGAATCACCGACAGACCATATTTCAGCATTGAGAAGCGCTCAGCCGCGCCTGCCAGCAGGAAGTACATGGCACGCAGACCGAGGATGGCGAACAGGTTAGATGTCAGCACAATGAACGGGTCAGTGGTGACCGCGAAGATAGCCGGAATGCTGTCTACCGCGAAAATCACATCGCTCAGCTCAACCAAAATCAGCACCAGCAGCAGCGGCGTGGCAAAAAGCAGGCCGTTCTTACGCACGAAGAAGTGCTCGCTCTCGATCTTGTCGGTCATGCGCAGATGACCACGGATCCACTTCACCAGCGGACGGTCGCCAATGGCGGAGCCATCTTCTTTTGCCAGCGCCATTTTGATCCCGGTGAACAGCAGGAATGCGCCGAAGACATACAGCAGCCATTCGAACTGCGTAATCAGCCAGCTTCCGGCGAAGATCATAATCGTACGCAGGATAATCGCACCCAGCACGCCGTACACCAGCACGCGACGCTGCAGGGCCGCAGGCACGGCAAAGTAGCTGAACAGCATCAGCCAGACGAAGACGTTATCGACCGCCAGGGCTTTTTCAATCAGATAGCCGGTGAGGAACGCGAGCGCCTGAGGATCGGCAACCGCGCGGCCTTCCGTTGAGGCCAGGTACCACCAGAAGGCAGCACAGAAGAGCAGGGAGAGGGTGACCCACACCAGTGACCAGGCCGCAGCCTGTTTCATGGTCATGCCATGTGCGCCGCGACGCCCCTGCAAAAAGAGGTCGATCGCCAGCATGATGAGCACGACAACCGCGAATCCGCCCCACAACATGGGAGTGCCGACAGAATGCATACTATTTTCCTTACACATAAAAAACAAAAACGGCCATGGTCAGAAGACGATAGCCGTTAGCTTTTTATGCATAGACCTCGCCTTCCGGCAAGGTCTCACTTACAACCAAAAAGACGGGCTTTTTGGTTGCCCGGCGACCGGATGCGGTTTTGCACGCATCGTAATGACGATCCACCGGCAAGGAAGTTACTCCCCTTTGCAGGTAACAAAATATGTCAGACCAGTGATTTCGTCAATGGTCTGCACCGTTTCATTACACAGCTTTACGCGATAGCTTCTGCGCCCACGCCATCTGCAGGGAAGACTACGCCGGTTTGACGGCGGATCTCGGTTTGCAGTTTCGCCGTGGTGCGGCTGACCGCCAGCCCAGGGTGATTCACTTCATTGTCTTCTACCAGACGGGCGAAGACCTCTGCCTCATAGAGCATAGTGTTAATATGCTGAGGCTGCGTCAGCTCCTGCGCTTTGCCGCCACGTGGGACAATGCTCAGCTTCTGACACTCGGAAATCTTCTCGATAACCAGTGAGCCCGCTTCGCCCTGAATTTCGCTGGGCAGAACGGAATCGCTCACCTTGGAGTGCTGCAGCGTAACGCTGAAATCACCGTAATCCAGCACCACAATACCGTGCGCATCCACACCGCTTTCCAGCAGGCTGGCCGTGGCGGTGACGCCGTGCGGCTCGCCCCACAGCGCCACGGCAGAGGCCAGACAGTAAAAACCGATGTCCATAATCGAGCCGTTAGAGAAGGCCGGGTTAAAGGTGTTCGGGTTTTCACCGTCCAGATAACGCTGATAGCGCGACGAGTACTGGCAGTAATTAATAAACGCTTTACGCACTTTGCCAATCTTCGGTAGAGACTGCTGTAACAGAAGGAAGTTTGGCAGGCTGGCGGTTTTGAACGCTTCGAACAGCACCACCTGATTGTCGCGGGCAAGCTGAATCGCGGCTTCCACTTCCTGAATGTTCGAGGCCAGCGGCTTCTCGCAAATCACATGTTTTTTATGGCTAAGAAACAGCGACGTTTGCGGAAAGTGCAGGGAGTTTGGGCTGGCGATGTAGACCGCGTCAATGGCGTCACTTTGCGCCATCTCATCGAGCGACGTGAACAGATGTTCAACCAGATAGTCGTTCGCGAAACTCTGCGCCTGCTCCAGGCTGCGGGAATAGACTGCGGTGAGCTTAAATTTGCCGGTTTCATGGGCGGCGTCGACGAACTGGCGGGTGATCCAGTTCGTGCCAATAACTGCGAAACGTATCATAAACGTTTACGTACTCCGTAGCAGGGAACCTTTAGCCACTGTAGCACGTGATTATTGCAAAACCAGTGCGCTACTGCGCATTACTCTTTAACGATAAATGCGTAAGCCATAAACGGGTATCGAACTCCAGCTGGTGGTACTGCGGCTCCATATGGCAGCACAGAGAATAGAAGGCCTTGTCGTGCTCTTTTTCCTTCAGGTGTGCCAGCTCATGCACCACGATCATCCGCAAGAACGCTTCCGGCGCGTGACGAAACACGGTAGCAACGCGGATCTCCGCTTTCGCTTTGAGCTTGCCGCCCTGAACACGGGAAACGGCAGTGTGCAGGCCGAGCGCGTTTTTCAGCACATGGATCTTGTTGTCGTACATCACCTTATTGATGGGTGGCGCGCTCTTCAGATAGGTGTTTTTCAGATCCTGGGTATACTGCCAGAGCGCCTTATCGGTCGCGAAGTCATGCGTACCCGGATAGCGTTTTTCCAGCACCGCGCCCAGCTTTTGCTCGGCAATTAAGCTGCGAACCTGAGAAAGTAAGTTCTCCGGGTAGCCCTGGAGATAAGTTAGTTGGTTCATCAACGCCCCAATTTGACAATAAAACGGGTATACTCACGCACCCTTTTCAGGGATAACGCCGAAATTTTACCATTCAGGAGGGCCGATGAGCCACTTAGACAACGGTTTCCGTTCACTCAACCTTAAACGTTTCCCGGAAACGGACGACGTTAACCCGCTTCAGGCGTGGGAAGCGGCGGATGAATATCTGCTGCAACAGTTGGATGACACTGAAATCAGCGGCCCGGTTTTGATCCTGAATGACGCGTTTGGCGCGCTGGGCTGTGCTCTGGCAGAACACACGCCTTACAGCATCGGTGATTCCTACCTGAGCGAGCTGGCGACGCGGGAAAACCTGCGCCACAACGACATCGACGAATCCAGCGTTAAGTTCCTCGACAGCACCGCGGACTACCCGCAGGAGCCGGGCGTGGTGCTGATCAAAGTGCCGAAAACAATGGCGCTGCTGGAACAACAATTGCGCGCACTGCGCAACGTCGTAACCCCACAAACGCGTATTATCGCGGGGGCCAAGGCGCGTGATATCCATACCTCAACGCTGGAACTGTTCGAGAAAGTGCTCGGCCCAACCACCACGACGCTGGCCTGGAAAAAAGCGCGTCTCATTAACTGTACTTTCAGTGCCCCCGAACTGGCCGACGCGCCAGAAACCCTGAGCTGGACGCTGGAAGGCACTGACTGGACAATCCACAACCACGCGAACGTCTTCTCCCGCACCGGCCTTGATATCGGGGCGCGTTTCTTTATTGAAAATCTGCCGGATAACCTGGAAGGCGAAATCGTCGATCTGGGCTGTGGTAACGGTGTGATTGGCCTGACGCTGCTGGCGAAGAACCCTGACGCGAGCGTTGTATTTAGTGATGAGTCGCCGATGGCGGTGGCCTCCAGTCGTCTGAACGTTGAAACCAACATGCCGGACGCGCTGGATCGCTGCGAGTTTATGATTAACAACGCGCTGTCGGGCGTTGAGCCGTTCCGCTTTAATGCCGTGTTCTGTAATCCCCCGTTCCACCAGAAACACGCCCTGACGGATAACGTCGCCTGGGAGATGTTCCACCATGCACGCCGCTGCCTGAAAATTAACGGCGAGCTGTATATCGTGGCGAACCGTCACCTGGACTACTTCCACAAGCTGAAGAAGATCTTCGGTAACTGCACCACGGTTGCCACCAACAACAAGTTCGTGGTGCTGAAATCCGTCAAGCTGGGTCGCCGCCGCTAACACGGGGCGCTGAGTTTACACCGGCCTGCCTCGCGTGCAGGCCCGGTGAGCGTTGCGTCACTCAGAGACTCAATGCCAGCGTTGTGCCCTGCGCAATGGCGCGTCGCGCATCCAGCTCCATCGCCACGTCGCATCCGCCGATCAGGTGTACCGTTTTTCCCGCCTCACGCAGCGGATCCACCAGATCGCGCTTCGGCTCCTGACCCGCACACAAAATCACATGATCCACCTGCAGCAGCTGCGGCTCACCGCCGATCAGCACGTGCAGCCCCGCATCATCGATCTTCTGATAGCTCACCGACGGTATCATCTTCACCCCGCGAGAGAGCAGGGTTGCGCGATGGATCCAGCCCGTGGTTTTGCCCAGGCCTTCACCGGGTTTGCTGGCTTTACGCTGCAGCATGACGATCTGACGCGGGCTTTTCGGCAGCTGGGGTCCTTCCGGTCGCAAACCGCCGGACTGGTTAAGGCTGGTGTCGATACCCCATTCCACGCAGAAGTCGGCAATGTTCTGGCTGGTGGGTTCGCCGGGCTGACTTAAGTACATCGCGGTATCGAACCCGATCCCGCCGCAGCCGATGATCGCCACTTTTGCCCCCACCGGCGCTTTGTCACGCAAAACGTCCAGATAGCTCAGGACTTTCGGATGATCGATGCCCTCGATCGCAGGCCTGCGTGGTGCGATCCCGCTTGCCAGGATCACCTCATCGTACTCCATTACATCCACCGGGTTTACAAACTGGTTGAGGCGCAGATCCACGCCCGTCAGGTCGATCATTCGGCGGTAATAGCGCAGGGTTTCGTAAAATTCTTCTTTGCCCGGGATCTGTTTGGCGATATTGAACTGCCCGCCAATCTCAGCGGCGGCATCGAACAACGTCACGCTGTGGCCGCGCGAGGCGGCATTCACCGCAAACGCCAGACCCGCCGGGCCGGCACCGACCACGGCCAGGCGTTTTTTATTCACCGCCGGGAAAATCGGCATTTTGGTTTCGTGGCAGGCGCGGGGGTTGACCAGACACGAAGTGACCTTGCCAACAAAAATCTGATCCAGACAGGCCTGATTACAGCCGATACAGGTGTTAATCTCATCTGCACGCCCGCTCTGCGCTTTGGAAAGCAGCTCGGCATCCGCAAGGAACGGACGTGCCATGGAGACCATGTCGGCATCCCCGGCGGCGATCACATTTTCCGCCACTTGCGGGTCGTTAATGCGGTTAGTGGTCACCAGCGGGGCAGACACTTTCCCTTTCAGCTTGCGCGTGACCCAGCTGAACGCCGCGCGTGGTACCGGTGTGGCGATGGTCGGAATACGCGCCTCGTGCCAGCCGATGCCGGTATTGATGATGGTCGCACCGGCGGCTTCAATCGCCTGCGCCAGCTGTACGGTTTCGTCGAACGTCCCGCCGCCCTCCACCAGATCGAGCATCGACAGGCGGTAGATAATAATAAAATCCGCCCCGGCACGTTCACGCACGGCGCGCACCACTTCCACTGCAAAGCGCATGCGGCGCGCGTAATCGCCACCCCACTCATCGTCGCGCTGGTTTGTGCGGGCCGCGAGGAATTCGTTGATCAGGTAGCCTTCCGAGCCCATCACCTCAACACCGTCATAGCCCGCTTCACGCGCCAGCGCTGCACAGCGGGCGAAGTCGTCAATCAGCGTCAGGATCTCATCGTGGCTGAGGGCATGGGGCGTAAAGCGGTTAATCGGGGCCTGAATGGCCGACGGTGCGACCAGATTCGGTTGATAGCTGTAACGCCCGGTGTGCAGGATCTGCAGGGCAATTTTCCCGCCCTCCCGGTGAACGGCGTCAGTGACCACGCGATGATGCGGCAACTGGCTGGCGTCGTTCAGCACCGCACCGCCTTCCATCCCCACGCCAGAAGGCGCAGGGGCCACCCCGCCGGTAACAATCAGCGCCACCCCGTGACGTGCGCGCTCGGCATAGAAGGCCGCCAGACGTTCGGCCCCGTCCGGATGTTCTTCAAGCCCGGTATGCATTGAGCCCATCAGCACGCGGTTTTTAAGGGTGGTGAACCCCAGATCGAGGGGGGCAAATAACGACGGGTAGTGGCTCATAGTCTCTTCCAGTGTAAAATTATTGTTATGTGGTCGGATGAGTTACTAATTTAGCCAGCGATGAGTAAAAGGGAAAAGGGGAATGCGGCGATTGTGATGGGATTCAAATATTGGTGTGGCCTGACGCCCTCTCCCGGAGGGAGAGGGGGCGTTATAGCTCTCAGGGAGAGGGGGCACGCACTAAACCCGGTGCCTGCCACATCGATGTCGTCAGTCCGCTGTCCACCAGCCCAAGCTGGTCGGCATAAACGGCCTGCCACTTCTGCATCATACCGTCGTACAACTCCCGGTGCGCCGGGTTTGGCGTGAACTCGCGGCTCCATTTCACCAGCCGTTCGCCTGTCGCCGCCATATCCGAAAACAGCCCGGCTCCCGTTCCGGCAGCAATCGCACAGCCCAGCGCTGTCGCCTCTTTCACTTGCGGAACGCGCACCGGCAGACCGGTCACGTCGCTTAAAATCTGGCTCCACAACGCGCCTTTCGAGCCACCGCCTGCAAACACCAGACCGTCGAACGTTACCCCTGAGAACCGTGAAATCTGCGTCAGGTTACACGCCGAGACAATCGCCGCGTTCTCTTCCAGCGCACGGAACAGCGTGGCTTTGTTGCATTTTTCCGGGTCGATGGAGAGGTTAATAAACGACGGCGCGGCGTGGTACCACTGCTTGAAGTGCATAGCATCTGAGAAGATCGGCATAACACCGTGTGAACCGGCAGGCACGCGGCTGGCCATCTCCTCAAGCAGGGAGTAAGTGTCCATTCCCATCCGCTCCGCGATGAGTTTCTCTTCCGCGCAGAAGGCGTCACGGAACCAGCGCATGGTCAGGCCGGTAAAGAAGCTGATCGATTCCGCCTGCGCCATGCCGGGGATCACATGCGGATTCACGCGGATGTTCATCTCCGGGTCGGTGCGTACCTGCGGCAGGTTGACCACCTGCTGCCAGAAGGTACCGCCCAGCACGGCCGTTTGCCCGGCCCGCACGACGCCTAACCCAAGACAGCCAAGCTGCACGTCGCCACCGCCCATCACCACCGGCGTGCCTTCGCGCAGGCCGCTCTGCTGTGCGGCATCTTTGGTGATCGCACCGAGCACGGTGCCGGTCTCCTTCACCGGAGAGAGGATATCGGCACGCAGCCCGGCCATGTCGAGCAGCGCCGGACGCCAGTCGCGGGAGAAGAGATCCAGCATACCGGTAGTCCCGGCATTGGACGGATCAACGGCCAGCTCGCCGGACAGTTTTGCCGCCAGCCAGTCGCTTATCATGGTGATCGTGGCGGCTTTGCGGTAGATGTCCGGACGATGGTGCGCCAGCCACAGCAGGCGCGGCATGGCGCTCAGGGCCAGGGTCTGGCCGGAGACGTCATACACTTCGGATTCAAAACGGTAGTCGTGGATCTCTTTGAGTTCGGCTACCTCGCGGCTGGCGCGGGCATCGACGTTGGCGCACGCCCAGATGGCGTCGCCATTGCGGTCATACAGCACGATCCCCTCGCGCATTGAGCAGCAGGCCACGGACTGGATATCCGCTGCGCTCAGGCGGGCGCGCTCCAGCGCCTGATGAATACACTGGCAGGTGAGCCGCCAGTTAATGTCGAGATCAAACTCCATCGAGCCCGGCACATTCTCCACGCTCAGGTGTTTCCACTCGGCCTGGCCAACGGCAACCTGATTTCCCTGCAAATCGAAAATTACGGCGCGAACGCTGCCTGTCCCTGCATCTAACGCTAAAAGGTAACTCATGAGCATGCCTCGTGTCAGGCGCAGGACAGGCTCTTAGCTCGCCAGAGCCAGCACCGCGCGGGCTGTCGTCTCCTCCGTCACCAGGCCATTAATACGGCGGCCTTTGAGTGCGGCATAAATCGCATCGGCTTTCTCATCACCTCCGGCCACGCCAACGATGGTGGGCAACTGCGCCAGTTCATCGAGCGTGACGCCCAGCAATTCCCGGTGGATCTCCAGCTCGTGCACGCATTCCCCTTCGGCGTTCAGGAAATAGCCGAGGATATCGCCCACCGCCCCTTTGCGGGCGTACATCAGCTGTTCACCTTCGCTGATATAGCCGGAGCGCAATATGGTGGCGTCCCGGCGCTGGTTTACTGAACCAATGCCTACCACCGCCACATCGGCCGCGGCGGCGGCGAGGATCACGTCCCGCACGCTGGATTCGCGTTTTAAGATCCCGGCCACTTCGGCGGAGGAAACGCGAAGCGGGGCGGGGATCATGCTGACGCTGCAGGCGGCATCAAGCTGACCGATGCCCGTCATATACGGCCCAACGCCGCCGGAGAGCGTCACCAGGCGGATCTGCTGCGAGCTGATAAAACCGCTTAAGTGCTGCAGGCTGCTCATGGTGGTTTCACCAAATCCCACCGCCAGCAGCTGGCCGGGCTCCAGCACACCCATCAGCGATTGCGCTGCGCCAATGCCCAGCCGGACATTCATGGGCGGGGTATTCAGGGCCGGCAACACGCGAACCAGCTTGAGCCCGAAGCGCTGCTGCAGCTCGGTTTCCAGCGCCAGACACCCCTCATAGCGGGAGTTGATCTGCACGCGGATCACCCCGGACTGGCGTCCTTTCTCCAGCAGACGCGAGATCTTCAGGCGCGGCAGTCCGAGCCGCTCGCCGATGTCGTTCTGAGTTAATCCGTCGTGGTAGTAGCACCAGGCGACGCGGGCAACCAGCTCTTCTTCCGCCAGTGCCAGCCCGGCAAAACGACCTTCTTCCGCAGTGCGTTTATCGCTCATAATTGAACTCTTATAAAAATTTAGATCATATGTTCGTGATCGCGCAGAAAGAAAGTGTGAACCACGCGACAAAACAGATCTTTTAGATTGATTTGTGTCTGTGTGGATCTTAATCGATAAATTTGTGATCCCTGCACGGTTCTAAATATAGTTCACCGTCTACGCTTTTGAACATTATTAAATCTAAAAATCATTTGTTCAATAGCGGAGCGATAATGACGCCACTTATCGAAGCACGTGATATCAGCAAGCAGTTCTCCGGTATACCGGTCCTGAAAGGTATTCATTTCACGCTGCTTGCGGGTCAGGTGCATGCGCTGATGGGCGGTAACGGCGCGGGAAAATCAACGCTGATGAAAATCATCGCCGGGGTGGAAACGCCGGACAGCGGTGAACTTTCGGTTGACGGCCACGCGTTTGCGCGGCTTTCGCCCGCGCAGGCCCACAGGCTGGGGATTTATCTGGTGCCGCAGGAACCCCTGCTTTTCCCCAACCTGACGGTGCGGGAAAACATCCTTTTCCGCCTGCCGCGTGAGGCCGGTATGGGGGAACGGCTGGCGGAGAAACTCCAGCAGCTGCAGTGCCAGCTCAATCTTGATGCCACCGCCAGCACCCTGGAAGTGGCGGATCAACAGATGGTGGAGATCCTGCGCGGCCTGATGCGAAACGCGAAGATCCTGATCCTTGATGAACCCACGGCGTCGCTCACCCCGGGGGAAACCGAACGGCTGTTTCGCCAGATCCGCGCGTTGCAGGCGCTGGGCGTCGGCATTGTTTTTATCTCGCACAAATTACCGGAGATCCGCCAGCTGGCGAGCCACGTCTCGGTAATGCGCGACGGCGCGATCGTGCTCAGCGGTGAAACTGCACAGTTCGACGATAACGCCCTGATTGCGGCCATGACGCCGGTGAGCCGCGAAAAAGGATTAAGTGATGCGCAAAAACTGTGGCTGGCGCTGCCGGGCAATCGCCGCACGCAGCCGCAGGATTTCCCGGTGCTGCGGGTGGAAGAGCTTACCGGTGAGGGGTTTATCGATCTCAGCATGGAAATCTATGCCGGGGAAATAGTTGGCCTCGCCGGGCTGGTCGGCTCCGGGCGCACCGAGTTTGCGGAAACGCTGTATGGGCTGCGCCCGGTGCGCGGTGGGCGAGTCTGGCTGGAAAATCAGGAAATAACCGGCGAACCCGTGGCGGCACGGCTGGAGAAAGGGCTGGTCTACCTGCCTGAGGACCGACAGGTTTCCGGCTTGTTCCTGGATGCGCCGATTCGCTGGAACACCGTGGCACTGAATGAGCCCTCGGTCTGGCAGCAGCGCAAACGGGAGTCGGCGGTGGTGGAGCGCTATCACCGGGCGCTGGGGATCAAGCTTAACCATGCGGATCAAACCGTGCGCACGCTCTCCGGCGGCAACCAGCAGAAGGTGTTGCTGGCGCGCTGTCTGGAGGCGAACCCGCTGCTGTTGATCGTCGATGAACCGACACGCGGAGTGGATGTGTCGGCGCGGGCCGATATCTATCAGCTCATCAAAAGCGTGGCGGCGCAGAACGTGGCGGTGCTGATGATCTCAAGCGATCTGGATGAGTTCCCCGGGCTTGCCGATCGCGTGCTGGTGATGCACCAGGGCGTGCTCAGCGGCGAGCTGTCCCGGCACGCGGTCAGTCTTGACAGAATGATGGCGCTGGCATTCGGAGGGCAGTCATGAAGACCTTACTGAAAAATCGCGAACTGAGCGCGTTCATCGCCATTCTGGCGTTGTTCGCGGTGCTGGTGGGGCTCAATCCGGCCTATTTCAGCCTGCAAACGCTGGGGATGATCTTCGCCAGTTCGCAAATCCTGATCCTGCTGGCGCTCGGCGCCGCGCTGGTGATGTTGACCCGCAATATTGATGTTTCCGTCGGCTCTACCGTCGGGCTGTCTGCCATTGCCGTGGGGGTGGCCCTGAACAGCGGCTACACCCTGCCGGTATCGATCCTCTTTGCGCTGTCGATTGGCGCACTGGCGGGAGCATTTAACGGTTTTCTGGTGGTGGGGCTGCGTATTCCGGCAATCGTGGCCACCCTCGGCACGCTGGGCCTCTATCGCGGGGCGATGCTGCTGTGGACGGGAGGAAAGTGGATTGAAGGGCTACCGCCGAGCCTGAAATCGCTCTCTGAACCTGCCGCTATGGGGATTTCACCGCTCGGAATGGGCGTGGTGTTTTTAGCCGCAGTCGGCGCATGGACGTTGTCGCGCACCGCCTTCGGACGCGATTTCTACGCCGTGGGCGACAACCTTACCGCCGCACGCCAGCTGGGCGTGGCGGTGAACCGGACGCGAATGATCGCTTTTACGCTGAACGGCATGCTGGCCGCGTGTGCGGGGATTGTCTTCGCTTCGCAGATTGGCTTTGTACCTAACCAGACCGGCAGCGGGCTGGAGATGAAAGCCATTGCCGCCTGCGTACTCGGGGGGATCTCTCTGCTGGGCGGTACCGGGACGCTTATTGGCGCCTTACTGGGGGCTTTTTTCCTGACTCAAATCGACACCGTGCTGGTGCTGTTCAGGCTGCCCGCGTGGTGGAATGACTTTATCGCCGGGCTGGTGTTGCTCGGTGTGCTGGTGCTCGACGGGCGTTTGCGCCAGGCGCTGGCCCGGCATCAACGGGCACTCAAGTACAGCCGCTTCCAGCCCGGTAACAAAGGGGGGAAGCATGTCACCCCGTTTACGAAACACAAAAAAGAGGTGGCGTAAATGAAGCTTAACTGGGAAAGCGCGCTGCTGATATTACTGGTGCTGGAAATCCTGCTCTTTGGGGCCATCAATCCGCGCATGCTCGATATCAACATGCTGCTGTTCAGCACCAGTGATTTTATCTGTATTGGCATTGTGGCGCTGCCGCTCACCCTGGTGATCATCAGCGGCGGCATTGATATTTCCCTCGGTTCGACCATCGGCCTGTGTGCCATCGCGCTGGGGGTGATGATGCAGGCGGGCTGGCCGATGGCGCTGGCGATACCGTTGACGCTGCTGCTCGGCCTGCTGTGCGGTCTGGTCAACGCTGCGCTGATCCACTACACCGGCATCAGCCCACTGGTTATCACCCTCGGCACGCTCTATCTCTACGGCGGTGGCGCACTGCTGCTCTCCGGCATGGCGGGGGCGACCGGTTACGAAGGCATCGGGGGCTTCCCGGACAGCTTTACCGCGTTCGCTAACCTCACGTTCCTGGGGTTGCCAATCCCGCTGGTGCTGTTCGCCGTGATTACCGTCTTCTTCTGGCTGATTACCCATCGCGGACGCTTTGGCCGCCATCTGTTTTTGATTGGGCAGAACCCGCGCGCGGCGCGCTATGCGGCGCTCTCGGTCAACGGGATGCCCTACGCCCTGTATGGCCTGGTGGGCGTCGCTTCGGCCATTGCTGCGCTGGTGATGGTCTCCTATTTCGGTTCGGCGCGTTCGGATTTGGGACGCGATTTACTGATGCCTGCACTGACCGCAGCGGTCCTCGGCGGCGCCAATATCTATGGCGGTTCGGGGTCGGTAATCGGTACGGCCCTGGCGGCGTTGCTGGTGGGGTATCTGCAGCAGGGTTTACAGATGGTCGGCATCCCCAACCAGGTGTCGAGCGCGCTGTCAGGGGCGCTGTTGGTTGTGGTGGTGATGGGACGTTCACTGAGTTTGCACCGTGAATGGGTGCGCTCTCTCCTCACAAAACATACCCGGAGCGTAAGATGAAAACAAAACTGATAGTCCTGGCGATGGCACTCAGCTTCGCGTCGGCACAGGCCGCGGACCGCATCGCCTTTATCCCCAAGCTGGTGGGCGTTGGCTTCTTTACCAGCGGCGGCAATGGCGCGAAAGAGGCGGGTAAAGATCTCGGCGTGGACGTCACCTACGACGGCCCGACCGAGCCCAGCGTCTCAGGCCAGGTGCAGCTT
Organism: Enterobacter sp. BIDMC 29; assembly: GCF_019378755.1. Taxonomy (NCBI): domain Bacteria; kingdom Pseudomonadati; phylum Pseudomonadota; class Gammaproteobacteria; order Enterobacterales; family Enterobacteriaceae; genus Enterobacter; species Enterobacter sp. BIDMC 29. The sequence continues at coordinate 3,298,660 of NZ_CP080000.1, read as the reverse complement.
ATCAATAACTTCGTTAACCAGGGCTATAACGCCATTATCGTTTCGGCGGTGTCGCCGGATGGCCTCTGCCCGGCGCTGAAGCGTGCGATGCAGCGTGGCGTCAAAGTACTGACCTGGGACTCCGACACCAAACCGGAATGCCGCAGCATCTACATCAACCAGGGCACCCCGGCGCAGCTCGGCGGCCTGCTGGTCGACATGGCCGGTAAACAGGTCACCAAACCGAATGCCAAAGTGGCGTTCTTTTACTCCAGCCCGACCGTTACCGACCAGAACCAGTGGGTGAAAGAGGCGAAGGCCAAAATCGAGAAAGATCATCCGCAGTGGCAGGTCGTGACCACGCAGTTTGGCTATAACGATGCCACCAAATCGCTACAAACCGCCGAGGGGATCTTAAAAGCGTATCCGGATCTGGATGCGATCATCGCCCCGGATGCCAACGCCCTGCCGGCGGCGGCGCAGGCGGCGGAAAACCTGAAGCGAGAAGGGGTGGCGATTGTCGGCTTCAGCACGCCTAACGTGATGCGTCCGTACGTAGAGCGCGGCACGGTGAAAGCCTTCGGCCTGTGGGATGTGGTGCAACAGGGCAAAATTGCGGTCAATGTCGCCGATCGGTTGTTGAAAAAAGGCGATCTTAACGTTGGCGACAGCGTGGACGTGAAAGATATCGGTACGCTGAAGGTCGAGCCGAACAGCGTGCAGGGCTACCAGTATGAAGCGAAGGGCAACGGCATTGTGCTGCTGCCGGAGCGGGTGGTGTTTACCAAAGAGAACATCAACAAATACGATTTCTGACGGGGGAGCAAATGGCTGATTTAGACGACATCAAAGACGGCAAAGATTTTGGCATCGGCACACCGCAGCGGAACGTGCCGTTTACCCTGAAGGGGTGCGGCTCGCTGGACTGGGGAATGCAGTCCAGGCTGGCGCGCATCTTCAACCCAAAAAGCAACCGCACGGTGATGCTGGCCTTTGACCACGGCTATTTCCAGGGACCGACGACCGGCCTTGAGCGTATCGATCTCTCTATCGCCCCGCTGTTTGGGGAAACCGACGTGCTGATGTGCACCCGCGGTATTTTGCGCAGCCAGGTGCCTGTCGCCACCAATAAACCCGTCGTGTTGCGCGCCTCCGGCGGCAATTCGATTTTAGGGGAACTTTCCAACGAGTGCGTGGCGGTGGCGATGGAAGATGCGCTGCGCCTGAACGTCTGCGCGGTGGCGGCGCAGGTGTACATCGGCAGTGAGTTTGAACATCAGTCGATCAACAACATCATCAAACTGGTGGATGCCGGTGCGCGCTATGGCATGCCGACCCTGGCGGTGACGGGCGTTGGCAAAGAGATGGCGCGCGACGCGCGGTATTTCTCGCTTGCCAGCCGTATCGCGGCCGAGATGGGGGCGCAGTTCGTCAAAACCTATTATGTCGACGAAGGGTTTGAAAAAGTAACCGCCAGCTGCCCGGTGCCGATCGTGATTGCCGGAGGCAAAAAGCTGCCGGAGCACGACGCGCTGGAGATGTGCTGGCGGGCGATTGACCAGGGGGCGTCCGGCGTGGACATGGGCCGCAATATCTTCCAGTCCAGCGCCCCGCTGGCCATGCTGAAAGCGGTGAAAAAAGTGGTACATGAGAACATGAGCGCGCGGGACGCGTTCCAGTTCTGGCAGGAAGAGAAACAGGGAGAAGCAAAATGAACGTGACATTAGTGGAAATCAACATCAAACCCGAGCGGGTCGATGAGTTTCTGGAGGTGTTTCGCGCTAACCACGAAGGGGCGATTCAGGAGCCGGGCAATCTGCGCTTTGATGTGTTACAGGATCCGCGCGTGAAAACCCGGTTCTTTATCTACGAGGCCTACAAGGATGAAGAGGCGGTGCTGGCGCACAAGAAAACCCCGCACTATCTGGCCTGCGTAGATAAGCTTGAGGACCTGATGTCAGAGCCGCGCAAAAAACGCAGTTTTGTCGGGTTGTTGCCGGCGTAACAGACCGCCGGGTAGCGCTTACGCTAGCCCGGCGATGCTCAGGCGAGGGCCAGTTCCGCCAGGATCGCCGCCAGCGTTTCGCGCGGTTTCCCGCTCAGCGACGCAAGCGGGAACGGCAGTGCAGGCGCGGCCACTTTCCCTGACATTTCTGCTGCTGCGGCCATCACCCGCAAACTGCCGTACTGGCGGAACAGCGCCCACAGCGGTGCCAGCCGGTCAGAGGCTGCGGTGTCTTTGGCTCGTGCAATCGCCAGTGCCGTCTGCGGATACAGCCCTGCAATAACCGAATACCAGACATCAAACCCGGCCTGCAGGGCTGACGCCGCCCGCCAGTCGCCGCTGATGCCCAGGGTGACGTTTTCAGGAAGACGGGCACGCATGTGGGCGATATCGTCCGGTATGCGCCCGAGCTTGACGGATTTGACGTTCGGTAGCGCCGCCACGGCATACAGCAATTCGTCGTTAAACTCGAACCCGGTGGTGGCCGGGTTGTCGTAAATACACAGCGGAACAGAGATCCGGTGGGTCACCGTCTCATACAGGGTAAACACTTCCTCTGCCGTCAGGCGCTGGTACGACACGGGGGCCAGTAACACCCCGCGGGCGCCGGCACTTTGCGCCTCATCCGCCAGACGGAGAATATCGTCGAGGCGAAGCGCGCCAATACTTACGCTCACCGGAATGTTGTCGGCATGCGCCACGGCACAGCGGGTGATATGCGTGCGCTCTTCAGGCGTCAGATACGCGTAACTGCCCGTCGAACCGAGGATCCCCAGCGAATCGACACCGGCATCCACCAGCGGGCGCAGCAACTGCACAAACGCCTGCTCATCAAATTTCCCCTCTCGCAATGGCGTCAGAGGGAATGCGCTTAACCCGTGAAACATCCGCTTATCCTTTTAGAGTTCAATCAGTTGAAGGTGAGCAGTGGAGCCCGGCATCAGCCGCTGCAGGTTGCTGACTAACTCATCGCCAGCCTCCTGCAACGCCGATAACGGCATCGACGGCAGACTTTCGAGAATAAACCACATGTGTTGCGCCTGGCTATCGAGACGTGTACGCACGCCCTGGCGCCAGTTCCAGCGACGGCAGGTGACGCCGACATCATCGCGCCAGATAACTTCGCCCGCATCCGGGTATTCGATAACCGGCTGGCCCTCTTTCAGGGTATCAAACGGTTCATTACCTTCGGCAAGCGTCAGACGCGGTGCGCCTGCATAAGCGGCAAGGTTCTCACCCCCGACGGGAATGGCGTAACGAATGCTGATGGCATTGTAAATATCGACCACTGGATCGAGCGGGGGCAGTGCGCCCTCTTTCAGCACTCGCTTACGCAGGGCCGATGCCGAGCAGGGCGTGCGTTTCGGTTTCGCACCAAACGCTCTGAATACGTCATCCCAGGCGCTGAGGTGCGCTTCCGCCCAGGCGACATCATCAGAGAGGACCTGCTGGCAGGCCTGTGCCAGCGCGGCAGAGGCCACGTCCGGCTGGGTTATCGGGGCGGCTTCAACCAGAATGCTCAGCGCCCGAAAGCCGGGGGCAATCCCGGTAAGACGCGGGTCTATTGACGGCGTAACGAGAGACATAAATAATCCTGTATTGACTGTTTTATACTATGGTAGTGACCAATGACTGATAAAGTCAATATAATGACCGATTCGGGTGCCGATATCGCCCAAGTAAGCCTGGCCGTCGCCACCCGCATTCGCAACTGGCGCAAAGAGAAAAAACTGTCGCTGGATGAGCTTTCACGCCGCGCCAGCGTCAGCAAAGGCATGCTGGTGGAGATTGAAAAAGGGGCGGCGAATCCCAGCATTGCCATTCTCTGCAAGCTGGCTGCCGCGCTGGGCGTTTCGGTGGCGGATATCGTTAACGTCTCCAGCGAGCCGCGGGTGCACGTCATAGAAGCAGCGGCGATCCCGGTTTTGTGGCAGGGCCCACAGGGCGGATATGCCCGGCTGCTCGCGGGCACGTCTGGCCCGGATATGATTGAACTCTGGCAGTGGGTGATGCATCCGGGGGAGCGTTTTACCTCGCCGGGGCATCCGGCGGGAACGTTTGAGCTGCTGCATGTCACTGAGGGAGGATTGACCCTGACGGTGGAAGAGACGGTGACGCAGGTGGCGGCAGGCGCTTCGGCGGTGGCGAAAACGGAAGCGGCACACGGCTACGCGAATGAGGGCGAAAATGTGTTGCGGTTTACCATGACGGTGGCGGAGTTTCACCGCTAAAAACGCCCCCTCCGTCAGGAGGGGGAGGGGATATCACGCTTCTTCCACGCTTACCCGCAGGGCTGCCAGCGCTTTACGCGCCGCTTTCAGCACCTGCTCACACTGTTCAACCGTCAGCGTCAGCGGCGGTTCAATGCGAATGGTCTTCGAGTTGTTGAGCGTTCCGGCAACCAGGACCCGCTGGCGGAACATCTCGCTCGCGAAGCTGTAGCCGATTTCGTTGTCGACAAACTCAATGGCCATCAGCAACCCTTTACCCCGCGCATCCTGCACCAGATCCGGATATTCCCGGCCCAGCTGGCGGAAACCGTCCAGCAGCATATCGCCTTTCTGTTCCGCCTGTGCAGGCAGGTTTTGATCCAGCAGCACGTTGATGGTCGCCAGCGCGGCCGCGCAGGCCAGCGGGTTACCGCCAAACGTAGTGGTGTGCAGGAACGGGTTGTCGAACAGCACCGAGAAGACCTCTTCGGTCGCCACCGTCGCGCCAATCGGCATCACGCCGCCGCCCAGCGCTTTTGCCAGACAGAGAATGTCCGGCTGGACGTTCTCATGCTCGCAGGCAAACATCTTGCCCGTACGCCCCATCCCGGTTTGGACTTCGTCGAGGATCAGCAGTGCGCCAAACTCATCGCACAACTGACGCACGGCAGGCAGATAGCCCTGCGGGGGCAGGATCACGCCGCCCTCACCCTGAATAGGCTCCAGGATCACCGCTGCCACGTCGTCGCCGGTTTTACGGCATTCGCTCAGCATGGTGCGCATAGCGCTAATGTCACCAAACGGCACGTGGCGGAAGCCCGGCAGCAGCGGCATAAACGGTTTGCGGAAGGTGGATTTGGCGGTAGCCGACAGTGCGCCCAGGGATTTTCCGTGGAACGCGCCGCTGGTGGCGATAAACGTGAATTTGCCGCGCGGCGACTGGTACGCTTTGGCGAGTTTAATCGCCGCTTCGACCGATTCCGTGCCGCTGTTGCTAAAGAAGCTGTACTTCAGTTTGCCGGGCGTTAAGGCCGCGAGCGTTTTCGCGAGCATAGCGCGAAGCGGATCGAGCAGTTCCTGGCTATGGAGAGGTTGTTTCGCAAGTTGATTCTGTACGGCGGAAACCACAACTGGATTACGGTGCCCCACGTTGAAAATGCCAAAACCACCCAGGCAATCTATAAACTCCTGTCCCTGGGTGTCGACAAGCGTATTAAGACTTCCCGCTTGCCACTCTACGGCTCCGTAATCCCCGCCGGCGGTAACAGATTTGCGATACTCCAAAAACCCTGGATTGACATGCTCTTTAAAGTAATCGATGACCTCTCGGTTAAGTTGTTTCATCTCCTCATGATCAAGCGTTCGCTTCTCAATGAGATTCAGTGCGTGCGCGGTACAGGCAAGAGCCGAGGCGCTGGAAGGTAACCTGTTCAAAATGTGCTCCCGGGGATCGCGTATCACATGATACTGGATTAAGTATTGCAGGGATTACGCCACTTCAGATGCCTTAACGAAAATCAGGATAAACACCAGGTTAACATTATGTTGCGCAAAATTTAATCATGCCGATATAACCGATACGAGATTTAGCGGTACGGCGGAAAAGGCCTGGGGAGGTGCGATTAAAAGGCCATTGCACTTATAGAGTGCAGACGCTGCGACTTAAGTGGGCGTTAACGCGTCATACTCTGCAGGTAATTTCTCTACGAAAGTATTTGAAATCAATGAATTATAAAATCTCACAAAAAGTGCGGTTTAAGTGAAATCTGCGATCTCTATCAACTTTAACAACTAAAGATAAATTCTTTACCGCCGAAAAAACATTAATCCACAAAATTAACATTCAAATAACCTGCAAGGGATGCTCACGATGTCCGCTCCAACCTTTGTCACCCAGAATGAATATCCTCTGGACGATGACACCACCTTAATGTCGACCACCGATATCCACAGTTACCTGACCCACGCCAACGACACCTTTGTGCAGGTGAGTGGCTATCAGCTTGATGAGCTGATGGGCCAGCCGCACAATCTGGTGCGCCACCCCGATATGCCAAAAGCGGCGTTTGCCGATATGTGGTACACCCTGCAAAAGGGCGAGCCGTGGAGCGGCATTGTCAAAAACCGACGTAAAAATGGCGACCACTACTGGGTGCGCGCCAACGCGGTGCCGATGGTGCGTCACGGGCAGGTGACGGGCTATATGTCGATTCGCACCAAAGCCACGGCAGAAGAGATTGCTGGCGTGGAGCCGCTCTATCGGGATCTGAATGACGGGCGCTGCAAGAAACGTATTCATAAAGGACTGGTGGTAAGGAAAGGCTGGCTGGGGAAACTTCCGGCAATGCCGCTGCGCTGGCGTGTGCGCAGCGTGATGGCGGGGCTGTTTGCGGTGCTGGCTGCCACGCTGGTGGCCACCTCCGCGGGTGCGTACCCGCTGGCTGCCGCCGCGGTAGTCATGCTGCTGGGCACGCTGCTGTTTGAGCAGCAGATTGTTCGTCCGATCGAAAACGTGGCGCGTCAGGCGCTGAAAGTCGCCACCGGCGAGCGCAACAGCGTGCTGCACCTGAACCGCAGCGACGAGCTGGGGTTGACCCTGCGTGCGGTAGGGCAGCTGGGGCTGATGTGCCGCTGGTTGATTAACGATGTGTCAAGCCAGGTGGTGAGCGTGCGTGATGGCAGCGACAGGCTGGCAAAGGGGAATGAAGATCTGAACGATCGGACGCGTCAGACCGTGGCCAATGTGCAGCAGACCGTGGCGACAATGAACCAGATGGCCGCCTCCGTGCAGAGTAATTCAGAAACCGCCGCCGAAGTGGACAAGCTGTCAGTGGCCGCCAGCAGCGCGGCAACCAAAGGCGGAAACGCGATGCAGACGGTGGTGAAAACCATGGATGACATCGCGGATAGCACGCAGCGGATTGGCTCGATTACCTCCCTTATTAACGACATCGCGTTTCAGACCAATATTCTGGCGCTGAATGCGGCGGTGGAGGCGGCAAGAGCCGGTGAGCAGGGGAAAGGCTTTGCGGTTGTCGCCGGCGAAGTGCGCCATCTCGCCAGCCGTAGCGCCAGTGCAGCCAACGATATTCGCAAGCTGATTGATGCCAGCGCCAGCAAGGTGCAGTCCGGCTCTGATCAGGTTCATGCCGCCGGTCGTACAATGGATGATATCGTCGAGCAGGTGAAAAACGTGACGCAGCTTATCGCGCAGATCAGCCATTCGACCTCTGAACAGGCTACCGGCTTGTCAGAGCTCACCCGTGCGGTGGCCGAGCTGGACAGCATCACGCAGAAAAATGCCGATCTGGTTGAGGAAAGTGCCCACATATCCGCAATGGTGAAGCATCGCGCCGGGCGTCTTAAGGATGCGGTAACCGTGCTCCATTGAGCCAGTAAGGTTCCAGAAAGCCGTTTATTTCATCAGGAATAAGCGGCTTTATTTTTTCTGAATGTAATTATTAATGTCTTTTATTGTTAACTTTATATTAAGTAACTAAAGAAAGCACATCAGATATTTACCCCAGCCTAAGTCCGTTTTCCCCGATGCTATTTTGAAAATGCCTCATCAGAGGGTGACGTAACGATCGATTTTCGGATATTAATAGTCTACACCTATCCATTGTCGTGGTTATGAAATAAAAAAACGATCAAAGTCATAAAGTTAGCGGTTTCGTTACCGATAACGGTGATCGTCTGAGAAATAATCACATCGATGGAGAAAATATGTTCTTACATGACGTAAAGATCGGCACGAAATTATTTCTGGCGTTTGGATTCTTTATTGTCCTGATGGTGGTCAGTGCGAGTTTATCCTTGCTAAGCCTGAACCGGGCGAACAACGGAATGCAATCCATCATTACCCGTGATTATCCGACCACGGTAAAAGCGAACCAGTTAACCGACAACTTCCAGGAATTTATTGGCACTCAGCAGCTGATGTTACTGGATGAACAGGGAACGTATACAGCGCAGTCACAGCAGCGTCTTAAAGCGATCAGCGAACAGATTACGGTGATCCTCGGCGAGCTGAATACTGCGCTGCAGGATCCAGAATCACAGCGGGTTCTTGCTGAGATACGCGGCGTGCGTCAGCAGTATCTGGACTCGCGTTATCGCATTTTGCAGGCGGTGCAGAATAACGATCGGGCGGGCGCTATTCAGGAGATGATGACCAACACCCTGAAGCTACAGCAGGCCTATAAAGCCAACGTGCAGGCGTTGATCGCGATTCAGAACCAGGAAATGCAAAGCGCAGGAGTGCAGGTCGAGGGCGATTTCAAATCGAACCGCCTGCTGCTGATCCTGATCACGCTCTTTAGCGTCGCGACCGGCAGCCTGATTGGCTGGTTTATCGTGCGCTCAATCACGCGTCCGCTGGGCCAGGCGGTGGATTTTGCAAAAGCCATTGCTGAAGGCGATCTGACCGGCAGCATCACGCCGCACGGTAAAGACGAAACCGGCCTGCTGCTGCATGCGCTGATGGAGATGAAAACGCGTCTGCTGGACATTGTGCAGCAGGTCCAGACCGGTTCGGAGAATATCTCGAGTGCCGCCGCGCAGATTGTCGCGGGGAACCAGGATCTTGCCGCGCGCACCGAAGAGCAGGCCAGCTCTGTTGAACAGACCGCTGCCTCGATGGAGCAGATCACGGCGACGGTAAAAAACACCGCCTCACACACCGGAGAAGCAACTCACCTCTCGGCGGACGCTGCCATGGTGGTCAAAAACAACGGCGAGATGATGAAGCAGGTCACCAGCAAAATGCGCCTGATTAACGAGACTTCTAACCGGATGTCCGACATCATCGACCTGATCGACGCCATCGCTTTCCAGACCAACATTCTGGCGCTGAACGCGGCGGTGGAAGCAGCACGTGCGGGCGAGCACGGTCGTGGTTTTGCGGTGGTGGCAGGCGAAGTGCGTCAGCTTGCGCAGAAGAGTGCGTCATCCGCCAGTGAAATTCGTCAGCTGATCGAAAGTTCTACCAGCCAGACGCAGGACGGGATGAACCTGGTCGAGAAAGCGAGCGAGTTGATTAACGGTATGGTCGGCAACGTGGAAGAGATGGACGTCATTCTGCGTGAGATCCGCCAGGCCAGCCATGAGCAGACGGAAGGGGTCTCGCAGATTAACAGCGCGATCGGCCTGATTGATGCCACCACGCAGCAGAACTCCGCCCTGGTGGAGGAGTCTGTCGCGGCAGCAGCGTCCTTGAACGAACAGGCGATGCACCTGAAAGATCTTGTCCGCGTCTTCCGCGTGAGCGATCGCGTATTGGCTTAATCCAGCTGGGAGATCTCCAGCGCTGCGCGGTCGATCACGCCGATGATCTGCTTAAGCTGCGCATCGCTGAGTTCGCCCTGGTTCACCTTCAGGTCTAGTACCGCTTTGAAGTTATCCAGAGCCCGCTTCATTTGCGGGTTTTTTCTCAGCTGGAAGCCGACGGATCGCGCTTTGATACGCGCCTGAATTTGCGCCAGCTGCTCCTGATTTTCATCCAGCCACTGCTGACCGGCCACGGTAATCGCAATTCTCTTGCGGCCATTCTCTTCTTCGGTGATGGTGATATAGGTCTGATCCTGAAGGTAATCGAGGGTCGGGTAGATAACGCCAGGGCTTGGGGTGTAGTTCCCCTGCGTCATGTTCTCGATCGCCTTGATCAACTTGTAGCCATGGCTCGCGTTGCGGGTCAGGATATCCAGTATCACCAGACGCAGATCGCCGTGACCAAAAAAGCGTGGTCGGCGTCCGCCGCCGTCGTGTTCGTTTCGCATACTCATCCCCTTCAAATTGATATATCTAAACTATATCTTAGATATATTCAGATGCAATCTAAAAGATCTTGCATTCTTGCTGATTAGCAATCATTATCATTTAAAATTGATTTAGATATATCGTATTCACCTGAGAAGGGTCTCACCATGACATCCACCCGTTACCCACAACGTGTTCGTAATGATCTCCGTTTTCGCAAGCTGGACGTGCTTCGCGTTGAGCGTGTCAGCGCAGGTTTCCAGCGCATTGTTTTAGGAGGCGAAGCGCTGGAGGGCTTTAGCTCTCGCGGTTTCGACGACCATACAAAAGTGTTTTTCCCGGCCCCGGGGGCGACCTTTGTACCACCGGTTGTTACCGATGAAGGTATCGACTGGGGCGACGGTGTGCGTCCGCAGGCGCGAGACTATACGCCCCTGTACGATGCCGAACGGCATGAGCTGGTGCTCGATTTCTTCATACATGATGGCGGCGTTGCCAGCTACTGGGCGACAGAGGCAAAAGTGGGTGACACGCTCACGATTGGCGGCCCGCGCGGTTCGCTGGTTGTGCCGGAAGATTATGCCTGGCAACTGTACGTGTGTGATGAATCCGGCATGCCCGCGCTGCGCCGTCGCCTGGAAAGCATCGCAACACTGCCGGTTCGCCCGGACATTCATACGGTGGTGACGGTCGGTGATGCGTCGTATCAGGACTATCTGGCCCATCTGAGCGCGTTCAACATCACCTGGGTTGTCGGCCACAGCGAACAGGCGGTGGCCGAGCGTCTGGCGGCGTTGACGGTGCCTGCGGAAGATTATTTTATCTGGCTGACCGGGGAAGGAAAGGTGGTGAAAAACCTGAGCCGTCAGTTTGAAACCGACGCAATCGACCAGCAGCTGGTGCGTGCCAGTGCATACTGGCACGCTAAATAATCAGGCTGCGGACTCCAGCTGCGCTTCGCTCACCTGATGTTCGAGCGAGGCGCGAACGTCGTGCAGCGCCTTCTCCTGCTGGGCAAAGTAGGCTTCCATATTGCTTAGCGACGAGACCAGCAGCCAGGACTCCTCTTTCTCCAGCTCCGCCAGCTCGTTCACTAACGTGTCAATCTGCTCGCGAACCTGCGCCATTTTTTTGCGGATACGTTCCAGATCGTTCAGCCTGTCGCTGGCCATCAGCGGCTCAAAGCCCTGCTGCAGACGTGCCACCAGCGAACGAATGGCTTTAACGTCACCACGCTGTTTGGCCTGGTTGAGTTGCACCATCATCGCGTTGGCTTCTTCTTTCAGATCGTCAGCGACCAGGTCCGGATGGCAGAGCTTGCTCGCCTGACGCCAGAGACGCTTCAGTTCGTTCTGATCTTCCTCGGAGAGGTTCTTGCCTTTACGCAGACGCATTTCGGCATCGTGATGCTGCTCGCGATATTTCTCGTACTCTTCATTGGCCTCGTCGCGCGCCTGACGTGCAGGCTCTTCTTCGCGCGTTAAGCCACTCTCCAGCTCCAGCGCTTCGGCCAGCAGGTTAGCAATCAGATTGCTTTGCTGCTGCAGTTGCTTACGCGCCTCGGCGGCCTGTACGGAATCCGCAGGCAGATCGCGCCAGCGCTGGGTCAGCATCGCCAGCACCTCCACCGCCTGCGCCATATAGCGCTGGCAGCGACGGTAGTCTTCCTCACGTCGACGCGCCTCCGCCTGCTGACGTCGCAGGTTCAGCTCCGCCAGCGTTTTACGCAGGGCGAGGATCTGCTGCATCAGAGGTCCGAGGCGTGAGAAATAGAGATCGTTGAATTCATCGAGCTGTTGCACGCGGGCATTGCGACGGTCAATCAAATCCCTGAGGCGCTCTTCCAGCGCTTTCAGCTCCATCTTGCTGGCCGCCACCTGCGGGTCACGCCATTGCGTCATGGCGCGCTGGCCCTGTAGCCAGGCAGCGATCGCCGCCATGGCAACGGTATAGTTTTTCTGCTCAAGCGCCGCGACGATTGCCTGTAGCTCATCGTCAAACGCTTCATTTTTCAGCCGTGTCAGCTGGCTCTGGATGATGTCGTCGTCTTCCAGCTCAATCGCATTTTTTATGATTTCTAGCCGTTTGATCGGTGTGCTCATGATGCCTTTCGCTTTGGCGCTTAAGTATTTGAGTTAAGGTTAATTGTTGTAAACGCTACAGGAAATAATACACACGGATGATGATCGGCGCGATGGGGGATTTCTTTAGTTTTTAGGGTTTGTGAAGAAGAGTGGCACGAACAGGAAGCCGAAAGGCTGGCGGGGGAGCGTTGGCCCCGGTTCTTGTTCTGCCAGTCCTGAAGGAATACCTAAGGCTGAATGCCCTGCATAGCGAAATCGAATGATGCTATACGTACCATACGACCCGCCATCAGTTCACCTCGCTGTAGATGCCCACCACACGGCCCAGTGTTTTTATCTCATCGATACCGCATTCAAAGGGGACTTTGCCGCCCGCGACGTGGAGTTTTTTCCCCGGCAGCAGGGTTAAATCACGAAGACTGATAGTGCCTTCAATCTCAACCAGCCATAGCCCGTCGGTTAATGGCGCCCCTTTTTCAACAAAGTGGAGCTTTGCCTCAGACCGGACTGCGATACCGCGAGTGAGCGGTTTGCTAAAGAGATGTGAATCGATACTCAAAGTGGAATTTTCTTCCAGCTGACCATCACTGAGAGTGAATGTAACAACAGCAACGGGATCGCCAGGTGCAGGGTTACCTTCAAACTGGGCACCTTGTCCGGTCATCAACCAGCGCAGGCTGGCCCCTGTGTCCAGTGCACATTGTACCGCGAAGTCGTAGGAGATGGTGCCGCGCGCGTAGCGGTTCTGAAGGGAACTGGCGGCAATATTGAAGTGCCGGGCCAGCTGGATTTTTTGGGTAAAACCATATACCTGACAGATTCTATCGAGTAACTCTTCATTATTCACTTGAGAATCTAAAATCAAAATATATTCCTTTGGGTATTTACTAATGCTCAATTGAGTATTAGTATCAATGCGAATTCGGGCAATCAGCGGCAGACGTTGGCAAACAGAGGCTAATGATTGCAGACATTATCAAAATGGGAATCATGCAACATGGCTTCTGAAATCGCAATCATCAAAGTGCCAGCCCTGTCGTTAGGCTGGCGCAGTTCGCTGCGCTGGAAAGCGGCGTAACGCGTAGGCCAATCCCGTTTTCAACCCGTTACGGGTGAGTAATTCACACAGTGTGAATCAACGCGAGGGACGTTATGGCAATAGAAGCGACACGTGCAACGGTCCCACTCAAGGTGGGGGCACGTCTTTCCGGGCTTAATCACGTGGCCGAACTGCGTGCCAGGTACTGGGGCGATAACGAGAAAGCGCTGGCGTGGTTTTTGGCCGAGATGCGCGATAAGCGCGATCCCTGTTTTGAAGAGAATAACAGGGCGCTGGCGGCCATCTTTTTCCTGGCTAAATTACCCGCCGCCCGTCACGAATGCGGTATCAATGAGCTGACGACTGAGGAGAAAAGAGCGCTTATCGGAGCCATGAATCATTTCCGTGCAGTCGTGAGTTTATTTCCTGAACGGCTGACCATGCCGCTTTAATCCACCCCAAAACGTAATGGCGTAAACCCGCCGGGCATTTTATTGCCTGAATTAAGGAGAATGAGTGATGCGAAATAGCGAAAACCGCACTTTTCTGAACGGGCGCGAGGAACTCCAGCACCTGCTGGTGCAGGCGAAGATGGAGGAGCGCAGGGCACTCGCACTCGCCGTCTCCCTGCGGCTGGAGGCTTTAGCCAGTCACATCTATAAAACCGGAATGTGTGGCGAAGACGCAGCGGAACTGCTGTGTCACGAGGCTGCCCGTTACGAACGCGAATCCCAGGAGCTGCACTGATGGCCGATTTTATCGATCTGGCGCAGGAGCGTGAGCTTGAAGATCGCGAACGTCATATTAATAGCGCCCGCCAGCGATGCGCATCGCCCTCGCGTTTTACCTGCGAGGAGTGCGACATCCCCATCCCCGAGGCGCGGCGAAAGGCGTTACCTGGAGTGGCCTTATGCGTCACTTGCCAGGAGATAACGGAGCTGAAAAACAAACATTTCCGGGGAGGATAAATTGGTGATGTCATTTGCTTATCCGTGGAATGAACCCCGATCGGCTATTGCCAGCCCCTACCTGACTCACCCCCAATTACAGCGTCGCGACCGTCTGTTCGCGGCGCTGCTGCAAGCCAGAAAAGCGCTCGCTCTGCAGCCTGACTGCGTGCGTTTTGACGTCTGGCGCACGGTTGATGCTCTTGAACTCCATCAGGGCAGCCTGCGAGCCAATGCCTTTTTGATTCGGTTCTGCAACAGGGTATTACCACGTCTGCAGCAGGTCTCTGCACGGTATGCCTGTTCAGGTGTTGACCGTAACGTCTCCACCGCCGTTTTTGGTGGGCACTTCGACACGCCGCTTTCGCAATATCTTGCATCGCGGATGGTTACGCTGATTGCCCGCTTCAACCGTCTCCCGGATATGTCCCGCGCCGATATTGATTTGCTGGCCGCTGACATCGCTGGCTTTATTCGTTCCGAGCTGGCGAATATCAATGACGCTGGCCTCGGCGAATTTCAAACCCTTCATGTCTGGTATCAGCGCGCTGGATTAATCACCCGCCAGTTCAATGTACTGCCTCCTCACTGGGAGCGCGTGTCGAAGATACTCTTTAACAAAGAGGACATTGCGCCAGCGGTGATCCGCATGTTTTCCGAAGACTGGTGGCGTGGACGACTGCGTCGCATGGCGGCCGCCTGGCGTGAGCATGTGCAGATTGCACTTGGAAACGTCAGCAAAAAGAAGTCTGCCTATGCGAGTAAACGCTGCATCACTGACTGGCGTGAACAGAAGCGGCGCACGCGTGAATTTCTTAAAGGTCTGGAACTGGAGGATGAAGAGGGCAACCGTATAAGCCTGATTGCCAGGCACGATGGCTCGGTGGCCAATCCCGCGATACGTCGCTGCGAACTGATGACCCGCATCCGCGGGTTTGAAAATATCTGCCATGAGCTTGGCTATGTGGGCGAGTTCTATACCTTAACCGCGCCGTCGAAATATCACGCCACCCTGAACACCGGCTATCGTAACGGTAAATGGAACGGGGCGAGCCCTGCGGATACACAAAGCTACCTGACAAAACTGTGGGCGCGGATCCGGGCAAAACTCCACCGGCAGGCGATTCGTCTGTTTGGCATCCGCGTTGCTGAACCCCACCATGACGGTACGCCTCACTGGCACATGCTGATGTTCATGCTGCCCGAAAACGTTGAGCGCGTTCGCCGCATTATGGAGGAATACACACAGGAGGAAGACGCTTTTGAACTGCAAAGCGATAACGCCAGAAAAGCTCGCTTTCACGCTGAAGCTATAGACCCGCAAAAGGGCAGTGCCACCGGTTATATCGCTAAATACATTTCCAAGAATATCGACGGCTATGCCCTTGATGGCGAGACAGATAACGAAAGCGGCGAGTTGCTTAAAGTGACTGCATCTGCCGTTTCGGCCTGGGCGGCGCGATGGCATATCCGTCAGTTTCAGTTTATCGGCGGTGCACCGGTGACCGTCTACCGTGAGCTGCGCCGTTTGACTGATACGCAGGCCGCGCACGGTCTGAGCGTAGAATTTGCGGCAGCGCATGACGCCGCGGACGCCGGAGACTGGGCAGGATACGTCAATGCACAGGGAGGACCGTTTGTCCGTCGGGACGCGTTGCAGGTGCGCACGCTGTATGAGCCCCGTGCCGAATACAATCAGTACGGCGAAGAACGAGTCTGTATTCGCGGCGTTTACGACGCCGCACTCGGCCCGGGCTCGCCGATTTTGACCCGGCTCACGCAGTGGAAAATTGTGCCGAAGCGTGCCGTTGATTTGGCCGTTGACCTTAACGGCACCGCTGCGCGCTCTTGGAGTTCTGTCAATAACTGTACGGTGAGCGACGTCTCTCAACCCCTCAGCCGGCGTGCGAGACGCGCGTTAGCCGCACGCATAACCCTCCCCAGACCGGTTGCAAAGACTCCCTTTGTCTATGACAAGGATCCGCAGAACGGAGTGGCAGAGAGAGTGATTGATGAGATACGGCTCGCCACCGGAATAACGATCAGCCGGGGGGAAGCCCTGCATCTTATGGCGGGGGGCATTAGCCGTTTTAACGACAAATGGTGCCGGGGATCTGCTGACGGATCGCTATTTCCTGCGGCACCGTCTTATCAGCAAAAGGCCCGGAAAATCCTTGAACGTATGAGGTATTTAACGCATCTGATAAGCAAAGGGATTCGCTAATCTTCATCGATATCATGTACATACCTCGCATGGTTCTGATTTTTTGCTTCACTCTTTTTATGAATACATGATACTGTATGTTTATACAGTATCTCGTGGTGGAGGTTGTGTGGACAGAGAGTTGAACGAGCAAGTCATGATTGAACGCGTCGAGATGATTGCGCGGCTGACGACAGAAGGAACGTGTCAGGAAAGAGATCGTGAAATTGCCCTGAATTTGATCGCTGAGATTGCGAGAGGAAATTTAATCAGGAACAACGCGTTTACCGTGGTTTTCTCGGCATCACCCGTTCCGGACAGAATCAAAAAAGAGGCCAGCGTGCGGGTGAACATTACCCTGGATAAGGATCAGCTTATTGGTCCGTCCGTCGTGGAGGCGTTTCAGGACGAATTAACCCGCAGGATAAGATCCGTGTTTCCGTCAACGCTGGTTACCGTCAAAAAAGGATCCATGACCGGCGTGGAGTTGCAGGGGATTGAAAGAGAGGCCGATCGCGAAGCGCTGGACAATATCCTCCGGGAAGTCTGGGAAGACGAGAGCTGGCGCTAGGCCCTCTGCCATCTCGCGGGCAGTCTGTTGTGTCCGCGATTGTCCATCCTGCAGCGATAGCAAAAAGGGCGCCAGCGCTGGAAACTCAACGGTACCTGGAAATCCGGATGTTGGGAGCGTCTGATGAAAATCTATGCAATGCAGGGGGACACGCTTGATGCCATCTGTGCCCGTTATTATGGGCGCACGGCAGGGGTGGTTGAAACCGTTCTGAACGCCAATTCTGGCCTCGCGGAGTTGGGGGTCATCTTACCTCATGGCACGCCGATAGACATGCCAGAGGTTGATAGCGCACCGACTAAAGAATCAGTGAACCTATGGGACTGAGTCTTGAGAAAATCACCACGTTTATCGCCTACTGGCTGGCCGTAGCGCTGGCCTGGTTCGGGGCGATGTCTCCTGAAAAAGTCGCGCTATACGTGGGAAGCCTCTGCGCCATTTTTACCGCGCTGACGAATTACTGGTTTAAGCGGAAAACCTATCGCTATCTGACCTCTCTTGGACTCGATAAGAAGAGTATTCGTGAACTCAATCATTAAGCGTTGCAGCGCCGCGGGCGTACTGGCCCTGGCGGTACTGATGCCTGACTTCCGGTTACTGAACACCTCACCGGAGGGGTTGGCGCTCATTGCTGATCTCGAAGGGTGTCGCCTGTCGCCTTATCGTTGCAGTGCGGGCGTATGGACATCAGGCATTGGCCATACGTCAGGCGTCGTGCCGGGACGGGAAATTACAGAGCGTGAGGCGGCAGCGAACCTTGTTGCCGACGTGATGAACGTTGAAAGACGGCTGGCGGTATGCGCACCGGTGGAGATGCCACCCCGTGTCTATGATGCGCTGGTGAGTTTTGCCTTTAACGTTGGAACAGGGGCTGCCTGCCGTTCCACGCTGGTGTCATTCATTAAGCGTAAACAGTGGCCGCAGGCGTGCAATCAGCTTACCCGCTGGGTGTACGTCAATGGGGTCAAAAATGCCGGACTGGAAAACCGTCGAGCTCGTGAGAAGGCCTGGTGCCTGAAGGGGATGCCATGAAACCTCTTCTGCTGGTACTGGCCGTTCTGCTGGCCATCATGCTGTGGTTTCGTCATGACAACGTGAACCTGTCCCGCTCTCTTGCTAAAGCCAATCAGATCGCCCGCGATCAAAAAAACACAATCAACACGCTGCTTCAGCAGTTATCCGAAGCACAGCGGATTGCCAGGTCGAACGAAGATGCGCAGGTCAGGCTCCGCGAGGATCTTGTTGCCGTCGGCGAGGAGATGGCACGACGCGAAGCGGCTATCGGGAAATGGGTAAATGAAAATGAAGAGTTACGCCGCTGGTATAACGCTCAGCTGCCTGATGCTGTGCGCAGGTTGCACACCCGCGCCGCCTGCGCCTCCGCAGCACATTGTTTACAACGCCTGCCCGAAGGTGAGCGCCTGTCCGATGCCGGGAAGTGAGCCCATCACCAACGGCGATCTCAGTGCTGATATTCGTCGGCTTGAGCATGCCCTTATCGCCTGCGCGCTGCAGGTCGAAACCATAAAAGACTGTCAGGATAAACTCGATGCACAAACTCAACAGCCTGCGTCAGGCATTAATTGACGCCGTTCCGCAACTGAACGATCACCCTGATCATCTGCAGATGTCGGTGGGGAGCGGAAATATTGACGCCCGCCTCGCGTCCTCGCTCTCCTTTGAAAAAAAGTATGAACTGAAAGCGAATATCAGTAGCTTCGCCGGCGACAGCGAGGGGGTCTTCGTCCCGGTACTGGCCTGGCTGCGTGAAAACCAGCCAGATATTTTTACCCTCGATGACGGGCGAAAAAACGGGTTTCTCTTTGGCGTCACCTTCAACGACGATGGTACGGTGAATATCAGCTTTAGCCTGCAGCTCACCGAGCGCATTCTTGTTTCGCAGGAGCAGGGAACGTTGCATGCCACCTATTCCCCGGAGCCGCCGTTGCCAGAGCCCGTCACACGTCCGCTGGAGCTGTATATCAACGGTGAACTGGTCAGCCAGTGGAAAGCGTAAGTTCACCACGCTGATGGCTGTCCAGCCATCAGTGTGAACGATTGTTGTTTCATCCCGCATAAAACCCCGTCTCGTTGCTGCCGATCCCCCTGAAGGGCATTCTCTTCTCATGAATACACTCACTTCCATGCACGGTATCGCTCGCGCGATCCGTAACCTGATTCGTATCGGTGTTGTCACCGATGTTGACCTCAACAGAGGGCTCTGCCGCGTCCAGTCCGGAGGGATGAAAACCACCTGGCTGAACTGGCTGACCTGTCGCGCCGGCCGTTCGCGCGTGTGGTGGGCACCGTCCGAGGGAGAACAAGTGCTGCTGCTGGCCATCGGCGGTGAGCTTGATACCGCCTTCGTGCTGCCAGGTATCTTTTCCGATGACCACCCGGCGCCGTCAGGTTCCCCTGACGCACTCCACGTCTCGTTCCCTGATGGGGCAGTTATCGAGTACGAGCCCGGGAGCGGAGCACTCATGGCTGCAGGCATTAAAACGGCTGACATCACAGCCTCTGAATCACTCACCGCCACCGTACCGGTGGTCCTGGTGAAGTCTGAGACGCGCATCACCCTGGATACACCTGAGGTGGTGTGTACCAACAAACTAATTACCGCCTCTCTTGAAGTGCAGAAGGGCGGGGTAATGGCCGGCAATATTGAGCATTCCGGCGGTAAATTCACCTCCAATGGGGTGCAGGTGGACAACCATGCTCACGGCAGTGTGCAAAGCGGCGGAAGCTGGACTAAGGGGACGCAATGACGGTGCGCTACAGGGGAATGAACAGTCAGACCGGGCTCAGCATTTCAGAGGCTGAACATATCAGACAAAGCGTGCGGGATATTCTGGTCACGCCGATTGGCTCGCGGGTGATGCGCCGCGAGTACGGTTCACTGCTGGCGGCAATGATCGACAGGCCGCAGAGTCCGGCGTTGCGCCTGCAAATCATGGCCGCATGTTACTCCGCTATCCAGAAATGGGAGCCGCGGATCAGCCTGACGGCCATCACTTTCGAACGTTCGGAGAATGACGGGACGCTGTATGTCGATCTCACCGGCACCCGCCAGACCTCCGGACATTCCTTTTCAATCACTATTTCATTGAGTTAAACGCTATGGCTATTGTTGATCTGAGCCAGCTCGCCGCGCCGGATGTCGTGGAGGAGGTGGATTACGAAACGCTGCTGACAGAACGAAAGGCCACTTTTGTCTCGCTCTATCCCGAAGAAGAGCAGGAGGCAATTGCACGAACGCTGACGCTTGAGTCGGAACCGATTGTGAAACTGCTGCAGGAAAATGCGTATCGGGAAGTTATCTGGCGCCAGCGCGTTAACGAGGCCGCGCGTGCGGTCATGCTGGCCTACGCCACCGGTAGCGATCTCGACCAGCTTGGTGCTAACGCTAACCTTGCGCGTCTGGTGATAACACCTGCCGACGACACGACGTTTCCGCCCACGCCGGCAGTGATGGAGTCTGACACCGACTTTCGTTTGCGCATCCAGCAAGCCCCGGAAGGGCTGAGCGTGGCGGGATCGACGGGGGCTTATCAGTTCCATGGCCGCAGCGCGGATGGCCGGGTGGCGGATATCTCTGTCATCAGTCCTCAGCCTGCGAACGTTACCGTCTCCGTGCTGTCCCGGGAGAATAACGGCGTGGCGTCTGAAGAGCTGCTGGCCATTGTGCGCAACGCGCTGAACGATGAGGACGTCAGGCCCGTTGCCGATCGTGTGACCGTTCAGTCCGCCAGCATTGTCGACTACAACATTGCGGCTTCTCTTTTTCTCTTCCCAGGTCCCGAAAGCGAGCCAGTGCTCAATGCGGCAAGGGCCCGGCTGCAGGCCTATATAACGGCACAGCACCGGCTCGGGCGGGATATTCGTAAGTCCGCCATTTACGCTGCACTGCATGTTGAGGGTGTACAACGCGTCGAACTGACCGCGCCTGCGGCCGATATTGTGCTTGATGAAACCCAGGCCTCATGGTGCAGCCAGTACAGCGTAACCGTTGGGGGAAACGATGAGTAATGCCCGATTGTTACCGGTGGGGTCGTCGCCGCTTGAGGTCGCGGCGGCGCGCGCCTGTGCCGACATTGAGAATACCCCCGTCCCGCTTCGTCACCTCTGGAATGCCGACACCTGTCCGGCAAATCTGTTGCCCTGGCTGGCGTGGGCGTTTTCGGTTGACCGCTGGGATGAAAACTGGCCGGAGGCTACCAAGCGCGATGTTATCCGCAATGCATGGTTTATCCATGCACACAAAGGAACGATTGGCGCAGTACGCCGCGTGGTGGAGCCACTTGGCTATCTGATCAACGTGACGGAGTGGTGGCAAACCAACGACCCGGCAGGCACGTTTCGCCTGGACATTGGCGTGCTGGAAACCGGCATCACCGAAGAAATGTATTACGAAATGGAGCGGCTTATTGCTGATGCAAAGCCTGCCAGCCGACATCTTATCGGCCTCAATATCATTCAGGACGTTCCGGGCTATCTCTAYACCGGTGCCCTGASCTATGACGGCGACATCATCACGGTTTACCCCGGATAAGTGAGARCAMAATGRCAGTGAARTWTAAAACRGTTATCACCAAAGCCGGYGCYGAAAAACTSGCKGCMGCAACCGTYCCGAACGGGAAGAAAGTGAAYTTTACGGCGATGGCGGTGGGTGATGGCGGCGGGCAACTCCCGACGCCAAATGCCAGCCAGACGAAACTCATCAATGAGGTCTGGCGTCAYGCGCTGAAYAAAATCAGCCAGGACAARAAGAATAAAAATTATGTCGTGGCGGAGCTGSTKATCCCKCCAGAGAYYGGCGGGTTCTGGATGCGTGAAATGGGGCTYTATGATGAYGCCGGSACGCTGATTGCKGTCGGCAATATGGCTGAAAGTTACAAACCTGCACTCGCTGAAGGATCGGGACGTGCGCAGACTGTGCGTATGGTCATCATGGTGAGTGATATCGCTTCGGTTGAG
>NZ_CP080000.1:3276746-3276813 GCF_019378755.1 Enterobacter sp. BIDMC 29 | reverse complement strand
CGACGCCATCCGGATGCCTCTCTGACGGCAAAAGGATTTACCCAGCTCAGCAGTGCAATTGACAGTG
>NZ_CP080000.1:3276078-3276159 GCF_019378755.1 Enterobacter sp. BIDMC 29 | reverse complement strand
CCAGGGCTTTATTACCAGCCAGCAAATGTTCAGGCGCAAAGCGGTAAAAACTATCCTGAGACTGCCGCAGGTTCACTTCAG
>NZ_CP080000.1:3090124-3274497 GCF_019378755.1 Enterobacter sp. BIDMC 29 | reverse complement strand
CCACTAAACGAAGGAGTTAAACGGATGGGCGACTATCATCACGGCGTGGAAGTCATCGAAATCAACGATGGCACCCGCACCATTTCCACCGTCTCGACGGCAATCATCGGCATGGTCTGTACGGCCAGCGATGCGGACGACAAGACATTTCCTTTAAACGAGCCTGTGCTTATTACCAACGTGCAAACTGCGATTGCGAAAGCCGGGAAAATGGGGACGTTGTCCGCTTCCCTGCAGGCGATTGCCGATCAGTGTAAACCGGTTGTTGTTGTCGTACGTGTCGCTGAAGGCACCGCTGATACCGCTGAGGAAGCACAGAAAGAGACTATCTCTAATATCATCGGTACAACCGATGAAAACGGTAAATATACCGGTCTGAAAGCGCTCCTTACCGCGAAAACGGTCACTGGCGTTAAGCCACGTATTCTCGGTGTTCCGGGGCTGGATTCTCAGGAAGTGGCGACCGCGCTGGCCGCCATGTGCCAGAGCCTGCGCGCGTTTGGCTATGTCAGTGCATGGGGTTGTAAAACCATTTCAGCCGCTATCGATTACCGCAAAAACTTCAGTCAGCGCGAGTTGATGGTGATTCACCCTGATTTTCTGGCGTGGGATACCACCACCAACACGACGACCCACGCCTGGGCCACTGCACGTGCTCTCGGCCTGCGCGCCAAAATCGACCAGACGATTGGCTGGCACAAAACCCTGTCCAACATCGGCGTTAACGGTGTCACAGGTGTAAGCGCCTCCGTGTCCTGGGATCTGCAGGAACAAGCGACCGATGCGAACCTGCTTAACCAGGCCGGCGTCACCACGCTTATTCGTAACGACGGCTTCAAATTCTGGGGCAACCGTACCTGTTCAGACGATCCGCTCTTCGTCTTTGAAAACTACACCCGTACCGCGCAGGTGTTGGCCGATACCATGGCCGAAGCACACGCATGGGCAATGGATAAACCCATTACGCCAACGCTCATCCGCGACATCGTTTCCGGTATCAATGCCAAATTCCGTGAGCTGAAAACCAACGGCTATATCGTTGATGGCACTTGCTGGTATGACCCGGAATCAAATGATGCATCGACCCTGAAAGCGGGGAAATTGTACATCGATTACGACTACACCCCTGTCCCGCCGCTGGAGAACCTGACCCTGCGCCAGCGCATCACCGATACCTATCTGGCAGATCTGTCCGATTCGGTTAACAGCTAAGGAGCTGAAGCATGGCGTTACCACGCAAACTTAAATATCTGAACATGTTCAACGATGGCCTGAGCTATATGGGCGTTGTTGAGTCTGTCACCTTACCGAAGCTCACCCGCAAACTGGAGAAGTATCGCGGCGGCGGTATGCCGGGCTCGGTCTCTGTCGACCTCGGCCTGGACGATGATGCCCTGGCGCTTGAGTGGACCATTGGCGGTCTGCCGGACGTCGCGCTGTGGGCACAGTATGCCTCTCCGGGCGCGGACAGCGTGCCTCTGCGCTTTACCGGCTCCTTCCAGCGTGACGACACGGGCGAAATCTCCGCCGTCGAAATCGTCATGCGAGGCCGTCATAAAGAGTTTGATGGTGGTGAAAACAAGCAGGGCGAGAGCGGCACCACCAAGATGTCCACCGAGTGCGCTTACTACCAACTGACCATCGATGGCAAAGAGATCATCGAAATTGACATCATCAACATGGTGCTGAAAGTCGACGGCGTCGATCGTCTGGCGGAACACCGTAAGGCGATTGGCCTGTAAACCTTTAACCGGCCGGGACTGCCGGCCGGTAAGTTAACTTTCTGAAGAGTAACGAAATGGAAAATATCAACGAGACCGTCATTAACGAAAGCGAAAACCCGAACACCATTACGCTCGACACTCCCGTTCTGCGCGGCGAGCAAAAAATCGAAAAGGTGACCATCGCAAAACCCAACGCGGGGACCCTGCGTGGGGTATCGCTGGCGTCGCTGGCACAATCTGACGTCGATGCGCTGATTAAAGTGCTGCCGCGAATGACCTCGCCGGCCCTGACCGAGCATGAGATTGCGCGTCTGGATGCTTCCGATCTGCTCTCTTTTGCGGGCAAGGTGATCGGTTTTTTGTCACCGGCTTCGGCTCGCTAAAATTTCCCGAAAACCTGTCGGTCGATGATCTGATGGCGGATATCGCGGTGATCTTTCACTGGCCGCCGTCAGAGCTGTACTCGCTGAGCATGACCGAACTCCTTATATGGCGCGAAAAGGCGCTGCAGCGAAGCGGAAACTACCATGAGTAATAATGTCAGACTTCAGGAGTTGCTTAAGGCAGTCGACCGGGCAAGCCGACCGCTTAACGCTATCCAGAACGCCAGTCTCTCTCTCGCGGCCAGTATCCGCGATTCTGAGGCGGCGTTGCGCGCGCTTGATGAACAGGCGGGCCGCATTAACGGCTTCAGAAAAGCCAACGAACAGCTCGCCGTGACGGGGCAGTCTCTTGCCCGGGCGAAACAGCAGACCGCGGAGCTGGCGCTCCAGCTCAAAAACACCCAGAACCCAACCCGTGACCAGGCGGATGCGCTGGCGGCAGCCCGCCAATCTGCCGCCGCGCTTAAGCTTGAGTACAACAATTTACGCCAGTCAGTGCAGCGCCAGCGCGGTGAGCTGGCGCAGGCAGGGATTAATACGCGCACGCTGTCGTCAGATGAGCGTCGTTTAAGACAGGGTATCAGCGAAAAAACGCTACAACTAAATCGACATAAAGAGGCGCTTGCCCGGGTCAATCAGCAACAGGAGCGGCTTAATACCGTTCAGAACCGCTACGAGTCTGGCAAACGTGTTGCCGCGGGTGTGCAGCAGTTTGCTAATGCGAGCGCAGGAATGGCAAAGGCGGGCTTTAATCAGACGTCCCGCTTTATTGCCCCGGGCATCCGTTTTGAAAAGCAGATGTCTGCCATACAGGCAAGCCTGGGACTGCAGAAGGGGGATACCAGGCTGGAGGCCATTCGTCAGCAGGCACGGGATGTCAGCGTCAGTACAGGAACCTCTACAGATGTTGTCACCCGGGCGCAGGGCGAGTTGGCCCGATCAGGCTATGACGCCGACGGGGTGGTGGCCGCCACTGTGCCGACGGTCAACCTCAGCCTCGCAGGGAATATTGATGCCGCGAAAGCGGTCGACATCATCCGCAGCACGCAGGCCTCGTTTAACCTGGCGAATACGGATGTTGAACGCGTTGCAGATGTCCTTACCCGCGGTTTCACTGCGTCCAATACCAGTCTCACCGAACTGAGTACCGCCATTGCATCCGCCGCACCTGCCGCCGGAGAAGCCGGCGCCAGCCTTGAGGAGACCACCGCGCTGCTTGGTATTCTGATGGAAAAGGGGATGAAAGGTGCCGATGCCGGCGCAGAGGTTAGCGCCATGTTGAGCCGCCTGCAGACGCCGGATGGGCAGCGTTCTGCAGCGCTGAATGAACTGAAGGTGCAAACCCGGGATGGTGAGGGTAATCCACTGCCGACAGAGAATATCCTCAAGGCGATCTCTGCCTCATTCGAAAACAGCAAAATCGGTGCGGCTCAACAAACGGAATACCTGAAGGCCATTTTCGGTGCGGATGCGATGCAAGGCGCAGGTGTACTGGTTTCAGCGGCTGGGAATGGAACACTGGATAACAAGCGCCAGACACTCCAGGGCGCGAGGGGGAGCACCGCGCTGACAGCCTCGGTTCAGGGCGATAACCTCGAGGGTGATATCAGCAAGTTCCAGGCTGCATTAAACGGCCTGAAGATTGATGTCTTTGATAAGGCCGATGGTGCCCTGCGCACGCTGATCTCAACCGCGACCGGGTGGCTTAGTACGCTCTCTCTCTGGATCAACGCTAACCCTGCACTGACGCAAGCCCTGGTCAGCGTGGTTATGGGCGCACAAGCCTTTGCCGGTGTCCTGGGCACGCTAGGTATGGTGGTCGCCCCCATTGTGTCAGGCCTGAATCTGGTGATAACCGCTGCCGGGATGCTGGGCACGGTATTCAGCGTAGTGGGGGGGAGCATCATGACGGTGCTGGGCGCCCTGAGCTGGCCCGTTATTGCTCTCGGAGCGGCAATTGCCGCCGGCGCTTTACTGATTCTTAAATACTGGGAGCCCATTAGCGCCTTCTTTGGTGGGGTGATTGAGGGGCTTTCTGCGGCCTTCGCGCCGCTGGGCGAGCTGTTCTCTCCGCTGTTACAGGCCTTTGGTTTCATTTCAGAAAAACTGGGCGGGATCTGGCAGTGGTTCATCGATCTGATTGCGCCGATTAAGGCGACGCAGGAAACGCTCGACAGCTGCAAAAATGTCGGCGTGGCATTCGGTCAGGCGCTGGGAGATGCGCTAATGGCGCCGCTAAATCTCTTTAACAGCCTGCGCGGCAAGGCCAGCTGGCTGCTGGAGAAACTCGGCGTCATAAAAAAAGAGTCGGGCAATATCGACTCGGCTGTACCGAAAGAAGACACCTCCTCTGCTGACGCCGGCAGTGCCTGGGACCCGGCGTCACCTGTTTACAGCGGCTTCATGGGATACCAGCCGATGGCAGCAGCGGGAGGGCGTTCTTACATCGATCAGAGTAAAAGTGAATACAACTTCACGCTGCAGGGAAGCGCAGTCTCCGGAACGGATCTGACTCGTCAAATCCGGGAGGCTATAGAGAGCAGTGAGCAGGTAAAAGCGAGACGGCAGCAATCCAGCTTTATGTATGGTTAAGGAGAGAGAAAATGTTAATGGTGCTGGGTCTGTTTGTCTTTGAACGACGAACCTTACCGTATCAGTCAATGGTATTTACAAAAGACTACCGCTGGGCATCCAACGAACGCATCGGGAAACCCAAAGCCTGGCAGTACCTTGGCGAAGGTGAGACATCCTTTAACCTTTCCGGATTACTTTACCCGGAGCTCACGGGAGGGCGGCTTTCTCTCAAGGCAGTTGAGCTGATGGCGAATGAAGGGCGGGCATGGCCGTTGATAGACGGTACCGGCATCATTCACGGCATGTTTATCATTGAGAAAGTCACGCATACGCATTCGGATTTTTACAGCGATGGCACTGCCCGGAAAATTGATTTTACCCTGGTACTGAAACGCGTGGATGAATCGCTGATGACGACGTTTGGCGACCTGAGAACGCAGGCCTCAGAGCTGGTGGAAAGCGCACGTAATAGCATTGGAGGGCTGGTGGGATGATCACCGAAATGAATATCCGGGCGGGTGGGAAAATCGCCCCTGATTTTATGCTTAAGCTTGACGAGCGCGATATCACGCAAAATTTCAGCCATCGCCTTATCAGTTTGACCATGACCGACAAACGTGGGCTGGAAGCCGATCAGCTGGATATTCTACTGGATGATTCCGACGGGTTGTTAGACCTGCCTGCCCGGGGGGCAAGACTGTCCTTATGGCTGGGATGGGAGGGAACACCGCTCCAGCCGAAAGGGGACTTTACGATAGATGCGATTGAATTCCGGGGCTCGCCGGACACGCTGACCATCCGGGGATGCAGCGCAGATTTTCGTGGGAAGCTCAACGTGCGGCGCGAACAGTCGTGGCATGACACGACGATCGGCGCGATAGTCAACACCATTGCTCAGCGTAACCAGTTTACCGCCAGCGTCGGAGCGGGACTTGCATCCATCGCCATTTCTCATATCGATCAGTCTCAGGAGACTGACGCGGCGTTTCTCTCCCGCCTGGCCGAACGTAATGGTGCATTTGTTTCAATCAAAGCCGGGAAGGTTATTTTTATGAAAGCGGGCCATGCCGTGACGGCCAGTGGCACACCGCTTCCCTTAATGATGATTGAGCGTGGGGATGGCGATCGGCACCTTTTTTCCGTCGCTGACCGTGAAAATTATTCCGGCGTGACGGCCAAATGGCTGCAAACGCGTGACCCAAAACAACAAAATACTCAATTGAGTATTAATCGTCAACCCGGGGGGCAGCCGACAGAAGGACTACAGCACCCGGATGCCGCTGCACCGGTAGCGGGAGCAGGAGGCAAGGCAGAGAAGCCGCAAGAGAGGCTGGTGGGGTCGGCGGAAAACGTTTTTGAGCTCGCCACGGTTTATGCCTCTGAAGAGCAGGCGCTCAGGGCTGCGGAGGCGAAGTGGCGCGCGCTTCAGCGGGGTACCGTGAATTTTTCCATCCAGCTGGCGCTGGGACGCGCCGATCTGTATCCCGAAACACCGGTGCTGGTCAACGGCTTTAAACGGGTCATTGACGAGCAGGCGTGGATTATCAACGAGGTGGTTCATACTCTCAGCGAGAGTGGATTTACCACGCAACTTAAGCTTGAGCTGAACGTCGCTGATGAAAAATTTTCTATCTCAAATGAGTAATTTATTTGCTATTGATGTCTTTTTGGGTATTATTGATTCACAAATTGTGAATTATGTGGAGGGGTACATGTTTCATTGTCCTAAGTGCAAGCATTCCGCGCATGCGCGTACCAGTCGCTATTTAAGTGAAAATACCAAAGAGCGCTATCACCAGTGCACCAATGTGGACTGCAGCTGTACGTTCGTGACGATGGAGTCCGTGGAGCGTCTGATTGCGACACCAGGCGCCGCTGAGCGTGTCCGAACGGCTTCGCAGACCCACGGTTAGCGACTGCGCCACCGGCTCAAAAAAAATCAATAAAAAAGCCACTCAATCGAGTGGCTTAATGATTTGATTCTACAGCTAAATTTGGTGGCCCCTGCTGGACTTGAACCAGCGACCAAGCGATTATGAGTCGCCTGCTCTAACCACTGAGCTAAGGGGCCGTGGCGGTGAATTATAGAGGAACTCCCTTCAGCAATCCAGCCATTCACACCTGCCTGCTGTTTTTATAAACAATGCATAATCAATCCTTTATACTTCCATAAGGATGTATCAAAGGGAGTAGAGATGATCAACGATATTCTGGCCCCGGGCTTGCGGGTGGTGTTTTGCGGGATTAACCCTGGGAAGTCCTCGGCGCACACCGGTTTTCACTTTGCCCATCCGGGGAATCGCTTCTGGAAGGTTATCTATCAGGCCGGGTTTACCGACAGGCTACTAAAGCCTGAAGAGGAGCAGCACCTGCTGGATACGCGCTGCGGGATTACCATGCTGGTCGAGCGGCCCACGGTTCAGGCGAGTGAGGTGAACCTGCATGAACTGCGCAGCGGTGGGCGAGAGCTGATTAAGAAGATTGAAGATTATCAGCCGGCAGCGCTGGCCATCCTGGGCAAGCAGGCTTACGAACAGGCGTTCAGTCAGCGCGGTGCGCAGTGGGGCAAACAGGCCATCACCATTGGCGTCACGCAGGTGTGGGTGCTGCCGAACCCGAGCGGGCTTAACAGGGCAACGCTGGATAAGCTGGTGGAGGCGTATCGGGAGCTGGATGAGGCCCTGGTTGTGCGTGGGCTGTAGGGCGGTGTTTCCTTGTCCCTGAGGGGCGGAGAAAATGCAAAAAAAAAGCTCCCAAAAGGGAGCTTTTTCACTGACAGGATCGATTAATCGTCCAGGAAGCTACGCAGTACTTCAGAGCGGCTTGGATGGCGCAGTTTACGCAGCGCCTTCGCTTCGATCTGACGGATACGTTCGCGGGTAACGTCGAACTGTTTACCCACTTCTTCCAGCGTATGGTCGGTGTTCATATCGATACCGAAACGCATACGCAGCACTTTTGCTTCACGGGCGGTCAGGCCAGCCAGAACGTCGTGTGTTGCAGCACGCAGGCTCTCGGTCGTCGCAGAGTCCAGCGGCAGCTCGAGGGTGGTATCCTCGATGAAATCACCCAGATGCGAATCTTCATCATCACCGATTGGTGTTTCCATGGAGATTGGCTCTTTGGCGATCTTCAGCACTTTACGGATCTTGTCTTCCGGCATCAGCATGCGCTCAGCCAGCTCTTCCGGCGTTGGCTCGCGGCCCATCTCTTGCAGCATCTGGCGGGAGATACGGTTGAGCTTGTTGATGGTCTCAATCATATGCACCGGAATACGGATGGTGCGCGCCTGATCCGCGATAGAGCGGGTGATAGCCTGACGGATCCACCAGGTAGCATAGGTGGAGAACTTATAACCACGACGGTATTCAAACTTATCAACCGCTTTCATCAGACCGATGTTGCCTTCCTGAATCAGATCCAGGAACTGCAGGCCACGGTTGGTGTACTTCTTGGCGATAGAGATAACCAGACGCAGGTTCGCTTCAACCATCTCTTTCTTCGCACGGCGGGCTTTCGCTTCACCGATGGACATACGACGGTTGATGTCTTTAACCTGCTCAATGGTCAGGCCGGTCTCTTCTTCAATCTGATGCAGTTTCTGCAGGCCGCGGAACACGTCTTCTTTCACGTCATGCAGTTTTTCAGACCACGGCTTGTTCATCGCGATAGCCGCGTTGAACCAGGTTTCGCTGGTTTCGTTGCCGGTGAAGAGGGTGATGAAGTTCTTCTTCGGCATTTTGCACTGCTCAACGCACAGTTTCATGATGATGCGTTCCTGGGTACGTACGCGATCCATCATCACGCGCATGCTGTTAACCAGGTAGTCGAACTGTTTAGGCACCAGACGGAACTGTTTGAAGACTTCAGACAGTTTCAGGATCTCTTCCTGTGCGGCTGCGTGGCTGCGACCTTTTGCTTTGATGGTGTCACGCGTGACTTCGTACTGGGTACGCAGCTCGGCAAACTTCTCGCGCGCCAGTTCCGGGTCGATGCTGTTGTCATCATCGGCGGTGTCGTCGTCGGCATCTTCCTCATCTTCGTCTTCGTCATCATCCATCTCTTCCTGAGACAGTTCAGAACCCACGTGAGTGGCGGTCGGTGCCATATCTTCTTCAGCGTTCGGGTCGACAAAACCGGTGATCAGGTCAGACAGGCGCGCTTCTTCCGCTTCAACACGATCGTACTGCTCCAGCAGATAGGTGATCGCTTCAGGGTATTCGGCAACAGAGCACTGAACCTGGTTGATCCCGTCTTCGATGCGTTTCGCGATGTCAATTTCGCCTTCGCGGGTCAACAGTTCAACGGTACCCATTTCGCGCATGTACATGCGGACCGGGTCAGTGGTACGCCCGATTTCAGATTCCACGCTGGACAGGACCTGTGCAGCAGCTTCTTCCGCATCTTCGTCAGTGTTGTTGGAGGTTTCAGCCAGCAACAGATCATCGGCATCAGGTGCTTCTTCCATCACCTGAATACCCATGTCATTGATCATTTGGATGATGTCTTCGATTTGATCTGAATCGACGATATCTTCCGGCAGATGGTCATTGACCTCGGCATAGGTCAGATAGCCTTGCTCCTTACCGCGTTGGACAAGAAGTTTCAGCTGTGACTGCGGGTTTTGCTCCATAAGACGGTATCCACACTTAATTCGTTTGATTGGTGTCGGCGATGGGGCTGCCAACCTTTAAAGCGAGGGCGTACTTATATTTGTGCCGCTGCCTCTCAGTGCGGCTGCCGGGGGCTTCCCGATCGATATTCGGCACTTAAGCCGTTGAATTCATTTTTTTGCCAGCTCCTGGTTCAGCATCCAGAGTTCCCGGCGTTCTTCGCTGCTTAAGCCGTGTGTGCGCTCGCGAGCTATCAACTCTTCCTGGCGCAGCTCAAGCATCGAATCAAACATATGGTTGAGTGAGTCGGTGAACGTTTTTTCTGCAATGTCCTTATCTGCTATATCGTCCCACATCGACAGTTTTTCAAGGGTAGCAGCCTCTTTTGTGCCGCGATAATGTTCTAAAAGTTGTCCGGTGGTCAGACCTGGCTGAGACAAACAAGTGTTGACCAATTCTGAAAATAAGCCAAGCCCGGGCAATTTTTCGTGGTTCAAACCCGCCAGCGATGGCACTTGCGGAGCAAGTTCGGGGTTTTGAACCAGTAACCCTATCAGTATACGCATGGTTGTGCGTTTTAGCTGAGGCGCGGGACGAACCGCACCGTTTTCAGACTGTTTAGGCATTAAACGTTCAAGCTGGCTGTCATCCAGAATGCCGAGCTTGTTGCCTAGCTCCTGACGCAGATAGATGCGCAGCGTTTCGCCGGGCACCTGACTGATTAACGGCAGCGCCAGCGTGCTGAGCTGCGCGCGCCCGTCAGGGGTGCTCAAATCGACCTGCGGCATCAGGCTGTTAAACAAAAACGTGGAGAGCGGCTGAGCCTGCTCCATCCGCGCTTCAAACGCCGCTTTGCCCTCTTTACGCACCAGCGTATCCGGGTCTTCACCGTCGGGCAGGAACATAAAGCGTAACTGACGCCCGTCGGTCATATAAGGCAGTGCGGTTTCCAGCGCACGCCAGGCGGCGTCGCGCCCTGCACGGTCACCGTCGTAACAGCAGATGACATTGTTAGTCACCCTGTACAGCAGCTGAATGTGATCGGCTGTGGTCGAGGTGCCCAGAGATGCAACCGCATAGTTGATGTCGTACTGCGCCAGCGCGACGACATCCATATAGCCTTCGACGACCAGAAGGCGCGGAGGTTCCGCGTTATCCTTCAGCGCCTCATAAAGACCGTAAAGCTGGCGGCCTTTATGAAAAATATCGGTCTCCGGGGAGTTGAGGTACTTCGGCAGGGCATCACCCAGCACGCGACCACCAAAACCAATCACCCGGCCACGCTTGTCGCGGATCGGGAACATCACCCGTTCGCGGAAGCGGTCGTAGCTTCGTCCCTGGTCATTGGTGACCAGCATGCCGGCATCGATAAGAGACTTACGATCTTCGCTATTGCCGCCAAAACGCTTTAACACGTTGTCCCAGCCGGGCGGGGCGTAACCAATAGCGAAACGCGCAATCACATCGTCACTCAGTCCGCGCGCTGTCAGGTACTGACGCGCAGGCTCAGCAGCAGCGTGCTTAAGAGACTGTTGATAAAACGAGTTCAGACCATCCATCAGTTGGTACAGCGTCTGCCGTTGATGGCGCTCGATCTGGCTTGGCCCACTGCCTGCTTCATACGGCACTTCAAGGTTGTGCATCGCCGCCAGCTCTTCGACGGTTTCAACGAACTCGAGCTTGTCGTAGTTCATTAAAAAATCGACAGCATTACCGTGAGCACCACAGCCGAAGCAATGGTAAAACTGCTTTTCACCGTTTACGGTGAAGGAGGGGGTTTTTTCGTTATGGAAAGGACAGCACGCATGGTAGTTCTTGCCCTGCTTTTTCAGCTTTACCCGCGCGTCGATGAGATCGACGATGTCGGTTCTGGCTAGCAGGTCATTGATGAATACGCGTGGGATTCGTCCGGCCATATGCCCCAAAAATTTTAGTAACTCATAAACGAAAACAAGCCGCGCATTCCTTCCGGAAGCACGGCCTTACGACTACAACTCTGTCTGTCATTGAGGGCTGAGGCCCTCAATTGATTAGTACAGACGAGTACGGCGTGCGTTTTCGCGAGCCAGTTTCTTCGCGTGACGTTTCACAGCAGAAGCTTTAGCGCGCTTACGTTCGGTCGTTGGTTTTTCATAGAACTCACGACGACGAACTTCAGCCAGAACACCTGCTTTCTCGCATGAACGTTTGAAGCGACGCAGTGCAACGTCGAACGGCTCGTTTTCACGTACTTTAATTACCGGCATGTAACTCTCACCTTTGATAAATTCGGTTTGCCGCTGGCATCAACGCCAGCTTATTTCAAAATGGTGCGGAATTTTACTGCAAATGCTGCTGCTTTGTAAAGCACCGACGCGTTTTTGAAAGGGACTTTAATAAGGGTGAGGAGTATACACGAGGCTTCTTCCTGGGGCGAACAAAGTTTTACATCAATCCGCATTGGCCCTACACTGCGCGGTATTGAAACGAGGTAAAACAAGTCATGCGTG
The DNA here is from genome assembly GCF_019378755.1 of Enterobacter sp. BIDMC 29. Classification (NCBI taxonomy): domain Bacteria; kingdom Pseudomonadati; phylum Pseudomonadota; class Gammaproteobacteria; order Enterobacterales; family Enterobacteriaceae; genus Enterobacter; species Enterobacter sp. BIDMC 29. Next base: position 3,262,714 of record NZ_CP080000.1, on the reverse strand, counting down.
TACTGGGTATTGAAACATCCTGCGATGAGACCGGCATCGCCATTTACGACGACGAAAAAGGGCTTCTTGCCAACCAACTGTATAGTCAGGTGAAATTACACGCTGACTACGGCGGCGTCGTGCCTGAACTGGCTTCTCGTGACCACGTGCGTAAAACGGTTCCCCTGATTCAGGCGGCGCTGAAAGAAGCCGGGTTGAGCTCTACTGATATTGATGCTGTAGCGTATACCGCAGGCCCGGGCCTGGTGGGTGCGCTGCTGGTCGGCGCAACGGTGGGCCGTTCGCTGGCATTCGCGTGGGATGTGCCGGCCATTCCGGTTCACCATATGGAAGGGCATCTTCTGGCGCCGATGCTGGAAGATAATCCGCCTGCGTTTCCTTTTGTGGCGCTGCTGGTTTCAGGTGGCCATACCCAGCTGATTAGCGTAACGGGGATTGGCAAGTATGAGCTGCTCGGCGAGTCCATTGACGACGCAGCCGGTGAGGCCTTCGACAAAACGGCCAAACTGCTGGGTCTGGATTATCCTGGCGGTCCGATGCTCTCGAAAATGGCATCGCAGGGCACGGAAGGGCGTTTCGTCTTCCCGCGTCCGATGACTGACCGTCCAGGGCTGGATTTCAGCTTTTCCGGTCTGAAAACCTTCGCGGCCAATACCATTCGCAATAATGACGATAGCGAGCAGACCCGTGCTGATATCGCCCGTGCGTTCGAAGACGCGGTGGTCGATACCCTGATGATCAAATGCAAACGCGCACTGGAAAAGACCGGCTTTAAGCGTCTGGTGATGGCCGGGGGCGTCAGCGCCAACCGCACGCTGCGTGCAAAACTCGCCCAGATGATGCAAAAGCGTGGTGGGGAAGTATTTTATGCCCGTCCGGAATTCTGTACCGATAACGGGGCGATGATCGCCTACGCGGGCATGGTGCGTCTGAACGCTGGCGCGACCGCCGATCTGAGCGTCTCTGTACGTCCACGCTGGCCGCTGGCGGAGTTGCCGGAGGCGTAATGCCTGACCCTCTCCCGCCAGGGAGAGGGGATTTAAACGGTTACATCCGCAACATCCCTTTCTCTTCCAGAAATGTCACGATCGTCGCCAGTCCGTCGCCCGCCTTCAGATTGGTGAAGGTCCACGGGCGCTCGCCGCGCATGCGGTTGGTGTCACGCTCCATCACTTCCAGTGAGGCCCCCACATAGGGCGCCAGGTCGGTTTTGTTGATCACCAGAAAATCGGATTTGGTTATCCCTGGTCCGCCCTTACGCGGGATCTTCTCCCCTTCAGCGACGTCAATCACATAGATAGTCAGGTCAGCCAGCTCCGGACTGAAGGTGGCGCTCAGGTTGTCACCGCCGCTTTCAACGAAGATCAGGTCCAGATTGCCGAACTTTTCGCTTAACGCTTCCACTGCCGCCAGGTTCATTGAGGCATCTTCGCGGATTGCGGTATGCGGGCAGCCGCCCGTCTCCACGCCCACGATGCGCTCTGGCTCAAGGGCACCCGCTTCGGTAAGAATGCGCTGGTCCTCTTTGGTGTAGATATCGTTGGTCACCACTGCCAGGTGATAGGTGTCGCGCATTGCTTTGCAGAGTGCTTCCAGTAACGCGGTTTTGCCCGACCCCACCGGGCCGCCCACGCCCACGCGCAGGGGATGTTTGTAATCAGCCATGTTGTCTCCTCAGGAACGGAATAATCGTGAATATTGTGTTTCGTGGCGCGCAGAGGCGATGGCCGACAGCGGCGTTGCCGCACCCAACGCGTCGTCGCCACGCAAAAAAGCCGGTTCAAGCCCGGCGGCAAAGTGGTCGCTCAGGTCGATAATCAGCTGCTGCGCCGTCTGTTGCCCGAACGGCACCAGCTTGACGCCTGCCATGACCGCGCTCTCAATCCAGCTGTAGCCCAGGCTCAGGGCCAGCTCATGGGCGCTAATGCCCCAGCGTACTCCGAGCCACGCCATGCCGCTGAGCTGGCTTTGCATAAACAGCGTCCGCCACTCTGCCGGACAGTCCGGCTCCCAGCTTTTGAGCAGGCGCGTAAAGGCCGCCCCGCGGTTGCGTTCCTCTTCACGCAGTTCACGCGTTTCCCGGCAGGCGAGAAGGTAAGCCGTCCAGCGTGTTGCCGTCGCCAAATCGTTTTGCTCGCACGCCTGATAAAGTCGGGAAAACAGCGGCAGATCGACACAGAAAAAGCTCTGCTCCATCTGCAGGATCTGCCAGTTTTTGAACGCCTCAGCATTGGGGACCCAGCCTGCTTCTACGGCCCACTCCAGCCCCTGCGACCAGGTGAATGACCCGACCGGAAGGCTGCTGCTGGAGAGCTGCATCAGGCGCAGCCGCTGGCGGACGTGCTCCATCAGCTCATCAGCGCCAGCAGCGCAGAGACAATCAGCCCGCCACCAAAGGTTTTACGTAACCCGTCGTGACGGCGCAGCAGCAACCCGGCGGCGAAGCTGGCGCACAGCACCGTGGCACTGGCAAACATAAAGCCGCTGGTGAAGAGCCAGAAGTTATGGCCAGACATCTCTACCCCGTGCGCCCAGCCGTGGAACATTGCCAGCGCCGGCACGGCCAACAGCAGGCGATTTTCGGTTTTAAACATCATCGCGCCGCAGACCGCCAGCGAGGCGATAATCAGCATTTCCATGCCGCTAAAGCCGCCAAGCAGGCTGCCTGCAACGGCCCCGGCCAGCATCATGCTGAGAGTGGCAAGGGGCAGCAGCAGCTTGCGCCCGCTCAGGGCCGAAAGTACGCCCGCACCGGTTAGCATCAGCAGATGATCAAGACCCGTCAGCGGATGGAAAAAACCGGCCTGAAAGCTGTCTGTGCCGTGTCCGGGATGCGCCAGGGCAGGAAGAGAAAAGGCCAGCAGTAACAGAGGTAAAAACGTACGCATGATGAATCCTTAATGTGAATGAGCGTGAGAGTGACTATGGCTATGGCTATGGCTGTGGGCATCGCTGGTATACGCCCCTGCTTCCGGTTCAAACGGGAGGGTGGCAAATGTCACCTCGAGCCCGAACTGGCGCAGCATGTCATCGAGCACATGATCGTGGTGGTAGCGCAGCTCGCCAGGCATGATCTGCAGCGGCACGTGGCGGTTGCCGAGGTGGTAGCAGGCGCGGGCGAGCAGGAACGGATCGTCGCAGCGCACCACGGAGACCGATTCCGGCGCGGCGATCACCTCGATCACCTCGCTGCCGTCGTCAGTGGTCAGCAGATCTCCCCCGCGCAGCAGCAGGCCGCGCGGCAGCATCAGCCCGGCTTCGCGACCGTCATTCAGCGTCACGCGGGCACGGCTTTTTACCCGGACATCAATCGGCAGCGTGACGCTGGCGGTTATCGGATGGGCATGGTCAAGGCGTTGGGTCAGGTAGATCATCGTCACTCCTTAAAACAGGAAATAGCGTTGGGCCATCGGCAGAACGTCTGCCGGCTCGCTGGTAATGAGCTCGCCATCAACGCGAACCTCGTAAGTTTGTGCATCAACGGTGATGTTGGGCTGCAGGCTGTTGTGGATCATGTCGGCCTTTTTCACCGTGCGGCAGCCTTTTACGACGGCTATGCCGCTCTGCAGGCTGAGCTGGTGCGAAATGCCCTTCGCATCGGCAGCCTGGGAGACAAACGTCAGCCGTGTCGCATGGCGTGCGGCACCCAGCGAGCCAAACATCGGACGGTAATGGACCGGTTGCGGCGTTGGGATAGAGGCGTTGATATCCCCCATCGGCGCGCAGGCGATCATCCCGCCTTTCACAATGGTGGCGGGTTTGACGCCAAAGAACGCGGGGGCCCAGACCACTAAATCCGCCAGTTTCCCGGCCTCAATCGAGCCCACTTCATGGGCAATCCCGTGGGTTAGCGCCGGGTTAATGGTGTATTTGGCGATATAGCGTTTCACGCGGTAGTTATCGTTGTTCCCGGTCTCTTCCGGCAGTGCGCCGCGCTGAACCTTCATACGGTGCGCCACCTGCCAGGTACGAATAATCACTTCGCCGACGCGACCCATTGCCTGGGAATCGGACGAGGTCAGCGAGAAGGCGCCGATATCGTGAAGGACATCTTCCGCAGCGATGGTCTCCCGGCGAATGCGTGATTCAGCAAAGGCCACGTCCTCGGCGATATCCGGGTCGAGGTGGTGACACACCATCAGCATGTCGAGATGCTCGTCGATGGTATTCACCGTGTAGGGCAGCGTCGGGTTAGTGGAGGAGGGCAGAATATTCGGGTGTGCGCAGGCGGTAATAATATCCGGTGCATGTCCGCCGCCCGCCCCTTCCGTATGGAAGGTGTGAATGGTCCGCCCACCGATAGCCGCCAGCGTGTCCTCAACAAACCCGGATTCGTTCAGCGTGTCGCTGTGCAGCGCCACCTGAATATCCATCTCCTCCGCCACCGCCAGTGAGCAGTTGATGGCGGCTGGCGTCGCGCCCCAGTCTTCGTGGATCTTCAGCCCGATGGCACCCGCTGCGATCTGCTCGCGCAGGGCATCAGGGTTGGAACCATTACCTTTGCCAAGCAGGCCGATATTCACCGGTAGTGTATCGGCCGCCTGCAACATTCGCGCGATATACCAGGGCCCCGGCGTACAGGTCGTGGCGTTGGTGCCTGCCGCAGGGCCCGTGCCCCCGCCAATCATGGTGGTGACGCCAGAGACCAGCGCCTCTTCCGCCTGCTGCGGGCAGATCCAGTGGATGTGCGTGTCGATCCCGCCGGCGGTGACAATTTTCCCTTCGGCGGCGATCACTTCTGTCGCTGCGCCAATCGGGATCGTGACCCCGGGCTGTATATCCGGGTTGCCGGCTTTACCCACGGCAAAGATCCGCCCGTTTTTTACGCCAATATCGGCTTTAACGATCCCCCAGTGATCGATAATCAGCGCGTTGGTCAGCACCAGATCCACGCAGCCGTCGGATGTCATCTGCCCCTGGCCCATACCGTCGCGGATCACCTTCCCGCCGCCGAATTTGACCTCTTCGCCGTAGACCGTGAGATCGTTTTCCACTTCTATCCACAGCTCGCTGTCGGCCAGACGCACTTTATCGCCAGTGGTGGGGCCGAACATATCGGCGTAGGCCTGGCGTGAAATTTCAGCCATTTTTCACCTCTCCCATCACCTCGCCGCGAAAGCCGAAAATACGCTGCGCGCCGCTGACCTGAACCAGCGTCACCTCGCGCTTCTGTCCGGGTTCGAAACGCACGGCGGTGCCTGCCGGAATATTCAGCCGATAGCCTTTGGTGGCTTCCCGGTCGAATTTCAGCGCCGGGTTAATCTCATAAAAGTGGTAGTGCGATCCCACCTGGATCGGCCTGTCGCCATGGTTTTCGACGATCACGTTTTGCGTGTCTCGCCCAACGTTGATCGCAATGTTTCCGGATTGGATCTGGTATTCGCCTGGGATCATTACGCGCTCCTTATACGATCGGGTTATGGACGGTGACGAGCTTTGATCCGTCCGGGAACGTCGCTTCCACCTGAATGTCGGGGATCATCTCCGGTACGCCTTCCATCACCTGGTCGCGCGTCAGGACGTGACGGCCCGCTTCCATCAGTGAGGCGACGGTTTCGCCATCGCGGGCGCCTTCCATAATAAACGCGCTGATCAGCGCGACTGATTCCGGGTAATTCAGTTTTACCCCGCGCGCAAGGCGGCGTTCGGCAACCAGCGCAGCGGTAAACAGCAACAGCTTGTCTTTTTCTCTGGGGGTCAGTTCCATAACGTTTCTCTTATGTCTGCCAGATACGCGGCGAACAGGCGGTTTTGGGGGTTAAAAGCGGGCGAAGCGACTGCCAGATATCACGCATCACCCGCTGGCAAATCAGGTTGTCGTGGGAGAGAAAACGCACCGACAGCAGATCGTCTGTGAGCGTTGCCCCGGCAAAGTGGCTCAGCGGCGTCAGCAGCTCGCGCACCATTTCGAGGTGCGCTTCCCTGGCCGGAAAGAACAGCAGCGTGCCGACCCACGGGAGACCTGCAACGGGCGTGAGATCGCCATTGCTGAGGTGCTGACGTTCAATCAGCCGTGGCTCATCGTTGACCCAGATCTCAAGGCGGCTTTCCAGCGTGCCGTGGCTGAAGGTTTCGCCGATCACCGGGCGACCCAGACAGTACAACTCCCACGCCAGCAGCGTACTGGAAGCCTTCAGATGAAAAACGGAACGCAGGGCGGCATTCGCACCGGGAAAGATAATGGTGTCCTGTGGCAGCCACTCCAGCGTAGCCTCATCGTCGAGCCAGAAGTGCTGATTGAGACAGGCCTGCGGGCCGCTGCTGCGATAGAACTTGCTCGCGCCGGGCATGGTGATCAGCGCATGGCTTTTCGCGTCCAGATGCACCGAAATATCCAGCGTATCGCCGCCGACTATCCCGCCTGGCGGGTGCAGTAAATACAGGTGACAGGTGTCGCCTTCGGGATAAAAAGGTCGCTGTACGGTGAGGGGCCCGATGTGATGAGCAGCGTGCAGGAGGGTTTTCTCAGGGGTGTAACAAAACTGCAGGGCAAGCGATGCCTGCCAGCCTTTGTAAGAATTATCAGTGACCTGAGCTGCTAACATGCTGCATCCATCTGCTCATCATCGGGAGACGTTTCAGTATGCCCTGGCAGAAATGAAGGCTGTCATATGAGTCGCTTATGGATAAAAAAACCGGCTCAAGGAGCCGGTTGAGAAGGTTATCGATAATCCTCTGCATCCACATCATAGCCGGACGGCTCCCAGCGGATCGCCAGCAGCGAAGCCAGCCCGATAAACGGTGCCAGGGCGATCACCCAGAACACGGCGGTATCAAGAGAGGCCACCAGCAGCGGGAACAGAAACAGCGAGAGCGTAGAACTGCTGCGCATCAGCGTCTGGTTAAGGCCCACGCCCACGCCGCGCAGAGAGGTGGGATAGCTCAGGGACGCAAACGTCATGGTATGGGCACCGGGCCCAAATCCCTGACCGAACAGGAACAGCGCCAGCATCGCGACGGCGATAACGCCTTCCGATACGCCTTCCGGACGACCAATCAGCGCCAGCCCCAGCAGAGCAACAAGCTGACAGGCGTAGCCCGCCAGCGACATCCGCCACGCGCCGAAACGCGGAACATAGCGCACTGCCAGCAATCCGCCGACGAAGGCAAACAGCAGGTTTAGCACCAGTGAGATCAGAATAGTGGTCAGCATCGACTGCACAAAGAAGCTGGAGATAATGACCGGCAGACCAAATGCGACGGCGTTATAGGCGAAAGACGACACCACCGAGAGCAGGGTAGCGAGCGTGGTACGTCGCAAATAGACGCCACGGAACAGGTTCAGATAGTTTGCCCACTTCGCCTTGTTGACCACCGGTGCCGGTTGGTTAAGCGCATCCTGCGGCACGTGGGCGTTGATGTTATACGATTGCCGCAAGATAGCGGCCGCCTCTTTCAGGTTGCCCTGATTCGCCGCCCAGACCGGGGACTCGCTCATGTAGCGGCTACGAATGGCGATAATCACCAGCGCAGGCACCGCGCCAAACCCCAGGATTAAGCGCCACAGCCAGTCGCTGTGACTTTCTGGCAGTACGGCGTAGAAGAATAACACCAACAGGTAAGAGATGCTGATTGCGGCATACCAGGTTGGGCACCACATTGCGACGCTGGAGGCCTTGTTTCCTGGGCCTTTGAGCCTGGCGAACTCGCTAAGAAACGCCATCGCCACCGGCAGATCGATCCCCACGCCGAGACCCATCACAAAGCGTGCGCCCGCCAGCGCATATTCGTTGGGTGCCAGTGCACAGGCGATGGCCGCTACCACGAAGAACAGCATATCGGCCATAAAGACGCGGTAGCGTCCGATCTTGTCCGTGAGATAGCCACCCAGCAGCGCCCCGACAATCGCACCAAAGGTAATGGCCGAGGCCACCATGCCGGTACCGGCAGGGGTAAGATTAAATTCGCGGGTGATGTCTTTGATGCCGAACGCCAGCGCACCAAGGTCGTACGCATCGAGGAAAATACCGCCCAGCGCGATACCGACTACGATGCGGGCGTTGGCCCGACCCTGAGAACCGTCGTTGACCAGACGTGAAACGTCAGAGGCGTTACGTACCCACTTGATGTCGCCATCAGGCGAATGTCCTGCCGTTGAAAGGGGAGTTATGTCTGTAATGTCTGCCATTTTCTTTTTGTGTGGTTGTGTTGTGTCATTAACAGTTACCACAGGCAGAGGGTGACCAAAATCACATTTGGTTATAAGGCATAACTAACCCCTTACGGGGCGTCTTTTTTCTTTCTCTTGAGCTTCGACCAGATTTTGGTCTCCTGGCGACGCCACAGGCGCTGAATATTATCGTGATGACGCAGCAGGATGAGGCAGGAGAGCATCGACACCGGGAAGGTAAACTGCGGTTTGAACCACCAGACATAGAATGGCGCGATCAGCGCGCTGACGATGGCGCCCAGTGATGAGTAACCGCTCAGAAGAATGGTCAGTAGCCAGGTGCCAGCCATTACGCCGGTTAAGTCCCAGCCGATAGGGGCAATAGCACCAAAGGCGGTGGCGACGCCTTTACCGCCTTTAAAACCAAAGAATACAGGCCAGATATGGCCGACACAGGCGGCGATAGCAATGAGCCCCAGCCAGAACGGCGTTACGCCCAGCGCATACGCTCCCCAGACGGGTAACATTCCTTTCAGAACATCAAAAATCAATACCGCTACGGCTGCTCCCTTGCCGCCAATTCGTAGTACATTGGTCGCCCCCGGATTCCCGGAACCACTTTCGCGCGGGTCAGGTAACCCGGCAATGCGGCAGACCAGAATGGCGCTGGAGATTGAGCCGCAAAGGTAGGCGAGGAGGATCATTCCAGGCGCGATTGCACTCATAACGCTGTTCCGTTTTGAAAATGTATCTGTATTCTCAGCATCTGTGGATAATACGCATAATTCGCCGGAAGTGGTATCCGGTTTAGCCAAAAAGCAGGCAGGTCGTGATGGATATTGTATTTATAGAGCAACTTTCGGTAATCACCACTATTGGTGTTTACGACTGGGAACAGACCATTGAGCAGAAACTCGTGTTCGATATCGAAATGGGCTGGGATAACCGCAAGTCAGCAAAAAGCGACGACGTGAATGACTGTCTGAGCTACGCCGATATCAGTGAAACGGTCGTGGGCCACGTCGAAGGGCAACGTTTTGCGCTGGTGGAGCGTGTGGCAGAAGAGGTGGCTGAGCTGCTGCTGAGCAAGTTCAACGCACCGTGGGTACGCATCAAGTTGAGTAAACCGGGTGCCGTGGCGCGTGCTGCTAACGTCGGCGTGATCATTGAGCGTGGCACAAATCTGAAAGGGAAGATTTAACGTCATAATAGCTAAACCATTTTAGGTTATACCGGTCTTAAAGCTGTATCTTTCACGGTTGTCCGCGTGGGACACCGTTTTTTTTATATCTTTTTAGGGGTTTATAGATGAGCGATATGCACTCGCTGCTGGTGGCGGCAATACTGGGTGTGGTCGAAGGATTGACGGAGTTTTTGCCGGTTTCCAGTACGGGCCATATGATTATCGTTGGCCATCTGCTGGGCTTTGAAGGCGATACCGCAAAGACGTTTGAAGTTGTCATTCAGTTGGGGTCTATTCTGGCGGTCGTTGTGATGTTCTGGCGTCGTCTGTTCGGGCTTATCGGTATCCACTTTGGCCGTCTTCCTCAGCGCGAGGGTGAAAGCAAAGGTCGCCTGACGCTTATCCATATTCTGCTTGGCATGGTTCCGGCAGTGGTTCTGGGCCTGGTTTTCCACGACACCATTAAATCGCTGTTTAACCCGATTAACGTCATGTATGCGCTGGTCGTCGGCGGTTTCCTGCTGATCGCGGCAGAACTGCTGAAGCCGAAAACGCCACGTGCGGAAGGTCTGGATGACATGACCTACCGTCAGGCGTTTATCATTGGTTGTTTCCAGTGTCTGGCGCTGTGGCCGGGCTTTTCACGCTCAGGCGCGACCATCTCTGGCGGGATGCTGATGGGCGTTAGCCGCTATGCTGCGTCGGAGTTCTCGTTCCTGCTGGCGGTGCCGATGATGATGGGCGCGACCGCACTCGACGTCTATAAAAGCATTGGCTTCCTCACCACGGGTGACATTCCGATGTTCGCCGTGGGCTTTGTCACTGCCTTTATCGTGGCGCTGATCGCCATCAAAACCTTCCTGCAGTTGATTAAGCGTATCTCGTTTATTCCGTTCGCGATCTATCGTTTTATCGTGGCGGCTGCGGTTTACGTGGTCTTCTTCTGACCGATGGCCCTCAGTCTTTAGGCTGAGGGCAATGCTTTACCTTCCAGTCCGACACCGCCTGAATTCGACGTTTCGTCAGCTCTTCCCGGATTTCCGGTCCCTTGAAGCCCGCCTCGACAACCGCTTTAGTCGGTACCGCTTTTGCCACGTCCCACGCTGCGCGTAACAGCCGCCCCTGCGGATAATCGCAGGCTTCAAAACCGGTGCGGCCACGTACGTCGGCTTCGCTGGTCAACGCGATTTGCTCGACGCGCTGGGGTTTGCGCCATGCGTCGATGTTATCAAACAGCTTAACGATGGTGGCCGGTTTGAGGATCGGGAAGGTGTGGATCAGGTCGTGAAATTCCGCCACCAGTCTGGCGAGATCACGGATCTCGTTGGGTACCCGCAGGCGCTGGCAAAGCCCTTCGACCAGCTTCACCCCGGCAGGACCGTGGCCATGGTGGCGCGGCCACATGGCTTTTGGCGTTAATCCTTTGCCGAGATCGTGGCACAGCGTTGAAAAACGCACATCCACCTCGGGGCTGAGCATGGCAGCCATACTCAGGGTCATCAAGGTATGCACGCCGGTATCGATTTCCGGGTGCCATTTCGCCGGGGCGGGCACGCCGAACAGCGCGTCAATTTCCGGGAACAGCACTTTCAGTGCGCCACAGTCACGCAGCACCTGGAAAAAGACCTGCGGGTTGCGGGTAGTAAGGGCGTTTTCCGTCTCTTTCCAGACGCGCTCTGGCGTGAGGTGGGCCAGTTCGCCCGCCTCGGTCATGGCGGTCATCAGTGCCAGGGTCTCATCGGCAATGCGGAAGCTCAGATGCGCGTAACGCGCCGCAAAGCGCGCCACGCGCAGCACGCGGAGCGGATCTTCAGAAAACGCCGGGGAGACGTGACGCAGCAGTCGATTACGCAGATCGTCCTGACCGCCATACGCGTCAATGATCTGGCCGTCTTCGTCCTGCGCCAGCGCGTTGATGGTGAGATCGCGACGCAGGAGATCTTGCTCCAGCGTGACGTCCGGTGCGGCATAGCAGGTGAAGCCGGTATAACCCGAACCGGATTTCCGTTCGGTACGCGCCAGGGCGTACTCCTCACGGCTTTGCGGGTGCAGAAACACGGGAAAATCGCGGCCTACCTGCTGGTAGCCCGCGTTAAGCATCTCTTCAGGTGTGGCTCCCACCACCACCCAGTCTTTATCTTTGACCGGCAGACCTAACAACGCATCACGTACCGCACCACCGACCAGATAACTCTTCACGCCCTGTACTCCCGTTTTCTCTTTTCGCAAGATAATACGTAAGTCTGGCAGAGAAGACGAATTAGTTCATCCAGCGGTCTTTACGCTTACGGCTTGGGATCAGGTGAGGAAGCACCAGACCCAGCACCAGGCCAACGCCCAGCACACCGCCACCGTACATAAACCACTGCATGATGATGGTACGTTGTTTGTCATCAAGTTGCAGATTGGCGGCGTTCACCTTCTTCTGCGCGACAATCAGCTCGTTTTTCAGTTTCTGATTCTCGTCTTTCAGACCGTTAATCACGCTGTCGCTCTGGGCCACCTTCTGCTGCATTTCCGCGGTGCGCTGGTTCCAGGTACCGTCGATATTGTTCAGCTTGTCGGTCAGCGTTTTCACCTGATTTTCCAGATCCGGCACGCGGGTGCGCAGGCTTGGCACCGCGCTCAGCTCTTTCAGTGGGATCCAGGACGTGCGGCCGGTACTGTCGCGAACCTGACCATAATTGGTCTCCGCGTTGGTCTGTAACAGCGTCACTTCCTCGCCGGCATTGACCGTACCCACGAGGCGATAATTATCTCCAGGGCCACTGCGTACCCAGGTGTTCAGTTCGTCAGAAACGTAACGCTTCTCTTCAGCGTGCACGGCGGTTGCGGCGCTAAAAGCGAGGAAAGTAAGTCCAATCAGGCGTAATTTAAGCATCATTAGTCGTTATTTTCATAAATAGTGGAACGATAGTAGTGGCAACAGTGTCTCTACGCAAAGCATTCGTCAGCAATCAGAATCATCTGTGTCACGACCCTAAACATTTACGCCCGTCAAATTGCTCATTGCGTGGCAATTTGGCGCAAAATACTATGTACTGACAAACAAATGGCGAGGAAGTTCGCCCTCATTGACGCGTCTGTGACGCCTGCAAAAGTACAAGGCTATGGCTCAAGAAATCGAATTAAAATTTATCGTCGAAAAAGACAGCGTTGACGCACTCCGTCAGCATCTGCAGACCCTTTCCGGCGAACACCATGAACCGGTACAACTGCTTAATATTTATTACGAAACGCCAGACAACTGGCTGCGCCGCCATGATATGGGACTGCGCATCCGTGGCGCGAACGGGCGCTACGAGATGACGATGAAAATCGCTGGCCGCGTGGTCGGCGGTTTGCATCAGCGCCCGGAATACAATATCGACATCAATCAGCCAGAACTTGAGCTGGATCGTTTCCCGGCAGAAGTCTGGCCGGACGGCGTGCTGCCAGAAACCTTATCCGCCGAGGTGAAACCGCTGTTTAGCACCGATTTCTGGCGTGAAAAATGGCTGGTAACGGAAGGGAAAAGCCGCATTGAAATCGCCCTCGATCAGGGTGAGGTAAAAGCGGGTGAGCTTCAGGAGCCGATTTGCGAGCTGGAGCTTGAACTGCTGGAAGGTGAAGTCCAGGACGTACTGAAGCTGGCGCGTAAGCTGGTAAGTCAGCCGGGCCTGCGTCAGGGCAGCCTGAGCAAAGCGGCGCGGGGGTATCATCTGGCCGCCGGGAATGCGCCGCGCCTGCTGAAAGAGACCACTATTTTGCACGTGCCACCGAAAGCCAGCGTTGAGCAGGGCATGGAGGCGGCGCTGGAGCTGGCGCTCTCACAGTGGCTTTATCATGAAGAGCTGTGGGTGCGTAATGTGAAAAACGCAAAAGCGCACGTGTTAGCGGCGATGAGCCTTGTGCGTCATACCCTGGCGCTGTTCGGCGGCATCGTACCTCGTAAAGCGAGCGCTCACTTACGTGACCTGCTGACCCAGACCGAAGCGCTGCTGCTCTCTGACGTATCCGCACAAACGGCACTCTACAGCCCGCAAAACGCCGCCGCCAGGCTGGCGCTGACCGAGTTTCTGGTGACGCGCAGCTGGCGTGCCTTCCTGGATGCAAAAGCGCAGGCCAAAATTGAAGATAACTTCAAACGTTTCGCCGATATCCATCTTTCACGCCACGCGGCGGAGCTTAAAACCACCTTTGCGTATCCGCTGGGAGACCAGTATGGCGATCAGCTGATCCGCCTGTCGCGCAATATCGACAGCATGCTGCTGCTGTCGGGTGCCTATGACGGCCCTAAAGCGCAGGCCTGGCTGGAGAACTGGCAGGGGCTGAAACATGCTATCGAAACCCGTCAGCACATTGAGATTGAGCATTTCCGTAATGAAGCCATTTCGCAGGAGCCGTTCTGGCTGCACAGCGGAAAACGTTAACTCTGGCAAGGAACCCTATAATGCCGCTTTCTTCGCAGTTACAGCAGCAGTGGCAGACCGTTTGCGAACGTCTGCCTGAGTCATTACCGGCGTCATCGTTAAGCGAGCAGGCCAGGAGCGTGCTCACCTTCAGTGATTTTGTGCAGGAAAGTATCACCGCTTACCCGGACTGGCTGGAGGCGCTTGAGAGCACCCCGCCGCAGGCAGACGAGTGGCGGCATTATGCGGGCTGGTTGCAAACCGCACTTGAAGAGGTCGCGGATGAAGCGACACTGATGCGCGTCCTGCGCCAGTTCCGCCGCCGGGTGATGGTGCGTATTGCCTGGGCTCAGGCGCTGGAACTGGTCAGCGAAGAAAGTACCCTGCAGCAGCTGAGCGAGCTGGCACAAACGCTGATTGTTGCCGCACGGGACTGGCTCTATGCCGCCTGCTGTAAAGAGTGGGGCACGCCGTGCAATGAGGATGGGGTTCCTCAGCCACTCTTGATTCTGGGCATGGGCAAGCTCGGGGGCTGCGAACTGAATTTCTCCTCGGATATCGACCTGATTTTTGCCTGGCCGGAGAACGGCTCCACACGCGGGGGCCGCCGTGAACTGGACAATGCGCAGTTCTTTACCCGTCTCGGGCAACGTCTGATTAAAGCGCTGGATCAACCTACCCAGGATGGTTTTGTCTATCGCGTGGATATGCGCCTGCGCCCGTTTGGCGACAGCGGTCCGCTGGTGCTGAGCTTTGCGGCACTGGAAGATTATTACCAGGAGCAGGGGCGCGACTGGGAGCGTTACGCGATGGTCAAAGCGCGGATCATGGGAGACAGCGACGATGCCTACGCCAACGAGTTGCGCGCCATGCTGCGCCCGTTCGTGTTCCGTCGCTATATCGACTTCAGCGTTATTCAGTCGCTGCGCAACATGAAAGGAATGATCGCCCGTGAAGTGCGTCGCCGGGGTCTGAAGGACAACATCAAGCTCGGCGCGGGCGGCATTCGCGAAATCGAATTTATCGTTCAGGTCTTCCAGCTGATCCGCGGCGGACGTGAGCCTTCACTGCAATCCCGTTCGCTGCTGCCGACGCTGTCAGCCATAGAGCAACTGCATTTGCTGCCGGAAGGCGACGCGCAGATCCTGCGTGAGGCCTATCTGTTCCTGCGCCGCCTGGAAAACCTGCTGCAAAGCATCAATGACGAGCAGACCCAGACTTTGCCAGGCGATGACCTGAACCGGGCGCGGCTGGCCTGGGGGATGCACGTCGACGACTGGTCAACGTTGACCGGGCAACTGGATGCGCATATGGCCGGCGTGCGCCGTGTCTTTAACGCGCTGATTGGTGACGATGAAAGTGAATCGCAGGACGATACGCTCTCTGAACACTGGCGCGAATTGTGGCAGGACGCGCTGCAGGAAGATGACACCACGCCGGTGCTGGCGCACCTGAGCGATGACGATCGCCATCGTGTGGTGGCGTTAATTGCTGATTTCCGTCTCGAACTGAATAAACGGGCCATTGGTCCGCGCGGTCGTCAGGTGCTGGATCATCTGATGCCGCACCTGCTGAGCAACGTCTGCTCGCGTGCGGATGCGCCGGTCCCGCTGTCGCGCATGATGCCGCTGCTGAGCGGGATCATCACCCGTACGACCTATCTTGAGTTGCTGAGCGAGTTCCCGGGCGCGCTCAAGCATCTGATTACGCTTTGCGCCGCCTCGCCGATGGTGGCCAACAAGCTGGCGCGGTATCCGCTGCTGCTGGATGAGCTGCTCGATCCCAATACGCTCTACCAGCCGACGGCAACGGACGCCTACCGTGACGAGCTGCGTCAGTATCTGCTGCGCGTACCGGAAGAGGACGAAGAGCAACAGCTGGAGGCGCTGCGTCAATTTAAGCAGGCGCAAATGCTGCGCGTGGCGGCGGCAGATATCGCCGGAACGCTGCCAGTGATGAAAGTGAGCGATCACTTAACCTGGCTTGCAGAAGCGATCATTGATGCGGTGGTGCATCAGGCATGGATTCAGATGGTGGCGCGCTACGGCCAGCCGAAACACCTTGCTGACCGCGAAGGCCGCGGTTTTGCCGTTGTGGGTTACGGTAAGCTCGGCGGATGGGAACTGGGGTACAGCTCGGATCTCGATTTAATCTTCCTGCATGACTGCCCGGCAGACGTCATGACCGACGGCGAGCGTGAAATCGACGGGCGTCAGTTCTACCTGCGTCTGGCCCAGCGCATTATGCATCTGTTCAGCACCCGCACGTCATCCGGCATTTTATATGAAGTGGATGCGCGTCTGCGTCCTTCCGGCGCGGCCGGCATGCTGGTGACCTCAACGGAGTCCTTCGCTGAGTACCAGAAGAATGAAGCCTGGACGTGGGAACATCAGGCGCTGGTGCGTGCCCGCGTGGTGTACGGCGATCCGTCGCTGAAAACGCAGTTTGATGCCATTCGTCGGGAGATTATGACAACCCCGCGTGACGGCAGCACGCTGCAGACCGAGGTGCGTGAGATGCGCGAGAAAATGCGCGCGCACCTGGGCAATAAGCATCGCGATCGCTTTGATATTAAAGCGGATGAGGGCGGCATTACCGATATTGAATTTATTACGCAATATCTGGTGCTACGCCATGCGCACGCTAAACCGAAGCTGACCCGCTGGTCTGATAATGTGCGTATTCTGGAACTGCTGGCGCAAAACGACATTATGGATGAGCAGGAGGCGCAGGCCTTAACGCGCGCCTATACCACGCTGCGCGACGAGCTGCACCACCTGGCCTTACAGGAGCAGCCTGGCCACGTCGCGCTGGACTGTTTCGCCACTGAACGCGCGCAGGTCACCGCCAGCTGGCAGAAGTGGCTGGTGGAACCGTGCGTAACAAAACAAGTGTGATATTATCGCGCGCAAATTGTGAATCTTTCTGGAGTCAGGAATGAAAGTAACACTGCCAGAGTTTGAACGTGCTGGAGTTATGGTTGTCGGGGATGTCATGCTGGATCGCTACTGGTACGGGCCGACCAGCCGCATCTCTCCGGAAGCACCGGTACCGGTAGTTAAGGTCGACACCATTGAAGAGCGTCCTGGCGGCGCGGCAAACGTGGCGATGAACATTGCCTCTCTGGGCGCGCAGTCGCGTCTGGTTGGCTTAACCGGCATTGACGATGCGGCGCGTGCGCTGAGCAAGTCGCTGGCGGACGTGAACGTGAAGTGCGACTTTGTTTCGGTTCCGACACACCCGACGATCACCAAACTGCGCGTTCTGTCGCGTAACCAGCAGCTGATCCGCCTCGACTTTGAGGAAGGCTTTGAGGGCGTTGATCCTGAGCCGCTGCACGAGCGCATTAACCAGGTGCTGAGCACTATCGGCGCGCTGGTGCTGTCCGACTACGCCAAAGGTGCGCTGGCAAGCGTACAGCAGATGATTCAGCTCGCGCGTAAAGCCAATGTGCCCGTGCTGATCGACCCGAAAGGTACCGACTTTGAGCGCTATCGCGGCGCAACGCTGCTGACGCCAAACCTCTCTGAGTTTGAAGCGGTGGCGGGCAAATGTAAGACGGAAGAAGAGCTCGTTGAGCGCGGCATGAAGATCATTGCTGACTTCGAACTCTCCGCACTGCTGGTGACCCGCTCCGAGCAGGGGATGACGCTGCTGCAGCCTGGCAAAGCGCCGCTGCATATGCCGACCCAGGCGCAGGAAGTGTATGACGTGACCGGTGCTGGCGACACGGTCATTGGCGTTCTGGCGGCGACGCTGGCGGCAGGGAACTCTCTGGAAGAAGCGTGCTACTTCGCTAATGCTGCGGCAGGCGTGGTCGTCGGCAAGCTGGGAACTTCCACCGTTTCGCCGATCGAACTGGAAAACGCGGTGCGTGGTCGTGCCGATACCGGTTTTGGCGTGATGAGCGAAGATGAGCTGAAAGTGGCCGTTGCCGCCGCCCGTAAACGCGGTGAAAAAGTGGTGATGACCAACGGCGTGTTCGACATCCTGCATGCCGGTCATGTCTCTTATCTGGCCAATGCGCGTAAGCTGGGCGACCGTCTGATTGTGGCGGTGAACAGCGATGCGTCGACGAAACGTCTTAAAGGTGAAACGCGTCCGGTGAACCCGCTGGAGCAGCGCATGATCGTGCTGGGTGCACTGGAAGCGGTGGACTGGGTGGTGTCGTTTGAAGAAGATACCCCGCAGCGCCTGATTGCCGGTATTTTGCCGGATCTGCTGGTGAAAGGCGGCGATTACAAACCGGATCAAATCGCAGGCAGCGAAGAGGTCTGGGCTAATGGCGGTGAAGTGATGGTGCTCAACTTTGAGGACGGGTGCTCAACCACCAACATCATCAAGAAGATCCAGAAAGACAGCAAATAAAGTCAGCCAATAAAAAACGGGCCATCTGGCCCGTTTTTTTCACCCTCTCTTTGCAGGAGAGGGTATCTTCGCAAACAGCCCGTTATACGCGGCTGTTATTCTGCTTCATCAACCGGTGGAATGGCCGGTGCCGGTTTTACTTCCGCTGGCGTATTGCGGTTTTCCAGCTCGTTCAGACGCTGCTCCAGCATGGCCAGCTTCTCGCGGGTACGCAGCAGAACCTGCGTCTGCACGTCAAACTCTTCGCGGCTGACTAAATCAAGGCGAACCAACTGCGCCTGCAGCGTCTGGCGGATTTTCTTCTCTACGTCATCCCCAAACTCACGAATACCTTTTGGCATAGACTCATGAACCTGACGCGCAATTTGCTCAATTTTCTTCGGGTCAATCATTGTGGCTTCCCTTGATAAGACGGTGTTAATGAACATTGTAGCGCGTCATGCCCCAGGATAAAGGAGATTTTATGTCTGCGCATTGCCCAGGGTAATCAATCGCGTTATAGTTATCTCGCTTATTCTCAGGGCGGGGCGAAATTCCCCACCGGCGGTAAATCAGCGTAACGCTGAAAGCCCGCGAGCGCTTTGGGTCACCACTCAAAGGACAGCAGATCCGGTGTAATTCCGGGGCCGACGGTTAGAGTCCGGATGGGAGAGAGTAACGATCAAGTCGGGCCTGGCCCGCTCACGTTATCTTTTTGCCGCTAATACGGCGCTCCTAAGACTGCCCTGATTCTGGTAACCATAATGTTAATGAGGTTTTTTTACCATGAATCAGACGCTACTTTCCTCTTTTGGCACTTCTATTGAACGTGTTGAACATGCACTGGATGCACTGCGCGAAGGCCGCGGCGTGATGGTGCTTGACGATGAAAACCGTGAAAATGAAGGCGACATGATTTTCGCCGCCGAAAACATGACCGTTGAGCAGATGGCGCTGACCATCCGTCACGGTAGCGGCATCGTGTGCCTGTGTATCAACGAAGACCGTCGTAAGCAGCTCGACCTGCCCATGATGGTTGAAAACAACACCAGCGCCTTTGGAACCGGTTTTACCGTGACCATCGAAGCGGCACATGGCGTGACCACCGGCGTGTCGGCGGCTGACCGTCTGACCACCGTACGTGCCGCGATTGCCGATGATGCGAAGCCATCAGACCTGCATCGTCCAGGCCACGTCTTCCCGTTGCGTGCGCAGGCTGGCGGTGTATTGACCCGTGGCGGTCACACCGAAGCGACCATTGACCTCGTGACCCTGGCAGGCTTTAAACCTGCGGGCGTACTGTGTGAACTCACCAACGACGATGGCACCATGGCACGTGCGCCGGAGTGCATCACCTTTGCCCGTCTGCATAATATGCCCGTGGTGACGATTGAAGATCTGGTGGAGTATCGCCAGGCGCACGCGCGCAAAGCCAGCTGAAAGGGCTGATGTGAAAAAGCCGGGGAAACCCGGCTTTTTTGTTGTGAGACGTTAATGCGCGATTGTCTTAGCCGATCCCTGCCGTTTGCAGCAGCACCAGGCTCAAGCCCATCACCGACATGCCGCACAGCACGCCATAGCTCGGGTTATTATTCGGATCGATCTCTTTCGCCAGCGGCATCAGCTCATCCACGGAGAGCGCCACCATTATCCCGGCCACGGCGGCCATGATAGCGGCCATCACCACAGGCGAGACCAGGCTGCCCAGAATCAACCACGCCAGCACGCCGCCGAGAATTTCGGCCATCCCCGAGATCCCCGCCCAGAAGACCGCGGTCCGTTTCGAGCCCGTGGCGGCATAAACCGGCCCTGCCACCGCCAGTCCTTCAGGAATATTGTGCAAAGCGACCGCCAGGGCGATACCAAAGCCCATCTCCAGATTGCTGCTGGCGGTGACATAGGTTGCTACGCCTTCCGGGAAGTTGTGCAGGCTTATGCCGAGCGTTAACAGAATGGCCGTGCGCTTAATATTGCGCGGCATCGGGGTCACGCTTTTTTGCATTAAATCCTGCGGATGCGCGTGCGGCAGCATGCGGTCGAGGGCAAAGTAGCCAAGCAGGCCGAATACAAACATGCCATACCCCAGCACCGGAGACATGCCTTCGGTGCCCAGTGCGGCAGGGAGCATCTCCATCAGAGAGATGAGCAGCATGATCCCGGCAGCAAAGCCCAATGAGAAGGCCAGCACGCGGTTAGACGGCTTTTGACCAAGCACACCGAGAATGGCACCGATGAACGTTGCGGCGCCCGCCAGTATAGTCAGGATCAAGGGGACTGACATGCATTGCTCCTTATGATAATGATTATCATTAATATTAATGGTTCATTTCGGTCAAAGCGAGAGGCGAAACCCTGCTTTACACATTCCTTACATTCAAATTTCCTGATGATGATCTTCACGCTTATCAGCGTTCATCCGGGCGAGATTGCGCGTAATGTAGAACCATTAAATTGACACCTTCTGTAAGGATATCACCATGACTTCTTCCCGTATGCCAGCACTGTTTTTAGGCCACGGTAGCCCAATGAACGTTCTGGAAGACAACGTCTATACCCGAGTATGGCGTCATCTGGGCGAGACGCTACCGCGTCCGAAAGCGATTGTGGTGGTGTCTGCGCACTGGTTTACCCGGGGCGCGGGCGTGACCGCAATGGAAACGCCAAAAACCATTCATGATTTCGGTGGCTTCCCGCAGGCGTTGTACGACACGCACTATCCGGCACCCGGCTCGCCAGCGCTGGCTAGACAGCTGGTGGAATTACTCGCGCCTGTGCCTGTGGCGCTGGATAACGAAGCCTGGGGCTTTGACCATGGCTCGTGGGGCGTACTGATAAAGATGTATCCCGAGGCGGATATCCCAATGGTGCAGTTGAGTATCGACAGCACTAAACCGGCGGCCTGGCACCTGGAGATGGGGCGAAAACTGGCGACCTTACGCGACGAGGGTATCATGCTGATCGCAAGCGGCAACGTGGTACACAACCTGCGTACAGCGCGCTGGCACGGTGAGAACACGCCATACCCGTGGGCGACATCTTTTAACGATTACGTGAAAGCAAATCTGACCTGGCAAGGGCCGGTTGAGGAGCATCCGCTGGTGAACTATCTGGATCACGAAGGCGGTTCACTCTCTAACCCGACGCCGGAACACTTTCTGCCGTTGCTGTATGTACTGGGCGCGTGGGATGGTCAGGAGCCGATCAGCATACCGGTCGATGGCATTGAGATGGGAAGCTTAAGTATGTTGTCGGTGCAGATTGGATAACGTATGCATGCCTTTCCCAAAGAGAAAGGGCCGGGGTGAGGGCTTCCGCTCGCACCCCGGCACACCCGATCACTCGACGAAAATGTGCGGATAGAACCGTGACAGATCCTGCGTGATCAGCGCGCGATCTTCGCGGATGCCAATCCCGGCTGGCTGATCGTTGATGAGCCAGCTGCCAATCAGGGTATAGCTGTCACCAAACTTCGGCAGTTGATAAAACGCCTGGACGATCATTCCTTCCTCGCCGTAAGGCCCTTCAACGGCTTCCAGCGTTTTGCCATTTTCAATAATCGACACGTTCGCCCCTTCGCGGGAGAAGATCGGTTTAACGACGTATTTCTCCATCGGCGGGTGATCGTCTTCTGCAAAGTAAGCCGGCAGCAGGTTCGGATGGTTCGGGAACATCTCCCAGAGCATCGGCAGCAGGGCTTTGTTGGAGATAATGCTCTTCCATGCCGGCTCCAGCCAGCGCACGCCGGCGTCTTCCAGCTTGGTGGAGAACATTTCACGCAGCATGTATTCCCACGGGTAGAGCTTGAACAGGTTGCTTATCACCTGATCCTGCAGGTCAGTAAACTGACCTTTCTCACCCAGGCCGATATCTTCGATATAGAGAAACTCGGTCGCCACTTCAGCTTCGGCCGCGCAGTCCTGCAGATATTGCACCGTGCCACGGTCTTCTTCCGTGTCGCGGCAGCAGGCAAGGTGCAGCAGATTAAAACCATGCTGTTCGCGCAGTTCAGCGAAACGCTCAATCAGCTTTTCCTGCAGGCTGTTGAACTGGTCGCTGCCTTGCGGCAGGTTGCCGGCATTGGCCTGGTCTTCCAGCCAGATCCACTGGAAGAACGCCGCTTCGTACAGCGAGGTTGGCGTATCAGCATTGTTTTCCAGAAGCTTAGGATCGCCCACGCCGTCCCACGCCAGATCGAGACGTGAGTAAAGCGAAGGCTGGTGGGTTTTCCACGACTGGCGGACGAAACTCCAGGTGTGCTTCGGAATGCGGAACTTCGTCATCAGCGCGTCGCTGTCGATGACTTTATCCACCACTTTCAGGCACATCTGGTGCAGCTCGGCGGTCACCTCTTCCAGTTTCTCCACCTGGGCAAGCGTGAGCTTATAGTAAGCGTCTTCACACCAGTACGGCTCGCCGTACATGGTGTGGAAGTTAAAACCGTATTCGGTCGCTTTTTCGCGCCAGTCCGGGCGCTCGGTGATACTGACTCGTTCCATGATCAGCCGCCCATTGAGCGAGTGGACGTGCCTGACGCGCTACGCTGCATGCTGGTCTGTTTCGCCACAGACTCACCGAACCCGCCACGGGTAATGGTGCTGGTGGTCGCGGGTTTCGGAGCCATCGCCGTTTTCGGTACGGTTACGGAGCGGCCAGGGGTGGCTGCGCCATAGCCTTTGCCGCTGGCATCGGTATATTGACCATAAGCCGGGCTGGCCGGGTTTTTCGAGCTAAACAGCGGCTGCTGCTGGTAACCCGCACCACCACTCATCAGGCGGCCCATCATGTAACCTGCCATCAGCGGCATCCAGAAACTGCCGCTGGACTGGGCCTGTGCCTGGTTTTCAGGGGCTGTGCCTGCCTGAGCCGGTGCCTGCTGACACTGACCTTCACCGAACTCTGCCACGCAGTCTTCACGTGAAGCATATTTCGGCGCAGTACGTTCCGCCTCTTTCAGGGCGTTGGTATACGCCGTTTTACACTCTGCGGCGTTGCCGGTTGCAGCAGAGCAGTCGTCCGCGTTTTGATAAAGCGAAACTGTTTCATCGCTTTTCTCACAGCCTGCAAGCATAAAGACAGCCGTGACGGCCAGCGCAACAGGGGTGAGATGACGCGCGTTCCAGCTTTTGCGGAACGAAGCGTGATTGATAGATTTTGTCCGTTTCATCGTTGTCTTCCTGGACCCAGTGGTAATAACGCTCAGGATAGAGGATGAGTGGTTGAAAATGAAGCGATGATGGCCGGAATGAGGGGGATCTTTACGTTGGCTTACGTTCAGGTGTGATTTGCGTACGCCCTCTCCCGAAAGGAGAGGGGTATGGCGAAGGCATCAGGCCGCAGTGGGCCCGATGACATGCTTAATTGCGGAACGGATTGTTACCGCTGCTGGCCGGTGCAGTCGTACGTGCGGCAGCTGGCTGCGCGGCAGGTGCAGCACCGTTACCGTTGAAGTTATCAACGGCGGCAACCTGCTCAGGATTCTCTGGCGCGACATTTTCCGGAGAAGTAGAGACAGGTTTACCCAGGGTGCTGTTCAGCATCTGCAGATCCTGCTCGTTCAACGTACCCAGCGCCTGTTTGATGTTCAGCTGGTTAATCAGGTACTGGTAACGTGCGCTGGAGAGCTGCTGTTTCGCGTTGTACAGCGTGGTGGTCGCGTCCAGGACGTCAACGATGGTACGCGTACCCACGGAGTAACCCGCTTCCATGGCATCAAGAGAGCTCTGCGCAGACACAACGGCCTGTTTGTAGGCGTTGATGCTGCTGATAGAGGCATTCACGTTGTTGAAGGACGAACGAACGGTCTGTACCACGTTGCGGTGGGCACTTTCCAGCTGTTCGCTCGCGCCAACAAAGTTGTACTGCGCCTGTTTCACCTGAGAGGTCACCTGGCCGCCCTGGTACAGTGGCAGCGAGAAGTTCAGACCTACTTTGTTCTGACCCATGTTGCTGTCGTCGTACTGGGAGGTGTTCGTTTTAGAACCGCTGTAAGTGGTATCAGACACGCCGGTAGACGCGCTCAGGCTCAGGGTCGGCAGGTGGCCGTCCTGTGCCTGACGGATTTGCTCGCGGGCCAGGTCCTGGCTCAGACGCGCCTGCAGTAACGTCAGGTTGCGGTTTTCCGCTTCTTTCAGCAGGGCGTTAACGGCCTGCGGTTTATCCGTTTTGAAGCTGTCGACGTTCAGAGACGCCAGCTCAGGGTAGTAATTCCCGGTAACCTGACGCAGGGATTCCAGCGCGTTATCGAGGTTGTTACGTGCGGTCACTTCGTTGGCCAGGACGCTATCGTATTGTGAACGGGCGTTCTGAACGTCAGTGATTGCCACCAGACCCACGTTGAAACGCTGGGTGGTTTGATCTAACTGGCGGTAAATCGCCTGTTTCTGCGCTTCGGTGTAGGAGAGCGAGTCAATTGCGCTCAGCACGTTGAAGTATGCGGTGGCGGTGTTCAGGATCAGCGTTTGCTGATCGGTCTGATACGTCACATCCTGGATGCCCGCGCTCTTTTCCTGCAGGGTCAGGGCGCGCCATTTGGACATATCAAACAGCGTCTGTGTTAATTGCAGTGAGGCGCTGGTAGCATTGGAGTTAACGCCATTGGCGTCGCGGAAACCGTTGCTGTAGGTATAATCTGCACCTAAACCTAACTGTGGCAGCAATGGGCTACGCGCTTCGTTAATCTTTTCAAACGCAGCATCACGATCGGCCGCTGATTTACGTAAATCAGGGTTGCCCAGACGTGCCTGCTGGTAGACCTGTAACAGGTTTTCCGCCTGGCTCATTGCACTGAAGCCCGTCAGGCTCAGGCCGATAAGGATGGGGAGCAATTTCTTCATTTGCATTCCTTGTTGTGAAGCAGTATTAGCGCTGATCTAATTAAAAAATAATTGCCGATTCTAACAGAATCTTCCATACCAAAAGGTTGGCGTTACGTGCCATCTGGCGGTAATTTGCACCAATCTACCATATAGCCTTACAAACGGCAGCCAAACAGCCTTGAAATTCATAATTTCATCACCATTGCTACCAGGACTCGACTCATGCAAAAACCAGAAAACTTGCCCGTGACATTCGCGAAAAACGATGTAGAAATTATTGCACGAGAAACGCTTTATAGCGGTTTTTTTTCAATGGAACTTTACCGTTTCAGGCATCGCCTGTTTAACGGCGAAATGAGCGGTGAAATCAGACGCGAAATTTTTGAGCGCGGGCATGCGGCAGTCTTGCTACCCTTTGACCCAGTGCGTGATGAAGTCGTGCTGGTGGAGCAGATCCGTATTGCCGCGTATGACGTCAGCGCCAGCCCCTGGTTACTGGAGATGGTGGCCGGCATGATTGAAGAGGGCGAATCGGTCGAAGACGTTGCCCGCCGCGAGGCGCTGGAAGAGGCGGGGCTGGTGGTTGGCCGGACAAAACCGGTGCTGAGTTATCTGGCAAGCCCAGGCGGCACCAGCGAGCGCTTGTCCATTATGGTGGGCGAAGTGGACGCCACGACGGCGGAAGGGATCCACGGTCTGGCAGATGAAAACGAAGATATTCGGGTTCATGTGGTGAGTCGGGAGCAGGCTTATCAGTGGGTAGAAGAGGGGAAAATCGACAACGCAGCGTCTGTCATCGCTCTGCAATGGCTGCAACTGCATTATCAGACTTTACGAAACGAGTGGAAAAAATGAAGCGTTATACACCTGACTTCCCAGAAATGATGCGCCTGTGCGAAACCAATTTCGCACAATTGCGCCGCCTGCTGCCGAAAAACGACGCACCCGGCGAAACGGTGAGCTATCAGGTGAGCAACGCGCAGTATCGATTAACGATAACAGAATCAACGCGCTACACTACGCTTGTCGAAATTGAACAAACGGCGCCCAGCATTAGCTACTGGAGCCTGCCGTCGATGACGGTGCGCCTTTACCATGACGCGATGGTCGCTGAAGTGTGTTCAAGCCAGCAGATCTTTCGCTTCAAAGCGCGGTATGATTATCCGAATAAAAAGTTGCATCAACGCGACGAAAAGCATCAAATTAACCAGTTTTTAGCCGACTGGCTAAGATATTGTTTAGCACATGGAGCAATGGCGATTCCGGTTTGTTAGCGTCATAAACCTACCTAAGGACACCATTTGGAAAGCCTGTTGAACCTGACTGTTGCTGGTGGGGCACCAGTCAGGATATTACAAATCACCGATACCCACCTTTTTGCCGAAAAGCATGAAACTCTGCTTGGGGTGAATACCTGGGAGAGCTATCAGGCGGTACTTAGCGCCATTCACGCTGAAAATCGCCCATGCGATCTGATTGTCGCGACGGGCGATCTGGCGCAGGACCAATCCTCCGCGGCCTACCAGCATTTCGCTGAAGGCATCGCGAGTTTTAGCGTGCCTTGCGTCTGGCTACCGGGAAACCACGATTTCCAGCCTGCCATGTACAGCTCGCTGCAGGATGCGGGGATCTCTCCGGCAAAATGTGTTTTTGTGGGTGACCACTGGCAGATCCTGCTGCTGGACAGCCAGGTCTTTGGCGTCCCACACGGTGAGTTAAGCGACTTTCAACTCGACTGGCTTGAGACCAAACTGTCTGCCGAACCTGAACGTCATACGCTGCTGTTGCTGCATCATCATCCTTTGCCGGCGGGCTGTAGCTGGCTTGATCAACACAGCCTGCGCAACTCTGCCGCGCTGGACAGAGTGCTGGCGAAATTCCCGCGGGTGCAGAATCTCCTGTGCGGACACATTCATCAGGAACAGGATCTCGACTGGAATGGCCGCCGACTGCTGGCCACGCCCTCGACCTGCGTTCAGTTCAAGCCGCATTGCGCAAACTTTACCCTGGACACCATCGCACCGGGCTGGCGCTGGCTCGAACTGCATCCCGATGGCCTGCTCACCACGGAAGTCTGCCGTTTAACCGGCGCAAAATTCCGCCCGGACACCGCTTCAGAAGGCTATTGATGTCTACGCTCCTCTATCTGCACGGATTCAACAGTTCGCCACGTTCTGCGAAAGCGACGCAGTTTCGCCAGTGGCTGAGCGAACATCACCCGCACGTTGAGATGATTATCCCTCAACTGCCGCCTTACCCGGCGGAAGCCGCAGAAATGCTGGAATCGGTAGTGATGGAACACGGCGGCGAATCGTTCGGCGTGGTCGGTTCTTCGCTGGGCGGATATTACGCCACCTGGCTCTCGCAATGTTTTATGCTGCCTGCGGTGGTGGTTAACCCGGCGGTTCGGCCATTTGAGCTGCTGCGGGACTTTCTCGGGCAAAACGAGAACCCCTACACCGGCCAACAATATGTGCTAGAGTCACGCCATATTTACGATCTCAAAGTTATGCAGGTAGACCCGCTTGAAGCGCCCGATCTTATCTGGTTGCTGCAACAGACGGGTGATGAAGTGCTGGATTACCGCCAGGCAGTGGCGTATTACGCATCCTGCCGCCAGACTATAGAAGAAGGCGGAAACCATGCTTTCACGGGCTTTGAGAATCATTTCACCCAGATTGTCGATTTTCTTGGACTGCACAGCCACTGACAATCAATGCGAACTGCTAGTTTAAATCATGACGCAAACCTATAACGCTGATGCCATTGAGGTACTCACCGGGCTTGAGCCGGTTCGCCGCCGCCCTGGGATGTACACCGATACGACACGCCCAAACCATCTGGGCCAGGAAGTTATTGATAACAGTGTGGATGAAGCGCTGGCTGGCCATGCCAAACGCGTTGACGTCATCCTCCATGCCGATCAGTCGCTGGAAGTCATCGACGACGGACGCGGCATGCCGGTGGACATCCACCCGGAAGAGGGTGTGCCAGCCGTTGAGCTGATCCTCTGTCGTCTTCATGCGGGCGGTAAGTTCTCCAACAAAAACTACCAGTTCTCGGGTGGTTTGCACGGCGTGGGGATCTCCGTGGTTAACGCCCTGTCCAGACGCGTGGAAGTCAACGTCCGCCGCGACGGTCAGGTGTATAACATCGCCTTTGAAAACGGCGAGAAGGTGCAGGATCTGCAGGTCGTCGGCACGTGCGGCAAGCGCAATACCGGAACCAGCGTCCACTTCTGGCCTGACGAAAGCTTCTTCGACAGTCCTCGTTTCTCTGTTTCACGCCTGACGCACCTGCTGAAAGCCAAAGCGGTACTGTGCCCTGGCGTGGAAATTACCTTTAAAGATAACGTCAACAACACCGAACAGACCTGGCGCTATGAAGACGGTCTGAACGACTATCTGTGCGAAGCCGTTAACGGCCTGCCAACCCTGCCGGAAAAACCGTTTGTCGGTAATTTCACCGGTGATACGGAAGCGGTGGACTGGGCGCTGTTGTGGCTGCCGGAAGGCGGCGAGCTGCTGACCGAAAGCTACGTCAACCTGATCCCGACCATGCTTGGCGGTACGCACGTCAACGGTCTGCGTCAGGGGTTGCTGGATGCAATGCGCGAGTTCTGCGAATACCGCAACATTCTGCCCCGCGGCGTGAAGCTGTCGGCGGAAGATATCTGGGATCGCTGCGCCTACGTCCTGTCGGTGAAGATGCAGGATCCGCAGTTCGCCGGTCAGACCAAAGAACGTTTGTCCTCACGTCAGTGTGCGGCGTTCGTCTCCGGCGTGGTCAAAGATGCTTTCACCCTGTGGCTGAACCAGAACGTGCAGGCCGCCGAGATGCTGGCAGAAATGGCCATTTCCAGCGCCCAGCGTCGTCTGCGTGCCGCCAAGAAGGTGGTGCGTAAAAAACTGACCAGTGGCCCGGCGCTTCCGGGCAAGCTGGCGGACTGTACCGCGCAGGATCTGAACCGCACCGAGCTGTTCCTCGTGGAAGGGGACTCGGCAGGGGGCTCTGCCAAGCAGGCGCGCGATCGTGAATATCAGGCGATCATGCCGCTCAAGGGTAAGATCCTGAACACCTGGGAAGTGTCGTCGGATGAAGTGCTGGCCTCGCAGGAAGTGCATGATATCTCCGTTGCGATCGGCATCGATCCGGACAGCGACGATCTGAGCCAGCTGCGCTACGGTAAGATCTGTATCCTCGCGGATGCGGACTCCGATGGTCTGCACATCGCTACGCTGCTGTGCGCGCTGTTTGTGAAGCACTTCAGGACGCTGGTGAAAAACGGTCACGTCCACGTGGCGCTGCCGCCGCTCTACCGTATCGACCTCGGCAAAGAGGTCTACTACGCGCTGACGGAAGAGGAAAAAGCGGGCGTACTGGAACAGCTCAAGCGTAAGAAGGGCAAACCGAACGTGCAGCGCTTTAAAGGGCTGGGCGAGATGAACCCGATGCAGTTGCGCGAAACCACGCTGGATCCAAACACCCGCCGCCTGGTGCAATTGACCATCAGCGACGAAGACGAACAGCAAACCAACGCCATGATGGATATGCTGCTTGCTAAGAAGCGTTCGGAAGACCGACGCAACTGGCTGCAGGAAAAAGGCGATATGGCGGATATTGAGGCCTGATGCCCTCTCTTTACTCCTCTCCCACCGGGAGAGGGGATGGAACGAAGGCCCGGTAGGCGCTAGCGCCACCGGGCTTTTTTACATCAAAATTCCATCTTCACCGTAAACTGCACTTCACGTGGATCGCCTGGCTGGTTGCCGAGGTTATTGGTCGCAATCGACGAGGTGTAGTAGGTCTTATCAAACAGGTTCTTCACGTTGACCTGCAGCGTCACCGGATACTGTAGCTTCATTTTATAGGCCGCAAAGGCATCAGCAACAACGTACCCTGGCAAATAATAATCCGCACCGTTGGTCGCGGAGCGACGGCTCACGCCGTGTCCACCGCCGCCGATTGTCAGGGTATTCCCGCCGATGACGTTGTGAATATCGTACGTCAGGAACAGCGAACCGGTATGGCGCGGCACGTTTGGCAGCGGTTTGCCGGCATAATCCGGGTCTTCCAGCACTTTCGCGTCGGTGTAGCCATAGCTGGCAATAATATTGGTGTTCTCGGTCAGAGAGCCTGCCAGATCCACTTCCACGCCCTGCGAGCGCACGCGGCCAGCGGTTTTAGCAATGTTTTCACCCGCCACGCTTTCGGTGTACAGCACGTTGCGCTTGTGGATATCAAACAACGCGATGTTGGCGGTAATGCCGTTGAACAGGTCAAATTTAGCGCCGACTTCGTAGGCATTGGACGTTTCTGGCGGCAGGTCGCCAATGTAGCTCGCGATGGACGATTGCGGCATAAACGTCTGGGCGTAGTTCGCAAACAGCGAGACGGATGGCGTGAGCTTATAGACCAGCCCCAGCTTCGGCGTCCACTGCTCGTCGCGGCTGTCGGTATTGACGTTGAATGGTCTGCCCTTGCCCGCGTACTGGGTGTAATACTGATAACGCAGCCCGGCGACGGCAATCCATTTATCCGTCAGGTACAGGGCGTCCTGAGCGTAAGCGGAGTAACTCTCCTGTTTGAGCGTCTGATCGCTGTCCGCGGCGGAAACGGTCGTACACTTGCTCAGATTGCCGTAAGACGGATGATAAATATTGAAATCTTTCACATTCTTACAGCGAATCATATCCGTGCGCAGCAGGTCGTAATTCTCATACGACACGCCGGTCAGGATCTCATTGTAAAAGCCCGCGATATCCACGTTCCCCTGTAGGTCTGCACGGGTGGAATGCATGCGCTGCGTTGATCCTTGCGTCGCATCGACACGACGGGTCAGGTTGCCGGTTTTCGCGTCATAGGCCATCACCCGCGCCTGGTTATCGCTGTATTTATCCTGGCTGTAGCTGTAATCGAACTTCGCCGTCCACTGGCTGTTAAGGCGGTATTCCGCGTTGAGTTGCGCCAGATCGGACTGGCCATCGGTAATGTTGAACGGCTCGTCAAACCGGGTTTTACGGTCAACATTCACCGGCTGTTTGGTCGTGAGATCGAAGATCGTACCGCGATCGAACGGCGTCTTATAATCACGATGTGAATAGAGCACGGTCACGGTGGCGTCATCACCAAACCAGGTCAGCGAGGGCGCGATAAAGGTGCTGCGCGCCTTGCCGAAACTTCGCCAGTAATCTTCGTCCTGGTACTCGCCCGTCAGGCGGTAAGCCAGGCGCGTTCCTTCAATGGGACCCGTGACATCGAGCTGGCCGGTACCGCCGCCAAAACTTGAGGAGGTGCCCGAGATCGAACCGCCAAACTGTTTTTCCGGACGTCGGGTGACCACATTGATAAGCCCTCCCGGATCGAGGATGCCGTACAGCGTTGAGGCCGGTCCCTTGAGGACTTCCACACGCTCGGTGGCCGCGTTAAAGCTGCGCGGCAGCACGGTGCGCAGGCCGTTGGTCATGATTGAGCCGTCGCGGTTCGCGCCAAATCCACGGCGTACAAACGCATCCTGCGTGCCGCCCAGCGTGTTGGTCTGCACCACGTTACTGACGTTATAGAGGGCTTCATCCAGCGTGGTAGCGTGCTGATCTTCCAGCACTTTATCGCTGACAGTATTTACCACCTGCGGGATATCCAGCATCGGCATATTGGTCAGCGTGGCGGTGGAGGTGTTCAGCGGCTGATAGCCGTTGGTGGCATCGGCCACGGCATTAGGATCGGCGGTGACGGTAAGCGTTTCACCGTCCTGAGCCGCAGTGTTGTCTGCTGCCTGTACCAGCGGCGTCATAAACAGCAGTGAAAAGAGCGCGCGCCCTTTTACCCCAGAGAGTGAAGGAGTGAACGTAGCCATTACATCTGTTTTCCCGAAATATCCCGCGAATGAAGCGTCACGGAAGAATGTGTGAGTCATTGCCCTTTACGGTCTGCTCGTTAGCCATCGCTGGCATCGAACATGTAATTGAGAATCATTCAATCATGCGCTGGTGTAGTAGTAAATGGAAAAAAGCAAAAATCGACTACAGCAGTACGTCCCCTCTGATACTTAGCCGGGTAAGTAATTAACTTATTGAAAATAAATTAATTAATGCATTTAGCGGTTTTCCCGATCCTGCCCGATAACCCTGGGGTTTTAAGGGTGTTTCTTCTCTTGACTACTACATGGCGCAGCGGCAAACTCTCAAAAGAGAATGAGTTTTATTTTTATTTGTTAGTTTTTTATTAAGTTGGCGTTCACGTGGCTCACAACACGAATAAGTCAGGGCTGGTTCTTGAGAACCTCTCTGCTGGCTATCAGAAAAAAATCATCGTCGATGAGATCTCGCTTGCGATCCCCCCACAGAAAATAACCGTTCTGGTGGGCGCGAACGGCTGTGGAAAATCCACGCTGCTGAGCACGATCGCACGTCTGCTGCAACCGCTCGGGGGAGCTGCGCTGCTGGATGGCAAAGCCATTCATCAACAGCCAACCAAAGCGGTCGCCCGTCAGCTGGGCATTCTGCCGCAGTCACCGCTGTTGCCGGAAGGGTTAACCGTGTTTGAGCTGGTTTCGCGCGGGCGTTTCCCCTGGCAAAATTTTATGCGCCAGTGGAGTGACGAAGACGAGCAGGCCGTGGAAGAGGCACTGCGCCTGACCGGTACGGCGGAGTTTGCCCATTTGCCGGTGGAAAGCCTTTCCGGCGGCCAGCGTCAGCGCTGCTGGATTGCGATGGCGCTGGCGCAGCAAACGCCCTATATTCTGCTCGACGAGCCGACAACGTTTCTTGACCTCCGCTATCAGGTGGAAATCCTTGAACTGCTGCATACGCTGACCCGCCAGCACGGGCGCACCGTCGTGGTGGTGCTGCACGATCTTAACTTCGCGGTGAACTACGGTGATTCCCTGGTCTTTTTACGCCAGGGGAAAGTCGAGGGCGTGCTTCACGAGGGCGATACCTGTACGCCGGAACTGATCAAAGCGGTGTTTGAGGTTGACGTACATATGTCAGTTAATCCGCTCACCGGCAAACCGTTCTTCATGCCGTTTCGCCAGGTCGCAGAAAAATCATGATACGAACGTCACTGGCTTTTCTGCTCTTTGCGTTACTGCTGGTGATGGGCGCAATTGCACACCTGGGCACGGGCGCGCGCGTTATTTCTCCCCTGACGGTCGTGCAGGCTTTTGTCGATTTCGACCCGCGCAATTTCGACCATAACATCATTATCAGGCTGCGCCTGTTACGCCTCCTTGCGGCCATGCTGACCGGCGCTGCACTTGGCGTGGCAGGCGTCTTGCTGCAGTCCGTTATCCGTAACCCGCTGGGTGAGCCACATATTCTGGGGCTGAATGCTGGCGCCGCGCTGGCCGTCGTGCTGACAAGTGCACTCGGGTTCACCCTGCCGTTTGGTCGCCCGTTGATTGCCGCCACCGGCGCCGCCGGGCTGTTTCTGCTGGTACTGATGCTCTCCTCTTCGGGACGCACCGGGTTGACGCCGATGAAAGTCACCTTGTGCGGGGTGGCGATGTCGGCGTTCGCCTCCTCGCTTACCGCCACGGTCCTGATCCTCGATGAGCAGACGCTTCTCGCCTTACGCACCTGGCTGGCGGGGGATTTGGCCGGGATAACAGAAGGGACGCTTCGCAGCGCTTCGTGGGCCGCTGGCGCGGGTTTCGCCCTTGCGCTCTGGCTGTCGCCATCACTCAATATGCTGGCACTGGGAGACCGGATGGCCCAGGGGCTTGGCGTATCGCTTCTCAGGACGCGCCTGTTCGCGCTGCTGGCAATCGCGCTGCTGTGCGGCGCGGCAGTCTCCGTTGCCGGGCCGATTGGTTTTATTGGCCTCGTGGTGCCGCAGCTGATACGGCGTCTGGTGACGGTGGATCTGCGCGTGATGGTGCCGCTTTCAGCCCTGTGTGGAGGGTTGGTTTTGCTGCTGGCGGATCTCGCCGCCCGCGCGCTGTTTACCCCTAATGAACTGGCGACCGGCATTATGACCGCGCTGGTCGGTGCTCCCGTCTTTATCTTTATGGCCTCGAGGGCGTTCAAATGAGCCGGGCCGGACTGCGCGCGTTGCGTATTGGCACCTTTTCAACGCTGGTACGCCCGAGGGCGCTGGCCTGCCTTGCGCTGATTTCACTCACGGCCTTTATCCTGCTCGGGTTTGGCCTGACGCACGGCTCGCTGCCGATCCCGACGTCGGCCATCGGACGGGCGCTGCTGTATCCGCAAAGTCTGGAGGCGGATACGCGCTACATCGTGATGGATATCCGTCTGCCGCGTCTGCTGATGGCGGTGTTATGCGGTGCCATGCTCGGCATGGCGGGGGCAGCGATGCAGTCTGTCACCCGTAATGGCCTTGCCGACCCGGGGCTTATCGGCGTGAAAGAGGGATGTAGCGCGGCGGTGCTGGTGCTGATTTTTCAGTTCCCGGCGCTCAGCCTGGCCTGGCGACCGCTGGCGGGAATGGCGGGGGGCATACTCACCGCGCTGCTGGTGGTGGCGCTGGCGCGCGATATTTCGCGGCCGCGATTTATCCTGACGGGGATCGGTGTTTCCTGGGCGTTTGCCGCGGCAATGGGGGTCTTTATGACCACCGCCGACGTGCGTGACGTGCAAACGGCGATGCTGTGGCTGGCGGGAAGCCTGCATGCCGCAAACTGGACGCTGGTGGGCATTGCGGCAGCCTGGACGCTGCCGGCATTTGCGCTATTGCTGTTGACCGCGCGCGCCGCAGACGTGGCTCTGATGGGCAACCCCACCGCAACGGGGCTTGGCGTACACACCTCACGGCTGGCGCTGCTGCGCGTGCTTGCCCCGGTGGTGCTGACCGCGGCCTGCGTCTCCTGCGTGGGCAGTATCGGTTTTGTGGGACTGATTGCGCCACATATGGCACGCCTGCTGCTGCGCGGCGGACAAACCGCGCTGCTGGCGGGAAGTGCCGTGCTGGGTGCGCTGCTGGTTCTGCTGGCAGATAACGTCGGACGTCTGGCTTTCCTGCCGCTGCAGCTGCCGGCAGGCGTAGTCATTTCATTGATTGGCGGACCGTTTTTCCTGTTGCTGCTCTGGCAGCGACGGGACAGATTTTAGGGGATGGTGATGCGTATACTTTTTTCGATGTTGTTGCTGGTGGGGTTTACCGTGAGTGCGGCGGAGCCGACGCAGACGTTTACCGACGATCTGAACCGCAAGGTGACTGTGCCCCTTCACCCGAAGCGGATTGTCTCGCTGCACGATCTGGATATCACCATTCCGCTGATTGAGCTCGGCGTGCCGCCAGTGGCAAGCCACGGGCGCACGCGGCCGGACGGTAGCCATTTTCTGCGCGCCAGCGGCATGCTGACGGGCGTTGATTTTGATAACGCCGACATCAAATTTATCGGCTCCGCGGATATCGACATCGAGGCCATCGCCGCTGCAAAGCCGGATCTGATCATCACCGAACCAACCCGTAACACGCCGGTTGAACAGCTGGAGAAAATTGCCCCGACGGTGAGTATCGATCATCTCGATGGCGGCGCGCCGGAGATCTACCGCAAGCTCGCACAGCTCACGGGCACCGAAGCCCGGCTGAAGATCCTTGAACGTCGCTATCAGGAGCAGATTAACGCCCTGAAAGCGACCATCGACACCCGCAACATTACCGTGTCGGTGATACAGGCCAACCAGGGCAAAATCAACGCCATGCACAGCTACCACTCGCTGGGGCGCGTGCTGCGCGACGCAGGATTCACATTCCCGCCGCTGATTGAGTCCATCCCTGACGGCGGTCGAATTGACGTCAGCGCCGAGCGTCTGCCCGAGCTGGATGCAGATTTTGTCTTTGCCACCTGGCGCGGGGATACCGGCGGCAAACCGCAGGATGAGCTGGCAGCGATGGATGCCGTGATGCCTGGCTGGTGTCAGTTCCTCAATGCCTGTCGCACCGGCCACTACGTACTGATCTCCCGTGAAGAGGCCATCTCGAACTCCTTTGCCTCCTTAGGCCTGATGGCCGCCCAGGTGCAGTCGCAGATTGCCGGTCGACCGCTGCCGGAGGCGTCACAGTGATCAGAAAAGACAAAGCCCGGGTTGATGTCTATGGCGACCGCTTTCGCTCGCGGGGGCACCAGCTCACGCCGCGCCTGCTGCAGGTTGCGCGTTACATCAATGAAAACCGCGAAGCGGTGATGGAGCAGACGGCGATGGAGATTGCCGCGTTGCTGAAAACCTCGGACGCTACGGTGGTACGCGCCATTCAGGCTCTTGGCTTTGCCGGGCTGCGTGACCTGAAGCAGACTCTGGAGCAGTGGTTTGGGCCGGTGGTCTCCTCCAGTGAAAAAATGTCCACCACGGTGAATACGCTCACCAGCGACGTGAACGCGAGCATCGATTTTGTGCTGGAAGGGCATCAGCATACCTGTAACGTGCTATCCGAGCCGCACAACCGCTACGCAATGGCGCAGGCGGTGTCGTTGCTGGCGCAGGCACGTCAGGTCGCGATCTTTGGGATTGGGGCTTCCGGCATTCTGGCCGAGTACACTTCCCGGCTGTTCAGCCGTATCGGCCTGCCCGCTATTGCGCTCAACCGCACCGGCATTGGTCTGGCAGAGCAACTGATAGCCTTACAGCGCGGCGACGTGCTGGTGATGATGGCGCAAAAATCGGCCCACCGGGAAGGACAAACCACGCTGCGTGAAGCGAAACGGCTGGGTATTCCCACGATATTGCTGACCAATGCTACGGACTCGCGCTTCAGCAAAGAGGCCAGCGTGGTGATCCACGTTCCGCGCGGCGGTGAAAAGGGCAAAATTCCGCTCCACGGCACGGTGCTGCTGTGTCTGGAGATGATCATTTTGTCTGTAGCGTCAACGGAGCCCCAGCGCACCATCAGGTCGATGAAGCGCATTAACGAATTTCATCGCGGGTTAAAACCGGGCAAGAAGAGCGGGTGAGGGGTTCACGCCGCGCCATAATTTTTCCGGTACTGCAGCGGCGTCTCACCAATCCCTTTTTTAAAGGCGCTGATAAACCACGTCACGTCGGAAAATCCCACCCGCGCGGCAATCTCACGCACGCTGGCATCACTGTGCAGCAAGTACTCGCAGGCTTTTCGCAGCCGTAGCGTATTCAGATAGTCGTGGATCTTCTCGCCTGTTTCCGCATGGAATTTTCGCGATACATAGCTGCGTGATTTTCCCAGCTCAGCCGCCAGCGCATCCAGGCGAAATTTCTCCCGATAGTGTTCATCCAGCCAGAACATCACCTGACTTGCCACCCCCTGACTGCTCCCCGGGGCACCGTCGTTATCATCCGGCAGCATGGCAAACAGGCTAATCAACAGCCCGGCAATGTTTTCGCTGTTCAGCGGCGGCTGATAACAGCCAAGAAGATAATCGATATGCTTCTGGCAATGCGCCAGGTCAGCGACCCAGGCCTCGCCGCCACGACGAGACAGCTTCTGCAGACGCTGCTGAGCCTGCGGAAAATCACGCAGGGTTTTCAGTACGGCATGCTGGTCGAGATGAATAATGGTGCGCCTGTAAAGGGCCTCTGCCTTCTCGTCCACCATCACCTTATGCAGGGTAAATGGTGGGAAGAAAAACAGCCGCCCGGGGCGCATGGTGTAATGACGGTTATCGACAATCGCCACGCCAAAGCCTTCTTCCACATAGAGAATTTCCAGACACTGATGCCAGTGGTGATAGCGCACCGTGTTGGCGAACAGGCGGCTAAACGACACCACGGTATCATTTAAGGTAATCAGCTCCAGATGTTCGGATGTTGGCGTGTCGCGCATAGTGCAATAAAACTCAACTTTTCCCCGTCAGAATCTCTTTATAAACCACCTTTTTAAATTTTCTTAACTGCGGGTTTATTCATCGCTCTTACCTGTGACATGGCTAACATTTCTGCCCCGTGTGGATTCACTATGCTTTGCCGCAGTTGATTACGAGGGTGAGCGTATGTGGGCGGCAAACAAAGAAAAATCAAATCCGTTGTCTTCACGCCAGGATATCGTGGCGTCACTGAATACTCTGTTGAGTGCACTGGATAAAGCGTTTGCGCCGGGCAGTTCACGATTTTCGCTGGGTGAAACCTGTGCGCATTACAGCACGGATATCGCGCAGATGGAGGGACTCTCACGTGCGCTATGGGGGCTGTTTCCGCTGCTGGCATCCGGCGATGCCAGCCCCTTTTGCGAAAAATACCTTACCGCGATCAAACTCGGCACCGATCCGCACAGTGACGGTTACTGGGGCGAAACCGGCCCCTACGATCAGCGTCTGGTCGAGATGGCGGCCTACGGTCTGGGGCTTGCCCTGCTGGGGGATAAACTCACCGCGCACTTCACCGGGCGCGAGGTCATGAACCTGCACGCATGGCTCAACCAGATCGCCCATGCGCAAATGCCGGATAGCAACTGGAACTACTTTGCCATTATGGTGCAGCTCGGTTTTAAGCGCGCCGGGCTGCCGTATGACCAGACGGCGATTGACCGACGGTTTGCGATGATGGAGGCCTATTACCTGGGCGATGGCTGGTATTCCGACGGGCCGGGGCGGCCGAAAGACTATTACATCTCGATGGCATTCCATTTCTACGGCCTGATTTACGCCACCCTGAGCGGTGACGAGGAGAGGTCGCAGGTGCTGCGAGCGCGTTCGCGCCTGTTCGCCGAAGATTTTATCTACTGGTCAGCCGCCGACGGTGCCTCGGTACCGTTTGGTCGCAGCCTGACCTATCGCTTTGCAATGGTCGCCTTCTGGAGTGCCGTCGCCTTTTCCGGTCTGGAGGTGTTCACGCCGGGGATTGTGAAGGGCATCGTGCTGCGCCATCTGCGCTGGTGGCAGCAACAGCCCATCACCGATCGGGACGGCATTCTGACCCTCGGTTTTGCTTATCCGAACCTGGCGATGTGTGAGGACTATAACGCCCCCGGCTCGCCATACTGGGCGCTGAAAACCTACCTGATTCTGGCGATGCCGGAGGATCATCCGTTCTGGCAGGCTGAAGAGCAGCCGCTGCCCGCGCTTGCGGAAAAACGCGTCATCCCGCATGCACAGCAGATCCTGATGCATGCCGGTCAGTCGCAGCACGTCACCCTGCTTACCGCCGGGCAGCTTGAGCTGAATAACTACGTGAATACGGAAGCCAAATACACCAAATTTGCCTACTCCAGCCGCTTTGGTTTCACGATTGAGCGCGGACGGTTTGGCCTGAAACATGCCGCCTGCGACTCCATGCTGCTGCTGGCAGACGGGGATAACTATTTCCGCGGTCGCCGCGAGTGTGAAGCGGTGCGGGTCACTGACGATTATCTCTACTCACGCTGGTCTCCGTGGCATGACGTCCATATCGAAACCTGGCAAGTGCCGTTTGGTGAGTGGCACCTGCGCCTGCACCGTATCAACAGCGCCCGTCGACTGAATACGGCGGAGGGCGGTTTTGCGGTGATGAACACCGAACCGCAGATCCGTGAGAACGGATGCTGGCTTGTCGCCGGTAACGGCACCAGCGTGCTGGTCGATCTCTCTCCGGTGGTTAGCCGTGAACCGGACAGCATCGTCACACCGCCGAACAGCAGCATTATGTTCCCGGAATGCGCTGCCATTCCGCTGTTGAAAACCACGCTTGCGCAGGGGGAGAGCTGGCTCTGTTGTGCCGCCGTCGCCGGCGAAAGCCAGCCGGTTATGGCAGTCCCACAACTGAATATTAGCGAGAACCGGGTTGTTATCCGCGAGCCCGGCAGTGAGCGACAGCTGTCGTTCTCATTATAAAAACTCTGACCCTACACGTCGGCGAGGATGATATGAAAAAGACCGCTACAACAAACAGAACTGAATATTACAAAATCAGCAGTTTTATATTTCTCTATTTCTTTACCTGGTCTGCCAGTATTGGCCTGCTGGCTATCTGGTTAGGCCAGAAAGCGAACCTCAGTGGTTCGGTGATTGGTACCGTATTTGCGGTGAACGGGATTTTCTCCGTCATTCTGAAGCCCATCTATGGCTATATTCTCGATAAGATCGGCATGAGCAAATACCTGCTCTATTTTGTAGTGGCAATGTCTGCCCTGATGGCGCCGTTCTTTATTTATGTCTATCAGCCGCTGTTAATGTCCAACACGCTGTTGGGGATTATTATTGGCGCACTCTATTTAAGCTTTGCCTGGTATGCGGGCGTGGCGGCGTGCGAATCCTATTCTGACCGTTTTAGCCGTTTAAACGGCATGGAGTTTGGTCAGATCCGGATGTGGGGCTCCCTTGGCTGGGCAGTGGCGTCCTCCTTCTCCGGCCTGCTCTTTAATCTCTCGCCAGCGTATAACTTTATTATGGGCAGCGTGGCATCGGTGGTGATGCTGATTGTCCTGTTGAGCCTGAAAGTGAACACTAACTCCGCACATGCCGGCGAAGTGCTGACGAAAGAGAAAATTGCCCCGTCAGACGTTTACGCGCTGCTGCGTAACCGTAAATTCTGGGCCTTCTGTCTGTACGTGGCCGGTGTGGCGTGGATGATGTTTATCGCCGAGCAGCAGTTTTCGCGCTATTTCGTGACCTTCTTTGATGATATTCACCAGGGCAATGCGGTGTTTGGTTATCTGGGGACCGTGCAGTCGGGAATGGAGTTTGTCATGTATATGGTGATCCCGCTGCTGGTGAACGCTATTGGCGCCAAACGTGGGCTGTTAATTGTCGGGCTGGTGGTCGGTGCGCGTCTGATTATTTCCGGTCTGTGTGATTCACATCTGTTAATTTCCATTCTTAAGCCGCTGTACGGTCTGGAAATTTGTCTGCTGCTGGTCTCCGTCTTTAAATATATTGCCGAACATTTCGATAAGCGCGTTAACGCCACCATGTATTTGCTGGGATATCAGGCGATGCTGTACGTCGGCAATGTCGTGGTCTCGTCGCCTGC
This sequence comes from Enterobacter sp. BIDMC 29, assembly GCF_019378755.1. NCBI lineage: Bacteria > Pseudomonadati > Pseudomonadota > Gammaproteobacteria > Enterobacterales > Enterobacteriaceae > Enterobacter > Enterobacter sp. BIDMC 29. The sequence continues at coordinate 3,221,990 of NZ_CP080000.1, read as the reverse complement.
TGGCTATATGTATGACCGCATCGGTTTCGAGAACACCTATATCATCATGGGCGCCACGGCGCTGATCTTCACGTTTATTTCTGCCTTTACGTTATCTGCCTGCCAGAGTAAATGGCGCGGCCCCCGCTCGCTGAACGTAGCAGAACCCTCATCACGATAATTAAGCCGTCAAAGAAGGAACCGAAATATGTTAAGTCGTATCGCAGAGGAACGCCTGCCCGCTATCCCCGTGCCCGTTGATTCGCGCGTATTCCGCGATGAACTGAGTTCAGCACGCGACCATGTCCTTGCGCTGATTAGCCGCCATTTAACGGCGTTTGGTGAGCAGTTCCCGGCGGAAACCTGCCAGCAGGGTTTTTATCCGCTGACCGACAACGTGGAGTGGACCACCAGCTTCTGGACCGGGCAGCTGTGGCTGGCATGGGAGATGAGCGGCGAAGCGAAATTCCGTGCGATGGCGGAAAAACATGTGCGCTCGTTTGGCCTGCGTATCGCCGGGCGCCACGACACTAACACCCACGATCTGGGCTTTTTGTATACGCTCTCCTGCGTGGCGGCCTGGCGACTGACCGGTAACCGTGAGGCGCGTGGCTTCTCGCTGCTGGCGGCAGAGGCGCTGCTGGAGCGCTTCCACGAGAAGGCAAAAATTATTCAGGCGTGGGGCGATCTGGCTGACCCGGAACAGGCCGGGCGGATGATTATCGACTGCAATATGAACCTGCCGCTGCTCTACTGGGCGAGCGAACAGACGGGCGATCCGCGCTTTGCCGATGCCGCCAAAGCACACGTGATGCAGGCAGCGAGGTACCTTATCCGTGAAGATGCCTCAACGTTCCACACCTACTATATGGATGTGCACACCGGCGCGCCGCGCTACGGCAATACTCAGCAAGGCTATGCCGATGACTCCTGCTGGTCGCGCGGGCAGGCGTGGGGAATTTACGGCTTCCTGTTGAGCTACATCTATACCGGTGATGCGACGATGATTGCCCTGTCGAAACGGCTGGCGAACTACTTCCTCAACCGTCTGCCGGAAGATTACGTCTGCCACTGGGATCTGGCGCTGGTCGGCACGGATGCGCTACGCGACGCGTCCTCGGCGGCGATTGCGGTATGTGGCCTGCTGGAGCTGGTGAAGCACCTGCCGGTGACCGATCCGGATCGCGAGCGGTATTCTGAATGGGCAAAAGGAATGATGTCGTCACTGACGAAACACTACCTGATGGGCAAAGATGAGAAGGGCACTGGGCTGCTGAAGCACTCCGTTTATCATCTGGCAAGCAATAAAGGCGTGGACGAGTGCGCGAGCTGGGGGGACTACTTCTACGTGGAGGCGCTGGTCAGGTTTACCCAAAGCTGGAAGTTGTACTGGTAATATGCCTCCCTGACCCTCTCCCGGAAGGGGGAGGGCAGGAATCAGGAACTGGGTAAACTTACACCCCTTGCTCCAGAATGCGGATATGCGTTTCCAGCACATCGCCCTTCACCGCGTCGCTCCACGCTTTCATGTGCGCGGTCTGCAGGTGGGCTTCAAGATGGGCCACGGTTTCCCACTGCTCAATCATAATGATCGAGTCTGGGGCAGTAGCCTGGAAGCTGGCGGTGGTGGTGGCGTCGACCATCGGCGCGTAGCCGTGGCAGCCTTCTTCCTTCAGTACGGTGGGGATAATTTTCACGAACTCATCCAGCACCGCCTGGCGGTGATGTTGGCCTGGACGAGTACGGATTTCAGCAATAACAGTAAGCATGGTTAACTCCTTCTAATTCCAGGTTACCAGTTAAGCAAAAATTTCCGCGAGATGCTTGCGATATTCTGCGATATAGCGCGGGACGTCAGGCATTTTGATGACGTCGTTAACGATAAAGGTTGGCAGCGGCGTCATTCCGAGGAACTGGTTAGCTTTGTGGAACGGCAGATATGCGCCGTCAACGCCCACCCCTTCGAAGAACTGATCTTTCTCGGTGAACGCTTCCAGCGGTGCGTTCCAGGTCAGGGACAGCATATATTTTTTGCCCTGAATCAGGCCGCCAGAACCGTATTTTTTGGAGGCGTCGGAGCGGGTGCGACCGTCGCTGGCGTACAGTGCGCCATGGCCTTCGGTGAAGACATCATCCATGTATTTTTTCACGGTCCAGGGGGCACCCATCCACCAGCCAGGCATTTGCCAGATAATCACGTCAGCCCACAGGAAGTTCTGCACTTCCGCGTTGACATCGTAATCGCTGTCCGCGCGCACGACCTTAACATCATGCCCGGCGTCGCGCAGAAAACCGTCCGCGACCTCGGTCAGGGTGTCATTCAGCTGGCCTTTAGAGTGCGCAAATTCTTTTGCACCGTTGATAATCAGAATGTTGCTCATGAGGTGTCCTCGAAGATGAAAGTATGGCGAGGATTCTACGCGCGCGAGCGATGCGGTTAAATGAGCAAAATGTGCAAAGTCTTTTGCATTAAACGCAATAATCCCTTACCAGCTGACCTTCACTTCGAAGCCGCCTTCTGCCGCATTGCCCAGCGCGACGCGCATACCATGCAGGGCGGCAATGCGCCTGACGATAGATAACCCCAGGCCGCTACCCGTTGCATCCTGTCCCGGTGGGCGATAAAAACGCTCGCCAATACGCGCCAGCGCATCGGTGGAAACGCCGGGGCCGGTGTCACGCACGGTAAAACGCCGGGTGTCCAGCGTGACGTCCACCACGCTGCCATGCGGGCTATAACGCACGGCGTTGTCCAGCAGGTTACGCACCAGCAGGCTCAGCAGCAGCGGCTGGCCCTGACGTGTGACCTGTGGGGCATGAATGTTCAGACGAATATCAATCCCGGCCTGCTGTGCCGGATGCCAGATATCCAGCACCGCCGACTGCAGGAGATCGGCCATCACGATCGGTTCGATATCGTCGAGGTTATCCAGCGAGTCCAGACGCGACAGCGTAAGGAGCTGATCCACCAGCCGGGATGCGCGATCGATACCCGCATGCAGCTGCGCCAGCGCTTTTTGCTGCGCCTGCGGATCGTCCTGATACAGTTGCGCCACGTCGGTTTGCACCTTCAGGGCCGCGAGAGGGCTGCGTAGCTCGTGCGCGGCATCTGAGGTAAAACGACGCTCGCGGGTCATCATCTCCTGAGTTCGCGTGAACAGATGGTTCAGCGAGTCGAGCAGCGGGCGCACCTCAGTGGGAACCCCCTGAGTCGGAAGCGCGTCGGTGGCATCCGGTGAGCGGGAGCGCAGGGTCTGCGCCAGTTTTTTTAACGGTTTCAGTTCCCGGCTCAGCAAAACGATCAGCAACAACAGCATCAGGGGCAGCGCCACCAGCCACGGGGTCAACTGGGAGCTGACCACATCTACCGCCATCTCCTGGCGATACTCCCACTCCTGGCCGACCACCACGCGGTACTTCCCGTCGGGTGAGGTGAGCCATAAAAAACGCCACTCGTCGTTGTCGCCCTGTAGCCGTCCATTATCAAACCCGTCACGGCGATAGTGGTACGGAATGTCCCGCCCGTTTTCGCCGTCATTTAACATCATCTTGCCGTCGGTGGCGTAGATGGCGAAGGCCAGCGCGTCGTCATCCAGACGACCGTGCTTCGCTTTTTTGGGGATCTCACGCATCCGTTCGGGGGCCCGGATCTCATCCAGATCCATGGTCAACAGGCGTTTGGCAAACAGCATCTGCTGCGTATCGAACAGCTTATCCAGCGTGTGGGTGGTCTGCTGCCAGGCGACCAGGCTTGCGGCAAACCACGCCGTCAGCGACAGCACTAAAAAGAGGAGCGTCAGGCGCAGCTTCAGGCTCAGGCGTTGAGTCAGTTTCATGCGTCACCCAGGGTATAGCCGATACCGTGCACGGTGCGGATAAATTCGCTGCCCAGTTTACGACGAAGATGGTGGACGTGGACTTCAACGGCGTTGCTGGAGACGTCGTCGTCCCAGGTGTAGAGCTTTTCCTCGATCAGCTTGCGCGGCAGCACGCGGCCCGCGTTACGCATCAGCAGCTCCAGCAGGGCGAACTCTTTCGGCTTGAGCGTCAGCGTTTCGCCGTCCAGCGTGGCCACGAGACTGGAGGGATCGAGCGTGACCTTTCCATGGTGCAACTCGCTGCGGGTCTGGCCGTGGCTTCGGCGCACCAGCGCCTCAAGGCGGGCAGCCACTTCGATCAGTGCAAAGGGCTTGCACAGGTAATCATCCGCCCCCAGACGCAGCCCTTCGACACGCTGGTTCAACGCATCCCGCGCCGTCAGAATCAATACCGGCTCGCGGCGTCCGCTTTCGCGCCAGGCGCGCAGAATATCCAGTCCGTCGATTTCCGGCAGCGTCAGATCCAGCACTACGGCATCATACGGTGCAGAATGAAGCGCGGTCTGGCCGGTTTTTCCGTCGGTGAACCAGTCCACGCTAAAGCCCATTTTGCTTAAACCCGCCTTGATGCCATCGCCGATCAGCTTGTCGTCTTCAACCAGTAAAATGCGCATGTTCCCTCCTTGATAACGTCAGTAAACCCTCTGCATCAGCCTGCTGTACAGTAATAATAAATAAATTTTTCCCTTAAGAAGTTGTTAAGGTTTACCCTGTTAAATGGACTGCGAAACCACATTAAAGGGAGAGTTAATATGAAAAAATTCGCTGCGATTGCCGCCATCATGATGATGACCACTGCCCCTGTTTTTGCTGCACAGGGCGGATTTAACGGCCCCTCTGCCGCACAAACCCAGGCCCAGACGCAGGCGGGCGGTTTTGTCGATAATGACGCGAACCTCACCACCGCGGTGAAAGTGAAGGACATGAAGGACGACAGCTGGGTGAAGCTGCGCGGGAACATCACTCAGCGCCTGTCTGATGACCGCTACACCTTCCGCGATGAGACCGGTACGGTTAACGTGGAGATTGACCACAAGCGCTGGAACGGCGTGACCGTAACCCCGCAGGATAAGGTGGAAATTCAGGGTAAAGTCGATAAAGAGTGGAACGATTTTGAAATCGACGTGAAGCAGGTTATCAAACTGAACAAATAACCCCGAAAGGGCCGCGGATGCGGCCCTTTTTCTTTGTGACTCAACACGCCAGATAAGGTAGTATCTGCGGCAATATTGCCTGAAACCTTTCGGTTTCTGAGTTGAGGAATCACACATAATGAGCGATATGGCAGAGCGCCTCGCGCTACATGAATTCACGGAAAACGCCTACCTGAACTACTCCATGTACGTCATCATGGACAGGGCGTTGCCGTTTATCGGGGATGGCCTGAAGCCCGTTCAGCGCCGCATCGTCTATGCGATGTCCGAGCTGGGGCTGAATGCGACCGCCAAGTTCAAAAAATCCGCCCGTACCGTCGGTGACGTACTGGGTAAATACCATCCGCACGGCGACAGCGCCTGTTATGAAGCGATGGTGCTGATGGCACAGCCGTTCTCTTACCGTTATCCGCTAGTGGATGGTCAGGGGAACTGGGGGGCGCCGGACGATCCGAAATCCTTCGCAGCGATGCGTTATACCGAATCCCGTCTCTCCCGCTACGCTGAAGTGCTGCTGGGCGAGCTGGGTCAGGGAACCGTGGACTGGGTGCCAAACTTCGACGGTACGATGCAGGAGCCGAAAATGCTGCCTGCGCGTCTGCCGAACATCCTGCTGAACGGCACTACCGGTATCGCGGTGGGTATGGCGACGGACATTCCGCCGCACAACCTGCGTGAAGTGGCGAAAGCCGCCATCACCCTGATTGAACAGCCGAAGACCACGCTGGACGATCTGCTGGATATCGTACAGGGGCCGGACTACCCGACCGAGGCCGAAATCATCACCTCGCGCGCGGAAATCCGCAAAATCTACCAGAACGGCCGCGGCTCCGTGCGCATGCGTGCGGTGTGGACCAAAGAGGACGGCGCAGTGGTCATCACCGCGCTGCCGCACCAGGTCTCCGGCGCGAAAGTGCTGGAACAGATTGCCTCCCAGATGCGCAATAAAAAGCTGCCGATGGTGGATGACCTGCGCGACGAATCCGACCACGAAAACCCGACGCGTCTGGTGATCGTGCCGCGTTCCAACCGCGTGGACATGGAGCAGGTGATGAACCACCTGTTTGCCACCACCGATCTGGAAAAAAGCTACCGCATCAACCTGAACATGATCGGCCTCGACGGTCGTCCGGCAGTGAAAAACCTGCTGGAGATCCTGAGCGAATGGCTGACGTTCCGCCGCGATACCGTTCGCCGCCGTCTGAACTATCGACTGGAAAAAGTGCTTAAACGCCTGCACATCCTTGAAGGTTTGCTGGTGGCGTTCCTCAATATCGACGAAGTTATTGAGATAATCCGTTCCGAGGACGAGCCGAAGCCGGCGCTGATGTCGCGCTTTGGCATCAGTGAAACCCAGGCCGAAGCGATCCTTGAACTGAAACTGCGTCATCTCGCCAAACTCGAAGAGATGAAGATCCGCGGTGAGCAGAACGAACTGGAAAAAGAGCGCGATCAGCTGCAGGCGATCCTCGCGTCCGAACGCAAGATGAACAACCTGCTCAAGAAAGAGCTGCAGGCTGACGCCGATGCATTCGGTGACGACCGTCGTTCTCCGCTGCATGAGCGCGAAGAAGCGAAGGCGATGAATGAGCACGACATGCAGCCATCTGAGCCGGTCACCATTGTGCTGTCTCAGAGCGGCTGGGTGCGCAGTGCTAAAGGTCACGATATCGACGCGCCAGGGTTGAGCTACAAGGCGGGCGATAGCTTTAAAGCCGCCGTGAAAGGTAAGAGCAACCAGCCGGTCGCCTTTATCGACTCGACGGGGCGCAGCTACGCCATCGACCCGATCACGCTGCCTTCTGCCCGCGGACAGGGCGAACCGCTTACCGGTAAGCTGACGCTGCCGCCGGGTGCGACGGTTGACCATATGCTGATGGAAGCCGATGACCAGAAACTGCTGCTGGCGTCTGACGCGGGGTACGGCTTTATCTGTACCTTTAACGATCTTGTTTCCCGCAACCGTGCCGGTAAGGCGCTGATCAGCCTGCCTGACAACGCGCATGTGATGCCGCCGCTGGTGGTGGAAAACGATAGCGATATGCTGCTGGCGATCACTGCCGCCGGACGTATGCTGATGTTCCCGGTCAGCGACCTGCCGGAATTGTCAAAAGGCAAGGGCAACAAGATCATCAGCATCCCGTCAGCGGAAGCGGCGAAAGGGGTAGATGGTCTGGCGCACCTCTTTATTCTGCCGCCGCAGAGCACGCTGACCATTCATGTCGGCAAACGTAAAATCAAGCTTCGACCGGAAGAGTTGCAGAAAGTGGTGGGCGAGCGCGGTCGACGCGGCTCGTTGATGCGCGGCCTGCAGCGTATTGACCGCGTGGAGATTGACTCTCCTGCGCGCAGTACCGCGGGCGACAGCGAAGAGTAACGCCGTTATCTCCCCCTCTGTTCCGGAGGGGGAATTTCAATAAAATTTCCCGTAAAATCGTTGTTAATTCGTGCGTTGCGATTAACAATACGCGCTCGTAATAAAGTCCTTACCTGGCCACAGGTGAAGTATAATTGTCAGCTGTCAGGGCTTCAGAGGTCGCTATGCTATTCATTGTTCGTTTAATTCTTACCATTATTTACTGCATTCTGGTCTGTATTTTCGGCTCTATTTATTGCCTGTTCAGTCCGCGCAATCCGAAACATGTCGCCACCTTTGGCCATATGTTCGGCCGCCTTGCGCCGCTGTTTGGCCTGAAGGTTGAAAAACGCCTGCCGGAAGGGGCTGAGAACTTCGGTAACGCCATCTTTATCGCTAACCATCAGAACAACTACGATATGGTGACGGCCTCCAACATTGTTCTGCCACCGACCGTGACCGTGGGCAAAAAGAGCCTGCTGTGGATCCCTTTTTTCGGCCAGCTGTACTGGCTGACCGGTAACCTGCTGATTGACCGTAACAACCGCGCGAAAGCGCACAGCACTATTGCTGAAGTGGTTAATCACTTCAAAAAGCGCAGGATCTCAATCTGGATGTTCCCGGAAGGGACGCGCAGCCGTGGTCGTGGCCTGCTGCCGTTCAAAACCGGTGCGTTTCATGCTGCAATTGCGGCAGGTGTTCCAATTATTCCTGTGTGTGTTTCCAATACTTCTAATAAGATTAATCTTAACCGCCTGAATAACGGGCTGGTGATTGTCGAAATGCTGCCGCCGGTGGATACCAGCAAATACGGTAAAGATCAGGTTCGCGAGCTGGCAGCACACTGCCGTGAACTGATGGCTCAGCATATTGCGCTGCTCGACAAAGAAGTCGCAGAGAGAGAAGCCGCCGGTAAGAAGTAAGCCGGCGTTAAAAGGGAAAACGAATTCCCGCGTTGTTAGTCGTTTCAGATGGAGCTTATATGTCATTCAGTCGGCGTCAGTTTATTCAGGCTTCCGGGATCGCCCTTTGTGCGGGTGCGCTGCCGCTGACAGCCAACGCCGCCGGGCAGCAACAGCCGCTGCCCATTCCGCCGTTAATAGAATCCCGTCGCGGGCAGCCGCTTTTCCTGACGCTACAGCGCAGCCACTGGTCCTTTACCCAGGGCACGCGTGCGCCGGTGTGGGGCATTAACGGGCGTTACCTTGGGCCGACCATACGCGTGTGGAATGGCGATGACGTTAAGCTGATCTACAGTAACCGTACGACAGAAAATGTCGCCATGACCATCAGTGGTTTACAGGTGCCTGGCCCGCTGCTTGGCGGCGCGGCGCGCATGATGTCGCCTAACGCTGACTGGGCGCCTGTTCTGCCGATTCGTCAGAGCGCGGCGACGCTCTGGTATCATGCCAATACCCCTAACCGCACGGCCCAGCAGGTGTATAACGGCCTGGCCGGCATGTGGCTGGTGGAAGATGAAATCAGTAAATCCCTGCCAATCCCGAACCACTATGGCGTGGATGATTTTCCGGTCATTATTCAGGACAAACGGCTGGATAATTTCGGCACGCCGGAATACAGCGAGCCGGGCAGCGGTGGCTTCGTTGGCGATACGCTGCTGGTTAACGGCGCGCAAAGTCCGTATGTCGAAGTGTCGCGCGGATGGGTACGTCTGCGTCTGCTGAACGCCTCTAACTCGCGCCGCTACCAGCTGCAAATGAGCGATGGTCGCGCGCTACACGTCATCTCCGGCGACCAGGGCTTTTTACCGGCCCCGGTTTCCGTGAAGCAGCTGGCGCTGTCGCCAGGCGAACGCCGCGAAATCCTTATTGATATGACCAATGGTGATGAGGTGTCGATCACCTGTGGCGAAGCGGCCAGCATTGTGGACCGCATTCGCGGTTTCTTTGAGCCGTCGAGTATTCTGGTCTCCACCCTGGTGCTGACCCTGCGTCCTACCGGCCTGCTGCCGTTGGTGACCGATAGCCTGCCGATGCGCCTGCTTCCGCAGGAGATCATGAGCGGTTCGCCGGTGCGCAGCCGCGATATCAGCCTGGGCGACGACCCGGGGATCAACGGCACGCTGTGGGACGTTAACCGTATCGATATTACCGCGCAGCAGGGCACCTGGGAGCGCTGGACGGTTCGCTCGGACATGCCGCAGTCGTTCCATATCGAAGGGGTGAGTTTCCTGATCCGCAACGTCAATGGCGCGATGCCGTTCCCTGAAGACAGGGGCTGGAAGGATACCGTCTGGGTGGATGGGCAGGTCGAACTGCTGGTCTACTACGGACAGCCTTCGTGGCCGCACTTCCCGTTCCTGTTCCACAGCCAGACGCTGGAGATGATGGACAGGGGATCCGTCGGCCAGATGCTGGTCAACCCGGCCCCCTAAACCACGATACGATTCCCGGTTCGCCGGGAATGTTTATGCCCGCCAGAAAAAGCGTGAGCACAGGATCAGCACCGGATAAATTTCCAGACGCCCCATAATCATCGCCGCACACATCAACAGCTTGGCCTCGTCTTTTAACGTCCCGAAGGTTGATGCCGTTTCGCCGAACCCCAGCCCCATATTGTTAATGCAGGCCGCAACGGTGGCAAATGACGTGAACAGATCGTATCCCAGCAGGTTCAGCGCCCAGACGAAAAAGCCCGTTATCATCACGTAGAGAAAAAAGAAGCTCCACACCGAGCGCAGAACGCGTTCATTCACGACGCTTTTGCCGACCTTAATGCTCAGCAGCGCGCGCGGATGCGCGAGTTGATTCATCTCCTGAATACACTGCTTAAACATGATGAGAAAACGCAGCGCTTTGATCCCGCCGCAGGTAGAGCCGACGCAGCCGCCAAAAAAGCTGGCGCTCAACAGCAGGAAAATGGTGTGGGGAGGCCAGTGAGCGTAATCGGCCGTCGAAAGACCATTGTCGGTCATCATGGAGCTGGCCAGAAAGAAGGCATGTACCAGGCTGTCGGTGCCGTTGTACATCCCCGCGTGCCACACCTGCCAGGCGGTGATGGCGATAATGACGGTGGCGGCACCGAGAAAGAATTTCACCTCCGGGCTGCGCCGAATCGGTTTCAGCGTGCGGCGCGCGATGACGACATACCAGAGGGTAAAGTTAAACGCGGAAAGCAGCGAAAAAGCCCCGGCGACAAGCTCAATCGCGTGGCTGTCGTAAAACCCGATGCTCTCACTTCGGGTTGAAAACCCACCCAATGAGACGGTGGAAAGCCCGTGACAGACGGCGTCAAAAAAGGGCATGCCCGCCAGCCAGTACGCCAGCGTGCAGACCAGTCCCAGCGCCAGATAGGTTACCCACAGCGTACGCGCGGTATCGGCGAGTCGGGGCGTCAGGCGTTCCTCCTTAAACGGCCCAGGCATTTCCGACTGATACAGCTTCATGCCACCGATACCGAGCAGCGGCAGGACCGCGACGGCCAGTACGATGACCCCTAATCCGCCAATGAAATTGAGCTGAGCGCGGTAATAAAGGTACGACTTCGGCAGGGCACTGACGTCTCCAATCACCGTCGCCCCGGTGGTGGTGATCCCTGATACCCCTTCAAAGAGTGCATCGGAAAAGGAGAGTTGCAGACCGTCATCCATCCATAACGGCATGGCGCTAATCAATGAAAACAGCAGCCAGAACAGAACGATAATCACGAAACCGTCACGGGTGCGCAGCTGTATACCGGAATGACGTGTTGCCCGCCAGGTAAGTCCGCCAAGGGTAAAAAAGGTCAAAAAGGTGGTTAAAAAAGCAAAGTAGGTTCGCTCTTTATTCAGCAGGGCGATAACCATCGGCGGCAGCATGGACAGGCTGTACAGAAGAACCAGAAAACCGCAGAGGTGAAGCACAACCCGCAGCTGGGACACATGTAACGAATCGTTGAACTTCACAAAGAAACTCCGTGCCAGAATGCATCCCGGTAACTGATTACCGCAAGATAGAGTGGATATTATGATTCAAAATTAACAGTGCGCTGTATTTTAACGGCTTCCAGGATTTTCTGTTTACTTCTTGCATCCTTTTCTTCAAATCCGGCGGACTAACAGCGTATAATCCCGCTCCTTTTGTCTATTTTTTCTTCGGAAGCACTATGAGCGCAATTTCCCTGATCCAGCCGGATCGTGACCTCTTCTCCTGGCCCCAGTACTGGGCGGCCTGCTTTGGACCGGCACCGTTCCTGCCGATGTCCCGGGAAGAGATGGACCAACTGGGCTGGGACAGCTGCGATATCATTCTGGTGACGGGCGATGCCTATGTCGACCACCCGAGCTTTGGCATGGCTATCTGTGGCCGTATGCTTGAAGCGCAGGGCTTCCGTGTGGGGATCATCGCCCAGCCTGACTGGAACAGCAAAGACGACTTTATGCGTCTGGGGAAACCCAACCTGTTCTTCGGCGTGACCGCAGGCAACATGGACTCGATGATCAACCGCTATACCGCCGACCGTAAGCTGCGTCATGACGATGCCTACACGCCGGATAACGTCGCGGGTAAACGTCCTGACCGTGCGACGCTGGTCTACACCCAACGCTGCAAAGAAGCCTGGAAAGACGTGCCGGTTATCCTGGGCGGCATCGAGGCGAGTCTGCGCCGTACCGCGCACTATGACTACTGGTCAGACACCGTGCGCCGTTCGGTGCTGGTGGATTCCAAAGCCGATATGCTGATTTACGGTAACGGTGAACGTCCGCTGGTGGAAGTGGCGCACCGTCTCTCACAGGGTGAGCCGGTGAGCAGCATCCGCGACGTGCGCAACACCGCGATCATGGTGAAAGAGGCGCTGCCGGGCTGGAGCGGGGTGGATTCCCGTATCATTGATATGCCGGGTAAAATCGACCCGATCCCGCACCCGTACGGCGACGATCTGCCGTGTGCGGATAACAAACCGGTAGAGCCAAAGAAAGCTGAAACCAAAGCTATCGTTGTTCAGCCGCCGCGCCCAAAACCGTGGGAAAAAACCTACGTGCTGCTGCCTTCCTTTGAGAAGGTCAAAGCCGATAAAGTCCTCTACGCGCATGCGTCCCGTATTTTGCACCACGAAACCAACCCGGGCTGCGCGCGTGCGCTGATGCAAAAGCACGGCGAGCGCTTTATCTGGATCAACCCGCCGGCCATCCCGCTTTCCACCGAAGAGATGGACAGCGTCTTCGCGCTGCCGTACAAACGCGTGCCGCATCCGGCATACGGCGAGAGCCGAATCCCGGCGTATGAGATGATCCGTTTCTCAATAAACATCATGCGCGGCTGCTTCGGCGGCTGCTCCTTCTGCTCCATTACCGAGCACGAAGGGCGCATTATTCAGAGTCGCTCCGAAGATTCGATCATCAATGAGATCGAAGCCATTCGCGATACCGTGCCTGGCTTCACCGGGGTGATCTCCGATCTGGGCGGCCCGACTGCGAACATGTACATGCTGCGCTGTAAGTCACCGCGCGCGGAACAGACCTGCCGTCGTCTGTCGTGCGTGTATCCGGATATCTGTCAGCACATGGATACCAACCATGAACCGACGATCAACCTTTATCGTCGTGCGCGTGACCTGAAAGGGATCAAGAAGATCCTGATCGCCTCCGGGGTACGTTACGATATCGCCGTGGAAGATCCGCGTTACATCAAAGAGCTGGCGACGCATCACGTGGGTGGCTACCTGAAAATTGCCCCTGAGCATACCGAAGAAGGCCCGCTGTCCAAGATGATGAAGCCGGGTATGGGCAGCTACGATCGCTTTAAAGAGCTGTTTGACACCTACTCGAAGCAGGCGGGTAAAGAGCAGTATCTGATCCCATACTTCATCTCCGCGCACCCTGGCACGCGCGATGAGGACATGGTGAACCTGGCGCTGTGGCTGAAACAGCGTCGCTTCCGTCTGGATCAGGTGCAGAACTTCTATCCATCACCGCTCGCAAACTCAACGACCATGTATTACACCGGCAAGAACCCGCTGGGTAAAATTGGCTATAAGAGTGAAGATGTGGTGGTGCCGAAAGGGGATAAACAGCGCCGTCTGCATAAAGCACTGCTGCGCTACCACGATCCGGCTAACTGGCCGCTGATCCGTCAGGCGCTGGAAGATATGGGTAAAAAGCATCTGATCGGCTCGCGCCGCGACTGCCTGGTGCCTGCGCCTACGCTTGACGAGATGCGTGAAGCGCGCCGCCAGAACCGCCATACGCGTCCGGCATTGACCAAGCACACGCCGATTGTGCATCAGCGTTCAAACGGTAACGCCAGTGCGAAGAAACCCGTGAAACGTAAAGCGTAAAAAATAAAAACCCCGGCGAGCCGGGGTTTTTTTATTCACCCGCCAAACTGATCGGGATCCGGGCCTAAACGCTTGCCCTTGTCCAGCTTCGCAATTTCACTCAGTTCATCTTTATCCAGGCGGAAATCCCAGACGTCGAAGTTCTCAGCGATACGCGATGGCGTGACCGATTTCGGGATCACCACCAGGCCGTTATCCAGATGCCAGCGAATAACGATTTGCGCCGGCGTCTTGCCGTATTTATCCGCGAGATCGCGAATAATTTTCTGGTCGAACACCCCTTCACCGCCCTGTGCCAGTGGGCTCCAGGACTCGGTCTGGATCTTGTGCGTGGCGTTCCAGGCGTGAAGCTGACGCTGCTGCATCAGCGGGTGCAGCTCAATCTGGTTGATAACTGGCGCGACACCCGTCTCGTCAATCAGGCGCTGCAGGTGGTGAACCTGGAAATTACACACGCCGATGCTTTTCACCAGCCCTGCCTGCTGCAGCTCAATCATCCCTTTCCAGGCGTCAACATAGTGATCGATAGCCGGGACTGGCCAGTGCATCAGATAGAGATCGACGAAATCGAGCTGGAGTTTGTCCAGACTCTCCTGCAAGGCTTCGCGGGGGCGTTTTTGATCGTCGTTCCACAGTTTGGTGGTAATGAAAAGATCGTCGCGGGGCATGCCAGCGCTGGCCAGTGCCTTACCCACGCCGTCCTCATTTTTGTACGCGGCGGCGGTATCAATCGACCGATAGCCGACTTCCAGTGCTTTATGAATGGCGGAGACGACCTCGTCGTTACCGGCTTTCCATACACCTAGCCCCAGTTGGGGCATCACGTTGCCATCCTGCAGCTTGATTACGGTTTGGTTTGCCATTTTTCCTCCTTCAGGTGCTCATCGTCGGAGGGAACCCCCGACGATGTGATGTGCATTAAGTCTGGACGAAATGTCAAAAAACGAAAGGCGGGATGTCAAAAACGCTTAGCGTGCCGCTTCGTAGATACGACGGCTCACTTCCAGCGTAATGTCGCCGTGCTCGCCCAACTGGGTCATACCGTGTTCTTCAAGTTTCGCCAGCAGGGCAGGGATGGAGCTGCCATCCAGGCCATAGCCGGACAGACGCGTTGGCACGCCCAGACCTTCAAAGAAGCTGCGGGTTGCTTCGATAGCCGCGTCGATACGCGCATCGTCAGAACCTTCGGTGATGTTCCACACGCGCTCAGCGTATTGCAGCAATTTAGCGCGTTTGGTATCACGTTTTTCGTTCCACAGTGCAGGCAGGACGACGGCCAGCGTTTGTGCGTGATCCAGACCGTGCATGGCCGTCAGTTCGTGGCCCAGCATATGGGTTGCCCAGTCCTGCGGCACGCCGGCACCGATCAGACCGTTCAGCGCCTGGGTTGCCGCCCACATCACGTTGGCGCGCACATCGTAGTTTTCCGGCTCTTTCAGCGCTTTCGGACCGTCTTCAATCAGCGTCAGCAGAATGCCTTCCGCGAAGCGATCCTGAATTTTGGCATCTACCGGGTAGGTAACGTACTGCTCAACGGTGTGCACAAACGCATCGACCACACCGTTCGCGACCTGACGTGCAGGCAGGGTGTAGGTGTAAACCGGATCGAGGATGGCGAATACAGGCTGAACGTGATCGTTCATAAAGGCCTGCTTATCACCCGTGGTTTTACGGGAGATAACGGCACCTTTGTTGGATTCAGAACCGGTCGCAGGCAGGGTCAGCACGGAACCCATTGGGATCGCGCTTTTGATATCGCTGCCGCGGGTTTCCAGAATGTGCCACGGGTCAATACCGTCCGCGTAGTGCGCCGCAGCGGCGATGAATTTGGTGCCGTCCAGGACGGAGCCGCCGCCGACTGCCAGCAGGAAGGTGACTTTTTCATCACGGGCGATCTTGACCGCGTTCATCAGTGTTTCATAAGACGGGTTAGGCTCGATACCGCCGAACTCACGCACGTCCAGACCTTCCAGCGCGCTGTAAACCTGATCCAGTACGCCGGTTTTTTTCACGCTGCCGCCACCGTAGGTGATCAGTACGCGGGCGTCAGCGGGGATCTGTGCGCGCAGGTCGGCGATAGCACCTTTACCAAACAGAATGCGGGTTGGGGTGTGGAGATTAAAATTATTCATTGCTCGTTCCCTTATGTGGGTGAAAAACCGTGGTGGCGCTGAAGGCGACCTGATGCTGCACATTGTGGCCGTCCGGGGCTATCCTCTCAATGCACATTCCTGCCGATGTCTTGCCCATTTCTACAGAACGCTGGAGAAAACACGGTAAACTGCGCACACTGTTAACGTCGGAAACCGTAGCCGGAGTAACGTAAAATGAACCGTGAAGAAATCTGCCTTCAGCTTACTGCGCAGATTAAAAGACTGATTGATAAAGAAAATGGCGTCGGTGACATGTTGCCTGACATTCGTCTTCTGTATGGGACGCAGCCAGGGACACGCACACCGGTCATGTACCAGCCGGGCATCGTTTTTCTCTTTTCAGGCCATAAAATTGGCTATATCAATGAGCGCGTGTTCCGGTATGACACCAATGAATATCTGCTGCTCACAGTACCTTTACCCTTCGAATGTGAAACTTTCGCGACAGAAGCGGTACCGCTGGCGGGCATTCGTTTAAATGTCGATATCCTTCAGCTGCAGGAGCTGCTGATGGAGATTGGCGAGGACGCATTGTTCCGGCCGTCGATGCCCGCGAGCGGGATTAACTCCGCGACGTTATCCGAGGAGATCCTCTGCGCCATTGAGCGTCTGCTCGACGTTATGGAACGGCCGCTGGATGCACGCATCCTGGGCAAACAGATTATCCGCGAAATTCTTTACCATGTGCTGCTGGGGCCGGGCGGTGGGGCATTACTCGCGCTGGTCAGCCGCCAGACGCACTTCAGCCTGATTAGCCGCGTGCTCAAGCGTATCGAAAGCCAGTACACGGAAAACCTGAGCGTTGACCAGCTGGCGGCGGAAGCAAACATGAGCGTCTCGGCGTTTCATCATAATTTTAAGTCGGTGACCAGCACCTCGCCGCTGCAGTATCTCAAAACCTATCGGCTGCATAAGGCTCGTATGCTGATGATCCATGATGGCATGAAGGCCAGCGCGGCGGCGATGCGGGTGGGCTATGAAAGTGCGTCGCAGTTTAGCCGGGAGTTTAAGCGTTACTTCGGCGTCACGCCGGGGGAAGATGCGTCGCGCATCAGAATGATGCAGGGGACCTGAGGGGAGAGCCCAGCCGGGTAAGCGTAACGTCACCCGGCTTTTTTATATCACGCGCTGCAGTATTTCTTCTTAATCACGACCGCAATCGTCCCGAGCAGTCCCGCGACCAGCAGGAAAAGCGGGAGGATCATCAGGAAAGTCATTACCTGATCTTCGTGGTGTTTCACAAAGGGGATCATATTCAGCGCGTAGCCAAGCGTGGTCACCACGCCTACCCATAGCAGGGCACTCAACCAGTTGAAGAACTGGAAGCGGCGGTTTGACAGCCCGGAAATGCCTGCCATGGTCGGCAGCAGCGTGCGAACAAACGCCAGAAAACGCCCGGCCAGCAGCGCCAGCAGACCGTGGCGGTCAAACATGCAGGTCGCACGTTGATGATATTTATGCGGTAACTGCGCCAGCCAGCCTTTCACGACGCGCGTATTGCCGAGCCAGCGGCCCTGCAGATAGCTCAGCCAGCAACCGAGGCTGGCAGCGGAGGTAAGTATGACCATCGTCGGCGTGAAGTCCATGACGCCTTTACCGATTAACGCCCCGGCCAGTAAAAGCAGGCTGTCACCGGGTAAAAATGAGGCTGGCAGTAATCCATTTTCCAGAAACAGGGTTGCGAACATCACGAAATAGACGATACCTACAACGTGAGGGTCCGCCAGCGCGGCAAAATCGTGTTGCCAGAGCGCCGCAATAATATCTTGAATAACAGCCATGGACTTTCCTGTGGAACAGCAGATGCAGATATAGCGCTATTGTACTCCCTAATTCGCCCGTGGGGTTTGATCGCGGGCGCAACTAATGCAGACTTTTCTGGTGGCAGTGTTCACAAAAGCGTCCAGGGAGTACATTTTCAGCATGCACTCTACACGATACGTTCAAACCCTGCCGCTAAATCCGCAATTAAATCGTCAACATCTTCTAAACCAATATGCAGTCGGATCAGCGTGCCGCTGAAATCCACTTCTCCACCGGGGCGCAGAGCCGCAATTTGCTCCGGCTGGTTAGGCAGGATCAGGGATTCAAACCCGCCCCAGGAGTAAGCCATGCTGAAAAGGGTAAAATGATCCAGGTAGTTCGCCAGTTCGTCGTTATTGAGCCGTTTTTTAAGAACAAATGAGAACAACCCGCTACTGCCCGTAAAGTCACGTTGCCAGAATTCATGGCCTTTGCTGCCCGGAAGCGCCGGATGGTTAACGCGCTCGACCTGCGGGTGCCGGGCCAGCCATTCGGCCACCTTCAGGCTGCTTTCATGGTGCTGACGCAGGCGCACCCCCAGCGTACGGATACCGCGGCTGGTCATGTAGGCCGTATCCGCATCCACCATCTGGCCCATCAGGTAGGCATTCTCCCGAAGTTGATCCCAGCAGCGCGCGTTGGATACCGCAGTACCGATCATGCCATCAGAGTGGCCAATCAGATATTTGGTCGCGGCCTGAATAGAGATATCAATGTCGAATTCCAGCGCCCTGAACAGCACGCCCGCCGCCCAGGTGTTGTCGATCATGATGATTGCCTCGGGGGCTTTGCTGCGCACTGCTTTCACAATAGCCGGGACGTCGTGCACTTCCATGGTGATAGAGCCTGGGGATTCCAGAAACACAATGCGCGTGTTCGGCTGAATAAGTTCAGCGATACCTTCGCCAATCAGCGGATCGAACCAGCCGGTGGTCACACCGAGCTTGCTGAGGATTTTTGTGCAAAAATCCTGGCTTGGTTCATAAGCGGTATTGGTCATCAGGATATGGTCGCCCTGTTCCACAAACGCCAGAATGGTATTGGCGACTGCCGCCGCACCACAGGGGAACAGGGCGCAGCCCACGCCGCCTTCCAGTTCGCACATGGCTTCCTGAAGTGAAAAATGGGTTAGCGTGCCACGACGGCCATAGAACAGCCCGCCTTTGGCGCGGTTGCGCGTGGCGATTTTTTTATCCTCGACGGTATCAAATACCAGTGAGGAGGCGCGTTGAATCACGCTGTTGACCGATCCCTGAGTGTATTTTTTGCTGCGTCCTGCCTGTACCAGCGTGGTATCAAGATGCTTCTTTGTCATGTTCGCTAACCCTGTTTTTATACGTCTGGACGTCCAGACTACCACGATTGTAAAAATCTGCACCCGGGGGCTTATCGAATAAGCAGAAAATATTAGCAAAAATACGCATAAGAAATTTTTACTGCGTAAGCGCAAGGAAAGTGAACGAAAATTACGGCACTATGTAAATACTAATGAGAACTACTATCAATTCGACGGCGTTTTGATATTATTACGGTCAGATTTTGTGATTTGCGTCCTGGAGATACAGAGTGGGTAATAATTTGATGCAGACGGATCTCTCCGTCTGGGGCATGTATCATCATGCTGACATCGTGGTTAAGATTGTGATGATCGGCCTGGTTCTGGCGTCCGTGATCACCTGGGCTATCTTCTTCAGTAAGAGCGTCGAACTGCTGTCGCAGAAGCGTCGCCTCAAGCGGGAACAACAGCAACTGGCTGAAGCCCGCTCCCTGGATCAGGCCTTAGACATGACCTCATCCTTCCATGGAAAAAGCCTGACCACCCTGTTAGTCAACGAAGCACAGAACGAGCTGGAACTCTCCGCAGGCAGTGAAGATAACGAAGGCATTAAAGAACGTACCGGCTTCCGCCTGGAGCGTCGCGTTGCTGCCGTTGGCCGCCATATGGGCCGCGGTAACGGTTATCTGGCCACTATCGGGGCGATCTCACCGTTCATCGGTCTGTTCGGTACGGTCTGGGGCATCATGAACAGCTTTATCGGCATTGCGCAGACGCAGACCACCAACCTGGCGGTGGTTGCGCCAGGGATTGCCGAAGCGCTGCTGGCGACCGCAATCGGTCTGGTCGCGGCCATTCCTGCGGTCGTCATCTATAACATCTTCGCGCGTATGATTGGCAACTATAAAGCCACGCTCGGTGACGTCGCCGCGCAGGTGCTATTGCTGCAAAGCCGCGATCTTGACCTCAATGCCAGCTCCGTTAAACCGGTGCATGCGGCGTCTAAACTGCGCGTAGGTTGATTGTATGGCGATGCGTCTTAACGAAAATCTGGACGATAACGGCGAAATGCATGAAATCAACGTGACGCCGTTTATCGACGTCATGCTGGTTCTGCTGATTATCTTCATGGTGGCTGCGCCGCTGGCGACGGTCGACGTGAAGGTGAATCTGCCTGCCTCTTCCAGCCAGCCGCAGCCGCGTCCTGAGAAACCTGTCTATTTGTCGGTGAAAGCGGATAAATCGATGTTCCTCGGCAACGACCCGGTGACGGATCAGTCTGTTATCCCGGCGCTGGATCAGCTCACCGGCGGCAAGAAAGACACCACGGTCTTCTTCCGCGCGGATAAAACCGTCGATTACGAAACCATGATGAAGGTAATGGACACGCTGCATCAGGCGGGTTATCTCAAGATTGGGCTGGTCGGCGAAGAGAAAGCGGCCGCGAAATAACAAAGAAGCTGGCGAAAGCCGGCTTTTTTTATGCGTGTCGGGCGATCAGTTTTTTGTCTCAGTGGACGCAGGCGCAGGCGCGTGGGACGCCAGCGCGTCTTCATCAAGCGCAACGCAGGTGACGTTTGACGTGCGGTACTCGCCGTCAGACAGTTTGCGCATCAGACGCAGGGTGGCCACTTCTCTGGCGAGCAGATACTGATAATTGGCCTCCAGACGCCCGAGAAGCTTCTCTTTCAGCTCAGGCCGCTGTTCGATGAGGGTATTCATCACCGCGCCGTATATCTCTTCCTTCACCTGCAGAGGATAAATCTCGCGGCGATTATGCCATTTCAGGCGTACCAGCGTCGCCGGGATCGATACCAGGTCCTGAGTTATTCGCGTCATCTCGGCATTTTTTGTGTTTCGCAGTGCATCGAGATTCTGCTTTAAGATAAATTCATCACTTTTTTTGTTATCTAAAGCCAAATAAACGTCGTTATCTTTAATTTCTGTCACGTTACTCTTCCCCCAGGTTATAAAATATAGGGTTGTTGGTTTCACGCGTAATTAGATTAAGCCAAATTTCATTGCCGGCTTCGTTTATTTCTTTGGTTTTTTCCGCGATTATTTGACTTAGTTTCTGGGCATCTATTTCACCTTCGGCCTGCAGGTCATTCAGCAGGTGGACAAAGGCTTCTATTTTAACGGCGCGAAATAACCGGTCCTTTATATGACGGTCGTGCTCTTCCAGTAACATATTACGGGATTTACCGGTGCGAGAAACGCCTATTAATATGTCAGACTCGTAATCAGAGAGCTTTCTTTTCCCCTGAGTGAAATTAGCCTCTTTTTCTGCTTCCGTCGTTTGCTGTTCCACAGGCGCAATGTGGTACTTAGCCGGGACGAGGTAGTCGGGCAGCATTTTAATTTCCTTTAATTACAACAGGGTGGGGTTGGTAAAGGCGTGAGATTCGTTGACAATATCATGAGGCAATTTTAAAATCAAAAAAAATGGAGCCTACCCATGAACAGCATTTTTTTTACGGTCATCACATTACTATTACTGACCGCTGGTGTTCTTTTATTGATGCAGGAGTTCAATAAAACGCAAGTGTCGAAAGACGCCAGTGAACCTCCGCTACCTGAACTGATGACAAAAGAGGAAGGTGAAGACCATTTCTCCGTATTGATGAACTCGGTTACACCGGTTTGGTACTGGCGGGTGAACCATGAATATATCGACTTTTTGCACGCGACAATTAAGCGAATGAAAATGTCGGAAATTAATGACACGCCTGGGTTGTTTGAAGCGCAGCGCCGCTGCAGCGACCTGAATTCCGCGGTGTATAAATATTATGACAATATCAAAAAGCGTTGCCTTAACGGTGAGAAGGTCTCCTGTTCCGATCTGGACGTATTAAACCTGCGCCAGTGTTTTCGTGAGTTCAGCCTGGAGGCGTATCCGGAACTGGTGGTGCTGGTCTGGCCGGAGTACGCGCGCCCGGACGTTAATCCTGACAATGTCTGAACGTACAACGAGTGAGTTGTTGCAAACAGTCAGCGCCGTTGAGATATACTGGGCGCTGGTTTCGTTTGCAGACAGGACTTTATGGAACGCTTCTTTGAAAACGCGATGTACGCCTCTCGCTGGATACTGGCACCCGTCTATTTTGGCCTTTCGCTGGCGCTGATTGCGCTGACGATTAAGTTTTTCCAGGAAATCTTGCATGTTCTGCCGAACATCTTTTCCATTGCCGAAGCAGATTTGATTCTGGTTCTGCTTTCGCTGGTGGATATGACGCTGGTGGGCGGATTACTGGTGATGGTGATGTTCTCCGGCTATGAGAACTTTGTCTCACAGCTCGATATCGACGAGCGCAAAGAGAAGCTCAACTGGCTGGGCAAAATGGATGCCTCGTCGCTGAAGAATAAAGTGGCCGCGTCGATTGTGGCTATCTCATCTATCCACCTGCTACGCGTATTCATGGACGCCAAGAATGTCCCGGACAACAAACTGATGTGGTATGTGATTATCCATCTGACGTTTGTGCTGTCTGCGTTCGTGATGGGGTATCTGGATAAGATCAGTAAGAAGTAATTTCCCCCCCCTCTTCCCAGGGGAGAGGGGGGCGTGAGCGCGACAGACCGCGCTATTTATCCGACGATGCCTGCCACAAATTCAATTCCCCATCCGCAACATGCTGGTCAATCCTTTTCAGCTCATCGTCGCTAAAGCGCAGGTTATTCAGGGCCTGCACGTTCTCTTCGATCTGCTCCGGACGGCTCGCACCAATCAGTACGGATGTCACGCGTTCATCCTTCAGCAGCCAGCTCAGCGCCATTTGCGCCATCGTCTGACCACGGGCCTGTGCCATCTCATTCAGTAAACGCAGGCTGTTCAGGTTGGCTTCAGTCAGCATGTTTTCCGTCAGACCGCGCACCTTCTTGCCTTCACGCTGCATACGAGAATCTTCAGGAATACCGTTCAGGTATTTTCCAGTCAGCAGACCCTGCGCCAGCGGCGTAAACGCAATGCAACCCGCCCCGTTTTTCTCAAGCGTATCCAGCAGGCCGGTGTGATCGACCCAGCGGTTGAGCAGGTTGTAAGATGGCTGGTGGATAAGCAGCGGGATCTTCCACTCACGTAACAGGTCCGCCATTTTCTGGGTGCGCTCCGTGGAGTAGGAAGAGATACCGACATACAGCGCTTTACCGCTCTGCACGGCCTGGGCCAGCGCAGCGGCGGTCTCTTCCATCGGCGTATTTTCATCCACGCGGTGAGAATAGAAAATATCCACATACTCCAGCCCCATGCGCTTGAGGCTCTGATCGAGGCTGGCGAGCAGGTATTTACGCGACCCGCCCGACCCATACGGCCCCGGCCACATGTCATAGCCTGCTTTGGTTGAGATGATCAGTTCATCGCGATACGCGGCAAAATCTTCCCGCAGCAGACGACCCATGTTTTCTTCCGCGCTTCCCGCCGGCGGGCCGTAGTTGTTGGCAAGATCGAAATGGGTAATGCCGAGGTCGAAGGCTTTATGCAACAGCGCCCGCTGAGAGTCGAGAGGCTGTACGTGGCCGAAACTATGCCACAGACCAAGTGACAGCGCCGGCAGGCGCAGGCCGCTTTTTCCGCAGTAGCGGTACTGCATATTTTCGTAGCGGGCGGGGTAAGGGTGCCAGGACATGATGTCTCCTTTCTTGTCGATGAATTTTCGAAACAACGTTTTCATTCTGTGCTTATCAAATCACAAATCCTGTTGATAAGCGATGACATGCCTGATCACCCTGAATGATTAAAGCCCGGCAGCATCAGACTGACCGGGCGTTCACTCGTCAGAAGCTGTAGCTCATCCCCGCCTGCACGCTGGCATCGTTGTCCACGTCACCGGTGCCGACATACACCCCGGTATTGAGCGTGAAGTTATGCGCGATGGTTGCATTGATGCCTGCTCCGAAGATCCCCATCGTGTTGTTATGGCCGGAGGTGGTGTGGTAATCCGCCGCCTGAATATCAGTATCGTCGCTGAACTCTTTCTGGAAGCGTGCGTCGATCCACGGCATCATCTGCACGTTCTTGTTCAGATCGCGAAGCGTTGTGGTGAGTCTCAACCCGACCCCACTGTTCCAGGAAGAGACCTGACTGTCGGCGAAGGTCACTTCACTGTCGGAGAAGCCGTTTGCTTTGGTTTGATCCCAGCCTAAGGTGGCGTAAGGTTGCAGCAGGGTTTCACCTGGCAGCAACACGTTCACACCGGTACGCGCCTGCGCCATATACAGGGTGCCATCCGTCGAACCGTGCAGTGCTTCGGTCATGCCGCTGGTATTCCCCGTCACGTTATTCGCAGACAGGGTGTACCGCATATCGCCATAGCTGAAGCTACCGTCGGCAAACATACCCCATATTCTGCCGTTAAGCGCCTGCTGCCAGCCACCGTACAGGCTGTAGTAATTACCGTAGACGCTGTCATTAAAGCTATCAGCGCCGTCATGGGTATCCTGCACGCGGCTGCGTGTCCATGCCAGTGCAATACCGCCAGTGACGCTATCACCGTTGTCCAGATGCGCCGTCCAGTCCACGCCACCCTGAGCGCCCTGGGTGATGCTCTTATAGTCAACATCATTGCTGAAATTGCCATTCTGATAGAGGAAATCACCCCAGACCTGCGCACCTTCCTCCTGCTTGCCGAGCAGGTTAGCCAGATGCACCTGATTCATATGGTTGCTGATATCATCAGCCACCTGATGTCCGGCCTGCTCGGCAGCGTCCAGACCGGCAACAAGGCCCTGAACGTCGCTCGCGAGGCTGCCCTTCTGGCTGTTAAATTCGATATTCCACGACTGCGTATTATCGGCGGTAAGGCGTGTCTGCGGCGCGGTATCTACGGCCACAATATTCAGACTGTTGTCATAGTTATAAGCGCCGCTACGGTTTTCAACATTCTGTTGGCCATTTGTGAAGGTGGCCGCCGCATAATTTTGCGGGGTGCTGGTGCCTGAAGTGGTGAACGTACCCAGAATCACGTTCTGCTGATTTTGTGCCGAGGGAGTAATGCTGTTGACGACAACGGCGTTATTAACCCCGGTGATATTGCCGAAATCAACAAAGCTGTCGGTGCTCATATTTACCATCGCATTACTGCCGGTGGTTGTAGCGACAAGCGTTGAGCCATTTTGTAAACTCCAGCTGGTGGCATCGTTAATTTTATCAATGGCGATGCTGTTATTGCTGGTCGTGTTCACCGTCTCGAACTGACTAATTTCACCAGAAACAGAACTGCCGGCATCCATTGACAGCGTGTCGCTACCGTCACCGCCATCAACATTGCCGTTAACATGAGAATTATTGGTCAGCACGACCGTATCATCGCCCGCACCGGTTGTAATATCACCATTTACGGTGGCATCGTTTTGCAGCGTGATGGTGGTATTGCCGCTGTTTTGACCGGTATTTACCGCACCATTAATGGTGCTGTTATCCACCAGAACAGAATTCGCTGAACTGCCGTTCAGGGTAATATTGCCATTCACGACGCTCTTATTAGTAAACGTAAGTGATGTCGACCCCTTTTCATTAATAACGCCAATATCGCCAGTGACGGTACTGTTATTCAGGGCCAGGGAATCGGCCTGGGTGCCGTACATGGCGATGGCAAGATCGCCCACGCCATCCAGGTTGATGTCACTGAACGGCTTATACGCGCTGAGTTTTTCGGCCAGGTCGCCCATGTTCTGCGCGATTTCACTCTGCGAGGCATCGACGGTGGCTCCGGTCAGCGTAATGCGGGTATTTGATTGATCGCTCCCTGCATAAATACCGCCCTTATCCATTGTACTGTTGCTGAGGGTAATATCCTGTTCGCCAGCACCGGCGCTTACAATGCTGCCGTGCAGCACGCTCCCATTCTCAATATTGACGGTGTGGTAGCCTTTATCCAGTGGATCGAGATAAATCGCTGAGCCCATCATATAGGTTTTATCACGCTGGTAATTGCCTGTGCTGTTTTCACCGTTCAGCGTCGCGCCATCAACCGTCACGGTGGTATTGGTGGTCGCGCCTCCGCTACCGACTTCAATCATATCGGCCGTAGCGCCGTTATTCAGGGTGATATTCGCGGTACCGCCGTTGCTTCCCTGGATATAGTGGCCTGACATATCCGTTCCGGATACCGTTAATGACTGCGTGTCGCCATCACCTCGATGACCATCCATGAAAATATTATTCGCCGTGGCGTCGGCCATAACCGCATTTGTCACACCGGGATTTTGATAAAAGCTGTCATCGGTATATTTCGTTAATCCACAGGTTTGCGTCGTCACGCCATCCTCACACGGTGTCGCTGCCGTCATTGCTGCCTGGGTACCGAAAGAGGTTAAAGCCATTAAGACACACTGCGAAAGCAATGTGCGGTTCATAAATTTACGCATCTGAAACTCCGTTAATAAAAAATCGTCGACATCCTTGTAAAGGAATTTATTTAATTTAAGAAATTTCTCATAAGTGAAGGATGTAATGAAATTTGAAAAATGGGGAGGTAAGTTATTGGGGTATTTAAATCAGGAAATCTGATAATTAGGTGTTAATATATTTATGTGATAAATAGAACTGAATAGTTACCCTGCAAATTAAGCGGGTTTTCGCGAAAGGGTAGCGCTATTGATTGACGCAACCTGTTGATGATGTACTCCTCAGGAGGTATGGCCGTTAATTTAATGCGCTGCAGTTTTACATTTATTTATCCACTGACAAAGTAAAACACATTCTTAGCAGGGTAATTTTCCCCTTCGAAAGTGTCTCTTTTTTCTGAATGAATGCAGGGGCAGTAAAAATTTTAATAAAAATAATGCGTGAAAGGTGATGAATTTGCTCATTCCTGCCGATAACGAGGGTAAGACTCGCCTCTGGGCGAATTCACCCTCACGGCAAGGAAGACTTATGAATATGTTGCGTAATTTCACGATCCGTTTCGTCATGCTGACGATTCTCGGGATCTTTTGTTTAATGTGGGCGGGCGTGGGGCTTTACAGCACCTGGTCTCTGTCACGGGTATCAGAGGGCAATGAGGTGGATCGCCAGCTGGTCAAACAGATGACCATACTCAGTCAGGGTAACGATCAGTATTTTCGCTTTGTAACCCGGTTGAGTCGCGCGATGGAAGTGAAAGCCGCGGGCGGCACACCGGACCTGGCCCCTGCCCAGCAGGCGCTGGACAATATGGGGAAGAAACTGGCTGAGATGAAGGCAATCTCACCAGGACCGATGGATGAGCAAGTTTCAGCTCAGGTGATCGGTAGCTGGCAGGCTTTGCTTGAGCAGGGCGTAACGCCGCAAATGCAGCAGGCGAAGCAGTCCTCTCTGGAGGGCTACCGTCAGCAGGCGAATAACATCACCCCTCCGCTGAGTCGTGCGTTTGGTGCTGCTGCGGAGAACTTTAACAACGCGGCCGCCCGGGCACTCGACAGCACCCGAGTCGTCGTAGACAGCCTGACCAGCATGACCCGCACGGTGATTATCACCGCCACGATTATTGGCCTGTTAATACTGCTCTTCACCGACCGTTACCTGGTGGCGATGCTGGTAAAACCGCTGGCTCGCATTCGCCAGCAGTTCCGCCAGATTGCCCAGGGCGATCTCAGTCAACCGATTGAACCGTTCGGTCGCAACTGCGTGGGTCAACTGGTTCCTCTGCTGAGCGCGATGCAGGATAGCCTGCGAGAAGCGGTGAGCTCTATTCGCTCCGGCAGCGAGAATATCTGGCGCGGCGCGACGGAAATCTCCAGCGGTAATAACGATCTCTCGTCCCGTACCGAAGAGCAGGCTGCCGCACTGGAAGAGACGGCGGCCAGCATGGAACAGCTGACCGCCACCGTGAAGCTGAACGCGGAAAGTGCGCGTCAGGCCAGCCAGCTGGCGGATGTGGCGTCAACAACGGCCAGCCGCGGCGGCTCGCTGGTGGAAGAGGTGGTGACCACCATGAGCGGTATTTCTGAGAGCTCGAAGAAGATTGCTGAAATCACCAATGTGATCAACAGCATTGCCTTCCAGACCAATATCCTGGCGCTCAACGCTGCCGTGGAAGCGGCGCGCGCGGGCGAGCAGGGACGTGGGTTTGCCGTCGTGGCCGGCGAGGTGCGTAACCTGGCAAGCCGCAGCGCCAACGCGGCAAAAGAAATTGAGGGATTGATTACCGATTCCGTTTCCCGCGTAGAGCAGGGCGCAAAGCTGGTGGGCGACACGGGCACCACCATGGATGCCATTTTGCGTGATGTGACGGAAGTGACGACCATCATGAAGCAAATCGCGTCTGCGTCTGAGGAGCAAAGTAAGGGGATTTCGCAGGTGGGTATTGCTATCACGCAAATGGATGGCGTGACACAGCAAAACGCCTCGCTTGTGGAAGAGGTCTCGGCAGCGGCCTCCGCGCTTGAACGTCAGACCGAAGAGCTCCAGCGGTCGGTGCAGAAATTCCGCCTCTCGGCATAAACACTGCTAAAAGGCCGCCGTGTGCGGCCTTTTTTTCGGTTAAATGCAGGCGAGCCAAACGGAGCGCCGCCCGCCGCTTATCAGTGGGTGGCTTCACCAATCAGTGCGCCAGAGCCGGCACCGACGGCGGCCCCTTTCAGTACGCTGTTGCCTGTTACCGCTGCAGCACCTGCGCCCACCACGGCACCCACCGCACCGCCTTTACGCGCAGCTTTACCTTTGTCGCCGTTTTTGAACATCGCACCGGTACCCGCGCCAACGACCGCACCGCCTACCGTGGATTTCAAATCTTTGCCCGTGGCTGCGCCAATTGCCGCACCGGCCACTGCACCGGCGGCGGTTTTATCTATCGCCATACCAGAAGTGGAAAAGATCAGGGTGCTGATAATCAGCGCTGTTTTCATCAATTTCATAACAAATCCTTTGTGACTGCTGTCGGTTGAGTCCGTTTTTCTCGTCATCTGATCTGAGAAAAACGTCCGCATAGTGCCAGTAATACCGGCTCAACCCTTAAGCAAATCATGCCCCTGGCAGGGATCCCTGTTGCCGGGCGGTGGTCCGCCCGGCAGAGAATTACGCCTGACGCTTGTCTTCCGTATTGGTCTCGAAGTCGCTCGCCGCGTGGCGTTCGTGGAGCTGCTCGTTGAGCTCGCCGCTGGTGCGGTTAACGATACGCCCGCGCTTCACGGCAGGGCGGTGTGCCACATCTTTCGCCCAGCGCTGAACGTTGGTGTACTTCTCAGCGTCGAGGAACTCGGCGGCGTTATACACGCTACCCAGCGCCACGCAGCCGAACCACGGCCAGACCGCCATATCGGCGATGGTGTACTCTTCACCGGCCACGTAGCGGCTACGCGCCAGCTGTTTATCCAGCACGTCGAACAGGCGTTTGGCTTCCATCGTGAAGCGGTCAATCGCGTACTCAATCTTCACCGGTGCGTAGTTATAGAAGTGGCCGAAACCGCCGCCGAGGAACGGGGCCGCGCCCTGCAGCCAGAACAGCCAGTTCAGGGTTTCCGTACG
Organism: Enterobacter sp. BIDMC 29; assembly: GCF_019378755.1. Taxonomy (NCBI): domain Bacteria; kingdom Pseudomonadati; phylum Pseudomonadota; class Gammaproteobacteria; order Enterobacterales; family Enterobacteriaceae; genus Enterobacter; species Enterobacter sp. BIDMC 29. Next base: position 3,192,671 of record NZ_CP080000.1, on the reverse strand, counting down.
TCCCGCCGGATCTTTTGGCAGGAAATGGCCGAACTTCTCTGCCAGATAGAGCAGGATGCTGCCGGATTCAAATACGCGCGTGGGTGGCGTCGTGGAGTGGTCACGCAGCGCCGGTATTTTCGAGTTCGGGTTCACTTCAACAAAGCCGCTGGAGAACTGGTCGCCTTCACCAATGCGAATCAACCATGCATCGTACTCGGCACCCGTCACGCCAAGCGCCAGAAGCTCTTCCAGCATGATGGTCACTTTCTGCCCGTTTGGTGTGCCCAGAGAATAGAGCTGCAGCGGATGCGAACCCACGGGTAACTCTTTCTCATGCGTGGCACCGGAGATCGGACGGTTAATATTGGCGAACGCGCCGCCGCCGTTCTTTTTCCATTCCCACACTTTGGGTGGCTGATAGGTATTTTCGTCTGACATGTTGGCCTGCCTTTTTTGTGATGTGTTGAGGGAGTGTAGCAGGAGTTCATAGGAGGGTTTAGCGAACTGAGCGCAATACATTTCCCCTTCGCGCCACACTACACAGACAGCGGAACGGGTGTATGATAAATCCCACCTCTGTCAGGTTAATTACAACGTGCAGACGACGACAACCCTTTCAACATTGCCGCCTGCCCGTCTTAGGTTGGATACATGCGTAAAGGAAAGTTAAGCAGTGACGCGCCATTCGGGACGTTATTAGGTTATGCGCCGGGTGGCGTGGCGATTTACTCTTCAAACTACGGCAGTCTCGATCCGCGTCGTTATCCGGAAGACGCGGATTTTCGCAGCTATATTGGCAATGAATACATGGGCCACAAGTGGCAGTGTGTTGAGTTCGCCCGCCGTTTTCTGTTCCTCAATTATGGATGTGTTTTCACCGACGTCGGTATGGCGTGGGAGATCTTCTCTCTGCGCTTTTTGCGCCAGGTCGTGAACGATAACATCCTGCCGCTTCAGGCCTTTGCCAATGGGTCGAAACGTGCGCCGCAGGCCGGGGCGTTGCTTATCTGGCAAAAGGGCGGGGAGTTTCATGAGACCGGCCACGTTGCCGTGATCGCGCAACTGTTAGACGATAAGGTGCGCATTGCCGAGCAGAACGTTATTCACTCTCCGCTCCCGCTCGGGCAGCAGTGGACGCGCGAGCTGCGAATGACCGTTGAGAACGGTACTTACACGCTGCATGACACCTTTAACGATACCGAAATTCTCGGCTGGATGATCCAGACGGACGACACGGAGCACAGCATCCCGCAGCCGGAACTCGACGGTGAACTGCTGAAAATCAGCGGTGCGCGGCTGAAGAATAAACGTCAGTTTGACGGGAAATGGCTCAACGAAAACGACGCCCTGCAGCAGGCGTATGTCCGTGCAAACGGCCACTTTATCAATAAAGATCCCTGCCAGTATTTTACCATTACCGAAAGTGCCGAGCAGGAGCTGATCAAAGCGACCAATGAACTGCACCTGATGTACCTGCACGCGACCGACAAAGTGCTGAAGGACGATAACTTACTGGCGCTTTTTGACATCCCTAAAATCCTCTGGCCGCGTCTGCGCCTCTCATGGCAGTGGCGTCGTCACCATATGATCACCGGTCGTATGGATTTCTGCATGGATGAGCGTGGCATCAAGGTTTACGAGTACAACGCCGATTCCGCCTCCTGCCACACGGAAGGGGGATTAATCCTCGAAGAGTGGGTGAAGAACGGTTACCGAGGTAACGGCCACAATCCGGCGGAAGGTTTGCTGGAAGAACTTACCGGCGCGTGGAAGCACAGCCATGCGCGTCCGTTCGTGCACATCATGCAGGACAATGACGTCGAAGAGGATTATCACGCGCTCTTTATTCAGCGCTCTCTGCTGCAGGCCGGGTTTGAAACCAAAATTCTGCATGGGCTTAACGCTCTCAGCTGGGATGCGGCCGGGCAACTGATTGACGACGAAGGCCGTCACGTTAACTGCGTGTGGAAAACCTGGGCGTGGGAGACGGCGATAGAGCAGATCCGCGAGGTGAGCGAAACCGAATACGCCGCCGTGCCGATCCGCACCGGGCATCCGGCAGGTGACGTACGGCTGATTGACGTCCTGCTGCGTCCGGAAGTGCTGGTGTTCGAACCGCTGTGGACGGTTATTCCCGGCAACAAGGCGATCCTCCCGGTGCTCTGGCAGCTGTTCCCGAATCACCGTTATCTGCTCGATACCGATTTCGAGGTTAACGACCTGCTGAAACAGACCGGTTACGCCATCAAACCGATTGCCGGACGCTGCGGCAGCAATATCGATCTGATTAGCGCCGGGGATGAAGTGCTGGATAAGTCGAGCGGCAAGTTTGTCGATCGCAAAAATATCTACCAGCAGCTGTGGTGCCTGCCGAAGGTGGATGGCAAGCATATCCAGGTCTGTACGTTTACCGTGGGCGGTAACTACGGCGGCACCTGTCTGCGCGGGGATGATTCGCTGGTGGTGAAGAAAGAGAGCGACATCGAACCGTTGATTGTGGTGAAAGACAAGTAAGCTGTTCCGGCTGTCAACACACACCCGCAAGTGTTCCTTGCGGGTGTTTTTCGTTTTCTGGCGGCTCAGGGATGCTCGTCGTGCTGCTGACTTATCTTCAGGTCAATGATGCGGCCGATCTGGTCATGATAGACCGTCAGCAAATTGTACTGACTCATCTCTGAAATGATTTGTGGGGGAACGTTAAAGCTTCTCGCCAGCTCATCGTGACGCCAGGCATCGGGACGCCGCCGCCTTACCTGAGCGCGACGGCGATTGTACTGATACCACAGAATGAGCAACCAGCCGTTAAGCGCGGCGATCAGCAAATAGATCAGCACCGTATTAAACGAGGCAATAATAATGCCCCAGCGGTAGTTGCTCTCCTCGGTTACCTGCATCCACAGATTGGCATAGAGGAAAAACAGAAAACCTCCCCATGCCAGCAGCGTCAGCACCGCATCAAAAAGACGGGGCAATAGCCGATGTTCAGTCAGAATTAGCGTATTTTCGTTCATTGAATGCTTCCTTTTCCCCGGTCCGGACTGATCCAGCGCGCACGTGCACGCTGGCGTTTAAGCATGACTTTTGGAAAGGCGACGAGGGTGGTGAACAGACCAATCATCCAGTACACCATCGGGAACCAGATCACCCAGAAAAGTGAACTCGCCACGTTTCTTTCATAGCGTCGCTCGATATACAAACTGACGAGGAATTGCATCAGACACATGACCCCCAGAAGCAACCCGGTAAATTCAGGGGGAAACAGGCTCTCGACGGTCAGGTTTGTGGGTAACGTAATGATATGGCTGACAATGAACAGCAACACGGTCACCGCATAGGCGAATGCCCACAGCGTTGACAACGCGTACTCTAAAAACAGCGGCCACATGCGATGATGTTCCCAGCGCACGATCTTACGAAGGTTAACCAGAAAGACCTCTGCACCGCCCTGCGCCCAGCGTAAACGCTGTTTCCACAGACCTTTTAACGTCTCTGGCATCAGGATCCAGCACAGCGCCCGCGGCTCAAAAAAGATATCCCAGTGTCGAAGCTGAAGCTTCCAGCTGATGTCGATATCTTCGGTGATCATATCCGGGCTCCAGTACCCCACATCTGCCAGCGCCTGCCGGCGAAAGGCCGCAATAACCCCGGAGACGGTAAAGACCCTGCCGTAGATCCGCTGTGTCCGTTTGATGAGACCAATAATCGATGAGAACTCGCCTACCTGAATACGGCCAATCAGCGTTGATCGTGTGCGAATACGCGGATTCCCGGTGACGGCCCCGACGTGGGGATACTTAATCAGCGGCTCTACCAGATAGGCTGCGGTATCACGATCGAGCAGGGCGTCGCCATCAATACAGACCAGCAGATCGCCGCGCGCCGCCGCCGCACCGGCCTTAAGCGCCACCGCCTTTCCCTGATTTTCTGCGAGGTGAATGACGCGCAGGCGCGGCTGTTCCTGCGCCAGCTGCTGCAGCACCTCTGCGGTGTTGTCGGAAGAACCATCGTTGATCGCGATAACTTCGATATGGGGGTAGCGCTGATCCAGCGCGGCGCTAATGGTCTCCCGGGCATTTCTTTCCTCGTTGAAACACGGGATCAGGATTGAAATTAACGGATCGCCGTCTAACGTGGGAGCGGGCGTCTGCTTATCCCATGACCAGTGCCGTTCAAGCTGAAACCAGAAATAGAGCCCCCCGGTTATCCAGAGCACGGACATGAACAGTGGCCAGAAGAAGACAAAATCCAGAATCAGTTCTCCGGTAAAGAGGGCAGCCACGCCCAGAGGCAACCCGAATACCAGGCATAAAATAGAGAATGCGATAATGCGATCAGTCATTGTCAGGGTACCAGTACGAAGAGAATTCAGGCCTGATGCGTGAAATATCAGGTTGGTTGTTGATGAAATCGTCGGGGTAGTAACCATAATTTTTGATGCCGTTCAGCTGGAGAACGCGCATCCACTGCGCCAGACGCGTGTCGGGCACGGCACGTTGAGGTTTCTGCTCCCAGTCCCGGGCCTGTAGCTCGAAAAGGGTTTTATTGAGCGCACCGGGCCGTGCGGCAACGGCGGCGATCAACCGCGTGAGCCAGGCATCGCTTTCCTCGGCCGGAACGGATTCCATCAGCGGCATAGCCATCGGAACCGTCCAGTCGTAGGTCATCAGAAAATCATCCAGATTTTGTGCAAACCACGCTTCGCTCTCGGGCTGCAGGATGGGCAGGGCGAACATATTCCGCGCAGTTTTAATCTGCGGGCCGCGTATGTTTTTCACCGCCTGGCTAAGGCTGCGGGTAAAGCCGATGAGCGTCTGACTTTTAAAGCGACTCCAGGCATGAAGGGCGGCCGGATCGTGTTGCATCGCGGCGATGCTGCGGTTATTCCAGGCGCGCAGGGCATCCGGGCCGGCATCTTCAAAGTCTGTCAGCACCGCATCGTCGTGAAATAAGATCCCATTGAAGCTGGCGTAGCGGGCAAGATCTTCATAGATTTCCGTGACCTGCTGACGAACCTCGGGGTTCCACGGGGAGAGGCGGATATAGGGATCGGTAGCCTCGTGCAATTGGCCCGTTTGACGATCCCAGCGCTGTACCCGCGGGAGTGCGGGTGAGAGATCGAAAGAGAGCACCGGCATCCACGCATAGACTTTTACGCCTGCACGGGTTTGCAGCTGCCAGGCGACAAAATTAAACAGATCGGCGCGCACCGGAAGCCGGCTGTTAGGGAAGTAGAGCGCTTTGATCGTGCCATCGCCCACTGGATCGGAAAACGCCTGCAGGAAAACATGACTGATTTTCATGTCGTAAACCCGCTGGACAAGTTTGTTGATGTTGTTGGTTTGCTGGGCCGGATCGGGATCGTAGACATAATCGAGATCGACATGCATGACGCGCACGGGATCGGCCTCCTGAATCTGGCTGACCGTGCTGGCAAAGGATTTGAGCGAGGGATTTCCGGAAATCAAAAGACGCGGAATATTGCCGAGATCGCGCACATCCGCCAGCCCATCCTCAAGGGTAAAGGCCAGCTGATAACCTTGCTTTCTGGCGATGGCGAGCGATGTGCCGTTCGCGGCGCCATAGGGCCAGACCCAGGCGCGGGGCGCTTTTCCCGTCACCCGGGTAATTTTGTCGGTAACTTTGCGCACGTCATCAGCGATCCGCTGGTTGAACTGCCGATCGGTTTCATAACGCCCCGTCGCTTTATCGTAAAAGCGGTTGGCGATGGCGGGTTCACGGCTTCCCTGTGGGTTAGCCGGTATGCCGTAATGCGAAGCCCAGGTATGCGAGCCAATCTCAACCAGCGGAGACTGGCTTAGCTCCCGCACCATATCCCAGGTTGCAAAGCGCTCGCGGGGCGTCATCAGTCCGCCGAAATTGACCTGCTGATTCGCTGGTGTATCTACCCAACTGCCCACCGGTGCCCACAGCGCAGGGACGCTCCAGGCCTGAAGGAGTGGCCAGACGCGGGTGTAGAAACTGCTGTAGCCATCATCAAAGCTGAGTAAATAGGCTCTGGGCGGCAGCGTTTTTTTGCCCTCATGCGCATCCAGAATATCCTGCACGCTAATGGCGTGATAACCGTGATGCACAAGCCAGCCGATCTGCTCGTTTAGGGCGCTGGTACGAACGGACAGGTAGCGCTGATCGGCTGCATCATCTTCAACGTCATGGTAGGCCAGAACCAGAAAATGGTTTTTTGGCCAGGGTTTACTTGCCTCAGGCTGTGGCCGTTCCTGGGGGGACATAAACGAGAGGGCCTGAGCGCAGACGCTCGCGCTGAGGCATAACCAGCCGATAATTATCAGGCTCACAGAAAAACGTTTGTTCAGCATATTCATCCTTAAAAGCGTAAATTCGCATCAAACGTGACGGAGAGATTGCTTTCTCGTTTACCGTCGAAAGGGCGCTTGTCCCAGTTCAGCATCACGCCGCTATCAATGACGTTGTTCCATTGAATGCGCTGCCCGTAACCCAGCAGGGCGATGGCACCAGCAGGCTGATTTTTCTGCCAGTATTCCCCGCCGCCGAGAACGACCTGCTGGCTCCAGAGCGTGTCGTAATGGCGGTACATCTGATGATCGACGGACAGGGCTGCCGTTACGGACAGATCCCGCTCCGGGTTGTAATAGAGCGTGTCCCGCAGGGTGTTAGTACTCGCTGATATACCCGGTTCGAGATCCAGCGTCAGGGTGGGTGTCTGCCACAGCCGCTCTTTACCCGTAAGGGCGAACTCCTGGCGGCGGTTATGGTCGGAAAAGTGGCTGGCAGAAGCGTTAAACTGGTACTCACGGCGTTCGTTTTGATACCAGCGGACCCAGCCTTCTCCCCGGTTTGCGCTGACGCCATTACGCAGTGCCCGTAAAGGCGTCGTGCGTGAAAGACGTTCAAGGTTTCCGCCCACCTGCCAGCTATCGTTCAGGCTGTACGCCGCCGAGAGGCGAGCACCGGGCTTGTTTGCACCGTGATAATGGTTACCGGAGAGTTCTGCTTCGACCAGAAGGTCGCGAGGCCGCCATTCGATGCCGGCAAACAGGTGGCGGCTGCTGCCTTTGCCTTCGTCGAAATTGCCCTGCGCAAATCGGGTTCCACCAAAAAGCCGCCAGTTATCCGCGACGGGCGGACCGTAGAGCGTGGCATCCCAGCTCAGATCGTGTGTGCCGCTGACGGGGTTATCAGAGTGCAGTCCTTTGCCCGCGTTCAGACGCAGTTCGGACAGATGATGGACGTTTCTGAGCCTGTCCAGACGTCGGGCGCTCCCGTCGACAGGCGCGCGGGCGATAACGTCATCGGCCAGTAAATCCATCTGTCGCCACTCCTGCAGATCCATTGCGACGTAGGCCTGCTGCCGTTCCAGCTCGATATTGGATGGCTCCAGCGTCTCGGCCATTTTGAGCTTTTGCTCCGCCGCCCGCGGCAGACCCCGCGCCTGAAGTAAGGTGGCGTAATCAATCTGTAATCCCTGATTTCCCGGCGCTGACGCAGCCAGACGTTGCGCCAGCTTTTCGGCTTGCGGAAGGGCATTGGTCATCAGCAAATAGTTAAAGGTGAGCGACTGCCCGATGAGCCATTGATCGTTGGGTTGCGGGGTTGGCGAACCGAAATCGTAGCGGGTCCAGGGCGTGTTACGGGTTATCTTCTCAACATACTGGCGAGCGGCCTGATACTGCCCGGTATCCAGCCAGGCGTAGAAAAGCGCATGATCGTCGTCCTGCGGATCCGGCGCATAGTCTGGATAACGTTTGAGAAGCGAGAGGGCGGCATCGGCATTTTTCTCCTCCAGATACGCGGAGATAACCCAGCCAATTGCCCAGGTCGGCACGGGATGCTGAGCCGACGTTAACGCCTGATATTCCCTGATGACCTGTGGATAATCACCGTGGGCGTGAAGCGCACCAAGCCGATCGACACGGGCCCGGATAACGTCCTCCGCTGCCTGAGGTTCGTTTTGCCAGCGGGACAGCAGCTCGTCATAGCGGTTCAGCGCCGCTTGCGCGAGCTGCAAACGCTCTGTTTCAGTACGGGCAGGCACATCGGCGAGGCGTACCATTTCGGCGGCGGCGTTGAGTGCCAGACGGCGGCGTTGCGCGGGGGGCAGCGTCACCGTTTGTGAAAGCCGCAGGGCAGGCGTGTCGGCCCGGTTGTCTGTTAACGCATCAATCAACTCAGTACGAAGGGCGTCATCCGCTGGCGCACTATTCAACGCGCGGATGTCTGCTAAAAGCCGCTCCTGGTTTTTCCCCAGGCGTGAATAGACATAAGAGAGCATCTGGAGGTGAGCCAGAGAGGGCTTTTCCGCCACCCGTTGCCGGGCTTCCTGCAGAGCCAGTGTATCCATGCGGGCGTCGGCGAGGGTTTTGATGTAGCCGATGCGATAATCGTCGTTATCCGGTGCAAGGTTACACGCCTCCTTCCAGAGCATTAACGCAGGTTGCCACGCCTTTTGGTTTCGCCTTGCCTGAGCAGCAGCAGCCACGCCACGGGCAGGAAGAGCCATATAGACCTTATAACGCAGCCAGACCTGAATAACGTCGTCATCACGACCCGCCCAGGACGCCACCTGCAACCAGTCCGCAACCTGCTCAGGCGTCAGGGCATGTTGCTGCTGATAACGCTGAAGATATTGCAGAAAAGGTGCGTAATTACCGTTACGCGCCTGCTGAATCTGTTGTTCATATACTGATTCTGCTGCCTGAACCAGAAAGGGGAAAAGTAATAACAGAAACAATAAAGCGGGAGTGCGGTAAAAGAATAACGTATTGAAGCGAAGTGATCTTTCCATATCTATTTGCCATTTGTTTATCATAAATCCATTGCATAACACGGCCGCCTTTAAGCACGGGGTTAAAGGCCATAAATGAGAACGTTTAATCTGAATGCAGTTACGTTATGGGGTACTTACTTAAAGGTAATTATGGGTCCTTATGGTCAGGGCTAAGTGGCTGGTAATGTACACCCGATATGTTGGCAGATAAATATGTTGAAAAGCAGGGTGGTTGTTTTGAGATAATTCTGTAATGAGCTGTCCTAAACGATTATTTTGAAATGAGTTTATATTTGTAATTTTATGATTTTATTGGTTTTTATTTATATTGTGACAAATTTGTTTATATTTTTAATGTGCCTTATTGGTGTGAATTAAAGTACTTTCCGGTGCATGTTTGGGAAGTTTCATGACAAAAATTCTTAATATCCATAAAAGTGACTTTTCTGAGATTGTTTTTTACTTATAATTAATGGCAGCCATTGAATGATAGTCTATGGGAAGGCGTATCAATGAATGTGCGAATTGAGGGTCAATCAAAGCCAGAATACATTTATCGTTAATATAAAAGCGCTATAAAACGAAGGCGGACTTCTTTCCGAAGGGTCGTTCTTGCTTTAATCTAAAAGGGATGGTTAGTGGCAACTTCAATAGTGTTAGTGACACAGGATCGCTACCTTGTCAGGGGGATGAGGATATTTTTTCCGGATATAATCCTGCTGGACTCCATTGACAGAAAGATATTTGATAACGGCGCAGATGAATATTCTGTATTGATTGATAGCCGTGCACCGCTGCGTTTATATGATTACCTGATACGCCATCCGGCCAGAACGAAAAAAACAATCTGCTGCGTTATGCTCGATATGCGGCATCGCGAGGAGAATCTGCTCAGCATGAAGTTGTTTATGAACACGTCGCTCACGGCACCCGATATGGCGTCGTTATTCAACCTGGTACTCAACATGAAGGGCAAACGTCTGACAACAAAGTGGCTGCTGAACGTACGGCTGAGCACGCATGAAGCCATTATGCTGCGGTTGCTCAGGGCTGGCATGGCGATGGAAGAGGTGGCACAGGAACTGAATACGTCGATTAAAAGCCTCTACCGTAAACGGACCGCGCTCTCAGAACGGCTGGGGGCAGAGAACTTCAACGAGGCTTGTTTGTTTATCTTTAAAAATAAACTGCTGGATTCGGATGGGAACGATCCCTAGCTTTGCTTTACCCCAAAAGCAAAAACCCGCCACGAGGGCGGGTTTTCTGAAGAGTGGTGCCCGGACTCGGAATCGAACCAAGGACACGGGGATTTTCAATCCCCTGCTCTACCGACTGAGCTATCCGGGCAACGGGGCGCATTAAACCTGATATGCCCTCTGCCGTCAACGAAATTTGTTGTTTTCGTAACGGACTGCACACTCTCTCACCAGTTCGCCGTAAACTTAAGCAAAAAAGTGCGTCCAGAGCGCGGATAGCGGCATTGCAATCAACAACGCGGGCAGCATATTCACCACCGCAAACATCTTTATTCCGCATATCCGCAGCCCTGTCGCCAGCAGCAGCAGGCCACCGACGGCGGTGAAGTCGGCCATCATTGCCGGCGTGGTGAGAGGAAGGATCAGTGTGGCGCAGGTAGCGAGGGCCAGCTGGATAAGCAGCATGGGCACGCAAATCGCGGCGACGGCGATGCCGAGGGTCGTGGCAAAAATGGTGGCCGTGAAGAAATCAAGAAACGCCTTCGCAATCAATATGCTGGGGTCGCCAGTCATGCCTTCCTGCATTGAACCGAAAATGCCTGTGCCGCTGGCGCAAAAAAGAATAATTATCGCGACGTAGTTCTGAATAAACGACTCGTGAGTGCCGTTTTTCGCCTTGCCCGGGTGGGCAATCAGGTTTTTGGCTTTGCTGACCGCATTGTTAATACCCTTTTCCAGATAGCAGAACTCGCCAATGAGCGCGCCGAGCAGGGTAGCAAGCACCATCACCGGCAGGTTGGCGCACTTGATCACCAGTAAAATGCCGATACCTAACGAGGCCAGGCCGAATATTGAGGGCATGGAAGAGCGAATACGCTCCGGCAACCGCTGACTTAATACGGCGCCAAGTACGCCGCCCAGCAATACGGCACCGGCATTGATAAAGGGTCCGATAACCACCGTGAACTCCTGTTAGTTAATCATGGGTATTGCAGGATTATGACACGCCAGGGGCCTGTTAAGCTTAGGTTTAGGCGGGTTAACGCATACTGATTGCTTCTTGCACCTCAAAATAAAAGGTGACATGATTGCGCGAAATTTCTCCTTCCTGTGTACGGAGCCGCCAATGATGATGTTGTCTGTCGCTGCGCGAACGCTCACCCGTATCGATATTATCTACTCCTGTCTCACCGTTCGGTGAGGGTAACTGCACTTATGAAAACCATGAAAATCGCCGTCAGCCGCGAGCTGGTCTCTACTGTGTCTACGCACCGCGAAAAGGTGACGCTGGATAACACTGATTTTACGGATGTGGCGGCAGTCGTCATTACCCCCGTGGAAAGTTGCAGCGGCATTCTGGCATTGCTTAAACGCACGGGCTTTCAGCTTCCGGTGTTTATTTACTCGCAAGAGCCGTCTGACGTTCCTGATGGCGCAACGGCAGTGATATCAGGTAAAGCTCAGGAGTTTCTGGAACTGGAGACGGCGGCCAGCCGGTATGAAGAGAATCTGTTGCCGCCATTTTTTGACACCCTGAGCCAGTACGTGGCGATGGGCAACAGTACTTTTGCCTGTCCGGGACACCAGCACGGTGCATTTTTTAAAAAACACCCTGCGGGACGGCAGTTCTATGAATTCTTCGGCGAGAACGTATTTCGCGCCGATATGTGCAATGCCGATGTGAAACTGGGCGATCTGCTGATCCACGAAGGCTCCGCCAAGCATGCCCAGAAGTTCGCAGCAAAAGTCTTTAATGCTGATAAAACCTACTTTGTGCTGAACGGCACCTCCGCTGCAAATAAGGTGGTCACCAATGCGCTGCTGACCCGCGGCGACCTGGTGCTGTTCGATCGCAACAACCATAAGTCCAACCACCACGGTGCGCTGATCCAGGCGGGTGCCACGCCGGTTTATCTTGAAGCGGCGCGTAACCCGTTTGGTTTTATTGGCGGGATTGACGCGCAGTGCTTTGACGACGCGTACCTGCGAAATCAGATCCGTGAAGTTGCGCCGGAAAAGGCCATGGAGAAACGCCCGTTTCGTCTGGCGATCATTCAGCTTGGCACCTACGATGGCACGATCTACAACGCCCGTCAGGTGATCGACAAGATCGGCCATCTTTGTGACTACATCCTGTTTGATTCGGCCTGGGTGGGCTACGAGCAGTTTATTCCGATGATGGCGGAAACCTCTCCGCTGTTACTGGATCTGAACGAGAACGATCCGGGCATTTTCGTGACGCAGTCGGTGCATAAACAGCAGGCCGGGTTCTCGCAGACTTCGCAGATCCATAAAAAGGATAATCACATTCGCGGCCAGGCGCGTTTCTGTCCGCACAAGCGCCTCAACAATGCGTTCATGCTCCATGCCTCGACCAGTCCGTTCTATCCGCTGTTCGCGGCTCTCGATGTGAACGCGAAAATCCATGAAGGGGAGAGCGGGCGCCGGCTTTGGGCGGAGTGTGTTGAGCTGGGCATTGAGGCCCGCAAGGCGATCATTGCCAACTGCCATATGATCAAACCGTTTATTCCGCCAATGGTGGCCGGGCGTCCATGGCAGGATCATCCCACATACGCCATCGCCAGCGAGCGCCGCTTCTTCAGCTTTGAGCCGGGGGCTAAATGGCACGGGTTTGAAGGCTATGCCAGCGAGCAGTATTTCGTCGATCCGTGCAAGCTGCTGCTGACCACGCCGGGTATTGATGCGGAAACCGGGGAATATACCGAGTTCGGTATTCCGGCGACCATTCTTGCGCACTACCTGCGTGAAAACGGTATTGTGCCTGAGAAATGCGATCTCAACTCGATCCTCTTCCTGCTGACGCCTGCCGAAAGCAGTGAGAAGCTGGGGCTGCTGGTGGCGATGCTGGGTCAGTTTGAACAGCATATTGAAGACGATACGCCGCTTGCTGACGTCCTGCCGACCATCTACCAGAAATACCCGGTACGGTATCGCGATTACACCCTTCGCCAGCTCTGCCAGGAGATGCACGATCTCTACGTGAGCTTTGACGTTAAAGATCTGCAGAAGGCAATGTTCCGTAAAGAGAGTCTGCCAGAACGGGCGATGAATCCGCAGGATGCGAATCAGGCGTATATTCGCGGGAAGGTGGAGTTGGTGCGCATCCGTGATGCCGGCGGACGCATTGCCGCCGAGGGCGCGCTGCCGTATCCCCCTGGCGTACTGTGCGTGGTGCCGGGTGAAATCTGGGGTGGGGCGGTACAGCGTTACTTCCTGGCGCTGGAGGAGGGCATCAACCTGCTGCCAGGCTTCTCGCCGGAACTGCAGGGCGTTTACAGCGAAAAGGATCCCGACGGGATTAAGCGACTGTACGGGTATGTTTTGTCATAGCCGCCGTCATCCGTAATCCCGGCCCTCTCCCCAAAAGAGAGGGTCAGGGCTCACACCGCACTTCTCTTATACATCCTCCGCGGATGCCCAATCTTTCCGTACAACATCTCTACGCTCAGAAACCCCGCCTCCACGCAGTGCTCCAGATAGCGTCGGGTGGTGGTTTTACTTAATCCTGTCTCCTGCACGACTTCGTCGACGGAAAAACAGTGTGTCGCCTTGTCGTTAAACAACGCCTGTACCCGTGCCAGCGTATTCTCCTCAATGCCTTTGCTGCCGTTATCCAGACGGTAGTTTTTCGCCTGCAGCTGGTAGAGCGAGTCGACGTTCTGCTGGTCGACAATCTTCCAGACCCGCTGTTGTTCGGCAAACTGCACAAAGCGTTCAAGCGACTGGCTGAGGCGTTTCCAGGAGACCGGCTTCAGGATGTAATCAAAGGCGCCATTCCGGATGGCCTGGCTGCAGGTGTCCATGTCGCTGGCAGCAGTAATGAAAATCACCGAACAGTTGGCGCGGGTGAGCATGGGGTCATTGATCAGTGTGATCCCTTTACCGTCCGGCAAATAGTTATCCAGCAGCATAAGCTGCGGCTGCTTGCTTTCAAGCTGGACCTGGGCGGCAGCGAGAGACGAGGCGATCCCTACCAGCCTCAGGCGCGGATGTTTACCGATAAGTTCCGCGTGCAGTTGCGCCAGTTCGTTCTCGTCTTCAACAATCAATACGTCGATAAGTTCATGTTGCATAGTCGGTATCTTCCAGTTGCTGGGCGGGACGCCGGGCGGGAATAAACAGTGAGAAAATGGCGCCGCGCGGGGTGTTATCGGCAATTTCTATCGCGCCGCCAGCCTGCGTAACATAGCTTTCGATCAGATACAGGCCAATCCCGTGATCGCCGCGTGTTTTGGTGGTGATGCCGCGTTCAAATATCCTGTCACGGATCTCCGGTTTGATGCCAACGCCCTGGTCGGCCACTTCGATAATCAGCTCCTGCTCGCTCAGTTTGATCAGCACTTCGACCGGTGCATGGGGAAGCGGTGAGCGCTGCGTCGCTTCGATGGCGTTATCCAGCAGGTTGCCGATGATTGAGATCAGCTCTTCTTCAGCCAGCGACGGGAACGGCCTGTCCAGCCGGCAGGCCGGGTCAAAACTGAGCTCGACCCCTTTCTCCCGCGCGCGGGCGGCTTTACCCAGCAACAGGCCACACAGGGTCGGGGAGCTGAAGCGGGAAGAGATAAAGTCCAGCAGCTCCTGAGCGTGTTCCGACTGCGCCTGAATATAGCCAATCGCCTCTTCATAGCGGCCCATGTGCAGCAGGCCGGATAGAGTGGTCATGCGGTTCAACTGCTCATGACGCATGATGCGCAGGTTATCGACATAGCGTTTAACCTGGCTGAGCTGGGCGCTAAGCGAGTCAATTTCATTCCGATCGCGGAAGGTGATCACCCAGCCCTGCAGCGAATCCTCAAGCATGATGCGCACCCGGCTGGCAATCACCGTGAGGGTGTTAAAACGGCAAATTTCATCATGGGTATCTTTCGCCAGCATCGTCTGCGTCGAGAAGAACGGGACAGGGTCGATAACCTGGCTAATCAGCTGCCCGCGCAGTTCACGGGCTGGCTGGCTCAGGCCAAGCAGCTTGCGCGCCGCCTGGTTGATCACCTCAATGCGCAGCTCATCATCAATGGCGATCACCCCTTCATAGATAGACTCCATCATCGCCTTTTGCTGGCGCACCAGCAGGCCGATTTCCCGTGGCTCCAGGGAGAAGATCTGCTTCTTGATACTGCGGGTAAAGAACCAGGAGAAGATAAAGAGCGCAATCAACAGCAGCACGGCGGCCAGCAGGATATTGACCACTTTGCTGACGGTAATGGTATCAAGGTAGCTGGTGAGATAACCCACCGAGACAATCCCCACCACTTGCCCCGCATCGTTGAAGATGGGCGCTTTGCTGCGCAGCGAAATACCCAACCCCCCTTTGCGGATGGTGGTGGTGCTTTTTCCCTGCAGGACCTCCTCATTGTCTCCACCGATAAGCGTCTTGCCCACTCTGTCGGCAAAGACCGAATGAAAAAGATGCAGACCTTTATTATCTCCAATCACAATAAAGCTGGCATCACTGTGAGCGGCAATTTTCTGCATAAAATCATGGATGGCTTTGATATCTTTTTGTTCAACCTCATCACGTAATGAGGGAATAAGTGCGATCTCTTCCGCCTGTATTTTGGCACGTGCACTCATTTCCTGATAAAGCTGCTTGCCGACATCGACGTAATAATATCCGCCCAGTAACGCAAAAAGTACTGAGAAAAAGGCGACCAGCGAAATAAACAGCTTAATCTGAAACGATACTTTCATAACTATCACGCGAGGTAGCAGCAAAGATTGCCAATATATCATCTTTTTTCGCGCGGATACCCGGTTTGCCGAAAACTTGTGATCCCTTGCACAGCAGGCCCTGTAAAAGAATTTTCCGAATAGTCTATGCGGCTGAAGCCGTCTGGAGAAATGTTATTTGATTGTTCATTTTAGAAAAGAAACCATAAAAACCACGGCAATAAATAAGGCGTAAATCACATTAAATAAAAGAAACCATTAAAACCATAGCTGCCATAAAAACTTCGCTTTTAATATGCCATTCCTCACATAAAGTAAGCCTTTGTGACTCTAAGCTGAACGCACAAAATAACTAAGGGGCTTATTATGAGCACAACTGACGATTCTTTCTCTGTTACCCACGACCCGATTGATATTCAGCGACCATCACTCAAAGAGCGCTGGTGGCATATTATGGATACGTGGAAAATCGGAATTATCCCTCTGCCACTGTTTGTCCTGGCTGGCGCGCTGATTGCCATTGATTGCCTCGGCGGCAAACTGCCCAGCGATATCGTGGTGATGGTCGCCACGCTCGCGTTCTTCGGTTTTGCCTGCGGTGAGTTTGGCAAGCGCCTGCCGATTGTCGGTAAACTCGGTGCGGCGGCGATTTGCGCCACCTTTATTCCTTCGGCACTGGTCTATTACGGTCTGCTGCCGGATGTGGTGGTGGAGTCCACCACGAAGTTCTACAAATCCACCAACATTCTGTATCTCTACATCTGCTGCATCATTGTCGGCAGCATCATGAGCATGAACCGCACCGTGCTGATTCAGGGCTTCCTGCGCATCTTCTTCCCGATGCTGTGCGGCGAAATTGTCGGCATGATTGTTGGCATGGGCGTAGGGATAGCGCTGGGCCTTGAGCCATTCCAGATCTTCTTCTTTATCATTCTGCCGATCATGGCGGGCGGTGTTGGGGAAGGGGCGATCCCACTCTCCATCGGCTATGCCACCCTGCTGCATATGGACCAGGGCGTGGCGCTCGGTCGCGTTCTGCCTATGGTTATGCTCGGCGGCCTGACGGCAATCATCATCTCCGGTTGCCTCAATCAGCTCGGTAAACGTTACCCGCACCTGACCGGCGAAGGCCAGCTGATGCCTAACCGTGCGAATACCGATGAAACCACCGCACAGCCTGCGTTCTCCGGTAAAGCAGACGTCACCACGATCGCTTCTGGCGCACTGCTGGCCGTTCTGCTCTACATGCTGGGGATGCTCGGTCACAAGCTGATTGGCCTGCCCGCACCGGTTGGCATGCTGTTTATGGCGGTGCTGGTCAAGCTCTGCAATGGCGCCTCTCCGCGTCTGCTGGAAGGCTCTCAGGTGGTGTACAAATTCTTCCAGACGTCAGTAACTTACCCCATTCTCTTCGCCGTGGGCGTGGCCATTACCCCCTGGCATGAGCTGGTCGCCGCATTCACGCTGACCAACCTGCTGGTGATTGTCAGCACCGTCTCCGCGCTGGTGGCGACCGGTTTCTTCGTGGGCAAAAAGATTGGCATGCACCCGATTGATGTCGCCATCGTCTCCTGCTGCCAGAGCGGCCAGGGCGGTACCGGTGACGTGGCGATTCTGACTGCAGGCAACCGTATGAGCCTGATGCCCTTCGCCCAGATTGCAACCCGTATTGGCGGCGCGATTAACGTCTCCATCTCTCTGCTGATACTGGGCAACTTCCTCGTTTAAGTTTTCAGGAAAGAACAATGAAACTCGCAAGCTTTTTATACCAGGGAACACGCAGCTACGGCATCGTTCAGGCCGAAGGTGTGATTGATTTAGGTCGCCGTCTCGGCGACCGCTACAGCGACCTCAAAGCGCTGCTGCAGGGCAACGGGCTGGCCGAGGCCACCCGTTATCTCAACGACGCCGTGGATGTCCCTCTGAATGCCATCACCTTCTTACCGGTGATTGAGCAGCCGGAAAAAATCCTCTGCGTGGGCATGAACTACGCCGACAAACGCAAAGAGTTTGACCAGCACAACCCGGCGCCGACGCTGTTTGTCCGCTTCCCGGATTCGCAGACCGGCCATAACGAACCGGTGCTGAAGCCGCGTCACTCCAGTGAATTCGACTACGAAGGAGAGCTGGCGGTCATCATCGGCAAAGCCGGAGAGAACATCAGCCGTGATGAGGCGCTGCGCCATGTGGCGGGTTACAGCTGCTATATGGACGGCTCCGCCCGCGACTGGCAGCACACCTGGTTTACGGCAGGCAAGAACTGGCGTCAGACCGGAGCGTTTGGCCCGTGGATGGCGACGGCTGATGAGATCCCGGACCCGCACCAGCTGGCGATCCGCACCTGGCTTAACGGCCGTATGGTGCAGGAAGACAACACCAGCAGCATGATCCACAAGGTCGCGGAGCTTATCGAATACATCAGCACCTTTACCCGTCTCAGCCCGGGCGATGTGATCATCACCGGCTCCCCTGGCGGCGTCGGCAAAAAGCGCAACCCGCCGCTGTTCATGAAAGAGGGCGATCGCATTGAGGTGGAGATCGAGCATATCGGTCATCTGAGCAATGTGATCATGGAAGCGCCCGCCACCGGGCTTGCGGCAGCACACTGAGTAAAACGGCATGAACAGTCAACCCACTATCGATTTTCGCCACACCCTTGTGGCGAAACACCCGGAACGCTTAAGCCAGATCCGTTACCTGCTGGCAGACAGCGGCCTTGGCCTGGACAACGACATCACGCTGTTTGTCGAAGCCTGGTCCGGCACGCAGCTGGTGGGTTGTGCCGGGCTTGCCGCTAACGTCATCAAGTGCGTGGCGGTAAACGAGCAGCTTCGTGGGGAGAACCTCAGCGCACGGTTGCTGGCAGAGGTGGAAAATGCGGCGCTGGAGCGCGGCCATTTTCACCTCTTCCTCTGCACCCGTCCGTGCAACAAGGAGCGCTTTGGCCGCAGCGGCTTCTGGCCGATTGCCCAGAGCGGGAACAACGCGGTGCTGATGGAGAACACCCCGCAGGGGATCCAGCGCTACTGCCGCGCGCTCAAGTGCCAGCGCAAGGCCGGGAAGAAGATTGGCGCGATCGTGATGAATGCGAATCCGTTTACCCTCGGCCACCGGCATCTGGTCGAGCAGGCCGCGGGGCAGTGCGATGCGCTGCATCTGTTTGTGGTGCGCGAGGATGCCTCGTTCTTCCCGTTCAGCGCCCGGCTAGAGATGGTACGGGCGGGCGTGGCGCATCTGCCGAACGTGATTGTGCATGAAGGATCGCAGTACATCATCTCCCGCGCCACGTTCCCAGCCTACTTCCTGAAAGAGACCGGCAAAGTACAGCAGGCGTGGAGCGAAATCGATGTGCTGATCTTTCGGGACTTCATCGCCCCGGCGCTGGGTATTACGCATCGCTTTATCGGTTCGGAGCCGTTTTGCGATATCACCCGTCAATACAACCAGACGCTGCACGACCTGCTGGCCTCGCAGATTGACGTGGTGGAAATGCCGCGCATCAAGGTCACCGGCAACGCTATTTCCGCGTCGGAAGTCCGCCGCTTGCTGAAGACACAGCAGTTTTCCCGGATCCGGGAGATTGTCCCGGACTCCACCTTCGCGCACCTCGAAACGCATTACCGTGCGAGCGCGGAAGTCGCATAACTATCAGGAATTTATCATGAAAATTGTAAGGGAGGCGCTGGCCGGTACACAGGAGTCCAGCGACCTGATGGTAAAAATTGCCCCCGCTCAGGGTGAGCTGGAAATTATCATCCACAGTGAAGTGATTAAGCAGTTTGGCGAACATATTCGCCAGGTCGTTAACGACACATTGCGCGCCATGAACGTGCACCAGGGATTAATTATTGTTGAAGACAAAGGGGCGCTGGACTGTGTGATCCGCGCCCGCCTGCAAAGTGCGCTCCTGCGCGCAGCCGATGAGCCGACACTCAACTGGGGGGCGCTGAAATGAGCAAACTCCGCCGCAGTATGCTGTTCCTGCCGGGCGCAAACGCCGCCATGCTCTCTACGGCATTTATCTACCGCCCGGACTCCATCATGTTTGACCTTGAGGACGCCGTCGCCCTGCGCGAGAAGGATACCGCGCGCATGCTGGTGTTTCATGCCCTGCAACACCCGATGTATCAGGATATCGAAACCGTGGTGCGCATTAACCCGCTGAGCACGCCGTTTGGCTTGCTGGATCTGGAAGCCGCCGTGCGGGCAGGGGTGGACGTGATTCGATTGCCGAAAACCGACACCCCAGAGGATATCGATGAGCTGGAAGGGCATCTGGCGCGTATCGAGCGTGAATGTGGGCGCGAGCCGGGCTCGACCCGCGTCATGGCGGCTATTGAGTCGGCGATTGGGGTGATTAACGCCGTGGCCATTGCCCGCAGTTCTCCGCGCTTAATCGGGATCGCGCTGGCCGCCTTTGACTATGTGATGGACATGCAGACGGAACGCGGGGATGGCACTGAGCTGTTTTATGCCCGCTGTGCCGTGCTGCACGCCGCCCGCGCCGCGGGTATCGACGCTTTCGACGTGGTGTGGTCGGACGTTAACGATGAAGCCGGCTTCCTGCGCGAGGTCGATTTGATCCGCAAGATGGGCTTTAACGGTAAATCGCTGATTAACCCACGTCAGATTGACCTGTTACATAACGCCTATGCCCCAACCCAGCAGGAAGTGGATCACGCGAAACGGGTGATTGAAGCGGCAGAAGAGGGGGAGCGTAACGGCCTGGGCGTCGTGTCGCTCAACGGCAAAATGGTCGATGCCCCTATTATTAACCACGCGCAGATGGTGCTGGAACGCGCGGCGGCCTCCGGCGTGCGTCGTTAAGGATTACACAATGAATCAGACAGAACTTCTCCATGTGAATTTCCCCCATCTGCGGGACTTAAAACCGTTTGATGCCGCCCACAGCGCAACACCATGGCTGAACAGCCCTGACGAAAAACACACCCGTAAGCTCTGTGCTTCGGTCGAAGAGGCGGTGTTACGCAGCGGGTTACAGGACGGGATGACCGTCTCCTTCCACCACGCGTTTCGCGAAGGCGACCGGGTGATCAATACCGTCGTGGCGCTGCTTGCGCGTATGGGCTTTAAAAACCTGACGCTGGCTTCCAGCTCGCTGATGACCTGTAACGACGCGCTGATCGAACACATCGAAAGCGGCGTCATCACCCGGATTTACACCTCCGGTATGCGGGGCAAGCTGGCGGACGCTATCTCACACGGGTTGATGGCCGAGCCGGTACAAATTCACTCCCACGGCGGGCGCGTGAAGCTGTTGCAGGACGGCGAGCTGAATATCGACGTGGCGTTTCTTGGCGTGCCGTGCAGCGATGAATTTGGCAACGCCAACGGCACGCATGGGAAATCGTGCTGCGGCTCGCTTGGCTATGCAATGGTGGACGCGCATTTCGCCCGCAAGGTGGTGCTGCTGACCGAAGAACTGGTGCCGTTCCCGAATATGCCCGCCAGCCTGGTGCAGGATCAGGTGGATTACATTGTGCAGGTGGAGAGCGTGGGTGACCCGGCGAAAATCAGCGTCGGTGCGGCTCGCGTGACCAGTAATCCGCGTGAGCTGATGATTGCCCGCTACGCGGCGGATGTGATTGAACATTCAGGCTATTTCAAACCCGGTTTTTCCATGCAGACCGGCTCCGGTGCGGCGGCTACCGCCTGTACCCGCTTTATGGAGGAGAAAATGGAGCGCAGCGGCGTGAAGGCGCGCTTCGCGCTCGGGGGCATTACCGGCAGCCTGGTGGATCTGCACGAGAAAGGCCTGATCGAAAAGCTGCTCGATACCCAGTGTTTCGACGGCCAGGCCGCGGCCTCGCTGGCACGAAATCCGAATCATGTGGAGATCTCCACCAACGTTTATGCCAACCCCGGCAGCAAGGCAGCAAGCTGCGACCAGCTTGATGTGGTGATCCTCAGCGCCCTGGAAATTGACGTCGATTTTAACGTCAATGTTATTACCGGCTCTGACGGCGTAATGCGTGGGGCATCCGGCGGACATTGTGATGTGGCCGCGGCGGCGAACCTGACCATCGTAGTCGCCCCCCTGCTGCGTAGCCGTATTCCAACCGTCGTGAAGCGGGTGACCACCCGGCTGACGCCCGGGGAGAGCATCGACGTGCTGGTTACCGATCACGGCATCGCGGTTAACCCGGCACGCCCGGAAATCCGCGAACGACTGCTTGCCGCAGGCCTCAACGTTGTCGATATCAACGCGCTTTTCGAGCGGGCGATATCACTGACCGGCGTACCAAAACCCATTGAGTTTACCGACAAAATCGTCGGTGTGATCCGCTACCGCGACGGCAGCGTCATCGACACCGTTCGACAGGTGAAGGAGTAATGATGACTGTAGCGACACCCGTGCGGGCGGGTGTCAGCCTGGAGGAGCTGCTGGCGGCGAAAGAGCGCCGTGCAGCACGCCAGACTGACTGGCTCACGCACTATCAACAACCGGTGATTTCTCTCACGCTCGTCACCCCCGGGGAGATCAAAGACAGCCTGCGCTATCGCAATACGATGGGCGTGGCATTGCAGATGTGCGACCAGCTGCTGTGGGAAAACCGCTGGCAGGTGCTGGACCGCCAGGTGCTGTGGCTGCCCACCGGGCCAGAAGCAATCTGGTGCGTGGCGCATCCGGCGGCGGAAATCAAAGCGCACTGTACGGATCTGGAGCAGACTCACCCGCTCGGCAGGCTGTGGGATTTGGATGTGATCTGCCCGGCACAGGGGCATGTGGGGCGCCAGTCTTTAGGGGCACACCTCCGGCGCTGTCTGGTATGTGATGAGCCTGCCCACGCCTGTTCCCGTTCGCGTAAGCATCCTGTAGAGCAGGTGGTGGCTCGCGTGGAGAAGATGATCGATGACTGGTTTGCTCGCGACTAACCCGCAGCCATGCGATGTGCCAGGGCTCGCCGAAGAGGCGTTATGGCAGGAGCTGGCGTTGACGCCCAAGCCGGGTCTGGTGGATAAGCTCAACAACGGTGCACACCGCGATATGGACCATGCGCTGTTTGCCCGCAGTATTGCGGCCATCACCCCGTGGTTTGCGCGCTTTGCAGAGCTGGGTCATACCCATGCGGATACACCCGCGGCGGAACAAATACGGATCATTCGCCCGATGGGCATTGCCTGTGAACAGGCAATGTACGCTGCAACATGCGGGGTGAACACGCATAAAGGCGGCATTTTTGCCCTCGGTTTGCTGTGCTTTGCCGCCGGACGTGTGAAACACGCCACGGCTGAGAGCCTCTGTAGTGAGGTGAGTCACCTCTGTCGCGGGCTGGTGGCGCGTGAGCTGGCGGCGCGCAGTGGACAGGCGACGGCAGGGGAGCGGCAGTTTCAGCAGTATGGTTTAACCGGCGCGCGGGGCGAAGCGGAAAGCGGTTTTGCTACGGTGCGTGCAGCGCTGGCGCAATGGAACGGGCACGCGCTGCATGACCTGCTGCTGCGCCTGATGGCGATGAATCAGGACAGTAACCTGGTGTCGCGCGGCGGTATGGAAGGGCTGCGTTATGTGCAGGGTTATGCGCGGGCATTACTGACGCGTGGCTGGGATCGTGATGCATTAATACAGATGGACAATGCGCTCATTGAACGGAATTTAAGCCCGGGGGGCAGTGCGGATTTATTGTCGGTAGGATGGGTGCTGGCGAAATTACCCCTCTCCTGAAAGGAGAGGGGTAATCATTAATGCGCGATAGGCTGCGCAGCGTGCGGTTCGCGTACGTGCTTGTACTTGAACAGTGCGATAAACGCGAAGAACAGTACCAACGAGTACGCGGCGAAGATAAGCCACACGGGCTGCCAGTTGGTGATGCCGTTAGTGGTGTACATCTCAACCACTTTACCGCTCACCACACCGCCCAGAATACAGCCGAAGCCGTTGGTCATCATCAGGAACATACCCTGAGCACTGGCGCGAATTTCAGGTTTCACCTCTTTTTCCACAAACACCGAACCAGAGATGTTGAAGAAGTCGAAGGCGCAGCCGTAAACAATCATCGACAGAACCAGCAGCACGGTACCGAACGGGCTTGGGTCGCCGTAGGCAAACAGACCGAAGCGCAACATCCATGCAGCGATACTGATCAGCATGACGTTCTTGATGCCGTAGCGGCTCAGGAAGAACGGGATGGTCAGGATGAACAGCGTCTCAGAGATCTGAGAGATGGACATCATCACTGACGCATGTTCAACGATAAAGCTGCCAGAGAACAGCGGGTTATTGTCGAAGCTGTGCAGGAAGGTGTTGCCGAACATGTTGGTGATCTGCAGTTCCGCACCCAGCAGCATGGAGAAGATAAAGAAGATCGCCATGCGTTTGTTTTTAAACAGCGCAAAGGCGTCCAGACCGAGCATGGTGCTCCAGCTCTGGTTTTTCTGCTGGTTAGACACCGGAATATGCGGCAGGGTCAGGGTGAACAGCGCCAGCACCACGGAGAGTGCCGCCCCGATGTAGAGCTGCATATGGCTCAGTTCGAAGCCTGCGAAGCTCACGCCCCACATTGCCATGATAAAGCCGATGGTGCCCCAGATACGGATTGGCGGGAAATCGGTGACGATTTCCATACCGGCAGATTTCAGGCGGTAGTAGGAGATGGTGTTGATCAGGCCAAGCGTTGGCATGTAGGCCAGCGAGTTAAACAGGATCACCATGAACATCGCCCCCGGCGTGGTGACCTGGGCTGCCATAAACAGCGTCCCCGCACCCACCAGATGGCAAAGCATGTACAGCCATTTCGCACTTAACCATTTATCCGCCACGATCCCCAGCAGCGTTGGCATAAAGACAGCCGCAATGCCGAGCGAGCTGTAGACGGCACCGATAGACGCACCATCGAACTTGAGCGTCACAAACATATAGGAGCCGAGTGTAGTCAGCCAGCTACCCCACAGGCAGAACTGCAGAAACGACAATATTTTAAGCTGCAGCTTAAGGTTCATGTTACTTTCCTCACAAGTGAGCGGGAGATATGTTGTTATAGGAACATTCAGGGTTGTTATTTGATGCAATTCTATCAGCAGGAGAGGTTATGTTTTGTTACCTCCCGCAAAAAAATGCAATCCACATTAATTTGCAGTTTGGATTGTGATGCAAATAACATTTTCGTATGGGTGGGGGCGGGGAGGGAGCGGTCTGATGCCCTCACCCTCTCCCACAGGAAGAGGGCAGGGTAAAGGGTTTAGCGTCGACGGTAGTTTTTTTGCGCCGTGTTCACTTTATACAGATAACGACGCGATTCCGCAGACGGGTGTCGGGTGGTGAGCGTGGAATAGACATCCCCCGGCGCCATACTGTTGATGATATTCGCCGCCTGCACTTTGTCACTCGAGAAGACGCGCAGGACGCTGCCCGCTCCGCCGTTATACGCGGTGATCACCGCATAGCGACGTGATGTCGGGTTATCAATCCCGCCCAGGTAGACATTGTTGAGCATCGCCAGGTAGGCGGTACCGGTATCAATGTTGCTTTGCGGATCGAACAGATAACTGCGGCTCGGCGTACCGGATTTACCCTGAGCGCGGAAGACGTCTTTACCTGCGCTGTGCTGCACGACCTGCATCAGTCCCAGCGCGTCGGAACGGCTTACCGCGTACGGGTTAAACGACGATTCGGTCTGCATGATCGCCAGGATAAGCGACTCATCCACGCCGTACTTACGCGAGGCCTGACGTACCATGCCAATGTACTTATGCGCACGTTTGTCGAGGTGGTTCGGCACGAGGTTGATGGTGACGCTGTAGATGATCTTCAGGCCGTTAGAGCGGCTTTTCAGGCGTGTCTGCAGCAGATAATCGGCAAATTTTGTGGCACGCCCTTCCCAGCGAATGGCCTGTCCGGTCTGATCGACAACCTGGCCGTACAGGAACGGTTCTTTGGAGATGGTGATGTCATCGGCGTCGGAGTAGAGATCGATTGAGCCTGGATCATCACCCATCAGTAAGGTTTTCACGATCGCCTGACGTAACCGTGCGGCAGGTTCGGTGCCTGCGATGGTTTCAACCGTGATAGTCCCCTCATCAAAGTTGATGTGGCTACGGGTCTGATAGGCGTCGGTGTACTTAACGTAGTCCTTAGGTCCGGCAATAAGAACTTCGTTAAATCCCCATATATTTTCGATGTTATGGGCAAACTGCCCCATCAAAATGTCAAAACCGTTGGTGTCCTTTATCCAGGCTTCGTTGTAATCATCGCCTTTTTTGGAAGAACAAGAGACAAGCAACGGCGCAACAAGGGCTAGCGCTAAAAATTTTTTCATCATTCCGGGAGTGCGTGTTGTGTTTGCTTGTACGGCGGAGTTGCCCCCGCACGCTGTTATTGTTCCGGCGGCGTATAGCCTTCGATGTGGACGTCTTTGCCTTCGAACAGGAAGTTCACCATCTCCTGTTCAAGCAGTTTGCGGTGCTCCGGGTTCATCATGCTGAGTTTCTTCTCGTTGATCAGCATGGTCTGTTTTTTCAGCCACTGTCCCCAGGCTTCTTTGGAAATTTCGTTATAGATGCGCTTACCCAGTTCGCCCGGATAAAGCTGGAAATCCTGGCCTTCAGCGTCACGCTGCAGGAAAGTACAAAAAATAGTTCTGGCCATACTCATTCCTCTGTTGGTGGCTGATGCTAAACCATTGCACCGGCACGTAATTGCTGTAACAGGCGCTCCACGGGAGCCGCCAGCCCGACTGATGGCGGTTGCGCTAAGTTATACCAGAGAGCCGTTCCTTCATCCATGCAGGCAGTGATTGAGGACACGGGAAGCCACATCGGTACAATATCCAGATGGAAATGGCTAAAGGTATGACGAAACGCGGTCAGCTGCGTCAGGTTATCGGCAGCGATGCCGCGCTGTTTAAGCCATTCCCGTAACAATTCTTCATCTTCAAACTGTGGGAAGCAGTATAGACCACCCCACAGGCCGCTCGGCGGCCGCTGCGCCAGAAAGACGCCATCGCCATGCTGCATCAACAGCATGTAGCCGGTGCGCTCTGGCAGCGTCTGCTTTGGCTTTTTGCCCGGATACTGCGCCCATGCGTGGTTCGCATAAGCCACGCAGAGATTATTGACCGGGCAAAGTTCGCATTTCGGTTTTGATCGCGTGCAGACCATGGCCCCCAGGTCCATCATCGCCTGGTTAAAGCGCTCCACGCCTTTTGCCGGGGTAACCGCTTCGCTGATCTCCCACAGCCGTTTTTCGACCTCTTTTTTTCCCGGCCAGCCGTCAACGGCATAGCATCGTGCGAGGACGCGCTTCACGTTGCCGTCGAGGATCGGGAAATGTTTACCTAAAGACAGGGAGAGGATTGCGCCAGCAGTTGAACGTCCGACGCCGGGCAAATCAGCCACTTCATCGAAGGTTTCCGGAAATGTGCCGTGGTGTCGGGTCGCCACCTGCTGCGCGGCTTTATGCAAATTGCGCGCACGGGCGTAGTAACCGAGACCGGTCCACAGGTGCAGCACCTCGTCTAAGGGCGCATTGGCCAGGTCGGTCACCGTTGGGAAACGTGCCATAAAGCGCTCGAAGTAGGGAATCACCGTAGCGACCTGCGTTTGTTGCAACATCACTTCGGAGAGCCATACTTTGTAAGGCGTTTTTTCAATTTGCCAGGGCAGGGTTTTACGCCCGTATTTGTCGTACCAGTCCAGCACCTGGGCTGAAAATTGAGAGGCTTGCATGGTCATCGATTCGCATAATCAGGGACGCCGATTGCAGCACAGCGTCAATCTGCTGTAAACCGGATCTTTCCCATGCTTGCATAGAAGCCTTAACTTTGGATAATGCCCGTTTCCCGAACATTCTCACAAGCAGACAACTCTTTTATGAAAAACGACGTCATTTCACCGGAATTTGATGAAAACGGTCGCCCGCTGCGCCGTATTCGCAGCTTTGTCCGCCGTCAGGGTCGCCTGACCAAAGGGCAGCAACATGCGCTGGACAACTACTGGCCGGTGATGGGCGTTGAGTTCAGCGAGCAGCCTCTGGACTTTACCGAGCTGTTTGGTCGCGACGCGCCGGTAACACTGGAGATTGGCTTCGGTATGGGGTCTTCACTGGTTACCATGGCCCACGCGCGCCCGGAGCAAAATTTCCTCGGCATTGAGGTGCACTCACCAGGCGTAGGCGCATGTCTGGCAACGGCTCATGAAGAGGGCGTTGAGAACCTGCGCGTTATGTGTCACGACGCGGTTGAAGTGCTGCACAAAATGATTCCTGACAATTCTTTGACCATGGTTCAGCTCTTTTTCCCTGACCCGTGGCACAAAGCACGGCATAATAAACGCCGTATCGTTCAGGCGCCGTTTGCTGAGCTGGTAAAAAGTAAGCTGAAACTGGGCGGTGTCTTCCATATGGCGACCGACTGGGAACCTTATGCGGAACATATGCTGGAAGTCATGTCGTCTCTGGACGGGTATAAAAACCAGTCTGCAAGCAACGACTATGTACCGCGTCCGGATTCACGTCCGGTGACAAAATTTGAACAGCGTGGCCATCGTCTTGGTCACGGCGTATGGGACTTAATGTTCGAGAGGGTGAAATAATGGCAAAGAATCGTAGCCGTCGTCTGCGTAAAAAAATGCACATCGAAGAATTCCAGGAAGTGGGCTTCTCCGTTGCGTGGCGTTTCCCGGAAGGCACCAGCGTAGACCAGATCGATCAGGACGTAGATGCGTTCATTAATGAAGTGATCGAGCCAAACAAGCTGGCCTTTGATGGTAGCGGTTACCTGGCATGGGAAGGTCTGATCTGCACCCAGCAAGTCGGTAAATGCACCGAAGAACATCAGGCGCTTGTACGCAAATGGCTTGAAGACCATAAACTGGAAGATGTCCGCGTCAGCGAACTTTTTGACGTTTGGTGGGACTAATTAAGCAGTAAGGGGCCAGCATTAGCTGGCCCATTTTGTCTGAGGGAGTGTTTAAGATGCGCAAAACGTTGCTGGCTGTTGCCTTAATGGCAACCGGATTCACCGCTCATGCGGAGTATAAATGTAGCGTCACCCCGCGTGATGACGTGGTGTTAAGCCCGCAAACCGTGCAGGTCAAAGGCGAGAACGGTCATCTGGTGATTACGCCGGACGGGAACGTCACATTTAACGGTAAACAGTACAACCTGACCCCCGCTCAGCGTGAGCAGGCGAAAGACTACCAGGCCGATTTGCGTACCGCGCTGCCGTGGATTGATGAAGGTGCCCTGACGCGCGTAGAGAAGAGCCGCGTTGCGCTGGATAAGATCATCACCAAAGAGGTGGGAGAGAGCAGTAACATGCGCACCCGCCTGACGAAGCTCGACAAACAGCTGAAAGAGCAGATGAACCGCATTATTGAGCATCGCTCCGACGGCCTGACGTTCCATTACAAGGCAATCGATCAGGTTCGTGCCGACGGTCAGCAGCTGGTGAACCAGGCAATGGGTGGCATCCTGCAGGACAGCATTAACGAGATGGGGGCTAAAGCGGTGCTGAAAGGCGGCGGTAACCCACTGCAGGGCGTGCTCGGTAGCCTGGGTGGGCTGCAGACCTCGATTCAGAACGAGTGGAAGAACCAGGAAGACGATTTCCAGCAGTTCGGCAAAGACGTCTGTAAACGCGTGGTGTCGCTGGAAGATAGCCGCAAGGCGCTGGTGGGAACGCTGAAGTAATTTCCCCTCACCCTAACCCTCTCCCCAAAGGGGCGAGGGAATGGTTTGCTCCCTCTCCCTTTCAGAGAGAGGGCCGGGGTGAGGGTTGCAGCATTTGCAGTGTTTCAAGGATCTTTTTTAACACCGCCTCTTCGTTATTCCAGAGTTCGTTGTTCCAAAATCGAATGACATACCAGCCTTTCTCGTTAAGCCAGCACGTTCTTTGACGATCGTATTCCTGCTTTTCATCATGTTGCCCGCCATCCAGTTCAATAGCCAGATGAGCCGCGCAGCAGGCGAAATCCAGAATGTAGTGATCTACAGGATGTTGTCGACGAAATTTATAATTTTCGAAACGGCGGCTGCGCAGTAGATACCAAAGCCGTCTTTCTTCTTTTGTCAGCTCCCGTCTGAGCTGTTTTGCATAAGTACGAGTAATATCCATCCCCACACTCTGCCAGCCTTTTCCTCAGTCGGCAGAATGGGGTGCAAAATCCTGAATCAGCCTTCAGGAATCTTCTGCGAGGAACAACTCAAGCAGGGAGTTTAAAAACAGTTTGCCGTGCTCGGTGATCTGCCAGTAATCCTCACACTCGGTGAGATATCCCTGCGCCAGCGCCTCGTCAATCTGCGGACGAATCGTGGATTCCGGCAATCCGGTATAACGCGCAAACTCCGCACGTGGTGCGGGTTCCAGCAAGCGGAAGCGGTTCATAAAGAACTCAAACGGTTTATCCGCCGCCTCAACATCATGCTGACGTTCAAGGTAGCGGCCTTCCATGTAACCACGCGGATGACGCGTTTTGGCGGTACGCAGGATGCGCCCGTCAGGGAAGGTCACTTTACCGTGCGCGCCACAGCCAATCCCCAGATAATCACCAAAGCGCCAGTAGTTCAGGTTGTGCTGACACTGGTAACCCGGCTTCGCGTATGCGGAGGTTTCGTATTGCTGATAACCTGCCGCGGTCAAAAGCTGATGACCTTGCTCAAAGATATCCCACAGGGCGTCATCATCCGGCAGCACCGGCGGACGGGAACCAAACAGCGTGTTTGGCTCAATAGTCAGCTGATACCAGGAGAGATGCGGTGGGTTAAGCGCGATCGCCTGACGCAGATCGTCCAGCGCTTCCTCCAGCGACTGGTCCGGCAGGCCGTGCATCAAATCCAGGTTAAAGCTGCGCAGGCCTAAGCCAGTGGCCAGGTTTGCCGCGCGCTTTGCCTCTTCCGGGCCGTGAATGCGTCCCAGACGTTTCAGCTTCGGCTCGCTAAAGCTCTGGACACCGATCGAGATGCGGTTCACGCCTGCACGTTGATAATCGACAAAACGGTCGGCTTCAACGGTGCCGGGGTTGGCTTCCATTGTTATTTCAGCATCCGCGGCCAGGTTCAGGCGCGCACGCACGCCGTCCAGCAGCGTTTGCATCGCCGGGCCAGAAAGCAGGCTCGGCGTACCGCCACCAATGAAAATGGTCTTAACTTCACGTCCCTGTGCGTAAGGTACATCGGCATCCAGGTCGGCCAGCAGATGCGCAACGTAGTCATCATGCGGCACTTCACCTTTCAGCGCGTGCGAGTTGAAATCGCAGTACGGGCATTTCTGCACGCACCACGGGATGTGAATATAAAGACTCAGAGGCGGCAAATTAGCCATTACGCAGTGCTTCCAGTAACAGTTTCAGGGCGCGTCCACGGTGGGAAATCGCGCTTTTCTCTTCGCGGGACAGTTCCGCAGCGGTTTTGCCCTCAGACGGGACAAAGAAAATCGGGTCGTAGCCAAAGCCACCACTGCCTGCCGCTTCACGGGTAATCACACCCGGCCAGCTGCCGTGGCAGACGACTGGCGTAGGGTCTTCGGCATGACGCAGATAGACCAGTACGCAGTGGAACTGAGCCTGGCGTTTATCATCTGGCACGTCTTTCAGCGCGACAAGCAGCTTTTCCAGATTCTGCTGGTCGGTGGCATCGACGCCTGAATAGCGTGCGGAGTAGATACCCGGCGCACCGCCAAGGGCATCTACCGCCAGACCGGAGTCGTCGGCAATCGCGGGCAAACCGGTAATCTGTGCGGCATGGCGCGCTTTCAGGATCGCGTTTTCGATAAACGTCAGCCCTGTCTCTTCGGCGGAATCCACACCCAGTTCGGTCTGTGCAACGACATCCAGTCCAAAATCATTTAATAGCGAGGCCAGCTCGCGCACTTTACCGGCGTTACCGGTAGCGAGAACAACTTTCTGCATGGTTTAATCCTGCTCTGTCAGCGCCGCGACTTCCGTCGGGATAGATTGCGGGTTGAGAATTTTTACCTGTTTATGCCGCCCAAGTTCACCTTTCTCGATGATCACCTGGCTTTTGGCGACACGAAACTGTTTTGCCAGATATTTGGTCAGATGCGCATTCGCCTGGCCATCAACCGGTGGGGCAGTGATGGCGACTTTTAGCTCGTCGCCATGCAGTCCAACAATACTGTCACGGCTGGCTTTCGGCTGAATATACAGCCGTAAAACCAGCCCGTCAGCGCAGGTGCTCACTGCACTCATAGCGCCATCCACAGCCCCGGCAGCAGCATATCGCCCGTGGACTGTAACAGCTCAGCGATCCCCATATTCACGACGTACAGCAGCAGAACCAGGATCATCGGAGAGAAATCGATGCCGCCCATAGACGGAAGCAGGTTACGGATTGGACGCAGCAGCGGCTCAGCCAGCTGAATTAACGCGTACTCCACCGGGCTACGGCCCTGGCTTACCCAGCTCATGATCGCCATGACCAGCAGCACCCAGAAGATCAGCAGACCGACGGTTTTTATCAGGATCAGAACGGCGGCAATCCAGATTATCGGCTGGAAGGTGATAACCATAAACAGCACAATCGCTTTGATAACGCTCAGAATAAACGCGACCAGCAGAGAAGCACTGTCAATGGGGCCCATCGCCGGAATGACGCGACGCAGCGGTCCTACGATAGGTTGCGTGATTTTCACGACAAACTGCGAGAACGGATTGTAAAAATCACAGCGGGCCCACTGCATCCAGACGCGCAGTAACAGCGCCATCGTATACAGCTCAATGACCGTTGAAAGCAGGAAAGTCAACGTCTTCATGGCGTTCCTCAGGTTTCCTTATTATTGGGTGTAATCGCGCGCACCGAAAATTGCCGTGCCGATGCGTACCATAGTGCTGCCTGCCGCGATGGCGGCTTCCATATCATCCGACATGCCCAGAGAAAGCGTGTCTACCGTTTCATAGCGCGCTTTAAGCGCCTCAAATGCTACAGCCATTTGCTGTGCCACGGCAAACTGCCTTTCATAACTTGACTCCGGTGCCGGGATGGCCATTAACCCGCGCAGGGTTAAGCGCGGCAGTGCCACGACGTCTGCTGCCAGCGCATCCAGTTCTTCCAGCGCAATACCGGACTTGCTGTTTTCGTCACTGATGTTGACCTGAATCAGCACATTCAGCGGCGGTAACGCTTCAGGGCGCTGGTCGTTCAGACGCGAAGCAATACGCAAACGGTCAATGGTATGGCACCAGTCGAAATGTTCAGCGACCAGACGGCTTTTGTTCGACTGCAAGGGGCCAATAAAGTGCCATTGCAGATCCGTCTTCCCATGTTCCTGGAAGAAGCGAATTTTATCCACGCCCTCCTGCACGTAGTTTTCACCAAACGCATGCTGACCCGCCTCAATCGCATTTGCGATGGCGCTCGCAGGCTTGGTTTTACTCACTGCAAGTAACGTAATTTCTTCTGAAGCACGGCCGCAACGTGTTGCTGCAGCTGAGATTTTGTCCCGGACCTGTGCCAGGTTGTGCGCAATGTCGTTCATTTTCCGAGGAGTATTGTATGGATGTGGAAGAAATTGTGGCCCTTAGTGTAAAGCATAATGYCTCCGATCTACACCTGTGCAGTGATTCACCACCGCGCTGGCGCAGAGCAGGTCGTCTTGAACCCGCGCCGTTTCCGCCTCCCGAAGTCGATACGCTATTAAAGGCGTGGCTCAACGATGAACAGCAGGGAACGTGGTGGGCGAACGGGCAGGTGGATTTTGCCGTTACCCTGGCGGGCAATCAGCGCCTGCGCGGAAGCGTGTTTAAACAGACAAGCGGCGTCTCAATGACGCTGCGGCTGTTGCCCGGGGTCTGCCCGCAACTCTCCGCGTTGGGGGTGCCACGGGTTGTTCCTGAGCTGTTATCCAGTGACAACGGGTTGATCCTGGTCACCGGGGCAACCGGCAGCGGTAAGTCCACTACGCTGGCAGCGATGGTGGATTTTCTTAATCACCATACTGACGGGCATATTCTGACGCTCGAAGACCCGGTGGAGTTTCTGTACCAGAGCGAACGGTGCCTGATCCAGCAGCGCGAGATTGGCCAACACAGCCCGTCATTTGCCGACGCGCTGCGCGGGGCGTTACGCCAGGATCCTGATGTCATACTGCTGGGTGAGCTGCGCGACAGTGAAACAATCCGCCTCGCGCTGACGGCGGCGGAAACCGGACATCTGGTGCTCGCGACACTCCATACCCGCGGGGCAGCGCAGGCGATTGAGCGGCTGGTCGATACGTTTCCGGCGCAGGAGAAAGATCCGGTGCGCAATCAGCTGGCCGGCAGCCTGCGGGCGGTGCTGGCGCAAAAGCTCCTCCCCGATGCGCAGGGCGGGCGCGTGGCGCTTTATGAGCTGCTGGTGAATACTCCGGCGGCGGCGAATCTCATTCGCGAAGGAAAAACGTGGCAATTGCCCGGTATTATTCAAACCGGCCAGCAGTCGGGGATGCAGAACTTTGACCAGAGCCTGGCTGAAAGACGGGCGCAGGGGCAACTCCAGGCCCCGGCGCTCAATAACCCTGTTCGAAATAGCTTTCGAGAATGATGACAGCAGACGCGGAGTCAACGCTGCCTTTGTTGAGAGCCCTGAAGCCGCCGTGTTCAAAAAGACCTGCGCGTGCTTCAACGGTGCTCAGACGCTCGTCGTGGAGCTTCACGGAGACGCCAAAGCGGCCATGGATTTTATTGGCGAACTTACGCGCTCGGGCGGTAAGCGGTTGTTCAGTGCCATCCATGTTCAGCGGTAACCCAACGATGACGTCATCCGGCTGCCACTCTTTTAGCAGGCGCTCGATGAGGTTCCAGTCCGGTGTGCCGTCACTGGCCTTCAGGGCCGTGAGCGGGCGTGCGGTACCCGTGATTCGCTGACCCACGGCGACGCCTATGCTTTTGGTGCCAAAATCGAAGGCCAGAAGTGTTCCGCTCATCAGGCATGCCCCGCTACGCCAGGCATAGTCAGGATATCAATGCCGATCAGTTTCGCGGCGTCACGCCAGCGATCGGCAATAGGGGTTTTAAACAGAATGTTCATGTCCGCAGGCGCGGTCAGCCAGGCGTTATCGAGGATCTCTTGCTCAAGCTGGCCTTTCTCCCAGGAGGAGTAGCCCAGGGCCACCAGCACTTCCGACGGCTGCTCAGCGGTACCCAGCGTTTCGAGCACGTCGCGAGAGGTCGTAATGACGGTCTTGTCAGAGATGCGAATACTGGAAGAGAAGACCGGCGGCGTATGCAGGATAAAACCGCGATCCTCTGCGAGTGGCCCGCCCAGCATCACCGGTTTATCAAGCCTGATTTCCGGCAGACGCTCTTCAGCCGAAATTTTCAGCTTGTCCAGAATCCCTTCAACCTGCAGGTTTTCCAGCGGTTTGTTGATGATAATGCCCATCGCGCCGTCTTCATTGTATTCACAAATATAAACCACGGCGCGGCGAAAAATCGGATCCTGGAGAGCAGGCATGGCAATAAGAAAGTGATGCTGTAAATTCATTGTCAGAGGTACTGTTTCCTGGTTTAAAAAGCGACAGCCCCAGTATGCGGACAAACCGGGGTGCTGTCACTAATAGTATTGAAAGGTTATTTCTGTAAACGTTTCTCGATGGCGTCCATCAGCATTCCGGTGATCGAAATCGGGAATTCCGCTTCGATTTCACGAATACAGGTTGGGCTGGTCACGTTCACTTCGGTCAGACGATCGCCGATGATATCCAGGCCGACAAAAATCAGGCCCTTGGCTTTCAGTGTCGGGCCAACGCGGCGGGCAATTTCCCAGTCGCTTTCACTTAACGGGCGCGGCTCACCGCGGCCACCGGCCGCCAGGTTACCGCGGGTTTCGCCGCCCTGCGGGATACGCGCGAGGCAATACGGCACCGGTTCACCATCCACCACCAGAACGCGTTTATCGCCATCTTTAATGGCCGGGAGGTAGTTTTGTGCCATGCAGTAACGCGTGCCCAGCTCGGTCAGCGTTTCGGCAATCACCCCAATATTTGGGTCGCTCTCTTTCACGCGGAAAATAGATGCGCCGCCCATGCCGTCCAGCGGTTTCATGATGATGTCGCCGTGTTTCTGCCAGAACGCTTTCAGCTGTGCCTTGTTGCGGGTCACCAGCGTTTCAGGCGTCAGGTCAGAGAACCATGCGGTGTAGAGCTTCTCGTTACAGTCGCGCAGGCTCTGCGGTTTGTTGACGATCAGCGTTCCTTTCTCTTCCGCGCGCTCAAGGATATAGGTGCAGTAGATGTATTCGGTGTCGAACGGAGGGTCTTTACGCATCAGAATGACATTGAGGTCGGCAAGGGCAATATCCTGCTCGGTGCCGAATTCATACCATTTGTCGTAATTCTGCTCGACGTTAACGATGCGGGTACGTGCGCGGGCTTCACCGTTGATCAGGTAAAGATCGTTCATCTCCATGTAGTGGAGTTCATAGCCGCGACGCTGCGCTTCCAGCAGCATCGCGAAGCTGGAATCTTTCTTGATGTTAATGTTTGCGATGGGATCCATCACGATGCCGAGCTTGATCATTTTCATCTCCGTTAAAAGCCTGAGGGCTCAGGCTTAGCGTTAACCCAGATCGCCAAAACGCACCTGTAGCGCGGTAATGGCTGTGAGTGCCGTTGTCTCAGTACGCAGAACGCGAGGTCCCAACAGAATATCAGTAAACTGGTAACGCGCCGTCATGGCAATTTCGTCAGCGGACAAGCCGCCTTCCGGACCAATCAGCAGGCGAACACGTTCAACGGGTAGCGGCAGCGTATTGATGCTGGCGCTGGCGCGTGGATGGAGATTGAGCTTCAGCCCGCTTGCCTCTTCAGCACACCAGTCCTCCAGATCCATCGCCGGGCGGATCTCCGGAATACGGTTGCGGCCACTCTGTTCACAGGCAGCAATGGCAATTTTCTGCCACTGCTGGATCTTTTTATTCAGACGTTCCGCATCCAGTTTAACGCCACAGCGCTCAGAAAAAAGTGGCGTAATGAGGCTTACACCCAGTTCAATGGATTTCTGGATGGTGAACTCCATCTTTTCTCCGCGCGACATCACCTGTCCCAGGTGTATGTGCAGCGGAGATTCACGGTCATCCACTTCGCCGCGCAATATCGTTACATGCACGCTTTTTTTATCAGCACGCGTAATTTCCGCGTCGAAAACCTGATTCGAACCATCAAACAGCTGAATAGCTTGTCCTGCTCCCATGCGCAGTACGCGACCAACATGGTTGGCGGCATCGTCAGAGAGGGCAATTTCGCGGCCGACGGTAATCAGCTCAGGGTGGTAGATGCGAGGAATGCGCATAGTCAGAAATTCCATATGTCATGCGGTGTAAGCGAATTGCCGCTAGTGTAGGTTAGCTCTTTTGCGCCTGGCAAGCCCGCTGGACGTAAGGGTTGTGATTACCCTGAACTTTCGCGATGCGCGCGTCACGCTGGCATTCCCATTCCGTCACCGGATATTGCTTGTCCCATGCGTTGAAAAGCTGCGTCTGCTGGCGGGAAAGGTTGAGGTCGTAACGGTCACGCATATAGAAATAGGTGCGGGCGATACTGCCGCGCGCGCGGGCCGGGGGCTCAGCGACTTTCTCTTTAAAATCAACCTTCATGCCGCACTGGCCGTACTGACCCTCTCCGCCGTTCCACTGGCTGTACATAAAGTTGCCGCGATCGCCATTCACCTCGCCAACCGCGGGTTGCAGGTTGTGCATATCGCTTTCCATCTGGCGATAGACCGGATCTTTGGCGCAATTTTTACGACCGCCATCCTGCCAGCACTGACGCTGGTGGCCAAACTGCCATGCCGGCACCACGTGTTCCCACTCGATGCGGCTGGCGCGGTTTTCATTCTTACGCACTTTATAGCCGCAGGATTCGAGATCAACGATCCCTTTTTTACCCTGCCAGTTAATCTTACAGCCGCAATAAAAATCACCGGGAACATCCGCGTTGACCTTTACGCCTGCCGCTTTTGCCTGGGAGAAACTGTTAATACCGTCGGCCAGAGCCTGGCCGGAGAGTGCTGTCGCCAGAAAAGCGACCGCGAGAGAAAAATTACGGGACATCTTACACTCCGTGTCAAAACGAGCCCGCAACGTAACGAATGTTGTTCCTGTATGCAATCAGTCAGATCAGGAAAGTTCCTGAAAGTTCAGTTGGTTATTCCGCGACCAGCGGTTCACCACATTTGACGCAACGGTAGGTGGCCTCGCCGCGCACCACGCGATTATGACGGCGGACGGTAAGCTGATGCTGCTGACACTGGCAGCGGTAGGGGAAGGTATTGCGGCGTACCGACTCAAGTTCAAACTGATGGGTTCTGCGTGCCGGAACGCCCAGCACGGCTTCCATCATCCACTTCCACTCTTTGCCGTGGGGTGCCACGCGGCCAAAGTGTTTCCATACCAGCAGGTGCGCCAGCTCGTGCGGCACCACTTCCTCAATAAACGCCTGCTGATTTTCCAGCATCAGCACCGGGTTCAGACGGATCTCATAGGATTCGAGCCACGCCGTGCCCGCCGCCGTGCCACGCTGTTGGTAGACGAGTTTCGGCTCAGGGTAATTCCGGCCGAGTTTCAGGTTGGCCTGGGCGAGTTTTTCCCGCAGGCTGCGCATAACGGCTTGCTGAAGGGCGATGGGGAGACGGGGTGCTTTCATAGGGGCAGAGCATAAAGCGCGAAGCGGGGAGGTGCAAGAGGCACCTCCCGCCAGAGAATTAGTCGTGTGCGCCAATCTCGCGCAGTGGACGACCCTTCATCAGGTTACGTTCAATATGTTCCAGTGACACGTGTTTGGTTTCAGGAACCAGCCACAGCGTCAGAACAATAAAGAAGATGTTCAGGCCGGAGTAGACCCAGAAGGTGTTCGCGTTGCCCAGCGTATTGAGCATGGTCAGGAACGTCGCACCGACAATCATGTTGGCAATCCAGTTGGTCGCGGTGGAGCAGGTGATACCGAAATCACGCCCTTTCAGCGGCTGGATTTCAGAGCACAGCACCCAAATCAGCGGACCGGCGCTCATCGCAAACCCGACGATAAACATCAGCAACATCCCCACAGCGAAATACTGGGCGGTTGGAGAGTGAATCCCCACGTGCATCATCGTGCCGAGAACACCCATACCGGCGGCCATCACCAGGAAGCCCAGCGTCAGGGTTGGCTTACGGCCCCAGCGGTCCACCAGACCGATAGCGATAAAGGTCGCCAGAACGTTGGTCAACCCAACGATGACGGTCCCCCACATCTGCTCGGTGGTGTTGGTATACCCCGCCAGTTCAAAGATTTTTGGCGCGTAGTACATGATGACGTTCATCCCGGTGAACTGCTGCATCACCTGCAGGAGCACGCCCAGGAATACCGCACGACGGAAGTTGCTGTTCTCTTTAAACAGCGCCCAGCCTGACTGTTTTACCTTCAGGCTCTCGCGGATCTCTTCCAGTTCGTTTTTCGCTTCCGCGCTGGTATCGCGCAGTCGCAGCAGCACGCGTTCGGCATCGACGAAACGACGCTTCGCTGCAAACCAGCGTGGGCTGTCCGGCAGGAAGAAAACGCCAATCAGCAGCAGAATGGCAGGGATAATGATCACGCCAAGCATCCAGCGCCATGCGCCGCTGTAGCTGAACGCGGTATCGGAAAGGTAAGCTCCGAGGATGCCGATGGTGATCATCAGCTGGTACATCGAAATCATACTGCCACGGATTTTCTCGGGTGCGATTTCAGAGAGATAGAGTGGGGCGGTATACGACGCCACACCCACGGCCAGGCCAAGCAGCACGCGAGAAAGCAGCAATACCTCAACGTTTGGAGCCGCTGCTGAGAAGAGCGAACCGGCAACAAACAGGATTGCACCGATCATCAGGCTCTTTTTGCGGCCTAGCCTGAAAGAGAGCCAGCCGCTGCCCACGGCACCCACGGCCGCACCAAACATCATGGAACTTACTACCCACTCCTGGGTGTGAGCGCTTATCTGGAACTCTTCAGTGATAAAGGGTAACGCACCGGCAATCACGCCAATGTCCAGGCCAAAAAGTAATCCTGCCAGGGCGGCGAGGAAGCAGACGAAAAATGTCATCGCCTTATTGGACGTACGCCCCTGTTTTTTATTGTCAGGCATTATGCCCTCCAGTTGGGTTATCAGTTTTATCGATGTTAAGGGTAAGTGAGCAACCCGTATAAATATGTGAGATAAATCACATTGGTGTAATCGGTTACACTAGTCTGCAACCGTAAATAAAATTAAAGCTTTGAAAATATAGAGGTAAATTAGTTGATGCGCATCGCGTTTGAATGAATTTCAGACTTAACTGAAAGGAAATGTAACAGCATAAGACATGCGATCATGCAAAGAGATTATTCTGAAAGCGAGGTATATCGGGTGGAGTGTAATCGGTTTCACGCAAAGCGCAATGTCAGGCTCTCTGGCTGACAAAAGCAAAAGGCCAGCACGGGGCTGGCCTTTTTTAACATTCGCTGTCAGTCGATTATTTCAGACCAGCAGCTTCACGCAGCAGAGCGGCTTTGTCGGTTTTTTCCCATGGAAAATGTTCACGACCAAAGTGACCGTATGCAGCGGTTTCTTTGTAGATTGGGTGCAGCAGATCCAGCATCTGAATCAGACCGTATGGGCGCAGGTCAAAGAACTCGCGCACCAGCAGCGTCAGTTGCTCGGATGGCACTTTCTCGGTACCAAAGGTTTCAACCATGATGGAGGTCGGTTCAGCCACGCCGATAGCGTAGGAAACCTGAATCTCACAGCGGTCAGCCAGGCCAGCAGCAACGATGTTTTTCGCAACATAACGCGCAGCGTACGCAGCAGAACGGTCAACTTTAGACGGGTCTTTACCGGAGAAGGCACCGCCACCGTGACGCGCCATGCCGCCGTAGGTATCAACGATGATTTTACGGCCGGTCAGACCGCAGTCACCCATTGGGCCGCCGATAACAAAGCGTCCGGTTGGGTTGATGAAGTATTTGGTTGCGGAGCTCAGCCATTCAGTTGGCAGAACCGGCTTGATGATCTCTTCCATCACTGCTTCCTGCAGGGATTTCTGGTCGATCTCTTCGGAATGCTGAGTAGACAGAACGACCGCGTCAATACCGACGATTTTGCCGTCGTCGTACTGGAAGGTCACCTGGCTTTTCGCATCAGGACGCAGCCACGGCAGGGTGCCATTCTTGCGCACTTCAGCCTGACGCTGCACCAGACGGTGTGCGTAGGTCACTGGCGCTGGCATCAGCACGTCAGTTTCGTTGGTTGCATAACCAAACATCAGGCCCTGGTCGCCCGCGCCCTGTTCCAGCGGATCGGCACGGTCAACGCCCTGGTTGATGTCCGGAGACTGTTTGCCAATTGCGCTCAGTACCGCGCAAGAGTTGGCATCAAAGCCCATATCAGAATGGACATAACCGATCTCACGAACCGTGTTACGGGTGATCTCTTCGATATCCACCCATGCGCTGGTGGTGATCTCACCGCCAACCAGAACCATGCCGGTTTTGACGTAGGTTTCACACGCGACGCGCGCTTTTGGATCCTGCGTCAGGATCGCATCAAGCACCGCATCGGAGATTTGGTCAGCAATTTTATCTGGATGTCCTTCTGATACGGACTCGGACGTAAACAGGTGTTTTGCCATGTTTTATTTCACCTAAAAGGAATTTGTTTAGCTCAAGCTGCTGTGTGGAATAGCCAAAGGAGATAATTCTACCAAGGCCTGCAGGTTAATGACACTGGCAGTCTGAGTGTTAATCAGTATGGATGGATTAACATCTGGATGGCTATTTTAGGTCAGTTCTTCGCCCGATTTCCAGTTTTTTTTGACTAACCTCTCACTGAGTTGAATTCGCTGCTGGAAATTTTTCCTGACGGCGCTGGCAACCCGCGCATTTATCTTTTGCAATTTACCCCTGTTCTCGGTATAAAACGCGGCGCGCGGCTCATACCAATAAGCGCTCGATGAACTCATCGTGTCGCCACTTCCAGCCGGGTTAAGCAGTGAACTTTTAGCTTTGGCTTGTGGTCCGTTTCAGCAGGAGCGGCCGTGGAGGTGATACGAGATAATGAACCAGTGTTTTCCGCTAATTCAGCGCAGCCGTTCTGGCGCGTATTTGATTCCCGCAACCCGCATTTCTAATCTGCAAACCTGCCGATGTTATACCCATCTCGGGGCTTCTCAGGATTCCAGGGCCGGTCACGCTTTGTGAAAACTGAACAAGGGCGCTCTTGTTAAGACAAGAGTTTTCTCGTGGTTTCGCCGAACGTTGTCATAATTAAGTTCGGACACGTGTTTACAATGATATGAATATGAAACCGGTCGCACGGTCTGGTTTTCAGCATAGTCTGCTGGGAAATGGATCCGTTTATGGGTTGTTATCGCCGTATAACGCTGCGATAGTAGTCAACTGTTTTACACTTAATACAAAGAGTTGAGGTTCGCTATGTCTGACGACATGTCTTCGCTTTCGCCTTCGTCAGCGGGCGAACAGGGTGTACTACGTTCCATGCAGGAGGTTGCGATGAGCTCCCAGGAAGCCAGCAAGATGCTGCGCACTTACAATATTGCCTGGTGGGGCAATAACTACTACGACGTCAACGAACTGGGCCATATCAGCGTTTGCCCGGATCCTGACGTTCCTGAAGCGCGCGTGGATCTCGCCAAACTGGTGAAAGCACGCGAGGCGCAGGGCCAGCGTTTGCCTGCACTGTTCTGCTTCCCGCAGATCCTGCAACATCGTCTGCGTTCCATTAACGCCGCGTTTAAACGCGCGCGTGAATCTTACGGCTATAAAGGCGATTACTTCCTGGTTTACCCTATCAAGGTGAACCAGCACCGCCGCGTGATTGAATCCCTGATCCACTCCGGTGAACCGCTGGGCCTGGAAGCGGGTTCCAAAGCGGAGCTGATGGCCGTGCTGGCACATGCTGGCATGACCCGTTCGGTGATCGTCTGTAACGGTTATAAAGACCGTGAATACATTCGTCTGGCGCTGATTGGCGAAAAGATGGGCCACAAGGTCTATCTGGTAATCGAGAAGATGACAGAGATCGCTATCGTGCTGGAAGAGGCGGAGCGTCTGAACGTTATCCCGCGTCTGGGCGTGCGTGCGCGTCTGGCGTCGCAGGGTTCCGGTAAATGGCAGTCCTCAGGCGGCGAAAAATCCAAATTTGGTCTCGCGGCGACCCAGGTTCTGCAGCTGGTTGAGATTCTGCGTGAGCGTGGTCGTCTGGACAGCATTCAGCTGTTGCACTTCCACCTCGGCTCGCAGATGGCCAACATTCGCGACATCGCCACCGGCGTACGCGAATCAGCACGTTTTTACGTTGAGCTGCACAAGCTTGGCGTAAACATTCAGTGCTTCGACGTGGGCGGTGGTCTGGGCGTGGATTATGAAGGTACCCGCTCGCAGTCCGACTGTTCCGTGAACTACGGCCTGAACGAATATGCCAATAACATCATCTGGGCGATTGGCGATGCCTGTGAAGAGCACGGCCTGCCGCACCCAACGGTGATCACTGAGTCTGGTCGCGCGGTTACCGCACACCACACCGTGCTGGTATCGAACATTATCGGCGTTGAACGCAGTGAAATTTCCGAGGTAACCCCGCCGGCTGAGGACGCGCCTCGTGCGCTGCAAAGCATGTGGGAGACCTGGCAGGAGATGCACGAGCCGGGTACCCGCCGTTCGCTGCGCGAGTGGCTGCACGACAGCCAGATGGATCTGCATGATATTCATGTGGGGTATTCATCGGGCACGTTCAGCCTGCAGGAACGCGCATGGGCAGAGCAGCTTTATCTGAACATGTGTCACGACGTACAGCAGCAGCTGGACCCGAGCAACCGTGCTCACCGTCCGATTATTGACGAACTGCAGGAGCGCATGGCGGACAAAATGTACGTCAACTTCTCGCTGTTCCAGTCGATGCCGGATGCCTGGGGTATCGATCAGCTGTTCCCGGTTCTGCCGCTGGAAGGGCTGAACCACGCCCCGGAACGTCGTGCGGTGCTGCTGGACATCACCTGCGACTCCGACGGTGCTATCGATCACTACGTTGACGGCGACGGTATCGCGACCACGATGCCTATGCCAGAGTACGATCCGGAGAACCCGCCGATGCTGGGCTTCTTCATGGTCGGTGCTTATCAGGAGATCCTCGGCAACATGCATAACCTGTTCGGTGACACCGAAGCGGTTGACGTGTTTGTCTTCCCTGACGGCAGCGTGGAAGTTGAGCTGTCCGACGAGGGGGACACCGTGGCGGATATGCTCGAATACGTTCAGCTGGATCCGAAAAAGCTGCTGACCCAGTTCCGTGACCAGGTGAAAAATACCGGTCTGGACGATGCGCTGCAGCAGCAGTTCCTGGAAGAGTTTGAAGCGGGTCTTTACGGATACACCTATCTGGAAGACGAGTAAGTAAACCTGCCTCTCTCTGTTGGAGAGGGGCGGCGTGAGGGCAAGGGGCAGTACCCTCGCCTATAC
Source organism: Enterobacter sp. BIDMC 29 (assembly GCF_019378755.1). Lineage (NCBI taxonomy): Bacteria > Pseudomonadati > Pseudomonadota > Gammaproteobacteria > Enterobacterales > Enterobacteriaceae > Enterobacter > Enterobacter sp. BIDMC 29. The sequence goes on along the minus strand of NZ_CP080000.1, from coordinate 3,148,629 downwards.
TCACTTGAACCCGTATGAATTAGCGGCGATAATTCGCCCCAATAAGCGATTTACAAATCAATCCCTTCCTCGTCGGGTTTAACGACGCGGAGGGGATTTTTTTTCATCTGTTTTTAATGTATCGACTTTAAAGAGGTCAGGACATGAGCACTTTAGGCCATCAGTACGATAACTCTCTGGTATCTAACGCGTTTGGTTTTTTACGTCTCCCGATGAACTTCCAGCCGTACGACAGTGACGCTGACTGGGTGATCACCGGCGTGCCGTTTGATATGGCCACGTCAGGCCGTGCTGGTGGCCGTCATGGTCCGGCAGCTATTCGTCAGGTCTCCACTAACCTGGCCTGGGAGCACAACCGCTTCCCGTGGAACTTCGACATGCGCGAGCGCCTGAACGTGGTTGACTGCGGTGACCTGGTGTACGCCTTTGGCGACGCGCGCGAGATGAGTGAAAAACTGCAGGCCCATGCCGAAAAACTTCTGGCTGCCGGTAAACGCATGCTCTCCTTCGGGGGTGACCACTTCGTCACGCTGCCGCTGCTGCGTGCTCACGCGAAGCACTTCGGTAAGATGGCGCTGGTGCATTTTGATGCCCATACCGACACCTATGCGAACGGCTGTGAATTCGACCATGGCACCATGTTCTTCACCGCGCCAAACGAAGGTCTGATCGATCCAAACCACTCTGTGCAGATTGGTATTCGTACCGAGTTTGATAAAGATAATGGCTTCACCGTGCTGGATGCCGGCCAGGTGAACGATCGCGGCGTGGATGACATCATCGCTCAGGTAAAACAGATTGTCGGCGATATGCCGGTTTACCTGACCTTCGATATCGACTGCCTGGATCCGGCGTTTGCCCCGGGCACCGGCACGCCGGTGATCGGCGGCCTGACCTCTGACCGCGCCATCAAACTGGTGCGCGGCCTGAAGGATCTGAACATCGTGGGTATGGACGTGGTGGAAGTGGCTCCGGCTTACGACCAGTCAGAGATCACTGCTCTGGCAGCGGCCACCCTCGCGCTGGAAATGCTCTACATCCAGGCCGCGAAAAAAGGCGAATAAGCCTTACGCCCGGATTGCTGCTGCGCGACGCATGCGCAGCAGCAACATGCCTCCTGCCAGCAGGGTGATAACCTGCGAGACGACCAGCACCGAAAACCCTGAGCTGACTGAACCCACCGATTTCATGACCATCCCCATCAGCAGCGGAATAAACGCCGCGCAAATATTCCCAATCCCGTTGATGATCCCGTAGGCACTGCCAACGGCTTCCCGCGCCGCATGATGCTGGATAACCGCCGGAATGGCTGCCCCCTGAAGTCCCCAGAAAATATTGGCCGAGAGCATAAATAGCGCCAGCCAGCCGGGCTGGTGGCTCAGCATCAGCATGACGACGGAACTCGCCGTTAAGATCCCGCCCACCACAAACAGCAGCGGTGCCTGGTCCGGGCGCATTTTGTCGAGCAGCACACCGCCCAGAAACTTTGAGCCAAGACTCAGCAGGAAGGGGATAGCCGCGAGAAAGCCGGTCGCGTGCAGGGAGAAGTGGTGTTCATCGCGCAGCCAGGCCGGAAGCCAGGCGCTGCTGCCCCAGAGATAACTCAGCGTGGCGATTTCAACCAGCAGGATCCAGCCCAGAAGCGGCGTCTGCCAGGCAAGCGTAAAGGTCTGCACAAACCCGGACGTTCGGCGCTTTTCCGTATGTTGAGGGGCCGGCAGGAAACGCCAGATTAACCCTCCACCCAGCGCCAGATTGATCGCCGCGAGGGCATAAAATGAGCCCGCCCAGCCAAGGTGTGCCATCAGCCAGGCGATCAGCGGAAAGCCTACCGCCAGCCCCAGTGAAACGCCCAGCGCGGTAACGGCGTTGGGCTTACCAATTTCCCCGGCGCTAAAGTTATCGCTGATAAAGCGTGTTTTCAGTGAAAAGAGTGGGCCTTCGGCAATGCCCAAAATCAGTCGGGCGATGAGCATGCCCATCAGCGACCCCAGCAGTGGCGAGATGGCGCAGACCACGGCCCATATCGCAATGCTGGTTAACAATCCCTGTCGATAATGTAATTTGCTTTCGATAACTGGGGTCAATAGTAAAGCGGAAAAACCATAACCCAGCAAAAAGCAGGTCATGAGCATTCCTTGTAACATTCTGTTTTCATTTAGCTGAAAATGTTCGGCAAATTCAGGGTTTAAAATCATCACCGAGATATTTACGCGGTCAACGTAGGAAATAATAATGAGCACCAGAAGTGCCAACGTGCCTTGCCATCTTGCCGTCATTTAATCCGCCTTAATCGTGCTGTCTGTTTATATTTTTTATGAACGTTATTGTCACGTAACTAAAATGGTTCACCTATGAAACTCATTGTTTTAATGAGATAAATTAAATTAAAGTTTCACAGGTGAAACGCCAGAGGTATGCGCGTATATAATTTTTAAGGAATAAAAAGAAAAGAAGTCAATCTCTATTTTAAAAAATAAAAGATCATCAAAAAAATGTATTCATTCACGCCTGAATAATGAAAATTTCATATCGCTGCATTTTTTCGTGATCGCTTGCACACTTAGCTAATTAAACCTCGACTGATTAACAAATTCGTCACATTCGTGCTTGACGAAACATTCATCGCTTTTATATTGACCGTATTAAATAAGAAACAGAGTTTCATATATGAAACAAAAGCCTGGAGGATCGTGATGAGCTGGATAGGCGTATGTGACGCAGAACAAGTACAGGAAGATTTCCCTTTTAGCGGTAACGTCGAGGGCAAAGAGATCGGCGTTTATTTGATTGATGGCGAATATTACGCGCTGGAAGACGTATGCCCGCACGCTTACGCGCTGCTGAGTCAGGGTTTCGTCGAGGACGGTAAAGTGGAATGTCCGCTGCATGAGGCGGTTTTCGATGTCAAAACCGGCCAGTGCCTGCACGGCCCCGGCGGACGTAACCTCAATCGTTACCCGGTTCGGGTATTTGAAAACCAGATCCAGATTACCTTCGTCGAGGAGACAGTGGCATGAGCGAAAGTCTGAACTTCAACCCGGCGCTGCCGGAAAGCCGTCAGTTTACCCCTCCGGCTGAGGGCGGTAACGGCGCCATCCATAAGCCCGGTGATTACCAGAACCTGATCTGGCAGACCCGCAGCCGCGTACCGGAAAACTGGGAAATCACGCTTATCTCCACGCTGGAAGACCTTTTCGAACAGGGCGCGGAAACCGTGCCGGAACTGGTCAACGGGCTGAACGCGGTACGTATGCACGATCAGCAGGGCGAGCCATGGAGTGATGCCAGCTTCCAGGCTTTCTTACAGGTTAACGGCTACTGAGGGCAATGCGATGACGACTACCGTACAAAACTATCTTGATAAAGGTCTGCGCGGCCTCTGGTACCCGGTGCTGGCCAGTTGGGAAGTTCAGTCTGCGCCCGTGGGGATCACCCGTCTGGGTGAACAGATTGTGGTCTGGCGCAACAAGGATGGCCAGGTGCAGGCGCTGGAAGATCGCTGTCCGCACCGTGGCGCGCGTCTGTCGATGGGCTGGAATCTGGGCGATCGTATCGCCTGCTGGTATCACGGCGTGGAAGTGGCGGGCAACGGCGAAGTGAAGGATGTGCCTGCGGTGGACAAATGTCCGCTGGTCGGCCAGCAGTGTGTGCGCAGCTACAACGTGCAGGAAGTGCACGGGGCCATCTTCCTTTGGTTTGGCGTTACCGCCGATCAGCAACCCGACGAACTGAGCTTCCCGGACGAACTGGCTGACACCGACGCCTACAGCAATTTCCTCTGCACCGCAGCGTGGAAATGCAATTACCAGTACGCACTGGAAAACGTGATGGACCCGATGCACGGCACCTATCTGCACTCTTCGTCGCACTCCATGGCGGAAGGGGATCGCAAAGCGGATATGGTTCTGCAGCCGACGAAAACCGGGTTTATCTTCGAGAAAAAAGGCCAGAGCGGCGTCAACTTCGACTGGGTTGAACTGGGCAACAGCGGCACCTACTGGATGCGTTTGTCCATTCCTTATAAGAAGCGTTTCGGGCCGGGCGGTCACTTCTTCATTGTTGGCATGGTGGTGCCGGAAGATAACGATAACTGCCGCGTCTTCTTCTGGCGTATCCGCCGCGTGCAGGGCTGGCAGCGCGATATGTGGCGTTTCATGTACCGTAACCGTCTGGAAAAACTGCACTGGGAAGTCCTTGAGCAGGACCGCGTGGTGCTGGAGAGCATGGCGCCAGATGCACGGGAACATGAATACCTTTACCAGCATGATGTGGGCCTTTCGCGCCTGCGCCGCATGATGCAAAAAGCGGCGAAAGAGCAGCTGGCGGCGCGTGAAGCTCAGCAGGGAGCCGCCTGATGAATGGGCTGCTGAACGGGAAACGCATCGTGGTGACCGGTGCCGCGCGTGGGCTGGGCTTTCATTTCGCGAAAGCCTGCGCAGAGCAGGGCGCGGCGGTGGTGATGTGCGACATCCTTCAGGGCGAGCTGGCTGAAAGCGCGCATGGCTTAAGTGAGAAGGGCTATGTGATTGAATCACACGTTATCGATCTGGCCGATCCGCTCTCCATTTCGCGGGTGTTCAGCACCATTGGCAAACAGGGACCGATCGACGGTCTGGTCAATAACGCGGCGATGGCGACCGGGGTCGGCGGCAAGGACATGCTTGATTACGATCCGGATCTGTGGGACCGGGTGATGAGCGTTAACGTCAAAGGCACCTGGCTGGTTACCCGGGATGCGGTACCGCTGCTGCGCGAAGGGGCAGCCATTGTCAATGTGGCTTCCGATACCGCGCTGTGGGGCGCGCCGCGTCTGATGGCCTACGTGGCCAGCAAGGGCGCCGTGATTGCCATGACCCGTTCAATGGCGCGCGAGCTGGGTGAAAAACGCATTCGTATTAACGCCATCGCCCCGGGCTTAACCCGCGTCGAAGCGACGGAATATGTTCCTGCAGAGCGGCATCAGCTTTACGAAAACGGCCGGGCGCTCACCGGGGCGCAGCAGCCGGAAGACGTCACCGGCAGCGTGGTCTGGCTGTTAAGCGATCTGTCGCGGTTTATCACCGGCCAGCTGATTCCGGTCAACGGCGGTTTTGTCTTTAACTGAGGTAAAGCAAATATGGCAAGCGATCACGAAGTGAAGTACCTGGTGCCCGGGCTGGAGCGAGGCTTACAGCTGCTGCTGGCCTTTGGCGAGCAGCACCGTGAACTGACCTTTGCCGAGCTGCACAGGCTGGTCGATATGCCGAAAGCCACCGCCTACCGCGTGGTACAAACGCTGGAATACATGGGTTTTCTGGAGCGCAACACGCGAACCAATACCTTCTCGCTTGGCATGAACGTCCTGCGTCTGGGCTTTGAATACATCGCCTCACTGGATGTGGCGCAGGTCGGTCAGCCGGTCATCGAGCAGCTGCGTGACGTCAGCCAGTGCAGCAGTCATCTGGCGATCCGCGACGGGCGCGACATCATCTATATCGCCCGCGTCAGCGCCGCCGGTTCTCGCATCAATCAGGTGAGCATTGGTACCCGTTTGCCGGTGCACTGCACGTCGCTGGGGCGCATGCTGCTGACCGATATTTCGCGAGCCGATTTCGAACAGCTGTTCCCGCACGAGCGTCTACCGGGCAACACGCCGGGCCAGATCCACGACCGTGAAGCGTTGTGGCAGATGGTGCAGCAGGACAAAGCACGCGGCTATGTGATCGGCGAATCCTTCTTCCGTCATGGCATCTCCTCCATCGTTTATCCGGTGTATGACCGCAGCGGAAGGGTGGCGGCCGTGGTGAGCATTCTGGTGCCTTCGGAGGAGATCCCGCAGACCGATCGCGAGCGCCTGCAAAACGATGTCCGCATGGCGGCGGATAAAATTTCTGGCTTCTTAGGGTATTTGTCACAGGCCAGTTAAATCATCAGGTTAACGCCAGGCGCTTCATTGCGTCGGGCATGTTTTACGCCCAATCTGGGCCAGACGAGGCAACGAACGATGTGTATAACCGGAATTGAAAAGCTGGAATTTGGCGTCGAGAACCTGACGCACTGCGCCAAATTTATGCGTGATTTTGGCCTGACGGGCGATGCCAGCGGCCAGCGTTTTACTACCCTGAGCGGCGCGCGCGTGGAGCTTAATCCTGTCGACAGCCCTGACCTGCCGCCAGCGTTTGAAGCAGGAAATACGTTGCGCCGGATGACCTGGGCAGTCGCCACCCGGGACGATCTGGAGGCGCTGCGCCCGAAGCTTGCGAAGCAGCCCGGTTTTCGTGAGGTGGGCGACGCGCTGGAGTGCCGCGATCCGAACGGCATGACCCTGCGCGTACAGGTCAGCCATCAGGTGCCGGTGGAGCTGAACGTCGAGCCGATTAACCAGTGGGGCGATGCCCGCCGTATCGACACGCCAAGCCCGGTCTACGATCGCGCCCAGCCTATTAATGTAGGCCACGTGGTGTTCTTCGTGGAGGAGCTGGCGGCGGTGGAGACGTTCTACAGTGAGGTGCTTGGGTTCCAGGTGTCTGACCGCTACATCAACCGTGCGGTGTTCCTGCGCTGTGGCGTGCGCGGCGGGCATCACAACCTGTTCCTTCTTCAGCTGCCTAACCGTAAGCGGGGTCTGAACCACGTGGCCTTTACCGTACGCGACATTCACGAGGTGATCGGCGGTGGGATAGCGATGAACAAAAACGCCTGGAGCACCTTTATTGGCCCGGGGCGTCATCCGGTCTCCTCGGCCTATTTCTGGTACGTCAACAGCCCAACCGGCGGGGCGTTTGAATACTACACCAACGATGATTACCTCACCGAAAACTGGCAGCCGCGCGAGCTGGAACATTCGCTGGTGTCGTTCACCGAGTGGGCGGTAGAGGGTGGGATTGACCACGACACTCGCCGTCAGCAGAAAAAGCCGGAGGCGGTATGACCTCGCGCATTGTCATTATTGGCGGCGGTCAGGCAGGTGGCTGGGCGGCGAAAACCCTGCGTGACGAAGGCTTCGACGGCGAGATTTGCGTCGTGGCGGAAGAGGCGTGGGATTTCTACGAACGCCCGCCGCTGTCCAAGGCTGCGTTACTGGAGCCAGACGCGCCGCTACCGCGTCTCTTTCCTGAAGCGGCGCAACAGGCATTGAACCTGACATGGCGCCGGCCGGTGCGCGCGGAATCTCTCGATCGTCACGCGAAAACGGTGCGCTTAAGCAACGGTGAATGCCTTAGTTACAACATTCTTTTAATCGCTACCGGTGGTCGGGCGCGTCTGCCGGGCGATGCATGGGCGGCCCACCCGCAGGTCTATACCCTGCGCCACTGGCAGGACGCACAGCGGCTGAAGGCGCGCCTGGCAGAGAGTCAAAACCTGGCGATTATCGGCGGAGGCTGGATTGGCCTGGAGATTGCGGCCTCCGCGCGTAAATGTGGCGTCGACGTGACGCTGTTTGAGCAGCAGCCCGCGCTGTGCATGCGTTCGGTGAGTGCCGAGGTATCGCAGCAGCTGGAAACACTTCACCGCGAACAGGGCGTGGATATCCGCACCGGCTGCGGAACGCTGGAGCTGGAAGATAACAATGGTCTGCCGGTCATTCACTGTGACGGCAAGCGTGAAACCTTTGATGCCGTGGTCGTCGGGATCGGTGTTGATCTCAATCTGGAGCTGGCGCGCGATGCGGGTCTGCAGACTGAGCGCGGGATCGTGGTGGACGCTCAGGGGCGAACGTCGGATCCGTTTATTTTTGCTGCCGGTGATGTGGCCCAGCACCATCACTATGGGCTGTGTATTCAGTCGTGGGCCTTTGCCCAGAATCAGGCGGTTGCCACGGCAAAGGCGATGCTCAATCCCGATGCCCCCGGCTATGACGACGCGCCGTGGCTGTGGTCGGATCAATACCAGCACAACATTCAGATCCTCGGTATTCCGCAGGCCGGCTGCACAACCCTTGCCCGGGATAATGCGCTGTTTTTCTCACTGGATGAAAACGGACGGCTGACCCAGCTGGTGGCGTTCAACGATGCGCGTACCGTCAAGCTGGCGAAGCGCTGGATGGCTGCCGGAAGGGATCTGTCCGATGTGCCGCTGGCTGACCCGACTTTTTCACTGATGTCATTGCGATAGCTAACCCGCACCCGTAGGGGGAGACATGACCACATTTGAGACTAACACCGCGCCGGTTGAGGCAAGCGGTGAGGGCACCCGCACGCCGGAAAAAGCGGTGCGCTGGGCCATCCCGCTGTCATTGCTGGCCTGCGTGCTGCTGGCATTTTTCGACAAAATCAGCATTGCGGCGCTCTTTTCCGACAGCCATTTCCAGCAGGCGATGGGCATTGATTTTGACACCACGCGCCTCGGCATTCTGATGAGCGCCTTTCTGTTGAGCTACGGCTTCTCATCGGTCTTTTTAAGCGGACTGGGGGACAAGATTGCACCGCTTCGCCTGCTCACCGGCATGATGGTGGTGTGGTGCGTGCTGATGGTGGCCATGGGGTTTACCCATAACTACACGGTCATGATCGTCCTGCGCATTTTGCTGGGCGTGGCAGAAGGGCCGCTGTTTCCACTGGCGTTTGCCATTGTGCGGCATAACTTCCCGCAGCATCTGCAGGCGCGAGCGACCATGTTGTGGCTGCTGGGTACCCCGGTAGGCGCGGCGATTGGTTTCCCTCTTTCTATCTGGCTGCTGAATGCCTTCGGCTGGCAGAGCACCTTCTTTGTGATGGCGATGCTCACCGTGCCGGTGCTGGTGTTCGTGCGCATTGGCCTGCGCGGGATCCGTCTGGGTGCCAAACCGGCTGCGGATCGCGAATCACAGGATGAACGACGTGCCGCGCGGCGCGAGCTGTTTGTCAGCCCGCACTTCTGGATTATCTGCATCTTTAACATCGCGTTTCTCACCTACCTGTGGGGAATCAATGGCTGGCTGCCGGGTTACCTGATTAAAGGGAAAGGCATTCATCTTGAACACGCGGGCTGGCTGTCGTCGATGCCGTTTATTGCCATGCTGGCGGGTGAGGTGATTGGCGCATGGCTTTCTGACCGGGTCGATAAACGCGCGGTGGCCTGCTTTATCTCGATGGCTGGCGCGGGGTTAGGCCTGACGGCGGTCATGCATCTTGATACCCCGCTGGCCGTTATCGCGGCGATGAGCTTTAGCACCTTTATGTGGGGCACCGGTGCGCCGAACATTTTCGCACTGCTGGCGAAGGCTACCCATCCCCGGGTGAGCGCGACGGCGGGCGGTATTTTCAACGGGCTGGGAAACTTTGCGGGCGCGCTGTCGCCGGCGGTGATGGGCGCGTTGATCGCCTTCACCCACAGCATGGATTCCGGGCTGATTTTTCTGGCGGTGATGGCGGCGGTGGGCTGCGTCCTGTTACTGCCGCTGCTGAGACGTTACTGAGGAGAGTGTCATGACTGATTCAACCGTAACTGCAAAACCAGGCATTAAACCTGACCATCTGACCATGGAAGAGTGGGTCGAGTCGCGCATTGCGCGCTTTGAAGGGCGTAAATATGACTGGAACGCGCTGAAGTTCCAGGCCGATTTCGATCCTAAATACCGCCGTGCGCAGATGCGCTACATCGGTACCGGGGCGACGGGCGTGGCAAGCGATACCAATACCGTGCCGGCTGAGCACTTTACCTTCTCCACCATGGTGCTGCCGTCGAAGTGCGAGGGACCATTGCATCTGCATGACGACGTGGAAGAGGTGTTCTTCATGCTTAAAGGGCAGATCACGCTGATGATCCAGGACGGCGATCACTACACCGAAACCGTGCTGCGTGAACGCGATCTGATCTCCGTTCCCCCGGGCATCTATCGTGGTCTGTTCAATCATGGTGAAGAAGAGGCGCTGATGTGCGTGATGCTCGGCACCAACAAGCCGGAAATCCCGACCTATCCGGCCGATCACCCGCTGTCGAAAGTGAAGCGGAACTAAGGGGGCGCGATGACGGGCTTTCGTGAACAGGGAAGCGGCATCCCGCTGATGCTGCTCCACGGCATCAGCTCCGGTGCTGCCTCCTGGCATAAACAGATGGCGCTGAACGGTTTTCGCGTGCTGGCGTGGGACATGCCCGGTTATGGCGAAAGCCCGATGCTGGCGGTTGAGCGCGCCAACGCGGGGGATTACGCCGACGCGCTGGCGGCCATGCTGGACCGCGCGGGCGTCTGGCAGGTTGTTCTGGTCGGGCATTCGCTTGGAGCGCTGGTGGCAAGCGCCTTTGCGGCGAAGTATCCCGAACGCGTGCTGCATCTGGTGCTGGCCGATGCCGCGCAGGGTTACGGCCAGGCCGAGCCGGCGCAGCGCGAGCAGGTCTGGCGTAATCGGGAGCAGCAGATGGCGCTCGGGGGCGAGATCCTGGCGCAAACCCGGGCCGCTAAATTATTACGCCCGGGCGCGCGTGAGGACGATATTGCCACCGTTGCGGCGGGCATGCGCAAACTGCGCCCGGAAGGCTACCTCGCTGCCGCATGGATGCTGGCACATGACGATATTCACGGCTGGCTGAAGCGTTACGCCGGTGACTTTGAAGTCTGGTGCGGCGAGCAGGACGCCATTACCCAGCCTGAGCTGGTTCAGGGGCTGGCGCTACGTTACGGCATGCCGTTTACCGCGATTCCCCTGGCCGGGCACGCCAGCTATCTCGATAACGACGCGTTTTTTAATCAACAGCTTTTACGTATCAACGAAGAGGTGCGCGATGAATGCACAAATTGACGGGCGCGTAGCGGTAGTCACCGGCGGTTCTTCTGGCATTGGTTTTGAAACACTGCGCTTGCTGCTGGGCGAGGGGGCAAAAGTGGCGTTCTGTGGCCGCGACCCGGACCGGCTTGCCAGCGCACATGCGTCGCTGCAAAACGAATTCTCTGATGGCGAGATTTTCTCTCACCGCTGCGACGTGCTGGATGCAGACCAGGTTCAGACCTTTGCCCAGGCCGTTAAGTCCCGCTTTGGCGGGACAGACTTGCTGATTAATAACGCCGGACAGGGGTATGTGGCGCACTTCAATGACACCCCGCGCGAGGCCTGGCTGCATGAAGCCGAACTGAAACTGTTTGGGGTGATTAACCCCGTGCAGGCTTTTCAGCCGCAGCTGGAGCAATCGGACATTGCCTCCATTACCTGCGTGAACTCGCTGCTGGCGCTGCAGCCAGAGGAACACATGATTGCCACCTCCGCAGCACGTGCCGCGCTGCTCAACATGACGCTCACGCTCTCGAAAGAGCTGGTGAGTAAGGGTATCCGCGTGAATTCCATTTTGCTTGGCATGGTGGAATCCGGCCAGTGGCAGCGTCGCTTTGAGAACCGGGCGGATAAAAGTCAGAGCTGGCCGCAGTGGACGGCGGATATCGCCCGCAAACGCGGCATTCCGATGGCGCGTCTCGGTAAGCCACAGGAGCCTGCGCAGGCTCTGCTGTTCCTCGCTTCGCCGCTGGCTTCGTTTACCACCGGTGCGGCGCTGGACGTTTCCGGCGGCTTCTGCCGTCATCTGTAAGGACACATCATGAAAAAAATCATGTTAATCGGCTACGGTGCCATGGCGCAGGCGGTCATTGAGCGCCTGCCCGAGCAGGTTGCCATCGGCTGGATCGTGGCGCGCGAGACGCATCATGCCGCGATTCGCCAGCAGTTTGGCGATGCGGTGGTGGCACTGACCTCGCCCGCATTATGTACGGATACTCCCGATCTGGTGCTGGAATGTGCCAGCCAGCAGGCGGTGGCGCAGTACGGGGAAGCGATTTTACGCCGTGGATGGCATCTGGCGGTGATCTCCACCGGCGCGCTGGCAGACAGCGCGCTGGAACAGCGTCTGCTCAACGCAGGCGGAAAGCTGACGCTGCTCTCCGGGGCGGTGGCGGGCATTGATGGCCTGGCAGCGGCAAAAGAGGGCGGGCTTGAGAAGGTGACCTACCAGTCGCGTAAAAGCCCGGCCAGCTGGCGCGGCAGCTATGCCGAGCAGCTTATCGATCTTAACGCCGTGTCCGAGGCGCAGATCTTCTTTGAAGGCAGCGCACGCGAAGCGGCACGACTGTTTCCGGCCAACGCCAACGTGGCGGCGACCGTGGCACTTGGCGGCGTGGGGATGGATGATACCCGTGTGCAACTGATGGTTGACCCGGCCACTCAACGCAATACCCACACGCTGCACGTCGAAGGGATGTTTGGCGAGTTCCATCTGGAGCTGAGCGGGCTACCGCTTGCCAGCAACCCCAAAACCTCCACCCTGGCGGCACTCAGCGCGGTTCGCGCCTGCCGTGAACTGACGCAGCGCTGAGGAGCGACGATGGACGATCTTAACATTTTCATTGGCGGCAACTGGCGGCGCGGCGGCGGAAACCTAATGCAGAGCCATTTCCCGGCAGACGGTGCGGTGAACGCCACGCTCCACGCGGCAAGCCTGGACGATCTGCAGGAGGCTATCGACGCCGGAGAGCGCGCGTGGCGCGATCCTGCCTGGCGTAACAGCCTGCCGCATGCGCGTGCGAAGATCCTGCATAAGGTGGCGGATCTGATCGAATCCCGCGTCGATGAACTGGCCCGCATGCAGAGTCGCGACAACGGTAAACCGCTGGCGGAAGCGCGGGGTCTGGTGATGAGCGCGGCAGGCACGGCGCGTTATTTTGCCGCCGCCTGCGAGCTGCTGGAAGGTGAACTGCCGACCCCACGCCAGCACGATGTGCTTACCCTCAGCCGATATGAACCGCTCGGCGTGGTGGCGGCTATCACGCCCTGGAATTCCCCCATTGCCAGCGAAATGCAGAAAGTGGCACCGGCCATTGCTGCCGGTAACGCGGTGGTTCTCAAACCAGCCGAAGCCACCCCGCTGATGGCGCTGGAGCTGGCGCGTATTTTTGAGCAGGCAGGCTTACCCGCCGGGCTGCTGAGCGTGCTGCCGGGCAAAGGCTCGGTGATTGGCGATGCGCTGGCGCGTCACCCGAAAGTGCGAAAAATCTCCTTTACCGGTGGTACCACCACGGGCCGTCATCTGGCGCACGTGGCGGCGGAAAAGTTGATCCCGGCTTCGCTGGAACTGGGCGGTAAATCCCCGACCATCGTACTGGAAGATGCCGACGTTGAGCTGGCTGCGCGCGGGATCTGTTACGGCATTTTCAGCTCGGCAGGTCAGGCCTGTATTGCCGGTTCGCGGCTCTTTATCCATGAGCGCCTTTACGCCCCACTGATGACGAGGCTGCTGGAATTAACGCGCGGCCTGCGGGTCGGGCATCCCTTTACCGACGGCACCCATGTGGGACCGCTGATTAACGACGCGCACCGCAAGAGCGTGCAGGCTTACGTTGAACTGGCAAAGCGTGAAGGGGGCCGCGTGCTGTGTGGCGGGGAGAGTCCTGCCGATCCACTGCTGGCAAACGGCAGTTACTTCCAGCCCACCATCATTGAAGGCCTGACCAACAGCGCGCGCGCCTGTCAGGAGGAGCTCTTCGGCCCGGTGCTGGTGGCGATGCCCTTTAGCGATGAAGCCGCGTTGATCCGTGAGGCGAATGACTCCGTTTATGGCCTTGCCGCCGGGATCTGGACGCGGGATACCGGGCGCGCCCTGCGCCTGAGCGAGCAGCTTGAAGCGGGCACGGTGTGGATAAACACCTACAAAGTGTTTGCGATTTCGACCCCGTTCGGGGGCTTTAAAGAGAGCGGTCTGGGCCGCGAAAAGGGCATTCAGGGGCTGAAAGCCTGGATGCAGCAAAAGAGCATTTATCTGGCGACGGGTAACAGCGTCAACCACTGGTGCGACTGAGAAAGGGTGAGTAATGAGCGAAATGATAACCGTCGGCGACGCCATCGCCAGAACGCTGGAGCAGTATCAGGTTGAGGCCATCTACGGCGTCATCTCCATCCACAATTTACCCATCGCCGATGCGGTAGGGCAGCGCGGGAATATTCGCTTTGTGCCCGCACGTGGCGAGGCGGGGTCGGTCACCATGGCCGATGCCCACGGCCGTTTTTCCGGGCTCGGCGTGGCGCTGACCAGTACCGGTGCCGGGGCGGGTAACGCCGTCGGCGCGCTGGTGGAAGCCATGAATGCCTGCACGCCGCTGCTGCATATCACCGGCCAGGTGGAAAAAGCCTGGCTGGATGCTGACACCGGCTTTATCCACGAAACCCGCGACCAGCTGACCTTCCTGAAGGCCAGCTCAAAACGGGCATACCGCATCAGCAACGCGAACCAGGCGATAGCGATCCTTCACAAGGCCATTCAGGAGGCGCAAACTCCGCCGTGCGGGCCGGTCTCCGTGGAGATCCCGATTGATATTCAGGGGGCGAAAATCCCCGTGTCGCTGATCACCGCTCCGGTGAAACCGACGTCGGTTTCCGCGGTTGATACGACAGTGGTCGACACGCTGTGGGCGCAGCTTAAACAGGCCAGACAGCCGCTGCTGTGGCTGGGTGGCGGAGCGCTTGGTAGCGCTGATGCGGTAAAAAAACTGGCGGATGCGGGAGTGACGGTTATCTCCAGCACCCACGCGCGCGGCGTGCTGCCGGACAGCCATCGCGCCAGCCTGCGGGCGTTTCATAACTCGCCGTCAGTTGAGGCGTTGATCGCCCAGTGCGACTTTACGCTGGTCGCCGGCTCACGCCTGCGCAGCAACGAAACTCGCTCGTGGACGCTTGAATTACCGCATCCCCGCGTCCAGATCGATATCGACCCCGCGGCGGCGAGCCGCAACTATCTGATGGACACAACCCTTGTGGCCGACTGCGCGGCGCTGTTAACCGCGCTGGCGGCTAAAGCGCAGGGGCGGGAATGGGGCGATGCACAGTGGGATACTCAGGTGCAGCAGGCGCTGGCGAAAGCCGTTGCGGGACTGCGTGAGCAGTGCGGTGCTTATGCGAAGCTCAACGACGCCATCGAGAACGCGCTGCCGCAAGATGGCCTGCTGGTTCGTGATATCACCGTTTCCGGAAGCCTGTGGGGCAGCCGTTTGTTCCGCGCCAACGGACCGCTGATGAACATTCACTCGCTGGCAGGCGCCATCGGCATGGGGCTACCGATGGCGATTGGCACGGCGATTGCCAACCCGCAACGCAAAGTGGTGGGGCTGGTGGGTGATGGTGGCGTAAGCCTGAATCTGGGCGAGATGGCAACGCTGGCGCAGGAGAAGGCCAACGTGACGCTGCTGGTGATGAACGACGGCGGTTACGGCGTCATGCGCGGCATTCAGGACAAGTATTTCGGCGGGCGTCAGTATTATAACGAGCTGCATACCCCGGACTTTACGCAGCTGGCGCATGCGATGGGGTTACAGGCGTGGAGCGTCGAACGGGCGGAGGATTTTGACGCGGTGATGACCGAAGCGCTTGCCATGCCAGGACCGTCGGTAGTGGAAGTGCGGATGGGACAGATTGGCGCGCTTAAGTTTGCCGGGCCGCCGCAGAAGACGTTGTACTAAACGTGTTTACCCTCACTCGCGCCCTCTCCCTTAGGGAAAAGGGCGGGTGAGGGGCTTAATCAGAACACGTTAAATGGGTATTCCACGTACGCGCGGATCTCATCCCCGCCCACGTTATAGTCGCTGGCGTTGCTGGACACGCGCAGGACGGAGTAACGGAGTTTCAGTTTCAGATCTTTAGCCGGGCCGTCCTGCACCTGATACTGGATCTGGTTAAACCACTCATGCTCTTTACCGTTGCTGGTTTCAGAGGTCTTGATGTTGTCGCCACGCACGTAAGCAGTGGTCCAGCTCAGGCCCGGTAAGCCCAGACCGCCGAAGTCCAGCGCGTAAGAAGCCTGCCAGGAGCGCTCGTCTTCGCCGTTGAAATCAGACCAGTAGGAGTTCGTCAGCCAGATGGTATTGCCGCCGTCACCTACGCCACCCTGATCGCGATAGCTGCCATAGTGATAGCCGGTGCTGCCGCTGCTCTGCTGATACGCCACCTTGAAGGTATGAATATCCCAGATGTAGCTTGCCGCCAGGCTCCAGATGCTATTGCTGCGTCCGGTATCAAGGCTGTCTGCGTAGCGCTGATCCAGGCGTGAGTTATAGCCGTTGAAATCGAGCACCAGCTGTTGCCCGGTGCTGAACGGCTGTTTGAAGTTCATTCCCAGGTACTGCTTGTTCATCACCTCTTCCACATGAGAGGCATACAGCGCACCGCTGAACTGGTCGTTGAACTGGTAGCTCGCACCGCCGAAGGAGAGGCTCTTCAGGCCACTGTCGTGGCGGTCGTCACTTTTGCGCTGCTCATCGGTGAAGTAACCGGCGTTCACTTCCAGACCCGCGATCTCTTTTGAGGTCAGCATGGTGCCGGTAAAGCTTTCAAACAGCAGACGGGAATTGTCGGCATTAACAATCGGTAATTCCGGACGCTGGTTACCGTAGCTCAGTACGGTATTGGAGATACGCATTTTTGCTGTGGCGCCAAATTTCGCCAGATCGGATTTAGCCCGGCCATCGTCTTCCTGTTTAAAGAAGTCAATGCCGCCCGCGCCGCTCTTTCCACGACCGCCGTCCAGACGCACGCCATACTGGGCAATGCCGTCCACACCAAAGCCAACCAGCCCTTCGGTATAGCCGGATTCAAACGTGGCAACGATGCCCTGACCCCATTCGGCTTTGTCCTGCTGGCCCTGATGATAATCACGGCTGATATACGCATTGCGTAAAAACAGATCTAAATGGCTGTCGTCAACAAACCCTTTGCTGTCGGATTGCTGGCTTGCAACGGCGGGTAATGCGGCGAATAAACTTAACGCAATTAATGATAATTCTTTTTTCACGGAGGGAACGTCTCTGTCTTAATATTGTAAATTGAATTACTGCGAGTTCGATAATTACCCGAATGGTAAATGATTGCAATAATTATGTGACGAGACGTTTCAGGGCGATAAGCCAGTGTTTGCGCGGCTTAGAAAGGTACTCAAGCGCTATTACCGATATGTGCGGTTAAATTAACAATTCATGCGAAATAAAAAGGAGGCAAATATGCCTCCTTTCGAATTATTTAATTCCGTCTGCGGCCATACGGTCGCGAATATGCTGTGCGCGCTCTTCTGACGCCGGGTGGTCATCAAACATAGAGCTCTGGCGACCGGCTTCCAGTTTGGCCAGTTTTTCGAAGCTGGTGGCTAAACCTGATGGATTAATGCCGCGTTTGCGCAACAGATCGTAGGAGTAGTCATCCGCTTCGGATTCCTGACGCTGCGAGAACTGAGAGTTAACCAGCTTTTCACCCACATCGCCAAGCTGCGACTGTGACAGGCTGCCGACGATACCGCCCGTAGACGCCGCCGCGGCGCGGATGGCGTTAGTGCCTAACGCAACCTGCATGCCTTTCTTCACGTGGCCAAGTGCAACGTGGCCCATTTCATGGCCGATAACCGCTTCAACTTCGTTGTCGGTCATCATATCCATCAGCCCGCTGTAAACGCGGATGCAGCCGTTCGCCATCGCGAAGGCGTTTACATCTTTGGCCATGTACACCTTATAGTTCACCGGCTGGCCATTAATGTTATCACCCAGCGCGGAGGCTATCTTATTCAGACGCTGCGTGTAGGTACTATTGGCCGGGGCAAGCGTGGCTTTTCCGTCCATATCTTTACAGGCCTGGTCGCTCAGCGCTTTAACCTGTGCGTCGCTCAGGGAGTAGGCCTGAAAGGCTTCTGCGCCTGAGGACATCAGGCCGTTAGAATCCATATTCTGACAGCCGCTCAGCAGGAGCGTTGTACCCAGGGCCAGCACTATTGCACGCATTTTCATGATGTCGCTTCCGTACTCGTTAATCTGAATAAAATCTGAAAAGTGCACCGGCAACGAAGCCGGGGTCGGGCTAAGTATAAGGAATATCTACGGGGCCGGGCGAGCAGATTGCGCAACATGCGAGCATGATCCAGAGATTTCTTAAGCTGCAAAAGAATGCTCCATGTACATGACATGCCGCTTGGGTTACATTGTTGGCACTTTTTTCCGGCGTAGCCCAAAACGCGCTGTCGTCAAGGGCATGGCCTTTAACAGTCCGATCTGGAGTTAAAATGTCCTCACGTAAAGAGCTTGCTAATGCTATTCGTGCGCTGAGCATGGACGCAGTACAGAAAGCCAAATCCGGCCACCCGGGCGCCCCTATGGGGATGGCTGATATCGCCGAAGTCCTGTGGCGCGATTTCCTGAACCACAACCCGCAGAACCCTTCCTGGGCTGACCGCGACCGTTTCGTGCTGTCTAATGGCCACGGCTCAATGCTGATCTATAGCCTGCTGCACCTCACTGGCTACGATTTGCCAATTGAAGAGCTGAAAAACTTCCGCCAGCTGCACTCCAAAACGCCAGGTCACCCGGAAGTGGGTTACACCGCAGGTGTAGAAACCACCACCGGCCCGCTGGGTCAGGGTATTGCTAACGCGGTGGGTATGGCGATTGCCGAGAAAACCCTGGCCGCGCAGTTCAACCGTCCAGGTCATGACATTGTTGACCACTTCACCTACGCATTCATGGGCGACGGCTGCATGATGGAAGGCATTTCTCACGAAGTGTGCTCCCTGGCAGGTACCTTGAAGCTGGGCAAACTGGTTGCGTTCTATGACGACAACGGCATCTCCATCGACGGTCACGTTGAAGGCTGGTTCACTGACGACACCGCGAAGCGTTTCGAAGCTTACGGCTGGCACGTTGTGCGTGGCGTTGACGGTCACGATGCTGACTCGATTAAACGTGCAGTAGAAGAAGCGCGCGCAGTGACGGACAAGCCGTCACTGCTGATGTGCAAAACCATCATTGGTTTCGGTTCCCCGAACAAAGCGGGTACCCACGATTCCCACGGTGCGCCACTGGGCGACGCGGAAATCGCTCTGACGCGCGAAGCGCTGGGCTGGAAATATCCTGCTTTCGAAATCCCATCTGAAATTTACGCGCAGTGGGATGCTAAAGAAGTGGGTCAGGCGAAAGAATCCGCATGGAACGAGAAGTTCGCTGCCTATGCGAAAGCCTTCCCACAGGAAGCGGCTGAATTTACCCGTCGTATGAAGGGTGACATGCCGTCTGACTTCGACGCCAAAGCGAACGAGTTCATTGCTAAACTGCAGGCGAACCCATCCAAAATCGCCAGCCGTAAAGCCTCTCAGAATGCGATTGAAGCGTTCGGTCCGCTGCTGCCAGAATTCCTGGGCGGCTCCGCTGACCTGGCGCCATCTAACCTGACAATCTGGTCTGGTTCTAAAGCAATCAACGAAGACACTGCCGGTAACTACATCCACTACGGTGTGCGTGAATTCGGTATGACTGCGATTGCGAACGGTATCTCCCTGCACGGTGGTTTCCTGCCGTACACCTCTACCTTCCTGATGTTTGTCGAGTACGCGCGTAACGCCGTGCGTATGGCTGCGCTGATGAAACAGCGTCAGGTGATGGTCTACACCCACGACTCCATCGGTCTGGGCGAAGATGGTCCAACTCACCAGCCGGTAGAGCAGGTGGCTTCCCTGCGCGTGACGCCAAACATGAGCACATGGCGTCCATGTGACCAGGTTGAGTCCGCCGTGGCGTGGAAATACGGTGTTGAGCGTCAGGACGGCCCAACCGCACTGATCCTCTCCCGTCAGAACCTGGCACAGCAGGAACGTACTCCAGAGCAGCTGGCGAACATCGCCCGTGGTGGTTACGTGCTGAAAGATTGCGCGGGTCAGCCAGAGCTGATCTTCATCGCGACCGGTTCTGAAGTTGAGCTGGCTGTTGCCGCATGGGAAAAACTGTCTGCCGAAGGCGTTAAAGCGCGCGTGGTTTCCATGCCGTCTACCGATGCGTTCGACAAGCAGGATGCCGCCTACCGCGAATCCGTACTGCCTAAAGCCGTTACCGCGCGCGTGGCAGTAGAAGCGGGTATCGCTGACTACTGGTTCAAATATGTGGGCCTGAACGGCGCAATCGTCGGCATGACCACCTTTGGTGAATCTGCTCCGGCAGAGCTGCTGTTCGAAGAGTTCGGCTTCACCGTTGAAAACGTTGTCGCGAAAGCAAAAGAACTGCTGTAATTGTTTGTAGGGGAGGGGCGCGAGCCCCTGTCCGTGCTCTCGCTGAGAAGAGGGCGCAAACACCCTAAACGGTAACCTTTGGGTTACCGTTTTGTTTTTTTCACACTATCCGCCTTATATGTCCACTATTCCTCAAACATGTAACGTTCCTGTGAATTATTCCATCCAAAATGTGACGCAAGTCATATAGCGCGCTTATTGCTCTGGACAGACATTCCTTTTATTCCCTGATTCGCTTATTCTAGCTGAAGCGTTTCAGTCGATTAAATGTTCGACAATTGACCAATCAATCGCAGTTTGTGACAGCAAGGATTCCCCTTCGGGCGTAGCTGGATTACTCTTTCAGCCACCTCAAACTCAGGGATAGCTTTGCAGGAGATCTATGACCGTACGCGTAGCGATTAATGGCTTCGGTCGCATCGGGCGTAACGTGGTTCGTGCTTTATATGAATCCGGGCGTCGGGCGGAAATAACCGTGGTGGCTATCAACGAACTGGCGGATGCTGCGGGCATGGCGCATTTGTTGAAATATGACACCAGCCACGGACGCTTTGCCTGGGATGTTCGCCAGGAAAGAGATCAGCTGTTTGTCGGCGACGATGCCATCCGCGTGCTGCATGAGAGCAGTATTGCCGGGCTACCGTGGCGTGAACTGGGTGTGGATATCGTACTTGACTGTACTGGCGTATACGGTAACCGCGAGCATGGCGAAGCGCATCTGACAGCAGGTGCGAAAAAAGTCCTGTTTTCCCATCCTGGCAGCAACGACCTCGACGCGACCGTCGTATTTGGCGTGAATCAGCATGAGCTGCAAGCCGAACACCGCATTGTTTCCAACGCCTCCTGCACCACCAACTGCATTATTCCGGTCATCAAACTGTTAGACGATGCGTATGGCATTGAATCCGGCACCGTAACCACGATTCATTCAGCGATGCACGATCAGCAGGTGATTGACGCCTATCATCCGGACTTACGACGCACGCGAGCCGCGAGCCAGTCAATCATTCCGGTGGACACAAAACTGGCGGCAGGTATCACCCGTTTTTTCCCGCAGTTTAACGATCGTTTTGAAGCAATTGCCGTACGTGTACCGACGATTAACGTCACCGCAATTGACCTGAGCGTGACGGTGAAAAAACCGGTAAAAGCCTGTGAAGTCAACCTGTTGCTGCAAAAAGCGGCACAGGGGGCATTTCATGGTATAGTTGACTATACGGAATTACCGTTGGTCTCAGTAGATTTTAACCACGACCCGCACAGCGCCATTGTCGATGGCACTCAAACGCGCGTCAGTGGCGCACACCTTATCAAGACGCTGGTCTGGTGTGATAACGAATGGGGCTTTGCTAACCGAATGCTCGACACCACGTTAGCAATGGCCGCTCAAGGTTTCAGGTAAGACGCATCGTGCGTCTGCAAAACTTTAAGAATCAACGAGAGGATTCACCATGTCTGTAATTAAGATGACCGATCTGGATCTGGCTGGTAAACGCGTTTTCATCCGTGCTGATCTGAACGTACCGGTTAAAGATGGCAAAGTGACCAGCGACGCGCGTATCCGTGCATCTCTGCCAACCATCGAACTGGCTCTGAAGCAGGGCGCTAAAGTGATGGTGACCTCCCACCTGGGTCGTCCAACTGAAGGCGAGTACAATGAAGAGTTCTCTCTGCTGCCAGTTGTTAATTACCTGAAAGACAAACTGTCCAACCCGGTTCGCCTGGTAAAAGATTACCTGGACGGCGTAGACATCGCTGCCGGTGAACTGGTTGTTCTGGAAAACGTTCGCTTCAACAAAGGCGAAAAGAAAGACGACGAAGCGCTGTCCAAAAAATACGCTGCACTGTGTGACGTATTCGTGATGGACGCCTTCGGTACTGCTCACCGTGCGCAGGCTTCAACCCACGGTATCGGTAAATTCGCAGACGTTGCGTGTGCCGGTCCTCTGCTGGCTGCTGAGCTGGACGCACTGGGTAAAGCGCTGAAAGAACCTGCTCGTCCAATGGTTGCAATCGTTGGTGGTTCTAAAGTTTCTACCAAACTGACCGTACTGGATTCCCTGTCTAAAATCGCTGACCAGCTGATCGTTGGCGGTGGTATCGCGAACACCTTCGTGGCGGCACAAGGCCATAACGTCGGTAAATCCCTGTACGAAGCGGATCTGGTTGACGAAGCAAAACGTCTGCTGACCACCTGCGATATCCCGGTTCCAACGGATGTTCGCGTCGCGACTGAGTTCTCTGAAACAGCGACTGCGACCCTGAAATCTGTTAACGACATCAAAGATGATGAGCAGATTCTGGACCTGGGCGACGTTTCTGCACAGAAACTGGCTGAAATCCTGAAAAACGCAAAAACTATCCTGTGGAATGGTCCTGTTGGCGTGTTCGAATTCCCGAACTTCCGCAAAGGTACTGAAATCGTTGCTAACGCTATCGCAGACAGCGAAGCGTTCTCTATCGCAGGCGGCGGTGATACGCTGGCAGCAATCGACCTGTTCGGTATTTCTGACAAGATCTCCTACATCTCCACTGGTGGCGGCGCATTCCTCGAGTTCGTAGAAGGCAAAGTACTGCCAGCAGTAGCAATGCTCGAAGAGCGCGCTAAGAAGTAAGCCATTCAAGGGCAGGGAAACCTGCCCAATTTTCAGCGCGCTTTAAGAGCTCGCACCTTTTCTAACGGCCGAAGATACAGGACTAAGCAACATGTCTAAAATTTTTGATTTCGTAAAACCTGGCGTGATCACTGGTGATGACGTTCAGAAAGTGTTCCAGGTAGCTAAAGAAAACAACTTCGCTCTGCCAGCAGTTAACTGCGTTGGTACCGACTCCATTAACGCCGTACTGGAAGCTGCTGCAAAAGTTAAAGCACCGGTTATCGTGCAGTTCTCTAACGGTGGCGCAGCATTCATCGCTGGTAAAGGCGTGAAAACTGACGTTCCTCAGGGCGCGGCAATCCTGGGCGCAATCTCTGGTGCGCACCATGTACACCAGATGGCTGAACACTACGGTGTTCCGGTTATCCTGCACACTGACCACTGCGCGAAGAAACTGCTGCCGTGGATCGACGGTCTGCTGGACGCGGGTGAAAAACACTTCGCAGCGACCGGTAAGCCACTGTTCTCTTCTCACATGATCGACCTGTCTGAAGAGTCCCTGCACGAAAACATCGAAATCTGCTCTAAGTACCTGGCGCGCATGGCCAAAATGGACATGACCCTGGAAATCGAACTGGGTTGCACCGGTGGTGAAGAAGACGGCGTGGACAACAGCCACATGGACGCTTCTGCACTGTATACCCAGCCAGAAGACGTTGATTACGCTTACACCGAGCTGAGCAAAATCAGCCCACGCTTCACCATCGCAGCGTCCTTCGGTAACGTACACGGCGTTTACAAACCAGGTAACGTGGTTCTGACCCCAACCATCCTGCGTGATTCTCAGGAATACGTTTCTAAGAAACACAACCTGCCGCACAACAGCCTGAACTTCGTCTTCCACGGCGGTTCCGGTTCTTCTGCTCAGGAAATCAAAGACTCCGTAAGCTACGGCGTAGTGAAAATGAACATCGATACCGACACCCAGTGGGCAACATGGGACGGTATCCTGCAGTACTACAAAACGAACGAAGCTTACCTGCAGGGCCAGCTGGGCAACCCGAAAGGCGAAGACCAGCCGAACAAGAAATACTACGATCCACGTGTATGGCTGCGTGCTGCGCAGACTTCCATGGTGGCGCGTCTGGAGCAGGCTTTCAAAGAACTGAACGCGGTTGACGTTCTGTAATTTAAGCAGCTCATAGCATCAGAAGGCCCGCGAATGCGGGCCTTTTTTTATGCTTTTTCAATGGACTGCCCGGCCCGTTTATGTGATCTGTTTGGCAAAACCGGTCCTTTTTGTTTACCCTTTACTGACCTGCCTGTCTCCATGGGGGATGGATTTTGTGTTTTTGGGATAACAAAAGGAAGACTAAATGGAACAACTCGATGTTGTAGACAGCATCAATAATGCCGGTAACTGGCTGGTGCGCAACCAGGCGCTGCTGCTGAGCTATGCCGTTAACATCGTCGCGGCGATTGCCATCATCATCGTCGGGATGATCGTGGCACGTATCGTATCAAACGCCGTAAACCGCGTGATGCTGGCGCGTCACATTGACGCCACTGTGGCTGACTTCCTCTCTGCACTGGTGCGCTACGGTATTATTGCCTTTACGCTGATTGCTGCACTGGGGCGTGTTGGCGTACAGACTGCCTCGGTGATTGCTGTTCTCGGTGCCGCCGGTCTGGCCATTGGTCTGGCGCTGCAGGGGTCGCTCTCGAACCTGGCTGCGGGTGTGTTGCTGGTAACCTTCCGTCCGTTCCGCTCTGGCGAGTACGTTGACCTGGGCGGTATTGCCGGCACCGTACTGCAGGTGCAGATTTTCTCAACCACCCTGCGAACTGTTGATGGCCGTATCGTGGTGGTACCGAACGGGAAAATTATCGCGGGCAACATCATTAACTTTTCCCGCGAGCCGGTGCGTCGTAACGAGCTGATTATCAGCGTGGCGTATGATTCTGATATCGATCAGGTGAAATCGCTGATCGCCAATATCATTGCCTCCGACGATCGTATTCTGAAAGATAAAGAGCAGACCGTTCGCCTGAACGAGTTGGGGGCATCCTCCATCAACTTTGTCGTGCGCATCTGGAGCAAAAGCAGCGATCTGCAAAACGTTTACTGGGATGTTCTGGAACGTATCAAACGTGATTTTGATGCCAACGGGATCAGCTTCCCGTATCCACAGATGGACGTGAACCTTAAACGCGAGAAAGAAGCCGAGTAATCCTCTTCCTCAGGAGGCCCGGTGAGCGGCAACACCACCGGGCCTTTTTATTAGCAATACTAATCACCAATTAATATTATCAATTTCCTCTAATAAGGTTCTCGCAGTATAGTCAGCTCCCAGGACAACTTGCTGAGAATTTATTCATGTTATCTTATTATTTTCAAGGCCTTGCATTAGGTGCGGCCATGATCCTTCCCCTTGGCCCGCAAAACGCGTTCGTGATGAACCAGGGCATTCGCCGTCAGTATCATCTCATGATTGCCCTGCTGTGCGCGGTGAGCGATTTGCTGCTGATCTGCGCCGGAATCTTTGGCGGCAGTGCGCTGCTGATGCAGTCTCCCTGGCTTCTGGCGCTGGTGACCTGGGGTGGGGTAGCGTTCCTGCTGTGGTATGGGTTTGGGGCGCTGAAAACGGCAATGAGCAGCAATCTCGAACTGGCGAGCGCCGAGGTCATGAAGCAGGGCCGCTGGAAGATTATCGTTACCATGCTGGCGGTCACCTGGCTCAACCCGCACGTTTATCTGGATACCTTTGTGGTGCTGGGCAGCCTGGGTGGGCAGCTCGACGTTGAGCCAAAACGCTGGTTTGCCCTGGGTACCGTCAGCGCCTCATTCCTGTGGTTCTTCGGTCTCGCGATTCTGGCGGCATGGCTGGCCCCGCGTCTGCGTACCGCTAAAGCCCAGCGGATCATCAACACGCTGGTGGGCGTGGTGATGTGGTTTATCGCCTTTCAGCTGGCAAAAGAGGGGATTCATCATGTTCAGGAATTGCTCAACTAAGCGTTGTCTTATGGACAACTGAGCGAGAGCCGCTAAGCTTGCTGGCATGCGCCCTGTTGTTGGGCACTCTTCGCAACATGGAGGAATGACAGTGAAGTTTAAAGTGATGGCCCTGGCGGCATTAGTGAGTTTAGGTGCGGTGTCGGTGCAGGCAAGTGAATTGCCTGATGGCCCGCACATCGTCACTTCAGGCACCGCAAGCGTGGATGCGGTACCCGATGTTGCAACGCTGGCAATTGAAGTGAACGTGGCCGCGAAAGATGCCGCTTCTGCCAAGAAGCAGGCTGACGATCGTGTTGCGCAATATCTCTCTTTCCTGGAGCAGAACGGTGTCGCTAAAAAAGACATCAGCTCTGCCAACCTGCGTACCCAGCCTGATTACGACTACCAGAACGGTAAAAGCATCCTGAAAGGCTACCGTGCCGTGCGCACCGTTGAAGTGACCGTGCGTCAGCTCGATAAACTGAACTCGCTGCTGGATGGCGCGCTGAAAGCGGGTCTGAACGAAATTCGTTCCGTCTCACTGGGCGTTGCGCAACCGGAAAAATACAAAGACCAGGCGCGTAAAGCCGCCATTGATGATGCAATCCATCAGGCGCAACAGCTGGCGTCCGGGTTCAACAGTAAGCTCGGTCCGGTATACAGCGTGCGTTACCACGTCTCAAATTATCAGCCAAGCCCGATGGTGCGGATGATGAAGGCCGACGCGGCACCGGTGTCTGCTCAGGAAACTTATGAGCAGCCGACGATTCAGTTCGACGATCAGGTTGATGTGGTATTCCAGCTGCAGCCGACCCAAAGTCAGCAGACTGAGCCGGCAAAAGCGCAGTAATCTGTCTTCACTTTCCCCCTCTCCCGTCAGGAGAGGGGGATTGTTCCTTAATCCTGTCTCAACACCTTATGCCCATACGCCAGCAGCGCGTCGGTGACGTTGCGCATCATGCGGCTTTCTGGCGCAAAACGGTGCCAGTAGAGCATCCGGCGCTGATACAGCCCCGGCGTTAAGTCAATCAGCTCACCGCTTTTCAACTCTTTCTCTATCTGCAGGTGCGGGATCATACAGCAGGTGGTGCCCTGACGTGCGAGCTGCACAAACGCTTCAGACGAGTTCACGATATGACATGGCACGCTGCCCGGCGGCAGATCGAAGTTTTGCTGCAGGAAGGCCTGATGCATATCGTCCAGATGGTCGAACGCCACCGCAGGGGCTTTCAGCAGCGCGGCGCGGGTGACGCCGTTCGGGAAGTAGCGCTCGGCAAACGCTTTTGAGCCGACAAACAGGTAGTCCAGTGCGCCCAGCTGATCGACAAGACAGCTCGGCAGCGCCTGAGGCTGGATACTGACTGCCCCAACCACTTCACCGCGACGCAGGCGCTCCTGCGTACGGGTTTCATCTTCAACCTGCAGATTCAGGCGAATCGGGGAGTCAGCTAACACCGGCGCAAGGGCCGGCAACAGCCAGGTTGCCAGACTGTCGGCGTTCACCGCCAGCGAGAGCAGCAGCGGCGTTGAGCCAGTCTGTTCGTCACCCAGCCACTCATCTTCGAGCAGCTCAACCTGGCGCAGCAGGGCGAGGAGCTTTTGCCCTTGCTCCGTTGGACGCGGTGGAACAGTACGTACCAGCAGAGGCTGCCCGAACATGTTTTCCAGCTGCTTGATGCGTTGTGATACGGCGGACTGAGTGATACAAAGCTTTTGCGCTGCGCGCTCAAAACCGCGTTCACGAATAACTGCATCAAGTGCCTGTAGTGTTCTGTAGTCCGGACGTTTCATTGCTCTGGCTGACTCCTTAATTTTGCTTAATCTGCACTATGACACAATTTTCCCTTCGTGGCAGACGAAATCCATCCGACGTGTTCTATAATGCGGCCTACGTTTTCACACCACAGGCTAAACGATCATGACGCAGGATGAACTGAAAAAAGCAGTAGGATGGGCCGCTCTCCAGTATGTGCAACCGGGTACCATTGTCGGTGTTGGTACGGGCTCGACGGCGGCACACTTTATCGATGCGCTGGGCACGATGAAAGGGCAGATCGAGGGCGCAGTTTCCAGCTCCGACGCTTCCACGGAAAAGCTGAAAAGCCTTGGCATCACCGTTTTCGATCTGAATGAAGTTGACCGTCTTGGCATCTACGTTGATGGCGCGGATGAAATCAACGGCCATATGCAGATGATCAAAGGCGGCGGTGCGGCGCTGACGCGTGAAAAAATCATCGCCTCCGTGGCGGATAAATTCATCTGTATCGCCGATGCGTCAAAGCAGGTTGATATCCTGGGTAAATTCCCGCTGCCGGTAGAAGTGATCCCAATGGCGCGTAGCGCTGTGGCGCGTGAACTGGTGAGACTGGGTGGACGCCCGGAATATCGTCAGGGCGTCATCACTGACAACGGCAACGTGATCCTCGACGTTCACGGTCTGGAAATTCTCGACGCCATTGCGCTGGAAAATGCGATTAACGGTATTCCAGGCGTAGTGACTGTAGGGTTATTCGCCAACCGTGGCGCGGATGTCGCGCTGATCGGCACGGCAGATGGCGTGCAAACCATCGTAAAATGATCTGATGGGGGGAGGCCTCCCCCCGCTAAAAAAATTTTGAAAAGCTAAATTCGGTGACTTGTGTCACGCTTTTTACCTCTCGTTTGCCGATCCTGCCGCATTCGCAAATTTCTACAGCATTTTCCTCTGTCATTTTGCTCTGTATGACTTTTCTTCAGAGTGCCGACGCAAACGTTCATATTGCTGCAATAGTTTTTTTTGATATGTTGGCTACAGCGGATTTAAATCCAGCACAACATCAGTTCAGACAAAAACAGGGTCGGGTAAGGTAAATGGCAAAGGTATCACTGGAGAAAGACAAGATTAAATTCCTGCTGGTTGAGGGCGTGCATCAGAAAGCGCTTGATAGCCTTCGTGCAGCAGGTTACACCAACATCGAATTTCACAAAGGCGCGCTGGACACCGAAGAGCTGAAAGCGTCCATCCGTGATGCCCATTTCATTGGCCTGCGATCCCGTACCCAACTGACTGAAGACGTGATTGCCGCGGCGGAAAAGTTGGTTGCCATCGGCTGTTTCTGCATCGGTACCAACCAGGTTGATCTGAATGCCGCCGCAAAACGCGGTGTGCCTGTCTTTAACGCCCCGTTCTCCAACACCCGTTCCGTGGCGGAGTTAGTGATTGGCGAGCTGCTGCTGTTGCTGCGCGGTATTCCGGAAGCTAACGCCAAAGCGCACCGCGGCGTGTGGAACAAACTGGCTGCGGGTTCATACGAAGCCCGTGGTAAAAAACTCGGTATCATCGGCTATGGTCACATCGGTACTCAGCTGGGGATCCTGGCTGAATCCCTGGGGATGCATGTCTATTTTTATGATATCGAAAGCAAACTGCCGCTGGGCAACGCCACTCAGGTTCAACACCTCTCTGACCTGCTGAACATGAGCGACGTGGTCAGCCTGCACGTGCCGGAAAATGCGTCGACGAAGAACATGATGGGTGCTGAGGAACTGGCGCTGATGAAGCCGGGGTCACTGCTGATCAACGCCGCGCGCGGTACGGTTGTCGATATTCCGGCGCTGTGCGATGCGCTGAAGCGTAAGCATCTGGCGGGGGCGGCAATCGACGTCTTCCCGACTGAGCCTGCTACCAACAGCGATCCGTTCACCTCTCCGCTGTGCGAATTCGACAACGTGATCCTGACGCCGCACATCGGCGGCTCGACGCAGGAAGCGCAGGAAAATATCGGTCTGGAAGTCGCGGGCAAGCTGAGCAAATACTCCGACAACGGTTCTACGCTCTCTGCCGTGAACTTCCCGGAAGTGTCTCTGCCGTTGCACGGTGGCCGTCGTCTGCTGCACATCCATGAAAACCGTCCGGGCGTGCTGACTGCGATCAACCAGATCTTTGCCGAGCAGAGCGTCAACATTGCCGCGCAGTATCTGCAAACGAACTCTCAGATGGGTTACGTGGTAATTGATATTGAAGCGGACGAAGATGTAGCGGAAAAAGCGCTGCAGAGCATGAAGGCTATTCCGGGTACCATTCGCGCCCGTCTGCTGTACTGATTCTGTTTCTGTGAGCATAAAGCCGGGTCGCTACCCGGCTTTATTTTACCAGCGCCAGGTTTTGCCCGGCGTCACTACCGCAGGCAGCGGAATATCCCACTTCTCTACCGGCAAGGCTTCCACGCCCTGACAGTCATGTGCGTACCCCACAGGCTGCAAATTATAAAGCTGCCAGTTTTGCAGCGTCCTGTCATAAAAACCGCCACCCATCCCTAAGCGCTGACCCTGCTCATCAAATGCAACCAGCGGCGTGATCAGTACATCCAGTTCTGAGAGGGGGAGGACGTCGCGGACGTCGAGTTTTGGTTCGGTGATTTTCAGACGATTCACCACCAGTTCGCTGTGCGGATGGTAGTGTAAAAACAGCAGATTTCCCTGGCTAAACGGATGCAGCACCGGCAGGTACACTCTTTTCCCGGCGCGCCACAGCTGTTCTATCAGCGGTTGAGTATCCAGTTCGCCATCAAACGAGAGGAACAGGGCGACGGTACGCGCCATCACAACAGGGGGATAGGCCATCATACGGGCTGCGCCTTGCTGGGCAAACTGTGCTTGCTGTTCGGGAGTTAACGCACGACGGCGTTGACGCATGAGCTGACGGATGTCCTGGCGTGAGGAAGAGACTTCAGGGAGTTGGGTCATGGTAGTCGGTAGAAGAAAAAGAGAGGGAATCTCCGAGATGCCGCCGCAGGCTGTAACCCTTGAACCCTTGGTTCAAGGTGAATGTGTCGTCATAGTTTTAAGGCTTCTCGGACGAACCGAGCATGCTCACCAACCATGGAGCGCCACATTCTTGTGGTATGAAATATCGGCTCAGGGGACTGGCCCGCTTGCGAACATCTCAGAGAAATTTTGTCTTCACAGTTACTCTACCATAGTCAACTGAGAAGTGTTATTCAAACTTTGGTCCCGGTCTTTCGGGATTGCGACCTTGATCAAGCAATGCCTGTTCTATGGTCTGCTGGAGCATTTTAATGCGCTGCTCCATGCTTGCCGCGTAATCGCGGGTCTTCGCTTTTTCCTGAGTCAGTTCATAACTGATGTTCAACGCGGCGATGAAAACCAGCTGCTCAGTATTTGTGACTCTAGTGCGTTCTTTGAGATCTTGCAACCGCTGATTCAAATCGTCCGCAGCCTGATTCAAGGCATCCCTTTGTTCAGGTGGACAATTCACTCGCAGTGAACGGCCAAAAATCTGGAGATCGACGGGTTGTGCAGACATGCCACCTTCCTGCTGATTGACTGCGCTGCCTTCGCTTACTGCCCCGGGGGCTGCGAAGGGGCGACACTATAGCTACCCTGATGTGAAGATACAAGCCCTTTTCTGGTATCACCAGGGTCCAAAGTGGTAGCATATCATGAATATTCCTCCCAACGATGACGAATGCGCATGTCTATACAGAACGAAATGCCTGGTTACAAGGATTTAAACCAGTTACTGAACCAGCAGGGAGTCGGTTTAACCTCTGCGGAAATGCACGGTCTGATCAGTGGCATGCTGTGCGGTGGAAACAGCGACAGCTCATGGCAGCCGCTGATCCACGACCTGACGAACGAAGGGCTGGCGTTTGGTCACGAGCTGGCGGAAGCCGTGCGTAAAATGCACTCCGCGATCAGCGATTCGCTGGAAGACGATGGCTTCCTTTTTCAGCTTTATCTGCCTGAAGGCGATGACGTCAGCGTCTTCGATCGTGCCGATGCGCTCGCAGGTTGGGTCAACCACTACCTGTTGGGGCTGGGCGTCACGCAGCCGAAACTCGATAAAGTGACCGGCGAAGCGGGTGAGGCGATCGACGATCTGCGTAACATTGCGCAGTTGGGCTACGATGAAGACGAAGACCAGGAAGAGCTGGAAATGTCTCTCGAAGAGATCATCGAATACGTTCGCGTTGCAGCGTTGCTGTGCCACGATCACTTTACGCGTTCGCAGCCGACCGCGCCGGAAGTCCGCAAGCCAACCTTACATTAAGAAAAATAACGCACAGGAGGGTGTCATGGTTATCTTAAATCAAGAGTATTCGCGCCGTCGTCAGGCGCTGCTGGCCAATATGCAGCCGGGCAGCGCCGCGCTGATTTTTGCTGCGCCAGAAGTGACGCGCAGCGCCGACAGCGAATACCCCTATCGCCAGAGCAGCGATTTCTGGTACTTCACCGGCTTCAACGAGCCGGAAGCGGTACTGGTGCTGATTAAGAGTAATGACACCCACAACCACAGCGTGATTTTTAACCGCGTACGCGATCTCGCTGCCGAAATCTGGTTCGGCCGCCGCTTAGGGCAAGAGGCTGCGCCAGAGAAGCTGGGGGTGGATCGGGCGCTGGCATTCAGTGAAATCAACCAGCAGCTCTATCAACTGCTCAATGGCCTGGATGTGCTTTACCACGCGCAGGGCGAGTATGCGTATGCCGATGAGATTGTCTTTACCGCTCTGGATAAGCTGCGCAAAGGTTCGAGGCAGAATCTGTCCGCGCCAGCCACCCTGACGGACTGGCGTCCGGTGGTGCATGAGATGCGTCTGTTCAAATCCCCGGAAGAGCTGGACGTGATGCGCCGCGCGGGGGAAATCAGCGCGCTGGCGCACACCCGCGCCATGGAGAAATGCCGCCCGGGAATGTTTGAATACCAGCTGGAAGGGGAGATTCATCACGAATTTAACCGCCACGGCGCGCGTTATCCTTCTTACAACACCATTGTCGGCGGCGGTGAAAACGGCTGCATTCTGCACTACACCGAAAACGAAAGTGCGCTGCGCGATGGCGATCTGGTGTTGATTGACGCCGGATGCGAATTCCAGGGGTATGCGGGCGATATTACCCGTACGTTCCCGGTGAACGGTAAATTCACCCCCGCACAGCGCGCGGTGTATGACATCGTCCTCGAATCGCTCGAGACGGCGCTCAGGCTGTACCGTCCAGGCACGTCCATTCAGGAAGTGACCGGCGAAGTGGTGCGCATCATGATCACCGGTCTGGTGAAGCTCGGTATCCTGAAAGGCGACGTGGATACCCTGATTACCGAGAACGCGCATCGTCCGTACTTTATGCACGGCCTGAGCCACTGGCTGGGGCTGGATGTGCATGACGTGGGAGCATACGCTGCCGATCGTTCCCGCGTGCTGGAGCCAGGCATGGTATTAACCGTTGAGCCGGGGCTGTATATCGCGCCGGATGCCGACGTGCCGGAAGCATACCGTGGGATTGGCATTCGTATCGAAGATGACATCGTCATTACCGAAACCGGCAACGAAAACCTGACCGCCAGTGTCGTGAAAAATGCTGACGATATCGAGGCGCTGATGGCAGCGGCACGCGTATGAGCGTGATTATCGTTGGCGGCGGGATGACCGGAGCCACGCTGGCACTGGCCATCTCGCATTTTACGCAGGGAAAACTGCCGGTGCATCTGGTGGAGGCCGTTGCGCCAGAGGCCTCTGATCACCCCGGTTTTGATGCCCGCGCCATTGCACTGGCGCAGGGTACCTGTCAGCAACTCTCACGCATTGGCATCTGGCAGGCGATAGCCGACTGCGCGACGGCGATTAACACCGTTCACGTCAGCGATCGCGGTCATGCCGGTTTCGTTACTCTGGATGCGCATGATTACCGTATAGATGCGCTGGGCCGGGTTGTGGAGCTGCACGACGTCGGGTTACGCCTGTTCCGCCTGCTTAAGGATGCGCCAGGCGTGACTCTGCATTGCCCGGCGCGTGTGGCCAGTTTTAGCCGCAGTGACGCGTCGGTCAACGTGGTGCTGGATAACGGTACCGTCCTTGAAGGCCAGCTTCTGGTAGCGGCAAACGGTTCGCGCTCTTCGCTCGGCACGCAGTGCGGCGTGGAGTGGCGACAACAGCCCTACGGGCAGGTGGCCATCATTGCTAACGTTTCGACAGCGGGCGCTCACAACGGCCGCGCTTTTGAGCGTTTCACGCAGCATGGCCCGCTGGCGATGCTGCCCATGTCCCACGATCGCAGTTCGCTGGTATGGTGCCATCCGCAGGACAACGCGGCTGAGATACAGACCTGGTCTGACGAACGTTTTTGTACCGAGCTGCAAAAAGCCTTTGGCTGGCGGCTGGGACGTATTACCCACACGGGAAAGCGGAGCGTATACCCGTTGTCGCTGACCACCGCCTCGCAGTCCATCTCCCATCGCATGGCGCTGGTCGGCAATGCCGCGCAGACATTGCATCCCATCGCCGGGCAGGGGTTTAACCTCGGGCTTCGCGACGTGATGAGCCTGGCAGAAACGCTTTCACAGGCGTGGAGCGAGCAAAAAGACTGTGGTGCCTGGTCGGTGCTCAGTCATTACCAGAAGCGACGCCGGGCAGATAAAGAGGCGACGATTGGTGTGACGGATGGTCTGGTGCACCTGTTTGCCAATCGCTGGGCCCCCCTGGTTGCAGGCCGCAATCTTGGGCTGATGGCGATGGAATTATTCATTCCGGCACGTGACGTGCTGGCGCAGCGGACTCTTGGTTGGGTCGCGCGTTAAGGAGTTATCACCGTGCAAAATGTTGATGTCGCCATCGTTGGCGGCGGAATGGTAGGACTGGCGCTGGCCTGTGGTTTACAGGGCAGCGGCCTGCGCGTTGCGGTACTGGAGCAAAACGTGCCTCAGCCTGTCGCGCAGGACGCGCCGCCGGAACTGCGCGTCTCGGCAATCAATGCGGCCAGTGAAAAGTTGCTGACGCACCTTGGCGTCTGGTCAGATATCGTGGCGCAGCGTGCCAGCTGTTATCACGGCATGGAAGTGTGGGACAAAGACAGCTTTGGTCATATCGCGTTTGATGATGAAAGCATGGGCTACAGCCATCTGGGACACATCATCGAAAATGCCGTTATCCACCATGCTCTGTGGCAAAAGGCGCAGTCCTGCAGCGATGTCACGCTGCTGGCACCGGCGCAAATCCAGCAGGTTGCCTGGGGAGAAAACGACGCCTTTATCACCCTGCAAAGCGGTGACATGCTGACCGCGCGACTGGTTGTGGGCGCTGACGGTGCCAACTCCTGGCTGCGTAACAAGGCGGATATTCCGCTGACGTTCTGGGACTATCGCCATCACGCTCTGGTGGCAACGATTCGCACTAAAGAGCCGCACGGTGGGGTGGCGCGCCAAATCTTCCACAATGACGGCATTCTGGCATTCCTGCCGTTGAGCGATCCGCACCTGTGTTCGATTGTCTGGTCTCTGGTTCCTGATAAAGCGCAACAGATGCAGGAGGCGACTCCCGAGGCGTTTAACCAGGCGCTGTGCGTCGCGTTTGATAACCGTCTTGGGCTATGCACCCTTGAAAGCGAGCGGCTGGTGTTCCCGTTAACCGGGCGCTATGCGCGTCAGTTTGCGGCGCACCGTCTGGCGCTGGTGGGTGACGCGGCGCATACGATCCATCCGCTGGCCGGGCAGGGCGTGAACCTTGGCTTTATGGACGCGGCAGAGCTGGTTGAAGAGTTGCGTCGCCTGCATCGCGAAGGCAAAGATATCGGCCAGCATCTCTATCTGCGTCGCTACGAACGCAGCCGTAAGCACAGTGCAGCGGTGATGCTGGCAGGCATGCAGGGTTTCCGTGAGCTGTTTGCCGGCGCGAATCCAGCGAAAAAACTGCTGCGCGACCTCGGCCTTAAACTTGCCGATACCCTTCCGGGCGTAAAACCTCAACTCCTTCGCCAGGCGATGGGTCTTAACGACCTGCCGGACTGGCTGCGCTAATATAGACCCCCGTCACACTTTGTTTTCCCGGCCTCTGCGCCGGGGAAATTCACTCGTTTGAAATAATCTAATTTCACCGCATTTTTCGCATTAGAAAATCTAATCTTACTATTTTTATGTTACGGAAATTCCGCCCGTTTTTCAGCATGAAATATCACCATCTGCTAAATCCTGTTAGAGCAATGTTAATTTTATGCGGGTTTAATCGCAGTTTGCCAGTGAATAACTCTGTAAGCTTTTTCGTGTTTTTAGGTCATAAGCTAATGTGATGACCCGTTTTACCTTATGGTTAATCGCCGGTTTCGGTGGTAAGTTCAGGTAAAAGAGAACGTTTGCGTCGGGGTCCAGAAAGCGATCGCGGCGCCGGGTTTTGTGGCACTGTTCAGGTGTGCGAAACGCAAGACAGCCCTGCTTATTCAACGAGGAAAAGATGGCTCAACAGACTCCTTTGTACGAACAACACGTGTTATGCGGCGCACGCATGGTGGACTTCCATGGCTGGATGATGCCGCTGCACTACGGCTCGCAGATTGATGAGCACCACGCGGTGCGCACCGATGCCGGTATGTTCGACGTGTCACACATGACGATTGTCGACCTGCATGGCAGCCGCACCCGGGAGTTTTTACGTTATCTGCTGGCAAACGACGTCGCCAAACTGAAGACGCCAGGCAAAGCGCTCTACACCGGCATGCTGAATGCCTCCGGCGGCGTAATTGATGACCTCATCGTCTATTACTTCTCTGAAGATTTCTTCCGCCTCGTTGTAAACTCCGCCACCCGCGAAAAAGACCTCTCCTGGATTACCCAACACGCTGAACCTTACGCCATCGACATCACCGTCCGCGATGATCTGTCGCTGATCGCCGTACAGGGGCCGAACGCGCAGTCTAAAGCCGCCTCTCTGTTCAGCGATGAGCAGCGTAAAGCCACCGACGGCATGAAGCCGTTCTTCGGCGTACAGGCGGGCGATCTGTTTATCGCGACCACCGGCTACACCGGTGAAGCGGGCTATGAAATTGCCATGCCGAATGAGAAAGCCGCCGATTTCTGGCGTGCGCTAGTGGAAGCCGGCGTTAAGCCGGCAGGTCTGGGCGCGCGCGATACGCTGCGTCTGGAAGCCGGTATGAACCTCTACGGGCAAGAGATGGATGAAGGCGTGTCACCGCTGGCGGCCAACATGGGCTGGACCATCGCCTGGGAACCGGCTGACCGTGAGTTTATTGGCCGTGAAGCGCTGGAAATGCAGCGTGAAAAGGGCACTGAACAACTGGTAGGCCTGGTGATGACCGAGAAAGGCGTGCTGCGCGGCGAGCTGCCGGTGCGTTTTACAGATGCTGACGGCAACCCGCGTGAAGGCGTGATCACCAGCGGTACCTTCTCCCCGACGCTGGGCTACAGTATTGCACTGGCGCGTGTTCCGGCGGGCATTGGCGAAACGGCAGTGGTGCAAATCCGCAACCGTGAAATGCCGGTCAACGTGACCAAACCGATTTTTGTTCGCGCCGGTAAGCCGGTCGCCTAATCATTTTTATCAGGAGAACTTCAATGAGCAATGTGCCAGCAGAACTGAAATACAGCAAAGAACACGAGTGGCTGCGCAAAGAGGCGGACGGCACTTACACCGTAGGGATCACCGAGCATGCGCAGGAGCTGCTGGGCGACATGGTGTTTGTTGACCTGCCTGAAGTCGGCGCATCCGTGGAAGCAGGCGATGACTGCGCCGTGGCCGAGTCCGTAAAAGCGGCTTCTGATATCTACGCCCCGGTAAGCGGTGAAATTGTTGCCGTGAACGACGCCCTGAGCGACTCCCCGGAGCTGGTGAACAGCGAGCCTTATGAAGGCGGCTGGATCTTCAAAATCAAAGCCAGCGACGAATCGCAGGTCGCCGCGCTGCTGGATGCCACCGCGTACGAAGCGCTGTTAGAAAACGAGTAAGCCTTAACCCTCTCCCCTTTGGGGGGAGGGTAGGGTGAGGGGAACAGACGACACCCTCACCCCAGCCCTTTCCCTCCGGGAGAGGGAGAAAACACATTCACTGCACGTTTCAGGAACCATCGCTCATGACACAGACTTTAAGCCAGCTTGAAAACCGTGGCGCCTTCATTGAACGTCACATTGGGCCGGATGCTCAGCAACAGCAGGAGATGCTGAAGACAGTTGGCGCGGATTCATTAAATGCACTGATCGGCCAGATTGTGCCAAAAGACATCCAGCTTGCCACGCCGCCTCAGGTGGGTGAAGCCACCACTGAATTCGCCGCTCTGGCGGAGCTGAAGGCGATTGCCGGCCTGAACAAGCGCTATAAGTCTTACATTGGCATGGGCTACACCAACGTGCAGTTACCCCCGGTTATTCTGCGTAATATGCTGGAAAATCCGGGCTGGTACACCGCCTACACCCCGTATCAGCCAGAAGTTTCTCAGGGCCGTCTGGAAGCGCTGCTGAACTTCCAGCAGGTTACGCTGGATTTGACCGGCCTGGATATCGCGTCCGCTTCACTGCTGGATGAAGCCACCGCCGCCGCCGAAGCAATGGCAATGGCGAAGCGCGTGAGCAAACTGAAAAATGCCAACCGCTTCTTCGTGGCAGCGGACGTGCATCCGCAAACGCTTGATGTGGTTCGT
The DNA here is from genome assembly GCF_019378755.1 of Enterobacter sp. BIDMC 29. Classification (NCBI taxonomy): domain Bacteria; kingdom Pseudomonadati; phylum Pseudomonadota; class Gammaproteobacteria; order Enterobacterales; family Enterobacteriaceae; genus Enterobacter; species Enterobacter sp. BIDMC 29. The sequence goes on along the minus strand of NZ_CP080000.1, from coordinate 3,110,661 downwards.
ACCCGTGCCGAAACCTTTGGTTTTGACGTGATTGTCGACGACGCCGACAAAGTCCTCGATCATCAGGATGTGTTTGGCGTGCTGCTGCAACAGGTCGGCACCACCGGTGACGTTCACGACTACAGCGCACTGATTGCTGAGCTGAAAGCCCGCAAAGTGGTTGTCAGCGTCGCGGCTGATTTTATGGCGCTGGTCCTGCTGACGGCTCCAGGTAAACAGGGCGCGGACATTGTTTTCGGTTCTGCACAACGCTTTGGTGTCCCGATGGGCTACGGTGGCCCACATGCGGCGTTCTTTGCCGCAAAAGATGAATTCAAACGCTCCATGCCTGGCCGTATCATCGGCGTTTCAAAAGATGCCGCCGGTAACACCGCGCTGCGCATGGCAATGCAGACTCGCGAGCAGCATATTCGTCGCGAGAAAGCGAACTCCAACATCTGTACCTCGCAGGTCCTGCTGGCCAATATCGCCAGCCTGTACGCTGTCTTCCACGGTCCGGTTGGCCTGAAACGCATTGCCAGCCGTATTCACCGTCTGGCGGATATTCTGGCCTGTGGTCTGCAGCAGAAAGGCCTGAAACTGCGCCACGCCCATTACTTTGACACGCTGTGCGTTGAAGTGGCTGACAAAGCCGCGGTGCTGGCTCGTGCTGACGCGGCAGAGATCAACCTGCGTAGCGACATCCATAACGCGGTAGGCATTACCCTGGATGAAAGCACTACCCGCGAAGATATCGTTAACCTGTTTAACGTCTTGCTGGGCGATGCACACGGCCTGGATATTGATACGCTCGATAAAGATGTCGCGCTCGACAGCCGCTCTATCCAGGAAAGCATGCTGCGTGATGATGCGATCCTGACTCACCCGGTGTTCAATCGCTACCACAGCGAAACCGAGATGATGCGCTATATGCACTCTCTGGAGCGCAAAGACCTGGCGCTGAATCAGGCGATGATCCCGCTGGGCTCCTGCACCATGAAGCTGAACGCTGCGGCAGAGATGATCCCAATCACCTGGCCTGAATTTTCCGAGCTGCACCCGTTCTGCCCACCAGAGCAGGCGGAAGGTTACCATCTGATGATCAACCAGCTCTCCGACTGGCTGGTGAAGCTGACCGGTTACGATGCACTCTGCATGCAGCCAAACTCCGGGGCGCAGGGGGAATACGCGGGCCTGCTGGCAATTCGTCACTATCACGAAAGCCGCAATGAAGGGCATCGCGATATCTGCCTGATCCCGAGTTCTGCGCATGGCACCAACCCGGCGTCTGCCCAGATGGCGGGTATGGAAGTGGTGGTGGTGGCCTGCGACAAGAATGGCAATATTGACCTGGCCGATCTGCGTGCGAAAGCCGAGCAGGCGGGCGAAAAACTCTCCTGCATCATGGTGACCTACCCGTCCACCCACGGTGTGTACGAAGAGACCATCCGTGAAGTGTGTGAAGTCGTCCATCAGTTCGGCGGTCAGGTTTATCTCGACGGTGCAAACATGAACGCACAGGTTGGCATTACCTCTCCGGGCTTTATCGGCGCGGATGTGTCGCACCTGAACCTGCATAAAACCTTCTGTATTCCACACGGCGGTGGCGGCCCGGGTATGGGCCCAATCGGTGTGAAAGCACACCTGGCGCCGTTTGTCCCAGGCCACAGCGTAGTGCAGATTGAAGGCATGTTGACCCGTCAGGGCGCGGTCTCTGCGGCACCGTTCGGTAGCGCCTCAATCCTGCCCATCAGCTGGATGTATATCCGCATGATGGGCGCGGAAGGGCTGAAGCAGGCAAGCCAGGTGGCTATCCTCAATGCTAACTACATCGCAACGCGTCTGAAAGAAGCGTATCCGGTGCTCTACACGGGCCGTGATGGTCGCGTGGCGCACGAGTGCATCCTCGATATCCGTCCTTTGAAAGAAGAGACAGGTATCAGCGAGCTGGATATTGCTAAGCGTCTGATCGACTACGGATTCCATGCGCCAACCATGTCGTTCCCGGTGGCGGGTACGCTGATGGTTGAACCCACCGAGTCTGAAAGCAAAGTTGAGCTGGACCGCTTTATTGACGCGATGCTGGCTATCCGCGCTGAAATCGACCGCGTGAAAGCCGGCGAGTGGACGCTGGCTGATAACCCGCTGGTTAACGCACCGCACACCCAGAATGAGCTGGTCTCCGGGTGGGAGCACGATTATACCCGTGAGCAGGCGGTGTTCCCGGCTGGCATAGCAAACAAATACTGGCCGACCGTGAAACGTCTCGATGACGTCTACGGTGACCGTAATCTGTTCTGCTCTTGTGTGCCAATGAGCGAATACCAGTAATCTTTCCGCGGTTATAACGTGTACAGGCCGGGTCAGCGTTAACGCTACCCGGCTTTTTTTATAAGGAGACATAGATGGCAATTGCACTGGTCACCGGCGCCAGCCGCGGTATTGGTAAAGCTACCGCGCTGCAACTGGCGCGCGAAGGCTACACCGTGGCGGTGAACTATCACCACAACATCAAAGCCGCGACGGATGTGATCACGATGATTACCGACGCGGGGGGTAACGCGTTTGCCGTGCGTGCAGATATCAGTGATGAAGCTCAGGTGCTGGCAATGTTCGACAGTATCGATCGTGAAGCCGGACCGCTTACCGCACTGGTGAACAACGCCGGGATCCTGTTTGAACAATCCACGATTGAACACCTCTCCGCTGAACGGATCAACCGCGTGTTAGCTACGAACGTGACCGGTTATTTCCTCTGCTGCCGCGAAGCGGTAAAACGCATGTCGTTCAGACATGGTGGCAAAGGCGGCGCGATCGTGAACGTGTCATCCGCGGCATCGCGCCTCGGTGCTCCGGGTGAATATGTGGATTACGCCGCGTCCAAAGGTGCTGTCGATTCGTTGACGACGGGATTATCGCTGGAAGTGGCAGCGCAAGGGATCCGCGTAAACTGCGTGCGTCCCGGGCTGATTTACACCGAGATTCATGCATCTGGCGGTGAGCCGGGCCGGGTGGATAGGGTCAAATCCATGCTGCCTATGCAGCGTGGCGGTCAGCCGGAAGAGGTGGCGCAGGCGATTGTCTGGCTGCTGAGCGAGAAAGCCTCGTATGTGACGGGAAGTTTTATTGAACTGGCGGGTGGGAAATAAACATCTCCTCTCCCCATCGGGGAGAGGAGAAAAGCGTTAAAGCGTCTCGCCGTTGCTGGCAATCACGTCTTTGTACCAGTTAAAGCTCTTTTTCCGCGAGCGTGACATATCGCCGGTACCGTCGTCGTGCTTGTTCACATAGATAAAGCCGTAGCGCTTGCTGTACTGGCCGGTAGTGAACGACACGCAGTCGATGCAGCCCCACGGGGTATAACCCATCAGATCCACGCCATCATACGTGACGGCTTTCATCATCTCTTCCACGTGCGCACGCAGGTAGTCGATGCGGTAGTCATCATTGATGCTGCCGTCTTCTTCTACTTTGTCGTAGGCGCCAAAGCCGTTTTCCACGATAAACAGCGGTTTCTGGTAACGCTCGTACAGTTCGCACAGGGAATAGCGCAGACCCACCGGGTCAATCTGCCAGCCCCAGTCAGAGGCTTTCACATGCGGGTTCGGTACGCTGCCTTCAAAGCCTGAGATAGCATCGCCAGTACCGCCTTCCGCTTTCACGGCGTTGGTCATGTAATAGCTGAAGCCCAGATAGTCACAGGTGCCTTCACGCAGGATCTGCTCGTCACCCGCTTCCATATGGATGGTGAAGCCACGGCGTTCCCATTCATTAAGCACATAGGATGGGTAGTAACCGCGCAGCTGGACATCGGTAAAGACATAGCGTTCTCGCATGGATTCCTGTGCAAACATCACGTCCTCTGGTTTACAGGAGAACGGATAGAGCGCCACCATTGCCAGCATACAGCCGACTTTCATTTCCGGGTTAATGCGACGCGCCGCTTTCACCGCCAGCGCGCTGGCAACGAACTGGTGGTGCAGCACCTGGTACATGGTCTCTTCCGGATTGTCATGCTCGGTATAAACCACGCCTGAGCAACAGTAGCCAAACAGCGGCGCACGCCAGTTACGCTGGTTGTTGATCTCGTTAAAGGTCATCCAGTATTTGACCTTATTTTTGTAGCGCTCAAACACCACTTCCGCGAAGCGCACAAAGAAATCCACCACTTTACGGTTGGTCCAGCCGCCGTACTCCTGCACCAGGTGGAGCGGCATTTCGAAGTGGGAGAGGGTGATGACCGGTTCAATATTGTATTTCAGCAGCTCATCGAACATGTCGTCGTAGAACTTCAGGCCTTCTTCATTCGGCTGTGTTTCATCCCCTTTCGGGAAGATACGCGTCCAGGCGATAGAGGTGCGGAAACATTTGAAACCCATCTCAGCAAACAGCTTGATGTCTTCTTTGTAATGGCCATGGAAGTCGATAGCTTCGTGGTTCGGATAGTACTTCCCCGGCACGACTTCCTGCGTGATTTCGCGCGGCACGCCGTGCGCACCGCCCGTTAAGACATCGCAGATACTCGGCCCTTTACCGCCTTTGTTCCAGCCGCCTTCAACCTGGTGAGCGGCCACTGCGCCGCCCCATAAAAAGTCTTTTGGTAGGGTAAGTTTTTTCATCGCTGCTATTCTCAGTAAATGACATATTGCGTTCGAGTCTAGCAAAGCGGAATTAAATGTCACGATATAACAATTCGCTGAAAATGTAATTTGTCACATCGAAAAAACAGGGTGTTTTATTCTGTCAGTTTCTTCGCCAGTTTCCGGCCAAGCGATTCGAGAATATAGATGACGGGTATTTGTGTGGTGATATCGTACACGCCGCCTATCCGTGTCTGAGGGACATGCCAGGAGAGGTTAAAGTCCGCGAGCTTTGCCAGGCGCGAGTGCTCGTGGCTGGTAATGGAGAGCACTTTGCAGCGATGCAGGCTAAACTGGCTGGCAAAGCGCAGGATCTCTTCAGTTTCACCGGATACCGACAGCACAATCGCCAGCGCGTTTTTAGCCATATCATTGGTGACCGGGAAATAAGGATCGTCGATGTGGTTGCTGAATTTACCGATATTCGAAAAGAAGCGTGCGCCATATTTTGCCAGCGAGCCAGACGTGCCCGCACCGACAAATATAATACGTTCGGAAGATAAAATAATATCGACCGCCTCATCTAATAAAGCATCGAACTCTTCGTTATTAACGCCTTTAAAGAAGCTAATAATTTCACTGGCACCAAAATTTGCCTGCTGAGGTTCGTTCTGCTCTAAATAGAGCTTAAAGCGCACGCGGAATTCAGAGTAGCCTTCGCAGTTGAGTTTGCGGCAAAAGCGCAGGATAGTGGTCGTTGAGACGCCAGCCGCATCCGCCAGCTCGCGGATGGTCATGTACATGACTTTGTCACGATTTTTAATGACATAGTTGTAGACCATCATTTCCAGATTATTGAGACTGGCAATGGCGGCGTGGGTGAACATACTCACAATGGCGAAACTCTCATTCAGACATCATTTATCCATCATAACATGCAGCAAGTCGGCAGGATCCAATTTTATGCCCTTGATTCTTAATGATTAAATTTTAATGTGAACAAATGTTAGGTGAATAATTTGTTTATGTTCATGATTTATAGATAAAAATTATGTTTGTGAAATTATTTTAGCTAACAGGTGTTCACTGGAATCATTCTCAGTTAGCATAGACAGGTGATGAATATTCATCGTTAGTTTTCCCGGAGTTTTGTATGGTGAGCAGACCATTAATTGCACAGGGATATTCGCTGGCTGAGGAAATAGCCAACAGTATTAGCCACGGTATTGGCCTGGTTTTTGGGATTGTCGGTTTAGTGTTATTGCTGGTGCAGGCGGTGGATACGAATGCCAGCGCAATGGCCATCACCAGCTACAGTCTGTATGGCGGGAGTATGATCCTGCTGTTCCTGGCGTCGACGCTGTACCACGCTATCCCGCATCAACGGGCCAAGATCTGGCTCAAGAAATTCGACCACTGCGCTATCTATCTTCTTATTGCAGGGACCTACACGCCTTTCCTGCTGGTGGGTCTTAACTCGCCGCTGTCGCGTGGCCTGATGATTGTTATCTGGAGCCTGGCGCTGCTGGGGATCCTGTTTAAGCTGACCATTGCGCACCGGTTTAAGGTGCTGTCGCTGGTGACCTATCTCACGATGGGCTGGCTTTCGCTGATTGTGGTTTATCAACTGGCGATCAAGCTGGCGGTAGGGGGCGTGACGCTTCTGGCCGTTGGGGGCATCGTCTACTCGCTGGGCGTCATTTTCTATGTCTGCAAGCGTATCCCGTACAATCATGCTATCTGGCATGGGTTTGTGCTGGGCGGTAGCGTGTGCCACTTTTTAGCGATTTATCTCTATGTGGGGCAGGTTTAATTTCAGAACGTTGATCTTCTTGCCTCAGCCCTCTCTTTGTGAGAGTAAGCAAAAAAAACGGTAACCGTCAGGTTACCGTTTTTTTATCTCGTCGCCGGGCAATGACGCCTTACTCTTCCAGCGAATACGGCAGTGGCTCAATGCTCAGCGTATTGGCATCGTCACGCACGCGGAACACGCTGTCGGCTTCCATATCGTTGTTCATGACGGCCTGAACCAGAAGGCGGCCATCATCCAGTTGAACTGCGGCTAACACCGTGCCGGTACGGCGCCAGTTCTCGCCCATCTTCAGTTCTAAATCTTCACCAGCGTCAGGCACGCGGCTGGCGTGGCCCGCCAGGGTCCACAGTGCGCGTTTGTTGGCTCCGCGGAATTTGGCGCGTGCCACCATCTCCTGGCCGGTATAGCACCCTTTCTTAAAGCTAATGCCACCCAGCGCCTGCAGGTTGGTGGCCTGAGGAATGAACTGCCCGCTGTTTGCGGCGTCAATCACCGGCAGACCGGCTTCAATGTTCAGCGCCAGCCACTGTTGGCTGTTATTAAACTGGGCTTCACCACGCAGCGCCTCGGTGACGCGTTCGGCGGTCGCGGTATCCGTGACTAACAGAAAGCGTTCCGCCGGGTGTTCAAACCACAGAATAGACGTTGCGCCTTCGCTGACGACCTGTTTCTGGGCATCCGGGAGTTCACTGAACAGATTTTTCAGCGCCGCACGGGCCTGGAAGCCTGCCACGCCCAGCAGAACGTGTTCATCATCCGCGGCGATAGTGACTTTTGAGAAGACCGCGTATTTTTTCAGCTCGGTGAGCTGCGCGTCCCGCAGGCTGCGGCGCTCAATAAAGGCAAAACCCTCCTGACGACGGAACAGGCGCAGGTTGCTCCACATCTTCCCTTTTGGATCGCAGTGTGCGACCAGCAGATGCTGATGTTCGTCCATCTGGCTGACGTCGGCGGTTACCTGGCCCTGCAGGTATTTTTCGCTGTCTGCACCGGTGAGTGTCGCCAGCGCCCAGTCATCAAGAGTAATAAGCGTCAGCGGCAGACGCGCAGAGGCGGCGGGCTGGCGAGGAGAAAATGGTGTAAAGGCCATAACGATATCCTGAATTGCTTAACGCTTTGATAATGCCTAATGGTAAAAGAGCCTGCTGGCATTGCAAGCGCTTTCAACAGGCCATTTGTGCCATAGCCCGGTTATGCGTAGCGCCACGCAAAATAGTGTAATCCGCTGTCTTTATAGGGTTTATTGTGGAAGCGCGCTCGTGGTTCGCAATATTCCAGTAAAGAAACGGTCAAAAACACGTTACACTAGCTGGTGTCCCCGCAGAGAAATCAAGAACACTGGACGGGGTGCCGACTGTGCCAAACGTAATGCAGGAAACAGAACATGGATATTAACAACAAGGCCCGTATTCACTGGGCGTGCCGTCGCGGCATGCGTGAACTTGATATTTCCATCATGCCTTTCTTCGAATATGAGTATGACAGCTTAAGCGATGATGATAAGCGTCTGTTTGTTCGCCTGCTTGAGTCTGACGATCCTGATTTATTTAACTGGCTGATGAATCACGGCAAACCCGCCGACACCGAGTTGCAACGGATGGTGCAATTAATTCAAACACGGAATCAGGAACGTGGTCCTGTGGCAATCTGACCTTCGCGTCTCGTGGCGCTCGCAGTGGATGTCGTTGTTGCTCCACGGCCTGGTCGCGGCCTTTGTGTTACTGATGCCGTGGCCGCTTAGCTATACGCCTCTGTGGCTGCTGTTGCTGTCGTTTGTGGTGTTTGACAGCGTGCGCAGCCAGCGCCGCATTCATGCCCGTCAGGGGGAGATCAAATTACTGATGGATTCCCGCCTGCGCTGGCAGGGAAAAGAGTGGGAAATTCTCGGTATGCCCTGGATGATCGCTTCCGGCATGATGCTGCGGCTACGTAGCGTGGACAGCGGGCGTCGCCAGCATCTGTGGCTGGCCGCGGACAGTATGGATAGCGCTGAGTGGCGGGACCTGCGTCGGATGTTATTACAGCAGCTGACGCAGGAGTAATTCGCGTTAGCTAAACTGTTCTGCCATTTCGCCCAGAATCTGCTCACACCAGCTTTGCAGGCGCTCATCGCTGAGATCGTACTGGTTGGTTTCATCCAGTGCCAGCCCGACAAACAGCTGCCCATCGGCAATAATCGGTTTCTTACTGGTGAACTCGTACCCTTCGGTTGGCCAGTAACCGATAAACGTGACGCCCTTCGGTGCCAGTTTGTCGTGCAGCATGCCGAGTGCGTCCAGGAACCACTCACCGTAACCCAGCTGATCTCCCATGCCGTACATGGCAATGATTTTGCCGTCGAGGTTAAGCGTATCAAGCTGGTCCCAGATGGCTTCCCAGTCTTCCTGTATTTCGCCGAAATCCCAGGTCGGGATGCCGAGGATCAGCACGTCGTACTGCTCCATCAGCGTAAGCGCGTCATCTTTCAGGTTATGCAACGTCACCAGTTCCGGGCCAATGATGTCCCGAATTTTCTCTGCCGCCATTTCGGTGTAGCAGGTGCTGGAACCATAGAACAGACCAATATTCATCGCGTGACTATCTCAATTCTTGCTTTGACTTTGCGCGTAGTGTACCAGAAACCGATCGCAATCAGGCATAATGGCCTGACTGCAGAATCAAAGGGGCTGATGTGGAAAAGGATCTCGCACTCATCGAACAGTTTCTCGATGCACTGTGGCTGGAGAAGAACCTGGCCGAGAATACGCTCAGTGCCTACCGGCGCGATCTCACCATGCTGGTGGAGTGGCTGGCGCACCGCGGGCTGTCGCTGGCGAACGCCCAAAGCGACGACCTGCAGGCGCTGCTGGGCGAGCGGATGGAAGGGGGCTACAAGGCCACCAGTTCCGCACGTTTGCTCAGCGCAATGCGTCGGCTGTTCCAGCACCTCAACCGTGAGAAAATTCGCGAAGACGATCCCAGCGCGCTTCTGGCCTCCCCGAAACTCCCGCAGCGGCTGCCGAAAGATCTCAGCGAAGCACAAGTTGAGAGATTATTACAGTCACCCGCAGTTGACCTGCCGCTGGAGTTACGCGATAAAGCCATGCTTGAGCTATTGTATGCTACCGGTTTGCGTGTTTCTGAACTGGTCGGCCTGACGATGAGCGACATTAGCCTTCGTCAGGGCGTGGTTCGCGTAATCGGTAAAGGAAACAAGGAAAGGCTGGTACCGCTGGGTGAAGAGGCGGTGTACTGGCTGGAAACGTATCTGGAGCACGGTCGTCCATGGTTGCTTAATGGCGCTTCAATCGACGTCTTGTTCCCCAGCCAGCGCGCACAACAGATGACGCGGCAAACGTTCTGGCATCGCATCAAACATTACGCCACACTGGCGGGTATCGACAGTGAAAAGCTTTCGCCACACGTTTTGCGTCATGCCTTTGCGACGCATCTGCTGAACCACGGCGCCGACCTGCGCGTGGTGCAGATGCTGCTGGGACACAGCGATCTTTCCACGACCCAAATTTATACCCATGTCGCGACGGAACGGCTGCGGCAGCTACACCAACAGCACCACCCACGAGCGTGAGTGCCGACGAATTAGGATCTTATATGAAAAAGTCTTTCGCGCTGTTCACCCTGCTGGCAGCCTCATTTACCGGTTTTGCCCATGCGGATGACGCCGCTATCAAACAGTCTCTGGCGAAGCTAGGCGTCACCAGCAGTGATATCCAGTCTGCACCGGTTGCCGGCATGAAAACGGTTCTGACGAACAGCGGCGTGCTGTACGTGACCGAAGACGGAAAACACATTATTCAGGGGCCAATGTACGACGTGAGCGGTGCACAGCCGGTCAACGTAACCAACCAGCTGCTGATGAAAAACCTGAACGCGCTCGAAAAAGAGATGATCGTTTATAAAGCGGCGCAGGAAAAACACGTCATTACCGTCTTCACCGACATCACCTGTGGCTACTGCCATAAGCTGCATGAAGAAATGAAAGATTACAACGCGCTGGGGATCACCGTGCGTTATCTGGCCTTCCCGCGCGCGGGCGTTGAGAGCAAGCCAGAGCAGGATATGAAAGCTATCTGGTGTGCGAAAGACCGCAACAAAGCCTTTGATGACGCGATGAATGGCAAAGGCGTGCAGCCTGCATCCTGCGACATTGATATCGCTAACCACTACGCGCTGGGTGTGCAGTTTGGCGTGAACGGTACGCCAGCGATTGTCCTGAGCAATGGCTATGTTGTTCCGGGTTATCAGGGACCTAAAGAGATGAAAGAGTTCCTCGACGCGCACCAGAAACAGTTTGGTGGTAAATAATTCGCGTGAAAGCCCCAATAAAACTGCGCCGCCGCGAGGCGGTTGAACATGCTGATTTGCCTGACGACCTCCCGCCGCTGCTAAAGCGGCTATACGCCAGCCGTGGCGTGCGTACCGCCGCCGACCTTGAGCGCAGCGTTAAAGGGATGTTGCCATGGCAGCAGTTAAACGGCATCGAAAAAGCCACAGAAATACTCTACAACGCGCTGTGTGAAGGTACGCGTATTGTGGTGGTGGGGGATTTTGATGCTGATGGCGCAACCAGTACCGCGCTGAGCGTGCTGAGCCTGCGCGCGCTGGGCTGCGACAACGTGACATATCTGGTGCCGAACCGGTTTGAAGATGGTTACGGCCTCAGCCCGGAAGTGGTCGATCAGGCCCATGCCCGCGGTGCACAGCTGATCCTGACCGTTGACAACGGGATCTCTTCCCATACGGGCGTCGATCATGCGCATCAGCTGGGGATCCCGGTGCTGGTTACCGATCACCACCTGCCGGGTGAAACGCTGCCTGCCGCGGAAGCGATCATCAACCCGAATCTGCGCGACTGCGATTTCCCGTCGAAATCACTCGCAGGCGTCGGCGTGGCATTTTATCTGATGCTGGCGTTACGCACGCTGCTGCGTGATAAGGGCTGGTTCGACGCCCGCGGTATTGCCGTGCCGAACCTGGCCGAGTATCTCGACCTGGTCGCACTGGGGACCGTCGCGGACGTGGTGCCGCTCGATACCAATAACCGTATTCTGACCTGGCAGGGCTTAAGCCGCATCCGGGCGGGCAAATGCCGTCCTGGTATCAAAGCGCTGCTTGAGATTGCTAACCGCGATCCGCTCAAGCTGGCGGCAAGCGATCTGGGCTTCGCTCTGGGGCCTCGCCTGAACGCGGCCGGCAGACTGGACGATATGTCCGTTGGCGTTGCGTTGCTGCTGTGCGACAACATTGGTGAAGCGCGCGTGCTGGCTAATGAACTGGACGCCCTGAACCAGACCCGTAAAGAAATTGAACAGGGAATGCAGGTTGAAGCGCTGACCCTGTGCGAAAAACTGGAACGCAGCGGCGATACGCTGCCGGGCGGCCTGGCGATGTATCACCCTGAGTGGCATCAGGGCGTGGTGGGCATTCTGGCTTCGCGTATTAAAGAGCGTTTCCACCGCCCGGTCATTGCGTTTGCACCGGCTGGTGATGGCACCCTCAAAGGCTCCGGGCGTTCGATTCAGGGGCTGCACATGCGCGATGCGCTGGAGCGTCTGGATACCCTCTACCCGGGTCTGATGCTCAAGTTCGGCGGCCATGCCATGGCGGCAGGTTTGTCGCTGGAAGAGGCGAAGTTCGACGAGTTCCAGCGTCTGTTCGGCGAGCTGGTCACCGACTGGATTGACCCGGCCCTGCTGCAGGGCGAAGTGGTTTCCGACGGCGAACTCACGCCGGTTGAGATGACGATGGAAGTGGCACAGATGCTCCGGGATGCAGGGCCGTGGGGGCAGATGTTCCCGGAACCCCTGTTCGATGGCCGCTTCCGTCTGCTGCAACAGCGCATTGTTGGTGAGCGCCATCTGAAAGTGATGGTCGAGCCTGTAGGCGGTGGCCCGCTGCTGGACGGTATTGCCTTTAACGTCGATACCGCTGTCTGGCCGGACAACGGCGTGCGCGAAGTTGAGCTGGCATACAAACTGGATATAAACGAGTTCCGCGGTAACCGCACCCTTCAGATCATCATCGACAATATCTGGCCAATTTAGCGGCAGTAATCTCTATAAAAAAGGGCGTGGATTCGGTACAATCCCGCTCTTATCACCGCATTTTGACAAGTCCATAAAAGAAAACAGACCATGTTTGAAATTAATCCGGTAAAAAACCGTATTCAGGACCTCACGGAGCGCTCTGACGTTCTTAGGGGGTATCTTTGACTACGATGCCAAGAAAGAGCGTCTTGAAGAAGTAAACGCCGAGCTGGAACAGCCGGACGTCTGGAACGAACCTGAACGCGCGCAGGCGCTGGGTAAAGAGCGTTCCTCTCTCGAAGCTATCGTAGATACGCTGGATCAAATGGCTCAGGGGCTGGAAGATGTTTCCGGTTTACTGGAGCTGGCCGTCGAAGCTGACGACGAAGAAACCTTTAACGAAGCCGTGGCTGAACTCGACGTGCTCGAAGAGAAGCTGGCACAGCTTGAATTCCGTCGCATGTTCTCCGGTGAATACGATAACGCTGACTGCTATCTCGATATTCAGGCAGGTTCTGGCGGTACCGAAGCCCAGGACTGGGCCAGCATGCTGATGCGCATGTATCTGCGCTGGGCGGAAGCCCGCGGCTTCAAAACCGAAATCATCGAAGAGTCTGAAGGTGAAGTGGCCGGTATTAAATCTGTCACCATCAAGATTATTGGCGATTACGCCTACGGCTGGCTGCGTACCGAGACGGGGGTTCACCGCCTGGTGCGTAAGAGCCCGTTCGACTCCGGCGGCCGTCGTCACACCTCCTTCAGCTCCGCATTTGTCTATCCGGAAGTTGACGAAGATATCGATATCGACATCAACCCGGCGGATCTGCGTATCGACGTTTACCGCGCATCCGGCGCGGGTGGTCAGCACGTTAACCGTACGGAATCTGCGGTGCGTATCACCCACATTCCAACCGGGCTGGTGACGCAATGCCAGAACGACCGTTCCCAGCATAAGAACAAAGACCAGGCCATGAAGCAGATGAAAGCGAAGCTTTATGAGCTGGAGATGCAGAAGAAAAATGCTGAGAAACAGGCGATGGAAGATAACAAATCTGACATCGGTTGGGGCAGCCAGATCCGTTCTTACGTCCTTGATGACTCCCGCATCAAAGACCTGCGTACCGGGGTTGAAACCCGTAACACGCAGGCGGTGCTGGACGGCAGCCTGGACCAATTTATCGAAGCAAGTTTGAAAGCAGGGTTATGAGGAACCAACATGTCTGAACAACAAGCACAGGGCGCTGACGCGGTAGTCGATCTTAATAACGAACTGAAAACCCGCCGCGAGAAGCTGGCAGCACTGCGCGAGCAGGGCGTGCCGTTCCCGAACGATTTTCGTCGTGACCATACCTCAGACCAACTGCACGCTGACTTCGACGGTAAAGAGAACGAAGAGCTGGAAGCGCTGAACATCGAAGTGGCCGTTGCTGGCCGCATGATGACCCGTCGTATCATGGGTAAAGCCTCCTTCGTGACGCTGCAGGACGTTGGCGGCCGTATTCAGCTGTACGTCTCCCGCGACGACCTGCCGGAAGGCATCTACAACGAGCAGTTCAAGAAGTGGGACCTGGGCGATATCCTGGGGGCGAAAGGTAAGCTGTTCAAAACCAAGACCGGTGAGCTGTCTATCCACTGCACCGAACTGCGTCTGCTGACCAAAGCCCTGCGCCCGCTGCCGGACAAATTCCATGGCCTGCAGGATCAGGAAGCGCGCTACCGTCAGCGTTACCTGGATCTCATCTCCAACGATGAATCCCGTAAGACCTTCAAGATTCGCTCTCAGATCATGGCCGGTATCCGCCAGTTCATGGTTAACCGCGACTTTATGGAAGTGGAAACCCCAATGATGCAGGTGATCCCAGGCGGTGCGTCTGCACGTCCGTTCATCACCCATCACAACGCCCTCGATCTGGACATGTACCTGCGTATCGCGCCGGAACTGTACCTGAAGCGTCTGGTCGTCGGTGGTTTTGACCGCGTGTTCGAAATCAACCGTAACTTCCGTAACGAAGGCATCTCCGTGCGTCATAACCCAGAGTTCACCATGATGGAACTCTATATGGCGTATGCGGATTATAAAGATTTGATCGAGCTGACCGAATCTCTGTTCCGTACCCTGGCGCAGGACATTCTTGGCACCACTAAAGTGCCTTACGGTGAAGAAGTCTTCGACTTCGGCAAGCCGTTCGAAAAACTGACCATGCGCGAAGCGATCATGAAATACCGTCCAGAAACCAACATGGCCGATCTGGATAACTTCGACTCTGCGAAAGCGATCGCGGAAAGCATCGGTATCAACGTTGAGAAGAGCTGGGGTCTGGGCCGTATCGTGACCGAGATCTTCGAAGAAGTGGCCGAAGCGCATCTGATTCAGCCGACCTTCATCACCGAATACCCGGCAGAAGTTTCTCCGCTGGCACGTCGTAATGATATGAACCCGGAAATCACTGACCGCTTTGAGTTCTTCATCGGTGGCCGCGAAATCGGCAACGGCTTTAGCGAGCTGAACGATGCAGAAGATCAGGCTCAGCGCTTCCAGGATCAGGTTAACGCGAAAGCGGCGGGCGATGACGAAGCGATGTTCTTCGACGAAGACTATGTGACTGCGCTGGAGCACGGTCTGCCACCAACCGCAGGGCTGGGGATTGGTATCGACCGTATGGTTATGCTGTTCACTAACAGCCACACCATCCGTGATGTGATCCTGTTCCCGGCGATGCGCCCGGTGAAGTAAGCCGTTAAGACAGTAAAAAAAGCCCCGAAAGGGGCTTTTTTATTGCGCCGCGAAGGCCCTGAGCGCGTCGCGGGCGACCGTCGCTTCCTGCACCATCCACGGGCTAAAGCTCCAGGGGGCAGCGTCCAGTGCGCGGAACAACGCTTCCAGCTCGACCCATTCATACTCCATCACTTCATCGTGATTAATATGCAGTTCGCTGGTGACGCGTGCTGCGAATACCGGGCAAATCTCGTTCTCCACGATCCCCGAAGGATCGGCTTCACGATAACGGAACTCAGAGGCGATGGGAGTGATATTGGCGATCTCCGCGCCAACCTCAAAGCGGCAACGGCGGATGATAGCCTGTTCCGTCTTTTCACCAGACTGAGGATGTCCACAAACGGAGTTGGTCCAGACACCTGGCCAGGCTTTTTTGCTTAAGGCGCGTCGGGTAACCAGACACTCACCTCTGGCGTTAAAAAGCCACGATGAGAAAGCCAGGTGCAGCGGGGTGTGGGCGGTGTGGGCGGCGTACTTTTCCTGAGTGCCAATCACCATTCCCTGGTCATTTACCAAAATAACGTGTTCTTGAATACTCATTGATGCTCCAGTGCCAACGATGCGGATGGCTCAGCACCATCAGCAGCTGCATTATACCGCATTCCTCCATGCGCCGTTTGCTCTCAAGAGCGGAAAAGGGCTGACCCATATCAGTCTGGGCTGGTATCATAGTGCGCCATTCACGCTGACCGAGGATCTGTTTTGTTTGCAGGAAGCCTGACGAGAAATCCCATTACCGCCGTTTTTTGTCTGACGCTGACGCTATTACTGGCAGGCTGTTCAGGAAGCAAGTCGTCGGATATGGGCAGCTATTCCGGTGCGGTCTATACCGTTAAGCGCGGGGATACGCTGTATCGGATTTCGCGCGCAACGGGGACCAGCGTGAAGGATCTGGCGCGTCTGAATAACATCTCTCCACCCTACACTATCGAGGTGGGGCAGAAACTGAAGGTTAACGGTGGCGCGTCTTCAACGAAGAAATCCTCTAAAGGCAAAACAGCCAAAGTGACGCCGTCTTACGCGGTGCCGCAGTCCTCATGGCCTCCGGTCGGCCAGCGTTGCTGGGTCTGGCCTGCCAGCGGCAAGGTCGTGTTGCCTTACTCCTTGTCTGAGGGAGGCAATAAAGGCATTGATATCGCTGCTGCGCGCGGCACGCCAGTCTATGCATCAGGGGCAGGGAAGGTGGTCTACGTCGGCAACCAGCTGCGCGGTTACGGTAACCTGATCATGATTAAACATGGGGAAGATTACATCACTGCCTATGCCCACAACGATACGATGCTGGTGAACAACGGGCAGAATGTGAAGGCTGGGCAGAAGATTGCCACCATGGGCAGTACCGGCACGGACTCGGTGAAGTTACACTTCCAGATCCGCTATCGCGCTACAGCCATCGATCCGCAGCGTTATCTTCCGGTGCCAGGCAGCAAGCCAAAGTGCTAAGTGATTATATAATCGCCATTTAGTTGCAAAGAGGCTTGTATGAAGAGGCGTAAGGTCTATAATGCCTTACGCACCTCAAAGCGGGCGTAGTTCAATGGTAGAACGAGAGCTTCCCAAGCTCTATACGAGGGTTCGATTCCCTTCGCCCGCTCCAGTCTCCTGATAAATCAATAAATTATGATTTATCAGTTAGTTACGTTGCCCCGCTTTAGCAGGTACAACTTAAACTACCCATTGTTCTACGCCCGCACCTGTCGCGTGATTGGTCTGTGGTACAAGGGAGCATATTATCACGCTGGCGGTGGTTCCAAGTTCTTACCGCGACAGTACAACAACGAACAAAAAGCTACATACCTGGCATAACTCCCGAACAGATTGAACACACGCATTTAAGCCCGATGTGTGGCCCTATAAGCCACGTAAACAGGTGAATAGTGGTAATGCCCCGGTAGCTACAGATCCGGCTCTGCCAGCGCTTCGCTCACGCTCCGAAAGGTACACGAGCACCCTGATAAGGTGTTATCTCTCTGAACATTGATGTAGTCGCCTAACGGCTCCGCTTGTTGCTTGTACCACTAACGGGGCTTTATGGCTTCTATTGTCTGAAATCTGATACATTGCACAAACATCATGTGGATTGCTGTAAAGTTCATCAGTATGATTGCTTGCACAATCAGCGATTGGGAAAGCACTTCTGGAAGATAAGGGACGAGACAATATGAAAGTGACTGATGAGGCGTTGTTACGTTCAGGATTTACACCATCGGATTTGCAGAAAATAAAAAACAACGTTGAAAGCTATGGTGGAACGTTGGGGGAAGCGATTCAGGATCTGGCTAATCGATTCAGGGTTGTTTTATGGATAACATCGGCATGTCTGATGGTTTTTATCCTTTTAGTGTTGTTTACTGCGAAAGAAACCGTCGTGGGTGGTGGGATATCAATTCTGATCGCAATAGTCATCGTTGCATTTATTCAGCCGCCAGTCCTTTCTTACAAATCCTGGCGGTTCTGGAGAAAATTCAGAGGCTAATGGCTCGCTGTGTCAGTAGAAAGCAGGTCAAAAATTACTTTGGCCTTAAGTCCATAACCTACTATTTTCATTGTTAATTTGGGACGGCTCATCGTGTCGACCTTGCGATAAAAATCACGGGGCATCCATTTAAATAGCCTCCATGCTTCGGGTCTTCTGGCTAATCCAAAGATGCTATATACACTTGCAGTTAACGTAATAGCGTTATAAATCGCAAGTCCTGTTTCAGGCTTGAAACCCATAAACTGGGCCGCTTCCATAGCACCATCAGCCACAAATCCCTCTGTGTGATATTGTTTTCCATATATAGCAGGGATGATTTCTTTTGACAGACCGTTAATGCCATCTGTTACAAGGATGGCCCCTGCCAGCATACCTAAAGGTGTCATCGTAGCGACCATCAACGCACCGCCAGCAATTGCTATTCCAGAAACCACAATGTGAATAGCTGAAATCATGTAGCCGACGATTTTATTATTTTCCTTAACAAACTCGACCTTCGCGTAAAGCTGTGCGGACTTGGTTCTTAACAGACGTTCTTGTTCTTGTAGATTATCTGTTTCAGCACGCAGATTTTTGATGCATACAATGCATTCTTCATCGGTTTTAGCTCGTCGTGCTGTTTCAAATTCTTTCTCTACAACCTGTTTTATCTCTTCAACAAACTTGATACGAGTTATCCCATCTTGCAAATAGAATGCTGACAGCCGGTTTGCTGTTTCGACGAGTTTCCGGGCTTCAAGATTCACCATGGTATCTGACCATGTTCTGTTCCAGCCCCTGTTGAGCAGTGCGATATCCATAAAGACTCCTTCCCAAAATGTGTCTGGTCATTTTACGTGCAATAAGGTCGAAGACAACAGGAAATACTTTCACAACCCCCCCCCCGTGTGTGTCCCGTACCTTTATCCTCCCATTTTACATTCTCCTGCTGAAAATATTCCCGGCTCTGTTGGACCGCTGCTAGACGTGACAGGCCAGCAGTCAATACTTCCTTGTCTTCTTGCTGAAATATCGGACATCCCAGCCACATCTGTTCAGATAGATAATTTGTTAAAAAATGGGTCTATTTAACATAATGTACGTTATACGACTAACCGGATCGGCACTCATTGTCTAATCAGGCTGTATGCCTTATTTAGGAAGGTTTTCTCGTGAAAAGGCGATCAAAGTGAGTGCATAAACACTGCATAAAAGAGGGGTGTTTTTGCATAGCCTTTTTACAGAGTCTGATGCTTGTTTTCTGATGTTTTCCCACAACAAAGGGTTGTATAGGTTCAGTATTATTTCATGCGTGTGCAGAGCGGCCTGCGGCACAATAACAGATACATTCAACCGGTTTCACTACCAGACAACCCACCAACAACAGGCGAAATTCTCCCGCCCTGGCAGGTCACGGATGCGTACCTTTTCCACACAATTGTGAACTGCTCAACCAATAGCCCCATATGCTCCACCAGAAGCCTGTAACGGCGATTTCTAGCTAAACTGCGTACCGATAATCCACGACGTCCCACAGCGCACTACAGGCGGCTCAATGCATCCAAAAATAGACGGATTTTCAGAAGGTTGTGAAAAAAATTTATTTTTTCGATATGGGAGGACGGATCGGTGATGGTGTTTAGCTACAATATGGCTGGCAGATCTGCCGAGGCCCTGCCACTACTGGCTTCGTTATGTATCCGATACCATAACGATCACCATTCCCCACAGGCGAGCCAGTGACAACAGACAGGATTTTCTATCAATTAACCGCAATTTATGGGTATTTAAATCCTATTATTTCCCGCCGAAAATCCAACCTATGACTGCACCGATCACCGCAGAGCGGGTCTCACCTGCTGCACTTTTGAGGACGTTAATAATGATATCACCTGAAGTCGGGGCTTTCTGAGTAAGGACGCTTACACCAAGTGGGGTTAACTTGGCAGCGTAGTCCATATCTGTTGAGGTGGCCAAATTCAGTAAACCACTACAGACAGATATACGAGCACACCTGATAAGGTGTGACCCTCAGACAATCTGATGAAGTCGCTACGCTCCGCTTGTTACTTGTACCACTAACGGGGCTTTATGGCTTCTATTGTCCAAAATCTGTTAGTTGCGCATTTTATGCACCCTGGATACCCTGAGATTAATCCTATTAACTCAAGGGTGAGCATGGCTATCGGGAAGAGACAGAATCAAAAAGAATTACCTGAAGAAGAGTTGGATCGCTTGCTGGATGATCTTGAACTCACACAGGAGCAACGAGAGTTTATAGAATCCATGCGGCAAAATAACGAGAATAAAAACAACGAGGAGTAGTGTTTATGGCGGGGATCTGTGAAGGGGGCAGCCGTAGCTGCTAATCTTCATCTTTCTAAACAAAATGGGCTAAACTCTTTATTTGAGCTTTTTTCAAATACGCATCAGGCCTATTATAGAGTAAATTCTCCGCATCCTTATTTATCCAATGCTCATTCTATTAATCCTATAAGCAGAAATTTTTTAACCTAGATCGTTAAGCGTTTTGGAAGAGGCGAGAGTAAGCAGAATTAAAAAACCTCTCGAAAAGAAAAATGGGTGATAAATTATGTTATCTGAGAACATAAAGTTATTGAGTCAATCTCGATGTTGGTAGTGTTATGATATAATTCAAGGGTATAGTGATGCTTTTCTTTCTATATGAGTCGACCTTTCTTCTGATTTTTCTCAATTTTATTTGCACATCAAGAACGGCTCTACTTTTTATAGCAGAAGTCAATAAATTTATCAGGTCAGTTGGATTGTTATAAATTCCTCGTGCCAACTTAATCTTAAAAGACCTCATTAAATATTAAAAATATCGAAAGAATATATCCCTATGGATGGATTGCAAAGTGAGAGTGGGTGTTTTTTATAACAA
>NZ_CP080000.1:3013124-3090117 GCF_019378755.1 Enterobacter sp. BIDMC 29 | reverse complement strand
ATTTTATTGAGTGTTTTTTGATTTTAATTAATGAATGATAATGCGCCGAAAATATTAATTTCCCAGATTTTTTAAATCTATATGTTCATATATATTTCATTAAATACGTGCCTACTCCTTTGCCAGAAAAATTATTGCCGGTGAGCTGTGGACGTCAGAGTGTAACCGGGAAGTGTACTCCATTCTCGTCAGCAGGGAATTGCCGGTATGAATCAGCACGGTGAACGGGGTTTGCCGCGCAACAGAACGAAAACTAACATTCATTAAAATTTGAGTTATCTACTGCAGCCTTATATAAATCAGGCTCGTTGACTAAATCTTAACATTCCCGACCACTCCGTCAATAACTATCTCTTATGCCTCTTTACCGGACCATTCATTGCCGCACAAATTCAGGGATCAGGACAACCGGATGCCGGTCATGTATATCTACCAGACCTTGAGCTGGGCCTCCGTACGCGTAAAATCGTCACCACGGCGCATGGCATCACCGAAACGCGCTTCCTGTGGCGGGGCTACCGCCTGTTGCAGGAGGAGCAGGAAACCAGGGGTTCAGCACTTATGTTTATAACCCGAATGAATCCTGTAGCCCGCCGGCTGGGATGATCATCTTCGTGACCAGAGCAGCGGTGAGATTTACTGGTTCAGTACCGATTTGAATGGTGCGCAACTGGAGGTGACCGATGCGCGTGGCGAGGTACGCTGGAGCGGCCAGTATTGCAGTTTTGGCGAAGTCCGCTATCAGACTGCAAGGGCTACAAAGCTTGTTCAGCGCACGGTGATTCCGCATCAGCCGTTTCGCTATGCTGGAAAGTATGCTGACGGTGAAACGGCAGCACTATGTTCTGTTACTACCCTTTGCGCGCAGTCAGGCGACAGCAATAAGCCGAGCATGGGGAGAAGAAAGAGAACTGGTTGCAGCTGGAGGAGGAAGCCGGGACTGGACGGCCGCTGAACGCGAAGTAATACTAAGTCCAAAAAATAATCGCCAATTATCGTCGGTTATGTCCGAAATGGGCTATACAGGCCATCATATCAATAGTGTGAAAGGGAACGGTGTTTTAGGAGGAAAATGGCAAGGCGATCCAAGGAATATTGTATTTCTCCTGAATGCTAATCATCCAAGCGGCTATGATGAACATTTACATGGTTTGCAAGGTCACCGAGGAAGTTATGACACTCCAGGTAAAGGACGATTGATAGACCGTAACCTGACCCGTAAGAATTTAAAGAGCTGTCAATAATATCAGTGAATGTGATAAATATGAGGTGTTATTATGAGTGAAATTGAAGAGTCATTAAAAAAATTTGTTGCTATTTGCAATAAATATTCACTGTCCGGGAGTTTCAATATCGTTAATGACATTGACAACGTTTTCCCCTCCAACTTACCTCGCTCGGCAGAGTTGGATTATTTATATGGAAAAAATAATCCTGAGAAGTTAAAAGTAGAAACAGGTTTTACGCCAATTAAATTTTATTCAGTCAGTGAACTTGCAAAAGCTCAAAGTGGTTATGAATACTTACCAGATAATTATCTTGTAATTGGCGATGATTTAGGTGGAGGTAAGCCTATAATTGCTGTTGTAGATGAAGGTAATACCTCTATTTATGTGTCTTATGACGTAGTTGAACCGTTTAAAATAGCTGGCAATCTCTCTGGCTTTTTACTTTCTCTAACAGAGCTCATTGATTTGGTATATGGTTATTACGATATTTTTGATATAGCAGATGATAATGATGAAGTAAAAAAATATTTTATGGATGAGTTAAAGGTAAGGGTTGTTCCATTTATCGGAGATGAAAATTTCAATGCATTTTATGATTATTTTTATGGATGAATCTCTGTGTTTCCTTTGATGGGGGATGTGGGGGTATAATTATACGGGTCGTCTTGTAGGTGGTCCGCCTGATTATTTTTGATCTATAATACGATGCTTGATATTATTTTCTTGGAAAAATTATATTATTCCACGTCAGATGAAAGGTCATGAGCTAGTCAGCAAGTTACAGTTGAGTTGATAAGAAAATTTGACCCAGCCTGCGTGTGAATAACTGCACCCACTTTGCCTTCATCCCCATCTTCAGCGCTAATCGGGAGTTAGCCAATTCTACTACATCAATATCCGATTAGTCTCGCTTGATATCTACTGTAAGGACATTTCCCTTCGTAAATGCAAGCCTCATGCCGGTGCTAATTATTACTGGTACCTTTTCCGTATAGCTGCGATCGGTATATTGGGGGGAATATTCACGTTAAGAGCATAAGACCGGTTCATTAATGAAGATGTAAATGTTTGCCGGTCAAATGACTTAGAAAGTGAAATAGGAACGGTATTTTGCTCCGCCGCCCCCCMAAAAAACAGCATCATATCTGCAATCAGGACTGTTTTGCCGCTTTACTCTGTGGGCAATCGTTGCCGCCCTGCATCACAACCTTTTCACTGCGCGAAGCATCGCCATACACGCATAACGTACCTTCATCGGTATGAATTTGCTCTTTCAGCGGCAGGGGCGTTTCCTGGGCGATGGCATAGCAGGAGAGCGCCGGGAAAAGGGTGAGGGCACTTATGAACAGAAAGGTTTTCATCATCTCGCTCCAGAACAGGGATAACGTTTACTGTGTTATCACACCCTTAAGCCGGCAATCGCTGCGTACCCGCTAGCTTTTTTCCATCACCGACTGGCGAGGTGTGAGTTTACCAATCACGGGGGAGAGCTCTGACGTGCGAACAGGTCGGCCATCCACCAGGCGTTTAATGCGCTCAACGCACTGAGTGAGCAACTGATCCATTGGCCACGAGATACAGGTCAGCTGTGGATAGAGCTGGGTTGCCAGAGGCGAATCTTCCAGACTCAGCAGCGATACTTCCTGCGGAACGGAAATGCCAAATTCCCGGAACAGACGCATCGCTTCAGCGGCATAGGCATCGCGTTTAACCACAATGGCGGAAAATTTGCTCAGGCTGTTGATGAGCGTCAGCAGCGCCTGTTCAACATCTTCATTCGCCGTTAACACCAGCTGGCGATTAAACGGCAAAGAGTAGTTTTGCAGGACGTTGCGATAGCCTTCCACCATCTTTTTACTGTTGTCATCGTGTTCGCTGTCAATCACCAGTGCGATATTGCGATGGCCCTTGCCCGTCATGTAACGACAGGCGCTTTCCGTCGCAAAGGCAAAGTCATATCCCTGAGGTTTCGCATCCACCACGGGACGATCGAAGGAGATAACATTCTCTGCGCTACCGGCCGCAACCGGCCCAAAGACTACGACAGCAACGCACTGGCGCTGAAGATCATCAACGGTGACCGCCTGCTCAACAGGATCGTTTACGTACTCTACGATGAGCGTTTTATTCAACGCTTTCATGGCGCGGGAGAGCGCAGGCAGCAAACGTGCTCCGCTGCTTTCATCCTTCGCAGAGAGAACCAGACCAACGTAGCTTGATGACTGACTTGCCAGGTTTTGCGCGGCAAAGCTTGGGCGATAATTAAGCTCTTCTACGGCGCGCAGCACAGCTTCACGGCTCTCTTCGCGCACGCCGCGCGTCCCCGTCAACACGCGTGAGACGGTTGCTCGTGAGACATTGGCTAATCGTGATACATCGTCAATCGTTGGCATAGCATTTTCTGCGTGGTGGGTTTTGGTTATCTTAACATAACCCACCTTAAGAATCTTAGCGCCCCCCACAGGCGGTTTCACGTCTGCGCGGCGTGCAAACCCGGTAGCCACGCCGCGCCACGCACGCCACTGGCGTCGCCGTAACGGGCCGGGACGATACGGGTTCGGCAGCTTTCCGAGAAGATGTAGGGCCTGATGGCGGCCGGAAGTTCGTCGTACAGCTGGCTGACATTTGATAACCCACCGCCCAACACAATAACCTGCGGATCAAGAATATTGATCACCGAGGCCAGACTGCGGGCAAAGGCGTCGATAAAGTGGCGCCAGTGGGCCCGCGCGGTCAGGTCTCCCTGTGCCGCCGCTTCAATGATGGCCTGCGCGCTCAGTTCGCTGGGATAACGGCGGGCAAAGCCGGTGCCAGAGATAAAGGTTTCGATACAGTTATGTTTTCCGCAATAGCAGGACTGCGCCGGACCATCCGTCTCGGGGGCATAGCCAGGCAACGGGTTATGTCCCCATTCGCCAGCGATGGCGTTTGGCCCCTGAAGCAGACGCTTATGTACCGCCACGCCACCGCCGCATCCGGTACCGACAATTACGCCAAAGACGGTTTCTGCTTCTGCGCCTGCGCCATCAAGCGCTTCAGACAGCGTGAAGCAGTCCGCGTCATTGGCTATCCACACGGGCTGATTGAGCTGCTTTGCTAAATCATGCTTCAGGTCGTGACCGTTGAGCACCAGGCAGTTGCAGTTTTTAATCAGCCCGCTTTGTGGGTCGATGGCCCCCGGCAGGCCAATACCGATACTGAATGGCACCTCACTTACCGCGCGCGCTTCACCGATAAACGCCAGCAGATGGTGCATAAAGGCGTCATAACTCTCTTTTTGCGTCGGACGACGCTCACGCCAAAGGCATTCGCCCTGAGGCGAAAGCAGGACGGCTTCCATTTTTGTGCCGCCAATATCGAGTCCAAGATAGTGCATACGTTCCTCGAAAAGGAGAGGCCAGCGCCTCTCCTGAATGGTTATGCCTGACGAGTGCGGTACAGCTCGATCAGCTCCGTCACCAGTTCTTTCGCCAGAATCGAGGTCATCAAATGATCCTGAGCGTGCACCATCACCAGCGTCATTTTGGTTTTGCCTTCCCCTTCGTCAGCTTCGATCAGTTGGGTTTGTACCAGATGCGCTTCACGGGCGAAGTGCGCCGCCTCTTTCATTCGCGCGTCGGCTGAGGCAAAGTCACCTTTTTTTGCGAAGCCAAGCGCTTCGTAGCAGAGACTGCGTGACTGACCGGCATTGATAATAATGCCCATGACCTGTTCTTCTAATTCCATCCGTAACCTCTGTGTTTTTACTATCAGGCGGACTGTGCCGCTTCTTCAGATTGTTCAACTGCATTTTCATGCTCTTGTTCCAGCAGCTGCTTCTCGTACGCTTTGAGGAACGGGAAGTACATGGCCGCTGAGGTAACCATGCACAGCAGGCAGAGGATCACCGGGCTAAAGCTCCAGTTGGCCGCCCAGGATGCGCCGATAGGGGCAGGCGTTGTCCACGGTGTCATCGAGACCACGCGACTGACCAGGTCGAAATCAAGGGCAAAGTAGGCGAGGGTGGCGTTGACCATCGGAACCAGCACGAACGGCAGGAAAAAGAGCGGATTCATGATGATAGGGGCACCGAATAAAATTGGTTCGTTGATATTAAACATCCCCGGCACCACACCCATACGCCCAATGGTACGCAGATGCACCGCTTTGCTGCGCAGCAGCAGTAACGCCAGCGGCAGCGTAGAGCCGACCCCGCCAATCAGCAGGTAGTGATCCCAGAATCCCTGAACGTAAATGTGCGGGATCGCCTGACCGGCAGCCATTGCTGCCTGGTTAACCGACAAGTTCGCCATCCAGAACGGGTTCATAATTCCGGTGACAATCAGCGCGCCGTGGATGCCCGCAAACCACAGAACCTGGCACACCAGCACCGAGAGCAGAATGGCAGGCAGCGTATCGGAGGCGGCAACCAGCGGTTTCACCAGCGACATAATCGCTTCCGGAATAATCATGCCGAGCTGGGCCTCAATGAAGAGGTTGAGCGGGTGCAGAGTGACAACAATTGCCAGCACCGGGATCAGAATTTCGAACGAACGCGCAACGCCCGTAGGCACTTCTGGCGGCAGGCGGATGGTAATATTGTGACGCTTCAGGAAGGCATACAGCTCGGTAGAGTAGATAGCCACCAGAATGGCCGTGAAGATCCCTTGCCCGGAGAAATAGGCGGTAGAAATCTGCCCGTCTTTTAACGGCGCAGCCACCAGCAGAAATGCCATCAGCGACAGCATGCCGGCGGTAAGGGCATCCAGATCGTGATGTTTGGCCAGGCTCGCGGCGATCCCGACTGAAATGAAGATCGTCATGATCCCCATGCTGAAGTTGAACGGCAGCATCAGGGCTTCACGGTGATCCAACGAGAATTGCAGCCATGCCCGGGCGAAACCCCAGGACGTGTCGGGTGAGAAGGGCGGGAAAATAAACACCAGCATAAAGGAACCGACGATCATGAACGGCAGGGCGGTGATAAAGCCGTCACGAATCGAGGTCACATACTTCTGCTGCCCGACGGCGCCTGCCATCGGGGTAATTTTCTGTTCAATGACCTGGATAAGTTTCGCGTACAGAGAGCTCATGGGTTTTCCCTTCGTTATTTGTTATCTATCAGGGAGAGGGCGAAATCGAGAACGGCGCCCCCTTTTTGCATGCCGTAATCCATCATGTTGATAGGCTCAACACGGATCCCGTATTTATCAGCTTGTTTCTGAAGATCGCTTTGCATGTACTTCACCTGCGGTCCAAGCAGCACCACCTGATAGTGACCGACCTGCTCGGCGAATTCGGCCACGCCAAACGCTTTGATCTCCGCTTCCAGGCCACGCTTTTGCGCTTCATCGACCATTTTTTTCACCAGCAGGCTGGTGGACATCCCGGCAGAACAACACAACATGATTTTTTTCATAACGTCTCCTTTGAACTTATGGCTGGAATATAGTCATCATGGAACAAAACGGAAAGCGCTTTCCATTGGTGGATAAGGTAATTGTGACCGCGATCACCTGAGGGAATCTTTCACTTTGTCCGGATGTGCGAGATCATCGCGGCTATTCACGAACTATTAAGGTCGAGTTATGAACATTCATTTGATGAATGTTGCTGTGGATTTGATTGAGCAACGTCTCACGCCAGCAGCCAATATAATCACAAGAAATCAACATATTACTGCGATGCGGGACGGCTTTTCCCTCGCCATGCCTTTTGTGATTGTGGGAAGCCTGATGGTGCCGCTGCTGTTTCCACCGTTCGCCATTTCAAGTGCATCGCGCCTCGGACACGTCTATCTGCTGCTGCGTCCGATGCTGTTGCCAACCTTTGAGCTGACGCTCGGACTGGTGGCGCTGATTGTCGCGTTTGGTGCCAGCGCCAGTCTGGCCAAGCAGTATCAACTGCCGGAACGGCTGTGTGGGCTCACCGGCTGCCTCTCCTTTTTGCTGTTCATTGGCTTTCGGGATAACGGTGCAACGAATATTTTTCTGGGCGGGATGGGGCTTTTTACTGCGCTCATTTCAAGCGCTTACTCTATTGAAATAATAAGGTTTTTCTACAAAAGAGGGTGGTGTATTCGTCTGCCGGAGGAGGTACCGGTGATGACGCGAAATGGTTTCCAGCTGCTGATGCCGCTGCTGGTGATCATGCTCTCCATTAGCGTAATGAATGCCGTGATGCTGCAGACGACCGGACAAATTTTGCCGCAGCTGATTGGCGAGGCGTTACGCCCGCTTATCGTGGCATCCGATACCCTTACGGCGGTGCTTATCTCCTTGTTTCTGTGTAATCTTTTATGGTTCGTCGGTATTCATGGTGCCCTGATCATTACGGGCATCATGAACCCGTTCTGGCTCACCTATCTGTTTGAAAACCAGCGGGCCCTGGCCGCCGGGGAAGCCGTGCTGCCCCATATTTATCTGCAGGGATTCTGGGATTTTTATCTGCTGATTGGCGGTATCGGCTCTACGCTGCCGCTGGTCTTTATGGCGATGCGAAGCCGATCCCGGCAGTTGAAGAGCGTCGGGAAAATTGGCCTTCTGCCGTCGCTGTTCAACATTAACGAGCCGATATTGTTTGGTTTCCCCGTCATCATGAACCCGGTTTTTTTACTGCCCTTTGTGTTTGTACCGCTGATAAATGCTTGTATAGCTTGGTATTTAACCCAGCTTGGCGTGCTCGACAGAGCCGTCGCCATGCTGCCCTGGTCTATGCCTTCACCGCTGGGCGCAGCCTGGTCGGCGAACGGCAGCTGGAAAAATATGTGCATGTGCCTGTTCGCCTTTTTTAATGCATGGATGCTCTATCGCCCCTTCTTCAAGGTTCATGAACGCCAGTTGATGCAGCTGGAAAAATAATCCCCGCCTCCCTGCTTCTGCCCGTTCCTGATGGGCAGAAGATTATTTCGTGACATTCTTCACAAAAATTTTCTCTTTGATCTTAAATTTGTGATTCAATCCGGCAAACATGGAAAGCGCTTTCCGTTTGTGGATGTACATTTCCAGATTTGATCCTTACATTTCCCCTGCACGTTTAACCGTGAAAATAAAAATTCAAAGGGAACCTATGCAAACGTTAATGAAATCAATACCTCTGTCCTTGATTGCTCTTACTGTCATCAGCGGTTATGCCAGCGCCGATGAGAAATATGATTTCGCCCTCCACGGCTATTTACGCTCGGGTATTCTTGCCAATAGCGATGGCAACCGGGTCGATTCGGTGGGGCTGATGCCTGACGGGAAATGGCGTCTGGGTAACGAAGAAGATACCAAAATTGAGCTGATCCCGACGGTGACGCTGAAGTCGGATTCAGGCGCAGTCGCACGTATTCAGGCCAACCTGACGCACCAGACCAAATGTACCGCCGACTGGAACTGTACTGACGATGACGGCAAAGAGACCCAGTTCCGCGAAGGGTTTGCTGAATTAACGAATCTCGATTTTGCCCCGGACATGACCTTCTGGGCCGGTAAACGCTACAGCAGCTCCAACCTTTCCAGCCACCAGTTCGACTGGGAGTACATTCAGTACAACGGAACCGGGGGCGGGTTCGATAACCTGGACTTAGGCTTTGCGCGCTTTGATGCGGGTGTGTATGCCTTCTCGACCACCGACGAAGCCAAAGCTTATCCGGTAGATCTGGGGGATCAGGGCTATCCGGATGACTATTCGCTTAACCTGTGGTTTAAAAAGATCGGCGGCACCGGGCTCGATGTCGAACTTATCGGCCACCACATGAACCGCAATGAAAACCATCCTTCCTCGGCTGAGAAGGGGTACGGCGTGACGGCGCTGTACAACTTTGACAGCTTCTACGGCCTGACCAACGGATACTCCCGCATCGCTTTCCAGTATGGCAAAGGCCTGGCCGCCGCGGATTCGCTGGGTAAAAACGGCTGGGGCTGGGCAAACCTTGAGGATACGCAATCCTGGCGCGTCGTGCTGGACAGCATGGCCAACCTGGGTGACGTGGAAGTATCGACCTTTGCGTTTTATCAGAAAGACAAAAACTACCGCTGGTGGACCAACGACGATGACGGCTGGGGACGTTCCATGTGGGTCGCGGGTATCCGTCCGTATCATCAGATAACCAAAAACTTCGCCATGCAATATGAGGTGGGCTACGAATATCTGGATGATAAAAACTACATGGGCGTAAACGGTAAAGGGAAAGGTGGCCTGACCAAGGTGACCATTGCGCCGACCCTGACCTTTGATTCAGGTTTCTGGAGCCGTCCGCAACTGCGCTTCTTTGCCACCTACGCAAAATGGGATAAAGGCGTCTCGGATGCGATGGACAGAAATTACGACTGGAGCACTGGAACCCTGAGTCCGGGGGGATATTCACGTAGCGGCGATACCGATACGCTGAATTTTGGTGTGCAGGCTGAAGTCTGGTTCTGAGGAGAAAAGAGATGGCTTTCCCGATTCGAAAACTGCTTCTCGTCTCCTTACTCTCCGCGCTGGGAAGCGCGGGGGCTCTGGCGGCCGAGCAATCCCATTTTGAACACTTTATTACTCGCGATGGCGCAGCGTTAAAAGATGGCAATCGCGTCTTTCGCTTCGCCGGGATCCACGCCCCGGAGCTGCATCGTATAGAAGATGACGCGCGCGGAACCTGTAAGGCGGATCCGCGCGGCTGGGGGCAATACTTTAGATGGCCGACTGCTGAAGAGCAGGAGAACTGGATCAAAGCGCTGGTGCAAACCGGTGCTAAAGCACAGCGCGTATATGTGCTTTCCGTGCAGCAGGAAAATGATGCTGCCTGCGGACGTGAGACACATATTCTGGCACCGGCAACGCCGGACGGCATGCCGCGGCTGAATGAAACGGCCATGAAAGTGTATGACAACATGATTGCCGAGGCAGATAAGCAGGGGCTGCGCCTGATTCTGCCGTTTATTGACCACTGGTGGTGGTGGGGGGGACGAGAACAGCTGGCCGCGTTTTATCATGAAAAGCCGGAAGATTTTTATCGAACCGACAGTAAAACCTACCGTGCTTATCAGGACGTGATCCGTCAGGTGATTACCCGTACCAACACCATTACGGGACGCCATTACTACGATGAAAAGGCGATCATGGCCTGGGAAACGGGTAATGAGCTGGAAAACACCAACGCTGATTTCCTGCAGAAAACGTCGGCCTGGATCCGCAAGTGGGCGCCCCATCAGCTTGTCGTCGATGGTACCTATAAAAAGGTGAATGATTTCGCGCTCAACGATCCGAACGTCGACATCATCAGTAACCACTATTACACCAACGCCGAGAACAACCACCCCGAGCAGGTTCGTAAAGATCTGGAGGCGATTGGCGGCAAAAAGGTCTATCTGGTTGGCGAATTTGGTCTGCTCGATCAAAAAGACCTTAACACTATCATGCAGGCCATTGTACATACCGAGGTCAATGGCGCGCAGGCGGCGGGGGGCTTTATCTGGGGCTTCCGTGGTCATCGCCATGATGGTGGTTTTTACTGGCACAAAGAGTTTACCGGGCACTACAGCTACCATCTGCCTGGCTTCCCGGTCGAGGGCAAAGCAAACCAGGAGATGGAGGTCGTCAATCTGGTGCGAACCGCCTCGGCGCAAATGGCGGGGCTGAGCCAGGCGCCGGCTCTGCCGGTCCCGGAAGCGCCTAAGCTGCGCGAGAGCAACTCACCGTTTGCCATTAACTGGATGGGATCCCCCGTCGGGCGTTATTACGATGTGGAGAGAGCGACTCAGCCACACGGCCTGTGGACCCGCGTTGGTCAGGATATCTCTGACGGCAAAAATGAGTGGGATCCGGCAAAAATGGATCTCTTCCGTGATGACTATCGCAGCCTGACGCTGGGCCAGACTTACTATTACCGGGTGATCGCAAAGAACGAAAGCGGTCAGTCTGCGCCTTCAAACGTGATTCGCCTTGAGCATACGCAGAAAAACCTGCCGCCGGTCATCACTCTGCAGGAGGCGCTCTCTACCACCGTGGATAAAGGCGTTCAGCTCACCGCGGCCTGGCAGGATGACAATCTGCCGGAGCCGAAGGTCAGCGTGGCATGGCATCACGAAGGCAAGGATAACGTCCACTTTTGTGACAGCACCAAAGCGGAAACCCGTGCCTGGTTCTCGGCTCCCGGTGACTATGCGTTGATCTTTACCGCTGACGATGGACTGCTGAAAAGCAGCAAGACGGTTAACGTTAGCGTGAAGGCCGCGGCGGGACCCGTGCCGGCGGACTACTGTCATTTTGGCGGCGGAACGCTGGACGTCAGCAAGGGGAAACTGAACATCACCAAGAGCGATAAAGATACGTTAGCGATTGGTGAAGACGGTTTCCTTGGTCCTTTTGCCAATGACGGAGACAGCGTGACCTGGCAGGTTAACGCCCCCTGGGACGGTAAGTTTGCCCTGCACGTGAAATTTAACGGCAAATGGGGGAGTAAGAAAAACTCGTTCATTGTGAACGGCGGAACGCCGGTGAGCATTGAATTCCCGCAAACGGATGAGAAAGGCCAGACGATGATCGTACCGGTCACGCTCAGGGCAGGGGACAACACCATTAGCTTTGGCAAGTTCTCTGGCGACTGGGGTTATATGTTCATCAAATCAATTGAAGTCACTGCAGAGTAGTTATTTGGCTGCCCTGTTCGGGGCAGCCCTTTTTTTCATTCAGGAGGCGTTATGAACCGGTATCAATTCCCGGAAGGTTTTTTTTGGGGCGCAGCGGCATCAGGTCCGCAGACGGAAGGCATAGCCAATAAGCCGCACCGTTCTGTCTGGGACAGCTGGTTTGCCGAACAACCGGAGCGTTTTTTTCAGCAGATTGGTCCGCAGCACGTTTGTGAAACCTACAGTAAATATAAAGAAGACGTAGCCCTGATGAAGCAAACGGGGTTTAACTCGTTTCGAACCTCTATTCAGTGGTCGCGTCTGATCGATGATTTCAAAACCGGACAGCCAAACCGCGACGCCGTCCGCTTCTATAACGATTACTTCGATGAAATGATTGCCAACGGCATCGAGCCCATCATCAATCTTTACCATTTTGATATGCCCGAGGCGCTGCAAAAAGCATATGGCGGATTTGAGTCATCCTACGTAACCGAGCTTTTTGCCCGCTTCGCCCGCACCGCGTTCGAGCTGTTTGGCCATAAGGTGAAATACTGGATAACCTTTAATGAGCCGATCGTGCCGGTGGAAGGCGGTTATTTATATGACTTCCATTATCCGTGTAAAAAAGATGGCAAACTGGCGGCTCAGGTCGCCTTTAATATTATGCTGGCGCACGCCAGGGCGGTGAATGTCTACCGTGAAATGGGCTTGCCGGGTGAGATTGGTGTCGTGCTCAACCTCACGCCTTCTTATACCCGCAGCGACAGCGAGGCCGATAAAAAAGCGGCCTGGTATGCCGACCTGCTGTTTAACCGCAGCTTCCTCGACCCGCTGGTTAAACATGAATTCCCCAAAGAACTGTGCGAAATCTTAACCGCAAACGGCTGCTTACCAGAGGTTTCACGGCAGGATGTGGAGACGATCCTGCAGTCGAGAATTGATTTTCTGGGGGTGAATTATTATGTGCCGAGAAGGGTGAAAGCGCGGGAAAGCGTTTACGCGCTCGATTACTTCACGCCGGAAGTCTATTTCGAGAATTACGTCGATCCTCATGGACGGTTTAACCCTTATCGCGACAATAACGAGATCCACCCGGAAGCTATCTATGACATTGCCTGCAATATTCGCGATAACTACGGCAACATCAAATGGTATCTGGCGGAGATTGGCATCGCGATGGATCTGCAGTCCGAAGGGCCGGTGCAGGCCGATGGCGTGATAGATGACACCTTCCGTATCGCTCTGATGGAGGAACATCTGGCTCAGCTGCATCGTGGTATTGCTGACGGCGCCAACTGTTTTGGTGTTCATCAGTGGACCTTCATTGATAACTGGTCCTGGATCAACAGCTTCAAGCGGCGATATGGCTTCTGGCGCCTGGATTTAGCCACCGGGGAGCGACAAATCAAACGTAACGCATTGTGGTTTGCGCAGCTGGCGGCTGAAAATGGCTTCACCCCTGGCGAATGTGAAAAGGATACGCAATGAGTCAGCCTTTTTACCGGATGCGTAACGGCATCAAAAATTACGCCTGGGGCAGTCGCGTAGCGCTTAATCATCTTTTTGGCCTGCTCAACCCTGACGATCAACCCCAGGCCGAGGTCTGGATGGGAAGCCACCCCGCAGGCTGCTCGGAGATTGAAACCGATACAGGGTTACGCTCTTTACAGGACATTATTTCACAGAGGCCGGCAGAGATGTTGGGCGCGTGCGCGGGAGAAACTGCGGGGCAGTTGCCTTACCTGCTGAAGTTGCTGTCAGCGGAGCGCGCACTGTCGCTGCAGGTACATCCCAATAAGCTTCTGGCAGAAGACGGGTTCGCCCGTCAGGGCAACCTGCCCGGAGAGGATTACACCGATGCGAACCATAAGCCCGAGCTGGTTTTTGCCCTGACGCCTTTTATGGCCATGAACGGCTTCCGGCCGTATCAGGAGATTGCTAATCACTTTTTGCGCCTGGATGCCCCGGCCCTGACGTCCGCGCTGTCGCTGTTTCGCAACAACCTGCATGCTGAAGGGCTTAAGGCCTTTTTTACGCGTCTGATGGCGCTTGAGCCGACGGAAAAAGAGGGCGTGCTGACGTGTCTGGAAGCGCGACTTGCATGCGGGGTGTTTGCTCCGGTAGCGCCCTTTATCGAACGGCTACTGCGAGACTACCCGGGGGACATCGGGGCTCTGGCCCCGCTGTATCTGCACTGCATTACGCTTGCGCCGGGTGAGGCGATGTTCCTGCGCGCCGGTACGCTACATGCTTATGTGAATGGTACGGCAGTTGAGGTCATGGCCAGTTCTGACAACGTGCTGCGTGCGGGCTTAACCCCCAAGAACATCAATGTGGCAGAATTGGTGCGCTGTACGGTGTTTGACGAAACCCCAGCCGACCGCCTCAGGATGCATCCGCAGCGGGAAGAGGGGATGCAGCAATACCCGATCCCGGTAACGGATTTTCGCTTTAGCGTCATTGAACATTGCGAGCAGCAAAGCATCCGGACAGACCGTGCGCAAATTCTGCTGGTGCTGAAGGGGAGTGCCACGCTCAGCCACGCCGAGGGTGCCACCATGACGCTGAACGCCGGTCAGTCTGCGTTCATCCCGGCGGTCACAACCTTATGGACGTTGACTCAGCGCGGGCAGTCTTGCCTGGTAAGCTGATGACGTAAGGCTTTCACTGCCGAGTGCAGGCAGTATGTCGGGTATAAAAAAGGCTGCTTATCGCAGCCTTTTTACATTTAGTTTTTCGGGAAGATCCACACGTGCTTTTCAGGCAGCGAAAGGTGGCAGTGCAGCGGGTCCCGGGCCTCGTGACCATAGGCGCGAATGACAAAATCATCCCCCTGCGTGCGGAACAGGTATTCCCAGCGGTCGCCGAGATACATGCTGGTCAGTAACGGGAGCGCCAGCTGGTTTTCCCCCGGCCCCTCGACCACCGCCACGCGCTCGACGCGGATCACCGCGGTGGCGTCTTCACCGCTTCGTACCCCTTCACCGGCCTGGCCCCACAGCACCCAGCCTTTGCCTTCGATACGCGCTTTGCCGTCGCGCACTTCCGTAACCTTGCCGTGCAGGCGATTATTGCTGCCCATAAACTCAGCGGTAAACAGCGTTTTCGGCGAGCCGTACATCTCCTGCGGTGTGCCCTGTTGCTCGATTTTACCGTTGTTAAGCAGCAGGATACGGTCGGAAATCGACATCGCCTCATTCTGGTCGTGCGTTACCATCAATGCGGATAAGCCCAGCTTGATAATCAGCTCACGCAGGAATACGCGAGCCTCTTCACGCAGCTTAGCGTCGAGGTTAGAGAGCGGTTCATCCAGTAAAATGACCGGCGGGTTGTAGACCAGCGCCCGGCCAATTGCCACGCGCTGCTGTTGTCCACCGGAGAGCTGGTGCGGGTGGCGTTTGCCCAGATGGCCCAGCCCGAGCTGGTCCAGCACGTCCTGTACGCGCTGCTGGATCTCTTTGGCCGGAACCTTGCGCAGCTTGAGCGGATAGGCCACGTTTTCAAAAACGGTTTTGTGCGGCCACAGCGCATACGACTGAAACACCAGGCCCAGGTTACGCTCTTCCGCCGGGATCTCACTGCGCGGCGTGCCGTCATAGACTTTGTTTTTGCCAATGATAATCGAGCCCTGAGTCGGTTTTTCCAGGCCCGCCACCGCACGCAGCAGGGTGGTTTTCCCGCTGCCGGATGGCCCCAGCAGGGACACCACTTCGCCGCGGTTGAGGTTCATGGAGACCCCTTTTAAAACAGGATTGTCACCGTAGGTCAGGTGCAGATCGTTAACCGCTAATTCAATCATGTATTTTGACTCCGAAACGAAGGGCAATGCCCAGACCTACCACCACCAGCAGGATGTTAATAAAAGAGAGCGCCGCCACAATATCAATGGCTCCCGCGGCCCAGAGGGATACCAGCATTGAGCCGATGGTTTCCGTGCCGGGTGAAAGCAGGTATACACCCGTTGAATATTCGCGTTCAAAAATCAGGAACATCAGCAGCCACGAACCGATAAGGCCGTAGCGGGAGAGCGGGATCGTGACATGGCGGGTAATCTGGCCACGCGTAGCCCCCGTACTGCGGGCGGCCTCTTCAAGCTCCGGCGCAACCTGCAGCAGGGTGGACGAGATGAGTCTCAGCCCGTACGCCATCCAGACCACCGTATAGGCCAGCCAGACGCTGAATATGGTGCTGCGCAGTGAACGTAGCCAGACAATCAGGTTTTCACGCATCCAGTCGCTCCAGGCGAACCCGGAAA
The DNA here is from genome assembly GCF_019378755.1 of Enterobacter sp. BIDMC 29. Classification (NCBI taxonomy): domain Bacteria; kingdom Pseudomonadati; phylum Pseudomonadota; class Gammaproteobacteria; order Enterobacterales; family Enterobacteriaceae; genus Enterobacter; species Enterobacter sp. BIDMC 29. Next base: position 3,074,059 of record NZ_CP080000.1, on the reverse strand, counting down.
GCCAGCCCGATTTCAGCGAGTTATCCAGCCACATGGGCAGGAACAGGAACACCCAGAGAAAGGCCAGACCCGCGAGCAGGCCAGGCACGGCGCGCGGCACCAGGACGCTGTAATCCAGGAAACGCGTGGTATTGTCCGGTTTGCGGTGCATGGCGATACCGACAAACAGGTAGCACGCCACGGCCAGCGCGCCGCCAATGACCCCAATGGACATGGAGTTGACGATGGCGCGCAGCAGGTTCGGCTGCGCCCATATCGTGCGAAAAGTACTCAGGGAAAGCTCGTCCCACAGCGAAACGCCCACGCCCCAGTTTGAGATAAACGCGCGTAATACCACGCCGAGCAGGGGAACGCCGATCGTGACGGTGAGCCAGAAGGCGACCACCGCGCCCGCCACCCAGCGCCATTTACCCAGAGGTAAGGCCCGGGCCTGGGACGCTTTGCCTTTCATGGTCACGAAACGGTTGGCGGTGCGCATCAGGCGACGCTGCAGCATGACCAGCGGAATGGTGATACAGATAAGCACCACCGCAACCGCCGCCATCAGGTGGTAGGAAGGGGTACCAAGCTTGTTGGTCAGCTGGTACAGGTAGGTTGCCAGCACCATGTTGCCTTCCGGATCGCCGAGGACCAGCATCAGACCAAACACTTCAAGACCGAGGAAGAACAGCAGAACGATGGCGTACAAAATGGACGGTCGCACCATCGGCAGGCTGACCGAGGTCATCACCTGTAACGGCGACGCACCCGCGGTACGTGCGGCCTCTTCCACATCAGAACCGACGCTTCGCAGCGCGGACGAAATATAGAGATAGGCATGCGGAACATGCGTCAGGCCAGCAATGACCACGATGCTCGACATGTCGTAGATATTCCACGGTACGAAACCAATCAGCGCCTGCGCCCAGAGGGATAAAAAACCCACCGGACCGGCGGCCACCACGTAGCCGAATCCCAGCACCATTGGCGACACGAAAACCGGCACGAGGATCAGCGGTTCAATCAGACGGCGGCCGGGCAGGTCGGTACGCACCATCAGAAAGGCCAGCACGCCCCCTAACGGAATGGCGATGATGACCAGCCCGAAAGCGAGAATAAAACCGCTTTTCAGCGCCTTATAAAAATCAGGGTCGGTGAAGATAAAACCAAATGATTCAAGGCTCCACTCTTTTGCCGGTGAAAAGAACGGGGCGGACAAGAAGCTCTGTATCACGATAAACGACAGCGGCGTGTAGATAACCAGGGCGGTTATCAACACGACAATACCGCGCGGCAGGCTTTGCCACTTTCTGCGTAATGTATTCATGGGGTATCCCTGGTGTTGCAGCCCAGCAAAACGAACTCAGGTAACAGGAGCGCGACGGCCCGCGTCGCGCTCAGACGCTTATTTGGCGGCGGCGGTACGCCACTGTTTGATGTACTCCAGGCGTTTTTTCGGCTGCAGATACTCCAGCAGGCTTTCATCAACCGGAATAGGTTTCAGCGCATTGCCGAGCACTTTCGTCAGGCCGTCGATATCATTTTTGCCGTCGATATCGTTACGAATGGACGGGATATCCGCCTGGCTTGCCAGAATACTTTGTCCTTTTTCAGACAGGACATAGTCCAGCCACAGTTTCGCGGCATTGCTGTTTTGCGCCTGCTGGCTGATGAACGACACGCGTGATAACACCAGGGTGTAATCTTTTGGATAGGCGATCCCCAGCGACGGATCGTTCTTCGCGCGCGCTTCCGCGTAGGATCCGAGGATATTAAAACCGATCAGGTTTTCCCCTGATGACACCCTCTCCATCATGGTGCCGGTTGAAGACTGAACGGCTAAGCCCCCTTTGGCGATATCGGCCAGGGTTTTGAAGTAGTTAGGATCGGCCTTGTGATCCTGCACCGAGAGCATAAAGCCCAGACCCGATTTTTCGATGTCGTAGGTGGTGACTTTGCTCTTGAATTTATCCGTCTGGCTGGCAATAAGCTTAGCCAGCGCCGCATGGGAATCAGGCACGTCGCCCGCCGGGATCAGCCGTTTGTTGTAGATAAACACGACGGGCTCATAGGTGGTGCCGTAGGCTTTATCTTTCCAGACCGCCCATTTCGGCAGCTGGCTTTGCTCCGGTGATTTGTACTCCATGGCGTAGTCGGTAGCGAGCTTCAGCCCGGTGTCCATGGAGGAGCTCCAGACCACATCGCCGCTACCGCCACCCGAGGCCTGTTCGCTGATAAAACGGTTGTACAGCTCGGTGCTGTTCATGTCGTTATATTCAACTTTGATGCCCGGATAGGTTTTTTCGAAGCCCTCAATCAGCGGCCCGGCAGCTTTGGTGTCGGTGGTGGAGTAGATCACCACTTTGCCCTCTTTGGTCGCAGCATCGACCATTTTTTGATAGTCAGCAGGGTAGCCCTGCGGCAAAGCAGACAGTGCGGAAGCAGAACACAGTACGGTAGCGGTAATCAGAGAAATTCGGAAAATGTTCGACATTATAGTTAACCTTTTAGTTACATTTGAGGAACTAATTGTCAACATAGCGCATGGCTCCGCGCCGACAATAGGGGGGCGCGGGTTGCGGTTCCGAAGTGTGATTGTCGGCGTCGTTTCAGCAATTAACACCATAAAATCCGCGACGCTTAGCAAACGAACGGTTGCGGATTACGTTTTCTCTGCCGCTTTGCGGTAAAGCCTTCTGGGATGACCGATATTGCCATACAGCATTTCGATGCTGATTAACCCACTTTCCACGCAGTATTCCAGATAACGGCGGCCCGTGGTTTTGCTGATCCCGACGTATTCCACCACCTCTTCCACCGACATTGTTTTTTCGGGGTGTTCCGCAAATAAACGCTTAATACGGTCCAGGGTGTGAGGCTCAATACCCTTTGTGGACGGGGTCTGCGAGGTCTCCGCGGCGGGGAGGTTAAACAGGCGATCCAGCGCATGCTGGTCGACAACCTTCACCTGCTGCACGGTGTGGATGAAACGCATAAAACGCTCCAGCGAGGCGTGCAGACGCTGGAAAAAAACGGGCTTAATCAGGTAGTCAAACGCGCCGCTGCGCATGGCATGGCTACAGGTCTGCATATCGCTGGCTGCGGTGATAAAGATCACCGAGCATTCATAGCTTTTCAGGAGCGGGTTATCGATTAACGCCACGCCTTTACCGTCCGGGAGATAATTGTCCAGCAGTATCAGCCTCGGCTGATGCTGGCGTATCAGGTTACACGCCTGCTCAATCGACGCGGCAATGCCCACCACGCGCAAATGGAAATTTTGCTCGATATACTCGCGATGCAGTTCCGCCAGGTGCGGCTCATCCTCAACAATCACAACATCAAGTGCTCGGGTCGTGGTCATGCGTTAGCCCTGTCGAACGGGGAGTGGATTGGGAATAAACACAGAGAATATCGTGCCTTGAGGAGCGTTATCCGTTATCTCAATGCTGCCGCCCGCCTTGTTGATATAGCCTGCCACCAGAAACAGGCCAATACCGTGCTCTGTGCCCACAATGTCGTTCTCGCTTTCCGGCTTACTGCTGAATCCCTGGCGGAAAAGATGCGGTTTCATCGCCTCATCCACCCCGCAACCCCGATCGGCCACCTCTATCAGCAACTCCTGGTTGCGATCGGAAATGTAAAGCTCTACAGGTGCGGGAACCGGGGCTTTCAGGGTGGCGTCAACGGCGTTATCCAGCAGGTTGCCAATCACCGACACCAGCTCCGTTTCCGTGATGCTGGCAGGCATGCGGGTGAGCTGGCAGGCGGGATCAAACTGCAGTTCAACGCCCTTTTCCCGGGCGCTGACATATTTCCCTAGCAGCAATCCGCACAGGGCCGGCGAGACAAAATGGGCTGAGACGAAGTCCAGCACGCGCTGCGCTCCTTCTGACTGTGCCTGGATGTAACGGATCGCCTCGTCATAGTGTTTCATCTGCAGCAACCCCACCAGCGTGGCGGTCCAGTTCAGCTGTTCATGACGCATAATGCGCAGGTTATCCGCATAGCGTTTAATCTGGCTTAGCTGGCTGCTGAGAGTGTTGATATCATTCTTGTCGCGAAAGCTATAAACCCAACCGCTTTCAACACCAGGTTCAACCTCAATCGCCACGCGGTTCACAATCACCTCGCGCTGGTTAAGCACCGCAATCTGGTCGTGGCTGCCGCGGCTAACCGAGGCGTAGCGCTGAGATAAAAAACCGGGGGACGTTTGCAGAACGTCTTCCAGCGGTTTGCCGATAAGCGCTTTCTCACTTTGATGAATATCCAGCATCTCTCTGGCGGCACGGTTAATTAAAATCAGCTGCTTTTCTTCATTGACGGCAAATACCCCTTCATACATTGCTTCCAGCAGCGCGCGTTGCTGTAAGACCAGTTGCGCAATATCTTTTGGCTCAAGGCGGAACATCTGCTTTTTAAGATTGCGGGTAAACAACCAGGAAAAAATAAACAGTAACAGCAACAGACCCATACCGTATAACCCGGACTGCCAGAGAATACGCGCATTGATATTCGCAATGTACGACGTCAAATAACCGACCGAGACAATCCCAATCACCTGATGCTGCGCATTAAAGATGGGCGCTTTGCTGCGCAGTGAAACCCCAATCCCACCCTTACGCACCGAAATAATTGTTTTGCCTTGTAATACCTCCGCATTATCCCCGCCGATCATCGGTAAATTGATGCGTTCCGGTGATTCTGAATGATAGAGATGCTGTTCCCGGGTATCGCCAATGACAATATAACTGGCATCACTTTCGGCCCGTATAGGCTGAATTAAACGGGCGATGGCGGGGATATTTCTGGCCGCGACGTTTTCCGCCAGACCCGGCATCAACGCGATTTCGCTGGCCTGAACCCGGGCGCGCTGGCCGAGATCGTGATGCAATTGCCGGTCAATAAAATGAAACAGGATGGTTCCCAGCAGAACTAACAGCAGGCAGGAGAAGCACACCAGCGCTAAAAAAAGTTTTACCTGAAAAGAGAGTCTGCGTTTCATACGACCTGACGCGGGGAGTCTGATTAGAGCGGTCTGCGCAGACTGACATGAGGAAATGGGGGATGCAATCTGGCGAAAACAGAGTTGTGACCTGGCTTTTCGTTTTGGGGGTTATAGCTATCAGGATCGCGTAAGGCTATGCTTCATTCAGCACCCGAATAATTACAGAGGCAATGTCGTGGATAAAGCGCTACTGGATGCAGGCTACCGGGCCTATACCGGAGAGAAAATTGACGTTTACTTCAACACCGCGATCTGCAAACACTCAGGAAATTGCGTGCGCGGGAGCGCTAAGCTCTTCAACCTGAAACGTAAACCGTGGATTATACCGGATGAAGTGGACGTCGAAACGGTTGTACATGTGATTGATACCTGCCCGAGCGGTGCGCTGAAGTATCGCCAAAAATAAGCGAGGAACCATGGATATTCTGGAAGGCCATAACAAGTTTTACGTCAACGATGCTGACGGTAACCAGGTTGCAGAGATTGTCTTCGTACCGACCGGTGAACATCTGAGCATTATCGAGCACACCGACGTGGATCCGAGCCTGAAAGGGCAAGGTGTGGGTAAACAGCTGGTGGCAAAAGTGGTCGCGAAGATGCGCGGTGAAAACCGAAAAATTATCCCGCTATGCCCGTTTGCCAAACATGAGTTTGATAATACGCGGGAATATGACGATATTCGGGCGTAGAAACACACCGGCGATGGCCGGTGTTTTTTCATCTGATCTGTTCAAACAGCAGCACCACCGCAATCACTACCATCATTCCCCCTGATGCTCTGCTCACCAGACGCGCGGCCTGCGGGCGGGTGGCCAGGATGGCTTTTGAACCGTATCCCACCAGCAGATAGACCAGCGTACAGGTGATGAGGTGTAGCAAGCCCAGCGCGGACATCTGCATCGCAACCGACCAGCTTCCCTTCGGGTCAGTAAATTGTGGAAGCAGGGCCAGGAACAGCAAAAAAACTTTCGGGTTAAGGCCGCTGATACATAATCCCTTCACCGCCCACTGTTTCCAGTTTGCCGCCGAGGTTGTGGCGCTTTCCGGTGCGCCAGGAGCGCGTAACAGTGAGATACCAAGCCACAGCAAGTAAAGTGCTCCCGCTATCGTCAGCCCGGATAATGCCAGCGGATGTTGCGCCATCATGACGCCCACGCCCGCGACCACAATCAGTGTCGCCAGCAGATGCCCGGACATGAGGCCCATCACTGCGGGTACCACGCGCCGCCCGTGGATGCCGGCGCTAATGGCGTAAGCCCAGTCGGCGCCCGGCGTCATGATGAGCAGGAAAGACACCACCCAAAACCCAGCCACAATACTCATTTCCATCGTCTGTAAAACTCCAGAATTTCACCCGTCAACAGGGAGAAAGCATATCGGTATCCGGACGAAATGAGTTTTCAATGTTATGCTCAAAAGACGGTGAAATTGACAAAATCTTCCACATGGACAGCATTGATCGAAAAATTCTTGCGCAGTTGCAGGCTGATGGCCGTTTATCTCTTACGGAGCTGGCTGAACGGGTGAACCTGAGCCTCTCGCCGTGTCACCGGCGCGTGCGGGCACTGGAGCAGAGCGGGGCCATTACGGGATACCGGGCCAGTCTCGATCCCGCCAAAATGGGGTTTAACTTTCTGGCGATCGTGTTTGCAACGCTGAAAGAGGGCGACAGAAAAGCGGTGAGCGCCTTTGAGGAGGCGGTGGAAGAGATCCCGCAAATTGTGCTGGCGCAGCGTTTATTTGGCGATCCTGATTATCTGATGCACGTCGTGACCCGCGACCTGCCGGCTTTTCAGAAACTCTATGATGAGAAGCTCTCTGCGATGCCCGGCGTTCAGCATCTTCGCTCAACGCTGGTCATGAAAACGGTCGTGCAGGACAGGCCGTTTCCGCTCGACATCTCAGGGCGTGACGAATAACGCGCCCGGCAGAACGCCGGGCGCAGGGGCGTTTAGCCTACAAACATCACTGACACGCACAGTACGCCAACGATCAGCGTCAGCAGGTTGCCGACAGATCGGTACGGTTTCAGGGACGGGATCAGGTACGTCGACAGCGTCGGCATGATAAACAGGATCATGGCGATAAGCGGACCGCTGATGGCATAAATCATCGAAATGGCATTCGGATTAATGCAGCACACCGCAAAGGTGATTAACGACACCCCCATGATGGAGATCGCGCGGTTAAAGGCGCGGCTCTTTTTCACGCCCACCTGGTTCAGCGATGACTTCACAATCTCCGTCGCCCCTTCGATCACCCCAAAATAGGTGCCGAGGAACGATTTCGACATGGCGATAATCGCCACAATAATCCCGGAAATCCCCAGCCATGCCGGAGAAGAGGGCATCATCGACAGCGCCGACAGAATGGTTACCCCTTCCTGTTTTGCCGAAACGATATAGGACGGTGGAATAGAGAGCAGGCAGCTGAACACGAAGAACAGCACGCTCAGGCAGATAATCAGGTACGCCACCTTCATGATTTTCTTGCACTTGTCCATGGCGGCGTCGCCAAACTTCTCACGGCGGTCAACGGCAAACGTCGAGATAATCGGCGTATGGCTGAAAGCGAATACCATCACCGGGATCGAAATCCAGACCTGATGCAGCGTATGGCGGTCAAATGCCATCTGGCTTGTGAGCAGCGCGGGTTGCCAGCTTCCGGTCAGATAGAGCGAGACAAACAGAAAGTAGGCGATCAGCGGAAACACCAGGAAGCCCATCACTTTTATGGTGATATGCCGTCCCATCAGGAAGATCAGATTTAACACCAGCACCACGCCAAAACTGACCAGCACGCGAACGGCGGTATCCACCGTCATGTGTTTTGCCAGCTGCTCAGTTAACGAGTTGGTGATGGCCACTGCATAAATCTGCACCACCACGAAGAAGGCGATGAAATAGAGCGTGGTGATCAGGTTGCCTATCTTCCTGCCGTAATAATGGGAGACGGCGCCGGTGATCCCTTCATTGCCTTTTGTTTTCGACGACAGGATGAATTGTGCCAGCGCGCGGTGCGGCCAGTAGGTTAATGGGTAGGCCACAAGGGCAGTGATAAACAGGACGATAGCGCCTGCGGAGCCCAGCTGAATGGGCAAGAACAGCGTTCCTGCGCCCACGGCCGTGCCATAGAGAGCGAAACTCCAGAGAGTCTCATCTTTTGACCAAATTTTCGACATTAGAGCAACGTATCAACTATCAAACCAACAGAATGGAGCGCAATTTACCATAATTATGGGTTGAGAGCGCAGCTGCTTCGAAGGAGTTTGGCCGGAGCGGGCGTCCGGCCAGAGGGAATTAGCCTGCGAGGGCGCGTCGCTGCTGGCGACGTTTAAGGAATTTCTCGCGCAGCGTATCGTAAGCCCAGTTATAGAACATGGTGTACGGCAGGAAGAACAGGAAGAAACCAATTTCCAGTGTGAATGCCTGCAGCAGCGTGACGCCCAGCACCGCGGCGACTATCGACACGCCGATCACAATAAACCCGCATTCGAATCCCAGCGCATGCAGTGCGCGGATTTTTGCCGTGCGTGTGATGCGGTGAACCGGCCAGAAACGGTCGAAGCCGACGTTATAGATAATGTTCCAGAGCATGGCCGTGGTTGCCAGGATAATGGTCAATCCACCCATCTCCACCACGGAACGTTGCATAAGCCACGCCGCCGTCGGGGCGAGGATCGCCGTGGCAATCCCTTCGAAACAGACGGCATGAAAGATCCGCTCCGGCAGTTTACGTTGGAGTGCATCCTGATGTTGCATAGTTTTTGACCTCGTGAATACGCATTTTGGCGTTGATGCGGCCTATTGTTATCGCTAAAGGTGATATATTAAAGATGGTATCCATCGATAAAGTAGATAGTGCATGCGTTATTCACCTGAAGCCCTTACCGCATTCGTTGAGACCGTTGCGGCGGGCTCTTTTTCTGCCGCCGCGCGTCGGTTACGTAAAAGCCAGTCGACCGTGAGCACATCCATCGCCAATCTTGAAGCCGATCTGGGCTTCGATCTGTTTGACCGTTCGGCCCGTCAGCCGGTGTTAACAGCGCAGGGCGAACAGGTGCTGGGTTATGTGCAGGCGATCCTCGCGGCCAGCACGCGGCTTGACGAGCTGGCGGTGTCGTTAACGGCACAAACGGAGGCGCGCCTGACGTTTGTTCTTTCCGATACCCTCAACCCGGACGTGCTGGAAGACCTGATGAACCAGTTCGACCAGCGCTTTCCCCATACCGAATTTGAATGCCTGATTGGCGAGGAAGAGGACGTTATCGATCTGCTGCAGAAGTCGCGTGCGCAGGTTGGTCTCACGGAAGCGCGTGACAGTTATCCGACCGATATTGGGTTTACCCGGTTGCCGATACAGACCCGGATGGCAATCTATGTCGCGACCAACCATCCTCTGGCCGGGCAGCAAGAAATCCAGGCCGATGAGCTGCACGGCTGGCGGGAATTGCGGCTCAGCACCTATCTGGAGCGGGAGGCAACGCTCGCACGCGGACCCGTCTGGTCGGCACCCAACTACCTGTTACTGCTGAGTATGGCGGTTCAGGGGTTTGGCTGGTGCGTGCTGCCGTGCGCGCTGGTGGATGAATTTGCCGCCGCGAAATCGCTGGTGCAGCTGAATGTCCCCGGCTGGCCACGGGCGATCGGTATCGATCTGCTCTGGAATAAACGATCCCCTCCCGGCGTTGCCGGAAGCTGGCTGCGGCAGTATCTGCAGGATGCGCGCTAATCCTTGTGATTAAACTCACTATTTTTAAACAATTAAGATAATTGCCAATAACAATCCACTACTATCGTCATGTCATTTAACACAGAGGTTGTGATGAAAGATGTCGTTATAGTGGGTGCGTTGCGTACGGCTATCGGCTGTTTTCAGGGGGCGCTTGCACGCCACTCGGCTGTTGATTTGGGCAGCGTAGTGGTGAAAGCGCTGGTGGAACGCAGCGGGATTGCAGCACATGAAATTGATGAGGTGATCCTGGGACAGGTGCTGACCGCCGGTGCCGGGCAAAACCCTGCCCGTCAGGCGGCGCTCAAGGGTGGCCTGCCCAATACCGTCTCCGCTATCACCATCAACGACGTCTGTGGCTCAGGGTTAAAAGCGCTGCATCTGGCGACGCAGGCCATTCAGTGTGGTGAAGCGGATGTCGTGATTGCCGGCGGACAAGAAAATATGAGCCGGGCACCACACGTGCTGACCGACAGCCGTACCGGCGCGCAGCTGGGCAACAGCCAGTTGCTCGACAGTCTGGTGCATGACGGTCTGTGGGATGCGTTCAATGACTATCATATGGGCGTGACGGCGGAAAATCTGGCACGTGAGTATGGTATCAGCCGTGAGTTGCAGGACGCTTACGCGTTAAGCTCGCAGCAAAAAGCGCGCGCGGCGATTGATGCCGGGCGCTTTCGGGATGAAATCGTCCCGGTCAGCACGCAGCGTCAGAACGGTGAGGTTGCCGTGGTGGATACCGATGAGCAGCCGCGCACCGACGCCAGCGCTGAAGGGCTGGCGAGGCTCAATCCTGCGTTTGAAACTCAGGGCTCAGTGACGGCGGGAAACGCCTCCTCCATTAATGATGGCGCTGCGGCCGTGATGATGATGAGTGAAAGCAAAGCCCTCGAGCTGGATCTGCCCGTCCTGGCCCGCATTAAGGCATTTGCCAGCGTGGGTGTTGATCCTGCGTTAATGGGTATCGCCCCGGTTTATGCTACCCGTCGCTGCCTGGAACGCGCAGGGTGGCAACTCTCTGATGTGGATCTGATTGAAGTCAACGAGGCCTTTGCCGCACAGGCAATCTCGGTTGGCAAAATGCTGGAATGGGATCCCCTGCGGGTAAACGTGAACGGTGGGGCAATCGCACTGGGTCATCCTATCGGCGCGTCCGGTTGTCGAATTCTGGTATCGCTGGTGCATGAGATGAAAAAGCGCAATGCCCGCAAAGGCATTGCGACGCTCTGTATCGGTGGTGGACAAGGTGTCGCCCTCGCCATTGAACGCTAAAATCCGCCCGCATAAAAGAGCCTCCCTTCAGGAGGTTTTTTTTACATAACGTATGACGAATTAACCGTTATTAGCACATTCTCACTCTGTTATTGAATAATTACGGCCTTAATTATTATCGTTGTTAATGTCTTAGTGTGATCCCCCTCCGATAATTTCACGCTAATACACCCTGTTTGTTGATGGGTGTCACGTCCATCTTTGCCAAAAAAAATGAAACAAATAATTACGATCTTTGTCACTAAAATAATGTTCTTTAAAAAATAAACTTCAGTTTCATAAATAAGAAACATTATTTCAGTTGAGGGTTTTTTCATGTTTAAGAAATCTCTGGTCCTTACTTCCCTTATCGGTACGTCCTTCATGGCTCAGGCCGTTACCGTCGATCTGCGCCATGAATATATCGACAGTGGTGCCAATGCTGACCGTATCTCGGTCTCACATCGCTTTGCTAACGGGGTCGGTTTTTCTGTAGAAGCTAAATGGAAATCCGGCGGTGATAAAGCCGACCAGCCGTTTGCGGATGTGGTGGGTAACGGGCATGAAGATCAAATTAGCTGGCGCTGGAAAGCGACTGAGAATATTGCACTGACGCCGGCGTTTACCCTTGAAAGTAACGACAGCCGCACAATATATAAACCGAATCTGCATCTGCAATATAGTTTCGACAACGGCTTCTACGTTGCCGCGCGTTATCGTTATGAATATACCCGCTACCCGTCAAGCTCGAATAAAGATGACGACAAAGTTAACCGTGGTGATGCCTGGGTTGGCTGGGTAATGGGTGACTGGCGTACCGAACTCAATTATGTTTATGCGAAGAGTTCTGAAGGTATGGTTCGTAATAATAACAAAGATTATTCCAACGAATATAACGCCAAGCTGGCGTATAAATGGGATAAAAACTGGGCACCGTATGTTGAAGTGGGTAACATCGGCGTGAAAGACACCGATGAACGCCAGACCCGCCTTCGTTTAGGCGTGGCCTATTCTTTCTGATATCACGTTATTCCGATGAACATTGCCGGGTAGCGCCAGTGCCTACCCGGCTTACCCATGTCTGATAAGCGCCGCCCAACGGGCAAAAGCCCACTGAAAAAAAAGCCCTCCGAAACGGAGGGCAAGGCCAGTTACAGAAACACAAACTCAAATCATGCATGCAACATTTCAGGTTGCTCAGGAAGTTTCGCGATATAGAGGGCGGGTTGACCGTCTTTATCGGAACTGAACAGCACCGCTTTCTCGTCCGGAGTAAAGGAGGGATGCGGGTGGGTGACCTGGCGGCTATTTGCCACCGTTGCCCAGGAGGTGTCGTGACGGGCAATGCGGAAGTAGCTTTTTTTCGCCACGTCAAAGGCGTACAGATACGGATCGTTATCGATGGTGTAACCGTGCGTATCCTTCACATCAACCGGCGTGCCTGAACCGTCGCCCACCAGCAGGGAGCCATCAACGTTGCTCATCAGATGGGAACAGGCGGGCATTGGCATGACTGCCTCATTGACGCCCGTATCCGGATTGAAGCTGCAGATGGTGCGGCCCTTTTGGCCCTTCAGATAAGAGACATACACAAGGGCAGAACCGTTCGGCACCCAGAATTCATGGGTACAGCTTTCGCCTTCCGCATGCGTTTTCACTTTGCGCACGTGCGTACCATCTTCGTTGACCAGCCACATGCGGGCGTCAACCAGGTCGTGCGGCCCTTCATGGCAAAACGCCACCGTGTTGTCATCAAACGGACGATAGATAGGGTGGCCAAGCCAGTTTTTCTCTTCGTGGATTGTGGTGCTTAAACCGGTTTTCAGATCCACCCGCAGCAGTCGACAGTGCGGCCCCTTATGGAAGAAGTCGTGGAAAATTTTCCAGTCGTTGAGCGGCATCCAGTCACGTCGGGCAATTTCTATCCCAACCAGTTTGGTGCAGTCGCTGTTGGCGACCCAGGTACCGTAACCAACCCAGTCATCGGGGACACGGTACACCTCCCGTTCTACCAGGGTATGGAGATCCACCTCCAGCAGCGTGCGGTCGTTCTTCACATAGTAGAAGGATTTATCATCCGGAGAGAGGAACCCGCCAAAGGTATTATCCCCCGCGCCTTCCGTCAGCTGTACCGCTTCGGCCTTCTGCAGATCCAGCAGGTAGTAGTTCCAGTGACCGTCAAACGCTCCTGCGAACAGCAGGTGGCTGCCATCATTAAAGAAGCACTTCTGGTAGAAGTAGTTGCGGTGACAGGTCACGTCGGGTGGGGTCAGGCGGGTGACTTCCACGCCTGTATCCGGATCGTGGCTGACCTCGTAGTTCAGCTTGACCCGCATACCTTTAGCCATAATGCACTCCTTTGAACGATAAAAGTAGATTAAAAAGTGAGTATTAAATTATCAAAACAATGTTTCATTATGTGTGACTGATGGCGCACTTTGTCTGTTTCATTGGCGAGATTAATGTCTGGCTCTCTTTATCGTGATCCGAACGCCATTTCTGGTATAAACAAACAGAAAAAATGAAACGTTGTTTTAAATGTAATTGAAAACCCCCTTCTCTGGGGCTAGACTGTGCTCATCATGAAAACGGAACGTCGTTTCGTTAATTTTCTGCCTGCGGGCACGATCATTTCTGGAGGTTACGGTGGACGTCAGACAAAGCATCCACAGTGCGCACGCCAAAACGCTGGATACTCAGGGGCTGCGCAATGAGTTTTTAGTCGAGCAGGTGTTCGAGGCCGATAAGTACACCATGGTCTACAGCCATATCGACCGTATTATCATTGGCGGGATTATGCCGGTGACGCAGACCGTCTCCGTGGGCGGTGAAGTGGGTAAACAGCTTGGTGTGAGCTATTTCCTTGAGCGTCGCGAGCTGGGCGTGATTAACATCGGTGGCCCCGGCACCATCACCGTAGACGGACAGTGCTATGAGATAGGTCATCGCGACGCGTTGTATGTCGGTAAAGGGGCGAAAGAGGTCGTGTTCGCCAGCATCGACAGCGGTAAACCGGCGAAGTTTTACTACAACTGTGCGCCCGCACATACCCCGTATCCCACCAAAAAAGTGACCCCGGCGGATGTCGCCCCGGTGACGCTGGGTGACAACCTCACCAGCAACCGTCGCACCATCAATAAATACTTTGTTCCGGATGTGCTGGAAACCTGCCAGCTCAGCATGGGGCTGACCGAGCTTGCTCCGGGCAACCTGTGGAACACCATGCCGTGCCATACCCACGAGCGCCGTATGGAAGTGTATTTCTACTTCAACATGGACGAGGACGCCTGCGTGTTCCACATGATGGGGCAACCGCAGGAAACGCGCCATATCGTGATGCATAACGAGCAGGCGGTGATTTCGCCGAGCTGGTCTATTCATTCGGGCGTAGGCACGAAAGCGTACACCTTCATCTGGGGTATGGTCGGTGAAAACCAGGTCTTTGATGACATGGACCACGTCGCGGTTAACGATCTGCGCTAGCCGCAGGCAGTTAAGCATAAACCTGCCTGTTGGTGACAGGCGCTGAAAGATTAAGGAACAAACATGATTCTGGATGCATTTTCTCTGCAGGGTAAAGTGGCTGTGGTGTCCGGTTGTGACACCGGACTGGGCCAGGGTATGGCGTTAGGGCTGGCGGAAGCGGGCTGCGATATCGTCGGGATTAACATTGTTGAGCCTACTGAAACCATCGAGCGCGTCACCGCGCTGGGGCGTCGTTTTCTGAGCCTGACCGCCGATCTGCGTAAAATTGACGCCATCCCTGAACTGCTGGATCGCGCGGTGGCGGAATTCGGCCATATCGACATTCTGGTGAACAATGCCGGACTGATTCGCCGTGAAGACGCGATTAATTTCAGCGAGCGTGACTGGGACGACGTGATGAACCTGAACATTAAGAGCGTGTTCTTTATGTCCCAGGCGGCGGCGAAACATTTCATTGCCCAGGGGAAAGGCGGCAAGATCATTAATATCGCCTCTATGCTCTCCTTCCAGGGCGGTATCCGCGTGCCGTCTTATACCGCATCCAAGAGCGCGGTGATGGGCGTTACCCGTCTGCTGGCAAACGAGTGGGCGAAGCACAACATCAACGTCAACGCGATTGCGCCGGGGTACATGGCGACGAATAATACTCAGCAGTTGCGTGCTGACGAACAGCGTAGCGCGGAAATCCTCGACCGTATCCCGGCAGGCCGCTGGGGCCTTCCGGACGATCTCAAGGGGCCGATCGTGTTCCTGGCCTCTCCGGCATCCGATTACATCAACGGCTATACCGTGGCGGTCGATGGCGGCTGGCTGGCGCGTTAATTGCGTATTCCGTCTTAAACCTCTGCCGGTGGGTGGAGGTTTTTTTTGCCTAAAAATTGCCATTATCCATATGGCTCAAGACGAAAAATCCATACTAAAAAATCATAAATGATATGCATCACAGTTTTATTGCTTAAAAATTAAATGATTAATAAAAACTGGCGGTATTTCATCGTTAGTTGAAATTGTAATGTCCATCACAGATCGCTATGCCACAGCGAAATAATCCATATTTTCGCGAATTACGGCCTGACACTTTTCCGCGCTATCTCGTAATTTCAGTTAACGAATTTCGCTGTTCAGGCAGGAAAATATGACATCTATAAATGACTCTACCCTTATGCCCGCCGCGTTGCGTGATACCCGACGCATGAATCAGTTTGTCTCCATCGCGGCTGCAGTGGCCGGTTTACTGTTCGGTCTGGATATTGGTGTGATCGCCGGGGCGCTGCCCTTTATCACCGATCACTTTACGTTGAGTAACCGCCTGCAGGAGTGGGTGGTCAGCAGCATGATGCTGGGTGCGGCCATCGGCGCGCTGTTTAACGGCTGGCTTTCGTTCCGCCTCGGGCGCAAATACAGCCTGATGGTGGGGGCGATTCTGTTTGTCGCCGGCTCTATTGGGTCAGCATTTGCCACGAACGTGGAAATGCTGCTGCTCTCCCGCGTGCTGCTCGGCGTGGCGGTGGGGATTGCCTCTTACACTGCGCCGTTGTACCTCTCCGAAATGGCGAGCGAGAACGTGCGCGGCAAGATGATCAGTATGTACCAGTTGATGGTGACGCTGGGTATCGTGCTGGCGTTTCTGTCTGACACTTATTTCAGCTACAGCGGCAACTGGCGCGCGATGCTGGGCGTGCTGGCGCTCCCGGCGCTGGTGCTGATTGTTCTGGTGATTTTCCTGCCAAACAGTCCGCGCTGGCTGGCGCAAAAGGGCCGTCATGTGGAAGCGGAGGAGGTGCTGCGGATGCTGCGTGATACCTCAGAAAAAGCACGTGAAGAGCTGAACGAGATCCGCGAAAGCCTGAAGCTGAAGCAGGGGGGCTGGGCGCTGTTTAAGATCAACCGCAACGTACGTCGCGCGGTGTTCCTCGGCATGTTGCTGCAGGCGATGCAGCAGTTCACCGGGATGAACATCATCATGTACTACGCGCCACGTATCTTCAAAATGGCGGGGTTCACCACCACGGAACAACAAATGGTTGCCACGCTGGTGGTGGGGCTGACCTTTATGTTCGCCACCTTTATCGCGGTGTTCACCGTGGATAAAGCCGGACGTAAACCGGCACTCAAGATTGGCTTTAGCGTCATGGCGCTCGGTACGCTGATCCTTGGCTACTGCCTGATGCAGTTTGATAACGGCACGGCCTCAAGCGGTCTTTCCTGGCTCTCTGTTGGCATGACCATGATGTGTATTGCCGGATATGCGATGAGCGCTGCGCCCGTCGTGTGGATCCTGTGTTCCGAAATTCAGCCGCTCAAATGCCGTGACTTTGGCATCACCTGTTCCACGACCACCAACTGGGTGTCGAACATGATCATCGGCGCGACCTTCCTGACGCTGCTGGATTCAATTGGCGCGGCAGGAACCTTCTGGCTCTATACGGTTCTCAACGTCGCGTTTATCGGGGTCACGTTCTGGCTGATCCCTGAAACCAAAGGCGTCACGCTGGAGCATATCGAGCGCAGGCTGATGTCCGGCGAGAAGCTGCGTAATATTGGCGTGTAATCTGTTGCCGGGTGGCGAAGAGGCCACCCGGTTTTCGTTAGCGCATCGCGCGTTTCAGAATACGTTCAGCCTGACGCTGGAAGTCAGCGGCGGTCTCTTCCACGGATTTCTGTCCATAATCGATGTACTGCAGAGAGGTGCCGAACTGGGCCACAATCTGCGGATCGTCAAAGTAAGGTGACACGGAAAGTTTGGCCGGCAGAGACTGCGCCAGACGCAGCCCCGCAACCGACGGATCGCTCTCTTTGATGGTGCCGTCTTCGGTCAGGAACTGCACCGCGGCTTTACTCAGCGGCACGCCACGCTCCAGACCCAGCGTGTCTACTCCCTCTTTGCTGTTCAGCAGGAAGTTAATCAGTTTCGCCGCCGCTTCCGGGTTTTTGGTGGATTTACCAATCGAGAGCATCTGCGCCGGTTTGAAGAAAAGGCCCGCATCGGTTGCGCCCGGCAGCATCGGGTAACTGCCCAGCACCAGTTTTGCCGGTGGCTTCAGGTTATCGGAATACTTGTTGATGGTGGAGTTCCACATGTAGGTTCCCGCCCATTCTCCCTGGATCCACGGCTTCATCTCATACATGTTGCTCTTACCAAACGACGCATAGTATTTGGTGTCCGGCATGACGTGGCTATCCACCAGCATTTTGTAGGTCTGGAAGAATTCCACCCACTGCGCTTTGCTGTAGGCGAACTTCTTGGTTTTCTCGTCCACGGCAGGGATGTTGTACTTCTGAATCATGTACGAGTTCAGCAACGCCAGCGTGTCCTGATGCTCCAGCACGACCGGGTAGTACTGCTTGCCGAGTTTACTCTCGAAGGTTTTACCCGCCGCCATTAGCTCGTCCCAGGTTTTCGGGTATGCAATACCGGCTTTTTTCCAGGTCTCGTCGTTGAAGTAGAACACGCGTGCGGTGACGGAGATCGGAATGCCGTTCAGCTTGCCGTTGATGGTGGTGGACTGAAGTTCTTTGGGATCGAACTGGGTCAGGTCGATCACGTCTTTCATTTTGTTCAGGTCGTAGAACCCGTCACCGGTTTTCGAGAAGATTGGCAGCCAGTTCCAGTTGGTCTGCATCACATCCGGCTCGGTGCCGCCCGCAATTTGAGTGGTCAGGCGGGAGAGGTGCCCATCCCAGCCGGTGTACTCTGCTTTAACGTTGATATCCGGGTTCTGCTTATGGAATTCCTCCAGCGCTTTCAACGTCACCTGATGGCGGCCATTACCGCCCCACCAGGACATGCGTAATTCGACATCTTGCGCCATCGATGGCAAAGCGGTAAGGCCCAGCGTCGCGGAGATTGCTGCGCTTAAAAGCACTTTTTTCATTTTTATAAACTCCATCAGAGAGAGAGGTTCTGTTCAGTTTTTGCGTCAAAAATATGACATTTATTCATATCAAATTTGAAATACACCTTGCGATGAAGGCCTTTATCAATCATGGGTTTAGCTTCATCAGAAGGAATTCTGGCGGTCAGTTCGTAGTCTGCAACCTTCAGATAGACGAAGAATTCGTGGCCCATGTTTTCCACGCGAACCATTTCGCCACTGCAGCCCCCGTCAACGAATGGTGCGTCGGAGAGGGAAACGAATTCCGGACGTACGCCGTAGTAAATGGCCTGCCCGGCATAAGCGGAGACTTTCTCCTGCATCCCGGCGTTCAGCGGCATGGTTTCATTGCCGATGGCGATGTGCAGTTTCCCGGCGCTTTCCACCAGCTGGCTTTGACGAATATTCATCTCCGGCGCGCCGATAAAGCCTGCCACGAACATGTTTTTCGGCTTGTGGTAGAGGTTGTCCGGGGTATCAACCTGCATGATGTGGCCGAGCTTCATCACGCAGATGCGGTCGCCCATGGTCATCGCTTCGGTCTGGTCGTGGGTGACGTAGACGGTGGTCGCCGGTTTACCGGATTTCTTCAACTGCTTGTGCAGATCGGAAATACGAATGCGCATTGAGGCGCGTAGTTTGGCGTCGAGGTTTGACAGCGGTTCGTCGAACAGGAATACATCCGGCTTTTTCACAATCGCACGGCCTACCGCCACGCGCTGTGCCTGGCCGCCGGAAAGCTGGCGTGGCAGGCGGTCGAGTAACTCTTCCAGCTCAAGGATTTTGGCCGCTTCGTTGACCTGAGATTCAATCTGATCTTTTGGCAGTTTGCTCAGCTTCAGACCAAAGGCCAGGTTTTCGCGCACCGTCATGTGGGGATAGAGCGCGTAGTTCTGGAACACCATCGCAATCCCGCGCTCTTTCGGCGCGAGGTTGTTCACAATCTTATCGCCGATGCGGACTTCACCCCCACTGATGGTTTCCAGGCCGGCCAGCATGCGCAGGGTGGTGGATTTGGCGCAGCCGGAGGGGCCGACGATCACCATGAACTCTCCTTCAGCGATTTTCAGGTCAATGGCATGTACCGCTTTAAAGCCGTTGGAGTAGACCTTTTCCAGTTTGTTGAAGATAACTTCAGCCATAATATTTCCCTCTTAACCTTTAATTCCGCTGCTGGTGACGCCCTGGACGAAGTAGCGCTGTGCCAGGAAGAAGACAATGATGGATGGCAGAATGGAGATGCTCGCCATTGCCAGAATTTCGTTCCACGGCGCCCCTTCGGTGACGTCGATGGACATTTTCAGAGCCAGTGCAATCGGGTATTTATCCACGCTGTAGACATAAATCAGCGGCCCGATAAAGTCGTTCATTGACCACATGAACTGGAACAGGGCGACGGAGATAATGGCCGGTTTCAGGATCGGCACCACCACGTACCACAGCACCTGAAGCGAGTTACAGCCGTCAATTTGCGCCGCCTCCTCCATGTCACGCGGCACGCCGCGCAGGAACTGGATAAGCATGAAGACGAAGAACCCCTGGGTAGCGAAGGCCAACGGCAGGTACAGCGGCATATAGCTGTTGAGCATGCCCATTTCACGGAACATCAGGTACTGCGGGATCAGCAGCACGGTGCTGGGGAGCAGCATGGTGGTGATGAGGGTAGCGAACCAGAATTTCTTCCACGGGATTTCAAAGCGCGCAAAGCCGTACGCCACGATGGTGGAGGAGATAATGGTCAGGATCACTTTCGGGATCACATACTTAAAGGTGTTCAGCATGTAATGGCCGAAGTTGTATTCGGTACCGGTTTTCCAGCCATTCACAAAACCGTCCCAGGTCGCATGGGCAGGCCACAGGCTGAGAGTGGTGAAAATCTCGTGGTTCGGTTTGAACGACGCCGAGAACATCCACACCAGCGGATAAAGCATCAGCAGGCCGACAAACAGCAGGATCACGTAGCGCACAGCGGCGTTAATTTTCTCTCTGCGCAGCGTGCGGGCGACTTCACGCTCGGCAATCGTCCTCGCCGTGGAAAGTTGTTGGATATCAGCCATTTTTGCCTCCTTTATCGGCGGAGTAGAACACCCAATATTTCGATGACTTAAAGGCGATACCGGCAAAAATGGCCACCACCAGGAACAGGATCCACGCCAGTGCTGCGCCGTAACCCATGTCAAAGTATTTGAACGCGGTGTCGTAGATGTAGAGTGAGAACAGGTAAGTGGAATACGTTGGCCCGCCGCCGGTAATGACATACGGTCCGGTAAATTCCTGGAACGCCTGGGTGGTCTGCATAATGAAGTTGAAGAAAATCACCGGCGTGATCAGCGGCACGGTCACTTTCGTGAACATCTGCCATTTGGATGCCCCATCGATCATCGCAGCTTCATACTGCGACTGCGGTACGTTTTGCAGCGCGGCCAGGAAGATGACCATCGCGGAACCGAACTGCCAGACGCGCAGCAGGGTGACCGACATCAGGGCCAGCGAGGGCTCCCCCAGCCAGTTCACCGGGTCAAAACCAAATACGCCAATAAAGCTGTTCAGCAGACCATCAATGGCAAAGAGCGCGCGCCACAAAACAGCAATGGCCACGGAGCTGCCGAGGATCGACGGAATATAGTAGGCGGTACGGAAGAATCCAATACCGCGTAATTTAAAGTTCAGAACAAACGCAATCCCTAATGCAAAGGCGAGCTTCAGGGGAATGGTCAGAAATACATACGCAAACGTCACTCCCATTGATGTCCAGAAGAGCGTGTCTTCCGTAAACATGTAGCGATAATTTTCTATGCCGTTAAATACCGGCGGGCTCATCAGGTCGTAATCCGTAAAACTCAGGAAAAACGATGAGACGAAGGGGAAAGCCGTAAAGAGTATCAACCCAATGATGTAGGGTGATATCCACGCGAGCCCCAGCAGCTTGTTTTCATTCATACTTACCTACCTGGTAATCAATGGTTTAAAACGGAATCTGCGTCTGTAACAACCTTTCAGGCTGTCGAAACCGAGCCTGAACGGCGATATTCTGGGTAATACGTGTCACGGTTACTTCATGTCACTTTGTTTTATAAGACTTTTTCCGATTTCATCGTTGAGCGAAACGCCTGGGTTTCAATACGGTAGAACTCGTGTTCCTGGATAATAAAACGCCGTTTTATTTTATATTATTGCTATTTGTTTCTGCGTCATTCGCTTAATAGCGGAAATGTGATCAAAGTCGAAACGGTGTTTCAATAAGGTGATGAGGATGGCATTTTTGCGCTATTTCAGGCGTTCAAAGAAGAGAGAGGAGGGCGGGGCGGAAAGAACCGGATGATTAATAAAGACAATACCGTGGAGAAACTAACTACTAATTCTGATAGCAGGTCTACAGCTGGATCATTCTTTCGTTCAGATAATTCTTACTTTCTTGTATCATCGGACCACTGTAACCAATCAGGCAGAAATGGTCTGCACCCTCAAAAGAAGAATGGCTATGTCAGCAATGGATTTCAAAAAAAATACGGATCTCGACTTCCCCCATTACGCGGCCCCGGCAGTCAGTTCCAAAGAAATTGACCTTCTGGGACTGTTAGAAGTTCTTCTGGCGGCAAAAAAACGTATCATCGTGATTGCCTTCGCATTCGCACTGGTTGGACTGGCCATCGCGTTCTTACTGCCACAAAAATGGACCAGTAAAGCGGTGATCACACCGGCGGAACAGACGCAGTGGAACCCGCTGCGCCAGATGATGGTCGCCCTGCAGGTGCTCGACGTGGACGTGAAAATTACCCGTCCGGACGTGTTTAACCAGTTTATTAAAAAGTTCCAGTCGCAGTCGTTGCTTGAGGAGTACATGAAATCCTCACCTTACGTGATGGCACAGCTGGAAGGCACTGATGTGGATCCGCTTGAGCTGCATCGTGCGGTGGTCAATATCTCCGAAAAGATGAAAGCGGTAGATAACACCCTGGCAAAAGACGCGGATAAAGCGCCGTACGTCTCGTGGACATTGAGCTTCACCGCGCCGACGGCGGGGGATGCGCAAACGGTTCTTAAAGGTTATGTGGATTACATCTCGCAGATTGTTGAGCAGGAAACCATGGAGAATATCCGTAACCAGATCACCCTGAAAACCAAAGTGGTGGAGCAGCAGCTGGAGCTGGATCGGGTACGTCTGACGAATGTTCACAACACCAATCTGCAGCGTCTTAACTATTCTCTGGAAGTGGCCAACGCGGCGGGTATCAAAAAGCCGGTCTACAGCAACGGTCAGGCGGTTAAAGACGATCCGGATTACTCCGTCGCGCTCGGTGCCGACGGTATCGCGCAAAAACTGCAGATTGAAAAAAATCTCAAGGACATCGCTGAGCTGAACGCAGACTTCCAGAACCGGGAATACTACCTGGCGCAGCTGAAAAAGCTGTCTGTCGAAGACGTCAAACTTGAACCGTTCAAGTATCAGCTCTCTCCATCCATGCCGGTGAAAAAAGACGGTCCGGGCAAAGCCCTGATTGTGATCCTGGCGGGACTGCTGGGCGGGCTGTTTGCCTGTGGCAGCGTATTACTGCGTGAGGCCATGCTCAGCCGCAATCCTCTGGTCGAGCCTGTGACGGAATAAAAAACGCAGACGAGAAGGGCGCTGTCATCAGCGCCCTTTTTTTATTTCAAAAAATCCTCACGTACCGGCGTGAAGGTATCCAGCAGCGTGCCGGGTTTAAGACACACGCAGCCGTGCATCACATGTGGCTTTTTGTAGAGGGTATCCCCGGCCGTCACCACATGTTTTTCATCTCCAATCGTGAACTCAAACTCGCCGGACAGCACATAGGTTAACTGTTCATGAGGATGGTTATGCAGTGGGCCTGTCGCGCCCTGTTCAAAATTCACCTCCACCGCCATCATTTTACCGCCATGGGCAAGAATACGGCGCGTCACGCCGTTCCCCAGATCGTCAAGCGTGGTCTCGTTGTGGAAAATAAACATATCGTCTCCCCGGAATGTATTAAAACAATGTTTCATTTAATTTATATCACCAGGGTTTAAAAAGAAACGACGTGACAAAGAACTGGAAACACGATCACAAGTTTGCTTCACTGGGATAAACACATAAGGAGGGATGATGAAAACGATCGGCCTGTTAGGGGGGATGAGCTGGGAATCGACAATCCCCTATTACCGCCTGATTAATGAAGGGGTGAAGCAACGTCTGGGGGGCCTGCATTCTGCCAGCCTGCTGCTGCACAGCGTAGATTTCCATGAAATCGAAGCCTGCCAGTCGAGCGGTGAATGGGATAAAGCCGGGGAAATACTGGCCGAGGCCGCGCTGGGGCTGGAGCGTGCGGGAGCAGCGGGGATTTTGCTCTGTACCAACACCATGCATAAAGTCGCGTCCCATATCGAAGCGCGCTGTTCGCTGCCCTTCCTGCACATTGCCGATGCAACCGGGCGGGCCATCACCGCAACTGGATTACGTCGTGTGGCGCTGCTGGGAACGCGCTACACCATGGAGCAGGATTTTTACCGCGGTCGGTTGAGCAGCCAGTTTGGCATTGAAAGCCTGATCCCGGATGAGGCAGACCGGGCCCGCATCAACCAGATTATCTTTGATGAACTCTGCCTCGGCACCTTTAGCGAATCATCCCGGGCATATTACGTCAGCGTGATTGAAAAACTCGCGCAGCAGGGGGCGGAAGGGGTGATCTTCGGCTGTACGGAAATCGGTTTACTGGTGCCGGTTGAGCAAAGCCCGATTCCGGTCTTCGATACCGCCGCGATTCATGCCGCCGATGCCGTGGAGTTTATGCTGTCATAAACTTTGCCGATCGGATAAACGAAGCGCCACCTGACGGGCATGGGCTATCAGGTGCTCCGTAAACGCCTCCACCAGCGCTGAGACCGGGCGATGGAGGGGGCGGATCAGGCTCACGGTGAACGGGACTGACAGGCTAAACGGGCGGATGACAATATCGCGCCCGGCGTAATCCAGCGCCGTCAGTGGATTCACCACCGAAACGCCCACCCCGGCGCGCACCATGGCGCAAATGGAGGCCGCACTGTGGGTCTCGACCACCATCCTGCGCTTCACCTGATGCTCAGCAAACAGTGAATCCAGCAGCTGCCGGTAGCTGTCGGTTTGTGACAGGCTAATGTAGTTCTCACCGTGAAAATCCGCTGGCGTCAGAATCTGCTTGCGGGCAAGCGGGTGCCCGGCTGGCAGCACGCACACCTCATCTAAAGAGAGCAGTTCCGTGCGTTCCGTTCCAGCGGGCGTAGAGAGGGTTTCGGTCAGGCCTAAATCATGGCGCTGTGCGGAGAGCCACTCCTCAAGCAGCGGTGACTCCTGCGGGACAATCGTGAGATTCACCTCCGGATATCGGGCCAGAAAAGGCTGGAGCAGCGTCGGCAAAAAAGACTGTGAAAAGACGGGCAGGCAGACAATCGATAGCTCGCCCTGCCGAAACTCGCGCAGGCTTTCCGCCGCACTGACAATGCGATCCAGGCCGTACCATGAGCGCTGCACTTCCTCGAACAGGCGCAGCCCCTGTACCGTCGGGTGAAGCCTGCCCCGGGTGCGTTCGAACAGCTTCAGTCCCAGCACTTTCTCGAATCGCGCCAGCTCGCGGCTGACCGTTGGCTGCGAGGTATGGAGCATCTGCGCAGCCTCGGTGAGGTTGCCCGTGGTCATCACGGCGTGAAAAATCTCGATATGGCGTAAATTGACGGCGGGCATAGGTCACCTGAATACAAAGAACTGTCCATATCATTTTTGCATAGACTCGCGATAAAACGATATTTTTTATTCTGTTCCTGCTGTGGCGTAATCATAAAAAAATGTCACCCCGGAGAAAGACCATGCCACGCCCGCTTAACCAGACTGATACCGATTTGAATGCCGAAAACCTGCTACGCCTGCCTGCCGAGTTTGGCTGTCCGGTGTGGGTCTACGACGCGCAGATTGTTCGCGAAAAGATTGCTGCCCTGCATCAGTTTGACGTGGTGCGTTTTGCCCAGAAGGCGTGCTCCAATATCCACATTCTGCGTCTGATGCGTGAGCAGGGTGTGAAGGTCGACTCCGTCTCCCTGGGGGAGATTGAGCGCGCGCTGGCGGCCGGGTTTGATCCGAAAGCCGATCCTGACGCGATTGTGTTTACCGCCGATGTGATCGACGACGCCACGCTTGCTCGCGTCCATGAGCTGCAGGTGCCGGTAAACGCCGGGTCCGTGGATATGCTGGAACAGCTTGGGCAAGTTTCTCCGGGCCACCGCGTCTGGCTGCGCGTGAACCCTGGCTTTGGTCACGGTCATAGCCAAAAAACCAATACCGGCGGCGAAAACAGCAAGCACGGTATCTGGTATGCCGATATGCCCGCTGCCATGGACGTACTGCAGCGTTACAATCTGAAGCTGGTGGGCATTCATATGCACATCGGCTCCGGCGTGGATTACGCGCACCTTGAGCAGGTCTGTGGCGCAATGGTGCGCCAGGTGATCGAGTTTGGTCAGGATCTGGAGGCGATCTCCGCCGGGGGCGGTCTTTCCATTCCCTACCGTGAAGGGGAAGAGGCGATCGACACCGATCACTATTACGGCCTGTGGAGCGCCGCGCGTGACCAGGTCGCCGCGCATCTTGGTCATGCCGTGAAGCTGGAAATTGAGCCGGGTCGTTTCCTGGTGGCTGAATCCGGGGTGCTGGTGGCGCAGGTTCGCAGCGTGAAAGAGATGGGCTCGCGCCACTTTGTGCTGATTGACGCCGGCTTTAACGATCTGATGCGCCCGTCAATGTACGGCAGCTATCACCACATTTCGGCTCTGGCTGCCGATGGCCGCGATTTAACTCACGCGCCGCGTATCGAGACGGTTGTCGCGGGCCCGCTGTGTGAGTCTGGTGATGTCTTTACCCAGCAGGAAGGGGGGAAAGTGGAAACCCGCGCGCTGCCGGAAGTTAAACCAGGCGACTATCTGGTGCTGCACGATACCGGTGCCTACGGGGCGTCAATGTCCTCAAACTACAACAGCCGCCCGCTGCTGCCAGAAGTGTTGTTTGATAACGGCAAGGCGCGGCTGATCCGCCGCCGCCAGACCATTCAGGAACTGCTGGCGCTGGAACTCGTCTGAGTGAAGTACGGCCCCGTCGTGACCGAGTCGCGTAATACCAGCGTACCGGTGAACGGCGGGATCGCGTCGACCGGTTGGTTTTTTGCCAGCCGGATCGCCTGATCGATAGCCGTAACGATCATATTGTCGATAGGCAGGTAAACCGACGAGAGCGCAGGCTCCAGCCATTTCGCGCATGGGGCATCGTCAAAGCCAAACAGGGAAATATCCTGTGGGATCCGCAGCCCCGCCTGGTGTAGCGCCTTGGACGCACCCAACGCCATATCATCGTTACAGGCAAACAGAGCGCTAAACGCTATACCGTCGGCAATCAGCTCTTTGCAGAGCTCATATCCTCGCGTCATTCCCGCATCGCCATACTTAATCCGCCGCTCGTCCAGACGAATACCGTGCTTTTCCAGCGCCTTACGGTAGCCCATCAGCCTCGCTTTCCCGGTTGGCGTGTGGATCGGGACGGTGATACAAGCGATCTCCCGGTGGCCCTGGTTGATCAGGTAATCCACGGCCTTAAAGGCGGCATCCTGCTGTTCGAAGAACACGCAGCGATCGGGCGCCTGGCTGACTTCACGGTTGATGACCACCAGCGGGGTTTGCACCGAATGGATCAGCTTCATGATCGCTTTTTCGCTCATGTAGCGGGTGTAAAGCACGATGGCATCGCATTTGCGATCGGCCAGCATTTGTACCGCCTGCTCTTCCTGCTCCGGGGCGTCGTGACCATCCGTGACGATCAGCTGCTTGCCGTGGGTTTCCGTCTGTCGGGAGGCCTGCTGAAGAAGACGACCAAAGTAAAAACCATCAAAGGTAGAGACCACCAGACCAATGCTGTTGCTGGTCTGGTTTGCCAGCGAACGCGCAAGAAAATTTGGGCGGTAGCCCAGCTCTTCCATCGCATTAAACACCTGCTGACGCGTACTCTCTTTAACCTGACCTGTGCCGTTCAGCACGCGCGATACCGTGGCTTTCGACACGCCCGCGCGCAATGAGACATCCAGCATTGTTGCCATTAGACATTCCTGATTCCACGTAACGATCTGCAGTTTAACACAGACCATCCGGTGCATAAGCGATGCGGGAAGGGCAAAACTTCCAGCACGATCACGCTTTTAGGTAACGATCGGTCAGTTCGAAATACCGGGTTTTAAGTGGTATGCCAAAATCGATACAAACTGCATTTTGGAATACCTGTTACGTCCTTGAGAGCTTAATCACAGAACAAAACCCGACATGAAGCTATTTTTGGTATGCCAATAGTATCCGGCTGTACACCTTATCCAATAAAAGCCCTTTTACTGAGGTATTACCCTATGGCATTACAGGAAAAACTGATCGACGCTCTGGGCAGTTTTGCCACAAAATTCAACAGTTATCGCTATATCATGGCGATCAAGTCTGCCTTTATTACCTTAATGCCGGTCATCATCGTTGGGGCATTCTCTGTCTTGATCTCCAATATGGTACTGGATCCGAAAAATGGCCTGGCGAGCTTCCAGTCCCTCTCTTTTCTCGCCACGCTAAAACCCATCACCAGCGCGCTCAATTACGCTACCCTGAATTTCCTTAACATTGGCGCGGTGTTCTTAATCGGTATCGAACTGGGCCGCATCAACGGGATCAAATCCTTATTCCCTGGCCTGCTGGCGGTGATCTGCTTTATCTGCGTGACGCCGACAACCGTCGAGATGCTGGTGGATGGTGAAATGCACGTGGTGAAAGACGTGCTGCTGCGTCAGTTCTCTGATACCCGCAGCCTGTTCCTCGGCATGTTTATCGCGATTCTGTCGGTAGAAATTTACTGCTGGCTGGAAAACCGCAAGGGGCTGAAGATCAGGATGCCGGACACCGTACCGCCAAACGTGGCGGCATCGTTCTCCGCGCTGATCCCGGCGATCATCACCACTACCGCGATTGCCACATTGGGTTTCGTCTTCCATCAACTCACCGGCATGTATCTCTATGACGCGGTCTATCAGGTGGTGCAACAGCCGCTGGAGCGCGTGGTGCAAAGCCTGCCGGGCATTCTGCTGCTGATGTTTGTCGCACAGCTTTTCTGGGTGATTGGTATTCACGGCAACCAGATGATCAAGCCGATCCGCGAGCCGCTGCTGTTAGGCGCCATCACCGTTAATATGAGCGCCTTTGAGCAGGGCAAAGAGGTGCCGAATATCATCACCATGCCGTTCTGGGATGTGTATATGAGCATCGGCGGGTCGGGGCTGACCATCGGCCTGCTGATCGCGGTCATGATTGCCACCAAACGCAAAGAGATGAAAGAGATCGCCAAGCTTTCCATTGGTCCGGGGCTCTTTAACATCAACGAGCCGGTGATCTTCGGCATGCCAATCATGCTTAACCCGATCCTCGCCATTCCTTTCATTATCACGCCGCTGGTGACCGGCTCTATCGGTTACTTTGCCACCGTAACCGGCTTTGCCGGTAAAGCCGTGGTGATGGTGCCGTGGACCACGCCGCCGCTGATCAACGCCTGGCTCTCCACCGCCGGATCGATGGGGGCGGTCATCACTCAGCTTATCTGCATTGTGACTGCCGTCATTATCTACCTGCCGTTTGTGAAGATTGCTTCACGACGTGCCGAACAGGCCGCACTGCAACAGGCGACCGACAATGCATGAGGATGTGATGACGACAAAACAGATAACCATTCCGCAGGATTTCATTCTGGGCGCGGCCGCGTCAGCCTGGCAAACCGAAGGCTGGAGCGGCAAAAAGGCGGGGCAGGATTCGTGGATCGATCTCTGGTACAAAAACGATCGCCACGTCTGGCACAACGGCTATGGCCCGGCGGTGGCGACCGACTTTATCAACCGCTTTCGTGAGGATGTGGCGCTGATGAAGCAGGCAGGGCTAACGCACTACCGAACCTCGATTAACTGGTCACGTTTTTTAACCGACTATGAAAAAGTAACGGTGGACGAGGAGTACGCCGCCTATTACGACGCGTTGTTCGATGAGATGCACCGTCAGGGTATTGAGCCGATGATCTGCCTCGAGCATTACGAGCTGCCGGGCGTGCTGCTTGACACTTACGGCGGCTGGGCTTCAAAGCAGGTTGTCGACCTGTTTGTCCGCTATGCGGAAAAAGTCTTTGAACGCTACCACGGCAAAGTCACCCGCTGGTTTACCTTCAATGAACCGATCGTGGTACAGACCCGCGTTTATCTCGATGCGCTGCGCTGGCCCTACGAGCAGAATACCGGTAAATGGATGCAGTGGAACCACCATAAGGTTCTGGCGACGGCAAAGGTTGTGCAGCTGTTTCGCGCCAAAGGGTACCCTGGCTCGGTTGGCTGTATTCTCAACCCCGAAGTTACCTATCCTCGATCGTGCGCACCGCACGATGTTAACGCCGCAGAGAAGTACGATCTGTTCTATAACCGCGTATTTCTCGATCCGCTGGTGCACGGGCGCTACCCGCCAGAACTCTTTACGCTGCTGGAACAGCATCAGGTGGCGTGGGACTACACCGCAGAAGAGCTGGAACTGATTGCGCAGAACACCGTCGATGAGCTGGGGATAAACCTCTATTACCCGCATCGGGTGAAAGCGCCGTCTCGTGCCTGGCACCCGGAGACACCGTTCCACCCGGCGTACTACTACGAACCGTTTGAACTGCCAGGACGGCGAATGAATAAATCCCGCGGCTGGGAAATCTACCCCCGCATTATCTACGATATGGCGATGCGGATAAAAAATGACTACCGCAATATCGACTGGTTCGTGGCGGAGAGCGGGATGGGCGTGGAGAACGAAGCGCAGTTTCGCAACAGTGACGGGGTCATTGACGACGAGTACCGCATTGCGTTCATTCGCGAGCACCTCTATTACACGCTGCTGGCGCGGGAGGAGGGGGCAAACTGTCATGGCTATATGCTGTGGGCCTTCACGGACAACGTATCGCCGATGAACGCCTTCAAAAACCGCTACGGGCTGATTGAGATCGATCTCGATAACAATCGCGCCAGGCGGGCGAAAAGGTCGGCGAGCTGGTTCCGGCAGCTGTGCGATGCGCGCGTGCTCACGCTCCCGGTCGATGATGAATGGAAGTAAGCGAAAACCATGCTGGTTCTGGTAAAATAGCGCACAAACTGGCCGGGAGGACGCCCGGCCTGCGCATTAACTGAAAAAACAGGTGAAAACGTGGATAAGGCTGTCATCCTGCCGGAAAAAAAACAGTACCAGGAAATTGGCGAGGATTTACGGGCGCAAATTATCCAGGGGCACTATCCCGTAGGTTCCCGTCTGCCGCCCGAGCGTAATATTGCTGAGAAGTACGGCGTAAGTCGTACCATCGTGCGTGAGGCATTGTTGATGCTGGAGCTGCAGGGCACGGTGGATATCCGCCAGGGTTCTGGCGTTTATGTGATGCGCATTCCTGAAGAACACGAAAACGAAGAAGAGCGTTTTCTGAACAGCGACGTCGGCCCCTTTGAGATCCTGCAGGCGCGCCAGCTCCTCGAAAGCAACATCGCCGCGTTTGCTGCCAAAATGGCGACACGCGCAGACATCGACAATCTGCGCCGTATTATTGAGCAGGAGCAACGCGCCATTGCCGCCAACGATAACAGCCAGGACAACAATAAAATGTTTCACCTGGTGCTGGCGGGGGCAACGCAAAACCAGATGCTGCTGGCAACGGTAGAGAGTATCTGGCACCACATGGACAGCAGTCCGCTGTGGCAGCAATTCAATGGGCATATCGCCAGCCGTGCATACCGCCTGAAATGGCTGGGCGACAGACAAACCATCCTCGCGGCGCTTCGCCGTCGTGACGTGATGGGCGCCTGGCAGGCGATGTTCCAGCATCTGGAAAATGTGAAAAAGAGCTTACTTGAACTCTCCGATGAAGATGCGCCGGATTTTGACGGTTATCTTTTTGAATCTGTGCCCGTGTTTCAGGGGAAGCTGGTGTGACTATTCTGCCTCTCTATGCCGCGCCTCAGTATGCGGAACAGGTAACTGACTGGATCTGGCAGGCGTTCGGTGACGGGCTTACGCGGGCGTTTTTCCAGAGCATCGTTGAACATAGCCAGACGCCGGGCGCGTTACCGTTGACCTTTATTGCTCTGGAGGGCGAACAGCTTCTGGGTACGGTCGGGATCTGGCGCTGCGATTTAATCACCCGACAGGATCTTTGTCCGTGGCTGGCTGCGCTGTACGTTGATGAAGCGGCGCGTGGTAACGGACTGGCGGGAAAACTGCAGCAGCATGTTATCGCCTATGCCGCGCAGGCCGGGTATCACGAACTGCATCTGTGGTCTGCCTGCCGCGACTTCTACGAACGTTACGGCTGGCAGTACATTGGCGATGCGCTCGAATACCCGAACAAAACGGTACATCTGTATCGCTATTCCTCTCCCGCTTCTGCTGGCGAACCTACAGAGTGACGGCGGACTAAGGTGGGGCTGAACAGGTGGGTGATATCCGGTGGCTGGCGTTGTTCGGCCAGCGCCAGTGCCAGCTCCGCAGCCTGCGTTGCCATTGTGATAATCGGGTAACGTACGGTGGTCAGGCGGGGACGCACGTAGCGGGACACCAGCACATCATCGAAGCCAATGAGTGAAATTTCTCCCGGCACCTCGATTCCGTTGTCATTTAACACCCCCATTGCCCCGGCGGCCATCGAGTCGTTATAGCTGGCAACCGCCGTGAAATTCCGTCCACGCCCCAGCAGCTCTGTCATTGCCTGTTCGCCGCCACTCTCATCCGGCTCGCCGTAGGCCACCAGCCGGTCATTACACGGCAAACCGTTTTCGCGCAGGGCATCGTAGTAGCCCTGCAGGCGATCTTCGGCATCGGAAATCGGGTGATTGGAGCAGAGATAACCAATGCGGGTATGGCCCTGCTGAATCAAATGGCGGGTAGCAAGCCAGGCGCCGTAGCGGTCGTCGAGTGCCACGCAGCGTTTCTCAAAACCGGGAATAATTCGGTTGATGATCACCATGCCGGGGATCTGCTTCATCAGATGAATGAGTTCAGCATCGGGGATCATTTTGGCGTGAACAACCAGCGCAGCGCAGCGGTGGCGCATCAGCTGTTCGATAGCCTGGCGTTCTTTTTGTTCGTTGTGATAGCCATTGCCGATCAGCAGAAAATTGCCGGTCTGATAAGAAACCTGTTCAACCGCTTTTACCATGGCGCCAAAAAACGGGTCAGACACATCGCCCACCACCAGTCCGATGGTTTCAGTAGACTGTTGGGCAAGGGCGCGGGCGTTGGCATTCGGATGATAATTCAATGATTCCATGGCGTTTTGCACCGCCTGGCGTGATGCGTCACTGGCTTTAGGGGAGTCGTTAATCACGCGCGAGACGGTCGCCACGGAAACACCAGCCAGACGGGCCACATCCTTTATTGTCGCCATTACATACCTTCTTAGTGGGGGTAAGCGTTTACACACGAAATAGTGTTGCGGAAAAGCGCCGTGCATTCAAGGGGCGCGGGGGTTCGCCCTCCACAAACGTGACGCAGCACAACCCTGGCCGTGTAATCGTTACACGGCCAGTCATGTCTGAATAATGTCAATCTGAACCTTTAGTTACACTTTGCCTCAGGCTGTTGCGATTGTCCGATGGCGAGGATGAGGGGGAGATTGATAGAGTCGAGATCCCAGAGGTATTGATTGGTGAGAATTCTTAGTACGGTTTCGTACTCTTCTCTTGCACCAACCTGCGCGGATGCGCAGGTTTTTTTTCGCCTCAACTTTGCAGTCGCTCCCGTATCACTTCTCGTGTAATCTGCCACCATTTACTATCAACCCTTCACACTGGCTGGCAAAGGGAGTTGAGATGCTTTTTGGGTTCTTCCGTACACTCTTCCGTATTCTCTTTCGCATTCGCGTCACTGGCGATGCTCAGGCGCTTCGCGGCGAACGCGTTCTTATCACACCAAACCATGTTTCCTTTATCGACGGCATTCTGCTGGCACTATTTCTGCCCGTGCGTCCGGTGTTTGCGGTTTATACCTCCATCAGCCAGCAGTGGTACATGCGCTGGCTCACGCCGCTGATTGATTTTGTGCCGCTCGACCCGACCAAACCGATGATGATTAAACATCTGGTGCGTCTGGTGGAGCAGGGGCGTCCGGTGGTTATTTTCCCGGAAGGTCGCATCTCGGTGACCGGTTCACTGATGAAAATCTACGACGGCGCCGGGTTTGTCGCGGCGAAGTCAAAAGCAACTGTGGTGCCACTGCGTATTGAAGGAGCGGAGCGCTCCTATTTCAGCCGTCTGAAAGGGCTGGTAAAGCAGCGCGTGTTCCCAAAAATTACGTTGCATATCCTGCCGCCAACGTCGTTACCGATGCCTGACGCGCCCCGTGCACGCGATCGCCGTAAAATTGCCGGA
Source organism: Enterobacter sp. BIDMC 29 (assembly GCF_019378755.1). NCBI lineage: Bacteria > Pseudomonadati > Pseudomonadota > Gammaproteobacteria > Enterobacterales > Enterobacteriaceae > Enterobacter > Enterobacter sp. BIDMC 29. The sequence goes on along the minus strand of NZ_CP080000.1, from coordinate 3,040,262 downwards.
GAGATGCTGCACCAGATTATGATGGAAGCGCGTATGGCGGTCCGCCCGCGCGAGACGCTGTATGAATCCCTGCTGTCGGCACAGCACCGCTACGGCGCGAAGAAAAACTGCATCGAAGACATCAACTTTACCCCGGATACCTATCGCAAGCTGCTGACCAAAACATTGTTCGTGGGCCGTATTCTTGAGAAGTACAGTCAGCAGGGCGAAAAGATTGGCCTGATGCTGCCCAACGCAGGCATCAGTGCGGCGGTGATTTTTGGAGCCGTTTCCCGTGGCCGTATTCCGGCGATGATGAACTACACGGCGGGCGTGAAAGGGCTGACCAGCGCCATCACGGCAGCGCAAATCAAAACCGTCTTTACCTCCCGCCAGTTCCTCGACAAAGGCAAACTGTGGCATCTTCCTGAACAGCTTACCCAGGTACGCTGGGTCTTCCTGGAAGATCTTAAAGCGGACGTGACGACAGGCGACAAACTGTGGATTTTTGCTCATCTGCTGATGCCGCGTCTGGCCCAGGTGAAACAGCAGCCGGAAGACGACGCGATTATCCTCTTCACCTCTGGCTCTGAAGGCAACCCGAAAGGTGTCGTCCACAGTCACAAGAGTATTCTGGCGAACGTTGAGCAGATCAAAAGCATTGCCGACTTTACCGCGAAAGACCGGTTTATGTCAGCGCTGCCGCTGTTCCACTCGTTTGGCCTGACGGTGGGGCTTTTCACGCCGCTGCTGACCGGTGCCGAAGTCTTCCTTTATCCAAGCCCGTTGCATTACCGCATTGTGCCGGAGCTGGTGTATGACCGTAACTGTACCGTGTTGTTTGGAACCTCAACCTTCCTCGGGAACTACGCGCGTTTCGCCAATCCGTATGACTTCTTCCGCGTGCGCTACGTGGTTGCTGGCGCGGAAAAACTGCAGGAGAGCACGCGACAGATCTGGCAGGACAAATTTGGTCTGCGCATCCTCGAGGGGTATGGCGTGACAGAGTGTGCGCCGGTGGTCTCTATCAACGTGCCAATGGCGGCGAAGCCGGGGACAGTAGGCCGAATTCTGCCTGGGCTGGATGCTCGTCTGCTGGCGGTGCCTGGTATTGAAGACGGCGGCCGGCTGCAGCTGAAAGGGCCAAACGTGATGAACGGCTATCTGCGCGTGGAAAACCCCGGCGTGCTGGAAGCACCGACCGCAGAAAACGTTAATGGCGAGATTGAAACGGGCTGGTACGACACCGGCGATATTGTACGTTTCGATGAGCAAGGCTTTGTGCAGATCCAGGGGCGTGCAAAACGCTTTGCCAAGATTGCGGGTGAAATGGTCTCTCTTGAGATGGTTGAACAGCTGGCATCGGGCGTCTCCGCCGACAAGATGCATGCCACGGTTGTGAAGAGTGATGCAAGTAAAGGCGAGGCGCTGGTGCTGTTCACCACCGACAGCGAGCTTAAGCGCGACCAGTTACTGAGCTATGCCCGCGAGCACGGCATCCCGGAGCTGGCGGTACCTCGTGATATTCGCTACCTGAAACAGCTTCCGGTGCTCGGCAGCGGTAAGCCCGACTTCGTGACCCTCAAGGGCATGGTTGAACAGGCGGAACAACATAATGCGTGAGTCAGTACACACTAACACCTCTCTGCGCTCAAAAGGCATGATGGCGGTGATTGCCGCCCAGTTCCTTTCCGCCTTTGGCGATAACGCGCTGCTGTTTGCCACGCTGGCACTGCTCAAGGCGGAGTTTTACCCCGACTGGAGTCAGCCGGTTCTGCAGATGGTGTTTGTGGGCGCTTACATTATCTTTGCACCGTTTGTCGGACAGGTTGCGGACAGCTTCCCGAAAGGCCGGGTAATGATGTTTGCCAACGGTCTGAAACTGCTGGGAGCGGCCAGCATTTGTTTCGGTTTCAATCCGTTTATTGGCTATACGCTGGTCGGCATTGGCGCCGCAGCCTACTCCCCGGCGAAGTATGGCATCCTCGGGGAGCTGACCACCGGTGATAAGCTGGTGAAAGCCAATGGGCTGATGGAGTCCTCCACCATTGCGGCAATCCTGCTTGGCTCCGTCGCAGGCGGTGTCCTCGCTGACTGGCACGTGCTGGCGGCCCTCGGCGTGTGTGCCGTGGTGTACGGTGGCGCGGTAGTCGCTAACCTGTTTATTCCGAAACTGCCGGTGGCGCGTCCGGGGCAATCCTGGCGCTTTAAGCCGATGACCGGCAGCTTCTTCAATGCCTGCCGCGTACTGTGGCGTAACGGTGAAACACGATTCTCTTTGATGGGCACCAGTATGTTCTGGGGCGCTGGCGTTACGCTGCGCTTCCTGCTGGTATTGTGGGTGCCGGTGGCGCTGGGGATCACGGACAACGCGACGCCAACCTACCTTAATGCAATGGTAGCGATCGGGATTGTGGTGGGCGCGGGGGCAGCGGCAAAACTGGTGACGCTCGACACCGTTGCTCGCTGCATGCCGGCAGGGATCCTGATTGGCGTTGCGGTGCTTTTTTTCGCGCTGCAACACGCGTTATTGCCAGCCTACGTACTGCTGATCCTGATTGGTATTCTGGGGGGCTTCTTCGTGGTGCCGCTGAATGCGCTTTTGCAGGAGCGTGGCAAGCAGACGGTCGGGGCGGGCAATGCTATTGCGGTGCAAAACCTCGGTGAAAACCTGGCGATGCTGCTGATGCTGGGCCTGTATTCGCTGGCGGTTAAAGCCGGTGCGCCTGTGGTAGGGATTGGCGTCGGGTTCGGTGGATTGTTCGCGCTGGCGATTGCCGGCTTGTGGGTCTGGCAGCGCCGCCGCTGATTCGGGTCGTCTTCAGCGCCTTTTCACAAGCGGGTGCAAACATTAAAAACGGCAACAGAGGTTGCCGTTTTGTTTTTTTACGGTGCCGGATAGGTATAAACCTGATGCACCGCGTCAATCTCCGCCAGCACGTCCTCGCTCAGGTCCAGATGGAAACTCTCAATGTTGGTTTTCAACTGTTCCATCGTCGTTGCGCCCAGCAGGGTGCTGGCCACAAACGGCTGACGGCGTACGAAGGCCAATGCCATCTGGGCAGGATCGAGCCCGTGACGCTTCGCAATATCAACGTAGGCCGCGATGGCTTTCTGCGTCTGCTCGCCGCTATAGCGGGTAAAGCGGCTGAAGAGCGTATTACGCGCGCCGGCTGGCTTCGCGCCGTTCAGGTATTTACCCGTCAGCGTACCAAAGCCCAGGCAGGAATAGGCGAGCAGCTCAACCTCTTCATATTGCGTCACTTCGGCCAGACCCACTTCGTAACTGCGGTTGAGCAGGCTGTAGGGGTTTTGGATGGTGACAATGCGCGGCAGATCGTGTTTATCAGCCAGGTGCAGGTAGCGCATAACGCCAAAAGCCGTTTCGTTAGACACGCCGATGTAGCGGATTTTGCCCGCTCGCTGGCATTCGGTCAGTGCTTCCAGCGTTTCAAGCAGCGTAACGGCGGGAGCACTTTCGTTCCAGCTGTAGCCGAGCTTACCAAAGCAGTTGGTTGGACGCTGCGGCCAGTGTACCTGGTAGAGATCAATATAATCGGTTTGCAGTCGCTTCAGGCTGGCATCCAGCGCGGCACGGATATTCTTGCGATCGAGGATCTGGTTTGGGCGGATCCCGGCATCGCTGTTACGCGCAGGGCCGCTGACTTTCGAGGCGATAACCAGTTTTTCGCGATTGCCGCGTTTTGCCAGCCAGTTGCCGACGTAGGTTTCGGTAAGCCCCTGCGTTTCCGGGCGTGGAGGAACAGGGTACATCTCTGCGACATCAATCAGGTTAATGCCCTGGCTGACGGCATAATCGAGTTGTGCATGGGCATCGGCTTCGCTGTTTTGTTCACCAAATGTCATCGTGCCCAACCCCAGTTGGCTTATCTCCAGAGAGCTGTGGGGGATACGGTGATAATGCATAGCCGGCTTCCTTCAATAGACATGTAGACCGCGTCAGGAACCTCCCGACAAAGGAATATAAACATGGCAGAGGGGAAGCAAAAGGGGAAGAAAAAAATCAAAAAGGCCAGCAAGGTACTGACCTCTCTCTGTTTATCGCTCGATAATTTGCGAGACTTCGTCGCGATTGATCTGCATTTTATTCCCGGACTGATCGCGGTAGCTGACCAGACCGGTGTCATCATCGACTTCCGGCTTGCCGTCTGTCAGGATCATCCGGCCATCTTTTGTCGCCATCACGTAATCGCTGCTACAGCCCGATACTGCAAACGCTAATCCGACTGCTGAAATTAACACTGCCCATTTTTTCATCGTTATCGTCCTCACCTGGCTCGTATCAAATCATAGTGTAGTAATAACCCGATATTTCGACAGGAGGAAGCGGTAAAATCTTAAAAACCAGGTGATTATGTTTGAGAGCTCTCAAAATAAGTAAAAAACTACGTTTTGAGTAAGAAATGGCGAGCAAGGAGCGCCCCGGTAAAGTTCTTTTTGAGATAAAAACCGCGTGGCAATGTCAGTATCGGCTCGCCCTGGGCACCGATCGCCTCCGTGAGCGCTTTACTGTTCGCCGCCTTTGGCCGCAGCTGTAACACCTCTCCGTGTCGGGCGGTGATGCGCTCGACCTGACCGAGGACAATCATATCCATCAGCTCTTCCCAGTCCAGACGCAGCTGATGCTCTTCATCTTCATCCGGACTCCACAGCAGCGGTGCGCCAACCCGGCGTTCAGCCAGCGGGATCTGACGTTCTCCTTCTACGGGAACCCAAAGCACGCGCTTCAGTTTATGGCGAACGTGACTGGTTTCCCACGTCACACCGGTATTCCCGGTTAACGGTGCAACGCAGACAAATGTCGTTTCCAGGGGCTTCCCAAGGCTATCGATGGGAATGGTTTTTAACTCTACGCCCAGGGCGGCGAAATCCTGCTCCGGTTTACTCCCTGCGCTTGCACCCAACCACAGCTCCAGCAGCATGCCGATCCAGCCTTTATCCCGCTTCAGATCCTGAGGGATCGGCAGGCCAGCCATTGCCGCCAGCTCGCCAAGCGAAAAGCCAGCCAGACGCTGCGCCTGCTGTAGCAACTGGGTTTCGCTGGACGGCGGTGAAAGCAAGGGTAAAAGCGAATGCATGAAGGTAACCTTTTGATTAAAAAATACACTAAGAAATTGTCCCCTGTGGATAGAGTTTAACTTTTTCTGTACGAATATGCCATGTGCATGATTTATAGGTTTTTTTGGTACACTAAAAATGGATGGCGAGGGACAAAAATTCGGTTGTTCAATTCTGGTCACTGACAATGAACAGGATCTTACACCATGTTATCCACAGAAAAGTGGGATAACTGGGCATAACCCTGACTACTGTTTCAATTTACAGCCTTGACGTGCGACGAAAATCCAATTTTCAAACAAATTGTGCCTAACTTATTGGCACAATCTGTGGATAAAACCGACGCTGTTCGATCTTTCATCAGCACAACGATCCCTGATGTGACGATCGTCACGCTTAAGCGGTGTGGGTTGGTTTTGTGGTGATTAACTTTATGAAAATAATGATTTTATTTTTTATTGGTAATGGAGGGAGATTGACGGCGGCTGAGGTTGTTCATCGGTAATCAGACACTTCTTCACAACTATATCCACAGAAAAGGTGAATAAAATTCCCCTCAGAGCTGCTCATCTGTTTATAACTCTGCCTGTATTTGTGAGTTATTCAAATGTTATTAGGTTGCAGCCCTGTAAGAGAGTGGTTTACCGCCTCCCTGTAGTGTGAAACAATCATTCATATATAAGGTTTAGTTTGGGGTAGTCCGGTGATTGATGACGATGGCTACCGCCCGAACGTAGGAATAGTAATTTGTAATCGTCAGGGCCAGGTGATGTGGGCCCGTCGATATGGTCAGCACTCCTGGCAGTTCCCGCAAGGCGGGATCAACCCGGGAGAGTCCCCAGAACAAGCGATGTACCGGGAGCTGTTTGAAGAGGTTGGTTTAAGCCGAAAAGATGTTCGCATCCTGGCTTCGACCCGCAACTGGTTGCGTTACAAGTTACCGAAACGTTTGGTGCGTTGGGACACAAAGCCGGTTTGTATCGGCCAGAAACAAAAATGGTTTCTACTGCAGTTGGTGGGCAACGATTCAGATATCAATATGCAAACCAGCAGTACGCCGGAGTTTGATGGCTGGCGTTGGGTGAGCTATTGGTATCCTGTTCGTCAGGTCGTGTCATTTAAACGCGATGTTTACCGTAGGGTGATGAAAGAGTTCGCAAGTGTTGTCATGCAGCTTCAGGAGATCCCGCCTAAGCCGCAGAGCGCACCTGCCTGGCGACGTAAAAGAGGTTAAGCTACGCAAATCATGCTCACCCGCTTGCGAGAAATAGTCGAGAAGGTGGCCAGTGCGCCGCGTCTGAATGAGGCGCTGAACATTCTGGTTACCGACATCTGTCTTGCGATGGAGACCGAAGTCTGTTCGGTGTATCTGGCCGACCACGATCGGCGTTGCTATTACCTGATGGCGACCCGTGGTTTGAAAAAGCCACGTGGACGCACCGTAACGCTCGCGTTTGATGAAGGTATTGTTGGTCTGGTTGGGCGACTCGCCGAACCTATCAACCTTGCCGACGCGCAAAAACACCCCAGCTTTAAATATATCCCCTCCGTAAAAGAAGATCGTTTCCGCGCCTTCCTGGGTGTGCCGATTATTCAGCGCCGTCAGCTGCTTGGTGTGCTGGTGGTACAGCAGCGTGAGTTGCGTCAGTACGATGAAAGCGAAGAGTCTTTCCTCGTCACGCTGGCCACGCAGATGGCCGCGATCCTCTCCCAGTCCCAGTTGACGGCACTGTTTGGTCAGTATCGTCATACGCGTATTCGCGCGCTTCCGGCGTCGCCGGGCGTCGCTATCGCCGAAGGCTGGATGGACGCCACTCTGCCGTTGATGGAGCAAGTGTACGAAGCCTCAACGCTTGATGAAGCGCTTGAGCGCGAGCGTCTCACCGCCGCACTGGAAGAGGCGTCGAATGAGTTTCGTCGCTACAGCAAGCGCTTTGCCGCTGGGGCGCAAAAAGAGACGGCGGCCATTTTTGACCTTTACTCGCACCTTCTCTCCGATGCACGTCTGCGCCGCGAGCTTTTTGACGAAGTCGACAAAGGTGCGGTTGCGGAGTGGGCGGTTAAAAAGGTCATCGAAAAATTTGCCGAACAGTTTGCGGCACTGACCGACGGTTACCTGAAAGAGCGGGCCGGTGATTTACGCGCCCTGGGGCAGCGTTTACTGTTCCATCTTGATGACACTATTCAGGGCGCGAATGCCTGGCCAAAACGTTTTGTGCTCGTTGCCGATGAACTCTCCGCGACAACGCTGGCTGAACTGCCTCATGACCGCCTGGCGGGCGTGGTGGTACGCGATGGCGCGGCGAACTCGCACGCGGCCATTATGGTGCGTGCGCTGGGAATTCCCACCGTTATGGGGGCGGATATCCAGCCATCGGTGCTGCACCGACGCACCCTGGTGGTCGACGGTTATCGCGGTGAGCTGTTGGTTGATCCTGAGCCGGTTCTGCTTCAGGAATACCAGCGCCTTATCAGCGAAGAGAATGAATTAAGCAAGCTGGCAGAGGATGACGTTAATCTGCCCGCGCAGCTCAAAAGCGGCGAGCGAATCAAAGTCATGCTCAACGCAGGTTTAAGCCCCGAGCATGAAGAGAAGCTCGGCAGCCGCATCGACGGTATCGGCTTATACCGCACCGAAATCCCGTTCATGCTGCAAAGTGGCTTTCCCTCTGAAGAGGAGCAGGTCGCGCAGTATCAGGGCATGCTGCAGATGTTTAACGACAAACCGGTCACCCTGCGCACCCTTGATGTCGGGGCAGATAAACAGCTGCCGTACATGCCGATCAGTGAGGAAAACCCGTGCCTGGGCTGGCGTGGGATACGCATTACGCTCGATCAGCCTGAGATCTTCCTGATCCAGGTGCGTGCCATGCTGCGCGCGAATGCGGCGACGGGTAACCTCAGCATTTTACTGCCGATGGTCACCAGCATTGATGAGATTGACGAGGCGCGGCGTCTGATTGAGCGTGCCGGCCGTGAAGTCGAAGAGATGATTGGCTATGCGATCCCCAAACCACGAATTGGGGTGATGCTTGAAGTGCCGTCAATGGTCTTTATGCTGCCGCAGCTGGCTAACCGTGTCGACTTTATCTCGGTCGGTACCAATGACCTGACGCAGTATATTCTGGCCGTCGACCGTAACAACACGCGTGTTGCCAGCATCTATGACAGCCTGCACCCTGCGATGATCCGGGCGTTAGCGATGATCGCGCGAGAAGCCGAACAGCACGATATTGATTTGCGCCTGTGTGGTGAAATGGCCGGGGATTCGATGTGCGTAGCAATCCTGATTGGGCTGGGGTACCGCCACCTCTCCATGAACGGCCGTGCGGTTGCCCGCGTGAAGTACCTGCTGCGGCATATCGATATTGAGGATGCCCGCGAGCTGGCTGAACGCAGTCTTGAAGCGCAGCTGGCCGCCGAAGTGCGTCATCAGGTGGCTGCTTTCATGGAACGACGCGGTATGGGCGGCCTGATTCGCGGCGGTCGCTAATACGTACTTATCCCCTCACTCCGTCCTCGTCCTTTGTGACAGGGCGGAGGTGAGGATATAACACACTCCTCTATACACATCTTTTACATCTCTGGCGCATCCTCCGCGTCCGCCTTATGCTATGATTCGCAACTTTGGAGCCTCTGCTAACAGCAGAATCGCATTTCTACCGCTGTCCACTTTCAGCGGAATAACAACATCTTGTGGTGACAGATGAACAGTGGTTATCTGCATTTTCCGGAATTTGATCCGGTCATTTTCTCAATAGGACCTGTTTCGCTTCACTGGTACGGTCTGATGTACCTGGTCGGCTTCATTTTTGCCATGTGGCTTGCTGGCCGTCGCGCCAGTCGTCCCGGCAGTGGCTGGACCAAAAACGAAGTCGAGAACCTGCTGTATGCAGGCTTCCTTGGCGTGTTCCTGGGCGGCCGTATTGGGTATGTTCTGTTCTATAACCTCCCGGTATTCCTGAACGATCCACTCTACCTGTTCCGCGTCTGGGATGGCGGCATGTCCTTCCACGGCGGGCTGATTGGTGTGATCCTGGTGATGGTGATTTTTGCCAAACGCACCAAACGCAACTTCTTCCAGGTGTCAGATTTTATCGCGCCACTGATCCCGTTTGGTCTGGGAGCAGGACGTCTGGGCAACTTTATCAATGGTGAGCTCTGGGGGCGTGTCGACCCGAGTGTCTCCTTTACCATGCTGTTCCCGGGCTCGCGTGCAGAGGACATGGCGCTGCTGCCGTCTCATCCTGAGTGGCAATCCCTGTTCGATACTTACGGTGTTCTGCCGCGCCACATGTCTCAGCTTTACGAGCTGGCGCTGGAAGGTGTGGTGCTGTTTATCATCCTGAATCTGTTTATCCGTAAACCGCGTCCGATGGGGTCTGTCTCCGGTCTGTTCCTGATTGGCTACGGTGCATTCCGTATCATCGTCGAGTTCTTCCGCCAGCCGGATGCACAGTTCACCGGCGAATGGGTACAGTACATCAGCATGGGGCAGATCCTCTCCATTCCGATGATTGTCGCGGGTGTCATTATGATGATTTGGGCGTATCGTCGTCGTCCACAGCAACAACTTTCCTGAGGAACCATGAAACAGTATCTTGAACTGATGAAAAAAGTGCTCGATGAGGGCACGCCGAAAAATGACCGTACCGGTACCGGCACGCTCTCCATTTTTGGCCACCAGATGCGCTTCAATCTGCAGGAAGGTTTTCCGCTGGTGACGACAAAGCGCTGCCACCTGCGCTCGATCATTCATGAACTGCTCTGGTTCCTGCAAGGCGATACCAACGTTGCGTATCTGCATGAAAACAACGTCTCTATCTGGGACGAATGGGCAGATGAAAACGGCAACCTGGGCCCGGTGTACGGTAAGCAGTGGCGCGCATGGCCTACGCCGGATGGCCGCCATATTGACCAGATCACCACCGTGATGAACCAGCTGAAAAACGATCCGGACTCGCGCCGTATTATCGTTTCCGCCTGGAACGTCGGCGAGCTGGACAAAATGGCACTGGCACCGTGCCATGCGTTCTTCCAGTTCTATGTGGCAGACGGTAAGCTCTCCTGCCAGCTCTATCAGCGCTCCTGCGACGTGTTCCTCGGCCTGCCGTTCAACATTGCCAGCTATGCGCTGTTAGTGCATATGATGGCGCAGCAGTGCGATCTGGAAGTGGGCGATTTCGTCTGGACCGGTGGGGATACCCACCTCTACAGCAACCATATGGAACAGACGCATCTCCAGCTGACTCGCGAACCGCGCGCCTTGCCTAAGCTGATTATCAAACGCAAACCGGAATCCATTTTTGATTACCGCTTTGACGATTTTGAGATTGAGGGTTATGACCCTCATCCTGGCATCAAAGCGCCCGTCGCTATCTGAGGCCGTCAATCGTGACATAACCGGTGCTGTTTAGCGCCGGTTTTTTTTCGCCTTCTTCCCGCTTTCCGACGCGTAATCCAGAACGTATGCAACACACTGCAACCGCTTAACTTTCCTTGATAAGGGCTCGTAAAACGGTCATCCGTTGCTCGTCAATTCCAGGCCATTTCGCCACACTCCCGGCATGAAAAAAGAGAACGGTTTTACGCTTATCGAAACCCTGGTGGCTATCTCGCTGGTGGTCATTCTCAGCGCCTCCGGGCTATACGGCTGGGACAACTGGCAACGGCAGCAACGGCTCTGGCAAACCGCCGGGCAGGTGCGTGATTACCTGGTATTTCTGCGTAATGACGCAAACCGGCACAACCGTGACCACCAGGTCACACTGCGACGCGACAGGGGTGTCACCTGTCTGATGAGCGCATTCGTGCAGGGCTGTGATAAGGGCAGTCCGTTTGTATTTATTTCCCTGTGGCCGGAGGTCACGGTAAGTGAAATAACGCCGTTATTTGGCTTCTATGGACTCAGGGATACGGCATGGGCAGGGCGAATACGCCTGCAAAGTCGTGCAGGAGAATGGCTCGTCATTGTCTCGAATGGAGGGCGAATCAGGATGTGCAATGTCACAGGAGAAGGTTCATGTCCCTAAACCAGCAGGGTTTCTCACTGATGGAAGTTCTGATTGCCACGGCGATCAGCAGTCTGTTACTGATAAGCGCCTCGCGCTTTTTACCGGGCTTGCAGCGGGCTGTTTTACAGCAGTCCGGTCAGCGGGAGCTTGAGGAGGAGGTGTGGCAACGCCTTTTATCCCTCGGCAAACAGCTTCAGCGTGCGGGGTATTGCGCCGGAAACTGTGCGGGGCAGGGACTGACGATCGGCAGGCAAGGTCGCTGTGTCATTGTACGGTGGGATGCAAACAGTAACGGTAACTGGGATAGCTCGTCTTCGGAAAACGACAGCACAGGTTTTCGTCTGGAATCAGGTGCACTGGAGACCCAGCATGGGGCGACCTCGTGTGAGGGTAAAGGATGGGAGAAACTCACTGACCCCAACAGGCTTCTCATCCAGCACTTTGTGGTGAGTCAAGTTGAGCATGCGGGGTTTGCCCCCCAGCTGAATATTGAAATGACCGCCCTTCGTCAGGGCGAGCAGGGGGCCCCCTGTCAGGCTTTTTATGGCGTCACGGGGTACAACCTGTGAACCGGCAGCGCGGGATGTCCTCGCTGGCGCTGGTGTTACTTTTACTGGTGTTGGGCACACTGATCCTCACCGGCCTCAATCAGCAGCTGGCCACGTTTAGCGCACTGGTGGGCGGTGAGAGCCGCTCGGTTCAACAGCAGGCATCCGTGCAGTCAGCGCTTGAATGGGGACGCGTTCAGAGCTGGTTATCTGAGCCTGAGATCCAGTGCAAAAAGGTATCGGCATGGCGAGTTTGCCTGCGGCTACTGAATGAAACGCGTGTGCTGCTTATCGCCGGGAGTGATGACCTGCTGCTATGGCGCAGAGGCGAAATCACCGACGGTAAGATCCATTTCTCGTCACACGGCTGGAGTGATTTTTGTCCGCTTAAGGAGAGTACGTTATGCCAGCTGCCGTGAGCAGAGAAAAAGGCTTTAGCATGGTTGAGGTACTACTGGCGATGATGCTGCTGGTGATGATCGTCACGGCACTGTCGGGTTATCAGCGGGCACTGGCGACGCGGTTCTCCATGTTTAATCAGTATCGTCAGCTCTGGCACCATGCCTGGAATCAGTCTCAGCTTTCAACAATTGCTCTCCCGGCAGGCTGGCAGGTCAGTCGGGGGCAGACAACACTCTCTGGATGTGTCAGCATCACGGTTACACTTATTTCTCCTCTGGGGCGGCGCGGCGAGATGACGCGTCTGCATTGCCCGGTTAGCCAGTAGTCGGGAGCGTCTATGTTAAGGGTCTACCACTCAAATCGTCTGGATGTGCTGGAAGCGCTGATGGAATTTATCGTTGAGCGCGAGCGGCTTGACGATCCTTTTGAGCCAGAAATGGTGCTGGTGCAGAGCACCGGTATGGCGCAGTGGCTGCAGATGTCGCTTTCGCGTAAATTCGGCATTGCCGCAAATATCGATTTCCCGCTGCCCGCGAGTTTTATCTGGGAGATGTTTGTCCGCGTGTTGCCGGATATCCCGGAGCAGAGTGCCTTCAACAAGCAAAGCATGAGCTGGAAGCTGATGGCATTGCTGCCGGACATGCTGCAGCATGATGAATTCGTCATGCTGCGCCACTACCTCAATGACGACACCGATAAACGCAAGCTGTTCCAGCTGGCATCGCGCACCGCCGATCTCTATGACCAGTATCTGGTGTATCGCCCGGAATGGCTGACTCGCTGGGAAGCGGGCGAGCGGGTCGACGGGTTACCGGAGGCGCAAGTCTGGCAGGCACCGCTCTGGAAAGCGCTGGTGGAACACACTGAGAAACTCGGCCAGCCGAAGTGGCACCGTGCAAACCTCTACCAGCGGTTTATCTCCATACTGGAAAACAGCGCTGAGCGACCAGCCCGGCTGCCCTCTCGCGTGTTTATCTGCGGCATCTCGGCGCTGCCACCGGTGTATTTGCAGGCGCTGAGTGCGCTGGGTAAACACATCGACATACATATCCTCTTTACCAATCCGTGTCGCCAGTACTGGGGCGACATTCAGGATGAACGCTGGCTTTCGCGGCTGGTGTCTCGCCAGAGACGACGCCTGTTTGAAGAGCGTACCGTGCCACTGTTTAAAGACAGCGCGTCTGCCGCACAGCTATTTGACGAGCACGGCATTCAAAATCTGCCGAACCCGCTGCTTGCCTCTTGGGGAAAGCTGGGCCGTGACTATATTCACATGCTCTCAGACATCACGTCGTCAGGCGAAGGGGATGTGGATGCCTTCGTCGAGATCGCTCCGGATAGCCTGCTGCATAATATCCAGCTCGACATTCTGGATCTCGAAAACCGCGCCGTCATGGGCGTTACGGCGAAAGAATTTGAGCGCAGCGACAGTAAGCGCAAGCTGGACGGCGACGATCGCAGCGTCACGATCCACGTTTGCCACAGCCCGCAGCGCGAGGTTGAAGTCCTTCACGATCAACTGCTGGCGATGCTGCAGGACGATCCTGAGCTGACGCCACGTGACATTGTGGTGATGGTGGCGGATATCGACAGTTACAGTCCCTTTATTCAGGCTGTTTTTGGGAGTGCGACGGGTGAATGCTACCTGCCGTACGCCATTTCTGACCGACGGGCCCGCCAGTCTCATCCGGCCTTGCAGGCCTTTATTACTTTGCTTTCATTATCGGATAGCCGGTTTATCTCCGAAGATGTCCTGGCATTACTGGATGTCCCAGTCCTGGCCGCACGTTTCAATATCAATGAAGAGGGGCTGCGTTACCTTCGTCAGTGGGTTAACGAGTCCGGCGTACGCTGGGGCATTGATGATGACAACGTTCAGGCGTTCGAGCTTCCTCCTACCGGCCAGCACACCTGGCGGTTTGGCCTGACGCGTATGCTGCTGGGCTATGCGATGGAAAGCAGCCAGGGCGAGTGGAATGAAGTCCTGCCCTACGATGAGTCCAGCGGGTTGATCGCTGAGCTGGTTGGTCATTTAGCTTCCCTGCTGATGCAACTTAACCGCTGGCGGCTTGAGTTGATGCAGCCGCGTCCGCTGGATGCGTGGCTCCCGGTTTGCAGGGCATTGCTCAATGATTTCTTCCTGCCGGACAGTGATACCGAAGCCGCTATGGCGCTCATTGAAACGCAGTGGCAGGCAATCGTCGAAGAGGGCGTGAGTTCCCACTATAACGAGGCTATCCCGTTGTCATTGCTGCGCGATGAGCTGACGCAACGGCTCGATCAGGAGCGAATTAGCCAGCGTTTCCTGGCAGGCCCAATCAATATTTGCACCCTGATGCCAATGCGTTCTATCCCGTTCAAAGTGGTGTGCCTGCTCGGAATGAATGACGGTATTTATCCACGCGCCCTGGCGCCGCTTGGTTTTGATCTGATGAGTGCGAACCCAAAGCGGGGCGATCGTAGCCGTCGTGACGATGACCGCTATCTCTTCCTTGAGGCGCTCATTTCGGCTCAACGTCAGCTGTATATCAGCTATATCGGCCGCTCTATCCAGGACAACAGCGAGCGCTTTCCTTCTGTTCTGGTGCAGGAACTGGTGGATTATATCGGGCAGAGCCACTATCTGGCGGGGGATGAAGCCCGTAACTGTGATGAAAGTGCGCAGCGAGTGAAAGCGCATATCACCCGCTTCCATAGCCGCATGCCGTTTGACCCGGTGAACTACGTGGTCAGCGATCATCAGAGCTATGCCCACGAATGGCTGCCTGCGGCAAAAAAAGAAGGGAGAGCGCATACCGATTTCATTCAGGAGCTTGATCCTCGCCCGATAGACACCCTGACCTTTGAACAGCTTCAGCGGTTTTGGGGGCATCCGGTACGCGCTTTCTTCCAGCAACGGTTGCAGGTCAATTTCCGTTCTGAAGAGAGTGAAATTCCTGATGCAGAGCCGTTTACGCTGGAAGGGCTGGAGCGTTATCAGTTAAACCTGCAGCTGCTGAACGCGCTGGTTGAAGAGGAAGATGCCGACAAGCTTTACCGCCGCTACCGTGCTGCGGGGCAGTTACCCTACGGGGCGTTCGGAGAAATTGTCTGGGAGGCGCAGCGCCAGGAGATGGAAGCTCTGGCAGAACGCGTGAGGGAATGCCGGCAACCCGGAACCAGTCTTGAAATCGATCTCAACTGCCAGGGTGTGCAGCTCACGGGCTGGCTAACTCAGGTACAGCCGGATGGGCTCCTGCGCTGGCGTCCTTCCATGCTTAGCGTTTCACAAGGTTTGCAACTCTGGCTCGAACATCTTGTCTACAGTGCTGGCGGCCATAAAGGCGAAAGCCGTATTTTTGTCCGCAAAGAGGGCGAATGGCGCTTTCCACCGATGGACGCAGAGCAGGCGTTACGTTATTTATCCTTGTACGTTGAAGGCTACCTGCGGGGAATGAATAAACCGCTCCTGCTACTGCCCGAGAGCGGTGGCGCCTGGATAAAAGCTTGTTATGACGCACAGAATGATGCCATGTTAACGGATGACGCTTCACTGCAGAAAGCACGGAGTAAATTCATGCAGGCGTATGAAGGTAACATGATGGTGCGCGGCGAAGGTGAGGATGTCTGGTATCAACGTTTATGGCGAACGCTTGAGCCTGAATACTTCGAGGCTATCACGGAAGAAGCACAACGCTACCTGTTACCGTTGTTCAAATTTAATCAGTCCTGAGCACTGTATAAAAATTGCGCAGTATGGGGTGTTCATTTATGATGCACTTCTTATCACGGACTGATGTACCCAAAGAAAGAGATGTTGGTGAGTCCAGCACGCAGTTTGTTAATGATGTAGCCGTGATAAAGAGGTCGTAATGCCAGGCAGCACCTTGTTCAAAGCGTTTGTTTTGTTTGTCGCCCTTTGGGCACCTTTCACTCAGGCAGGCTCCGGTTGGCAACCCATTCAGGAAACTATCCGTAAGAGCGAAAAAGATACCCGTCAGTATCAGGCTATTCGCCTTGATAACGGGATGACTGTGCTGCTGGTTTCCGATCCGCAGGCGGTAAAATCCCTGTCGGCACTGGTGGTGCCGGTTGGGTCGCTGGAAGATCCGGAAGCCCACCCTGGGCTTGCACACTATCTGGAACATATGACGCTTATGGGTTCCAAAAAATACCCACAGCCAGATAGCCTGTCCGAATTTCTCAAAATGCATGGCGGCAGCCACAACGCCAGCACGGCGCCGTACCGTACAGCCTTCTATCTCGAAGTAGAGAATGATGCGCTGGGAGGGGCAGTGGATCGTCTGGCGGATTCTATCGCGGCTCCCCTGCTGGATAAAAAATACGCTGACCGCGAACGCAATGCCGTTAATGCTGAACTGACCCTTGCCCGTACGCGAGACGGGATGCGCATGGCGCAGGTGAGTGCAGAAACCATTAACCCGGCGCACCCGGGATCGCGTTTTTCCGGCGGTAACCTGGAGACGCTGAGCGATAAACCGAACAGCCCGGTGCTGGATGCCCTGCATGCCTTTCGCGATAAATACTACTCCGCCAATCTGATGAAAGCGGTCATCTACAGCAACAAACCGTTGCCTGAGCTGGCAAGCATGGCGGCACAGACGTTTGGCCGGGTACCGAATAAAAATATCGACCTGCCGCAGATAAACGTTCCTGTGGTCACGGACGCGCAAAAAGGGATCGTTATCCACTACGTTCCTGCACTGCCGCGTAAAGTATTACGCGTTGAGTTCCGCATTGATAACAATATGGCGCAGTTTCGCAGCAAAACCGATGAACTGGTCACCTACCTGATTGGCAACCGTAGCCCGGGTACACTTTCTGACTGGCTGCAAAAACAAGGGCTGGTGGAAGGTATTCGTGCCGACTCCGATCCGGTTGTGAACGGCAACAGCGGCGTGCTGGCGATCTCCGCCACCCTGACTGACAAAGGTCTGGCTCATCGTGATGACGTCGTGGCGGCTATCTTCAGCTACCTCTCTTTGCTGCGCGATAAAGGCGTCGATAAACGCTACTTTGATGAACTGGCGCACGTGCTGGATCTCGATTTCCGTTATCCGTCCATTACCCGCGACATGGATTACGTTGAGTGGCTGGCGGATACCATGATCCGTGTGCCGGTGGAACATACCCTCGACGCGGTCAATATTGCCGACCAGTATGACGCCGACGCGGTAAAAGCCCGCCTGGCGATGATGACGCCGCAGAATGCCCGCGTCTGGTATATCAGCCCGAACGAACCGCATAACAAAATGGCCTATTTTGTCGAGGCCCCTTACCAGGTGGATAAAATCAGTGACCAGACCTTCGCCAACTGGCAGAAAAAGGCCGGTGAGATCGCGCTTAAATTGCCGGAGCTGAACCCCTACATTCCGGATGATTTCTCGCTGATTAAAACCGCGAAAGCCTATCCGCACCCGGAACTTATCGTTGATGAGCCGACGCTGCGCGTGGTGTATACGCCAAGCCGCTATTTCGCGAGTGAACCGAAAGCCGATGTGAGCGTGGTTCTGCGTAACCCAAAAGCAATGAACAGCGCTAAAAATCAGGTGATGTTTGCGCTCAATGACTATCTTGCCGGTATTGCACTCGATCAGCTTAGCAATCAGGCGGCCGTCGGCGGGATAAGCTTCTCGACCAACGCCAATAACGGTCTGATGGTCAATGCCAACGGCTACACCCAACGTCTGCCGCAGCTGTTCCAGGCGTTACTGGAAGGTTATTTCAGCTATACCCCGACGGAAGAGCAACTTGAGCAGGCCAAATCCTGGTATGCGCAGATGATGGATTCTGCTGAGAAGGGTAAAGCGTATGACCTGGCGCTCATGCCGACGCAAATGCTTTCGCAAATTCCCTATTTCCAGCGCGAAGATCGCCGGGCGCTGCTGCCCTCTATCACCTTAAAAGATGTGCTGGCGTATCGTGATGCGCTGAAAACGAACACGCGTCCGGAGTTCCTTATCGTCGGAAACATGAGTGACGTACAGGCTAAAACACTGGCAGAAAATGTCCGTACGCAGCTTGGTTCGAAAGGCGACGAGTGGTGCCGCAACCAGGACGTACTGGTTGAGAAAAAACAGAATGTGATTTTTGAAAAGGCGGGTAACAGCACGGATTCTGCCCTGGCCGCTGTGTTTGTACCCACGGGTTATGATGAATTCACCAGTACCGCGCAGAGTGCGGTGCTGGGGCAGATTATTCAGCCGTGGTTCTACAACCAGCTGCGTACAGAAGAGCAGCTTGGTTACGCGGTCTTTGCCTTCTCCATGAACGTGGGTCGCCAGTGGGGGCTGGGCTTCCTGCTGCAAAGCAGTGATAAACAGCCTGCTTATCTCTGGCAGCGTTATCAGGCATTCTTCCCACAGGCGGAAGCGAAGCTGCGGGCGATGAAGCCGGAGGAGTTTGCTCAGATTCAGCAGGCTGTCATCGCGCAGGTGATGCAGCCGCCGCAGACGCTGGGTGAAGAAGCATCACAACTGAGCAAAGATTTTGATCGCGGTAATCTGAAATTTGATTCGCGTGATAAAGTAGTGGCCGAGATAAAACAGCTGACGCCGCAGAAGGTTGCTGATTTCTTCCACCAGGCGGTGGTTAAACCGCAGGGAATGGCGATTCTGTCGCAGGTTTCCGGTAGTCAGAACGGGAAAACGGACTACGTTAACCCGAAAGGCTGGAAGATCTGGAAGAGCGTCAGCGCGCTGCAGCAATCTATGCCCTGGAGTAAGAAAGAATGACCGATACCGCTGAGCCCCTTAATCCCTTACGTTTACCTCTACAGGGTGAACGATTGATTGAAGCCTCAGCGGGAACGGGAAAAACCTTCACCATTGCCGCGCTCTATCTGCGTCTTCTGTTAGGGCTTGGTGGTAACGCCGCTTTTCCACGTCCGTTAAGCGTGGAAGAGCTGCTGGTGGTCACCTTCACCGAGGCCGCTACCGCTGAGCTGCGCGGTCGTATTCGTGCCAATATTCATGAGCTGCGCATCGCCTGCCTGCGCCAGACCACGGATAACCCTCTCTACGCCAGCCTTCTTGAAGAGATTGCAGATAAGCAACAGGCCGCCCAGTGGCTGCTGTTGGCGGAACGGCAGATGGACGAAGCGTCCGTTTTCACCATTCATGGTTTTTGTCAGCGCATGCTGAGCCTGAATGCGTTTGAATCCGGAATGCTGTTTGAACAGCAGCTCATTGAAGATGAATCTGTGCTTCGCTATCAGGCCTGTGCGGATTTCTGGCGTCGCCACTGTTACCCTTTATCGCGCGATATCGCTGAAGCGGTCCATGCGTTGTGGAAAGGTCCCGAAGAGCTTCTTCGCGCTATCGACCGTTATCTTCAGGGCGAAGCGCCGGTTATCAAATCCCCGCCACCTGCAGACGAAACGCTGGCTTCACGTCATGAAAAGATCGTCGGAAAAATTGCTGCGCTCAAGCAACAATGGAATGAGTCTGTCGGTGAGATTGAGGCGATCATCGAAAACTCCGGGATCGACAGACGTAAATTTAACCGCGGCAACCAGGGTAAATGGATCGAGAAGATCAGCGCCTGGGCGCAGGAAGAGACGCGCGGTTATCAGCTTCCGGACGCACTGGAGAAATTCTCGCAGCGTTTTTTGATTGAGCGGACTAAAGCCGACGGCATTGTGCCTGAGCATCCTCTGTTTGTTGCGATTGAATCGCTGCTTGCTGAGCCACTTACGCTCAATGACCTGATGATCACCCGCGCCATGACGGAAATTCGCGAAGCCGTATCACGTGAGAAACGTCGCCGTGGCGAACTGGGTTTTGACGATATGTTGAGCCGCCTTGATGCGGCGCTGTGCAGTGAAAACGGCGAAGCCCTTGCCTGCGCGATCCGTACCCGCTTCCCGGTAGCGATGATTGACGAATTTCAGGATACGGACCCTCAGCAGTACCGTATTTTCCGCCGCATCTGGCGACAACAGCCCGACACCGCGCTGTTGTTAATCGGCGATCCGAAACAGGCCATTTACGCCTTCCGCGGTGCGGATATTTTCACCTACATGAAGGCCCGCAGTGAGGTAGAGGCGCACTATACGCTGGATACCAACTGGCGCTCTTCCCCGGGCATGGTGCAAAGCGTCAATGCGCTGTTTAGCCGCATGGATACGGCGTTTATGTTCCGTGAGATCCCCTTTCAGCCGGTAAAGTTTGCCGCAAAAAATAGCTCGTTGCGTTTCGAATTCAACGGGGTGACGCAGCCAGCCATGAACTTCTGGCTGCTGGACGGTGAAGGCTGTGGCGTCGCGGACTATCAAAATGCCATGGCCCAGCATTGTGCCGCGCAGATCCGTGACTGGCTCAGCGCTGGTGCGCGTGGCGAGGCGCTGTTGTGGAAGGAAAATGAGTCAGCCCCCGTGAAGGCGTCTGATATCACGGTGCTGGTGCGCAGTCGTCAGGAGGCGTCGCTGATCCGCGATGCACTTACCCTGCTGAACATCCCGTCCGTGTACCTCTCAAACCGTGACAGCGTTTTTGAAACCCTGGAAGCACAGGAGATGTTGTGGCTGCTTCAGGCCGTGCTGTCTCCGGAGCGCGAAAGTACGCTTCGCAGCGCACTAGCCAGCGCAATGCTCGGTCTGAACGCCCGTGACATTGATGCACTCAATAATGACGAAGCCGCATGGGATGCGGTCGTCGAAGAGTTCGTTCACTACCGTGAGCGATGGCAGAAGCGCGGTGTGATGGCGATGGTGCGCGAGCTCATGGCGAAGCGACACCTTGCGGAGAATATGCTCGCGACAGCAGGCGGTGAACGCCGTCTGACCGACATTTTACATATCAGTGAGCTGTTGCAGGAGGCGGGCACGCAGCTTGAAAGCGAACATGCTCTGGTGCGTTGGCTGGCGCAACAGATTGCTGACCCAAACAGCAACGCCTCCAGCCAGCAGATGCGTCTTGAGAGTGATAAACATCTGGTACAGATCGTCACGATTCACAAGTCGAAAGGCCTGGAGTATCCGCTGGTCTGGCTGCCGTTTATCGCCAATTACCGCGTGCAGGATCAGGCCTTTTACCACGATCGCGAATCGTTCGACGCGGTGCTCGATCTCAGTAAAGCGGAGTCCAGCGTTGAGCTGGCCGAGGCCGAACGTCTGGCAGAAGATTTACGCCTGCTCTACGTGGCATTGACCCGTTCGGTCTGGCACTGCAGCCTGGGCGTGGCGCCGCTATTCCGCCGTCGTGGCGACAAGTCGGGGGAGAGCGATTTCCACCTGAGCGCGCTGGGGCGACTCATTCAGCTCGGTGAGCCCAAAGATGCTGCCGGATTGCGCCAGTGCATCGAGTCGCTGTGCGGCGAGCATGTTGCCCTGCACATTCCGTCGCCACCCGATAACAGCCGCTGGCAGATGCCGGACTGGCGGGAATCTGAACTGGAAGCCCGGCAGATTCTGCGCACCATTGCCGACGACTGGCGCGTTACCAGCTACTCCGGGTTACAGCAGCACGGGCAGAGCATTGCGCAGGACCTGATGCCAAAGCTGGATATTGATGCCGCCGGAGCCGGTAGCGTACCTGTTGAGCCTGCGCTTACGCCGCATCAATTTCCACGCGGCGCGTCACCGGGAACCTTTTTGCATAGCCTGTTTGAAGAGCTTGATTTTACCCAGCCTGTCTCTGACGAATGGGTCCTGAAGATGTTACAGAGTGGGGGCTATGATGCACAATGGCAGCCGGTCCTCACCGAGTGGATCCGCGCTATTCTGCACGCCCCGCTCACGGCAGAGGGCCTCTCTCTCAGCCAGTTGACCGCCAAAGATAAACAGGTGGAGATGGAGTTTTACCTTCCCATCGCCAGCCCGCTGCGGGCTGACGCGCTTGATGCGGTGATCCGCGAGTATGACCCGTTGTCTGCCGGTTGCCCGCCGCTGAACTTCCGCCAGGTGCAGGGGATGTTAAAAGGCTTTATCGACCTGGTTTTCCGTCACGAAGGGCGCTACTACCTGCTGGATTACAAATCAAACTGGCTGGGTGAGAACAGCGAAGCCTACACCCAGCAGGCGATGGCATCCGCCATGCAAATGCATCGCTACGATCTGCAGTACCAGCTCTACACTCTGGCGCTGCATCGTTATCTGCGCCATCGCATTGCTGACTACCGTTACGAAGAGCACTTTGGTGGGGTGATTTACCTTTTCCTGCGCGGTGTGGATGCGGCTGACCCGCGTTCAGGCATCTTTAGCACACGCCCGCATGCGGCACTGATTGAGAAAATGGATAACTTATTTGCAGCAAACACGGAGGAAGTGACATGACGATGCAGGAATTGTTGCTGGAAGCGGTAGAACAGCGACTACTGCGCCACCTGGACGTACAGTTCGCCATGATGGTGTCAGGTGATGAGCCTGCCGTGATGCTCGCCGCTGCCATCCTGAGTAAAGACGCAGGGGAAGGGCACGTTTGCCTGCCGCTTTCGCGTCTGGCGATGGATGAGAAAATGCCCGCGGCCCTGCAGTCCTGCTTTGCTCTGCTGGGAGAATCCGTGGACTGGCCGACGGTGTTGCACCGTTCGCCTGCCGTCAGCGCAGCCGATAGCCAGACACCCATGATCCTGACGGGCGATCGTTTGTATCTCAACCGACTGTGGCGTAATGAACTGGCGGTCGCGCGTTTTTTCAGCGAGACCAATGCGCCTCTTCCCTGCGATGAAGCCCAACTGCGGCAAACGCTGGATACCTTGTTTACCTCTGTTGAGGCGACTGACTGGCAGAAAGTGGCGGCGGCCGTGGCCTTAACACGGCGGATCTCCGTCATCTCTGGCGGCCCGGGAACCGGTAAAACCACCACCGTGGCCAAACTGCTTGCCGCCCTGATTCAGTTATCAGGTGAGCAAAAGTGCCGTATTCGTCTGGCGGCCCCTACTGGCAAAGCGGCGGCGCGCCTGACCGAGTCGTTAGGTGGTGCGCTGCAGAAGTTGCCACTCACCGGGGAGCAGCTTGCCCTTTTCCCAAACGAAGCCAGCACGCTGCACCGGCTGCTGGGCGCTCAGCCGGGAAGTCAGCGTCTGCGCTATCACGCCGGTAACCCGTTGCATCTGGATGTGCTGGTGGTGGATGAGGCGTCAATGATCGACCTGACGATGATGGCGCGGTTGATTGATGCTCTGCCAGCGCACGCCCGCGTCATTTTCCTGGGCGATCGCGACCAGCTTGCCTCGGTGGAAGCCGGGGCGGTGCTGGGAGATATCTGCACTTATGCAAGCCTGGGATATACCGCTGAACGCGCTGAGGAGCTGTCCCGTCTGACCGGCTGTTCGCTCGCCAGTGAAAACCATTCCCTGGCGGGGGCGCTGCGCGACAGCCTGTGCCTGCTGCAAAAAAGCTACCGTTTCGGCAGCGACTCGGGCATCGGTCAGCTGGCTTCGGCTGTGAACAGAGGCGACCGGCAGACGACCTGTGCGGTATTTGACGGTCAATTCACCGATATCGAGAAAAAATCGCTGCAAACCGGGGAAGAGTATCAGGCGATGCTTGATGACGCCCTGCAGGGGTATCAGCATTTCCTGACGGGTGTACAACAGCAATGCACGCCGGCACAGGCGCTCGCCGCCTTTGGCGAGTATCAGCTACTGTGCGCACTGAGGGAAGGGCCATTTGGCGTAAGCGGTCTGAACGACAGGTTCGAACAGCTCCTGGGCCAGAAACGCAAAATCCACCGCACCCCGCACTCGCGCTGGTATGAGGGACGCCCGGTGATGATCGCCCGCAACGATAGCGCGCTGGGGCTGTTTAACGGGGATATCGGGATTGCCCTCGATCGTGGACTGGGGCTGCGCGTCTGGTTCCAGATGCCGGATGGAAGCGTGAAATCCGTTCAGCCCAGCCGTCTGCCTGAACATGAAACGGCCTGGGCAATGACGGTGCATAAGTCTCAGGGCTCCGAGTTCAACCATGCGGCGCTGATCCTGCCGACACAGCTTTCGCCCGTCATTACCCGCGAACTGATTTATACCGCCATTACGCGCGCGCGTCAGCGCCTGTCGCTGTATGCCGATGAACGTGTGCTGCTACAGGCGATTGCCACCCGCACGGAACGTCGAAGCGGCCTGAGCGCGATATTTGAATCCCTTTAAGCGATAGCCCCCACCGGGTGGTGAGGGCTTCGTATTATCCCAGATCGGCCATCAGCACTTTTGATCGGCGCTGATAGTTGTACATCTCTTTCTTACTCTCCGGCAGTGATTCAATGTCCACCGGTGTAAATCCGCGCTCCTGGAACCAGTGAATGCTGCGCGTAGTCAGCACGAACAGCTTGTTCAGCCCCATCTGACGCGCCTGAGCCGCCACGCGCTCAAGCAGCATTTCACCCCGTGAAGAGCTCCGGTAGTCAGGATGCACCGCCACGCAGGCCATTTCTCCGATCTGCTCTTCCGGGAACGGGTAGAGGGCGGCGCAGGCAATGGTCAGGTTATCGCGCTGAATAATGGTGAATTTGTCGATCTCCATCTCCAGCTGTTCGCGGGAGCGCCGAACCAGAATGCCCTGCTGTTCCAGTGGGCGAATCAGCTCCAGAATTCCGCCGATATCATTGATGGTGGCGCGACGGATCTGCTCCGCGCTCTCCATCACAATCTGGGTGCCGATACCATCGCGGGAGAACAGTTCCTGCAGCAGGGCACCGTCTTCCTGATAGCTGATCAGGTGGCTACGACGCACGCCGCTGCGGCAGGCCTTCACGGCACCGCGCAAAAAACGCACGGTACCCGAGTGGTAATCCCCTTCGGCTTCCAGCGCTTCCACGCGAGCCTGGGCCTCATTCGGGAAGAGCTCTGGCACAATCACCCCTTCATCATTCACGACGCCCTGGGAAGAGCAAAACCCAATCATTTTCTCCGCCTTCAGCTTGATGGCCAACTGAGTGGCAATCTCTTCTGAGGTGAGGTTAAAGCTTTCACCGGTCACGGACACTGCCACAGGCCCCATCAGCACGATGGCACCGCTGTCCAGCTGGCGGTGAATGGCCTCTTCATCGATACGACGAATACGTCCGCTATGGCAATAGTCCACGCCATCGTCCACGCCGAGAGGCTGAGCGATGATAAAATTGCCGCTCACAACGTTGATGTGCGCGCCCTGCAGCGGTGTGTTGTTAAGGCTCATCGACAGGCGAGCGGTAATATCCAGCTGCAGCAAACCCGCCGCCTGTTTCACCAGCTCAAGGGTTTTCGCATCCGTGACGCGGGTATGTTTATGGTAAATCGGCTCGTGGTGATGCGCGGCCAGGTTGGCATCAATCTGCGGGCGCGCGCCATACACTACAACCAGGCGGATCCCGAGGCTGTGCAGCAGGCCAATGTCATTGACGATGCTGGAAAAGTTTTCATGCTCAATGGCTTCGCCGCCGAGCATGATAACAAACGTTTTCCCCCGATGGGCGTTGATATAGGGAACAGAATGGCGGAATCCCTGGACCAGTTCGGTTCTACGTTCCTTCACCATGACACAACCCTTAATGAATGTTTATTCGTAATTTCTGTATTTTTATTCGATTGTGGCCGTGTGTGCAAGCCTAAATTTTCTGCGACCCACAGAAATTGATAAGTAATCCGTGCGTTAGCGTATGAATGTTTACCCTTTTATAGATGACAGTTTATGCGTCATTCGTTAAAGTTTTCGGTCAATTTAGCGATTTTGTAAATCAATCACTTTTCTTGCTCGGGAGAAGCATGTCGGGATCCAATTCAGCAATAAGCCGCCGCCGGTTGTTAAAAGGGGCAGGGGCGATGTGGTTGCTTAGCGTCAGCCAGGTGGGTCTTGCCGCCACCAGTCAGGTGGTGGCGGTGCGCGTCTGGCCGTCGTCGACCTATACACGCGTTACGGTAGAATCCAATCGGGTGCTGAAATATAAGCAATTTGCCCTCAGCAATCCTGAGCGTGTGGTGGTGGATCTCGAAGGTGTTAACCTCAACTCTGTGCTTAAGGGAATGGCGGCGCAGATCCGCGGCGACGATCCGTTTATCAAATCGGCGCGCGTGGGTCAGTTTGATCCGCAAACCGTGCGCATGGTGTTCGAGCTGAAGCAAAACGTTAAACCGCAGCTGTTTGCCCTGGCACCTGTTGCGACGTTTAAAGAGCGTCTGGTCATGGATCTCTACCCGGCGAATGCGACGGATATTCAGGATCCGCTGCTGGCATTACTGGAAGACTACAACCAGGGTAACCTGGAGAAGCAGGTGCCACCGGCCCAGAGCGGTCCGCAGCCCGGAAAAGCAGGGCGCGATCGCCCGATTGTGATCATGCTTGATCCTGGCCATGGCGGCGAAGACTCGGGCGCAGTGGGGAAATATCGCACCCGGGAAAAAGATGTGGTGCTGCAAATCGCCCGCCGGCTGAAGGCGCTGATCGATAAAGAAGGCAATATGCGCGCCTACATGACGCGAAACGAAGATGTCTTTATTCCACTGAAAGTCCGCGTGGCGAAAGCCCAGAAGCAGCGTGCAGACTTGTTCGTCTCGATCCATGCCGATGCGTTTACCAGCCGCCAGCCGAGCGGTTCGTCGGTGTTTGCGCTCTCGACTAAAGGGGCAACCAGCACCGCCGCAAGATTCCTGGCTGACTCTCAGAACGCCTCGGACCTGATTGGCGGCGTGAGCAAAAGTGGCGACCGCTATGTCGATCACACCATGTTTGATATGGTGCAGTCGCTGACCATCACCGACAGCCTGAAATTTGGTAAAGCGGTGCTGGGCAAGCTAGGCAATGTTAATAAGCTGCACAAAAACAGCGTTGAACAGGCCGGGTTCGCGGTGCTGAAGGCCCCGGATATTCCGTCGATTCTGGTCGAGACCGCGTTTATCAGTAACGTGGAAGAGGAGCGTAAGCTCAGGACGGCAAAATTCCAGCAGGAAGTGGCAGAGTCGATTCTGGCAGGGATCCGGGCGTATTTCTCAGATGGGGCGACGCTGGCAAGGCTTGGGTAGTTGAGTGCGCCGGGTAAACGCCCGGCAGTTTCACACACCGCAGATACAAAAAAACACCCTGAAGGGTGTTTATTGTTTTTAGAAGTATTGGTTGCGGGGGCCGGATTTGAACCGACGACCTTCGGGTTATGAGCCCGACGAGCTACCAGGCTGCTCCACCCCGCGTCCGTCTTTCTACT
>NZ_CP080000.1:2858158-3013024 GCF_019378755.1 Enterobacter sp. BIDMC 29 | reverse complement strand
ATTGGTTGCGGGGGCCGGATTTGAACCGACGACCTTCGGGTTATGAGCCCGACGAGCTACCAGGCTGCTCCACCCCGCGTCCGTGGAAGCGCACTATACTCGGTTAGGTTTGTGATGCAACCCCTTTTTCACATAAATCATTAACTTTGTATGTAAATTGAACGGCGTTGCGATATTTGGACTATTTTTTGCTCAGAATTTGCCAAAGGGCATGTGATTCCGTTTCTTTAGAACAGTGGGTTTGTTATCTTCATCACGCGGTAATGGGCAACTTAAAGACGAGATATAATGAAAGGACGTTGGGCGAAGTATCTAATGACAGGGGCAATGGTAGCCATTCTTGCGGCCTGCTCTTCTAAACCGACCGATCGCGGTCAACAGTATAAAGACGGGAAGCTATCCCAGCCTTTCTCTTTAGTTAATCAACCTGATGCCGTTGGCGCACCGATCAACGCCGGAGACTTTTCCGAGCAGGTTTACCAGATCCGCAACGCGTCGCCACGTCTGTATGGCTCACAGAGCAGCGTTTATAACGCGGTACAGGACTGGCTGCGCGCGGGCGGTGATACGCGCAATATGCGCCAGTTTGGTATCGACGCCTGGCAGATGGAAGGGGCGGACAACTATGGCAACGTCCAGTTTACCGGCTACTACACCCCGGTTATCCAGGCGCGACACACGCGTCAGGGCGAGTTCCAGTATCCCATTTACCGAATGCCGCCTAAACGCGGTCGTCTGCCGTCCCGCGCTGAGATCTACTCCGGTGCGCTGAGCGAAAACTACGTTCTGGCCTACAGCAACTCGCTGATGGACAACTTCATCATGGATGTTCAGGGCAGCGGCTATATCGACTTTGGCGATGGCTCCCCCCTGAACTTCTTCAGTTATTCCGGTAAAAACGGTCATGCCTATCGCAGCATTGGTAAAGTGCTGATCGACAGAGGCGAAGTGAAAAAAGAAGACATGTCGATGCAGGCGATCCGCGAGTGGGGTGAAAAACACAGCGAAGCCGAAGTGCGTGAGCTGCTGGAACAGAACCCGTCGTTTGTCTTCTTTAAACCGCAAAACTTTGCGCCAGTGAAAGGGGCGAGTGCCGTTCCACTGATTGGCCGCGCCTCGGTAGCTTCGGATCGTTCTATTATTCCTGCGGGCACCACGCTGCTGGCGGAAGTGCCTCTGCTGGATAACAACGGCAAATTTAACGGTCAGTACGAGCTACGTCTGATGGTCGCGCTGGATGTCGGCGGTGCGATTAAAGGTCAGCACTTCGATATTTATCAGGGCATTGGCCCGGATGCGGGGCACCGTGCAGGCTGGTATAACCACTATGGGCGCGTATGGGTGCTCAAGGCAGCCCCTGGTAGCGGTAACGTATTCAGCGGCTGATTGTGGTATTCTGAGTCGTACTGAATTAACAGAGAAGGGTGAGGAATAACCTCACCCTTTTGACATCTGAGGTTTTATGTCTGTAGTAATCAGCGATGCCTGGCGTCAGCGTTTTGGCGGCACGGCACGTCTATATGGTGAAAAAGCCCTGCAGCTGTTTGCGGATGCGCATGTCTGCGTCGTGGGGATTGGCGGTGTTGGCTCCTGGGCGGCGGAAGCGCTGGCGAGAACCGGCATTGGCGCGATCACGCTGATTGATATGGATGACGTTTGCGTCACCAACACCAACCGTCAAATCCATGCCCTGCGCGATAACGTCGGGCTGGCGAAATCTGAGGTGATGGCGGAGCGTATTTGCCTGATTAACCCGGAATGCCGCGTGACGGTGATCGATGACTTTGTGACGGCAGATAACGTCGCCGAATACATGAGTAAAGGCTACAGCTATGTCATCGACGCGATTGACAGCGTGCGTCCAAAAGCGGCGTTGATTGCCTACTGTCGGCGTTACAAGGTTCCTCTGGTTACCACCGGGGGGGCTGGCGGGCAAATCGATCCCACGCAGATTCAGGTGGCCGATTTGGCAAAGACGATTCAGGACCCGCTGGCGGCCAAGCTGCGCGAGCGCTTAAAAAGCGATTTTAACGTCGTGAAAAACAGCAAAGGCAAGCTGGGCGTTGACTGTGTCTTTTCGACTGAAGCCCTGGTCTACCCGCAGGCTGACGGTTCGGTGTGTGCGATGAAAAGCACGGCGGAAGGGCCAAAAAGGATGGATTGCGCCTCAGGCTTTGGTGCGGCCACCATGGTGACCGCCTCTTTCGGCTTTGTAGCCGTCTCTCACGCCCTGAAGAAAATGATGGCGAAGGCGGAACGTCAGGCCTGAGCCTGACGCGCGGCATCCTGTACCGCCTCACTGAGTGCGACCAGGCCCTGACCGCGCGAGGCGCTGAGCTGCGCCCGTAGCCCCAGTTCATCGAACAATGCCAGCGGCGAGTGCGTCAGCAGCTCCGCCGCGCTTTTCCCTTCCACGGCGGTTAACAGTACCGCCAGCAGCCCGCGAACGATACGCCCTTCGCTGTCGCCAAAGAAATGCAGTTTTTCACCGGATACCGTGCATCCCAGCCAGACGCGGTTCTCGCAGCCGGAAATCTCTTTCGCCTGCGCTTTGCGTTCGTCTGACAGCGCCGGCAACTGCTTGCCGAGCAGGATCAGCTGGCGATATTTATCTTCCCATTGCAACAGCGGGGCGAAAGTCTGTTTTAAGGTCTCTTCTGTGATAACCGTGCCAAACGGATGCTCGGCTAACGCTGAACTCGTCATTAATCCACCAGTATTTCAAGGGCGCGGTCAACGGCATCAACCAGCGCATCCACATCGCTTTGCGTATTATACGGCGCAAACGACGCACGCAGTGTACCGCTCACACCCAGCGCGGCCAGTAATGGCTGCGCGCAGTGCTGGCCGGCACGCAGGGCAATGCCATACCCGGCAAGCAGCGTAACCATATCGCTATGATGAACGCCGGCATAATCAAAGGCCAGCAGGCTTGAGTCCTGCACGCGGAACGATCGAAAACCCGGACGTTTCTGCAGCGCTTCTTCTGCAAGCGTCGCCAGACCCCGGCTCCAGCGTTCTGCCTGAGCGATATCCGTTTCAGCCAGCCATTCAAGCGCGGCACTCAGGCCGATGACGCCTGCGACGTTCGGCGTTCCAGCTTCCAGACGGTAAGGGACATCCTGAGTTTTAAAGCCCTCAAAGGTCACCTCGGTGATCATTTTGCCTCCCCCAAGCCACGGCGTCATTTGCGCCAGCAGGGTCGGTTTTCCGTACAGCACACCGATCCCGGTTGGGCCGTACAGCTTATGTCCTGAGAAGGCATAAAAATCAATATCCAGCTTTTGTACATCAGCGGGGAAATGCACCACGCCCTGGGCACCGTCGACCATCACCACCATGTCGTTAGCGTGGGCCACGTCGATGGCCAGAGCCAGATCCGGGCAACCCCCTGTGACGTTCGACATTTGTCCGAGAGCCAGAATGCGGCTGCGGGGGGTAATGAACTCAGATAAGCGCGCTACGTCTGGCAGAAGATCTGCACCCAGCGGCAGTTTCACAATGCGCGCGCCCGTTTGCTCAGCCACCATCAGCCACGGAACCAGGTTGGCGTGGTGTTCTGCCTCGCTGACAATAATTTCATCGCCGGGCTTTAGCCGCGGGCGCGCATAGCACTGGGCCACCATGTTAATGGCTTCAGTGGTGCCTCGCGTCCAGACGATGTTTTTCCCGCTTTCGGCGTTGATCAGGCGTGCGACCTGATCGCGCGCGGCTTCATAGCGCGCGGTTAATCGCTGTGCTTCGGCAAACTGGCTACGGTGCACGTTCCCGGCGCTCAGGCTGTAGAACTGCTGCGTCGCCTCAATGACTGCCTGAGGCTTAAGGGCGGTGGCAGCGCTATCAAGGTAAATACCGGCATCGGCCAGCGCCGGGAACTGTGCGCGAAACTGCGCGGGACTGAAAGCGTTCATGGAATTCCTCATCTCAATAGTGAGATCGTCGCGCAATTTCATCGGCAGGGCAAGGAGGTTGATATCTATCAGATTTGTCTGCTAATCCTTACTTATCCTGGCGACTCTGAAAAAGCAGGTTATGCTAAATAAGGTTAGGTGAATGTTTAAGCCTGTTATAAATCGATGTTTGAATAGCATTAATTGCTAAAGGAGAATAAGCATGAAAAAGACAGCCGCCATTATCTCTGCCTGTGCGTTGACCTTTGCCCTGAGCGCCTGTTCCGGTAACAACTACGTAATGCATACTAACGATGGCCGTTCTATCGTCTCTGAAGGGAAACCGACAACCGATAACGACACCGGTATGATTTCGTATAAAGATGCGAACGGGAACAAGCAGCAGATTAATCGCACTGACGTGAAGGAAATGAAAGAAATCGAGCATTAATCGATCGCAGGCGAAAAAAAAGCACCGCAAATTGGCGGTGCTACATTAATCACTATGGACAGACAGGGTAAATGTACAGGAAGTGAAAAATTGGTAGCGTTGCTACCGTGGTCTGAATCGCAGACCAATTGCAAACACAACAACACAACATCACAACCGTAAGCCAAAAGCCCTTCAGAACACGCATTCCGAAAAAAGCTCTTCGTTCCGGCTCAGGAAGTGCCGCCACTATAGGTATTTGCTGGTAGTTCCTCAACGGACAAATTATAATGGCTCAGATAAAAAAAACTAATAGGTTAAACATTGTTTCCTGTTTGTTAAATCTCGTTAACATCTAAGCCAGATAACCATGTCGAAGCGATTGCCACCCCTAAATGCATTACGTGTTTTTGATGCAGCAGCACGTCACCTGAGTTTCACGCGCGCAGCCGATGAGCTTTTTGTGACACAGGCCGCAGTAAGTCACCAAATCAAGTCTCTGGAGGATTTCCTGGGCCTTAAGCTGTTCCGTCGGCGCAACCGTTCATTACTGTTGACCGAAGAGGGGCAGAGCTATTTTCAGGATATTAAAGAGATTTTTTCCCAGCTCACGGAAGCCACGCGCAAGCTGCAGGCCCGCAGTGCAAAAGGCGCGCTGACGGTAAGTTTATTACCCAGTTTTGCCATTCAGTGGCTGGTGCCAAGACTCACAAGCTTTAACTCAGCTTATCCGGGAATCGACGTTCGAATCCAGGCGGTGGACCGTCAGGAAGACAAGCTGGCCGATGATGTTGACGTCGCCATTTTTTATGGCCGCGGTAACTGGCCAGGCTTGCGTGTCGAAAAATTATACGCAGAATATCTGCTGCCGGTCTGTTCACCGCTGCTCTTAACGGGCGAAAAGGCGCTGAAGACCCCCGCTGACCTGGCGCGACATACGCTTTTACATGATGCTTCTCGCCGTGACTGGCAAACTTATACCCGTCAATTAGGTCTTAATCATATAAACGTGCAGCAGGGCCCCATTTTTAGCCACAGCGCAATGGTGTTACAGGCTGCCATTCACGGGCAAGGCGTGGCGTTGGCGAATAACGTCATGGCGCAGTCCGAAATTGAGGCAGGCCGTCTGGTTTGTCCATTTAATGATGTGCTGGTCAGCAAGAACGCGTTTTATCTGGTTTGTCATGACAGTCAGGCAGAACTGGGTAAAATAGCCGCTTTCCGACAGTGGATTCTGGCGAAAGCGGCGAGTGAGCAAGAAAAATTCCGCTTCAGGTATGAACAGTAACTTTTGTGTGCCGGGCACGCATCACTTTAGGATTTAAACATGACCAGCCGATTCATGCTGATTTTTGCCGCGGTGAGTGGCTTTATTTTTGTTGCACTGGGCGCCTTTGGCGCACATGTATTAAGCAAGTCGTTGGGGGCGGTAGAAATGGGCTGGATCCAGACCGGCCTTGAATACCAGGCATTCCACACGCTGGCGATTTTTGGGCTGGCGGTGGCAATGCAGCGCCGCATCAGCATCTGGTTTTACTGGAGCAGCGTATTCCTGGCGTTAGGCACCGTGTTGTTCAGCGGTAGTCTGTACTGCCTGGCGCTTTCGCATTTACGCCTGTGGGCGTTTGTTACACCTGTCGGCGGCGTCAGCTTCCTGGCAGGTTGGGTATTAATGTTTATCGGAGCCATCCGTCTGAAACGCAAGGGCGTTGTTCATGAATAAGGTTGTTTTATATTGTCGCCCGGGGTTTGAGAAAGAGTGCGCCGCGGAAATTACTGATAAAGCGGCGAAGCGCGAAGTCTTTGGCTTTTCACGCGTTAAAGATAATGCCGGCTACGTCGTATTCGAGTGCTATCAGCCTGAGGATGCGGATAAACTCGCGCGTGAGCTGCCGTTCAGCTCACTGATTTTCGCTCGCCAGATGTTTGTTGCCGGTGAACTGCTAAAAGATCTTCCGCCGGAAGACCGCATCACGCCGGTTGTGGGTATGCTGCAGGGCGTCGTGGAAAAGGGTGGCGAGCTGCGTGTTGAAGTCGCGGACACCAACGAAAGCAAAGAGCTGATGAAGTTCTGCCGTAAATTCACCGTACCGCTGCGCGCTGCACTGCGTGACGCAGGCGTGCTGACAAACTACGAAACGCCAAAACGTCCGGTGGTGCATATATTCTTTATCGCCCCCGGCTGCTGCTATACGGGTTACTCCTACACCAATAACAACTCTCCCTTCTTCATGGGCATTCCGCGGCTGAAATTCCCTTCAGATGCGCCAAGCCGTTCGACCCTGAAGCTGGAAGAGGCGTTCCACGTGTTTATCCCGGCGGATGAGTGGGATGAGCGTCTGGCGAACGGCATGTACGCGGTCGATCTCGGCGCGTGTCCGGGCGGCTGGACCTATCAACTGGTGAAACGCAACATGTGGGTCTCTTCGGTTGATAACGGCCCGATGGCCCAAAGCCTGATGGATACCGGACAGGTCACCTGGCTGCGTGAAGATGGTTTCCGCTATCGTCCCACCCGCAACAACATCTCCTGGATGGTGTGCGATATGGTTGAGAAGCCGGCAAAAGTGGCCGCGCTGATGGCCTCCTGGCTGGTGAACGGCTGGTGCCGTGAGACTATCTTTAACCTCAAGCTGCCGATGAAAAAGCGCTATGAGGAAGTCTCGCAAAACCTGGCCTATATCCAGGCGCAAATGGATGAGCACGGCATTAACGTGGAGATTCAGGCGCGCCAGCTGTATCACGACCGCGAAGAAGTGACGGTGCACATTCGTCGCTGGTGGGCTGCTGTCGGCGGACGTCGCGACGAGCGATAATACGCGTTACATTGCCCGGTGGCGTTTTGCTTGCCGGGCGATTCATCTGAAAACGATTTAACGTTCTAAGCGCAACTGCTGCAAGTTCCCGTCCAGCTGTAAATCCGTCTGTAACGTCGCCACATCCCGGCAGATAAAGGCCATCTCTTTATGCGCCTCCAGCTTCTTGCGCCATTTTTCCGGGACCTCGTCCAGCCTGGCGTAAATCCCTTCCAGACTCTGAAAATCCGTCAGCAGTTGGGCGGCACTCTTCGGCCCGATGCCTGCCACTCCCGGAACCTTCGAGCTGCTTATTCCGGCCAGCCCCCAGTAGTCAGGAAGTTGTTCCGGCGAGACGCCAAACTCACTGGCGATAAAGGGGGCATCAAGCCAGCGCTTCTGGAAGTAATCGCGGATGCGGACGGTGGGCGAAAGCAGCTGGCAGTAGCCTTTATCGGTTGAGACGATGGTGGCCTGATGCCCGGCGTCCGCGACCTTGACGGCTAACGTGGCGGCCAGATCATCGGCTTCATTGCCATGGGCTCCCCAGCAGGGAACGCCGCGCTGTTCAAAGGCGGCGCGAATGGCCGGCATTTCGGCATGCAGATCGTCAGGCATTGGTGCGCGCCCGGCCTTATAGTCGGGAAGGCGCTGGTGTCGCCAGCCGCTGTTACGCGCTTCGTCATCAAAAACGGCAACCACATGGGTCGGTTCGCTATGGCGGATAAGTTGCTCCAGCGCGTGCAGACACGTGTCCTTACAGGGCGTACCTTGCACCGCATGGATCCGGCGAATGAGGTTGAGCGCATCGACGATAAGCAAATGAACAGCCACAGATAATCTCCCTTCTGTTTAATGGGGGAAGGGTAACATTGTCAGCGGTGGGAAACTATGTGCGGTGGGGAAAACAGGAAGAAGCCTCGCAAAACGAGGCTTCCTGAAAGGCTTAATCGCAGGTCACGATCTTCATCGCCAGGCCGCCGCGAGATGTTTCGCGGTATTTGGCGTTCATATCTTTACCTGTTTCGTACATGGTTTCGATAACTTTATCGAGGCAAACGCGCGGTTCACTGGTCCGACGCAGCGCCATACGTGCGGCGTTGACCGCCTTCACGGAGGCGATGGCGTTACGCTCGATGCAAGGCACCTGTACCTGTCCGGCAACCGGGTCGCAGGTCAGTCCCAGGTTATGTTCCATGCCGATTTCAGCCGCAATACAGACCTGTGTCGGGCTTGCGCCCAGCAGTTCTGCCAGACCCGCCGCAGCCATGGAGCAGGCGACCCCAACTTCACCCTGACAGCCTACTTCTGCACCGGAAATGGAGGCGTTCATCTTGTACAGTGAACCAATCGCACTGGCGACCAGCAGGTAGCGTGCCAGCGAGTTCGCGTTCACTTCGCGGATAAACTTGTCGTAGTACGCCAGTACCGCCGGAACGATACCGCAGGCGCCGTTAGTCGGTGCTGTCACCACGCGGCCACCCGCAGCGTTCTCTTCGTTTACCGCCAGCGCGAACATATTGATCCAGTCAACGACCGCCATAGGGTCCGTGGTCGTTTTGTCGGTGCTCACGAGCATCCGACGCAGCGCTGCCGCACGGCGTGGTACGCGAAGCTTACCGGGCAGAACGCCTTCGGTAGTGATCCCGCGTTCGATACCGCCGCGCATGACTTCCCAGACGCTGGTGAAGTGCTGCTCCAGTTCCGCTTTGCTGTGCAGGGCCAGCTCGTTTTTCATCATCAGGCCGGAAAGGGAGAGACCCGTTTCCTGGCAGTGACGCTGAAGATCCGCCGCGGTTTTGTACGGATAAGGCACGTCAACTGAAGATGTGCTGGTTTCACCAAAGTGGTCTTCGTCGACGATAAACCCGCCGCCGATAGAGTAGTAAGTCTGGCTGTATACCGCTTTGTCGCCTGCCAGTGCGGTAATACGCATTCCGTTTTCGTGCAGTGACAGGTTGTCTGCATGGAAATTCATGCAATGATCAACCGGGAATTCCACTTCATGTTCGCCATTTGCCAGCAGCAGGCGACCGTGGGTATTGACGTCCTGGATGAAACCAGGGATCGCATCAATATCAACGGTATCCGGCAGGTTTCCTGCCAGGCCCATGATAATGGCGATATCGGTATGGTGGCCCTTACCTGTCAGGGAGAGAGAGCCGTACACATCGACAACCACGCGGGTTACGTCGTGCAAAATGCCGCGCGCAATCAAGTCATCCGTGAACTGCTTACCGGCTTTCATTGGTCCGACGGTGTGAGAGCTGGAAGGACCAATACCGATTTTGAAAATATCGAATACGCTAATCATGATGCGTCCATTGCTTTCAGTCAGAGGGGGAGGAGTGCGCCGTCCTGAGACGGCGCGGGTGATAATCAGAACATGGTGTACAGGGAGTAGA
This sequence comes from Enterobacter sp. BIDMC 29, assembly GCF_019378755.1. Classification (NCBI taxonomy): domain Bacteria; kingdom Pseudomonadati; phylum Pseudomonadota; class Gammaproteobacteria; order Enterobacterales; family Enterobacteriaceae; genus Enterobacter; species Enterobacter sp. BIDMC 29. The sequence continues at coordinate 3,003,504 of NZ_CP080000.1, read as the reverse complement.
AGATTGCGGAGATAGCGATAAGCCCCATGATAACCACGAAGATATTGCTCATCTGACCGCTGTACTTGCGCATGGCAGGTACTTTCTGAATCGCGTACATCGGCATCAGGAACAGAATCATCGCGATAACCGGGCCGCCCAGGGTTTCAATCATGCCCAGGATGCTTGGGTTCAGCGTGGCAACTGCCCAGGTGGTGACCAGCATGAACAGCGCGGTCATCTTGTTCAGTTTGTTGACTTCAATGCTCTTGCCTTTACCGCGCAGAGATTTAATCACCATACCGTTGAAGCCTTCACGTGCGCCCAGGTAGTGGCCGAGGAAGGATTTGGTAATGGCGATGATCGCGATGATAGGTGCCATCCACGCGATGACCGGTGCGTTAAAGTGGTTCGCCAGGTAAGACAGAATGGTGATGTTCTGCTCTTTCGCTGCCGCCAGATCCGCCGGGGAGAGGCTCAGTACACAGCTGAAGACGAAGAACATAACGGTCAGCACCATCATGATGTGCGCACGCGCCAGGATGCTGGAGCACTTCTTCTCTGCACCGTCGCCGTACTCTTCACGCTTCGCCACGGCGAAGGAGGAGATGATTGGTGAGTGGTTAAAGGAGAATACCATCACTGGGATCGCCAGCCACAGGGTCATCAGCAGGCCGTTACCGGTCGCAGATGCGCTGCTAAGGGAGAGCGTTTCCAGCGCGGCACCGTGCCACTGTGGAATCAGATACAGCGCCAGTACCATCAGTGCAGCCACAAACGGGAACACCAGGATGCTCATCGCTTTCACGATCATCTGCTCACCGAAACGGACAATGGTCATCATGCCCACAATCAGGATCAGAGACAGAATGGCACGCGGTGGTGGCGTCATGTGCAGCTGGTGCAGCATGAAGCTTTCAACGGTGTTAGTGATTGCAACGCTGTAAACCAGCAAAATAGGGTAAATCGCGAAGAAGTAGAGCAGGGTAATCAGTTTACCTGCGCCCACGCCGAAATGTTCTTCAACGACTTCAGTAATGTCTTCGCCAGGATTTTTACCGGACAGCACGAAGCGGGTCAGGCCGCGGTGCGCAAAGTAGGTCATCGGGAAGGCAATGATAGCCATGATGATCAGCGGAATCAGACCGCCGACGCCTGCGTTAATAGGAAGGAACAATACACCAGCGCCGATAGCTGTGCCGTAAAGGCCAAGCATCCACATGGTATCTGATTTGCGCCAACCACTTCGGGATTCAATCGAAGCAACGGTGCTGGTTTGAGTGGTTTCCATCTGTATCTCCTGGAGGAAGCAAATTGTCAGGTTTGTAGTCAAATCCGATGAAAAAGTGCCTGACGGTAATATGAAATTCGTTCAGTGACGGTTTTTTAATAATTTTCGCCCGTAACTATTGGCGGGCGGAAAGATACATTCTCGTTATGAATCTATCAGTGATCCCGATCCCAATTGCAATAATCCACTTTTGATGTGGGCATCTTTAGACCATTTATCTATTAAAAAAACATCGAAGAGGATTTACGGGCGCGAAGGCTACCATCAACAACATGTGAGCTAAAAGAGCACCCGCGAAGATAGGTGTCTTACGCTGTAAAGAAATGGGTTTTTAGGATTTTCTGGCAGGTAATTTAGTTTAAGGCTGATAATTTACGGTTTTAAAAACGAGGTAATCGTTTGCGTGGCATCAGAGTTTGTAAAAGGTATAAGCAATATCTATGAGTTGTTTCGGTAATAAAAAAGCCGGGCCCCACAGCATCGTGACCCGGCTTTTATCAGGAGAGTGAAAATGTTACGTGCAGATTTCGTAGCAAGGAATATACGCCGACCCGGGTAGCTTCATGCGGTGCTGGGCAACAAAGCCCTGCAGCATGTCATCCATGCGGCGCATCATTTCGCGATCGCCATGGATCTTATACGGACCATACTTCTCAATAGCACGGATACCCATCTCTTTCACGTTACCCGCCACGATGCCGGAGAAGGCGCGTCGCAGGTCGGCAGCCAGGACTTCTACCGGCTGGTCCGGGTACAGTTTCAGGTTGGCCATGTTTTCGTGCGAGGGTTCGAACGGGATCTGCAGGTCCGGCGCGATGCGGATTGACCAGTTAAAGCTGTAGGCATCTCCGGTATCGCGACGGTTCTCTTTTACCAGCGGCATCGCTTTTTTCATCTGACGCGCCACTTCTGCCGCATCGTCAATGATGATGCGATAGTGACGACGCGCGGTTTCCCCCAGCGTATGCACGATAAACTCGTCCAGTACGCGGAAGTAGTCAGCGCTCTCTTTCGGCCCGGTCAGGATCAACGGCAGAACCTGATCTTTGTTAGCCGGGTTCATCAGAATACCCAGCAGGTAGAGCAGCTCTTCTGCGGTTCCCACGCCGCCCGGGAAGATGATTATCCCGTGGGCAATACGGACAAACGCCTCAAGGCGTTTCTCGATATCCGGCATAATAATCAGTTCGTTAACCAGCGGGTTAGGTGGCTCAGCGGCGATGATCGACGGCTCGGTCATGCCGATAAAGCGCCCTTCTTTGTAACGCTGCTGAGCGTGTCCCACTGCCGCGCCTTTCATTGGCGCTTCCATCGCCCCGGGACCACAGCCGGTACAGATATTCAGCTCACGCAGGCCGAGTTGGTTACCCACCCGACGGGCATAGAGATATTCGGTTTCGTTAATCGAGTGACCACCCCAGCAGACGACCATATTAGGGGCTTCGCCCACGTGCAGGGCGCGGGCGTTACGTAAAATGGAGAACACCAGATTGGTGATATGTACCGAGCTTTCCAGGTCGAGATGCTGGAAGCGGCCTGCGTTGTGGATCTGCCCGTTAACAAACAGGATGTCACGCAGCACGGCAAACAGGTTGGCCTGAAGGGAGCGAATGATGCGCCCGTCCACAAAGGCCTCTTCCGGCGGGTTGATCACTTCAAGTTTCACGCCACGCTCGCGGCGCAGCACGTTGATATCAAAGCTTTCGAAGCGGGACAGCAGCTCTTTACTGTTGTCGGTCAGGCTTCCGGAGTTCAGTACGGCAAGTGAACAGTTACGAAACAATTGATAAAGATCGCTGCTGGCCGTGCGTTTAAGCATGTCCACTTCCAGCTGCGACAACATATCCATTGAGCCAAGAGGGCTAATATGTGTAATCAAGTGAGCTCCTTACGGGACGATTATCGTCTTTCCCTGTTGATTACAATAGCCCTGGCTTACGACGTTTCACAACCTAAAGCGCGGAATAGACCGCGCATATTGCGAAAATATTTAGGTTACTGGCGTACAAGACGGCCGGTGGCAGGCACAAAGTCCGTGTTGGTGCGCCATGGATTGATATCCAGACCACCGCGGCGGGTGTAGCGCGCATAAACGCTTAACGTTTCGGGATGACAGAAACGCTGAATATCATTAAAGATGCGCTCCACGCACTGCTCGTGGAATTCGTTGTGATGGCGGAACGACACCAGGTAGCGCAGCAGTTTTTCCCGGTCAATCTTCGGACCGCGATACTGGATCTGCACGGAGCCCCAGTCCGGCTGATGGGTGATCAGGCAGTTGGATTTCAGTAAATGACTTACCAGCGTCTCTTCAACGGTCTTTCCGCTTGCCGCATTTTCGAGGTAATCGGTACTGAATTCGTAATTATCCACTGCGATATCCTGATCGTCGATGCAGGTGCCGTTGAAGTGGGCAACCGGCTGCCCTTCCAGCTCATTCAGACGATAGAGTGACACGCTCACCTTGCCCTGTGCGCAGGCGCTTAAATCCCGCTCCAGGGTATGCTGAACCTCTTCCTGACTGTCGAATTTGGTCTGGTTAAAGCTGTTGAGATAGAGCTTAAAGCTTTTGGATTCCACCAGGTTCTGGCTGGCATAATCCAGTTCAACGTGGCCCACTGCGACCTGCGGCAGACCGCGGGCGTTGAGCCAGGAGAGCTCGTACAGCGTCCAGATATCACCGCCAACAAACGGCAGCGCGTCAGCGCGCAGGCCCAGAGGATCGCGATTCAGACTGCGCGGTACGCCCTGCAGCAGGCTTGCATCGTAGGTGTCGCGGTAATCGGTCGATTTACCCAGCGTTAAGCCCGTTAACGCCTGATGATTTTCGTAAGACATGTTTCATAGCCACTTTACAGGTACACTTATGGGCTGAGTTTATCCTGTCTTACAAGAAGAGAGAAATCGGTGGACATCGAAACTGCAAATGCCCTCACTGCCTTCACGACCCGCTATTGCGATGCATGGCATGAAACGCATGGCACATGGCCGCAAAGCACTGACTTATATGGTGTACCTTCGCCATGTATTATCTCTTCTCCGGATGATTACGTTATCTGGCAACCGCAACCCCCGACGGGTGAGCAAAATGTAAATGCGGTTGAACGGGCAATGGACATTGTGGTACAACCAGCGGTTCACGCGTTTTATACCACGCAATTTGCAGGGGATATGCCTGCGCGATTTGCTGGTATCACGCTGACGCTGTTGCAGACCTGGAGTGAAGACGATCTGCAGCGTGTTCAGGAAAACCTGATTGGTCATCTGGTCACGCAAAAACGCCTTAAGCTTTCTCCGACGCTCTTTATTGCCACGCTGGACAGTGAACTGGACGTTATCTCAGTCTGCAACCTGTCTGGTGAAGTGGTTAAAGAGACCATCGGTACCCGCAATCGCGAGACTCTCGCCCCCTCACTTGCGGAATTCCTCACCCGACTTGAGCCACTTCTGTAATCCACGATGCCATCGCGCGTGTGAGAGATCTCTTACAGAGTTGTGAGAGATCGCTGGATCATTCAGTATTGCCTTATTTAATTAAGATTAACATTACTCTATTTTTCAATACGTTAATGAGATATCGCCGCGTCCAGGGGGGCACGGGACGGCTTACAGCGCTGCCAGCATGGGTTGTAAGACGAAGCAGAATAGCGGATTCTAGTTGTGTCGAGAGGATGCCGACACGAGAAACGAACATCAGGATGATGGCGTTTCTCACCAGGAACACGTCAGGATGACGCTGCAGGAAGGCTTCAGGATGAAGCAAAAGGATCGCGCAGGATGCGTAAGGGACACCTCCAGGAAGGGAGAATGAGAGCCGGTCAGGATGGTCGGTGGGTCAGGATGGCCAGGACGTTTCAGGATGAAACAAACACATCAGGACGATGTGAGCAGGATGCACAAGGTGAAGGATGACCAGGCCTTCGGGCTTCAGGAAAAGTTGTCACGGATGAGCAGGGAGCACGAATTGTAGCTGGATTGCTGCGGAACGAACCGGGAGCACTGTTTTTACAGTGCTCCCTTTTTTTATTTCTGTCTCCTGCAATGCTATGCTGCGCGCCGTTCACTTTTTCAGTTGAGGTTACTATGACGCAACACGATAGCGTTCGTGCCCGGTTGCACGCCATCGAGGCATTATTGCGCCAACATCAGCTGTGGCAGGAGACCGCGCCGCAGCCAGAAGCCTTCGCAAGCACTCAGCCGTTCTGTCTGGATACGCTGGCACCGTTCGAATGGCTCCAGTGGGTATTAATTCCGCGTATGCACGCGCTGCTCGACGGTGGCCACCCGCTGCCGCAGGCGTTCGCTGTTGCGCCTTACTATGAAATGGCGCTGGACGCGACCCACCCTGCGCGCGATGTCATGCTGATTGAGCTGGAAAAGCTGGATGCCGTGTTTGCCGGTGAAGATGCATGACGCTTGAGATCCTCTATCAGGATGAGTGGCTGGTCGCGGTAAACAAACCGTCTGGCTGGCTGGTGCACCGAAGCTGGCTGGACCGCGATGAAAAAGTGGTGGTGATGCAAACCGTGCGCGACCAGATTGGTCAGCACGTCTTTACGGCTCATCGTCTCGACAGGCCAACCTCCGGTGTGTTGCTGATGGGGCTTTCCAGCGAAGCGGGCCGCCTGCTGTCGCAGCAGTTCGAACAGCACCAGATCCAGAAACGCTACCACGCGATCGTTCGTGGCTGGCTGACGGAGAGCGCTACGCTCGATTATCCGCTGGTGGAAGAGCTGGACAAAATTGCCGATAAATTTGCCCGCGATGACAAAGGCCCGCAGCCCGCCGTGACGGATTACCGCGGCATGGCGACCACGGAAATGCCGGTGGCAACCAGCAAGTTTCCGACCACCCGCTACAGTCTGGTTGAGCTGTTGCCCAAAACCGGGCGCAAACACCAGCTCCGCCGTCACCTGAAACATCTGCGTCATCCGATTATTGGTGACAGCAAGCACGGCGATTTGCGCCAGAACCGCAGTGCTGCCGAACATTTTGGCTGCGACCGCCTGATGCTGCATGCCAGTGAACTGAGCCTGACGCACCCGTTTACCGGCGAACCGCTGACTCTCCATGCGGGGCTGGACAACGTCTGGATGCAGGCGCTGTCACAGTTTGGCTGGCTGGGGCAACTCCCCGAAAATGAAAGGGTTGAGTTTGTATCGGGCAACGTTCAGGATGAACAGCAAGCGCAATAATCAAGGAAATACATCATGGCTGAAGTGGGCATTTTTGTCGGCACAATGTACGGCAACTCGCTGCTCGTAGCAGAAGAGGCTGAGGCGATACTCGCAGGTCAGGGCCATAAAGCCACGGTCTATGAAGACCCGGAGCTGGCAGACTGGGAAAAGTACAAAGATAAATACATTCTGGTGGTTACCTCCACTACCGGGCAGGGCGATCTGCCGGACAGCATCGTGCCGCTTTTCCAGGCAATCAAGGATCAGCTTGGCTATCAGCCGGATGTTCACTACGGCATCATTGCTCTGGGCGACAGTTCTTACGCCAATTTCTGCGGCGGTGGTAAGCAGTTCGATGCGCTTTTGCAGGAACAGAGCGCGCAACGCGTCGGTGAGATGTTGCTGATTGATGCAGGTGAACACCCTGAGCCAGAGAGTGAATCGAACCCGTGGGTTGAACACTGGGCAACGCTGCTTAAATAACCCTCTGGCCGGGCAGCCCTTCGCATACCCGGGCCCCCGTGCCCACGTGGCGCGAGCGCAAACACAAAACGGTAACGTCGGTTACCGTTTTGCTTTTCTCCCGCCTTCCGGCGAATTCCGTGAACTACCTTCCACTGCTTTGGGCTTATGCCCCAAACAACTTCTCATTGACCCCTCAATGTTGTGTTCATGCACGGTGAGGGACAGAGGCACTTCTCCCTATACTTTTCCGGTCAGTCATCAAAAAGGCAGTGCGCACTATAAAACGGCATCAAGCCGTACCAAAACTGCCAAATACTAACCCTCATTCTGGTTACCCTACCGGTGCTGTACAGAATGAACTGGCGAGAGCCTGGATTCAGGAGTGCAACAATGAGTACATTAAGCCACGCGGCGAGCAGCGCTGAGAAGCGCACAAATGCGCGCTACTGGATAGTGGTGATGCTGTTTATCGTCACATCCTTTAACTATGGTGACCGTGCCACGCTGTCGATTGCCGGTTCTGAAATGGCAAAAGACATCGGTCTTGATCCGGTTGGCATGGGCTACGTTTTCTCCGCATTTTCATGGGCCTACGTTATCGGCCAAATTCCTGGCGGCTGGCTGCTTGATCGTTTTGGCTCCAAACGCGTCTATTTCTGGTCCATCTTCATCTGGTCGGCATTTACCCTGTTGCAGGGCTTCGTCGATGTGTTCAACGGATTTGGCATCATCGTTGCGCTCTTCACCCTGCGCTTCCTGGTGGGCTTAGCCGAAGCACCTTCCTTCCCCGGTAACAGCCGTATTGTGGCGGCGTGGTTCCCGGCGCAGGAGAGGGGAACGGCGGTAGCAATTTTTAACTCTGCGCAATACTTTGCGACGGTGATCTTTGCCCCCATTATGGGCTGGCTGACGCATGAAGTGGGCTGGTCACATGTCTTCTTCTTTATGGGTGGGCTTGGGATCATCATTAGCTTCGTCTGGCTGAAAGTGATCCACGAACCGAACCAGCATCCCGGCGTGAATAAAAAAGAGCTGGAGTACATTGCTGAAGGCGGGGCGCTGATCAACATGGATCAGAAATCCGCAAAAGCAAAAGTGCCGTTCAGCCAGAAATGGGCGCAGATCAAGCAGCTCGTCGGCTCGCGCATGATGATCGGCATCTATCTGGGCCAGTATTGCATTAACGCCTTAACTTACTTCTTTATCACCTGGTTCCCGGTTTACCTGGTGCAGGCGCGTGGGATGTCGATCCTGAAAGCGGGCTTTGTGGCGTCAGTCCCGGCTATCTGCGGTTTTGTAGGGGGTGTGCTGGGGGGCGTGATTTCCGACTGGCTGATGCGCCGTACAGGCTCTTTGAATATCGCGCGTAAAACGCCGATTGTGCTCGGCATGCTGCTCTCCATGACCATGGTGTTCTGTAACTACGTCAGTGCTGAGTGGATGATTATTGGCTTTATGGCGATGGCCTTCTTCGGTAAAGGGATCGGTGCCCTCGGCTGGGCGGTCATGGCGGATACCGCACCGAAAGAGATCAGCGGCCTGAGCGGTGGACTGTTCAACATGTTTGGCAACATCTCCGGGATTGTGACCCCCATTGCCATCGGCTACATCGTGGGAACCACCGGCTCCTTCAACGGCGCGCTGATTTACGTTGGCGTACACGCGCTGGTGGCGGTCCTGAGCTACCTGGTTCTGGTGGGTGATATCAAGCGCGTGGAACTTAAACCTGTAGTGGAGCGCGGCTGATGACGACTCAATCAAGCCCGGTGATTACCGACATGAAGGTCATACCGGTGGCCGGACAGGACAGTATGCTGCTCAACATCGGTGGCGCACATAACGCCTGGTTTACCCGTAATATCGTGGTGCTGACGGATTCCGCGGGCCACACCGGCGTTGGGGAAGCGCCGGGTGGCGAGGTTATCCACCAGACGCTGGTAGACGCCATTCCGCTGGTCGTCGGGAAGGAGGTCGCTCGCCTCAATAACGTGGTGCAGCGGGTGCACAAGGGCAATCAGTCGGCAGACTTTGACACGTTCGGCAAAGGCGCCTGGACGTTCGAACTGCGCGTCAACGCCGTCGCCGCGCTGGAGGCTGCGCTGCTTGATTTACTGGGTAAGGCGCTGAAGGTCCCGGTCTGCGAACTGCTGGGGCCAGGAAAACAGCGCGACGCGGTGACGGTGCTCGGTTATCTGTTTTACGTTGGCGATCGCAATAAAACCGACCTGCCTTATCTGGCGCATTCTCCTGGCGACCACGAGTGGTATCACCTGCGTCACCAGGAGGCGCTTTCCGGTGAGGCGGTGGTTCGGCTGGCGGAAGCCGCGCAGGATCGCTACGGATTTAAAGATTTCAAGCTGAAAGGCGGCGTATTGCCCGGCGAGCAGGAGATTGAAACTGCCCGCGCGCTCAAAAAACGCTTCCCGGATGCGCGCATCACGGTGGATCCGAACGGTGCATGGCTGCTGGATGAGGCCATTGCCTTATGCAAAGGGCTGGACGACGTGTTGACCTACGCGGAGGACCCGTGCGGGGCCGAGCAGGGCTTCTCTGGCCGTGAAGTAATGGCGGAATTCCGGCGTGCCACCGGTCTACCGGTGGCCACCAATATGATCGCCACCAACTGGCGTGAAATGGGCCACGCGGTGATGCTGAACGCGGTCGATATTCCGCTGGCGGACCCGCATTTCTGGACACTCTCAGGTGCCGTTCGCGTCGCACAGCTCTGCGACGACTGGGGACTGACCTGGGGTTGTCACTCCAACAACCATTTCGACATTTCGCTGGCGATGTTTACGCACGTTGGCGCGGCGGCTCCGGGCAACCCGACCGCCATTGATACCCACTGGATTTGGCAGGAGGGAGAAGCCCGCCTGACGAAAGAACCGCTGGTAATCAAAAATGGCAAGATTGCCGTACCAGATGCACCGGGGCTGGGCGTTGAGCTTGACTGGGATCAGGTTCATCACGCGCATGAGGCGTATAAAAAACTGCCAGGCGGCGCGCGTAACGACGCGGGGCCGATGCAGTACCTGATCCCCGGCTGGACATTTGATCGTAAGCGCCCTGTTTTTGGACGTCACTGATAAAAGGATTGAACGATGAGTACTTTTACTACCCCTGTAGTCACTTCCATGCAGATCATTCCGGTCGCCGGCCATGACAGCATGTTGATGAACCTGAGCGGAGCGCATGCGCCGTTTTTCACCCGCAATATTGTCATTATCAACGATAACTCCGGGCATACCGGCGTGGGTGAAATCCCCGGTGGTGAGAAGATCCGCAAAACGCTGGAAGAGGCCGCTCCGCTGGTGGTGGGAAAAACGCTGGGCGAATATAAAAATATCCTCAATACCGTGCGAAGCACCTTCGCTGACCGTGATGCCGGCGGTCGTGGTCTGCAAACCTTTGACCTGCGAACCACCATTCACGTGGTCACCGGTATCGAAGCCGCGATGCTGGATCTGCTGGGCCAACACCTGGGCGTTAACGTTGCGTCGCTGCTGGGCGAAGGCCAGCAGCGCAGTGAAGTGGAAATGCTGGGCTATCTGTTCTTCGTTGGCGACCGCACGCTGACGCCGCTGCCGTACCAGAACCAGGCGGATGAAAAATGTGACTGGTACCGACTCCGCCACGAAGACGCGATGACCCCGGATGCGGTGGTGCGCCTGGCGGAAGCCGCGTACGAAAAATATGGCTTTAACGATTTCAAACTGAAGGGCGGCGTGCTTGCGGGTGAACAGGAGGCGGAAGCCATTACCGCACTGGCAAAACGTTTCCCGCAGGCGCGCGTCACGCTCGACCCGAACGGTGCCTGGTCTCTGGATGAAGCTATCCGCATTGGTAAACAACTGAAAGGCGTGCTGGCGTACGCGGAAGATCCGTGCGGGGCTGAGCAGGGCTTCTCGGGCCGTGAAGTGATGGCGGAATTCCGTCGCGCCACCGGTTTACCCACCGCGACCAATATGATTGCCACTGACTGGCGTCAGATGGGGCACACCCTGTCGTTACAGTCTGTCGATATTCCGCTGGCAGACCCCCACTTCTGGACGATGCAGGGGTCGGTGCGTGTGGCACAGATGTGTCATGAATTTGGCCTGACCTGGGGCTCGCACTCCAATAACCACTTTGATGTCTCGCTGGCGATGTTCACCCACGTGGCCGCTGCTGCACCGGGCACGATCACCGCTATCGATACCCACTGGATCTGGCAGGAAGGAAATCAGCGTCTGACCAGAGAGCCGTTTGAGATCAAAGGAGGCATGGTGCAGGTGCCAACCACGCCGGGTCTGGGCATTGAGCTGGATATGGATCAGGTGATGAAAGCCCACGAGCTGTATCAAAAACATGGTCTGGGGGCACGCGACGATGCGATGGCCATGCAATATTTGATACCTGACTGGAAATTCGACAATAAACGTCCGTGCATGGTACGATAAACGCATTGGGACCGCTCCCATGAGCGGTCGTTTACGTGGTGTATGCTTAACGTAATGACTATGCGTAAGGATGGCTTATGAAGATTGTTATCGCACCGGATTCGTATAAGGAAAGCCTGAGCGCCCTTGAGGTAGCCACCGCGATTGAGCAGGGTTTTCGCGAGATTTTCCCCGCGGCCGACTTTGTGAAATTGCCGGTCGCCGATGGTGGAGAAGGTACCGTAGAAGCTATGGTGGCGGCGACGCAGGGGCGCATTGTCCATGCCTCTGTCTCAGGCCCGCTGGGTGAGCCTGTGGACGGGTTCTATGGCATCTCCGGTGACGAACAGAGCGCGTTTATTGAAATGGCGGCGGCAAGCGGTCTGGAGCTGGTCGCGCCTTCGCAACGCAATCCCCTTCTTACCACCTCCTGGGGGACCGGCGAGCTTATCCGGCACGCGCTGGATGCGGGCGTTAAGCATATTATTATTGGCATTGGCGGCAGTGCCACCAATGACGGTGGTGCCGGCATGGTGCAGGCGCTGGGGGTAAAGCTGCTGGATACCAACGAGCAGCCCCTTGGACAGGGGGGCGGCGAGCTGGCAAAACTGGCCCGTATCGACCTGAGCGGGCTGGATAAACGTCTGGCGGAGTCCCGGATTGAGGTCGCCTGTGACGTCACTAATCCGCTCACCGGAGACGAAGGGGCATCCGCGGTCTTTGGCCCGCAAAAAGGCGCCACGCCGGAGATGATTGTGACCCTGGATAACGCCCTGGCGCATTACGCGCAGGTCATTGCCCGGGATCTGGATATCGACGTCATCAACCTTGCCGGCGGCGGTGCGGCGGGTGGGATGGGGGCGGCACTCTACGCTTTCTGCGGTGCGCAGCTTCGTCAGGGGATTGAGATTGTCACCGATGCGCTGCATCTGGCAGAGCAGGTGGCTAACGCCGATCTGGTGATTACGGGAGAAGGGCGCATTGACAGCCAGACGATCCACGGGAAAGTGCCGGTGGGCGTCGCGAAGGTGGCTAAACGCTTTAATAAACCGGTCATCGGTATTGCGGGTAGCCTGACGGCGGATGTCGGGGGGGTACATAATCACGGCATCGACGCGGTATTCAGCGTGATTTATACCATCTGTTCGCTGGAGGACGCGCTGGAAAATGCCAGCGACAATGTGCGGATGGCCGCACGTAATATCGCTGCAGTGCTGAAAGTGGGGCAGGCGTTCAGGCTCTGAACGGCGGGCAATCCTGTTTGCCCTCTCCCGGCGGGAGAGGGCAACGCTAGTTACCTAACACCTTCATGGCTTCCCGCGTCACATTATCCATCTCGTCCAGCAGCTCCAGAAATTCCGGTTCAAGATCTGTTTCCGGCGTGCCCGCGCGAAGCTGTTGCTCCAGCAGCTGGCAGAGATTCTTCAGCCGCGGCACACCGCTGTAGCCGCAGCTACCGTGCAGCTTATGAATGGCTTCCAGCAGATCTTCCGGGTTTTCACCCACCAGCTGCTCTTCGACCTTATTACGAATTTCCGGCAGAAACGCGACCAGCATTTGCAGCATATCGCGGGCCAAATCAGGCTTACCCGCCGCCTGGCGCAGCGCAAGCTGCCAGTCAAAGGTGGCGTTTTGATTGACGCTGATTTCCACCGGTTCGGACGATACCGTGTACGTTCCGCCGATATGCCCCGGCTTATAGCGTAACAGCAGGCTGTGCAGCTTCTCTTCGTCGATAGGTTTGGCCAGATAATCATTCATTCCGGCGCTCAGCAGCTTCTCTTTCTGACCGGCCATCGCGTGGGCGGTGACCGCAATCACCGGCGTTTGCTGCTGATGCGGGAGCTGACGGATCAGCTCGCAGGCACGAATGCCATCCATGCCGGGCATTTGAATATCCATCAGAATTAAATCGAACTGCATCTGTTTCGCATGCTCAACCGCCTGCGCACCGCTGGTACACAGCTCTACGTGCTGAACCTGATCTTCAAGCAACACGCCAATCAGCTTCAGGTTGGCCGGATTATCATCCACCGCCATTACGCTCATCGGCAATTTTTGTTCATCGTCAATCAGCGGCAGGGCGTGCTGGCTCAGACGACAGTATTCCGTCAGTGCTGGCAGCAGGCGGGTCGCGGTAAGTGGCTTAAGCAGGCAGGCGGCGGCCCCGTCATTTTTTAACTCTTCTGCATTGATCTGGGCATGACACGGCAGGGCCAGCAGCAGGTAGTCGGTCATCGATGCGGCTTTCGCCAGCCGTTCCTGTTGCATGGTGAGCTCGCCGGTAAAGGTGACCGGGACCCCCAACAGCAGGATGTCGTAATGCTCCACGGCAAGCGCTGAGAAGGTAGGGCTGTAGATCACCTCCAGCGGCGTGGTGCTTAAGATATCAAGCGTACACTGCGCCGCTGCGGCGTTCGGCTCAACGTAGGCAAGGCGCATTCCTTTCAGGCAATTGGTTACCGGACCGTCGGTCAACACGTTCGGGTTAAGGTCCAGATTGATATGGAACCAGAACGTGGAGCCCCGGTTTGGCTGGCTGTGGAAAGAGATATCTCCCCCCATCTCCTTAACCAGTTTCTGTGTGATAACCAGACCCAGCCCCGTGCCGCCATGACGTCTGGAAATACTTGCATCGGCCTGACGAAACGCCTGGAACAGACGGGACTGATCCCGCTCCGGAATACCGATGCCGGTATCGCGGATCTGAACTTCAATCTGAACCTTGTTATTACTGATGGAGCGCTTTTCCACCAGAATATCAATGTTGCCGCTTTCGGTGAATTTGATGGCGTTACCGACAAGGTTTGTAATCACCTGCTGCAGGCGCAGCGGGTCGCCAATGACGTTATCCGGCACGTCATTTTTAATGTTGAGCGTCAGCTCCAGGCCTTTATCGTGCGACGAGTGTGCGAGCAGCGTCACCACTTCATCGAGCGTGCTGCGCAGCGGGAATGGGATGCTCTCCAGGATCAGCTTACCGGCCTCCAGCTTGGAGAAGTCCAGCACGTCGTTAATGATCGCCAGCAGGTTGTTGGCCGAGCGCTCAATGGTGTGCAGATGATCGCGCTGGGTTGGGTTCAGCTCGCTTTTTAGCGTCAGACGGGTAAAGCCAATCACGCCATTGAGCGGCGTACGCAGCTCGTGGGACATATTCGCGAGGAACTCGGATTTGATACGTGCGGCTTCCTGCGCGCGTTTTTTCGCCAGATCCAGCTCAACGTTCTGAATCTCCATCTGCTCCAGGGTTTCGCGCAGGTCAGAGGTCGCCTGGTCGACGTTGTGCTGCATCTCTTCGTGATACGCTGCCAGCGACATCGCCATCGAGTTAATGCCGTTTTTGAGCATATCGAGCTCGCCCAGCATAAACCCTTCCACCCGGCTGTCGAGCTGGCCCCGGCGAATGCGGTCGACGGTGTTAACCATGTTGCGAATGGGCCCCGTCACGTCACGCATCAGGCGCCAGCCGAAGATAAGTGCAATCCCGATACAGAACAGCATCATAACGCCGGAGATGAAAATTTCTTTGTACTGCTGCAGACGCACCGACTTGAGATCCAGCTCCAGCGCCACATATCCGAGCATATTGTCGCTGGATTTGGCGTCAGACTGGGCGGATTCATCGGGTGAATAGCTTTCCGAAATAATCGGGGTGCGCAGGATCATGATATCGCCGCGTCGCAGCACGGTGAGGTGGCGCGGGAAGGGCGTACCGTCAGGAATTTTCAGGGCCGCTGGATCCAGATGAAAATTCGAGGTGACAAAGAGGCGGTTATGCTCGTCGTAAACGGAGATGGCACGCACGATATCCGAATGACGGCGGTGCAGCACGCTGATTAACTGACCTATCGATTCGCGGTTTTGCAGGTTCATCCCATACTCACTGGAGACGGCCAGCGGTTCGATAATGCTGGCACCGGCATCTTCCAGTTGCCGCTGCAAATCGTTATAGCGGTGCACCACAAAAAAGATACTCAGCAGCAAACCGATGAGAACGGTGGGGGCGAGGATCAAAATCATCATGCGCGCGCGCAGGCTGTAGTTGGTCATGGCGTTCCGTTATGGGACAATTAGGATAATTATGTTTATGTGAGAAAAATCTCGGCGATGGCGCAATTCTACTCTGCAAAGCGACGCGTGACGACGCGTCAGATCATAACTGTTGAAGCCACTGACCTCGATCCCTTTGGCCAGGGGGTTGCGCGTCATAATGGTAAGACACTGTTTATAACAGGTTTACTGCCAACAGAACGAGCAGAAATTACGCTGACGGAAGATAAACGCCAGTTTGCACGCGGGCAGGTTAAGCAGCGTCATAACGATAGCCCGGACCGCGTGAAGCCTCGCTGCCCGCATTTTGGCGTCTGCGGTGGCTGCCAGCAACAGCATGTCAGCACAGAATTACAGCAAAAAAGTAAAAGCAGCGCCCTGGCCCGCCTGCTTAAGCACGACGTCAACGAGATCATCGCCGACCAGCCCTGGGGCTATCGTCGTCGCGCGCGTTTGAGCCTGAACTATCAGCCAAAAACTGAGCGGCTGGAGATGGGGTTTCGCAAAGCCAGCTCCAGCGATATCGTCGATATCAGGCAGTGCCCCATTTTGGTGCCCCGTCTTGAAGCATTGCTTCCTGACGTGCACGCCTGCCTCTGCGGACTGGACGGCGTTCGTCACCTCGGGCACGTCGAACTGGTCATGGCCAACAATGGCCCGCTGATGGTGCTGCGCCACACCGCGCCGCTGTCGACAAAAGATCGCGAAAAACTGGAACGCTTTTCGCATTCCCACGAGCTGGCGCTTTTCCTTGCCCCCCAAAGCGAGATACTTGAGCAACTGACAGGTGAAGCGCCCTGGTATGCGTCAAACGGGCTACGCTTAACGTTCAGTCCGCGCGATTTCATTCAGGTAAATGATGGCGTCAATCAGCAAATGATTGAAAAAGCGCTGATGTGGCTCGATGTGCAGAAGAGCGATCGGGTACTTGACCTGTTCTGCGGAATGGGCAATTTCACGCTGCCTTTGGCCCGGCAGGCGGCAAGCGTTGTGGGTGTCGAAGGCGTTGAGGCGCTGGTAGCTAAAGGGCAGGAGAACGCACGACAGAACGGCTTGCAAAATGTGACATTCTTTCACCAAAATCTTGAGGAAGATGTGACACAGCAGCCGTGGGCGACGCAGGGGTTTGACAAAATTCTTCTCGACCCGGCGCGCTCAGGTGCACCGGGTGTAATGCAACATATAATTAAACTCGCGCCCAGGCGCGTGGTCTATGTTTCCTGTAACCCGGCAACGCTTGCCCGAGACAGTGAGGCATTAATCCGTGCGGGTTACCAGATTCAGCGTCTGGCAATGCTGGACATGTTCCCGCACACTGGGCATCTGGAATCGATGGTGTTGTTTGAGCACATCTAATTAGTTTGGCTTGTCGACTTCGACAGGCCCTGGTCCCTAAAGGAGAGGACAATGGTTGCGGTAAGAAGTGCACATCTTAATAAAGCTGGGGAGTTTGACCCACAAAAATGGATAGCAAGTCTGGGGATTTCCAGCCAGCAGTCGTGTGAACGCTTAACCGAAACCTGGGCCTACTGTCAGCGCACCACTCTGGGGCATCCTGACGCCGAACTGTTATTGTGGCGCGGCGTGGAGATGGTTGAAATCTTATCCATGCTCAACATGGATATCGAAACGCTGCAGGCCGCGCTTTTGTTCCCTCTTGCCGATGCGGATGTCGTCACTGAAGACGTGCTGCGCGACAGCGTCGGGCAATCCGTCGTGTCGTTGATCCACGGCGTACGGGATATGGCGGCAATCCGCCAGCTCAAAGCCGCACATACCGATTCCGTCTCCTCGGAGCAAGTTGATAACGTTCGCCGGATGCTGCTGGCCATGGTGGACGATTTCCGCTGCGTGGTCATCAAGCTCGCTGAACGCGTTGCCCACCTGCGCGAAGTAAAAGATGCGCCGGAAGACGAGCGCGTACTGGCCGCGAAAGAGTGTACGAACATCTATGCACCGCTGGCGAACCGCTTAGGGATTGGTCAACTGAAATGGGAGCTGGAGGATTACTGCTTCCGTTACCTGCATCCGGCAGAATATAAGCGGATTGCAAAACTCCTGCACGAGCGCCGCATTGACCGCGAGCACTATATTGAGGAGTTCGTCAGCGGATTGCGCCAGTCGATGAAAGAAGAGAATGTGCGGGCCGAAGTCTATGGTCGACCCAAGCACATCTACAGCATCTGGCGCAAAATGCAGAAGAAACATCTTGCCTTTGATGAGCTGTTTGACGTGCGCGCCGTGCGCATTGTTGCGGAGCGTCTGCAGGATTGCTACGCCGCGTTAGGGATAGTACATACTCACTTCCGCCATCTTCCGGATGAATTCGATGACTATGTCGCGAACCCGAAACCTAACGGCTATCAGTCTATTCATACCGTGGTGCTGGGGCCTGGCGGCAAAACGGTCGAGATTCAAATTCGTACCAAACAGATGCACGAGGACGCTGAGCTTGGCGTCGCGGCGCACTGGAAATACAAAGAGGGGACGTCAGGTGGCGTGCGCTCTGGTCATGAAGACCGCATTGCCTGGCTGCGTAAGCTGATTGCGTGGCAGGAAGAGATGGCGGATTCCGGCGAAATGCTGGATGAAGTGCGAAGCCAGGTCTTTGACGACCGGGTCTACGTCTTTACGCCGAAAGGTGACGTGGTCGACCTGCCAGCAGGCTCCACGCCGCTGGACTTTGCCTATCACATCCACAGTGATGTGGGGCACCGCTGTATTGGGGCGAAAATCGGCGGGCGTATCGTACCGTTTACCTATCAGCTGCAGATGGGCGACCAGATTGAAATCATCACGCAGAAGCAGCCTAACCCGAGCCGTGACTGGCTTAACCCGAACCTGGGTTATGTCACCACCAGCCGCGGGCGCTCAAAAATTCACGCCTGGTTCCGTAAGCAGGATCGTGACAAGAACATTCTTGCCGGTCGCCAGATCCTCGACGACGAGCTGGAACATATCGGCATAAGCCTGAAAGAGGCCGAGAAATTCCTGCTGCCGCGCTACAACTTCAACGAGCTGGATGAACTGCTGGCGGCGATTGGCGGCGGTGATATCCGTCTTAATCAGATGGTGAACTTCCTGCAGGCGCAGTTCAACAAGCCAAGCGCGGCGGAGCAGGATGCGGCGGCGCTGAAGCAGCTGCAGCAGAAAACCTATGCGCCACAGCAGCGCAGCAAAGACAATGGCCGCGTTGTGGTGGAAGGGGTGGGTAATCTGATGCACCACATTGCCCGCTGCTGCCAGCCAATCCCGGGTGATGATATCGTTGGCTTTATCACTCAGGGACGCGGGATTTCCATTCACCGTTCAGACTGCGACCAGCTTGCCGAGCTGCAGTCGCATGCACCGGAACGTATTGTGGAAGCGGTCTGGGGCGAGAGCTACTCGGCGGGGTACTCGCTGGTGGTTCGCGTCACCGCAAATGACCGCAGCGGCCTGCTGCGTGATATTACGACCATTCTCGCGAACGAGAAGGTCAACGTGCTGGGCGTGGCCAGCCGCAGCGATACGCGCGAGCAGCTTGCCACCATCGATATGACCATCGAAATCTACAACCTGCAGGTGCTGGGCCGTGTGCTTGGCAAACTGAACCAGGTCCCGGATGTGATTGACGCACGTCGTCTGCACGGCGGGTAAGCCCACCTTTCTGTAAGCCGGGTAAGGCGTAGCCTTTACCCGGCATTTATTTTTAATCAGGACAGAATTATGAACCAAATCGACCGCCTGCTTGGCATCATGAAACGCCTGCGCGATCCGGAAAACGGCTGCCCGTGGGACAAAGAGCAGACTTTCGCCACCATCGCCCCGTACACCCTCGAAGAGACCTATGAAGTGCTGGACGCCATTTCACGCGAGGATTTTGACGACCTGCGTGGCGAACTGGGTGACCTGCTGTTCCAGGTGGTGTTCTATGCGCAAATGGCGCAGGAAGAGGGGCGTTTTAACTTCGACGACATCTGCGCTGCCATCAGCGACAAACTGGAACGTCGCCATCCGCATATCTTTAGCGATGCCACCGCAGGCGATAGCGCGGAAGTGCTGGCGCGCTGGGAACAGATTAAAAGCGCCGAGCGCGCGGAGAAATCCCAGCACTCGGCACTGGATGACATCCCCCTGAACCTGCCTGCGCTGATGCGCGCGCATAAAATTCAGAAACGCTGCTCCGCGGTTGGCTTTGACTGGACGTCACTTGGCCCGGTGTTGGAAAAAGTGCATGAAGAGATCGACGAAGTGATGCACGAAGCGCAACAGGCCGTGGTAGATGAAGCAAAGCTTGAAGAAGAGATGGGCGATTTGCTGTTCGCGACCGTCAACCTTTCTCGCCATCTGGGTGTAAAAGCGGAAACCGCCCTGCAAAAAGCCAACATTAAGTTCGAACGACGCTTTCGCGAAGTTGAGCGGATTGTGGCCTCGCGCGGCCTGGAAATGAGCGGAATTGACCTCGATGCGATGGAAGAAGTCTGGCAAGAAGTAAAACGCCAGGAAACTGATCTCTAACGAAATTTTGCGATCAAGCGCAATTTGTGTGATTTTTTAAATGACAAGCGCTTGATTTGCGTCAAAAACATTTACCCAAAAGGGGCTATTTTCTCACTCCTTATGTTTGTCATTGGCTGGACAGGAGACGGAGAATGAAAGTTTGTGGCGCTCGCCGTGTTCGGGTATACTACTTTCCCGTCTTGGTTATTCCATCGTTTCACCCTAACTTCTCAGGTTCAGCATGACAACGAACTATATTTTTGTGACCGGCGGGGTCGTATCCTCTCTGGGTAAAGGCATTGCCGCAGCCTCCCTCGCAGCCATTCTTGAAGCCCGTGGCCTCAATGTGACCATGATGAAACTGGATCCGTACATCAACGTCGATCCGGGCACCATGAGTCCAATCCAACACGGGGAAGTGTTCGTTACTGAAGACGGCGCTGAAACCGATCTGGATCTTGGCCACTACGAGCGTTTCATCCGCACTAAAATGACCCGTCGTAACAACTTCACGACAGGCCGTATCTACTCCGACGTTCTGCGTAAAGAGCGCCGTGGTGATTATCTTGGTGCTACCGTTCAGGTTATCCCACACATCACTAACGCTATCAAAGAACGCATTATTGCGGGCGGCGAAGGCCACGACGTGGTGCTGGTTGAAATCGGCGGTACCGTGGGTGATATCGAATCCCTGCCATTCCTGGAAGCGATTCGTCAGCTGGCGGTTGATATTGGCCGTGAAAACGCGCTGTTCATGCACCTGACGCTGGTGCCTTACATGGCAGCCGCAGGTGAAGTGAAAACCAAACCTACTCAGCACTCCGTTAAAGAGTTGCTCTCCATCGGTATTCAGCCAGACATCCTGGTTTGCCGTTCCGATCGCGCGGTTCCGGCGAACGAACGCGCGAAAATTGCATTGTTCTGTAACGTGCCGGAAAAAGCCGTTATTTCAATGAAAGATGTCGATTCCATTTATAAAATCCCGGGCCTGTTGAAATCACAGGGCCTGGACGATTATATTTGTAAACGATTCAGCTTGAACTGTCCGGAAGCTAACCTGTCTGAATGGGAACAGGTTATTTACGAAGAAGCGAATCCGGCTGGCGAAGTGACTATCGGCATGGTTGGCAAGTACATTGAACTGCCAGATGCCTATAAGTCAGTTATCGAAGCGCTGAAACACGGTGGTCTGAAGAACCGCGTCTCCGTTAACATCAAGCTGATTGATTCGCAGGATGTTGAAACGCGTGGCGTTGAAATTCTGAAAGATCTGGATGCGATCCTCATCCCTGGCGGCTTCGGCTACCGTGGTGTAGAAGGCAAGATCGCCACCGCACGCTATGCGCGTGAAAACAATATTCCATACCTCGGTATCTGCCTGGGTATGCAGGTTGCGCTGATCGAATTTGCGCGCAACGTAGCGGGAATGGAAAACGCGAACTCTACGGAATTTGTGCCAGACTGTAAGTACCCTGTCGTGGCGCTTATCACTGAATGGCGCGACGAAGAAGGTAACGTCGAAGTCCGTACCGAGAAGAGCGACCTGGGTGGCACGATGCGTCTTGGCGCACAGGCCTGCCAGCTGTCCGACGATAGCGTCGTTCGCAAGCTGTATGGCGAGCCGGTTATCACCGAACGTCATCGTCACCGCTATGAAGTCAACAACATGTTGTTGAAACAAATTGAAGCTGCGGGTCTGCGTGTTGCGGGCCGCTCCGGGGATGATCAGTTAGTCGAGATCATCGAAGTGCCAAACCATCCGTGGTTTGTCGCCTGCCAGTTCCACCCGGAATTTACTTCAACGCCACGTGACGGGCATCCGCTGTTTGCAGGCTTTGTGAAAGCCGCCAGCGATTACCAGAAGCGTCAGGCGAAGTAAAAAAAGTTAGAACGGCAACGCGTACCCCTGGTACGCGTTGTTTGTCTGGAGTTTTAGTTTAACTTGTACTGAGGAAAATCTAATGTCCAAAATCGTTAAAGTCATCGGTCGTGAAATCATCGACTCCCGTGGTAACCCGACCGTTGAAGCCGAAGTTCACCTGGAAGGTGGTTTCGTCGGTATGGCAGCTGCTCCGTCAGGTGCTTCTACTGGTTCCCGCGAAGCGCTGGAACTGCGCGATGGCGACAAATCCCGTTTCATGGGCAAAGGCGTACTGAAAGCTGTTGGCGCCGTAAACGGCCCTATTGCTCAGGCAATCATTGGCAAAGACGCTAAAGACCAGGCTGGCATCGACAAGATCATGATCGATCTGGACGGTACTGAAAACAAATCTAACTTCGGTGCTAACGCAATCCTGGCCGTTTCCCTGGCGAACGCCAAAGCTGCAGCGGCTGCTAAAGGTATGCCACTGTTCGAACACATCGCTGAACTGAACGGCACTCCAGGCAAATACTCCATGCCTGTACCGATGATGAACATCATCAACGGTGGTGAGCACGCAGACAACAACGTTGATATTCAGGAATTTATGATTCAGCCAGTTGGCGCGAAATCCCTGAAAGAAGCAGTACGTATGGGTTCTGAAGTGTTCCACAACCTGGCTAAAGTTCTGAAAGCTAAAGGTATGAACACGGCTGTTGGTGACGAAGGTGGCTATGCGCCAAACCTGGGTTCTAACGCAGAAGCACTGGCTGTTATCGCTGAAGCGGTTAAAGCAGCAGGCTACGAGCTGGGCAAAGACATCACTCTGGCGATGGACTGTGCAGCGTCTGAATTCTACAAAGACGGTAAATACGTTCTGGCTGGCGAAGGCAACAAAGCGTTCACCTCTGAAGAGTTCACTCACTTCCTGGAAGACCTGACCAAACAGTACCCAATCGTTTCTATCGAAGACGGTCTGGACGAGTCTGACTGGGATGGCTTCGCATACCAGACTAAAGTACTGGGCGACAAAATCCAGCTGGTGGGTGACGACCTGTTCGTAACCAACACCAAGATCCTGAAAGAAGGCATCGAGAAAGGCATCGTTAACTCCATCCTGATCAAATTCAACCAGATCGGTTCTCTGACCGAAACGCTGGCTGCGATCAAAATGGCGAAAGACGCTGGCTACACCGCTGTTATCTCTCACCGTTCTGGCGAAACTGAAGACGCTACCATCGCTGACCTGGCTGTTGGTACCGCGGCTGGCCAGATCAAGACCGGTTCTATGAGCCGTTCTGACCGTGTTGCTAAATACAACCAGCTGATTCGTATCGAAGAAGCTCTGGGCGAAAAAGCACCATACAACGGTCGTAAAGAGATCAAAGGTCAGGCATAATCGCTAAGCCTTAAAAGGAAAATGCCAGTCGCAAGACTGGCATTTTTTTTGGCTATTTAAAATCGACCGCCATTTGTTCCGGAATGGTCAGCCCCTGAGTGGTTTGCACGCAGCGGGCAATATAGTCCGTAAAGCGGGGTGGCTTAGGCATGCCCATGCTAAGCAGCTTATCATTGCTGAAGCGCACGTTGAGTGTGGCAAAAGCACCGTATAAACGCATTGCTTTCAGCATCAGGCGCTCGTTGCACGGCCCAAAAATATCCTTCAGTTCGCGGCGCATTCTGACCAGCGTTTCGTAACTCACCTGAGCGTATCGATCTCCGACAGGGGCTTTCTCCAGCGCCTGCGCCATTGCCTTATCAATATCAGCAAAGCGAACGCTGTTCTCTTCCCCGGCAGAAATATGTACCACTTCCCCTGAACGTGCGTCACTGGTAAGCAGCATTAACAGCGCGTCGGCACAATAATCCACCGGAACGACATCGATTTTGTCTTCCATCGAACACATGAATTTTTGCAGCATTAACCCCATGCTAAAGACCCAGAAAATACTGCTTGAAGGTGTGCAGCCGTGACGGGTATGGCCGACGACGATGGACGGGCGGGCGATGAGCAGCGGCAGGCCAGGACAGTGCTGGCGCATCAGCTGTTCAATGGTGGATTTCGAATAGGTATATTCCACCAGATGCTCGGTGTTCTCTCTGAATTCTGCACTTTCGGCGACCAGCGAATCCTGCTCCGGCGTGCAGGACATCGCCGTGCCAACGTGCAGGAAGCGCTGTAGGGTCGACACCCGTTCCATGCGGCGCGCCAGCGCCAGGGTTCCCTCGACGTTCACCTTCCAGATAAGCGGATTGTTGCCAAATGACGCGACGGCCGCGCAGTTAACGACATGCGTCACCTGTTCAAGACGCGGATCGTTCAGGAAGGCTTCCGGCTGGCTGAGATCGCCAATGAGGATATTCTCCACGCTCAGCGAGGCCAGTGCATGCTCAGGCACGTTGAACTTACGCATATTCTCCTGCACTCGCGCCAGCCCACCTTGCGGGTCGCTGGCGCGCGCAAGCAGAAGTAAATTTACGGCGCTCTCGCCGGTCAGGATTTTTTCAAGTACTGCACCACCCAGAAATCCGGTCACGCCTGTAATCAGTAAGGTTTTCATTGATACCGTCTCATTATGATTGATGAGGCGGATTGTAGGCGGGCGAAAGTAAACGGCGTTTAAATAAAAAAATGGCCAGCCTTACCGTTTCTTAAGCTTATTTTAAGGTAAGGAATTCAGGGGGTGAGATTGGACATTGCAGGAGGGAAGAAAATTCAATTTATAAAGATATTTATTTTAAATTACTGATTTATATATTATTAATGTGCTTCCTGTGTCGTGATGATATTAAGTCAAAATGTAATTATAAAAATACTTTGTAACATCATTCATTGATGCGGTAAATAATTTAACGGATGCTTAAGAACACTCAAAATAACAAACTCGCAGGCTATTGATATATAGCCTGCGAAGGTTTTCTACAGCAACAGCGGAAGCGTTGCGCTGGCGGTTTGTTGGCTGACCTCGCCGTAATGACCGTCTATTGCAATAAGGGAGTGGGTAAGCAACTCGACCAGCAGCATAACACCCACTTTGGCATTGAGTGCGCCTGCGCTAAGCGGCCCCTCGGGTTTGGCTGCAACCAGTAGCATATCGCTAAGGGACGCCAGCGGGCTACGCGGCGTATTGCTGAGCGCCAGCACGGGGACGCCACGTTTGCGCGCAAGTTTTACGACGTGAAGTAAATCCCGTGTTGAGCCTGAACTGGAGATGGCTACCACCAGCGACGCTTTAGAGAGGGTGGTCGCATTCATGGCTGCACGGTGCATATCGCTGAAGAGCTGCACAGGTTTGCCCAGGCGCAACAGCTTATAATGCAGATACTCGCCGAGGATCGCACTGGCAGCGACCCCATAAATCTGGACTGACTGCGCCTGATGCAGTGCCTGCGCCGCCTTTTCCAGCAGCGCTCTGTCGAGCAGTCTGGCGGTATCCTGCAGAGCCTGTACAGACTCTTCCACCACACTATCAATTTCATCCCCGGCCTGACGCTCTGGCTGACCCTGCTGAATGTCCAGCGCAAGTGCCATTTTGAATTCCGTGTACCCCTTACAGCCCAGCGTGCGGCAAAGACGCGTCACGCTGGCTTCGCTGGTATGACTTTCGCGCGCCAGCTCAGTGATCGTCAGGTAAAGCACCCGGGCAGGATCGTTGAGGACAAACTCTCCCAGTTTTCGTTGCGTTGGGCTGTACCCGGAAGCCTCCTGGCGTAGCTTCAGCAGCAGGTTTTCATGGTCTGACATGCGAGATCCTTAATGCATTCTTCTGTCGACTAGTGTGGCGGAAAGCGGGGGAAAGATGCCAGTCATTTCGAAAAAGTATGATCGTCATCCTGGTTATTGATGATAATTTTCACTATCAATAATTAATGTGGTAAAAATTTTCATCTATACACGAGGGGATGAAAAAATGATGCAAATGTTCAGTGGGGCTTCTTCTGGCGGATGGTTTGAGAAAGCGCAGCGCTTTGGCAAATCATTTATGTTGCCCATCGCCGTCTTGCCCGCGGCGGGTTTGTTGCTGGGGATTGGAGGCGCGTTATCAAATCCCAATACCCTCACGGCCTACCCGTTTTTAGATGTTGCGTGGCTGCAGGCCATCTTTACCATTATGAGCAGTGCCGGTTCGATTGTGTTCGCCAACCTCTCGGTGCTGTTTGCTGTCGGGGTCGCCGTCGGGCTGGCAAAAAATGATAAAGGAACCGCAGGGCTGGCGGCATTGCTCGCTTTTCTGGTGATGAATGCCACCATCAATGCGCTGCTGATCCTGACCGGAAAACTGGCGCTTGAGAACCCGGGTGCCGTAGGGCAGGGAATGACGCTGGGGATCCAGACGCTGGAAACCGGCGTATTTGGTGGCGTCGTCATCGGGCTTGTGACCTGCGCGTTACATCATCGGTTCAATAAGATCGCGCTTCCGCAGTTCCTGGGTTTCTTTGGCGGTTCACGTTTTGTACCGATCGTCAGCTCGCTGGCGGCAATACTTGTCGGGGCATTAATGACCGTCATCTGGCCGCATTTCCAGAAGCTGATCTTCGGTCTGGGCGGGCTTGTGGATGCCACCGGTTATCTGGGAACGATGCTGTACGGTTTCATTTTGCGCATGCTCGGGCCGTTTGGTTTACACCACATCTTCTATCTTCCCTTCTGGACGACCGCGCTTGGCGGCAGCGAGATCGTTAACGGTCAGCTTGTCGAAGGTACGCAGCGGATCTTCTTCGCCCAGCTTGCTGACCCGACAACACGCCAGTTTTATGAAGGCACGTCGCGTTTCATGTCCGGACGCTTCATCACGATGATGTTTGGTCTGCTGGGGGCCTGCCTCGCGATGTACCACACGGCAAAACCGGAGAACAAAAAACGCGTCGCGGGGCTGTTACTTTCGGCGGCATTGACCTCGTTCCTGACGGGGATTACTGAACCTATTGAGTTCTCATTCCTTTTTGTTGCTCCTGTGCTGTACGTCATTCACGCCCTGTTTGACGGGCTGGCGTTTATGCTCGCCCATATTTTACATATCACTATCGGGCAAACCTTCTCAGGCGGTTTTATCGACTTCGTGCTGTTCGGCATTCTCCAGGGCGAGGCCAAAACCCACTGGATGTTCGTGCCGCTGGTAGGGGTGCCGTGGTTCTTCCTCTACTACTTTACGTTCCGCTATCTGATTAATCGCTTTGATTTTGCCACGCCGGGGAGTGAGAAAGAGGCGATGGCGGATGAAGTGACCTTTTCGCAGAGCGAGCGTGCCGTTGCGGTGATCGCCGGGTTAGGTGGCAAAGACAATCTCGAAGAGGTGGACTGCTGCGCGACGCGTCTTCGCGTCACGGTGAAGGATGGCAGCAAAGTGAATGAATCGGCGCTGAAAGCGACCGGCGCGCGCGGCGTTATCGTCCGCGGCAACGGTGTTCAGGTCATTTATGGGCCGCATGTCACGATTATTAAAAACGAAGTGGAAGAGATCTTATCGTAATGAAAACTGTACTGGATAACCTGAAGGGAAAACTGGTCGTCTCCTGCCAGGCGCTGGAGAATGAACCTCTGCATAGCGCGTTTATTATGTCACGAATGGCGCTGGCCGCCGCGCAGGGTGGTGCGGCAGCGATCCGTGCCAATAGCGTGGTGGATATCGAAGCCATCAAGCAGCAGGTGGCTCTGCCGGTTATCGGCATCATCAAACGCGATTATCCGGATAGTGAGGTGTTTATCACCGCCACGATGAAAGAGGTGGATGAGCTGATGACGGTTTCTCCGGAAATCATTGCCCTGGATGCGACTGCGCGACAGCGCCCTGGCGGCGAAGACCTGGCGACGCTGGTCGCGCATATCCGCACGCGGTACCCGTCGGTACGCCTGATGGCGGATATTTCCACAACAGAAGAGGCCGTGACGGCGCAGGCGCTGGGTTTTGATTGTGTGGGGACCACGCTTTACGGTTATACGGCAGAAACCGCAGGCCATGCGCTACCGGACAATGACTGCGCGTTTCTGAAAGAGGTGCTGTCTGCCGTCGACATTCCCGTGGTGGCCGAAGGCAACGTCGACATACCTGAGCGGGCGGCGAGGTGCCTGGAACTTGGTGCCTTTATGGTCGTTGTCGGCGGGGCCATCACCCGTCCACAGCAAATTACTGCGCGGTTTATGGCAGCGATTGGCGCTCAAAGCACCGATGGAGCATGACCATCTGACGGGGATCTGCGATACTTATCGTTTATCCCCTTAACTGAGATGACTATGCAGTACCCGATTAACGAGATGTTCCAGACCCTGCAAGGCGAGGGTTACTTTACCGGCGTTCCCGCCATCTTTATTCGATTACAGGGATGCCCGGTTGGCTGTGCCTGGTGTGATACCAAACATACGTGGGATAAACTCGCAGATCGGGAAGTGTCGCTGTTTAGCATTCTGGCTAAAACCAAAGAGAGCGATAAGTGGGGCGCGGGAAGTGCAGAAGATCTGCTGGCGATCATTGGCCGTCAGGGCTGGACGGCGCGCCACGTGGTGATTACCGGGGGTGAACCCTGCATCCACGATCTGACGCCGCTGACCGAGCTGCTCGAAAAGAACGGCTACAGCTGTCAGATTGAAACCAGCGGCACGCATGAAGTGCGCTGTTCTCACACCACCTGGGTGACGGTTTCGCCGAAAGTTAACATGCGCGGCGGCTACGATGTACTCTCTCAGGCGCTGGAGCGTGCTGATGAGATTAAACACCCGGTTGGCCGCGTGCGTGATATCGAAGCGTTGGATGAACTGCTCGCCACGCTGACGGATGAAAAGCAGCGGATCATCGCGCTGCAGCCTATCAGCCAGAAAGAGGATGCCACGCGCCTGTGTATTGAAACCTGTATTGCCCGCAACTGGCGGCTGTCGATGCAGACGCACAAGTACCTGAACATCGCCTAAAAAAAAGCCCGGATATTCCGGGCTTTTTTTACTCACCGCGATAGATACAGCCCGCGGTGCAGGTCTCTTTGATCATCACCGCGCTCAGCAGAGGCACCTGCGGTTTCATCTGATCCCAAATCCATTTAGCCAGCACTTCACTGGTCGGGTTTTCAAGGCCCGGGATATCATTCAGATAGTAGTGATCCAGACGATCGTAGGTCGGTTTGAATGCCGCCTTCAGCTCGGCAAAGTCCATGATCCAACCGGTATGCGGATCGACGTCACCGGTTATCTCAAGACGCACCATAAACGAGTGCCCGTGCAGACGGCCACATTTATGCCCTTCAGGAACATGCGGAAGGTGGTGGGCGGCTTCGAAGGTGAAATCTTTAAACAGTGTGGTGGACATTATTGCTCTCAGTAATGCGGAAAAAACCGCCGCATAGTACCGGAAAGCACAATTTTTATCATTAACTAAAACGGCTCTGTTGCCGCAACGTGGTGCATACGAGAAAGGACTACTGTTTTATGATTAAATTTCAATGGGTTAGTTAATCGTTTTTATCGCTAAGAACGATAACTAAAACAGGTTAGTCCATTTGGTTATTTATTATTTCCATCCCTTCTTTAATTGTTATTATCCTCGCCGTTAACCTTATCTTCAGTTTGGATTTATTCGCTTAAAGTCCGCTTGGCTACTGGAACATAACGACGCATGACAACACAGGCCCCACCTTCAAATTTGCTTCCCCTGAACCCGGAGCAACTGGCGCGCCTTCAGGCTGCCACCTCTGATTTTTCTCTCACCCAGCTTGCCTGGGTCTCCGGCTATTTCTGGGGAATGCTTAACCAGCAACCGGGCGCTGTGGCTGCTGCACCGGCAACTGCGGTAGAAATTCCGGCAATTACGCTGATTTCTGCTTCGCAGACGGGCAATGCTCGCCGTGTGGCCGAAGCGCTGCGCGACGACCTGCTGGCCGCCAAACTGAACGTGAACCTGGTGAACGCCGGGGACTATAAATTCAAACAGATCGCGTCCGAAAAACTGCTGGTGGTGGTGGCTTCAACCCAGGGTGAGGGTGAGCCGGCTGAAGAAGCGGTGGCCCTGCATAAGTTCCTGTTCTCGAAAAAAGCCCCAAAACTGAACGGGACGGCGTTCGCCGTGTTTGGCCTGGGCGACACCTCCTACGAATTTTTCTGCCAGTCCGGTAAAGATTTCGACAGCAAACTGGCGGAACTGGGCGCTGAGCGCCTGCTGGACCGCGTTGATGCGGATGTGGAATACCAGACCGCCGCCGCTGAATGGCGTGCGCGCATCGTTGACGTGCTGAAAGCGCGCGTGCCGAAAGAGACCCCAGCGCAGGCTGCCGTCACCGCGGCGGGTGCAGTCAATGATATTCACACCAGCCCGTATACCAAAGAGGCACCACTGGCAGCGAGCCTGGCGGTTAATCAGAAAATTACCGGTCGCGCCTCTGAGAAAGACGTGCGGCATATTGAAATCGATCTCGGTGATTCCGGTCTGCGTTACCAGCCGGGCGATGCACTTGGGATCTGGTACCAGAACGATCCGGCGCTGGTTAAAGAGCTGGTTGAACTGCTGTGGCTGAAAGGCGATGAGCCTGTCACCGTCGACGGTAAAACGCAGCCGCTCTCTGAGGCGCTGCAGTGGCATTTCGAGCTGACGGTCAACACGCCAAACATCGTTGAAAATTACGCCACCTTAACGCGCAGTGAATCGCTGCTGCCCCTGGTGGGGGATAAGGCGAAGCTGCAGCATTACGCCGCGACGACGCCGATTGTCGATATGGTGCGTTTCTCTCCGGCACAGCTGGATGCGGATGCGCTAATTGCCCTGCTGCGTCCGCTGACGCCGCGCCTCTACTCCATTGCCTCTTCGCAGGCAGAAGTGGAGAGCGAAGTGCATATCACCGTGGGCGTGGTGCGTTATGACATCGAAGGCCGTGCCCGTGCGGGCGGGGCATCAAGCTTCCTGGCCGATCGCGTGGAGGAAGACGGTGAAGTGCGCGTGTTTATCGAGCACAACGACAACTTCCGTCTGCCTGCGAACCCGGAAACACCGGTCATCATGATTGGGCCGGGGACCGGTATTGCACCATTCCGCGCCTTTATGCAGCAGCGCGCTGCAGATGAGGCGCCAGGTAAAAACTGGTTGTTCTTCGGCAACCCGCACTTTACGGAAGATTTCCTCTACCAGGTTGAGTGGCAGCGTTACGTCAAAGAAGGCGTCCTGACGCGCATCGACCTGGCCTGGTCCCGCGATCAGCAAGAAAAAGTATACGTACAAGACAAACTGCGCGAACAGGGCGCAGAGCTGTGGCGCTGGATCAATGACGGTGCCCACATTTATGTCTGCGGCGACGCCAATCGCATGGCGAAAGACGTTGAGCAGGCATTGCTGGAAGTGATTGCCGAATTCGGCGGTATGGATGCCGAAACGGCGGATGAATTTTTAAGTGAGCTGCGCGTTGAGCGCCGTTATCAGCGAGATGTCTACTAATGAGCGAAAAACATCCAGGGCCACTGGTGGTCGAAGGTAAACTGACAGACGCCGAGCGCATGAAGCTGGAAAGCAACTATCTGCGCGGCACCATTGCTGAAGATCTGAATGACGGTCTCACTGGCGGCTTTAAAGGCGACAACTTTCTGCTGATCCGTTTCCACGGTATGTATCAGCAGGACGACCGTGATATCCGCGCCGAACGTGCAGAACAGAAGCTGGAGCCGCGTCATGCGATGCTGCTGCGCTGCCGTCTTCCGGGCGGGGTGATCACCACGAAACAGTGGCAGGCGATCGATAAGTTTGCGGGTGAAAATACCCTTTATGGCAGCATCCGTCTGACCAACCGTCAGACCTTCCAGTTCCACGGCATTCTGAAGAAGAACGTGAAGCCGGTACACCAGATGCTGCACTCTGTCGGGCTGGACGCGCTGGCCACGGCCAACGACATGAACCGTAACGTGCTCTGCACCTCGAACCCGTATGAGTCCGAGCTGCACGCCGAAGCCTATGAGTGGGCGAAGAAGATCTCTGAGCACCTGCTGCCACGCACCCGCGCCTATGCGGAGATCTGGCTCGATCAGGAAAAAGTGGCCACCACCGACGAAGAACCGATCCTCGGCCAGACCTATCTGCCGCGTAAGTTCAAAACTACCGTGGTGATCCCGCCGCAGAACGATATCGATCTGCACGCCAACGACATGAACTTCGTGGCGATTGCCGAAAATGGCAAGCTGGTGGGCTTTAACCTGCTGGTGGGCGGCGGTCTCTCCATCGAACACGGTAACAAGAAAACCTACGCCCGCACCGCAAGCGAGTTTGGTTTCCTGCCGCTGGAGCACACGCTGGCCGTGGCTGAAGCGGTTGTCACCACGCAGCGCGACTGGGGTAACCGTACGGACCGTAAAAACGCGAAAACCAAATACACCCTGGAGCGCGTGGGCGTAGAGACGTTCAAAGCGGAAGTGGAGCGTCGCGCGGGGATTAAGTTTGAGCCGATCCGTCCGTATGAATTTACGGGACGTGGCGATCGTATTGGCTGGGTCAAAGGCATCGACAATAAATGGCATCTGACGCTGTTTATTGAAAACGGCCGTATTCTTGATTATCCGGGCCGCCCGCTGAAAACCGGTCTGCTGGAAATTGCGAAGATCCATAAAGGTGAATTCCGTATCACCGCTAACCAGAACCTGATCGTTGCCGGCGTGCCGGAAAGCCAGAAAGCGAAGATTGAGAAACTGGCGCGCGACCATGGGTTGATGGACGCGGTGAAGCCTCAGCGTGAAAACTCAATGGCCTGCGTGTCGTTCCCGACCTGCCCGCTGGCGATGGCGGAAGCAGAGCGTTTCCTGCCGTCATTCACCGATAAGGTGGAA
This sequence comes from Enterobacter sp. BIDMC 29, assembly GCF_019378755.1. Taxonomy (NCBI): domain Bacteria; kingdom Pseudomonadati; phylum Pseudomonadota; class Gammaproteobacteria; order Enterobacterales; family Enterobacteriaceae; genus Enterobacter; species Enterobacter sp. BIDMC 29. The sequence goes on along the minus strand of NZ_CP080000.1, from coordinate 2,970,998 downwards.
GCGATTCTGGAAAAACACGGTATTCCGGACGAGCATATTGTTATGCGTGTCACCGGCTGCCCGAACGGCTGTGGCCGTGCGATGCTGGCCGAGCTGGGTCTGGTGGGTAAAGCGCCGGGTCGCTATAACCTGCACCTCGGCGGCAACCGTATCGGAACGCGTATTCCGCGCATGTTCCGTGAGAACATCACCGAGCCGGAAATTCTTGATTCTATCGACGAGCTCGTCGGGCGCTGGGCGAAAGAGCGCGAAGCGGGTGAAGGCTTCGGCGACTTTACGGTGCGTGCGGGCATTATTCGCCCGGTGCTCGATCCCGCAAGGGATTTCTGGGAGTAAACACGAGAGGTAATTATGTCCGTACTCGATCTAAACGCCCTAAACGAATTGCCAAAAGTCGATCGCATTCTGGCGCTGGCAGAAACCAATGCGCAGCTTGAAAAGCTCGACGCCGAAGGCCGCGTGGCATGGGCCCTGGAAAACCTGCCGGGTGATTATGTGCTCTCGTCGAGTTTTGGTATTCAGGCAGCGGTGAGTTTGCATCTGGTGAACCAGATTCGTCCGGACATTCCGGTGATCCTGACCGATACCGGCTACCTGTTCCCGGAAACCTACCAGTTTATCGATGAGCTGACGGACAAGCTCGGGCTGAACCTGAAGGTCTACCGCGCGGAGCAAAGCGCGGCCTGGCAGGAGGCGCGGTATGGCAAGCTGTGGGAACAGGGCGTTGAAGGCATTGAGAAATACAATGAGATCAACAAGGTCGAGCCGATGAACCGGGCGCTGAAAGAGCTTAACGCGCAGACCTGGTTTGCGGGGTTACGCCGCGAGCAGTCCGGAAGTCGCGCCACGCTCCCGGTGCTGGCGGTTCAGCGCGGGGTGTTTAAAGTGCTGCCGATCATCGACTGGGATAACCGTACGGTTTACCAGTACCTGCAAAAACACGGACTGAAATACCACCCGCTCTGGGACCAGGGTTATCTGTCAGTGGGCGATACCCATACCACGCGTAAATGGGAACCGGGCATGGCGGAAGAAGAGACGCGATTCTTTGGACTCAAGCGCGAGTGCGGATTGCACGAAGGGTAAATTATGTTCCCTTTTCCCTCACCCTCTTACAAAGGGTGAGGGACATGTTCTGTTCTACGCTTTCCCTGCTTTTGCCAGCTCTTTCACCAGCGGCAGCATCACTTTAACCACATCCCGACTGCGATGTTCAACTCGCTGCGGCAGTGCGCTATCAATATGCTGCTGATTATCCAGCAGCACGTTATGCCAGCTCGTCCCGTCCGGGAAAGCCTTCGATTTCACCCGCTGCTGATAACCGTCTTTCTTACCCAGCATCCAGTTAGTGGCTTCCACGTACAGAACAGGAATGCCCGCTTTATCGAACACTTCACCATCGTTACAGCAGCCGGTTCCGCGAGGATAATCGGGATTCCCGCCCGGGTTGCTGGTGGCATACACCCCATGGCTGCGGGCAATCGCCAGCGCGCGGTCGCGCGTCAGTTTACGCACGGTACCCGGCGTACTCTGTCCGCTGTTGAAATAGAGCTTATCGCCGACGATCAGGTTATCGAGGTTAATCACCAGCAGCGTATTTTTCCTCTCCTCGGCACTCATGCGTTTCAGGAGATTCTCCGCGCCAAGTTTTCCCTCTTCTTCACCGCTGGTAGCAACGAAACGGATCCCGTATTGGGTTGGAATGTCTTTCATTCGCTCTGCCAGTTCGAGCATCACGCCCAGACCCGCCGCGTTATCGTCCAGCCCCTGTAACGTCAGCCCGCCGAGATTATTGTCGGTATCGGCGTCGCTCATTGGCGCGTAGGTGTCCAGGTGCGCCATGATAATGATCTGTTCCGCCGCGCTACCTTCATGCGCCGCAATGACCGTACTGCCGGTCACGTTATGCCAGTTTTTTGTTTTATTGCGCGAGGTATAGACGTAGCGGCTGTGAAACGATCGGATATCGCTCTGGTATCCCATGTCAGCAAATTGCTGGCGAATATAATCGGCGGAAAGCATTTCCGCTGGCGTGCCGGTCATACGACCCGGAAAGACGGTCGCAATATGCCGCGCCTGCATATTCGCGATTTCACCATAGGGCTGATTTTTTGCCTGGGCCGGAAGGATAAAGCAAACGCCGAGCGCCAGGGCAGCGATACGGTGGCGCGTTGCGGAAAACATAGTGAGTCCTTAAAAACAGAGCAAAATTTTAACCCGCCTAGTATGAAACTGTGATCGACCATACACAATTTGAATTGCTCTTAAATGCCCGAAAATTCGCGTGTTAAGCACTTTTTGATCTTTGCTTTTCCACGGCGTTATTCCATTGAGTAACTACTCATTCCAATTCGTAATTTCATTCGATCTAAGCCGCCCCCTATAGTCCCACTATTCCTTGTTGTTAGTGAGTTGTAGCTTGTGGACTATCTGCCCCTTTTTGCCGCGATAAAAGACAGACCTGTGCTGGTAGTCGGCACCGGTGAGGTTGCCGATCGCAAAATCGCGTTTCTGCAGCGAGCGGGGGCGCAGGTACGGATAGTCGACGAGGCGGATTTCGACGAGTCGCAAATCGACACCGTGGTGCTGGTGATTGCGGCAACCGACAACCGCGAGCTCAACCGCCGTATTTCAGAGGCGGCTCAGGCCCGTCACCGTCTGGTGAACGTGGTGGACGATCGGCCGCTGTGTTCGTTTATCTTCCCGTCGATTGTTGACCGTTCGCCATTGCTGGTGGCCATCTCCTCCGGCGGGACCGCGCCGGTGCTGGCACGCGTGCTGCGGGAAAAAATCGAAGCGCTTTTGCCTACCAGCCTTGGGCGGATGGCGGAGAAAGCGAGCTTCTGGCGTAACCATCTGAAAACGCGCCTGACCAGCGTGACGGAACGCCGTCGCTTCTGGGAGCGCGTGTTCCGCGGCCGATTTGCCAGCCTGATGCATGCCGGAAATGAAACGGCGGCGCAGCAGATCCTCGAAGATGAGCTGGATAACCCTGGCAGTAGCGGCGGCGAGATCATTCTGGTCGGTGCGGGGCCGGGTGATGCCGGGCTGCTGACCCTGCGCGGCCTGCAGGTGCTTCAGGATGCCGATGTGGTGTTCTACGACCATCTGGTCACCGACGGGGTGCGCGAATTGATTCGCCGTGACGCAGAACAAATCTGCGTTGGCAAACGGGCGGGCGAGCACTCTGTACCGCAGCATGACACCAACCAGATGCTGGTGGCGGCGGCAAAAGCGGGCAAAACGGTGGTGCGGCTTAAAGGTGGCGACCCGTTTATCTTTGGTCGCGGCGGGGAAGAGCTGCAGGCGGCGGCTGAAGCGGGCGTGCCGTTCCAGGTCGTCCCGGGTATCACGGCGGCTTCCGCAGTGACGGCCTACGCCGGTATACCGCTTACTCACCGCGATTATGCCCAGAGCGTGACCTTTGTCACGGGCCATTACAAGGCGGACAGCACCCCGTTAGACTGGTCGCATCTGGCCCAGAGTCGTCAGACGCTGGCTATCTATATGGGCACGATGAAGGCGGCGGACATCAGTGAACAACTTATTCAACACGGTCGAGAGGCAACCACGCCGGTCGCCGTGATTTCTCGCGGCACGCGCGTCGATCAGCATGTGGCTATCGGTACGCTACAGGATCTTGCCACCCTGGCGAAAGAGGCCCCTATGCCCGCGCTTATCGTGGTAGGGGAAGTGGTGCACCTGCACAGCACACTCGCCTGGTTTCAACATACAACAGACTCAGAGGGGTTTGGCTCCTCTGTGGTGAATCTGGCTTAAGGAACGGTTATGGACCAAAAACGACTTACTCACCTGCGGCAGCTCGAAGCGGAAAGTATCCATATTATCCGCGAAGTGGCAGCCGAATTCTCTAACCCGGTGATGATGTATTCCATCGGTAAAGATTCCAGCGTGATGCTACACCTGGCGCGTAAAGCGTTTTACCCGGGTACGCTGCCGTTCCCGCTGCTGCACGTTGATACCGGCTGGAAATTCCGTGAAATGTATGAATTCCGCGACCGTACGGCAAAAGCCTACGGCTGCGAACTGCTGGTGCATAAAAACCCGGAAGGGGTGGCGATGGGCATTAACCCGTTCGTGCACGGTAGTGCCAAACACACGGACATCATGAAAACCGAAGGGCTGAAGCAGGCGCTGAACAAATACGGTTTTGACGCGGCCTTCGGCGGCGCACGTCGTGACGAAGAAAAATCCCGTGCGAAAGAGCGTATCTACTCTTTCCGCGACCGCTTCCACCGCTGGGATCCAAAAAACCAGCGTCCGGAGCTGTGGCATAACTACAACGGCCAGATCAACAAGGGCGAAAGCATTCGCGTGTTCCCGCTCTCCAACTGGACCGAGCTGGATATCTGGCAGTACATCTATCTGGAAAATATCGAGATCGTGCCGCTGTACCTGGCCGCTGAACGTCCGGTGCTGGAGCGTGACGGCATGCTGATGATGATCGATGACGATCGCATCAACCTGCAGCCAGGCGAAGTGATCAAAAAACAGATGGTGCGTTTCCGTACCCTCGGCTGCTGGCCATTGACCGGTGCCGTGGAGTCCAGTGCGCAGACGCTGCCGGAGATCATTGAAGAGATGCTGGTGTCGACCACCAGTGAGCGACAGGGCCGCGTGATTGACCGCGACCAGGCAGGCTCCATGGAGCTGAAGAAACGTCAGGGTTATTTCTAAGGAGCCGCCATGAACACGACCATTGCTCAACAAATTGCCAATGAAGGCGGCGTAGAAGCTTATCTGCACGCGCAACAACACAAAAGCCTGCTGCGCTTTCTGACCTGCGGCAGCGTCGATGACGGGAAAAGCACGCTGATCGGCCGTCTGCTGCACGATACGCGACAGATTTACGAAGATCAGCTCTCTTCCCTGCACAATGACAGTAAACGTCATGGTACCCAGGGCGAGAAACTCGACCTGGCGCTGCTGGTGGACGGCCTGCAGGCCGAGCGCGAGCAGGGCATCACCATTGATGTGGCGTATCGCTATTTCTCCACCGAGAAGCGCAAATTTATTATTGCCGACACCCCGGGGCACGAGCAGTACACCCGTAACATGGCGACCGGTGCGTCTACCTGTGAACTGGCGATCCTGCTGATTGACGCCCGTAAAGGGGTACTGGATCAGACTCGTCGCCACAGCTTTATCTCCACGTTGCTGGGGATCAAACACCTGGTGGTGGCGGTCAACAAAATGGATCTGGTGAACTTCAGCGAAGAGAAGTTTGATGAGATCCGCCAGAGTTACCTGACGTTTGCTGAACAGCTGCCGGGTAACCTGGATATTCGCTTTGTGCCGCTCTCTGCGCTGGAAGGCGACAACGTGGCTTCCCAGAGCGCGAACATGCCGTGGTATAGCGGCCCGACGCTGCTCGAAGTGCTGGAAACCGTGGAGATCCAGCGCGTGGTCGACACCCAGCCGATGCGCTTCCCGGTTCAGTACGTTAACCGTCCTAACCTTGATTTCCGCGGTTTCTCCGGCACTATCGCGTCGGGCACCGTGGCGGTCGGTCAGCGCGTTAAAGTTCTGCCGTCTGGTGTGGAATCCACCATCAGCCGTATCGTCACCTTTGATGGCGATCTGCCGCAAGCCGGTGCGGGTGAAGCGGTCACGCTGGTATTGAAAGATGAAATTGATATCAGCCGCGGCGATCTGCTGGTGGACGCTCAGGAGACGCTGGCAGCGGTGCAGGGGGCTTCCGTTGATGTGGTGTGGATGGCTGAACAACCGCTGAGCGCCGGTCAGAGCTACGACATTAAAATCGCGGGTAAGAAAACCCGTGCCCGCGTGGACGGTATCCAGTTCCAGGTGGACATCAATAACCTGACCCAGCGCGACGTCACCGAACTGCCGCTGAATGGCATTGGTCTGGTCGACGTGACCTTTGACGAGCCGCTGGTGCTGGATCCCTACCAGCAGAACCCGGTAACGGGTGGGCTGATCTTTATCGATCGCCTCTCCAACGTGACCGTGGGTGCCGGTATGGTGCGTGAGCCAAATGAACAGGCTACGGTGGCCTCTGAGTTCAGCGCTTTTGAGCTGGAGCTGAATGCGCTGGTGCGTAAGCACTTCCCGCACTGGGGTGCGCGCGATCTGCTGGGAGGCAAGTAATGGCCGCCCATGATGAGAACGTCGTCTGGCATCCTCATCCGGTCACCGTCGCGCAGCGCGAGAAACTTCACGGTCATCGTGGCGTGGTACTGTGGTTTACCGGGCTATCCGGCTCTGGTAAATCCACGGTAGCGGGCGCGCTGGAAGAGGCGCTACACCAGCAGGGGGTCAGTACCTACCTGCTGGATGGCGACAATGTGCGCCACGGCCTGTGCAGCGATTTGGGCTTCAGCGACGACGATCGTAAAGAGAATATTCGCAGGGTGGGGGAAGTGGCCAGCCTGATGGCGGATGCCGGGTTAGTGGTACTGACCGCGTTTATCTCACCGCATCGTGCCGAACGCCAGATGGTGCGCGAGCGCGTCGGGCAGGATCGCTTTATCGAAGTGTTTGTTGATACGCCGCTGGAAATTTGCGAAGCGCGCGATCCCAAAGGGCTATATAAGAAAGCGCGTGCGGGAGAGCTGCGAAACTTCACCGGCATTGACTCGGTGTACGAAGCGCCTGAATCGCCTGAAATTCACCTGGAAGGTCAACAATTGGTAACAAATTTAGTAAGCCAATTATTAGACCTGCTCAGACGGGACGATATTATCAGATCCTGAGACGGTATCGTTCGGGAGCTGTCTTCCCGAACGATGAGTCACGGTCACAGGATCAGCTATGCGCAACAGTGAGAACTACATTATTACCACCGGGTCGGAGCCGTTAGCGACCGACGACGAGACGACCTGGTCCTTTCCTGGGGCCATAGTCGGCTTCGTCTCGTGGTTGCTGGCCCTGGGCATCCCTTTTCTTATCTACGGCGGTAATACGCTGTTCTTCTTTCTCTATACCTGGCCTTTCTTCCTGGCGCTGATGCCTGTGGCGGTTGTCGTCGGTATTGCGCTGCACTCGCTGCTTAATGGCAAACTCCTTTACAGTACCGTGGTCACGATTGTGACGGTGGTTCTGATGTTTGGTCTGTTATTTTTGTGGCTCATGGGCTAACTTCAGCCATAATTCAAACCGTAAACAACTGTGTGACGATATTGAGCAAGGCGATTCTGCGGAAAAAATGTGGTACATTTGCCCGCGATGTTGCGGCATCTCTGTTACCCCGGCAAAAAGATCTGGGGGCGTTTTGGGATGATGATGCCGTTTTTCAGGGGGCAGGATGGGTAAACTAACGCTGCTGTTGCTGGCTTTGCTGATCTGGCTGCAATATTCGCTGTGGTTCGGTAAAAACGGACTGCACGACTATAGCCGGGTAAGCGATGACGTCGCGGCTCAGCAGGCAACAAACGCCAAACTTAAGGCGCGAAACGATCAACTCTTTGCTGAAATTGATGACCTCAATGGCGGGCAAGAGGCGATTGAGGAACGCGCACGCAATGAACTCAGTATGACTAAGCCGGGCGAAACTTTTTATCGTCTGGTTCCGGATGCGTCTAAACGCAATCAGGGCTCAGCACAAAACAATCGATAATCAGGCCCAGGATTACGACATGGCAGTAACTTTTTCGGACGTATGCGCCGTGGTGCCGGCTGCGGGTTTTGGCCGGCGCATGCAGACAGAATGTCCCAAGCAATACCTCTCTATTGGCGATAAAACGATCCTCGAACACTCTGTGGCGGCGCTGCTGGCGCATCCGCGGGTGACGCGCGTGATTATCGCTATCAGCCCGGGTGATGCGCGTTTCGCGCAGTTACCGCTGGCAAATCATCCGCAGATTACCATTGTTGACGGCGGCGCCGAGCGTGCCGATTCCGTGCTGGCGGGCATTCAGGCTGCCGGTGAGGCACCATGGGTTCTGGTCCATGACGCTGCCCGTCCGTGCCTGCATCAGGATGACCTTGCGCGCCTGCTGGCGCTTAGCGAAACCAGCCGGGTAGGCGGTATTCTTGCCGCCCCGGTACGCGACACGATGAAGCGCGCTGAGCCGGGCAAGCAGGCTATCGCACACACCGTTGAGCGCGTCGATTTATGGCACGCGCTGACCCCCCAATTTTTCCCCCGAGAATTACTCCACGACTGCTTAACGCGTGCGCTTAAAGAAGGTGCGACCATCACGGACGAAGCCTCGGCGCTGGAGTATTGCGGTTTCCATCCTGAGCTGGTTGAAGGACGCGCTGATAATATAAAAGTGACGCGTCCGGAAGATTTACAGCTCGCGGAATTTTATCTTACCCGTTCGACCCATCAGGAGAAGGCATAATGCGAATTGGACACGGTTTTGATGTACACGCCTTTGGCGGAGAAGGCCCAATTATCATTGGCGGCGTACGCATTCCTTATGAAAAAGGGCTGCTTGCGCATTCTGATGGCGACGTAGCATTACATGCCCTGACCGATGCATTGCTGGGTGCTGCGGCACTGGGCGATATCGGTAAGCTGTTCCCGGACACTGACCCGGCCTTCAAAGGTGCGGACAGCCGTGCGCTGCTGCGTGAAGCCTGGCGTCGTATTCAGGCGAAAGGCTACACCCTCGGCAACGTGGATGTGACGATCATCGCTCAGGCCCCCAAAATGCTGCCGCATATCCCGCAGATGCGCGTGTTCATTGCAGAAGATCTCGGTTGCCACATGGATGATGTTAACGTCAAAGCGACGACAACAGAGAAACTGGGCTTTACCGGTCGCGGTGAAGGGATTGCCTGTGAGGCCGTGGCGCTGCTGGTGAAGGCAAGCCAATGACGGACTTCGACAACCTGACCTGGCTGCACGGTAAACCGCAGGGGAACGGGCTGCTGAAAGCCAGCCCTGAAGATTTTGTTGTGGTGGAAGACCTGGGATTCGCGCCGGATGGCGAAGGCGAACATATCCTGGTACGCATTCTGAAAAATGGCTGCAATACCCGTTTTGTGGCCGATGCGCTGGCAAAATTCCTCAAAATTCATGCCCGCGAAGTGAGCTTTGCCGGGCAGAAAGATAAACACGCCGTCACCGAACAGTGGCTCTGCGCGCGCGTGCCGGGTAATACGATGCCTGATTTAAGCAAATTTGAGCTTGAGGGCTGTAAGGTACTGGAATACGCGCGCCATAAGCGCAAACTGCGTCTGGGCGCGTTGAAGGGCAACCATTTTACGCTGGTACTGCGTGAGATTTCGGACCGTGACGATGTGGAAAAACGCCTGAACGCTATCAATGCGTGCGGCGTACCAAACTATTTTGGCGCACAGCGCTTTGGTATCGGCGGCAGCAACCTGCTCGGCGCACTGCGCTGGGCGCAAAGCGATGCCCCGGTTCGCGACAGGAATAAACGCAGTTTTTGGTTGTCGGCGGCCCGCAGTGCGTTGTTTAATCAGATTGTGAGCGAACGGCTGAAAAAACCGGACGCGAATCAAGTTGTTGTCGGCGATGCGCTACAATTAGCGGGACGCGGGAGTTGGTTTGTGGCAACGGCTGAAGAAATGGCCGATGTGCAGTCGCGCGTGGATACTCAAACGCTGATGATTACTGCAGCCTTGCCCGGCACGGGCGACTGGGGTACGCAGGGCGATGCGCTGGCTGCTGAGCAGTCTGCCGTCGCTGATATGCAGGCATTACAAACATTGCTGGTGCGGGAAAAAGTCGAGGCGGCACGCCGTGCGATGCTGCTCTATCCGCAACAGTTGAGCTGGAACTGGTGGGACGACGTAACCGTCGAGTTACGCTTCTGGCTGCCGGCAGGTAGCTTTGCCACCAGTGTTGTCAGGGAACTTATCAACACGTCGGGTGATTATGCGAATATTGCTGAGTAACGATGACGGGATCCATGCGCCGGGTATACAGACCCTGGCGAAACACCTTCGCGAATTTGCGGAAGTGCAGGTCGTGGCACCCGATCGTAACCGCAGTGGAGCGTCTAACTCTCTGACGCTGGAGTCGTCGCTTCGCACCTTTACCTTTGAAAATGGTGATATCGCCGTCCAGATGGGCACGCCGACCGACTGCGTTTTTCTGGGCGTGAACGCGCTGATGCGCCCGCGCCCGGACATCGTCGTCTCCGGTATTAACGCCGGGCCCAATCTTGGCGACGATGTGATTTACTCCGGAACCGTGGCCGCCGCCATGGAAGGGCGCCATCTGGGGTTCCCTGCACTGGCCGTTTCGTTAAACGGCCACACGCACTACGACACGGCGGCAGCGGTGACCTGTTCTCTCCTGCGGGCGCTCAATCGCGAGCCGCTGCGTACCGGGCGCATCCTCAATATTAACGTGCCGGATCTGCCGTTGAGTGAAATCAAAGGCATTCGCGTAACGCGTTGCGGAAGCCGACACCCGGCTGACCAGGTGATCCCGCAGCAGGATCCGCGTGGCAATACGCTTTACTGGATTGGTCCTCCTGGCGACAAGTGTGACGCCGGACCGGATACCGACTTTGCCGCCGTTGATGAAGGATATGTCTCGGTTACGCCGCTGCATGTAGATTTAACCGCGTATAGTGCGCATGATGTGGTGTCGGGTTGGCTGGATCGCGCAGGAGTGAACGCGCAATGGTAAGCAAACGTGTACAAACTCTTCTGGAACAGCTACGCGCTCAGGGGATCCGCGACGAGCATGTGCTCGACGCGCTCGCCCAGGTGCCGCGTGAGAAATTTGTAGACGAGGCGTTTGAACACAAAGCGTGGGAAAACGTGGCGCTGCCTATCGGGCAGGGTCAGACGATTTCACAGCCTTACATGGTGGCGCGTATGACGGAGCTGCTGGAGCTCACGCCCCATTCGCGCGTGCTGGAAATTGGCACCGGGTCGGGGTACCAAACCGCGATCCTGGCGCATCTGGTGCACCATGTCTGCTCCGTTGAGCGTATTAAAGGTTTGCAGTGGCAGGCGCGTCGTCGCCTGAAACAACTTGATTTACATAACGTTTCGACACGACACGGTGATGGATGGCAGGGTTGGCAGGCACGCGCCCCGTTTGACGCGATCATCGTGACGGCTGCTCCACCTGAAATTCCCGCTGCTCTGTTATCGCAGCTGGATGAAGGCGGCATTCTTGTTCTGCCTGTCGGGGACGAGCAACAGCTCCTGAAGCGCGTTCGTCGGCGTGGCGGCGAGTTTATTATCGATACCGTGGAAGCCGTGCGCTTTGTTCCTCTGGTAAAGGGGGAGTTGGCCTGAGACTCAGAATTATCCAGGGTTATTAAGGCAAATTCAGCGTATGGTGTGGCGCGAAAGATTCGTGTCATCACGGTAAATTTTAAGTCACTGGTAGTTAACACATTCCTGGGGGATAAATGAGCGCGGGAAGCCCTAAATTCACCATCAGCCGTGTTGCGGCATTATCACTGGTTTCGCTCTGGCTGGCAGGCTGTACAAGTTCTAATAATGCACCTGCGCCCGTCAGTTCCGTGGGGGGATCCAGCAGCTCGGGTAACACGTCCAGCGGAATGTTGATCACGCCTCCGCCTAAAATGGGCACTGCTGCGGCACAACAAAATCCGCCCATTCAGCCAATGCAGCCTCCTGTTACGCAGCCAACACAGGTTCAGCCAGTGGAACACCCTGTGCAGACTCAAAATGGCCGCATAGTGTATAACCGCCAGTATGGGAACATTCCGAAAGGTAGCTATACCGGTGGGAGCACCTATACCGTAAAACGCGGCGACACGCTGTTCTATATTGCGTGGATCACCGGGAACGATTTCCGTGACCTGGCGCAGCGTAATAACGTCCAGGCCCCGTATGGTCTGGAAGTCGGCCAGACGCTCCAGGTGGGCAATGCGACGGGTACGCCGCTCACGCCTGGCAACACCGTTTCAGCGGCCGATGTCACTGCGCAAAATAACAGCGTTAAGCCTGCACAAAAATCCACCACGGTGGTTGCTTCACAACCGGTAATTACGTATTCTGAGGATTCAGGTGATCAGACTGCTAACAAAATGTTGCCGAATAATAAAGGGACTGCGACTGTTGTCACAGCACCGACTACGGCACCTGTGGTTAGCTCTACTGAACCGACTGCCAGCAGTATGACCTCCAGTTCGCCAATTTCTGCATGGCGCTGGCCAACTGACGGCAAGGTTATCGAAAACTTCTCTTCCTCCGAGGGAGGAAATAAAGGGATCGATATCGCAGGGAATAAGGGACAGGCTATTATCGCGACCGCAGACGGTCGTGTTGTATATGCCGGTAACGCTCTGCGCGGTTACGGTAATCTTATTATCATCAAACATAACGATGATTACCTGAGTGCCTACGCCCATAACGACACAATGCTGGTCCGGGAACAACAAGAAGTTAAGGCGGGGCAAAAAATCGCTACCATGGGTAGCACCGGCACCAGTTCTACACGCTTGCATTTTGAAATTCGTTACAAGGGGAAATCCGTAAACCCGCTGCAGTATTTGCCGCAGCGATAAGTTGACGGGGCATGCCAGCCAGGGTGTCTCGTTCAGGGATCACGGGTAGGAGCCACCTTATGAGTCAGAATACGCTGAAAGTTCATGATTTAAATGAAGATGCGGAATTTGATGAGAACGGAGCAGAGGCTTTTGATGAAAAAGCCTTAGTAGAAGAGGAACCCAGTGATAACGATTTGGCTGAAGAAGAGCTGTTATCGCAGGGTGCCACACAGCGTGTACTGGACGCGACTCAGCTTTACCTTGGGGAGATTGGTTACTCCCCACTGTTAACGGCCGAAGAAGAAGTCTATTTCGCACGTCGTGCTTTGCGTGGTGATGTTGCCTCGCGCCGTCGCATGATTGAAAGTAACTTGCGTCTGGTCGTGAAAATTGCCCGTCGTTACGGCAATCGAGGTCTGGCTCTGCTGGACCTGATTGAAGAGGGCAACTTAGGTCTCATCCGCGCAGTTGAGAAGTTTGACCCGGAACGCGGGTTCCGTTTCTCAACCTACGCGACCTGGTGGATTCGTCAGACCATCGAACGGGCGATTATGAACCAAACCCGTACGATTCGCCTGCCGATTCACATCGTCAAAGAGTTGAACGTCTATCTGCGTACTGCGCGCGAGTTGTCCCATAAACTGGACCACGAGCCAAGCGCGGAAGAGATCGCCGAACAACTTGATAAACCGGTTGATGACGTAAGCCGTATGCTGCGTCTCAACGAGCGCATTACCTCCGTTGACACCCCGTTGGGTGGCGACTCCGAAAAAGCGCTGCTGGACATCCTGGCCGATGAAAAAGACAACGGTCCGGAAGACACCACGCAGGACGATGACATGAAACAGAGCATCGTCAAATGGCTGTTCGAACTGAACGCCAAACAGCGTGAAGTGCTGGCACGTCGTTTCGGTTTACTGGGGTATGAAGCTGCAACACTGGAAGACGTCGGCCGCGAAATTGGCCTGACCCGTGAACGTGTTCGTCAGATTCAGGTTGAAGGTCTGCGTCGCCTGCGTGAAATCCTGCAGGGGCAAGGTCTGAATATCGAAGCGCTGTTCCGCGAATAAGCAATCTTTCATCAAAAAAGGCCCGTCGTGAGACGGGCCTTTTTCTTTTGCGTTACGGTTGTGCCGTTTCGTGCAGCAAACGCCACGTTATCTTGCCATCCTTCTGATTGAGCACGGCGGTTGACCAGCGCACATTGACGGGCTGATCCGGGCGAGTTTGCGTTTCCCGGTAGTGAAGCACTGCGCCGTTGGCCCACGTCTGTAGCGTCGTTATCTCATCAAGAACAATCTCCAGACCAGGACGGCTGCCGCGCTGAAGGTCCAGGAAACCGACAAGCGCGTTATAGTCAAAATGGACGCCACCTGGGGTGAGCATCATAAAATCCGGCTGAAAGTGGGCAAGCAGGGCGTCAACATCCCCTTCGCCCTTACCCAACCAGTTCTCCAGCTTAACGTGAACGTCGATAATGTCCTGTTCGAAATGGGTCATGGTTTCTCCTGTTGCACCTCTGAAAGCACCTGCGTGTTGTTAAGACGAAAGACGTACACGACGGGCAGTAATGTGATGGCCGCAGCAACACTAAACATCCAGTGCCATGCGGCGAGCGGCGTGAAAAACGCCAGTGTCAGGTTCAGCACCTGCGAGAGCAGGAATGCCCCGGCAAAAAAACTGATCTGACGATTAAGATTCCATAGCGCGCTGGCGTCAGGCATATCGTCGCGCGCCGTCGTTAAAAATGCGCTGCTTTGCGCCGTACTGCTGCAAAGACTGCCGCCCGCGCCCATTAACGTAAACGCGGCGCCAGGCAACAACACTGTGGTAGTGGGGCTGACGTTAAGCAGCAGTAAAACGCCCAGCGCCTGTAACAGGCAACCCACGACAATGAGAGGCCGGGGACCCACGCGGTTAAAATAACGTCCGGTCGCGGTGATCGCCATAAACGAGGCCAGAGACCATGGCAGCATCAGCATCCCCGTTGCGGCAGGTGTCATGTGCGCCTCGCTCTGAAGATAATACATCCCCGTGACGTTCACCCCAATAAACATGCCGGGTACGCACAAATAGACAAGCATGGAAAAACGCAGCAGCGGGTCGGCCAGCAGGGGCAGGTTTAACAGCCTGCTCGCTTTCACGGGGGCCCTCTCATTCTTAAGCCACACGCAGGCCAGGAAAAACGTCACGGCGGCGACAGGCGTTGTGGCAAAAAATATCCATCGCCAGCTGAGTGCCTGAACCAGCACTCCCCCCACGGCGGGTGAGCATGCAGGCGCAAGCAATGCAACCAGCATGACCGCTGAGGAGAGCCTGGCACGCTCATGGGGTTTAAATTGTTGCCAGGTCAGCGCCTGTCCGACCGGGATCAGTAAACCCCCTCCCATGCCCTGCAGCACTCGCCAGGCAATCAGGCTCTCAAGTGAGGACGACAAACCTGCCGCAACGGAGGCGGCGCTAAAGAGAAAAAGCGAAAGCAGAATGACATGCTTCGGCCCGAGCCTGCGCGTCAGCAGGGTGCTGAAGGGGATGACGAGTGTCAGACCGGCAATATAGCCGTTACTGACCCAGGCAAGCGATGAGGGCGTGGCGTTGAACGCCTGAGCCATTGCCGGAAAAGCGACGCTGGCGATAAACATATTAATTAAATCAAGAAAAAAGCCCAGCAGATAGACAACGGCGACTTTGCTGCGATACGACATGGCGGCACCTCCAGTGAGGGGCGTATCGTATCGGGCAGGGAGGAACGGATAAACGTTATAAAGCGCGATATACTGTCAAAAAATTTTTGACAGTAATAGGGCTGACCATGATTAATTTGCAGCGTACCGCGATGTTTGTCGCCGTCGCGGATAGCGGCAGTTTCACCGCCGCAGCAGAGGCAATGGGGCTGACAAAAGCGGTGGTCAGCTTCAATATCCGCCAGCTGGAAGATGAACTGGGTGTCACCCTGTTGCTGCGTTCCACCCGTCGACTGACGTTAACCGAGGCAGGGAGGCTTTTCCATCAACGGAGCGTCGCGCTTTTAAAGGATGCGGAACGCCTGAAGGACGACGTCCGTGCAAACCATGCAGGTCTCACGGGGGAGTTGCGGATCACCACCACACCGGAGTACGGCTCGCAGGTTGTGGTCCCGTTACTGGCTGAGTTTAGCCAGCAACACCCGGACCTTCGCGTGCGTCACGTTTCGTCTTCACTGCATGCCGATCTGATTTCAGAGCGCTTTGATGTCGCCATCCGGCTGGGAACCCTTGCCGATTCACGCTACCACGCGGCACTGATAACGCAGTTCACTATTTTCCCCGTAGCAACGCCCGGCTGGCTGCGTAACCATCCTGTAGAATCGCTTGAACAGCTGGCGAAAGCTGACTGGATTATTCATGAGCGCTTAGCCTCGCCGCTGCGCTGGCAGGTGAACGATGCCTGCGGTGAGCCCGCCACGCTGGAAATTAAAAAAGCACCGCGTTTGTTTGCGGACAGTGCTCAGGCGCTGATGGCCTTTGCGCTCGCGGGATGTGGCGTGGCGCTGTTGCCGGCGTGGCTGGTGCGCCATGCGCTTGATGACGGCACGCTGGTGTCGGTTTTACCGGAATATACCTTTGCGCGGCAGGGCATCTATGCGGTTTATCCCGATGCCCCGCATGTGCCTGCGAAAGTGCGCACCTTTATCGACTTTATGCGCACCCGGGTTAACTAGTCGCGCATCATTTTTTTGACGAGTGCGGAGAATTGCGCCCGCTCGTCGTTGCTCAGCCGCCCTAAAAACGCCTCGTCCACGTCATTGCCGATCGGTTTACAGCTGGCAAGCAGCGCTTCACCTTCCGGCGTCAGGAAGACGAAACGACGACGCTTGTCCGCCGGATCGTGCTCGCGTTTTACCAGTCCACGCGCCTCCATGCGGCTCAGCATCTCCGCGAGCGTCGCCTTTGTGCTGACCGCCACTTCTGTCAGAGCAACTTGCTCAATCCCCGGATTTTCGGCAATAGACCGCAATACCGCGTACTGCGGTTTGGTCAGTTCCGGCAATGCATGTTGCCAACGGGCAGTATGCTGTTGAAAAAGCTGGCGTAACAGGTGAAACGCCTCTTGTCTCAGTTCCATGAACACTCCGACGAAAAATTCTCTCCCTATGATAGCCGCTCTTGCCCAGGATTTTAACGCGGCAATTTTTAGCAATTAATGTGATCGTGTACGAACAATATTGTCAGAAACAGGATCCGGGAGTAACGTACTTAACATGTTCGTATGCGAACGAATTAATTGAGGTGCTGAATGAGATTGATAGTTGGAATGACGGGCGCAACGGGCGCGCCGCTGGGCGTAGCGTTGCTGCAGGCATTACGTGACATGCCGGAGGTGGAGACCCATCTGGTCATGTCGAAATGGGCAAAAACCACCATTGAGCTGGAGACGCCCTACACCGCACAGGATGTGGCTGCGCTGGCCGATGTTGTCCACAGCCCAGCCGATCAGGCTGCCACTATCTCATCCGGCTCGTTTCGCACCGACGGCATGATCGTCATTCCCTGCAGTATGAAAACCCTGGCAGGCATTCGCGCAGGCTACGCCGAAGGACTGGTGGGCCGTGCGGCAGATGTGGTGCTGAAAGAGGGGCGCAAACTGGTGCTGGTTCCTCGTGAAACCCCGCTCAGCACCATTCATCTCGAGAATATGCTCGCACTGTCCCGTATGGGCGTGGCAATGGTGCCGCCGATGCCCGCGTATTACAACCACCCGCAGACCGCCGACGATATCACCCATCACATTGTGACCCGCGTGCTCGACCAGTTTGGTCTGGAGCACAAAAAAGCGCGCCGCTGGAACGGGTTGCGGGAAGCAAAACATTTTTCACAGGAGAATAAAGATGGCATTTGATGATTTGAGAAGCTTCCTGCAGGCGCTCGATGAGCAAGGGCAACTGCTGAAAATTGAAGAAGAAGTGAATGCAGAACCGGACCTGGCCGCGGCAGCCAACGCCACAGGCCGTATTGGCGACGGCGCACCGGCGCTGTGGTTCGATAATATTCGCGGGTTTACCGATGCCCGGGTGGTAATGAACACCATTGGTTCCTGGCAGAATCACGCCATTTCTATGGGACTGCCCGCGAACACCCCCGTCAAAAAACAGATTGATGAGTTTATTCGCCGCTGGGATAAATTCCCCGTCACGCCAGAGCGCCGTGCAGATCCCGCCTGGGCTCAAAATACGGTGGAGGGTGAAGACATTAACCTTTTCGACATCCTGCCGCTGTTCCGTCTGAACGACGGTGACGGCGGTTTTTATCTCGACAAAGCGTGCGTCGTTTCGCGCGATCCGCTTGATGCGGATAACTTCGGCAAGCAGAACGTCGGTATCTATCGCATGGAAGTGAAGGGAAAACGCAAGCTGGGTCTTCAACCGGTTCCGATGCACGATATCGCCCTGCATCTGCATAAAGCGGAAGAGCGCGGTGAAGATCTGCCGGTCGCGATTACGCTTGGCAATGATCCGATTATTACACTTATGGGCGCGACGCCGCTGAAATACGATCAATCTGAGTATGAGATGGCCGGTGCGCTGCGCGAAAGCCCCTATCCCATTGCGACGGCACCGCTGACCGGCTTTGATGTACCGTGGGGATCTGAAGTCATTCTGGAAGGGGTGATTGAAGGCCGCAAGCGCGAAATCGAAGGACCCTTTGGTGAGTTTACCGGGCACTACTCTGGTGGCCGTAACATGACGGTGGTGCGTATTGATAAAGTGTCTTATCGCACAAAACCCATTTTTGAATCCCTCTACCTCGGCATGCCGTGGACCGAAATTGACTACCTGATGGGCCCGGCTACCTGTGTACCGCTCTACCAGCAGCTGAAAGCAGAATTTCCGGAAGTGCAGGCGGTCAATGCCATGTATACCCACGGTTTGCTGGCGATTATCTCCACCAAAAAACGCTACGGTGGCTTTGCCCGCGCAGTCGGCTTACGTGCTATGACCACGCCGCACGGCCTGGGCTACGTGAAGATGGTGATTATGGTGGATGAAGACGTTGACCCGTTCAACCTGCCGCAGGTGATGTGGGCGCTGTCCTCGAAGGTGAACCCGGCGGGCGATCTGGTGCAGTTGTCGAATATGTCGGTGCTTGAACTGGACCCGGGCTCCAGCCCGGCAGGCATTACCGACAAACTGATTATTGATGCCACCACGCCTGTTGCACCCGACAACCGGGGCCACTTCAGCCAGCCGGTACAGGATTTACCTGAAACCAAAGCCTGGGCCGAAAAACTGACTGCGATGCTGGCTGCACGCCAATAAGGAGGAAAAGGATGATATGTCCACGTTGTGCTGATGAGCATATTGAGGTGATGGCAACATCACCGGTGAAAGGGGTCTGGACTGTCTATCAGTGCCAGCATTGTCTGTATACCTGGCGTGACACGGAGCCGCTACGCCGGACCCACCGCGATCATTATCCGCAAGCGTTTCGCATGACGCAGAAGGATATCGATGACGCACCACAGGTGCCGACGATCCCGCCGTTACTGGCCGACGATAAGCGCTAAAAAAAAGCCGGGTGGCGGTTTCGCCTTACCCGGCCTGTTTGTTTCAGATACCGCTACTTCCCGGCAGGCCCGGTAAGCATTGCGCCACCGGGTGCAGACTACACCAGGCTTTTCAGGCGATAAATCCACTCCAGCGCCTGACGCGGCGTGAGCGAGTCCGGATCGAGATTTTCCAGTGCCTCAACGGCCGGTGACGTCTCTTCTGCCGGGGCTAGCAACGACATTTGCGTGCCATCAATCTGCGTGGCCGCGGCATTCGGTGACAGGCTCTCCAGCTCACGCAATTTCTGTCTCGCACGTTTGATCACCTCTTTAGGAACCCCCGCCAACGCGGCCACGGCCAGGCCATAGCTCTTGCTTGCGGCACCATCCTGTACGGTGTGCATAAAGGCGATGGTATCGCCGTGTTCCAGCGCATCGAGGTGGACGTTTGCCACGCCTTCCATCTTTTCTGGCAACTGTGTCAGCTCGAAATAGTGGGTTGCGAACAGCGTCATTGCCTTGATCTTATTGGCAAGGTTTTCAGCGCAGGCCCATGCCAGTGACAGACCATCATAGGTTGATGTGCCGCGCCCGACTTCATCCATCAATACCAGGCTGTATTCGGTCGCGTTATGCAGAATATTGGCGGTTTCGGTCATCTCCACCATAAAGGTTGAGCGGCCGCTGGCCAGATCGTCCGCTGCCCCGACACGGGTAAAGATACGGTCGATAGGGCCAATCTCCACTTTTTGCGCAGGAACGTAGCTGCCGATATAGGCGAGCAGAGCGATAAGCGCTGTCTGGCGCATATAGGTACTTTTACCGCCCATGTTTGGACCGGTAATGATCAGCATTCTTCTCTGCGGCGACAGGCTTAGCGGGTTAGCGATGAACGGCTCGTTCAGCACCCGTTCCACAACCGGATGACGGCCTTCGGTGATGCGAATACCGGGTTTATCGGTAAAGGTCGGGCAGGTGTAGTTCAGCGTTTCAGCGCGTTCTGCCAGGTTGACCAGCACGTCCAGCTCTGCCAGCGCACTGGCGCTTGACTGCAGGTCTGCAAGGTGCGGCATCAGCATGTCGAACAGCTCTTCATACAGCTGTTTCTCCAGCGCCAGCGCCTTGCCTTTCGAGGTGAGAACTTTGTCCTCATACTCTTTCAGTTCAGGGATAATGTAACGCTCAGCGTTTTTCAGCGTCTGGCGGCGCACGTAGTGGATGGGGGCCAGATGGCTTTGTCCACGGCTGATCTGAATGTAGTAACCGTGAACCGCGTTATAGCCCACTTTGAGGGTATCGAGCCCAAGGCGTTCGCGCTCGCGAATTTCCAGCTTATCCAGGTAGTCCGTGGCACCGTCGGCCAGCGCACGCCATTCATCCAGCTCTTCGTTGTAGCCCGGGGCAATTACGCCGCCGTCACGCACCAGAACCGGAGGTGCGTCAATAATGGCGCGTTCGAGCAGCTCGCGCAGCTCGCTAAATTCACCCATGGTTTCACGCAGTTTCTGCACCGGCGCGCTATCCACATCGGCGAGCAGGCTGCGCAATTCCGGCAACTGCTGGAAGGCATGACGCATGCGGGCGAGGTCGCGCGGACGTGCCGTACGCAGCGCCAGACGCGCAAGAATACGCTCCAGATCGCCGACCTGACGCAGCACGGGCTGCAGTTCACTGTAGCGATCCTGCAACGCGGCAATCGTCTGCTGACGACAGGTAAGCGTGTCGGTATCGCGAATGGGCATATGCAGCCAGCGTTTTAACATACGGCTGCCCATCGGCGTCACCGTGCTGTCGAGGACAGAAGCGAGGGTGTTTTCAACGCCTCCGGCCAGATTCTGGGTGATCTCCAGATTACGACGCGTCGCGGCATCCATAATGATGCTGTCCTGCTGCCGCTCCATCGTGATCGAGCGGATATGCGGCAGGGTGGTGCGCTGGGTATCTTTGACGTACTGCAGCAGGCAACCCGCGGCACACAGTCCGCGCGGGGCATTTTCCACACCAAAGCCAATCAGATCGCGGGTGCCAAACTGCAGATTCAACTGCTGGCGCGCGGTATCAATTTCGAACTCCCACAGCGGACGACGGCGCAGACCGCGGCGGCCTTCAATCAGCGCCATCTCGGCAAAATCTTCGGCATAGAGCAGTTCTGCCGGGTTCGTGCGCTGTAATTCAGCCGCCATCGTTTCACGATCTGCCGGTTCACTCAGACGAAAACGTCCGGAGCTGATATCCAGCGTCGCATAACCGAAACCTTTGCCGTCCTGCCACAGTGCCGCCAGCAGGTTATCCTGGCGCTCCTGCAGCAGGGCTTCGTCGCTGATCGTACCAGGCGTGACGATGCGCACGACTTTGCGCTCAACCGGCCCTTTTGAGGTTGCCGGATCGCCGATCTGTTCGCAGATGGCGACTGACTCACCCTGATTCACCAGTTTCGCAAGGTAGTTTTCTACCGCGTGATGCGGAATACCGGCCATGGGAATGGGCTCGCCTGCAGATGCGCCACGCCGGGTCAGCGAGATGTCGAGCAGCTGCGACGCACGTCTGGCATCGTCATAAAATAGCTCGTAAAAATCGCCCATACGGTAGAACAGCAAGATTTCCGGATGCTGTGCTTTCAGCTTCAGGTACTGCTGCATCATCGGCGTATGTGCGTCGAAATTGTCGATTGTGCTCATGGAGTTATGATGTCCATTTCTTTGAAAATAATACGCTTTGGGCGGCTCAGTGGCCGTTAGTTCCTTCTATTGTCGCATGAAAAAAAGGTACGGCGCAGAAAAATGTCGCGGCATTACGAGGTGCCTTCCTGCACTAACTCAATGACAATTTTTCCATGCTCAACCCCCACTCTGACCTGCGAATGGGTGGTAAACCCCGCTTTTTCAAGCCAGTCGCCCTTTAAGCTCAGCGCCGCATGCACGCTGTAGCGTTTGGGTATCTTGGTGTTACGGTCTTCATGACGCTTTCTGAAATACCCCACTTTCAAATGACGATAGGATTTGGTGATAGCGATCTTGTGCATACGGCCTCCGGACAACGTGGACAAGGGTCATTCCTGATGCTGTATAAAATACCAGTGATTTACTGCAGGTGTGGGCTTAATACTGGAATCAGCCTTCAGAAAACAGAATGCAACACCTGAAATCAGTAGCTGAAAGGCGTATTATAAATGCACTTTATTATCTGGTGAGCCGTTATGTCCGGAAAACGCATTACACGTGAGAAAGAGACGATCGCGAAAATGATCGCGCTGTATGAAACACAGTGTCCCCAGGCTTCGCAGGAAGAGGGGCATTATCAGGCGCTGAAAGCGTATGCCAATAAGCGCCTGGATAAATGCGTTTTTGGTGAGGAAAAACCCGCCTGTAAACAGTGCCCCGTTCACTGCTATCAGCCTGCCAGGCGCGAAGAGATGAAGCAGGTGATGCGCTGGGCTGGCCCACGTATGTTATGGCGTCATCCCATCCTAACGGTACGCCACCTGATGGATGACCGTCGCCCGGTACCGGAATTACCGGAAAAGTATCGCCCGAAAAAGTAACCGTTCAGGCGCTTCGCTGACGACCGTATCCCAACGCCTGCATGCGGGATCTCAGCCAGAATGACGCTACACCAGGCTCTCTTTATCAATCCCGAGACGTTTCATGCGCGAGAGCAGCGTGGTGCGTTTTAGCCCCAGTCGCTGGGCGGCACCTTTCGGTCCGGCCACGACACCGTTAGTCTCTTTCAGCACGCGCATGATCAGCTGATATTCGTCTTCACCTTCCTGCGCCACGTCGGTGGCTGTAACCGGGGTTTCGGGCAGGGAAACTTCGGGCAGGGAGAGTTGCAGTACGTTACCGCGCGTCAGCAATACCGCGCGCTCAATGACGTTTTCCAGTTCACGGACGTTACCCGGCCACTCCATCGAGGAGAGGGTACGTAGCGTCTCGGCGGGGATACTGTCGATGTTGCGGCCCATCCGGCGGGCTATTTTGGCGGTAAACGCTTTGACCAGCAGAGGGATATCTTCCGGCCGTTCACGCAGGGGCGGCAGGCAGATTGGGAAGACGTTCAGGCGATAATAGAGGTCGCTTCGAAACTCGCGGTCGGCGACCATTTTTTTCAGATCGCGGTTGGTGGCGGCAATGAGCCGCACGTCAGTCTGGATAAGTTTGTTACTGCCAAGACGTTCAAACTCCTGCTCCTGCAGGACGCGAAGCAGTTTGGGCTGCAGCTCCAGAGGCATGTCGCCCACTTCATCAAGGAACAACGAGCTTTTGTCCGCCAGCTCGAAACGGCCCAGACGCTGGCTGCTGGCACCGGTAAACGCGCCGCGTTCGTGGCCAAAGAGATCGCTTTCCAGCAGGCCTGCGGGCATAGCGGCGCAGTTCATCTTCACCATGCGGCGGCTGTTACGGTTGCTGAGGTTGTGGATCGCACGGGCAATCAGCTCTTTACCGGTGCCGGTTTCACCGAGGATCAGCACCGTACTGTCACTTTGCGCCACCATCTCCACCTGTTTCAGCACGCTGTACATGGCATCGCTGCGGCCAATGATTTCGCCAAACTCGCTGTCCACGTTATTGAGCTGTTCCGTCAGCGCCAGGTTTTCATCCACCAGCCGTTCTTTCAGACGGTGGATCTCCTGATAGGCCAGCGCGTTATCCAGTGCGATGGAGATACGCTCGGCAATCTGGCGCAACAGTTTCAGGTTGGCGGTGGTAAAGACGCCCTCTTCACACTGCGCCAGCTTCAGGACACCAAGCATAGTATTGCCGGACATCAGCGGCAGCAGGCACAGCGTCTGGATTTTATTCCCCCAGGTGTTAAACAGCATCCGCTCATAAGGCGCGAGCGCATCCTGCTCGTTGAGATTGAGCAGCAGGATCTCTTTGCTTTTAAATACCCGCTCAGAGAGCGTGCCCGCCTCATCCACTTCACTCTGTTCGTGGGCGGGGTTTGCCTCATCAAGATAGTGGGTGGAGTAGATGTTCAGCTTGCCTTTCCGGTGCCCCCGGAGCGCAATACTGATGGCGTCGATTTTGAAATAGTGGTGGATCTCTTTTGAGACTTCGCTGACCAGCTCATCCATATCGAGGCGCGAAA
The DNA here is from genome assembly GCF_019378755.1 of Enterobacter sp. BIDMC 29. Classification (NCBI taxonomy): domain Bacteria; kingdom Pseudomonadati; phylum Pseudomonadota; class Gammaproteobacteria; order Enterobacterales; family Enterobacteriaceae; genus Enterobacter; species Enterobacter sp. BIDMC 29. The sequence goes on along the minus strand of NZ_CP080000.1, from coordinate 2,946,945 downwards.
GCACCGCGTTGGTGATGGCCACCAGGATCCGGAAATTGTCACGTTCGCGGCTCAGCAGGTCATAATCCACATTATTGGTGACGCGGCTTTGAATTTGCTCCGCGACCACGGCCACAATCTGGGTAAAGGTGTGCAGACGCTCGTATTCCGCCTCGCTCCACGGCTGGTCGGTGTGACGAATAAACTCGCAGCCGCCGAAGATATGCCCTTCCACCGCCAGTGGCAGCAGGCTGTAGTGGCCGAAAGGCGGGTATAACTGACTCTGCGCCAGCATCGGCCACGCTTCGCGGAATTCCTCAAAATTGCAGTGCAGCGCCTCCGGGCGGGAAAGAATACGCCGGACAGGACCATGAGCGAGGTAGGTTTCATCCTCGTACTCAAACGCTTTGCCATTGTCGCGCGTTGAATAGTAGCTCGCGCGATGGCTTGCGCTATGCCAGAGCACAATTGCGGCGCTGTCTGCCAGCGCTGATTGCCTGACCAGCCGCGTCAGGGCATCGCTCAGCGCGCCAAGATCGGGCTGCTGTAAAAGTGTGCGCGTAATGTCAAACAGGCCCTGCTGTCCAAGATCGCTCATCGGTGTATACGGCATATTGCTTTCCAATAGAAACTGGCAAAAAAGAGAAAGTCAGTGCTGACCGCTTTTGGCGCGGTTCTAGCAAATGCGGGGTAAAGGTTCCGCGTGCGGCAGATCCAGCGTCCGCTTGACGCCATACAACCCGGTCAGGCGCACCCCTTTGCGCTCAACCACTTCACCAATCAGCGCGGCCTCTTTCCCGAAAGGATGTGCCCGCAGCTGTTCAAGTACGGATTCGGCCGCCGCGCGCTCCACGCCAATGACCAGCTTGCCTTCATTTGCAAAGTTTAGCGGGTCGAGCCCGAGGAGTTCGCACAAGCCGCGAACGGCAGGCTTAACGGGCAGCGCGCGTTCAGTGAGTTCGATACCCAGACCGCAGCGCGCCGCGAACTCATGTACCACGGCGTTAACCCCGCCGCGGGTCGCATCGCGCAGGGCTTTCACGCCTGGAAGGGAACGCAGGGTCTGGATAAGCGGAGTCAGTACCGCGCAATCACTGCGTAATTCTCCGTCCAGCCCCAGGCCTTCACGCAGGTTCAGGATCGTCGCCCCGTGGCAGCCCAGCGATCCGCTGACGATCAGCACGTCGCCGACGGCAAGCTGCTGCGCGCCCCAGTGAATGTCGGCAGGGATCGCCCCCATGCCGGCGGTATTGATGAACAGTTTGTCGGCTGCGCCACGCTGGACCACTTTGGTGTCGCCGGTGACGATGGCGATACCCGCCTCGCGTGCCGTGTGCGCCATGCTGCTGACGACCGCAGAGAGCGTCTCCATCGGCAGCCCCTCTTCAAGGATAAAGCCGCAGGAGAGAAAGCGCGGAACAGCACCGCTGACGGCCACGTCGTTTGCCGTACCGCAGACCGCGAGCTTGCCGATATCGCCGCCCGGGAAGAACAGCGGGTCAATCACGTAGCTGTCGGTGGAAAAGGCCAGCCTGTCGCCCTGCGCGGTCAGGGTGGAGAGGTCAATGCGGGCCTGATCCTCCTGCTCCGCCAGCCAGGGGTTATCAAACGCGTCCATAAACAGACGGTTAATCAGCAGCTGCATCGCCAGGCCGCCGCTGCCGTGTGCCATTTCAACCGTATTCATGCTTCAGACTCCTGATTGCGATACTGATACCACGCGGCACACGCCCCTTCGGAAGAGACCATCAGCGCGCCAAAAGCCGTTTGCGGGTTACAGGTGTTGCCAAATAACGGGCAGTGATGGGGTTTGCATTTGCCGGTGAGCACTTCGCCACAGCGGGCCCGCGGGTCGTCACACACCTGTTGCGGCTGCGGGCGGAAGTGGGCTTCGGCGTCGAACGACCGGTAGGCTGGCGTCAGGCGCACGCCGGACTCAGCAATCAGCCCCAGACCACGCCATTCGCTGTCGCCCTCGATGCTAAATACCTCGGCTATCGCCTGCTGGGCCACCACATTTCCACTGTCGGGGACGACACGGCGGTACTGATTTTCTACTGCACTCTGGGCTGCTATTTTCTGCTCAACCAGCATGGTCACGCCTTGCAGTAGATCAAGAGGTTCGAAACCAGCCACCACTAAAGGCCGTTCGAACTGTTCAGCGATAAAGCCGTAGGCCGACGTCCCGATAACCATGCTGACATGGCCCGGCGCCAGAAAAGCGTCAATTCCGTTGTCCGGCTCTTCAAGCAGGCTGCGTAACGTCGGGATGAGCGTAATGTGCTGGCAAAAAAAGAAAAAGTTATCAATGTTGCGGGCTTTGGCCTGCTGCAGCGTGATGGCCGTGGCGGGCATGGTGGTTTCAAAACCAAGGCCGAAAAAGACGACTTTGCGGTCGGGGTTATGGGTGGCCAGCGTCAGGGCATCCATCGGCGAGTACACGATCCTGATATCCGCGCCCCGGGCTTTTGCCTGCAGCAGCGAGCCGTTTTTGCCCGGCACGCGCATCGCATCGCCAAAGGTACAGAAAATCACGTCAGGCTGGTGGGCTATTTCAAGGCAGGCGTCGATGCGTCCCATCGGCAGGACGCACACCGGGCAGCCGGGGCCATGGATAAACTCGATGTTTTCCGGCAGAAGCTGGTCGAGGCCAAATTTAAAGATGGCATGCGTATGCCCGCCGCAGACTTCCATAATACGCAGCGGCTTTTCGGCGGTATAGCTCAGCCGTGCCGCCCGTGTTTTCAGATGTTCAATCAGCTGCATCACCTGCTCAGGCGCGCGATATTCATCAACGTAGCGCATGGTTTACCGCTCCTCGCCGTACAGCAATGCCCCGACGTCCGGCTCCACGTCGAACATATTCTGAAGGGCATCGAGCGTGTCGCGGGCCTCCGCTTCGTTGATGATGCTCATGGCAAACCCCACGTGCACCAGCACCCACTGACCGAGGCGTGAGGCGCCGGTTTCGTCGGTGCTGCCGACGAGCGTCAGGTCGACGTCGCGCAATATACCGCACACTTCAACGCGGGCCTGATTCCCGTCAATGGCGTGAATTTGTCCGGGGACGCCTATGCACATCGTTCGCTCTCCAGCCAGTTCAGCCAGGCGTCCATCCCGTCACCGCGGGTGGCGGACACCAGCATGATGTCAATCTCCGGGTTCACTTCACGGGCATAGGCCATGCATTTATCCACGTCGAAATTCAGGTACGGCAGCAGGTCAACTTTGTTCAGCAACATCAGCGAAGCGGCGGCAAACATATGCGGATATTTAAGCGGCTTGTCTTCACCTTCGGTCACCGAGAGCACCGCGACCTTATGTCGCTCACCGAGATCGAAGCTGGCCGGACAGACCAGATTGCCCACGTTCTCAATAAACAGGATGCCGTTGTCCGCCAGCGGCAAGCGCGGCGTGGCGTCGGCAATCATTTGTGCATCCAGATGGCAGCCTTTACCCGTATTAACCTGAATGGCGGGCGTGCCGGTTTCGCGTATACGCGCGGCGTCGTTCACCGTCTGCTGATCGCCTTCGATGACCGCGCAGGAGATGCGCCCGTTCAGGCGGTGGAGCGTTTGTGTCAGCAGCGTGGTTTTGCCGGAGCCGGGGCTGGAGACCAGGTTCAGGACCAGCTGTTTACGCGTGGCAAAGCGGGCGCGGTTGCGTGCTGCAATCTGGTTGTTTTTATCCAGAACGTTGATTTCCACCTCCAGCATCTGACGCTGGCTGAGCCCCGGCGCGTGGGTACCGGCGACGCCATGCCCGTAATGCAGGTCGCCCGCAGCGGAGTGTCGGGGGGCGAAGGTGATACCGGTTAATGCCGCTGCAGGACGAGGGGCAGGTGAAAAGGGTGCGGAGCGAAACGCGGCGTGAGGACGGTGTTCATCCCCTTCTATATACAGGTTGCCTTCAGCGCAACCGCAGGTACTACACATATTTTACTCCTTCTCGATTTCGAGACGTTGGATCTGCATGCCGTCATCCGCCACGATGCGAAGCTCGCTGCTCTGGCACTGCGGACAGCGCTGAACCTTCGATGAAAGCAGAGTGACGTATTGCTGACACTGCGCGCACCAGCACTCCGCCTGCTGTTCTTCAATATGCAGTTCACAGCCTTCCGCCAGCGTGCCGCGGCACACCAGCTCAAAGCAGAAGGTCAGGGCGCTGGTTTCAACGCAGGAAAAGGCCCCGACCTGTAGCCAGACGCCGGTGACGCGTTTTGCATTGTTTGCCCGCGCCTGCTGTTCAATTAACTCGACGGCCCGCTGGCAGAGGGTGATTTCGTGCATGACGCCTCCTCAATGAATTGCCCCGATAATGCAATAACGGTGCCAGCTTGATTTTTGTTAAGGCGTGACGATGTCAATGCTGTCGAAATGACACGTCGACACGGCGCGATTGACACGCTTCTTTTGATTAAAATAGTTAAAAATCAATTAGTTAAAAACTGGCATGGAATCTGCTTAACAGCCGCTATCTCCATTAACCGGATACCTTTTATGACTATTTGGGAAATTAGCGAAAAAGCGGATTACATTGCGCAGCGCCATCAGCAGTTACAGGAGCAGTGGCACCTTTACTGCAACTCTCTGGTTCAGGGCATCACCCTGTCAAAAGCCCGTCTTCACCACGCCATGAGCTGTGCAGCGCAGGGGGATATGCGCTTTGTGCTCTTCGGCCATTTCACGATAAACGTCACCCTGGCAGACACCTTCAACAGCCACACCATCGAGTACTACGTCGAAACAAAAGAAGGTGAAAAACAGTGTATTGCGAAGGCGCAGCTGATGGCCGACGGGATGGTCGATGGTCACGTCAGTAACCGCGATCGCCAGCAGGTGCTGGAGCACTATCTGGAAAAAATCGCGCCGGTTTATAACGGCCTGTACGCCGCTGTTGAACACGATCTCCCGGTCAACCTGAAACAGCTGATGGATGGAAATACCTCAGCGAACGTGGCCTGACCATTGCGTGTCGAGAAGTGTCGACAAGACAGTTTTTCGTCAAAAATGACTATCACCAGAGGATGACCCGGTGAACCGTTTTGTAATTGCTGACTCGACGGTCTGTATTGGCTGTCGAACCTGTGAGGCGGCCTGTTCGGAAACGCACCGTCAGCACGGGCTACAGTCCATGCCGCGCCTGCGCGTCATGCGTAATGAAAAAGAGTCTGCGCCGCAGCTCTGCCACCACTGTGAAGATGCCCCCTGCGCGGGAGTCTGTCCTGTTAATGCCATCACCCGTGTCGAGGGGGCGGTGCAGCTGAATGAAAGTCTGTGCGTGAGCTGCAAACTGTGCGGCATTGCCTGCCCGTTCGGCGCGATTGAATTTTCCGGCAGCCGTCCGCTGCATATCCCGGCGAATGCCAACTCCCCGAAAGCGCCGCCAGCGCCACCTGCGCCGGCGAAGGTGAGCACGCTGCTTGACTGGGTTCCCGGCGTGCGTGCCGTTGCGGTCAAATGCGACCTGTGCAGCTTTGATGAACAAGGGCCAGCCTGTGTGCGCACCTGCCCGACGAAGGCGCTGATTCTGGTCAATATTCGCGACATCGTTCGCACCAGTAAACGTAAGCGTGAGCTGACCATTAACAGTGATTTCGGCGATCTTTCTCTGCTTCAGGCGCTGAACGAGGGGGCGAAATGAACGCGGTGATGATGATTACCAGCGCGGTGGCCTATTTTGCCGCCGCCGCTGTGTTGGCCTTGATCTTCTCTTTCCATAAAACCCTGAGCGGCTGGATAGCCGGTATCGGCGGGGCGGTTGGCAGCGTGATGACGCTGGTGGCCGGTGGCCTCGTGTTAACAGGCGGACAATCTGTCGAAGCGGTGATGCCGCTGATACGGCACACCGTTGAAATTACGCCGCTGAATGCCATCTGGCTGGTGACCTTTGGTCTGTGCGGCGTGTTTATCAGCCTGTTTAATATTGACTGGCACCGCCATCAGCACACTCAGCCCAACGGTCTGCTGGTCAATCTGCTGATGGCTGCGGCGGTCTGTACCGTGACTGCCAGCAACCTCGGCGCGCTGGTGGTGATGGCCGAGATCATGGCGCTGTGCGGCGTATTCCTTACGGGCTGTAGCACCTCCGGCAAACTGTGGTTTGCGCTGGGGCGTCTTGGCACGTTGCTGCTGGCACTGGCCTGCTGGCTGGTGTGGCAGCGCTTCGGCACGCTGGACTTCTCCGCCCTTAACGGTCAGTCGCTCGGGAATGATGTCTGGCTCCTTGGCGTGATCGGCTTTGGCCTGCTGGCCGGGATTATCCCGCTGCACGGCTGGGTGCCACAGGCACATGCACATGCCTCCGCGCCTGCCGCAGCGCTCTTCTCGACGGTTGTCATGAAGGTTGGTCTGTTCGGCATTCTGACGATAACGCTCACCGGTGGGCAGCCACCGCTGTGGTGGGGCGTTGTGCTGCTGGTCGCCGGGATGATCACCGCCTTCGTCGGCGGCCTGTACGCCCTGATGGAGCACAATATCCAGCGTCTGCTGGCGTACCACACCCTTGAGAACATCGGCATTATTCTGCTGGGTATTGGCGCAGGGGTTACCGGGCTGGCGCTCAATCAACCGGCGCTGATTGCGGCCGGCTTTATCGGCGGCCTGTATCACCTGATCAACCACAGCCTGTTTAAAAGCACCCTGTTCCTCGGGGCAGGTAGCGTCTGGTTCCGCACCGGTCATCGCGATATCGAAAAACTCGGCGGCATCGGCAAAAAAATGCCCGTTATCTCTCTGTGCATGCTGGTGGGGCTGATGGCAATGGCTGCGCTGCCACCGCTGAACGGCTTTGCCGGCGAGTGGGTTATCTATCAGTCCTTCTTCGCACTCGGCCAGAGCGAGGTGTTTATCGCCCGGTTGCTCGGCCCGCTGCTGGCGGTTGGGCTGGCGATAACCGGTGCGCTGGCGGTGATGTGTATGGCTAAAGTCTACGGCGTGACCTTCCTGGGTGCACCGCGCACGCGTGAGGCCGAAAACGCCTGCTGTGCGCCGGCATTGATGGGGGCGAGCGTTGTCGCGCTGGCGCTGTGCTGCATCGCGGGCGGGGTGGCCGCCCCGTGGCTTCTGCCGCTGCTGGGTAACGCCATTCCTCTGCCGCTCACCACGGCGCATACCGCGGTGTCCCAGCCGATGATTGCGCTGCTGCTGATTGCCGCGCCGCTGCTGCCGTTCGTGCTGATGTTGTTCTTCAGACGCGACCGCCTCTCCTCTCGAGCACGCGGTACCGCCTGGGCTTGCGGTTACGCACACGAGCAATCCATGGTGATCACAGCGCACGGCTTTGCCATGCCGGTCAAAGAGAACTTTGCCGCGGTGCTGAAACTGCGGGACTGGCTTAACCCGGTGGGGTGGGTGCCGGGCTGGCAGAGCGCTGCCGTGCCCGTGCTGTTCCGCCGACTGGCGTTGATCGAGCTGGCGGTACTGGTTGTGATTGTGATTTCACGAGGAGCCTGACATGAGTCTGTTACTGGCAATACTTCAGGCGCTGGTGCTATTTGCCATGGCGCCGTTGCTCTCCGGGGTGAGCCGCGTGGCGCGTGCCCGGATGCATAACCGTCGCGGGCCTGGTGTACTCCAGGAGTACCGTGATTTATTCAAGCTGATGGGACGTCAGAGCGTTTCCCCGGACGCGGCAGGGTGGGTCTTTCGCCTGACACCGTTTGTGCTGGCTGGCGTCATGCTCACCATCGCCACGGCGTTACCGGTCGTCACCGTCGGGTCGCCGCTGCCGGTGCTGGGCGATCTCATTACGCTTATCTACCTCTTCGCCATCGCGCGTTTCTTCTTCGCGATTGCCGGCCTCGATACCGGCAGCCCGTTTACCGGGATTGGTGCCAGCCGCGAGGCCATGCTCGGCGTGCTGGTTGAGCCGATCCTGCTGCTCGGCCTGTGGGTCGCTGCGCAGGTCGCGGGGTCAACCCATATCAGCTTTATCACTCATACCGTGTATCACTGGCCCGTGGACCGTTCCCTTCCGTTGCTTTTGGCGCTCTGCGCCTGCGCATTCGCCACGTTTATCGAGATGGGCAAACTGCCATTCGACCTCGCGGAAGCGGAGCAGGAGCTGCAGGAAGGTCCGTTGACTGAGTACAGCGGTTACGGCTTTGCGGTGCTGAAGTGGGGCATCAGCCTCAAACAGCTGGTGGTGCTGCAGATGTTTGTCGGTGTCTTCTTCCCGTGGGGGCAGATGACGCACTTTTCCGCGGCCGGCCTGGTGCTGGCGGTGGTCGCTGCCGCGCTCAAGCTACTTGTCGGCGTGCTGGTGATTGCCCTGTTTGAGAACAGCATGGCGCGTCTGCGTTTTGTGGCGACGTCGCGCATCACCTGGGCCGGTTTTGGTTTTGCATTTTTAGCGTTCGTCTCCTTGCTGGTGGCGTGATTAAAGAGAGTTTTTATGTCTGAAGAAAAGAAAGGTCAGCAGTATCTCGCCGCGTTGCACCAGGCCTTCCCGGGCGTGGTGCTGGAGGAGTCCTGGCAAACCAAAGACCAGATAACGGTGACCGTGAAAGTGAACTACCTGCCGGAAGTGGTGGAGTTTCTTTACTACCAGCAGGGTGGCTGGCTGTCGGTATTGTTCGGCAACGACGAGCGTCAGCTGTGCGGAAACTATGCGGTTTACTACGTGATGTCGATGGAGCAGGGCGAGAAGTGCTGGCTCACCGTGCGTGTCGAAGTGGATCCCAACAAACCGGAATACCCGTCTGTCACCCCGCGCGTGCCCGCCGCCGTCTGGGGCGAGCGCGAAGTGCGCGATATGTATGGTCTGGTCCCGGTTGGGCTTCCGGATGAGCGCCGTCTGGTGCTGCCGGACGACTGGCCAGACGAACTCTATCCCCTGCGCAAAGACAGCATGGATTACCGTCAGCGTCCGGCCCCGACCACCGACAGCGAGACTTACGCGTTCATCAATGAACTCGGCAGCAAAAAGAACAACGTGGTGCCGATAGGCCCGCTGCACGTCACGTCTGACGAGCCGGGCCACTTCCGCCTGTTTGTCGACGGCGAGAATATTATTGATGCCGACTACCGCCTGTTCTACGTCCATCGCGGGATGGAAAAGCTGGCGGAAACCCGGATGGGATATAACGAAGTGACGTTCCTCTCTGACCGCGTGTGCGGCATCTGCGGGTTTGCCCACAGTACCGCCTACACCACCTCGGTGGAGAACGGCATGGGGATTGTGGTGCCGGAACGCGCGCAGATGATCCGCGCCATCCTGCTGGAAGTGGAGCGTCTGCACTCGCACCTGCTGAACCTCGGTCTGGCCTGTCACTTTGTCGGTTTTGACTCCGGCTTTATGCAGTTTTTCCGCGTACGTGAAGCCTCCATGAAGATGGCGGAGATCCTGACCGGGGCGCGTAAAACGTACGGTCTGAACCTGATCGGCGGGATTCGTCGCGATCTGCTGAAAGATGACATGATCCAGACCCGCCAGCTGGCGCAGCAGATGCGTCGCGACGTTCAGGAGCTGGTGGATATGCTGCTCAGCACGCCGAACATTGAGCAGCGTACCGTCGGTATTGGCCGACTGGATCCGCAAATCGCCCGCGATTTCAGTAACGTTGGCCCCATGGTTCGCGCCAGCGGCCACGCCCGCGATACCCGCGCCGATCATCCGTTCGTCGGCTACGGCCTGCTGCCTATGACCGTGCACAGCGAGCAGGGCTGCGACGTTATTTCGCGTCTGAAGGTGCGTATCAACGAGGTCTTCACCGCGCTGAACATGATCGACTTCGGTCTGGATAATCTGCCGGGCGGTCCGCTGATGGTCGAGGGCTTCACCTACATTCCAAACCGCTTCGCGCTGGGGTTTGCCGAAGCCCCGCGTGGAGACGATATCCACTGGAGCATGACCGGTGACAACCAGAAGCTCTACCGCTGGCGCTGCCGTGCGGCAACCTACGCCAACTGGCCAACCCTGCGCTACATGCTGCGCGGCAATACGGTATCCGATGCGCCGCTGATCATTGGCAGTCTCGATCCGTGCTACTCCTGCACCGACCGCATGACGGTGGTGGATGTGCGCAAGAAGAAAAGCCAGGTGGTGCCGTACAAAGAGCTGGAGCGCTACAGCATCGAGCGTAAGAACTCGCCGCTGAAATAGGGGATTTTGTGCAGGCTGATGCCCTCACCCTGACCCTCTTTTTGATGAGAGATCCGGGGTGCGGAGCACAGGCAGCACACAAGCAGGAGTCAACATGTTTACCTTCATCAAAAAAGTGATCAAAACCGGGACGGTGACCAGTCGCTATCCGCTGGAGCCGATGCCGGTCGATAAAAACTTTCGCGGCAAGCCGGAGCACAACCCGCAACAGTGCATCGGTTGTGCTGCCTGCGTTAACGCCTGCCCGTCAAATGCCCTGACGGTGGAAACCGATCTGAAAACGGGCGAGCTGGCCTGGCAGTTCAACCTCGGGCGCTGCATTTTCTGCGGCCGCTGCGAGGAAGTTTGCCCGACGGTGGCGATCCGTCTTTCGCAGGAGTACGAACTGGCGGTCTGGAAGAAAGAGGATTTTCTGCAGCAGTCGCGTTTCGCGCTGTGCAACTGCCGTGTCTGCAAACGCCCGTTTGCCGTACAAAAAGAGATCGACTACGCCATCGCGCTGTTGCAGCACAACGGTGATGCCCGCGCGGAGCATCATCGCGAAAGCTTTGAAACCTGCCCGGACTGCAAACGGCAGAAATGCCTGCTGCCGTCGGACCGCATCGATATTACCCGTCATATGAGAGAGGCCAGCTGATGGAAAACCTGATCGGCCCACGCGACGCTAACGGCATTCCGGTGCCGATGACGGTGGAGGAATCCATCGCCAGCATGAAGGCCTCGCTGCTGAAAAACATTAAACGTTCGGCCTATGTGTACCGCGTGGACTGCGGCGGCTGCAACGGCTGTGAGATTGAGATCTTTGCCACGCTGTCGCCCCTGTTCGACGCCGAACGCTTCGGTATTAAAGTGGTGCCTTCGCCGCGTCATGCGGATATTTTACTGTTTACCGGTGCCGTCACCCGCGCCATGAGATCGCCAGCATTGCGTGCCTGGCAGTCCGCACCGGATCCAAAAATCTGTATCTCTTACGGTGCCTGCGGCAACAGCGGCGGCATCTTCCATGACCTGTACTGCGTCTGGGGCGGCACCGATAAAATTGTTCCGGTGGATGTCTACATTCCCGGTTGTCCGCCAACGCCTGCGGCCACGCTGTACGGTTTTGCCATGGCGCTCGGGCTGCTGGAGCAGAAAATACATGCCCGTGAACCGGGTGAACGCGACAACCAGGCTGCTGCAATTCTGCACCCGGATATGGTGCAGCCGCTGCGCGTGAAGGTCGATCGCACAGCGCGCCGGCTCGCGGGGTATCGCTATGGTCGCCAGATTGCCGACGATTATCTGCGTCTGCTGAGCCAGGGCGATCATCAGGTCACGCGCTGGCTGGAGGCGGAAAACGATCCTCGTCTTAATGAGATCGTCGCGAACCTGAATCAGGTGGTGGAAGAGGCGCGTATCCGATGAGTGAAACGGTGGTGTTCAGTCAGCTGAGCCGTAAGTTTATTGATGAGAACGATGCCACGCCGGATGCGGCGCAGCAGGTGGTCTATTACAGCCTGGCCATTGGGCATCACCTCGGGGTGATAGATTGTCTCGAAACGGCATTAAGCTGCCCGTGGCCTGACTATCTGGCGTGGATCGCCACGCTGGAGGAGGGCAGTACGGCGCGCCGCAAAATGGAAGGCGTGCCGAAGTACGGTGAGATCGTTATCGACGCCAACCACATTGCGATGCTCGCCAGTGCTTTCGACGCCGCGCTGAGCGTGCAAACCCCGCAGCAGCAGACCTGGAGCAAAATTTTGCTCAGCATGCTGCATGATATTCATCAGGAGAGTGCCATCTACCTGATGGTGAGGAGATTACGTGACTGATGTTTTACTGTGTGTCGGCAACAGCATGATGGGCGACGACGGCGCGGGCCCGCTGCTTGCACAAATGTGTGCCGCGCATCCGCAGGGTGAATGGGTGGTTATTGACGGCGGCAGCGCACCGGAAAACGATGTGGTGGCGATCCGTGAGCTGCACCCGGACAGGCTGCTGATTGTGGATGCAACCGATATGGGACTTAATCCGGGGGAAACCCGCCTGATTGATCCGGATGACATCGCCGAGATGTTTATGATGACCACCCACAATATGCCGCTGAACTATCTGGTCGATCAGATTAAAGACGATGTGGGAGAGGTATTGTTTCTGGGCATTCAGCCGGACATCGTTGGGTTTTATTATCCGATGACGCCGCCGGTGAAAGAGGCCGTCGAAGAGGTTTACTCCCGGCTTGCCGGATGGCGTGGGGACGGCGGTTTTTCCCGACTGTGAGCAGTGCCGGGTGGTGGTAGCTTCCACCCGGCCTGGACACCTCCTCGCCCGCATCCTGTGGGAGAGGGCGGGGGAGAGAGCAACAGGCTACGCCAGATCCGCGCCGTTACTTGCAATGACCTTCTTATACCACCAGAACGATTTCTTACGCGTTCTGTCCAGCGTACCGTTGCCCGCGTCGTCGCGGTCAACATAGACAAACCCGTAGCGTTTGCTCATCTCGCCCGTGGATGCGGCCACCAGGTCAATGCAGCCCCAGGTGGTGTAGCCCATCAGCGGCACACCGTCTTCTATGGCATCGCCCATCGCACGAATATGTTCGCGCAGGTAGCTGATACGGTAGTCGTCATTAATCTCACCGTGTTCATCCATGACGTCTTTCGCGCCGAGGCCGTTTTCCACCAGGAACAGCGGCTTCTGATAGCGGTCGTACATCATGTTCATGGTGATGCGCAGCCCCAGTGGGTCGATACCCCAGCCCCATTCGCTGACCTGGATGTGCGGGTTGCGCAGGGATTTCACGATATTCGCCGCATTGGTATTACTGGCGTTCATGTCCGCCGACGCGCAGCGCGAGGCGTAATAGCTGAACGACACAAAATCGACGGTGTTTTTCAGCAGTTCATCGTCGCCAGGGTCTTTGACAATCACTACCCCTTTTTCGCGGAACACGCGGGCAGAATAGGCCGGGTAGCTGCCGCGCGCCTGCACGTCGATAAAGAACAGGTTTTCGCGGTCTTTCTCCAGCGCCATCCACACGTCTTCCGGTTTGCAGGAGTAGGGGTAGAAGTTGCCGCCGGCCAGCATGCAGCCGACCTGGTTTTCCGGGTTGACCTCATGGGCGATTTTGGTCGCCAGGGCGCTTGCCACCAGTTCGTGATGCGCGGCCTGATATTTCACCTGATCTTCGTTCTCACCCTCTTCAAACACCAGCCCCGCGCCGGAGAACGGGCTGTGCAGCATGATGTTGATTTCGTTGAAGGTGAGCCAGTATTTCACCAGACCGTTAAATTCTTCGAAACAGGTACGGGCATAGCGGGCGAAGAAATCGACCATCTTGCGGTTGCGCCAGGATCCATACTCCGTGACCAGATGCATCGGTACGTCGAAATGGCACAGGGTGACCAACGGTTCGATGTTGTATTTTTTGCACTCTTCGAACACTGCGCGGTAGAAGGCAATCCCCTCTTTATTGGGCAGTGGCTCATCGCCGTTCGGATAGAGGCGGCTCCAGGCAATCGAGGTACGAAATACCGTAAAGCCCATCTCCGCCATCAGGGCGATGTCTTCTTTGTAGCGATGGTAAAAATCAATCGCCTCGTGGCTCGGGTAAAACTCGTCGTCACGCAACGTAAAACGTTTTTCCTTACCGACCTTCACCGCCAGACGATTCGCGCCGTGGGGGATCATATCGACCGTCGTCAGTCCTTTGCCGCCTTCACGGTAAGCCCCTTCACTCTGGTTGGCGGCAAGCGCGCCGCCCCATAAAAATCCTTGTGGAAAAACAGACATCTTTACCTCGCTATAAATTTAGACTTGTGCTGCTTTGGCCTGAACCGGAGCGCTCTGCAGGGCGCGTGCTTTCTCAGCGTCGTCTTCGACCGGGATATCTTCAAAACCTAAAATCAGGGTCAGAACAAACGAGAGCACAACCGCCAGCGCCATGACCCCGAATACCCAGACGATGGTCATCGGGTTGGCCGGATCGAAGAACTGTACGCTGGTAAACAGCCCCGGCGCCGCCATTGAATGGCTGGCAAGACCGGCTATGCCAGCCACTGCCCCGCAGATGAAGCCGCTGATAAGGCTCGCAATCAGCGGGCGTTTCAGGCGTACCGCCACACCATAGAGGGCAGGTTCTGAAATGCCTGCCATGATGGCAGAAGCCGCTGCCGCCAGCGCCGTCTGGCGCAGTTCCGGGTTTTTCGTTTTCCATGCCACCGCCAGCGATGAACCGCCGAGCGACAGGTTGGCTCCGATTTCCGACGGCATAACCATTCCCTCTTTGCCCGTCTCGGCAATGGTCTGAATGATCGTCGGCGTAAATACGCGGTGCATCCCGGTCATCACCAGCAGCGGCCAGAGGGCGCCCATAATGGCCACGGAGAGCCAGCCCAGATAGCCGTGAATAGTGTAGACCAGCGCTGAAATCGCGCTCCCGATCCAGATCCCGAGCGGCCCTATCAGCACAATGGCGAGCGGGGCGGCAATCAGAACGATCAGCATCGGTTTAAGGAAGTTTTTCGTGACCGCCGGCGTAATACGATCAACCCAGCGCTCGATGTACGACAGGCACCAGGTCATCACCAGCGCCGGGATGACCGTGTAGGTGTATTTCACTGCCGTCACCGGAATAAAGGCGAATTCAACGTGCTCGCCCTGTGCGGCTTTCGCCATCAGTTCGATAAAGCCCGGGTGTACCAGCACGCCCGCGATGGCAATCGCCAGCGACATGTTGGTTTTGAATTTCACTGCGGCAGAGGCGGCGACCATCAGCGGCAGGAAGAAGAACGCGCCATCGCCAATCAGCGTCAGAAGGGTGAGCGTCGGTGCCCCTTTTTCCAGGGCGCCGGTCATCTCCAGGATCATTGCCAGCAGTTTGACCATTGAACCGCCGATGATCGCCGGGATCAGCGGTGACATGGTGCCGATCAGCGCATCGAGGATCCCGGCACCGATGCGGCGCAGGGTCATTTTCTGCGAGCCTTCCGGTACGGCAGGCTGCAGGTCGGTGGGCAGCAGGCTTACCACTTCGCGGTAGGCCTGAGACACGGTGTTGCCAATGATCACCTGGCACTGGTTGTCGTTGCGGACCACGCCGAGCACGCCGTTAATGCTTTTCAGGCGCGGGGCATCGGTGAGGCTTTCGTCTTTGAGGACGAAACGCAGTCGCGTCATGCAGTGGGTGACGGCGACGATGTTGTCTCTGCCGCCGAGCGCGCTGACAACGTCATTCGCCAGCGCAGCGTAATTTTTGGCCATCGGATGTAATCCTGTTATCGTTGTGAGAAATGTAGGAAACCGGTTCCACATAATCATCAATAGTTTCTTTGAATGAAACAAGATCACATTTTGTACATTTTTTCATTTCGTGATGATGATCACCTGGAGGGGTAAAAAGCGTGATATCGCCGCTGCGACAATTTTTCTGCAGTGCAGTACACTGCGCCCTGGTAGTTTCAAACGGAAGATTACGATGACCACGATGCTTGAAGTCGCGAAGCGGGCAGGCGTTTCGAAAGCGACGGTTTCCAGGGTATTGTCGGGCAATGGCTACGTCAGCCAGGAGACCAAAGACCGGGTGTTTCAGGCGATTGAAGAGAGCGGCTATCGCCCGAATTTGCTGGCACGAAATCTGGCGACCAAACGTACCCAGACGCTGGGTCTGGTGGTCACCAACACCCTTTATCACGGCGTCTATTTTAGCGAACTGCTCTTTCACGCCGCCCGCATGACGGAAGAGAAAGGGCGGCAGCTGATCCTGGCGGACGGTAAGCACAGTGCGGATGAAGAGCGCGAGGCCATTCAGTATTTGCTCGATATGCGCTGTGACGCGGTGATCATTTACCCGCGTTTCCTGAGCGTGGATGAGATGGACGATATCGTTGAGAAATGCGAACAGCCGATTATGGTCCTTAACCGCCGCTTACGAAAAAACAGCAGTCACAGCGTCTGGTCAGATCATAAAGCCTCCTGCCAGGACGCCGTGTCGCAGCTGATTCAGAAAGGGCACCGGGAGATTGCGTTTATCACCGGTTCGCTGGATTCCCCCACGGGCGTTGAGCGTCTCTCGGGCTACAAAGACGCCCTGGCACAACACCAGATCCCGCTGCGCCCGTCGCTGATTGCGCAGGGGAAATGGAACCCGGCCAGCGGTGCGGCAGCGGTGTCTGAGCTGCTTTCGCGCGGTGAAACCTTCTCGGCGCTGGTGGCGAGTAATGACGATATGGCGATTGGTGCCATGAAACAGCTGCATGAGCGCGGGATCGCCACCCCGGATGCCGTGTCGGTGATTGGCTTTGACGATGTGGCCATCGCCCCCTACATCGTCCCCTCGCTCTCCAGCGTGCGCATTCCGGTGACGGAGATGATCAAAGAGACCATTAGCCGCCTGATCTTCCTGCTGGATGGCGGTGAGTTTAAGTACCAGCAAACCTTCTCCGGCGAGCTTATCCTGCGTGACTCGGTTACTGACGGGCCTCACCGCTGATGTCGACAGCTGTCATCGTCAGAAGTGACGATGACAGCCCTGCTTTCATTTTATAAACTTCATAAAATCAACAGGTTAATAATTGGCACGGTTTATGTATATCTCCGCGCAGGACTGTAATGCTGGAGAAGCAGATGAACCGTTTTATTATGGCCGATGCCAGTAAATGCATTGGCTGCCGTACCTGTGAAGTGGCGTGTGTGGTTTCCCATCAGGCGGAGCAGGATTGCGCGTCGCTCACCCCTGATACCTTTTTACCGCGGATCCACGTCATTAAAGGCGTGAATATCTCCACTGCCGCTATCTGTCGCCAGTGTGAGGATGCGCCGTGCGCTAACGTCTGCCCAAACGGGGCCATCAAACGTGAGAAAGGATTCGTGCATGTGATGCAGGAGCGCTGCATCGGCTGCAAAACCTGTGTGGTTGCCTGCCCGTACGGTGCGATGGAAGTCGTGGTGCGTCCGGTTGTGCGCAACAGCGGCATGGGGCTGAACGTGCGCGCGGAAAAGGCGGAAGCCAATAAATGCGATCTCTGCTACCACCGTGACGCCGGCCCGGCCTGTATGGAAGCCTGCCCGACGCACGCCCTGGTCTGCGTGGATCGCGACAAGCTTGAGCAGATGAGCGCGGAAAAACGTCGTCGTGCCGCGTTCGACACGTCATCGTCACTGCTGTTTTAAGTCGCGATGGGCGATAACGGCGTACAGTTGCGGGTGCGCGGCAAGGTGCAGGGGGTAGGGTTTCGTCCCTTCGTCTGGCAACTGGCGCATCAGCTACAGCTGACGGGTGACGTTTGTAATGACGGAGAGGGCGTGCTGGTGCGTCTCGCGGGTAATGGGGGGGCCTTTACCGCGAGGCTGCATCAGGACTGCCCACCGCTGGCACGTATCGATGCTGTCGACAGCCAGCCGTTCACCTGGGCAACGGTGCCGCAGGCGTTCACCATTCGCCATAGCGCGGGCGGAGCGATGGACACTCAGATTGTGCCGGATGCCGCTACCTGCCCGGCGTGCCTGGCTGAAATGCGTGATCCCCGAGCGCGGCGTTATCGCTATCCGTTTATCAACTGTACCCATTGCGGTCCCCGTTTTACCATCATTCGCGCCATGCCCTATGACCGCCCGGCCACGTCAATGGCGGCATTTCCCCTCTGTGAGCCGTGTGAAACCGAGTACCGCAATCCCGCTGACCGCCGTTTTCACGCGCAGCCGGTAGCCTGTCCGGATTGCGGACCTGAGCTGGAATGGCGCGCGGGCGAGACCGTTGCCACCCGCGAGTCTGCGCTGAGTGCGGCGGTCCACATGCTCAAACATGGCGGGATTGTCGCCATCAAAGGGCTGGGCGGTTTTCACCTTGCCTGTGACGCATCCAACGCGCAGGCGGTGGCAACCCTGCGGGCGCGCAAACAGCGCCCGATGAAGCCACTGGCGGTCATGATCCCGCAGGCGGAGGGACTGCCGGAATCAGTGCAAACGCTGCTGCGCTCGCCTGCAGCGCCCATCGTGCTCACGCCAAAAGCATGGTGTCCTCCGCTTCCTGACGCGATCGCGCCAGGGCTGGACACCGTTGGACTGATGCTGCCCGCTAACCCGCTACAGCATGTGCTGATGATGGACTGTCAGCGCGCACTGGTGATGACCTCCGGCAACCTCAGCGGGCGTCCGCCGGCCATCACCTGCCAGCAGGCACTGGATGAACTGGGCGACATCGCTGACGGATTCCTGCTGCACAACCGCGACATCCTGCAGCGTATGGATGATTCCGTGGTGGATCAGGACGGTATGATGCTGCGCCGCGCGCGCGGTTTTGTGCCGGATGCCATCACGCTGCCCGCCGGTTTCAGCGCTGTCCCGGCGATGGTGTGCACCGGTGCTGATATGAAAAATACCTTCTGTCTGGTGCGCGGTAACCAGGCGGTACTGAGTCAGCACTTTGGCGATCTGAGTGACGACGGTGTCGAGGCCCAGTGGCGTTCGGCGCTGTCGATGATGCAGCAGATCTATGCGTTTCAGCCGCAGCGCGTGGTATGCGACGCCCATCCGGGCTATCACGCCCGACAGTGGGCGCAAGCCCAGGCTTTGCCGATCGACACCGTGCTTCACCACCACGCTCACGCGGCGGCATGCATGGCAGAAAACGGCTGGCCGCTTGAGGGCGGAGATGTCATTGCCCTGACGCTGGATGGGATCGGCATGGGCGAAAACGGCGCGCTGTGGGGCGGAGAGTGCCTGCGGGTAAACTATCTCGACTGCGAACGTCTGGGCGGTCTGCCTGCGGTTGCGCTGCCGGGCGGGGACAGGGCTGCCATGCAGCCGTGGCGCAATTTACTCGCCCACTGCCTGGCGTTTGTGCCGGACTGGCAGCAGTACCCGGAAACGCGTGACGTTCAGCGGCAAAACTGGCCGCTGCTGGCTACGGCCATTCAGCGCGGTTTAAACGCGCCGCTGGCCTCATCCTGCGGCCGTCTGTTCGACGCGGTGGCCTGCGCGCTCGGCATCATCACGTCAGAAACCCAGAGCTACGAAGGTGAGGCCGCCTGCCGGCTTGAAGCGCTGGCCGCGCAGTGCCACAACGTTCAACACCCGGTTACGCTTCAGGCCGAAAACCTTACGCGCTTCTGGCAACAGTGGCTGAACTGGCAGGCGGAACCCTGCGAGCGGGCATGGGCGTTTCACGATGCGCTGGCGAAAGGGCTGGCGGAGCTTGTCACCTCCCATGCCCGGCGACTGGGGCTTTCCACCGTATGCTTCAGCGGCGGCGTGTTACATAACCGTCTGCTGCGCGCGCGACTGCGCCATTACCTCTCAGACTTCACGCTGCTTTTTCCTCATCATCTGCCGTCAGGTGACGGCGCTATCTCCTTCGGGCAGGCGGTAGTTGCTGCCGCCCGGTCATGTTCACAAAGGATGTAAAATGTTACGACTCTTACGCAATGAACCCCGCGCGGCGTTTCTGCTGCTGGCTCTGGTAATGGCAAATCTTCTGGCATGGGGCTGGGCATGGCAAACCTTCAGCGGCAGTACGGCGCTGATGGCCGCCAGCCTGCTGGCCTGGTGTTATGGACTCCGTCATGCGGTGGATGCCGACCACATCGCGGCCATTGATACCGTCACGCGTAAGATGATGCAGCAGGGTAAACGCCCTTCCGGCGTGGGGGCGTGGTTCTCTCTGGGACACTCCACCATTGTGGTGCTGGCCTCCATTGCCATTGCGGCCACCGCCACGGCGTTTCAGAAGAATATGGCATGGTTTCATGAAACCGGCAGCCTGATTGGCACCGCCGTTTCTGCAACGTTTCTGCTGGCGATGGCGATGGTCAATCTGGTGATTTTGCGCGGCGTGTGGCGTAATTTTCAGGCGCTGAAGAACGGTCAGGTCACGCGTGACGACATCACGCTTCCGGCATCAGGCGGAGTCATGAACTGGCTGTTTGGCGCAACGTTCCGCCTGGTGAACAAGAGCTGGCAGATGTACCTAGTCGGTTTCCTGTTTGGTCTGGGGTTTGATACCGCGACGGAAATCGGTGTGCTTGGGATTTCAGCCGCCAGCGCGTCAAACGGGATGTCAGTCTGGTCCATCATGATCTTCCCGGCGCTGTTTGCCAGCGGTATGGCGCTGGTCGATACCCTCGACAATCTGCTGATGGTCGGTGCTTACGGCTGGGCGTTTAATAAGCCGCAGCGCAAGCTTTACTACAACATGACCATCACCGGTACCTCTGTGGTGGTGGCGCTGTTTATCGGCGGGCTGGAAGCTCTGGGTCTGTTGATGGATAAGTTTGCCCTCAGCGGAGGCCTCTGGGATCGCATTGGCGCAGTTAATGACAACCTCGGTAACGCCGGGTTCGTGGTGGTCGGGCTGTTCGTTGCCTGCTGGCTGATTTCCATGATCAACTATCGCTGGCGCGGCTACGATGCGCTTGTCGTACGTTCCTGACGCGGCGTCTGAACATCATTGTCGTTATCTGGATAAACGACGTTGAAAAAAAAGCCCCGGGACATCGGGGCTGTGGACCATAAAATCCAAAGGTTACGTTAGCGTGGCAGGCGAATCAGCGTTAAGCGGGTAATGATTTCAGCAGAGCGAAAGCCTCCTTCATCCGGTCTTCGCTCACCACAAAGGCGCGCATCTGTCCTTCGCTGTCGCACCCACGAGCCACCATTCCCTGAGGTTCAATGGTGAGTTGCCAGTGCAGGTCCGGACGCTCGGTTTCGCCTGCCAGGTGCAGCGGGAGTGCCGGCGTTTTTACTTTTACCAGCATGGCGGGTAATTTCAGTGGCGCACTGCCGCCAGACAGGTTTTTCGCCAGGTACATGGCGCTCAGTTGAATGGGCTGCAGGAAGGGCAGGACCTGTCCGTTAATTTCAGCGCAGTCACCCAGGGCGTAAATATCGGGCTGCGTGGTTTGCAGGTAGCTGTCTACCTTCACGCCACGGCCTGTTTCCGCGCCGGCGCGATGCGCCAGCGCCGTTTCCGGACGCAGGCCCGTGGCGGCAACCACCACATCCACCTCAACGCTGCGGCTGCGGTCGAGCGTTGCATGAATCCCACTCCCGGTTTTCTTCAGGCTTTGCAGCTGGGATTTCAGCAGCAGATGTACGCCCATATCGGTCAGACGATGCTGTAAGCGACTACTTACTTCTGCGGGCATCAGCGCCGACAAAATGCTTGCCGCATGGTCGACCAGGGTGACGGATTTACCCGCCCGGCTAAAATCCATCGCCAGCTCTGTGCCAATCAACCCTGCGCCGACAATCATCACCCGCTTCGCGTCACGCAGCAGGGTTTCACTGGCCTGATACGCCTGCTGGCTGTTGAGGGTGATCATCAGTTCCCGGCCTTCCACCGGCGGGACAAAAGCAGACGCCCCTGTCGCCAGCACCAGTTTGTCGTACTGCCAGGTTTTGTCTTTTGCTTTTACCACATGGGCGGCGGCGTCGATATCGGTTATCCAGGTGTGCGGAAATAACCGCAGACTAAACTGTTCCGCGAACGCCGCCGCGGTCTGGCGGGTGAGGTCTTCGGCTCGCTGATTCTGGCTGATAACGTGGCTTAAATCAGGCTTGTTGTACTCGTCCATGCTGTCGGCGGCAATGAGCGTCAACGGCACGCGGGCATCTTGCTTGCGAATGTTTTTCACCAGCTGGCGGGCGGCAAAGCCCGAGCCGATGATAACGATACCGTTGTTCATTGTGCCTCCGTCGCCAGTTCGTCAAAGACCTCTTTTCCCAGGGAACATTCCGGGCAGAGGAAATTGTCCGGCACGTCGCTCCAGGGGGTACCGGGGGCAACATCCTGCAGCGGCTCGCCCTGTGCCGGGTCGTAAATCCACTGGCAGACGCTGCACTGCATGCGAGGGCCACCGTCAGCGACGGCTGTGGCGCAGGCTTGCTGCGGCGCGGGGTTTTTAGCGTTCATGTCGGGGAGCGGCGCGAGCGCCCACTGACGCGCAATGTCACGGCCATGCTGGCGGCACAATTCAAGCGCGTCGATGTCCGGGCGCCATTTCGCCTTCAGGCTCATGGACATCTCAAAACCGGCATCCTGCAAACGCGTGGAGAGCCGGTCTACTGCGCCGCC
Organism: Enterobacter sp. BIDMC 29; assembly: GCF_019378755.1. NCBI lineage: Bacteria > Pseudomonadati > Pseudomonadota > Gammaproteobacteria > Enterobacterales > Enterobacteriaceae > Enterobacter > Enterobacter sp. BIDMC 29. The sequence goes on along the minus strand of NZ_CP080000.1, from coordinate 2,924,813 downwards.
GCTCCAGCCGTGGGAGCCAAATGCACTGGCCCGTTTATTACGAAAGCGCAGGCCGGTCATCTCTTCCACAAGGCCCGCAATTTTCGGCATCATCACGTTGTTCATCGTGGAGGTGCCCACCAGCACGCCCTTGGAGCGGAAGACGTTGGTCAGGATCTCGTTTTTATCGCTACGCGCCACGTTGAAGATTTTCACCGCCACGTTCGGATCGACTTCGTTAATACCCTGCGCAATGGCGTCCGCCATCATGCGGGTGTTATTAGACATGGTGTCGTAGAAAAGCGTGATACGGTCTTCCTGGTAATCCGCGGCCCATTTGAGGTACAGCTCCACGATCTGGGTGGGGTTTTCGCGCCACACCACGCCGTGAGAGGTGGCTATCATATCCACGGGCAGGTTAAAGCCGAGGATTTCGGTGATTTTTGGCGTCACTAGACGGCTGAACGGCGTCAGGATATTGGCGTAGTAGCGCTGACACTGTTCGAACAGCTCGGTTTGATCCACTTCATCGTTGAACAGGCGCTCGTCACAATAGTGCTGGCCGAAGGCATCGTTGCTGAACAGCACCGCATCGCCGGTCATGTAGGTCATCATACTGTCGGGCCAGTGCAGCATCGGGGTTTCAACGAAGATCAGCTGTTTGCCGTTGCCGATATCCAGCGTGTCGCCGGTTTTGACGGTGTGGAAATTCCACTCCGGGTGGTGGTGATGGCCATTAATCGAGTCGATGGCGTTGGTGGTGCAGTAAATCGGGGTGTCGGGAATGCAGGACATTAACTCGGTCAGCGCCCCGGCATGATCCTCTTCCGCATGGTTAATGATGATGTAGTCGATATCCGCAAGATCGATTTCACTGCGCAGATTTTGCACGAACTCCCGGCTGAATTTGTGATCGACGGTATCGATGAGCACGTTTTTGCCTTCACGGATGAGATAGCTGTTGTAGCTGCTGCCGCGCAGCGTTTTGTACTCCGTTCCGTGGAAGTCCCGCACTTCCCAGTCACGTTGGCCAACCCAATGAATGTTATTTTTAACCAGAATAGACATAGCAACCTCAATTAATACGGCGTTTTTCAAATAAGATGTCTAGCCTTTATCAAGTTGCGTGCCAGTTTTTCATATTGCTGTTTTTTATGGTTTTTTAATTTTATCATCCGTAATGGGTAGTCAATATGACTATCTGATTTATGGTCATTGTGACAATATGAATGGTCAAAATGACAGTGAGGCGCAGATGAGCTTTTCCGTGGACGTACTGGCAAAAATTGCCATTGAACTGCAAACCGGTATCGGTCATCAGGACCGTTTTCAGCGGCTGATTTCGACGCTGCGCCAGGTGCTGGCGTGCGATGCGTCGGCACTGCTGCGCTACGACGCCCGGCAGTTTATTCCGCTGGCTATCGACGGGCTGGCGCAGGACGTTCTTGGGCGACGCTTCTCCCTGGAAGGCCATCCGCGTCTGGAAACCATCGCGCGGGCCGGTGACGTGGTGCGCTTTCCGGCGGACAGTGATTTGCCCGACCCTTACGACGGGCTGATCCCGGGGCAGGAGAGCCTGAAAGTTCATGCCTGTATCGGCCTGCCGCTGTTTGCCGGACAAAACCTGATTGGGGCATTAACCCTCGACGGCCTGTCGCCGGATCAGTTTGACACCTTTAGCGATGAAGAGCTGCGGCTGATTGCCGCGCTGGCCGCCGGTGCGCTGAATAACGCGCTGCTGATCGAACAGCTGGAGAGCCAGAACATCCTTCCGGGCAGCCCGTCGGCGTTTGAACCGGTGGCACACACGGAGATGATTGGGCTGTCACCGGGGATGGTGCAGCTAAAAAAAGAGATCGATATCGTGGCGGCCTCGGATTTAAACGTGCTGATTTTCGGGGAAACCGGCACCGGTAAAGAGCTGGTGGCGAAGGGCATCCACGAAGCCTCGCCGCGCGCGGTCAACCCGCTGGTGTACCTCAATTGCGCCGCGCTGCCGGAAAGCGTGGCGGAAAGTGAGCTGTTTGGTCACGTCAAAGGGGCGTTTACCGGGGCGATCAGCAACCGCAGCGGCAAATTTGAAATGGCGGATAACGGCACGTTGTTCCTCGATGAAATTGGCGAACTGTCGCTGTCGCTTCAGGCCAAACTGCTGCGCGTCCTGCAGTACGGCGATATTCAGCGCGTCGGCGACGATCGCAGCCTGAGAGTCAACGTGCGTGTGCTGGCGGCAACCAACCGTGACCTGCGCGAAGAGGTGTTAGCCGGGAATTTCCGCTCTGACCTGTACCATCGTCTGAGCGTGTTTCCGCTTACCGTGCCGCCGCTACGCGAGCGCGGCGACGATGTGGTGCTGCTGGCGGGGTTTTTCTGCGAGCAATGCCGGTTACGAATGGGGCTTTCCCGCGTGGTATTAAGCCCCGGCGCGCGAGCCCATCTGATGCGCTACGGCTGGCCGGGTAACGTGCGCGAACTGGAACATGCGATTCACCGCGCCGTGGTGCTGGCGCGGGCGACACGTTCGGGAGATGAGGTGGTGATCCACGCGCGGCATTTCGCATTGCACGATGACACCGCTTCGTTCGTTACGCCTGCCGCGCCGGAAATGGCCCATGAGAACCTGCGGGAAGCAACAGAAGCGTTTCAGCGTCAGACGATCGCCCGCGCGCTGGAGCAGAATAACCGCAGCTGGGCGGCGTGCGCGCGGGCGCTGGAAATGGACGTCGCCAACCTGCACCGGCTGGCGAAACGTCTGGGACTCAAAGGTTAAATAATCCCGGCCTGGTAGAAATCCTGCAGGTTGATGGCGCCGCACAGCGTGCCGTGCTCATCCACCACCGGCGCGGCGGTGATTTTGCGTTTCATCAGCACCTCTTTGGCTTCGATGGCGCGGCTCTCGGCATTCAGGGTCAGCCCGCCCCGGGTCATCGCTTCCGAAACCTGGGATTCCAGCTTGCCGCCGCCCACCAGCCAGCGGCGCAGGTCGCCGTCGGTAAACACGCCTTTAACGCTACCGGTTTCATCGCACACCGCTACCAGACCCAGCCCGGTGCGGCTCAGTTCCAGCATCGCATCCATTACGCTGGTGTTGAGTTTGACCTGCGGAATGGCCTCGTCGGTCCGCATCAGATGATGAACTTTATTGAGCAGTCGTGCTCCGAGCGCACCCGCCGGGTGCGAGCGGGCAAAATCTTCTTCGTTAAAGCCGCGTGCCTGCATTACCGCCATTGCCAGCGCGTCGCCCATCATCAGCGTATTCACGGTGCTGGAGGTGGGGGCAAGGTGCATCGGGCAGGCTTCGCGCTCAACGGAGATATCAAGCGTGGCCTTGGCCGCCAGTGCCAGCGGTGAGCGGGATTTACCGGTCATCGCCAGCAGCGCGACCGATTTTTCCTGCAGACGCGGGATGATGAGATCCAGCTCTTTGGCCGAACCGGAGTAAGAGATAAATAGCATCACGTCGCGGCTTTCAATCATCCCCAGATCGCCGTGCAGCGCTTCGGCCGGATGCACGAAGAACGCCGGTGTGCCGGTGCTGGCAAGCGTAGCAGCAATCTTTTTGCCGATATGACCGGACTTGCCGATCCCGGAGACCACCACTTTACCTTCGCACTGGATAATGGTGTTTGCCGCGCGCACAAAATCCTCGCCCAGACGTTCCGGCAGGCGGCTGGCTTCCTGCAGCTCCAGCATCAGGGTCTGGCGGCCTGCGTTTAACAGAAAATCACTCATCTCTCTCTCCGGTTACAATCACGTCGATCCCTTTCTCTTCCAGCGCTTTTTTGAACGCCGGGTCGATACCTGCGTCGGTAATGAGCTTATCGACGCTTTCAAGGCTGCAGACAATGTTGGGACTTTTACGGCCAAACTTCGACGAGTCTGCCATCAAAATCACTTCGCGCGCGGCGTTGCACATCGCTTTGCTGACGCTGAACACCTCGTTAAAGGTCGTCACGCCGGCGTTCAAATCGATACCGTCCGTGCCCATAAAGAGTTTATCAAAGCTGAAGTGTTCAAAGGCGTTTTCCGCCAGTTGACCGTGAAACGACGCAGATTTTTTACGGAACGTCCCGCCGGGCATCAGAATGGTTTGCTCGCTGTCGAATTCCGACAGGGCGTTGACGATATGCAGACTGTTGGTCATCACCGTGATGTTGTTGAAGCGGCTGAGCATCGGGATCATCTGCAGCACGGTGCTGCCTGCATCAAGGATAATGGAGTCGCCATCATGGATAAATTTTACGGCGGCCTCGGCAATCAGCGCTTTCTGGTGAGTATTGATCAGCGTTTTGTGATCGATAGGCGGGTCGGCTTCATCTTTGTTGAGCATCACGCCGCCGTAGGTTCGGATGACTGCACCAGAGTTTTCGAGCAATACCAGATCCTTTCGTATTGTCGTGCCGGTGGTGTCAAAGTAGTGGGCCAGTTCTTCTACCGAGCATTTTCCCTGCTTTTGCAGATGCTCCAGAATGGCCGCCTGACGCTGACGTGGTTTCATAGACGCTCAATTCCTTAGGTTGCGAAATGATAATTTCGCAAGCTTATCGCGTTCACAACGAAATTATCCATGTTTCAGATTAAGCGCTAATGATAGAGCATTCTGACAGAGCGAATCATGGGGAAAGATCACATCGGGTTGTAATTCCTGCAGCGATATCCCGTTAATCGCCTGGATTTTCGCCGGGCGGGCAAAAACGGTCATCCCGCGCATGATGAGGGAATCGCAGACCCTATTGTGTTCGTCCAGCGCAATGGCAACCACCACGCGCGGTTTGAAACGCCCGCCGGAACGCCCGACACCCACGCGCCCTTTCTGACACAGGGCATCAAACGCGCGGTTAAACTGGCGGATTTGCCAGCCGCCAAAGATCAGCTGGCACATCCAGGCGATGGCGGCGACGGTAATGAATGCGGTAACCATACGAGCTCCTTGTTGTTCCCTCTCCCGAAGGAGAGGGGGATACGGGCATCAGCGTGTTCGATCAGAACATCACCTGCCCGCCGGTGACATTAATGGACTGCCCGGTGCAGTAAGAGGCTTTGGGGCTGGCATAAAACAGCAGCATGTTCAGCACGTCCTGATAATCGCAGCCGCGCTTCAGCGGCACTTTGTCGATGTAATACTGCTCCACTTCCTCCTCTTTCAGCCCGAGCTTGGTGGCATATTGCGGCAGCAGGGACTGGAACATCGGCGATTTCAGCAGGTTGCCCAGCATCAGCGAGTGAACGGTAATGCCATATTCAGCCAGATCGAGGGCCAGAGATTGCGTCAGCCCAACGCCGCCAAATTTCGCCGCGCTGTAACCGGAGTTGTGTTTACTGCCCACTTTGCCCGATTTCGAATTGATCTGGATGATGCGCCCCTGAATGCCATCGCGGATCATCAGACGGGAAAACTCGCGCGCGCAGAGGAAATAGCCCACGAGGTTAACCTGCAGGGAGCGGTCGAAATCCCCCAGTTCGAAATCGCTGATAAAGGCTGCTTTGGCTATTCCTGCGCTGTATACCAGCAGGTCGGTACGGCCAAAAATCTCGTCCACGCCGCGGGCCAGCGCCATTACGCTCTGCTCGCTGGTGGCATCAGCACCAAATCCGTAGGCCATGCCTTCACCCAATTCGGTGTTGATGGTGTCCGCCACACGTGCGGCTTTTTCACTCTGAATATCCACTACCGCCACGCGGTAACCCTCTGCAGCAAGCCCACGGCAGAGGAACTCGCCTAAGGTTTGTCCCCCACCAATGACAACGGCAACCTGACTCATATCTTTCTCCTTAAATTACGCAACAAACTTCAACGTGCAGCCTGGGGTGACAGCCTGCGGAACCGGGCCATCCACATGAACCGTACCGGGATATTCCGCCTGCGGCTGGCCATCAAAACGCAGGGTGATATGGCCGAGCTCCCGCAGGTTTTGTTCGGCCACGTCGCCGACGGCGGTCACGGCGTAGCGCGCGTCACCCAACTCCAGCTGGCTCCCGGCCTTCAGCTCGCCGTTCATCTCGCCGTGACAGTGGATAAAGCAAAACTCTTCGATATCCGCGGGCGCGCCTTCGCGGAAGGTAATCAGCATTTTGTCGCTGAGCGCATCGGCCGCGCTCTGGCCAATGCGGGTGATGGTGGTCTGGTAAATTACGGTCATCACAGGAACCTCTTATTGGTAAATAAAGCCGGAGACAAACCAGGCAATCAGCACCGTCGGTGCGCCGGTCAGGAAACGGCTGACCAGTACAGACGGCACGCCAACGCGCACGGTGTCCTGGCGCGCTTCTGCCAGCGACAGCCCGACAGGAATGAAATCACACGCCGCCTGGGCGTTAATGGCAAACAGGGCGGGCAGAGCCAGATGCGGGGGAATGTTGCCAAGGCCAATCTGCACGCCAATCAGCACGCCGATAACCTGCGCAATGACCGCGCCTGGGCCGAGAAACGGCGACAGCAGCGGGAAGGAACAGATCAGCGCCAGCGTCACCAGCCCGAGCGGGTGGCTCGCCAGCGGGGCGAGGCCGTGGGCAATCCAGTCGCCCAGGCCCGAGGCCATGATGATGCCGATCAGCGCCGAAACGAATGCCATAAACGGCAGAATGGTTTTCAGCACCGTGTCGATGGTGTCGCGCCCGGACTGGAACAGCACGGCCACGGCAGAGCCCATCCCCATTCCGACTTTTGCCAGCAGGCCGTCACTCTGTTCGGTGATTTTTTTACTCGTGTCGTAATCACGCGGGGCCGCTTTCTGAGGGGCAGCAGACCCTTGTGCCAGGTGAATGTTTTCCTCCTTCACGCCGGAGACGTAAATGTCCTCCAGGATGTACTGCGCCAGCGGACCTGATTTACCGGTGGAATGGATATTCACGGTAGGAATACGCCGCTTGGGGTAGATGCCGCAGCGCAGCGTGCCGCCGCAGTCAATCACCGCCACGCCAATTTCTGCTTCAGGCGGTTCGCCCTCTTTGAAGCCGTCGACCGCTTCCCAGCCGGTCAGCTCACGCAGTTTGTCGACAATGGCCGGACGTGTGCCTGCGGTGATATAGACGATTTTTTTGCCTTCAGTGGCGTCGAATTCCAGCGGGCCGCCCCAGCCGCCCGTTCCTTTTTCAATGCGAATACGGCTCATGCTGCGGCTCCTGAAAGATGGACTTTCTGTTCAAGCTGGATACCCATTTTCTTCTCGAAAATAGCGGTGGTGAGGTCCGTGACCCAGCCGCGGAAAAAGTTGGTGACCAGACCGACCAGCAGATAACTCACCGCCAGCGGACCGAGCGGCAGGCCAAGCGTGGTCAGGCCGCTGGCAATGCCCAGATAGACAAACAGCTCGCCGGGGTTGATATGCGGGAACAGGCCATTCATGGAGTGGCAGCTGTAGGAGGCTGCGGCGTAATAGCTTGGCTTGTACTTTTCAGGCATAAAGCGGCCGAGGCTCAGCGTCATCGGGTTGCAAAAAACAAACGTACCGATGAAGGGCAGAACCAGGTAACGGGACAGCGGATTGCCGGCGCAGCGCTGGGCAAAGCGTTCAATGCGTTGCTGGCCAATAAAGTTAATCAGCGCGTTCATGATGACCAGCAGGCTAATCAGCAGGGGCAGGATCCCGGTCACCATGCCGGTGAACACTTCTCCGCCTTTCTGAAACAGCCCGATGAACCACTCGGCGCCGTGGGTGATGGTTTCTATCATTCTTCTCTCCTGTGGGGCTTTTTTGTTTTTGTATAACCGAGGCTAATAATAATCACTTTGAAAGGTTTTAAAGTGTTAATTAGATCTCACAATGAAAGAAAAATGGATTGTTTTGAAAGTTAATTGCCGGTGGGAGTCTTGTGTGGATGAAAATTGCACAGATTTGCGATGGGGAGCGTAAAGATTTGGTGGGGGAGGTGCGTACCACTTCCTTGAGGTGTTGCGGATGCTTTACCATACTGGGTTCTTATCGAACCCGTTAAATGGATGTCACATGTTCAAGCGTCGTTATGCAGCGTTGTTACCTGCGCTTATTCTGCTGTCTGCCTGTAGTAGCAAACCCAAGACCGAAGCCGTGCAGCAAACGGCTGGCGCGCCTTCCGGAGGATTCCTGCTGGAGCCGCAGCATAATATGATGCAGATGGGCGGCGACTTTGCGAATAACCCGGCGGCCGAGCAGTTCATCGATAAAATGGTGAGCAAACACGGTTTTGACCGCCAGCAACTGCATGAAATTCTGTCGCAGGCGAAGCGACTGGATTATGTTCTGCGTTTGATGGATCGCCAGGCACCGACGGCTCAGGTACCGACCGGGCCAAATGGCGCATGGCTGCGTTATCGCAAACAGTTCATTACGCCGGATAACGTGCAAAATGGCGTGGTCTTCTGGAACCAATACGAAGATGCGCTGAACCGTGCGTGGCAGGTGTATGGCGTACCGCCTGAAATCATCGTCGGGATTATCGGCGTGGAAACCCGCTGGGGCCGCGTGATGGGCAAAACCCGTATCCTCGATGCGCTGGCGACGCTCTCCTTCAACTACCCGCGTCGCGCTGAATATTTCTCGTCTGAACTGGAAACCTTCCTGCTGATGGCGCGCAATGAACAAGATGACCCGTTAGATCTCAAAGGTTCGTTTGCCGGTGCGATGGGCTACGGCCAGTTTATGCCGTCCTCCTATAAGCAATATGCCGTCGACTTTAACGGAGATGGTCATATCAACCTGTGGGATCCGGTGGATGCCATCGGCAGCGTGGCGAACTACTTTAAAGCGCACGGCTGGGTGCCGGGCGGTCAGGTGGCGGTGCAGGCTAACGGCCAGGCACCAGGGCTTGAGAACGGCTTTAAAACCAACTACAGCGTTTCGCAGCTGGCCGCTGCAGGCTTAACGCCAACGCAGCCGCTGGGAAATACGCAACAGGCGAGCCTGCTGCGTCTGGATGTCGGTACGGGTTATCAGTACTGGTACGGGCTGCCTAACTTCTACACCATCACCCGCTATAACCACAGCACCCACTATGCGATGGCCGTATGGCAGCTGGGGCTGGCGGTATCACAGGCGCGCGTGCCTGCCGCGTCGCCGTTCAGTCAGTAACGCTTGATGTTCGACCCTCTTCCGCCGGGAGAGGGTTGGGCTGATATCCAGAAACATTTCGCCACACTCCCGTTAATCTCCGCTCATTTACATCCGCATTATCTTTCATTATTGTTATGTTATAACATTTGATGTGGTGATGAGATGTCTACTTCCTTTTTTTCTCTGTCTGCGCCGGTCCGGCTTCTGATGGCGCTGGCGCTGATTGTCTTTATCGGGCTGGCCGTGTGCTGGGCGGTGGCATTGCCATGATTGTGATGAATCAACTCACGGCGGGTTACGACCGCGAGCCGGTCACGCGTCCTCTGTCCGGGGTGATTGAATGCGGGAGCATGACCGCCATCCTCGGGGCCAACGGCTGCGGTAAATCAACGCTTCTGAAAACCCTCGCCGGGTTTATCCCGCCGGTAAGTGGCAGTTTTCACTGGCAGAAAAAACGCCCGGTAATGGGCTGGCTGGCACAGCGTCATGCCCTGGAGGCGCAATTTCCGCTAACCGTGCAGGATGTGGTCAGCATGGGCTGTTGGCCTGAAGCGTCGCTTTTTTCTGGCCTTCGCCGTGAAATGCGGCTGCGCATTGCCGGCGCGCTTGAGCGGGTGGGGCTTGGAACAATGGCGCTAACGACCATTGATGAGCTCTCCGGCGGTCAGTTTCAGCGCATGCTGTTCGCGCGGGTATTAGTGCAGCAGGCACCGCTGGTCATGCTCGATGAGCCCTTTACCGGCGTTGATGAAGCCACCTGCAATGTGCTGATGGACCTGATGCTGGAAATGTATATGCAGGGGCAAACGGTGCTTGCGGTGCTGCACGACAGCGAGCGTGTATCGCGCCACTTCCCGCAGACGTTACGGCTGGACGCTGACATTCCCCAGTGGAAAACCGAGCGGGTGAGGGTGGCATGATCTGGCATATCTTTTTTCAGCCTTTTATTGAGTATGGCTTTATGCGCCGCGCGCTGGTGGTTTGCCTGGCGTTGTCCGTCAGTACCACTGCTCTGGGCGTTTTCCTTCAGCTGCGCCGGATGAGTCTGATGGGCGATGCCCTCTCTCACGCCATTTTACCCGGCGTCGCGGTGGGGTATTTGCTCAGCGGTATGTCGCTGCTGGCCATGAGCGTGGGAGGCTTTATTGCCGGTATTACCGTGGCGCTGGTGGCCGGGCTGGTCAGCCGTCGAACGCCGCTTAAAGAGGACGCCAGTTTTGCCGGGTTCTATCTTGGTTCGCTGGCGCTGGGCGTCACGCTGGTATCACTGCGCGGTTCGAACGTCGATCTTCTGCACCTGTTGTTTGGCTCCATCCTGGCGGTGGATAACGATGCCGCGCTGTTTGTGGCAGGCGTTTGCATGTTCACCCTTATCACGCTGGCGATTTTCTACCGTGGGCTGGTGACCGAGGCCTTTGACACCGCCTGGCTGCAGGTAAACGCCCGCCATGTTCCCGGCTTATTACACGGCCTGTTTCTGGCGCTGCTGGTGCTTAACCTCGTTGCCGGTTTTCAGGTGCTTGGCACGTTGATGGCGGTCGGGCTGATGATGCTCCCTGCGGTAGCGGCACGCTGCTGGGCACGCACCTTACCCGGACTGCTATTGATGGCGGGTATCAGCGGTATTTTCTGCGCGTGGCTCGGACTCAGTCTCTCCTGGGCCGCCAGCCTGCCCGCGGGGCCGTCCATCGTGCTTACCGCCAGCGCGCTGTTCTTTATTTCCATTTTATTTGGCACGCGCAGCAGGCTGGCTGGCAGCCTGCGTGCGCTTTTTTAACGGAAGGGGAAACGATGAAACGTACGGGATTCGTAGTGGCGCTCGCGCTGGGGATGATGTCGCAAACGGTGATGGCGAAAACGCTCAATGTGGTGACCAGCTTTTCCATACTGGGGGATATGACCCGGGAGGTGGGCGGTGACCATGTGAACGTCACGACGCTGGTGGGTCCGGACGGCGATCCGCATACCTTCGAGCCCTCGCCAAAAGATAGCGCGGCGCTAAGCAAGGCAGATGTTGTGGTGGTCAATGGTCTGGGACTGGAAGGGTGGCTGGATCGCCTGGTGAAAGCCTCCGGGTTCAAAGGCCAGCTGGTGGTGGCGTCGCGTGGTGTGCAGACGCATACCCTCGAAGAAGAGGGCAAAACCGTCACTGACCCGCACGCCTGGAACAGCGCGGCGAACGGGGCGCTGTACGCGCAAAATATTCTCAACGGGCTGGTGAAAGCCGACCCAGAAGATAAAACCGCGCTGGAAGCGACCGGAAAACCGTACATCGCGCAGCTTAAGCAGCTGGATAGCTGGGCCAAAACGCGTTTTAGCCAGATCCCGCTGGTGAAACGTAAAGTGTTGACCAGCCATGACGCGTTCGGCTATTTCAGCCGCGCCTACGGGGTGACGTTTATGGCGCCCCAGGGGTTGTCGTCAGAGAGCGAGGCCAGCGCGGCACAGGTCGCTGAGATCATTAATCAGATTAAAGCGGACGGCGTGAAAACCTGGTTTATGGAAAACCAGCTCGACCCGCGGCTGGTTAAACAGATTGCTACAGCCACCGGCGCGCCGCCGGGAGGCGAGCTTTACCCGGAAGCGCTCTCGGCAAAAGGGGGCGTGGCAGAGACCTACGTTAAGGCGTTCCGCCACAATGTGGATACCCTCGCTGACAGCATGAAATAATCCTCGCCACCGCCGGTGCGCTCGCATCGGCTTTTTTCTGAAGCCCCCTCGTAAATCCTGCAGCGCATCCCCATATCTGACGAGAAAGTGCTATCTTGTGCTGCATGTTTTTCTAAGGCCTGGAGCGAGAATGACTGACCATGAATTGATGCAGCTTAGCGAAGTGGTAGGGCTGGCGCTTAAGCAACGCGGGGCGACCCTCACCACCGCGGAGTCCTGCACCGGCGGCTGGGTGGCGAAAGCGATTACCGATATTGCCGGCAGTTCCGCCTGGTTTGAACGTGGTTTTGTGACCTACAGTAATGAAGCTAAAGCGCAAATGATCGGCGTGCGGGAATCTACGCTCGAACAGCATGGCGCGGTCAGCGAACCGGTGGTGATTGAGATGGCTATTGGTGCGCTCAAAGAGGCGCGCGCAGATTATGCAATATCGATTAGCGGCATCGCGGGTCCGGACGGGGGCAGTGACGTGAAGCCTGTCGGCACCGTCTGGTTTGGTTTTGCTACCGCCAGAGGTGAAGGGATCACCCGCCGGGAGTGCTTTAGCGGCGATCGCGAAAGCGTGCGTCGTCAGGCAACCGTTTATGCGTTAAAAACGCTCTGGCAACAATTTCTACAAAATACTTGATACTGTATGACCATACAGTATAATTGCACCAACAGAACAGAAATCCACGGTGAAGCACAGTCGCTTCTCCCGGCATGACAGGAGTAATAATGGCTATCGACGAAAACAAACAGAAAGCGTTGGCGGCAGCACTGGGCCAGATCGAAAAGCAATTCGGTAAAGGCTCCATCATGCGCCTGGGTGAAGACCGTTCCATGGATGTGGAAACTATCTCCACCGGTTCGCTTTCTCTGGATATCGCGCTGGGCGCTGGCGGCCTGCCAATGGGCCGTATCGTAGAAATCTACGGGCCCGAGTCCTCAGGTAAAACAACCCTGACGCTGCAGGTTATCGCTGCGGCACAGCGTGAAGGTAAAACCTGTGCGTTTATCGATGCTGAGCACGCGCTGGACCCTGTTTATGCTCGTAAGCTGGGCGTTGATATCGACAACCTGCTGTGTTCTCAGCCGGACACTGGTGAGCAGGCGCTGGAAATTTGTGACGCGCTGGCCCGTTCCGGTGCGGTTGACGTTATCGTGGTCGACTCCGTTGCCGCTCTGACGCCAAAAGCTGAAATCGAAGGCGAAATTGGTGACTCTCACATGGGCCTCGCGGCACGTATGATGAGCCAGGCAATGCGTAAGCTGGCCGGTAACCTGAAGCAGTCCAACACGCTGCTGATCTTCATTAACCAGATCCGTATGAAAATTGGTGTGATGTTCGGTAACCCGGAAACCACTACCGGTGGTAACGCGCTGAAATTCTACGCTTCTGTCCGTCTGGATATCCGCCGTATCGGCGCGGTGAAAGAGGGTGAAAACGTAGTGGGTAGCGAAACCCGCGTGAAGGTTGTGAAGAACAAAATCGCAGCGCCGTTCAAACAAGCTGAATTCCAGATCCTCTATGGTGAAGGTATCAACTTCTACGGCGAACTGGTTGACCTGGGCGTGAAAGAGAAGCTGATTGAAAAAGCGGGCGCATGGTACAGCTACAACGGCGACAAGATTGGTCAGGGTAAAGCAAATGCAATCTCCTGGCTGAAAGAGAACCCGGCTGCGGCGAAAGAAATTGAGAAGAAAGTGCGTGAGCTTCTGCTGAACAACCAGGACGGTACGCCTGATTTCGTGGTGGATAACGCGGGTGCTGAAGAAACCAACGAAGATTTCTAATTCTCTCGTTTAAAGATGAAGGGCTGCTAATGCGGCCCTTTTTGCATTTCTGAATCAGCAGGTTTTTTATGAGTGAATCGACTTCACGCCGCCCTGCCTATGCACGCTTACTGGACCGTGCGGTGCGCATTCTTGCCGTCCGTGACCACAGCGAACAGGAGTTGCGGCGAAAACTGTCGGCCCCCGTCATGAGTAAAAACGGGCCGGAAGAGATTGATGCGACTGCGGAAGATTACGACCGCGTCATTACCTGGTGCTATGAGCACCGCTATCTGGATGACGAGCGTTTCGCTTCCCGGTTTCTTGCCAGCCGTGGCCGCAAAGGGTATGGCCCCGCGCGTATCCGCCAGGAGCTGAACCAGAAAGGGGTCGCCCGTGAAACCATTGAAAAGGCCATGCGAGAATGCGACACAGACTGGTGCGCACTGGCAAAAGAACAGGCCATCCGCAAGTACGGCGAACCCTTGCCACGTGAATTTTCAGAAAAAGTTAAAATCCAGCGCTTTTTGCTCTACCGCGGCTTTCTGATGGAAGATATTCAGGATATCTGGCGTAATTTTGCGGATTGAACGCATGCGGGATTTTACTTCCCACTAAAGAAAACTTATCTTATTCCCACTTTTTCCAGTAGCTGGTCTGTCCAACGTTTTACCGATACAGGCTTGCTACGACATTTCGTTAGCTTGATTTCAGGATAATTATGAGCAAGAGCACCGCTGAGATCCGTCAGGCGTTTCTCGATTTTTTCCATAGTAAGGGACATCAGGTAGTTGCCAGCAGCTCCCTGGTACCGAACAACGATCCGACTCTGCTGTTTACCAACGCCGGGATGAACCAGTTCAAGGATGTGTTCCTTGGTCTCGACAAACGTAATTATTCCCGCGCCACAACCTCACAGCGTTGCGTGCGTGCGGGCGGTAAACACAATGACCTGGAAAACGTCGGTTACACCGCGCGTCACCACACGTTCTTCGAAATGCTGGGTAACTTCAGCTTCGGCGACTATTTCAAACACGATGCCATTCAATATGCGTGGGAACTGCTGACCGGTGAAAACTGGTTCAACCTGCCGAAAGATCGTCTGTGGGTTACCGTCTATGAAACCGATGACGAAGCCTACGAAATCTGGGAAAAAGAGGTTGGTATCCCGCGCGAGCGTATTATTCGCATCGGTGATAACAAAGGCGCACCTTATGCGTCTGACAACTTCTGGCAGATGGGCGATACCGGCCCTTGCGGTCCGTGCACCGAGATCTTCTACGATCACGGCGACCATATCTGGGGTGGTCCTCCAGGCAGCCCGGAAGAAGACGGCGATCGCTACATTGAGATCTGGAACATCGTCTTCATGCAGTTCAACCGTCAGGCTGACGGTACGATGGAGCCGCTGCCGAAACCGTCCGTGGATACCGGTATGGGTCTGGAGCGTATCGCGGCTGTTCTGCAGCACGTTAACTCCAACTACGAAATTGACCTGTTCAGCACCCTGATTAAAGCCGTTGCGCAAGTGACGGGTGCAACCGATCTGAACAACAAATCGCTGCGCGTTATTGCAGACCACATCCGTTCCTGCGCGTTCCTGATTGCCGACGGCGTGATCCCGTCGAATGAAAACCGTGGCTATGTGCTGCGTCGTATCATTCGTCGTGCTATCCGTCACGGCAACATGCTGGGCGCGAAGGACACCTTCTTCTATAAACTCGTTGGGCCACTGATTGGCGTGATGGGCGCAGCCGGTGATGAGCTGAAACGTCAGCAGGCGCAGGTTGAGCAGGTTCTGAAAACGGAAGAAGAGCAGTTTGCTCGTACTCTGGAGCGCGGACTGGCGCTGCTGGATGAAGAGCTGGCGAAACTTAAGGGCGATACGCTGGACGGCGAAACCGCTTTCCGCCTGTACGATACCTACGGTTTCCCGGTTGACCTGACGGCGGACGTTTGCCGTGAGCGCAACATTAAAGTGGACGAAGCAGGCTTTGAAGCCGCAATGGAAGAGCAGCGCCGCCGTGCGCGCGAGTCCAGCGGTTTTGGTGCTGACTACAACGCGATGATCCGCGTTGATGGCGCATCAGAATTCAAAGGCTACGAAAATCTGGAACTGACTGGCAAAGTGACCGCCCTGTTTGTTGACGGTAAAGCCGTAGACAGCATCAACGCGGGTCAGGATGCGGTTGTCATTCTGGACAAAACGCCGTTCTACGCAGAATCCGGCGGCCAGGTTGGCGATAAAGGCGAACTGAAAGGCAACGGTTTCAGCTTCAGCGTAAGCGACACGCAGAAATACGGTCAGGCGATTGGCCATCAGGGCAAACTGACTGCCGGTTCTCTGAAAGTGGGCGAGGGTGTCCAGGCGAACGTTGATGAAGCTCGTCGTGCGCGCATTCGTCTGAACCACTCAGCTACGCACCTGATGCACGCTGCCCTGCGTGAAGTTCTGGGAACGCACGTTGCACAGAAAGGTTCTCTGGTTAACGATAAAGTGCTGCGCTTCGACTTCTCTCATTTTGAAGCGATGAAGCCGTCAGAAATCCGCGCGGTGGAAGATCTGGTGAATGCGCAGATCCGTCGTAACCTGCCAATCGAAACCCATATCATGGATCTCGAGGCGGCGAAGAAGAAAGGCGCGATGGCACTGTTCGGCGAGAAATACGACGACCGCGTTCGCGTGCTGAGCATGGGCGACTTCTCGACTGAACTCTGCGGCGGTACGCATGCCTCCCGTACCGGCGACATTGGTCTGTTCCGCATTGTTTCCGAATCAGGAACGGCGGCGGGCGTGCGTCGTATTGAAGCGGTAACCGGTGAAGGCGCGATTGCCAGCCTGCATGCGCAGAGCGATCAGCTGCACGACATCGCGCAGTTGTTGAAAGGTGATAGCCAGAACCTGGGCGAGAAAGTGCGCGTTGCGCTGGATCGCACGCGTCAGCTGGAAAAAGAGCTGCAGCAGCTGAAAGAGCAGGCTGCGGCGCAGGAGAGTGCAAACCTCTCCAGCAAAGCTGTAGACATTAAGGGCGTCAAACTGCTGGTCAGCGATCTGGCGGGCGTTGAGCCTAAGATGCTGCGTACTATGGTCGACGATCTGAAGAACCAGCTCGGTTCCACAGTTATCGTGCTGGCGACAGTGGCAGAAGGTAAGGTTTCTCTGATTGCGGGCGTCTCTAAGGATGTGACCGACCGCGTAAAAGCAGGGGAACTGATTGGTATGGTCGCCCAGCAGGTGGGCGGTAAGGGTGGCGGTCGTCCGGACATGGCGCAAGCCGGTGGTACGGATGCGGCGGCACTTCCTGCGGCATTGGCCAGTGTTGAAAGCTGGGTGAGCGCGAAACTGTAATAACTACAAAGCACAAGCAGACGCCATAGCGGTAACGTTATGGCGTCTTGTTCACTGCGCTATCGATAACGATAAAGTCAGGTTGAGTTTGTGTATATCGGCTAAACTTACGTTTAACAGAATGTGATGCCGTGACTGCTTACACTTTACGTGTTTGTCATCGCTTACTTTTTGGCGTTATATGATGGATAATGCCGGGATACAAGAGACCCGACTCTTTTAATCTTTCAAGGAGCAAAGAATGCTGATTCTGACTCGTCGAGTTGGTGAGACCCTCATGATTGGGGATGAGGTCACCGTGACAGTTTTAGGGGTAAAGGGTAACCAGGTACGTATTGGTGTAAACGCTCCTAAAGAAGTATCTGTCCACCGTGAAGAGATCTACCAGCGTATCCAGGCTGAAAAATCCCAGCAGTCCAGTTACTGATATTGTCGCGTCTCGCTGTCGGGCGAGACGCAACCTCTCCCGCCATTTTTCCTGCTTAAAGTTACCGTTTAATTTCAATCGCTCTGTTTTTAACCACTCTCTTACCCTTAACTCGCCTCAACATCACTATTCTGTCATCAGTTTTCTGAGAAGATGCCTGCAAAATCCGCTTATAAAACACCCTCTTTGCAGCTTTTGCATGCGAATTGCGTGTGATTTGTGCAAACGATAAAAGCTTTTGGAAAATTGTTTGACTTATAAGTCCCAGAAAGTAATATATGCGCCACGCAGCGACGAGAAGCTCTTAACGAGTTACTCGGAGCACTCGAAAGAGGCGTTGTGTGGTGAGGTGGCCGAGAGGCTGAAGGCGCTCCCCTGCTAAGGGAGTATGCGGTCAAAAGCTGCATCCGGGGTTCGAATCCCCGCCTCACCGCCATTTTGCATCCGTAGCTCAGCTGGATAGAGTACTCGGCTACGAACCGAGCGGTCGGAGGTTCGAATCCTCCCGGATGCACCATCTATTACTTCATATTGCTTTCGAAGTGATATGAATATCGAGTAGTACAATAGTAAATCCCGATGCATCCGTAGCTCAGCTGGATAGAGTACTCGGCTACGAACCGAGCGGTCGGAGGTTCGAATCCTCCCGGATGCACCATCTTCTCCGAGATAACAGCAAAGCTGTTGTTTCAAGGTCTGCGGGTTAGCCGCAAGCACCAGGGAGGATAACGTTGCTTTAGCAACGGCCCGAAGGGCGAGGYGCAGCCGAGTAATCCTCCCSGATGCACCATTTACTRTTTCTGAAAGCAKTWCCCTGATGCATCCGTAGCTCAGCTGGATAGAGTACTCGGCTACGAACCGAGCGGTCGGAGGTTCGAATCCTCCCGGATGCACCATCTATTACTTCATATTGCTTTCGAAGTGATATGAATATCGAGTAGTACAATAGTAAATCCCGATGCATCCGTAGCTCAGCTGGATAGAGTACTCGGCTACGAACCGAGCGGTCGGAGGTTCGAATCCTCCCGGATGCACCATCTATTACTTCATATTGCTTTCGAAGTGATATGAATATCGAGTAGTACAATAGTAAATCCCGATGCATCCGTAGCTCAGCTGGATAGAGTACTCGGCTACGAACCGAGCGGTCGGAGGTTCGAATCCTCCCGGATGCACCATCTTCTCCGAGATAACAGCAAGGCTGTTGTTTCAAGGTCTGCGGGTTAGCCGCAAGCACCAGGGAAGATAACGTTGCTTTGCAACGGCCCGAAGGGCGAGGCGCAGCCGAGTAATCCTCCCGGATGCACCATCTTCTTTTCTGTACCACTCTCTTTCTCCCTGGTTATTCCTTCGACGTTCCGTCAGCAATCATTTCTCTTTGAGCGACAAAAACCACCGTTTACGATAAAGTAATGCTTTGTTAATCGTTTAGCGAGAGCACGATGTACGCAAAGTATGACGGTTTGATCTTCGATATGGATGGCACTCTCCTGGATACCGAACCCACGCATCGTCAAGCCTGGACTGATGTCCTTGCTCGTTACGGTATGCGTTTCGATCTTCAGGCGATGATCGCCCTCAACGGAGCCCCAACCTGGCGTATAGCGCAGGCCGTGATTGAACGTAATCATGCCGATCTCGACCCGCACCTTCTGGCCCGTGAAAAAACCGATGCGGTAAAAGCGATGCTTTTAGATACCGTGCGCCCGTTACCGTTAATTGACGTCGTAAAAGCATGGCACGGGCGTCGCCCTATGTCCGTTGGCACGGGCAGTGAAAGCGCTATTGCGGAAGCGCTGCTCACCCATCTTGGCCTGCGTCATTATTTCTCTGCGGTGGTTGCCGCCGATCATGTTCAAAATCACAAGCCCGCACCGGACACTTTCCTGCGTTGTGCAGAACTGATGGGTGTGCCTGCGGTGAAATGTGTTGTGTTCGAAGATGCTGATTTTGGTATTCAGGCCGCGCGCGATGCCGGGATGGATGTTGTGGACGTCCGCTTACTGTGAGTGACGCGCTGTCACTTTTATCATTATTCGCCAGCAGTTTTTTAAGCGCTACGCTCTTGCCGGGAAATTCGGAAGTAGTGCTGGTAGCGATGCTGTTGTCTGGCGTGAGTCAGCCCTGGTTGCTCGTGTTAATAGCAACAATGGGTAATAGCTTTGGAGGGCTGACTAACGTTATTCTTGGGCGTTTCTTTCCGCTGCGTGAAAAATCGCGCTGGCAGGAAAAGGCAGTCGGCTGGCTAAAACGCTATGGCGCTGCCACGCTGTTATTAAGCTGGATGCCTGTAATAGGTGATTTACTGTGCCTGCTGGCGGGATGGATGCGCATCTCCTGGGGGCCAGTGCTCTTTTTTTTGTGCCTTGGCAAGGCGTTGCGCTATGTTCTCGTGGCATGGGCAACACTACAGGGTATGACGTGGTGGCACTAATTGGTGGAATGAATACGCGACCTTCAATCGTCAACCATTACAATTATGCTGAGTAACAATACTTTGACAGGCGGGAGGTCAATTTGATCCCGGACGTATCTCAGGCGCTGGCCTGGCTGGAAAATCACCCTCAGGCACTGAAGGGTATTCAGCGTGGTCTTGAGCGTGAAACGCTGCGCGTTAACGCGGACGGTAGCTTAGCGACAACGGGTCACCCGAAGGCGTTAGGCTCGGCGCTGACACATAAATGGATCACAACCGATTTCGCTGAAGCGCTGCTGGAATTCATCACGCCAGTGGATGGTGATATTGATCATATGCTAACGATTCTGCGCGACATCCATCGCTACACTGCCCGCAATCTGGGTGATGAGCGTATGTGGCCGCTCAGCATGCCGTGCTATATCGAACAAGGCCAGGAGATTGAACTGGCGCAATACGGCACGTCAAATATCGGTCAACTGAAAACGCTCTATCGTGAGGGGCTGAAAAACCGCTACGGTGCGTTGATGCAGACCATTTCTGGCGTGCATTACAATTTCTCTTTACCCATGGCGTTTTGGCAGGCGAAGTGCGGCGAAACGGATAAAGACGCGATCTCCGCGGGCTATTTCCGCCTGATCCGCAACTACTATCGTTTTGGCTGGGTCATTCCGTATCTGTTTGGGGCATCGCCTGCGATATGCTCGTCATTCCTGCAGGGGAAACCGACCACGCTGCCGTTCGAGAAGACAGAGTGTGGAATGTACTATCTCCCGTACGCCACCTCCCTGCGTCTTAGCGATCTGGGTTATACCAATAAGTCGCAAAGCAATCTCGGTATTACATTTAACGAATTGCACGAATATGTGGCAGGATTGAAGCGGGCGATCAAAACGCCGTCGGAAGAGTACGAGAAAATCGGCCTCGAAAAAGACGGTAAGCGCCTGCAGATCAACAGCAACGTGCTGCAGATTGAAAATGAACTGTACGCGCCTATTCGTCCGAAGCGCGTCACGCGCAGCGGTGAAACCCCGTCGGATGCACTGCAGCGCGGCGGGATTGAATACATAGAAGTGCGCTCGCTGGATATCAACCCGTTCTCACCCATCGGCGTTGATGAGCAGCAGGTTCGCTTCCTGGATCTGTTTATGGTCTGGTGCGTACTGGCGGATGCGCCGGAAATGAGTTCAGAGGAACTGCTCTGTACCCGTACCAACTGGAACCGCGTGATTCTGGAAGGGCGCAAGCCGGGTCTTACGCTGGGTATTGGCTGCGAGACAGCGCAGTTCCCGCTGACGAAAGTCGGCAAGGATCTGTTCCGTGACCTGAAGCGTGTTGCCCGAACCATGGACAGCATTGACGGTGGTGAAGCCTATCAGAACGTGTGCGACCAGCTGGTTGAATCGTTTGATAACCCGGAACTGACGTTCTCAGCGCGTATTCTGCGTTCTATGATTGATCAGGGTATTGGCGGCACCGGGCGTTCGCTCTCTGCGGAATACCGCGAGATGCTGAAGCAGGAGCCGTTAGAGATTCTGAGTGAAGCTGATTTTGTGGCAGAACGAGACGCGTCTGTCGTGCGTCAGAAAGAGGTTGAAGCGGCGGATACGGAGTCGTTTGAGGCGTTTCTGGCGAAACAGGCTTAACAGAAAAGAAAAAGGCCACATCGCTGTGGCCAAAATATACATCTCTGAATTCAGGGATGATGATAACAAATGCGCGTCTTTCATATACTCAGACGTGCATTTTGTAGAAGAGTTCAGTTTATTTTAAAAAAAATCACTATCGGAGGTGACGTATGCCGTTATTAGATAGCTTTACTGTCGACCATACCCGTATGGAAGCACCTGCAGTACGTGTGGCGAAGACCATGCACACCCCGCACGGCGACACGATCACCGTATTCGATCTGCGCTTCTGCGTGCCTAACAAAGAAGTGATGCCAGAGAAAGGCATTCACACCCTGGAGCACCTGTTTGCCGGGTTTATGCGCGACCACCTGAATGGTAATGGCGTGGAGATCATCGATATCTCTCCGATGGGTTGCCGTACCGGTTTCTACATGAGCCTGATTGGTCAGCCTGAAGAGAAACGCGTCGCGGATGCCTGGAAAGCGGCAATGGAAGATGTGCTGAAGGTGAAAGAGCAGAACCAGATCCCTGAGCTGAACGTATATCAGTGCGGAACTTACCAGATGCACTCTCTGGAAGAAGCCCAGGAGATCGCGCGTCATATCATCGAGCGTGACGTTCGCGTAAACAGCAACGAAGAGCTGGCGCTGCCAAAAGAAAAACTGCAGGAACTGCACATCTAGTGCACCTTTTCCCTCTCCCTCAGGGAGAGGGTAGGGTGAGGGGCGTTTAACCTCATGACCACAACCTCAACCTTCTCCTTTACCCATCGCCCACTTGTTCCTTATGCCCATGATTACCTTCATGGCGACAGCGAGCCGTGGCATCAGCACGACTGCGCGCAATTGCTGCACACCCTGAGTGGGGTGGTGAGAGTCGATACCGCATCAGGTTGTTGGGTGGTGCCGCCCGGACGCGGCGTCTGGCTACCCGCGGGCACTCCGCACTCTCTGCGTATTACCGGCAACGTTGCGGCGCGAACGCTGTTTATCGATCCCCTGGCGCGAGCCGATCTTCCGGCAACCTGTCAGATAGTCCAGATCTCCGGTCTGTTACGCGAACTTATCCTCACCTCGCTGACGCTTGAGGCGTCCTACTCGCCGGGCAGTCGTGATGAGCGCGTATATGAGCTCATTCTGGATGAAATCCGCACGATGCGGGTGCTGCCGTTTCACCTGCCTGAGCCGGAAAGCGAGCCGTTGCGTACCCTTTGCCAGCGGATCCGGTTGTTGCCGGGGGAAAGCTGGGGCAGCATGCAGGCCGCAAACACGCTTGGTATGAGTGAACGTACGATGAACCGCCATTTCAAGCAGCAGACGGGGTTAAGCTACGGTGAGTGGCTAAGAAGGGCGCGCCTGCTGGAAGCGCTGCTGCGCCTGGGACAAGGTCAGCCAGTGCTACGTGTGGCGCTGGATCTGGGCTACGGCAGCCACAGTGCCTTTACGGCGATGTTTCGCCGGGTGATGGGGATATCACCCAGCGATTATTTCAAAGACAGCTAGCTGACAGCATTGAACAGGGCCTGAAGAGACGCGCGGGCCACGTCGCTGTCAATGCCGACGCCCCAGCGGCTGCTACCATCCTGAAACAGACAGCGGATATACGCCACCGAGCGGCTGTCGCTGCGCTCCCCAAGCGTATGTTCGTGATAGTCCTTAATGACAAACGGGGTCGTGACCCAGCGGCTTAGACCATTGGCCGCCGCGGATAACAGCCCGTTGCCTTGCCCCTCCAGCTGGCGCATCCCGCCCTGCGTCGTGACGCTTGCCGTCAGATGTAACTGCCCGTCCTGCTGGCTGTCGCTACGGTAAGCGTGCAGGGCAAAGCCTGGCGTCTCTACCAGCCCATAA
Organism: Enterobacter sp. BIDMC 29; assembly: GCF_019378755.1. Classification (NCBI taxonomy): domain Bacteria; kingdom Pseudomonadati; phylum Pseudomonadota; class Gammaproteobacteria; order Enterobacterales; family Enterobacteriaceae; genus Enterobacter; species Enterobacter sp. BIDMC 29. The sequence goes on along the minus strand of NZ_CP080000.1, from coordinate 2,901,707 downwards.
CGTGTGCGGAACAGTTGCCACAGCGCATGCTGCGTCATCTCTTTACCGTGCTGGTCGGTTTCCTGCTGTACGTGCTGGCTAAAGTCCTGCTGCAGGGCGCGGGGTAATTTCAGACCATGGTTTTGTTCAATAAGCCACGCGCTGCCGCTTTTCCCTGACTGGCTGTTAACCCGGATCACCGCTTCGTAGGTGCAACCAATATCCTGCGGGTCAACCGGCAGATAGGGCATTTCCCAGCGTTCGTCAGGCTTGCGGGCATCAAAGCCTTTCTTGATGGCATCCTGATGTGAACCCGAAAATGCGGTATACGCCAGCCGTCCTGCCCACGGATGGCGCGGATGCACCGGCAGCTGGTTGCAGGTTTCTACCACCTCCACCACGTGATTCATGTCGCTAAAGTCCAGATTCGGGCTAATCCCCTGGCTGTAGAGGTTCATTGCCAGCGTGACCAGGCAGACGTTACCGGTTCGTTCTCCGTTACCAAACAGACACCCTTCGACACGGTCTGCACCGGCCATCAGGGCCAGCTCCGCGCTGGCGACACCGGTGCCGCGGTCGTTATGCGGATGGACGCTGATGCAGACATCGCTGCGGCGGCTGAAATGACGGCAGAAATACTCAATCTGATCGGCATAGACATTCGGTGTACTGACCTCAACGGTGGCCGGTAAGTTGATCACCATCGGGCGTTCGGCGCACGGCTGCCAGATGTCTGCCACGGCTTCGCAAATCGCCAGCGCAAAGTCCGGCTCAGTAAAGCAGAAAGTTTCCGGAGAGTATTCGTATTGCCAGCGAGTGGCGGGGTTCTCTTCGCACAGCGAGCGGATAAGACGCGTGGAACGGGTCGCCAGCTCAACGATTTGCGCTTTCTCCATGCCGAACACCAGGCGGCGGAACAGCGGGGCGGTGGCGTTATACAGGTGTACGGTGGCCTGCTTCGCCCCGCGCAGCGACGCAAAGGTGCGCAGGATAAGGTCTTCTCGCGCCTGGGTTAATACCTGAATGGTGACGTCATGCGGAATGCGGTTTTCGTCGATCAACTGACGCACAAAATTGAAATCCGTCTGCGAGGCAGAGGGGAAAGCGACTTCGATTTCTTTGAATCCGCAACGCAGTAACAACGCCCAGAACTGCAGTTTGCGGTTGCTGTCCATCGGCTCGGCAAGGGCCTGATTACCGTCGCGTAAATCGGTGGAAAGCCAGCGCGGCGCCTGCGTGAGGCGTTGCTCAGGCCAGCGGCGATCGGGCAGGGAAATAGCAGGTTGAGGTTGGTATTTGTCGGAAGGTGTTTTCAGCATGGTGCGCTCCTGTTGTCTTTTCACTATCGTGAATCGATTTCAGGAGCGCTGCTTTATCGTTACTGACAATCGCTGTCGCGATCTGGACACCGCACGTTAGTGCGCACCGCCGCCACCGCCTCCGGCGCCAAACGGTGGTCGGGCAAACCATACCAGTCCCAGCAGGATGATAAAGATCCCCGCCGATATCCAGAATATCTCGTTTGCCGAGATAATCAGGCCCTGGTTGGTGATCTGCTGGGCGATCCAGCCGGACGCCTGCTGCTCCGTCATCCCCATTCCCTGAAGCTGACTGTACATCTGCTGCGAGTTAGGGTTGAACGGGTTCACCGCTTCGGTCAATTGCGCATGGTGCATCGACTCGCGATTGGTCCAAAGGGTCGTGGTGATCGACGTCCCGATGGAGCCTGCCAGCGTACGCGTAAAGTTCGACAGGCTTGATGCCGCCGCCATGCGCTCAGGCGGCAAGCCGGAAAGCGTAATGGTCGTCAGCGGCATAAAGAAGCACGCCACGGCGAAGCCCTGAATGAACTGCGGCCATGCGGATGCGCCAAAGTCCATGCCCGGCTCGAACGTATACGCGCGCCAGTAGAAGCACACCGCGTACATGATAAAGCTGAAGGTCACCAGCCTGCGCATGTCGAGCTTGTGAGCGAAGCGGCCGATAATCGGCGACAGCAGGACCGGAATTAACCCCACTGGCGCAGAAGCCAAACCTGCCCAGGTTGCGGTGTAGCCATATACCTCCTGCAACAGCTGCGGCAGCAGAACGATTGCGCCGAAGTAGAGCATGTAGGCCAGGCTGATACACAGGCAGCCGATGGTGAAGTTTCGCGACTTAAACAGCGAGAGATCGACGATCGGATTATCGTCCGTCAGCTCCCAGACGATCAGGAAGCTCAGCGATATCACCGCCACAACGGTCAGGATGATAATCTCTGTCGAGTTAAACCAGTCCAGCTCTTTACCCTGATCGAGCATCACCTGCAGGCTACCGATCCCGACCACCAGCAGTGCCAGGCCAATGGCGTCAATTCGCCGCTGCTCTGTTCGGGTTTCGCGACCGCGCAGCGTTTGCAGGGTCAGCATCACCACCAGCGCACCAATTGGCACGTTGATGAAGAAGATCCAGCCCCAGTGGTAGTTGTCGCTGATATAGCCGCCGAGGATAGGCCCGCAAATCGGTGCGACAATCACCGTCATTGACCACAGCGCCAGCGCGATAGAGCGCTTAGCGGGCGGATAGTTGTTCAGCAGCAAACTCTGCGACAGCGGAATCAGCGGCCCGGCCACAATCCCCTGAATGACGCGGAAGATGATCAGCATCGTCAGGCTGTTGGACATGCCGCACGCCCAGGAGGCGAGCACGAACAATACCGTTGACCACAGGAACAGCTTCACTTCACCGACGCGCTTCGCCAGCCAGCCGGTGATAGGGATGGAGATGGCGTTTGCCACCCCAAACGAGGTAATGACCCAGGTCCCCTGGCTCAGTGACGAGCCAAGGTTACCGGCGATGGTTGGGATCGCCACGTTTGCGATGGTAGAGTCCAGCACCTGCATGAATGTCGCCAGCGACAGCGCAATGGTCATGATAACCAGTTGCGCCCCCTCCAGCGGTTTTTGCGGCTTTTGCTGTTGCATAACGCTCACCTTCGGATTAACCGGCGTTTGCCTTCACGATGTCATCGATCAGTTTATTGACCGGATCGAGGCTAATTTCACGGGCGTTACTTTCATAAGCCGGGGTGCTGCGCACCTGACTAGCCAGGATCTGACCATCGCGGTTGGCGGTATCAACCGTTACCAGCGTAGAGAGGCCAATACGCAGCGGATGGTCCGCAAGCTGTTTTGCATCCAGTTCGATACGTACAGGCAAGCGCTGAACTACTTTGATCCAGTTCCCGGTGGCGTTTTGCGCTGGCAACAGGGAGAAGGCACTGCCGGTCCCCATATCCAGGCCGACCACTTTCCCGGTGTACTTCACGTCATCACCGTAAATATCGCTGATCACCGTCGCAGTCTGGCCGATACGCATATGGGCAAGCTGCGTCTCTTTAAAGTTCGCATCAACCCACAGGTTGTCCGCCGGAACGACCGCCATCAGCGGCGTGGTTGGGCTAATTTGGGCGCCAGGCTGGACGGAACGACGAGAGACGTAGCCGGTCATCGGGCTGACAATTTTAGTACGCTGCAGGGCAAGCCACGCGTTGCGCACGTCGGTGGCAGCCTGTTGCACGGTAGGCTGGTTTTCCAGGCTGGTGCCCAGCACCATCGCTTGGTTGGCGTTGTACTGTTGAATCGCCACGTCCAGCTGCGCCTGTGCGCTGGCAACGGCATCACGCGCGTGCTGCAGCTCTTCACGGCCAATCAGGTTGGCAGTGCCGAGGGGAACGCGACGGTTCAGGTCGCTCTGCGCCTGCGCCAGTGCGGTTTTCTGCACGTCGATGTTGGCCTGCAGCTGCTTGCTGTTGATCATCAGCTGGCGGGTCTGACGGACGCTGGAGGCCAGCGCGGTCTGGGCTTTTTCAAAAGCCTGTTGGGCGTCGGTCGGATCGAGCGTGACCAATACATCCCCTTTTTGCACAAAATCGGTGTTATCAGCCCAGACTTTCGTCACGCTGCCCGATACCTGCGCCATAATTTGTACCTGGTTCCCTGCCACGTATGCATCGTCTGTATCTTCAGCATGACGCAATACTAAAAACCAATAGATCCCATATGCCACGGCAATAATAATAAAGAGCAATGTCAGTACAATAAGGGCGCTTTTGCGTTTGCCCTTTTTATTGACCGGTTGCTGCGGGGTAGTGCTCTCCGCATTTGCGCTCATTGTTGTTCTCCACGATCTTCTTATTTTCACATCGGCTGAGCCGAGCTGTTGTCAGAAAGGCCAGCAGTGTGACGTGCTGGCCTGTCGGTTTTCTTATGAGTCTGGGATTGTTGAGCGTGTTGTCGCGTTAGCGCAGCGCCTCTAGAACAGCGCCGTCTTCATCCATCTGGTCCAGACGGGTCAGCAGCTTGCGAGTAATGTGCTCAAGCTGGTCGCGCTCGGTGGTGCTGAGGGCAGACCACAGTTGATGCAGGCAATTATGCTGAGGTGGCAGCACCTCACGCAGGAATTGGTGACCTTTGTCGGTCAGCTGCAGATGCAGGCAGCGGCGATCGTTATCGCTTTCACGGCGTTCAATCCAGCCGCGTTTTTCCAGTTCATCGGCAATACGGGTGGCATTAGTACGGGATGAACCCAGCGCGCAGCTCAGCTCTGACGGCTGAATGCTGTGATTTTCCTGAGACTCCAGCGTAATTAACGCCATAAACAACGTCTCGTTAATCCCTTGAGCTTTCAGCATTTTATTACGATTTTCCAGTAGCTTACCCTGCATGTGCATGCACAGGCGGGTCAGCAGGATCTCCTGATACGGGAAGTCCTCATGACGACTGGCGCGGAATTTAAGCATTTGTTCAATGGGCGTAAACGAACTATCCATTTGGGCATAACCTCATTAATTACAGCCGATATAGTAACGATAGTGACAAATAATGTAAATGAATTATTTGTGCGGTTATATCCGCCAAACTTATGTCACCATCAGAAAGCGCCGGGTAAGTCCGTGACCCGGTGAGCACAGAGAGCGTTGGGAGTGAACCCGCGGAAGAGAGGATGTGAGGACGGGGGTCTGAACTATTCATGCCGGTAGAAAATATGTCACCCACATTAAAATTTCTGGGATAAATGATTACGTTTACATTAACAGACTGCAGGGCCCCTTTACACCCTAAGAGGCCCAAAGCAATGTAAAACTTAGTTAATTACATCCTGGCGATGGTACCCACGCCACCATACTAGCAGATTCAGCGCGGCGACGATTGCCCCTATCCCGCACACGCCTGACCAACCGGCATGCTGCCACGCCGAGGCTGAAATTAACGAACCCGCTGCGCCGCCAATAAAATAGCTGGTCATGTATCCGGCCGTGAGGCGGTTACGCGCCTCTGGCTTCACGCGGTAGATGACGGTCTGGTTAGTGATATGCACACCCTGCACGGTGAGGTCGAGTACCAGAATACCGACGATCAGCGCCAGTACAGAGGTATGGCCATACCAGATGGCTGCCCAGGAGAGCAGGAGCAGAACCAGCCCGGCAGAGGTCGTCAGATGGGATTTGCCTTTATCCGCCAGTCCGCCCGCCGGACGCGCGCCCAGGGCTCCCGCAGCGCCCGCCAGACCAAACAGACCAATCACCGCTTCGGAATAATTGAACGGCGGTGCGGCCAGCAGAAACGCCATTGAGGTCCATAAGATGCTGAAGTTGGCGAAGGTCAAACAGCCCAGCAACGCACGCGTACGCAGCAGTTTATCGTGTGTGAAGAGGCTGAAAACGGAGGCGAGAAGCTGCGGATAATTAAGGTGATTTTCCTGCTTCACCTTTGGCAGCCCGCGCCACAGAGCAAGCGCCATCACGGCCATCAGTACGCTCGCCACCCAATACACGGTACGCCAGCCACCAAGACTCGCCAGCAGCCCGGCGACGGTCCGCGCCAGCAAAATCCCCAGCAGCAGGCCGCTCATGATTGTTCCCACCACCTTGCCGCGCTTTTCCGGTGAGGCGAGAGTGGCGGCGAGCGGAACCAGAATCTGCGCCACGACGGAGAACAGACCCGTTAACGCGGTGCCGATAATCATCATCGTTAACGAGTGGCTGCTGGCGGTGATCAGCATCCCGCCTGCAGCCAGCAAGGTCATGGAGACAATCAGCATCCGACGCTCAAACATATCGCCCAGCGGCACGAGGAAAAGCAGCCCGGCGGCATAGCCAAGCTGCGCGGCGGTGACAATAAAGCCAGCTGAGCTGGCAGAAAGGTTAAATGCGCGGGCGATGGTATCGAGCAGTGGCTGCGCGTAGTAGTTACTGGCGACTGCCAGACCCGTTGCCACGGACATTAAAAGGATGAGTGCCGGGCTAAGCCCTTGAGTTGTTTTAGTCATCAGGTTCAGGAATCGTGAGTTAAGTGATTATTTTTCCGTGAACCATAATAGCGAATGATTGTGAATGTGGTGGGATTGTTACGTGCTGGATTGTGCGGTTTAGGGGAGTTCACCCTCTCCCGTGGGGAGAGGGCAGGTCTGAAGGGCTCTTATGACTTCTGCGCGTCCATCGCTTCTTTTACCCAGCCATCAAACTGCTGCTGGTGGGCTTTGATCCAGCCATCCACGTGGCCTTTGATGTCAGCTTCGGACGATTTCCCCGCGTGCATCATTGCGTTCTGGGCGTTGATGTCCGCCAGAGGCAGTTTCATCACCGAGAACAGCTTCGCTGCCGCCGGGTTTTTCTCAGCCCAGGTTTTGTTAGCAACGATATGCATCGTGTTTACCGGGAAGCCATAGTTCATGCCGTTTGGCAGTTTGGTGTCGATATCTTTCTGCTCGCCCGGCAGGGAAGAGAAGGGCACCTGCAGCCACACCACGTCTTTCCCCGGCTTCAGCACGTCGCTCACCCAGTACGGTGTCCAGGTGTAATAGATAACCGGTTTACCCTCTTTGAAGCGGGCAATGGTGTCGGCCATCATCGCCGAGTAGTTACCGTGGCTGACGTCGACCGTTTTCGCCAGGTCAAAGGCTTTGTTCTGGTGATTAATCACCGCCTCACAGCCCCAGCCCGGCGAGCAGCCCATCATGTCAGCTTTGCCGTCACCGTTGGTGTCGAACAGTTTGGCAATCTTCGGATCCTTCAGCTGCTCGATATTGGTGATGTGGTACTGGTCGGCTGTTTTCTTGTCGATCAGGTACCCCTGCGCCGCGCCGGTCACGAAGGTGCCTTCGCGGTAGAATTTCTTATCCCCGCCGGCGGCGGCATACATATCGTCGTGCAGCGGCTGCCAGTTGACGGCGGTAAAGGTGGCATCACCGGAGGCAATCGAGGTGTAGCCCACGTTGTAATCCACTTCACTTGGGGTGTTGACCGTATAGCCCAGTTTTTCCAGCGCGCGGCTGACTAACAGCGTCTGGAAGGTCTCTTCTGAAATGGTGCTCTGCACCGGTTGCACGGTAATGCCTTTGCCCGGCAGGTCTGCAGCAAACGTGCTGGTGGAGACAAGGGTGGCAAACGCTGTGGCAAAAAGTACGCGATGTCGCATCGTTGTTCCTTATTTTCTGAATGGGCGGGTGATTAACCCGACAGGGCCGGTGCTATACCAGCGACGGTTGCCGCGACTGCGTGAATCACGACCGACAGCCTGCGTCAGGCGGTCAAGGATAATGGCGAGGATCACAATGCCGACGCCGCCCACGGTGGCCAGTCCCATATCAAGACGACCAATGCCGCGCAGCACCATCTGACCCAGTCCGCCGACGGCGATCATTGAGGCAATCACCACCATGGAGAGGGCCAGCATCAGCGTCTGGTTAACACCCGCCATGATGGTTGGCATCGCCAGCGGAAGCTGAACTTTAAACAGCATCTGGCGCGGGCTGGCACCAAATGAACGCGACGCCTCGATAAGATCGGCCGGTACCTGGTTAATCCCGAGTATCGTCAGACGAATGACCGGCGGCAGGGCGAAGATAATGGTCACCACGACGCCCGGCACGTTGCCGATACCAAACAGCATCACGATCGGCACCAGGTAGACAAACGCAGGGGTGGTCTGCATCGCATCCAGCAGCGGACGAATAATCTTCGCCGCCCGCGGACTGCGCGCCAGCCAGATCCCCATCGGCAGACCGATAGCGACGCAGAAGAGCAGGGCGGTGAGCACCAGCGCTAAGGTGATCATTGCCTGCGACCAGGCGCCAATCGCGCCGATGGCTATCAGTGAGATCAGCGTGGCGACACCCATGCCGGCGCTGCCAAACTGCCAGGCAATCAGGGAGAAGAGCACAATAGCGACCGGCGCGGGCATGCCGAGCATCAGCTGCTGGAAACCGTTCAGGATGTAATCCACCGGTACGCGGATCCCCTGGAAGACCGGACGGAAGTGAGTCACTACCCAGTCGATCCCCTCCGTGACCCAGCTATCCAGCGGGATCAGCGTCTTATGAAACGGATCCATAATATTGAAGTGCTCTGGCGCAGGAGCCGGTGCACTGTTGAGCCAGTCCGCCGCGCCGCCATCGGTTGGCGCAGGCGTGGAAGAGCCCCACGCATCGGCAGATTGAGCAGCGCTGTCCGCCGCCTCGGTGGTTCCCCACGGGTTAGATTGATCAGCCATTGTTTGTCCCCTCGCGATCTAAAGCCTGCAGCAACATGCGTTTTGAGATGATGCCGACGTACTGTTGTTCCTCACTGACTACCGGTACGGCACACGGGGCCTGACCAACGTGAGAGAGCAGCTCGCTGAGCGGCGTTTCGGCGTCCACGGCAAGCGGGGAGTCGATAACCGCCGCATCAATGCCCTGGTTTTCGCTGAGTGCGGTTTTCAGGGAGTCGATGGAAACAATGCCAACAAATTTATTACCGCGTTCGATCAGATAACCGTATTCCCGATCTTCATCCTGCAACAGTTTCAGTGCAGAGCGCGGACCAAAGCCCGGTGTTTTGCGGATAAGACCGTTCGGTGAACGACGGGCGATATCTTTCGCACTAAAGACCTGACTAATATCCACGCCGCGGAAGAAGGTGCGCACATAATCATTGGCCGGATTATTCAGAATTTCATCCGGCGTGCCGACCTGCACCACTTCACCATTTTGCATAATGGCAATACGGTCACCAATACGCATGGCTTCATCAAGATCGTGGGAAATAAAAACAATGGTACGTTGATGTTTAGCCTGTAATTTTACCAGCTCATCCTGCATCTCGGTGCGAATTAATGGATCGAGTGCCGAGAAGGCTTCATCCATTAATAAAATGTCTGGGTTAATGGCTAATGCGCGGGCTAATCCGACACGCTGGCGCATCCCGCCGGAAAGCTCATCCGGGTAGGCATGCGCATAATTCTCGAGGCCCACCTGACGTAATGCATCCAGCGCTTTTTCCTGACGTTCATTAGCGGTAACGCCCGCTAATTCCATGCCAAAGGCGGCATTATCCAGCACCGTCATATGCGGCATCAGCGCGAATGACTGGAACACCATTGCAATCTTCTTTCTGCGCACCTCGCGAAGTTCAGCCTCTGATATTCTGGCGATATCAACGCCATCTATCAGCACCTGTCCACGGGTGGGTTCAATCAGGCGATTGAGAAGGCGAACCATAGTGGATTTACCCGAACCGGATAATCCCATGATGACAAAAATCTCGCCTTCTTCAATGGCCAGACTGGCGTCTTTAACGCCAAGCGACAGCCCGGTTTTTTCCAGAATTTGCTCTTTTGAAAGGCCTTTCTCAATATATTTGAATGCGCGCTGAGGATGCTCGCCAAATACTTTATAAAGATTTTTCACTTCTAATTTAATTGCCATGCAATAGAGAGTGTCCTGTTATTTGTTTATGTCGATATCATTACCATGGTAAATAGTTAACTGGCATTACCCTAACATACTGAGAATCTGAGACAACCCTGGGTTTGCTTATGGCAGGAATTTTACCGTAAGCGAAACGGCTGAATTTCCCATGAGTAAAGGGCTGAGCGTGGTTAGAATTTTTCTGAATTTTTTGCTTTTGCGCAGCGAAATTTCGCCTGAATCGGAGTGATTCAGGCGAATATGAACGGGGAATTACAGTGTAGTTGCCCGTGAAATATTAGGGAGGAAATTGTTAGAATTATATTAAATTAATGAACGTTAACCCGCGCATTAAAAATCCCAGTCCTCATCTTCGGTCTCCACCGCTTTGCCCATCACATACGACGAACCAGACCCGGAGAAGAAATCGTGGTTTTCATCGGCGTTGGGTGACAGTGCCGCCAGGATCGCCGGGTTCACGTCGGCCATTTCCGGCGGGAAAAGCGCTTCGTAGCCGAGATTCATCAGCGCTTTATTGGCGTTGTAGCAAAGAAACGCTTTTACCTCCTCCTCCCAACCGGTACCGGCGTACAATTCTTCGGTATAACTCAGTTCGTTCTCGTACAAATCCATCAGCAAATCGAGGGCAAAACCTTTTAACGCTTCGCGCTTTTCTTCGCTGACGTTCTCCAGCCCTTTCTGATATTTATAGCCGATGTAGTACCCGTGTACGGCTTCATCACGAATGATGAGGCGAATTAAATCGGCGGTGTTGGTCAGCTTGCCGCGGCTCGACCAGTACATCGGTAACCAGAAGCCCGAATAGAACAGGAAGGATTCGAGAAACACGCTGGCAATTTTTTTCTTCAGCGGTTCGTCGGCCTGATAATACTCCAGCACCAGGCTGGCCTTTCGCTGCAATGACTCGCTTTCTTCGCTCCAGGTGTACGCCGCGTCCACATCTTTGGTCTGGCACAGCGTCGAAAAAATCGAGCTGTAGGAGCGGGCATGGACCGCCTCCATAAAGCTGATGTTCGACATCACCGCCTCTTCGTGAGGTGTCAGCGCGTCGGCCATCAGCGCAGGGGCACCGACGGTATTTTGAATGGTGTCCAGCAGCGTCAGACCGGTGAACACACGGATCGTCAGCTGCTGTTCGGCGTGGCTGAGGGTTTGCCAGGCCGGAATATCGTTTGAAAGCGGGACTTTTTCCGGCAGCCAGAAGTTGCTGGTCAGGCGGTTCCACACCTCCAGGTCTTTATCATCCTGAATTTTATTCCAGTTAACGGCACTCACGCGTGACAGTTTCATCCTTTCTCCTTACAGCGCGCAGGACACGCAGCCTTCAATTTCGGTGCCTTCCAGCGCACGCTGGCGCAGGCGAATGTAGTAGAGGGTTTTGATCCCTCTCTTCCAGGCGTAAATCTGCGCCCGGTTAATGTCACGCGTGGTGGCGGTGTCCGGGAAGAAGAGTGTCAGCGACAGCCCCTGATCCACGTGTTTTGTCGCCTCGGCGTAGGTATCAATAATTTTCTCAGGACCAATCTCATACGCGTCCTGATACAGGGCCAGATTGTCGTTGGTCATAAACGGGGCAGGATAGTAAACGCGCCCGGTCTTACCTTCCTTGCGGATCTCAATCTTTGACACAATCGGGTGGATACTCGACGTGGCGTGGTTAATGTAAGAGATTGACCCGGTTGGCGGTACGGCCTGCAGGTTCTGGTTATAGATGCCGTGGCGCATCACATCGTCCCGCAGCTGCTGCCACATCTCGCGGGTAGGCAGGAGAACCCCGGCATCGGCAAACAGCTGGCGCACTTTGTCGGTTTTCGGCTGCCAGTCTCCTTCCAGATATGGCCTGAAGTACTCACCGCTGGCGTAACGCGACTGTTCAAAGCCCGCAAAGCGCTGGTTACGCTCGCGCGCCAGCATCATTGAGGTATGCAGCGCATGCCAGGTAATGATGTAAAAATAGAGGTTGGTGAAATCCAGTCCTTCCGGGCTACCGTAGGCGATACCTTCCCGCGCCAGATAGCCGTGGAGGTTCATCTGCCCAAGGCCGATGGCGTGCGAGGCGGCATTACCGGCTTCAATCGACGGCACGCTGCGGATGTGGCTCATGTCCGATACCGCGGTCAGCCCACGAATGGCGGTCTCCACCGTGCGGCCAAAATCGGGGGAATCCATGGTGTGGGCAATATTCAGCGACCCGAGGTTACAGGAGATATCTTTGCCGATGTCGGCGTAGTCCAGGTTTTCGTCATACGTGGATGCGCTGTTCACCTGCAATATCTCGGAGCAGAGGTTGCTCATATTGATTCGCCCGGCAATCGGGTTCGCACGGTTGACCGTATCTTCATACATGATGTACGGATAGCCGGACTCAAACTGAATTTCGGCCAGCGTCTGGAAGAAATCGCGGGCGTTAATGTACTTCTTACGAATGCGATCGTCGGCCACCAGATCGTGATACAGGGCGCTTATCGCCACATCACCAAACGCTTTCCCGTAAATACGCTCAATGTCGTAGGGCGAGAAGAGCGCCATCTCGGCATTTTCTTTGGCGAGTGCAAAGGTAATATCCGGAATCACCACCCCAAGCGACAGGGTCTTAATGCGGATTTTTTCATCGGCGTTTTCACGTTTGGTATCCAGGAAGCGCAGGATATCCGGATGGTGCGCGTGGAGATAGACCGCCCCCGCGCCCTGACGCGCCCCCAACTGGTTGGCATACGAGAAAGCATCTTCCAGCATTTTCATGACCGGAATCACGCCGGAGGACTGGTTTTCGATGCGCTTAATTGGCGCACCGGCTTCACGCAGGTTCGACAGCAGAAATGCCACACCACCGCCGCGTTTAGAGAGCTGCAGCGCCGAATTCACCGCGCGACCAATCGACTCCATATTGTCTTCGATGCGCAGCAGGAAGCAGGAGACCAGCTCGCCGCGCTGGGCTTTTCCGCAATTGAGAAAGGTCGGTGTGGCGGGCTGGAAACGGCCGGAGAGCATCTCATCCATCAGGCGTTCTGCCAGCATTTCATCGCCCTGCGCGAGCGTCAGGGCAACCATCACCACGCGGTCCTCGAAGCTTTCAAGATAGCGTTTGCCGTCGAATGTTTTCAGGGTATAGCTGGTGTAAAACTTCCATGCGCCAAGAAACGTCTGGAAACGAAAACCGCGGCTATGGGCTTGCCCGAACAGCGTCTCCACAAAGGCACGATCGTACCGGGCCAGCACGCGCTCTTCGTAATAGCCTTCCTTGACCAGATAATCGAGACGTTCATTCTGGCTTGCAAAGGTCATGCTGTTGGGGCGGACGTGGGTGGCGATAAACGCCTCCACCGCCTCATGATCTTTGCCAAACTGAATGTGCCCCTCACGGTCATAGAGGTTCAGCATCGCGTTTAATGCGTGGTAATCCGGTGTCGCCTGAATTACATGTTCTGCGGTTGTCGTTGCCAAAATTCGTTCACTCCTTTACGCACGTTCTCTACGTCCTGCTGTGTCCCCATCAGTTCAAAACGATAGAGATACGGCACGCCGCATTTTTGAGAAATGACATCCCCGGCACGGCCAAAGGCATCGCCGAAATTGCGATTGCCCGCCGCGATAACGCCGCGAATAAGCTGTCGGTTGTGGGGATCGTTGAGAAAGCGGATCACCTGGCGAGGCACGGCCCCCGCGGTGCCACCTCCACCATAGCTCGGGACCACCAGAATGTAGGGGGCGTCTATCCGGATCCGTTCCCGCTCGTTAAGCGGGATACGTATCGCAGGCAGCCCGACGCGCTCAATAAAGCGGAGCGTGTTTTCCGAGCTGCTGGAGAAGTAGACCAGCCCACTCATGCCCTGGCGGCCTGGGCGGCGAGGCGGTTAATCATGTCGGGGCGAAAGCCGGACCAGCTGGTCTCCCCGGCGACGACGACCGGCAGCTGGCGAAAACCTTGCGCCCGCAGGGTATCGGCAGCTTCGGGCTGCAGGTCAATATTCACCATCTCAAAGGCCACTCCACGGCTTTCCATTGCACGTTTTGTCGCGTGGCACTGAACACAATCGTTACGAGTGTAAATAATAATGCTCATGATTCGTATTTCCATTTAAAATGAGAGAGCGGCGCGAATCATCGCGTCAGGTTGTGTGTATCTTGCTAAAGGGAATACTAGATGTAGTTGTCGTAAGTTTCAACCATACAAGATATGGGAATTTCAGATTGATATGGCCCCAATGATGAGCACAGCGGGGCAGGGCGGGCTGTACGGCTTTTTCAGGCGCGCAGGCAAAGAAAAGCCCCGGGGCTGACGCGACCGGGGCGGATTCGGACAGGCTGAGACGACTATTTACGCAGGCTAAGCAGCGCCCCCACGAAGATACCCACCGCGGCTACCGTACCAAGCGTACAGAGGGGTTTTTCGCGAACGAAGGTATTGGCGCAGCTGATGGCATCGCAGGCAGCCTGCGTGGTGCGCGAACGCCCATTCATGCGGGCGCGGGTTTCACGTAGCAAAGACTGAGCCTTACGTTTTGCGGCATCCGCTTCGTCCTTCGCACCGGAACCCCAGGATTTCAGCACTTCTTCCAGCGAGTCCGCTAATTGGCTGACATCGTTACGAATATCCTGCGTGTCGTCGTTAATATCGTTTCGGTTCGGTCTGTTAAACATACGATCCTCCGTAATTTTGCGTTCCCGTTTAGTTTAGTCCAGAAATTTAATATCTGAAGCGCGTCACGCGTTATCTGGCAGTTTATGGAATATTCTGAAAGCCCTGCTAATGCTGAATACTGTAAGGTTGCCGGGCAGGAAAAGATAACGAGGAAAAGATATGTATTTACGACCTGATGAGGTGGCGCGCGTTCTTGAAAAAGAGGGATTCACCATGGATGAGGTGACATCAAAAGCGTATGGATATCGCCGTGGCGAGAATTATGTTTACGTTAATCGTGAAGCAAGAATGGGACGTACCGCTCTCATTATTCACCCGACGCTGAAAGACAGAAGTTTGTCATTTGCTGAGCCTGCCTCGGATATTAAAACCTGCGATCATTATCAGCAATTCCCACTGTATTTAGGTGGTGAAACGCATGAACATTATGGTATTCCGCATGGCTTCAGTTCGCGTATGGCGCTGGAGCGGTTTTTGAAAGGACTGTTTGGCGAAGTACAGTAAATCTGCGACTGGCATTCGCCAGTCGCCTCACATCATGCTTTGGCCTGGCTGTACTGGCTGACCTTAAACAGGCGGCGACAATAGTCGAGAAAATAGCCATACGCCGCACCCATCAGCATTGAAATCACGATATTTGAACTGACCGCTGCGACGATTTGATGCCAGTCTGCGCCCACTGTCAGCAGAATAGCCACGTAAACCGGCGACTGGAACGTCACGTATGCCAGAACGTCGGCGAGGTTTTTCACCCACCCTGACGGGCTAATACGACGCGCAAAGCGCATGACCGCATCGCGGTATAATCCGTAAGGCCACGCAATAATAATGTTGACCGGAATTGCCACCAGACGAGAAGAAAGTGACTGCTCAAAGGACATTCCGGAGAGGAAAATTTCGATCAGCATGTTCACGACGGAACAGTAAACAACCATCGCGAAGGTATCCGCTACCGCATGGCGCAGGCGAGATTGCGGTGAGAACATGTCTGAACTCCTTGAGAAGAACACAATAGAAACGATTTTCCCTCAGCGGTTAGTGCTTTAGGTTGGTTTGTCGGTCGTGTATAGCGTATATCTCTGCCTTTGAACTAACAACTAGTTATTAATTTTTATTTAGTCGCGTTTTGTCCACAAAATTCTCTAAAATTGCGTGTTTTTTGTTCGGTTCGTTATAATCTGTCCCTGCCGTCAGTTTTTGTATGTAAATCAATCTGTTGATCTTAAGCGTGCCGAAGCGAACGTTCTGCCCGAACGACGACAGTGCGGCATGCTTTGATTTGGATTAAATCTAACCGTTTATACTGAGATAAAGATTGAATCCGGCGGTACCGACAGTTATCCGCCGATATTATTAAACGCGATATTTTAAAACATTTACATTTTTAGCAAGACGTGCCCGCGGGTAGATATTCCAGGCGAAATGAATTATTCTCTTGTCGATTTTTCGATTTACCCTAAAGAAAAGGTTTTCAAATATATGTCTTTGACGTTACAGAATCTTAATAATATCCGAACTCTGCGTGCGATGGCGCGTGAATTATCCCTGGACGTTCTTGAAGAAATGCTGGAAAAAGTCAGGGTCGTTGCTGAAGAGAAACGGAGTGAGCTGGCGGAATTAGAGCAACAACGCGCTGAGCAGCAGGAAAAAATTAATGCCCTGCTGGAACTGATGAAAGCTGATGGTATTTCACCGTCCGATCTCCTCGGTTCAGATATGGCGCAGGCCGGTAAGCCAGCGAAAAAACGTAAACCGCGTGAAGCGAAATATCGCTTTATTGATCTCAACGGTGAAGAGAAAACATGGACCGGTCAGGGACGTACGCCAAAGCCTATTGCTAATGCACTGGCAAACGGTAAATCACTGGATGATTTTCTGATTTAATCCATGAGCCGGGCGGAAGACACCGCCCGGTTGCCTGTTTAGCAGACGCCGAAATCACCCTCTTCGGTATACAGGGCCAGGTCTGCGGCCTTCAGGGTAAATTTCTCGCCTTGCTCATTGCTGGCCTGAACCGCCACAACGCTATCGCCGTTCACTTCGAGTACTTTCAGTTTTGGGCCGCCTTTACGCGGTTGCACATAATCACCGACAGAAAACATACTACCTCCTCATCGTTTCAATGATCTTCACCTTAGCCCACGTCTGATGCCGGGTACAGCGTATTTCACCGATTACTGCTTACGAGGTACGCCGGTTCCAGGGCATCACTTTCAGCAGTCTCGCCATTCCGCAAAACCCGGTCAGCCCGGCAAACAGCAGCCCGGCACCCACAAAGCCGCTCAGCAGGAAAAAGCCGCTGGAGAGCGTAAAGCCCAGCACGACCCCGCACAGGGTGAGCAGCCCGGCGGCAATTTGCACCTGGCGCATCAACGGCAGCGGCTGTGATGTGTCTTCCTGCGTGATCAACCCAGCCTGCTTCCACCCCTGAATTCCGCCTTCAACGATAAATGCCTGAGCAGGCGCGGCAGCCTGAGCAGGCGCGGCAGCCTGAGCAAGGCGGGCTGCGTTCGAGGATGTCCGGGCGCCAGACTGGCAGTGAAAAATCACCGTTTCGCCCGCGTGCGTCTCAAGCCCGCCGGGTAAGGTGTCCAGCGGCACGGACCGGGCGGCGGGAATATGCTCGCGAGCATATTCGTCGGGATCGCGAATATCGATCAGTTTTGCACCTTCAGCAACGAGCGCATTGGCCTGCTGGGGTGAAATGAGCGGTAGTGACATGGTGGCTCCTTACGGGCAATAGAGGCTTTTCAGGGTGCTGATCAGCTGATGCACCGCATCGTTTTTAATGAAATACAGAATGCGCTGCGCTTCACGGGTGCTGTCGATAAGCCCCTCTTCACGCATACGCGCCAGATGTTGTGACGTGGCGGATGGGCTAAGCCCCGTCGCCCGCGCCAGATCGCCCGCGCTGGTACCCGGCGTACCGCACAGCATGCAGAGGATCAGCAACCGACGCGGATTGCTCATCGCTTTTAACAGGGCTGCGGCCTGTCCGGCACTGGCCTGAAGTTGTTCGAGTTCAGTCATATTAGTTTAGTCTTTACTTAATTAAGTAAACTCTAAACTAATGGGGAGGATTAAGCCAGTGTCAAAAGCGTAAAAGAGGGTAAAAGGGCGATAAAGAGATGGCGCAGGCCGTTAAACTGGCTACGCTTAGAGAATGTTCTCTTTTGTATTTTCAATTGGTTAGCTTGCACGGAGTCGTTATGGGTTTTTGGCGTATTGTCTTTACTATTATCCTGCCACCGCTGGGCGTGCTGCTCGGCAAAGGGTTTGGCTGGGCGTTTATCATTAACATCGTTCTGACCTTACTGGGCTACATCCCTGGTCTTATTCACGCGTTTTGGGTGCAAAGCAAAAACTAAGCGCGCCACAATAGATCGCTGTATATCCCGGTCAGCACGCCCTGTGGACCAAACTGCTGTTTGATCCAGCGCGTGACCTGGCCGGTCGCCGCATGCTGCGTGGCAAGCAGCATGCGTGAATCCTGACGCGGATTATTGATTCGCCGCGTGACCAGCAGCCCGTCCTCCACCGCCTCGCGGGCCATATACTCCGGTAAAAAACCAATCCCGTCCCCAAGGATCTGACACTGGCATTTGGTGTTGAAGTCGGGCACCAGAATCGCCTCCTGGCCGTGCAGCAGCCAGCCGACCTTCTTGTTTATGGTGTGCGCCGTGTCTTCCACCATGATGTTGGGGTACAGACGCAGCTGGCTTTCGGCTATCGGCTCCGGCACGAAGGCCAGCGGGTGTTCCGGCGCGATGGCGAATACCCAACGGATGGCACCGATCTCGGTGTAATCAATGCCGCCGCCGTCGAGCAGCGTGTCCGGTGCGCCAATCGCGATATTGGCCTGGTTGTTGATAATGGAGTCCCAGACGCCGTTGTAGACCTCGGTCGTGACGGTGATCTGGCAGGTAGGAAACTGTTTTTTCAGCACCTGCAGCAGCCGCGCCGTATGGCGTGGGGTGTACAAAAGCTGGTTGATGCAGATGCGGACCCGCGCCTCAATGCCCTGCGAAATGGTGTCTATCCCGCGCTTGATGGCATGAAAATCATTCAGCAGGTCGGTCGCTTTACGGTAAAAGTAAAACCCCGACTCGGTCAGCTCAATGCTGCGCGTATTGCGTACAAACAGCACCACATCCAGCCCGGTCTCCATTCGCTTGATGGTGTAACTGATGGCAGAGGTGGTTACGCCAAGCTCGGTGGCGGCTTTGCTGAAGCTGCCAAAGCGTGCCGCCGTGGTGAAGGCCAGCAGGTTCTCTTCAGTAAAGATGGAATTCATATTACGGCTCCTGTTAGCCATCAGTTTTGAACATATTTTAACAGCGCTGTTACAACGCATATGACGACGGTCACAGTTCTGATTATTCGCGTCGAGCCGCGTCATGTCAGGCTTCATCAGGCATAAGCAGAATGCTGTCTGAGGCGAATAAAAGCGCTAAAACATAAGTAAAAGATTGCACGGCCGCACATTTTGGCTGAATTGTTGAATTTAACTCAATAATGAATTGACTGTCGATGAATGATTTTTAAGCGGATTCTTTTCTCACCAGGCTGTTGCTATTCTCAGGTCATGAGCAATACATCATGGGGAGTCTGAATATGTCTGCGAACGAACTCGTTACTGAATTTTTGCTGGCGGCAGAGCAGGGCAATATTGACGGGCTAAAAGCCTGCCTTGAAAAAGGTGTCGATATTAATGCCACTCAACGCCAGAAAAGAACGGCCGTTATTATTGCCAGCCTGAAAAAACA
Organism: Enterobacter sp. BIDMC 29; assembly: GCF_019378755.1. Lineage (NCBI taxonomy): Bacteria > Pseudomonadati > Pseudomonadota > Gammaproteobacteria > Enterobacterales > Enterobacteriaceae > Enterobacter > Enterobacter sp. BIDMC 29. The sequence goes on along the minus strand of NZ_CP080000.1, from coordinate 2,882,591 downwards.
TTATGACTGCGTGGCATTTTTAATTGCCGCCGGAGCAGATATTGATCAACAGGATCAGACCTGTTTTAACCCCTTCCTGATTAGCTGCCTGACAAATGATTTAACCCTGCTGCGAATAGTCTTACCCGCCAACCCGGATCTTGATCGCCTGACCCGCTTCGGTGGTGTCGGCATTACGCCTGCCAGCGAGAAAGGGCACGTTGAGATTGTGCGCGAGCTGCTGGAGAAAACCGATATTAACGTCAACCACACCAACTTCGTGGGCTGGACGCCGCTGCTGGAAGCGATTGTCCTCAACGATGGCGGCGCGAAACAGCAGGAAATTGTAAAGCTGTTACTGGATAACGGCGCAAATCCGCACATGACCGATAAATACGGCAAAACACCGCTCGAACTGGCGCGGGAAAAAGGCTACCACCAGATAGCAGACCTGCTGCTGGCCGCAGGCGCGTAATTCCTTCGGCCAGCCTTTTCCGGCTGGTCGCTCATCAGACAGTATTTTACCGACGTGCCTATTGCACGACGGCGGCCCCCTTTTATCCTCATTCAGGAGAAAATAATGCCCACCAAAATCGTCATAAAAAAGAATACCTATTTTGACTCGGTGTCATTGATGTCGGTTTCCACCAGGGCCAATAAATTGCCGGGCGTTGAGCAGGCTTTTGTGGCTATGGCGACAGAAATGAACAAAGGCGTTTTAAAAAATCTCGGGCTATTAACGCCGGAATTAGCGGATGCCAAAAACGGCGACTTAATGATCGTGATTAAAGGTGAGGCGGCGAATGACGAAACGCTGGCAGCCATCGAAGCGCTTTTCACCCGCAAGGAGAGCGGCGGGAGCCATGAAGCGCGTTATGCCACCCTTGCCAGTGCGAAAACCCATCGTCCTGAGAGCAACCTGGCGGTGATTTCGGTAAACGGCACGTTTGCCGCCCGCGAAGCACGTCAGGCGCTGGAAAACGATCTCAACGTCATGCTCTTCTCCGACAACGTCAGCCTTGATGATGAACTGGCGCTGAAGCAGCTGGCACACCAGAAAGGGTTGCTGATGATGGGGCCGGACTGCGGCACGGCCATTATCAACGGTACCGGGCTGTGCTTCGCCAATGCGGTGCGCCGCGGACCGATCGGTATTATCGGGGCGTCCGGGACCGGCAGCCAGGAGCTGAGCGTGCGGATCCATGAATTCGGCGGCGGCGTGTCGCAGCTGATTGGCACCGGCGGGCGCGATCTGAGCGAAAAGATAGGTGGCCTGATGATGCTGGATGCCATCGCGATGCTGGACGCTGACGACGCCACCCAGGTGATTACCCTCATCTCTAAACCGCCTGCGCCGTCGGTGGCAGAAAAAGTGCTGGCCCGCGCCCGCACCTGCCGCAAACCGGTGGTGGTCTGTTTCCTCGGTCGTCATCAGCCGCCGGCTGATGAAGGCAACCTGCAGTTCGCCCGCGGCACCAAAGAGGCGGCGCTGAAGGCCGTGCTGTTAACGGGGGTGAAAAAAGAGTCTCTCGACCTGCATCCGCTGAACTGGCCACTGATCGAAGAGGTGCGTGCCCGGCTGACACCCCAGCAGAAATACATCCGCGGCCTGTTCTGCGGCGGCACCCTGTGCGATGAGGCCATGTTCGCCGCGCTGGAAAAGTTCGACGACGTCTACAGCAACATTCAACCCGATCCGGCAAAACGGCTGGACGATATCAACGTCAGTAAAGCCCACACCTTCCTTGATTTTGGCGATGACGATTTCACCCACGGCAAACCGCACCCGATGATCGACCCGACCAACCGCATCAGCCGCCTGTTGCAGGAGGCGCGTGACCCCGAGGTGGGGGTGATCGTGATGGACTTTGTACTGGGCTTTGGCGCGCACGAGGATCCGGTCGGCGTGATGCTTGATGCCATAAAAGAGGCGCAGGCGACGGCGAAAGCCGATAACCGTCCGCTGGCAATTCTCGGCTATGTGCTCGGAACCGACCAGGACTCACCGTCTTTGGCACAGCAGTGTCAGCTTCTGACCGAGGCAGGGGTGATCTGGGCGAGCAGCAGCACCAACACCGGATTACTGGCACGTGAATTTGTCTTTAAAGGGGAGACTGCCTGATGGCGACCTTATTTAACCAGCCGTTGAACGTGATTAACGTCGGTATCGCGCTGTTCAGTGCGGATCTCAAAAAACAGCATATCCCCGTGACCCAGCTCGACTGGACGCCGCCGGGGCAGGGGAATTTGCAGGTTGTAGAGGCGCTGGATCAGCTGGCCCTTGCGCCACTGGCTGACAAAATCGCCGCCGCCAATAAGATTGCCCTTGAGCGCATTATCCAGTCCCATCCGGTGCTGGTGGGCTACGACCAGGCGATCAACGTCGTGCCGGGCATGACCCGCACCACCATTCTTCACGCCGGTCCGCCCGTCAGCTGGGAAAACATGTGTGGCGCAATGAAAGGGGCCGTGACCGGGGCGCTGGTGTTTGAAGGGCTGGCGCGCGATATCGTCGACGCGGAGCGCGTGGCGGCGTCAGGGGCGATCACCTTCTCGCCCTGTCACGAGCACGACTGCGTAGGCTCAATGGCGGGTGTCACTTCGGCATCGATGTTTATGCACATCGTTGAGAACAAAACCTACGGCAACCGGGCGTTCACTAACCTTAGCGAGCAGATGGCGAAGATCCTGCGCATGGGTGCCAACGACCAGAGCGTTATTGACCGCCTGAACTGGATGCGTGACGTGCTCGGCCCGATGCTGCGCGATGCCATGAAAATCATCGGTGAAATCGACCTGCGCCTGATGCTGGCCCAGGCGCTGCACATGGGCGACGAGTGTCATAACCGCAACAACGCCGGCACCACGCTGCTGATCCAGGCGCTGACGCCCGGGCTGATTCAGGCCGGGTATCCGGTGGCACAGCAGCGTGAGGTGTTTGAGTTCGTCGCCAGCAGCGATTACTTCTCCGGCCCGACGTGGATGGCGATGTGTAAAGCCGCCATGGATGCCGCACACGGTATTGAGTACAGCACCGTGGTCACCACCATGGCGCGTAACGGCTACGAGTTCGGCCTGCGCATCTCCGGGCTGCCGGGGCAGTGGTTCACCGGCCCGGCGCAGCAGGTGATGGGGCCGATGTTCGCGGGCTACAGGCCGGAAGACTCCGGGCTGGATATTGGCGACAGCGCCATTACCGAAACCTACGGTATCGGTGGTTTTGCGATGGCCACAGCCCCGGCGATCGTGGCACTGGTGGGTGGCACGGTGGATGAAGCCATCGATTTCTCCCGTCAGATGCGCGAGATCACCCTCGGTGAAAACCCGAACGTCACCATTCCGCTGCTCTCGTTTATGGGCATTCCAACCGCCATTGACATCACAAAAGTCGCGGGCAGCGGCATTCTGCCGGTCATTAATACCGCCATTGCTCACAAAGACGCAGGTATTGGCATGATTGGGGCGGGCATCGTTCACCCGCCGTTTAGCTGTTTTGAAAAGGCGCTGTTGACCTTCCGCGATCGCTACTTTTTATAAGGCATGCATCCATGAAAAACATGAAACTGGAGTGGAAAAGAGGTGACTGGGCGGCGTATTTCGGGTTGATGACCAACAACCTGACCAATTTGCTGACCATGATGGGGCTGCTCATTTTTGTCGTCGGCATCCCGAAGGAGATTGTTTATGGACGCATTGCGCCAGCCTTCGGGCTGGCGGTGCTGGTCGCGAGCGTCTGCTACGCGTGGTTTGGCCTGCAGATGGCGCGCCAGACCGGGCGTACGGATGTCACCGCGCTGCCGTCTGGCCCAAGCGCGCCGTCAATTTTCACCGTGACCTTTCTGGTGCTGATGCCGGTCTACCAGCAAACCGGTGATGCGGATTTCGCTATCCAGATTGGTCTGGTGTGGTGCTTCGTGGAGGCGATGATTCTGGCGGGCGGTTCGTTCCTGGGGGAAACCATCCGCAAGATGATCCCGCGCACCGTCCTGCTGTCGTGCCTGTCCGGGCTGGGCCTGTTGCTGCTGGCGATGAACCCGATGCTGCAGGCGTTTGAGGCACCTACCGTGTCGTTCATCGTACTGCTGCTGATCTTTATTAACTGGTTTGGTAAAAAGCCGATCTTCGCCAAAATCCCGACCGGCCTGCTCTTGCTGATTGCCGGTACCGCGCTGGCGTGGATCTCTGGTCTGCAAAGCCCGGAGGCCATCAAAGCCTCAATGTCGTCGTTTGGCTTTAACCCGCCGGAAGTGCATGTCGACAGCTTTATGAAGGGACTGCCACACGCATTACCGTACCTGGCCTCTGCCGTCCCGCTGGGTCTGGCGAACTACATTTTTGACCTGGAAAACATCGAAAGCGCCCACGCGGCGGGGGATGAGTACCCGACCCGCAAGGTGATGCTGGCAAACGGGCTGGCCTCCATGCTCGGGTGTCTGATGGGTAACCCGTTCCCGGTGACGGTTTACGTCGGCCACGCGGGCTGGAAAGCGATGGGGGCCAGCATTGGCTACACGCTGGCCTCCGGTGTGACCATGTTTATCGTACCGCTGTTCGGGCTGGGGGCGTTTATGCTCGCCATCATACCGATGACCGCCATCGTGCCGATTCTGGTGTTTATCGGGGTGGTGACCGCCAACCAGGTAGTAAGGGAAACGCCCAAAGTGGAGGTCCCCGTGATCTTCATCTGCCTGTTCCCGTGGATCGCTAACTGGGCGCTGACCATGATGAACAGCGTGATGGGCGCGGCGGGGACCAGTGCGGCGAAAATTGGCACCGACGTGCTGCACAGCAAAGGTATCTACTACCAGGGACTGGTGCATCTGGGTAACGGCGCACCGCTCGCCAGCATGCTGTGGGGCTGCATCGCTATCTTCGCCATCATCAACAAACCGCTGCGCGGAGCCGTGGCCGCCGCCGTTGGGGCGTTGCTGGCGCTGTTCGGCGTGATCCACGCGCCAGTGGTTGGCTTTGCCGAAGGCAGTTCGCTGATGTTTGTCACGGCCTACCTGATGATGGGGGGCATGTTTGTGGTGAAACATTTTCTTGATAGCCGCGACGCGGTGAGCGCGGCAGCGCCGGTTTCGGAGTCCTGATAATGGCTGATGTCCTCACCCCGCACCATTTCAAAGGAAACACTATGAAAGAGCTCATGGTCGTCGCCATTGGCGGCAACAGCATTATCAAAGATAACGCCAGTCAGTCCATTGAACACCAGTCACAGGCCGTGAAATTGGTTGCAGAGTCAGTGCTGGAGATGCTGGCGTCTGACTATGACATCGTGCTCACTCACGGTAACGGCCCCCAGGTGGGGCTGGATCTGCGCCGCGCTGAAATTGCTCACGAGCGGGAAGGGCTACCCCTCACGCCGCTGGCAAACTGCGTGGCGGATACCCAGGGCGGTATCGGCTACCTGATCCAGCAGGCGCTCAATAACCGCATGGCCGCCCACGGCGAGCAAAAAGCGGTCACGGTCGTCACGCAGGTGGAAGTGGATAAACACGATCCGGGTTTCGCTCATCCCACCAAACCTATCGGCGCGTTTTTCAGTGAGACGCAGCGTGATGCGCTCCAGCACGCCCATCCTGACTGGCATTTTGTTGAAGACGCCGGGCGCGGTTATCGTCGGGTGGTGGCTTCGCCGCAGCCGCTGCGTATCGTTGAAGCGGAGGCTATCAAGACCCTGACGCAAAAAGGCTTTGTGGTGATCGGGGCGGGCGGTGGTGGTATTCCGGTGGTGCGCACAGCGCAGGGGGATTACCAGAGCGTCGATGCGGTGATTGATAAGGATCTCTCGACCGCGCTGCTGGCCCGCGAGATCCATGCCGACGTGCTGGTGATCACCACCGGGGTGGAGAAAGTGTGCATCAACTTTGGTAAGCCAGACCAGCAGGCGCTGGATACGGTGAATGTGGCGCAGATGAAACGCTACGTGGCGGAGGGGCACTTCCCGGCGGGCAGCATGCTGCCGAAAATCGTCGCCTCGCTGGCGTTTCTGAACGACGGCGGCAAGCGCGTGATCATCACCTCGCCGGACTGCCTGCCTGCGGCGCTGCGCGGTGAGACCGGTACCCACATTGTGAATGCGTAAGTAAAAGGAAGAGAAGATGAGTGAGAATAAAAGCCGACGCGAGTTTATTAGCCAGAGCGGCAAAATGGTTACCGCCTGCGCCCTGTTTGGCACCACCGGATCCGTCGCGTATGCTGCAGAAACCGCGAAACCACGTTGTGAGACAGGCAAACCGATGAACATTACCGCCAGACACTACTACCTGGATAACGTGCTGCTGGAGGCCGGGTTCAACGTTGACGGCGGCGTGGCGACAAGCACCCGCACCGAACTGAAAACACTCGAAATTAATGACGGCAAAATTGTCGCCCTGCGTGATAACAAAAGCCATGCCGATGCCGCGCTGCCACACTACGATGCAGGCAGTAAGCTGATGCTGCCGGCGATGCGCGACATGCATATTCACCTGGATAAAACCTTTTACGGCGGTCCCTGGCATTCCCTTAACCGCCCGGCGGGCACGACCATTCAGGACATGATCCGTCTTGAAGAAAAATTGCTGCCAGAGTTACAGCCCTACACGCAGGAGCGTGCGGAAAAGCTTATCGATCTGATCCAGTCGAAAGGCTCCACCCTCGCCCGCAGCCACTGCAATATTGAGCCGACATCCGGCCTGAAGAATCTGGAAAATCTCCAGGCCGTCTTAGCGCGCCGCAAGCCGGGGTTTGACTGTGAAATTGTCGCCTTCCCGCAGCACGGCTTGCTGTTATCGCACTCCGAAACGCTGATGCGCGAGGCCATGCAGGCTGGCGCGCACTACGTGGGCGGTCTGGATCCGACTAACGTGGACGGTGCGATGGAAAAATCCCTCGACACGATGTTCCAGATTGCGCTGGATTATGACAAAGGGGTGGACATCCACCTGCATGAAACCAGCCCGGCAGGCGTCGCGGCGGTGAACTACATGGTAGAGACCGTGGAGAAAACGCCCGCGCTGAAGGGGAAACTGACCATCAGCCACGCCTTCGCTCTGGCCACGCTCAACGAGCAGCAGGTCGATGAAATCGCCACCCGCATGGCGGCGCAGCAGGTGACCATTGCCTCTACGGTGCCGATTGGCACCCTGCATATGCCGCTGAAGCAACTCCGTGACAAGGGGGTGTTCGTCATGAGCGGCACCGACAGCGTCATTGACCACTGGTCGCCGTATGGGCTGGGCGATATGCTGGAAAAAGCCAATCTTTACGCCCAGCTCTATATTCGCCCGAATGAACAGACGCTCTCCCGCGCGCTGGGTATCGCCACCGGTGATGTTCTGCCGTTGAACGACAAAGGCGAGCGCGTGTGGCCAAAAGCGCAGGACGATGCCAGCTTTGTGCTGGTGGACGCTTCCTGTTCCGCCGAGGCCGTGGCGCGGATTTCACCGCGTACCGCGACCTTCCATAAGGGCCATCTTGTGTGGGGCACCGTCTCCTGACGCCACGTCGGGGTATTGCTACAGGTGATACCCCGACAGACGCAGCTCGCGATCAATCCATTCAACAAACTGCTGGATCTTCCAGGTGCGCTCGTTCATGTGCGGCATCACCAGATGATGCGCATTAATGGCGATCCCCGTTTCATCTGGTAGCACCTGCACCAGGGAGCCATCGTTCAGGTGATCGGTGGCCATCATCTTGCTTTCCAGAATAAATCCCAGCCCCATGCGCGCGGCTTCAAAGCTCATGTAAGAACGATCAAAACTCAGGCTGAAGTTGAGCCAGGGGCGGTCGATATTGTGCCAGGCAAACCATTTTTCCCAGTTGACCAGGGTGCTGGTCGACGAGATAAGCGCCTGTGAAAGCAGGTCCTGCGGCGTGTTGACGGGATGTGCACGCAGATATGCCGGTGAGGCCAGCACCACCAGCGCATCGTTTTTAATGGTCATGACCCTGTAAGCGTCCCAGTCCGGGATGCCGTGGCGAATATCAATATCGATGTTATCGCGTGCAAACTGCAGGTTCTCATAGGAGCAGGAAAGATTGACCGTAATATCCGGGTATTCACTGCGAAATTTGCCGAGCCGGCGCAATAACCACGTCAGGCCAAACGTTGGTGAAGAGTGAACGCGCAATACCGGATTATCGGCCTCTTTCATCACCTGTTCGGTTGCACGGCCGATGGCGCTCATCGCTGCGGAGACGTCGCGCAGATATTTTTCCCCCGTCGGGGTCAGGGTCACGCCTTTGCCGCTGCGGATAAATAACTTCTTCCCCATCCAGGATTCCAGCGAGGCGATCTGATGACTGACGGCTGACGCGGTGACGTTAAGCTGTTCGGCCGCCAGATGGATACTGAGAGAGTTGGCCACGGCGATAAAGGACTGAATATTTCGCAGCGAGGGTATGGGGAGGGTCTGGCGATCCTGCGCGGGCATGGCCCACTCCTTTTAAACGAGACAATTTTAAAAAACATAACATTGCGGCATCGCGTCAGCAATTTTTACCCGGCTGAATGGATTAAACATGATCCTGTTCACAGTGTTTTATCGATGAATATTGATGAGGGTTACATTTTATTTTTATGACCTGCATCGCGTATCAAATTTATCTCAGCAATAAATGAGTTTTATTGAATGGTGTTTCGTTCGATAGCCGATATATTGACGTTGAACGCATAAATAAAACGACTCACGTTGTTCGAATAATGAGGTAAAACATGTCTCGTATAGAACAAGTTGCCCCCTACATAGCGACAAAGAAAACCAATTACCGTTTCGTTGTGCTGGCATTAATTTTTATTGTGTATGCCATTAACTATGCCGACCGAACAAATATTGGTGCTGTACTTCCTTTTATCATCGACGAGTTTCATATCAATAATTTCGAAGCCGGTGCGATCGCCAGTATGTTCTTTTTGGGATACGCCCTGAGCCAAATACCGGCGGGCTTTTTTATCGCCAAAAAGGGCATTCGCGGGATGGTGGCGCTGTCGATATTTGGCTTCTCGGCGTTTACCTGGTTGATGGGGACTGCGACCTCAGTGCTGGGCCTGAAGTTTATCCGCCTCGGGCTGGGGTTAACCGAGGGGCCATGCCCGGTGGGGTTGGCATCAACGATCAATAACTGGTTTCCACCAAAAGAGAAGGCCACGGCGACCGGCGTCTATATCGCTGCCACCATGTTTGCCCCCATCCTGGTGCCGCCGCTGGCAGTGTGGATTGCCATGACATGGGGCTGGCGCTGGGTCTTTTTCTCTTTTGCCATTCCGGGGCTGGTCATTGCTGTCCTGTGGTATTTACTGGTACGTACCCGGCCTTCCGAGAGCCCTTTCGTGTCAAAGGGCGAACTGGAGACCATTACCGCAGGTCAGGCGACACCGGATGCCAGACGGGAAAATATCGTGATTTCCCCCGGCTTCTCCCGCCTTGACCGTCTGATCCGCGTACGGGATCTGTCGCCCATCAGCACGGTAAAAGGTCTGTTCACATCGAAAAATATTCTCGGTGACTGTGTGGCCTACTTCATGATGGTCAGCGTGCTGTATGGCCTGCTGACCTGGATACCGCTTTATCTGGTGAAAGAAAAAGGCTTTACGTTCATGAGCATGGGCCTCGTCGCGAGTATGCCGTGTATCGGCGGTTTTATCGGCGCGATTTTTGGCGGCTATGTCTCCGATAAATGGCTCGGGCGCAGGCGTAAACCGACCATGATGTTTACAGCCATCAGCACCGTACTGATGATGGTCATCATGCTGAATATCCCGCAAAGCACCGTTGCGGTTTGTGTCGGCCTCTTTTTTGTTGGTCTCTGTCTGAATATAGGCTGGCCCGCCTTCACCGCTTATGGAATGGCCGTTGCGGACAGCAAAACGTATCCCATCGCCGCATCAATTATTAATAGCGGCGGTAATCTCGGCGGATTTGTTTCGCCGATGCTGGCAGGTTATCTGCTGGATAAAACTGGAAGCTTTAATTCTGTCTTTATTTATTTCGGTATTTGCGCAGCAATTGGATTAGTCATGATTATCTTGCTGGAAGAACCGAAATAATAAATAAAACCTCTCTTACAATACTGGAGTAAATATATGCTTCTGAAAGATAAAGTCGCCGTGATTACCGGCGCGGCTTCTGTGCGCGGTTTGGGTTTCGCCACGGCAAAATTATATGCCGAGCAGGGCGCGAAAGTGGTCATTATTGATTTAGATGCCGAGGCCAGCCAGCGTGCGGCTGCATGTCTGGGTGAAGGGCATCTGGGGCTTGCGGCAAACGTCAGCAACGAGTTGCAGGTGAACGCAGCCATTGAGCAGGTTCTGGGTAAATATGGGCGCATCGACATTCTGGTGAATAACGCCGGGATAACCCAGCCGCTCAAACTGATGGATATTAAGCGCGACAATTACGATGCCGTACTGGATGTCAGCCTGCGCGGTACGCTGCTGATGTCCCAGGCGGTGATTCCCACTCTGCGCGCGCAGAAGTCCGGCAGCATTGTCTGTATCTCTTCAGTTTCGGCACAGCGCGGCGGCGGTATTTTTGGCGGCCCGCACTACAGCGCTGCAAAAGCCGGCGTGCTGGGACTGGCCAAAGCCATGGCCCGTGAGCTTGGGCCGGATAACGTGCGCGTGAACTGCATCACCCCGGGGCTTATCCAGACGGACATCACCGCTGGCAAGCTGAGCGATGAGATGAAAACCGCCATTCTGGCGGGTATTCCGCTCAACCGTCTTGGTGATGCACAGGATGTTGCCCGTGCCGCGCTGTTCCTGGGCAGCGATCTCTCTTCTTATTCCACCGGTATCACGCTCGACGTGAACGGCGGCATGCTGATCCATTAAGGGGAGACGAGAATGACGAATACGACAGTTCAACAGGTTGCCGCGGCCGCGTGGCGCATTCGCCGCTACGCGCTGCGAATGGGCGAAGTACAAGGTCAGGGCTATATCGGTCAGGCGCTGGGCTATGCCGACGTGCTGGCAACTGCGTTTGCGCACGGTATGACCTTCAGGGCTCAGGAGCCGGAGTGGGAAGGCCGCGACCGCTTCCTGCTCTCCCACGGACATTACGCCATTGCGTATTATGCGGCGCTGATCGAGGCGGGGATCGTTCCTGAAGAGGAACTTGAAACCTACGGCTCGGATGACAGCCGCCTGCCGATGTCCGGCATGGCAACGTATACACCCGGCATGGAGATCTCCGGCGGTTCTCTGGGGCAGGGACTCAGCATTGGTGTGGGAATGGCGCTGGGGCTGAAACATAAACAGAGCACGGCGTGGGTAATTAACTCCATGTCTGACGGTGAGCTGGACGAAGGTTCAACCTGGGAAGCCGCCATGTCAGCCGCGCATCATGGGCTCTCGAACCTGATTGTGCTGGTGGACATTAACCGGCAACAGGCGGACGGTAATTCACATAACATCCTCGGTTTTGAGCCGCTGGAAGATAAGTGGACCTCCTTTGGCTGGTATGTACAACGCGTTAACGGTAACGATATCCCCGCGCTGGTGTCGGCGTTTGATAATGCCAGACGCTATCCCGAACAACAGCCGCGCGTCATCTTGTGCGACACGCTGATGGGCAAGGGCGTGCCTTTCCTCGAGCAGCGTGACAAGAACCATTTTATTCGCGTGGATGCCGATGAGTGGCAACAGGCGCTCGCCGTGCTCGATGCGAATAAACCAGAAGGAGTCCTGTAATGAGCCAGCCCGTCGAAAATAAACCGCGTTTAACCACCTCCGCCATGATTGCCTCGATTGCAGAGGAAGGGCAGGAAACCCGGGCCGCGCCGTTTGGCCACGCGCTGGTGAAACTGGCGGCTCAGCGCCAGAACATTGTCGGCATGACGGCAGATTTATCGAAATATACCGACCTGCATATCTTTGCTCAGGCATACCCTGACCGTTTCTTCCAGATGGGAATGGCGGAACAGCTGTTAATGGGGGCGGCAGGTGGGATGGCTAAAGAGGGCTTTATTCCCTTTGCCACCACCTATGCCGTGTTCGCCACCCGCCGTGCCTACGATTTTATTCATCAGGTCATTGCTGAGGAACACCTCAACGTCAAGATTTGCGCCGCGCTGCCGGGGTTGACCACCGGCTACGGGCCAAGCCATCAGGCAACGGAAGATATTGCGATCATGCGCGGCATTCCGGGCATGACCATTATCGATCCTTGCGATGCGATTGACACCGAACAGGCGGTGCCTGCCATTGCCAGCCACGAAGGGCCGGTTTATATGCGTTTGTTACGCGGTAAGGTTCCGGTGGTGCTGGATCAGTACAATTACCGGTTTGAAATAGGCAAAGCCGCGCTGCTGGAAGAGGGCAGTGATGTGCTGATTATCGCCTCAGGGCTGATGACCATGCGCGCACTGGAGGCGGCAAAGCAGTTGCGCAAGGATAATGTCAGCGTGGCGGTACTTCACTCACCCACGATTAAGCCCCTGGATGAAGCGACCATTCTGGTGCAAGCCGCGAAACCCGGACGTCTGGTTATTGTGGCTGAAAACCACAGTAGCGTTGGCGGGCTTTGTGAAGCCGTGGCGTCGCTGTTGATGCGCCATCGCGTTAACGTCGACTTTGACACCGTTGCGTTGCCGGATGCGTTCCTTGATGCGGGTGCGCTACCGACCCTTCACGCGCGTTACGGGATTTCGACTGCCGCCATGGTGGAGAAGATCCGGCGCAGGCTCTGATTTTCAGACGGGTATGTTGTCAACGGGCGAGGGGTGTTTTACCCTCGCCTCTGTTGCGATAAAGGAGTCCGTCATGGCACAAAACATCTACGACAACCCGGCGTTTTTTGAAGGCTATGCCCGGCTACCGCGTTCGGTGCAGGGTCTGGACGGCGCACCGGAATGGCCTGCGCTGAAAAGCATGCTGCCACCGTTATCCGGCAAGTCAGTTATCGATCTTGGCTGCGGTTACGGTTGGTTCTGTCGCGCTGCACGCGCGCTGGGGGCGGCAGAAGTGACCGGCGTTGATCTCTCCGAAAAGATGCTCGCCCGGGCGGCTGAACTGACGGACGACGTGCAAATACAGTATCAGCGCAGCGATCTGGCATCTCTGGCGTTACCTGAGAACAGCGTTGATTTGATCTACAGTTCACTGGCGCTGCACTACCTGCCGGTGCTGGAGACCCTGTTTGAAAAAATCCGGCGGGCGCTTAAACCCGGCGGCAGCCTCGTCTTTTCAATGGAACATCCGATTTACACCTGCGCCTCACGTCAGGGCTGGCTGACCGACGATAACGGCGAGCGTTTCTGGGGCGTTAATCGCTATCAGGATGAGGGCGAGCGCGTCAGCAACTGGCTGGCGGACGGGGTGATCAAATATCACCGTACGCTCGGTACCACGCTCAATGCGCTTATTAAGGCGGGGCTGACAATAACGGAAGTGAACGAATGGGGACCAACGCAGGCACAAATTGATGCATGGCCCGCGCTGGCCGAAGAGGCGGAACGTCCGATGCTGGTCCTGATTTCTGCCGCTAAGGCTCAGTAACCCACTTTATACACTCGTCCATTCTGCACTCCTTCCACGCTGCGACGATAGGCCTGCGCCACCGTTGCGGCGGGAACACTTTCAAAGCCCGGGAAGAAGCCTTCGTACGCTTCCGCTGATTCGGTAAGTACCGTCGGGCTAATCAGGTTGATGCGGATCCCGCGCGGCAGTTCACAGGCCGCAGCGCGGACAAACCCTTCCAGAGCGGCGTTCACCGTGGTGGCATTCACCCCCTGAGCGATAGGCTCATGCGCCACGATCCCGCTTATCAGGGTGATGGAGCCGCCTTCATTGAGGTAATGCTGGCCGGTCAACGCCAGACGAACCTGTCCCAGCAGCTTATCCTGCAAGCCCTGGTTGAAATCGCTGTCTTTCATGGTCGCGAGCGGGCCGAAGTGCAGGCCGCCACTGGCAGAGACAATCGCATCCACCGCACCGATGTTTTCAAACAATGCCTGCACGCTGGCCTGAGAGGTGATATCCACCTGGTAGTCGCCCTGCGTGCGACCCACGCGGATCACGTCGTGGCGACGGCTCAGCTCTTCTGTTACCGCACGACCGACCGTACCGCTGGCACCAATAATCACGATTTTCATAGCTGACTCCTTAGGTTGTGAGCCTTCATTCTTTAATAAATCAAAACTCAGATAAACTGGGCTAAAGTTAGAGGATTGCTAACCAGGGGTTTGGAATATGGATAAGCTTCGCAGCATGGAGACCTTCATTGCTGTCGTTGAGAGTGGCAGTTTTACCGGCGCGGCAGGCCGCCTGGAGATGTCGGCGGTGATGGTGGGGAAGTACATTGCGTTGCTGGAGTCTCAGCTCGGCACCCGGCTGCTGGAGCGAAACACGCGGCGTCAAAGTCTGACGGACGCCGGGCGGGTCTATTTCGACGAGGCGAAGCGGGTGCTGGAGCAGATCTCTATTGCCGAAAGCGCGGTTGAGCGACTGCGTGCCGCCCCAGCCGGGACTTTGCGGGTCACGGCGCCCACCTCGTTTGGCGGTTGTGTGATAGCCCCCCTCACCGCGACCTTTTTGCAGCGCTACCCGGACGTGCGCGTGGAGCTGGATCTGACCAACCGAATGGTGGATCTGGTGGATGAAGGGGTCGATCTGGCCATTCGCATCGGTGACATTCATAACGACGATCTGGTGGCGAAATACCTCTGCCCGTACCGAATGGTGATCTGCGCGGCCCCGGCGTATCTGGCGCGTTACGGCACGCCGCGAACGCCTGCCGATCTGGCGGATCATCTCTGCCTGTCACACACGGTGTGGACCGCGCGTAACGAATGGCGGCTGCCGGGGGTTGAAGGCGAGATGCGCTGGAAGCGCGATGCCATTCTGCGCTGCAACGATGGCTATGGGCTACGGATGGCGGCGAGAGCGGGGGCGGGATTATTACTGCAACCCGAAGTGCTGTTGGCAGAAGAGCTGGCGAGCGGCAGGCTGGTGCAGGTGCTGGAGAACTATACGCCTGCGCCACGACCGGTACATTTGCTGTGGCGCCAGGATTTACGTCCGCTACCCAAGCTCACGCAATTTGTCGCGCATATTCAGCAGGGCGCGGAATATTTCGGCCATGCCGTTGAAGAAAAGTAATTATCAAAGCCGCAGACTTATGCTACTAAGATTAGGCACATTATAAAAAAGAAGGTAAGCAAAGAATGTCTGTGAATAAACTCGCCAGCAGCGCACAGGGCCTGCAATCATCTGCCATCCGTGAATTATTAAAACATAGCAAAATGGCCGGGGTGATTTCGCTGGGTGGCGGTATTCCTAACCCTGCACTGTTCGATCATGAAGGCCTGAAAATTGCCGCTGATGCCGTATTATCACAGCATTTTGGTGAAGCTTTTCAGTACGGTCTGACCGAAGGCATCCCGGGGCTGCGTGAAGAAATTAAGCTCATCTGTGAAGGCCGCGGGATCTCCTGCAAGGCCGATGACGTGGTCATTACGTCCGGTTCGCAACAATCTCTCGACGTGCTGGCGCGGGCGTTAATTAACCCGGGCGATACCGTCGTCGTCGAACGTCCAACGTATCTCGCGGCACTGCAGGTATTTGGTCTGGCACAGGCCAAATTTGAATCCGTGGGCACCGATGGCGACGGAATGAAAGTGGATGAACTTGAAGCACTGGTGGCGAATAAAACCATCAAGGCGGTTTATATTGTTCCGACATTTGGTAACCCGGGTGGGGTAACGCTTTCTGAGGTGCGTCGTAAACAGCTGGTGGAATTATCGAAGCGCTATGACTTCGTTATTATCGAAGACGATCCGTACAGTGAAATTAATTATACCGATGAAGTGTTCCGCCCGTTAATTGCCCATGCCAAAGATATCGGCAATGAAGAGAACGTCGTCTATACCTCGACCTTCTCCAAAATCCTCGCGCCGGGCACTCGTGTGGGCTGGGTGCTGGTACCGGAGTGGCTGAAACGCGCGGTGGTTAATCTCAAGCAAACCACCGATCTGCACACCAGCACGCTGTCACAGTTGATGACCTACGAGTACCTGAAAACCGGTCGTCTGGTCGATCAGATTAAAATGATCCGTGAAGCCTACCGCCAGAAATACCAGACCTTTGCAAATGAACTGGAGGCGGAACTGGGTGATGTCATGACGTTCCATAAGCCGAAGGGCGGAATGTTCCTGTGGGCCAAAATGAACAATGGCATTAACACCACGCGCTGGCTGGAAAAAACGTTAAGCAACGGCGTGGTTTTTGTGCCGGGTGAGTTCTTCTATTGTAATGAGCCAGACCATACGACGCTGCGCATGTCGTTTGTCACGCCAACCGATGAAGAGCTGAAAGAGGCGGTTCGTCGCCTGAAAAAATCGCTGTAACAGACCTGCGCATAATGGCACCTGTGCTGTTATGCGCATTACTTGTGCAGTGCGGCCAGCGCCGCAAGCGTTCATGGTGAATCCCATGTTTGAATTTCTGATCGGTATCCTCACGCACACCCCCGTCTGGGTGTGGGTTCTGTTTATTTTTCTCATCTCCCGCGGCCTCAACGCCCGTAAGCCTGCCACCGTTACGCTGGAAAGGCTGGCCATCATTCCTGCCATCTTTCTTATCTGGGATATCTACGATCTGGTGGTCTATCGCGATCTTACTCTCGCGACGGTGGCCCTTTGGGTTGCGGGGATTGTGGCGGGCGCGGCGCTGGGGTATGTGCTGATTAAGCAGACGGTCATCACCCGCACCGACGCGCCGCGCACCCTTTATCGCCAGCCGGACTACACGGCACTGCCGTTTATGATGCTGGCATTTGGGGTAAAATACGTGCTGGGGGTGATGAACGCCCTCTCTCCCCATACGTTGCAACAGCCCGCCATGAGCGCGCTGGCGATAGTCTCCGGCGGGGTATTTGCCGGGGTCTTTATCGGGAAGTTTACGCGCTATGTAGGGGTATATCTCAGCAGCGCACCGCAACCGGCTGAGTAACGTTAGCCCGTTGCATGGGCCAGCGCGCGAGCAGAAGCTTCACCGTTAGCTACTCGCGTGACTTCGTGGATCCGGCAGATTTTTCCTGCGCATAGCGTGGCAAACATATAAACCTCTATTTCAGCCTGATGGCCTTCGGGATACGTGACGGTCACGATATGTCGGTCAGCCAGCAGTGTGTCATGACACCCTATCTGTTCCACGCGGAAGGCGATATCGCGGATCTGCGAACGCACGTGCTCCAGGTGCTGAATAAAGCCAGAATAATCAAGAGAGTGACCGTCCGTGATCTGCTGATACTTTGGCGAAAAAACGTCTTTCGGATCAATCTCGCCTTTAAACAGGCCGGTCAGTAAACGGGACATTTCCTCACGCAAAATAGCATTGTCAGACTGGGTAATCAGGCGGGTGATGATGTTCATGATGACTCCTCGTTGCGTTGAGCCGCCATTATCCTTGACAGACAGAGACGTAGTTTCTGTAATAAGCCAATGAATACCGATTTTCGGCCAAATTACGTGGTCAGCTTTGAGACACTTTTGCATCCAGGTGGATACCATACGCCGTGGCACAGCCATCAGGCCGGTCAGCTCTGGCGGATTACGACGGGTCTGCTGGTTGTCGAAACAGCGTCTGGGCGTTCGGTTGTACCGGCGCAACATATCGGCTGGATCCCGCCCGGTCAGGAGCATGCTGCCTTTGCCGGGAGTGCGATTGACGGTCGTGCGATCTATCTGGATCCCGCAGGGTGTGAAGCGCTGCCCGGTGAAACGACGCTTTTCGAACCCGACGAGCTCACCAGCGCGCTGTTTTCACGCTTAAACGCTGAAGGAAGCGGGTACGATCCGCGAAAGCTCACCCTGCTGCTGGATGAGCTGGCGCGGGGCCGTCAGGTGCGCTATCTGCTGCCCATGCCAGCCGATCCCCGATTAAAGAAGGTAGCCAGCCATCTGATGCAACGTGTGGACGACAACCAGACGGTTGAGCACTATGCCTCCCTTGCGGGAATGAGCGTGCGAACATTCCACCGTCGGTTTAGCGCGGAAACGGGAATGAACGTTGTTAACTGGCGGCAACTTGCCCGCGTAATGCGGGCAATGGAGTGGCTGGCAGCAGGTAAACCGGTTGGCTGGATCGCGCTGTCGTGCGGCTACAACAGTATCAGCGCGTTTATTGAGGTTTTCAGGGCCTTTACCGGCAAAACCCCCAGGCAGTGGGCGCTTAAAGAAGCCCCTTCTGTGCGAAGGTAATGCGCGTGGCTTCGTTCAGATCCAGTGCTTTGATCGCTTCCGGGCGAACCCAGGCAACCTCCTGAAACTCGTCGTTAAACGTCACCTGCCGATTTGCGCTGATGCAGTCGAAAATCAGGTAAATCATATAAATCTCTTCCGTGGTGCCATCGGCATAGGTTTTCACCCGAATGTCGTCGCGAAACGCCCAGGGTTTGACCTCCGTGATCTCCAGCGCGCCGCCCAGCTCTTCGCGAATTTCACGGCGCAGCGCCTGCTCCATGGTTTCTCCCGGCTCCATCCCGCCGCCCGATAACGCCCACTGGCCGGGAAATACGCCGCGGTCATCGGCCATTTTGCACAGCAGATACGCCCCGTCGTTCTGAATGATGGGGCAGACAATAGTTCGTTGACGCATGGTTTCTTCCTGAAAAATGAGTTTGGGCTATTTTAACAGAAGGCGGAAAGGGAAAAGGTAAACGAGGTCAGACTTTCGCCGCTGGCTTAAGCGGTATTGTTGCGGGTTACGGATGCCATGACTCCGGCCCTCTTCCACGGGCAGAGGGCCGGACAAACAAACCGCCAGTGATTAGCGCTCTCGCAGCGCCTCTTTCGCCCGGTTGAACGGCTTGATCATGTAATCCAGTACCGTTTTCTCACCGGTTTTAATGTCCACCGTCGCAATCATCCCCGGCACGATTGAGAAGTGCCTGCCTGCTTTATTCACCAGGTAATCCTGGCTGGTGCGGATAAATACCCGGTAATAGAACACCTCCGGCTTGGCTTCGTCCTGAATGGTGTCCGGCGAAATGGTTTCAACCACGCCGTGCAGCCCGCCATAAATGGCGTAATCGTAGGCGGTGATTTTTACCAGCGCTTCCTGATTCGGATGGATAAAGGCGATATCGCGCGGGGAGAGGCGGGTTTCGATCAGCAGGTGATCGTCCACCGGTACAATCTCCATCAGCTCGCCGTTAGGCGGGATGACGCCACCGATGGTGGTGACTTTGATGTTTTTCACGATCCCGCGCACCGGAGATTTCACCGTTAAGCGGGTCACTGAATCCTCGCGGCCTTTGAGGATCGCCGAGACCATATCCACTTCAGCGTTGGCCTTGGATAACGCCTCGCGGGCCTGAACATAGTACTGGGATCGCACGTCGGTGAGTTTCAGCTCCAGATCGCTTTTCTGCCGCTGCAGGCGCAGTACCTCCACGTGGCTGGCGGCGCCGGTTTTCACCAGACGCTGAGTGATCGCCAGCTCCTTATTCGCAAGATCCAATGCCGCACGCAGCTCCCGCTGGGTATCTTCCAGCTGCGCACGGCGTGAGTTATAGAGCCGGGTTTCGGCAGCGGTCAGATCGGTCCACTTCGCCAGCGAAGGGGGAAATTTCAGCGGCAGATCGTTTACCTCGGCGTACAGTCGCACGCTGGAGGCCAGCGAGGCACGGTAGCGCGCCGCGCTTTCACCAACGTTAGATTCTGAACGCGTGGGATCGAGCCGCGCCAGCACTTGTCCGGCCTGCACCTGGTCACCCTCATGGACGTTCAGCTCGGTGAGGATCCCCCCGTCGAGCGACTGTAAAACCTGCTCGCGCGAACTGGGGATCACTTTGCCCGTGCCGGTTGAGACTTCATCCAGCACGCCAAACCACGCCCAGACGCCGAGTACGACGAACATCAGTAAAGAGAAGATAACAATCCGCCGCGCACCGGTGTAGCCGCTTTCGGAGTCGAGCGCATTGTCCAGGTCGTCCATTGCGGCGACGTCACGCTGACTGATTTTCATTTTTCCACTCCCGTCCGGTTGCTGCCTGCTGCTGCTGTTGCTGCATGCGGCTGTTGTTCAGCGCCTGCGCTTTCGGCGCGTCCATCACCAGCATTCCCTCTTTGAGCACCACGACCCGCTCCACCAGTTCCAGCACCGGCACGCGATGCGTGGCGACAATCAGGGTGCGGTTGCCAAGCCAGGCGCTCAGACGCTGGATAAATTCCCGCTCGGTGTGCTCATCGAGCGACGCAGTCGGTTCATCCATCAGCACAATATTGGGGTCGCGAAGCAGCATGCGCGCCAGCAGAATGGATTGCCGCTGGCCGCCGGATAACCCCACGCCGTTCTCCATAATTGGGTAGTCCAGACCCTTCGGCAGTTTCTGCACAAAGCCCGCAGCGCCGGTTAACTCCAGCACCTCGAAAATCGCCTCATCGGTGGCGCGCGGCATGCCGAGGGTGATGTTTTCGCGCAGGGTGCCGTAAAAGAGCCGGGCGTTCTGGGTCATAAAGCCGACGTTGCGCCGGACATCGGCGACATCGAGGTGCGGGAGGCTGAAGTTATCGAGCCGCAATTCACCGCCGGCGAGATCCATTCCGCCCGCCATCGCCTGCAGCAGGGTCGATTTTCCGGCGCCGTTACGCCCGAGGATCGCCACTTTTTCACCTGGCTTAATCTCCAGACGGTTAATGCGCAGGGCCATGCGCGGATCTTCCGGGTGATAGCGGAACTGTGCCTGCTCGAAAAGATAGTGACCGCGCAGTACATCCTGGCGGATCGGCGTCTCCTCACGCTGGTTTTCTGTGGGGAGCTGCATGATGCTGTCCAGTCCCTCTTTCGCCGCTTTGACCTGCTGCCAGCGCGCCAGCACGCCGCACAGGGTGGCCATCGGAGCGATCATCCGCGAGGCCAGCATCGAGGCGGCGACCACCGAACCGGTTGTCAGCGTGCCGTCGATCACCATCGGCGCACCGACCACGATCACCCCGGCATAGACCAGGCTCTGAATCGTCATTCCCCAGCTGATCAGATTCTGGGTCAGTTCACGGGTGCGCAGGCCAGATTCAGCGGTGATCTGGATGTAGCTGTTCCACTGCTGCAAAAAGCGGTTTTCCGCCTGCATCAGCTTTATGTCCTCCAGCCCCTGCACGCTCTCCACCAGCACGGCGTTGCGCAGGGTGGATTCATGCGCCGACTGCTTCGCGAGCTCTGCCAGCTTTTTCTGCAGCAGCAGACCGGGCAGGACCATGATCACCGCGGCGACCGGTGCGATCCACGCCAGTTGGGGAGCGATGATCGCCAGCACCACCACGAACAGGAAAAAGAAGGGCAGATCGACAATTGTGGAGATGGTGGAGGAGGTGACCATCTCGCGGATCTGCTCCAGCTCGCGTAGCTGGGAGATAAAGCTGCCGGTCGAGCGAGGAATGGCGCTGTTGCGCAGCCGCAGGGCGTGACCGAAGACCCGATCCGATACGCGCAGATCGGAGCGTTTGCCCAGCAGATCCATAATGTGCCCGCGTGCCACGCGCAGCACAAAGCCAAACAGGGTGGCGATCAGCACGCCGATGGTCAGGACATACAGCGTCGGGTAGGACTGCGCGGGGATCACCCGGTCATACACCTGCATGGAAAAGACAATCCCCGACAGGGACAGGACGTTAATAAACAGCGCGGCGAGCATCACCCAGCTGTAGGGGCGCAAGTCGCGCATCACCAGCCGGTAAAGCCAGTCCGGACGGTATTTCGAAATATAGGCATCCACGCGGCTGTCTTTCAGCGCGGCCAGTGGGCGCAGGGCAATGACGTGGCGGATGGCGGGCAGCATGGCGGTCATCGAAAGCCGGTTGGTGTAGGTCTGATCGTCGAAAAAGCTGACCTCCAGCGTATCGTCGCCATCGAAATGTTCGATCACGCCGATCCTGCCGTCGTTCATTGCCGCCACGACCGGCAGACGCCAGCTGTTGATCGCCTGCTGATCCGCCGTCAGCAGCTGAAACGACAGCCCTGCTTCACGGGCCAGCTGAGTCAGTGCAGGCACCATCGGTTTGCCTTTTAGCCACGGCGCGCCCGCGAGCAGCGCACCGGGGGAGCAGGCGACGCGGTAGCGCGTGGCGACAAAACCAAAGGCCTGCGCCCACTGCGCCAGGGCCTCATCCGTCATGGTCTCACCTTGCGGGATATCGCGTTGCTTCATGGCTGGATCTCCACGGTCTGGATGGTGCGGTTATCAAGATCGAACGCGTGACGCAATTGCCCGGTGTTATAGAGGCAGTTGAGCTGCAGCTGGTGCAACTGTCCGAGGGTCTGCTGCTGGGTAAAACGCGCCTGATAGACCTCCTGCTCGGCGTTAAGCACATCGAGCAGCGGGCGCGAACCCAGATCGAGATATTGCTGCTGATAGAGTTCACGGGTGCGGGCGCTGAGCGCCTCCTGACGGCCCTGAATCTGCAGCGTGCTCAGCAGGCTTAAGACCTGGCTGCGCGACTCCAGCAGCTTCTGGCGTACCTCGAGGCGGGTACGCTGAATGGTGGACTGTGCGGCTTCTACCGCGTGGCCTGCGGCGTTACGCCGGGCGGTGAGGCCGCCGCCCTGATAGAGCGGCATCTGCACTTTCACCCATGCAGAGTATTGGGTGCGATCCCGCGTTTCGTTACCCGCATAGCGTTCGTTCAGGTAGTGGCGCACCTCCGGCTCCAGCGAGACGGTCGGTGTCATCTGGGCGTCGGCGTAGTCGAGATTGGCCTGGGCGACGTTAGCCTGCGCCCAGGCGGCTAATACTGCCGGGACCAGGCGATCGTCCGGCTCGGCAATGTCGCAGCTGTGGGCCAGCTTTTGTGGAAAATCGTTGCTGATCGTGTTGAGGGTGTTCCAGCCAAGAAAGCTCATCAACGTGGCACGGGCGCTGTCGAGGCTGGCCTGGTACTGCATCAACTGGGCGCGCGCGCCTTCGATACGTGCATCGGTCTGCACCACGTCAGAGAGTGAGGTGGCCCCTTCGTCATTACGCTGGCGGGTGAGGGTACCAATCGAAGAGAGCGCCTCAAGCTGCTCTTTGGCGGTGTCGACCATTTGCTGCCAGGTTTGCACCTGCACCATCGCGATGGCGGTATCGTGAGCGATAGTGTCGATGCTGACCAGCACGTTGGCCTGCTGCTGGGCGACGCCGGCACTTTCTGCACGCACCTGGCTTGCCACCTTGCCAAAGTCGTACAGCATTTGTGAGAGGGAGAGCACCAGCGACGGAGTAAAGCCATTATCGTCGCCATCATGGGTATAACCGTTATCCATGCCGGCATTAATTTGCGGATAGTATTTCGATTTGGCGACGTCCACCTCTTCGCTTTGTTGGTAGAGTTTCCCCACGGCTTCACTGATGGCAGGGTGCCAGGTGACGGCGCGGTTGACGGCTTCGCCAAGCTGCAGCGTGCCGGGGGCAGCCTTGCCGACGACAGGTGCCACGCGGCCATTCAGAGAGGGGAGTTCCTGCGTTTCACGGAGTTGTCCGGTATTGATCATCGCCGCCGGCGTCGCGGAGAGGGCGGGCACAGATATCAGGCAGCACGAGAGCCACCAGTAAGGCATCTTCATTCCCATGTCTTATCCCTAATAAAAATGTACTGCTTTATTGTTTATGCCCGGGCGCTGTGCGCCCGGGTCATTTGTGCAGGTGCTATCAGGTAACGATGTGTTGCTGGTTCACTAACTCGTCGTAGGTGGTCTGGACGTTATCCAGCGTCACGAGCGTCGTATTAGTGTAGGTGCCCCCTGAACCATCACGGTCGATGGAGATCACGGTATTGCCATTACTATTAGTAACATGCAGATAATTACCGAGCGTTGAACTGCTCCCGTTCCAGCCCACCAGCAGATCGCCGATATCGATTTTGTCCCCCTGCGTGAGCGAGAAGTTGGTCCAGTGATCGCCAGCAGTGCTGCTGACGTTGCCCGCGGTCGCGTTGCCTGCGGTGGCGTTCAGCACCTGGTAAATCAGGGTGTCGCCGTAGGCGGTGCCGGTAATGACGTCGTTATGTTCCGAACTGATGAACTGCGGCGCCATATTGATGGTCAGCGTGGCACTGTCTGTTTTCCCGTCGGCATCGGTCAGGGTGTAGTTGAAGGTCTCCTTCGAGGTGATGGTTGAGAGCGACACCCCGGTGTTGAGGGTGTAGGTGTAGTGGCCGTCCGCAGCAATTGCCAGCGTGCCGTAATGGCCGACGACGTTGACCGTTGCGCTGCCGGTGTACGGATCCAGCGTGGTGGTCACGCCGTTGTAGCCGGTCACGCTGAGGCGGGTATCCACCGAATGCAACTGATCCATCGCCCCGGCAGAGTCGGTGCCATCGAAGATGTTGCCGTCAACGGTGTGGCCGCTGGTAGAGTCGAACTGGGTCAGCGAGTAGGTGGTGCCGTTCACGCTTGGGGTGATCGTAATGTTCCCCACGCTGAGCCCCGGTACGCTGCCGGTATAGCTCAGCGTATAGGTTCCGGCATTCAGGTCCAGCCCGGAGAGCG
>NZ_CP080000.1:2856219-2858093 GCF_019378755.1 Enterobacter sp. BIDMC 29 | reverse complement strand
CCGTCACTGATTGACCAGTTCACCGTCAGGCCGCCCAATGCCAGCAGCGATGCCACGTTAAAGTGCAGCGACACGTTATGCAGCGCGGTGTTCGGATCCACCACGAAGGTTCCACTCCCGCTGCCCTGGGTTGATGACAGCAGCGCGGTTGTCCAGCTGGCCGTCCCGACGGTGGTATCCGAGTAGGTCGTCGTGTGATGTACCGAGGTGACGTCCATCGCGGTACTGACATCGTTGACCGCATCCATCGCCCGCGCGGTTGGGGTGATGTTGAGCGATGCCGTATCCTTCGCCCCGTTTGGTCCGGTGATGGTATAGACAAACGTATCCGGCGTACTGATCGCGTCAGCACCCACACCGGCTTTCAGGGTGTAGGTGTACTGTCCGGACGCATTGATGCTCAGCGTGCCGTATTCCCCCTGAATGTCGGTCAGGCCGCTGCTGTTCACCGCCACGCCGTTCACTTCTGATACCACCGCGCCGGTTGCGACATCGTTATCCAGCACATCTCCGGTGGTGGTCTCGCCCACGCTCGACACGCTGTAGACATGATCTTCCAGCACGTTCAGCGTGTAGGCGGTCAGGGCGGTGATCCCTGCAGCCGTATTCAGCAGGAAGAGGTACTCCCCGGCAGGCAGGTTCAGCGTCAGCTGAGACGAGGTACCGCCCAGCAACGGCGCACGCAGCCAGCCCGGTTCGACGCGCATCTGCTCGAAGGTCTGCGTCGCGTTATTGAACTTGTAGACATACAGGTCGAATACCGACGCCAGCGCCACACCGCCCACGGAAGCCTGAATGGTCATGGTGCGGGTGGTACCTTCCTCCACGTTGTAGATGATCGGATTGCTCAGATCGTCCAGCAGGTTCAGCCCCAGCGTGTTGCCGAGATTGATCCCCACCACGGTAAAGCCGCCCTGCGACGAGGTGCCGTTATTGATTTCATGGACCGAGGTGTCAAAGGTCAGCGAGGCCGTGTCATCCACCGCCACAATACCGTTAGCGGTAGTACCGGCACCCAGCGACAGTACCAGGTTCGCCGACGCGCTGACGCCGTTATGGGTGATGGTGTAGGTGAAACTCTCTGTCCGGCCCACAACCGAGGCGCTGGTGTCGGTCAGGTTGTAGGTGTAGCTGCCATCGCGATTAATGGTCAGCGTACCGTACTGGCCCTGAACAACCGTGCCGTCGGCATTCACGCTGGTGGTGACACCCAGTGCGTTGGTGACAGCAGAGACCGTGGTCCCTGCAGGGGCGTTGTCGCTGCCCGCGGTCGGGTCGGCGTCGAGAATTACGTTACCGTTCAGGCTGGTGTCGCCCGTCACGGTACCGGCGCTGGTTTCTTTCACCGCCACATCGAGGCTGGTGTAGGAGCCGGTCGCCAGCAGGTTAGTGTTATAGCTCAGCACCCGGTAGTCGCCGTTCGCCAGCCCGGTCAGGTTCAGCGATACGCCGGTAGCCCCGAGGGTCAGCAGATCGGCAAACTGGGGTTGTCCGGTATCCACCACGGTAGTCCAGGTACCGTTGACGTTATGTTGTACCACCAGCTCAAGGGTATTGAGCAGGGAGAGCACCGCACCCGTGGCATTGGCGTTCACCACAATATCCGCATTGCCGCCGCTGCCCACCGTGAAGTCCACCTGGGCAGTATCATTACCCAGCAACGTGAGGACGTTGCCTACGGCACCCACCAGCAGGAAGCCATAATCACTGTACTGGCTGTTGGTGACGGTGGCCGTGGTGCTGATATCCAGCTCTTCGACGTTATTGCTGGCGGAGAGCGGGACGACCGGTGCGAGGGCTGAGCCGGGCTGCGACGTATTACCTGCGGCATCGGTGGCGGTGATCTGCAGCGTCTGACCTTCCGTCTGTTTGTT
>NZ_CP080000.1:2856066-2856149 GCF_019378755.1 Enterobacter sp. BIDMC 29 | reverse complement strand
ATAGAGACGGTGCTGCCTGCCTCCGCGTTACCGGTCAATACGCTACCGTCAGCGTTAAAGGTTCCGGTTGGTGCCGTTGGTGC
>NZ_CP080000.1:2855776-2856026 GCF_019378755.1 Enterobacter sp. BIDMC 29 | reverse complement strand
CTGGTGTTGCCCGCGGCATCGGTGGCGGTGGCGGTGAAGTTATGCGTGCCTTCCGTCAGTGTGGTGGTGGTTTGCGGTAGCGTCCAGTTGCCGTTCGCATCGGCGGTGACCGTGCCGACAAGCGTCGTGCCGTCATAGATGCGCACCGTCGCGTTGGCTTCGGCGGTCCCGTTCAGCGCTGGACGCGCGTCATTGGTCGGGGTATTGCCGGTTACCGGTCCGGTGATGCTGCCGACATCATCGACAACCG
>NZ_CP080000.1:2851892-2855749 GCF_019378755.1 Enterobacter sp. BIDMC 29 | reverse complement strand
TGGCATCCACGTTGATCACATAGGCGGTGGTCGGGGCGCTGGTATTGCCCGCGGCATCGGTGGCGGTAAAGGTCAGGCTGTGTGACCCGTTGCTCAGCGCCGGAGAAGGGGTAAAGCTCCATGCCCCGCCTGTCGCGACCGCGCTACCAATCTGGACGCCGTTATCGAAAATTTTCACCGTGGCGCCCGCTTCCGCCGTACCCGTGAGGGTAGGCTGCGCGTCGTTAGTCAATCCGCCATTGGCAATCGGTGTAGCCGCATTGCCCACATCATCCACAATGCTGCTCAGCACCGGCAGGGCTGGCGGCGTCGTGTCGATAGTCAGGCTAAAGGCCGCTGACGAAACGCTGGTATTACCCGCTGCATCCGTGGCCTGCGCCGTGAAGCTGTGCGCGCCCGTGGCTAAGGTGGTCGTGAGCAAGATACTCCAGTTGCCGCTGACATCCGCGGTGCCCGTTCCGACAAGCGTTGTGCCTTCGTAGATATTCACAGTCGCAAACGGTTCACTGGTCCCGACAAGCCGTGGCACGGTGTCGTCGGTCGTCTGTCCTGAACTGAGCGGGCCGGTGATGCTGCCCGCATCGTCAACGGCCTGGCTGATAACCGGCGCATTGGGGGCGCTGGTATCAACAACCAGCGTAAAGCCAGGCGAAGCCGGGCTGACGTTCCCCGCCGCGTCGGTCGCGGTCGCGGTCCAGGTATGGCTGCCATTGCTCAGCGCTGATGACGGCGTAAAGCTCCATGCTCCGGTGCCATCCGCCAGCGCGGTGCCGACCGGCTGTCCGTTCTCATAGATGGTCACCGTGGCGTTGGCTGCCGCGGTGCCCGTCAACGTTGGCGTGGTGTCGTCGGTACTTTGCCCGGAAGTCAGCGGCGTCTGTACGCTGCCTGCGTTGTCTCCCGCGGTCGTGATGGCCGGTGCCGCCGGTGGTGCCGTATCCACTGTCAGGTTAAACGGTGCCGTCGTGCTGCCGGTGTTGCCAGCCGCATCGGTGGCATTGAAGGTGATGGCATGAGGCCCGTCACTCAGGGCGGTGTCAGGCGTGTAGGTCCAGTTCCCCTGGGCATTAACCACCGCGGTGCCAATCTCGTTGCCATCCACAATGATATGCACAGTGGCACCCACTTCACCCGTACCGTTGAAGGTCGGACGTGCGTCGTTGGTGCTGTTGCCGGTAGTGAGCGTACCGGTGACCGGGCCGACGTCGTCAATCACACTGCTGACCAGTGGCGCAGCAGGGCCTGCTGCATCCACGGTAAAGGCAAAGACCGACGAGTTTGCTGACGCATTGCCTGTCGCATCGGTAGCGTAGGCGCGAAGGAGATAGTTGCCGTCGCTCAGCGGCGTGCTCGGGGTAAAGGTCCAGTTACCACTTCCGTCGACGGTCGCAAGGCCAATTTGCGTACCGTTATTCATGATGTGGATTGTACTGCCCGGTTGTCCGGTGCCGCCGATCGTCGGGGTGGTGTCGTTGGTGACTTGCCCGCTGGTGAGGTTGCCGGTCACGCCGCCAGGGGCATTGTCGTTAACTGTATCCAGCGTTGGAACCGTTGGCGCCGTCAGGTCAACCACGACGTTCCAGCCGTTAGACACCTGGCTGACGTTGCCCTGTGGGTCGGTGGCGGTAACGGTGAAGGCGTGAGGTCCTTCGCTGAGCGCGGTGTCAGGGGTGAACGTCCAGGCACCGGTGCCGTCAGCCGTGACCACGGCAATCTGGGTACCGCCGTCGAAAATTTTCACCACGCTGTTCGCTTCCGCCGTCCCCGAAAGGGTTGGCGTCGCGTCATTAGTCGGATCGCCGCTCACAATCGTGGTTGCAGCATTGCCCACATTATCCGTTACGTTGGTGATCGCTGGCGTGGTGGAAACCGTATCAACGACGATGGTGAAGCCTGTCGACAGACCACTTTCATTGCCCGCGGGATCGGTCTCGCGGATGGTCAGAACGTTATTGCCCTCCGCCAGCGCGGGCGGTGTGAAGACCCAGGTCCCCGTATTGCCGACCTCTGCGGTACCCAGCAGGTTTCCGTTGCTGTAAACGGAGATGATATCGCCCACCGTGCCGGAGCCGGTAAGGGTAGGCTGGTTGTCGTTGGTGGTCTGCCCGTTGGTGAGTTGACCAGTGCCAGGGCCGACATCATCAATCACTGAGCCAATGGTCGGCGTGTCCGGTGCAGTGAGGTCAACGGTGACGGTTGCAACCGGCGAGCGGCCGCTGGTCGAGAGCCCGACCGTCGCGGTCACTTCAAAGGTGTGCAGCCCTTCACCCAGCGCAATCAGTGGGGTATAGCCCCAGTTACCGTCCGCATCAGCAATCACGTTGATCAGCGGAACCGCGATGCCGTCCTGGTAGATGGTGATAATGCTGCCCGCTTCGGCCGTACCCACGAGTGTCGGGGTGATGTCGTTGGTGGTTTTGTCTTTCACGTCGCCGGTGACAGGCGTTTCATCATCGTTAATCGCCGTAATGATGGGCACATCCGGAAGATTCGGCAGCGTACCGGTGACGGTGTAGGATGCCTCAGGACTGAGGTTGCCCGCGGCATCGGTCGCGGTCACCGTCAGCACAGCGCCATCCGTTTGGGCTGGGCTGAGGGCGATGGAGAAGGTGCCACCGGTGGCTACGCCTGTCCCGAGAACATTACCATTGTTATCGGTTACAGTGATGGTAGCTCCCGCTTCGGCGGTGCCGGTCAATGGAGTACCTTGAGCGGCTATGCCAGTAACCGCGGGAGCAGCCGGATCCAGAGTATCGACGTTAACGCTAAGCGGTGCAGAGCTACCGGACGTATTGCCAGCCGGATCGACCGCGGAGACGGTGAAGGTATGCGGGCCTTCCGTCAGCGTGCTGTCGGCGGTCCAGCTCCAGTTGCCGTCCGACTGTACCGTTACCGGCACTGTGGATGCTGTACCGTCTACGGAGACGATAACGGTGGTACCCGGTTCGCCGGTGCCCGTGAGGGTCGGCGTGCCGTCACGGGTATAAAGCACATTGCTTGTGAGCTGGCTGTCAGACACCGCGTTAATCAGCGGGATTTCTGGCGCAGTGGTATCAACGGTGACGGTGAAGACCGGGCTGAGGCCGCTGACGTTACCCGCAGCATCGACTGCCGCAACGGTGATGTTGAGTGGGCCATCAGTCTGGGTCGGAAGATCGAGAGACCACTCGCCATTGCTGCCGATTTCGACGCGTCCTAGTTCAACGCCATTGTTATAAACGATGACCGTTTCGCCCGCAGGGCCGGTACCGCCCACACCGGGGGTAGTATCCGTGGTAACACCACCGTCTGGCTTACCGCCAACGGCGCTAATGACAGGCGTATCAGGTGCCACGGTATCAACGGTAATAGTGATCCCCGGTGACGCCGCCGAAACGTTACCGGCTTCGTCGGTGGCGGTGGCGGTAAATTCGTGGCTTCCCTCATCAATGCTGGCGTCAGGGCGCCAGCTCCAGTTGCCGTTGCTGTCTACTGTGACGCGACCCACTTCGGTAGCAGGCTGACCATTAATGCTGTCATAAATAATAACCACATCGTTCGCTGTGCCGGTGCCGCTCAGGACCGGACGCGGATCGTTCGTGGTTTCCCCGTCGGCAACCGGTCCGGTTATCTGGCTGACGCTGTCCGTAATCACCGGTGCTGCTGGCGTAGCTGGCGGGTCGGTGTCAATGGTGATGGTCACCGGCTGGGACGGGGCGCTTTCGTTGCCCGCGCCGTCCTTGTTGGTGACGGTCAGGGTGATGTCGTAGGTACCGTTGGCCAGTGGGGTATCCGGTGTCCATGTCCAGTTACCGTTGCTGTCCACCTCGGCGTCACCAATTTTGTCGGTGCCGTTGTAGATAGTCACGGTATCGCCG
>NZ_CP080000.1:2849706-2849843 GCF_019378755.1 Enterobacter sp. BIDMC 29 | reverse complement strand
AAGGTCCAGGTGCCGTTGCTGGCAACGACAGCGGTGCCAATCGCGATCCCGCCATCATAAATGGTGACCGTAGATCCGGCTTCCGCGGTGCCGGTAAGCTGTGGTCGCTGATCGTTGGTGCTACCACCGTTACTGAT
>NZ_CP080000.1:2843297-2849538 GCF_019378755.1 Enterobacter sp. BIDMC 29 | reverse complement strand
GGTGAATTTGCCGTCGCTACCGGTTTTACCCGTGCCGACCAGATTGCCGTCCGCGTCTTTCAGCGTAATCGTACTGCCGGGTTCGGCAGTACCTGTGACAGTTTTACCATCTGAGGAGAATTGAAGGTTGGAAGGCGCATTTGGCGGTGTGGTATCCGGATCGGAAGGATTGCCCGGCGTGCCGGGGTTCGTATTGTCATCATCATCGTCGCCACCCCCTCCGCCGCCGCTGCTTGCCGCGACAGCGATCCCGCCTGCGACAGCAAGACCACCGAGTACCCATGGCCAGATGGCTGCGCCACCGGTATCACCGCCTGAGGCCGCCAGTAATACGTCCGTGGAGGCGATAGATTCGTAGGTAGCAGCCCCGGTAGGATCTTCAATCCACCACAGCGCACCGTCACTCTCTTCCAGGACCAGCTGACTCACCCCCTCCGCGTCGGTGACGTAGAAATTCTTCAGGGTAATGACCTCGCCAGAGTGCAGCGTGACCACCAGATCGTTACCACTGCGGGCGAAGTGGGAGACATCGGCTCGCTCTACATGAAGCTCAACGATAGAGGAATGGCTCAGCGTAACCTGTGTGCCTTCCGTGGTAGTTTCCACGCCAGTGAGTTTCGATATAACAGAGATTTGGCTCATTTAGGTATTACTCCAGCAGAGTTGTCGTGAACGGCGTGCAAGATGCGCCATCTCTGCGGAAGGTAAAGCACGCCCCCGGCGGAGTTGCTGTTATTTACGCAGCACTCACCGTTATTTTTTTTAGAGCGAACGATGCCCGCCATAATCCAGAGTGGCAACATCAGAGCGAATCTAATTACTCATGAGAGAGAATGTCGTTTATTTGTATTTTTGTGTTGTATAAAACCCTGTAATTAATGGAGGTATTGGTTTTGACGATATAAAAATGATATAGCCAGAAAAGTCTGAATGTGCAAATTAAGCATCTGTAAACACTGTGTGAAGCGTTGAAGGGGGCATTAATTCATAGCTGGCTATTATAATTTAAAAAATATAACTTGTTGTATTTATTGTATTTTTATTTGTTTGTAAATTGCGGTGTTTTATCATTTGGCATGAATAAATATTTAGCAGGGGACTTTTTATAGGATGGCGTTAAACGCTATTGTTTATGCCAGCTTAATGTGCGTTTAAGTTAGGGTAACGTTTTTGATATAACATATATTATGTTGGCAATTAATTAAAAATATATTCTTGTGCGGTGCCGGGATTCTGCTACGGAGAGAAAAATAATAACTAACAGGGAGTAAAGATCAAATATCCCGTTCAACATTTAATGGGGATACGACGCCAACATGATTCTGAGAAAAAAAAGAGGGGCCCGGGAATGAATAAAATGCATCGCTCACGCGTTTACTGACGTCATTCCCATTCACCCTGGAGCCTTTTATGAACACCACCTCTGTGCGTTTGATCCCGGTGCTGATTTTTTCCCTGTTGTCTCCTCTCGCGCTGGCGATGGGCGATAATAGTACCGAGAGCAAAACACCCGACTGTCCGTCCGGACAGGTGTATGACAGTGCAACTCAGAAATGTGTGCCCGATAAGAGCAGCAGCCTTAGCGATCAGGACAAAACCAACTATGCCTATCACCTTGCTAAAAAAGGCGAGTACCAGGCGGCGCTGAACCTTCTTGATTCGCTAAAAAATAACAACACGGCTGAAGCATGGAACTATCGCGGGTATGCCACCCGCAAACTGGGTCGTACGGATGAAGGTATCGGTTACTACCAGCGTGCGCTGGCTATCGCCCCGGATTATGCCAAAGCCCGTGAATACCTGGGCGAGGCGTGGATGGTCAAAGGACGTCCGGATCTGGCCAAAGAGCAACTGAAAGTGATTGCCGGTATTTGCGGCCAGTCCTGTGAAGAGTACCGTGACCTGCAGGCTGCCATTAACGGACATCCGGAATCCTGATCTTCTCGTGGAGGGAAAACACATCGCTACCCGTGAGGTTCGCCAACAGTTAGCCGCACACCTCTCACGTCTCTGGCGTTATGGGCTGGTGTTGTCGCGAAACAGGGATGTCGCCGAAGAGCTGGTTCAGTCCACCTGCGTCCGCGCGCTTGAAAAAAGCAGTCAGTACATGCCCGGTACGCGTATTGACAGGTGGCTGTTTGCGATATTGCACTCCATCTGGATCTCTGAGCTTCGGGCACGCCATGTTCGTCAGGGGCAGGGGTTTGTCGCCAGCGACGAGCTTCTGGCACCGGATACCCGTGAACAGGATGAGACGCGCCTGCATTACCTGAAGGTGATGCAGCGCGTCAACGCGCTTCCGGAAGCCCAGCGCAACACGGTTTTTTTGGTGTATGTCGAAGGCTTTACCTATCAGGAAGCCGCGAACACCCTGGCGGTGCCGATCGGTACCGTAATGAGCCGACTGGCGACGGCACGGGCAACGCTGGCAGCGTCTGCCGATGCCTTGCCCCCGGTTAAGGAGAAACGCTCTTGAACGCGCACCGTTTTACAGCGCCCTATAACGATGAGGCTATCGTGGCATGGATAGATGGCGAGATGTGTCATGCCGACGCGCAAAAATTTGAAGAAGAGTTGAGACGTGACGAGCGCCTCTCCGGGCGGACCGCCGAGTTAATGAAAAGCAATGCGGATTACCCCGGCGCGTTTGCCGCTATGCTGGATGATGCTCCTCTGGAGAAGATGCAGGCCCGGCTGGCGGAACTGCCCGATCCGAAGCCCGCTAGCCCGGCTGGCGTAAGCCGGCGCGCACTCATTGCCGCGTCGGTCAGTTTCCTGGTGGTCGGTTCCGGCGTGGGATATGGGTTGCGACCCGCTTTCGCACCTTCTGATGAAAACGCCCATATTCGTGACCTCGAAGCGCAATACATGTCGCTTTACAGCGTCGAGACATTGCTGGATATGGACAGTGCGCCGCATGTTCTGCAGCGTGGGCTGGAACGGGCAGCGCAGGATATCGGCCTGCAACTTCAGGCGTCACAGCTTATCCTGCATGGAGCAGAGCTTAAAATGGTCCGCATGCTGCGCTATGAAACCACCTCTATCGCGCAAATAGCCTGGATAAATGCCGACTACGGCCCAATGGCGCTGTGTATCTCCCCGACAGAGCAGACAACGACAGCCGCTCAACAGGAACAGCGGCACGACATGAACCTGGTGTGGTGGCAGAAAGCGGGATATCAGTTTGTGCTGATCGGCCGCAACCCGCTCCCACAGTTGCGGGGCAGTGCAGAGCAGCTGCAAAGCCTGATTTCAGGATGACGGGATGCCGTTAGCCTGAATCGCAATGGTGATGGCAATCTTGTCATCAACGACCAGCGCAAATTTATCCATGCCGTAGGCCGCGCGCGAAATGGTTGTTGTCGCATCCAGCGTAAGGACCGGCGCGTGCGGATCTTTCACGACGGCGTCCAGAATGACCGGGCGGGCAATGTCGCGTACGGTCAATGTTCCGAACACCCTGAACGTTCCTGAACCCTGAGCGACCACGCGTGAGCTGATAAATTCGATAACAGGATAACGTTCAGATTCAAAAAACATGTCGCTTTTCAGTTGCCAGGTGAGCAGGCTGTTTGAGGCAACCAGGGTAGCCACGGGAAGGGTGACATGAATATGGTCATCGATATCCTTCTCCGGGTTAAGGGTTACGGAACCCGTGACGCCACTGAATCTGGCCCAGGAGAGGATCCCCCCGAAGGCGTGCCAGGATAACCGTATGGCGGTGTTTTCAGTATCAATGGTATAGCTCTGCGGGGCGGCCTGCGCCAGCGGACAGAGCAACACGAACAGAATAACCAGGCGTCGCAACATCTCAGGATCTCTTTAGGGGTGGCAAGGCGTTAACGCGCAACCCCGGGGATCTATTCGGCTTTTAGGCGTCAGGACGTCTTAATAATATCCACCGAGATCTCGACGGCGGTTACCGGATCCCGGTTTTCCAGCCAGTGGACCGTGTTGTGATCTTCCGGCCAGCCGACACCGGGACCGTAATCAGTCGCAATACCGTGACGATGATCGGTGATGGTACCTTCAAGGATAAACACGGTGCCCGGTCTGTCGATATGATTATGCACCGGACCAAAGACCGCGCCGGGAGCGAGAGTGACCCTGCGCATGCGAAGCTGGCGCCCGGCCATGCCCGCTATTTCCGGACCCAGATCGACGACGGAGAGTAATTCAACGGTAACGCCCTGGGTTTCAGGTGCGGTGTGTTCGCTGTTCATGATGGAGTCCCCCTGAGACAAGTTTAGTCTGCAGGAAGCAGGGCCGGAGGGAATAAAAAAGGCCGCGTCTGCGGCCTTTCGAAGGGATTACTCAGTAACTTTCTTTTCCAGCTCGCTGGCACCTTCTTTGGTTTTATTCCAGCCTTTCTCAGCACCTTCTTTGGTGGCATCCCACCCTTTCTCGGTACCTTCTTTGGTTTTATGCCAGGCTTTCTGGGAATCTTCGCTGACCTTGCTGCCTAAGTTTTCGGTTTTACCCTCTGCAGCATGCTTCTGTTTCAGCTTCAGCTCTTCGCCTTTATTCTGCTCTTCGTGCAGTTTTTGCTTCGCGTCGTTGGCGTTTGCCTTCGCCGCAGCGACGGTATCGTCAGTTGCATGTGTGGTCGCAGCAAATACTGGGGAAGCCAGCAGAACGGCAGATAATGCGATAATTGTTTTTTTCATAATATCCTCATTTAACGTTATCGGTTATGAGCGTGATTCAGCATGGCACAGACGAAGCGGCGTGGCTTTAGGAAAAAACTGTAATGTTATTTTGGCGTTATACCGTGAAGCGTATTTAGTTACGCAGAGGAATTAATTATTTTCAGGTTCAATGCCGTGTACCAGGGGCATGCATATCCCTATTACTGGTGGCTTTTGGCCATGAGTAAAGTTAATTAACTCACTGAGCTTCGCAAAATATATTTTGACTCTCCCCGCTTGTTGGGGAGAGTTCGCAGAACAGTTTCACGCTGTCGTTCCTGGAATAGCCTGAAAAAGGCCCGCCAAAGCGTTGGGAGGTGTAAATATCGCGTTTTTGTCCCTGAGGGTCGATTGTTGTCAGTGTCCAGCTACTCAGGCGATCTTGCGGTCCGATGGGTATAAAAACATGCCAGTCTCCCTGCGGTACGAAAGAAAAATACCCGTTATTATCCGTTTGTGTCGTGGCAATGTGTCGGTCGAATTCCACTAACGAAACGGTTACCCGGGGCAGCGGTTTTCCTGCGTTATTCAATGTGCCCTCAATACGAGGGGAGGGATAATCATGGTAAACGCAACCGCTGAGCAATAACGTGAGAGCCACGATAGCCTGGCTTGCGATGCGGTTTGAGGACGCTGTCATGGGTGCGAATCCTTTTGCGTTCAGGTGTTTTTCGGTGGCGTGAATGCAGTATACGCGGGTGGCGTAATTTCGGAACTGTAGATTCTGTTAAGGATATTGATTTACTGAGTATTTCCAGACTTATGACTGGATAAATTGAGCGTGTGAATAGACACGTGCAGAATGTAGCTTTACGAGCTACATTATAAGAGGTCTTGTCGTTGCCTTTACAATGTTAACGTACTGACGTTGCGCTTTGCAGAAAGTCGCATCAACGAACTTTCTCTGGCGTAGGAGTGGCCGAAATCGTCATGTATTTTTTCAGGCCAGCCTCTCGTTTTACACCTTGGGCTCTGAACCAAAAGGAAGCCTTAAGCGCGGGGAGTCGACGTTGTTCACTGTCCAGAGAAAATTACCAAAGAATCTGAAGTTGATACTTGCTACTGTAACGGATAATACCTCAAAACTTCCCGTAGAATACTCATTACCCAAACGGACGATTTCTTTAACGCCATCCTTAACATCGATAAGAGCAATTGTCAGTGACTCCTCGAAAATAATGTCATCCGTTAAAAAAAGATATAGCGATGATCATTAACCTGAACAGCTGCTTCCAGTATTTGCCCTGGTACAATAATGTCTGTGCTATTGCCATTGATCACTACGTTAGGCTGCGCCTGGGATAAATCTGTCGCTTCTTGACCCTTTACCAGAGATATTGAATTAACCTGTTGCATAATCAATTCCACACACTACCCATCTCCGATACTGCAAGAGCACCGCTGACAAAACCACCAATAAGTACACAAACAGATGCATCTGGCCCACACATCAATCCCGCCATTACGCAGCCTGCGGCGTTTATCGCTATTTGCCGCCCCGATTCTGAGACCTTATTTTCAGCGGCATAAATTTCGTAAACAGAAATTGCAAC
>NZ_CP080000.1:2839303-2839397 GCF_019378755.1 Enterobacter sp. BIDMC 29 | reverse complement strand
ACAAAAAAGCCCGCAGGGCTTACGCCGTGCGGGCTCTTAGGACTTCATCGGATGACTCTGGTAATCACCGATGGAGAATTTTGGTGGAGCTGGC
>NZ_CP080000.1:2836657-2836828 GCF_019378755.1 Enterobacter sp. BIDMC 29 | reverse complement strand
AAGTTCGGATTTAATTAGTTGGCATCAGACTTCGCGGGATAAATTCAAGGCACAAAAAAGCCCGCAGGGCTTRCGCCGTGCGGGCTCTYAGGACTTCATCGGATGACTCTGGTAATCACCGATGGAGAATTTTGGTGGAGCTGGCGGGAGTTGAACCCGCGTCCGAAATGT
>NZ_CP080000.1:2783728-2783796 GCF_019378755.1 Enterobacter sp. BIDMC 29 | reverse complement strand
TTTGACGTTGGTTTTTCAGGCGGCATCGCCGCCCCTCGGAGTTCTGTCAATAACTGTACGCGGGATCC
>NZ_CP080000.1:2548459-2756635 GCF_019378755.1 Enterobacter sp. BIDMC 29 | reverse complement strand
ATTTGGTGGAGCTGGCGGGAGTTGAACCCGCGTCCGAAATTTCTACATCCTCGGTACTACATGCTTAGTTTGTCTTTACATTCGCACGCCAGCTGCGAACAAACACGCCACTAACGTACTAGCCTGATTAGTTTTAACGCTTCAACCCCAGGCAGGGCTTCCACGCGATCTCTTTTGGGTTTGACCTCTCTTGAATCCCCGTCTTAAGAGCGGAAGCTAGGGAGAGAGGGCTCAGAGCAGGTTATTAAGCTGCTAAAGCGTAGTTTTCGTCGTTTGCGACTATTTTTTTGCGGCTTTTTACGAGGCAAACCGCCCCTCGGCATGCACCTTGGGTTTCGCAAATCCCGTCGAATCCAGAATCAGCCCCAATAGTGTTGAACTGAGTATACCAGATTTTAGATCCTGGATACCAGCCCGGAACGCTAACTTATTGAATAGTACAATAAGTGCGCAGAATCAACGTCCTGCGTTTTTCATAATACGTGCTTTGTCGAGCTGCCATTCGCGCTCTTTCAGATCGGTACGTTTGTCGTGCTGTTTTTTACCCTTCGCGACGCCAACTTTCACTTTGCACCAGGCATTTTTCCAGTACAGCGACAGGGCAACCACGGTGAAGCCTTCACGGTTAATGCGCCCATAAAGGGACTCCAGTTCGCGCTTGTTCAACAGCAGCTTACGGGTACGCGTTGGGTCACACACGTAGTGTGACGAGGCGACGGTCAGCGGCGTGAAGTTGGCACCGAACAGGAAGGCTTCGCCATCTTTCAGGATCACATAGCTATCACCGATGTTGGCTTTCCCGGCGCGCAGCGATTTTACTTCCCAGCCCTGCAATGCAAGGCCAGCTTCGAATTCTTCTTCAATAAAATACTCGTGGCGAGCACGCTTGTTGAGCGCAATGGTCGCCGAGCCTGGTTTATGTGCTTTTTTCTTCGTCATAAGTATCGTAAAGCCATCGGTAATCTGATTTCAAAAAGTCACCTCATTGCGTCCTGTGAGGTCTAACGCGCTATATTAGCACGAGATGAGGCTTAGCGTTTTTTTAACAGGTGATAAATGTTATTATTTGTCGGTTGTGTGACCATGGGAAATGCTATGCCTCAGATTAGCCGTACTGCGCTTGTTCCATACAGCGCGGAACAAATGTATCAGTTAGTGAACGACGTTCAGTCTTATCCAGAATTTATTCCGGGATGTACCGGGAGCCGAGTGCTGGAGTCTGGCCCGACGCAGATGACGGCGGCGGTCGATGTCTCCAAAGCGGGGATCAGCAAGACGTTCACCACCCGCAATACGCTGACGAGCAATCAGAGTATTTTGATGCATCTGGTAGATGGTCCGTTTAAAACCCTGATGGGTGGCTGGAAGTTTACCCCCCTCAGCGCTGATGCCTGTCGCATCGAGTTCCAGCTGGACTTTGAGTTTACCAATAAACTGATTGAGCTGGCGTTTGGCCGCATCTTTAAAGAGCTGGCCTCGAATATGGTTCAGGCTTTCACGACCCGCGCCAAAGAGGTTTACAGTGTCGCATAAGATAGCTGTCGAGGTGGTGTATGCGCTGCCGGAGAAGCAATATCTGCAGCGTGTGATGCTGGAAGAAGGTGCGACCGTTGAGGCGGCTATTCGCGCTTCTGGCATCCTTGAGCTTCGTCGTGACATCGATCTGGCGAAAAATAAAGTCGGCATTTACAGCCGTCCGGTCAAACTGGCTGATGTGGTGAATGAGGGTGACAGGGTCGAAATTTATCGCCCGCTGATTGCCGACCCGAAAGAGCTGCGTCGCCAGCGTGCGGAGAAATCGGGTAAGTAGTTCGCTCCTCACCTTAAGCCTGTTCTCAAAGGGGCGAGGGTGATGAAGGAAGACAAAAAAGGTGCTCATTGAGCACCTTTTTGCATCTCTGACACCTGATTATTTGGTCAGGGCAGGCTTGTTGTCGATGTTGGTCAACACACCGGCGCTGCTGAAGGTCAGCGTCAGGGTCTGCTGGGACGCGTCTTCATGGCCCGGCTGCTGACGGAATACATAGAACCAGGTGTTTGTGCCGAACGGATCGGACATCATTGGGGTTCCAAGTGCATAAGCGACCTGCTGTTGTGTCATCCCCACACGGATTTTGGACACATCGTTAGGGGTAAGGTAGTTCCCCTGGTTGATGTCAGGACGGTAAACCACTTTCTCCAGAGTGGAACAGCCTGCGGTCAACATCAGAAGAACCGCTGCGGCAGCGGTCAGCATTTTACAACGCATAGTGATTTGATTCCTTTTCGGGCCCGAGCAGAACGCGGCTCATATGTTATATGCCGATGATAATAGACCTTGCCCCACTTTGAAACCGGTCTGGCGGCGTTTTTGTTGTTCTCTATGACCCTGAGATCCCGAAAAAGTTTATGCCGCCAGCAGTTCTTTCGCGTTCGCGAGCGTATTTCGCGTGACTTCACTGCCGCCCAGCAGGCGTGCCAGCTCCTGCAGACGTGCGCGTTTATCCAGTGGCTTCATATGCGTTTCTGTCATTTCACCGTCAGTTTCTTTGCTGACGATAAAGTGATGATGACCACACCCGGCCACCTGCGGCAGGTGGGTAACACACATGACCTGCGTTGATTCACCCAACTGGCGCAACAGTTTGCCGACGACTGCCGCTGTTGGGCCGCTGATCCCCACATCCACTTCATCGAAAATTAGCGCCGGGGTTTCCATTTTACGTGCGGTAATCACCTGAATCGCCAGCGCGATACGCGACAGTTCACCGCCGGAAGCCACTTTAGAGATGGGCTGCAACGGCTGCCCCGGGTTGGTGGTGACGCGGAATTCGATACGGTCCGCACCTTCCGCCGTCAGATGGTTCTCTTCGAAACGGACATCGATGGTGAATACGCCGTGCGGCATCGCCAGCGTGTGCATGCTGTCGGTGATGTGCTGGCTCAGTTCCTGGGCGTAATGTTGACGGATCTCATGCAGCTGTTTCGCCGTCGTCAGCGCCTGTTCATGGTGCAGGTTCACCGCCAGTGACAAGGTTTCCAGCGAGTCAGCCTGATCGTCAAGCTGCTGTTGTTCATCAAGCAGGGACTGATAGTAGCCAGGCAGCTCTTCTGGCGTAACGTGGTGCTTACGCGCCAGCGAGATCTGACGGGAGATGCGTTGCTCCAGTTCAAACAGACGGTTCGGGTCGAGATCCAGACGTTCACAGTAGTGGCGCAGTTCGTCACTGGCTTCTGAAATCTGAATCGCGGCCTCTTCCAGCATATCCAGTACGCCAGAGAGTTTGCTGTCCATGCCGGCCAGCTCGGTGATGAGCTGACGAACATTATACAGCTGGCTCTGCAGGTTCACGTCTTCACCGTCAGCCAGCATGTTAAGGGCATTCTGGCTGGTTGAGAGCAGGTGACCGCTGTTGGCCAGGCGCTTGTACTCTTCGTCGATAAGCTCAAATTCACCCGCCTGCGGGCTAAATTCGTTGAGTTCTTTAAGCTGGTATTCCAGAAGCTCAGCGCGGGCGGCACGCTCCTGGCTTTGCTGCTGGTGCTGGGCAAGCTCACGACAGCTTTGATGCCACTGGCGATAGTGCTCCGCCATGCGCTGAGTAAGTGCGTACTCACCGGCATAGCCATCAAGCAGCGCTTTCTGCTGCTCCGGTTTAATGAGTTGCTGGTGCGCGTGCTGGCCGTGGATCTGAATGAGTAACTGGCCGAGTTCGCGAAGCTGGGAAAGCGGGACTGCAGTGCCGTTGATAAAGCCGCGGGAACGACCATCGCTGCTGATAACGCGACGAAGTAAACACTCACG
This sequence comes from Enterobacter sp. BIDMC 29, assembly GCF_019378755.1. Taxonomy (NCBI): domain Bacteria; kingdom Pseudomonadati; phylum Pseudomonadota; class Gammaproteobacteria; order Enterobacterales; family Enterobacteriaceae; genus Enterobacter; species Enterobacter sp. BIDMC 29. Next base: position 2,752,851 of record NZ_CP080000.1, on the reverse strand, counting down.
TCCGTCTTCCAGCTGGTTCTCTTCGAGCCAGCGCAGGGCGGCAGGGGTATCTTTCAGGGAGAAGCGAGCGCAGAGATCGGCACGGTTTGCCCCCCTGCGCACCATGTCACCTTCTGCACGGCCGCCGAGGCACAAGCCGAGGGCATCTATGGCAATGGATTTACCCGCACCGGTTTCCCCGGTGATCGCCGTCATGCCGCTGTGGAAATCGATCTCAAGCTCACGAACTATGGCAAAGTTGCTGATGGTCAGTTGTGCCAGCATAATTGTTTTCCTGTATGAAAAACCATAACTGTGTTTTCATACAGTATAAACTGGTTTTATATACAGTAAAGTACTGGATGCAAAATCAGAACAATTTTTTTGACCAGCCAAGCTTCGAGCTTAATGTATTGAAATAACTGTAATCTTTCGGGTGAATAAGATTCAGGTGGTAATCACACCGACGAATGAGAACATCTTCACCTTCCTGAATAGGCAGCGCAATCTGGCTGTCACAGCTGATCTCCAGATCGTTACGGCGGTGCGAGAAACGCAGACGAATGGTGCTGCTGCTGTTGATCACCAGCGGACGCGCGGAGAGCGTGTGCGGGAACATCGGCACCAGAGTGATGGCATCCAGTGAAGGGGTGAGGATCGGGCCACCCGCAGAGAGCGAGTAGGCAGTCGACCCTGTCGGCGTGGAGATAATCAGCCCGTCAGAACGCTGCGAGAAGGCGAAGATTTCGTCGATATAGACTTCGAACTCAATCATGTGCGCCACTTTGCCGGGATGGAGCACTACTTCGTTAATCGCGGTGCTGATGCGCTTCTGGCAGTCCTGCTGACACACCTGCGCTTCCAGCAAAAAGCGTTTTTCGCTGATATAATGACCTTCCAGCACGTCGGCCAGCTGCTGCTGGGCGTTGTCCGGATCGAGGTCGGTCAGAAAGCCGAGATTGCCGCGGTTGATACCAATGACCTTGATGTCATAACGCGCGAGCGTTCGGGCCGCGCCGAGCATATTGCCGTCGCCACCGACCACCACGGCGAGATCCGCCTGCTGGCCAATTTCCGCCAGCGTGCCGGTTTTGACGCTCTTCAGCTGCAGCTCCTGGGCAATCTGCTGCTCGACCATCACTTCATAGCCTTTGCTACACAGCCAGCGATACAACATTTCATGTGTCGTCAATGCGGTAGGGTGACGCGGATGCCCGACGATCCCAATACACCTGAAATGATTATTCATTTTCTGGAGGTCCTTGTGCCTGATGAATGATGACAATCTGTCTTGTTCCCTTGAATCCCGGAAACTGATCCCCATAATAAGCGAAGTTAGCGATATGAATGCAGAAAAACGCGGAGAAATTCATGAGTAGTAAAGAACAGAAAACGCCTGAGGGGCAAGCCCCTGAAGAAATTATCACGGAACAGCACGATGATGTTGAGGCTGTAGAGCCGGACGCATCTGCTGAGCAGGTGGACCCGCGCGATGAAAAAATTGCGAATCTGGAAGCTCAGCTGGTAGAAGCACAGAATCGCGAACGCGACAGTGTTCTGCGCATCAAGGCGGAAATGGAAAACCTGCGCCGTCGTACCGAGCAGGACGTTGAGAAGGCGCATAAATTTGCGCTGGAGAAATTTATCAACGAACTGCTGCCGGTGATTGATAGCCTGGATCGCGCACTGGAAGTGGCTGATAAAGCTAACCCGGACAACACCGCGATGATCGAAGGTATCGAACTGACGCTGAAATCCATGCTGGATGTGGTACGTAAGTTTGGCGTGGAAGTGGTTGGCGATACCAACGTTCCGCTGGATCCAAACGTGCACCAGGCGATTGCGATGGTGGAATCAGAAGACGTTGAAGCCGGTAAAGTGCTTGGCGTGATGCAGAAAGGTTATACCCTGAACGGTCGTACCATTCGTGCTGCAATGGTTACCGTGGCGAAAGCGAAAGCGTAATTTGCCATCTGTAGTGCCGGGTGGCGGCTTGCGCCGTACCCGGCCTACTCTCTACTCAGCAATACTTTCCCGAATCGGTTTTACCGGCAGGACTTTCACCTGCTTAATCATATTGTCCTGCACGTCCAGGATATCAATATCGTATTGCTCAATGCGCACCCGCGTGCCCGCCGCCGGGATCTCTTCCAGTGCTTCCAGAATCATCCCGTTTATGGTGCGTGCTTCATCTTCCGGTAAATGCCAGTTAAAGGCTTTATTGAGCTCGCGAATGTTCGCGCTACCGTCGATCAGCACCGAGCCGTCGTTTTGCGGGGTGACTTCTTCCGCAAGGGAAGGGGACATTGAGGTGGTAAAGTCGCCAACAATCTCTTCCAGAATATCTTCAACCGTCACCAGCCCCTGAATATCCCCGTACTCATTGACCACCAGGCCGACCTTCTTCTTGTTACGCTGGAACTTCACCAGCTGGGTGCTGAGCGGCGTTCCTTCCGGCACGTAATAAATTTCGTCGGCGGCGCGGAGCATCACCTCTTTGGTGAACTCTTTTTTCTCGGTCATCAGACGATAAGCTTCGCGCACGCGCAGCATGCTGATGGCATCGTCCAGAGAGTCGCGGTACAGCACGATGCGCCCGTGCGGGGAGTGGGTCAGCTGGCGGACGATGGCTTTCCAGTCGTCATTGATATCAATGCCGACGATCTCGTTACGCGGCACCATGATGTCGTTAACGCTGACCTTTTCCAGATCCAGTACCGACAGCAGCATGTCCTGATTACGCCGGGAGATCTGCGAGCGTGATTCATGCACGATGGTGCGCAGCTCTTCTTTGCTGAGCGCGCTGCTGATGGTGACGTCTGCTTTGATACCGATCATCCGCATCAGGACACGCGTCACCATGTTCAGTAACCAGACCAGCGGCATCATCAGGATCAGCAGCGGTGCCAGCAGGAAGCTGCTGGGGTAGGCCACTTTTTCCGGGTAGAGCGCGGCGATGGTTTTAGGCAGCACTTCTGCAAACACCAGCACCACAAACGTCAGTACACCGGTGGCAATGGCGACGCCGGCGTTGCCGTACAGGCGCATCCCGACGATGGTACCGAGTGCAGAGGCAAGAATGTTGACGAGGTTGTTACCGATAAGCACCAGACTGATCAGACGATCCGGTTGACGCAGCAGTTTTTCGACGCGACGGGCGGCACGGTTACCCTGTTTAGCACGATGACGTAACCGGTAGCGGTTTAAGGTCATCATGCCGGTTTCCGAGCCGGAGAAATAGGCGGAGATGACCACCATGACGATCAGGGTAATGATCAGCGTGGTGGTAGAGATGTGTTCCAGGGGGAACTCCTTTGTTACTTAGCCAGCAAATTGCTGTATGAAGCGGCTGCCAAAATAGGCAAGGGTGAGAATGCCCGCGCCCGCGACGTTGAACCAGACCACGCGACGACCGCGCCAGCCTTCATGATAATGGCCCCATAACAGGACAATATAGACAAACCACGCGATGATGGAGAGGACCGCTTTATCGATATTCTCTACGCTGAACAGGTTCTTCATATAAAACAAGCCCGTGCACAGCGTTAACGTCAGCAGCACGACACCAACCTGCGTGATGTGGAACATCTTACGCTCAATCACCATCAGCGGCGGCATCTCATGGTTAAAGGCCAGCTTTTTGTTTTTCAGCTGGTAGTCAATCCAGGCGAGCTGCATGGCATAGAGCGCGGCGATAATGAGCGTTGCATAAGCGAAGAGTGACAGGCCGATATGCACCAGCATTCCCGGCGTCGCTTCCAGATGCGTAATAAACTCATTGGGCATAAACGTGGCCAGGGCCAGGTTGATCAGCGCGAAGGCATACACAATCGGCAGTAGCAGCCAGCCACGGTTTTTAGAGGCGACAATGGTCATCACCGTACAGATCATCAGGCTGACCAGCGAGCCGACGTTGAGCACGCTCAGGTTCTGTACGCTGCCATCGCCGGGGATAATGCGCGATTCCAGCGCGAACGCATGGCTTATCAGTGCGATCACCGCCGAAAGAATAGCCATGCGTCGCCAGCCGCTGTTTTTTTGCAGCAGTCCAGGAATGATCAGCGCGAGGCTGACAGAGTAGGCAACAAGGGCGATCAGTGCGAAAACAGGCATATAGGCATCGACAGTTGTCTTAATAAGAAAGAGAAGCAGTATAACGTTACGTGACGCCTGCTCCAACCGTTGCATAACAACAAAGCCGCCTTCATGTTATACTCCGGCAAAATTCTGTGTATGTGTCGCTGCCAGCGACCCAACGTTTCTACTCAGGCGAGAGACAATGTTTGATAATTTAACCGATCGTTTGTCGCGCACGCTGCGCAACATCAGCGGCCGCGGACGCCTTACCGAAGACAACATCAAGGAAACGCTGCGCGAAGTGCGCATGGCGCTGCTGGAAGCAGACGTCGCGTTGCCGGTTGTTCGTGATTTTATCAACCGCGTTAAAGAGAAGGCGGTTGGTCATGAAGTTAACAAGAGCCTGACCCCGGGTCAGGAATTCGTCAAAATCGTCCGTAACGAACTGGTTTCGGCGATGGGCGAAGAGAACCAGGTGCTTAACCTGGCGGCACAGCCGCCGGCCGTCGTGCTGATGGCGGGCCTGCAGGGTGCGGGTAAAACCACCAGCGTGGGTAAGCTGGGTAAATTCCTGCGTGAAAAGCACAAGAAAAAAGTGCTGGTCGTTTCTGCGGACGTCTATCGCCCGGCGGCGATTAAACAGCTGGAAACCCTGGCGCAGCAGGTCAGCGTGGATTTCTTCCCGTCTGACGTTGCCCAGAAGCCTGTCGACATCGTTAACGCGGCGCTGAAAGAGGCGAAGCTGAAATTCTACGACGTGCTGCTGGTGGATACCGCCGGTCGTCTGCACGTTGACGAAGCGATGATGGATGAGATCAAACAGGTGCATGCCGCTATCAATCCGGTAGAGACCCTGTTTGTTGTTGACGCCATGACCGGTCAGGATGCGGCGAACACCGCGAAAGCGTTTAACGAAGCGCTGCCGTTAACCGGCGTAGTGCTGACCAAAGTGGACGGTGACGCCCGCGGCGGTGCGGCGCTTTCGATTCGTCATATCACCGGCAAGCCGATTAAATTCCTCGGCGTGGGTGAGAAAACCGAAGCGCTGGAGCCGTTCCACCCGGACCGTATCGCCTCCCGTATCCTCGGCATGGGTGACGTGCTGTCGCTTATCGAAGATATCGAGAGCAAGGTTGACCGCGCCCAGGCTGAGAAGCTGGCCAGCAAGCTGAAAAAAGGCGACGGCTTTGACCTGACCGATTTCCTTGAGCAGCTGCGTCAGATGAAAAACATGGGCGGCATGGCAAGCCTGATGGGCAAACTGCCGGGCATGGGCCAGATCCCTGACAACGTAAAAGCGCAGATGGATGACAAGGTGCTGGTGCGTATGGAGGCGATCATCAACTCGATGACCCTCAAGGAACGTGCTAACCCGGACATCATCAAAGGGTCCCGCAAACGCCGTATCGCAGCTGGTTGCGGCATGCAGGTGCAGGACGTAAACCGCCTTCTGAAACAGTTCGACGACATGCAGCGCATGATGAAGAAAATGAAGAAAGGCGGCATGGCGAAGATGATGCGTGGCATGAAGGGCATGATGCCGCCAGGATTCCCTGGCCGTTAATCGCCTGGCTGCTGGCTATTTTGATGCCAGGGTGTGCCCGAAAAGCACACCCTGGCCGTGTTTTGCAGCAGAGTTTTAACTGCTGATTGCATTTTCCCCAGAAATCAGTAAAATTTTCGGGCTTTTAATATGACACCCGGGCTCCGTTCCTCGATGGGGCCCGGTTGTTTTATTCACACAAGAGGATGTTATGGTAACTATTCGTTTAGCACGTCACGGCGCTAAAAAGCGTCCGTTCTACCAGGTTGTTGTTACTGACAGCCGTAATGCACGCAACGGTCGCTTCATTGAGCGCGTTGGTTTCTTCAACCCGATCGCTTCTGGTTCTGAAGAAGAAACCCGTCTGGATCTGGATCGTATCGCTCACTGGGTTGGCCAGGGCGCTACTGTTTCCGATCGCGTTGCTACGCTGATCAAAGCAGCAAACAAAGCAGCTTAATCTGTCACGGTGGTCATGATGAGCAATAAAGCACCTGTTGAACCGATTGTATTGGGCAAAATGGGTTCTTGCTACGGTATTCGTGGTTGGCTCAGAGTGTTTTCCTCCACTGAAGACGCTGATAGCATTTTTAATTACCAGCCCTGGTTTATCCAGAAAGCCGGTAAGTGGGAAGAGGTCGAGCTGGAAAGCTGGCGTCACCACAATCAGGACATCATCATCAAGCTGAAAGGCATTGACGATCGTGATGCCGCGAATGCACTGACTAATTGTGAAATTATCGTGGATTCGTCGCAGTTGCCGCAGCTGGAAGAGGGCGACTACTACTGGAAAGACCTTATGGGTTGCCAGGTGGTCACCACTGAAGGTTATAGCCTGGGGAAAGTCATCGACATGATGGAAACCGGGTCAAATGACGTTCTCGTCATTAGGGCAAACCTGAAAGATGCATTTGGCATCAAGGAGCGGTTGGTTCCGTTCCTCGATGGACAGGTTATCAAGAAAGTCGATCTCGCTACTCAAACGATTGAAGTAGATTGGGATCCTGGTTTTTAAATTCTCCGGATAAACGGTAAAAGACGGCGCTATGTGGATTGGCATAATTAGCCTGTTTCCTGAAATGTTCCGCGCGATTACCGATTACGGGGTAACTGGCCGGGCAGTAAAGAATGGCCTGCTGAACATCCAGAGCTGGAGTCCTCGTGACTTTACGCATGACCGGCACCGTACCGTGGACGATCGTCCTTACGGCGGCGGACCGGGGATGTTAATGATGGTGCAACCCTTACGGGACGCCATTCACACAGCAAAAGCCGCGGCAGGTGAAGGCGCGAAGGTGATTTATCTGTCACCTCAGGGACGCAAGCTTGATCAAGCGGGCGTCAGCGAACTGGCGACGAATCAAAAATTGATTCTGGTCTGTGGTCGCTACGAAGGGATAGATGAGCGCGTAATTCAAACCGAGATTGACGAAGAATGGTCTATCGGCGATTACGTACTCAGCGGTGGTGAGTTACCAGCGATGGCGCTGATTGACTCCGTTGCCCGGTTCATTCCGGGTGTACTGGGCCATGAAGCTTCGGCAACGGAAGATTCCTTTGCTGATGGGTTGCTGGACTGTCCACACTATACTCGTCCTGAAGTGTTAGAAGGGATGGAAGTACCGGCGGTGTTACTGTCAGGAAACCATGCTGAGATACGTCGCTGGCGTTTGAAGCAGTCGCTGGGCCGAACCTGGCTTAGAAGACCTGAACTTCTGGAAAACCTGGCTCTGACTGAAGAGCAAGCAAAGTTGCTGGCCGAGTTCAAAAAAGAACACGCGCGACAGCAGCATGAACATGATGGGAATGCGTAATACGCTCCCGAATATCAGTTTACCCAGGATAAGAGATTAAATTATGAGCAACATTATTAAGCAACTTGAACAAGAGCAGATGAAGCAGGACGTACCTTCCTTCCGTCCAGGTGACACCGTGGAAGTGAAAGTATGGGTTGTTGAAGGTTCCAAAAAACGTCTGCAGGCATTCGAGGGCGTGGTTATCGCTATTCGTAACCGCGGTCTGCACTCTGCATTCACTGTTCGTAAAATTTCCAACGGCGAAGGCGTTGAGCGTGTCTTCCAGACTCACTCTCCGGTAGTTGACAGCATTGCTGTTAAACGTCGTGGTGCTGTACGTAAAGCTAAACTGTACTACCTGCGTGAGCGTACTGGTAAGTCTGCTCGTATTAAAGAGCGTCTGAACTAAGATTCGCTTAAGCGACATCCTGTTAAAAAGGGCTGGCCGAAAGGCTGGCCCTTTTTTATTCCATCGCACCTCTCGCATTAACCCTTTCGTCATAAATCATTTACAATGCTGGCCTCTTAACGGGAGGGAAAGTGGATAACGTACTGCATCGGCATAACTGGAAACGCGCAGCGGCTTTGACCGCGCTGTTTGCGATCCTGCTGATCGTGGTTGCGCCGCTTATCTCCATCTCGCTGCAAAAAGATCCCATGAGCGCCATGCCGGGAATGCATCATGACATGAGCATGATGTCGATGGATGAGCACCATGGCGATATGCCGCACTCGATGCCCGTCGACCATGCGGAAGCGTGTGGCTACTGTGTACTCTTAGCGCATGTGCCGGGCGTGATGCTGGCGCTGATTGTACTGCTCAGTGTCGTACTGCAAAGGAGCCGCGTTACACCGCCGCAACCGCCGGTCAGCCACTGGCACTTTTTCCCCTGGCTCTTTCCTGATACCCGCGCGCCGCCGCGGCAGTCTGCTTTTTCCCTTTAAAAAAAATCGATAACTTTTTGCCTTAAAAAGGAAAAGTATGACTACCTGCACTCCGCGCGCGGCATGGGGAAACCTGCTGCGTCGACTCCATTTCTATGTCGGGCTGTTTGTTGGCCCGTTTATCTTCTTCGCCGCGCTGACCGGTACGCTGTATGTGGCGACGCCGCAGCTGGAAAACACGCTCTACCGGCACGCGTTGCACACGGATTCGGTGGGAGAGGCACGGCCTCTGGCCGAGCAGATTGCCGTGGCGGAAAAAACCGTGGGTTCAGATCTGCGCCTGCATGCCGTTCGTCCGGGGCTGGTTGACGGTGATACTACCCGCGTGATGTTCGCTGACCCGGCGCTTGGCCCGTCGGAGAACCGCGCTATCTTTGTGGATCCCGTGAGCCTTGAGGTGCGGGGCGATATGACGGTGTACGGCACGAGTGGCATTCTGCCGTTGCGCCAGACCATCGATTATCTGCACACCTCGTTGATGCTTGGCGATGTCGGGCGTCTGTATAGCGAGCTGGCCGCCTCCTGGATGTGGGTTGCCGCGCTGGGTGGAATCGCCCTGTGGTTTTACACCCGACCAAAACGTCGGATGAACAACCGTTTCCAGAACCGCCGTCGTGTGCATGTGGCACTGGGCTGGGTGTTGCTGGGGGGAATGTTATTGTTCTCAGCGACAGGCCTGACGTGGTCTCAGTGGGCGGGCGGTAACGTGGATACACTGCGTGCCCGGATGAACTGGCTTACGCCGCAGGTCAATACTACGCTCTCCGGTGTGCCTGCCATCATGGACGAGCACGCTGAGCACCGGGGCCATCATAGCGGGATGATGATGCCCGCGATGGTGATGGATCCGACGCTTTTTGATGACGTCCTGCATGCCGCCCGCACGGCGGGTATAGATGCCAGCAAGCTCGAAATCCGCCTGGCGAAAACGGCTGAACAGGCCTGGACCGTGACGGAAATCGATCGAAGCTGGCCGACTCAGGTCGACGCGGTGGCGGTCGATCCGCACTCCCTGCACATTCTGGACAGAACCCGGTTTGAAGATTTCCCCTTAATGGCAAAACTGACCCGCTGGGGCGTGGATTTCCACATGGGGATCTTGTTTGGGCTGGCCAATCAGCTGTTGCTGATCGCGTTCGGTATTGCCCTGTGCGTGCTGATCGTCTGGGGATACCGGATGTGGTGGATGCGTCGTCCGGCGCAATCGGTCGTGAACCCGGTTCAGACGCTCTGTCAGAGCTGGCTGGCGCTATCGGGATGGGGAAGAGCCGTCACGGCGATGGTGAGTGTCCTGCTGGGGCTGGCGATGCCGGTGATGGGTGTGAGTCTGGCCCTGTTTGTGCTGGTCGACTGGCTGCGCTGGCGAGCGGCAACAGGCGTGTCGCTCGCAGAATCATCGGTTAAATAACCTTATGGCGTGCTGATAACCACCGCAACCCGGCGGTTTTCAGCGCGCCCTTTTGCAGTACTGTTGCTCGCAACAGGGTATTTTTTGCCTAACCCCTGCGTGGTGAGGTTGCTGCGCGGTATATTGGCTCCCTTCGCCCAGGCGTCGGCTACCGCATTTGCACGTTTCAATGACAGCGCTTCGTTGTAGCGCTCTTCGCCGTAGTTGTCCGTGTGACCGTCCATACGCGCGTGGTTCAGGCCGGTTGCCGCGAGGCGAGAGGCCATGGTCTTGATCTGCGTTTCACTTTCCGCACGCAGCCTGGCGTCATTTTTATCAAACAGGATGGTATCTGACAGGCCAAGAGACCAGTCGCCGTTCAGTTCGTTAAAACCGTAAGACTTCATCGCCGCAATCTGCTCAGGAGTGAACTTGCCTTGCGGCGGTGACTGGCAACCTGCCAGCACGACTGAGGCTAATAACAACGGCGCGAAGTATCGCTTTAACATATCGTTTCCCTTCTAATTTATCGTTTTTGTACGCTGGTTTTTAACCAGGTACATATTGCGGTCGGCTTTCTCCAGTAATGCTTCCACAGAACCATTTTCCCACGCCAGAGCAAAGCCAATACTGAGTGACATTGATGCTTTTTGCCCGTTATGCAATTCGAACGGGCGGATAAACTGCTGCGATAAGGCAGCACAAAGATGTTGAACCTCAGGCTCTGAATGGACGCCGTACAGCACCATGGCAAACTCGTCGCCGCCAAGGCGGTATGACTGATGGCGCTTATCACCGAACTCGACCATTCTTCTGGCGACTTCAATCAGCACACAGTCTCCTGCCGCGTGTCCCCAGGTGTCATTAATAAACTTAAAATTATCACCGTCGAGGAAGAGCAGGGCCGAGTTTGTTTTTACTGAGGGGTCATTCATTAATGCCGCGATGCTGTTACGAAACGCCGCACGGTTGGCAAGACCTGTCAGCGGGTCGTGCATGGCGGTGCGTAATAGCTGGGCGTTTTTCGCCTGCAGTTTAAGCTGCCACTCCTCCATTTCATCCAGAAGGCTGTTGAAGTCCTCGCCAAACTGGTGAAATTCTTCAATGCGCCCGTCTTTCACCCGTCGGGAGAAGTTACGGTTAGTGCGTACGTCATGAACGACGTCAGTAATGTTTTGCAGCGCTGTAACCATGCCGTGATGCAAGGATTGTGTAATGGTCAGTGCGACCACCGTCGCAAACAGAATACAGCCGGTGAGAACGGCAAACGACATCCAGATGAAGTGGCTTATCAGGCTGTCACGCGCGGTAAGGCGTATTTCGCCAATCGTTGAGCCGTTATGGAATACGGGCTGGGAAATCGGCTCGGGGAAAAGCCAGCGGCTGACCAGTGCGCCCAGAGTGTCGTTGTTATCCGCCGGGTTCCACGACCAGTACGCAAAGCGTTTTTTGTGCACGTTGAGGACTTCAGCCACGGCAAACTGGCCCTGTTTGCCAAGGGCGGCAAGCGTTTCATTGGCTGCCACTGAATCGTTGAACACCAGGGAGGCTTCAAGGCTGTGGCTCATGGTGGCGCCGGTTAATTCGAGATTCTTTTGTGCGTATTGCTTTAATGTCACGACGGAGGCAAAACAGAGGAGCAGCCATATTAATGTCATCGTGATGATGACGCTTATCATGCTGATTCGTCTGAGTGTTCTTTTAAACGTCGGACGTGGCGCTGAAGTGAAATCTTTATCCATGCTGCTTATTCCGTGCGAGCATTAATACATCCGGATTGACTCTCACGCCACTGCGAGTCAGCGCATCCAGATTGACGGAAAACCGGACATGGTTGCGATCAATTATCAGGCAAAAGGCGCTGCCAATAATACATTCCGGATTTTGCTCTGAGATTAATAGCAATGCTCTGCCCTGATACTGACTTATTAATTCACGTTGTTTTACGGGGGATTCCGCCCCGAAATAAATAGCATCACACGTCGCGGACAGGGCTTCCTGATCGTTACGCACAATAACGGGGGTATAAGGTAATTCGCTTTGCCCGTCCTTGCTGGTGAGTGCATGCGTGTAGTGAGAAGAAGCATAAACACAGAGTTTTGGCTGGCCGGAAAGTGACGGCCATCGGGTGTAGCTCACAATACCTGAAACGATCGAACGTACCGATTTATCGGTTTCGGTGAACGTGCCTGCCGCCGCTGCGCCCACCATAAGGAACAGCATTAGCACCAGAGTGAGTCGGAAAAAAGAGATCAAGAATAAATTTCTCACCAGAATCCGCCACTTCGCTCCGGAAATAGATGTCCTTAAGAGTTGTGGGCAGAATACCATTGTTTACCAAAGCCGTCATTATGTCAGAATTTTCCCTGCCTCGACCTAAGCTAAATCCTACACTTTGTTATATTCCGGTGAATAAAAAGAGGCTTAATTAAGTCTGCTGGAGCGCATGCTTTCATCCATGCCTTTTTGCCATGACTCGTGCAGTTTTGCTGCATTTTCAGCAGTATCGCAGCTGGCAGGAAAAGATTTGCCCGCTAATCCCCAGGCGTGGAGAAAACCTTCTTCACACACTTTCTTCTGTCCGTCTGCATATCCCCGGAGATATTCACTACGATCAACTTGTGGATCATTAAAATTATCGGCCAGCGTCTGGTTATCTTTAACCGGCAGACCATTCATGGCGTCTTCTTTACCTGCATCAAACCAGCTGGGGCTGGTCCAGTCCGGGTGGAAGGTATAAGGATTGATTTGGCAACCCGATAAAATGAGCGACAACAGCACCAGAGCAATTGAACGCATAGCCATTCTCCTTTTTTCTTCAGCATAGCCTGGTAACGGAAAGAAGGGGTGTAATTTAAAGTTTACGGATATGGCGGCTGATTTTTGCAATAAATTGGCATTCGTAAATAAAAGTGTACGTATTTTGGATTGAAATCTTTACTTGTTATGGTATCGTTGTTTCACCTCTTCGAGGAAAAACAACTATCGCAAACGAGCTTTACAGGATCGCAATCATGCAAAAAGACGCGCTGAACAACGTACATATCACTGACGAACAGATTTTGATTACTCCGGATCAACTGAAAGCGGAATTCCCGCTGAGCGTCGCGCAGGAGGCTCAAATTGAGCACTCGCGTCAGACCATTTCAGACATTATCGCTGGCCGCGATCCGCGCCTGCTGGTGGTATGTGGTCCTTGTTCTATTCACGATCCTGAAGCCGCCATTGAGTACGCTCGTCGATTTAAAACATTAGCGGAGGAGGTCAGCGATAGCCTCTATCTGGTAATGCGCGTCTATTTTGAGAAGCCACGTACCACCGTTGGCTGGAAAGGGTTGATTAACGATCCTCACATGGATGGCTCGTTTGATGTGGAAGCAGGGCTGAAAATTGCGCGTCGCCTGCTGGTGGAGCTGGTCAGCATGGGGCTGCCGCTGGCCACTGAAGCGCTGGATCCGAACAGCCCGCAGTACCTGGGCGACCTGTTTAGCTGGTCTGCCATTGGGGCACGCACCACAGAATCACAAACCCACCGCGAGATGGCGTCTGGCCTGTCGATGCCGGTTGGTTTTAAAAACGGTACCGATGGCAGCCTGGCCACTGCAATTAACGCCATGCGTGCCGCGGCAATGCCGCACCGTTTTGTTGGCATTAACCAGGCGGGGCAGGTTTGCCTCCTGCAAACGCAGGGTAACCCGGATGGTCACGTGATCCTGCGCGGTGGTAAAGCACCGAACTACAGCCCGGCAGATGTGGCACAGTGTGAAAAAGAGATGGAGCAGGCGGGACTGCGCCCGGCACTGATGGTAGATTGCAGTCATGGTAATTCGAATAAAGATTACCGTCGTCAGCCTGCGGTTGCGGAATCTGTGGTGGCACAGATAAAAGACGGCAACCGTTCTATTATCGGTCTGATGATTGAGAGCAATATTCATGAAGGCAATCAGTCATCTGAACAACCGCGCAGCGCAATGAAGCACGGCGTATCCGTCACGGATGCCTGCATCAGCTGGGAAACCACCGACGCGCTGCTGCGTGAGATCCATAAAGATGTAAGCGGCCAGCTGGCGACGCGTCTGGCTTAAGAGGGTAGTTATGGTTGCTGAATTGACCGCGTTACGCGATCAAATTGATGAAGTGGATAAGGCGTTGCTGGACCTGCTGGCGCGCCGTATGGCTCTGGTTGCCGAAGTGGGTGAGGTAAAAAGCAAATACGGCCTGCCGATTTACGTCCCGGAGCGTGAGGCATCCATGCTGGCCTCGCGGCGCAAAGAGGCCCAGGCGCTGGGCGTCTCGCCGGATCTGATTGAGGATGTCTTGCGTCGCGTAATGCGGGAATCCTATTCCAGCGAAAACGATAAGGGCTTCAAAACCCTCTGTCCGTCCCTGCGCCCGGTGGTTATTGTGGGTGGTGCGGGCCAGATGGGGCGTCTGTTTGAAAAAATGCTGACGCTTTCTGGTTATCAGGTTCGCATTCTGGAAAAAGAGGACTGGGAACACGCGCCAGCGCTGATGGCCGATGCGGGGATGGTTATCGTCAGCGTGCCTATCCACGTGACGGAGCAGATCATCGGCAAGCTTCCACCGTTGCCGAAAGATTGCATCCTGGTTGACCTTGCATCGGTCAAAAATGGCCCCCTGCAGGCGATGCTGGCGGCGCATACTGGCCCGGTGCTTGGCCTGCACCCGATGTTTGGTCCGGACAGTGGCAGCCTGGCGAAGCAGGTTGTGGTGTACTGCGATGGTCGTCAGCCGGAGGCCTATCAGTGGTTCCTGGAACAGATTCAGGTATGGGGTGCCAGGTTGCACCGGATCAGCGCGGTAGAGCACGATCAGAACATGGCGTTCATTCAGGCGCTGCGCCACTTTGCGACCTTTGCCTACGGTTTGCATCTGGCGGAAGAGAATGTGCAGCTTGAACAGCTGCTGGCGCTCTCTTCACCGATCTATCGCCTGGAACTGGCGATGGTCGGGCGTTTGTTCGCTCAGGATCCACAGCTTTACGCCGACATTATTATGTCCTCTGAGAACAACCTGGCGCTTATCAAACGTTACTACCAGCGGTTTGGTGAAGCGATCACCTTACTGGAGCATGGCGATAAACAGGCGTTTATCGACAGCTTCCGTAAAGTCGAGCACTGGTTTGGCGATTATGCACAACGTTTTCAGAGTGAGAGCCGCACGCTTTTGCGTCAGGCAAATGACAGTCGCCAGTAATGCGATGATGTATATACTAAAAGCCAGCAATGCTGGCTTTTTTCATTTTGGGGAACTGTTATGGCCGAACCGCAGCCGCTGTTGAATTACACCGGGCATCTGCCCGAATGTCCGACGTGGAGTGCCGAAGAGCATGCGCTCTACTGGGCAGATATTCTGGAGGGGGAGATCCACCGTTATCATCTGCCCACCGCGGAACACACGGTACTCTCTTTCCATGAAGAAGTAGGCTGTTTCGCTCTGCGTGAGCGTGGCGGCTTTATCGTCGCGATGCGCAATGGCATCTGGCTTGCTGACAAGCACGGCCTGCTTCAGCGCAAGGTGTGTGATAACCCCTCTAACCCGCAACTGGCGCGTTTTAATGATGGAGGTACCGATCATCATGGACGGTTCTATGCGGGAACCTTCTGGGGGCCGGGGGATTACAACGGCGCCATGCTGATGCGTATCGATAATGACCTGACGCCGAAAGTGATCCAGTGTGATATTCACGGGCACAACGGTCTGGCATTCAGCCCGGACAAACAGTGGATGTTCACCTCTGACACGCCAAATGGCGTTATCTACCGCACGCCGCTTGATGAGCAAGGTGAGCCGGGGAAACGCGAGATATTCCGCCGCTTTAAAGAGGGGGAGGGCATACCCGACGGTGCTGCGATGGATGAAGAAGGCTGCTACTGGAGCGCAATGTTTGATGGCTGGCGTATCGCGCGCTTTTCACCGCAGGGGGAACAACTGGAAGAGCATCGCATGCCGGTTCGTTGTCCGACGATGGTCTGCTTTGGCGGCGAGGATATGAAAACCCTGTTTATCACGACCACGCGGGAAAATATGGATGCGGATGAAGTGGCGCAGTATCCGCTCTCCGGCGCCATCTTCACCCTGCCCGTTAGCGTGGCAGGGATGAAGAAAAGCCGCTTTATCGAACGTTAAGTGGGGTCAACCGGCACGACGTTTTCGCTCGGATAGCAGCCCAGCACTTTCATTGAGCGGGTGATTTCACCCAGTTCACGCAGGGCTTTCTGCATGGATGCAGATTCCAGGTTGGCCTGGATATCCAGATAAAACATCTCTTCCCACGGATTACCATGAATCGGGCGCGATTCCAGCTTCGTCATGATCAGGTTGTGGTTACGCAGTACCAGCAGGGCCTCAACCAGCGCACCCGCCTGCTGCCCGGTCGCCATCAGCAGCGTCGTTTTAGCCGGAACCTGCTCAGAGACATTGATGGCTTTACGGGCCAGTACCACGAAGCGGGTGATATTTTGCGTCTGGTTCGCCAGGTTGCGTTCCAGTACCTGCAGCCCATACAGCGCTCCGCCCGCCTCGCTGCCAAGCGCGGCCACCGTCGGGGAATTTGCCTGCATCACTTTTTCCATCGCCGCAGAAGTGCTTTCGGTGTACTCAATTTTCCAGTTCGGATAACGGTTGAGGAACTGACTGCACTGCTGGAACGGTTGTGGGTGACTGTACACCGTCTCGATTTGGCTCAGGTCGGTTGAGCCAGAGACCAGTACGCAGTGATCGATAGGGATGGTCATCTCGCCAACCAGCGACAGCGTAGTGTGCTGCAGAAGATCGTACACGTCGTTAATGGCGCCTGAGCTGGTGTTTTCAATCGGTACGACGGCGTAATCCGCCTGTCCGGTTTCGACCTGATTGAAAATATCAGCAAATTTTGCGCAGCCGCTTTCAATAAACTCTTCGAAATGACGCGCTGCGTACTGGCGTGCGGCAAGGTGAGAGTAAGAGCCTTTTGGGCCGAGGAAGGCGACACGTGCAGAGTGCGGGTTCGTTTTATTCAGATGCTGCTGGAGTAGCGCTTGCTGGGTCAGAACGGAGTCTTCGATGATGAGCTGGAACAAACGGGTGATGTAATGGGCGTCGAGGTGGTGCGCTTTGCCAAGCTGAATCAGGCGTTCCAGCAGGTCGCGTTCACGGTCAATATCACGCACCGGCCGATGGGAGTCCAGCTTGGCTTTTCCCACTTCGATGGCGAGTGTGCGACGTTCTGCCAGCAGGGCCAGTAATTTTTCGTCCAGTGCGCTGATTTTCACTCGCAGGTCCAGTAACGGGTTTTCCGGTGTCATAGTGTTGCCTGTCTCGTTTATCGTTATTAATAAAAAAGGCCTCCCGGTGTGGGAGGCCTTGTTGTTCGTCTTCGCATTCTTTATCACACGACGAAACGCCTCCCAATCAGGGGAAGGTAAAAAAGAATGCGAAGAAAAACGGTGTGTGTTTCATGAAATCATCCTGTCGTTGATACCGTTAAAGTACCCGTACTGTTTTCACGCTGTCAATAAAAAACGCGCCCGAAGGCGCGTTGGCGGTAAACTCAATTTAAAGGATTACTCTTCTTCAACTTCTTCCGCGAAGCTGGCGTCTTTCACCGACGTTGCGGCGCGACGGGCTTCACCTTTGTGTTGCACTTTATTGAGCTGCCGTTCCAGCTTGTTGATCAAATCGTTAATAGCGGTGTACATATCCTCATGTTTTGCGCTGGCGACCAGATGGCCGTTTGGAGTATTGATAGTTGCGTCAGCGATGAAACCTTGCGGCTCCTTGGACAGGATGATATGTGGGTTAATCAAATGTGTTTGCCATTTATCCAGTTTGGCGAGACGGTCTGCGACGTGTTGGCGGATTGCCGGAGTAATTTCCATTTGTTTACTGGTAATGTTCATTGTCATAAATTTTACCTCTTGTCTTTCCGTCTTGGTGATTCCAGCATACCTGTCCTAATGTCAAAATGTGTGATTTAGATCACGTTATTTTGTCGGTTTTTGTCAGGGAATGTTTTTTGTGAGGCAGGGCAGGAAGAGGTGATATTTACCTTGTGGAAGGCCCGATTTGCGGTCATAGTTGATAGGATGTGTTGAGGCTAAACCGCTTCAGCTGATCTCTGAACGCATAAAAAAACGGCAGCCCGAAGGCTGCCGTTTTGCTTTGAGGCAATATCAGGTGTTGCTGCTGTTCGCGGCGATGATTTTCGCCACTTTGTCAGCCTGTGCGGTCATCTGCATCTGACGGTAAGCATTTTCCATCAGCTTCAGGCCATCACGCGTTGCCTGTGTATCCGGGTAATCACGTAACATACCTTCTACACGATTAACCACGGCAACCCATGCGCCACGGCGGGTATAGTATTCCGCAACGGAGTATTCGTATTTCGCCAGACGATCTTTCAGGAACACCAGACGTTTGGTCGCGTCAGTGACGTACTGGCTGTTCGGGTAGCCGCGCACCAATTTGGAGAAGTCGTTGAAAGCATCACGCGCATGCTGCGGGTCACGGTCAGAACGATCCACACCGAAGAAACCTTGCAGGGCACTGTCGTCCAGCGCCATGTTGGTAAGACCGCGCATGTACATGACGTAATCGATGTTAGGATGAGTCGGGTTCAGACGCATGAAACGATCGATGGTTGCCTGAGCCAGCGGCAGATCGGCATTT
The DNA here is from genome assembly GCF_019378755.1 of Enterobacter sp. BIDMC 29. Lineage (NCBI taxonomy): Bacteria > Pseudomonadati > Pseudomonadota > Gammaproteobacteria > Enterobacterales > Enterobacteriaceae > Enterobacter > Enterobacter sp. BIDMC 29. Next base: position 2,734,454 of record NZ_CP080000.1, on the reverse strand, counting down.
TTATAGTAGGCATAGATGAGATCTAACTGTACCTGCTGCGAATACGGACCAAATGGATAGCGATTATCCAACGCTTCCAGTTGCGTTATCGCCTGTTTCCAGTTACCGTCCTGCAACTTTTGTTGTGCAGTCGCATAGATTTCATTCGGCGGATTGTCAGGGACCTGTTCATTTGAACCGGAGCAGCCCACCAAAGCCAGGCTCAACGTGGCCGCTGCCACCAGATATTTCATGCGCGTCATGACGTTTTGACTTTCCTCAAATGTTTGTCCGGGAGAAACTCTGTTCCTGCTCCCGATTAAGACCAGCTACAATAGCACACTATATTAAACGGCAAAGCCGTAAAACCCAACGTTAAACGAAGAAGCAGTTTATGGCACAACGAGTAGAACTCACCGCAACAGTCTCCGAAAATCAGCTCGGGCAACGCTTAGATCAGGCTTTGGCCGAATTGTTCCCTGATTATTCGCGTTCACGCATAAAAGAATGGATCCTTGACCAGCGCGTGCTGGTAAACGGCAAGATCTGGGACAAACCAAAAGAGAAAGTGTTAGGTGGGGAAGCCGTCGCCATCAATGCTGAAATCGAAGAGGATATCCGCTTCGAGCCGCAGGATATCCCGCTGAACATCGTCTATGAAGATGATGACATCCTGGTGATCAACAAGCCACGTGACCTGGTTGTTCATCCGGGCGCGGGGAATCCTGATGGCACGGTCCTTAACGCACTTCTCCATTATTACCCGCCTATCGTGGATGTTCCGCGCGCCGGCATCGTTCACCGTCTGGATAAAGACACCACGGGTCTGATGGTGGTGGCAAAGACCGTTCCAGCTCAGACACGTCTGGTGGAATCTCTGCAGCTGCGTGAAATCACCCGTGAATATGAAGCGGTGGCCATTGGTCATATGACCGCTGGCGGCACGGTGGAAGAACCTATCAGCCGTCACCCAACCAAACGTACCCATATGTCGGTGCACCCGATGGGTAAGCCTGCGGTAACGCACTACCGCATTATGGAACACTTCCGCATTCATACGCGTCTGCGTCTGCGTCTGGAAACCGGTCGTACTCACCAGATCCGTGTTCATATGGCGCACATTACCCATCCGCTGGTGGGCGATCAGGTCTACGGTGGTCGTCCGCGTCCGCCAAAAGGTGCATCGGATGAGTTCATTAGCGTACTGCGTAAGTTTGATCGCCAGGCGCTGCACGCAACGATGCTGCGTCTTTACCATCCTATCACCGGTATTCAGATGGAATGGCACGCGCCGATCCCACAGGATATGGTCGACCTTATTGACGCCATGCGTGTTGATTTTGAAGAACATAAAGATCAAGTGGACTGGTTATGACCAAACTGATTGTCCCGGAGTGGCCACTGCCTGAGGGCGTGGCTGCCTGCAGTTCAACCCGTATCGGCGGTGTGAGCCAGGGCGCGTGGGAATCTTTGAATCTCGGCGCACACTGTGGTGACAACCTGGAGCACGTTGAAGAAAACCGCAAACGCCTGTTTGCTGCCGGGAATTTACCGTCGAAACCGGTCTGGCTGGAACAGGTTCACGGTAAAACGGTACTGCCGTTAACGGGCGAACCCTATGCGTCTAAACGGGCCGATGCGTCTTACAGTGATACCCCGGGAACGGTATGTGCGGTAATGACTGCCGATTGCCTGCCGGTTCTGTTCTGTAACCGTGCCGGTACCGAGGTGGCAGCAGCGCATGCGGGCTGGCGTGGTCTGTGTGAAGGTGTGCTCGAAGAGACCGTCGCCTGCTTTAAAGATGACCCTGCGAATATCATGGCCTGGCTCGGCCCGGCCATTGGTCCTCGTGCGTTTGAAGTGGGACCCGAGGTCCGCGAAGCCTTTATGGAGAAAGATCTGCAAGCCGCGGATGCTTTCCTTCCTGCCGGTGAAAAATATCTGGCCGATATTTACCTGTTGGCCCGCCAGCGCCTGAATAATGTCGGCGTGACGCAGATCTTCGGCGGCGATCGCTGTACCTTCACCGAAAAGGGTGATTTTTTCTCTTATCGCCGCGACAAGACGACAGGTCGTATGGCAAGTTTTATTTGGCTGATATAACCTAAAGAATCAAGACGATCCGGAACGTGCCGTTTTCTTTTCACATAATTCAGGTCATTAACCTTGAATAATTGAGGGATGACCTCATTTAATCTCCAGTAGCAAATTTGACCTGTTATGGGAGGAGTTATGCGTCTGGATCGTCTTACTAATAAATTCCAGCTTGCTCTCGCCGATGCCCAGTCCCTTGCACTGGGGCACGACAACCAATTCATCGAACCTCTTCATTTAATGAGCGCCTTGCTGAATCAGGAAGGGGGATCGGTGCGTCCGTTATTAACGTCTGCCGGCATTAATGCTGGCCAGTTACGCACCGCCATCGATCAGGCTCTGAGCCGTTTACCCCAGGTAGAAGGTACCGGTGGCGACGTTCAGCCGTCTCAGGATCTGGTGCGTGTGCTGAATCTTTGCGACAAGCTGGCGCAAAAACGTGGGGACAACTTTATTTCGTCAGAACTTTTCGTTCTGGCGGCGCTTGAATCACGCGGTACCTTGACCGACCTGCTGAAATCTGCCGGCGCAACCACCGCCAATGTGACTCAGGCGATTGAGAAAATGCGCGGAGGTGAAAGCGTGAACGATCAGGGAGCCGAAGACCAACGTCAGGCTTTGAAAAAATTTACGGTCGACCTGACCGAGCGTGCCGAGCAGGGCAAGCTTGACCCGGTGATCGGCCGTGATGAAGAGATTCGCCGTACTATCCAGGTACTGCAGCGTCGTACCAAAAACAACCCGGTGCTGATTGGTGAGCCGGGGGTCGGTAAAACCGCCATCGTCGAAGGTCTGGCGCAGCGCATTGTGAACGGTGAAGTGCCGGAAGGGCTGAAAGGTCGTCGTGTACTGGCGCTCGACATGGGTGCGCTGGTGGCCGGGGCGAAATACCGCGGTGAGTTCGAAGAGCGTCTGAAAGGCGTGCTTAACGACCTGGCGAAACAGGAAGGCAACGTCATCCTGTTTATTGACGAACTGCACACCATGGTCGGCGCGGGTAAAGCGGACGGCGCGATGGATGCCGGTAACATGCTGAAACCAGCCCTGGCTCGTGGGGAGCTTCACTGCGTAGGGGCTACCACGCTGGATGAGTACCGTCAGTATATCGAAAAAGATGCTGCGCTGGAGCGTCGTTTCCAGAAAGTGTTTGTTGCTGAGCCAAGCGTTGAAGATACCATCGCGATTTTGCGTGGGCTGAAAGAACGTTATGAACTGCACCACCATGTGCAGATTACTGACCCGGCGATTGTTGCAGCGGCCACGCTTTCGCATCGTTATATCGCTGACCGTCAGTTGCCCGATAAAGCAATCGACCTTATTGATGAAGCGGCCTCGAGCATTCGTATGCAGATTGACTCGAAACCGGAAGAGCTGGACAGGCTCGACCGTCGCATCATCCAGCTCAAACTGGAACAACAGGCACTGAAGAAAGAGTCTGATGAAGCCAGTAAGAAACGGCTGGATATGCTCAACGAAGAACTGGACGATAAAGAACGTCAGTACTCTGAGCTGGAAGAAGAGTGGAAAGCGGAGAAAGCATCACTCTCGGGTACTCAGACAATTAAAGCTGAACTGGAACAGGCGAAAATTGCCATTGAGCAAGCGCGTCGTGTGGGTGATCTGGCGCGAATGTCTGAACTGCAGTACGGCAAAATTCCTGAGCTTGAAAAACAGCTTGAGATCGCCACGCAGTCGGAAGGCAAAACGATGCGTCTGTTACGAAACAAAGTAACGGATGAGGAGATCGCTGAAGTGCTGGCTCGCTGGACCGGTATTCCGGTTGCGCGCATGATGGAAAGCGAACGCGATAAACTGCTGCGCATGGAGCAGGATCTGCATCAGCGCGTGATTGGTCAGAACGAGGCGGTTGAAGCGGTCTCTAATGCCATTCGCCGTAGCCGTGCAGGGTTGTCTGACCCTAATCGTCCAATCGGTTCGTTCCTGTTCCTGGGGCCAACGGGGGTCGGTAAAACCGAACTCTGTAAGGCGCTGGCTAACTTCATGTTTGACAGCGATGACGCGATGGTCCGTATCGATATGTCCGAGTTTATGGAGAAACACTCCGTTTCGCGACTGGTCGGTGCGCCTCCAGGATATGTGGGTTATGAAGAAGGTGGCTACCTGACAGAAGCGGTGCGCCGTCGTCCTTATTCCGTCATCCTGCTGGATGAAGTGGAAAAAGCGCATCCGGATGTGTTCAACATTCTGCTGCAAGTTCTTGACGATGGACGGCTGACTGACGGACAGGGGAGAACGGTCGACTTCCGTAACACGGTAGTGATCATGACCTCGAACCTGGGTTCCGATTTGATTCAGGAACGTTTCGGTGAACTGGACTACGGCCATATGAAGGATCTGGTGATGGGCGTGGTAAGCCATAGCTTCCGTCCAGAGTTCATTAACCGTATTGATGAAGTGGTAGTGTTCCATCCTCTGGGTGAGAAACATATTGCGTCGATTGCGCAGATTCAGCTGCAGCGTCTGTATAAACGTCTTGAAGAGCGTGGATATGAAATTCACATCTCCGATGATGCGCTGAGGCTCTTGAGCGCAAATGGGTACGATCCGGTTTATGGGGCGCGTCCGCTGAAACGCGCAATCCAGCAACAGATCGAAAACCCACTGGCGCAGCAGATACTCTCCGGGGAGCTGATTCCGGGCAAAGTTATCCGTCTGGAAGCCAACGACGACAAAATTGTGGCAGTGCAGTAAGTCACAAAACGCAAAAACGGGCCGCTTGCGGCTCGTTTTTGTTTAAAAACCAGGCCAGAATTGAGGTCTGGGATGCAAATTGCCTGGAAAGTGAGCAGTCAGTAAATAATTTTCACTTTATCCTTGCAGCTTCAGAATTACCCCCTATAATGCGCCTCCACTGACACGGAACAACGGCACACACGCCGCCGGGTCAGCAGAGATAAGCGAAAATAAATGCTTGACTCTGAAGCGGGAAAGCGTAATATGCACACCCCGCGCCGCAGCGAAAACGAAGCGGCACTGCTCTTTAACAATTTATCAGACAATCTGTGTGGGCACTCAAAGTGACATGGATTCTTAACGTCCTCGGACGAAAAATGAATACCAAGTCTCTGAGTGAACATACGTAATTCATTACGAAGTTTAATTCACGAGCATCAAACTTAAATTGAAGAGTTTGATCATGGCTCAGATTGAACGCTGGCGGCAGGCCTAACACATGCAAGTCGAACGGTAGCACAGAGAGCTTGCTCTCGGGTGACGAGTGGCGGACGGGTGAGTAATGTCTGGGAAACTGCCTGATGGAGGGGGATAACTACTGGAAACGGTAGCTAATACCGCATAACGTCGCAAGACCAAAGAGGGGGACCTTCGGGCCTCTTGCCATCAGATGTGCCCAGATGGGATTAGCTAGTAGGTGGGGTAATGGCTCACCTAGGCGACGATCCCTAGCTGGTCTGAGAGGATGACCAGCCACACTGGAACTGAGACACGGTCCAGACTCCTACGGGAGGCAGCAGTGGGGAATATTGCACAATGGGCGCAAGCCTGATGCAGCCATGCCGCGTGTATGAAGAAGGCCTTCGGGTTGTAAAGTACTTTCAGCGGGGAGGAAGGTGTTGTGGTTAATAACCACAGCAATTGACGTTACCCGCAGAAGAAGCACCGGCTAACTCCGTGCCAGCAGCCGCGGTAATACGGAGGGTGCAAGCGTTAATCGGAATTACTGGGCGTAAAGCGCACGCAGGCGGTCTGTCAAGTCGGATGTGAAATCCCCGGGCTCAACCTGGGAACTGCATTCGAAACTGGCAGGCTAGAGTCTTGTAGAGGGGGGTAGAATTCCAGGTGTAGCGGTGAAATGCGTAGAGATCTGGAGGAATACCGGTGGCGAAGGCGGCCCCCTGGACAAAGACTGACGCTCAGGTGCGAAAGCGTGGGGAGCAAACAGGATTAGATACCCTGGTAGTCCACGCCGTAAACGATGTCGACTTGGAGGTTGTGCCCTTGAGGCGTGGCTTCCGGAGCTAACGCGTTAAGTCGACCGCCTGGGGAGTACGGCCGCAAGGTTAAAACTCAAATGAATTGACGGGGGCCCGCACAAGCGGTGGAGCATGTGGTTTAATTCGATGCAACGCGAAGAACCTTACCTACTCTTGACATCCAGAGAACTTAGCAGAGATGCTTTGGTGCCTTCGGGAACTCTGAGACAGGTGCTGCATGGCTGTCGTCAGCTCGTGTTGTGAAATGTTGGGTTAAGTCCCGCAACGAGCGCAACCCTTATCCTTTGTTGCCAGCGGTCCGGCCGGGAACTCAAAGGAGACTGCCAGTGATAAACTGGAGGAAGGTGGGGATGACGTCAAGTCATCATGGCCCTTACGAGTAGGGCTACACACGTGCTACAATGGCGCATACAAAGAGAAGCGAACTCGCGAGAGCAAGCGGACCTCATAAAGTGCGTCGTAGTCCGGATTGGAGTCTGCAACTCGACTCCATGAAGTCGGAATCGCTAGTAATCGTAGATCAGAATGCTACGGTGAATACGTTCCCGGGCCTTGTACACACCGCCCGTCACACCATGGGAGTGGGTTGCAAAAGAAGTAGGTAGCTTAACCTTCGGGAGGGCGCTTACCACTTTGTGATTCATGACTGGGGTGAAGTCGTAACAAGGTAACCGTAGGGGAACCTGCGGTTGGATCACCTCCTTACCTTAAAGAACCTGCCTTTGTAGTGCTCACACAGATTGTCTGATGAAAAGTAAATAGCAAGGCGTCTTGCGATTGAGACTTCAGTGTCCCCTTCGTCTAGAGGCCCAGGACACCGCCCTTTCACGGCGGTAACAGGGGTTCGAATCCCCTAGGGGACGCCACTTGCTGGTTCGTGAGTGAAAGTCACCTGCCGACATATCTCAAAACTCATCTTCGGGTGACGTTTGAGATATTTGCTCTTTAAAAATCTGGATCAAGCTGAAAATTGAAACGACACACATGTTATGTGTGTTCGAGTCTCTCAAATTTTCGCAAGCCGGTGATGAATCGAAAGAAACATCTTCGGGTTGTGAGGTTAAGCGACTAAGCGTACACGGTGGATGCCCTGGCAGTCAGAGGCGATGAAGGACGTGCTAATCTGCGAAAAGCGCCGGCGAGGTGATATGAACCTTTGACCCGGCGATGTCCGAATGGGGAAACCCAGTGTGATCCGTCACACTATCGTTAACTGAATACATAGGTTAACGAGGCGAACCGGGGGAACTGAAACATCTAAGTACCCCGAGGAAAAGAAATCAACCGAGATTCCCCCAGTAGCGGCGAGCGAACGGGGAGCAGCCCAGAGTCTGAATCAGCTTGTGTGTTAGTGGAAGCGTCTGGAAAGTCGCACGGTACAGGGTGACAGTCCCGTACACGAAAGCACACAGGCTGTGAACTCGAAGAGTAGGGCGGGACACGTGGTATCCTGTCTGAATATGGGGGGACCATCCTCCAAGGCTAAATACTCCTGACTGACCGATAGTGAACCAGTACCGTGAGGGAAAGGCGAAAAGAACCCCGGCGAGGGGAGTGAAAAAGAACCTGAAACCGTGTACGTACAAGCAGTGGGAGCCTCTTTTATGGGGTGACTGCGTACCTTTTGTATAATGGGTCAGCGACTTATATTCTGTAGCAAGGTTAACCGTATAGGGGAGCCGAAGGGAAACCGAGTCTTAACTGGGCGTTAAGTTGCAGGGTATAGACCCGAAACCCGGTGATCTAGCCATGGGCAGGTTGAAGGTTGGGTAACACTAACTGGAGGACCGAACCGACTAATGTTGAAAAATTAGCGGATGACTTGTGGCTGGGGGTGAAAGGCCAATCAAACCGGGAGATAGCTGGTTCTCCCCGAAAGCTATTTAGGTAGCGCCTCGTGAATTCATCTTCGGGGGTAGAGCACTGTTTCGGCTAGGGGGCCATCCCGGCTTACCAACCCGATGCAAACTACGAATACCGAAGAATGTTATCACGGGAGACACACGGCGGGTGCTAACGTCCGTCGTGAAGAGGGAAACAACCCAGACCGCCAGCTAAGGTCCCAAAGTCATGGTTAAGTGGGAAACGATGTGGGAAGGCACAGACAGCCAGGATGTTGGCTTAGAAGCAGCCATCATTTAAAGAAAGCGTAATAGCTCACTGGTCGAGTCGGCCTGCGCGGAAGATGTAACGGGGCTAAACCATGCACCGAAGCTGCGGCAGCGACGCTTATGCGTTGTTGGGTAGGGGAGCGTTCTGTAAGCCGTTGAAGGTGTCCTGTGAGGGGTGCTGGAGGTATCAGAAGTGCGAATGCTGACATAAGTAACGATAAAGCGGGTGAAAAGCCCGCTCGCCGGAAGACCAAGGGTTCCTGTCCAACGTTAATCGGGGCAGGGTGAGTCGACCCCTAAGGCGAGGCCGAAAGGCGTAGTCGATGGGAAACAGGTTAATATTCCTGTACTTGGTGTTACTGCGAAGGGGGGACGGAGAAGGCTATGTTAGCCGGGCGACGGTTGTCCCGGTTTAAGCATGTAGGCGGAACGATTAGGTAAATCCGGTCGTTTATTAACGCTGAGGTGTGATGACGAGGCACTACGGTGCTGAAGTAACAAATGCCCTGCTTCCAGGAAAAGCCTCTAAGCATCAGGTAACATCAAATCGTACCCCAAACCGACACAGGTGGTCAGGTAGAGAATACCAAGGCGCTTGAGAGAACTCGGGTGAAGGAACTAGGCAAAATGGTGCCGTAACTTCGGGAGAAGGCACGCTGATATGTAGGTGAAGCCCCTGCGGGTGGAGCTGAAATCAGTCGAAGATACCAGCTGGCTGCAACTGTTTATTAAAAACACAGCACTGTGCAAACACGAAAGTGGACGTATACGGTGTGACGCCTGCCCGGTGCCGGAAGGTTAATTGATGGGGTTAGCGGTAACGCGAAGCTCTTGATCGAAGCCCCGGTAAACGGCGGCCGTAACTATAACGGTCCTAAGGTAGCGAAATTCCTTGTCGGGTAAGTTCCGACCTGCACGAATGGCGTAATGATGGCCAGGCTGTCTCCACCCGAGACTCAGTGAAATTGAACTCGCTGTGAAGATGCAGTGTACCCGCGGCAAGACGGAAAGACCCCGTGAACCTTTACTATAGCTTGACACTGAACACTGGTCCTTGATGTGTAGGATAGGTGGGAGGCTTTGAAGCGTGGACGCCAGTCTGCGTGGAGCCAACCTTGAAATACCACCCTTTAATGGCTGGTGTTCTAACGTAGACCCGTGATCCGGGTTGCGAACAGTGTCTGGTGGGTAGTTTGACTGGGGCGGTCTCCTCCCAAAGAGTAACGGAGGAGCACGAAGGTTAGCTAATCCTGGTCGGACATCAGGAGGTTAGTGCAATGGCATAAGCTAGCTTGACTGCGAGAGTGACGGCTCGAGCAGGTGCGAAAGCAGGTCATAGTGATCCGGTGGTTCTGAATGGAAGGGCCATCGCTCAACGGATAAAAGGTACTCCGGGGATAACAGGCTGATACCGCCCAAGAGTTCATATCGACGGCGGTGTTTGGCACCTCGATGTCGGCTCATCACATCCTGGGGCTGAAGTAGGTCCCAAGGGTATGGCTGTTCGCCATTTAAAGTGGTACGCGAGCTGGGTTTAGAACGTCGTGAGACAGTTCGGTCCCTATCTGCCGTGGGCGCTGGAGAATTGAGGGGGGCTGCTCCTAGTACGAGAGGACCGGAGTGGACGCATCACTGGTGTTCGGGTTGTCATGCCAATGGCACTGCCCGGTAGCTAAATGCGGAAGAGATAAGTGCTGAAAGCATCTAAGCACGAAACTTGCCCCGAGATGAGTTCTCCCTGAGACTTTAAGTCTCCTGAAGGAACGTTGAAGACTACGACGTTGATAGGTCGGGTGTGTAAGCGCAGCGATGCGTTGAGCTAACCGATACTAATGAACCGTGAGGCTTAACCTTACAACGCCGAAGATGTTTTGGCGATGAGAGACGATTTTCAGCTGATACAGATTACAGAATTTGCCTGGCGGCTTTAGCGCGGTGGTCCCACCTGACCCCATGCCGAACTCAGAAGTGAAACGCCGTAGCGCCGATGGTAGTGTGGGGTCTCCCCATGCGAGAGTAGGGAACTGCCAGGCATCAATTAAAAGAACCCCGTACCGTATGGTGCGGGGTTTTTTGCTTTGGTTCTTTCCCGCCGCCGGAGACGGCATCAGACTGTACACCGCCACACCAGCCAACGACCCTTAGTCTTTATCCTATAACTTACCTTGCTAACAGAAAATGTGATCTTACTCTCAATGTTATTTATAACAAAATAATAACATTTGCTTTACAAGATCGTGAGTTCTCAGGACTCAGCATGCCGTTTTTATGGCAGGAGCATAATCACAATGACAGAAAGCATAGCATCGAACGGGACGCTGGCTGCCAGTGATTCCCGTAGAAGGGTATGGGCAATCGTCAGTGCCTCTTCAGGGAACCTGGTGGAATGGTTCGACTTTTACGTCTACTCATTCTGTTCACTTTACTTCGCACATATCTTCTTCCCGTCCGGAAACACCACCACACAGCTTCTGCAAACGGCTGGCGTATTTGCTGCGGGCTTCTTAATGCGCCCCATTGGTGGATGGTTGTTTGGACGGATCGCAGACCGTCGAGGACGTAAGGCATCCATGCTGATTTCGGTCTGCATGATGTGCTTTGGCTCGCTGGTGATCGCCTGTCTTCCCGGTTATGACGCTATCGGGACATGGGCGCCGGCTCTTTTGCTACTGGCTCGTTTGTTCCAGGGGCTTTCTGTTGGAGGAGAATACGGTACCAGCGCCACTTACATGAGTGAAATTGCCCTTGAGGGCCGGAAAGGATTTTACGCCTCTTTCCAGTACGTCACGCTTATTGGTGGCCAGCTTCTGGCCATTCTGGTGGTGGTTATTCTGCAGCAGGTCCTTACCGACAGCCAGCTTCATGAGTGGGGATGGCGAATTCCTTTCGCGATGGGTGCTGTACTGGCGGTCGTCGCACTCTGGTTGCGTCGTCAGTTGGATGAAACTTCGCAAAAAGAGGTCCGGGCGCTGAAGGAGGCGGGGTCGTTTAAAGGGCTGTGGCGTAACCGCAAAGCTTTCCTGATGGTTCTCGGGTTCACCGCGGGCGGTTCTCTCAGCTTTTACACCTTCACCACCTACATGCAAAAATATCTGGTGAACACCACGGGCATGCACGCCAACGTCGCCAGCGCTATCATGACCGCCGCGTTGTTCGTCTTTATGCTGATTCAGCCACTTATTGGCGCGCTCTCCGATAAAATAGGGCGTCGCACGTCAATGCTGATTTTTGGCGGCATGTCCGCGTTATGTACTGTTCCTATTTTAACTGCGCTTCAGCACGTTTCCTCACCGTATGCCGCCTTTGGTCTGGTCATGCTGGCGATGGTCATTGTCAGTTTTTACACATCGATCAGTGGGATCCTGAAGGCTGAGATGTTCCCGGCACAGGTACGCGCTTTGGGGGTAGGGCTTTCTTATGCGGTCGCCAATGCGCTGTTCGGTGGCTCTGCGGAGTACGTCGCGCTGTCGCTTAAATCATGGGGAACGGAAACAACCTTCTTCTGGTACGTGACGGTGATGGGGGCACTGGCCTTTATTGTCTCCCTGATGTTGCATCGAAAGGGTAAAGGTATTCGTCTCTAATAGCGAGCCATCTGCCACACGGCATAGCCGGTCGTGGCACCGGCTACGTCCCAGGCAAAGTCTTTCCAGCTCCAGCCGCTCCCCGCGGGGCGGCTATCCCACAATTCTTTTGAAGCCCCAAGGCTTACAGAGAACATCAGGCCGATTGCCGCACTACGATCCCGACTGTACCCCTGATGTTGTGCATACTCATTACCGGCAGCGGACAACATCGCGGAGGCGAGAAAGTGTTGCGCTTTATCCTGCCCGGACCAGCTATCGTTAGCCATATGGCTACAGCCACTGAGAAAGAGAGCACTCAGCAAGAGAAGAATACGCATTAGCGGACTCCAAAAAAAAGCCCTGTCGCTGACAGGGCCTGGACATCACAGAATACGGCTGATAAGTCTGTCAATACGGATTCGACGCAGGCGACGAATAAGCTTGCGGACTTTCACCGGGTAATCGGCAATGCTCTGCAGTTCACGGTAATGCTGAACCACAGTGGTATGCGTGCGAATAAGCTCGAGCTCACGTTCACGACTGGTCGCTAACTCATGTTTCGGGTCATGGATCAGGATGGCATTTTCGAGATCCAGACGCCAGGCGCGAGGGTTGAGGTTATTGCCCGTAAGCAGCATCCATTCATCGTCGACCCACATCCCTTTCAGATGATAACTGTTGTCTTCATCTTTCCACAGACGCACGACCAGCTGGTCAGTGTTAACGTAATACTGTAAACGGCTCAGGAAACGGCGCAGGTTAATCTCATAGAGATAAGGGAGGGCACCGATAATCTTGAACGGTTGATCTTCAGGAATAAAGAAGTCGTTAGCCGTTTTGTCACCGACGATAATTTCAACTTTTTTTCCATCACGCAGCAGCTGAATGATATTACGCACCAGCACGGCGGGAAGGTTGAAGTAAGGGGTGCAGATGATGAGTTTCTGCTCCGCACACGGCATCAGGTGGAAAATCGTTTTGTTCAGCAGGCTTGATTTGCCTAACCCCACCAGCGGTGTAACGGATAGCTCTTCGTTATTGGCATCGCCCTGGAAATGGTAGACCGCATCACGCAGTTCCTGGCGGAACGCGCGGATATCATTTTTAATTTCCGGGCTTTTAGGACGGTGTGGATCGTCAAGACGATTTACGCCGCGACCCTGCACTAAGTTCTTATCAACCCAGTTAAACATGATATCCGCCATCTGCGGATTACGAACCAGATGGTAACGGTCATATCGATATTTATCGAGCTGATGGAGGTAAACATCATTCAGGCTCGCGCCGCTGTACAGCACGCTGTCATCAATGATGAACCCTTTGAAATGGAGGACGCCGAGCGCTTCTCGGGTATTTACAGGTACGCCGTAAACGGGCACATCGACGCCAGGATTTTCCTGCGCCGTGCGGCAATACCAGTCAGCATTGGTGTTTGAAGCAGCAGCGCCTATACGGCCACGCTGAGCGCGGTGCCAGTCGACCAGCACGCGAACATCCAGTTCCGGACGTTGACGCTTGGCTTCATAGAGCGCATTTAAGATCGCTCGCCCACCTTCATCTTGTTCAAGATACAGGGCCACAATGCAAATGCGACGCGTAGCGCCGGCAATCTTTTCCAGAAGCGTCTCCCGAAAATGGGCGGGAGCGTAAAAGAACTCTACATCATCAACTGACTGAGAAATCTTCGGTAGTTGAGCAAGGTGTTGTTGATGTTTATTACGCTTAAATTTTGACAACATCACAGTGCGTTTCTTCTCTGTTCATTGAAGGGTTGTCTGTACCATGCAAACAACATAAGCGGACAATGATACCACCAGTCCCGTCCAAAGTGGGTAACATTTCCAGTAGCTTACTCGGCTTTATCCGCTGATATCAGGCTCAGGGATAAGGCCACAATACCTTCGTCCAGCTGAATATCAACGTCAAATCCAAGTTTTCGCGCCAGGGTCACCATACCGCGATTGTTAGGCATAGTAATGCCATTGAGGCGTAACAATCCGTGATCTCGCGTATAACTGATGAGTTTTTCCAGCAGCCGTCGCCCCAGACCCAACCCTTTCAGATCGGAGCGCACCAGCACAGCAAACTCCGCATCAACATTATCCGGGTCGGAAATAGCACGCGTAACGCCGAGGATCTCATCGCCCTTATCGGAACGACGAACGGCGACAAATGCCATTTCTCGATCGTAGTCGATCTGGGTCATATTGGCTAAATCATCGTGGGTAAATTCGTTGATTTCGCTAAAATAGCGATAGTAAAGATCCTCTTTCGTTACCTGAGAGATGAACGTGCGCAGCTGCGGTTCATCTTCCGGCAGGATAGGGCGGAACAACGCGCGCTCCCCGTTTTTCATCTCCACCCACTCCTCCAGCTGCAGAGGATACGGGCGGATCGCTAGGCGGCTCTCTCTGTCACCCTCGAAAGGCGCGATATCCAGCGTGACGTCCAGAGCCGTAAACTCACTGCCGGAGGCGAGCAGCGGGTGGATGTCCAGCCGCTGGATCTCCGCGCAATCAACAATCAGGTTAGACACCTGCACCAGGAACTGACTCAACCCGGCAATATCAAGAGGGCGCAGCGCGCTTCGGCCCCGGATTTTTTTGCTTTTGATGGCCTGAATGATCAGATAACGCGCCAGGTTCATGTTCAGTGGTGGCAAAGCCACGACCGCCTGCTCCTCAGGACGCCACTCGACGCCGCCTTCCCCCAGCATGATAAGCGGGCCAAAGACAGGATCGTATTCAACCACCACGCGCAGCTCCTGAGCGCCCGCGCGATTAGCCATGCTTTGCACCAGCAACCCGTGGATCCGCGCCTGAGGCCAGGCCATTTTGACCCGGTCGAATATGGCATCAGCGGCTTGCTGTACCTCGGTCGCAGTCCGCAGGTATAACATCACCCCCTGGACATCAGACTTATGCGGGATGTCCGGAGAGCGAAGCTTGAGGGCAACGGGATAGCCAATCTGTTCGGCAATATGCACGGCTTCGGCGCTGTCGCCGGCAATCCAGGTGGGCAGGGTTTGCATCCCGTAACTGCCCAGAATCGGCTGCACTTCGTGCGTATCAAGCGAGGTTGCTCCCTCTTCGATAGCCTGCTGTAAAAGCCGATGAACATCGGCGGTGTTCGCCGTCAGGTTACCCGGTAAAGCCGGGGTTTCACGGAGCTGCTTCTGGTTGCGGCGATACTCCACCATATGCATAAACGCCGTAATCGTGCCTTCCGGAGTGCGGTAGGTGGGCAGACCGGCTTCACTGAACAGGCGTCGTGCCTCCTGGGAAGAGAACTCACCGCACCAGTTGGTCAGCAGAGTGACATATTTACCACGAGGATGGTTCCGGATGGCGTCAATCAGTGCGCGCGCGCTTTCACTCCCGGGAGCGACCGCGCTGGGGGAGTGAATAATCATCAGCGCGTCGAAATCCTGGCTATCCAGTAAAAGGGAGATCGCCCTGATGTAGTGATCGCTACTGGCGTCATCGCGCAAATCGAGGGGATTGCCTGGGCTAACGCTTGCCGGCAGCGCCTCTTTCAGGCGTTGAAGCGTCTCCTCACCCAGGGTGGCCAGCTTGCCATTGCGCAGCCACAGTTCATCCAGTGCAAGTGCGGCAGGAGCCGCGCCATTACTGACAATCATTAACTTCTCACCGCGTAATGGACGCATATGGCTTAACGTCTCGACGGCGGAAAAAAGCTCGTGTGTATCCTGAACCCGTAGCAAACCCGCGCGTTGAATCGCGGCATCCCAGGCGGGATCCATGCCGGAATGCGACTGCAGCAGACGCTGGGCGGCGGGGCTACGCCCGCTTTTGATCACCAGAATCGGCTTGTTACGGGACGCGCTACGGGAAGCCGACACAAAACGACGGGCGTCGCTCAGGTGCTCAAGATAAAGAAGAATGGCGCTGGTTTTGCTGTCGCGAGCCAGAAAATCGAGCAGTTCATCAACGTCGATGTCCAGGCTGTCACCCAGAGCAATGAAGTAGGAAAACCCCATCTCACGCTGTTGCGCCCAGTCGAGGATCGTGTTCGATACCGCAGCCGATTGCGAAATAAATGCGAGTTTGCCTTTGCGGATAGGGACCGGGGAGAAGCTGGCATTCAGCCCTTGCCACGGGGCGAGCAGGCCCAGACTGTTTGGCCCAAGAATGCGCATCTGGTAGCGACTGGCGCATGCCAGAAGCTCCGGCTGCTGTTCGGGCTGAGACGAGAGAATAATGCAGGTTTTACATCCTTTCCTGCCGAGCGACTCCAGCAGGGCTGGATTACGTTTCGCATTTGTACACAGGATGGCAAGGTCCGGTATGAAAGGCAGGCTCTGCACGTCCGGCCATGCCAGCACCCCCTGAACAGCCTTATAGGCAGGCGTAACGGGCATGACGGGGCCATTAAATCCGCCGGCCAGCAGGTTACGCATCATCAGATAGCCTGCGCGATCTGGTTTCATTGATGCGCCGATAACGGCAATGGATTTAGGACGAAGTAGCGCTTCTAACCCTCGCTGGCTCATGCAGGCCTCCTGTGAATGCAAGCGACCTGATGATTTTAAACGTTTTCTGTCTCAGTTGCTGTGACGCTGCCCTTATGAACGGTTTTTCCTGCCAGGTAACGTTCACGAAAGCGGGAGAAATGGCTCCCCAGCGCACCTGCCGCGACGGTATCTCCCGCTAAATCCAGAAGGGCAATCGCCACTTCAGCGGTACAGTATTGCCCGTCAGCATGCGCTTCTCGCAGGCGGTAGGCCGAGACGCGGGAAAGGTCGACCGAAATCACCGGCAATGAATCGAGATAAGGACTTTTACGGAACATTTTTCGCGCTTCGGTCCAGGTTCCGTCCAGCATAATAAACAGCGGCGGTTTACCAGATGGAGGTGCCGAAAGCACCTGGCGATCTTCGCCAGCATACGATGCCGGAAATACGACCATTGGCTGATAGTCCGGGTTTGCCACTAAGTCGAGCAGGGCCTGCGGAGGTTCCGTGCGTGACCACTGAAATGCCGCGGTATCCGGCAGAATGTCGGCAATAAGGCGTCCGGTATTGCTGGGTTTCATTGGTTCGGTATCGAACATGACCAGGCAAAAACGACTCTTCGCCGTGCTCGGCGCAAGGGTCTCGCACAGACAAACTTTTAGCGGCAGCAGACAACGCTGACAGCGGCGAATACGATTGCCGCGGGCAAGAAAAGGGCGAGTCGCGCGGGCCAGGCGTGCGGCGCGCAGTTGAAGAACAGCGTTATCAGTCATGGGCGAAGTGCAGGAAAAACCCTATTTTCGCAGAGGAAGGAACGGGGCACAAGATGCGCCCCGTTAATGTTACAGCGATTCGTTTAACCAGCTATCAAACGGTGCTTTAGGAACGGCACCGTTAAGCATGTCGATCACTTCACCATTTTTGAAAATCATGATGGTTGGGATGCTGCGAATGCGAAAGCGTGCGCTCAGCTCACGTTCTGCTTCGGTATTGACCTTAACAAAACGCATTTTGCCGCTGCGTTCTTCGGCAACATCTTCGAAGACTGGCGCGAAGCTACGGCACGGACCACACCACGGTGCCCAAAAATCGACAACCACCGGAAGATCGTCCTTGAGGAGTTTGTCCAGCGTAGCACCCGTAGCGTTGATAACATCGCCATCAAACAGTTCATGGCCACAACGCCCGCATTTCGCACCATCTTCAATCCGATCGTCCGGAATGCGATTAAGAGCCTGACAGTTGGCACATACGGTATTCATAACTAACCTCTGATAGAGCCGTGGGACAGCGGCAGAATGCCGATAATGTTTCTAATATGTTACATATTATCATTCAGCCTGTTTGAAACGACAATGCGTTTTATTCAATGAGAACAATAGTCACAGGCTTTTGTACGAATTTATGGCTATGAGCTTGCACATCGGGTAATCTGCGCGCTTCGCGCAGCGCTGGTGGAGAAAAGCATGAACGACGAAATGAAAAACAAAAGCGGCAAGGTCAAAGTGATGTATGTCCGCAGTGATGATGACTCTGATAAACGCACCCAAAATCCGCGTACCGGAAAAGGTGGCGGGCGTCCGGCGTCTTCTCGTGCAGACGGTGGCCGTCGCCCCGCCCGCGATGACAGAAATAACCGCGGTGATGACCGCAAGCGTGAYGAYCGCAAGCGTGACGATCGCAAACGCGATGATTTCTCGCGCGAGGGTTCATCCCCCTGGCGTACTGTTTCTCGCGCCCCTGGTGATGAGGCGCCTGAAAAAGCCGATCACGGCGGCATCAGCGGGAAAAGCTTTATTGACCCGGAAGTGCTGCGCCGTCAGCGTGCAGAAGAGACCCGAGTCTATGGCGAGAACGCCTGCCAGGCGCTGTTCCAGAGCCGTCCTGAGTGCATCGTTCGCGCATGGTTTATCCAGAGCGTAACCCCGCGCTTTAAAGAAGCGCTGCGCTGGATGGCGGCAAACCGTAAAGCCTACCATGTGGTGGATGATGCTGAGCTGACGAAAGCATCAGGCACTGAACACCACGGTGGCGTGTGCTTCCTGATCAAAAAACGTAACGGGACTACCGTACAGCAGTGGGTTAGCCAGGCGGAAGCCGATGACTGCGTGCTGGCACTTGAAGATGTGGGCAACCCGCATAATCTGGGTGCAATGATGCGTAGCTGCGCGCACTTTGGCGTGAAAGGCGTGCTGTTACAGGATGCCGCGCTGCTGGAATCGGGTGCCGCGATCCGTACCGCAGAGGGCGGGGCAGAGCATGTTCAGCCGATCACCGGCGACAGCGTTCTGGATGCCATTGAGCAGTTCCGTAATGCGGGATATGCCATCGTCACAACCTCCAGCCATGCCGCTACGCCGCTGTTTAAAGCGACACTGCCGCGTAAAATGGTGCTGGTGCTGGGTCAGGAGCGTGATGGCCTGTCGGATGCTGCGCTTTCCAGCGCGGATCTGAGCGTCTCTATCGACGGTACAGGCAATGTTGAAAGTCTGAACGTTTCCGTTGCGACTGGCGTACTGCTGGCGGAATGGTGGCGTCAGAATAAAGCATAAGACTGTGCGTCGGATGTGCCCGCTAAAACGGGCACATCCGATGCGTTACTCACTCTCAGCCGGTAACACTGGCATCCAGTCAATTGGCGTTTCGCCACGTTTTTCCAGCCACTCGTTCGCCAGAACAAAATGATTACAACCAAAGAAACCACGATGCGCTGACAGCGGTGACGGATGCGGTGCCTTCAGGACATGATGACGCTGCCTGTCGATAATCGCCCCTTTCTTCTGCGCGTGGGAACCCCACAGTAAAAACACCACCCCTTCACGATGCGCGTTGATAAGGCTAATGACTTTATCGGTAAAGGTTTCCCAGCCCAGGCTGGCGTGAGAATGTGCCTGACCGGCACGTACGGTGAGTACCGTATTCAGTAACAGCACGCCCTGGCGCGCCCAGCTTTCCAGATAACCATGAGTGGGCCGGGTAAACCCGGGCACGGTCTTTTCGAGTTCTTTGTACATGTTCAGAAGCGAAGGGGGGATAGCAACCCCAGGACGTACAGAGAAAGCAAGCCCGTGAGCCTGTCCCGGTCCGTGGTAAGGATCCTGGCCGAGGATAACAACTTTCACATCGCTGAGTTCGGTATAGCGAAACGCGTTGAAAACATCCTTTTGTGGCGGATAAATCGTCTGGCCAGACTGCCGCTCTGCCGCAACGGTGCTGAGGGTGTTAATAAAATAGGGCTGCTGTTTCTCTTCTGCCAGCACATCGTGCCAGGTCAACGGTGTCGTCATCTCGCTCTCCTGCGAATCACATTCTGCGCCTAGCTTAACCGCTAAAACCTGGGGTGCAAAATCCCAGGCATAAAATCACCGTAAGTCATTCAATTTATTTTGAATAGATGCGAAAGGAGTTGAGCTGGCAAAGCAATGAAATTGATCTGGAACAATAAAATCAAACCACACTCTTTGTGTGGTTGGTGTTTTTGTTGATTTAAATCAATAAATGACCGGGGTGCGAGTGATATATATACACACAAGAAACAATGGTTTTACCAATTGGCCGCGCGAGGCCGACACCAGTTAATGTAGCCTAAGGGAGGCAACACATGATTACAGGTATCCAGATTACTAAAGCTGCAAATGACGACCTGCTCAACTCTTTCTGGCTGCTGGACAGCGAGAAAAATGAAGCGCGCTGTGTAGTAGCGAAAGCGGGTTTTGCTGAAGATGAAATCGTTCCGGTGAACAAACTGGGCGAAATCGAATACCGTGAAATCCCAATGGAAGTAAAACCGGAAGTGCGTGTTGAAGGTGGTCAGCACCTGAACGTGAACGTGCTGCGTCGTGAAACGCTGGAAGATGCGGTTAAGCACCCGGAAAAATACCCACAGCTGACCATTCGTGTATCAGGTTATGCAGTACGTTTTAACTCTCTGACCCCGGAACAGCAGCGCGACGTTATTGCGCGTACCTTTACTGAAAGCCTGTAAGGTTTCAGTCTCGGGGGTGGAATAAAAAAGCCGGGGTTTTCCCCGGCTTTTTTTTACTCTTCAGTTTTCGTCTCTGGTGCGGCAGAGCTTGGTTTACGGCGCTTACCAATATTCTTGGTATCGCGGTGGCGCTGCTTCACGCGCGGCTTCTCTTTTTCTTTCTCTTTTTTCTCAGCACGTTTTGCGAGCGCTTTTTTAGACGGTTTGCCCGTCATTTTTTCACTCGGTGCACGTGTGGTCGGGCGAAGCTCATCAATAACGCGTGCTTTCAGTGGCTCATCGACGTAGCGGCCAATTTTCTGCAGCAGCAGGTAGTCATGCGCTTCGACCAGAGAGATCGCGATACCTTTGCGTCCGGCACGGCCGGTACGGCCAATGCGGTGCAGATAGGTGTCGCCGCTGCGTGGCATATCGAAGTTAATGACGTGACTGACGTCCGGAATGTCGATCCCGCGTGCAGCAACGTCTGTTGCGACCAGCACGTTCACGCGACCATCAGTCAGACGTTTAATCCCTTCGGTACGCTTAACCTGCGCCATCTCGCCTTCGAGATAGCAGTTATTGATCCCGGCATTACGCAGCATTTCAGCCAGTTCATGCACACGCTCGCGCTTACGCACAAAGACGATGGTACGGGTGGCATCGTCCTGCTTCAGCAGGTGCTTAAGTAACTCAACCTTATGTTCAAGGTTATCTGCACGGTAATACCACTGGTGGATCTTCTTGCGTTCGCGCGTGGACGGTGTCGCGGAAACTTCCACCGGATCTTCCAGCAGGCGCTCTGCGAAGTCTTTGATCGCGTCACCTTCAAGGGTGGCAGAGAACAGCATCGTCTGGTTACGCCAGCGTGTCTCACCCGCGATATGTTCGATATCCTGCGCGAAGCCCATGTCCAGCATGCGGTCAGCTTCATCCAGAATCAGTGTTTCTACCGCGCGGCAGTCGAAGTTCTCTTCTTTAATGTACTGCAGCAGGCGACCGGTCGTCGCAACGACGATGTCCTGATTTTCGCTGAACACTTCGGCGTGGTTCATATACGCAACGCCGCCAGTGATCGTGGCGATATCCAGATGGGTATTGGCCGCCAGCTCGCGGGCGTGATCGGCAACCTGCATCGCCAGCTCGCGCGTCGGCGTCAGGATCAAAATACGCGGCGGGCCTGATTTTTTACGTGGAAAATCGAGCAGATGCTGCAACACAGGCAGCAAGTAAGCTGCTGTCTTCCCCGTGCCGGTTGGCGCAGAACCGAGCACATCGCGGCCCTCAAGCGCAGGCGGAATGGCCGCTGCCTGAATGGCGGTCGGGCGTGTAAAGCCTTTGCTCTCAAGTGCATTGAGCAGGCTTTCATCGAGTTCAAGTTCGGAAAAAGTCGTTACAGTCATGTTCTACCTCTGTGTGGGGCGCTGATTATAGACGTTACGGCTGTAATCTTCATCTGTTTGTATGGATATCGCTTTGCGGCCACTTCGCTTTCCCCTATGCTACTCCAGTTTCACTTAGAAGGTTGCCCTGACATGTCTCAACTCAAAGCGCAGTTGCGCCGCGATGGTTTTACGTTTAAACAATTTTTTGTCGCTCACGATCGCTGTGCCATGAAAGTCGGTACAGACGGTATTTTACTGGGTGCCTGGGCACCTGTCGCAGGTGTAAAGCGTATTCTGGATATTGGGACGGGCAGCGGGCTGTTGGCGCTGATGCTGGCGCAACGTACCGAAGCGCATGTCACCATAGATGCGGTGGAGCTGGATGCGCAGGCGGCAGAGCAGGCGAGTGAAAATGCGGCTGAATCTCCGTGGGCCGCCCGGATTAACGTTGAATGTGCAGATGTGCTCGACTGGACGCCGGAGCAAACCGCGCGTTACGACCTGATTGTCAGCAATCCTCCCTACTACGCGCCCGGAGTTGAGTGCGGAACGCCTGAGCGTGAACAGGCCCGTTATACCGGCTCCCTCGACCATAAGGCGCTGCTGATCAGTGCCGCAGAACTTATTTCAGAAGAGGGTTTTTTCTGCGTGGTTCTGCCAGAAAGCACCGGCAATGCGTTTATTGGCATAGCGCAAGAGATTGGCTGGAAATTACGTTTACGCACCGATATTGCAGATACCGAAGGGCGATTGCCGCACCGTGTGCTGCTGGCGCTCTCACCCAAAGAAGGTGAATGCTTTAACGACCGAATGGTGATCCGTGGGCCAGACCAGCGTTATTCCGAAGATTACACCGCTCTGACCCAGGCGTTTTATCTGTTTATGTGAACCTGCGGGGAGAGGATCGACGGGCCGGACTCGGCCAGCTGCTCGGGGTAGTCGAGGGTATAGTGCAAACCGCGGCTCTCTTTGCGCATCATCGCGCAGCGAACAATCAATTCGGCAACCTGAACCAGATTGCGCAGCTCCAGCAGATTATTGGATACGCGGAAATTGGCATAATATTCATCGATTTCCTGCTGCAGCATCGTGATACGGCGTAATGCGCGTTCAAGACGTTTCGTGGTCCGCACAATCCCGACGTAGTCCCACATAAACAGCCGCAGTTCGTGCCAGTTATGCTGAATAACGACCAGCTCATCCGGGTTCTCCACGCGGCTTTCATCCCAGGCAGGCAGATTTTCTGTCTGACGGGCGTAAGGCATGCGCTTCGTGATATCTTCCGCGGCAGACCAGCCGTAAACCAGACACTCCAGCAGTGAGTTCGACGCCAACCGGTTCGCGCCATGAAGCCCGGTATAACTTACTTCACCGATAGCATACAGGCCATCCACGTCGGTGCGACCGTGATCGTCAACCATTACGCCCCCGCAGGTATAGTGGGCGGCAGGCACGATGGGCACCGAATCGCGGGTTAAATCAATCCCCAGACCCAGCAGCTTTTCGTAGATCATCGGGAAATGCTGGCGGATAAACTCTGCCGGCTTATGGCTGATGTCCAGATACATGCAGTCCACGCCAAGACGCTTCATTTCATGGTCGATGGCGCGGGCAACGATATCGCGCGGTGCCAGCTCGCCCCTGGGGTCAAAGTCCGGCATAAAGCGGGAGCCGTCAGGACGTTTCAGGTATGCGCCTTCACCGCGCAGGGCTTCCGTCAGCAGGAAATTACGCGCCTGAGGATGGAACAGGGCGGTCGGGTGAAACTGGTTGAATTCAAGGTTTGCCACGCGACAACCGGCGCGCCAGGCCATGGCGATGCCGTCTCCGGAGGCAATATCGGGGTTGGTGGTATACTGATACACTTTGGATGCACCGCCAGTCGCCAGCACCACGGCCTTCGCCTGACAGGTCTCAACCTTCTCTTTATTGCGATTCCAGACCCAGGCACCCACGACACGACGTGTACCCGGAAGGCCAATCTTGTCGGAAATAATCAGGTCAACGGCATTGCTGCGCTCAAGGACCCGAATGTTAGGATGGCTGAGGGCTTTGCTGACCAGCGTGGTTTCGACTTCTTTACCGGTAGCGTCTGCGGCATGCAGGATACGGCGGTGGCTATGCCCGCCTTCGCGGGTCAGGTGGTAGCTCTCTTCACCGTTTGGCTGCACCTGTGTATCAAATAATACGCCCTGATCGATCAACCACTGCACGCAATGACGGGCATTACTGGCCACAAACTCTGCGGCATGTGCATCCACGATCCCGGCCCCGGCAATCAGCGTATCGTCGACATGCGACGCAATGCTGTCTGTCTCATCAAACACGGCGGCAATACCGCCCTGGGCATAAAACGTAGAACCTTCACTTATCGGCCCTTTGCTCAGAACGATAACGCTCTGATGTTCGGCCAGACGCAGTGCCAGGGAGAGACCGGCAGCGCCGCTACCGATGATCAGTACATCACAATGCAGTTCAGGTGTTGTGTTCATGATTTTTGTTTAATTTACTAAACAGTGTTTGGTCAGAATAGCATCCGAATGCGAGATATCGCACGTTTTTTTTGATGTGAGTTGTAACCGCTAAACTCGAGGCGGAGGATTAAAACCACGTAAAAGAAAGAAAATATTTTGCGAAGCAGATCGTTAGCGTCAGATTTTGTGGTGAAATAAAGACTGGGTTGCGTTACTCTTCTGGCGGGAAAAGAGATGTTTCTTGTCATAAAGTGGTGCGTATCGTGAACAGACTTATAATGAGAGAAAATGAACAGTCTGCGGCGCGATGAACAAAAACAAAGGCGTTACGGAACTTATTGAAGATCAGACACTCTAATTCGGTGCTTGCTCAAAGTGCGGTTTTTTAAGAGTGGCGTTTCGATAACGCGTGGAATTTAGGTTTGGGGAGACATTACCTCGGATGAGCGAGCAGTTAACGGACCAGGTCCTGGTTGAACGGGTCCAGAAGGGAGATCAGAAAGCCTTTAACTTACTGGTGGTGCGCTACCAGCATAAGGTGGCGAGCCTGGTTTCCCGCTATGTACCGTCAGGCGATGTGCCTGATGTAGTACAAGAGTCTTTTATTAAGGCCTATCGCGCGCTGGATTCATTCCGGGGAGATAGTGCTTTTTATACCTGGCTGTACCGTATTGCGGTCAATACGGCAAAGAATTATCTGGTCGCTCAGGGCCGCCGTCCGCCTTCAAGTGATGTGGACGCAATCGACGCCGAAAACTTCGAAAGTGGCGGTGCGCTGAAAGAAATTTCGAACCCTGAGAACTTAATGTTGTCAGAAGAACTGAGACAAATCGTTTTTCGCACGATCGAGTCGCTCCCGGAAGATTTACGCATGGCAATTACGTTACGGGAGTTGGATGGTCTGAGCTATGAAGAGATAGCCGCCATCATGGATTGTCCGGTCGGCACGGTACGTTCACGTATTTTCCGTGCGCGAGAAGCAATTGATAATAAAGTTCAACCGCTTATCAGGCGTTGACGATAGCGGGATACTGGAAAAGGTATTAGGCATGCAGAAAGAAAAACTTTCCGCTTTAATGGATGGTGAAACGCTGGATAGTGAGCTGCTCAACGAGCTGTCTCATTCTCCCGAAATGCAAGAGACCTGGGAGAGTTACCATCTCATCCGTGACACCCTTCGCGGTGACACCGGCGAGGTTCTCCATTTCGATATCTCAGCTCGCGTGATGGCGGCCATTGAAAATGAGCCTGTCCGTCAGACCACTCCGCTGATTCCTGAAGCTCAACCTGCGCCTCACCAGTGGCAGAAAATGCCGTTCTGGCACAAGGTGCGTCCGTGGGCCAGCCAGCTCACCCAAATGGGTGTGGCTGCATGCGTATCGCTTGCAGTTATCGTTGGCGTCCAGCACTATAATACTCAGTCTGAAACTAATCAGCAGCCAGAAGCGCCAGTGTTCAACACACTGCCGATGATGGGCAAAGCCAGCCCGGTAAGTTTGGGTGTTCCGGCTGATGCATCCGCCAGCGGCGGCCAGCAACAGCAGGTTCAGGAGCAACGCCGTCGCATTAATGCGATGTTGCAGGATTACGAGTTGCAGCGTCGTCTGCACTCTGAACAGCTTCAGTTTGAGCAGGCACAAACCCAGCAAGCGGCTGTGCAGGTGCCCGGAAACCAAACTTTAGGAACGCAATCGCAGTAATGAAGCAACTTTGGTTCGCCATGTCTCTGATGGCGGGTAGCCTGTTCTTCTCTGCCAACGCCTCGGCTGATGTTTCATCCGGGGCGTTGTTGCAGCAAATGAATCTGGCCAGCCAGTCACTCAATTACGAGTTGGCATTTATCAGTATCAATAAGCAGGGCGTCGAGTCGTTACGATACCGCCATGCCCGTCTTGATAACCAGCCGCTCGCCCAGCTTTTACAGATGGATGGCCCGCGTCGGGAAGTTGTCCAGCGTGGTAACGAAATCAGTTATTTCGAACCCGGTCTGGAGCCTTTCACGCTGAATGGCGATTATATCGTCGATTCTCTGCCATCGCTTATCTACACCGACTTCAAACGTCTTGCGCCTTACTATGATTTCATTTCGGTAGGGCGTACGCGCATTGCGGACAGACTGTGTGAGGTGATCCGCGTTGTTGCCCGTGACGGAACGCGCTACAGCTATATCGTCTGGATTGACGCCGAAACCAAGCTGCCAATGCGTGTAGACCTGCTTGACCGTGATGGTGAAACGCTGGAACAGTTCCGCGTTATCTCCTTTAGCGTGAACAATCAGGTGGGTAATAGCATGCAGAATCTGGCGAAAACCAGCCTGCCGCCGCTGCTTTCGGTACCGGCGGGTGATTCCGTCAACTTCAACTGGGTTCCTTCCTGGATCCCGCAAGGGTTTAGCGAAGTCTCCAGCAGCCGTCGACAACTGCCAACCATTGAAACACCGGTTGAATCGCGTCTTTATTCCGATGGTTTGTTCAGTTTCTCGGTGAACATTAACCGCGCATCGGCAAACAGTTCTGAACAAATGCTTCGTACCGGACGCAGGACGGTCAGCACCACGGTTCGCGATAACGCAGAGATCACCATTGTGGGTGAATTACCGCCACAAACGGCGAAGCGTATTTCCGACAGCATTAAATTCAGGGCAGCACAATGATTAAAGAGTGGGCTACGGTCGTATCGTGGCAGAATGGCATTGCGCTGGTGAGCTGTGATGTTAAGGCCTCATGCAATAGCTGTGCTTCCAGAGCCGGTTGCGGTAGCCGCGTGCTGAACAAGCTCGGGCCGCAAACCTCGCATACCATTTCCGTGCCAAGCGATCGGCCGCTGATGGTGGGGCAAAAGGTGGAGCTGGGAATTGCAGAAGGTAGCCTGCTCACGTCCGCCATGCTGGTTTATCTCTCTCCACTGGTGGGGCTGTTTGTTATGGGCGGCGTATTCCAGATGCTGTTTGGTACCGATGTGGCCGCCATGTGTGGTGCGGCATTGGGCGGCGTAGGGGGATTCTGGCTGGCCAAAGCTCTCTCCCCGAAGCTTGCCGCACGCGAAGAGTGGCAGCCTGTTATTCTCAGCGTTGGGCTGGCACCCGACCAGCTTCGTGTTGAGACGCTCTCTTCTGAGGCCCGGTGATCCATCGGGCTTTGTCCTTTTTTACGTCCTAAAACAGAAAACGTCATTTCTTCACGCTATACCTGGCGCTAAGTACATTTCCAGGTAACGGGGATGTAGTGTAGAATGCGGCGTTTTCGCACTGAAAAACGTCAGGCTAAGAACAGCGGCCTCCAGGAATTCGTAAGGCATAATTATTTAACTATATGAAGAACATACGTAACTTTTCGATCATTGCTCACATTGACCACGGTAAGTCGACGCTGTCTGACCGTATTATCCAGATTTGCGGTGGCCTGTCTGATCGTGAAATGGAAGCCCAGGTTCTGGACTCCATGGACCTGGAACGCGAACGCGGTATCACCATCAAAGCGCAGAGCGTTACGCTTGATTACAAAGCGGCTGATGGCGAAATCTACCAGCTGAACTTTATCGACACCCCAGGCCACGTTGACTTCTCCTATGAAGTTTCACGCTCGCTGGCGGCCTGTGAAGGCGCGCTGCTGGTTGTGGATGCCGGGCAGGGCGTTGAAGCCCAGACCCTGGCAAACTGCTACACCGCGATGGAAATGGATCTCGAGGTTGTGCCGGTTCTGAACAAAATTGACCTGCCAGCTGCCGACCCTGAGCGCGTAGCGGAAGAGATTGAAGATATTGTCGGCATCGACGCGACCGATGCGGTGCGCTGCTCCGCTAAAACGGGCGTGGGCGTGACCGACGTGCTGGAACGCCTGGTGCGTGATATCCCGGCACCAGAAGGTGACCCGGATGCCCCGCTGCAGGCGCTGATCATCGACTCCTGGTTTGATAACTACCTGGGCGTTGTCTCGCTGGTGCGTATTAAAAACGGCACCATGCGTAAAGGCGACAAAATCAAGGTAATGAGTACTGGCCAGGTTTACAACGCTGACCGTCTGGGTATCTTCACGCCAAAACAGGTTGACCGTACCGAGCTGAAATGTGGCGAAGTAGGCTGGCTGGTCTGCGCCATTAAAGACATCCTCGGCGCGCCAGTGGGCGATACCCTGACCGGTGCACGTAACCCGGCAGACAAAGCGCTGCCAGGCTTTAAAAAGGTTAAACCGCAGGTTTACGCGGGTCTGTTCCCGGTCAGCTCTGACGACTATGAAAACTTCCGTGATGCGCTCGGCAAGCTGAGCCTCAACGATGCTTCCCTGTTCTATGAACCAGAAAGCTCCACGGCGCTGGGCTTCGGCTTCCGCTGCGGCTTCCTTGGTCTGCTGCACATGGAGATCATCCAGGAGCGTCTGGAGCGTGAATACGATCTGGATCTGATCACCACGGCACCGACCGTTGTGTACGAAGTGCAGACCACCAACAAAGAGATCGTCTACGTCGATAGCCCGTCCAAGCTGCCGCCGCTGAACAATATCGAAGAACTGCGCGAGCCCATTGCAGAGTGTCATATGCTGCTGCCGCAGGAGTTCCTGGGTAACGTTATTACGCTGTGTATTGAGAAGCGTGGCGTACAGACCAACATGGTTTACCACGGTAATCAGGTTGCGCTGACGTACGAAATCCCTATGGCGGAAGTGGTCCTCGACTTCTTCGATCGTCTGAAGTCTACCTCTCGTGGCTATGCGTCACTGGATTACAACTTCAAACGCTTCCAGGCGTCTAATATGGTGCGTGTGGACGTGCTGATCAACGGCGAGCGTGTGGATGCGCTGGCACTCATCACTCACAACGACAATGCGCCATACCGTGGCCGTGAGCTGGTTGAGAAGATGAAAGAGCTGATCCCGCGTCAGCAGTTTGATATCGCGATTCAGGCCGCCATCGGTAACCACATTATTGCCCGTTCTACTGTGAAACAGCTGCGTAAAAACGTTCTGGCTAAATGCTACGGCGGTGACGTCAGCCGTAAGAAAAAGCTGCTGCAGAAACAGAAAGAAGGTAAGAAGCGTATGAAGCAGGTCGGTAACGTCGAACTGCCGCAGGAAGCATTCCTTGCCATCCTTCATGTTGGCAAAGACGGCAAATAACCCTAAGGAGTTGGCATGGCGAACATGTTTGCCCTGATTCTGGTCATTGCTACCCTGGTGACAGGTTTGTTGTGGTGTCTGGATAAGTTTATTTTCGCCCCAAAACGCCATGAACGTCAGGCTGCCGCACAGGCAGCCACTGGCGATGGGCTGGACGCGAAAACCCTGAAGAAAGTCGGCCCAAAACCGGGCTGGCTGGAAACCGGGGCATCGGTATTTCCGGTGCTGGCGATTGTGCTGGTTGTCCGCTCGTTTATTTACGAGCCGTTCCAGATCCCGTCTGGTTCAATGATGCCAACACTGCTGATTGGCGATTTTATTCTGGTTGAGAAGTTTGCCTACGGGATTAAAGATCCGATCTACCAGAAAACGCTGATCGAAACCGGTCATCCAAAACGTGGCGACATCGTGGTGTTTAAATACCCGGAAGATCCGCGTCTGGATTACATCAAGCGTGCAGTGGGTCTGCCGGGTGACAAAGTCACCTACGATCCGGTGGCGAAAGAAGTTACCGTTCAGCCTGGCTGCAGCTCCGGTACCGCGTGTGAAAACGCGCTGCCAATCACTTACTCAAACGTTGAGCCAAGTGATTTTGTGCAGACCTTTGCTCGCCGTAACGGCGGTGAAGCGACCAGCGGTTTCTTCCAGGTGCCCAAAGGCGAGACCAAAGAGGACGGTATTCGCCTGGTAGAACGTAAAGAGACGCTGGGTGATGTGACCCACCGTATCCTCACCGTGCCAATCGCGCAGGATCAAGTGGGGATGTACTACCGGCAGCCAGGCCAACAGCTGGCCAGCTGGATCGTACCACCGGGACACTACTTCATGATGGGTGATAACCGCGATAATTCCGCGGACAGCCGTTACTGGGGCTTTGTGCCGGAAGCGAATCTGGTAGGTAAAGCGACCGCTATCTGGATGAGTTTTGAGAAGCAGGAAGGCGAATGGCCGACCGGCGTTCGCCTGAATCGTATCGGCGGGATCCATTAATTCTCATTAAATGAACGCGTAGCCGCGTTAATTAGCGGCTACGTGAATTATTTCAGCGATAAATCTCTTTGGACTAACGACATCCCCTGTCGTTGTGTATAGAATATTCCCCCGAAGTTTAAGGTTGGCCCTGCAAGGGTGCCACGGCACACGAAACCGCGTTGGTCTTCTCAGGTCGGTTTCGTGTGCTGCATTTTTGACGCATTCATTTACTGGTATCGCATGAACCCCATCGTAATTAATCGGCTTCAACGGAAGCTGGGCTACACTTTTCATCATCAGGAGTTGTTGCAACAGGCATTAACCCACCGCAGTGCCAGCAGCAAGCATAATGAGCGCCTCGAGTTCCTGGGTGACTCTATTTTAAGTTTCGTGATCGCGAATGCGCTTTATCATCGTTTCCCACGTGTGGACGAAGGTGATATGAGCCGCATGCGCGCGACGCTGGTTCGGGGTAATACCCTGGCGGAAATCGCTCGTGAATTTGAACTGGGCGAATGTCTGCGACTTGGGCCGGGTGAACTGAAAAGCGGCGGCTTCCGTCGTGAATCTATTCTTGCCGACACGGTCGAAGCATTAATTGGTGGTGTGTTCCTGGACAGCGATATTCAGACCGTAGAAAAGCTGATCCTTAACTGGTATCAAACCCGTCTGGACGAAATCAGTCCGGGCGATAAACAAAAAGATCCGAAAACGCGTCTGCAGGAATATTTGCAGGGTCGCCACCTCCCGCTGCCATCCTATCTGGTGGTACAGGTGCGGGGCGAAGCGCACGATCAGGAATTTACCATCCATTGCCAGGTCAGTGGCCTGAGTGAACCGGTGGTCGGCACAGGTTCTAGCCGTCGTAAGGCTGAACAGGCTGCCGCCGAACAGGCGTTAAAAATGCTGGAGCTGGAATGAGCGAAGAAAAAACGTATTGCGGGTTTATTGCCATCGTCGGACGTCCGAACGTTGGCAAATCTACCCTGTTGAATAATCTGCTTGGGCAGAAAATTTCCATTACTTCCCGTAAGGCGCAGACCACGCGTCACCGCATCGTCGGTATCCACACGGAAGGCGCCTATCAGGCGATCTACGTTGATACCCCGGGCCTGCACATGGAAGAGAAGCGCGCCATCAACCGCCTGATGAACAAGGCGGCGAGCAGCTCTATTGGCGACGTAGAGCTGGTGATTTTCGTGGTGGAAGGCACCCGCTGGACGCCTGACGACGAAATGGTGCTCAACAAACTGCGCGACGGTAAAACGCCGGTGATCCTTGCGGTCAACAAAGTGGACAACGTGCAGGAAAAAGCCGATCTGCTGCCGCACCTGCAGTGGCTGGGAAGCCAGATGAACTTCCTTGATATCGTCCCGCTGTCTGCCGAGACCGGTCTGAACGTCGATACCATCGCAGGCATCGTGCGCAAACATCTGCCGGAAGCGATTCATCACTTCCCGGAAGATTACATCACCGATCGTTCTCAGCGCTTTATGGCCTCTGAGATCATCCGTGAAAAACTGATGCGTTTCCTTGGCGCGGAACTGCCGTACTCCGTAACGGTTGAGATTGAACGTTTTCAGACCAACGAACGCGGCGGCTATGACATCAACGGCCTGATCCTCGTTGAGCGTGAAGGGCAGAAGAAGATGGTGATCGGCAACAAAGGTGCCAAGATCAAAACCATCGGCATTGAAGCGCGCAGAGACATGCAGGACATGTTTGAAGCCCCGGTTCACCTTGAACTGTGGGTGAAGGTGAAATCAGGCTGGGCCGATGATGAGCGTGCATTGCGCAGCCTCGGTTACGGCGACGACGTCTAAGACTGAACATCGTGGATGGATGGCAGCGTGCCTTTGTCCTCCATAGCCGTCCGTGGAGCGAGACCAGCCTTATGCTGGACGTTTTCACGGAAGAGTCGGGCCGTGTGCGCCTTGTTGCTAAAGGCGCACGTTCCAAACGCTCCGGCCTGAAGGGCGCCTTACAGCCTTTCACTCCGCTGCTGGTACGCTTCGGCGGGCGTGGGGAAGTCAAAACCCTGCGCAGTGCCGAAGCCGTCTCTCTGGCGCTCCCCCTTTCGGGTATCACGCTGTACAGCGGTCTCTATGTCAACGAACTCATCTCACGTGTTCTGGAGCATGAGACTCGCTTCTCTGAACTTTTCTTTGATTACCTGCACTGTATCCAGGCGCTGGCCGGCGCTACCGGTACGCCCGAACCTGCCCTGCGTCGTTTTGAACTGGCGCTGCTTGGACACCTGGGCTACGGGGTCGATTTTTTGCATTGTGCAGGGAGCGGAGACGAGGTAGAGGATGCGATGACCTATCGCTACCGTGAAGAAAAAGGCTTTATCGCCAGCGTCGTGATAGATAACAGCACCTTTACCGGGCGACAGCTTAGAGCGCTGTATGCGCGTGAGTTTCCCGATCAGGATACCCTTCGCGCAGCAAAACGCTTTACCCGGATTGCGCTCAAGCCGTATCTTGGCGGCAAGCCCTTAAAGAGCCGCGAATTGTTCAGGCAGTTTATGCCGAAACGTTAACGTATCAGACCCTCGCTCCAGCCCTCTCACTGAGGGAGAGGGAGGCAGGGACACGAACTAAAATACCGAGGATTGTCATGGCTGAATTACTGTTAGGCGTCAACATTGATCACATCGCCACGCTGCGTAATGCACGCGGCACGGCTTATCCCGATCCGGTTCAGGCGGCGTTCATCGCTGAGCAGGCTGGCGCCGATGGCATTACCGTTCACCTGCGTGAAGACCGCCGTCATATTACCGACCGCGATGTGCGCATTCTGCGTCAGACGCTGGACACCCGCATGAACCTGGAGATGGCGGTCACGGAAGAGATGCTGACGATTGCCTGCGAGACGAAGCCGCATTTCTGCTGCCTGGTACCGGAAAAACGTCAGGAAGTGACCACCGAAGGGGGCCTGGACGTGGCGGGTCAACGCGACAAAATGCGTGATGCCTGCAAGCGTCTGGCTGAGGCAGGTATCCTGGTCTCTCTGTTCATCGACGCCGATGTAGCACAGATCAAAGCGGCTGCCGAAGTGGGTGCGCCCTATATTGAAATTCATACCGGCTGTTACGCTGATGCGAAAGACGAAACTACGCAGGCCAAAGAGCTGGAGCGTATCGCCAATGCGGCCACCTATGCCGCGAGCCTGGGGCTGAAAGTTAACGCCGGGCATGGCCTGACCTACCATAACGTCAAGGCCATTGCAGCCCTGCCAGAAATGCATGAGCTGAATATCGGCCACGCTATTATTGGCCGTGCGGTAATGAGTGGCCTGAAAGAGGCGGTCTCAGAAATGAAACGCCTGATGCTGGAAGCGCGTCAGTAATGGCTATTCTGGGCTTAGGCACCGATATCGTTGAAATAGCCCGCATTGAAGCGGTGATCGCCCGTAGCGGCGATCGCCTGGCACGACGCGTGTTGAGCGATAACGAATGGGCCATCTGGGAGACGCATCAGCAGCCGGTACGTTTTCTGGCCAAGCGCTTTGCCGTCAAAGAGGCGGCAGCCAAAGCCTTCGGCACCGGTATTCGTAACGGTCTGGCGTTTAATCAGTTTGAAGTGTTTAACGATGAGCTGGGTAAACCGCGCCTGCGTTTATGGGGTGAGGCGCAAACGCTGGCAGAGAAACTCGGCGTAAATCACATGCATGTGACGCTCGCCGATGAACGCCACTACGCCTGCGCGACGGTGATTATCGAAAGTTAAAGTTTGTCCGCGTGATGCAGCAGGACAAACTTATCCCAAAGCTGCTCTTCGCTCTCGACGTGTGCCGGATCCTTCAGGATGGTATTGGGGATTGGGCACACTTTCTGACAGGTCGGCGTTTCGTAGTGGCCGATGCATTCGGTGCAGCGGTCGCTGTTAATCTCATAAATGCTCTCGCCCATCGAAATCGCCTGGTTCGGGCATTCCGGTTCGCACATATCGCAATTGATGCATTTTTTGGTGATTAACAGCGCCATCAGGAAATTCTCAGAAACAACACAAACAGGGCGGGCATTATACGCTCATTACCTGTTCAAACCAGTTTTTTTACCAGCTCTTCACTGTGCCGGATACGCTCTGGCGCGTGCTCCAGATCCTGTTGCACCAGGGCCATAAACAGCAGGTCGGTCAACATCATTTGCGCACTTGTCGAGGAGATCGCCGCGCTGCGCGTAGCCTGCTCTTCCGCGATAGTATATAAACAGCGCGTAGCCCGCTGCTGCAGCGCGTTGGGAGTAAACCCGGTGATGGCCAGAACCTTACCGCCTACGCGTAAGGCTTCATCGGTAGCCATATTGATCTCGCGGCGTTCGCCGGAATAGGAGATCGCCAGCAGCAGATCGTTAGCATCCATCGCCTGCACGGTCGCCAGCAGGGCGTGCATATCCTGCTCGACAATGGCGTTGTAACCTATTTTTGTCAGCTTCCAGCCAAAGTTACGTGCCACCAGTCCGGACGCGCCTATCCCGGTCAAAATAATACGTCGCGCTGCACGCAGCATCGCCACGCTTTCCAGTAATTTTTCTTCGGTATTCACATCAAGGGTGGCATGCATGGCCGCGACATTCTCTTTGATGAGCTTCTCTCCCACCAGACGCATCGGGTCATCGCCACGAATCTGATTATGCACCGGCATCGACTGCGGATTGGGGTTACTCACCAGCGCTTCGCTAATTGCCAGCTTGAGAGCCGGGAAGCCTTTAAAGCCAATCTTCTGGGCAAATTTCACCACGCTCGACTGACTCACTCCGGCCTCACTCGCCAGCTGCTGCGAGCTGAGATGGCGGGCATGGTCGGGCTGAGAGAGCAGAAAATCCGCCAGCTTTTTGTCGCTTTGAGCAAAGCCTGCATAACGCTGACGAATGCGAATTAAACAGTTCATAGGTTCTCCTGGCGAAATTGTGATTGTCTGCGCAAATACGAATTTTGCTCGCCTGAATGAATTTTATATTCCATTATAGTGAGATTATTATGAATTAAAAATTCTTGAGGTACAAAAGATGAATCTTGGCTCACTTGTTTCTGAAACGCGTAACCCACAAACCATGGATCTGGATGCGCTCAGCACCCTGGAGCTGGTTAACCGTTTTAATCAACAGGATACGCTGGTCGCGCAGGCAGTGAAAGAGACATTACCGGAGGTGGCGAAAGCCGTCGATGCGGCGGCGGAAGCACTGAAGGCCGGTGGTCGCATTATCTACATGGGCGCCGGAACCAGCGGGCGTCTTGGTGTGCTGGATGCCTCTGAATGCCCGCCAACGTTTGGTGTGCCGCACGGTCTGGTGGTCGGGTTGATTGCTGGCGGCCCTGGCGCGCTGCTGAAAGCCGTGGAAGGAGCGGAAGACAACAAACAGCTCGGCGAGGATGACCTGAAGGGGATAAATCTGACCGCTCAGGATCTGGTTGTTGGGCTGGCGGCTTCCGGGCGTACACCGTACGTTATCGGCGGTCTGGAGTATGCCAACAAGACGGGCTGCACCACGGTGGCGATTTCCTGTAATCCTGGCTCGCCGATTGCGCAGGTCGCTGCTATCGCTATCTCTCCGGTTGTCGGCCCGGAAGCGTTAACCGGCTCTACGCGCCTGAAATCCGGCACCGCGCAAAAGCTGGTGCTCAACATGATCTCCACTGGCGCGATGGTGAAGTTTGGCAAGGTTTATCAGAACCTGATGGTGGATATGCAAGCGACCAACGTCAAGCTGGTGGACAGAGCCTGCCGTATGGTTATGGAGGCGACGGGAGCAAGCCGCGAAGAGGCGGAAGCGGTACTGAAACAAACCGATCACGATGTTAAACCGGCCATTCTGATGATCCTGAGCGGACTGGACGCTGCGGCCGCCAGAGCAAGGCTCAATGCCCATAACGGGTTCTTACGGGCGGCATTAGAAAACTAACAGAGGCGTGTATGGACAAAACAGCAGCGCTCGCCAGCGATATCCTGCAGGGGATCGGTGGGGAAAAAAATATTCAGCGTCTGGAAAATTGCATGACGCGCGTGCGCGTCGAGGTGCATAACGACGAGCAGCTTGATGTGCCGCGTCTGAAGCAGCTTTCCGGCGTGAGTGGTTACGTTAAACAGGGGCAACAGCACCAGCTGATTGTCGGGCCGGGAAAGGCGGCGCAGGTTGTGGATGCCATGCGTGCGCTGATGGTCGGCGGCGAAAGCGTGGCGATCAATGACGTCGAACGTACGAAGGCGCAGGCAAAGGCCCGATACAAAGCCCCCATGAGCGATGCGCTGCGACAACTGGCCAACGTCTTTATTCCGCTGATCCCGGCGTTTATTGCCTCTGGCTTAATCACCGGGATCATCAATATTCTTAAGCGTCCGGATATCGTAGGGGACTTCGCGACCCAGTATCCTAATTTATTAGGCATTCTCGGTATTTTCGGCAGCGCCGTGTTTGCCATCATGAACATTCTGGTGGGGGTCAACACCGCGAAGGTCTTTGGCGGCTCGCTGGCCATGGGCGGGGTGATGGCAGGTATTCTGTCCAGCCCACAACTGGCGCAGATAACCCTGTTTGGTGAGGCGCTCCAGCCTGGCCGCGGCGGGGTGATTGCCGTGCTGCTGGTGGTCATTCTGATGTGCTGGATCGAGAAGAAACTGCGCACCCTCCTGCCTGGATCAATTGAGCTGATCCTCAATCCACTGTTAACGACGTTAATCACCGGCAGCGTGGCTATTGTGGCGTTGCAACCGCTGGGGGGCTGGATCTCTGAGGCCATCGCCCATGGCGCATCGCTGGCTATCGATCGCGGCGGTCTGTTAGTGGGTGCCGTGCTGTCAGGCACCTTCTTGCCGCTGGTACTGACCGGTCTGCATCAGGGGCTGGTGCCGATCCACGTCGAGCTGGTACAGGCGCACGGTTACAACGCGCTGCTGCCCATCCTGTCGATGGCTGGCGTGGGGCAGGTCGGGGCGGCGATTGCCGTACTGATGAAAACCCGCAACGCGCGGCTGAAAAAAGTGATCAAAGGTGCGCTGCCGGTCGGATTACTCGGAATTGGCGAGCCGCTGATTTTCGGCGTCACGCTGCCGCTGGGGAAACCGTTCCTCGGTGCCTGCCTGGGAGGGGCGGTAGGCGGAGCGCTGATCAGCTACTGGAAAGTGGCAACGGTGATCACCTTCGGGATCTCCGGGCTGCCGCTGGCGCTCACCATCGTGACCGGAAAAGTTATGCTCTATCTGTTAGGCTATCTGGTAGCGGTGATCGCCGGGTTCCTGTTTACCTGGCTGTTAGGATTCAACGATCCAGAGGAGTAAGGTTTGGCAAATCACGAGCGTCGCGTTGTTTTTTTCGACCTGGACGGTACGCTGCATCAGCAGGATATGTTTGGTACGTTTATGCGCTACCTGCTGCGGCGTCAGCCTTTGAATGCGCTGCTCGTATTACCTCTCTTACCCGTAATTGGCATTGCGCTGCTGCTAAAAGGTCGGGCAGCGCGCTGGCCAATGAGCCTGTTGCTCTGGGGCTGTACCTTTGGACGCAGCGAAGCGCGGCTTAAACAGCTTCAGCAGGACTTTGTGCACTGGTTTCGCGGGCATGTGACCGCGTTTCCGGTTGTTCAGGCAAGGCTCACCAGCTATCTCGACGCGAACGATGCCGACATCTGGTTGATTACCGGATCCCCGCAAGCGCTGGTGGAACAGGTCTATTATGATACCCCGTGGCTGCCGCGGGTGAATCTTATCGCCACGCAAATTACCCGCGGGTACGGCGGATGGGTACTGACCATGCGCTGCCTGGGGCATGAAAAGGTGGTGCAACTGGAGAAGCGAATCGGTACGCCACTGCGTCTTTACAGCGGCTACAGCGACAGCAAGCAGGACAACCCGCTGCTCTATTTTTGCCAGCATCGCTGGCGCGTCACGCCCGCAGGCGAACTTCAGCAACTCGAATAGTCTTATCTATAGCGGGTGTGTATAATGCCGCCCGCTTTTAGACTGGAGTATCAACCGTTGTGCAACCCTGAACGCGATCATGAATACTGGATGCGCCATGCGCTTACGCTTGCCCAGCGCGCCTGGGACGAGGGGGAAGTGCCCGTGGGTGCTGTGCTTGTCCACAATAACCAGGTGATAGGGGAAGGGTGGAACCGCCCGATTGGCCGTCACGATCCGACTGCGCACGCTGAAATCATGGCCCTTCGTCAGGGCGGAATGGTGCTGCAAAACTATCGTCTGCTTGATACCACACTGTATGTCACGCTTGAGCCGTGCGTTATGTGTTCCGGCGCGATGGTGCATAGCCGTATCGGCACGCTGGTCTTTGGCGCGCGGGATGAAAAAACCGGAGCGGCCGGTTCGCTGATGGACGTACTGGGACACCCGGGAATGAACCACCAGGTGCAGACTATCGGTGGGGTACTTGCACCAGAGTGTGCGGGGCTATTAAGTGATTTCTTTCGAATGCGCCGTCAGCAGAAAAAGCAACAAAAGGCAGAATTGAAGTTGTCGGGCGAGTAAGTTCGTCCGGTGCCACCACCGGATAACTCTGGGCCAGCTGATTTGCTTCTGCCGCCTCTTTTTCCTTCTCCAGCAGATAACCCACCAGGCTAATCTGATATTTACGGATATTTTCCACGTAGGCGTAGGCTTCATGCCCGCGCGCGTAACCGTAGGTCAGCTTGTTGTACCACGGCTTCTGGCTCAGCAACGGCAGGCGCTGTTTTACGTCTGACCAGCTGTCCGGGTTACCTTTCGTTTTCGCCGTCAGCGCGCGCGCGTCAAGCATGTGCGCGTAACCCATGTTGTAGGCTGCCAGCGCAAACCAGATCCGTTCCTCTTCAGGCACCGTCTCCGGCACTTTGCCCATCATGTCCTGCAGATACCGTGCGCCGCCGCTGATGCTCTGTTCTGCATCGGTGCGGTCGGTCAGCCCAAGGCTCTGAGCGGTATTTTTAGTGAGCATCATTAAGCCGCGAACGCCAGTGGGCGAGGTGGCCTGAGTATCCCAGTGGGATTCCTGATAAGAGATCGCTGCCAGTAATCGCCAGTCGATCTCCTGGGCATACTTCTCAAATAACGGCTGCAGGTCTGGCAGCACGCTATCGACCGCGCGCAAGAAGCTTCGGGTGTCGACGTAATCAAAATCGTCACCGTGGCCGAGGTATTTCTCTTCCAGACGCGCCAGCGTACCGTCTTCATTGATGGTGTTGAAGAAATCGAGCATCGCCGCAGAGAGGGTCTGATCGTCATCAAGCTGGCTAAACCAGGTCACCGGCTGTTCGTCTGTCACGTCCAGCGCCACCGCGATTTCGGGGTGCACGCGCTGGAAAAGGCTGATCGCGACCGAATCAGCGATGGTGTAGGGCAGTTTTTTATCTTTTACCTGGTCCAGCAGCTCTGTCGTGCCGAGCTTAGGATCAACCGTCCAGCTCAGGTCCGGGAATTTCTTCTCCTTGAGCTCACGCAGATCGTCAATCACGACGTGACCCGGGGCGATGGTCAACTGTTGTGCATTAATCGCCGCCAGCGTTCGCGGGCGCAGGCTCCCGACCCGGTAGACCAGCTGTTGCGAAACGGAGTAGTAGGTTGGGCCTGGCTGATAATTCTTGCTGCGCTCGCTGTTGTACACCAGCCCGGCCGCAAGGATATCGGCATCGTTGTTATCCAGGTCATCAAACAGCTGGCTGATATTCTGACGGACGGTAATTTTGAGCTTCACGCCAAGATAGTCGGCAAACTGCTGCGCCAGTTCATAATCCAGGCCAATCGTTTTGCCGTTAATGTCGCTGTAAATCAGCGGCGAGTTGAGGGTACTGACGCGCAATTCCCCCCGCTCCTGTATGGCGGCGATACGGTTTTCGGCTTTACCGAACCAGGGGATGGAAGGCCAGAGGGCCACTGCCAGCAGCAACGTTACAATGCCGATGAGCAGATAATTAATCTTTAATTTTTTCAATTAGTTAATTCTCTGCGACGCCGGATGCCTCAGTATGCTGTAGCCATGTTAAGAATAAGGTTTGCCATTGAATGAGCGGCATTTTGCGTAAAGTTACGCCACTTGGCAACAAATTAGAGAGAGAGGTCACATCTATTGTTAAACGTAAACGTTGATTTTATTTCGACGCAAACGGTTTCGTCGACGCTCAGGATTCTCTATAATGACGCCCGTTTTCCCCCCTTGCGCACACTGTAAGCGCCCCGGCGCTTCGAAGACGAGAGACTTATGATGGAAATTCTGCGTGGTTCGCCTGCACTGTCTGCCTTCCGTATCAATAAACTGCTGGCACGTTTTCAGGCAGCCGACCTTCCGGTAAGCAATATTTACGCTGAGTATGTCCATTTTGCTGACCTGAATGCACCCCTGAATGCAGAGGAGCGAGTACAGCTGGAACGCCTGCTCAAATATGGTCCAAGCCTGAGCAGCCATACGCCAACCGGCAAACTGATCCTTGC
Source organism: Enterobacter sp. BIDMC 29 (assembly GCF_019378755.1). Classification (NCBI taxonomy): domain Bacteria; kingdom Pseudomonadati; phylum Pseudomonadota; class Gammaproteobacteria; order Enterobacterales; family Enterobacteriaceae; genus Enterobacter; species Enterobacter sp. BIDMC 29. Next base: position 2,693,934 of record NZ_CP080000.1, on the reverse strand, counting down.
GACGCCTCGTCCAGGCACCATCTCCCCCTGGTCTTCCAAAGCCACCGACATCGCCCACAACTGTGGTCTGAACCAGATTAACCGTCTGGAGCGCGGCGTGGCGTACTACGTTGAAGCGTCTACCCTGACCGATGCGCAGTGGCAAACCGTTGCCGCTGAGCTGCACGACCGCATGATGGAGAGTGTCTTTGCCTCTCTGGACGATGCGCAGAAACTCTTCTCCCACCATCAGCCTGCGCCGGTACAGAGCGTCGATTTGCTGGGGCAGGGCCGTCAGGCGCTGATTGACGCCAACCTGCGTCTCGGTCTGGCACTGGCAGAAGACGAAATTGACTACCTGCAGGATGCGTTTGTTAAGCTGAACCGCAACCCGAACGACATCGAACTTTACATGTTCGCTCAGGCAAACTCTGAGCACTGCCGTCACAAGATTTTCAACGCCGACTGGATTATCGACGGTGAAGAGCAGCCGAAGTCGCTGTTCAAAATGATCAAAAACACCATGGAAAAAACGCCTGACCACGTGCTGTCTGCCTACAAAGACAACGCCGCGGTGATGGAAGGTTCTGACGTGGGCCGCTTCTTCGCCGATCGCGAAGCAGGGCGCTATGATTTCCATCAGGAGCCGGCGCATATCCTGATGAAAGTCGAAACGCATAACCACCCGACGGCGATCTCGCCGTGGCCGGGTGCGGCGACCGGGTCTGGCGGGGAAATCCGCGACGAAGGCGCAACCGGACGGGGTGCTAAACCAAAAGCCGGTCTGGTCGGTTTCTCCGTCTCCAACCTGCGCATCCCGGGCTTTGAACAGCCGTGGGAAGAAGATTTCGGCAAGCCGGAACGTATTGTGACCGCGCTGGATATCATGACCGAAGGCCCACTGGGCGGGGCGGCGTTCAACAATGAATTTGGACGTCCTGCGCTGAACGGTTACTTCCGTACCTACGAAGAGAAAGTAGAGAGCCACAACGGCGAAGAGCTGCGCGGCTATCACAAACCGATCATGCTGGCTGGGGGGATCGGTAACATTCGCGCCGATCACGTGCAAAAAGGCGAGATCGTAGTTGGTGCGAAGCTGATCGTTCTGGGTGGCCCGGCAATGAACATCGGCCTGGGCGGCGGGGCTGCCTCCTCTATGACCTCCGGTCAGTCTGATGCGGATCTCGATTTTGCATCCGTACAGCGTGATAACCCGGAGATGGAACGCCGTTGCCAGGAGGTCATTGACCGCTGCTGGCAGCTGGGTGATGCCAACCCCATCCTCTTTATTCACGACGTAGGCGCGGGCGGTCTGTCCAACGCCATGCCGGAGCTGGTCAGTGACGGTGGTCGTGGCGGTCGTTTCAACCTGCGCGACATCCTGAGTGATGAGCCAGGCATGAGCCCGCTGGAAATCTGGTGTAACGAATCCCAGGAACGTTATGTTCTGGCCGTCGCTGCCGATCAGCTGCCGCTGTTTGACGAGCTGTGCCGCCGCGAGCGTGCCCCGTATGCCGTCATCGGTGAAGCGACCGAAGCGCTGCACCTGTCCCTGAGCGACACCCATTTCGACAACCAGCCGATCGATCTGCCGCTGGACGTGCTGCTCGGTAAAACGCCGAAGATGACCCGCGACGTTGAGACCCGTAAAGCAGCTGGCAAAGCGCTGGATCGTCAGGGCATTACCGTGGCTGAGGCGGTCAATCGCGTTCTGCACCTGCCGGCCGTGGCGGAGAAAACCTTCCTGGTCACCATCGGCGACCGTACCGTGACCGGTATGGTGTCGCGCGATCAGATGGTTGGCCCGTGGCAGATCCCGGTGGCTAACTGTGCCGTCACCACCGCGAGTCTCGACAGCTTCTACGGTGAAGCGATGGCGCTGGGCGAACGTACCCCGGTCGCTCTGCTGGACTTCGCCGCGTCTGCTCGTCTGGCCGTTGGTGAAGCACTGACCAACATTGCCGCAACGCAGATTGGCGACATTAAACGTATCAAACTTTCCGCGAACTGGATGGCCGCAGCGGGCCACCCGGGCGAAGATGCGGGCCTGTATGAAGCCGTGAAGGCGGTGGGTGAAGAGCTCTGCCCGGCACTTGGCCTGACCATTCCGGTGGGTAAAGACTCCATGTCGATGAAGACCCGCTGGCAGGAGGGTAACGAGCAGCGCGAGATGACCTCTCCGCTGTCGCTGATCATCTCCGCGTTTGCCCGCGTAGAAGACGTGCGCCATACCGTGACGCCACAGCTGGTGACTGAAGATAACGCCCTGCTGCTGATTGACCTGGGTAAAGGCCATAACGCGCTGGGAGCGACCGCGCTGGCGCAGGTTTATCGTCAGCTGGGTGATAAGCCGGCAGATGTGCGTGATGTGGCGCAGTTAAAAGGTTTCTACGACGCCATCCAGGCCCTGGTGGCACAGCGTAAACTGCTGGCCTACCACGACCGTTCCGACGGTGGCCTGCTGGTTACTCTGGCTGAGATGGCCTTCACCGGCCACTGCGGCGTCGAAGCGAACATCGCGACGCTGGGTGAGGATCGTCTGGCGGCGCTGTTTAACGAAGAACTGGGCGCGGTGATTCAGGTGCGTGCCGCAGATCGTGACGCGGTTGAAAGCGTACTGGCTCAACACGGCCTGGCAGATTGCGTGCATTATCTGGGTAAAGCCGTGCAGGGCGACCGCTTTGTCATTGAAGCGGATGGCCACGCGGTGTTCAGCGAGAGCCGTTCTACCCTGCGTATGTGGTGGGCTGAAACCACCTGGCAGATGCAGCGCCTGCGTGACAACCCGGAGTGTGCCGATCAGGAACACAACGCGAAGGCTAACGACAACGATCCTGGCCTGAACGTGAAGCTCTCCTTCGACATCAACGAAGATATCGCCGCGCCGTACATTGCGACCGGCGCGCGTCCGAAAGTGGCCGTACTGCGTGAGCAGGGCGTCAACTCCCACGTTGAGATGGCTGCTGCCTTCTACCGTGCGGGCTTTGATGCCATCGACGTTCACATGAGCGACCTGCTGGCCGGGCGTACCGGTCTGGAAGATTTCCAGGCGCTGGTCGCCTGCGGTGGTTTCTCTTACGGTGACGTGCTGGGTGCAGGTGAGGGTTGGGCGAAGTCCATCCTCTTCAACAGCCGTGTCCGCGACGAGTTTGAAACCTTCTTCCACCGTCCGCAAACGCTGGCGCTGGGCGTATGTAATGGCTGTCAGATGATGTCCAACCTGCGCGAGCTGATCCCCGGTAGCGAAGCCTGGCCGCGCTTTGTGCGTAACCAGTCCGACCGCTTTGAAGCGCGTTTCAGCCTCGTGGAAGTGACCCAAAGCCCGTCTCTGCTGCTGCAGGGCATGGTAGGGTCGCAGATGCCAATCGCCGTTTCCCATGGCGAAGGCCAGGTTGAAGTGCGCGATGCAGCTCATCTGGCTCAGCTTGAAAGCAAAGGTCTGGTGGCGCTGCGCTTTGTCGATAACTTCGGCAAGGTGACAGAATCCTACCCGGCTAACCCGAACGGTTCGGTGAACGGTATCACTGCGGTGACCAGCGAAAGCGGTCGTGCGACCATTATGATGCCGCACCCGGAACGAGTGTTCCGTACCGTGAGCAACTCCTGGCACCCGGAAAACTGGGGCGAGGACAGCCCGTGGATGCGTATCTTCCGTAATGCGCGTAAACAGCTAGGTTAAGCGTACCGCTACTCCCACAGCAGGCCCGGTAAGCGAAAACGCCACCGGGCTTTTTTGTGCCTGTCGCAAAACCGCGACAATCCGCTATTCGTGGTGTCTCCAAAAGGAGACATTTAACTCATTGAATTCTATAGGGTGTGGTGGGTTGTCGTTAAGGTGTTGCTTTTTAGCGACACTTAGCCTGGAAATCATTCAGCGGGCAATTAACGGCCTAATTGCATAAAATACATAAATATCAACAAGATAATTTATTGTTTTGCATTATGGCACGAGTGTTGCATAATATTAATCAGTGGCTCATTCACCTTCTTATGTCAGCCCCTTCGGGACGTGCTACATAAACTTCGAATGACGCACAAAAAGGTGCCTGCCGTCCAACTACTGATCATAGCGTTGCTTTATCAGGCCAGGGCGAAACGTCGAGTTAGGCACCGCCTCATTCCATGACAAAGCCGGGTTTTTACCCGGCTTTGTTGTATCTGAAGGGCAGACTCAGTTACGCTCTCCTTAAACCCCGATAAAGAGAGTAATGCGTTGAAACGCTGGCCCGTTTTTCCTCGTTCCCTGCGACAGCTTGTCATGATGGCCTTTCTGCTGATCCTGCTGCCTTTGCTGATCCTGGCATGGCAGGCGTGGCAGAGTCTCAACGCGTTGAGTGCGCAGGCGGCACTGACTAACCGCACGACGCTGATCGACGCCCGACGCAGTGAAGCGATGACTAACGCCGCGCTGGAGATGGAACGCAGCTATCGCCAGTACTGCGTGCTTGACGATCCTACTCTGGAAAAGGTCTATCAGAATCAACGTAAACGCTACAGTGAAATGCTGGACGCCCATGCAGGGGTGCTGCCGGACGATAAGCTTTATCAGGCGTTACGTCAGGATTTGAACGATCTGGCGCAACTGCAGTGTAAGAACAGTGGCCCGGATGCTGCAGCGGCTGCCCGTCTGGAAGCCTTTGCGAATGCCAATACCGAGATGGTGCAGTCTACCCGCACGGTTATCTTCTCGCGCGGGCAACAGCTGCAGCAGGAGATTGCGGAACGTGGCCAGTTCTTTGGCTGGCAGGCGCTGGTGCTGTTCCTCGTCAGCCTCGGTCTGGTTCTGCTCTTTACCCGCATGATCATCGGCCCGGTGAAGGGTATCCAGCGCATGATTAACCGCCTGGGCGAGGGGAAGTCTCTCGGGGATACGGTCGCCTTTAAAGGTCCGCGCGAGTTGCGCTCCGTTGGCCAGCGCATTATCTGGCTTTCTGAACGTCTGGCATGGCTGGAATCCCAGCGCCATCAGTTCTTGCGCCATATTTCCCATGAGCTTAAAACGCCGCTTGCCAGCATGCGCGAAGGAACGGAACTGCTGGCAGATGAAGTGGCGGGGCCGCTTACGCCCGAACAGAAAGAGATTGTCGACATCCTGGATGCCAGCAGCCGCAATCTGCAAAAGCTGATTGAGCAACTGCTCGACTACAACCGCAAACTGGCGGATGGCGCGGTGGTGCTGGAAAACGTCGATATTGCGCCGCTGGTGGATATGGTGATCTCCGCCCATAGCTTGCCAGCAAGAGCTAAAATGATGCATACCGGGGTGGAGCTCAGTGAGCCAACCTGCCTCGCGGAACCGATGCTGTTGATGAGCGTTCTGGATAATCTTTACTCCAATGCGGTGCACTATGGTACTGAATCCGGTAACATTTATATCCGAAGTTATACGAATGGTTCACGGGTGTTTATTGACGTCGCTAACACCGGCATTCCAATCCCTGATGACGAAAAAACCATGATCTTTGAACCCTTTTTCCAGGGAAGTCATCAGCGGAAAGGGGCGGTAAAAGGAAGTGGGCTGGGCCTGAGTATTGCCCGGGACTGCATACGACGCATGCAGGGTGAGCTGAAAATTGCCACGGACGAACGGTCAGATGTTTGCTTCCGTATTGAACTGCCCCTGAGCCGGAAAAATCAATGAAATGAATCTATGCCTGGTGAGTATGTCACACGTCTTTTCCCGCGCCGTGCGCGCGGTGTTTTCCAGCAATATGTTTCGCCTGAGCCTGCCCTGTTTATTTCTGGCGGGCTGTGTTTCCCATGTGCCGCAAAGTGCGATTAGCGATAAACAAAAAGATAAATGGCCAGATAATCAGCTGGCAGATTTTCTGTCGACCCGCTGTGACGACATCTGGAACCTGTCGGGGCATGACGTCGAGAGCAATCCGCTGTTCTGGCTACGTGGAATAGATTGCGCCCAGCGTCTGGCGCCGGTTGAGGCGCGCTCGCAAGCGGCGATGCTCAGTGACGATACCTGGCAGGACGCGTTCAAGCGTGGAATTTTACTCGCGGATGCGAAAATCACCCCCGTTGAGCGTCGCACCAACGTCACGCGGCTGGACACGTTTGTCGGAAATCTTCCGGCGCAGGTGCGCCCGGTGTATCAGCTCTGGCGTGATGGTCAGGCGTTACAACTGCAGTTGTCTGAAGAGCGTTTTCGCTACAGCAAATTACAGCAATCCACCGACAGCGAGCTTGATACGCTGCGCCAGCAGGAGCAGCACTTGCGTGCTCAACTGGATACCACGACGCGCAAGCTTGAAAACCTGACCGACATCGAAAGGCAGCTCTCGACGCGTAAACCGGCAGGAAATTATCTGCCTGACGCGCCAAAAGGGTCAGCCGCGACGCCAGACGGTGATGCGCAGAAACAAGAGGATGTGAAGCCATGACAAGCCGAAAACCTGCCCATCTCTTACTGGTGGATGACGATCCGGGGCTGTTAAAGCTGCTGGGGATGCGTCTGGTCAGTGAAGGCTACAGTGTGGTGACGGCGGAAAGCGGGCAGGAGGGGCTGAAAGTCCTGAGCCGCGAGAAGGTTGATCTGGTGATTAGCGACCTGCGAATGGATGAAATGGATGGCCTGCAGCTGTTCGCGGAGATCCAGAAGCAGCAGCCTGGCATGCCGGTGATCATCCTGACGGCGCACGGATCGATTCCGGATGCCGTTGCCGCGACGCAGCAGGGGGTATTCAGCTTCCTCACCAAGCCGGTAGATAAAGATGCCCTCTATAAGGCTATCGACAGCGCGCTTGAGCACGCGGCTCCGTCGAATGATGAAGCGTGGCGGGAGTCTATCGTCACCCGCAGCCCGATTATGCTGCGTCTGCTCGAACAGGCCCGGATGGTGGCGCAGTCAGACGTTAGCGTGCTGATTAATGGCCAGAGCGGTACCGGGAAAGAGATCCTTGCCCAGGCTATCCATAACGCCAGCCCGCGCAGCAAAAACGCCTTTATCGCGATTAACTGTGGTGCGCTTCCTGAACAACTGCTTGAGTCTGAACTGTTTGGTCATGCCCGCGGGGCGTTCACCGGGGCGGTGAGCAGCCGGGAAGGGCTTTTCCAGGCGGCAGAAGGCGGCACACTTTTTCTGGACGAGATTGGCGATATGCCGGCACCGTTGCAGGTCAAATTGCTGCGTGTTTTGCAGGAGCGAAAAGTGCGCCCCCTCGGCAGTAACCGCGATATCGATATTAACGTGCGTATCATTTCGGCCACGCACCGCGATTTACCAAAAGTCATGGCGCGCAACGAGTTTCGTGAAGATCTCTACTACCGTCTGAACGTGGTGAACCTGAAAATTCCGGCATTGGCCGAGCGGGCGGAAGATATTCCGCTGCTGGCAAACCATCTTTTGCGCCAGGCGGCCGATCGGCATAAGCCTTTTGTCCGGGCGTTTTCCACCGATGCGATGAAACGGCTGATGGCTGCAAGCTGGCCGGGCAACGTGCGCCAGTTGGTGAACGTTATTGAACAGTGCGTGGCGCTGACCTCGTCACCCGTCATTAGCGACGCGCTGGTGGAGCAGGCGCTGGAAGGGGAAAACACCGCGCTGCCGACGTTTGCAGAAGCGCGTAATCAGTTCGAACTGAACTATCTGCGCAAGCTCCTGCAGATAACCAAAGGCAATGTAACCCATGCGGCGCGTATGGCCGGGCGCAACCGTACCGAGTTCTACAAGCTGCTCTCCCGCCATGAGCTGGAAGCAAACGATTTTAAAGAGTAGTACCGCAAAATCTGAATGAGTATGATACTGTGAGCAACCGATTACGAAGCAGCTTACAGGCAAGAGTTTAAGGACCCACCATGAAAAAGATTGATGCGATTATTAAACCTTTCAAACTGGATGATGTGCGTGAAGCGCTGGCGGAAGTGGGCATCACCGGGATGACAGTGACGGAAGTGAAAGGTTTTGGTCGCCAGAAGGGCCACACCGAACTTTACCGTGGCGCAGAGTACATGGTGGACTTTCTGCCAAAAGTGAAAATTGAAATCGTGGTGAGCGACGATATCGTGGATACCTGTGTGGATACCATTATCCGTACGGCGCAGACCGGCAAAATTGGTGACGGTAAAATCTTCGTCTTTGATGTGGCACGCGTGATCCGTATCCGTACCGGTGAAGAAGACGACGCCGCGATTTAATCGTCAGTACCTGATTCCTGATTCAGCCGGGTGGCGCTATGCTTACCCGGTCTGCAAAACTCACCGGCCGGGAAAGTGTAGCGCCATCGGGCGATTACAGTACTTTATGCGGCCCGAAACATTCGTAATGAATGTTGTCTTTATTCACACCCAACTCCACCAGCTGCTTCGCGGCATACTGCATAAACGCGACCGGTCCGCAGACGTAAAACTGCATCTCCGGCGCGCTGAATGCCCCCTCGTGCTGACTCAAATTCATCAGACCTTCGCTGTCAAAGCGTGCGGCTGCACGGTCGGCATCCGTCGGCAGACGATACCAGGTATGGGCGGTAAAGCGTGGCAGACCGGAAGCCAGCGTATTCACTTCATCGGCAAACGCGTGCACTTCACCGTTCTCGGCGGCGTGGAACCAGTTTATCTGCGCGCTGTGGTTTGATTTAGCGAGGGTGTCGAGCATCGCCAGCATTGGCGTCTGGCCCACCCCGGCTGAGATCAGGGTGACCGGCGTATTCGCCTCAACCGCCATAAAGAAATCGCCCGCAGGCGCGGCCAGATGAACCACATCACCCACGTTAGCCTCGTTATGCAGCCAGTTTGATACCTGGCCGCCATCTTCGCGTTTTACGGCAATGCGATAACGTTTTCCGTCTGGTTTGCGGGTCAGGGAGTACTGGCGAATCTCCTGGTGCGGGAAACCTTCAGGCTTCAGCCACACGCCCAGATACTGCCCCGGCTGATAATCAGCGACCGGCTTGCCATCCACCGGCTCGAACTCAAAACTGGTGATGAGCTGGCTGCGCGGCGTTTTCTCGACGATGCGGAAAGCGCGGGTACCTTCCCAGCCGCCTGTCTTACTGGCGTTTTCGCTGTAGATCTGTGCTTCACGATTAATGAACACATTTGCCAGCACGCCGTAGGCTTTCCCCCACGCATCCAGCACCTCCTGGCCCGGGCTAAACATCTCATCCAGTGTGGCCAGCAGATGGCCGCCGACGATATTGTACTGCTCCGGTTTGATCTGGAAGCTGGTGTGCTTCTGCGCAATTTTTTCCACGGCAGGCAGCAACGCCGCCAGGTTTTCGATATTACTGGCGTAGGCTGCGATGGCGTTGAACAGGGCTTCGCGCTGATCGCCGTTACGCTGGTTGCTCATGTTGAAAATCTCTTTCAACTCCGGGTTATGCGTAAACATACGATCGTAGAAATGGGCGGTGAGTTTCGGGCCGGTTTCGACCAGCAGGGGAATAGTGGCTTTAACTGTGGCGATGGTTTGAGCGTCGAGCATAGCAGCGTCCTTCAGTGGTGTTTTTAATGATGCATTTTAAATGCATCTTATAAAAAATACCCCTGCGTTGTAAATGGTTCTTTGCAACGTGAAAAATATGCATCACAAACCTGAAAAGAAATCCGTTGAAAATGATGAGGGCTTTATTCCTCAAACCCTTGCGTGGCGGGTAGGAAAACGTTTGCGTAAAATCGTTTGTCAAGACCTGTTATCACAGAACTAATCAGTTATACTGTTGCCCGTCGTCCAACAGGACTGCCTTTTCAGGCCAAAATTTTATTGTTAGCTGAGTCAGGAGATGCGGATGTTAAAGCGTGAAATGAACATTGCCGATTATGATGCCGAACTGTGGCAGGCTATGGAGCAGGAAAAAGTACGTCAGGAAGAGCACATCGAACTGATCGCCTCCGAAAACTACACCAGCCCGCGCGTAATGCAGGCGCAGGGTTCTCAGCTGACCAACAAATACGCTGAAGGTTACCCGGGCAAACGCTACTACGGCGGTTGCGAGTACGTTGATATCGTTGAGCAACTGGCCATCGATCGCGCTAAAGAACTGTTTGGCGCCGACTACGCTAACGTACAGCCGCACTCTGGCTCTCAGGCTAACTTCGCGGTCTACACCGCGCTGCTGCAACCGGGCGATACCGTTCTGGGTATGAACCTGGCGCAAGGCGGCCACCTGACTCACGGCTCTCCGGTTAACTTCTCAGGCAAACTGTACAACATCATTCCTTACGGCATTGATGAGTCCGGTAAAATTGACTACGAAGACATGGCGAAGCAGGCGCAGACCCACAAACCGAAGATGATTATCGGCGGTTTCTCTGCTTACTCCGGTATCGTTGACTGGGCAAAAATGCGTGAAATCGCAGACAGCATCGGTGCTTACCTGTTCGTTGACATGGCGCACGTTGCCGGCCTGATTGCTGCAGGCGTTTATCCGAACCCGGTTCCGCATGCTCACGTTGTGACCACCACCACGCACAAAACCCTGGCGGGCCCACGCGGTGGCTTGATCCTGGCGAAAGGTGGCGACGAAGAGCTGTACAAAAAGCTGAACTCTGCCGTATTCCCAAGCGCGCAGGGCGGCCCACTGATGCACGTTATCGCGGCGAAAGCGGTGGCGCTGAAAGAAGCGATGGAGCCAGAGTTTAAAGTTTACCAGCAGCAGGTTGCTAAAAACGCCAAAGCGATGGTGGACGTCTTCCTGAACCGCGGTTACAAAGTGGTTTCCGGTGGTACTGAGAACCACCTGTTCCTGCTGGACCTGGTTGATAAAAACCTGACCGGTAAAGAAGCTGACGCTGCCCTTGGCCGTGCCAACATCACCGTGAACAAAAACAGCGTGCCAAACGATCCGAAGAGCCCGTTCGTGACCTCCGGTATCCGTATCGGTTCTCCGGCTGTTACTCGCCGCGGCTTTAAAGAAGCGGAAGTGAAAGAGCTGGCAGGCTGGATGTGTGATGTTCTGGACAATATCAATGACGAAGCGGTTATCGAGCGCGTTAAAGGTAAAGTTCTGGAAATCTGCGCACGTTTCCCGGTATACGCTTAATCTTTCTGTTTGCAGAAATAAAAAAGGCCGCGATTGCGGCCTTTTTTTATGGGTTAACGCCGGTCAAGGGAGAGGGCTCCCGGTCCCACTATCGCCAGTAAAATAAACGCTCCGGCAATACTGATATTCTTGTAGAAGTTAATCATATTCGGCATGACGGCATCACCGGTCATATCCCAGTAGTGGTGGCCGATAATCGCGGTACCCAGCGTGTAAAATACAAAGAGTACGGCAACAGGGCGGGTGAAAAAGCCCAGCACGATCAGGATGGCGGCAGGCACCTCCATTACCACCGCAATAATGGCCGCCAGCATGGGCATGGGTGTACCCAGCGACGTCATATATTGTACGGTCCCGCTAAACCCCGTCAGTTTTGGATAGCCGAAGATGATAAACAGTACGACAAGCGCGATACGACCTATTAACAGCAACAGGTGACGTGCCTGGCCGAAATCTAAATAGCGAAGTGAGTTCATGGCAGAAATACCTCTGCAAGTGGAGTAATTTAAACGTAATACACATTTTCATTCCCTGCCATAAGTCAGATGACTGCACAATATGTTAAATTTTCGTTAATTTATAGCAGGCTATCGACTTGCTTAATTTTTGTATTCTCGCCAGACTATGGCCTCCATTTCGGGAGGGATTCATGGTCTTGCATTCCACGCGCTGGCTGGCGCTCAGTTATTTCACCTATTTCTTTAGCTACGGTATTTTTCTGCCTTTCTGGAGCGTCTGGCTCAAGGGGATCGGCCTGACGCCCGAGACCATAGGTATCCTGCTTGGCGCTGGTCTGGTGGCACGTTTCCTGGGAAGCCTGCTGATCGCACCGCGCGTCAGCGATCCCTCCTTGCTGATTAAGGCGGTACGCATTCTGGCGCTGTTGACGCTGGTCTTTGTCGCCTGTTTCTGGGTGAGCCACCAGTTTGCATGGCTGATGGTGGTGATGGTCGGTTTTAACCTCTTTTTCTCGCCACTGGTTCCGCTGACGGATGCCCTGGCAAACACCTGGCAAAAACAGATAACGATGGATTATGGCCGCGTGCGGCTGTGGGGCTCAATTGCCTTTGTCATCGGCTCTGCACTGGTGGGTAAACTGGTTAGCCTTTACGATTACCGTGCGATCCTTGCGCTGCTGAGTATCGGCATTGCCTCCATGCTGCTAGGGATGCTGTTGCGTCCATCGGTAATGCCGCAAGGTGAGAGCCGTCATCAGGAAAGCGCCGGCTGGCCGGCCTGGCGAAGCCTGGTGGCAAAAAGCTGGCGTTTCCTGGCCTGCGTCTGTCTGCTGCAGGGCGCGCACGCGGCGTACTATGGTTTCAGCGCCATCTACTGGCAGGGGGCAGGATACTCCGCATCTGCAGTGGGTTACCTGTGGTCGCTTGGTGTGGTCGCTGAGGTGATTATCTTCGCGCTGAGCAAAAAGCTGTTCCGGCGCTTCGGCGCGCGCGATCTGCTCCTGCTTTCTGCAGTCTGTGGTGTTATACGGTGGGGCATTATGGGCTGGACGACGGAGCTGCCGTGGCTGATCGTGGCGCAAATTCTGCACTGCGGCACCTTCACGGTATGTCACCTGGCGGCTATGCGCTATATCGCCGCGCGTGAAGGCGGGGATGTCATTCGGTTGCAGTCGGTTTATTCGGCAGTGGCGATGGGCGGCAGCATTGCGGTGATGACGGTCTTTGCGGGCTTCCTTTACCAGCATCTGGGACACGGGGTCTTCTGGGTTATGGCGCTTGTCGCCCTACCGGCGATGTTCGTTCGTCCTAAAGTCGCCGCGCGCGCGTAGCTACGATTCCAGCATGGCGCGAATATGTTCTTGCTGCTGCGTGTTCAGCGTCTCAACGGCGTGGATCAGCGGTGGTGAGAACAGGGGCAGAGCGGTCGGGTAAGGGGTGATGACCAGCGCCGCTTCGCGCGGTGCCCCCTCTTTCTGATAGGCCTGCAGCGTCTGATATCGAATGTTGAGCGGCAGCAACGTCAATTCGCGCAGTTGCTGCTCAATCACGTCCTCACAGGATTTATCCTCTCCCGTCAATAACACCACCTGCTTCTCATGCAGATCGGTCTCCTGCATCAGCCAGGCGCCGAAAATGACCGCCACCAGGCTCATCTCTTCATCAGAAAAACGCAGCCCGAATTCCGCTTCCAGCTCAAACAACGCCTCTTTGGTGGTGCGTAACAGGCGGGGGTAGAGACGATGGATCTCTTCCGGCAGGCTATTGTCGATGCCTATCTCAAACAGCGAGCGGTCCAGCGCCTGGGCCAGATGAATATAAAGCTGGTCGGTCAGCCCCTGTTCATCGCTAAAGTTCATCCCGGTTTGCGCCCGAAAACGGGCGACCATGCGCACAATTGCCCGGCGCAGACGCTGATCCTGCTGATGCTTATCAAGCACAGGGTCAGGGGTGCGCAGCATCATAAACAGCAGCGCGAGAAAAAGTTGTTCATCGCTGTGGGTCCCTTGTGGCACACGGCGTTTCCAGTGACGAACAATCTCCTGAGCGGTGAAATATTCCCCTCTTGATTGCGTCCAGTTACGCTGCACCGATGAAAACTGCGGGGTATTCCCCAGATGATGCTGCATCAGGCAATACTGCAGATAGAGCTGCAAAAACTGTACGTCCCGGCAATCAAACGGGCGCTGAAGCTTGCGCGAGCAGAAGCTGATCAACGCCCGCAGGTTGGTATCATCATAGAGAGGCCGGGCAATGCCCTGCTGTTTAAGCGCGGTTTTCAGCGCGGGGGTAAACTGATGCGAAACGAATTGCGGACACAGCCGCATAGCCCTGCGCAGCCAGTGCAGCAGGCATAAACGTTGATTCAGGGCTGAGCCTTCAATCCGGTAGCTGCCGTCATGGTACGTGACGATGTCGAGCCGGTGATAGCGCTGGATTTCATCGCGCGTCTCGGCTATATCTTGCCGTGCCATAGCGTCGTCCACGCCATTGGCAGCGATAATGCTCTGTGCGGTAACGGCAGCATCGGGCAGGTAAAGCATTAAAAGCACCTGGCAGCGGCGCTGCGAACTGGAAAGCACAGATGGAATTTCAAGCGTCGTCATCATCTGTCGGGTATCCAGTGGGAATGTTTGATAAGAATAGCTAAAGGATGGGCGCTGAAAAGCGCGCCGGCAGGCCTTTCACTCAGGATTGCTGGCGAACATCACAGAATTTATGACGTGAGGAATTGATGCAAACAGTTAAACAAAGCGCAATGGCGTTATTTTTGACGGTGATCCCCTTTGCTGTCGTCGCGCATCCTCACAGTTTTATCAGCCTGAAAACCGAGCTGGTAACGGACGGAACGCAACTCAGTGGCCTGAAAATGCGCTGGACGATGGATGAAATCACCTCGGCTGACCTGCTGTACGATGCCGGGAATGCAAAACCCGGGGATGAAATCTGGAAAAAGCTGGCGGCGGAAGTGATGGCCAACGTGCTTGGTCAGCACTATTTCACCGAGTTCTGGCACAACGGACAAAAAGTGAAATTTATGAATCGGCCGACGGAATATGGCATGACCCGCGACGGACATCAGGCGGTACTGACGTTTGTCCTGCCGCTGGCGCATCCGCAGCCGCTGGCTGGGCAGACCTATACGTTTTCCACCTTTGATCCCACTTACTATGTCGATATGCATTACGCAGAGGAGAGTGATGTGACGTTACCGGCAGCCCTGCAAAAAACCTGCACGATGGCAATGCACACGCCAAAACCGAGCGAAGAGACGCTCAATTTTGCGGTCTCTCTCGATAAAGAAGATGCACCACCCGAAGACATGGAGCTGGGTAAACAGTTCGCACAGCAGGTGACGTTGCAATGTCAGTGATCGCGTCTCCGGCACGAAAATCACGCCGCTGGCTTCATCTCTGGCCGCTGGCGCTCTTTTTGCTGCTGGCCGTGTGCGGCGCGTTGTGGCTATGGCACGCCTGGCCGCAGGTGATGATGAAAAGCATTGTCTGGCAGCGCGAGGTCAACCAGCAGATGAGCGGCTTACTGAAGGCGGTGGCGGAGAACCCGACGAAGGCAGGCGGTTCTCTTCTGGCCTTCAGCTTTCTCTACGGTGTCCTGCATGCGCTGGGGCCGGGACACGGCAAAATCGTGATCGCGACCTGGCTTGCGACCCATCCGTCCAGGCTCAAATCAAGCATCGGGTTGACCCTCGCATCTTCGCTGCTTCAGGGCGGCGTGGCGATTGCACTGGTGGTGGTCGTCCTGTCGTTATTACGCCTTCCTGCTCGTCAGTTGCATATCAGCAGTTTCTGGCTGGAGAAGGGGAGTTATGCGCTGGTCGGTGTGCTGGGTCTGCTCCTGTGCTGGCGGGCACTGAAAAAACTGCGGGCTTTGCTGCACAAACCCCAGTTCAGGGCTTTTACGCCGCACCATGAACACACTGCGAACTGCGGCTGTGGGCATCAGCATCTGCCGACGCAGGCGCAGCTGCAGAACGGTGATGACTGGCGAGCGCGGCTGATGGTTGTGTTCTCAATGGGTATGCGTCCGTGTTCAGGGGCAATCATGGTGCTGTTGTTCAGTAAGGTGATGGGTGTATTTGGCTGGGGAATGCTCTCGGCATTGGCCATGGCGGCCGGGACGTCACTCACGATTTCGTCACTGGCACTGCTGGTGCACAGTTTCCGTCAACTGGCGGTCAAACTCAGCGGCAATAAAACGCCGGTGCTGTGGCAGCAGGTCGGATGGACAACGCTCGCGCTGGCGGGCGGGATGATTCTGCTGGTGGCTGCGGTAACGATGTGGATGAGCGCGGTGCCGGTGGGAAGGGGATTAAGGCCGTTTTAGTCAGGTACAGCATGGTGCCCTTTCCCGGCGGGAGAGGGCACCGCAGGCTGGATTAACGCTTCAGCGCGTCGCTCAGCTCATCACGCATGTTTGCCAGCATGGCTTTAACAACACGTGGGTTACCTGCAACGATGTTGCCAGTCGTCAGATGGTTGTGGCCGCCGGTGAAATCGCAAACGATGGCGCCTGATTCACGCGCGATCAGCTCGCCCGCTGCAAAATCCCACGGCTTCAGTGACAGCTCAAAGTAACCGTCAACGCGACCGGTAGCCACATAGGCCAGGTCCAGCGCGGCAGAACCGGTGCGACGGAAGTCCGCGCATTCGGTGAACAGTTTGCCCAGGATATTCATGTAAGTGGTTGCGTGCTGCTTCGCCTTGAACGGGAAGCCAGTTGCCAGAATGGTACCGTCGAGGTCGCGTGCATTGCTGCAGCGCAGACGGTAGCCGTTCAGCTGCGCGCCCTGACCGCGGGTCGCGGTGAACAGTTCGTTACGCATTGGATCGTAAACCACGGCGACTTCTGTACGGCCTTTAATGCGTACTGCGATAGACACGGAGAAGTGTGGCAGACGTTTGACGAAGTTGGTGGTGCCATCCAGTGGATCGATAACCCATTGAACATCCTGATCGGTACCTTCAAGTTCACCGCTTTCTTCGGTGATGATGGTGTGCTGCGGGTAAGATTTGCGGATGGTATCGATAATAATCGCTTCAGCGGCTTTATCGACGTTGGTTACGAAATCATTGCTGCCTTTCTGGCTGGTTTCAACAGAATCTGGCGTTTCGTAGTGTTTGGCAATTACATTACCCGCCTTGCGCGCTGCGCGCACGGCGATGGTCAGCATCGGATGCATCGGTCTCTCTCACTGGATGTTAAAGAACGGGAAAATCGGCGCAGAGTATAGCAGCGAGATCGGAATATGTCTCTCGTTTATGATAATATGGCCGAATATTCTTCAGACACAGAATCCAGACATTAAAACTATGCTGCAAAACATTCGAATCGTGCTGGTCGAAACATCGCACACTGGCAATATGGGCTCCGTAGCCCGCGCTATGAAAACCATGGGCTTAACGAACCTGTGGCTGGTTAACCCACTGGTGAAACCCGACTCACAGGCTATCGCTCTGGCTGCGGGTGCCAGCGATGTCATTGGTAACGCACAGATCGTGGATACTCTGGACGAAGCCCTGGCAGGGTGCAGTCTGGTGGTCGGGACCAGCGCCCGCTCCCGTACACTGCCGTGGCCGATGCTGGATCCGCGTGAATGCGGTCTGAAAAGCGTCTCTGAAGCCGAACAGGCTCCTGTAGCGCTGGTATTTGGCCGTGAACGCGTGGGCCTGACCAACGATGAACTGCAGAAGTGCCATTACCACGTGGCCATTGCCGCTAACCCGGAATACAGCTCCCTGAACCTGGCAATGGCCGTTCAGGTGATTGCCTATGAAGTGCGTATGGCGTGGCTGGCGACGCAGGAAAAAGCAACGGCAGAGCCGCAGGAAGAGGCCGTCTACCCGCTGGTGGACGATCTGGAGCGCTTCTATGGTCACCTGGAGCAGACCCTGCTCTCTACCGGTTTCATCCGTGAAGGTCACCCGGGGCAGGTAATGAACAAGCTGCGCCGCCTGTTTACCCGTGCACGTCCGGAAAGCCAGGAACTGAACATTCTGCGCGGGATTCTGGCGTCGATTGAGCAAAAGAATAAAGAGTAGTGCCCATCCTGGTGATACGGCACGGAAGGTTAAATACCTGACTAAAACAGTCAAGTAAATAGTTGACCATTTTAGTCAGGAATGTCAGACTTGGCCCTGCTATGCAATACCCCCATTTTACTATAAAAAACCCCGGGCAGGGGCGAGTTTGAGGTTAAGTAAGACATGAGACTGACATCTAAAGGGCGTTATGCCGTGACCGCGATGCTGGACGTTGCGCTCAACTCCGAAGCGGGCCCGGTTCCGTTGGCTGATATTTCTGAACGACAAGGGATCTCCCTCTCCTATCTGGAGCAGCTGTTCTCCCGACTGCGTAAAAATGGACTGGTTTCCAGCGTTCGTGGCCCAGGTGGCGGTTATCTGCTGGGTAAAGACGCGGGCAGTATTGCAGTTGGCGAAGTGATCAGTGCCGTTGACGAATCCGTTGATGCGACCCGTTGCCAGGGTAAAGGCGGCTGCCAGGGCGGCGATAAGTGCCTTACCCACGCGCTGTGGCGCGACCTGAGCGATCGTCTGACCGGCTTCCTGAACAATATCACCTTAGGTGAACTGGTAAATAACCAGGAAGTTCTGGATGTCTCTGGCCGTCAGCACAGCCAGGACTCCCAACGCAGCACCCGCGGGCAGGACGCGATCGACGTCAAATTACGCGCGTAATAAAAAGATAAGTATTTCAGAATCAGGCCGGAGCGTTCGCTCGCTCCGTGTACTCGGTCGTACATCCAGCCGGTTGCCTGATTCCTTGCATTGAAGCGATGTACGGAGTTTATAGAGCAATGAAATTACCGATTTATCTCGACTACTCCGCAACCACGCCGGTGGACCCGCGTGTTGCCGAGAAAATGATGCAGTGTCTGACCCTGGACGGAAACTTTGGTAACCCAGCTTCCCGTTCACACCGTTTTGGCTGGCATGCTGAAGAGGCGGTAGATATCGCCCGTAATCAGATTGCTGACCTGGTAGGTGCCGACCCGCGTGAGATTGTATTCACCTCCGGTGCGACCGAATCCGATAACCTGGCGATCAAAGGTGCGGCCAACTTTTATCAGAAAAAAGGCAAGCACATCATCACCAGCAAAACCGAACACAAAGCCGTGCTGGACACCTGCCGTCAGCTCGAGCGTGAAGGTTTCGACGTGACTTACCTGGCACCACAGAGCAACGGTATCATCGACCTGAAAGAGCTCGAAGCGGCCATGCGTGATGACACCATTCTGGTCTCCATCATGCACGTAAACAACGAAATTGGCGTTGTGCAAGATATCGCGACCATCGGCGAAATGTGCCGTGCGCGCGGCATCATCTACCACGTAGACGCCACCCAGAGCGTGGGCAAACTGCCTATCGATCTGAGCCAGCTGAAAGTGGACCTGATGTCCTTCTCCGGCCACAAAATCTATGGCCCGAAAGGTATTGGTGCACTGTACGTTCGTCGTAAACCGCGTATCCGCATCGAAGCACAGATGCACGGTGGCGGTCACGAGCGCGGTATGCGTTCCGGTACGCTGCCTGTTCACCAGATCGTGGGTATGGGCGAAGCTTACCGTATTGCGAAAGAAGAGATGGAAACCGAGATGGCGCGCCTGCGCACGCTGCGTAACCGTCTGTGGGATGGCGTGAAAGATATGGAAGAAGTGTATCTGAACGGCGATCTCGAACAGGGCGCACCAAACATTCTCAACGTCAGCTTCAACTATGTTGAAGGTGAATCGCTGATTATGGCGCTGAAAGACCTGGCGGTTTCTTCCGGTTCTGCCTGTACGTCTGCAAGCCTGGAGCCATCCTATGTGCTGCGCGCACTGGGCATGACTGACGAGCTGGCACACAGCTCTATCCGTTTCTCTTTAGGTCGTTTCACTACCGAAGAAGAGATTGACTACACCATCAAGCTGGTTCGCAACTCCATCGGTCGTCTGCGTGACCTTTCTCCACTGTGGGAAATGTTCAAGCAGGGCGTGGATCTGAACAGCATTGAATGGTCACATCACTAATCGGTACATAAGGAGAATTCAACATGGCATACAGCGAAAAAGTTATTGATCATTACGAGAACCCGCGCAACGTTGGCTCTTTTGACAACAGCGACGAAAGCGTAGGTAGCGGTATGGTCGGTGCGCCAGCGTGTGGCGACGTGATGAAGCTGCAGATTAAAGTCAACAATGAAGGTATCATTGAAGACGCGCGCTTCAAGACCTACGGCTGCGGTTCTGCTATCGCCTCCAGCTCCCTGGTCACCGAATGGGTGAAGGGCAAGTCCCTGGACGAAGCACAGGCAATCAAGAACACGGATATTGCTGAAGAACTCGAACTGCCACCCGTGAAAATTCACTGTTCTATCCTGGCAGAAGACGCGATCAAAGCCGCCATTGCGGATTACAAAAGCAAACGTGAAGCAAAATAATTGAGGTTTGAGTATGTCGATTACCCTTAGCGACAGCGCTGCCGCGCGAGTAAGCTCTTTTCTGGCGAACCGTGGTAAAGGCTTTGGCCTGCGACTGGGCGTACGTACCTCCGGCTGTTCTGGTATGGCTTACGTACTGGAGTTTGTTGACGAACCGGCGTCTGATGACACCGTATTTGAAGACAAGGGCGTGAAGGTGGTGGTCGATGGCAAAAGCCTGCAATTCCTCAATGGCACTCAGCTGGACTTTGTAAAAGAAGGCCTGAACGAAGGGTTCAAATTCACGAACCCGAACGTCAAAGACGAGTGTGGTTGCGGCGAAAGCTTCCACGTTTAACCGCGCATCATCCGAAACCCCACCGCAGGACTCCTGTGCGTGGGGTTTGTTCTAACAGGCTACCCCTGAGATTGTTATGGATTACTTCACTCTCTTCGGACTACCCGCTCAATACCCGATTGATCTGCAGGCGCTCACGATCCGCTTCCAGGATCTGCAGCGTCAGTATCATCCGGATAAATTCGCCAGTGGTACTCAGTCAGAGCAATTGGCTGCGGTATCGCAATCTGCGACCATCAATCAGGCCTGGCAGACGCTGCGCCATCCACTGTCTCGCGCTGAGTATCTGCTCTCGCTTCATGGCTTTGATCTGGCGAGTGAACAGCACACCGTGCGTGATACGGCGTTTTTGATGGAACAGCTGGAACTGCGTGAAGAGCTGGATGAGATTGAACAGGCCAAAGATGAAGCGCGTCTGGAAAGCTTCATCAAGCGCGTAAAAGGCATGTTCGATACCCGCCATCAACTGATGGTGGAGCAACTGAACAACGAGACCTGGGATGTGGCGGCAGACACTGTGCGCAAACTCCGTTTTCTCGATAAACTGCGAAGCAGTGCTGAACAACTCGAAGAAAAGCTGCTCGATTTTTAATTTCGGAAGCAATTATGGCCTTATTACAAATTAGTGAGCCTGGCTTAAGTGCCGCACCGCACCAGCGTCGTCTGGCGGTAGGTATTGATCTGGGCACCACCAATTCTCTCGTGGCGACCGTGCGAAGCGGCCAGGCGGAAACACTGGCTGACGAGCAGGGCCGTCATCTGCTGCCTTCCGTGGTCCACTACCAACAGCAGGGCCACGCGGTTGGCTACGACGCACGCGCGAACGCCGCGCGCGATCCGGCAAACACCATCAGTTCCGTAAAACGCATGATGGGCCGCTCCCTCGCCGATATTCAGACCCGTTATCCGCATCTGCCGTATCAGCTGCAGGCCAGTGAAAACGGCCTGCCAATGATTGCCACGACAGCGGGGCTGCTGAACCCGATCCGCGTTTCTGCTGATATCCTCAAAGCGCTGGCGGCGCGTGCTACGGCAACGCTCGGCGGCGATCTCGATGGCGTGGTCATTACCGTTCCGGCCTACTTTGATGATGCACAGCGTCAGGGCACCAAAGACGCGGCGCGTCTGGCGGGACTGCACGTTCTGCGCCTGCTGAACGAACCGACGGCGGCCGCCATTGCCTACGGCCTGGACTCCGGTCAGGAAGGGGTGATCGCGGTTTACGATCTGGGGGGCGGGACCTTTGATATCTCTATCCTGCGCTTAAGCCGTGGGGTGTTTGAAGTGCTGGCTACCGGCGGTGATTCTGCGCTGGGTGGCGATGACTTCGACCATCTGCTGGCCGATTTCATTCGTGAGCAGGCGGGTATTCCCGATCGCAGCGATGCACGCGTGCAGCGTGAACTGCTGGACGTGGCCATCGACGCGAAAATCGCGCTGAGCGATGCGCAGTCTGTCACCGTCAACGTGGCGGGCTGGCAGGGGGAAATCACCCGGGAACAGTTTAACGACCTGATCGCGCCTTTGGTGAAACGCACTCTGCTGGCCTGCCGTCGCGCACTGAAAGATGCGGGCGTTGAGGCTGACGAGGTGCTGGAAGTGGTCATGGTTGGCGGCTCCACGCGCGTACCGCTGGTGCGTGAACGGGTGGGTGAATTCTTTGGCCGCACGCCGCTGACGTCCATCGACCCGGATAAAGTGGTTGCCGTGGGCGCGGCTATCCAGGCGGATATTCTGGTCGGCAACAAGCCGGACAGCGAGATGTTGCTGCTGGATGTTATTCCGCTCTCCCTGGGTTTAGAAACCATGGGGGGACTGGTGGAGAAAGTCATTCCGCGTAACACCACCATTCCGGTGGCGCGCGCGCAGGAATTCACCACCTTCAAAGACGGCCAGACCGCGATGTCCATCCATGTGATGCAGGGCGAGCGCGAACTGGTGCAGGACTGTCGTTCACTGGCGCGCTTTGCGCTGCGCGGTATTCCTGCGCTGCCTGCGGGCGGTGCGCATATTCGCGTTACCTTCCAGGTGGATGCGGACGGCCTGCTGAGCGTCACGGCGATGGAGAAATCCACCGGCGTTGAGTCGTCTATCCAGGTGAAGCCGTCCTACGGCCTGACCGATGGTGAGATCGCCTCCATGATTCAGGATTCAATGAGCTACGCCGAACAGGATGTGAAGGCGCGTATGCTGGCAGAACAGAAAGTTGAAGCCGCACGCGTGCTGGAAAGTCTGAACGGTGCGCTCGCTGCCGACGCCGCGCTGTTAAGCGCCGCTGAGCGTCAGGTGATTGACGAGGCTGCCGCGCGCTTAAGCGCAGTGGCCGAAGGCAATGATGCTGATGCAATAGAAGAAGCCATTAAAAACGTTGATAAACAAACCCAGGACTTTGCTGCTCGCCGCATGGACAAATCTGTCCGCGTCGCGCTGAAAGGCCAGTCCGTGGACGAGGTTTAATATGCCAAAGATTGTTATTTTGCCTCATGCGGACCTCTGTCCGGATGGTGCTGTTCTGGAAGCGAAGACCGGTGAGACCATTCTCGATGTTGCCCTGCGTAACGGTATCGAAGTGGAACACGCCTGTGAAAAATCCTGTGCCTGCACAACCTGCCACTGCATCGTGCGTGAAGGTTTTGACTCTCTGGCCGAGAGCACCGAAGATGAAGACGACATGCTGGATAAAGCATGGGGTCTGGAGCCAGACAGCCGTTTGAGCTGCCAGGCTCTGGTGACCGATGAAGATCTGGTCGTGGAATTCCCACGCTACACCATCAACCACGCACGCGAGCACTGATATGGGACTGAAGTGGACTGACAGCCGTGAAATCGGCGAAGCGCTCTACGACGCTAACCCGGATCTCGATCCTAAAACCGTACGCTTCACCGATATGCATCAGTGGATCTGCGATTTAGACGATTTTGACGACGATCCAAACGCATCCAATGAAAAAATTCTGGAGGCGATTCTGTTAGTCTGGTTAGATGAAGCAGAATAAATCACCTTACGGGCTGCCTTCAGGCGGCCCGTTTGCTAATAAGGATAAATAAAATGACCGAAGCGATGAAGATTACGATCTCGAATCAGCCTGCTGACGCGCGCTGGGGCGAGAAAGCCACCTACAGTATCAACAACGACGGTATTACCCTGCACCTGACTGGCAACGATGATTTGGGTCTGATTCAGCGCGCGGCGCGCAAAATTGATGGTCTGGGCATTAAACATGTCACCCTGGACGGCGAAGGCTGGGATATCGACCGCAGCTGGGCATTCTGGGCGGGTTACAAAGGACCGAAAGGCAGCCGTAAAATCGAGTGGGCGACGCTCGACGAAGCGGGTCAGAAAGAGCTGGAAAGCCGTCTGACCATTATCGACTGGGTGCGCGATACCATTAACGCCCCGGCAGAAGAGCTGGGTCCTGAACAACTTGCGCAGCGCGCCGTTGATCTGCTGTGCGGCGTGGCGGGCGACAAAATGTCTTACCGCATCACCAAAGGTGAAGACCTGCGCGAGCAGAACTATATGGGGATCCACACCGTGGGTCGCGGTTCCGAGCGTCCTCCGGTATTGCTGGCGCTGGATTACAACCCAACCGGTGATAAAGCAGCACCGGTATTTGCCTGCCTGGTCGGGAAAGGCATCACGTTCGATACCGGCGGTTACAGCCTGAAGCAGAGCGCGTTCATGGACTCCATGAAGTCCGATATGGGCGGTGCGGCAACCATCACCGGCGCGCTGGCGTTTGCCATTACGCGCGGTCTGAACAAGCGCGTGAAGCTTTACCTGTGCTGTGCGGACAACATGGTGAGCGGTAATGCCTTTAAGCTCGGCGACATCATTCGCTACCGTAACGGTAAAAACGTGGAAGTGATGAACACCGATGCGGAAGGTCGTCTGGTGCTGGCCGATGGTCTCATCGACGCGTCTGCGCAGAAGCCAGAGCTGATTATCGACATGGCGACCCTGACCGGTGCGGCGAAAACCGCGCTGGGCAACGACTACCATGCGCTGTTCAGCTTTGACGACAAACTGGCAGCCCGTCTGCTGGCAAGCGCGGCCGCGGAGAACGAACCGTTCTGGCGTCTGCCGCTGGCCGAATTCCACCGCAGCCAGCTGCCGTCTAACTTCGCCGAACTGAACAACACCGCGAGCGCAGCCTATCCGGCGGGTGCGAGCACGGCGGCCGGCTTCCTGTCTCACTTCGTTGAGAACTATCACGAAGGCTGGCTGCACATCGACTGCTCCGCAACCTACCGTAAAGCGGCCGTTGAGCAGTGGTCTGCAGGGGCAACGGGACTGGGCGTGCGTACTATCGCGAACCTGTTGACTGCCGAGTAATTGTCTTTGTCCGGCGGCGCTGTGCTTGTCCGGGCCTACGGTTTTGTAGGCCTGTTAGCCTTGCGCCAGCCGACATTATGTTGAAGTAGCCAAACTATGTCTGAAACGAAAAACGAATTAGAAACTCTGCTGGAACAGGCGGCGACCGAGCCCGCCCACCGTCCGGCATTTTTCCGCACGTTGCTGGAGTCCACCGTCTGGGTTCCGGGAACCGCAGCAGAAGGCGAACAGGTTGTTGAAGACAGCGCGCTGGACCTGCTCCACTGGGAGAAAGACGACGGCACGTCGGTGATCCCGTTCTTCACCTCGCTGGAAGCGCTGCAGCAGGCTGTTGAAGACGAGCAGGCGTTCGTGGTGATGCCGGTGCGCACTCTCTTCGAAATGACGCTGGGCCAGACCTTGTTCCTCAACGCCAAACTGCCAACCGGGAAAGAGTTCACCCCGCGTGAAATCAACCATCTGATTGGCGAGGAGGGCAACCCGCTCAGTACGCAGGAAGTGCTGGAAGGGGGCGAAACGCTGCTGTTGTCTGAAGTAGCCGACCCCCCTGCGCAGATGATTGATTCGCTGACCACGCTGTTCAAAACCCTCAAACCCGTGAGGCGCGCGTTCCTCTGCTCTGTTAAAGAGAGCACGGATGAACAGCCGGTACTGCTGATTGGCATTGAAGCAGACGGCGATATCGAGGAGATTATTCAGGCTGCGGGCAGTGTTGCCACCGATACGCTGCCGGGTGATGAGCCGATCGATATCTGTCAGGTGAAGAAGGATGAGAAGGGCATCAGCCACTTTATTACCGAGCACATCACGCCGTTTTACGAGCGTCGCTGGGGCGGATTCCTGCGCGATCTCAAAACCACCCGCATTATCTGATTACGCGGGGTGATTTTTCACCCCGTCGCTTCCAGCAGCAGTAAATCCATCAGCAGGACCAGATTCGACTCAAACGACGTCACGCCAGCGGCTTCTGCGGCGTAATGTACCGCCTCGTCATATAAGGCAAAGTGCAAATCTGCCATTCCCGCCAGCGTATTGGCCGAAGCGCGCGTAAAAGCCACGACCGTCATCCCCACGTTTTTAGCGATTCGCGCTTTATCCAGCACCTGTTCGGTTTCACCGCTGCGTGAGACGGCGATAAACACCTGATACCGCGCAGCGTTGCTGAGGAAAATGTTTCGGCTATCGCCCGGCCCGGAAATAAACGCCGTTTTGCCCAGCACCTGCAATTTCTTGGTGAGGTACTCGGCGAAGAGATAAGAGAAGCCGGCGCCATAAAGAAAGAAGCTCTCTTTCTGGTGCAGTAACGTCGAAAATTGCGCGCGCTTCTCCTGCGTTACCCACTGAAAGGTGTGTTGATAGTTCGCGATAAATTGACTGAAAAGCGCCGGCAGTTCGGGGCGCTGTTGTGCCTGCGCGGCGATATACGGCGTCTCGGTTAACAGCTGTTTGCAGTGCCAGATAAATTCGCTGAAACCGCTGAAGCCTAATTTCTGACACAGACGCATAATGGTGGCGGTTGAGACGAACGTCGCCTGCGCCAGTTCGCGCACCGTAATATTGCCCACCAGCAGAGGATGATCTGTCAGGTGGGCCAGCACGCGATATTCCGCGCGGGTCAGTGACGCCCCGCGCGTTAACAGCGTGGCCAGGCGGTTATCCATTATTTGGCCGGTTCAACGGGCAAATCGTCTCGTGCACCCCATTCACTCCAGGCGCCATCATAGAGCGTCACGTCGTTTACACCGAGTGTGGCGAGCGCCAGAATCACCACGCAGGCCGTGACGCCGGACCCGCAACTGGCAATAATGGGACGATGCAAATCCACGCCCTGACGATCAAAAATGGCGCGCAGCTCATCGGTCGTTTTTAATTCACCTTCAAACACCAGATCGCCCCACGGCACATTCAACGCGCCGGGAATATGGCCGCGCTTCAGCCCCGGACGCGGTTCATCCGCCTGGGCGTTAAAGCGCGCTGCAGGGCGGGCATCGACAATTTGCGCCGTTTTTTCATGGCTGACCACCAGCACGTCGGTCAGACGTTTTACCTGATGCGCATCAAACGTCGCGTCGAACTCGCCTTCCGGCAGCGTCACGTCGCCTTGCTGCAATGGCAGTTCATCACGCTTCCAGCCCGCGAGGCCGCCTGCAAGAATTGAGACTTTCTCCACGCCAAAGTTTTTCAGCATCCACCAGGCGCGCGGTGCGGAGAAGAGGTTACCTTCATCGTAAACCACGAGGTGTTTGTCACGATTAACGCCAAGTTCGCGCATCGCCACGGAGAACGCTTCCGGGCGCGGCAGCATGTGCGGGAGAGGGGAGTTATGGTCGGACAGGGCTTCAATATCAAAAAATACCGCGCCCGGCAAATGCCCTGCGCGGTATTCTGCGACCATATCGCGAAGGTGTTCCTGCCCGGCAGGTGCCATACGCGCGTCAATAATCTGTACTTCCGGATCGTCACCGTGCTCAATCAGCCAGTCGGCGGCGACAAAATATGAGGTGGACATGGGTTGCCTCCATTCTTTTCCGTAAAAAAGGATTGTCGGTGTTTTTTCTGACACCGACAAGCAAACCACGTTCAACTCGCGAGCACGACCCTATTTTTTCACCGCTTCACCGTTCTGCCAGGCTTTTTGCAGCGCAGGCCAGTAGTCACGGTTGGCGTCAATCATGTCATCGAGAATCGCTTTCGCGTGCTCCATGGTGGGCACGGTACGGTTAAGGGTGAACGCCTGTAGCGCTTTTTCGTAGCTGCCTTCAATGGTCGCTTCCACCAGCAGCTGTTCAGAGGCGAGCTGCTGTTGTAGCAGCGTCTGATGGAACAGCGGGACCCGACCCACGCGGATAGGCTCTGGCCCTTCAGAGGTGATGTAGGCCGGGACTTCCACCACCGCGTCGTACGGCAGATTGGTTATCGCCCCGCGGTTTTCCACCATTACCAGATGGCGCTGACGCAGGTTAAATGCCAGCGAGCAGGCGACATCGACAATAAACTCGCCGTGGACGCCCACGTGGAAGGCATCCGGTAAAATCCCGGTACGCTTATACTCTTCTGCGGCGGCAAACAGCTTTTTCTCACGCCCGTTCATCACTTCGTTCGCGCGGGTATAGTCCGGGTTCTGATGCTCCACAATCTGGTTTGGCATCAGGTAGTACTGCAGATAGGGGTTTGGCAGATATTCCGGGAAGTTATCCATGATGGGCTTGATGTTGCGCCAGGTTTTCACCCACGACGGATCCGAGTGCTGCGGATCCGTTTTGGCCGCATCTTCCGTCAGCAGGCCGAACCTCGCGATATGCCGACGCAGTTCCGGCAGCTTGTCCTCGCCGTCCACCCGCACGCGGGTAAACCAGCCGAAGTGGTTCAGACCAAAGTAGTCCACCTCCAGCTTGTGGCGGTCCACACCCAAAATGGCCCCCATGTTACGCATCGCCGCCACTGGCATATCGCAGATATTAAGCACGCGGGCGTCCGGTCGCAGGCGGCGCACCCCTTCCGCAACGATCGCTGCCGGGTTGGAATAGTTCACGATCCAGGCTTTTTCATGCGCGTAGCGATCCACCAGATCGATCAGCTCGACCATCGGCAGGATCGTGCGCAGGCCGTATGCCAGCCCGCCAGGACCGCAGGTTTCCTGGCCCACCACGCCGTGGCGCAGCGGGATCTTCTCATCCTGCTCACGCATTCTGTACTGGCCGACACGCATCTGGGCGAAGACAAAGTGCGCCCCGCTGAACGCGACTTCCGGGTCTGTGGTCACGGTGAAGGTAATGCTCTGGCTATGGTCGCGAATGACCTTCTCCACCACCGGTGCAATGGTGTTCTGGCGTGCTTCGTCGATATCGTAGAGGCGAATCTCGGCCAGCGGGAAGTCCTGCAGGCGTACCATCAGGCTTTTCACGATACCTGGCGTATAGGTGCTGCCGCCACCGGCAATCGACAGAATAAAAGGGGGTGTAAACATCTTTAGCTCCTCTCAGAGAAACGTCTCAACGGCTTCTCGCATTTTTTTGACATGCAGCCCGTAGACCACCTGAACGTTGTTACCTTGTTTGATAATCCCTTTCGCGCCGGTCGCTTTCAGGCGCGGCTCGTCGATGATGGAGACATCCTTCACCGTGACGCGTAAGCGGGTGTAGCAGTTATCCACTACCTCAATGTTTTCCCGGCCTCCCAGTCCCACCACGATGGATTCACCCAGCCCGTCATTGTTCCCCTTCGCCTGATACTCCTGTTTGCTGTACAGGCGCGTCTCCTGATCGTCATCCTCGCGTCCCGGCGTCTTCATGTTGAAGCGCAGGATCAGGAAGCGGAACACCACAAAATAGAGCGCGAACATGATGAGCCCGACCACGATGTACATCGGCCAGTTGGACTTCTCCGTGCCGAGCGGCAGGTTATAAAGAATAAAATCGATAATTCCGTTAGCGCCGATGGCATGAACACCGAACAGGGAGAAAAGCATCATGCCGATGCCGGTCAGCACCGCATGTACCACAAACAGCAGTGGAGCGACGAACAGGAACGAAAACTCAATCGGCTCGGTAACGCCCACCAGCAAAGAGGTTAATGCTGCCGGGATCAGGATGGCTTTGGCTGCCGCTTTGCGCTCCGGCCTGGCGGTCATGTACATCGCCAGCGCCGCCGCGGGCAGGCCAAACATTTTGCTGATGCCGCGCGCGTCCCACACTACCGTGCTGCTCAACTGCTTCACTTCCGGACAAGCCATTTCGGCGAAATAGATATTGCGTGCGCCCTGATAAACCGTGCCGCATACCTCTTGCGTCCCCCCAAGTTCGGTATACAGGAAGGGGGTATAGACCAGATGATGCAGGCCGGTCGGCACCAGAATACGTTCCAGGAAGCCGTAAATGGCCACCCCAACAGGCCCGGAACCTTTGATCGCCAGCGCCAGTGCGCTGATGCCATGCTGGGCAAATGGCCACAGTTCGCTCATCACGACGCCGAGCAGCATTGAGACAGGAAGCATGACGATGGCGACGAAACAGTGGCCGGAATAGATGGCCATCGCGCCGTTAAACTGTACGCCGGAGTATTTGTTGTACAGGTATCCGGACAGCGCCCCGGTCAGGATCCCGGCGAAAACGCCCATCTCCAGCACCTGCACGCCCAGCACCATACTTTGCCCGGCGGCTTTCATCTGGTCAGCGGGGGCCAGTTTGCCCTGGAGCTGCAGCGTAACGTTCATCGCGTTAATGAAAACAACAAAGGTCACCAGGCCGATCAGGGCCGCATAGCCTTTATCACGCGTGGCCAGGCCAATCGGTATCCCGACGGCAAACACCAGTGCCAGGTTAACCAGTACTGACACGGCCGATTTCGCGATAAGCTGACCAACATGCTGAATCAGCGGATGGCCGAGAAACGGCACATACTCTGCGAGGTTACCGTTCCCCAGGACGTTACCGAATGCGATAAACAGACCGACGATCGGTAAGATAAGTACCGGTCCGTACAACGATTTTCCGAAATTTTGTAGGGCGTTCACGGCTCGTTTCATGACTGTCTCTCTTAGTGAACCGCGCACTCGGGGTGCGTCTTGAGCTTAAAGCTAGCAGGCTAAAGGCGAGGTAATCCAGCTATCTTCTTGTTTTAAAAACAAATGACGTAAAAGGTAACATGTGACGTTTGCGACTGTGATCGGCATAGCAGTGCCTGAGTAAAGGCGTCGTCGCTCTGCGAGGTGCTTTCCAGATTCTAAAATTAGACTTTTTGTATTAATGAAACTTGCGGATAATACTTATCCGGAAGACGACCAACAGGCTCCATGGGCCAGGGACAAAGGATGACACCGTTTCGCTTAGCCGCGATTTCTCTCGCGCTGCTTACCACATTTTCGCTTGTCGGCTGTGATAACAGCGACGATAACTCTCAGGCTGCGGCTCCCGCAGCATCCACAGCAACGACACCGAAAGCACCGGAAAAGCCGGACGCTGAAAAGCTGGCAACGCTGGCGGCACAGAGTCAGGGCAAAGCGCTCACCCTGCTGGATACCTCAGAGGTGCAGCTTGATGGCGCGGCCACGCTGGTCCTGACCTTCTCTGTTCCGCTTAATCCCGATCAGGATTTCGCCAAAACAGTGCATGTGGTGGATAAAAAAAGCGGCAAGGTTGACGGGGCGTGGGAACTCGCACCTAACCTGAAAGAGCTACGCCTGCGCCATCTGGAGCCCAACCGCAATCTGGTTGTCACCGTTGAACGTGATCTGCAGGCGCTGAACAAAGCGACATTTGGTATCGATTACGAAAAAGCCCTGACCACCCGGGATGTTGAACCGACGGTCGGTTTTGCCAGCCGTGGCTCGCTGCTGCCGGGCAAGGTGGTGGAAGGTCTGCCGGTAATGGCGCTCAACGTCAACAATGTTGACGTGAATTTCTACCGCGTGAAGCCTGAATCCCTGGCCTCCTTTGTCAGCCAGTGGGAGTACCGTAACTCCCTGACCAATTGGGAGTCCGATAATCTGCTCAAAATGGCGGACCTGGTGTATACCGGCCGGTTTGACCTCAATCCGGCACGCAACACCCGTGAAAAACTGCTGTTGCCGCTGCGGGATATTAAGCCGCTCCAGCAGTCAGGCGTGTACATCGCGGTCATGAATCAGGCCGGGCACTATAACTACAGCAATGCCGCGACGCTCTTTACCTTAAGTGATATTGGGTTGTCCGCTCACCGTTATCATAACCGTCTGGATATTTTCACCCAGAGCCTGGAAGATGGCGCGGCGCAATCCGGCGTTACCGTCACCCTGTTGAATGATAAAGGGCAGACGCTTGCCGAAGCGAACAGCGATGCTGACGGCCACGCAAAACTTGAGACTGACAAAGAAGCCGCGCTGATTCTGGCCAGCAAAGACGGACAGACCACGCTGCTTGACCTCAAACTTCCGGCCCTCGATCTGGCGGAGTTTGATATCGCAGGTAGCCCAGGCTACAGCAAGCAATTCTTTATGTTTGGCCCGCGCGATCTCTATCGCCCTGGCGAAACGGTGATCCTCAATGGTTTGCTGCGCGACAGCGACGGTAAACCGCTTCCTGCCCAGCCGGTTAAACTCGACGTACTGCGCCCGGACGGACAGGTGGCGCGCACGGTTGTCGTCCAGCCTGAGAACGGCCTCTATCGCTTCAATTATTCCCTGGACGGCGGGGCGCAGACCGGTATGTGGCATATCCGCGCCAATACCGGCGATAACCAACAGCGCCTGTGGGATTTCCACGTTGAAGATTTTATGCCGGAGCGTATGGCGCTTAATCTGACGGGACAAAAAGCGCCGGTTTCCACCGAGGATAACGTCGACTTTAACATTGCGGGTTATTACCTGTATGGCGCACCTGCCAACGGAAATTCCCTGCAAGGCCAGCTTTTCCTGCGACCGCTGCGCGAAGCCGTCGCTGCACTGCCGGGCTTCCAGTTCGGTGATATCGCCGAAGAGAACCTGAGCCGCAGCCTGGATGAAGTTCAGCTAACCCTTGATGAACAAGGGCGCGGACAGGTCTCGACCGAAAGCCAGTGGAAAGAGGCGCATTCACCGCTGCAGCTGATCCTGCAGGCCAGCCTTCTGGAGTCGGGCGGTCGCCCGGTGACGCGCCGTGCTGAGCAGGCCATCTGGCCGGCGGCCGAGCTGCCGGGTATCCGTCCTCAGTTTGCCAGTAAGGCCGTTTATGACTACCGCACTGACACCACCGTCAACCAGCCGATCGTGGATGAAAACGGCAATGCCAGCTTTGATATCGTCTATGCCGATGCCAGCGGGGCAAAAAAGGCGGTTTCCGGGTTACAGGTTCGCCTGATCCGTGAGCGCCGTGACTACTACTGGAACTGGTCAGAGAGCGATGGCTGGCAGTCACAGTTTGATCAGAAAGACCTGGTGGAGGGCGAGCAGGAGCTGACCCTCAAGGCCGATGAAACCGGTAAAGTGACCTTCCCGGTGGAGTGGGGCTCGTACCGTCTGGAGGTCAAAGCGCCGGACGACATGGTCAGCAGCGTGCGCTTCTGGGCCGGCTACAGCTGGCAGGATAATAGCGACGGCACCGGTGCCGCTCGTCCTGACCGTGTGACCATGAAACTGGACAAGCCTTCCTATCAGCCGGGAGATACCATCCAGCTGCATATCGCTGCTCCGGCGGCGGGTAAAGGCTATGCGATGATCGAGTCCAGCGAAGGGCCGCTGTGGTGGAAAGAGATCGACGTACCGGCCAACGGGCTCGATCTCTCAATCCCGGTGGATAAGGCCTGGAAACGTCACGATCTCTATCTCAGCACGCTGGTGGTACGCCCTGGCGATAAATCCAAATCAGCGACGCCGAAACGTGCCGTCGGGTTACTGCATCTGCCGATGGGCGATGAGAATCGCCGCCTGAATGTCGCGCTGGAAAATCCGCAGAAAATGCGGCCAAACCAGACGCTGTCCGTGAAGGTGAAGGCCAGCGTCAAAGAAGGCGCCGTTCCGCAGAAAGTGAATGTGCTGATCTCGGCAGTGGACAGCGGCGTGTTGAACATCACCGATTACGTTACCCCGGATCCGTGGGAAGCGTTCTTCGGTCAGAAGCGCTACGGCGCGGATATCTACGATATTTACGGTCAGGTCATTGAAGGGCAGGGCCGCATGGCTGCACTGCGCTTTGGTGGTGACGGCGATGAGCTTAAGCGCGGCGGTAAACCACCGGTGAACCACGTGACTATCATTGCCCAGCAGGCGCAGCCGATCGAGCTCGATGCTAACGGTGAAGGGACCGTGACGCTGCCCATTGGAGACTTCAACGGCGAGCTGCGTCTGATGGCGCAGGCCTGGACGGAAGATGATTTCGGCAGCAGCGAAGGTAAAGTGATTGTCGCCGCCCCAATCATTACCGAACTGAACACGCCGCGCTTCCTGGCAAGTGGCGATACCTCACGCCTGACGCTGGATGTGACCAACCTGACGGACCAGCCGCAAACGCTGAACGTTGCCTTTACCGCTACCGGCAAGCTGTCGCTTGAGGGCGCACAGCCGCAGCCCGTGAAGTTACCGCCGGGCGCGCGCAGCACCCTGTTTATCCCGGTACGTGCGCTGGATGGCTACGGTGATGGTGAAGTGACCGCTCAGGTGACCGGCCTGCAGCTGCCGGGCGAGACTTTCGCTGCACAACAGAAGAGCTGGAAAATCGGCGTTCGTCCGGCATTCCCGGCGCAGACCGTTAATACCGGTGCCATGCTGAATCCTGGTGAGTCGTGGAGTGCACCGGCGCAGCATCTTAATGGCTTCTCTCCAGCCACGCTACAGGGACAATTGCTGCTGAGCGGGAAACCGCCTCTGAATCTGGCGCGCTATATTCGTGAGCTGCAGGCATACCCGTATGGCTGTCTGGAGCAAACCACCAGTGGTCTGTTCCCGTCGCTCTACACCAACGCGGCGCAGTTGACCGCGCTTGGCATCAAAGGGGATACGGATGACAAGCGCCGTGCGGCCATTGATATCGGAATCTCCCGTCTGCTGCAGATGCAGCGTGATGACGGAGGTTTCGCGCTTTGGGATAAAAACGGTCCGGAGGAGTACTGGCTCACCGCCTATGTCACTGACTTCCTGGTTCGTGCAGGCGAGCAGGGCTACAGCGTGCCTGCTGAGGCGGTTAACAACGCCAACAGCCGCTTGCTGCGTTACCTGCAGGACCCGGGCATGATGTCCATCCGCTACAGCGATGATACCCAGGCCAGTAAATTTGCGGTGCAGGCCTATGCCGCGCTGGTGCTGGCTCGCCAGCAAAAAGCCCCGCTTGGTGCGTTGCGTGAAATCTGGGAACGTCACGGACAGGCCGCTTCCGGGCTGCCGCTGATGCAGTTGGGGATGGCGCTTAAATTGATGGGTGACGCACCGCGCAGCCAGCAGGCGCTGGGTCTGGCCATCAAAACGCCGCGTAACGACAGCAAGAACTGGATGGCCGATTATGGCAGTGCGCTTCGTGATAATGCGCTGATGCTCTCTCTGCTTGAGGAGTACAAGCTTCTGCCGGATGCGCAAAATACGCTGCTGAACGCCTTGTCGGAACAAGCTTTCAGCCAGCGCTGGCTCTCGACACAGGAGAGTAACGCCCTGTTCCTGGCCGGACGCTCGCTGCAAACTTTGTCCGGCACATGGCAGGCCCAAACGTCTCTGGCGGATAGCGCATCAGGCGGTGATAAAGCACTGGTACAGAACGTGAACGGCGACCAGCTTGGCGCGCTGCAGGTGACCAATACCGGTAGCACACCGCTGTGGGTACGCCTTGATAGCACCGGTTATCCGGCATCTGCACCTCAGCCATCGTCTAACGTGCTGCAGATTGAACGCCATATTCTGGCAACCGACGGCAGTACAAAGTCGCTCACGTCACTGAAGAGCGGCGAGCTGGTGCTGGTATGGCTTGAAGTGAAGGCCAGCCAGAACGTGCCGGATGCGCTGGTTGTCGATCTCCTCCCGGCGGGGCTGGAACTTGAAAACCAGAACCTGGCAAGCAGCAGCGCCAGCCTGCAGGATAGCGGCAGCGAAGTGCAGAACCTGCTCAGTCAGATGCAGCAGGCGGATATTCAGCATATGGAATTCCGCGACGATCGCTTTGTGGCGGCGGTGCCGGTTAACGAAGGGCAGCCGGTCACGCTGGTTTATCTGGCGCGCGCCGTGACGCCAGGAACCTATGAGGTGCCGGTCCCGATGGTGGAGTCCATGTATGTTCCGCAGTGGCGGGCAACAGGTGCGGCCAGTGGCCCGCTGATTGTTGTACCGTAATATGCGGCTTGTACGTCTGATACGCTCTCGCTGGCTGTGGCTGGCGGGAGCGCTTCTCGTTTTATGGGGGCTGATCCTGGTCGCTGATCGCCTGTGGCCGTTGCCTCTGAAAGAGGTCAACCCCGCACGGGTGGTGGTGGACGAAAAAGGCACACCGCTTTGGCGTTTTGCCGACAGCGAAGGGATCTGGCGCTATGCGGTCACTCTCGAAGAGGTTTCTCCCCGCTATCTTGAAGCCTTGATCCAGTATGAAGATCGCTGGTTCTGGGACCATCTAGGCGTGAATCCGTTCTCTGTGCTGCGCGCCGCCTGGCAGGATCTTACCTCCGGGAGGGTTGTCTCAGGCGGTAGCACGCTCACTATGCAGGTGGCGCGCCTGCTGGATCCGCATCCGCGCACTTTTGGTGGCAAAATTCGTCAGCTCTGGCGAGCCATGCAGCTTGAGTGGCACCTCTCTAAGCGCGACATCCTCACGCTTTATCTTAATCGCGCCCCGTTTGGCGGTACGCTGCAGGGGATTGGTGCGGCAAGCTGGACCTATCTCGGCAAACCACCCTCGCAGCTTAGCTATTCCGAAGCGGCGCTGCTCGCCGTATTGCCGCAGGCGCCAAGCCGGTTACGTCCTGACCGCTGGCCGGAACGTGCAGAAGCGGCACGCAACAAAGTGCTCGACCGGATGGTGACGCAGGGCGTCTGGTCGGCAAGCCAGGTTAAGGAGTCCCGTGAAGAAGCGGTATGGCTGGCGCCCCGGCAAATGCCGCAGCTGGCACCGCTCTTTTCGCGCATGATGCTCAGCAAAAGTCGCGATACTAAAATTGTGACTACCCTGGATGCGTCCCTGCAGCGGCAGCTTGAAGAACTGGCGATGAACTGGAAATCTCGTCTGCCGGCTCGCAGTTCGCTGGCAATGATCGTCGTCGATCACACGGATATGAAAGTGCGTGGCTGGGTGGGATCGGTCGACATTAACGATGACACCCGGTTTAGCCATGTGGATATGGTGAATGCGATCCGATCGCCGGGATCGGTGCTCAAGCCCTTTATCTACGGTATGGCGCTGGACGACGGTTTGATCCACCCGGCATCGCTGCTCCAGGATGTTCCAAGAAAAACGGGGGATTATCGCCCGGGTAATTTCGACAGTGGGTTTCATGGGCCGGTGAGTATGAGTGAAGCGCTGGTACGTTCCCTTAATCTGCCCGCCGTGCAGGTGCTCGAGGCATACGGACCAAAACGTTTTGCTGCGATGTTGAGTAATGCAGGTTTGCCGCTGATTTTACCTGCTGGCGCACAGCCGAATTTATCGCTGATCCTGGGCGGGGCAGGGGCGCGGCTGGCCGATATCACCGCGGCCTACAGCGCGTTCGCCCGACACGGTAAAGCGGGCCGGCTGCGATTACAGCCAGGCGATCCCTTGTCAGAGCGGCCGTTGTTATCCCAGGGCTCGGCGTGGATCATTCGCCGTATTCTGGCCAATGAGGCGCAGCCGCTGCCGGACAATGCGCTGCCTCAGGTGGTACCTCTGGCATGGAAAACGGGAACCAGCTATGGCTACCGTGACGCATGGGCGGTAGGGCTGAATGCCCGTTACGTTATTGGGATCTGGACCGGACGACCGGACGGCACGCCTGTGGCGGGTCAGTTTGGGTTTGCGAGCGCGGTACCTCTGCTTAACCAGGTGAATAATGTTCTGCAGTCTGGTTCAACGCTCGATCAGGCGCGTCTGCCACGCGACCCGCGTCCTGACGGTGTGGGACGAGGCGTCATCTGTTGGCCGGGCGGCCAGTCGCTGCCGGAAGGGAGCGAAAATTGCCGTCGTCGCCTGGCGACCTGGCTGCTGGACGGCAGCGAGCCGCCGACATTGCTCTTACCGGAACAGGAAGGTATTCGCGGGATCCGTTTCCCGGTCTGGCTGGATAAAGAGGGCAAACGCGTGGCGGCAGACTGCCCGGATGCGACCGAGAAAGTTCTGGATGTCT
Source organism: Enterobacter sp. BIDMC 29 (assembly GCF_019378755.1). Taxonomy (NCBI): domain Bacteria; kingdom Pseudomonadati; phylum Pseudomonadota; class Gammaproteobacteria; order Enterobacterales; family Enterobacteriaceae; genus Enterobacter; species Enterobacter sp. BIDMC 29. The sequence continues at coordinate 2,656,635 of NZ_CP080000.1, read as the reverse complement.
GGCCGCTGCCGCTGGAACCCTGGCTGCCTGCAGCCGAGCGGCGCTCAGCACGGATCCCTTCGCCATCGGCTACCTGTCCGCCCTTGTCGCAGGACTCACCTGCACCGCTGATGTTGACTGGCGTGCGTGAAGGCGCGGTTATCAAGCGTCTGCCGGGGGAATCCCGCGTCTCGTTACCGCTACAGGCCACCGGCAATAGCGGTGAACGCTGGTGGTTTTTGAATGGCGAACCGCTGGCGGTGAAGAGCCGGTTTTACACCTTGCAGCTTGATAAATCAGGCGATTATCAGGTGCTGGTGATGGATGAAGCGGGGCAGGTGGCGACGGTGAATTTCACGCTGCAGTAGCGTTAAACGTCTCTTCTGCTGTGAGCTGTTGCTAATCTTCGTCTCATTTTAAAAAAATGTTACCTGAATCCATAGGCAATGGCGCTATTGCTCATTATAATCCGCGCCACACCATACTCAGGTATGAAAAACAACAGAACATTTACAGAGGTTATCATGGCTATTGAACGTACTTTTTCCATCATCAAACCAAACGCGGTGGCAAAAAACGTTATTGGCAGCATCTTTGCTCGCTTTGAATCAGCAGGGTTCAAAATCGTTGGCACCAAAATGCTGCACCTGACCGTTGAGCAGGCTCGCGGTTTCTACGCTGAGCACGAAGGTCGTCCATTCTTCGACGGTCTGGTTGAGTTCATGACTTCTGGCCCGATCGTTGTATCCGTACTGGAAGGCGAAAACGCAGTACAGCGTCACCGTGACCTGCTGGGTGCGACCAACCCGGATAACGCACTGGCTGGTACCCTGCGCGCCGACTATGCAGACAGCTTCACCGAGAACGGCACCCACGGTTCCGATTCTGTTGAATCTGCCGCTCGTGAAATCGCGTTCTTCTTCGCTGAAGGCGAAGTGTGTCCACGTACCCGTTAATTTAACGGTTTCGTTTACACATTATTTTCGTAAATGCCGCGTGCAGACGTGGCATCCCTGCGCCAGACTTTGTACAATGCAACGCCCCGGACGAGCAGACTGCTTTCCGGGGCGTTTCTTTTCAACCCTCCATGGGCCATAACGTGTAACAACGAGGCCGGAAAAAATTATGTCTGAATTAGTGAATACCTCCGAAGTCGCCATTCCTGCGGTTCCAAATAAAAATGGAAAAATTAACCTGCTGGATCTGAACCGTCAGCAGATGCGCGAGTTCTTTAAAGAGATGGGCGAGAAGCCGTTTCGTGCCGATCAGGTCATGAAATGGATGTACCACTATTGCAGCGACAACTTTGATGACATGACTGACATCAACAAAGTGCTGCGCAATAAGCTCAAAGAAGTGGCTGAAATCCGTGCACCAGAAGTGGTGGAGGAGCAGCGCTCTGCCGATGGCACCATCAAGTGGGCGATTGCCGTTGGCGATCAGCGCGTTGAAACCGTCTACATCCCGGAAGAAGACCGCGCCACGCTGTGCGTCTCCTCTCAGGTGGGCTGTGCGCTGGAGTGCAAGTTCTGCTCAACCGCTCAGCAAGGATTCAACCGTAACCTGCGCGTGTCTGAAATTATCGGCCAGGTGTGGCGTGCGGCGAAAATCGTCGGTGCGGCGAAAGTGACCGGGACCCGTCCAATCACCAACGTAGTGATGATGGGCATGGGCGAGCCACTGCTGAACCTGACCAACGTCGTTCCGGCGATGGAAATCATGCTGGATGACTTCGGCTTTGGTCTGTCCAAGCGTCGCGTAACGCTGTCGACGTCAGGCGTAGTGCCTGCACTGGACAAGCTGGGCGACATGATTGACGTTGCGCTGGCGATCTCCCTGCATGCACCGAACGACGAAATCCGTGACGAAATTGTACCCATCAACAAAAAGTACAATATCGAAACTTTCCTCGCCGCCGTGCGTCGCTACCTGGAGAAATCCAACGCGAACCAGGGCCGCGTGACGATCGAGTATGTCATGCTCGATCACGTAAACGACGGTACCGAGCATGCGCATCAGCTGGCTGAACTGCTGAAAGATACGCCGTGCAAAATCAACCTGATTCCATGGAACCCGTTCCCGGGCGCGCCTTATGGCCGTAGCTCGAACAGCCGTATCGACCGTTTCTCCAAGGTGCTGATGGAGTATGGTTTCACCACTATCGTGCGTAAAACCCGTGGTGATGATATCGATGCTGCATGCGGACAGCTGGCAGGTGATGTGATTGACCGTACCAAACGTACCCTGCGTAAACGTATGCAGGGCGAGACGATTGCGGTCAAAGCTGTTTGATTCTTATGCACTCACGGCGCATTATTTGCGCCGTGAAGCATAATCTTACTGAATAATCAGTCAGATTCGTGATGACTGATCAATAATTACGGTGCGTTTCATCCGACTTTCGGGCAGTATGTAACGACGTAACAACAGTTTATCCTGACGGGCAGGGCTGTGCTGTCATCTCCGGGCTGACAGTCTTATACTGTCTGTTCAAGGTTAACTGATCAGAACTTTCGCGGTGCGGGTGGCATTGTGACTTACCGGCACCTGAACCCTTTTTTTTCACGTACCAGTAGTTGTAGCGAATGAATACTGAAGCCACTCACGACCAACATGAAGCACTCTCCACTGGCGTTCGTCTTCGCAACGCCCGTGAACAACTCGGACTCAGCCAGCAAGCCGTTGCAGAACGCTTATGTCTGAAGGTTTCCACGGTTCGCGATATTGAAGAAGATAAGGCTCCGGCCGATCTGGCTTCAACATTTCTGCGTGGTTACATCCGCTCTTATGCAAAACTGGTGCATATCCCTGAAGAAGAATTACTGCCAATGATGGAGAAGCAGGCACCGGTCCGCGCAGCAAAAGTTGCGCCGATGCAGACCTTCTCCCTGGGAAAACGTCGTAAAAAACGTGATGGCTGGCTGATGAGCTTTACCTGGCTGGTGCTGTTTGTGGTGATCGGCCTGACGGGCGCATGGTGGTGGCAAAACCACAAGGCGCAGCAGGAAGAGATCACCACCATGGCCGATCAATCCTCCGCCGAGCTCAATCAGTCCGGCAATGACAACGCTCAGAGCGTGCCGCTAAATACCGAAGGTGCTGCCACCTCCAGCGAGCCGCAGACTGCCGCGACCGATGCGCCTGCAACCGATGCCGGGCAGGCACCCGCCGCAACGGCTAATACCCCTGCGCCTCAGGCTCAGGATCCAAACGCGGTGGTTGCCCCTTCTCAGGCAAACGTGGATACCGCGACCAACGCGCCAGCGGCCACTCAGCCTGCGGACAACGGTGCTGCGTCACTGCCAACCAACCCGGCCGGAACGGCTGCGCCGGCGGCGGACCCAAATGCGCTGGTGATGAACTTCTCTGCTGACTGCTGGCTGGAAGTGACCGATGCAACAGGTAAAAAACTGTTCAGCGGTCTGCAGCGTAAAGATGGCACGTTAAACCTAACCGGCCAGGCACCGTATAAACTTAAAATCGGCGCTCCGGCAGCAGTACAGATCCAGTATCAAGGAAAACCTGTCGACCTGAGCCGCTTTATCAGAACTAACCAGGTTGCGCGTCTTACCGTTAATGCCGAACAATCAGCAGCACAGTAACAGACGGGCAACGCGGGAGATTTTTCATGCATAACCAGGCTCCGATTCAACGTAGAAAATCGAAACGGATTTACGTTGGTAATGTGCCAATCGGCGATGGGGCCCCTATCGCCGTCCAGTCGATGACCAACACGCGCACCACAGACGTGGAAGCGACGGTCAATCAGATCAAAGCGTTAGAACGTGTAGGCGCGGACATTGTTCGCGTCTCCGTGCCGACAATGGATGCCGCAGAGGCGTTCAAATTGATCAAACAGCAGGTCAGCGTTCCGCTGGTTGCTGATATCCACTTCGATTACCGCATTGCGCTGAAAGTTGCTGAATATGGCGTCGACTGCCTGCGTATTAACCCGGGCAACATCGGTAACGAAGAGCGTATCCGCATGGTGGTGGATTGCGCCCGCGATAAAAATATTCCTATCCGTATCGGCGTTAACGCCGGTTCCCTGGAAAAAGATCTGCAGGAAAAATACGGTGAGCCAACGCCGCAGGCGCTGCTTGAATCCGCGATGCGTCACGTTGATCATCTTGATCGTCTGAACTTCGATCAGTTCAAAGTCAGCGTAAAAGCCTCAGATGTGTTCCTGGCAGTAGAGTCTTATCGCCTGCTGGCAAAACAGATCGATCAGCCTTTGCACCTCGGGATTACGGAAGCCGGTGGCCTTCGTAGCGGTTCCGTTAAATCGGCGATCGGCCTGGGGCTGCTGCTCTCGGAAGGGATCGGTGACACCCTGCGCGTTTCGCTGGCGGCCGATCCGGTAGAAGAGATCAAAGTCGGTTTCGATATCCTCAAATCACTGCGTATCCGCGCACGTGGGATCAACTTCATTGCCTGCCCAACCTGTTCACGTCAGGAATTTGACGTGATTGGCACGGTGAATGCGCTTGAGCAACGTCTGGAAGATATCATCACCCCGATGGACGTCTCCATCATCGGGTGCGTGGTGAACGGTCCGGGTGAAGCCCTGGTGTCAACGCTCGGCGTCACCGGCGGTAACAAGAAAAGTGGTCTCTATGAAGATGGCGTGCGTAAAGATCGTCTGGATAATAGTGACATGATCGACCAGCTTGAAGCCCGCATCCGTGCCAAAGCAACAATGATGGATGAAGCGCAGCGCATCAGCGTTCAGCAGGTTGAAAAATAACGTGATGGGAAGCGTGGCGCTTCCCATGTATGATTGAACCCATTCTTTGGGTTCTTTTTTGTATATAGAAAGAGAATAAACGTGGCAAAAAACATTCAAGCCATCCGCGGCATGAACGATTATCTGCCTGGCGAAACCGCCATCTGGCAGCGCATTGAAGGCACACTCAAACAGGTGCTCGGCAGCTACGGTTACAGCGAAATCCGTTTGCCGATTGTAGAGCAGACCCCGTTATTCAAACGCGCGATCGGCGAAGTGACCGACGTGGTTGAAAAAGAGATGTATACCTTTGAGGACCGCAACGGCGACAGCCTGACACTGCGTCCGGAAGGTACGGCGGGCTGCGTACGCGCCGGCATCGAACATGGTCTCCTGTACAATCAGGAGCAGCGCCTGTGGTATATCGGCCCGATGTTCCGCCACGAACGTCCACAGAAAGGTCGTTATCGCCAGTTCAACCAGTTGGGTGTGGAAGTCTTTGGCCTGCAGGGCCCGGACATTGACGCCGAACTGATTATGTTGACTGCCCGCTGGTGGCGTGCGCTCGGCATTGCTGAGCACGTCTCACTGGAACTGAACTCCATCGGTTCTCTGGAAGCACGCGCGAACTACCGTGACGCACTGGTTGCGTTCCTGGAGCAGCACAAAGAGAAGCTGGACGAAGACTGCAAACGTCGTATGTACAGCAACCCACTGCGCGTGCTGGATTCCAAAAACCCTGACGTACAGGCGCTGTTGAACGATGCACCTGCATTGGGCGACTACCTGGACGAAGCGTCACGTGAGCACTTTGCGGGTCTGTGCAAACTGCTGGAAGCCGCGGGCATTGCTTATACCGTGAACCAGCGTCTGGTGCGCGGTCTGGACTACTACAACCGCACCGTGTTCGAGTGGGTGACATCCAGCCTCGGTTCCCAGGGCACCGTGTGTGCCGGCGGTCGTTATGACGGTCTGGTTGAGCAGCTTGGTGGCCGTCCAGCCCCTGGCGTAGGCTTCGCCATGGGTCTTGAGCGACTTGTTTTGCTGGTTCAGGCAGTTAATCCGGAATTTAAAGCAGATTCCGTTGTCGATATATACCTGGTAGCCTCAGGCGCGGAAACGCAGCCTGCGGCAATGCAGCTTGCGGAACGCGTGCGTGATGCACTGCCGGACGTGAAGCTGATGACCAACCATGGCGGCGGCAACTTCAAAAAACAGTTTGCTCGTGCCGATAAATGGGGCGCAAGTATTGCACTGGTGCTGGGCGAGTCCGAAGTGGCTAACGGCGAAGTGGTTGTGAAAGACCTGCGCTCTGGTGAGCAGACAACGGTAACGCAGGACGGCGTTGCGGCGCACTTGCGCACTCTATTGGGCTAAGGAGAAGGACTGCGTGGAAATTTACGAGAACGAACACGATCAGGTCGACGCGATTAAACGCTTCTTTGTCGAAAACGGCAAGGCGCTGGTTGTTGGGGTTATTTTAGGTGTCGGTGCGCTGGTAGGCTGGCGTTACTGGAACAGTCATCAGGCGGACTCCGCGCGTGACGCGTCGCTGTCGTATGAAAATACCGTTAGCGCAATCCGTGCCGATCAGCCGCAAACGCTGACGGCGGCAGAGAAATTTGCCGCTGACAACAAAAACACCTACGGTGCGCTGGCCGCACTGGAAGTGGCGCAGCAGTACGTTGATAAGAACGAACTGGATAAAGCCGCTAGCCTGCTGTCACAAGGGCTAACCGCCGCCAGTGATGAAAATCTGAAAGCGGTGATCAATCTGCGCCTGGCTCGTATTCAGGTTCAGCAGAAAAAAGCTGACGATGCGCTGAAAACGCTCGATACCATCAAAGGCGAAGGTTTTGCTGCCATTGTTGCCGATCTGCGCGGTGAAGCACTGCTGAGCAAAGGTGACAAAGCGGGCGCGCGTAAAGCGTGGCAAGCTGGCGTAGAGAGCAAAGCTTCACCTGCGCTGAGCGAAATGATGCAGATGAAAATAAATAATTTGTCCGTCTGAGAGGGACCCGATGCAATTGCGTAAATTACTTCTGCCAGGACTGCTTTCTGTTACGTTATTGAGTGGCTGTTCACTGTTCAGTGGCGAAGAAGACGTTGTGAAAATGTCCCCACTGCCGACTGTTGAAAACCAGTTTACCCCGTCCACCGCGTGGAGCACCTCCGTGGGCGATGGTATTGGTGATTTTTATTCCAACCTGCACCCGGCTTTTGCCGACAGCGTTATCTATGCGGCTGACCGCAAGGGTACCGTGAAGGCGGTTAACGCCGATGACGGGAAAGAAGTGTGGTCGGTTAACCTGGCGGAAAAAGACGGCTGGTTCTCTCGTAAACCGGCACTGCTTTCTGGCGGTCTGACCGTTGCCGGTGGGCATGTGTACGTGGGTAGCGAAAAAGCCCAGGTCTATGCTCTCAACACCAGCGATGGTTCTGTTGCATGGCAAACCTCCGTGGCCGGTGAGTCTCTGTCTCGTCCGGTCGTGAGCGACGGCATGGTACTGATCCACACCAGCAACGGCCAGCTGCAGGCGCTGAACGAAGCCGATGGTCTGGTGAAATGGACCGTGAACCTGGATATGCCTTCCTTGTCCCTGCGCGGTGAATCTGCGCCGGCTACCGCCTTTGGTGCTGCCATTGTTGGCGGTGACAACGGTCGTGTAAGCGCGGTACTGATGCAGCAAGGCCAGATGATCTGGCAGCAGCGTATTTCTCAGGCGACAGGCTCAACGGAAATCGATCGTCTGAGCGATGTCGACACGACCCCGGTTATCGTTGACGGTGTGGTTTACGCACTGGCCTATAACGGTAACCTGACCGCGCTGGATCTGCGCAGCGGCCAGGTCATGTGGAAACGTGAACTGGGCTCTGTGAATGATTTCGTGGTTGATGGCAACCGTATCTATATGGTTGATCAGAACGACCGTCTGCTGGCGCTCAGCACCGAAGGTGGTGTTACGCTGTGGACGCAAAGCGATCTGCTGCACCGTCTGCTGACCGCACCAGCACTGTATAACGGTAGCCTGGTGGTGGGTGATAGCGAAGGGTATATGCACTGGATTGACCCGGACAACGGTCGTTTTGTTGCTCAGCAAAAAGTCGACAGCTCAGGTTTCCTGACGGAACCGGTTGTGGCTGACGGCAAACTGCTGATTCAGGCAAAAGACGGCACGCTGTACGCGATCACGCGTTAATTACCCAGCGGTTGTAGTATACTAAACGGCTCCTGTTCACTCAGGAGCCGTTTTGACATTTTTAAAAACGCCGCAAATGCGACGTTTATTTGAATTTTATGAGGCTTCAAACATGGTACCTGTGGTCGCGCTTGTCGGGCGCCCTAACGTTGGAAAATCCACTCTTTTTAACCGTTTAACACGCACCCGTGATGCGCTGGTTGCGGATTTCCCGGGGCTGACGCGTGACCGTAAGTACGGTCGTGCAGAAGTAGAAGGACGCGAGTTCATCTGTATTGATACCGGTGGTATTGACGGGACAGAAGATGGTGTTGAAACCCGCATGGCGGAACAGTCGCTGCTGGCGATTGAAGAAGCTGACGTGGTTCTGTTTATGGTGGACGCTCGCGCAGGCCTGATGCCGGCGGACTCCGCTATTGCGAAACATCTGCGCTCGCGTGAAAAACCCACTTTCCTGGTGGCGAACAAAACTGACGGTATTGATGCAGACCAGGCGGTTGCGGATTTCTGGTCCTTAGGTCTGGGCGAAATCTACCCGATCGCGGCATCTCATGGCCGTGGCGTGACCAGCCTGCTGGAAACCGTTCTGCTGCCGTGGGTTGATGAAGTTAACCCGCCGGAAGAGATCGATGAAGACGCCGAATATTGGGCGCAGTTCGAAGACGGCGAAGCGGGCGAGGAAGAGCCTGAAGACGACTTCAACCCGCAGGATCTGCCGATCAAACTGGCTATCGTGGGCCGTCCAAACGTAGGTAAGTCTACACTTACTAACCGTATCCTCGGCGAAGAGCGTGTGGTCGTTTACGACATGCCGGGCACCACCCGCGACAGTATTTATATCCCGATGCAGCGCGATGAGCGTGAGTATGTGCTCATTGATACCGCAGGCGTACGTAAGCGCGGGAAAATCACCGATGTGGTGGAAAAATTCTCCGTTATCAAGACCCTGCAGGCGATTGAAGATGCCAACGTGGTCATGCTGGTCATCGATGCGCGTGAAGGTATCTCCGATCAGGACCTTTCTCTGCTCGGCTTCATTCTGAATAGTGGGCGCTCACTCGTTATCGTGGTCAACAAATGGGATGGCCTGAGTAATGAGGTGAGAGAGCAGGTGAAAGAGACGCTCGACTTCCGTCTGGGCTTTATCGACTTTGCTCGCGTGCACTTTATCTCTGCGTTACACGGCAGCGGTGTAGGTAATCTGTTTGAGTCCGTGCGTGAAGCGTACGACAGCTCCACCCGTCGTCAGAGCACCGCCATGCTGACCCGTATCATGAACATGGCAGCAGAAGACCATCAGCCGCCGCTGGTGCGTGGTCGTCGCGTGAAGCTGAAATATGCTCATGCTGGTGGTTATAACCCACCAATCGTGGTGATTCACGGCAACCAGGTTAAAGACCTGCCGGATTCCTACAAGCGCTATCTGATGAACTACTTCCGTAAATCACTGGACGTAATGGGCACGCCAATCCGCATCCAGTTCAAGGAAGGGGAGAACCCGTTCGCCAACAAGCGCAATACCCTGACGCCAAACCAGATGCGTAAGCGTAAGCGTTTGATTAAGCACATTAAGAAAAGCAAATAAGCTTTGCCGTTCTTTCTGAAGCCCGCGTTGATCGCGGGCTTTTTTTCGCCCGCTCATACCGCCAGTCCTCTCTGTGTGATGTCAATCACTATTCACTTTTAACCAAGTTTAAATCTAAGAAAGTAGACAATCATCGAATTTTCATCTTAAAGTCCAGGGTCCGGTACTAGACAAAACTAGCGACTGGTTATCAAATGGTTAACTAACTTTTCGCCGCATGTAAAAAATCGGTCAGATACGTAACTGGCCGGCGTACATGCTGGTGTTTACAAGCACGACACATACCTTCCTGGGAGAATTATGCAATCCTCTGTTAATCAAAAAGAAAGCCGAACGTTCTTCGGCCACCCTTATCCGCTCGGTTCGCTGTTCTTTACCGAGATGTGGGAACGTTTCTCGTTTTACGGCATTCGCCCATTACTGATCCTGTTTATGGCCGCCACCGTGTATGACGGCGGGATGGGGCTGGCACGTGAAAACGCGTCGGCAATTGTGGGCATCTTTGCCGGCACCATGTACCTGGCCGCACTGCCGGGTGGCTGGCTGGCGGATAACTGGCTCGGCCAGCAGAAAGCCGTCTGGTACGGATCCATCCTGATTGCGCTCGGCCACCTGTCGATTGCGCTCTCGGCCATCATGGGCGATAACCTGTTCTTTATCGGCCTGATGTTCATCGTGCTCGGTTCTGGTCTGTTTAAGACCTGTATCTCGGTCATGGTGGGGACGCTGTACAAAAAAGGCGATGCGCGTCGTGACGGCGGTTTCTCGCTGTTCTACATGGGCATCAACATGGGCTCGTTTATCGCGCCGCTGATTTCCGGCTGGCTGATTAAATCTCACGGCTGGCACTGGGGCTTCGGCATTGGTGGCATCGGGATGCTGGTTGCCCTGATCATCTTCCGCGTGTTTGCCGTTCCGGCAATGAAACGCTATGACAGCGAAGTGGGGCTGGACTCTACCTGGAATAGCCCGGTGGTGAAAAGAAACGGCGTGGGCGCATGGTTGCTGGCGCTGGCTGTGGGTGTGGCTGTTATCGTTACGCTGATCGCGCAGGGTGTGATTGTGATTAACCCGGTTGCGGTAGCCAGCGTGCTGGTTTACGTGATTGCGGCGTCCGTTGCCCTCTACTTTATCTACCTGTTCCTTTTTGCGGGCCTGAATCGTAAAGAGCGTGCCAGACTTCTGGTCTGTTTTATTCTGCTGGTCTCCGCTGCGTTCTTCTGGTCCGCCTTCGAGCAGAAGCCAACGTCATTCAACCTCTTTGCCAACGACTACACTAACCGCATGATCGGTGATTTCGAAATCCCGGCGGTATGGTTCCAGTCGATTAACGCCCTGTTCATCATCCTGCTGGCACCGGTATTCAGCTGGGCCTGGCCGAAACTTGCCAGCATGAACATTCGTCCGAGCAGTATCACCAAGTTTGTTATTGGTATTTTGTGTGCCGCCGCAGGCTTTGGTCTGATGATGCTGGCTGCGCAGAACGTACTGAATAACGGTGGCGCGGGCGTGTCGCCATTCTGGCTGGTGGGCAGCATTTTGATGCTGACGCTGGGGGAACTGTGCCTGAGCCCGATTGGTCTGGCGACCATGACGCTGCTGGCACCGGAAAGAATGCGTGGGCAGATGATGGGCCTGTGGTTCTGCGCAAGTGCGCTGGGCAACCTGGCGGCAGGTCTGATTGGCGGTCACGTGAAGGCCGACCAGCTGGATATGCTGCCGGATCTCTTCGCACGTTGCTCCATCGCGCTGCTGATTTGTGCCGCGGTGCTGATCGTCCTCATTGTTCCGGTACGTCGCATGCTGGAAAATGCGCAGACTAAACCGGCCGCTAACGCCTGATAACGCCTTGCTCGTCAATACCGGGGCAGGCGTTTGCCCCGGTAATTTACTCGACGAGGTAGAAGATGCTGTTAGGGTTTGTTGGCCTTGGCGCGGTGGTGGAAACCGCGTACTTACCCGCATTACACAATCTGTATGGCGATTCACTGCACTGCCTGGGGTTTGATGTTCAGCCTGGCAGACACCCTGAAGGCGTGACGCGCTGCGCCTCTCTCACCGAACTTCTCTCGCATCCTCTTGATACCCTGTTTATTACCACGGCTTCTCTGCAGCATCTTGAGGTGCTGGAGCACGCCCTGGCGTCTCCTGTGGCGCGGATCGTGGTTGAAAAACCCATCGTCGCCACGCTCGCGCAGCTCGAAAAACTGAACAGGCTGCTGGCGTTGCCCGGTGCGGCGTCCCGTGTGCTCGCACTTGACCACTGGATGGCGCGCCTCGCAACGGTTCAGCTTGGGCTGATCGGGACTTTTGCTGATATCGCCAGAATTGACGGTTTTTTGCAGGAACCGAGCGGGTTTAACGCAAAAGGAGAACCTGTCGCGCTTAACTTCGCGACGGGTGAAATGGACACCCGCACGCTTCGCCATCCTGACGGCGCTATCCTGGACATCGGCACGCATGTGCTGGCGATGCTGCGTGAAACGGTGCGTTATCTGGGGGGCGGGGATGATATGACGCTGCAGGTGGTGGCCGCTACTGACCGGCTTGGACGTGAGATCAAACAGGGCGATCTCACCACGGCAGAGGGCAGCGCTCATCTTCGCGGGCAGCTTAGTGGCATTCCGGTGGAGATTTGGCTCAACAAATATGCGGGACCGTCAGGCGGGCAAAAAGGGTTACGGCTGTATCTGCATGACGGGCGCGTCATAAGCCACGATCGTCACGGAGCAGAAGATGTGCTCGTGCTGACGGACGGCGATCGGGTTCAGCGCTGGCATATTCCAGGAACGATTTATACGCACTGCCTGGCAGAGCGCATTCTGGGGCAGAAAAGTCTGTTCGAATGTGACCCGGAAGAAGTGAGCCGGACGACACGCCGTCGAATGGCGGAAGTAGAACTGCTGCTGACCTTACAGCAACAGCTGCGTGGCCCGCACTGAGTGCTGCGTGTTAATATCAACGTATTACAGAATGCCCAGCAAAGGAGTCATCATGTCGATTACCTGCCCGGATTGCCACGCAGAGCTTGAAGCGCAAAATGGCGTCGCCCACTGTGAGCACTGCGATAAGGATATCGCGCTCGAAGCCCGCTGCCCGGAGTGTCATCAGCCACTCCAGGTCTTAAAAGCCTGCGGTGCGGTGGATTATTTCTGCCAGAACGGCCACGGCCTGATTTCGAAAAAGCGCGTGGAGTTTGTCCCGGCTGAAGCTTAATCACACACGCAGCCTTCGCCTTTCTGCCATAGCTCGACCAGCGACTCAGGGGCTTCCTGCTCAGGCACCAGCACAATCATATCGGTGTACTGGGCCTGATTGTGCTGAGTCCAGATTATCTGGATGCGAAAATAACGCTGATCGCCACTCCCCGGCGAGGTGGGTTCACCCGGCGGCTGGCCGCGTGGAAATGCCTGCTCCAGGATGCTTACCACGCGCTGACGCTGGGCCTCATTGAGTGACGAAAGCGTAATGGTGCGTTGGCCGCTTAGCTTAGGGATAAAAGCGACGCCGCCTTCCCGGGCCAGCTCAACGACGGCGTCATCTGTGAGTTCCGGAACCTGCATTTACAGCACTCCCACCTGTTCCCAGGCTTGTTTTATCGCAGCCGCCACGTCGCCACCGGACCGTTTCTCGCCGTGGGCAACCGTCAGTTTTGCGAAGGCCTCAAAATCGGCATCTTGCGCCAGGTGACGGTCGCAAACTGTGTCGTACCAGGCATATCCCGCTTTTTCCCAGGCATGACCCCCAATCGCCTTCGCGGCCAGATAAAACGCCCGGTTGGGAATACCTGAATTCAGGTGTACGCCGCCGTTGTCTTCGCGCGTTTTGATAAAGTCTTTCATGTGCCCAGGCTGCGGGTCTTTACCGAGCAGAGGATCGTCATAGGCGGTGCCGGGCGCTGACATGGAGCGCAGCCCTTTGCCGTTAATACCGTCTGCCAGCAGCCCCTCACCAATCAGCCAGTCGGCTTCATCGGCGGTCTGTTTGAGGTGGTACTGTTTGACCAGCGAGCCAAACACATCTGACAATGATTCATTCAGCGCGCCAGACTGCTCAAAATAGATAAGCCCGGCTTCGGTCTCGGTGACACCGTGGCTTAGCTCGTGGGCCACGACGTCAATGGCAATGGTAAAGCGGTTAAATATTTCGCCGTCGCCATCGCCAAAGACCATCTGCTGACCATTCCAGAAGGCGTTCTGATATTCCCGGCCATAGTGCACGGTACCGGTCAGGATCAGGCCTTTATTATCAAGCGAATCGCGCTGATACATTTTCCAGAAGAAATCATGAGTGACCCCCAAATAATTGTAGGCTTCATCAACGGCCACATCGCCATTTGACGGCTGGCCCTCATAACGCACCTGAGTACCCGGCAGCTCCTGCGTCTGTCTGGCATCGTAAATATCACGCTCCAGTTGACCGGCTTTATTGACGTGCGGCGCGGCGGGTTTGCCCGGCATATGCGCCATGAGCGTTTGCACATGCGTTAATGTCTGACGGGCGCAGCGCTGCTGCGGCTCAGAGCCACTTTCGATAATGCGACGAAGAATATAGGGGGGAATGACGCTGTGAAGATAAGACATGCTGCTCTCCTTAGTTCGGGCAAGGCCAGATAAAAGGGAATAGCAGCAGTATAGTTTGTAACCGACGAAGAATTATCCGGTTTTTCGCTGGCGCGTTTTTTTCACCGGTTTAATCTCTTTCACTTCGCTCTCCACCCAGCCGTCTGACAGACGGGTGGTGAGAACATCTCCGGCTTTCACCTGCTTCGTTTGCTTCAGCACTTTACCGTCGGTGGCGGTCGTTACGCTATAGCCTCGTGCCAGCGTCGAGAGCGGGCTGACCGCCTCGAGGTGGGTCACGGCGTTGCCAAAGCGTTCACGTGTGGTGCTAAGACGTGCGCGGATAGTGTCTGCCAGTCGATACTCAAGCTGTTGGATACGCGTTTGCGCGCGATAAATCTTTGGCTGTGGGTTCTGCTGGTTCAGGCGCTGAGTAATACGCTGCTGGCGCGAGACCGCGCGCTTGAGCTGAATATCCAGTGCGACGTTCATTCGCTGACGCAGACGCTCCAGCACGGTTTGCTGACGGGCCAGCCGCAATTGCGGATGCTGCTGTTGCAGGCGATGATGAAGCTGGGTAAACCGGCGCGTCCGGTTGGCCAGGAAATAGTCCATCGCCATTTCCAGACGTTGCCGACCATTCTGCAGCTGACGCAGCAGCTCCAGCTGATTGCGGCTCACCACTTCCGCGGCTGCGGAGGGCGTTGGCGCGCGTAAATCCGCCACAAAATCAGCTATCGTCACGTCCGTTTCGTGGCCGACGGCGCTGACGACCGGGATCTGGCTTGCGAAAATGGCCCGTGCCACGCGTTCGTCGTTAAAGCTCCACAGGTCTTCCAGCGAACCGCCGCCACGCCCGACAATCAGCACGTCGCACTCCTGACGTGCGTTTGCAAGTTCAATGGCGCGGACAATCTGACCCGGTGCGTCATCACCCTGAACAGCGGTCGGGTAGATGATAACGGGCAGGGACGGGTCGCGGCGTTTGAGGACATGAAGAATGTCGTGCAGTGCCGCCCCGGTTTTTGACGTAATCACCCCAACGCAGTGGGCAGGTGAGGGGAGCGGTTTTTTGAACTGCTGATCGAACAGACCCTCTTGCGAGAGTTTGTCTTTTAGCTGTTCGTATTTCTGCTGCAACACACCTTCGCCCGCAGGCTGCATACTTTCGACGATGATTTGGTAATCGCCGCGCGGCTCATACAGGGTGATATTGGCACGAACCAGAACCTGCTGACCATGCTGAGGGCGAAACGTCACGCGGCGGTTGCTGTTGCGGAACATTGCACAGCGCACCTGAGCGGTGTCGTCTTTTAATGTGAAGTACCAGTGACCAGATGAAGGCTGCGTGAAGTTAGAGATTTCACCGCTGATCCAGACCTGCCCCATTTCCTGCTCAAGCAGCAAACGAACCGTCTGATTAAGGCGGCTGACAGTAAAAATTGAGGGGGATTGAGTGGATAACATGTGAGCGGGATCAAATTCTAAATCAGCAAGTTATTCAGTCGATAGTAACCTGCTGAGAGGGGAGTGCAAGGTTTTTTTATAAAAAAGTGTGGATGCAATCGGTTACGCTCTGTATAATGCCACGGCAATATTTAACCACCCACCAGGTCAGAGATATTGCCCATGCTACGTATCGCTAAAGAAG
The DNA here is from genome assembly GCF_019378755.1 of Enterobacter sp. BIDMC 29. Lineage (NCBI taxonomy): Bacteria > Pseudomonadati > Pseudomonadota > Gammaproteobacteria > Enterobacterales > Enterobacteriaceae > Enterobacter > Enterobacter sp. BIDMC 29. The sequence continues at coordinate 2,640,932 of NZ_CP080000.1, read as the reverse complement.
CACTGACGTTTGACGACGTCCTCCTCGTTCCCGCTCATTCCACCGTTCTGCCGAATACTGCCGATCTCAGCACGCAGTTGACGAAAACGATTCGCCTGAACATTCCTATGCTCTCTGCGGCAATGGACACCGTGACTGAAGCGCGCCTGGCTATCGCCCTGGCACAGGAAGGTGGCATCGGCTTTATTCATAAAAACATGTCTATCGAGCGTCAGGCTGAAGAAGTTCGCCGCGTGAAGAAACATGAATCCGGTATCGTGTCTGACCCACAGACCGTTCTGCCAACCACTACCCTGCACGAAGTGAAAGCCCTGACCGAACGTAACGGTTTCGCCGGTTACCCGGTTGTCACCGAAGATAACGAACTGGTGGGCATCATCACCGGCCGTGACGTGCGTTTCGTGACTGACCTGAACCAGCCTGTCAGCGTATACATGACCCCGAAAGAGCGTCTGGTAACCGTCCGTGAAGGCGAAACCCGTGACGTCGTGCTGGCTAAAATGCACGAGAAGCGCGTTGAGAAAGCACTGGTTGTGGACGCGAACTTCCACCTGCTGGGCATGATCACCGTTAAAGATTTCCAGAAAGCAGAACGTAAGCCTAACGCCTGTAAAGACGAGCATGGCCGTCTGCGCGTAGGTGCTGCCGTTGGCGCGGGTGCAGGTAACGAAGAGCGTGTTGACGCGCTGGTGGCTGCGGGCGTTGACGTACTGCTGATTGACTCCTCTCACGGCCACTCCGAAGGCGTTCTGCAACGTATTCGTGAAACCCGTGCGAAATACCCAGACCTGCAGATCATCGGCGGTAACGTTGCAACGGGCGCAGGCGCTCGCGCACTGGCTGAAGCAGGCTGCAGCGCGGTGAAAGTCGGTATCGGTCCTGGCTCTATTTGTACCACCCGTATCGTGACTGGCGTAGGCGTTCCGCAGATCACCGCGGTATCCGACGCGGTTGAAGCGCTGGAAGGCACCGGTATTCCGGTTATCGCTGACGGCGGTATCCGCTTCTCTGGCGACATCGCGAAAGCGATCGCTGCAGGTGCTGCAGCCGTCATGGTTGGCTCCATGCTGGCCGGTACTGAAGAATCTCCGGGCGAAATCGAACTCTACCAGGGCCGTTCTTACAAATCATACCGTGGTATGGGCTCCCTGGGCGCGATGTCCAAAGGCTCTTCCGACCGTTACTTCCAGAGCGATAACGCCGCTGACAAACTGGTACCGGAAGGTATCGAAGGCCGCGTTGCCTATAAAGGCCGCCTGAAAGAGATCATTCACCAGCAGATGGGCGGCCTGCGCTCCTGTATGGGTCTGACCGGCTGTGGTACCATCGACCTGCTGCGTACTAAAGCGGAATTCGTACGCATCAGCGGTGCGGGTATCCAGGAGAGCCACGTTCACGACGTGACGATCACCAAAGAGTCCCCGAACTACCGTCTGGGCTCCTGATAAATTTCCGCGCCCGGCTCATGCCGGGCGCTCTGTATTTGTTTCACTTGCCTCGGAATTAGCGTCAATGACGGAAAACATTCATAAACATCGCATTCTCATCCTGGACTTTGGTTCTCAGTACACTCAACTGGTGGCGCGTCGCGTGCGTGAACTGGGCGTTTACTGTGAACTGTGGGCATGGGATGTCACGGAAGCACAGATTCGCGAATTCAATCCAAGCGGCATCATTCTGTCCGGCGGCCCGGAAAGCACCACCGAAGAGAACAGCCCACGCGCACCGCAGTACGTGTTTGAAGCGGGCGTGCCGGTATTCGGCGTTTGCTACGGTATGCAGACCATGGCCATGCAGCTGGGCGGCCACGTAGAAGGGTCTAACGAGCGTGAGTTTGGCTACGCGCAGGTTGAAGTCGTCACCGACAGCGCGCTGGTTCGCGGTATCGAAGACTCCCTGACCGCAGACGGCAAACCGCTGCTGGACGTGTGGATGAGCCACGGCGACAAAGTCACCGCCATCCCGTCTGACTTTGTGACCGTTGCCAGCACCGATAACTGCCCGTTTGCGATTATGGCGAACGAAGAAAAACGCTTCTACGGTGTGCAGTTCCACCCTGAAGTGACCCACACCCGTCAGGGTATGCGCATGCTGGAACGCTTCGTGCGTGATATCTGCCAGTGTGAAGCACTGTGGACGCCAGCAAAAATCATCGACGACGCCGTTGAGCGTATCCGCCAGCAGGTTGGCAATGACAAAGTGATCCTCGGCCTGTCCGGCGGTGTTGACTCCTCTGTCACCGCGATGCTGCTGCACCGCGCAATCGGCAAAAACCTGACCTGTGTATTCGTGGACAACGGTCTGCTGCGTCTGAATGAAGCGCAGCAGGTTATGGATATGTTCGGCGACCACTTCGGTCTGAACATCATTCACGTGGAAGGCGAGAAGCGCTTCCTCGACGCGCTGGCCGGCGAGAACGATCCGGAAGCGAAACGTAAAATCATCGGTCGTGTCTTCGTTGAAGTGTTCGATGAAGAAGCGCTGAAGCTGGAAGACGTTAAATGGCTCGCGCAGGGCACCATTTACCCTGACGTGATTGAATCTGCGGCTTCCGCAACCGGTAAAGCACACGTCATCAAATCTCACCATAACGTGGGCGGCCTGCCGAAAGAGATGAAGATGGGCCTGGTTGAACCGCTGCGTGAGCTATTCAAAGATGAAGTACGTAAAATCGGCCTGGAACTGGGTCTGCCATACGACATGCTCTACCGTCACCCGTTCCCGGGTCCAGGTCTGGGCGTGCGTGTGCTGGGCGAAGTGAAGAAAGAGTACTGCGACCTGCTGCGTCGCGCGGACGCTATCTTCATTGAAGAGCTGCACAAAGCTGACCTGTACAACAAAGTGAGCCAGGCGTTCACCGTGTTCCTGCCGGTGCGCTCTGTCGGCGTGATGGGCGATGGCCGTAAGTACGACTGGGTTGTTTCCCTGCGTGCGGTAGAAACCATCGACTTCATGACCGCGCACTGGGCGCACCTGCCGTACGACTTCCTGGGCCGCGTCTCTAACCGCATTATCAACGAAGTGAACGGTATCTCCCGCGTGGTGTATGACATCAGCGGTAAGCCACCGGCTACGATTGAGTGGGAATGATTTTCCCCTGATATCACCCCAAACCCTCTGCTTGCGCAGGGGGTTTTTTATTCTCCGTTACTTCCCACTGCCCAGCCGATACGCCAGCGCTACCACCAGCGACTGCACGAGGCACAGCGTCGCCGACTGCGAACGAAACGCGTCAACCTGCGCCTCTTTCACCACAAAACAGAGATCGCTGAAGGTGGCCAGCGGGCTTATCTGGCTGTCGGTGATCACAATCTGCCGTGCGCCGACGCTGGCGGCGGTTTCGCTGACCATCACCGTCTCTTCCGCATACGGCGAGAAGCTGATCGATACCACGATGTCCTGCGCCTTGATGCGGTTGATCTGCTCACGCAGCATCCCCCCCATTCCGTCGAGCAGAATAGGGCGGCACTCCAGGTGGCTCAGGGCGTAGGTCAGATAGGCGGCGACGCTAAACGAGCGGCGTAACCCGGCGATATAGATTGTGTCGGCGTCGGCCAGCAACTGCACGGCGCGTTCCAGCATCTCCGGCTCGGCGCGGGCGGCCAGCTGCTGGAGGGCCTGCGCATTTGAACGGGCGAACTCCTGCAGAATATCGAGCGGGGTTTCCGGGACGGCCTGACTTTCCATTTCGCGAAACAGCCGGGCGCGGTCACTGTAGCTGGCGGTCTCTTCCACCAGGTTCATGCGAAACAGCTGTTTCATCTCGTTGAAGCCGGTGAAGTCAAAAGCATTGGCAAAACGGATCAGCGTTGACGGCGGCACATCGGCACGCTCGGCAATGACGGCGACCGTATCAAAGGCCACGCTGTTGGTATTATCCAGCACATAGCGGGAGACCTGCTGCAGCCTCTTGCTCAGGCTATCGTAGCGATCGCGGATTTGCTGCTGCAGCTCATTCAGGCTGGTTGCTGTGGTCATTTTACCCCCTATGCATAGTTTTATGATTCTAAACGCAAAACCGCGTCTTTTAAATGCCGGCCGTCCATCTGGCCTCAAAAATGAAACAGAAGCTTCACGCATTTCAACGCCTGAAATGCCTTAATAGCGCAGGCTGCACCAGTGATGGTGGCTGTTAACATAAAAATCCATCCTTGATCACAATAATCATCATTTATTTTATTTCAACTTAAAGTGGAATATTTGTTTCATATATAGTGTTCAGGTAACAGTCACGTATCAACAGCGAGAGGTTAAGGATGGAGACGGTAGCGAATTTTATTCACGGCGAGTGTGTCACCGGTTCAGGCCAGCGCGTTCAGGCAATCTTCAACCCGACCACCGGAGAGCAGATCCGCCAGGTGGTGATGAGTACGGCACAGGAAACCGAACAGGCGATTGCCGCAGCACAGCAGGCATTTCCTGGCTGGGCGCGTCATTCTCCACTTAAACGCGCACGCGTGATGTTCCGCTTCAAAGCGCTGCTGGAAGAGAACATGGAGCGCCTGGCCCGCATCATCAGCGAAGAGCATGGCAAAGTCTTCTCCGACGCGGTGGGCGAGCTGACCCGCGGCCTGGAGGTGGTGGAGTTTGCCTGTGGCATCCCGCATCTGCAAAAAGGTGAGCACTCCGCTAATGTCGGCACCGGTGTCGACAGCCACTCGTTGATGCAGCCGCTCGGCGTATGTGCCGGGATCACGCCGTTTAATTTCCCGGCAATGGTGCCGATGTGGATGTTCCCGATTGCGCTGGCCACCGGCAACACGTTCGTGCTGAAACCGTCGGAAAAAGATCCCTCTCTGGCGCTCGCGCTGGCAAAACTGCTGAAAGACGCCGGCCTGCCAGACGGCGTGTTTAACGTGGTGCAGGGCGATAAAGAGTCGGTTGACGTGCTGCTGACTGACCCGCGCGTGCAGGCTGTGAGCTTTGTCGGTTCAACGCCGATCGCCCAATACATTTACGAGACCGCCTCCGCCCACGGTAAACGCTGTCAGGCACTGGGCGGGGCAAAAAACCACTGCATCTTAATGCCGGATGCCGATATGGATATGGCGACGAACGCGATTATGGGCGCTGCCTTCGGCGCGGCGGGAGAACGTTGCATGGCGCTGTCGGTGGTGCTGGCGGTGGGGGATAACACTGCTGATGAACTCTGTTCCCGGCTGGAAAAACAGATTGCCGCGCTGCGCGTCGGACCGGGTCTGGACCAGACGCCAGAGAACGAAATGGGGCCGCTTATCTCCTCGGCACACCGTAACAAAGTGCTGGGTTATATCGACAGCGGGGAAACTCAGGGAGCCCGCCTGCGCGTGGATGGCCGTGGGTTCAGCGTGAAAGGCCACGAGCAGGGCTATTTTGTCGGACCAACGCTGTTCGATAACGTCACGCCGGAGATGACCATTTATAAAGAAGAGATTTTCGGGCCGGTACTTTCTGTGGTGCGTGTTGCAGATTACAGCAGCGCGGTGGACCTGATTAACCGGCATGAATATGGTAATGGCTCGGCAATATTTACCCGTGACGGTGGCTGCGCGCGCCGCTTCTGCGAAGAGGTGCAGGCGGGGATGGTTGGGGTGAACGTGCCGATCCCGGTGCCGATGGCGTTCCACAGTTTTGGTGGCTGGAAGCGTTCGATCTTTGGTGCGCTGAATGTCCACGGCAACGACGGCGTGCGTTTCTACACCCGAATGAAAACCATCACCGCACGCTGGCCGGAAATGCAGCAGGAGACTGGCGCTGCGTTCTCCATGCCGACGCTGGGCTGACAGGAGGTTTTATGCAAACCGAACGTATGACCATGGCTCAGGCCCTGGTCAGATTCCTTAATCAACAATATGTCTCCATTGATGGACACGAAACGCCCTTCGTGGAGGGCGTGGCGACCATTTTTGGTCACGGCAACGTGCTGGGTATCGGCCAGGCACTGGAGCAGGATCCTGGCCACCTGCAGGTGATGCAGGGGTGTAACGAACAGGGCATCGCCCATATGGCGACCGGATTCGCCAAACAGCATCGCCGTCGGCGCATTTTTGCCGTCACCTCATCCGTCGGGCCCGGCGCGGCTAATATGGTGACGGCCGCGGCGACCGCCACCGCGAACCGCATTCCGCTCCTGCTGTTACCGGGGGATATCTATGCCAGCCGCCAGCCCGATCCGGTTTTGCAGCAAATCGAGCAGTACCACGATCTCAGTATCAGCACCAACGACTGCTTCCGTCCCGTTTCACGCTACTGGGACCGCATTAACCGTCCCGAACAGTTAATGAGCGCGATGTTAAATGCGATGCGAACGCTTACTGACCCTGCAGCGACGGGGGCAGTGACCATTTGCCTGCCGCAGGACGTACAGGGCGAAGCCTGGGATTATCCCCTGAGCTTCTTTGCGCGTCGCGTGCATCACATTGAACGCCGTCCGCCTGACCCCCAGCGTCTGGCCCAGGCACAGGCGTTGATTGCCCGTAAACACCGTCCGCTGGTGGTGTGTGGCGGGGGCGTGCGTTATTCCGGCGCGCATGAGGCATTTCGGGAATTTGTCGAGACGCTGCAGCTGCCGTTTGCCGAAACCCAGGCCGGAAAGGGGGCGCTGGTAAGCGATCACCCCCTTAATCTGGGGGGGATCGGTGTGACGGGCGGAATGGCCGCTAACCAGCTTGCACCCAGGGCGGATTTGGTGATTGGCATCGGCACGCGCCTGACGGACTTTACCACCGGCTCCAAAGCGCTCTTTTCCCATCCGGACGTCGAGTTCCTGCTTTTGAATGTCGCCGAGTTTGATGCCCTGAAACTGGATGCCACGGCGCTGATTGCCGATGCGCAAACCGGGCTGCACGCGTTAACGCAGGCGCTCCCCGCGTACCGAAACCACTGGGGAGAGGAGATTGCTCAGGCGAAATCTGCCTGGCATGAGGAGTGCCAGCGCTTATGGGGCCGTCAGTGGCATCCCGACGATGCGCCTGAAGTGGCAGGGCACCTTGATGCGCAGCTGGCGGAATACGGTGAGGCGCTCAACACCCGTCTGACCCAGACGCGGGTGCTGGGGCTTATCAATCAACATATTGAAGATAACGCCATCGTTGTGGGCGCGGCCGGATCGCTGCCCGGGGATTTACAGCGCCTCTGGCAGGTGAAGACGCCGGACAGTTACCACCTGGAGTACGGCTACTCCTGCATGGGGTATGAGATTGCCGCGGCGATAGGCGCGAAGCTTGCCAGCCCGCATCAGCCGGTTTACGCCATGGTGGGGGATGGCTCCTACATGATGCTGCACTCCGAGCTACAAACCGCGGTGCAGGAGGGGATTAACGTCACCGTTTTGCTGTTTGATAATGCCAGCTTCGGCTGCATTAATAACCTGCAGATGGGGCACGGGATGGGGAGCTTCGGTACGGAAAACCGTCATCGAAATCCAGATTCAGGCCGGCTTGACGGACCGCTGGTAAAAGTCGATTTCGCCCAGAACGCGGAAAGCTACGGCTGTCGCGCGTGGCGGGTCCACGACGAGCAGAGTCTGCTGGCGGCGCTGGCGGCGTCGCGGGCGCATCCTGGCCCAACGCTGCTGGATATCAAAGTGCTGCCGAAAACCATGACCCATGATTACGCGTCATGGTGGCGAACCGGTGATGCGCAGGTCGCGGGATCGCCTGCGGTGCGCAAAGCCGCCGAGCAAACCCAGGCGCAGGTAAAAAAAGCACGCCAGTATTAAGTATTTCCCGCCATAACGAAATTTTCATTTCATTTTTCACTGCCTTCATTCTCACCCTCTCCCGTCACGGGAGAGGGCACACCTGTCGCCATTTTGTCTCCTGTGTTTCTGTGGCAAGTGCATCGCGGCGCGGCTGCAATGTTGTGATATTGATAACAAAATTTATCTCAATCATCTCAAAAGTGTTAACCCACACTCAAAAATATAATTTCACTATTTATAAAAATGAAATAAATGTTTTATTTAAGGGGTCGTTAGTTCACAGCATTCACCAACACCGGGAGCCGTTATGTTTAACATTGCTTTACTGGGCGCTGGCCGAATTGGCCAGGTACATGCAGCTAACATCGCCAGCCACAGTGAGACCACGCTCTGGTCTGTGGTCGACCCGAATCAGGAATTTGCCACCCGCCTCGCCACGCAATATCAGGCTCGTTTGCAGAGCCTCGAGGACGCGATGAGCGACCCAAACGTTCATGCCGTGCTGATCGCGTCTGCGACGGACACCCACGCGGATCTGATTGAGATGGCCGCCCGCCACGGCAAAGCGATCTTCTGTGAAAAGCCGGTACACCTGGATCTTGCCCGCGTGCGCGACTGCCTGAAAGTGGTTAACGAGTACAACGTACCGCTGTTTATCGGTTTTAACCGCCGCTTTGACCCGCAGTTTCGCCGGGTCAAAACCGAGGTGCAGGCCGGGCGGATCGGCAAGCCCGAATCGCTGCTGATTATCTCCCGCGACCCGTCCCCGCCACCGGCGCAATATGTGCGCGTTTCCGGCGGTATGTTCCGCGACATGACCATTCACGATTTTGATATGGCGCGCTTCATCATGGGCGAAGAGCCGGTGTCGGTGTATGCCCAGGGCAGCAATCTGGTGGATCCGGCGATTGGCGAGGCGGGGGATATCGATACCGCGTTTATCGTACTGAAGTATGCCTCCGGCGCGATGGCGACCATCGTCAACAGCCGCCGCTCTTCTTACGGCTACGACCAGCGCCTGGAACTGCACGGCTCAGAAGGCCTGCTGTGCGCGGGCAATATTCTTGAAAATCAGGTGCAGCACTACGGCAAACAGGGCTGCACCGGCGCGCTGCCGGAACACTTCTTCCTGCAGCGCTACAAATCCGCTTACGCCGCGGAATGGGAACACTTTGTTGCGGTGCTGCGCGGCGAAGCGACGCCTGACTGTAGCGGCGATGATGGTGAACGTGCGCTGTACCTGGCGGATAAAGCGCTGGAATCCCTGCGTAGCCAGCGTGAGATCGTCCTCTAAACACAACCACCCTACACAGAGAGACATAATAATGAAAAAACTGATCTTAGCCGCCCTCATCGCCATGACCGCCGGGGCAGCAATGGCCGAAAACGAGCAAATAGTTTTCAGTACACCAAACCTGGCGATGCCGTTTGAAGTTCACATGCAGCGTACCGCGGTAAAAGCCGCAAAAGAGATGGGCGTAAAGCTTCAGGTTCTGGACGGGCAGGGCAGCTCGCCGAAACAGGTCGCTGACCTGGAAAACGCCATCACCCGTGGTGCGCAGGGGTTCATCGTCTCCCCGAATGACGTCAATGCCGTCTCCAGCGCGGTGGATGAAATTCAGGATGCGAATCTGCCCGTTGTGACGCTTGACCGCTCCGTCGACAGCCAGAAGAAGGTGCCGCATTTTGGTGCCAACAACTACAAAGGCGGCCAGGCGATTGGCGACTTCGTTAAAAGCAAATTCCCCAACGGGGCAGACATTATTCTGCTCACCGGCCAGCCAGGTTCCTCCTCCAACATTGAACGTACCAAAGGGATCCGCGACAGCCTGAAGGCGGGCGGGGACAAGTACAAGATCGTTGCCGATCAGACCGGCAACTGGATGCGTTCTGAAGGGATGCGCATTGTGGAAAGCGTTCTGCCGTCACTGCCGAAACGCCCACAGGTGATCCTCTCCGCCAATGACGACATGGCACTGGGCGCAATTGAAGCGCTGCAGGGCCAGGGCGTGAAGCCAGGCGAAATTCTGGTGACCGGATTTGACGCGGTCCCTGAGGCGCTGGCGCGCGTGCGCGACGGCTGGCTGGCGGTCACGGCGGATCAGCGCCCGGGCTTCGCGGTACAAACGGCGATGAGCCAGCTGGTGGCCAACGTGCGTGAGAAGAAAGCCATCACCGGCGCGGACTACCCGCCAACGCTTATCACCAAAGAAAATCTGCAGCAGGCTGAGCGCATCAGTGAGGCCGGTAACTGATTTATCCTGAGCCGCCGCGCAGGTGGCGGCTCACTATTAAGGAGGAGCAGACCGATGTCGCAACCCTTACTGAAAGTGACCGACCTGGCAAAAAGCTTTTCTGGTGTCTGGGCGCTGAGCAGCGCACAGCTCACCGTCGGTGCCGGGGAGATCCACGCGCTGCTGGGTGAGAACGGAGCGGGGAAATCCACGCTGCTGAAAGCCCTGGCGGGCGCACAGCCGCAAACGCGCGGGGATATCTGGTTCAACGGCGACACGCTGCCGGTGGACGATTCACCGGTTGAGCGGCAGAACAAGGGCATTATCACTATCTATCAGGAATTTAACCTGCTGCCCAATATGACCGTCGCGGAAAACATGTTTCTCGGGCGTGAGCCGCGTAAACGTAACCTGATTGTCGACGAAAAAGCGGTGAACCAGGAGGCGCAGGTGATCCTCGATTATCTGCAGCTGAACGTTGCGCCAACCACGCCTGTCGCCCGTCTGAGCGTAGCCCAGCAGCAGATGGTCGAGATTGCCCGGGCGCTGACGCTGAACGCCAGGCTGATCATCATGGATGAACCCTCCGCGGCGCTGAGCGACAGCGAGGTGGAAAGCCTGCACCGCGTGGTGCGCGAGCTGAAAAACCGGGGGGTGAGCATTATTTACGTTACCCACCGACTGCACGAAGTTTTCCAGCTTTGCGATCGCTTTACCGTTTTCCAGGACGGCCGTTTCACCGGCAGTGGCGCCGTGGCGCAAACCAATGTCGAGCAGCTGATCCGTCTGATGGTGGGGCGTGACGTGGCCTTTAATCGTCGTCCCGCCAGCGAAACCCATCATGAAAACAAGCCGGTCCGTCTGGCAGTAAAAGGGCTGAGCCGCGAAAAACCGCCGCTGGATCCGCACGGCATTGCCCTGCATGACATCAGCTTCCATGTCCACGCCGGAGAAGTACTGGGCATTGCCGGCCTGGTGGGGGCAGGGCGTACCGAAGTGGCGCGCTGCCTGTTCGGGGCGGATGCCTTTACCTCGGGCAGCTTTGAGCTGGACGGCGTCCCGTATCAACCGCGCGACCCAATGTACGCCCTTGAGCAGGGCATCGCGCTGGTCCCGGAAGATCGCAAGAAAGAGGGGGCGGTGCTGGGGTTATCGATTCGCGACAACCTGTCGCTCTCCAGTCTCTCTTCTCTGATGCAGTGGCGCTGGTTTGTGAATACCCGCAAAGAGGACGATCTGATTGAGTCCTACCGCAAGGCGCTGCAGATCAAAATGGTCAACAGCGCGCAGGAGGTGCGCAAGCTCTCCGGCGGTAACCAGCAGAAAGTTATCCTGGCGCGCTGCATGGCGCTGAACCCTCGGGTGCTGATTGTCGATGAGCCGACGCGCGGTATCGACGTGGGCACCAAGTCGGAAGTGCACCAGGTGCTGTTTGATATGGCCAAACAGGGCGTGGCGGTGATCGTGATCTCCTCCGATCTGCCTGAAGTGATGGCGGTATCCGATCGGATCATCACGCTCAGTGAAGGCCGGGTGACCGGTGAGATCCACGGCGACGACGCTAACGAAGAGCGGCTGATGACGATGATGGCCATCAACCACAACGCCCTCAACGCGGCATAACGGAGTTTTCCATGACGCAGATGATTTCTAAAACGCAGGTTCCGGTGAAACGCAGCGGACGCCTCGATCCTATCGCCTTCTTCGAGCGCTTCGGGGTACTGATTTTCATGATCCTGCTGCTGATTTTCTTTCAGTCGCAGAACAGCAATTTTTTCTCTGAACGCAATATTTTCAACATCCTGACCGAGGTGTCCATCTACGGGATCATGGCCGTGGGGATGACCTTCGTCATTTTGACTGCCGGTATCGATCTTTCTGTCGGCTCCATCCTGGCGGTCTGCGCCATGACCGCCGCATACGTGATTAAGGGCGACAACTTCACCACCGTTGATCCGAACGCCTGGGGCGGCATGAGCTGGCTGATTGGGCTGGGGATTTGCCTGGCGATGGGCACGGCGATTGGCTTCCTGCACGGCCTGGGCGTAACCCGACTGCGCCTGCCGCCGTTTATCGTCACGCTCGGCGGGATGACCATCTGGCGTGGTCTGACGCTGGTGATTAACGACGGCGCGCCCATTGCAGGTTTCGACCCGGGTTACCGCTGGTGGGGACGCGGGGAGCTGCTTGGCATCTCCATTCCAATCTGGATTTTCGCCATCGTGGCGCTTGGCGGGTACCTGGCGCTGCATAAAACCCGCTGGGGACGCTTCGTCTATGCCATCGGCGGTAACCCGGAGGCAGCGCGCCTGGCGGGGGTCAACGTGAAGCGCGTGCTGGTGAGTGTCTATGTGCTGATTGGCTGTCTGGCGGGACTGGCGGGCTTCATTCTCAGCGCTCGTCTTGGCAGTGCGGAAGCGGTCGCCGGGATCTCCTTTGAACTGCGCGTTATCGCCTCGGTGGTCATCGGCGGCACTTCGCTGATGGGCGGCTATGGACGCATCGGCGGCACCATCATCGGTTCCATCATTATGGGGATCCTGATTAACGGTCTGGTGCTGATGAACGTCTCGGCCTATTACCAGCAAATAATCACCGGATTAATTATCGTTCTGGCGGTGGCATTCGACACCTATGCCAAGAGCCGCCGCGGCGCATTGTGAGGATCAGGATGAAAGAGGTTCGTATTGGATTGATTGGCACCGGGTATATCGGCAAGGCGCATGCCATCGCCTATGCCCAGGCGCCGACGGTATTTACCCTGCGCGGCAAACTGGTGCGCGAGATGGTGGCGGAAGTGACACCCGCGCTGGCGGCAGAGCGGGCGCAGGCCTTTGGCTTCAACCGCTCAACCGGCGACTGGCGGGCACTGGTGGCTGACCCGGCGATTGATGTCGTGGATATATGCTCGCCCAACCATCTGCATAAAGAGATGGCGCTGGAGGCCATTCGCCACGGTAAGCATGTCTACTCGGAAAAGCCGCTGGCGCTGAATGCCCATGACGCACGTGAAATGGTGGACGCCGCGAAGCGGGCAGGGGTGAAAACGCTGGCGGGTTTTAACTACATGAAAAACCCGACGGCACAGCTGGCGAAAGAGATCATCGCCCGCGGCGAGATTGGCGAGGTGATCCACTTCTACGGTACCCACAACGAAGATTATATGGCCGACCCGCTTTCTCCCATTCACTGGCACTGTTTTAAAGAGACCGCCGGGCTGGGTGCACTGGGGGACCTGGCGGCGCATATCGTCAACATGGCGCAGTATCTGGTCGGGGACATTCAGCAGGTCTGCGGTGATTTAAAAATTGTTGTGCCTGAGCGCCCGGCGCAGGCCGGTTCGTCGCAAAACGTTGCGGTTGAAAACGAAGATCAGGCACACGCGATGGTCCGTTTCGCCGGCGGAGCACAAGGGGTGATTGAAACGTCCCGCGTCGCCTGCGGGCGCAAGATGGGACTGTCATACGTGATAACCGGCACCAAAGGGGCCATCAGTTTTACCCAGGAGCGGATGGCGGAACTGAAGCTCTATCTGCATGACGACCCGGTAAACCGCCAGGGATTCCGCACGCTGCTTGTGGGTCCGTCACATCCGGACTATGGCGCGTTTTGCATGGGGGCGGGCCATGGTATCGGCTTTAACGATCAAAAAACGGTGGAAGTACGCGACCTGGTCGACGGTATTGCCGCTGATGTGCCGATGTGGCCGGACTTTGAAGAGGGCTGGAAGGTTTCGCGGGTGCTGGACGCCATCGCACTCTCGCACCAGGAAGGCCGCTGGCTGAACGTGAACGACATTGTCTGATGAGGTATCAACGTGGAAAAGCAGTTTGATGTGATATGCATGGGCCGCGTGGCGGTAGACCTCTACAGTCAGCAAATTGGTGCCCGTCTTGAGGATGTGTCGAGCTTCGCGAAATATCTCGGCGGCTCGTCCGGCAACGTGGCCTACGGGACGGCGCGTCAGGGGCTGCGCTCATCGATGCTGGCACGCGTCGGTGATGAACATATGGGACGCTTCCTGCGAGAAGAATTACACCAGGTGGGCTGCGATACCAGCCATCTGATCACCGACAAAGAACGCCTGACGGCGCTGGTGCTCCTCGGCATTAAAGACCGGGACACCTTTCCACTGATTTTTTATCGCGATAACTGCGCGGATATGGCCATCACGGCCAGCGATGTGGATGAACGCTACATTGCCTCCGCACGGTGCCTTGCCATCACCGGGACCCATCTCTCGCACCCTCAGACCCGTGACGCGGTGTTGACGGCGCTTAACTATGCCCGCCGTCACGGTGTTCGCACGGTGCTGGATATCGACTACCGGCCGGTACTGTGGGGGCTGACCTCATTAGGGGACGGGGAGACGCGCTTTATTGCCGCAGAAAACGTGACCCGTGAACTGCAGGAGGTGCTGCACCTTTTCGACGTCATTGTCGGCACCGAAGAAGAGTTCCACATTGCAGGTGGCAGTACCGATACCCTGCAGGCGCTGGGTCGCGTGCGCGCCGTGAGTAACGCTACGCTGGTTTGCAAGCGTGGAGCGCTTGGCTGTTCGGTGTATACCGACGCTATACCGCCCCGGCTGGATGAGGGTCTGACGGTGACCGGCGTGCGCGTTGAGGTGCTGAACGTGCTCGGTGCGGGCGACGCGTTTATGTCCGGCCTGCTGCGCGGCTACCTTAACGACGAAGGCTGGGAGCAGGCCTGCCGCTATGCCAACGCGTGTGGTGCGCTGGTGGTGTCCCGCCACGGCTGTGCCCCGGCGATGCCGAGCAAGGCTGAGCTGGACGACTACCTGTCGCGTGCGGCGTCGGTGCCGCGTCCCGATCTTGATGCGCGCCTGAACCATCTGCACCGCGTCACCACCCGCCGCCGTGAGTGGCCGGAGCTGTGCGTGATGGCCTTCGATCATCGCAGCCAGCTGGAAGATATGGCGTTGCAGTGCGGGGCATCCCTGAAGCGCATCCCGGCGCTGAAGCAGCTTATTCTGCAGGCCAGCCGTGAGGCGGCCAGCAGCGCAGGGCTTGAGGGCAAAGCCGGTCTGCTGTGTGACGGCACTTTTGGTCAGGACGCCCTGAACGCGATTACCGGTGAAGGGTGGTGGATAGGCCGCCCTATTGAGCTGCCGGGCTCCCGGCCGCTGGAGATGGAGCACGGTAACATCGGCACGCAGCTCATCAGCTGGCCGCAGGAGCATGTGGTGAAATGCCTGGTCTTTTTCCATCCGGAAGATGCGCACGGCCTGCGTCTGGAGCAGGAGCAGAAAATCGCAGAGGTCTACCACGCCTGCTGCCAGTCCGGTCATGAACTGCTGCTGGAGGTGATCCTGCCTGCCAGCATGCCGCGCAGCGATGAGCTTTACCTGCGCGCCATCTCGCGTTTTTACAACCTGGGGATTTATCCCGACTGGTGGAAACTGCCGCCGCTCTCTGCCGATGGCTGGACGGCGCTGAGCGAGATGATTGAACGTCGGGATCCGCACTGCCGTGGCGTGGTGATCCTCGGGCTGGACGCCCCGGCTGAGCAGCTTCGTGCTGATTTTAAAGCCGCCTCGGGACACGCGCTGGTGAAGGGCTTTGCCGTAGGACGCACGCTGTTTGGCGATGCGTCCCGTGCATGGCTGAAACACGATATTGACGATGCGCAGCTGGTGGCACGCATCCGGGACAATTACCTGCAGCTTATCGCCTGGTGGCGCGAGCGCGGACACGCATAATTCAGGAGATGACAATGAGTGTGCAATTAGGCATTAACCCGCTGACATGGACGAACGACGATCTGCCTTCACTCGGTGCGGAGACGCCGCTGGATACCTGTCTGAGCGAAGGGAAAGAGGCCGGTTTTGCCGGTTTCGAACTGGGCAATAAATTCCCGCGTGAGGCGCGCCTGCTTGGCCCCATTTTGCAGCGCCACGATCTGCAGCTGGTCTCCGGCTGGTATTCAGGGCGTCTGCTGGAGCGTAGCGTGGAGGAGGAGATTGCCGCCGTGCAGTCCCACCTGACGCTGCTGCGCGAACTGGGGGCAAAGGTGCTGGTATTCGCCGAAGTGAGCGGCTGTATTCACGGCGAGCAACAGACGCCGGTTCATCTTCGCCCGCGCTTCCCGCACGCGCGCTGGAAAGAGTACGGCGAGAAGCTGACCGCTTTTGCCCGCTACACGCAGCAGCAGGGGGTGCAGATTGCCTACCATCACCATATGGGAACGGTCATTGAGTCCGCTGAAGATGTCGATAACCTGATGACCCATACCGGTGAAGAGGTGGGCCTGCTGCTGGACACGGGCCATCTGACCTTTGCCGGGGCTGATCCGCTGGTGGTGGCCCAGCGCTGGGCATCGCGCATTAACCATGTTCACTGCAAAGACGTGCGCGCCGACGTGCTGGCGGACGTCAAAAACCGCAAAACCAGCTTCCTTGATGCGGTGCTGAGTGGGGTCTTCACCGTACCGGGTGACGGCTGCGTGGACTATCCGCCTATCATGCGGCTGCTGAAGGCGCAGGATTATCACGGCTGGCTGGTGGTGGAGGCGGAGCAGGATCCTGCTATCGCTCACCCGCTGACCTACGCCCGTCTGGGGTATAACAACCTGAGCCGCATGGCGCGCGACGCCGGGCTTATCTGAGGAGGTGACATGTCACGTCTGTTATCACGCTGGCAACCGCCGAGTGCGGAGGGCCGCACCCAGTCCGTCACGCCGGAACGCGCGGGCTGGGGATACGTTGGCTTTGAAGCGTATGAACTGCAGGAAGGGCAGACGCTGACGCTGCCCGCCGTCAGCGAAGAGCGCTGTCTGGTGCTGGTGGCCGGACGGGCCTCTATCAGCACACCTACCGCGCAGTTTACTGACATCGGCGAGCGGATGAGCCCGTTTGAGCGCATAAAGCCCTGGGCGGTCTACGTCACGCCGCAGGAGATGGTGCAGATTAAGGCGCTGACGACGCTGGAGCTGGCGGTCTGTGCCGCACCCGGCAAAGGATCCTTCCCGACACGGCTTATCGCTCCGCAGGATATCGACGCGCAGGCGCGCGGCAAAGGCCATAACCAGCGCTACGTGCACAACATTCTGCCGGAAGATCAACCCGCCGACAGCCTGCTGGTGGTTGAGGTCTGGACCCACGAAGGCTGCACCAGTTCATACCCGAGCCATAAGCACGATACGGATAATCCACCGCAGGAAACCTACCTGGAGGAGACCTACTATCATCGCCTCAATCCCGGGCAGGGGTTCTGCATGCAGCGGGTCTATACCGACGACAGGTCGCTGGATGAGTGTATGGCCGTTTATAACCGCGACGTGGTGATGGTGCCGAAGGGCTACCATCCGGTGGCGACGCTGGCTGGTTATGACAGCTACTATCTCAACGTGATGGCCGGTCCGGTGCGAAAATGGATGTTCACCTGGGAAGACGATCACGCGTGGATCAACCGCGACTATCCACGTTGACGTTGCAGAAGCCCGCACCCCGCGGGCTTTTTTTATCACCCTTATCCTGTTTTGCGCGTTACCCACCAGAACACCAGCGCCACCAGGCTCACCGCTGCGCCAGTCAGGCAGACGCCCTGCCAGCCCGCGATGGCATACGTCATCGTGGTGCTCAGCGCGCCCAGACCGCTGCCGACGGCATAAAACAGCATATAAAGCCCGACCAGCCGGCTATGCGCCTCGGGGCGGGCGCGAAAGATCAGGCTCTGGTTGGTGACATGCAGCGCCTGCCCGCCCAAATCGAGCAGCACGATGCCAATGAGCAAAATGCCGAGCGAACGATCCATCAGTGAAATCGGCCACCACGCCAGGAGTAACAAGACCAGTGCAGCCGCGCTGGTGCGCCGGGCATATCCTCGATCGGCCCACTCTCCGGCCCGGGTTGCCGCTAACGCGCCTGCCATTCCGGCCAGGCCAAAAGCACCAATGGCGGTATGCGATAAGTTATAGGGTGGGGCACTTAACGGCAGCACCAGAGCGCTCCAGAAAATATTGAACGCAGCGAACATCAGTAAAGCCAGTACGCCGCGCACCTGCAGGACTTTTTCTTCCCGCAGCAGGGTCAGCATTGAGTGAATCAGGCGCGGGTAACTCATCGTTTCAGGCACCGCAGGCAAGCGGGGCAGCCTCCACCACAGCGGAAACGCAATAATGACCATCAGCCCGGCGGCAGAGAGATACACGCCACGCCAGCCCGCGATATCACTGATGCCTCCGGAGACGACGCGGGCCACTAACAGGCCCATAAATACCCCGCCTTGTGCCGCACCAATAACGCGGCCTTGCTCATGCGGCGACGCGGCGTTGGCGGCATAGGCGATAAGCCCTTGCGTCATGGCCGTTCCTGCCATGCCGGTGGCGAGCATACCCACCAGCAGCATCGTTGACGTCTGCGCCATGCCGACCGCGACCAGAGCGGCGACCAGTACGACAAGCTGTAGAGCCATCAGGCGCCGGCGATCCACTTTATCCCCCAGAGGAACCACGAACAGCAGAGCCAGAGCACAGCCAATCTGCGTGGCGGTGACCACGCCGCCAATGGCACCATGGCTGATGCCAAAGTCTCTGGACAACGCGTCAAGCAACGGCTGTGCGTAATAGACGTTGGCCACGCTTAAGCCGCTGGCGAGGGCGAACAGCCACACCAGGCTACGCGGCATGTCGCCTGAGCGGACGTGCCCGGTTTTTCGATCTGACGGTAGTGGTGACGCGTGTGACATGTTCAAATCCTCGCCCTGGGTAAAGTGGTTTTAAAAAGAAACCAGTTGAAGGCTAGGCTATGCAGTTTTAAAATGCAACCAGTTATTGTTGACTGACCTGCCGGGGTAACGCTGTGCCGTCTCGTAAACCGATTGAACAGGAATTCTGTCCCGTTGCCCGCAGCGTCGATCTGATTGGCGATCGCTGGTCGCTTCTGATTGTGCGTAATGCTTTTGACGGCATGCGCCGTTTCGGGGATTTTCAGCGGGATCTCGGGGTTGCGCGTAACATTCTGGCTGACCGGCTGCGCAAGCTGGTCGACGCGGGCATTCTCGCGATGCAGGGGGCGTCAGACGGTACGTCGTATCAGGAATATGTCCTGACGGACAAAGGCGAAAGCCTGTTTCCCATCGTCGTTGCGCTTCGCCAGTGGGGAGAGCAGCATCTGTTTGAACGCGGGGAGCGCCACTCGCTGTTGATCGACAGGCGTACCGGCAAGCCGGTTCCCCTGATGGCGCCAGCAGCGCAGGATGGAACGGCGCTGAAGGCGCAAGATACTGAAGTGCAGAAAGTGAAGTAACCCGACGCTCTGCAAGCCCGCGCTACGCGGGCTTTTGTTGCATTCTTAATGGTTTATTATTGCCTGCTCAATCGTGCGGGCAATATCATCCGGTTGACTCACCATCGACACGTGGCTTGCTGCCACTTCCGTGGTTTTCGCGTGGATCGTTTTCGCCATCGCACGTTCAAGCTCCGGGTTAATCATCCGGTCATTTTTGCTGACCACAAACCAGCTTGGCTTTTCATGCCAGGCCGCATGGCTCACTTTTTCCGCAAACGCGTCGGCCTTGATCGGCCCCTGAGTGGCTGCAATGGTCTGCTGTTCAACGGCGCCTGCATCCGGTGCGAAGTCTTTCATCACGGCTTCTGGCGGGAGATACAAATACCCGTCTGCCGTTTTTGCGATATCCGCACTCCCCGCTGGCGGTGGGTAACTTCCCGCCAGGTCCGCCGTCGACTGGCCGGAATCAGGCGCAAAGGCCGCTACGTACACCAGGTATTTTACCCGTGCATCGTTGCCCGCTTCGCTGATCACCGTTCCGCCCCAGGAATGACCTACCAGCACCACATCGCCCTGCGCCCGTGCAATGGCGCGCCGGGTGGCGGCAACGTCATCTTTAAGCGACGTGAGCGGCAGCTGGACGGCAATCACCTCGGTATGCTGTTTTTGCAGCCGGGTAATGACCTTGTTCCAGCTGCTGCCATCGGCAAACGCGCCATGGACCAGCACCACGCTGGTTTTGCTCTCAGCAAAGGCGCTGGCTGAAAGCGCCAGCAGACCGGCCGTCAGTACAGAGCGTGCTTTCATTGTCTGGCTCCTTAAAAATGATGAACCGTTGCGTGAGGCGGTACGGTGAATTCAATGGTTTTATGGTCGATGGGTTTATGCGTGGGGTCGGCCAGAATTATGGTCACTTTATGCTTCCCGGCGGGTAACCCAACCAGAATGATTGGCTCTCCGCTGGTATCGGCCCAGTGCCAGGGGGCGTCATCCACCACGACATGGATATGGCCGATACGTGGTGTGACCTTCAGCGCATCGGGCCCGAATACCGGCTCGATGCGCAGGTTTTCAGCCCGGTATTGAATAAAGACCGCCCCCTTGCTCAGCGGGCCGGCAAGCGGTGGATCGACAATCAGCTTAGCGGCCGGCTGTGGACGTTCCAGCGGGGCAACAGCGGCAGGGCCGTTGACGTCGGCAGCGCTGAGGTTATCCAGCGGTGCGGCCCAGGAGCAGGTTGCTGACGCCAGAACAAGTGCAGGGAGCAGTAAATAACGACGGATCATCTGAGTCTCTCCTCAATCGGTTTCAAATTCGGTTTCAAACAATGACAGACACAGAAAACCATTTTTATGTATCCGGGATGTTTGCGGGGAACGGCGTTTTGTACCGGCTTGTCAGCGTGGCGCTCCGGATACAGTGGGATACATTTCATTATTCCGCGCGGGGTCGGCACTGCGCACAATCGCTATCGCCAGCCCGGCAATCACCAGCGACAGCGCGGTGGAAACCCACATTGCGCCGGCGATCCCCAGCGTTTTGTTTAGCCACGCATAGGCAAACGGCGATGCCGCGGCCATAAGCTGTGCGGGAATGAGCAGCATGCCGGTGCGGCGGGCATAGCTTTCGGCGCTGAAAAGCGTCAGCGGCAGGGTGGCTTTTACTATCGTCATCAGCCCGTTGATGGCGCCGTAGCCCAGCACAAAACCGGCGGCACACCCGACAAACAGCGAGCTGCTTAACCCGATCACAAAGCAGAGCGGCATGGCGAGGGCGGTCAGGAGCGTCAGGTTGAGCGGGGTTAAGCGTGCACCCGCCAGCACCTCCGTGGCGCGTGCGCCCGTCTGGCCAACTCCCCACAGCATGCCGATGGCGGCCGGCAGGCCAAAACTGGCAATAAACTCTGGCAGATGGGTGGACGTGCCGTTAGAGACAAAGGTCATGAGGGCAATAAACGTGGCATACCGCCAGCCGTTACGCCGTTCCTGGCGCACGGGCGGCGCGGTAACGTGCGGGGGGGCCGCCAGCCGCTGGTGGGGAAGCGTGCGAATCAGCACCGCGCTCAGCAGGCCAAAGAGGGCGTAGATCTGCAATGCGTATTGCCAGCTCATCACTTTCAGCAGCCCATCACCCAGCGGCCAAAAAACCGCTGAGGCCAGACCGCCAGCGAGCGTGATGTGCGAGATCGTTCTGCGTGCCTGCTGACCGTACAGGTTCACCAGCGCGGCGAACAGCGCATCATACAGCGACAGCCGCATCCCGATACCGGCAACCAGCCAGGCACCGTACCAGCCGAACAGCGTCTGCGTATATGCCATGCCCGCGCAGCTTGCGGCAATCAGTAACGTTCCGCTCATCACCACGTTCTGCCCGCCAGCGTACGCCAACAGTCGGGCGACAAAAGGGGAGACCATCGCCATTACCAGCATCGCCAGCGTCAGGCCGAGGTAGAGCTGCGGTGATGACCACCCCCGGTCGGCCACAATCGCCTGGGCAAAGGTCCCGGGCATATAAAACGAGATCCCCCAGTTGATAAGCTGATGACAACCTGCCCGGAGGGCGAGGTGACGGGGAAGGGCAGGTGTTTTCATTGTTTTTCATTCCGTTATGCAGTTGTCCTGAGCATAGCGAGCGCGCTATTGTGCTGGCAGGTCTGCCACCTTATGCGCTGTATAAGAGAAACTTTGAATGACAACGCTCAACCTGGGCTATCTCGCGACGTTCCGTCTGGTTATCCAGCGCGGCAGTTTTTCCGCGGCGGCGGACCTGCTGGGCATTTCCCAGCCGGCCGTCAGCCTGCAAATCCGCCAGCTGGAGCAGTTTCTGCAAACCCGGCTGGTAGAGCGTACCGGGCGGGGTATCAAACCCACGGCTGCCGGGCAGGCGTTGCTGGTGCACGGGGAGCGTATTCAGCAGGCGGTGGATGAAGCCATTCGGTCCGTGAGTGAGTTCAGCCACGACGTGAGTGGCACCATTACGCTTGGCACGGGCGCAACGGCCTGCATTCATCTTCTGCCGCCGCTGTTGCAGCAGCTCGGGCGTGACTATCCGCTTCTCAGAGTGGGCGTGACGACCGGCAATACGCTCGACATCGTCCGGGCAATTGAAGAAAACCGACTTGATATGGGGCTGGTGACGTTACCGGTGAGCGGAAGAGCGCTCGACGTTACGCCTGTGATGGACGAAGAGTTTGTTTTTATCGCGTCGCTGGACCAGCAGGACGGTTTTCAGTCGTTGACGCCGGCTGCGTTGCACGCGCAGCCATTCATTGCTTTTGAATCAGGCAGCGGCACCCGGGCGCTGATCGACGGCTGGTTTGCGGCCGAGGGGCGAATCCTCACACCGGTGATGCAGCTGGGCAGCATCGAGGCGATCAAGCGGATGGTACGTGCGGGGCTTGGCTACAGTATCGTGCCGCGTATGGCCGTAGACCTGGCGGCTGACCGCGAAGGGCTACGCGTGATGTCACTCACGCCCGTGCTGCAGCGACAGCTGGCTGTGGTGATGCGCCAGGATAAAATCCTGAGCAAAGGAATAGCAGGGATAATTCGGATATTACAAAATCCTTCGACGCGTTAGCGATCGGCTGAATCAACGGTCAGGCTGGATTGCTGTGACTGGGCCTTGTCCTGATGGTGATACCAGGCGCCAATAGAGGAGTAAACGAAGCGGCCGAAGAAAAACAGGAAGCTGATAAGCAGTATGATGCGGGTCATCCGGGTGTTGAACTGATGTCGTTTTCGCATACGCGTGGCCTGACTCACTGTGTTTTTCCTGGGCATGCCCTTTTGGGCGACAGGGATATTAAGGCACAGCGGGAAGAGAGGGTCAATTCGCAAATGTGTAAATAACCGTCAATAGTTACATTAATTAATGTTATTGAAATTAATAATTGCATTTACCATATTGATAATATGAAGAAAACTATTTCAAAAAAAATGTAAGAAAGGATCGTTTGAGTAAATTAGTTTGATTTAAGTCAACGGTTTCCCTGGCCTGGTATTTAAAATCCCACCTCCATACTGTTCGCCCCGCACGTTGTCGGGCGGCAGGTACGTCAGGTTGGATGCCTGTCTTCATTTCCCTCTGGAGCGAAAGGGGTTTAAACGGGCATCTATGAACATTATTTCTTTCCTGAAAAACAATAAAGACCGCTGGTGGGCTTTACCGCTTATTTTACCGGTGGGTTTACTGCCTGTATTAAGCGTTGCCAATACCTTTACCCGATTGGGCGATGGTCTGGTGGCACTCTATTATTTACCTCTCTCCTTTCTGCTTTCGGTGATGATGTTTTTTGGTCTGGAAGCGCTTCCCGGCATCGTATTGTCACTGTTCATCCGCTACTACCCGTCGGTTGGGTTGTTCGAAACCATCGCCGGCATTTTTCATTTTATTGTCCCTGTTGTGCTCAGCTGGGGGGGTTATCGGGTGTTTGCGCCCAGACGCAGCATGACGGCTTACGGGGATGTCAGACTGATGGCGCAGCGTATCTTCTGGCAGGCCTTTTGCCCCGCGACGCTGTTTCTGCTGCTGTTCCAGTTTGCCCTCTATCTGGGTGTGTATGAGAGCCGTCAGAGCCTCGAGGGGTTGACCCCGCTTAATATTCGTACGCTGATTAACTATCAGGCGCTGCTGGTCAGTGGGCTGACGGGCGTGCCGTTAAGCTATTTACTGATCCGTCTGATTCGCCATCCGCGGTATATCAGAAGTCTTGTCTCGCAGGTGCGAATGCAGATAGACAAAAAGGTGACGGTTATTGAATTTCTGCTGTGGGCCATTGCGCTTGGCGG
The DNA here is from genome assembly GCF_019378755.1 of Enterobacter sp. BIDMC 29. Classification (NCBI taxonomy): domain Bacteria; kingdom Pseudomonadati; phylum Pseudomonadota; class Gammaproteobacteria; order Enterobacterales; family Enterobacteriaceae; genus Enterobacter; species Enterobacter sp. BIDMC 29. The sequence continues at coordinate 2,616,977 of NZ_CP080000.1, read as the reverse complement.
GCTGCTTACCCTGCTGCTGCTCCCGATGAACGAAAACAGCTCGATTTTCACCACCAACTACACCCTGTCGTTGCTGATGCCGGTGATGTTGTGGGGAGCGATGCGGTTTGGCTATAAGCTGATGTCGCTTATCTGGACCCCGGTGCTGCTGGTGTCCATCCACTATTTTTATCGTTATATCCCTCAACAGTCCGGGTATGACATTCAGCTGGCAATTACCTCTTCCAGCTATCTGGTCTTTTCGTTTGTGGTGATTTACATGTCGATGCTGGCCACCTGCCAGCGCACCGCGAATAAACGTTCCCGCAGGCTGGCGCTACTCGACCCGGTTGTCCATATGCCGAATCTGCGGGCCTTGTCGCGCGATCTTGCCAAAAACCCGTGGTCGGCGCTCTGTTTGCTGCGCATTCCGGAGCTGGAGGTGCTGGGCCGAAATTACGGGGTGTTGTTGCGGATCCTGTATAAACAGCAGCTGGCGCAGTGGGTCAATGGCACCTTGCAGCCCAGTGAGCGGGTCTATCACCTCACCGGCTGTGACCTGGCGGTTCGCCTTAACGCGGAATCGCACCAGCAACGCATTGAGGCGCTGGACGAGCATATTAAACAGTTCCGCTTTGTCTGGGATGGGATGCCGCTGCAGCCTCAGGTGGGCGTGAGCTACTGCTATGTGCGCTCACCGGTGACCCATCTCTATCTGGTCCTCGGTGAGCTGGGGGTGATTGCCGATCTGTCGATTTCGACCAACCATCCGGAAAATCTGCAGCAGCGCGGTGCTGTCCATCTCCAGCGTAGCCTGAAGGACAAGGTTGCGATGATGAGCCGTCTGCAAAGTGCGCTCGACAGTAACGCGTTTACTCTGCTGGTCCAGCCGGTTTGCGGCGTGCGGGGCGATTGCTACCACGAGGTGTTGCTGCGGATGTCGGATGCAAACGGGGCGTTGCTCTCTCCCTTGCAATTCCTGCCCGTCGCCCAGGAGTTTGGTCTGTCGTCTCGGGTTGATTTGTGGGTACTGGAGAACACGCTACGCTTCCTGGCAGAGCATCGGGTACATCTGCCTGGCCAGCGTTTTGCCATTAATCTGGGCCCTTCCACCGTGTGCCGTGCGCAGTTCCCGGCTGAGGTGAGTCGTCTGCTGGCGAAATACGCCGTCGAACCCTGGCAGCTGATATTTGAAGTGACCGAGTGCAGCACCTTCGGCAGTGGAGAGCAGGCGCTCCATACCCTCAGGCAGTTGCAAAAAATGGGGGTACGCATTGCGATTGATGATTTCGGTACCGGATATGCGAGCTACGCGCGGCTGAAAAGCGTGGACGCCGATATCCTTAAGATAGACGGAAGCTTTATCCGCAATATCGTCAACAACAGTCTGGACTATCAGATAGTGGCCTCGATTTGCCATCTGGCGCGAATGAAGAAAATGCTGGTGGTCGCGGAGTATGTCGAAACAGAAGAGATACGTAGCGCGGTTCACGCGCTAGGTATCGATTATGTGCAGGGTTATCTGATTGGCAGACCGGTGGCGCTTGAGTCACTGCTGGAAGCAGAGGTGTCGCCGGTCGAGGCCTGAGGGGTTACGCCGCGACGTCTGAGCTCTCTTCTTCGATTTTGAGTAGCCAGCCGGTGACCGCTTCCCAGTACTGCTGCTCTTTTTCCAGATCCAGCAGCACCAGCGCATTCTGGCTAAACCAGTCTGGCGGGAAGCTCAGGGTCCAGTGGTTGTCATCCGTTTTGAGCTTCAGCGTGGGCGGGGTGGTGGTGGCCTGACGCTGGTTATTGAGCAGCACGCCGAGACGCAGCAGCTGGATAAGCGGCAGGAATTGCTTCTTCTTAAACAGCGTGAAGCGCGGCAGATCGTCAAGCTTGATGGCTTTACGATGGTAGCGCACCAGGGTCGCCATCATAGTTTGCTGCTCCTGGTTGAAGCCAGGCAGATCGCTGTTTTGCAGGATATAGGCTGAGTGGCGGTGCATTCCGCTGTGGTTAATATTCAGTCCCACTTCGTGCAGCATCGCTGCCCATTTCAGCAGGGCGGCAAGCTGCGGATGCGCCAGCTTAGGGTTCTGCTCCTGCCACTGGTCGTATATCTGAACGGTTGTTTCCAGCACGCGCTTCGCCTGTTCGCGGTCGATATTGTACTGGTTTGCCAGGCTTTGCGCGGTGCGGCTACGAATATCCTGATGGCGGAAACGGCCTTCCATTTCATACAGCACACCTTCACGCAGCGCGCCGTCGGAAAGACGAAGCTCTTTAATTGCCAGCGCATCAAATACGCCGCACAGAATAGCCAGCCCCGGTACGAATACCGCTTTGCGCTCGTCGGAAAGACCCGGCAGGCTTAAGGCGTCAAAGCTTTTATGTTTCAGCACCTCTTCGGTCAGCAAGGTCAGGCGCTCTGGGGTGATAAACCCATCTTTTTCACCCATCGCCAGCAGCACTTCATGTGCCGCTTTGATGGTGCCCGATGCGCCCAGCGCTACGTTCCAGCCCTGAATACGGTACTGCCAGGCCAGGTTCTCCAGTTTCTGGATAGCGGCCATGCGCGCGCGCTGGAAGTTTTCGCGGCTGATTGCGCCACCCGGGAAATACATCTGCGCAAAGCTGACGCAGCCCATACGACGGCTTTCGACCAGACGCGGCTCAAAATCTTCGCCGATCACCAGTTCCGTAGAGCCGCCGCCGATGTCGATGACCAGCTTGCGTCCTTTTTCCGGCTGAGTGTGTTCAACACCCATGAAAATCAGTCGGGCTTCCTCGTTACCGGAGATGATCTCAATGGGGTAGGGGATCACTTTTTCGGCCCGCTTGAGGAATTCTGGCGCATTCAGCGCCTGGCGCAACGTGTGGGTGCCCACAATGCATACGCTGGAGGGCGAGAAGCCCTGCAGGCGTTCAGCAAACAGCGACAGGCAGTTTAAGCCTCGCTCCATTGCCTCTTCGCTGAGCATGCTGCGCTCATCAAGACCATCCGCCAGGTGTACACGCTGCTTCAGACGACCGATGATCTGCAACGCGCCATCCACCTCACGGGCGATGACCATGTGGAAACTGTTAGAACCAAGATCGACCGCGGCGAATTCCTGCGGGCGTGGGGTCTTATCATTTATCGGCATAGGTTAATCGGGTTGCTCGAGTGATTTGATATAGTCGTAAATCGCCAGTTGCGACCGCACTTTACGGCGATTGCCGCGCGGTACATAGCGGTTACTGAGTTCTTTGTCGATATAGCGTGCTTTCACCGTATCGCTGAACAGAATCTCGATGATATCGAGGATCTGCTGCTTCAGCCGCGGATCCAGGAGCGGTGTCGCGACTTCAATTCGGTAGTCAATATTGCGCGTCATCCAGTCTGCAGAAGAGAGATAGACCTGTTTATCACCCGCATTATCGAAAATATAGACCCGATCGTGTTCCAGGTAGCGGTCAACAATGCTGATCACGCGAATATTGTCGCTAATGCCTTCGAGTTCAGGGATCAGTGAGCACATACCGCGTATCAGCAGATTGACCGGAACGCCGGAGCTGGACGCCGCATACAGACGATCCACCAGCCCTTTGTCGACCAGGTTGTTGAGTTTCAGCGTAATGCCCGACGACAGCCCTTTCTGGGCATTAGCGATCTCTTTATCGATCATGTCGTACAGCAGGCGGCGTGAGTTCTGCGGCGAGACCAGCAGATAATCGAAGCTGACCGGGCGGTACGGGTTCTCAATAAAGTTGAACACCCGGCGAACCTCGTTAGTGATGCGCGCATCGGCAGTCAGCAGCGAGTAGTCGGTATAAATTCGCGCGGTTTTTTCGTTAAAGTTCCCGGTCCCGATGTGGGCATAACGCACCACGTCCTCCCCCTCTTTACGGGAGATAAGGAACAGCTTGGCGTGAATTTTCAGCCCGGGCGCTGAGAAGATAACGTGGACACCGGCTTCCGTCAGACGGCGCGCCCAGTGAATGTTTGCCTCTTCGTCGAAGCGCGCCTGCAGCTCAACCACCACGGTCACTTTTTTGCCGTTGTGCGCCGCATGGATCATCGCGTCGATGATGCGGGAATCTTTTGCTACACGGTAGATGTTGATTTTGATCGCCAGTACGTTCGGGTCGAACGAAGCCTGACGCAGCAGTTCCAGCACGTGTTCAAACGTATGATACGGATAGTAGAGCAGGACATCGCGCTCGCGAATGGCGTCGAAACCGTTACGGAATTTATCGAACCAGAGATGGCGCAGACGCGGCAGCGGTTTGTTCACCAGATTGGCCTTGCCGACGTTCGGGAAGCCAATAAAGTCTTTAAAGTTATGGTAACGACCGCCCGGCACGATGGAGTCATAGCGAGAAATGGTCAGCTTGTCGCGCAGCATTTCCACCATGGCATCTGGCATATCGCGCTGATAAACAAAGCGCACCGGCTCCGCCGTCAGGCGCTGTTTCAGGCTGGATGACATCAGCTCCATCAGGCTGGCTTCCATCTCGTGCACCAGATCGTATTCGGCGTCACGGGTCATCTTCATGGAGTAGGCGTTTAACGCGTCGTAATCGAAGAAGCCCTTGAAGATGTCGTCCAGGCAGTAACGCAGGATGTTATCGAGCAGGATCATTGGCTTGCGTCTGCGCGGGGTTTCCGGCGGCAGGTTCACAAAGCGCGGCACCTTATCGGACGGGATCTCAAGCAATGCGTAACGAATCGTGTCGCCACGAATAATTTCCACCGCGAGGTAGGTGTAGTCATCTTTCAGGAACTGCACCAGATCGGTTTCGCGGTTGATCAGAATAGGGGTAATGTGCTGGCGCAGGTAATGTTTGAAATAGTGGCGCAGCCAGGTTTGTTGGTTAACAGAAAGCTGACGCTCGTTAATCAGGAAGATTTGATTGCGTGCCATTTCCAGCAGCAGTTCGTTATACAGGCCGTCAAACTCCTGATCGGCTTTCAATACGCGCGACTGAATTTTGCCCAGCAGATGGCGCGAGTGAGAGTTTAAGCCCTGTTCTTCGCTGATGATGATTCGCCGTTTCAGTTCGGCAAAGCGAACCTTGTAGAACTCATCCAGGTTGTTGGAATAAATCCCCAGAAAACGCATACGCTCGATAAGCGGGTTACTTTTGTCTGCCGCTTCCTGGAGTACACGTTCGTTGAATGCTAACCAGCTTAGCTCTTTCTCGATATATAACTTTTCCTGACCCATTACAGCTCACACTCCAGTTCAATCACAGGACGTGGTAAATCCGTCTCGTCCTTATTATGGCGAGCATTTCCACGATATGTCCAACAGTGCCAGAAAAGTATGACAGTTATTTTTTTTCTGGGGGATTTTAGAGGGTTGGGGGAAGGGCATGTCGGGAAGCGCGGTGCTCACCCGACAGTGAAGACCACAGGCCCGTGCAGGCGTCGCGCCGCCGGGCACATCAAACAAACTACTCGTCAGCGGCATAACCCTGTGCAGGGAGCCTGACGCCGTCCAGCCAGGCGGCACCGTCGCGCATCTGAAGACGCCCGTCAACAAACCAGCTTACCACCAGAGGATAAATGGCGTGTTCCTGCGTCTGCACGCGTTCGGTAACGTCGTCTTCGCTGTCACCTTCAAAGACCGGCACCTTTGCCTGCAGGATCACCGGCCCGCCGTCCAGCTCGTCGGTAACGAAATGCACGGAGGTACCGTGCTCTTCATCGCCGTTTTCCAGAACCTGACGATGGGTATGCAGGCCGGGATACTTCGGCAGGAGAGAAGGGTGGATATTCAGCAGACGACCAGCGTAGTGCCCGACAAAGGCCGGGCTCAGGATACGCATATACCCCGCCAGCACGACAACGTCAGGCGCGTAGGCATCAATCTCCTGAACCAGTTCCCGGTCAAACGCTTCACGTCCGGAGAACTGGCTGGCTTCCAGCGCGTGCGCGGGAATGTTCTCTTCCCGGGCGCGTTCAAGGCCGAACGCGTCGGCCTTATTGCTGAATACTGCCCGAATGGTGCCGTTGATTTTCTTCTGTTTGCAGGCGTCAATTATTGCCTGCAAATTGCTTCCGTTACCGGAAATGAGCACCACAATGTTTTTCATTCAATGACCACACGCTGTTCGGAATCGGATGCTTTGATAATACCGATTTTCCACGCGTTTTCACCTTTGTCGGTCAGCAGTTTAATCGCCTTATCCGCTTCGCTTGCTGGAAGCGCGATAACCATGCCCACGCCACAGTTAAAGGTGCGGTACATCTCGTGTGAACTCACGTTGCCCGCAGTCTGCAGCCAGTTAAAGACGGACGGCCACTGCCAGGACGATTCGTCAATCACCGCCTGGGTGTTGTCCGGCAGTACGCGCGGAATGTTTTCCCAGAAGCCGCCACCGGTCAGGTGGGCAATGGCGTGAACGTCAACCTTCTCAATCAGCTCCAGCACGTTTTTCACGTAGATGCGGGTCGGCGCCAGCAGATGGTCAGCCAGTGGCTTGCCATCAAGCTCGGTGGTCAGTGGATCGCTGCCGCTCACGTCGAGGATTTTACGCACCAGTGAGTAGCCGTTCGAGTGCGGGCCGCTGGAGGCCAACGCGATCAGCACATCACCATCAGCCACTTTACTGCCGTCGATAATTTCTGATTTTTCTACTACGCCAACGCAGAAGCCTGCGACGTCATAATCTTCGCCGTGATACATACCGGGCATTTCGGCGGTTTCACCACCGACCAGCGCACAGCCAGACTGCAGACACCCTTCGGCAATGCCGTTAATGACGCTTGCTGCGGTATCCACGTCCAGTTTCCCAGTCGCGTAGTAATCCAGGAAGAACAGCGGCTCTGCGCCCTGAACCACCAGGTCGTTAACACACATCGCGACCAGATCGATACCGATCGTGTCGTGACGTTTTAAATCCATCGCCAGGCGCAGTTTCGTCCCTACACCATCAGTACCTGAGACCAGAACAGGTTCACGATATTTTTGCGGCAGTGCGCACAGTGCGCCGAATCCACCCAGACCACCCATCACTTCCGGGCGGCGGGTTTTTTTCACCACACCTTTGATTCGGTCAACCAGCGCATTACCTGCGTCAATATCAACACCGGCATCTTTGTAGCTGAGAGAAGTTTTGTTGGTCACGGCTCAAGTCCCCACGCGATTGCATAGCTAGTAAGAAAAATCGGCGCAATTCTAACAGTCCAGGCAAACGTTTGCGAGCCTATTCTCGGCGAGAGGATTTTTTTTTCAGCAGGCCCTGCGAATGCGCCCAAAGTTGAGTCTGTTCACGAAAATGAAACCGGTTTCGGTTTTCTCCTTGCAACAGAAAGCCCCTTTGCACATCATCAGGATGAAACCGGTTTCTGTAATTGTTTTTGCAGAAAATAACGCAGAATGAGGGAAAGTGTATGTCTGGATTCAAAGCAGATTTTCTGTGGGGTGGTGCGGTCGCAGCGCATCAGCTGGAAGGGGGCTGGAACGAGGGCGGTAAGGGGATCAGCGTTGCCGATGTGATGACGGCCGGCGCGCACGGCGTGCCGCGTGAAATCACCAACGGCGTGCTGCCAGGGAAAAATTACCCTAACCATGAAGCCATCGATTTCTACCATCGCTATAAAGAGGACATCAAACTCTTTGCCGAGATGGGCTTCAAATGCTTCCGTACCTCCATCGCCTGGACGCGTATCTTCCCGAAAGGGGACGAGCTGGAGCCTAACGAAGCTGGCCTGAAATTCTATGACGACCTGTTTGACGAGTGCCTGAAGTATGGCATCGAGCCGGTTATTACCCTTTCCCATTTCGAGATGCCGTTCCACCTTGTCACCGAATACGGTGGCTGGCGTAACCGTAAGCTGATCGACTTCTTTGTTCGCTTTGCGGAGGTTGTGTTCAGACGTTACCAGCATAAAGTGAAGTACTGGATGACCTTTAACGAGATCAATAACCAGGCTAACTTCCACGAAGACTTTGCACCGTTTACCAACTCCGGCCTGAAGTACGAGCCGGGCGAAGACCGCGAACCGGTAATGTTCCAGGCGGCACACTATGAGCTGGTGGCCAGTGCCCTGGCGGTGAAGGCCGGGCGCGACATTAACCCGTCGCTGCGGATCGGCTGCATGATTGCCATGTGTCCAATCTATCCGCTGACCTGTGCCCCGGACGATATGATGATGGCGATGAACGCCATGCACCGTCGCTACTGGTTCACCGATGTACACGTGCGCGGCAAGTACCCGCAGCATCTGCTTAACTACTTTGCTCGTCGCGGTTTCACGCTGGATATTACAGAAGAAGATAACGCGGCGCTGACGCAGGGGTGTGTCGATTACATTGGCTTTAGCTATTACATGTCTTTCGCCACCAAAGCGACGGCGGATAACCCGGAGCTGGATTACGACGAAAGTAAGAGCCTGGTCTCCAACCCGTACGTGCAGAAATCTGACTGGGGCTGGCAGATTGATCCGGTGGGCCTGCGTTACTCCCTGAACTGGTTCTGGGATCACTATCAGCTGCCCCTGTTCATCGTGGAGAACGGCTTTGGCGCCATCGACGTGCAGGAGAGCGACGGTTCGGTGAATGACCAGTACCGTATTGATTACCTTGCCGCGCACATCTGCGAAATGAAAAAAGCGGTGGTCGAAGATGGCGTTGATCTGATGGGGTATACCCCGTGGGGCTGTATCGACCTGGTGTCTGCCGGAACGGGTGAAATGAAAAAACGCTACGGCTTTATCTTTGTAGACAAAGACAATGAAGGTAACGGTACCCTGAACCGCAGTAAGAAGAAGTCGTTTGACTGGTATAAGCAGGTGATAGCCAGCAACGGCGACACTCTTTAATTCCAGCAGAGTAAAAACGCAAAAAGCCGGAGCTTGCCCTCCGGCTTTTTTGCCTCTAAAACACTTTGCTTGATGTACGTCAAGCAAGTTGGGTATGGTGCAATCCGAAAAAAGCGGTATAATCCCGCGATTTTTTTGCGGTTGCCCCCTCAGAGGAGAAAGAGAATGAAGATTGTGGAAGTGAAGCACCCACTCGTTAAACACAAGCTGGGCCTGATGCGTGAGCATGACATCAGCACGAAGCGTTTTCGCGAACTGGCTTCTGAAGTCGGCAGCCTGCTGACCTATGAAGCGACCTCTGACCTGGAAACGGAAAAAGTGACCATCGAGGGCTGGAACGGCCCGGTTCAGGTTGAGCAGATCAAAGGTAAGAAAATTACCGTTGTGCCTATCCTGCGTGCCGGCCTCGGCATGATGGAAGGCGTGCTGGAGCACGTGCCAAGCGCGCGCATCAGCGTGGTCGGGGTCTACCGCGACGAAGAGACCCTGGAGCCGGTACCGTACTTCCAGAAGCTGGTGTCTAACATCGACGAGCGTATGGCCCTGGTGGTTGACCCGATGCTGGCGACCGGCGGTTCAATGATTGCCACCATCGACCTGCTGAAAAAAGCCGGTTGCAGCAGCATCAAAGTGCTGGTGCTGGTTGCCGCACCAGAAGGTATCGCGGCGCTGGAAAAAGCGCACCCGGACATCGAACTCTATACCGCGTCTATCGACCAGGGGCTGAATGAGCACGGGTACATCATCCCGGGGCTTGGCGATGCCGGCGATAAGATTTTTGGTACTAAATAATCGAATAACGATAATGAAGCCGACTTTGATAGTCGGCTTTTTTTTGAATAAAACGCCAACAACAATACTACTCAGAGGAAAACACTATGACGCGCCGTGCTATCGGGGTGAGTGAAAGACCGCCGCTTTTACAGACAATCCCGCTTAGTCTGCAGCACCTGTTCGCCATGTTTGGCGCAACCGTGCTGGTGCCAATCCTGTTTCACATTAACCCGGCTACCGTGCTGTTGTTCAACGGTGTAGGTACGCTGCTTTACCTCTTTATCTGTAAAGGCAAAATCCCTGCCTATCTCGGCTCAAGCTTCGCCTTTATTTCACCGGTTCTGCTGTTGCTGCCGCTGGGGTATGAAGTGGCGCTGGGCGGCTTCATTATGTGTGGCGTCCTGTTCTGCCTGGTCTCTTTCATTGTGAAGAAGGCCGGTACCGGCTGGCTGGACGTTATGTTCCCGCCTGCCGCAATGGGGGCCATTGTCGCCGTCATCGGTCTGGAGCTGGCGGGCGTGGCGGCCAATATGGCTGGCCTGCTGCCTGCTGACGGGCAGTCACCGGATTCCAAAACCATCATCATCTCGATGGTGACACTGGGCGTAACGGTATTTGGTTCCGTGCTGTTCCGCGGTTTTATGGCAATTATCCCGATCCTGATCGGTGTGCTGGCAGGGTACGCGCTCTCCTTCGTGATGGGCGTTGTTGATACCACGCCCATTGCTGAAGCGCACTGGTTCGCACTGCCAACCTTCTATACCCCGCGCTTTGAATGGTTTGCCATTTTCACGATCCTGCCCGCGGCGCTGGTGGTTATTGCTGAGCACGTAGGTCACCTGGTGGTGACGGCAAACATCGTTAAACGTGACCTGATCCGCGACCCGGGTCTGCACCGCTCGATGTTTGCCAACGGCCTCTCTACCATTATCTCCGGTTTCTTTGGTTCTACGCCTAACACCACCTACGGTGAGAACATCGGCGTGATGGCGATTACCCGTGTCTACAGTACCTGGGTCATTGGCGGCGCGGCAATCATCGCCATCCTGCTCTCCTGCGTGGGCAAACTGGCGGCGGCTATCCAGATCATTCCGGTACCGGTAATGGGAGGCGTCTCTCTGCTGCTGTACGGTGTGATCGGCGCGTCCGGTATTCGCGTGCTGATTGAATCGAAAGTGGACTACAGCAAAGCGCAAAACCTGATCCTCACCTCCGTGATCCTGATCATCGGCGTGAGCGGCGCGAAGGTGCACATCGGTGCGGCTGAACTGAAAGGCATGGCGCTGGCGACCATCGTGGGTGTGGGCCTGAGCCTGATCTTCAAACTGATCTCCGTCCTGCGCCCGGAAGAAGTGGTGCTGGATGCTGAAGACAGCGAAAAAGCGTCACATTGATCGTAAAACCGGGCGGACGATCCGCCCGGTTCTCTCCTTGCACGTTCCGTGCTAAACTCACCGCCGATTTTATGTAAGATCTGGTTGAGGTACTTCTGAACGGACCGGCACAGCTCTCTCTGCCACTCTATCTCCCTGACGACGAAACTTTTGCGAGTTTCTGGCCGGGTGATAACCCCTCTTTACTGGCTGCACTGCAAAACGTGCTGCGTCAGGAACACAGCGGATACATCTATATCTGGTCACGCGAAGGCGCGGGGCGCAGCCACCTGTTGCATGCCGCCTGTGCGGAGCTTTCCGCGCGGGGTGATGCGGTAGGCTATGTGCCGCTGGATAAACGTACCTGGTTTGTGCCTGAAGTCATGGAGGGAATGGAACATCTCTCACTGGTCTGCATCGATAATATCGAATGTGTGGCGGGGGATGAGCCGTGGGAAATGGCGATCTTTAACCTCTATAACCGCATTCTGGAGTCGGGGAAAACCCGGCTGCTGATCACCGGCGATCGTCCGCCGCGCCAGCTGAATCTGGGGCTGCCGGATCTGGCTTCCCGTCTGGACTGGGGGCAAATCTACAAGCTGCAACCGCTGTCGGATGAAGACAAACTTCAGGCGTTACAGCTGCGCGCAAGATTGCGCGGCTTTGAACTCCCGGAAGACGTGGGGCGTTTCCTGCTCAAGCGTCTGGACCGGGAAATGCGCACGCTCTTTGATACGCTCGATCAGCTCGATCGCGCTTCGATTACCGCGCAGCGCAAGCTGACCATTCCTTTTGTAAAAGATATTCTGAAGCTGTGATGCGCTTTTCTCCCTCTACCTGACGCAGAGGGAGAACCAGCGCCACCGGCTAAAAATCACCTGTCTTCCAGCAAATGCTCAACCAGAAGTGGAATGGGTCTGCCTGAGGCCACGCTTTTTCCGTACTCACGCCACAGCGCCGTGCCGCTAATATCCAGATGGGCCCATGGAATGGTCGGCGGGCAAAAATGGTGTAACAGCCAGGCCGCCGATGCGCTGATCGCCGCATTATTGGGTGGGGTATTGCACAGGTCGGCGATGGCGCTGTCGGTCTGTTTTTTTAGCCGTGCATCCAGCGGCAGGGACCACACCTCATCACCGCTCCGTTTCCCCGCGCGGGTGAGCGCCTGACGCAGCGCTTCGTCCTGCGTCATTAACCCACTCAGCTCGTACCCCAGCGCTTTTACGACGGCACCGGTTAAGGTCGCCATATCAATAATATAGCGAGCCTGCGGATGACGCTGGCTGGCCCAGGCGATCGCATCCGCCAGTACCAGCCGGCCTTCGGCATCGGTATTGTTGATTTCAACCGTGATACCGTTGCAGGCGCTGGCCACCGTGCCCGGCTGCATCGCATCCGGTCCTATGGCGTTTTCCGCCAGCGCCAGTACGCCCATAATACGAACCGGCAGGCCGAGTTCTGCCACGCTCAGCATCAACCCGAGCACGTTCGCTGCCCCGCACATGTCATATTTCATGGTGTACATGCCCGCGCCTTCCTTCAGCCACAGGCCACCGGTATCAAACGTTATGCCTTTGCCCACGTAACAGCGTACCGGGCCATCAGCGATGCCGTTATAGTGAATGGCCAGCAGCCGCGGTGGACAGGTCGCGCCTTTACCGACGGCATGCAGAAGCCCCAGACCCTGTTCAATAATTTGCTTCTCATCAAGCACTTCACACCGCAGGGCGGGGAAGGCGGCGCACAGCTTTTGCGCTTCGTCGACGACATACTGCGGCGTACAGCGATCGGACGGCATATCCGCCAGACGTCGCGCGGCGACCATTCCTCGGGCAATGGCCTGCTGTTGCTGGAAGAGAGCGTCCAGCCTTTCACGCTGTTGCGGATGACACAGGGCGGTGACATGGCGAAGGCGAACGCTTTTGCCATCGGTTTTCTTAAGCTGCAGATCGCGAAGGTCATGCGCCTGGTTAAAGAGAAAACGCAGAACCTGCGTCAGCACCACCTCGTCAATATCCGTGACATCCAGTACCACATCGGCGCTGACCGGGGCTGCCAGCAGTGGACGGAGGGCGGCGAGTAACCCTTCTGTCAGACTGTCCTGCCAGAGCGCATCCGGCAGCAGCGTGATTCTGGCAAACGGGGCACAGCCAAAGCGGGTATCCGCGACGGCGTTTTGTTCACGCATTTCAGCGATGAGTGCGGTGTCCGGCAGTAACGCGCAGGCGGCCCGGGCAATAAGATGACTCTGGGGCTTTGCGTCTGCAAGGGCGGTGATAAGTTCAAAGGTAATCATTATGACTCCTCAACTGGCGCGCGGATCCGCGCGGCATAGGCCTGCATCCATTCCTCATCCACGGGCTGATAGTGCGTTTTTTCCCGCAGGCGCTCGGCGCGAAATACGGTGAGAGGCTGGCGGGCCGTTGCCACCACAAATGAGAAGGTTTTGATGTTGGTTGCGGCGCCGAATTCGCCTTTATTATTCATGCACACCACCGAGAGATCGCCCGCGCGGCCAAAGCGCGACATCAGTTTGTCTTCCAGTTCGAAGACCACCGAGTCCGCCGCCTGCTGCGGTGACATGCCCTGTGCCATGCGGCGAACAATTTCGTAGCTGGTGCAGCCTTTCATCAGGTCTTCCCCCACGCCGGTGGCGGTGGCGGCACCGGTTTCACTGTCGCAGTAAAAGCCGGAGCCGATAATCGGCGAGTCGCCAATACGGCCGCGCTTTTTCATAAACAGACCGCTGGTGGAGGTCGCCACGCTCATCGACCCCATTTTGTCGAGGCCAATAATCCCGACGGTGTCATGCCCATCGTACGGGCTTAAGCCTTTGTCCAGCGTCTCCCGGCAGCGCTTACGGTAATGCTGCATCGCGCGGTCGGTAAGCATGGTTTTGTTGGCAAACCCCTGACTCAGCGCCCATTCGCGCGCGCCCTGGCCGACCAGCAGGCTGTTATAGCGCTGGCGGCTTAGCGCATGGGCGACACGCACCGGGTTCGCAATATCAACCAGATCTCCCACGGCCCCAAACGCAAGCGTATCGCCATCCATATACGCCGCGTCCAGTTCGACTTCGCCATTTTCGGTTGGCAGCCCGCCGTAGCCGACGGATTTATACAACGGGAAGTCCTCGACGGCAGCAACGGCATCGACCACCGCTTCTGCTACCGGTTTCCCCGCAGCCAGCGCAGACGCAGACTCCGTGACCCCTTCAAGCGCCATTCGCCAGGTTGCGATAATTCCCCACATGCTTTACTCCTGTTTTGCAAGGGTTGGGTCGGTTTGCGTCACGGTGGCAATCTCCGCGGCGCGGTATTGTTTATCCACGATACGCATGAAAGGCAGATACAGCATGGCGCCAATCAGCAGGTTGATAAGCTGCATCACGCTGCCGCTGAGATGCCCCGTGACGATAAACCCGCTGATCACCGGCGGTAACGTCCAGGGGATAAACACCCCGGTGGTCACAGCGACGGCACCCATTTTCATCGCAGCATATTGCACGGTAACCAGGACCAGCGGCACCAGATTGAATGGGATCAGCATGATGGGGTTCATGATAACCGGCAGGCCAAACAGAATCGGCTCGTTGATGTTAAACACCGAGGCCCCCGCGCCGAGACGCGCCACCTCGCGCATGTTTTTGCTGCGGGCAAAAATCAGCATCGCAATCACCAGCGAGAGCGTTGCCCCTGCGCCACCCATCCAGATCATGTCAAAAAACTGTTCGGTGATAATGTGCGGCGGCGTCGTACCCGCCTGAATGGCGGCGATGTTATCGGTCTGGTTCTCCATCCACAGCGGGCGAATGATGCCGTTGATCATTGAGCCGGAGTTAATGCCCACAGACCACAGAATGGTGATGCTGAACACCGTCATCAGCGCGCCGAAATAGGAGGTCCCGTAGTGGCGAACCGGCGTGGCGACCACCTCGTAAATAAACTGGTGAATGGTGTTGTAGTGGGTGTTTTCGAAAATGATGCGGATAATAAGCACCAGAATCATTACCAGCAGGGCCGGGATCAGTGCGGCGAACGATTCCTGCACCGCCGGCGGCACGCCATCAGGCATTCTGATGACCAGCTTTTTGCGCTTCAGCCAGCAGAACAGCTCCGTCCACAGCAGAGAGCCAATCATCGCCACGAACAGCCCTTTGCTGCCAATCCACTCCACCGGCATGACCGTGATACCGCCGTTTTCGGCCACTTTGATAAAAGGTGTCAGGATTAAAAAGGCGACCAGAGCCAGAATGCCGCAGGAGATGCGATCTTCGCCGTAGTGTTCAGCCAGGCGAAACGCCACCAGGAAGCTGATAAACAGCGACATGGTTGAGAACACCGCGTTGAACGGAATTTCAATGATGGCACTCCAGCTTTCACCAAATGCCTGAGACATAAACTGCTGATAGGTTTGGTTCGGAAAAGAGGAGATGACCAGCAGAATCGAGCCGACGATGATAAACGGCATGAAGGAAACATAGGCCCCGCGTATGGCGCCCAGATGCCGCTGTTGCGCAGTTTTGGCCGCCAGCGGCATCAGTTTTGCTTCAAGAAATCCCAGAACATTGTTCATTGTGAACTCCGTACAAGATTGAGTGGTGTTGTTATGTTATGTCTGTGGATTATCAGTGAAGCGCGGTGGCTGAAAGGTGAAACAGGTCACAAAGCACTCGCTAAGATATTATAAATCTCATGAGATTGGTTATGGAGTTACAGCGATGGAAATCAAATTGCACGCCAATGCCACCACCACGCCGCGGATCCGTCGCTATCTGCAACAATCCAATAAAAGCGACAGAGAACTGGCTACGGAGCTGGGTATTTCCGTGACGACCGTGCGGCGATGGCGCAATCGCGATCGGGTTTCTGACAACCATACGACCCCAAAAGTGATACACAAAGCTATGAGACAAGAGCAGGTTGACCTCGTTAATGCCCTGCGTGATATCACGGGCGCACCGCTGGATGAACTGCTGCTGCTGGTTAACGCGGTGCTGGGGATTTCCGTTTCGCGGGCGACGCTGAACCGTTATCTCCGTCCCGCTTCTGCGAAACGCAAGGGCATTGAACTTCACGGGAAAAAAGCGCTAAAGGCAGGCGTTTTACCCACAAAACTGCTGGTGCATCACCAGCCTTTATCGCTGCATATGGATGATGGCGGGGAGCAGCATCTGCTGTGGGGGCGCGAGCCGGTGAGCGGCTGGTGTTATGCCCGGCTCTATGCGGGAATTTCATCACAGCTGCTGAACAACTGGATGTGTGAGTTGCTGAACGCCTGTCCGGCTGATATCCAATCTGTTGAGACTTTCGGTTTTGAACCCGACTTACCCGCGGGTGAACCTGTCGTAAAAGTACAGCCGACCAGGCACAAGGCTGTGCAGGTTGCGGTACCGCTCGGCGACATCATTCCACGAGTGAATGCTGTTCCGTTAGGACAGGTGTTGATCGAGATGTGCGAGTTTTACAATCGGGGCAAAGCGCAGAAAAAGCTGGGAGAGAGCACGCCGCAGGCCTTTCTGGAAGCGCTGCGGCGTAAGGATTAGAGAATCTCGAGCACTTCTTCCGGCGGGCGTCCAATACGCGCCTGACCGTTTGCGACCACAATGGGGCGCTCAATCAGTTTCGGATTTTCAACCATCGCCTGAATCAGCTCAGCCTCGGTTAGACGACTGTCATTCAGATTGAGCGACGTATACAGGTCCTCTTTCTGGCGCATTAGCTCTCTGGCACTGCCCATTCCCAGCATGTGCAGCAGCTGACGAAGCGTCTGTGCATCTGGCGGTGTCTCCAGATACAGCACCACTTCCGGGTCAATGCCGTTCGACTTCAGCAGGCTAAGGGTGTCGCGGCTCTTCGAGCAGCGTGGGTTGTGGTAGATTTTTACCGCGTCTGTCATGACCTGAATTCTCCTTTATTACATCTTCTCGTACGGCTTAAAGCGCTGCTGCAGACCGCGAAGCTGATCGATACGCGCATCGTAACGGGCCTGCTGCAGACTGCCGAGCTTAACCTGGGAACTGGCACTGCTCAGGAGGGAAATCGCCTGATCAAGACGCCCCACCAGGGCAAAGCCTTCGGCGCGTGCCGCAAGCTCCTGATCGCGGTTGCCCAGCTGCGCTTCTGCCTGGGCAAGCAGATCCCAGCCGTTCTGATCGTCTTTATTGTTAAAGGTGTAGCGGTTCAGAATGTTCGCCGCTTCAGCAGGCTGACCACCCTGTAAGTAAGCATTCGCCAGGTTAAGCTGCAGCACCGGGTTAGTCCGCACCTCTTTTGCCCCTTTCAGGCGATTAATCGCATCGGTGGCTTTTTTCTGCCCCAGATCGATATCCGTGGCGAGATCGAGATACCACGGGTTATTCGGATCGGCGGCGAGAAGTGGCTGCAGCGTTTTACGCGCTTCGTCATATTTGCTGGCTTCCATCGCCTGTAACGCCTGGCCATACTGAGCCGCGTTTTTCTCACGCACGTTGCCTTTCGCCAGCGCATCCAGCAGGTCGCTGGTCAGCTGGTTACGCCCGGAATTGTACATTCCAAGCGTTCGCACTTTTGCCATGTAGAAATCCTGCGACGACTGAACCACGACCGGGCGCATCTGGTTGGCACGGTTACGCGCATCCGACAGACGGCTTTCCGGTAAGGGGTGCGTCAGCAAAATTTCCGGCGGACGGGAGGAGTAGCGCGCCTGGTCGAGCAGCTTTTCGAGGAAGCTCGGCATGGCCTGCGGGTCAAAGCCCGAACGTTGCAGCACCTGAATGCCAATACGATCCGCTTCCTGTTCATTTTGCTGGGTGAAACTGATCATCCCCTGACGTGTTCCCGCCAGCGTACCGGTTAACGCCGCCATCCCGGCCTGCGGGCTGGCCATTGCCAGCAGAATGGAACCCAATGCGCCAACCCAGGTCAGCGGAGCGTTACGCTTCTGGTCTTCCATTGCCCGGGCAAGGTGGCGCTGGGTGACGTGAGAGATTTCGTGCGCCATGACCGAGGCCAGCTGACTTTCGTTATCAGAGTAGCGGAATAACGCCGAATGCAGCACCACGTTGCCGCCAAAGAAGGCGAAGGCGTTGATTTCGTCATTATTGATTAAATAGAAGTGGAAGGGGGTTTTTACCGAGTTGGCGTGCGCGACCAGGCGCATGCCCAGCCCGTTAATGTACTGAACCAGCAACGGGTCGTTAATCAGCGGCGCGCTGCCACGCAGCTGACGAACGTAATAATCCCCCATCTGCATTTCCTGCCCAATGGAGAGCGTGCTTCCTGCTGTAGTGCCCATGTCCGGCAATGAATCGGACGAGTCAGCGAAAGCTGGCAACACCTGACCGACCGTCAGTGCGGCAATCAGTGTCGCAACCAGTGTTTTTCTCAACTGCCTGAACATAACCACTGTCCTGTATTTGGGATGTGCTAATTTGACCGATGAACCGGCATATCGTTCATCTCCACTGCCCTGCGAGTGTAGCCGTGTTGAGGCATGAAGAAAATCCCATTCATCAGGGTTTTGCGGATCGTGGCAGAGAGACAAAAAGCGAAAGTCTTTTTTGTGACAGTTAGATACAATTCACGTTCTCACTCCCGCCATCCGATTCAGGGAAGGGTTGTATGCTCGAAATGTTAATGCAGTGGTACCGCCGTCGGTTTAGCGACCCGGAGGCCATTGCTTTGTTGGTTATTCTCGTCGCCGGGTTCGGCATTCTGTTCTTCTTCAGCGGTCTTCTCGCCCCCCTGCTGGTCGCGATTGTGCTGGCGTACCTGCTGGAGTGGCCAACGGCGCGTCTGGAAAATATAGGCTGTTCCCGTCGCTGGGCGACCAGTATCGTCCTGGTGCTGTTTGTCGGCATCCTGCTGTTAATGTCGTTTGTCGTTATGCCTGTGGCCTGGCAACAGGGGATTTACCTTATCCGCGATATGCCCGGCATGCTGAATAAGCTTTCCGATTTTGCCGCCACGCTGCCGCGCCGATATCCCGCCCTGATGGATGCCGGGATCATTGATGCGATGGCCGAAAACATGCGCGCCCGCATTATGACAATGGGCGATTCCGTGGTGAAATATTCCCTGGCGTCGCTGGTAGGGTTGCTCACGCTGGCCGTCTACCTTGTTCTCGTTCCGTTAATGGTTTTCTTCCTCGTCAAAGATAAAGAGCAGATGCTGAACGCGGTGCGGCGCATTCTGCCGCGTAATCGCGGGCTGGCCGGGCAGGTGTGGGAAGAGATGAACCAGCAGATCACCAACTACATTCGCGGCAAAGTGCTGGAGATGATTGTGGTGGGTGTGGCTACCTGGATTGGTTTTTTAATTTTCGGGCTTAACTACTCGCTGCTGCTGGCGGTGCTGGTGGGGCTGTCGGTGCTCATTCCCTACATCGGTGCCTTTGTGGTGACCATTCCGGTTGTCGGCGTTGCGCTGTTCCAGTTTGGTCTGGGGACCGAGTTCTGGAGCTGCTTCGCGGTGTACCTGATCATTCAGGGACTGGATGGCAACCTGCTGGTGCCGGTGCTGTTCTCCGAAGCGGTGAACCTGCATCCGCTGGTGATTATCTTATCCGTGGTGATTTTCGGCGGGCTGTGGGGATTTTGGGGCGTGTTCTTTGCCATTCCGCTGGCAACGCTGATCAAAGCAGTGGTTCACGCGTGGCCGGATGTGCCTGCGGTTGAGGATAAGTAGATAGTTGTGCGGCCTGATACCCTCTCCCGTGGGGAGAGGGGCAAATATCAAAAACGGTAACCTGCGTTACCGTATTGCATTTACCGCGTAGGTCGGGTCAGGCGAAGCCGCGGCCCAACGATCAGGCGCTTTGTTTGAGCCAGTTCAGCACCACGTCGTGGTGGTTGCTGGTTTTGAAGTCATCAAACACATGTTCAACTTTACCTTCAGCGTCAATCAGGAAGCTGATACGGTGAATGCCGTCGTAGGTTTTGCCCATAAAGGTCTTCTCGCCCCAGACGCCAAACTGCTCGCATACCTGGTGGTCTTCGTCAGAAAGCAGCGTGAAGTTAAGCAGCTCCTTTTCAGCAAATCGTGACAGCTTTTCTGGCTTATCGGTGCTGATACCCAGCACTTCCACGCCGACTTTTTTCAACTCGTCCATGTTGTCGCGTAAGCCGCAGGCCTGTACGGTGCAGCCCGGGGTCATGGCTTTCGGGTAAAAATAGACCAGAACACGCTGTCCCTGGAAGTCGGTCAAATTTACTTGCTCACCATCCTGGTCAGGTAAGCTAAATTTCGGTGCGATGTCACCGGCTTTCAGTGGGTTCATTACTCAACTCCATCCTGTTCATGCTGCGAATAATTGACGACGCTTATACTGCCTTGCGCGTTTAATTCTGTACAGAGGGCTTTGAACGCTTGCTCGATATTTGACGCATCCTGCGAGGCAGGGCTGTGCGCGGTAATCTGAATAAAAAGGGTGGGAATGGCGCTGCCGTCACCCGGCTGCGTTCGGGAAACGAGTTCGGCAATATTCATCTGATGGCTGTCAAATAACGCGGTGAAGCGCTCAATCAGATGGGGGGAATCGGGGACTTCAACCTGCACCCAGACGGTCGCGGGCAGGGCCGGACGTGGGCGAGCAGTGGTGCGTTTCATCACGATCAGCAAATCCAGCTCCGCACCTTTGAGCGGCAGGGTCGATTCGATAAGGGTAATGGCATTCCATGTCCCGGACAGCAGCATAATAAACGTGAACTCTTCGCCCAGCATAGCCAGACGACTGTCCTCGATATTACAGCCGCAGCTGCTCACATGGCGGGTGATGGTGTTCACGATACCCGGCCTGTCAGCACCCAGCGCAGTGATAACCAGGTAATGTTGTGATGAGGTTGTCAAACCTGTTCTTCCTTTGCATGGTTAAGTCTTCCTAAGGAAAGCATAAAAAAAACATGCATACAACCGCCTGAGGGCCTCAGGTCGCTTGCTTTTATTACAGTTCCAAACGTACCATTGAGGCTCTTGTTCGCACAGAGGATGGCTCATGTTCACGGGAAGTATTGTCGCGCTTGTTACACCGATGGATGAAAAAGGTAATGTCTGCCGGTCAAGCATGAAGAAGCTGATTGATTACCATGTCGCCAATGGAACCTCGGCGATCGTTTCGGTAGGGACTACCGGTGAATCTGCAACGCTAAGCCACGAAGAGCACGGCGATGTGGTGATGCTGACCCTGGAACTGGCTGACGGGCGTATCCCGGTCATCGCAGGGACAGGCGCTAACGCCACGGCAGAAGCTATCAGTTTGACCAAACGTTTTAACGACAGCGGCATCGTGGGCTGTCTGACGGTGACCCCTTATTACAACCGTCCTACTCAGGAAGGTCTGTTCCAGCATTTCAAAGCCATCGCAGAACATACTGACTTGCCACAAATTCTGTATAATGTGCCGTCCCGTACTGGCTGCGATATGCTGCCGGAAACCGTTGGTCGTCTCTCGAAAGTAAAAAATATTATCGGGATTAAAGAGGCGACAGGGAACTTAAGCCGCGTTCATCAGATCAAAGAGCTGGTTTCAGACGACTTTATCCTGTTGAGCGGCGATGATGCGACCGCACTGGACTTTATGCAGCTCGGTGGCCATGGCGTGATCTCCGTAACGGCGAACGTTGCGGCCCGCGATATGGCTGAAATGTGCAAACTGGCGGCTGCCGGTCACTTTGATGAAGCTCGCGTGATTAATCAGCGTCTGATGCCGTTGCATAATAAATTATTTGTCGAACCCAATCCGATCCCCGTGAAATGGGCGTGTAAGGAGTTGGGACTTGTAGCAACCGATACGCTGCGTCTGCCAATGACACCGATTACCGACCACGGTCGTGAAATTGTCACGGCAGCGCTGAAGCATGCCGGTTTGCTGTAGAGTTTAGGGAGATTTGATGGCTTATTCAGTACAGAAGTCGCGCCTGGCGAAGGTTGCGAGTGTTTCGCTTGTTATGCTGCTCGCTGCCTGTAGTTCAGACTCGCGCTACAAGCGCCAGGTGAGCGGTGATGAATCCTATCTGGATGCGACCCCGCTTGCTGAACTTCACGCACCGGCTGGTATGATCCTGCCGATTCAGAACGGCGATTACAATATTCCCGTGACCAACGGCAGCGGCCTGGTCGGTAAAGCGCTCGATATTCGTCCGCCAGCACAGCCTTTGGCGCTGGTGAGCGGGGCGCGTACCCAGTTCACCGGTGATACGGCGTCGCTGCTGGTTGAAAGCGCCCGCGGTACCACCCTGTGGCCGCAGGTTGTGAGCGTCATTCAGGCGAAGAACTACACCATCGATAAACGCGATGATGCCAGCCAGACCTTAACCACCGACTGGATCGAGTGGAACCGTCTGGACGAAGATCAGCAGTACCGTGGGCGTTATCAAGTCTCCGTTAAACCTCAGGGTTATCAGCAGGCGGTTACCGTTAAGCTGTTGAACCTGGAGCAGGCGGGTAAACCGGTTGCGGATGCCGCATCAATGCAGCGTTATAGCACTGAAATGCTGAACGTGATTGCCGCGGGTCTGGATAAGAACGCCAGCGACGCCGCTAACGCAGCGCAGAGCCGCAACGGCGCGACGTTTGACGTTCAGAGCGGTGCGGATGACACCGGTCTGCCAATGCTGGTTGTGCGTGCACCGTTTAACCAGACCTGGCAGCGCCTGCCAGCGACGCTGGAAAAAGTGGGCATGAAAGTGACCGACAGCACCCGTTCAACCGGGAGCATGACGGCAACCTATAAGCCGCTGTCTGACAGTGCATGGCAGGAACTGGGCGCCACCGATCCACAGCTGGCTTCCGGCGACTACAAGATTCAGGTAGGTGACCTCGATAACCGCAGCAGTCTGCAGTTTATCGATCCGAAAGGCCACACGCTGACCCAGTCGCAGAACGATGCGCTGGTGGCCGTCTTCCAGGCTGCATTCAGCAAATAAATACGAGGGCTGGTTAATCCAGCCCTTTTTATTTTCGTGCTACGCAAACGTGTGCGTGGCATAATATCCCCAGTTTTGAACACCAATCATCACACCAGGAGTAATGAAGATGCAGAAGCAAGCTGAGTTGTATCGTGGCAAAGCGAAGACCGTATACAGCACGGAAAACCCGGATCTGTTGGTGCTCGAGTTCCGCAATGATACGTCAGCAGGGGATGGCGCACGCATTGAGCAGTTCGATCGTAAAGGCATGGTGAACAACAAGTTCAACCACTTCATTATGACCAAACTGGCCGAAGCGGGTATCCCGACCCAGATGGAAGCGCTGTTGTCCGATACGGAATGTCTGGTGAAAAAACTGGATATGGTTCCGGTTGAGTGCGTCATTCGTAACCGCGCAGCAGGCTCCCTGGTGAAGCGTCTTGGTATTGAAGAAGGTATTGAGCTGAATCCACCGCTTTTTGACCTGTTCCTGAAAAACGATGCCATGCACGATCCGATGGTCAATGACTCTTATTGCGAAACCTTCGGCTGGGTAAATAAAGAGAACCTGGCGCGCATGAAAGAGCTGACCTACAAAGCCAACGACGTGCTGAAAAAACTGTTTGATGACGCGGGTCTGATCCTCGTCGACTTCAAACTGGAGTTCGGCCTGTTCAAAGGCGAAGTGGTTCTGGGTGATGAGTTCTCTCCGGACGGTAGCCGTCTGTGGGATAAAGAAACGCTGGATAAAATGGACAAAGACCGTTTCCGTCAGAGCCTGGGTGGCCTGATTGAAGCGTACGAAGCGGTTGCTCACCGTTTAGGCGTTAAGCTCGACTAACTCCCTCATCGCCAAAGGATATGTATATCCTTTGGCGTCTTACCCTTGTTTCCTATGGTAATCTTGCCGTTAACCGCCTACGATCATAGCTATTATTAATGGAATAGTTCGAGGTGGTTATGCGCTGGCAAGGGCGTCGTGAAAGTGACAATGTAGAAGACAGGCGCAGCGATAGCGGCGGCGGTCCTTCAATGGGTGGGCCTGGCTTCCGGTTACCCAGCGGAAAGGGCGGGATTATTCTGCTGATTGTGGTACTGGTCGCGGGGTACTACGGTGTCGATCTGACCGGTTTAATGACCGGCCAGCCTCTGCAGCAACAGCAGCATTCTGAGCGTTCAATCAGCCCGAACGAGGATGAAGCGGCCAAATTTACCTCCGTTATTCTCGCCACCACAGAAGAAACCTGGGGTCAGCTGTTCGAGAAAATGGGGCGTACCTATCAGCAACCCAAGCTGGTGATGTACCGTGGCGCCACCCGTACCGGATGCGGCACCGGACAGTCGGTGATGGGGCCGTTCTACTGTCCGGCAGACAGCACCGTCTATATCGATCTCTCTTTCTATGATGACATGAAACGCAAGCTTGGCGCTGACGGCGATTTTGCCCAGGGCTACGTCATTGCGCATGAAGTCGGGCACCATGTGCAAAAACTGCTGGGGATAGAACCCAAAGTACGCCAGCTTCAGCAAAACGCCTCTCAGGCTGAGGTAAACCGTCTTTCCGTACGCATGGAACTGCAGGCGGACTGCTTCGCGGGCGTCTGGGGGCACAACATGCAGCAGCAGGGCGTACTGGAATCCGGTGACCTGGAAGAGGCGCTCAATGCCGCGCAGGCTATCGGTGACGATCGTCTTCAGCAGCAGAGCCAGGGCCGCGTCGTGCCGGACAGCTTTACTCACGGCACGTCACAACAACGATACAGCTGGTTCAAACGCGGTTTCGACAGCGGTGACCCGGCGCAGTGTAATACCTTCGGCAAAGCCATGTAATGGTGGCGTTTGAACATCTGATTCGCGAGCTTGAGCACAAAGGTCATCGTCGGCTGGTGGTGCTGAGCGGCGATGAGCAGTGGACATTCACGCAGGCATCAGCCCTGCGTGATGCCTTGCCCGGAGACTGGCTGTGGCTGGCGGATAACGCGTCCAGAGCTATCAGCGGGCTGCTGGGACGCGAGTTTCGGCACGCAATTTTTGATGCCCGCGCCGGGTTTGACGTCTCAGCCTTTGCGGCCCTGAGCGGGACGTTGCGTGCCGGTAGCCTTCTGGTGCTGCTGGTACCGCCCCCTGACGTGTGGGCGGAACAACCTGATAGCGATTCACTGCGCTGGAGTGACAGCGCCGAACCCATCGCCACGCCAAATTTTATTCACCACTTTTGCCGGACGATTGCCGAGGATCCCGAGGCGATAGTCTGGCTTCAGCACCAGCCTTTATCGCTTCCTGCACGATCCGACGCCCCTGACTGGCAGCCTGCCAGCGGTGCGCCGCAGCGCGAGCAGGCTGAGATCCTGGCAGCACTCCTGGCCATGAAACGCGGCGTTGTGGCCGTTACGGCCCCGCGCGGACGCGGGAAGTCTGCGCTGGCGGGCATGCTGTTGAGCCGCACGCAGGGCAGTGCCATTGTCACCGCGCCATCAAAAGGTGCGACGGAGGTTATCGCCCGTTTTGCCGGCGAACGTTTTCACTTTATGGCCCCGGACGCGCTGCTGGCCTCTGAAGAGCAGGCCGACTGGCTGATTGTCGACGAAGCCGCTGCCATCCCCGGACCGCTGCTTGAAAAGCTGGTCGACCGTTTCCCGTGCGTCCTGCTGACCACAACGGTGCAGGGTTACGAAGGAACTGGAAGAGGCTTTCTGCTTAAGTTCTGTAGCCGGTTCAGCGGGTTGCAGCGGTATACCTTATCAACCCCGGTACGCTGGGCTGCAGGATGTCCTCTTGAGCGGGTCGTCGCCAGCGCACTGCTGTTTGACGATACGCTTATCGATCGCAGCCCAACAGGCGCCATACAGTTGACCTCTCTGGCTCCGGAAGCATGGGCGAGCAACCCGGCGCTGGCGGCGAGTGTGTATGAGCTGCTTTGTGCGGCACATTATCGCACCTCACCGCTTGATTTACGCCGCATGATGGACGCGCCCGGCCAGCACTTCGCCGTCGCCCAAACGGACTCTGTCATTGCCGGGGCGCTCTGGCTGGTGGAAGAGGGGGGATTAACGGCGCAGCTCAGCCGTGCCGTCTGGGCGGGGTTCCGCCGTCCTCGCGGGAACCTGGTGGCGCAGTCCCTTGCCGCGCATGGCGGCTCCCCGCTGGCGGCAACGCTCAAAGGCCGACGGGTGACCCGAATAGCGGTACATCCTCGTCGTCAACGGGAAGGCATCGGACAGGCGCTGATCCGCAACGCAAGCGGCGAGGATTACCTGTCGGTGAGCTTTGGCTATACCGATGAACTGTGGCGTTTCTGGCAGCGATGCGGCTTTGTGCTGGTGCGCATGGGCAGCCATCGCGAAGCCAGCAGCGGCTGTTATACCGCAATGGCCTTGCTGCCGCTCAGCGACGCGGGGCGACAGCTGTGTGAGCAGGCGCATCAGCGACTGCGCCGCGATGCGCGCGTGTTATCGGCCCTGAACGGTGAAAAGATCCCGGTGGACGATGGCTGGGAGGCTACCCTTAATAGTGACGACTGGCTGGAGCTGGCGGGCTTTGCCTTTGCCCACCGCGCGTTTTCTACCTCCGTCGCGGCGTTAACGCGGTTGCTGCTAAGCGTGGACATGCCGCTGCCCGCCCTGCGCGGGAAAGTGGAGGCGAGAAGTGATGACGCCCGGCTCAGCGCTGAACTGCTTCTTTCGGGGCGAAAAGCGTTACTGGCCAGGCTTCGCAGTGAAACGGCGCAAGCGCTTGAAAGCCTTGAATCTGCACGCTGTCAGCAGCTGAAAGACGACATTTTGCAATGGCAATTTTTTCAATGACTTCTTCAGTAAAGTGGCATGGTCATTCCTCCTGAGAGGCGTAGAATCCAGGCCATCAAATAAGGAGACCGCCATGAAACACGATCATTTTGTTGTTCAAAGCCCTGATAAACCGGCTAAACAGTTACTGCTTCTGTTTCATGGTGTTGGCGATAACGCCGTCAATATGGGCCAGATTGGCAGCTGGTTTGCCCCGGTATTTCCGCAGGCGCTGATTGTCAGTATTGGCGGAGTGGAGCCGTGTGGTCCGAACGGACGGCAGTGGTTCTCCGTTCAGGGCGTTACGGAAGAGAACCGCCAGGCACGTATTGACGCCGTCATGCCTGTCTTTATCGACACCGTGCGTTACTGGCAGCAGCAGAGCGGCGTTGGTGCCGATGCGACCGCGCTGATTGGCTTTTCGCAGGGGTCTATCATGTCCCTGGAGAGCGTAAAAGCGCAGCCAGGTCTGGTGTCGCGTGTGATTGCTTTTAACGGTCGCTTTGCGACGTTACCGCAACGCGCGACGACGCAGACCACGATCCATCTGATCCACGGTGGTGAAGACCGTGTGATTGAACTTTCGCATGCAGTTGCCGCGCAGGAAGCACTGATCCGCGAAGGCGGGGATGTGACGCTGGATATTGTAGACGATCTGGGGCACGCGATTGATGACCGCAGCATGCAGTTTGCGCTCGATCATCTGCGTTATACCGTACCGAAGCACTACTTTGATGAAGCGCTCAGCGGCGGCAAGCCAAATGACGATGATATCGTCGAGTTTATGTGATGTAGCCCCCTCTCCCACAGGAGAGGGGACAGAGAATCACTTCTTCTGGTCTTTCTTCGGCCAGTCGTCATCATCGTCCCACTTATCGTTAAAATCACGATGCGGTGGAAGATCCGGTTTGTTGGCGAGAAACTTTTTGTGATCAACGCGCTTAAGATCTTTAATGACGTTAAGTAACACGCCGACCAGAAACACTAACACCAGAATCCACCAGTACTTTGAAAGCCAGTCCATTCGCTATTCCTCTCAGAGCGTTCGTCAGGCGACGAGTTGCTCCATAATTCGTTGATACATACGGGCCAGCAGCTGCAAATCAGCAGCATTCACACATTCATTTATTTTATGAATGGTTGCGTTCACCGGCCCCAGTTCGACAACCTGGGCCCCCATCCGGGCAATAAAGCGTCCGTCTGAGGTGCCACCTGTCGTCAGCAGTTGTGGCTTAATTTCATTATAGTGCTCGATGGCGTTCACTACCGCATCCACCAGTTTGCCGCGCTGGGTCAGGAACGGCTGGCCGGAAAGCCACCAGTCCACGGTGTAACGCAGATTATATTTTTCCAGCAGCGCGATAACGCGCGCTTTGATCATCTCATCGGTCAGTTCAGTGCTGAAGCGGAAGTTAAACTGGACAAAGAAATCACCCGGGATCACGTTGTTGCTGCCGGTACCGGCCTTCAGGTTTGCAATCTGCATGCTGGTCGGCGGGAAGAACTCATTGCCTTTGTCCCACTCGATGGTCACCAGTTCATTCAGCATCGGTGCCGCGCGATGGACCGGGTTATCGGCCAGGTGTGGATAGGCAACGTGCCCCTGAACGCCATGAAGGGTCAAATTGCAGGTCAGCGAACCACGGCGACCATTTTTGACGACGTCTCCCACCACTTCCGTACTGGACGGCTCGCCGACCAGGCAGTAGTCGAGACGCTCATTGCGGGCCATCAGCGCCTCAACGACCTTCACGGTGCCGTTATGGGCGCTGGCTTCTTCGTCAGAGGTGATCAGAAACGCGAGGCGGTTTCTGTGGTTCGGATGTTGGGCAACGAAGCGCTCTGCCGCCACGACCATCGCCGCCAGCGAGCCTTTCATGTCTGCCGCACCGCGCCCGAACAACATGCCATCGCGGATGGTCGGTTCAAACGGCGGGTTGATCCAGCGATCCGCATCACCTGCGGGAACGACGTCGGTATGTCCGGCAAAGGCCAGCGTTTCGCCCTGACCGCGCCACGCCCAGAAGTTCTGGGTGTCGCCAACGTCCATGCGTTCAACGGTGAAACCGATGGCACGCAGGCGCTCAATCATTAATGCCTGACAACCTGCGTCGTCCGGGCTAAGGGAGGGACGGCGAATAAGCTGCTGAGTCAGCTCAATGACCGGGCATGACATAAACTACACCTCAACGAAAAAAGTCGGAATAAAGGGTTTCACTGAAACCCAGCAGCATAGGCTGCCCGGGCGCGCAGAGCAATGGGCGTTTGATGATTGCCGGCATTTCGAGCATCAGTTTGGCGGCACTGTCGGCGTCGTTGATGCCAGCCCGGACGGCTTCATCCAGTTTACGCCAGGTGGTACCACGGGTATTCAGCAGCGCCTCCCAACCCAGTTCCTTGATAGCGGTATGCAGAAATTCTGCATCAAGCCCGTCAACGCGATAGTCATGGAAACGGTACTCCACGTTGTTCGCTTCCAGCCAGCGGCGTGCTTTTTTGATGGTGTCGCAATTTTTAATGCCGTACATCACAACCATGGTGAATCCTTTTGTTCTTATGATGATTAAATGTTCAGTAATTTCGAAGATATATCCTTAAGTGGAATATAACACATTCAGGAATTGTCTTGATTTACACTTCTTCTTAATTCAACTCACAACTGTACGCTGAATATTCTTTCATCATTTAAGCATAGATGTCCATAAGACCGAAAATGCTAATGAACTCAGGCGGTAATTTAAATCTCACCTGCCTGTATGGTTATTTCAAAATATTGCTGAGCGTCACACAAAATTTAAGGCCCTGCGTTCATATTTATCATAAATCCCTGACAGTAGCGGGGTACAATCACAGCGATAGGTTAGACGGTCTTCACAATGATGATACGTTTTCGTAGAATGCGCATAATAATAAGAGAGGTAGTTATGATTGAACGTGAACTGGGGAACTGGAAAGATTTTATCGAAGGCATGCTTCGTAAATGACATTCAGTAAGAATTGCAAGAGCACTTAAATAAGTAAAATAACCATAGTGTGAATTAATCACACACCCTAAAAGGCGGCCCTGAGAGCCGCCTTTTTTATTACGCACTGTTATTCAGGACGTTCCTTCAGCGGGAAGCGGCGACGCACCAGCACAAAGAACAGTGGCACAAAATAAATGGCCAGGACGGTTGCCGAAATCATGCCTCCCATCACCCCTGTACCTACCGCATGCTGGCTGCTGGAGCCCGCACCGGTGCTGGTTGCCATCGGTAATACCCCAAAGACAAATGCCAGCGACGTCATCAGGATCGGACGCAAGCGCTGACGGCAGGCGTGCAGTGTGGCCGCCATCAGCTCGTGGCCTTTGGCATTCATCTCGTTGGCAAACTCAACAATCAGGATCGCGTTTTTCGCCGACAGGCCGATCACGGTGAGCAGCCCTACCTGGAAGTACACATCATTCTCCAGACCGCGCATCCAGGTCGCCAGCAGCGCACCGATGACGCCAAGCGGCACCACCAGCATGACCGAGAACGGAACGGACCAGCTTTCATACAGCGCGGCAAGACAGAGGAAGACCACCAGCAGGGAAAGCGCGTAAAGCGCAGGCGCCTGTGCCCCGGAGAGCCGCTCCTGATAAGACATCGCCGTCCACTCCAGCCCAAACCCGGCAGGCAGCTGTTGCACCAGTTTCTCCATGGTGTCCATGGCGGTACCGGTACTGACGCCCGGCGCGGCTTCACCGACGATTTCTACCGCCGAATAGCCGTTATAGCGTTCCAGACGCGGCGAACCACTCTCCCAGTGCGACGAGGCGAACGCCGAGAACGGCACCATCCCGCCAGCATTATTACGAACAAACCAGCGGTTAATATCATTCGGCAACATACGGAACGGCGCGGCGGACTGGACATACACTTTTTTCACACGCCCACGATCCATAAAGTCATTCACATAGCTTGAGCCCCAGGCCGTCTGCAGGGTGTCGTTAATGTCGTCGATGGAAACACCCAGAGCCTGCGCCTTACGCTGATCAATATCCACCTGCAGCTGCGGGCTGTCATCCAGGCCGTTATGACGAACGCGGGTCAGGTCAGCGTCTTTGCCCGCCAGCGCTAACAGCTTATCGCGCGCCGCCATCAGCGCCGTGTGGCCTGCACCGGCGTGATCCTGCAGCTCCATGTCAAACCCGGCAGAACTGCCCAGCCCGCTAATGGCCGGTGGGCTGCTGGCAAAGACGCGCGCTTCGTTGATCTTCGTAAACGCGTGGGTGGCGCGTTCAATGATGGCCGACGCGGTCCCCGTTTTTGTGTCGCGCTCGTCCCAGTCCTTCAGGCGTACAAACATACGGGCAACGTTCTGCCCGTTACCACCCGGGCCAGAGCCCACGGTGGAGAAGACCGACACCACATTATCTTTCTCCTGGGTGAAGAAGTACTGTTCGACTTTTTCGACCACTTTCAGCGTCTGCTGCTGCGTCGCGCCGCTCGGAAGTTGCACGGAGGTGGTGAACATTCCCCGGTCCTCCATTGGCAGAAACGAGGTAGGCAGATGCAGGAATAGCCAGACCATTCCACCCAGCAGCACTACGTAAATCAGCATCCAGCGCAGGCTGCGGTGCAGCACTTTACCGACAGCGGATTCATAGCGCGCGGCATTGCGGTTAAACATGCGGTTAAACCAGCCGAAGAACCCTTTCTGACCATGCTGCTCGCCTTTGTGCAAAGGCTTAAGAAGGGTAGAGCAGAGCGCAGGGGTCAGGATCAGCGCCACCAGTACCGAAAGCACCATTGCCGAGACGATGGTTATCGAGAACTGGCGGTAAATAGCACCGGTTGTGCCGCCAAAGAAGGCCATCGGGATAAAGACCGCCGAAAGCACCATGGCGATGCCGACTAACGCGCCCTGTATTTGCCCCATCGATTTACGCGTGGCCTGGCGCGGGGAAAGGCCTTCCTCGCTCATGATGCGCTCGACGTTTTCAACCACCACGATGGCGTCATCCACCAGAAGGCCAATTGCCAGCACCATTGCAAACATCGTCAGCGTGTTGATGCTGTAGCCAAACGCGTAAAGCACCGCGAAGGTGCCCAGCAGGACCACGGGGACGGCTATGGTCGGGATCAGCGTCGCCCGGAAGTTTTGCAGGAACAGGTACATGACCAGGAAGACCAGCGCGATGGCTTCCAGCAGGGTCTTCACCACATCCTCAATCGACGCTTTAACGAAGGAGGTGGTTTCGTAGGCGACTTTGTATTCAAGGCCGTGAGGGAAATAGTTCGACAGCTCGTCCAGTCGGTCTAACACCAGTTTCGCCGTCGCCATTTCATTTGCGCCGGAGGCCAGTTTAATCCCCAGGCCGGAGGCGGGATTACCGTTAAAGCGGCTCAGGTAGTCGTACTTTTCCGCGCCCATTTCCACCGTAGCGACATCGCCCAGCCGCACTTCTGAACCGTCCTGATTCACGCGCAGGGTGATGTTGCGGAACTGTTCCGGAGTCTGAAGCAGCGATTGCGAGTTAATGGTGGCATTCAGGGCTTGTTTTTCGACGGAAGGCGTTCCTCCCAGCTGCCCTACGGCAATCTGGGCGTTCTGCGATTTGATGGCGTCCGTCACGTCAGTCGCCGTCATCTGGAAGCTGTTCAGCTTGTCAGGATCGAGCCAGATGCGCATTGAATATTGTGACCCGTAGGCGTCGATATCCCCTACGCCGTTAATACGGCTGAGCGGGTCCTGAATGTTACTGGCAACGTAGTCCGCAATATCCTGCTTATCCATGGAACCATCGGTGGAGACAAACGCGATGGTCAAAATATTGGTATCCCCCGTTTTACGTACGGTAACGCCCTGATTCTGCACTGCCTGCGGCAGTTTTCGCATGGCTGACTGCAGCTGGTTTTGTACCTGCTGCACCGCTTCGTCCGGGTCAGTCCCGGCCGTAAAGCTCAGGGTCACCGTCGCCTGGCCCGTGGCGCTGCTTTGTGAGGACATGTACATCAGGTTATCCAGACCCGTCATGTTCTGCTCGATAACCTGCGTCACGGTATTTTCCAGCGTCTGTGCCGAGGCGCCGGGATAGTTTGCTGTGACACGCACGTTAGGAGGTGCCAGATCGGGGTATTGCTCAACGGGAAGTGAAGTAATGGCCAGGACACCTGTCAGACACAACAGAATGGCAAGTACCCAGGCAAAAATGGGGCGATCGATGAAAAAATTCGCCATGAAAAATTGACCTCGTTTTGCTGCACGTCATTATTGTTTATTGCCCGCACCACTTTAGCGGCAAGACGAAGACCAAACGTGGAGAAATAAAGGAGATAATGTAAATTATCATGCGCGTTTCTCTGCGCTGCCCCCTTTACGGTTATTTACCTGTTAACGCCAGCGACGAAGGGAATGTCACGCTCACCTGCGTTCCCCCATTTTGTGGCTGCGAAAAGTGCAGGGTACCGCCGAGCCGTTCCGCGCGTTCACGCATTATATTCAGCCCGTAATGTCCCGGCGGCTCGCTGGCTTCGCCAATCCCGATGCCATTGTCGCGAATGCTCACGCTGTGCGTGCCGTCCACGGCGGTGATACAGCTTACGGTGATCTCGCTGGCCTGCGCGTGCTTGATTGCGTTCAACACCGCTTCACGCACGATCTGCAGCAGATGCACCTGCTTTTGTGCGTCAAGGGCCAGCGAGGAGAGGCGACAGTCAAGATGCAGCTTTGCCTGCGTCTGGCTCTGCAGGCCGTCGAGTGACTCCTGAAGGGCTGCCGGCAGGTTAGCGTGGTTGAGCGTCAGGCGGAAGGTGGTGAGCAGCTCGCGAAGCTGATGCCAGGCATTGTTAAGCTCGCGGGAAAAGTCGGTGATGATGGTCTGCGCCGGGGCATTCTCTTGCGGTACGGCACGCTTAAGCAGCGCAAGCTGGATCCGCAGATACGACAACACCTGCGCGAGGGAATCATGCAGTTCGCGGGCAATCGTCGCGCGCTCCTCCATCAGCAGCAACTGCTGGTAATGCTTTTGCGCCTGGTTGAAGTAAAGCCCGCGCCCGAGCATTGTCGCCACGCTTCTCATCAGCGGAAGCGGGACGCTGTCCGTCTCGCTCTGCCAGCGCAGCTCGCCGTAGAGCGTGTCCTGCATCAGCACCGGCAGGTTTTGCAGCGGCATGTCGGCTGCCTCACTCCCTTCACACAGACGCCAGTCGTCGCTGGTCCGTAACTCCAGATAATTCATCCGGGTGTATTCATGGACGATTTGCAATATATGCCGGAAACAGTGGCTGTCTATCTGTCCGGTGTTGAGCGCCTGCGAACATTTGAACAGCATTTCGAGCTGCTGATGCGCCTCGTTCAGGTGCCGGGTCTTTTCCGCAACCGAATCTTCAAGCGAGCGATAGAGGGTGTGTAACTCCGCCGACATATGGTTAAAGGCGCGGGACAGCTGACCGAGTTCATTCGGCAAAGCGGTATCCGGTGCCGGGGTATCAAATTGCCCCCGTTCAACGCGTTCGCTTGCGGCGACCAGATTGTTGAGCGGCAAGACCACCTGGCGACGGATGCCTCGCAGGGTAAACACCGTCAGCAGCAGGATCCCCAGCGCGCCAGCCAGAGAGAGCAGGGTCACCGTCTGAATTTTATGTTCGGTATAGTGCTGAAGGGCGAGCACAAAGGCATCAATACGGCCAACAAAATCTTCGATATGGGTTTGATACCACGCGAGATCGCCGCGGGCGATGTGCGTATCCATCTCCTGCCAGGCCAGATGCAGCTGCTGGTAGCGCTGTATGACATCGTCCGGCACGTACCAGCGGTTCAGCTTTTGTAGTGCAGGTGCGCTCAGGGTGTGTTGCCAGTGTTGGCGATGCTGTGTCAGGGAAGGGCTGTTGCGCTGCATCTCATAGCCCAGCCGGTAACTCTGCATACGCAGTGAACCCGCAATATTGATGGCTTCGGCGTCACGCTGGCTGCTGGCAAGCGTCAGCAGCGCGACGGTGCTGGTCAGAACGGATAACACAATCATCGAAAAGAAAGCCCAGGCCAGGCTTGCGGAAACAGGGCGTTTAACGGTCACAGAACGGCTTCCTGAATAAAATTGATCTGCCACAGGTTCACTGGAAATAGTTTGGCATTCCGGGCAATTGAACATTGCCTGACGACGCTGTGATGAGTAAATACCATATTCATACAAAGAATAAGGTTATTGAACCAAAAACAGGTGTCGTTATGAATCGTTTTATTATGGCTAACAGCCAGCAATGTATTGGGTGCCACGCCTGCGAAGTTGCCTGCGTAATGGCGCATAATGATGAGCAACATGTCCTGAGCGAGCGCCATTTCCATCCCCGTATTACGGTCCTTAACTCTGGCGCGCAGAACAGCCCCGTCACCTGTCACCACTGTGAAAATGCCCCGTGTGCACTCAGTTGCCCGAACGGCGCCATCAGCAAACGCGATGACAGCGTACAGGTGAATCAACAAAAATGCATCGGTTGTAAAGCCTGCGTGGTTGCCTGTCCCTTCGGCACAATGGAGATTATCGTTACGCCACTCGACAACGGCAGTGCAAAAGCCTCGGCGTATAAATGCGATCTCTGCCTGACCCGCCCGCAGGGCCCGGCCTGTATCGAAAATTGCCCGGCAGATATGCTGACGCTGGCGACGCCAGACGTGCTGGATAACCTGGCAAAATCGCGCCGTCAGCGCACCGCCAGGCTGGAGGCGCAGCCCTGGCACAGTGAGGCAGTCAGCGAGGAGACGGCACCCACCAAACTGCAGCAGATGCACAGCACACCGCCACGCGGCGAACCCGACAAACTGGCTGCCGAAGAGCGGGTTGGCCATTTCAATGAAATATACCTGCCGTTTCGGACCGAACAGGCCAGACGCGAGGCATCGCGCTGCCTGAAATGCGGAGAGCACAGCATATGTGAATGGACCTGCCCGCTGCACAACCACATTCCGCAGTGGATTGAACGGATTAACGCCGGTGACATCCTCGGCGCGGTCGAACTTTCTCATCAGACCAACTGTTTACCTGAAATTACCGGCCGGGTCTGCCCGCAGGACAGGTTATGTGAAGGTGCCTGCACCGTGCGCGATGCGTCAGGGTCGGTGACCATTGGCAACCTCGAGCGCTACATCTCGGACCAGGCGCTGGCGTTGGGCTGGCGACCGGATATGTCTGGCGTTTCTTCGGTGGGAAAACGCGTCGCGATTATCGGCGCGGGGCCTGCCGGACTGGCATGCGCGGATGTGCTGGTGCGCAGCGGAGTGAGCGTGACGGTCTATGACAGGCATCCCGAAATCGGCGGCTTGCTGACCTTCGGCATTCCGGCCTTTAAGCTGGATAAATCCCTGCTCGCACGACGCAGAGAGATTTTTACTGCGATGGGGGTTCACTTCGAGCTGAACTGCGACGTGGGCAGCGATGTGTCGTTGTCTCAGTTGCAAACAGATTACGACGCCCTGTTCATTGGCGTGGGAACCTATCGTTCGATGAAAGCAGGCATCCCCCATGAAGATGCGCCGGGCGTCTACGATGCGCTGCCGTTCCTGGTGGGGAACACGCGCCACGTCATGGGGCTGGACGCGACGGCCAACGAACCGTTTATCGACACCCGTGGACTCAATGTGGTGGTGCTGGGCGGGGGCGATACCGCAATGGACTGCGTGCGCACCGCGTTACGTCACGGCGCGGCAAAAGTCACCTGCGCCTATCGCCGGGATGAAGCCAATATGCCGGGCTCGAAAAAAGAGGTGAAGAATGCGAAAGAAGAGGGAGCCGCATTTGAATTTAACGTCCAGCCCGTTGAATTGACCCTTGCTGCTGACGGCAAGGTTAACGGCATCCGGATGCTGCGCACCCGGATGGGAGAGCCGGATGCGCAGGGGCGTCGTCGACCCGTCCCGGTGGAGGGCAGCGAGTTTGTCATGCCGGCCGATGCGGTGATTATGGCTTTTGGTTTTAACCCACATGCCATGCCCTGGCTGGAGAGTCAGGGCGTCAACACCGATGACTGGGGGCGAATCATTGCCTCGGTGGAAAGCCGCTATCGTTACCAGACGTCTAACCCGCAAATTTTCGCCGGCGGTGATGCGGTGCGCGGCGCTGATCTGGTGGTGACGGCGATGGCGGAAGGGCGTCATGCGGCGCGGGGGATCCTCGACTGGCTTGAGGTCAGTGTGCCGAAAATGCACTAAACCAGGCGGGCGACAAAGCGGGTTTCACGGCGTACTATAGGAAGACTCATTGTGTCGTGGAGCCCGTATGACCCTGAAAATTGACGTTATCAAAGACAAAATCCTTTCTGAAAACTACTTTGTCCTGCGTAACATCACTTACGATTTAACCCGTAATAACGGTGAAGTGATCCGCCATAAACGCGAGGTCTATGACCGCGGCAATGGCGCCACCATTTTGCTCTATAACCGTGAAAAGCAGAGTGTGGTGCTGATCCGTCAGTTCAGGGTAGCAACATGGGTCAATGGCAACCCTGACGGAAGGTTGATTGAAACCTGTGCGGGCCTGCTTGATGACGACGAGCCGGAAGTGTGCATCCGCAAAGAGGCCGTCGAAGAGACTGGCTTTGAAGTGGGAGAGGTCAAAAAGGTCTTCGAGCTGTTTATGTCGCCTGGCGGCGTGACGGAAATCGTCCATTTCTTCATCGCGGAATACAGCGATGCGCAGCGTACTCACCGCGGCGGTGGCGTGGAAGATGAAGATATTGAAGTGCTGGAGTTGCCGTTTTCCCGGGCGCTGGAGATGATGCATGCCGGGGAAATCAGGGATGGTAAAGCTGTGATATTACTACAGTATCTTCAAACGACCGGGCTGATGAACTCCTCTTTCGAACGGTGATAGATTGTATTTCGGATAAATCTATCCGATAAATCCGATTGAGCAACCCGGGCGGGAACACGAAGATACAGCCCAGTTAAGCGTTTTCGTTCCGGGATTGTGCCATTCATGCGCTATTGCGTCTCTCTTCTCTGCCTGTTTTGCGTGCTCACCTCCTCGCAGGTGTGGGCTGCGCCTGCCCAGCAATTATTTTCTGACTGGCAGGTGACCTGCAATAACCAGAATTTTTGCCTCGCACGCAATACCGGTGAACACCGGGGGCTGGTCATGACGCTCAGCCGCAGTGCCGGCGCGAAAACCGACGCTACGCTGCGTATCGATCTCGGCGGCCTTGCTGACCCTGCAGTGAAAGAAGCGGATATTGCGCCACGGTTGTTGCTGGATAAGGTTCCTCTCAAGCTGGATCGGCAGCACTGGCAGTTAACCCCGTGGCATCTGAAAAGTGATGATGCCGCCACCATCACGGCGTTTCTGAAAAATATCCAGGAAGGAAAAGCCCTGACCTTGCGCGGTGGTGACCAGGTTATCTCTCTGAACGGCCTGAAAGCCGCGCTGTTGTTTATTGACGCGCAGCAGAAACGTGTCGGGAGTGAAACGGCCTGGATAAAAAAAGGTGACGATCCGCCGTTAAGCGTGCCGCCTGCACCCGCCTTAAAAAAGGTGGCGGTAGTCAATCCGACGCCGACGCCGCTCTCCCACGCCGAATTGAACGACCTGCTGGATTATGGCACCTGGCGGATGAACAACAGCCAGTGCTCGCTCGATCCTAACCGCCGTGAAGTGCGCGTCACCGCGTTAACCGATGAAAAAGCATTGCTGATTATTAGCTGTGAGGCGGGGGCGTATAACACGGTCGATCTGGCCTGGCTGGTATCGCGCAAAAAGCCGTTTTCTTCCCGCAATGTAAGGCTGCGTCTGCCTTTCACCCCTGCAGACGATAGCAGTGAAATCGAATTGATGAATACCCGCTTTGATGAGAAAACGCGCGAGCTGACTACGCTCGCGCTGGGGCGCGGTATTGGCGATTGTGGGGTCCAGACGCGCTGGCGTTTTGACGGCCAGCGTTTCCGCCTGGTGCGTTATGCAGAAGAGCCCAGCTGCGATAACTGGAATGGGCCAGATGCCTGGCCCACGTTGTGGATCACGCGCTAAATTACGCTCAGCGCCTTCTCAACCACATTCTCAACGGTAAAGCCAAAATACGGGAACAGCTTGTCGGCAGGCGCCGACTCGCCGTACCCACGCATCCCGACGATGGCACCCTTGAGCCCGACATATTTGTACCAGTAGTCGGCGATACCCGCCTCGACGGCCACACGGGCTGCGACGTTAGAGGGCAGGACCGATTCACGGTAGGCCTCATCCTGAGCATCAAAAATGTCGGTGGACGGCAGGGATACCACGCGTACCGCATGACCTTCGGCGGTCAGTTTTTCCGCGGCCTTCACGGTAATTTCCACCTCAGAACCGGTAGCAATCAGGATGACATCCGGTTTGCCGCCGCTGTCTTTCAGGATGTACCCGCCGCGGGCGATATTTTTTACCTGCTCCGGCGTGCGTTCAATCTGGGCCAGGTTTTGCCGCGACAGAATTAATGCCGTTGGCCCCGTGTGGCGCTCAACCGCCAGCTTCCAGCCAACCGCCGCTTCGACCTGATCGCACGGACGCCAGGTGCTGAAGTTTGGCGTCAAACGCAGGCTCGCCAGCTGCTCAACGGCCTGGTGCGTGGGACCGTCTTCACCCAGACCAATCGAATCGTGGGTGTAGACCATGATCTGCCGCGCTTTCATTAATGCCGCCATACGCGCCGCGTTACGGGCATACTCAACGAACATCAGGAAGGTAGCAGTGTAGGGCACAAACCCGCCGTGATGGGCGATGCCATTGGCAATGGCGGTCATCCCGAACTCACGCACCCCGTAGTGGATATAGTTCCCGGCAATATCCTCTTTCAGCGATTTTGAGCCAGACCAGATGGTCAGGTTACTTGGAGCCAGATCCGCGGAGCCGCCCAGCAGTTCAGGCAGGAGGGGGCCGATGGCGTTCAGGGTGTTTTGCGAGGCCTTACGGGTGGCAATTTTCGCCGGGTTAGACTGCAGATTTTCAATCAGCGCCTGGGTTTTCGCATCCCAGTCCTCCGGCAGGCCACCGCTCATGCGACGCGAGAATTCAGCGGCCAGTTCCGGGTGGGCTTTTTGATAGGCAGCAAATTTTTCATTCCACGCGTGCTGGGCTTTTTCACCCTCTTCGCGGGCGTCCCACTCGCGGTAGATCTCTTTCGGGATCTCAAACGGTGGGTATTTCCAGCCCAGTTTCTGCCGGGTCAGCGCCACTTCTTCTTCACCCAGCGCCGCGCCGTGGGCTTCCTCTTTACCCGCTTTGTTCGGTGAGCCGAAACCGATGGTGGTGCGACAGATGATCAGGGATGGTTTGTCCTTCACGCTTTGCGCTTCCTGAATCGCTTTTTTCACCGCTTCTGGGTCGTGGCCGTCAATTTCATGCACTACGTGCCAGTGGTAGGCCTCAAATCGTTTTGCCGTGTCGTCGGTAAACCAGCCTTTGGTCTCCCCGTCGATGGAGATACCGTTGTGATCGTAAAATCCGATCAGCTTGCCCAGCCCCAGCGTGCCCGCCAGCGAACAGACTTCGTGAGAAATCCCCTCCATCAGACAGCCGTCACCCATAAACACATAAGTGTAGTGATCGACAATCTCGTGGTCTGGCTGGTTAAACTGCGCCGCCAGCGTGCGTTCGGCTATCGCCAGCCCGACCGCGTTGGCTAACCCCTGGCCGAGCGGCCCGGTGGTGGTCTCCACACCCGGCGTATAGCCTATCTCCGGGTGGCCCGGCGTTTTTGAGTGCAGCTGGCGGAAGTTTTTTAACTCGGATAGCGGCAGGTCGTAGCCGGAAAGGTGCAGCAGGCTGTAGAGCAGCATGGAGGCGTGGCCGTTAGAGAGAATAAAACGGTCACGATCGTACCAGCTGGGGTCGTTCGGGTTGTGCTTCAGGAAATCATTCCACAGCACTTCGGCAATGTCAGCCATGCCCATGGGGGCGCCAGGGTGGCCGGAATTGGCTTTCTGCACGGCATCCATACTGAGGGCGCGAATGGCATTGGCTAGCTCTTTACGGGACATAATTCACTCCGTGGCAAGGTTAAAGTTTGGCGGCAAGAAGATCTTCAAGTTTGCGCTGGTCGACGGCGAACAGGCGGATGCCTTCCGCCAGTTTTTCGACGGCCATTGCGTCCTGATTGTGCTCCCAGCGGAATTCCGCTTCGGTCATGGCTTTAGGTTTGGGGAGAACGGTTGATGTGGGCACCAGTTTGCGGATAACCGTCTCCTCTTTGTCCTGCAGCTCTTTAAGCAGGTTAGGGGAGATGGTCAGGCGGTCACAGCCTGCCAGGGCGAGGATCTGCTCGGTACGGCGGAAGCTGGCGCCCATCACGATGGTTTCGTAGCGGTGCTGTTTGTAATAGTCGTAGATATTACGCACCGATTTCACGCCCGGGTCCTCATCCACCACGTACGGATCCATCGGCTGTTTAGCCTGATACCAGTCATAGATTCGCCCGACGAACGGAGACACCAGGAAGACGCCGGCTTCGGCACAGGCGCGCGCCTGCGCAAAGGAGAACAGCAGCGTCAGATTGCAATGGATCCCCTCTTTTTCCAGAACTTCCGCCGCGCGGATCCCTTCCCAGGTTGAGGCCAGTTTAATCAGAATGCGCGATTTATCGATGCCCTGCTCCTGGTAGAGCTCAACCAGGCGGCGGGCTTTCGTGATGCTCTTCTCCTGATCAAAGGAGAGACGGGCGTCAACTTCGGTAGAGACGCGTCCCGGGATACTTTTCAGAATTTCCGCACCGAAATTAACGGCCAGCTTGTCGCTCGCTTCGGCGACCTGCTGCTCCTGTGTTTTACCGCGCTGTTTACCGTAGTCGATAGCGTCATCAATCAGATGACTAAAATGAGCAAGACCGGCCGCTTTGAGCAGCAGCGAAGGGTTAGTGGTCGCATCTTCGGGCTGATAGTGGCGAATCGACTCGATATCACCGCTGTCGGCGACCACGGTAGTGAATTGTTTGATGCCGTCTAGTTGGTTCATAAATAATTACTCCTTGGAAATAAAAGAGTTACTCGAGTGCGTTAGTTCACACTTCTGCGAAAATCATGATGGACTTAACAAAAAAGCATAGCAGACGGGGGAGGCATTGCTTTCTGAGACGGGTAACATGGTTGTTATAAATTGATAACAATTTTTATTCTGCAATGGTGAGAGTTTGGCAGCCTTCAAAGTTTATGTGGCTGCCTGCGGCGATACTAGGCGGCACACCAGGGTGTGCTTCAGGATCGCAAACGTCACCCTTTTGACCGATACGTGAAAGGAAAAATAAGATGGATGATCAGTTAAAACAGAGTGCTCTCGATTTCCACGAGTTCCCTGTCCCAGGTAAAATTCAGGTCTCCCCGACAAAACCGCTGGCGACTCAGCGCGATCTGGCGCTGGCCTACTCACCCGGCGTCGCGGCGCCGTGCCTCGAAATCGAAAAAGATCCGCTGGCAGCCTATAAATACACCGCGCGTGGCAACCTGGTCGCCGTAATCTCTAACGGGACGGCGGTGCTGGGATTAGGCAATATTGGTGCGCTGGCCGGTAAGCCCGTGATGGAAGGCAAGGGCGTTCTGTTCAAGAAATTTGCCGGTATTGACGTGTTCGATATCGAAGTGGATGAGCTCGATCCTGATAAATTCATCAACGTGGTTGCCGCGCTGGAACCGACCTTCGGTGGGATCAACCTCGAAGACATCAAAGCGCCGGAATGTTTCTATATCGAGCAGAAACTGCGCGAGCGTATGAACATTCCCGTGTTCCATGATGACCAGCACGGTACCGCGATTATCAGCACCGCGGCCATTCTGAACGGTCTGCGTGTGGTTGAGAAAAATCTCTCTGACGTGCGTATGGTGGTCTCCGGCGCAGGCGCGGCGGCAATCGCCTGTATGAACCTGCTGGTGGCGCTGGGCATGCAGAAGCACAACATTGTGGTCTGCGACTCCAAAGGCGTTATTTACAAGGACCGTGAGCCGAACATGGCGGAAACCAAAGCGGCCTACGCGGTAGAAGACGACGGTAAACGCACGCTGGAGGACGTGATTGACGGCGCGGATATCTTCCTTGGCTGTTCAGGCCCGAAAGTGCTGACCCAGGAGATGGTGAAGAAAATGGCGCGTGCGCCAATGATTCTGGCGCTGGCAAACCCGGAGCCGGAAATTCTGCCGCCGCTGGCAAAAGCCGTGCGTGAAGATGCCATTATCTGTACCGGTCGTTCCGATTACCCGAACCAGGTGAACAACGTTCTCTGCTTCCCGTTCATCTTCCGCGGGGCGCTGGACGTGGGGGCGACGGCGATCAACGAAGAGATGAAGCTCGCGGCCGTTCATGCCATTGCGGAACTGGCGCACGCCGAGCAGAGCGAAGTGGTCGCCTCGGCGTATGGTGACCAGGATTTGAGCTTTGGCCCGGACTACATCATTCCAAAACCATTCGACCCGCGTCTGATTGTCAAAATCGCCCCGGCGGTTGCTAAGGCGGCAATGGACTCCGGCGTGGCGACGCGCCCCATCAAAGATTTCGATGCTTACGTCGATAAGCTCACCGAGTTTGTCTACAAAACCAACCTGTTTATGAAGCCCATTTTCTCCCAGGCGCGTGCCGACGCGAAACGCGTGGTGCTGGCGGAAGGGGAAGAGGCGCGCGTTCTGCATGCTACGCAGGAGCTGATCACCTTAGGTCTGGCGAAGCCAATCCTGATCGGTCGTCCGAGCGTTATCGAGATGCGTATTCAGAAGCTGGGGCTGCAGATCAAAGCGGGTGTGGATTTTGAGATCGTTAATAACGAATCCGATCCGCGCTTTAAAGAGTACTGGAACGAATACTACGCGATCATGAAACGTCGCGGGATCACCCAGGAGCAGGCGCAAAAGGCCGTGATCAGCAACACCACGGTGATCGGGGCGATCATGGTCCACCGCGGTGAAGCGGATGCGTTGATCTGCGGCACGATCGGTGATTACCACGAGCACTTCAGCGTGGTGCAGGAGATCTTCGGCTATCGCGAAGGGGTCCACACCGCCGGGGCGATGAACGCGCTGCTGCTGCCAAGCGGCAACACCTTTATTGCCGACACCTACGTTAACGACGATCCGAGCCCGGAAGAGCTGGCGGAGATCACCGTGATGGCGGCAGAAACCGTGCGTCGCTTTGGTATTGAACCGAAGGTGGCGCTGCTGTCGCACTCCAACTTCGGTTCGTCAAAATCAGCGGCGGCGTGCAAAATGCGCCAGACGCTGGAGCTGGTTCGTCAGCGTGCGCCGGAACTGATGATTGACGGCGAGATGCACGGTGATGCTGCGCTGGTGGAGAGCATTCGTAACGAACGCATGCCGGACAGTCCGCTGAAAGGTTCTGCAAACGTGCTGATTATGCCGAACGTGGAAGCGGCCCGCATCAGCTACAACCTGCTGCGTGTCTCCAGCTCTGAAGGGGTCACCGTAGGACCGGTGCTGATGGGCGTGGCGAAGCCAGTGCACGTGTTGACGCCGATTGCTTCGGTGCGTCGTATCGTGAATATGGTGGCACTGGCGGTGGTTGAAGCGCAGACGCAGCCGCTGTAAGCGCTGCGCCTGCCGGTATTACACCCAGTCCCGAATCGTAATAAAGTCTTTCAGGGCAGCCTCCGGGCTGCCTTCTTTTGGCTCGTAGCTGTACTCCCAGCGAACCAGCGGCGGCATCGACATCAAAATGGACTCCGTGCGCCCGCCGGTCTGCAGGCCAAACAGCGTACCGCGATCCCATACCAGGTTGAACTCTACGTAGCGCCCGCGGCGGTAAAGCTGGAACTCGCGCTCGCGCACGCCGTAGTCGGTATCTTTACGCCGCGCCACGATCGGCAGATAGGCCCCGGTATACCCTTCACCTACCGCCCGCATAAAGCTGAATGCGGTATCAAAATCTGGCGTGTTGAGATCGTCAAAGAACAGCCCGCCAATGCCGCGCTGCTCATCGCGGTGCTTCAGATAAAAATAGTCATCGCACCATTTTTTAAATTTCGGGTAGATGTC
The DNA here is from genome assembly GCF_019378755.1 of Enterobacter sp. BIDMC 29. NCBI lineage: Bacteria > Pseudomonadati > Pseudomonadota > Gammaproteobacteria > Enterobacterales > Enterobacteriaceae > Enterobacter > Enterobacter sp. BIDMC 29. The sequence continues at coordinate 2,572,433 of NZ_CP080000.1, read as the reverse complement.
GTCCCCAAACGGCTGACAGAGATCGCGTGCGGTGGTGTGCCAGTGCACGGCATCTTCTTCAAACCCGTAGTAGGGCGTTAAGTCAAAACCGCCGCCAAACCACCAGACCGGATCGGACCCGGGTTTTTCAGCAATGAAAAAGCGCACGTTGGCATGGCTGGTCGGCACATACGGGTTGTGCGGATGAACCACCAGCGATACGCCCATTGCTTCGAAGCTGCGGCCTGCCAGTTCTGGTCGATGAGCCGTGGCGGAAGCGGGCATCGCGTCTCCGTGGACGTGGGAAAAATTGACGCCAGCCTGCTCAAAGATGCCACCGTTACGCAGCACGCGGCTGCGTCCGCCGCCACCGGCTTCGCGCTGCCAGCTATCTTCCTGAAATTCACCGCCATCTGCGGCGGCCAGTTTCTGGCAAATCTCATCCTGCAGCTGCAGCAGGAATGTTTTTACCAGCTGTGCATTGGGTTTCATCAACGTTTCCTGGAGTGCGCTTTCTGGTTATCGAACCAGTTGAAGTAACTGATTATGCCTGAGGCGATGGCGTTGGCGATCTTCTGGCGAAACGCGGTGGTGCCGAGCAGGCGCTCTTCCTCCGGGTTGGTGATGAACGACGTCTCCACCAGCACGGACGGAATTGACGGCGACTTAAGCACCACGAACGCCGCCTGTTCGGTGCTCCTGCTGTGCAGGCGATGCACCGGTTTAATCTTCTTCAGAATATGCGAGCCGAGCGTCAAGCTGTTTTTAATGGTGTCCGTCTGAACGAGGTCAAACAGCACCTGCTGTAACAGATGATCTTTGTCGGTGGCTTTTTTCCCCGCAACCTCATCCGCCCGGTTTTCACGATCGGAGAGATATTTCGCCATGGCGCTACTCGCCCCACGGTTGGAGAGGGCGAACACCGAAGCCCCCGCCGCCGACGGGTTGGTAAAACCGTCCGCGTGAATCGACATAAACAGATCGGCACCGTGCTGGTGGGCGATCTCTACGCGGTCGTACAGCGGAATAAACGTGTCGCCAGAACGCGTCAGGCGGGCGTCAATGCCATTGCTGCGTAAAATTGCGCGCACATTTTTTGCAATCGCTAACACGACATGCTTTTCTTTCGCACCGTTTTTACCAATAGCGCCGGTATCAATTCCGCCGTGACCGGGGTCCAGCATGACCAGACGCTTCGCGCCCGGCTTTTTCGATTTCGGTTTACTGTGTCCGTTACTGGTTTTGAGCGTGCTCTCTTCTTTAGCCTGAGCCTGCTGTGCGATGCCCGTTAACGTTAAGGCCGCCAGCCCCGCTTTGAGAACCTGACGACGCGATGTGAGTGCTTTTAATGGTTTGAATGTGCTCATGCGGCCTGAATTGTAAAAATTGGGGTCCTGGTGTTATATCGTATCGTGATTAGCGTTACGACAGTCCTTATTGAGAATTGTTTTACTTTTCATTTCAATACGTGACAAAGTGACATTATGCCAAATTTTGGCGAGTTTTTCCCCGGTTATTGGCTAAACGCGATGTTCACGCCATAATCACTGTTTTTAAACCCGAAAAGGCGGTTAATACCATGGAGATACGCGTTTTTCGCCAGGAAGATTTCGAAGAGGTGATCACCCTTTGGGAGCGCTGCGATCTGCTGCGTCCGTGGAACGATCCGGAAATGGATATTGAACGTAAGCTGAATCACGACGTCAGTCTGTTTCTGGTGGCAGAAGTCAACGGCGAGGTGGTGGGAACAGTGATGGGCGGGTACGATGGCCATCGCGGCTCGGCCTATTATCTGGGCGTGCACCCGGAATTTCGTGCGCGCGGCATCGCCAATGCGCTGCTCAATCGGCTGGAAAAGAAACTCATTGCCCGCGGCTGCCCGAAGATTCAGATCATGGTGCGGGAAGATAACGACGTGGTGCTGGGCATGTATGAACGCCTGGGTTATGAACACGCGGACGTACTGAGCTTAGGTAAGCGCCTGATAGAAGATGAAGAGTACTGAGATCCATCCGGCAGATTATGATGCGCAAGGGCGTGTCAGGCTGCCCTTTTTGTTCTGGTGCGTTCTGCTGCTGCAGGCCCGTACCTGGGTGCTGTTTGTGATGGCCGCCGCGTCGCGCGGGCAGGGCGATACCCTTCTGACGCTCTTTTATCCCGATCACGATGCCTTCTGGCTCGGCTTGCTGCCGGGCGTACCGGCAGTGATGGCGTTTTTATGCAGCGGGCGACGGCATACGATCCCGCGTCTGTGGGGTGTGCTTCGCTGGCTGCTGATCCTCGCTCAGCTTGCGCTGCTCGTCTGGCAACCGGTGCTCTGGTGGGGCGGTGAACCGCTTACGGGGATCGGTATTGCGCTGGTCGTAGCGGATATCGTGGCGCTGCTGTGGCTGCTGACGAATCCCCGCCTTCGCGCCTGTTTTACGCATCAGGAAGATTAACCTGGCACTTTTTGCCGATACCGCACTCCAACAAGCGTTGATTTAACACGTAAGGACGTTTCAATGAAATCGCTGCGTTTACTTTTATGCGCTCTCCCGCTGGCGTTAACCGGCTGTTCAACGCTCTCATCAATTAACTGGTCTGCGGCCTATCCGTGGAACTGGTTTGGCTCTTCAACGGAAGTGACCGAGCAGGGCGTGGGTAAAATTACCGCCGCGACGGCGCTGGATCAGGACGCCCTTCAGGATGCACTGGGTGGCGGTTATCGCCTGCGCAGCGGCATGAAAACAGAAAACGGCAATATCGTGCGTTATTTCGAAGCGCTGAAGGGTGACACGCTGGCGCTGGTGATTAACGGTGATAAAGGCACGGTAAACCGCATTGCTGTGATGGACGACGACATCCCAACCGAAAGCGGTGTGAAAGTGGGAACCCCGTTTAGCGAACTCTATAAACAGGCCTTCGGCAACTGCACCAGTGCCCCGTCTGACGACGGCGTGGCGGTGGAATGTAAAGCGCAGGGCAGCCAGCACATCAGCTATCTCTTCACCGGTACCTGGAGTGGTCCGGAAGGTTTAATGCCGTCTGACGACACGCTGAAAAGCTGGAAAGTGAGCAAAATTATCTGGAAGCAGTAATTTGCGCCTGGACAAACCGTCTCGCTGAAATACGGGTATAATAGCCGCCATCAATGCCACGCTGACGTGGCATCTTTATTTCAGGAGGAGCGATGTCTCAGGTTCAGAGTGGCATTTTGCCAGAACATTGCCGCGCGGCGATTTGGATTGAAGCCAATGTTAAAGGGGATGTGGATGCCCTGCGTGCGGCCAGTAAAGCGTTCGTTGATAAGCTGGCCACCTTCCAGGCCAAATTCCCGGACGCCCATCTGGGCGCGGTCGTTGCCTTTGGTCATAACGTCTGGCGTCAACTGAGCGGTGGCGAAGGCGCCGAAGAGCTGAAGGATTTTATCCCTTACGGTAAAGGCCTGGCACCCGCAACGCAGTTCGACGTGCTGATCCACATTCTCTCGCTGCGTCATGATGTGAACTTCTCTGTTGCCCAGGCGGCGGTTGCGGCTTTTGGTGACAGCATTGACGTTCAGGAAGAGATCCACGGTTTCCGTTGGGTGGAAGAACGCGACCTGAGCGGCTTCGTTGACGGAACTGAAAACCCGGCGGGTGAAGAGACGCGTCGTGAAGTGGCGGTGATCAAAGACGGTGTCGACGCGGGCGGCAGCTATGTGTTCGTCCAGCGCTGGGAGCACAACCTCAAGCAGCTGAACCGCATGAGCGTGCATGACCAGGAGATGATGATTGGCCGTACGAAAGAGGCCAACGAAGAGATCGACGGCGATGCCCGTCCTGTCACCTCTCACCTGAGCCGCGTTGACCTCAAGGAAGACGGGAAAGGTCTGAAGATTGTTCGCCAGAGCCTGCCATACGGCACAGCAAGCGGTACCCACGGTCTTTACTTCTGTGCGTACTGCGCGCGCCTGCATAACATCGAACAGCAACTGCTGAGCATGTTTGGCGATACCGACGGCAAGCGTGACGCCATGCTGCGCTTCACCAAACCGGTGACCGGCGGCTACTACTTCGCCCCGTCCGTCGAGCGTCTGCTGGCGCTGTAAGTGCTGTCCACCCTCTCCCGCACGGAGAGGGCTGGGGTGCGGACCACGACGGGCTGCACCCTTATTCTCTTTTCTGCTTGTAAATCACCAAACGGTATATAAAACCGTTACTCCTTTCGTCCTCGTTATAAATATTATGACTATAAGATAGTCATCACATTTATAAGGGTGCGCAATGGCCGTTACTGTACTGAAAAAAGGATCGCTGGCACTGGCAGGTTTGCTGCTGGTGGCACAGGCGCAGGCTACTGAGCTGCTGAACAGTTCGTATGATGTTTCCCGCGAGCTGTTTGCCGCCCTTAACCCACCGTTTGAACAGCAGTGGGCGAAAGACAACAACGGCGACAAGCTGACCATTAAACAGTCACACGCAGGGTCGTCCAAGCAGGCGCTGGCCATTCTCCAGGGGCTGAAAGCGGATGTGGTGACCTATAACCAGGTCACTGACGTGCAGATCCTGCACGACAAAGGCAAGCTGATCGCCGCTGACTGGCAGAGTCGTTTGCCGAACAACAGCTCACCGTTCTACTCCACCATGGGTTTCCTGGTGCGTAAGGGCAACCCGAAAAATATCCACGACTGGAATGACCTGGTGCGTTCCGACGTGAAGCTGATTTTCCCGAATCCAAAAACCTCCGGTAACGCGCGCTATACCTATCTGGCAGCGTGGGGCGCGGCGGACAAAGCTGACGGTAACGATAAAGCGAAAACCGAGCAGTTCATGACCCAGTTCCTGAAAAACGTCGAGGTGTTTGATACCGGCGGTCGCGGCGCGACCACGACCTTTGCAGAGCGCGGCCTGGGCGATGTGCTGATCAGCTTTGAGTCGGAAGTGAATAATATCCGCAAACAGTACGAGGCGCAGGGTTTCGAGGTCGTTATCCCGAAAACCAATATCCTCGCCGAGTTCCCGGTAGCGTGGGTAGATAAAAACGTGCAGTCCAACGGCACAGAGAAAGCGGCAAAAGCTTACCTCAACTACCTGTACAGCCCACAGGCGCAGACGATCATTACCGATTACTACTACCGCGTGAATAACCCGGATGTGATGAACAAACTGAAGGATAAATTCCCGCAGACCGAGCTGTTCCGCGTGGAAGACCATTTCGGCTCCTGGCCTGATGTCATGAAAACGCATTTTGCCAGCGGCGGTGAGTTAGACAAATTGCTAGCGACGGGGCGTAAGTAATGTTTGCAGTCTCTACCAGACGTGTGCTGCCGGGCTTTACCTTAAGCCTCGGGACCAGCCTGCTGTTCGTCTGCCTGATCTTATTGTTGCCGCTCAGCGCGCTGGTGATGCAGCTTGCGCAAATGAGCTGGGCGCAGTACTGGGAAGTGATAACCAACCCGCAGGTCGTCGCAGCCTATAAGGTGACGCTGCTGTCGGCGTTTGTGGCGTCCATTTTTAACGGGGCCTTTGGCCTGCTGATGGCGTGGATCTTAACCCGCTACCGTTTCCCGGGCCGTACGCTGCTCGACGCGTTAATGGACCTGCCGTTTGCGCTGCCGACGGCGGTGGCGGGGTTAACCCTTGCCTCGCTCTTTTCCGTGAACGGATTTTACGGTGAGTGGCTGGCGAAGCTTGATATCAAAGTGACCTATACCTGGCTCGGTATCGCGGTCGCGATGGCGTTTACCAGTATTCCTTTTGTTGTACGCACCGTGCAGCCTGTGCTCGAAGAATTAGGCCCTGAATATGAAGAAGCGGCGGAAACGCTGGGTGCCACGCGCTGGCAGAGCTTCCGCAAGGTCGTCCTGCCTGAGCTTTCTCCGGCGCTGCTGGCCGGTATCGCGCTGTCGTTTACCCGTAGCCTCGGTGAGTTCGGCGCGGTTATTTTCATTGCCGGGAACATTGCGTGGAAAACCGAAGTCACCTCGCTGATGATTTTTATCCGCTTGCAGGAGTTTGATTACCCGGCGGCGAGCGCGATTGCCTCGGTCATTCTTGCCGCATCGCTGCTGCTGCTCTACTCAATTAACACTCTGCAAAGTCGCTTTGGTCGACGCGTGGTAGGTCACTGATGGCGGAAGTTACTCAATTGAAGCGATACGATGCTCCCCGTATCAACTGGGGAAAATGGTTTCTGATTGGTACGGGCGTGTTGGTGTCCGCCTTCATTCTCGTCGTGCCGACGATTTATATTTTTGTTCAGGCGTTCAGCAAGGGGTTGATGCCCGCGCTGGAAAACCTGGCGAACCCGGATATGCTGCACGCCATCTGGCTGACCGTACTGATTGCACTTATCACGGTGCCGGTCAACCTGGTGTTCGGTACGCTGCTGGCCTGGCTGGTAACGCGCTTTAACTTCCCGGGACGTCAGCTGCTGCTGACCCTGCTGGATATCCCGTTTGCCGTGTCGCCGGTAGTGGCCGGTCTGGTGTATCTGCTCTTCTACGGCTCTAACGGCCCGCTGGGCGGCTGGCTGGATGAGCATAACCTGCAGGTCATGTTTGCCTGGCCGGGCATGGTGCTGGTCACGGTGTTTGTAACCTGTCCGTTTGTGGTGCGCGAACTGGTCCCGGTGATGTTAAGCCAGGGCAGCAACGAAGATGAAGCAGCAATTCTGCTGGGCGCATCCGGCTGGCAGATGTTCCGCCGCGTGACGCTGCCGAATATTCGCTGGGCGCTGCTCTACGGCGTCGTGCTGACCAATGCCCGCGCCATTGGCGAGTTCGGTGCAGTTTCGGTCGTCTCGGGCTCCATCCGCGGCGAAACGCTGTCGTTACCGTTACAGATTGAATTACTGGAACAGGACTACAACACCGTCGGTTCCTTTACTGCCGCAGCGTTACTGACGCTGATGGCGATTTTGACCCTGTTTTTGAAGAGTGTGGTGCAGTGGCGTTTAGAGAACCAGGAAAAACGTCAGCACCAGGAGGGAAATCATGAGCATTGAGATTGCCAATATTAAGAAGTCTTTTGGTCGCACCCAGGTGCTGAATGATATCTCGCTGGATATCCCTTCCGGACAAATGGTGGCACTGCTCGGGCCGTCTGGCTCGGGTAAAACCACGCTGCTGCGCATTATCGCCGGGCTTGAGCATCAGACCAGCGGACATATTCGTTTTCACGGTACCGACGTAAGCCGTTTGCACGCCCGCGACCGTAAAGTGGGCTTTGTGTTCCAGCATTACGCGCTGTTCCGCCATATGACCGTGTTCGATAACATCGCTTTCGGTCTGACTGTGCTGCCTCGCCGCGAGCGCCCGGATGCGGCCACCATCAAAGCGAAAGTGACCAAACTGCTGGAGATGGTACAGCTTGCGCATCTGGCTGACCGCTTCCCGGCGCAGCTTTCCGGCGGCCAGAAGCAGCGCGTCGCGCTGGCGCGGGCCCTGGCCGTTGAGCCGCAAATTCTGCTGCTGGATGAGCCGTTTGGCGCGCTGGATGCGCAGGTGCGTAAAGAGTTACGCCGCTGGCTGCGTCAGCTGCATGAAGAGCTGAAATTCACCAGCGTCTTCGTCACCCACGATCAGGAAGAGGCGATGGAAGTCGCGGACCGCGTGGTGGTGATGAGCCAGGGGAACATCGAGCAGGTTGATGAACCAGAGCAGCTCTGGCGTGAACCGGCGACCCGATTTGTCCTCGAGTTTATGGGCGAAGTTAACCGGCTGCAGGGCACCATCCGCGGTGGGCAATTCCACGTGGGCGCACACCGCTGGCCGCTGGGATACACCTCCGCACATCAGGGGCCGGTCGATCTGTTCCTGCGTCCCTGGGAAGTGGACGTGAGCCGCCGGACGAGTCTGGATTCACCGCTGCCGGTGCAGGTGCTGGAAGCTAGCCCTAAAGGGCACTACACCCAATTGGTGGTACAACCGCTGGGCTGGTATACCGAGCCGCTGACGGTGGTGATGCGTGATGACGAGCCGCCGTACCGGGGCGAACGCCTGTTTGTTGGGCTGCAGCATGCCCGTATTTATCATGGCAATGAGCGCATAGAGACGCGCGAGGATATTGCTCTGGCGGAGTCAGCCTGATAGGTTAATGACACGTAGTTTGACCGGAGGCGCTGCGCTTAGCCGGTCTGGAATATGATCTCCGTATGCCCGGAGCGCTGCGCGCCACCGGGCTTTTTATTGGACAGCGATCTTGAACACATTAGAACACACCATCGGCAACACCCCTCTGGTCAAACTTCAGCGCATGGGGCCGGACAACGGCAGCGAAATCTGGGTCAAACTCGAAGGCAATAACCCTGCCGGTTCGGTGAAGGACCGGGCTGCGTTGTCCATGATTGTGCAGGCCGAAAAACGCGGTGAAATTCAGCCCGGCGACGTGCTGATTGAAGCCACCAGCGGTAACACCGGTATTGCGCTGGCAATGATTGCCGCGCTGAAAGGCTATCGCATGACGTTGCTGATGCCCGATAACATGAGCCAGGAGCGCCGTGCGGCGATGCGCGCCTATGGTGCCGAACTGATTCTGGTCTCTAAAGAAGAGGGGATGGAAGGGGCGCGCGACCTGGCGCTAGCCATGGCCGAACGCGGTGAAGGCAAACTGCTCGATCAGTTTAATAACCCGGATAACCCGTACGCTCACTACACCACTACCGGTCCGGAAATCTGGCAGCAGACCAACGGGCGCATCACTCACTTCGTCTCCAGCATGGGCACGACAGGGACCATTACCGGCGTATCCCGTTTTCTGCGCGAGCAGGAAAAGGCGGTAACGATTGTGGGTCTGCAGCCGGAAGAGGGGAGCAGCATACCGGGTATTCGCCGCTGGCCGGCGGAATACATGCCGGGCATTTATAACGCCCAGCTGGTGGATCAGGTGCTGGATATTCATCAACGCGAGGCGGAGAATACGATGCGTGAACTGGCCGTGCGTGAAGGTATCTTCTGCGGGGTCAGCTCGGGTGGCGCGGTAGCGGGAGCATTGCGTGTTGCGCAGGCACATCCCGGGGCTGTCGTGGTGGCGATTATCTGCGACCGCGGCGATCGCTATCTTTCTACCGGCGTCTTTGGTGAAGAGAGTTATACGCAGGGGGCGGGGATTTAAGCGTCATGGAGATGATTTTATTCCGGGATAACACCCGGGCGCAGCAAACCGATATTGTCGCGGTACAGTCGCAGGTGGTTTACGGCAGCGTGGGGAACAGCATTGCGGTGCCGAACATTCGTACCCACCGGCTGACCGTCACCGCCGTGCCGACCGTGCTGTTCAGCAACACGCCGCACTACGATACCTTTTACGGTGGCGTGATCCCCGATGAGTGGTTCAGCGGGTATCTTAAGGCGCTGGAAGAGCGCGAGATCCTGCGCGAGCTTAAAGCCGTTACCACGGGCTACATGGGCAGCGCCAGCCAGATAAAATGCCTGGCGCAGTGGCTCACCACGATCAAAGCGCAGCATCCTGACCTGCTGGTGTTGGTTGACCCCGTTATTGGCGATATTGACAGTGGGATGTATGTGAAACCTGATATCCCTGAGGCGTATCGGGAGTACCTGCTGCCACTGGCGCAGGGGATCACGCCTAACGTCTTTGAGCTGGAAGTGCTAAGCGGTAAGCCGTGTCGTACGCCTGAAAGCGCTATAGCGGCAGCGCAGGGGTTACTTTCCGACACGCTGAAATGGGTGGCCATCACCAGTGCGCCGGTGGCGGACGATCCGGAGAATATTCACGTGGTGCTGGTTACCCGAGACGGTGTGACCGTCAGTGCGCATCCGCGTGTTGAAACGGACCTGAAAGGCACGGGCGACCTCTTCTGTTCAGAGCTGGTGAGCGGGATCGTTGAGGGCAAAACCGTTGCCGATGCGATTCGCATGGCAGGAGACCGCGTCACAGATGTGATGATTTATACGCAGTCGAAAGGCTACGACGAGCTTATCCTGCCCGCATAAACAAAAATGGCGCCCGAAGGCGCCATTTTTCTGTGCGGCAAGAATTACTTCTTGATGCGGATAACCGGGGTTTCACCCACGGTGACGCTGCCAGACAGTTTGATCAGTTCTTTGATTTCGTCCATGTTGGAGATAACAACCGGCGTCAGGGTAGACTTGGCTTTTTCTTCCAGCAGTGGCAGATCGAATTCAATCACCGGGTCGCCAACTTTAACACGCTGGCCTTCTTCCGCGATACGTTTGAAGCCTTCGCCTTTCAGTTCAACGGTGTCGATACCGAAGTGAACGAACAGTTCGATACCGCTATCAGATTCGATAGAGAACGCATGGTTGGTTTCAAAAATTTTACCGATGGTGCCGTCAACTGGAGCAACCATTTTGTTGCCAGTTGGTTTGATAGCAATGCCATCACCAACGATTTTCTCAGCAAACACTACATCCGGCACGTCTTCGATGTTGACGATCTCGCCGGAGAGCGGAGCAACAATCTCAATAGTTCCGGAGTCTTTCTTATCATCAGAAACCAGAGATTTCAGTTTATCGAACAAACCCATGATCTTCTCCTAAGCAGTAATTTGGGCCGCATCTCGTGGATTAGCAGATTGTTTTTTCTTCAATGAACTTGTTAACCAGCGTCATTAACTCGTCCGTTGTCGGTTGAGCAAGAGCCTGCTCTGCTAACACCTTCGCATCTTCGAAGTTCGTGTTACGGATAATCTTCTTAATGCGCGGGATGGAAATGGCGCTCATAGAGAATTCGTCCAGACCCATACCCAGCAACAGAAGTGTAGCACGTTCGTCGCCTGCAAGCTCACCACACATGCCAGTCCATTTACCTTCTGCATGAGAAGCATCAATAACTTGCTTGATCAAGTTCAGTACGGACGGTGACATTGGCTGGTAGAGATGTGAAATCATATCATTACCACGGTCAACTGCCAGGGTGTACTGCGTTAAATCATTGGTACCGATACTAAAGAAATCAACTTCTTTGGCTAAATGACGCGCAATGGTCGCCGCCGCAGGTGTTTCCACCATCACGCCGATCTCAATTGACTCGTCAAATGCTTTACCTTCGTCGCGCAGTTCCTGTTTGTAGATTTCGATCTCTTTCTTCAGTGCACGCACTTCTTCAACAGAGATGATCATCGGGAACATGATGCGCAGTTTACCGAAAGCAGACGCACGCAGGATAGCGCGAACCTGATCGCGCAGGATCTCTTTACGATCCATCGCGATACGAATCGCACGCCAGCCCAGGAACGGGTTCTCTTCTTTCGGGAAGTTCATGTACGGCAGCTCTTTGTCGCCACCGATATCCATGGTACGGACGATAACCGCCTGAGAGCCACACGCTTCAGCCACAGCTTTGTACGCAGCAAACTGTTCTTCTTCAGTTGGCAGCGCGTCACGGTCCATGAACAGGAATTCAGTACGATAGAGACCCACACCTTCCGCGCCGTTGCGCTCAGCGCCATCGACGTCACGTACGGTACCGATGTTTGCGCACACTTCAACCTGATGACCGTCCAGAGTGATGGCTGGCAGGTCTTTCAGCTTAGCGAGTTCCGCTTTTTCAGTCGCAACTTGCTCCTGAACCGCGCGCAGTTTTTCGATCTCTTCGTTAGTTGGGTTGACGTAAACCACGTTGTTTACGGCATCCAGAATCAGATAATCGTCGTTTTTAACCTGAGAGGTGACGCTACCGGTACCCACAATGGCAGGCAGTTCCAGAGAACGCGCCATGATAGAGGTGTGGGAGGTACGGCCGCCCGCGTCAGTGATGAAACCGAGGACCTTTTTCAGGTTCAACTGTGCGGTTTCAGACGGGGTCAGATCGGCGGCAACCAGGATGACTTCATCCTGAATAGCGCTCAGGTCGATAATGGCCAGACCCAGGATGTTGCGCAGCAGGCGCTTACCGATGTCACGTACGTCAGCCGCACGCTCTTTCAGGTATTCATCATCCAGTTCTTCCAGGGCAGTTGCCTGACCTTCGATAACTTCATGCGCAGCAGCGTCTGCCGTCATGCTTTTATCTTTAATCAGGGCTATGATTTCCTGCTCCAGCTCCTCATCTTCGAGCAGCATGATGTGCCCTTCGAAGATGGCTTCTTTTTCTTCACCGAAAGTTTCGCCAGCTTTAGTCTTGATTGCTTCCAGTTGCGCAGATGCCTTGGCACGACCGCTCAGAAAACGTTCAACTTCCTGATCAACCTTGTCGGCAGAAATTTTTTTCCGGTCGATGACGATCTCGTCTTCTTTCAGCAGCAGTGCTTTGCCGAAAGCGATACCCGGGGATGCTAAAATGCCTGAAATCATAACCCTACCTTACTTGTGACTGATATTTAAAAGAACCCGGAAACTTACTCGAGCTCAGCCATCAGTTTTACCAGATGCTCAACTGCTTTCTGCTCGTCTTCACCTTCAGCAGAGATGGTGACAACGGTACCCTGAGTCAGACCCAGAGTCTGCAGTTTGAACAGGCTTTTTGCGCTGGCGCTTTTGCCGTTGGAAGTCACAGTGATTTCAGAAGTGAAGCCTTTCGCTTCTTTAACAAACTGAGCAGCAGGGCGGGTGTGCAGACCGTTCGGAGCGGTAATGGTAACTTCTTGCTGGAACATTGTATTTCCCCAACTTATAGGTTTAGTGTTGTGGAACTAAAGTCTAGCCTGGCGACTTAACTTTAGCCTGTATTGTTAGCGCTGACGTTTCGATCGTCATTAAACATTATGCAGCGAAAGCAAGACTTGAACCAAATCATAAAATCGATTCAGCAAGGCTATTTCGTTCACTGATTAATTTCACGCATCAAAATAATTGCTGGTTTAAATACCAGACCCAACGGGGTGAATCAATGCCAGGAGGGGTAAAACTTTGAAGCAGGCCACAAAAAAGCACCCAAAAAGGTGCTTTTTTACGCGTTATTAACATGCTGGCATTACTGTTGCAGTTCTTTTTCAGTGAACAGATCGGCAAACAGTGCGGTGCTCAAGTAACGCTCACCCGATGAAGGCAGGATAACCACAATATTCTTATTGGTAAAGGCCTCATCTTCCTGAAGTTTGAGCGCTGCCGCAACAGCAGCACCGGAAGAGATGCCCGCCAGAATACCTTCCTCGTCCATCAGACGACGTGCGGTAGAGATAGCTTCTTCGTTGGTGATGGTCACCACTTTATCAATAAGCTTCAGATCCAGGTTGCCCGGAATGAAGCCGGCACCGATACCCTGAATTTTATGTGGGCCGGGTTTGATCTCTTCGCCCGCCAGCGCCTGGGTGATCACCGGTGAGTCGGTTGGTTCCACGGCAACGGTGATCAGGTCTTTTTTACCTTTTGTGCCTTTTATATAGCGCGACACGCCAGTCAGGGTTCCGCCGGTGCCTACACCGGAGATAAATACATCAACCTGACCGTCGGTATCTTCCCAAATTTCCGGGCCGGTGGTCTTTTCGTGAATTTCCGGGTTCGCCGGGTTGCTGAACTGTTGCAGCAGCAGATATTTCGCCGGATCGCTGGCAACAATCTCTTCTGCTTTCTGAATCGCACCCTTCATGCCTTTGGCACCTTCGGTCAGCACCAGGTTCGCGCCCAGCGCTTTCAGCAGTTTGCGACGTTCGATGCTCATGGTTTCAGGCATGGTCAGCGTCAGTTTATAACCGCGCGCCGCCGCAACATAGGCCAGTGCGATACCGGTGTTACCGCTGGTCGGTTCAACCAGCTCAACGCCTGGCTTCAGCACGCCACGTTTTTCAGCATCCCAAATCATATTTGCACCGATACGGCACTTCACGCTGAAGCTCGGGTTACGTGATTCGACCTTCGCCAGAATGCGTCCATTACCGATACGGTTCAGTCGAACCAGGGGCGTATGACCGATAGTCAGCGAGTTGTCTTCATAAATCTTACTCATGGCCTGTCCTTAACTGTATGAAATTGGGATACCGTCCCAGCATACCTGTTGAACAGGTAGGGGGAAGTAAGGAATTCGCATATCTATATACTGCAAGGAAATAATGGGGATCAGTATGGAATAAGGGGCGGCATAAGCCACCCCCTTTTTACACATTTTTGCATTACTTCCATAACGCGTGCTTAGCACGGTAGCAGTCAACCCACATCGCCGTTGCGCCGCAAACGGCGACCGGCATGATGAACAGGTTGAGCACTGGGATCATGGTGAACAGACTGGTCAGCGCCCCGAACTGCATATTCGCGACTTTTTGCGTGCGCAGGGCGCTGCGCATCGTTTTGAACGGCACCTTGTGGTTATCGAACGGATAATCGCAGTACTGGATTGCCAGCATCCAGGCGCTGAACAGGAACCACAGCACCGGGGCCACCGTCTGACCGACGCCAGGGACAAAATAAAGGATAAGCAGCACAATGGCGCGGGGAAGATACCAGGCAAACTTCTGCCATTCGCGCTTCATGATGCGTGGGATATCTTTCATGATCCCCAGCATGCCCGTATCCGGCGGCGTTGCGCCGGTAAGACGTGCTTCCAGCTGTTCTGCCAGCAGGCCGTTAAACGGCGCAGCTATCCAGTTTGCAATCGTCGAGAAGAAGTAGCCGAACACCAGCAGCACGGAGATAACCGCTACCGGCCAGAGCAGGTAATTCAGCCACTGCAGCCAGTCCGGCACATGGCTCATCAGCGAAGGGATCCAGCTCTCCAGTCTGGTGAACAGCCACCAGAACGCGCCGCCCATCAGGATAATGTTAATCAGCAACGGCAGAATGACGTAGCGACGAATCCCCGGCAGTGAGACCAGTTTCCAGCCCTGAGAAAAATACCAGACGCCGCTGCGCGGGGGAGAAGATGATGTTGAAACCATAACCAGGCTGTACTCCTTTTTTCACAACCAGTGGAATTGCCCGCCTATATTATCCACTTACGGACCAATGACCAGTTCGGAAATGTTCGAAAAAACAGCAAAAAGCACGATTTAGTTCATCTTTATGCTGTGAATGCTCTGCACACACTTGCACTTGACGTAAACGGCAAATACTCTTAGTGAGTAAATGTTTGCCGTGGTGGCAAGGTGTTAGAACAACAGAGAATATAATGATGCAGGATTTGCGTCTGATATTAATCATTGTTGGCGCGATCGCCATAATCGCTTTACTGGTACATGGTTTCTGGACCAGCCGTAAAGAGCGTTCCTCTATGTTTCGCGATCGCCCACTGAAGCGCATGAAGTCCAGTCGTGATGACGATGACAGTGAAAATGACATCGACGGAAGCGACGACGACGGCGTGGGTGAGGTTCGTGTTCATCGGGTCAATACTGCGCCCGGCGCGGCTCATGGGGAGCATGAAGCCCCTCGTCAGCCTCCGCAGCACCAGTATCAACCGCCGTATGCTTCTGCACAGCCGCGCCAGCAGGCGCCGCAGGCTGGAGAAGAGCCGGTGCGTCAGCCGCCGCAACAGCCTGTCCATCAGCAGCCTGCTGCGCCACAGCCGGTTCAGCAACAGCCTGTGCAGCAACCCGCGCTACAACAGCCTGCGCAGCCGGTATACCAACCGCAGCAGCCTGTTCACGTGCAGCCTGCACCTCAGCCTGCGCCGGCCCCGCTCGTTGAACCAGAGCCTGTGGTTGAGCCAGAACCGGTTGTTGAAAAACCGCAGCGTAAAGAAGCGGTCATCATCATGAACGTGGCTGCGCATCATGGCACCCACCTGAATGGCGATGTCCTGCTTAACAGCATTCAACAGGCAGGCTTCAAGTTTGGCGACATGAATATTTTCCATCGTCACCTGAGTCCTGACGGTAGCGGTCCGGCGCTGTTTAGCCTGGCCAATATGGTCAACCCTGGCACCTTTGACCCGGAAATGACCGGTGATTTCGTGACGCCGGGTGTCACTATCTTCATGCAGGTGCCGTCCTACGGTGACGAACTGCAAAACTTTAAGCTGATGCTGCAGTCCGCGCAGCACATTGCTGACGAAGTCGGTGGTGTGGTGCTCGACGATCAGCGTCGTATGATGACGCCGCAGAAACTGCGCGAGTATCAGGACCGCATCCGCGAAGTTAAGGAAGCCAACGCGTAATCATCGCGTTTACATCGACTCCTCCTCAACCCCCGCATGTCGGGGGTTTTTTCTCATTGATGGTGTGATATGGACTCAATCGAACAACAACTCACTGAACTGCGAACCACGCTTCGCCATCATGAATACCTCTATCATGTTATGGACGCGCCGGAAGTGCCGGATGCGGAGTATGACCGTCTGATGCGCGAGCTGCGCGAGCTAGAGGCGCAGCACCCGGAATTGATTACGCCCGACTCACCCACGCAGCGCGTGGGCGCGGAGCCGCTGGGTGCTTTCAGTCAGGTACGTCATGAAGTCCCAATGTTGTCTCTGGATAACGTCTTTGATGAAGAGAGCTTCCTCGCGTTTAACAAGCGCGTGCAGGATCGCCTCAAAAGCAGCGACTCCCTGACCTGGTGCTGCGAGTTGAAGCTGGATGGTCTGGCGGTCAGCCTTCTCTATGAAAACGGTGTGCTGGTGCGTGCCGCGACGCGGGGTGATGGTACGACGGGTGAAGACATTACCACCAACGTACGCACCATCCGTGCGATCCCGCTGAAGCTGCAAGGGGATAATATTCCAGCCCGACTGGAAGTGCGCGGTGAGGTATTCCTCCCGCAGGCGGGCTTCGAGAAAATCAACGAAGAGGCGCGCCGTACCGGCGGGAAAGTGTTTGCTAACCCGCGTAATGCGGCGGCAGGCTCCTTGCGCCAGCTTGATCCCCGTATCACCGCGAAGCGACCGCTTACTTTCTTCTGCTATGGCGTCGGGATTCTGGAAGGCGGTGAACTGCCGGATACCCATCTCGGACGTTTATTGCAGTTTAAAGCGTGGGGCCTGCCGGTGAGTAACCGTGTTCAGCTGTGCGACTCCCCGGAAGCCGTGCTGGCGTTCTACCACAAAGTGGAAGAAGACCGCCCGACGCTTGGTTTTGATATTGATGGCGTGGTTATCAAGGTTAACTCACTTGCGCTGCAGGAGCAGTTAGGCTTTGTGGCGCGCGCGCCTCGCTGGGCAGTGGCGTTTAAATTCCCGGCGCAGGAGCAGATGACCTTTGTCCGTGACGTGGAGTTCCAGGTGGGCCGTACGGGCGCGATTACCCCGGTTGCCCGTCTGGAGCCGGTGCAGGTTGCTGGCGTGCTGGTGAGTAACGCCACGCTGCATAACGCCGATGAAATTGAACGTCTCGGCCTGCGCATTGGTGACAAAGTGGTGATTCGTCGCGCGGGCGATGTTATCCCGCAGGTGGTGAACGTGGTTGAGTCAGAGCGTCCTGACGATACGCGCGCCATCGTGTTCCCGACGCATTGCCCGGTATGCGGATCTGACGTTGAGCGCGTTGAAGGTGAAGCGGTGGCTCGCTGTACGGGTGGCTTAATCTGCGGGGCACAACGTAAAGAGTCACTGAAGCACTTCGTTTCCCGTCGGGCGATGGACGTCGACGGAATGGGTGACAAAATTATCGATCAGCTGGTTGAGAAAGAATATGTTCATACGCCTGCAGATCTCTTTAAACTGACCGCGGGTAAACTCACGGGTCTTGATCGCATGGGACCGAAGTCGGCCCAGAATGTGGTTAATGCCCTGGATGCTGCCAAAGAGACGACTTTTGCCCGATTCCTTTATGCGCTCGGTATTCGCGAAGTGGGCGAAGCTACGGCGGCGGGGCTGGCGGCGTATTTCGGTACGCTGGAAGCTCTGGAAAAAGCGAGTATTGACGAGCTGCAGAGAGTCCCGGACGTGGGGATTGTCGTCGCGACGCATGTCTTTAACTTCTTTGCCGAAGAGAGCAACCGCGAGGTGATCGGCAAGCTGCTGGAAGAGGGCATCAGATGGCCGGCTCCGGTCGTGGTCAACGCTGACGAGATCGACAGCCCGTTTGCCGGCAAAACGGTCGTGCTGACCGGCAGCCTGAGCCAGCTTTCACGTGATGATGCTAAAGCGCGACTGGTTGCGCTGGGCGCAAAAGTGGCAGGCAGCGTGTCGAAGAAAACCGACCTGGTTATTGCCGGGGAAGCCGCCGGTTCGAAGCTTGCTAAAGCTCAGGAGCTGGGCATTGAGGTTATCGACGAAGCGGAAATGATGCGCCTGTTAGGAGAGTAACGTGGAGAAAGAGCAGCTCGTTGAGATCGCCAACACGGAGATGCCATTCGGTAAATATAAAGGCCGCAGGCTGATTGATTTACCGGAAGATTATTTGCTGTGGTTTGCCCGCAAGGATGGGTTCCCGGCCGGACGACTGGGTGAACTGATGGCTATCACGTTACTGATTAAAACCGAGGGGCTGACGCAGTTGGTTCAGCCCCTGAAACGTCCTTAAGCTTTCGCGGCGCGGGTCTCTTCCTGCGCCTGTTTTTCCGTCTGGCGTTTGTAACGACGCGCCAGCACCGCGCAGACCATCAGCTGGATCTGATGGAAAATCATCAGTGGCAGTACCATCATCCCTATCATTGAGGTCGGGAAGAGAATGTTTGCCATAGGAATGCCGTTCGCCAGGCTCTTCTTCGAGCCACAGAAGACAATGGTAATTTCATCGGCTTTGTTGAAGCCGCACTTGCGGGCCACAAAGACGTTTACGCCAATCACAATCGCCAGCAGAACAAGGCTGACCACCACGATAAACAGCAGCGAGCCTGCGCCCACCTTATGCCAGATGCCATTCACAACCGCTTCACTGAAGGCTGAATAGACCACCAGCAGAATCGATGACTGGTCGGTTTTTGAGATCCATTTTTTGTGCTTTGCAACAAACGCGCCCGTCCACGGACGAGAGAGATGGCCCAGCACAAACGGCAGCAGCAGCTGCAGACAGATTTTACCTACTTGTTCCAGGTTACCTTCCGCACCGTGCATGTTCATCAGCAGACCCACCAGCAGCGGCGAAACGAAAATCCCTAACAGGCTGGATGCCGACGCTGAACAGACTGCGGCTGCGACGTTACCGCCCGCCAGAGAGGTAAACGCGATAGCGGACTGCACGGTGGCTGGCAGAATGCACAGATACAGGAAGCCGGTATAAAGGGCCGGGTCGACATTCACCGGCGCCCACCATGCGAACAGTACGCCGAGTACAGGGAAGAGGATGAACGTGCTGCACATCACCCACAGGTGCAGTCGCCAGTGGCTCCCCCCCGCAATAATGGCTTCGCGCGAGAGCTTTGCGCCGTGCATAAAGAACAACAGCGCGATGGCCGCGGTCGTCAGTCCTTCAAAAAAAGGAACGAACCCGCCCCGCGCGGGGAAGAAGGAGGCCAGTAATACCGTGACAACCAGAGTAAGCGTAAACGGATCAAGAATACGAAATAGTTTCATAATGACTCCTGAAAACAGATATCGCTATTGTGCTTTTTTCCATTTGAGAAATAAAATTGATTTATTGCATCCATTCATGAATTAAACAGATGAATTATTCCTTACGCCAGCTTCGCATTTTCGTCACCGTAGCCCATGCCCGCAGCTTCAGTCGGGCAGGGGAGATCATCGGCCTGAGCCAGTCCGCAGTAAGCCACAGCGTGAAAGAGCTGGAGAGCCAGACGGGTGTCCGGCTGCTCGATCGCACCACGCGTGAAGTCGTGCTCACGGAAGCCGGACAGCAGCTGGCTCAGCGCCTTGAACGGCTGCTGGACGAACTCAACAGTACGCTCAGAGATGTAGGTCGACTGGGACAGCAGCTGTCGGGTACCGTGCGGGTTGCGGCCAGCCAGACGATATCCGCGCACCTTATCCCGCAGTGTATTGCAGAGGGTAATCATCGCTATCCGGATATCGATTTTGTTTTGCATGACAGGCCGCAGCAGTGGGTGCTGGAGAGCATCCGTCAGGGTGATGTGGATTTTGGTATTGTTATCGATCCTGGTCAGGTGAGTGACCTGGAGTGTGAAATTGTGCTTTCTGAGCCGTTTCTGTTGCTTTGCCGGGACGACGATCCGCTAGCCGCGCAGCCGTCTGTTCACTGGCAGGCGTTGCAGGGAGCGAACCTGGTATTACAGGATTATGCCTCGGGCAGCCGTCCGCTGATTGATTCTGCGCTGGTGACGCAGGGCGTTAAGGCGACCATTGTGCAGGAGATTGGACACCCGGCAACGCTGTTTCCCATGGTGGAGGCCGGCATAGGGATCAGTGTATTACCCGCCCTGGCGCTCCCTTTGCCGCAGGGAAGCCGTCTGGTCGTGAAGCGACTGACGCCTGCTATTGAGCGAAAACTGATGCTGGTACGGCGAAAAAACCGTTCGCTCTCCGGGGCTGCGCAGGCTATCTGGGAAGTGGTGCGTATCCAGGCGCAACGATTAACCGAGGCCCGTATACGCGATCCACTGTTTAACTCAACAGAGCGTTAGACGTAAATGTCTATTTGATGATTGTCTGATGCGTTCTTCGGACCTTCCACGTTGACCAGACTTTGCTCTTGTTTCTTCTGTGCTTCTTCCGCCTGCTGGCGCTGCAGCTGTGCGAGCTGTGCCTGCAGCACTTTGATTTGCACCTGGATAAGCTCCTGCTGTTTCTTCTTCTCTTCCGCACTGCCGGAACCGTTCGCAACCTCTTTTAACTGTTGAGTCAGCTTGGTTATCTTGTCAGTGATGCGGCTGATCTGGGCAGCGATATCGTTGCCGCCGGAAGAACGACTCCCGCCACCGCTGGTTTGAATGGGCTGGGTTGTAGCCTGAATGGTCGTCATACTTTTTCCTCTCGCTGTAAAACAGAGGTATCGGCGCCAACGCAATTAGCTTGAGCAAAACTGCCATATCTGGCAGGGAAAGGTATTGATACCAAATCAGTATTGATGGTGCAGAGAAAGTGTATTGGAGGTAACCCGCAGGCTCCAGATATAAGACTAAGGTCATGCGATCGGTGATATCGCGATCTTAATTCTCAAGGAGCTTTTATGACCCTCTCGAATAATCCCTGGTTCTCTGCCGACATCATTCGTGCCGCTAAACCTGATTTCACTCCGCGGGTTGCGTTTATTCTCGGCTCAGGTCTTGGCGCGCTCGCCGAGCAGATTGTTGACGCTGTGGTACTGAGCTATGAAAAACTGCCGGGCTTCCCGGTGAGCACCGTTCACGGTCACGCCGGTGAGCTGGTGTTGGGGCATCTTGCCGGTGTTCCGGTCGCCTGCATGAAAGGGCGCGGTCACTTCTATGAGGGCCGCGGCATCGCCGTCATGACCGATGCAATCCGCACCTTCAAACTGCTGGGCTGCGAACTGCTGTTCAGTACCAATGCCGCCGGTTCGTTACGTCCGGAGGTTGAACCGGGAAGCCTGGTTGCCCTCAGCGACCACATCAACACCCTGCCGGGTACCCCGATGGTCGGGTTGAACGATGACCGTTTTGGCGACCGTTTTTTCTCGCTGGCCAATGCTTATGATGCAGATTGCCGTGCCCTGCTGCAGACCGTGGCGAGCGAGAAGGGCTTTCCATTGCATGAAGGGGTGTTTGTCTCTTATCCAGGCCCTAACTTCGAAACCGCGGCTGAGATCCGCATGATGCAGATCATCGGCGGAGATGTGGTGGGAATGTCAGTGGTGCCGGAAGTGATCTCGGCGCGCCACTGTGGCCTGAAGGTGGTCGCCGTTTCGGCCATAACCAACCTTGCTGAAGGTTTGAGCGATGTAAAACTGTCGCATGAACAAACGCTTGCCGCCGCCGAACTTTCTCGCCAGAACTTCATCGATCTTATCTGCGGTTTTCTGCGCCAGCTTGCCTGAGCGAAACAACATCGTGGCCCGTGAGGGCCACTCTGCTATAAGGAATCGGGTATGAACATCACGACGCGCTTAAAGATGATGTCCTTTATGCAATATTTTATCTGGGGAAGCTGGCTCGTTACTCTCGGCGCTTACATGATTAACACCCTGGGTTTTTCCGGCTCGGACGTGGGTATGGTCTACAGCTCGAAGGGGCTTGCCGCGATCGTCATGCCCTCGCTGGTGGGCATTATTGCCGATAAGTGGCTGCGGGCAGATCGTGCATATGTGATTTGCCATCTCGTCTGTGCCGTTGCGCTTTGCTATGCCGCGCAGGTCAATGAACCGGGGCTGATGTTCTGGGTCATGCTGGTTAATGCCATGGCCTTTATGCCAACCATTGCGCTTTCGAATACCATTTCCTACTCCTGTCTTGAGCAGGCAGGGCTGGACACGGTGACGCATTTTCCAACGGTGCGGGTCTATGGCACGGTAGGCTTCATTGTGGCGATGTGGGCCATAAGCCTGATGGGTGCAGAGTTAACCAACATTCAGCTCTACATTGCTGCTGCCGCGTCGCTGGTGCTGGCGCTCTATTCACTGACGTTACCGGCCATTCCGGTGGCGAAGAATAAAACCTCATCGACGCTGGCAAGCAAACTTGGCCTGAATGCGTTCGTCCTGTTTAAACAGCCCCGAATGGCGGTGTTCTTTTTGTTTGCGATGCTGCTGGGCGCCGTGCTGCAAATCACTAATACTTTCGGTAGCCCCTTTCTGCATGATTTTGCGCGTAATCCGGCGTATGCGGAAAGCTTTATCGTGAAATATCCTTCTATTTTGCTCTCCGTCTCGCAGATGTCAGAGGTGCTGTTCATCCTGTCCATTCCTTTCTTCCTCCGACGTTTTGGCATAAAAACCGTGATGTTGATGAGCATGGTGGCCTGGATGCTGCGGTTTGGACTCTTTGCGTATGGCGATCCTTCCGCGACAGGCGTCGGGCTGTTGATGCTGTCAATGCTGGTCTACGGTTGCGCGTTCGACTTCTTCAACATCTCCGGTTCGGTGTTTGTCGAACAGGAGGTAAGCGCTGATATCCGCGCCAGCGCGCAAGGGCTGTTTATGACGACCGTTAACGGTATCGGTGCTTATTTCGGATCGGTATTGAGCGGCGCGGCGGTAGATTATTTCTCCGTGGATGGGGTGAAAGACTGGCAGACCATCTGGCTGGTATTTGCGGCGTATGCGTTGGTGCTCGCCGTAGTGTTTTATTTCAGCTTTAACTATCGCCACACCAGTAAAAACAGCGAGTTGCGCACAGTTGCGCATTAAAGTTTTCCCGGCAGGCGGTGAAAGGCTTTAAGGTGGGAGCATAAGTGTTATCGCCAGGATATGTGTTGATGGAACGCGTCTACCGAACCGACCTCAAGCTGCTGCGCTATTTTCTGGCCGTCGCTGAGGAACTTCATTTTGGACGGGCTGCGGCCCGTCTCAATATGTCGCAGCCGCCGTTGAGCCTGCATATAAAAGAGCTGGAAAGTCAGCTCGGTACCTTACTGTTTATTCGCCACTCACGAAGCGTCGCCTTGACCCATGCGGGTAAAGTATTGATGGAAGAGTCCCGTCGACTGCTTGCCAGCGCAAACCAGGCACTGGCGCGGGTCGAACAAATTGGACGGGGTGAGGCGGGGCGGATTGCGCTGGGCATTGTCGGTACCGCCATGTGGAGCGAAGTGCGCACGGTCATGCGCACATTTTTGAAAGAGCATCCGAACGTTGATGTCGTCTTTCGCGAAAAGTCGCCGGTAATGCAAATGGCGCTGCTGGAGCGTCGGGAGCTGGATGTCGGGATCTGGCGAATGGCAACCGAGCCCACCGCAGGGTTTACCAGTATCCGCTTACGGGATGCGGCGTTTCTGGTTGCGCTGCCGGAGGATCACCGGCTGGTGGGGGAAAGCGCAATTGCGCTCACCGAACTGCAGAATGAGTACTTTGTAACTATGCCGTCTGCGCATTCTGACTGGTCGTTCTTACAGCGAGTGTGTCAGCAGGCCGGTTTTTCACCGATGATAGTGCGTGAAGCCGATGAACCGCAGACGGTGCTGGCAATGATCAGTATGGGAATGGGGATTACGTTAGCTGCTGACAGCTATGCGCAAATGCAGTGGCCCGGTGTGGTATTTCGTCCATTACAGGTACGTATACCGGCAGATTTGTATGTGGTGTATGACGAGAAGCAGGCGACGCCGGCGATTAAGTCGTTGATAGCAACGTTGACGGAAGAGTGATGTTATACCGCAGATAGCAAAAAAGCGCCTTTAGGGCGCTTTTTTACATTGGTGGGTCGTGCAGGATG
>NZ_CP080000.1:2526652-2547948 GCF_019378755.1 Enterobacter sp. BIDMC 29 | reverse complement strand
GATGACGGGCTCGAACCGCCGACCCCCTCCGTGTAAAGGAGATGCTCTACCAACTGAGCTAATCGCCCAATCTCAATACTTATCTACACTGCGAGTCTACTTAAGTAGATGGTGGGCGATGACGGGCTCGAACCGCCGACCCCCTCCGTGTAAAGGAGATGCTCTACCAACTGAGCTAATCGCCCAATCTCAATACTTATCTACACTGCGAGTCTACTTAAGTAGATGGTGGGTGATGACGGGCTCGAACCGCCGACCCCCTCCGTGTAAAGGAGATGCTCTACCAACTGAGCTAATCACCCCCGCTGTGTGGAGTCGCATTATAGGGAGAGTTGAAAATGAGTCAACGCATTTTCTAAAGTTTTTATTCGTTCGTCGTAAAATTAAACAAAACGATCGCGAAACGGGCGATGACGCATGATTTCTAAACAAAAATCGCAAACTCCCTCACGATAAAGGGATCAACATTGAGGAATCCCCCCACAGTGATAGAATATTGCCCATTGTTTTTTTCCCAGGATTTGCCGATTGCCGGCATCTTTATAACGTAAGGCCATTTCATGAAAATCAAAACTCGCTTCGCGCCGAGCCCGACAGGCTATCTGCACGTCGGTGGTGCACGTACCGCTCTCTATTCCTGGCTTTTTGCACGCCACAACAAAGGTGAGTTCGTACTGCGTATTGAAGACACCGATCTTGAGCGCTCCACGCCGGAAGCAATTGAAGCCATTATGGATGGTATGAACTGGCTGAATCTGGAGTGGGACGAAGGCCCGTATTTCCAGACCAAACGTTTTGACCGCTACAACGCCGTGATTGATGAGATGCTGGTCGCGGGTACAGCGTATAAATGCTATTGCTCCAAAGAACGCCTTGATGCGCTGCGTGAAGATCAGATGGCGAAGGGTGAAAAACCGCGTTATGACGGCCGCTGCCGCCATGACCATAGCGAGCATGCAGCTGATGAACCGTGCGTGGTGCGTTTTGCTAACCCGCAGGACGGCTCGGTAATTTTTGACGACCAGATCCGTGGCCCGATCGAATTCAGCAACCAGGAGCTGGACGATCTGATCATCCGCCGCACCGACGGTTCCCCAACCTATAACTTCTGCGTTGTGGTTGACGACTGGGATATGGAAATCACGCATGTTATCCGTGGCGAAGACCATATCAACAACACCCCACGTCAAATCAACATCCTGAAAGCGCTGAACGCCCCTGTTCCGGTCTATGCGCACGTGTCCATGATCAATGGCGACGACGGCAAAAAACTGTCTAAACGCCACGGTGCAGTCAGCGTCATGCAGTATCGCGACGACGGCTATCTGCCGGAAGCGCTTCTGAACTATCTGGTGCGTCTGGGCTGGTCCAGCGGCGATCAGGAGATCTTTAGCCGTGAAGAGATGATCAATCTGTTCTCTCTGGGCGCGGTGAGCAAATCTGCGAGCGCGTTTAACACTGATAAGCTGCTCTGGCTGAACCACCACTACATCAATACCATGCAGCCGGAATATGTGGCGACATACCTGCAGTGGCACATCGAGCAGGCAAATATTGATACTCGTACTGGCCCTGAACTGGCGGAACTGGTGAAACTGCTCGGCGAGCGTTGCAAAACACTGAAAGAGATCGCTGAAAGCTGCCGCTACTTCTATGAAGAGTTTGACGAGTTCGACGCGGACGCGGCGAAGAAGCACCTGCGTCCGGTTGCGCGTCAGCCACTCGAAGTGGTGCGTGACAAACTGGCGGCGATGACTGACTGGACTGCCGAGAATGTGCATCATGCCATTCAGGCGACGGCAGATGAGCTGGAAGTTGGTATGGGCAAAGTGGGTATGCCACTGCGTGTGGCAGTCACCGGTGTGGGTCAGTCTCCGGCACTCGATGTTACCGTTCATGCCATTGGTAAATCACGCAGCGTAGCGCGCATTAACAAGGCGCTGGATTTTATTACTGAGCGCGAAAATCAGCAGTAATAACGCCTGAACCATGAAAAACGGCAGGGAAACCTGCCGTTTTTTTATGCATTAAA
Source organism: Enterobacter sp. BIDMC 29 (assembly GCF_019378755.1). NCBI lineage: Bacteria > Pseudomonadati > Pseudomonadota > Gammaproteobacteria > Enterobacterales > Enterobacteriaceae > Enterobacter > Enterobacter sp. BIDMC 29. Next base: position 2,545,916 of record NZ_CP080000.1, on the reverse strand, counting down.
TTCAGCAATGCCGAGACGTGCAAGAAAGCCGCGTATCCCTTCACGCTTCAGTAACGCATCCAGACGTTCCTGCTCAAGGTGCGTCATATTCTCCAGCGTCTCGATGATCCCAGGACGCAAAGTAGAGGAGGGGTCACTGTACAACGATGTCACCTCCGCCAGATGGTACACCGCCTGACGGTTACGGACAGCAGGGAGGCTCATGATGTGCTCCTTCACGCGGGCATCAATGTGAATCAGCCGTGCACGTCCGCCTTTCACCCCATTGACGCCCTCGGTTTTCCATCCCTGCTGGCGTATCCAGCGGTTCACCGTTTGCCGTGCAACACCCAAATTTTCTGCCAGCTCTTCGGTGGTCATTTTGCTACGGAATCTTTTCATATCAGTTCTGATCGCGTATCCCTAAACGTTGCAACAATCCGGTAATCCCTTCCCGCAGTAACAGTGATGTCATCTGCCTTTGCTCTTCCGGCGTCATTTCATTTGCCAGCGTCAGGAGCAGGGAGTGAAGCGAGCCATCATGGCTGGCACTTTCTGGTATCTCAGACGTTTCACTTGCCCGGCGCGCGCTGCGGATAAACTCACGCACTTTTTCATTAACGTGCACCAGACGCGCTTTGCCGCCCTGGACTCCTGGTTTTGGCGATGTAATCCAACCCTCTTTGCGTACCCATTTATTGATGGTCTGGCGGCTATAGCCAGTGAGCAGGGCTAACTCTTCTGGCGTCATTCGTTCCTTGATCATGCAATTTCCTGAATATTCGTGGGGTTAATTAACGGCTCATTTTATAGCACCGTTTTAGAGGAAAATGTGACAGGCTTAACTCATGGCTGCGAGCAGACTCGCAAAGTGATTCATTTGCATGATTTTTCGGCGATTGAACCGCCGTCATTGATTTTGCCGTTGACACTCCGCAGCGGAATTCATATTATGCCGCCCGTCAACATGACAGCTTTACGATGGGGCTATAGCTCAGCTGGGAGAGCGCTTGCATGGCATGCAAGAGGTCAGCGGTTCGATCCCGCTTAGCTCCACCACACTCTGAACCCAACAGAGTGCGGTCAGTAAAGTCAACATGTGGGGCTATAGCTCAGCTGGGAGAGCGCTTGCATGGCATGCAAGAGGTCAGCGGTTCGATCCCGCTTAGCTCCACCAAAATTTGAACCCTCGTCGAAAGACGGGGGTTTTTTTATGCTTTTGTAAAACTCTTCACCCTAATTTGTTGCTGAAATAGAGGTATTTTTGTACCTCACCTCAATCAAAATCAATAAAGCGGTCTATAAATAGACTTCAACTTGATTCGCGCAATTAATAAACCTATTATCCATCCGGTCAATGATACGAATGGAAAATAGATTATCTAACTTAATGAATAGAAAAACTTACAATAATGTAAAGATATTTATAACTGCCCTGGCACTTTGCCTGGTTGCGGTGCCATTCTCCCGTTATATCTCTCCGCGCGCTGTTGTTAATGGTCATGACGTATATTTAGCATGGCTGCCTTTAAGCGTAATGCTGGCGGTTATTCTGGTATTTGGGCGTCGGGCGGTTATTCCTGTTCTGTTAAGTTTTACTATCACTAATATATTCAGCATTGATTTAGCACCGCTACAATATTCAGTTTTATTGTTCTGTCAGACGTTCTCGGTGTTTGCGGGGTGCGGCATCCTCAGGATCATACTGGGCAAGCGCTGGCGCTACTGCGTGCCGAACAAGCATATTGGGTTACGGATATTTTGGCTCGGCTTTATGGTACCGATAGGCATAAAAGTGTCGATGTACCTGGCAGGCTATTTGTTCCATTTCCCGGTTACTATCTCAACCTTCTTCGGTGAAGGTACCGCAATTTATAACGTAGTCGATATACAAAGTCTGATCTGCGCGGCGTTGATATTTACCATGATGTTCTATTACCCGTTAAGAATGATAATTAATCCACGTTATGCCATCACCTTCTGGCGACGCAGTGTGAAACCCGTGTTTTTTCAAAAGAAATCGCTATATATATTAGTCTGGCTGATGCTTTTAATCGTCATCCTCGCAATTTTATGTGCTCCTTTTGAGTCACCTATTATTGCGGGCTATTTAATGCCAGTGATTTTTATTCTCTTTACGTTAGGGATCAGTCGCCTGAGCTACGCGCTCATTTCTCTTTTCTGGGCGGCATCCGCACTTCTGCTGTTGACCTATAACTATAATTTCCTCAATGGCGTGGAGTCAGGCCATTCGCTCTCCTTTATTTTGTCTGTCCTTATCTCTTTCGCCATCTGCTTGCTCTACATGTCGCGGATTTATCAGCGCAGCGAGTGGCTGAAGCAGGACTGGCAGGACAGGGCGCTAACCGATCCGCTGACCGGTTTACCGAACATTCGTGCACTGGAAGATTTTCTGCAGGACCACCCTGATGCCAAAGTGTGCTGTCTGCGAATGGACAACCTCGAGTTCTTGAGTCGTCACTACGGCATTCTTATGCGGGTGCATTGCAAACGGATGGTGACCACCTCGCTGCAGCCATTTTTGCAAAAAGATGAGCGGCTTTTCCAGCTCCCGGGCAGCGAACTGGTGCTGGTATTGCTGGGGCCGGGAACCGCTGAGCGCCTGCAGCATATGGTCGATCAGCTGAACAGCCGTAAGATTGTCTGGAACAACACCGGGCTGGATATTGAATTTGGCGCTTCCTGGGGAATGGTTGAGAACGGTGAGAAGTTACACCACACGCTGGGGCAGCTCAGCTGGCTGGCTGAGCAATCTTGCGGAGCGCATAATGTACTGGCGCTCACCAATAGCCTCGAGGTGGCATCAGGACAAACAACCGAGCGGGTTTTGATGTTAGCGCGCATCAAACATGCTCTGGATGCAGGACAGTTTCATTTATACGCTCAGCCAATCCAGAAGGCAGATGGTAGCGGGTATTACGAAATACTGACGCGCATGGAAAGCGAGGGCGAGATCATCACCCCAGACCGCTTTATACCCCTGATAGCCCAGTTTAACCTGAGCCACCGCTTCGACATGTGCGTGATGGAAAAATTACTGGTGTGGCTGCGCGATCATCCAGCGACGCATGCCGGAGTGCGTTTTTCTGTCAATCTGATGCCCCTGACGTTGATGCAAAAAGAGGTGGCCATCGAGATTTGCTCGCTCTTTGAACGCTATGGGGTTGCACCACAGGCGGTGGTGATTGAGATCACCGAAGAGCAGGCTTTCTCTAATTCGGGCAGCAGTATCAAAAACATTCAGCAGTTGCGGGATTGCGGTTTCCGGATCGCGATTGATGATTTCGGCACCGGATATGCCAACTACGAACGTCTCAGACGTCTGCAGGCGGACATCATCAAAATTGACGGGTGCTTTGTAAAAGATATCTGTACCGATGATATGGATGCGATGATCGTGCAGTCGATTTGCAACCTGGCGAAGACGAAATCACTGAGTGTGGTGGCCGAGTATGTTGAAACGCCGGAACAGCGGGAGAAGCTGCTTCACTTCGGGGTCGACTATCTGCAGGGTTACCTGATTGGCAAACCCAAACCGCTTAATGAATTACGGACATAAAAAAACCGGGAGCTGAGCTCCCGGTTTTTATTTCGCTGCAGGTGTTACAGTACCAGTGCCGCAATAGAGGCAGACAGTACGCTCACCAGCGTAGAACCGTAAACCAGCTTCAGACCGAAGCGAGAAACCACGTTACCCTGTTCTTCATTCAGACCTTTAATCGCACCGGCGATAATACCGATGGAAGAGAAGTTAGCGAAGGAGACCAGGAACACGGACAGGATGCCTTCCGCGCGTGGAGAGAGCGTGCTGGCAATTTTCTGCAGATCCATCATCGCAACGAATTCGTTAGAGACCAGTTTAGTCGCCATGATACTGCCTACCTGCAGCGCTTCATGTGCAGGAACACCCATCACCCAGGCAACCGGGTAGAAAATGTAGCCCAGAATGCCCTGGAAGGAGATACCCAGAACCGCTGCGAACAGGGCGTTCAGAGCAGAAATCAGGGCAATAAAGCCGATCAGCATCGCCGCAACGATAATCGCCACTTTGAAACCAGCAAGAATGTACTCACCCAGCATTTCGAAGAAGCTCTGACCTTCATGCAGATTTGCCATCTGCAGGTTCTCTTCGCCTTCGTCAACACGGTACGGGTTGATCAGAGAGAGAACGATAAAGGTACTGAACATGTTCAAGACCAGCGCGGCAACCACGTATTTAGGTTCCAGCATCGTCATATACGCACCCACGATAGACATGGAGACGGTAGACATTGCGGTGGCTGCCATGGTGTACATGCGGTTGCGGGACATCTTACCGAGGATGTCTTTATAGGCGATGAAGTTCTCAGACTGACCCAGGATCAGGGAGCTGACGGCGTTGAACGATTCCAGTTTACCCATGCCGTTAACTTTAGAGAGTACGGTACCAATGGCGCGGATAACGACGGGCAGAACACGAATGTGTTGCAGAATACCGATCAGCGCAGAGATGAAGACGATAGGGCACAGTACCTTCAGGAAGAAGAACGCCAGACCTTCGTCGTTCATTTTACCGAAGACAAAGTTCGTCCCTTCGTTGGCGAATCCGAGCAGTTTTTCGAACATTTCGGAGAAGCCTTTTACGAAGCCAAGCCCCACGTTGGAGTTCAGGAAGAACCACGCGAGCAAAACTTCAATAACGAGAAGCTGAACAACAAAGCGGATGCGGATTTTTTTACGGTCATGGCTGACCAGTAACGCAAGCGCAGTAACGACAACGAGTGCCAGGACAAAATGAAGGACGCGGTCCATATTTGCTCCAAATATGAGGCAGGTTTAATTTTCGTGCACATTCTATGTAACAAGCGAAAAGAAAACGAGATCAAGGACACACTATAGTTACATCCTGTGACGAGTCTCAAAATTAGTGATCCACAATACATTTTTGTTATGTTAGGTAAATGAGTGAAAAGTTAAGTTTGTGTGCTAGTCTTCACAAAAGCGTGCGCGATTGCAGGTTTTGTTAGATCGCCCCACCTTACCCGCCCGTCTATTGTTCAAAGCTATCAGAGAAATCACTATAAACTCACTAAATGATCTTGATAATCATTCTCATTTTGATAGCATTAAACATAGCAAAGGCTATATTTCCAGAGGCAGAAATGACAAACAGTCGCGTAGAGGGTAGCAGTGGCAGAGCAGCGCGCAAGTTGCGGTTCGCGTTAATGGGACCTGCGTTCATTGCTGCCATCGGCTATATCGATCCAGGTAACTTTGCGACCAATATTCAGGCCGGGGCCAGCTTCGGCTATAAGCTGCTCTGGGTGGTCGTGTGGGCTAACCTGATGGCCATGTTGATTCAGATGCTGTCCGCGAAGCTGGGGATTGCCACGGGCAAAAACCTGGCTGAACAAATTCGCGATCACTATCCGCGTCCGGCGGTATGGCTTTACTGGGTTCAGGCGGAAATTATCGCCATGGCAACCGACCTCGCCGAATTCATCGGGGCCGCGATTGGTTTTAAACTGATCCTCGGCGTCTCGCTGCTTCAGGGCGCGGTGCTCACCGGGATTGCCACTTTCCTGATCCTGATGCTGCAGCGTCGCGGTCAAAAACCGCTGGAAAAAGTTATCGGTGGGCTGCTGCTGTTTGTGGCGGCGGCCTATATCGTCGAGCTGATTTTCTCTCAGCCGAATCTGGCACAGCTCAGCAAAGGGATGATTATCCCGAGCCTGCCAACCTCTGAAGCGGTATTCCTGGCCGCCGGTGTGCTGGGCGCAACCATCATGCCGCATGTCATTTACCTGCATTCCTCGCTGACACAGCACCTGCACGGTGGGACGCGCAAAGAGCGTTACTCTGCGACGAAATGGGATGTGGCGATCGCCATGACCATTGCCGGTTTTGTGAACCTGGCGATGATGGCGACCGCTGCCGCCGCTTTCCATTTTAACGGTCACACCGGTATTGCCGATCTCGACCAGGCATACCTTACGCTGGAGCCGTTACTGAGCCATGCTGCTGCCACGATATTCGGGCTGAGCCTGGTGGCGGCCGGTCTCTCGTCAACGGTTGTGGGGACGCTGGCAGGGCAGGTGGTGATGCAGGGCTTTGTCCGTTTCCACATTCCGCTTTGGGTTCGTCGCTCCGTGACCATGCTGCCCTCCTTTGTTGTGATTCTGATGGGGCTGGATCCCACGAGAATTCTGGTCATGAGCCAGGTACTGCTGAGTTTTGGTATCGCGCTTGCACTGGTGCCGCTGCTGATCTTTACCAGTGACAAAAGCCTGATGGGCGAACTGGTGAACAGCACGCTGGTGAAACGAACCGGTTGGGTCATTGTGGCGGTAGTGGTGTCGTTGAACCTGTGGCTCCTGGTCGGCACTGCACTGGGGTTATAGCGTCGCGTTGAACGAAAGAAAAAGGAGCCGTGAGGCTCCTTTTTGCATTACTGATGATGCATTAGTGATGACGTATTAGTGATGATGGCCGTGACCACCGTGTCCTCTGCCACCGTGACCCCAGCCACCGCGGCGGTCGTCACGATCGTTCCAGCCTTCACGGTAACCACGCTCATAGGCGTTGTTTTTGTACCAGCCGCGATGCAGGCCATTATCATGTCTGCGCCAGCGGTCGCCGCGCCACTCATAGTGACGGTTCCAGTAATCACGGTCGCGCCAGTAGCCACCGTCCCAGTATCTGCCGTAGTCGTCACGATCGCCAATTTGTAATTTAACTGATGGCAACAGGGTGATTTCGCCCGCAGTGGCGATCAGCGGGGCCGAAGCCAGTAATACCGCTGCAAGAATCAGTGACCTGAACATACACTTTCTCCTTCACGATCGGGGCCTTTGTAGGGCCTGTTAACGCAATATTACGAGTTGGTAAAGGCTCGTTTCATCGCCTCAACTCCTAATTCATGAATGAGAGCACTTTTTGCTAAAAGTGATTTTATTTTGAGCTGTTCAGGATCCCATCAATGATTGCCAGTTCTTCCGCCGAGAAATGGCGGTTTTCCAGCATTGCCACGGCATCGTCAATCTGGGCAGTTTTACTGGCCCCAATCAGCACTGACGTTACCGACTCGTGGCGTAAAATCCACGCCAGCGCCATCTGTGACAGTTTCTGGCCGCGGTTTTCCGCCAGCGCGTTCAGTTGACGAACCTTCTCCAGCTTCTCTTCGGTGATCTGATCGGGATTAAGGAACTTACTGCCGCTTGCCGCACGCGAGTCTGCAGGAATACCGTTCAGGTAGCGGTTAGTCAGCTGTCCCCCCGCCAGCGGCGAGAAGGGAATGCAGCCGACGCCTTTTTCCTGCAGCACGTCCAGCAGGCCTTCCTCTGGCGCACGTTCAAACATCGAATATTTCGGCTGGTGGATCAGACACGGCGTCCCAAGGTCATTCAGGATATCGATAGCCTTGCGAGCCTGTTCTGCAGGGTAATTTGATAACCCGACGTAAAGGGCTTTTCCCTGGCGCACCACATGGTCAAGCGCTTTCATGGTTTCCAGCAGTGGCGTTTGTGGGTCAGGACGGTGATGATAAAAGATATCCACATATTCCAGCCCCATACGCTTCAGGCTTTGATCCAGGCTGGCAACCAGATATTTGCGTGACCCCCAGTCGCCGTAGGGGCCATCCCACATGGTATAACCCGCTTTGGTCGAGATGATCAGCTCGTCGCGCCATGGCAGGAAATCTTCCTGCAAAATGCGACCGAAGTTACGTTCGGCTGAGCCGGGAGGAGGACCGTAATTATTGGCAAGGTCGAAATGCGTAATACCCAGATCGAACGCGCGTTGTAAAAGTTGACGGCTGTTTTCGACAAGCGTGGCGTCGCCAAAATTGTGCCACAACCCGAGTGAGATGGCGGGCAACCTGAGTCCGCTTTGCCCGCAGCGGCGATACTGCATTGTCTGATAACGATTTTTGTCCGGCTGGTAACTCATTCTGATGCCCTCTGGTGCTGAAAGGAAAAATCAGTGTATACGTTTACATTAACGTGAAAAAAAGAGCATAGCGCAGCCTTTTTTGTAAAGCATTCTTTCCATGCCCTTCTTACGACCAATTCTGGACAGCCATCACGCTTCTTTAATACTCAAAGTGAGGTCAACGTCAGAAGGACACCTGTTATGCGAACCCCATACTGCGTCGCCGATTACCTGCTGGACCGTCTTACAGATTGTGGTGCCGATCATCTGTTTGGCGTGCCGGGCGACTATAACCTGCAGTTTCTCGACCACGTAATAGACAGCCCGGATATTTGTTGGGTGGGCTGTGCCAATGAGCTGAACGCATCCTATGCCGCTGACGGATACGCCCGATGTAAGGGCTTTGCCGCGCTGCTGACCACATTCGGCGTTGGGGAGTTAAGTGCCATGAACGGCATTGCCGGCAGCTATGCCGAGCATGTCCCGGTTTTACATATTGTGGGGGCGCCGGGTACGGCGGCACAGCAAAGGGGAGAGTTGCTGCATCATACGTTGGGGGATGGGGAGTTCCGTCACTTTTATCATATGAGCGAGCCGATCACCGTCGCACAGGCGGTCCTTACCGAACAAAATGCCTGTTATGAAATCGACCGTGTGCTGACAACCATGCTTCGGGAACGTCGCCCCGGTTATCTGATGTTACCCGCCGATGTGGCAAAAAAAGCCGCCACGCCGCCTGTAAACGCTCTCACTCATAAGCAGGCTCATGCCGATAGCGCCTGCCTGAAAGCGTTCCGGGATGCTGCTGAGAACAAACTGGCGATGAGCAAACGTACCGCGCTGCTGGCTGACTTCCTTGTTCTGCGCCATGGCCTGAAGCATGCGCTACAGAAGTGGGTGAAAGAGGTACCGATGGCCCATGCCACCATGCTGATGGGGAAAGGGATATTCGACGAGCGTCAGGCGGGTTTTTACGGTACATACAGTGGTTCAGCCAGCACCGGTGCGGTAAAAGAGGCGATTGAAGGGGCTGACACGGTATTGTGTGTTGGCACGCGTTTTACCGATACCCTGACGGCCGGGTTCACGCACCAGCTTACCCCGGCGCAAACCATTGAAGTCCAGCCGCATGCCGCACGCGTCGGGGATGTCTGGTTTACCGGCATCCCAATGAACCAGGCGATTGAGACGCTGGTCGAACTCTGCAAACAGCACGTGCATGCTGGCCTTATGTCGTCATCATCCGGCGCAATACCGTTCCCGCAGCCGGACGGTTCGCTTACCCAGGAGAATTTCTGGAGAACGTTGCAAACCTTTATTCGCCCGGGGGACATTATCCTTGCCGACCAGGGAACATCGGCCTTCGGCGCGATTGATTTGCGTTTACCGGCTGATGTTAACTTTATCGTCCAGCCGCTGTGGGGCTCGATTGGTTACACGCTGGCGGCGGCGTTTGGTGCACAAACCGCATGCCCGAACCGGCGCGTGATTGTGCTGACGGGGGATGGCGCGGCCCAGCTCACCATTCAGGAACTAGGCTCGATGCTGCGTGATAAACAGCACCCCATTATTCTGGTGCTCAACAACGAAGGTTACACGGTTGAGAGGGCTATCCACGGGGCGGAGCAGCGGTATAACGACATTGCTTTGTGGAACTGGACGCACATTCCGCAGGCGTTGAGCCTCGATCCTCAGTCTGAGTGCTGGCGGGTCAGTGAAGCGGAACAGCTGGCGGACGTACTTGAAAAAGTGGCGCACCACGAGCGGCTCTCGTTGATTGAGGTGATGCTCCCGAAAGCGGATATCCCGCCGCTGCTCGGGGCGCTTACCAAGGCTCTGGAAGCGCGTAATAACGCCTGATTACTTGTCGTTTCGCCAGGCCATCATCATCGGTTTGCCCGCCAGCAGGAGCCAGGCGGGCAACATCACGATACAGAGCAGGGGGAAGAGCGTTGAATCCGGCACCACTACCGCCGCCATAAACAGGCTCAGCCACGCATCGCGCGTCACCACCAGCACCAGCCCCAGAATTGAGCAAGAGACCGTTATCGCTGCCGGCACCGCATCCACATGTTCATGCAGCATCAGCCCCAACGCCACGCCGATAAACACCGCCGGGAAGATACGCCCACCGCGGAACCCACATGCTGCAGCTACCACCAGCGCCGCCAGTTTAACCAGCGCAAACAGCAGGTAATCAGACACGCTGAACACCTGGCTGAAAGCCAACTGCTGCATTTCATCAAGGCCTTTAAACAGCGTTACCGTTCCGCCGATAGCCCCTAATACGCCCAGCATCAGACCACCCGCCCCCAGAATCAGCACCGGGTGCTTCAGCCGGTGCATCAGACGGTGCAGGCGCGGAAGGCACCATACCGCAATCATCCCGAGTGCAATGGCGATCGCGACGACGATGGCACCGCTGAAAATATCGGCAATATGCATCTGGCCGTAGTGGGGCAGAGAGAGTGAGAAATGAGGATGGAAAAACAGACTGGTCGTGAGCGCACCAGCCGCAGCGGCCATCAGCGGCGCAAAGAGTTTATCCCAGAGCGGGACGTCGTTATTGCTGGTAAGTGTCTGAGAAAAAATAAGGGCGGCGGCAACGGGCGTGCCGAAAAGCGCCCCGATGGTGCCTGCAGAGGCGAGGATGGTCCAGTCCAGCGCACCGACACGGGGTAAAATGCGCGAACCGAGAAAGACCGCCATACCAATGTTTACCGCCATGATGGGGTGTTCAGGACCAAGGCTGACACCGCCCGCCAGACCCAGGATCAACGCGATAATCAGCCCCGGCAGCGCCGAGGGGGGAACGGGCGCACCGATCAGTGGTTCAAGCGCCGGATCCGGCCCGGCGTGCCCGGGGCTAAAGCGGATCACCAGACCCACCGCAACGCCGGTGAGCGTCAGCATCAACATGATCCATCCCGGCGAATCCACGCTGACGCCCAGTTGTGCAGGAAGCGCCGTCCATAACATCGCCTGCAACACCGACGCGACTTTCATCACGACAATGAGCACCAGACTTGAGGCAACGCCAATGATCAGCGCCGGTATTGCCAGTAAGAGCATGGTTCTGGCTCGCGGATGGAGCATGATGATTTCCTTGTACAAAACGCTATTACGTTACTTTGCACAATCAGCTTTATGGCAATAGTGCAAAAGGTGCTGAAACGGTAAAGTTATTCTGTGACGAAGATCGATAATCCACGGGCATTCACCTTCCGGTCGTTGTTGTTATCACGCCTTGAACTTACAGTGTCCCAAAGATTTATTCTGACTTTAGCGGAGCAGTAGAAGAATGACAAAGTATGCTTTGGTAGGCGATGTGGGCGGCACGAATGCTCGCCTTGCCCTATGCGATGTAAATAGCGGTGAAATTTCCCGGGCGAAAACCTATTCAGGGCTGGATTATCCAAGTCTTGAGGCCGTTGTTCGGGTCTATCTTGAAGAGCAACAGGTGAGCATCGAAGACGGATGTATCGCCATTGCCTGCCCGATTACCGGTGACTGGGTGGCGATGACCAACCATGTCTGGGCATTTTCCATCGCTGAGATGAAAAAAAACCTTGGTTTTGCGCATCTTGAAATCATCAATGACTTTACTGCCGTGTCCATGGCGATCCCGATGCTGAAGCCAGAGCATCTGATTCAATTTGGCGGTACAGCGCCAGTAGAAGGTAAGCCGATTGCGGTCTACGGTGCCGGTACCGGTCTTGGCGTTTCACATCTGGTCCACGTCGACCAGCGCTGGGTAAGCCTGCCGGGTGAGGGCGGTCACGTGGACTTTGCGCCCAACAGCGAAGAAGAGGGCATTATCCTCGAAGAGCTGCGCGCTGAAATCGGCCATGTCTCCGCCGAGCGCGTGCTTTCCGGTCCGGGTCTGGTGAATCTGTACCGGGCGATTGTAAAATCAGACGGCCGTCTGCCGGAGAATCTGCAGCCAAAAGATGTGACCGAGCGCGCGCTGGCGGACAGCTGCATCGACTGTCGCCGTGCGCTGTCGCTGTTCTGTGTGATCATGGGACGGTTTGGCGGCAACCTGGCGCTGACGCTGGGCACCTTCGGGGGAGTCTATATCGCGGGCGGGATCGTACCGCGTTTCCTCGACTTCTTTACAGCCTCAGGCTTCCGCGGTGCGTTTGAAGACAAAGGTCGCTTCAGAAGCTATGTGCAGGACATCCCTGTGTACCTGATTGTGCACGATAATCCAGGCCTGCTTGGCTCGGGCGCGCACCTGCGTCAGGTACTGGGTCAAATCCTCTGACGACTATCCCTCTCCTGCGGGAGAGGGGATTTTTACAGATGCATCAGCTGGCGGAACTCTTTCACCTTGCTGCGACTCACCGGGACCTGAAAATCAAGATCCTTCAGACGCAAAATATAGGTGTTGTTAAACCACGGTTCGATCTCGCGGATCTTGTTTAGATTGACGCAAAACGAACGGTGACAGCGGAAAAAGTGCGCCGCCGGCAGTTTGTTGCAAAACTCGGTGATGTTCATTGCCATCACGTACGATTCACGCCGTGTATAGACAAACGTCATCTTCTCGTGCGCTTCGGCATAGTAGATATCGTCGATAGGCGTCACGATGATGCGTTCATCCTTGACCAGGTTTATGGTGTCGTTTTCACGTATCGCCGGGCTTGCGTTAGCAGGCGTGGCCTGTTGTTGCCATGCGGCTTCCAGCTTTTGCAGCATGCTGACAATACGCGATTCCTGGTAAGGCTTCAGAATATAGTCAAACGCTTCCAGTTCGAAGGCTTCTACGGCGTGCTCTTTCCAGGCGGTAACGAAAACAATAAACGGCTTATGAGCAAACTGATTAATATTTTGCGCCAGTAATACACCGTCCAGCGATGGAATGTTGATATCCAGAAAAATGGCGTCGACCCGGTTATGCTGCAAGAACTTGAGCACGTCCAGACCATCCTCAAAGGTACCCACAATCTCCATCTGGCTGTGCGTTTTGATAAGCCAGCTCAGCTCCTGTTGAGCCAGAATTTCATCTTCCACGATGATGACTTTCATTGATTACTCCGGCCTATGGCAACAGTGATGTCGCCGCATGAACGGGGGAGCGTTCATTCGGGACGTAAAAAGCAATTTCGGTGCCGGGTTCGAGACGGTGAATGTGCAGTCCGTCGCCGAACAACAGCTTGACCCGATGGTGCACGTTCAGCAGTCCAATTTTATTGCCCGGCATTTCGTTAGACTCCACGCGCTCAATGACTTTTGGATCAATACCGTGGCCGGTATCGCGCACGGCAATGCGCACGCGGTTACCGCTTTCGGTTACGCTGATGGTGACCACGCCTTTACCTTTACACGGCTGAATGCCGTGAACAATCGCGTTTTCCACCAGCGGCTGGATCAGCAGGCTTGGGATCACACAGTTGACCTCTTCATCGATATCGTAAATCACCGTGAGCTTGTCACCAAAACGGGCCTGCTCAATCGCGATATAGTCCTTGATCTGATACAGCTCTTTTTTGATGTCGATCTGCTCATCATCGTTCAGTTCAATGTTGTAGCGCAGGTAGCGCGACAGATTGAATATAAGCTGACGCGCGGTGTCCGGATTCATCCGGATGGAGGACGAGATGGCGTTCAGCGCGTTAAACAGAAAATGAGGATTGATTTTGCTCTGAAGCGCGCGCAGTTCTGCCTTATTTGCCATCTCGCGCAGCTGTTCTGCACGGGAAACTTCCAGCTGGGTAGAGATAATTTGCGACAGGCCGATGGCCATCTCCTGAAGCGTGGAGGTGATCTGGTGCGCGTGGCAGTAGTAGATTTTTAGTGTGCCCGTTACCACGCCTTTTTCCCACAGCGGAATCACCAGCATGGAGTGGATTTCCGGCGTTCGGTGAGCTTCATCATTGTTCTTAATGATGATTTTACCGTAGTTGATCGCCTGTCGGGTGGTGGGGCTAATGGTATCGTCATTATCGCGGTAATTGTGTTCCCCGACGCCGACGTAAGCCAGTACGTGGTCGTTATTGGTAATGGCGACCGCATCGGCATGAATATCGCGGCGGATTATATCGCAGACCTGACGTAACGACTCCGCGTTCACATGGCGGAAGAGTGGCAGCGTTTTGTTGGCGATATCCAGCGCAAGCTTGGCCTGACGCGCGGCACTGGCCTCTTTTTCTCCCTCAACGCTTTGTACCAGCAGCACGATAAAACCGATGCAGACGCTGCCGAGGATCATGGGAATACCGATTTTCGAAACGATATCCAGCCCCAGTGCGATAGTGGGGGCCCACACCACCACCAGGATCATGGTCAGCGTTTCGCACACCATGCCGGCGATGATCCCGGCGCGCCAGCGCTGCTTTTTCGGGATCTTGCGGTTAATCCATCCTGACAGTACCCCGGCAATAATACTGGTAATAAAACAGGGAATTGCCGTCACGCCACCGATATCAATCAGGTAACGGTGCGTACCGGCAATCAGTCCGGTGATGACGCCGACCCACGGGCCAAACAAAATCCCGCCGGACATGACGGCAATGATACGCACGTTAACCAGCGATCCCTCGACCGGCACGCCGGACCAGGTGCTGAACAACGCGAACAGCGAGAAGATCGCGGTGACGGCCAGCAGCTCTTTTGGCGAGTGCGCAGACTTGTGCAAAAGCTCGCGGAACAGGCGAATGCGGATGAGGAAAAACAGGCAAATCAGCATTAATGCCGCACGGTCAAAAACCGCCAGCAGCATATTGAATATTTCGTGCACGAGTAGACCAGGGAAAACGGGAAAGGACCATGATAAAAAACCTGGCGCGTATTGACCAGCTATCCGTCAGGTTTATCAAATGGGGAAAAACCCTGTTTTGCAAAGGGGATTATCAGGAGAGGGCTGAAGTCGCCCGATTTTTTTGTGATAACGCCTGAGCAGGTAACGGTTTTGATATCATCGTGTTACACAACAGATATCAGAAAGAGGCTGTCACTTCGGACGCTTCCGCTTTTCAATGCAGCAGGGTTCCGATTTTAGCGCGCACTCTTTTTTTTCATTTCCCTCTCGACAGCATGATTTTTTTCAGGTTATTTTCTAAACATGCCACATCGGTGGCAGCGTCGCTCGGACGGTCCGGGCGCTAACGTTAATCTGAGGAATCTATGGCTGAATTCAGTCCTGAACGCCGTTTTACGCGTATCGATCGTCTCCCCCCTTATGTATTCAACATCACTGCTGAACTGAAAATGGCTGCGCGTCGGCGCGGCGAAGATATTATTGATTTCAGCATGGGTAACCCTGACGGCCCAACACCGCCGCATATTGTTGAGAAATTATGTACGGTTGCTCAGCGTCCGGATACGCACGGCTACTCTACCTCTCGCGGTATTCCTCGATTACGTCGTGCAATTTCTCGCTGGTATCAGGATCGCTACCAGGTCGATATCGACCCTGAAAGCGAGGCGATTGTCACCATCGGCTCAAAAGAGGGTCTGGCGCACCTGATGCTGGCGACTCTGGATCATGGTGATACCGTACTGGTACCCAATCCGAGCTACCCGATTCACATCTATGGCGCAGTGATTGCCGGAGCGCAGGTTCGCTCCGTACCACTGGTGGAAGGGGTCGATTTCTTTAACGAACTGGAACGTGCGATTCGCGAAAGCTATCCGAAACCTAAGATGATGATCCTCGGTTTTCCGTCGAACCCGACGGCGCAGTGCGTAGAGCTCGATTTCTTTGAAAAAGTGGTCGCCCTGGCCAAACGTTACGACGTGCTGGTGGTGCATGATTTAGCCTATGCCGATATTGTCTATGACGGCTGGAAAGCCCCTTCGATTATGCAAGTTCCTGGCGCACGCGATGTGGCGGTTGAGTTCTTTACGCTGTCGAAAAGCTACAACATGGCTGGCTGGCGCATCGGCTTTATGGTGGGCAACAAGACGCTGGTGAATGCCCTGGCGCGCATCAAGAGTTATCACGACTACGGTACCTTTACCCCGCTTCAGGTCGCGGCTATTGCAGCACTTGAAGGCGATCAGCAGTGTGTGCATGAGATTGCTGCGCAGTATAAGCGTCGCCGTGATGTGCTGGTCAAAGGGTTGCATGAAGCGGGCTGGATGGTGGACATGCCGAAAGCGTCCATGTACGTCTGGGCTAAAATTCCGGAGCCGTATGCGGCAATGGGATCGCTGGAGTTTGCCAAAAAGCTGCTGCAGGACGCGAAGGTATGTGTCTCGCCGGGCATTGGCTTTGGTGATTATGGCGACACCCATGTGCGATTCGCTCTGATTGAAAACAGTGACCGCATCCGCCAGGCGGTGAGGGGCATCAAGAGTATGTTCCGCGCCGACGGACTTCTCTCATCGAAAAGCGTCACCGAACCTCACGCGTCATCATGACATAAAAAAACAGGAGCCATCGGCTCCTGTTTTTTTGACTGCATGTTCTTCACTAGATCATCAGGGCAAACGTTCCGGCCCAGACTAAAACAATCACCGAAATGCCCATAAAGAAATATTTCACGTTTCATCGCTCCGCGTATCTTGTGGTACGCATTTAAAAACAGAGTCCACCTGATTATAGAGAGCTGAAGTTGGCTTATAGCGGAAATAAGATTTTTCCCGTAATACCGCCGACTCCCGCTCAGAATTCTGTGCTTTCCTGTTGCCAGACGGCGCTAATGTACGCCTAAAAATGGGGGGTGACAAGAGGGATTTTTTTAAATAATTTCCGTCACTTACGAGTGTCGTGGAACGGCGACAGTTTGATTTCAGAACGCAATAAATTCACTTTGAGCGACGCAAAGAAAGACAGTACACAGCGTGATTACAGGTCATTGAAAAGGTTAGTTTCTTAACGAAACTAACCTTCTGGAATTTAGATATACAGCGAGGCTTCGCCAAGAGGGCGTGTTTTGAAACGGCGATGCATCCAGAGATATTGCTCAGGCGCACGCATGATTTCCATTTCGATAACTTTATTGATGAACGTAGCGGCTTCGCCTTCGTTTTCCGGATAGTTAGCCATCTCAGGGGAGATATGCAGGCGATAGCCTGATTTATCCGCTTTTCTGACCATCGTGACGGTCAACATGGAGGCACCGGAAAGACGTGAAATCACAAAGGTACCATTGGTCGTGGCGACATCTTTCACCGCAAAGAACGGAGCGAAGCTACTGCCTTTACGGCCATAATCCTGGTCCGGTGCGAACCAGACGGCCTCACCTTTTTTCAGTGCGCCAACCATGCCGCGCAGGTTGTTACGGCTTATCATCGCCTTATTCGAGCGCATACGACCACGTGTCTGCACCCATTCCATCACGGCGCTGTTGTGCGGACGGTAGGTTGCCATCATCGGCTGGCAAAGCCCCATGACGCGACCCCCCAGTTCCAGAGACATAAAGTGAACGCCGACCACCATCACGCCGCGGTTTTGCAACTGGGCACGTTTCAGGTTATCCAGGCCTTCCACATCAAACCATTTACGAACACGTTCATCAGACCAGAACCATGCCATACCGGTTTCAAGCAGAGCCATGCCGATAGATTTAAAGTTTTCAGCAATCAGTTTTTCGCGCTGTTCCGCATTGTACTGTGGAAAGCAAAGTTCGAGATTTTTACGCGCAATAGACTCACGACGTTTAAGGAAGTGGCGCGATGCGCTGCCAAGCCTGGAGCCCAGAATGCGGATTACGGGATAAGGAAGCTGAACCAGTAACCAGAGCACGCCAAGACCAAACCATGTGAACCAGTAACGCGGGTGCAGAAACGCGCGTTTGAATTTGGATTGTGACAAAATAATGGGAACCTATATAAAGTCGGTGAAAGTCACGCATTGCGTAACCACGTACCTGTTAGACCGTAGTACAAGGTCATGGTTGCAGGCTTTACCGATCTTTACGGCGTTGCCTGGCCATTGCTGACGTTGGGTGGGCGGTATAATGTAGCACCCTTTATACGGTATGTGCTATTACTCGTGCTTGATTAAAAAAGCGGCAATTCGAAAGGTCTTTGATTTTTCTGTTTTTATAAACCAGAACAGATGCGCGACGGCATCTGTTTGGATATTTTGAAAGCAGTCGTTATGCTTTCCAGGCCGCATCGCCAGGCTGTACCTGTTTATACCATGCCATCAGCGCGGCTGTATCGGGCTCTCCCTCGGCGGGGGCCCAGGTAACGAAATCCTCATCAGCCACCGGTTGATAGCCACCGTGTTTAACTTCAAAAATAACGCCGCCATGATCCAGTGACAGCACGGCATGCCAGGTTCCCGCCTCCATCTCCAGCGCCATACACGCTTCACCTAATACGACGCGACGGGTGACGACGCCCTGGTCGTCAAAATTCAGCACGACAAAACGCCCGCGAAGGGGAAGTAATAGCTCAAAGGTATGCGGATGACGATGAGGGCGAACATAGGTGCCTGGTTCCATCGCGATGGCCAGCCGCTGAACCGGGTCGCTCAGTTCAGGATGAAAGTTACGATGTGCGCGTAAACGCGGGGCGTTAGCCGCCGCTTCACTTTGTTGCTTCAAATCGGAGAGCGTGATTTGTTTCATGGTGGTTGCCTAAAGAGAAGAGGGCCTGTGGAGCAAAGCAGTGGAATTGTAATACGGAATAACATAACCCGTATAAATGAGGGTTCAATCACTGCACATCACCTCTGGAGCATAATAACCTGTGCTGCTAAATTCTCTTTAGCGGCTAAAACGTGACTGACAGGGAAAAGCGGGTGACAGAGCAAATCGATTATCAGATTGAAAAATACAGATTTACCGAGGCGAATGAACCTCCGCGTCTTACCCGTCAGTGGGCCGACGTTTTAAGCGAGTGCAAGGCGATCCAGGCCGGGGCCGAGGCGCGTCTGCGTATTGCCCTGATCAATGTCGATTACGTTACCAGCTTTGAGCTGCCTTTCCGCCTGCTGCTCGTGCGGACACCTCAGTTAATTGCCGGGTTGCGTGATGAACTGCAGCTCAGCCAGAAGAATGTCATTTTTAACGGGAAGCGGTTTGGCTGTGTCTGGAGCGTGAAGTCCGATTTGAGCGGTGTACCTGACGTTTTTCAATATCATCTGTCCACACGTATACGGCGAACGGAAGCGACACAATTGACCGCGGAACCTTTTCTGCAGATAGCCAAAGAAATTAAGCCCCCCACGGAACGTCTGAAGCGTGCTCTGTTAAGTGGTCTGGAGGTAACCGCGCTTGATGCGCTGTTCTGGTTTGGGATCCAGCGGATTGCTGCTGAGGTGTCGCGTCTGAGAAAGGCCGGAATGAGAATTATCACTGCGGAAAAACAGGTATTTGATAATCTTACCGGAACCACTCGCCTTGTGCCGGTGTATCGGCGCGCCGATGAGAGCATGGTGTCCCCTGCAGGAATG
>NZ_CP080000.1:2526073-2526166 GCF_019378755.1 Enterobacter sp. BIDMC 29 | reverse complement strand
AAATTAAATTGATCACTTACTGTACACCCTTATTTCATAAGGGTTAAAGGGGTGTGCAAGAAAATTCTTATAAATCAGAAAGATGATCTTTGG
>NZ_CP080000.1:2523702-2526056 GCF_019378755.1 Enterobacter sp. BIDMC 29 | reverse complement strand
GGCAACATTTTGTTACATTTTTTGATTTCCGATCGGGTGGGGAACGTTCCTACACTCCGGCCATTGGGTCTTATCCGAAATTTTTTTCATTTCAGACAAATACTCAAAAACACAATGTCGATATGCTGGTGAATGGAATGTGCCCGCTTTTAATTCCGGGGTTTTGATTTTCGTCCGATGACGTGAGCCTGGAAGTTGTTCTGGCTGGGTTTGCCTTTCTTATTAATTTCTCACTGGCATTGACCGTTTTTATAACTCCAAAAAACAGGGATAGCCATGTCTAACTCTTCTTTTCAGTCCGAAATACCCAAGGCACGTATTAATTTAAAGCTTGATTTGCATACGGGCGGAGCGAGCAAGAAAACTGAGCTCCCCCTGAAATTACTGGTGGCGGGAGACTTCAGTAATGGTCAGGAGACTGCATCACTATCGGAGCGCAAAAAAGTTAATCTGAATAAAAACAACTTTGACTCTGTACTTTCCGAATATTCCCCAATCGTAAATATTACCGTTAAAAACACGCTTGCTGGTGATGGCAGTGAAGACAACATCAATCTGACATTCCAGAGTATTAATGATTTCTCTCCGGAGCAGGTTTCGCGGCAAATACCTCAGCTGAAGGCCATGCTCTCCATGCGCAATTTGCTTCGCGATTTAAAAGCAAACCTGCTTGATAACCAGGCTTTCCGAAAAGAGTTGGAAAAAATTCTTCTCGATCCTGCATTAAGTGCAGAACTCAGAGCCGAACTCTCAGCCCTGGCTCCGAAACAGCCATAACGGCCATATGCTTTTAACGGATTAATAAGGAATATGTTGATGTCTGTAAAAAATGAGAATGCCGCGGGTAACGAGAGTGTAGTGCTTGAACGTCCTGCAGCAGGCGGGGTATATGCGTCCCTGTTTGAAAAAATCAATCTTAACCCTGTCTCTGAGCTAAGTGCGCTTGATATCTGGCAGGATGCACAGGCGATGTCGGATGCAACAGCAGACGAACGTTTAACTGCCGGCATGAAGGTGTTCCTGGAATGTCTGACAAAAGCGGGCTCAAAAGTTGAGAAACTCGACAAAAACCTGATTGACCACCATATCGCGGAACTGGATTACCAGATCAGCCGTCAGCTTGATGCTGTTATGCATCATGAAGACTTTCAGGCGGTAGAAAGTCTGTGGCGCGGTGTGAAATCTCTTGTCGACAAAACCGATTTTCGCCAGAACGTGAAAGTTGAACTCCTGGATATGTCTAAAGAAGACCTGCGTCAGGACTTTGAAGACTGCCCGGAAATCGTCCAAAGTGGGCTGTATAAACATACATATATTGATGAGTATGATACCCCGGGTGGAGAGCCGATTGCTGCGCTGATTTCCGCTTACGAATTTGATGCGTCTGCGCAGGATGTAGCCCTGCTGCGCAACATCTCTAAAGTGTCTGCTGCTGCACATATGCCGTTTATCGGTTCTGCCGGCCCGAAATTCTTCCTGAAAGACAATATGGAGGACGTGGCGGCCATTAAAGATATCGGTAATTACTTTGACCGCGCTGAGTACATCAAGTGGAAATCCTTCCGCGAGACGGATGATTCCCGCTATATCGGTCTGGTTATGCCGCGTGTTCTGGGGCGCCTGCCTTATGGTCCGGATACCGTACCTGTGCGTAGCTTCAACTACGTCGAAGAAGTGAAAGGTCCGGATCATGACAAATACCTGTGGACCAACGCCTCGTTTGCCTTTGCATCCAACATGGTACGCAGCTTCATTAACAACGGCTGGTGTGTACAAATTCGTGGCCCGCAGGCCGGTGGCGCCGTTCAGGACCTGCCTATTCATCTGTACGACCTCGGTACCGGCAATCAGGTAAAAATCCCGTCTGAAGTGATGATCCCGGAAACCCGCGAATTTGAGTTCGCGAATCTGGGCTTCATTCCACTTTCCTACTACAAGAATCGCGATTACAGCTGTTTCTTCTCGGCGAACTCCACGCAGAAGCCGGCCACGTATGACACCGCTGATGCTACTGCCAACAGCCGCATCAACGCCCGTCTGCCTTACATCTTCCTGCTGTCGCGTATTGCGCACTACCTGAAGCTCATTCAGCGCGAAAACATCGGCACCACTAAGGATCGTCGTCTTCTGGAGCTGGAGCTGAACACCTGGGTTCGCGGTCTGGTGACGGAAATGACCGATCCCGGCGATGAGCTGCAGGCGTCCCACCCCCTGCGTGATGCGAAAGTGGTGGTGGAAGATATCGAAGATAACCCGGGCTTCTTCCGCGTGAAGCTGTACGCCGTGCCGCACTTCCAGGTAGAAGGGATGGACGTCAATCTGTCACTGGTATCCCAGATGCCGAAAGCCAAATC
>NZ_CP080000.1:2519467-2519583 GCF_019378755.1 Enterobacter sp. BIDMC 29 | reverse complement strand
AGAGAAGCATAACCACCTTGAGCAGATCGAACTGCGCTACGAAAAAATCACCTGGACCTACAAAGACGGCAACATCATTCATTCCGATTCCTGGAACGAACGAACCACCGCGTAAG
>NZ_CP080000.1:2518237-2518369 GCF_019378755.1 Enterobacter sp. BIDMC 29 | reverse complement strand
GTTTATCGATGAAGCACACACCATCATTGGTGCCGGTAATCAGGCGGGCGGGGCAGATGCAGCCAACCTGCTGAAACCGGCACTGGCTCGCGGTGAACTGCGAACCATTGCTGCCACAACCTGGAGTGAATA
>NZ_CP080000.1:2517208-2517378 GCF_019378755.1 Enterobacter sp. BIDMC 29 | reverse complement strand
TCGCTTATCACTATCAACCTGTCTGAATACCAGGAGCCGCACACGGTCTCGCAGCTGAAAGGTTCCCCTCCAGGCTATGTAGGATATGGTCAGGGCGGCATTCTCACCGAAGCAGTCCGTAAGCGGCCCTACAGCGTAGTGTTACTCGATGAAGTGGAGAAAGCACACCG
>NZ_CP080000.1:2501359-2501486 GCF_019378755.1 Enterobacter sp. BIDMC 29 | reverse complement strand
CAGATCCTTATGTGGAACGCCTGTTCGAAGGCTTTGCTTTCCTGATGGGTCGTCTGCGTGAAAAGCTTGATGACGATCTGCCAGAGCTGACCGAAGGTCTGGTGAGCCTGCTGTGGCCACACTATCT
>NZ_CP080000.1:2496325-2497722 GCF_019378755.1 Enterobacter sp. BIDMC 29 | reverse complement strand
GTCATGAATGACATCAATCCACGAAAAATCAAAACCGGTGGCGATCCGCGCACGCTAGCGGATTATGCCACCCTGCGTGATGAACTGAGTAAACTGACACATCCGGCCCGTCCGGATGTGAACTGGCATTATGTCGAAAAACTCTGCCTTTCACTGTTTGAGCAAAACGGTGTGGAGTTACAGACGGCGGCCTGGTACACGCTGGCACGGACGCAACTGGCCGGCTTATTCGGCCTCAATGAAGGCCTAGCGATACTGGATGCGCTGATAAGCCATCAGTGGGGGACACTGTGGCCGCAGCCGGTACATGCCCGCATGGAAATCCTCAGCAGTCTGAACCAACGTCTTCAGCAACGGATGCGCTCGCTCCCGCTCAATTACAGCGACCTCAGACAACTGTATCGGGCTGAGCAACTGCTTGGCAGTCTGGGGGAGGTGCTTCAACGTCTGGAGCTTAAGCATCTGAGCCAGCTCGATACGTTGCGTTCCCTGATGCACAACAGTGCTGTCCGGCTGGAAAACAGCAACGATACAACCGGTACCGGGTCGAATATTCAGTCTGGGATTGTCCTGCCTGCCACCGTAAAGAATGGTGCAGTAATATCAACAGGCTCTCATACCGGTAGTCTCTCTGAAGAGACCCCAGCGCCAGACAGCCCAGTGAAATGGGTATTCGTTGCACAGCCAGAACACCACGCAAATGTGGAAGTACTGACGGCAATGCCCACTCAGGTAAAAAAGTGGAAATTCTTCGCTGCCGGAATGTGTACCATGCTGATAATAAGTACGGGCGCAGTGTGGAGCTGGCAATTTCTTCACCGGCCAGACCCGCTACAGACTCAGCTTGCTGCCTCACTGGTTCCGTTACCTGCACCTCTCGCGCCTGAAAAACTGGATATGTTGCGTCAGCAATCTCCGTCATCACAAACAATGATAGAACAAACACAGCAGCAGCTTGCCCGACTGGATAAATTGCCTCCTGACTGGAGTATTACTTACAGCCGAAAACTTACAGAACAGGCTCAGGTGCTGTGGCCGGAGCAAGCAAAACCCCTGATACAACAGTGGCAGCAACACCTTAATGCTGCCGCATTACCGGTAGAACAGCTCAATGGTTGGTATAAGGGGATGTCAACGCTACAAAAATTGAGTGACCGGCTGAACGGGCTTGATGAGCAGAAAGGCAAATACATGACGGTCAGTGAACTGAAGTCCGTTGTATTTTCCGTCCGGCAGTCTTTTAACCAGTCCATACCGGCTGAAGAGCAACTGCGTATCTTGTCAGAAAATCCTCCTGGTGTACCTTTACCTGCAGCTGCGAGGTCGCAGCTGGAGATGCATCTGAAACAACTGGCAGCCCGATATGCTGAAATAAAACGGAATGCATCAGAGTAAAA